>OZ244938.1:0-1070000 GCA_965222175.1 uncultured Pseudohongiella sp.
AAAAATGCCCTGTATCACTCGGCGAAGCTCACGGTCCGATAACGATACACCTCGAGGGTGGCGCTTTGGTGATCGGCCGGCAGTCCGGCCTTGCGTTTCAACTGTGCCAGAAACTGCTGGGGATCCGGCAGTTGTTCCCAGACCGCGGGCAGGAAAGTGCTTCGGTGTCGCCCCTCTACCAGGATCAGGCCGTCAATACCGGGCTGCAACGTGGCCAGGAGTTCAGCTTCATTATCATGAACGATCGATTCCTTTGGGGTAAGCACCGAGATCTCGATATGGAGATCGTCGACTTCCTCCGCCGTCAGCGGATCGAAACGGGGGTCCTGGAAGGCCGCGCCGTAAGCGTTGGCGGCAATTTCCCTGACCAGTGACTGACGTGGTTCGAGATTGCCGATACAGCCACGCAGCTGACGATGGCGATGCAGGGTAACGAAAGCGGCGCCGGGCATCTGCAACACCGCGGGGAAATCCGTTTCGGTAATCGGCAGCAGGCCTGGGCTGATCAGGCCATGCTGAATGGCACGACGCGCCAGTTGCAGCATTACCCGGCTGTGGGGAGTCAGCTGGGCTTCACTGACAGACGGCGTAGCTGCCATAGCCCACCACCTGGTCCCGCGACCCCGCGGTATCCCCCGAGTTCCGCAGATCCAGGGTCCTGACGGTCAGCCCCCTGCCGGCGGCCAGTTGCAGCAGGCCGTTCAGGGGATAGCAGCCACAGGCCTGGTCGCCGTCAATCCGACCCTGTTTCGCCTCGATAAGTCGTGTTGTTTCGGCGTCCTGTTGCCTGGCCTGCTCATAGGGCAGGAAATGACTGAGATCGGAGCTGATCACCAGCAGTGTGTCGTCGCCGCCCCACAGTGTCTCCAGAACCCGGACCACGCTGTCCGGGCTCGCGTTGCCGACCACAATCGGGATCAGAGTAAAATTATCCAGCACCGCCTGCAGGAACGGCAGATGCACCTCCAGGCTGTGTTCCCGCTCATGGGCATCATCCCGCTGCGCCACCTCCGGCAGGTTGCCGACAGACTTCAGGGCCGCACCGTCCAGCGCAATATCCCCCAGCGGCGTGCGAAAGCAGTCGACGGTGGGTATGGCCATACCGTTGAGCGGAACCCGGTGACTGGGACCCAGCAGTACCACGCGACGGATCTGGTCATGGCGGGTCTGCAGCAGGCGATAGGCCGTGGCCGCCACCGGCCCGGAGTAGACGTAGCCGGCATGGGGCACTACCAGGGCCTTGATAGTTTCCGGACTGATGTCGCTGGCCGTGGCATGATCCAGCAGCTGTTTCAGGTCGGTTCGCAGCCGTTGGCGGTCCGCCGGGTAGAATGCGCCGGCCACCGCGGGTTGACGAGTTTCCATGGGCTCACAGCTTCCTGTGGCCGGCAAAGATAAAATTGCCTTGCCATTGAATTAGGTAAAAGTTCCCTTATATTCAGTAGGGCCTTTTATAACTATGCTGCCGGTAGTCGAGGATTTCAAGCGCAGCCTGGCGTTTTTCCGACACTGCAAGTCGGGTGTTAGTCTGCACGGCAGCACGCCTCGCCAGCGAACCTGCCTGAATGCCAGCGTATTGCCATGGTTAATCAGGGGTCCCTGTAAATAAATTCGCCAGGTCATCCATCCATGGTAAATCCACCAACTACCCACCCCACGATCTACTGGCATCGCCTGGACGATGGCCGGATACAGTGCGACCTGTGTCCACGCTTCTGCAAACTCCGCGAGGGCCAGCGAGGCCTGTGCTATGTCCGGGGGCGGGACAACGATGAGGTGGTGTTGTACAGCTACGGCCGTTCCAGTGGATTCTGTATTGACCCCATTGAAAAAAAGCCGTTGAACCATTTTTACCCCGGCAGCTCCGTGCTGTCTTTCGGCACTGCCGGCTGTAACCTGGCCTGCAAGTTCTGCCAGAACTGGGACATGAGCAAATCAAGGGAAATGGATACCCTGGCAGACCGGGCCATGCCCGATGAACTGGCGGCCACGGCCCGACGCCTGGACTGCAGAAGCGTGGCCTTTACCTACAACGATCCCATTATCTTTCTGGAATACGCGGTTGATACCGCCCAGGCCTGTCGGGAACAGGGCATAAAATCAGTTGCGGTGAGCGCCGGGTTCGTAACCGATGAGCCACGGGAACGGTTCTTCAACAATATCGATGCCACCAATATCGACCTGAAAGCCTTCAATGAAGACTTTTATTATCGGATCTGTGGCGGGCACCTGCAGAACGTGCTGGAAACGCTGGAGTACATCAGGCATGAAACCGGCACCTGGCTGGAAATAACCACGCTGTTGATACCGGGCAGGAACGACAGTGACAAAGAGCTGCAGCAGATGACATTGTGGATCGCCGAGCACCTCGGGCCCGACGTGCCATTGCACTTCACGGCTTTTCATCCGGACTGGAAAATGCGCGATATCGGACCGACACCCCGGTCCACCCTGAGCAGGGCCCGGCGCATCGCCCTGGCCAACGGGCTGCACTATGTCTATACCGGCAATGTCCACGATCAGGATGGCGGCAGTACCTATTGCCCGTCCTGTCAGCAGCTGCTCATTGAACGGGACTGGTATGAGCTTGGTGCCTGGCACCTCGATGCCCGCGGGTGTTGTGACGGCTGTGGTGCCCGACCCGCCGGTCGCTTCGAACCCCGGCCGGGCAACTGGGGCGCCCGGCGTGTCCCGGTGAGAATAGCCTCGGACGGGTAGACTCCCGCAGAGCATTTCCCTGGTTTATCAGAGGTTCCTTATCAGTCAGAGGCTTGTCAACGTTGAGAAATGCCCCGGTAAGCAGTCATGTTTAGCCGTTCAGTATCGGTCCCTGCATTGCAGCGACATCAGCACCCCGCCACGGGAGCTATACGGAATCCGCGTTTAAAGAGCCAATGAATCGTTCGGGTGTTTTCAGGGCAGGGCTGGCGTGTCAGCAGGGTTTCTGATTAAGCAGTTCGTCCTCGGCCAGCATGCGGATCAGGGCAATGGCATCGATATCGGTGTGAAAATAGGCCGACTTGAGGTGCTCGCCGATCATGTGGCCCTCGCTGGTATCTTCCATGTCCCGACGGTAGATAAAACGGACGAACAGGTAGCCACGGGCGGGCTCCTCGATGGAGGTGATGCTTTCCGCGTAAATGGGCTGATCCGCGCCGGCAGTCACGGTTTCGATCTTCTCCTGGTGGGTAAGGGTTACGCGCTCGCGAAACTCCATGTCGCCGGCCTGCACGTGGCGGATGAATTCATTGCGGCTGACGTCAGTCAGGCGGCAGGACAGGGCAGCATTGAATTTACCGGGATCCCGCGCCCGCAGTAACAGCCCGTTCCATAAATCAGCCCGGGACATCGGCTTGATCCGGCTGTCTTCGGGGTCGTTGATCTGCACTATATGTTCGAATTCCAGCAAGAAGGCTCCAGGGTCCGGGTAAAAACAGGCGCTGTCGAGGGCGTCAGGGCAACCTGTGCGACTTCGTGTAGCCTTGAAGTTAGCTACTCGAGTATCATCAGTCAAATATCCAACCACAACCTGGCTGCCTGACCCGCCAGATCTGTACCTCTGCGGTGCTGGTCAGGTCCGAAAAAATACACTGCAACACTGTGAAATTCAGGTTATCAGCAAGTTCATGGAGCCGGATAGCGGTTCGCGGGCAGAACAGGACACAACGAATTACATGTCGGAGGGTGCAGCCAAGCAGGTAGTTCTCAAGGTGCGCGACCTGTGCAAGAACTACCCCATGGGGGAAGTTACCGTGCAGGCACTCAAACACGTGGACCTGGATCTGTACGAGGCTGAAATGACAGTGCTGCTGGGCGCTTCCGGCAGCGGCAAGTCGACCTTGCTCAACATCATCGGCGGGCTCGATGTTGCCAGCAGCGGTACCGTGATGTACCGCGACGAGGACCTGAGCAGGTATTCGGATCGGGAGCTGACCAATTACCGCCGGTATCACGTTGGCTTTGTGTTTCAGTTCTATAACCTGATTCCCAGTCTCACCGCGCGGGAAAATGTGGCATTGGTCACCGATATCTGTAACGATCCCATGTCCCCGGCGGAAGCCCTGGACCTGGTGGGCCTGAAGGATCGCCTGGATCACTTCCCTTCCCAGCTTTCCGGCGGTGAACAACAGCGCGTGGCCATTGCCCGGGCCATCGCCAAGCGACCCCAGGTGCTGCTTTGTGACGAGCCTACCGGTGCACTGGATGTCAATACCGGCAAGCTGGTCCTTCAGGTGCTGGATCACGTCAACCGTGAAACCAATACGACAACTGCCATCATCACTCACAATGCTGCCATCGGCAACATGGGTGACGTGGTAGTGCGCATGAGCAGCGGGGAAATCATCGAACGTGTTGAAAATGAAACCCGCATGGACGTGGAGGACATAGAATGGTAGTGAGCGATGCTGGCGCTTAACCGCAAACTGCTCAGGGAACTGTGGCACCTGAAGGGCCAGGTGTTTTCCATTTCCCTGGTGGTCGCTTCCGGCATTATGTCGGTGGTCACCATGCTGGGCAGCTACGGATCCCTGGTCAGCGCCCAGCAGCAGTACTATTCCGAGACCCGATTTGCCGATGTCTGGGCGCCGCTGGTCAGGGCTCCCCTGGCCCTGCTGTCACGTATCGAAGCGGTACCCGGCGTCGACGCCGCCGACAGCCGGGTAACCTTTCTGGCAACCCTTGATCTTGACGACACCGGCATCCCCGCCCAGGGCCGGTTTGTTTCCCTGCCCGAAACCGGCCGACCTAAGCTGAACGATATCATCGTCAGGGAGGGCCGCTACATCGTGCCCGGTGCGCCGGATGAAGTGCTGATCAGCGAGAATTTTGCCGAGGCCCGTGAATTTGTACCGGGCGATACCATCCATGTCATTATCAATGGCAGGGCCCGGGCCCTGGATATCGTCGGCATCGCCATCTCCGCCGAACATTCATATGCCGTGCCACCCGGCGCGCTGTACCCGGAGGACGACCGCTATGGCATCCTGTGGGCCAGTCGGGAAATTCTTGGCCCGGCGTTCAACATGGACGGGGCATTCAATGAAGTGTTTGTCACGCTCACGCCGGATGCCAACGAAGACGCGGTGATCGAGACCATCGACACATTGCTGGAACCCTACGGTGGACTGGGTGCCTATCCCCGGGAAAATCAGGCGTCCCACCAGATACTGCAGGCCGAACTGGATTCCAATCGGGTTACCGGGGCGGCTATCCCGCTGGTTTTTCTGAGTGTTGCCGTGTTCCTGCTGTACCTGGTCCTGGGCAGGCTGATTGCCACCCAGCGTGGGGAGATCGCGGTACTGAAAGCCTTCGGCTATTCGGATCGTGAAATCGGTACTCACTTTCTCATGTTTGCCGTAGTGGCGGTGCTGGCAGGTGGAATTATCGGCAGCGTAGGCGGGGTCTACCTGGGCGAAGGTTATATCGCCATATACGATCAGTATTTCGATCTTCCGGGCCTGCGCTATCAGCTCTCACCGGGATTGCTGGTGTTTTCTTTTGTTGCCTGCGTGGCCGGGGCTGTCGGTGGCGCCATGGCGGCGGTGCGCCGGGCGATCCTGCTGCCGCCTGCCGAGGCCATGCGCCCCGAAGCCCCGGCGCGTTTTAAACCGGGGATTTTAGAAAAAATCGGGCTGGGGAGATTACTGAGTCCCAACGGTCGCATGATTCTCCGCAACCTGGAACGCAAACCGGTTCAGGGATTCTTTTCATCCCTGGGCGTGGCCATGTCAGTGGCAATACTGACCGTCGGGTTTTTCATGTTCGACAGCGTCAATTTCATGATGGACCTGCAGTTCAGGTTGATCCAGCGGGAGGATTTGACCCTGACATTCCGGGAGATTCTCCCGGACAAGGTCGCCTACGATCTGACCCACCTGGAAGGCGTCAACCGGGTTGAAACCTACCGCTACCTGCCGGCCCGGCTGCGCTCCGGCCATCGAGACGAGGAAGTGGCCATCCAGGGGCTGGACAGCAATGGCCGGCTCCGCCGTATCGTCAATGCCGACGGCAATGAAGTGCCGGTGCCGACCACCGGCGTTGTCATGAGTTCCATGCTGGCCAGTCGTCTCGACGTGCAGAGTGGTGACGAGGTGCTGGTGGAGATACTCGAGGGTAAGCGCAGGAAAACCAGTGTCCACGTCACCGGCGTGATCGAGGATTTCCTGGGACTGTCAGCTTACATGAGCCGCGACGCCCTGTGGGATCTCAGCGAGGAGCCCGGCGTGGTTTCCGGTGCCTACCTGGCGGTGGACGATCAGCGGCTGGACGCGCTTTTTCGGGAAATCAAGCAGGTACCGGCGGTAACCGGCGTCGCGTCACCGGCCACCATGCTGGCTTCCTTCGAGGAACAGCTGGCCGAAGGCATCCTCATTGCGGCGGGATTCCTGCTGGGTTTTGCCGGAGTGATCGCCGTGGGTGTCATATACAACGCGGCGCGAATTTCCCTGTCGGAACGGGGGCGGGAACTGGCCAGCCTGCGGGTGATGGGCTTTCATCGGCGGGAGGTGGCTTTTCTGTTGCTGGGTGAGCAGGCCATCATTACGCTGCTGGCCATTCCCCTGGGCTGGCTGATCGGCTACAGCCTGTGCATTGCCATTACCCAGGGCATCCAGACGGATATCTACCGTATTCCCTTTATTGCCGAACCCCGAACCTATATATTGTCGGCTATGCTGGTCTGCCTGGCCGCCGCAGCCAGCGGCTGGGCCGTTCGTCGCCGTCTCGACAGGTTCGAGCTGGTGGAAGTGTTGAAAACGCGGGAGTAAACCCTGGTGAAAATGATACCCCGATGGCTGGGAATCCTGTTACTCGTCGCGTTGGTCGCGGCTGTTGCTTTCCTGTTGCAGCCCCAGCCGGAAGTGGTTGAAGTGGCCCTGGTGGAACGGCGTCCGTTTGCCGAAACCGTCGAGGAACAGGGCCGTACCCGGGCACGCCGGCCTTTTACAGTGACCGCACCCATTGCCGGTCGACTGCTGCGCACTGAACTGGACGAAGGTGACCGAGTTAAAGAAGGGGAGGTCATCGCCCGGATTGCCCCGAGCCCCCAGGATCAGCGCGCCGTGGCGCTGGCTGAAGCCAACCTGGCCGGAGCCGAGGCCCGCTTTGAGGCTGCCGGGGCGAGCCTCGAGGAAGCGACAAGTGTACTGGCCAGAAACCGCGGCGAGTTGGCCAGGCGGGAGCAGCTGTTCGCGGATCAATTGACCAGTGCCGAGGAAGTACAGGTATTCCGGCAACTGGTGACCGCGGGTGAGGCGCGGGTGGAAGCGGCCGAGGCGACTGTACGGGCTGCCCGTTCCGAAATCGAAAGCGCCAGGTCGTTTCTTATAGGCGTGGATGCCACAGGTCACGGCGAACCCGAAATCGTGGAGGTCCGCTCCCCCTCTGATGGCACCGTATACCGGGTGTTCGAAGAAAACGAACGGGTTATCCAGCCCGGTGAACCAATCATTTCCGTCAGTAATCGCGACCGGCTGGAAATAGTCGTTGACCTGCTGACCCAGGAAGCCGTGCGGGTCGAGCCTGGTGACCCCGTACGGGTTAACGGCTGGGGTGGCGATTACACTATCGACGCGGTGGTTGAGTACATCGAACCCGAGGCATTCACCAAGATTTCAGCCCTTGGTGTCGAAGAACAGCGCGTCAACGTGATAGCCGAATTGTTGACCGTTCCTGACAATATCGGCGCCGAATACCGGGTTGAGGTGGCCATCGTCACCTGGCAGGACCAGGACGTGCTGACCATACCCACCAGTGCCATTTTCCAGCGATCCGATGGCTGGAATACCTTTGTGATAGTGGACGGCGAGACGGAGCTGCGGCAACTGCTGATCGGTTACCGGGGGCGTGACCATACCCAGGTGATTGACGGAGTCGAGGAAGGAGATACCGTTGTGGTGTTTCCCTCCGATCTCATCGATGCGGGCACCCGGGTCACTTACTGATTCCGCCCGGTTGCGGAACCGGTCCGCAGGTAGTGCAGGCAATACGGTCACCTGCTGCAACAGCCCATGATCCAGGGCAATCAATTCACCTCATTGGATGGCGGGAACTGGACAAAACCCAACCGCGAGGCTACCTTTAGCCCCTAAATTTATAAAAACGCCCACTGCCCGACCGGTCCTGGTTAACTGAAGGAAGAATAGGCCGCAGATTGCGGTTTTCACGTCTATCCTGCAAGCCCGGCTGATCGCGCCAATAAGATGGAAGCTACCGAATGGACCTGCAGCGATTTTTCGACCACTGGAATCTGAAAGAACACCCCTTTCAGGCAGAAGAAGCCCTTAACGATGCGGTCTACAACCGCATGCTGAAGGAAGCCATCACCCACCCGGATTTCACCAAGATTTACGGTGATCCCGTCAATCCCGGTACTACCATCGTATTCGGCGAAAAGGGCAGCGGTAAAACCGCCATTCGACTGATGATCAATCGCAAGCTCAACGATTTCAACAGCGAGCGGCAGCAGGGGCGTGCCTGGATTGTCAGCTATGAAGAGTTGAATCCCATGCTGGACCGGCTGGCCCGCCACCTCAAGACCAACGACGGCGAAAAAATCATGAATTCAATCACGCTGGCGGATCACCAGGATGCCATCCTGTCGCTGGCGGTAACCGGCCTGGTGGACCAGTTGCTGGATAGCAGCGACAAGAGTATCTCCAGGGATATGGTCAAGACCCTGAAAAAGATGAACCTGCAGAAGCGCATGAACCTGGGCGCACTGGCACTGCTTTACGATCAGCCGAAACACGGCCAGGCTTCCGAACGCTGGCCACGACTGCTCAAGACCCTGAAAATGAAAGCCGGCCTGGACCGTGCCCGTCACGGGCTGTTTTGCGGCATTGCCGCGGTGGTGGGTGTAATCGGAGCCCTGGGCTGGAACTTTCTGCCCACGCCGGGACCCGGCTGGATAGTAGCCACGGTGCTTGGCGGCGGCGCGGCAATCCTCCTCGGCGTCTGGTGGATGCTGCGGGAGTGGCGGGATGGACGCATGGGGCGTCAGCTGGCCCGTGAAATCCGTGTCGTTGCCCGGGATAAGGGTGAATCCGCCAGCAAGCTGTGGGATTTCAAGAAAGTGGACAGTGCTGCGCCACTGTTTCCATCACGCGTCGATCAGGACAGCCGCTTTGACCTCACCGGCCGGTTCCTGGACATCATCGAGGAACTGGGTTACTCCAGCCTCGTGGTATTGATGGACCGCGTGGATGAGCCGGTGCTGATCAATGGTGATTCCAAGCGCATGAAGCTGCTGGTCTGGCCCATGTTCAACAACAAGTTTCTGCAACAGGAACGGATGGGCGTCAAGATGCTGCTGCCCATCGAGCTCAGCCACATGCTGGCTTCCGAAGACATGGAATTCAAGCGCCAGGCCCGCCTGGATAAGCAGAACGTGGTGAATCCGTTGAAATGGACCGGTGCCACCCTTTATGACCTGTGTTCCTGGCGCTTCAAGAACTGTCAGAAAAACCAGGAAGACACCATTCCCCTGGACGCGATGTTCGATGATGACGTAGCAAGCAGCTACCTGATCGAAGCACTTGACCAGATGCACCAGCCCCGTGATGCCTTCAAGTTTCTCTACGCCGTGGTACTGGAACACTGCCGCAATACGCCGGGTGATTCCGAGCAGTACCAGATCTCCAAGGCTACCCTGGATTTCGTCCGGCGGCAGCAGAGTGAACGGGTGGTTGACCTGTATCGCGGGGTGGCGACCAGCTAGCAGCCTGCTGGTGTAACGGTGGCATTGCCGGTTCACCGGTCAGGCGGCGACTTCCTTCCAGATGAAATAGCGGGTCGCCGCGATAAAACTGATTACCATCCACACGCCGATTCCCAGCATGTCCAGCGGAATCTGCACCAGGCTGGCGCCGTTATTGGCAATTTCCCGCAGGGCATTGGCGACGAAACTCAGTGGCAGTATCGCCGCCACCGGCTGGATGAACCCCGGCAGCGACTCAATGGGATAAAAGATCCCGGAGAGGAATATCTGGGGAAAAATAACCAGGTTGCCGATGGCCTGGATGGACTGCTGGGTCTTGGCCAGGCTGCCCAGCAGAAAGCCAATGCAGAGAAAGATGATGGCCCCCAGGAAGATAACGGCGAACAGCTGCAGGTAGCTGCCCAGGATAGTGACGTCCAGGAAAGCCACGGCGATACCCAGCAGCACGGCAATCTGCAGGATACACAGGGAAATTCGCGACATCACGATACCGGCGATGAAATCGCCGGGTTTAAGGGGCGTGACAAACAGCCGCTTGAGAATGCCCTTGCGGCGATACTCGACGATATTGAAGCCACTGCCGGCGATGGACACCTGCATCAGGGTGAATGCCAGCAGACCCGGAATGAGGAAATCCAGGTAGCGCTGGGAGCGGGCCTGGACATCTTCCACCACCAGCGTGAACAGCGGTTCGGTACTGCGCAGCTGCCGCTCCACGGCCAGCAGGGACTGTTCCAGTACCGGCATGATCAGGCCCAGTTCCTGTACCTGGGCCGCATCCACCAGCAGGCCTAGCTCGACGCTGTTGTCGGTCTGCTGCAGCTCCTCGGGAAGAATCAGTACCATGGTGGTATCACCGGCGATGAGTGCCTCGCGCAGGGTCTGTTCTTCGCCCTCGGTCACCACGAACAGCGGATTGCCTTCCAGCAGCTGGATAAAATCCCGGGAAAGATCGCCTGGCGCATTATTGACGATGCCCAGCGAAATGGGTTCCTGGTCCTGGTTGCCGACGAAGCCGAATACCACCATGAAGATGATGGGGAAGAACAGGCTGAAAAATATCGCCTGGCGATCCCGCAGGAATATCTTTGTCAGGGTTCTGGCCAGAACCAGGGGCAATGGTGTTGCGCTTTTCATCCTTTCCCTGCCTGCATAACGTTCACTCTCTCAAGCCATGCCCGGTCAGAACCAGGAAGACGTCTTCAAGACTGCCATGCAGCGGCGCCTGGGGAGGTTCCGGTGCGTGCTGCAGAATCAGTTGACGGGGCGTATTTTCGGCGATCAGTCTGCCGTGATCCATGATGGCGATACGCTCACACAGGGTCTCGGCCTCTTCCATGTTGTGGGTGGTCAACACGATGGTCATGCCGGTGCCGTTCAGTTCCTGAACCAGGCTCCACAGGTTGCGTTTGGCCTGGGGGTCCAGGCCGGTGGTAGGTTCGTCCAGAAACAGCACCTTGGGGTCGTTTACCAGAGCACAGGCGATGGAGAAGCGCTGCTTCTGACCACCGGACAGGTTGGCGGGCCTGGCCTCGGCTTTTTCCGTCAGGTGGACACGTCCCAGCAGTTCCACCGGATCGGTACTGCGACCATACAGCGCACCGAACAGCGTGATCAGTTCCCGCAGGGACAGGTTGTCGAAATATTCATTGGCCTGCAGCTGCACGCCAATGATTTTCTTGATCTCGTAAGGATGCGAATTGACACAGACGCCATCGATATACGCTTCACCGCCGTCAATGTCGGTCAGTCCTTCCAGCATTTCCAGCGTGGTGGTCTTGCCCGCGCCATTGGGTCCGAGTATGCCGTAGATGGTTCCGGCGGGAATCTGCAGGGAAATGTCATCGACAGCGTTGAAGGTTTCCGCCTTGTTGTCCGGCCGCGGGTAGCGTTTAACCAGATTGCGAATTTCGATGATGGACATCCGGGATTCCCATGGCGAGGTTGCCAGTGACCGCCGTATGATAACCCCGGTGCCAGGTCATAGCTAACAGGCTGTTGAAAAACTATAGCGCCTGCCATTACTTCGTTGAAAACAGTCTCAAAATGTGCATTTTGCTCTGGGTAAACTGCGCTTGTTCGACTGTATTCGCCTGTTTTTGGCTGCGCTCAGGACGATTTGCAACAGCCTGCCAGGTAACCGTTGATTAATGAGGGAAATACTCTGGCTTCCCCGATTAACCAGAGGTTCCCTAATAGTAATAGTAGTCGCGATTGACGGGTTTCAGCGGGGCCAGGAAAAAGTAGAAGATCCAGGCGAACCAGGAAAGAAAAATGATGGCCAGAATCCAGCAGAATTTCTCGCCGCGAGTGGTCTTGTCAGAAGCGGCGATGATGAAAATAGGCAGCAGCCAGATCAGAAATACGCCGGCGGAACACAGCAGGACGAATCCCACGGTGAGTACCGGCAGGATTACCGCCGCGGCAATCAGCAGGACCAATGCCCAGAACAGAAAACTCAGTACTTTCATCAGGTTCTCCTTGCTCCCGCCGGGCCTGACCGTTGGCAGGAGATTGCGCCAGAAATTCACAACCAGTCACTGCTAATGGTCCTTTCGGACCGGTACGGGCCTGGCTGCGAGACTCATCAGCCATTGACCATGCAGTTTATGAGATGGATGTTGCGAGATTCGTGCCAATAATAAATAGCCTATATTACAATGAGTTAACTGGTTTCCATGATCCCGCTGACGATGAAAGTGGCCAGTGACGCTAATCCATGGTGAATATCGCCAGCACCGTCCCATTGACCTTGGCAAGGGCTCGCTTGCCAAACCCGGCGTTACTTGCCATTCTCGGGCTGCTGACGAAACACTTTCACTGGTCCGGTAGCGACGTCCTGACCTGCGATGGGTCGCCAGGCTGCGATGCACTGAAATATCGGGCGGAAATTGCAGGTCACGGATGGCCGGGTTATAGAACCGGGAACGCAGTGGTTAAATGCAGGTGTTAAAAAGGGGGTTAGGATGTTACGGGACGAAATCAGAAAATCAGGACTCCTGTTCAGGCTTGTCCTGGCGGCAGCCGTTGGTTTTACCGCAGGTTGTTCGACAATCGACAGTCCCCGCGAAGAACTGGCGCAGCTGCGGCCATTGCTGTCCAATGACCAGCTGTTCCCTGGCTCCGGTCCCGGGCTTGAACTCGAGCAGGCCCCGGACTTTCTCCAGTTGCCGACTGATTACCGCGATGAACTGGACCGACTGGTGGCGCGCACCGACAGTGATGCCGAGCGCTACCGTCAGCTCCGACGCTGGGTATACCGTAAATTCCAGAATTTCGATTTCGACGTCACTGAAACCTATTCCCTCAGTGAACTCAATGCCAGCCGCAAGGTCAACTGTCTGTCCTTTGCCGCCCTGTTCGTGGCAGCAGCCCGCTACGTCGATGTCCCCGCCGATTTCCAGCTGGTGTTCGCGCCGCCTTACTGGGACCGGGAAAACAACAGCTGGATCAATAATCAGCATATCAATGTAACCGGCTATATCGGCAGCCCGGCGGGCACTGACCTGCGGGATATCAGGTCATCACGGGTGACCAGCTATGTCAGCCTTCCCCCGGGACAGTCGCCGGTGATGGCAGTCAATGACGACCCGCCGGGTTTCCGCTACGTTGCCGATGTCAATCCCGCTATCGTCAGCGTGCGCCTGAAGCGACAGGTTATCGACGAACAGCACGTGCTGTCGCTGTTTTACAGCAACAAGAGTATCGAGATGCTCCTGGACGGCGACCTGGGTGCGGCTTATCGGTACACCAGGGCGGCACTCCTGGCCATGCCTTACTCGGCCATTGCCTGGAACAATCTCGGCGTACTCTACAACCGGGTGGACCAGCCTGATCTTGCCGCCCAGGCATTCGAGCAGGCGATAGCGCTGGACGAGCTGGCCATGTCGGCAAAGAGCAACCTGGCCCGTCTTTACCGGGAGCAGGGTAAGCTGGAACAATCGCTTGCCCTGGAAGAAGAGGTGGCTGCATTCCGCAATCAGAACCCCTATTACCATGCCGCCCTTGCCGAAGAGTCACTGGAGAGGGGTGATCCGGTTACCGCGCGTCAGCGTCTCGAACAGGCGATAGCGAGGAAACACAATGAATTCTACTTTTACCATCAGCTGGCCATTGTCAATCAGCAGCTTGGTGATATGACGTCCGTGGTGGACAACCTGCGCTCCGCCCGGCGCCACTCCCGGGGAGAGGACAGATCCCGCTTTTCCGGCAAGCTGCGGCAGCTGGAAGAATTGCTGACAACGAATTAGGGAGCCCCGAAGGTTCCCTGGTGGTGGATTCCCGATGACATTGAGTTGTTCCCTGACCCGGAGTTTTGCCTTCAATGCCGGGGTGCAGCCGTGACCACGGTGCAACGGCGACCATGATAAAGCAGGACCAGCACTGGGTTTCCCGGGCGGAAGACTGTTTCGCCAATGCTAAACCGGCACATTTCACCGACTTCAGGCACTGCTGTGAATGTGCCGAACATGACGAGACGCTGCGCACCAATGACCGGGAGACCATCGGTCTCGCAGAACTGGGCAATCCAGGCTGGGACCCACTGTGCTTCTGCACTGGCGACGGGTTGCTTTACTACGTGCCGGCGATGATCAGGCTTAGCCTGCAGACCCTGGACGAGGAATTTTATTTTTCCCAGCTGCTGTTTCACCTGGAGTACGATGGCGAGAAGAATCGCCTGCTGACCGCCTGTACCGCCGGGCAGCGCAGCTTTGTCGAGGACTTTCTGTATTTCATGATCGATTGTCATGCTGACCGGCTGGAAAAGTTCGCGGAACTCGACAATACCCTGCGGGTTGCCGAGCTATGGTCAGGTGATTGAGGTAGACATGAGTGGCGTGGTTCCAGTCTGCGGAACCCTGGGGATTTCTTGATGAATGGATCAGCTATCGAATGACGGGCAAGCAGGTGGAAATTGAAATTCGTCCTTTTGCATCACGGGACCTCGACCGTATCGTAGACCTGTCGCTAAGGGCCTGGGCGCCGGTATTCAACTCGGTGAAGGCGAGTTTCGACCCGGAATTGTACGAGTATTTCTACCCTGACTGGCAGGCGCACCAGGAAAAGGATGTACGCAGAACCTGCAGTTCCCCGGACAATAAAACCTGGGTGGCCACCAGTGACGATCGACCGGTGGCGTTCGCCGCCATCCGGCTCAGCGTCGAGGACAAGACCGGTGAGATATTCATGATTGCCGTAGACCCGGATTTTCAGCGCAGGGGCATCAGCCGCCGATTGATCGACTTCGTCACCGGCCAGATGAAGGCCGCAGGCATGGAGATGTGTATGCTGAGCACCGGCGCCGATCCGGGACACGAACCCGCGCGGCTGGCCTATGAGCGGTCCGGCTTCAAGCCGTGGCATTCGATCATCTATTTCAAGAAGCTGCTGGATGACTGAGTCGATGACCGGGAGCCGGTGGGGTTATACTGGAACCGATTGGAGGGACTGGGCCTGTCCTGGGAGTGGACCAGGGTGCGCCGTCGGTGTTGATTCGGGGATAACCCGGGATGCCACACCCCATTGCTTGCAAAACGGATTGAATTCAGGGAGCTGACATGTCACCCGTGTTAAAAAACAGTCTGGCCGTGATTGCCGGCCTCGTAGTCGGCGGTGCAGTCAACATGGCACTGGTTGTAATCGGACCGATCCTGGTGCCACCGCCACCAGGGGTCGATATGACGGATATGGAATCCCTGGCCGGCGCCATGGACCAGATGGGGCCGCAGCATTTTGTCTTTCCGTTTCTTGCTCATGCCCTGGGAACCCTGGTCGGTGCAACGCTGACCTATGTACTGGCCGGTCGTAATCGGCAGATGCTGACTTACGGCGTCGGGGTATTCTTCCTGTTGGGTGGCATTACTGCGGCACGCATGATTCCGGCACCTGCCTGGTTCATCGCCCTGGATCTGCTGCTGGCCTATATTCCCATGGCGTGGCTGGCTACACGGCTGGGTGATCGCGTTGACAACCGGATAAAGACTTCGGCCTAGCTACCGCTAGATACTCTTGCACGCTGAAATGAGGTGAATTAACCGGAGAGGACACTGGTTAATCGCAAAAAAATTGCAGCAACAAGGTTCCTGTTATGGCCAGTAAGCGTCCTTTTCGCAGTCTGATGTTCATGCTTGTCGTACTGATGGCGGGTGTGAGCGCGTTTCAATACACCACGGACGGGGTTGTCACCTGGCATCGTCAGCCACTGGAATCCCTGGAACAGCTGGTCGTCGATGCCGGAGAGCGGCTGGAGCGCACGGGGGATTTTCCGTTCATCCTGACGGGAGGTGAGCAGACGGAGTCTGCGCCGACAGTGGACCCGGCCGGGGGTGAGACGGCGCCGGCGTCCTATCGGGATGCCGGCGAACCCGACCTATCGCGGTTCGAGCTGGTGGGGCAGGTCACCGAGGTTATTGACGGCGACAGCATTGAGATCCAGGTGGATGGCAGTACCTATACCGTGCGGCTGTTCGGCATCGACACGCCTGAGCACGGACAGTCCCATGGCAACGCGGCGGCGCGGGCGCTGTCGCGTAAACTGGATCGCCGACAGGTAGGGGTCAACATTGAGGATATCGACAGCTACGGACGGCTGGTGGGTACGGTCTATTACCGCGGTGAAAACGTCAACCTCAGCATGGTGGCCGAGGGTCATGGCTGGTGGTACCGGCAGTACGCGCCCGCCAACCACGCGCTCCGGGATGCCGAGGCGGCTGCCCGTGAAGCGGGCCGGGGATTATGGGCGGCGCCGGCACCGGTCGCGCCCTGGGAGTGGCGCCGGCGGAACTGAGCGGTAGCGAAATCCACCGTCTCCGGGACTGGACAGGCAGGGCTGGAGATTGCCCGTGGCTCAGTCAGCGCCCATGAGTTCCAGGAACGTCACTACGGTGCCGTAGTCTCGGTCCCTGGCGAAATCCAGGGCTGACTGGCCGTTGGCGTCCCGTCGATTGATGTCCACGCCGGCCTGCACCGCCAGCTGGACGGCCTCCAGAGTCAGCGCCTGCTGATCGCGTCCCACCTGGCCGCCACGTCGTTCCGGCGTGCCCCAGCTCAATCGCAGGCGTCTGTTGCCCATGCCTACCGCGGCCATGAGGATGGAGATCTCCCCCTCGTCGGCGATGTAGTTGTCACCGCGACGCTGGGCCGGGTAGACCATGGCATTGACCGCCCGGGGATCGGCCCCGGCCTGTAACAGCGCCGCCATGATGTCCGGCTCCTTGAAGCGGGCCGCCAGCCACAGAGGAGTGGCCCCCACCAGTGAATCGTGGAAATGGTAGTCTGCCGACTGGCGACGGGTGGGAGTGGGTTTTTGCAGTACTGCATCCGGGTCGGCGCCATGCCGCAGCAGCAGCTCCACGGCTTCACGGTTGCCCCGCAGCACGGCCACGTGCAGCGGTGATTGGCCCGCCGGTGCCAGGTCTGTGGTGGCACCGGCGTCCAGCAGCAGTTCCAGCAGTTCGGTATTGCCGCCGTGGGCGGCCATGATGGCCGGGGTGAGACCGTATGCGGACAGGCCATTGGGGTCGCTGCCGGCCGCCAGCAGAGCCCTGGCCGACTGCAGCTCACCGGCGGCAGCGGCAAACATCAGGGCATTGTAACCACCTTCTTCGATCCAGATCTTGTAGGCCGGATGGCTGTCCTGCTCTTTTTCTGTTTTTACGTACTCGCTGCGGACCTCGGTCCGGGCGTCGACATTGGCGCCATGGTCCAGCAGTGCCTGGACAACATCGTGATGTCCCCGACCGGCGGCCCACATCAGGGCGGTCTGCTGCCGCGTGACGGCCACGTCCGGATTGGCACCCGCCGCCAGCAACTGCCTGGCCACGGCACCACTGCCGGACAGCGACGCCATCATCAGCGGCGTCTCGCCGGACAGCAGGGCGATAGCGGGGTCAGCGCCGGCGACCAGTAGCAGTTCCGTAATTGTGGCGTTGGCGTTTTCCGCGGCCAGCCACAGTGGCGTTACACCCAGGTCAGTGGCGGCATTGACATCGGCGCCGGCGGCGATGAGTTGCTGCACGGCGGCCTGATTGTTCAGGTGGGCCGCCCAGTGCAGGGCGGTGCTGCCATCCCCGTAGGACTGATTGGCATCCATTTCCCGGTTCAGCAGCTGCTGCATTGCCTGCCAGTCACCCTGGCTGGCGGCTTCTACCAGTGGCGGCAGGGGCTGGGCAACGACCTGCTGGCCAGGCAGCAGGCACAGCAGCACGGCGATGGCCGCCGGCAGCAGGGCGGGCAACAAAGCGGGCAATAGAGCGGGCAATAGAGAGATACGAGGGAATTTCACTGGATTGTCAACTCACGCAAATTTGTCACAGGCGACTAGACCGGCAAGGCGCCGGTGCTGCCACCGATACGGTCCACCGGGACATCGAACCGGTCCAGCAGGGTGACCAGCAGGTTGGCCATGGTGGGAGCATTGTCGTACTGCAGATGCTGACCGCCAGGCAACCAGCCGGCTCCGCCGCCGACCAGCAGGACCGGAAGATTGTCTCCGGAATGAATGGTGCTGTTGGAAATACCGCTTCCGTAGAGAATCGTCATATTGTCCAGCAGGTTGCCGTCACCGTCCGGTATCGCCGCCAGTTTGGCGAGATACCTGGCGAACAGTTCAGTATGGTAGGTGTTGATCTTCGACATTCTCGCCACCAGTTCCGGGTTATTGTTGTGGTGGGAAAGCGGGTGGTGAGCGTCGGGTACGCCAATCTGCGGATAAGGCCGGGCGCTCTGTTCCTTGCTGATCATGAACGTGACGACCCGCGTCAGGTCGGTCTGCAGGGCCAGCACCTGGAGGTCCTGCATGATTTCCAGGTGATCCTCGAAAACCGGTGGCACACCGGCGGGCTGATTTATTTCCGGCAGCTGCAGGTCAATCTGTTCCTCGGCTTTCTGGATGCGTCGTTCCACATCCCGCACCGAGTCGGTATAGCTCTGTACCAGGTGACGATCGTCGGGGCCCAGTCGGTTCTCCAGTGAGTGCAGCCTGTCCAGCACGGCATCGAGAATACTGTTCTGCTGGGCCAGGCGGGTCTCGCGTACGTTTCGCGAGGTGCTGCCGCTGTCGCCGAACAGGCGTTCAAAAACGGCCCGGGGATTGTGTTCCATGGGCAGTGGTTCGGTGGTTCCCCGCCAGGACAGCGTGTGGGTGTAGACACAGCTGAGATTCACCGTGCAGGCACCGGCCAGGGCAGGGGCATCCATGGACAGCTCCAGGGAAGACAGCTGGGTTTCCCGGCCAAGCTGTCGCGCCAGCAGCTGGTCGATGGAGACGCCGGCACGGATATCCACCTCGTTACGACCGCCACGGGTTACACCGGTCAGGAACGATCCACCGGCCCCGGCGTGGGCTATGTTCCAATTGGCCTTCAGTCCCGACAGCACCAGCAGCTTGTCCCGAAAAGGCGCCAGCGGAGTAAGAATGGGCGTCATTTCGAAATCAGGCCCGGTAGTGGTCGGTGACCAGTACTCCATGGCCATGCCGTTGGGCACGTAGAAGGTCTGGAACCGATGCACCGGGCGCGGAGACGGTCCCTGGGCCAGGGCCGGCGTCATGGCGTCCAGCAGGGGCAGGGCTAGGGCGGCGCCGGTGCCGCGTAACATGGCCCGGCGGGAAAGCGCCTTGCCGGTGACCAGGCCGGGTATCTGGCTGCGGGTTTTCATGGTGTGATCCTCGGTTGTCCTGTTAAAACTCTCGTTCCGGGCTGTCCGCCGTTACTGCAGGTTGGCCTGCCCCGTGTTCGCCGTGGCGCTGGCGGCAATGTCATCCGCTGCCCGGCTCTGTAGAAACGGTTCGCTGGTGGCGATGGCGACGATCAGGGCCGACCACCGGTAATCCTGTTCGGCGATGTCACGGACGATGCGTCGCACCGCCGGTTGATCGTAATACTCCACGCGGCGGCCCAGTGCATAGGTCAGCAGTTTTTCCGTCAGCGTATGGGCAAAGCGGTCCGGACGGCTGGCCATCCAGTCACGCAGGTCCGCGAAGCCGTCGAATTCCACGCCACCGGGATAGTTGCCGTTGGGATCGACCCGGTTGCCAACCTCGTCGTAGTCACGCCAGCCGCCGATGACGTCGAAATTCTCCAGGGCGAAACCCAGGGGATCGATGACCGTGTGACAGGTCGAGCAGATGGGATCCTCGCGGTGCCGGGCCAGCCTTTCGCGGATGGAAGTGGGCACCTCCCCGGCTTCGGCGTCGGGGAGAATGGGCACGTTGGGCGGCGGCGGTGGTGGTGGCGTTCCCAGCAGGTTGTCCAGCAACCACTTGCCCCGCAGTACCGGGGAGGTCCGACCCGGGTAGGAGGTCACGGTAAGCAGTGAGCCGTGGGCCAGCAGTCCGCCCCGCTGCTGGCGGTCTGGTAAAGTGGCCCGGCGGAATCGACTGCCGACGATACCGTCGACGCCGTAGTGTCGCGCCAGCCGTTCATTCAGGTAGGTATGGTCAGCGTCCAGCAGCGCCATCACGCTGGTGTCTTCTTCCAGGGACGCGGTCAGGAAGCGCTTGGTTTCCTCGCGAAACGCCTCGATGAGGCTGAGGTCATAGTCCGGAAACACCACGGTATTGATCTGTACTTCATCCAGGCGTCTGAGGTTCAGCCATTGCGCGGCAAAATCCTCCACCAGGGTTGCCACGCCCCGGGAATCTTTCAGCAGCCGTCGCACCTGCTGCTCCAGCACTTCCGGCCGCGACAGCCGGCCCTGTTCCGCCAGGGTCAGCAGCTCCTCGTCCGGTCCGCTGCTCCACAGGAAGAACGACAGGCGGGAAGCCAGTTCCAGGTCGCTGATCCGGTAGGTCTCCCCGGGATGCAGTCCCGGCGGCTGGCGGTAGCTGCGAATCAGGAAATCCGGATCGCTGAGCATGAACTCAAGGGCAAACTGAATGCCGCTGTCAAAGTTGCCACCGTGTTCCCTGCCGGAGCGGAAGAACCCCAGCAGCAGGTCCAGGTCCTGGTCCGCCAGCGGACGGCGGTAGGCCTGACGCCCCAGGCGCGCCAGTATCTGCCGGGCACAATCGTTCTCTTCCGCCACGCCTCGGGGCCGGCAACTGAACAGGTGCTGGCGACTGGGGGAATCGGTGAACTGGTCATTGACCAGGTAGGGGCCGCCCACTTCCAGGGAATGCAGTTTCTGGTAATCCAGGTAGGCCTCGTCGTTGGCGTAGAGCCTGCCACCCTGCACCGGTTGTGGAACACCCTCGGGTTCCAGGTGCTGGCGGACAAAGGATACGCTGATGGCATGGGGTCCGGCGGTCACCGGCAGGCTGATTTCCAGTCCCTGGTCGGCTGCCACCAGCATGTACTGTTCCCAGTCGATACTGCCGGGTTCCCCGGTTCCGCTGAAACTCAGCGGGGCCGGCGTACCCGGTGCCTGGCCGCCGATGGTGAAGCGCTGCAGGAGTCTGCCGTCAAGGCGGATATCCAGCTGCTGGGGCCAGCCCAGTCCCTTGATATAGTCCTGGTAGTTGCGTTCCAGCTGAACCCGGAACCGGTATTCGCCATCCACGGGAAAATGGTGGGTAACGGCCAGCCCGCCCCGGGAGCCGAAGGGCATGCGGTCATTCTGCCGCCAGTCCTGGGACATGAACAGCGGCACTTCGTAGGTGGTCAGGGTCGGTCCCAGGGGTGGCAGGCCGGTGGCCAGCCGCGTGACTTCCCGGGCCACCGACATGTAGCGTTCCATGTGGGCCGTGGAAAAGGGCAGTGAGGCGGCCATGTTGTCGAATCCGCCATCGGCGGTGGGGTCACCGGGCAACAGCGACATCACGTCGACATCCAGCCCCAGCAGGCCATTGACGGTGTGGTTGTATTCGTACCGGTTCATCCGGTGCAGGGGAGTGACGCGCCCCGGATCGGGGTCAGCAGCCCAGGCCCGATCCAGCTGATTCTCCAGCCACGTCGTCATCAATTCATAAGTGGCAAACGGTGGTCGTGGCATGCCCGACGGCGGCATCATGTGGGCACGCAGTTTCTTGACTACGTTTTCCAGGGCCTCCGCCTGCGGGCCGACGTTGTCGAAGTCCACGCCTTGCAGAGAAAATCCGGCAGTGGCCAGCGCATCATTGTGGCAGGAAAGGCAGTAAGTACTCACTACCTGTCGCATCTCGGTGGCGGAAAAGCCGGGCTCGGCCGCCTTTGCCGATGGTGGCTGCCACAAGGTTGCCAGCACCGCGGATATTACGAGTGCCGTACCTGGCAGCAGAACTGAGTGCCGCTTGAAACCGGGAAAGCTGATCTGTTTCATTGCCGGAATTCCCCTGAATTGCCGCAGCAGGATGTTTTATGCGGAGGTTCCGCGGCGGGCAGGTGGCAGGCCGACGGGGGCTGACCGTGCGGGACAGGCAAGGATGCACCTAAAAAGGATGCGCCGGGGCAGGATGCACCGGGAAAAATGGGCGGGATTCTATTGCCGGGGTGACGCATCAGTCCCTTTCTCCCTCTCTGGCGTTGCTTATTGTTGTTAATTCCAGGCTGTATTCAATTAAAGAATACTACTCTTTTTTACCGTGGCTTTACCAGATACCCTTCGCCAGTCTTCGCTAACCCGGGTCAGGCTGTTACCCGAATAAACTGAATCCACATGATGATCAGTACCACGTTGCTGCTGGCGAACAGCGCCAACCGGTGCAGAACCTTGTTGTAGGTCAGGTGCACGATGCTGTGCCCGAGCCGCAGGGCGAAATAGGTCCAGGCCATATTGACGAAGAATGGCGTCACGTTGCCGGTGATGAACAGCATCATGCTCAGCACATAAAACAGCACCGGAATTTCCAGCAGGTTCATCATGTTGCGGTTGGGCAGGCTGACAGCGCCGGGCACCCGCTTGGATTCACCGAAACTGAAATCATCCGCCGTCACCTTGCGATCCATGCTGGCCTTGATCCGCTTGTAGGGGATGATGAGCAGCACGACAAAAGTCAGCATGGCCAGGGCGCTGACGGGCATGAAAATGGTGGTGGGTTCCATCAATGGTGCTCCTCTGGGCCGGTCCAGCCACGCGATGGCTGGCCGGTGAATTCATAGCGGCTGTCTGTTACCGGCAGCAGCGGGTGCCGATGCCGGCGCACGGTCGGTATCGAGTCCCGGGATAAACCGTTCCCGTCCGCTTCCGGGAACGGTACCGAAGCCGATACGCAGGGCGCTACTCAGGCAGGGCAAAGGCCACCAGTTCGGCCGGGTACCGGCTGTCGCCGATGGCCACGACCACGTACTGCCTGCCGTCCTGCATATAGCTTATCGGTGCACCGGTGGTACCGGCTTCAAGTTCAACCTCCCAGAAGATGCCACCTGACTCTTTGTCATAGGCTCGGAACATGGGTCCGCCACTGTTGGTGGCGATTTCGATAGGCATATCCGGCGGAATACGGGAATCGCGATTCAGGTTGGTGCGCCCCTCACCGACGAACAGCAGGGATCTGGTAAGCAACGGAGAAGGTCGCCCCGGCACGCCCAGCTTGCCCAGCTTGAGATGTGCGATTGCCGGATGGTCCCGGGGTCCGTCTCCGTTGGGCATCATCCACACATGTTCACCGGTATTCATGTTGATGGCGGTAATGCGTCCGTAGGGCGGTTTGAACAGCGGCAGGCCACGCGGACCACCGATCCAGCGCCGGGTACCCTTGACGTAACTCAGGTTGGTGGAATCTGGATCGCCCGGCAGGATATCCGCGACAAACGGCGAGGTGATGGACGGGATGTACAGGTAGCCGGTTTCCGGGTCGAAGGCCGCGCCCTGGACGTCGGCACCGCCCTGGGAGCCGGGTAACTGAATGGTGCCCAGGGTGTCGCCGGGGTCGTCGCCACGCAACGAGGGCGGCGTGAACAGCGGGCCGGTCACATAGTTTCTGGTGATTGCCAGCGCCTCGGCGCGCAGCTCCGGGGTAAAGTCGATAAGGTTGTCGACGGTGGCGCCCTGGCGTTCGAAGGGTGCCGGCAGGGTGGGGAACGGCTGGGTTGGCGAAGTCACTTCACCGGGCACAGTGGATCCGGGTACCGGGCGCTCCTCGATTTCCCACACGGGCTCGCCGGTCCGCCGGTCGAAGGTAAACACGAAGCCCTGCTTGGTAATCTGGGCCACCGCCGGAACTGTTCGACCTGCCACGTTGATATCCATCAGGATGGGTGCGGCCGGTAGATCGTAATCCCATAAACCGTGGTGGACGATCTGATAGTGCCAAACCCGTTCGCCGGTGGCCGCGTTCACTGCCACCAGGGTCTGGGTAAACAGGTTGTCGCCGATACGATGGCCGCCGTACATGTCGTTGGTGCCGGAGCTGATGGGCATGTAAACCAGGCCCAGTTCCGGGTCGGCACTGAACAGTGACCAGACCGGTGCGTGGCCGGTATAGGACCAGGAACGATCCTGCCAGGTGGCGGTGCCGAACTCGCCCTGCTGGGGTATGACATGAAAAATCCAGCGCAATTCGCCGCTGCGTACGTCGTAGGCGCGGACATCACCGCGCAGGGCTTCCTTGTTGGAAAACGTGTCGGACATGGCCTGGCCGACAATGACCACGTCACCCACGACCATGGGGACACCACCCCAGCGATATCGCTCGGCGTCGGGTACGTCAACCTGCAGGTTGACCCGTCCACCGTCGCCAAACGAGGCCACCGGTTCACCGGTTTCAGCGTCGACGGCGTACAGGTGGGTATTGCGCTGCACCAGAATACGGCCGGCGCTGCCGCCATCGCTCCAGTAGGCGACGCCCCGGGTCACCGTGCCCCGCAGGTCATCGACGCCGCCGAACGGTTCCTGGACCCAGACCGTTTCGCCGGTGGCGGGATCGAACGCCTCCACCAGGCCGACACTGTTGGGGATATAGCCGACACCGTTGACCACGATGGGCGCTGCCACGTAGTTGGGTGTCACCCGCTGCTGGGGATTCAGCGAATAATAGTACTGATCCAGTGCCGGACGGCGCCAGACCACCCGCAAATCATTGACGTTGCCACTGTGGATCTGGTCCAGCGGTGTGTACTTGGTGCTGCCGGTATCGGCTGCATAGGCCTGCCAGTCGCCATCGCTTGCACCGGACTGGGCCGATGCCGTGGAGACCGTCAGCAGAGCGATCGCTGCCAGGGTAGTCAGATGTCGGACTCTATTCATTTCGCCGTCCTCTCTTGTTCTTATTTCCGTCGGTTGATTGGATCAGTCAGCCAGGTCACTGATTATTCAGCAACTGGACCGCAAGTTAAAGCCTCAATTGGTGGTGGAAGGGTGGCGCCAGGCCCAAGCAATAGATCTGTTGGAAGGTTTGGCTGAGGTGTGCGGCTTTTTTGGCGATGGTGCTGTTTGTTGCCTGGGGTGATTGTCTTTGTAATTTATTGGTTGGGTAATTCTGGTGACCAGGTTCTGTGTTGGGCAGGGTGTTGTGTGATTTTTTGGGGTCGGCGTCTATTCACTTTTTCCGAGGCAAGCATCTGCGTGTTTTTACCGGGGCCAGTATCTGAGTGTTTTTTTGGCGCCAGTTACTGCATGTTTTTTACGGGGGCCGGGATCCGGGGCGCCTGGTCTTCACCGGCCACCCGCGCGACATTTTCCCTCAGCGCTGCGGAACTCGACCTCGCTGCGCTCGGGACTCAGACAGTCCTCGCGAATACCTTCGGGAAAATGTCGCGCGGAAAGCGTGGCCTGACTGGTTCAGCCCAGGCCCCCCGGACCCCGGCGAGGCACGCCGGAGCCATTGTGTCCTTTTCGTGCTCGGGTATTTAAGCCCCGATGAACTGAAGTACCAGAAGCAATGACGTCAATCCAATCCCATTCAAGTTAACCAACAAGACTAGCAGACACGGCAACGACAAAACCCACTAGGCTCAATTTCAGCTGAACCCACCAGCCCCGAATTCGGCAGGTAGGTAAGAGCTGGCCGGCGTGGGGGGATGGCCACCCAATCAGGACACGTTTTCCGCGCCCGGGGCTTCCCCGATCAAGTGCGAGGACTGTCTGAGTCCCGAGCGCAGCGAGGTCGAGTTCCGCAGCACCGGGGAAGCCCCGGGCGCGGGTGGCCGGGTGGCCATCCCCCCACGCCGGCCAGCTCGAATCGAAGCCACACCAACCACCAACCACCAACCACCAACCACCAACCACCAACCACCAACCACCAACCACCAAACCTGGTGAGACAACAACTAACAGCCCGAAACAAAGCCGGAACGAGAAAACCACCCAAACAGATCGCATCAGGAAGGAATAATCCGATGGCCGGTCCGCAAGCGACGGACTTGCTGTAAGAAAGATCACCGAAGACGGCCCCGGCGCGGCAGCGAAAGTGAGCCATCGGGACGGAACATTGCCTGCCGGTCGCCGGGTGTGGTATCAACGGCGGACCTGGAATTACAGTCGACTGAAAACGTAAGAGTCCCTGAATTATGCTGATAGACCTATATACCTGGAGTACCCCCAATGGCCGCAAGGTTTCCATCATGCTGGAAGAAACCGGTCTGCCGTACAAAGTGATTCCCATCGATATCACGCGGGGCGATCAGCACGGTGAGGAATTCAGCAGAATTGCCCCCAATCACAAGATCCCGGCCATCGTCGATCACCAGGAAGGCATCAGCATGATGGAGTCCGGCGCCATCCTCATGTACCTGGCCAGGAAAACCGGACAACTGATGAGCGAAGCCGGTACCGGCTACTGGGAACAGCTGCAGTGGCTGATGTTCCAGATGGGACAGGCGGGACCAATGCTGGGGCAGACCCACCACTTCGTGAAGTTCAATCCCGGCAAGTCACCCTACGCCGAAGAGCGTTATCGGAATGAAACTCACCGGGTTTACCAGACCCTGGAGACCCGGCTGACCGACAGGGAATACCTGGCGGGTGACTACTCGGTGGCGGATATCGCCACCTGGCCATGGATTTCCCGCTACGAGTTTCAGCAGATGGACCTGCACGAGTATCCCAATCTGCTGCGCTGGTACCTGCAGATCGCCGAACGTCCTGCGGTCCAGAAGGGTTATGGCGTTCCGGAACCCTTGCCCGTACCCATGCCCTGAATCACCGGACATAGCCGGGCCCGCGCAAATAACTACAAAGCTGCTTTACAACTTTAATGTGGGCACTATAATCTGCGCCCTACGGGGTGTAGCTCAGCCTGGTAGAGCACTGCCTTCGGGAGGCAGGGGCCGTGAGTTCAAATCTCGCCACCCCGACCAGTAAAATCAAACAGTTACGAACTTCCCCCTCCTCCCAAATCCTCATTAGTCTCGTATTAGTCGCATGGTAATTACCTCACGGAGACTTTTCTTCTCGGATTAGCGTCTGACATCGCATTGATGCTAATCGAGCGTTCTTTACGTAATAGATTTAGATTTCAATAGGTTTATAAGAGGCCGTCTGAAGGCGAGGAGTGGCTAAAGTGACCGTACACCAGTAATTCGAGCCACCCTGTATGTGGGAATTCCTTATAATGAAACGGTCAGTCACTATCGAGGATAACAGCCCCGAGAAACGACTCAAATCGGCCAAGAGATGGCGTTTAACCCCGGCCTCAACGATCAGAAAAAAGCGTGTTCTTGGCTCAGTCGCCTAATTTGGAGACTGATCGTAATGACCAAGATCAATAACAAAACTTGGATCAAGTGCGTCTGGACCTGCGTCACAAGTGACTATTAGCTCGGCATTAATCAAGTAGTCTTTGAATAACTGGAAATGATATTGGCCAGATTCCTCGCCAATTGTCGAACCGAACACTTGTTGCCCTGCTTCGTTAAAAACAATGACGCCTACGTTGGTTAACTTACATGCATCGAAATCCCTAAATTCCACTTCAAATAGGAAAAGAGGATATGGGTGCTGGTATACTTTTTCCGTGTCGATTGCTGATATCAGGATTCCCAGATCTTCTGCTTCAGATGGCTGAAGTGGAGTGCGCAAGCCGTCTAGATACGTGGCTCCTGCCATAGCTAGTATCAATAAAGTTATCATATTGGCGTCCTCGCAAGAGAAGAGTAGTTACGAAGTCCGATTTTCCACGTCGACCAAAGTCGGCCAGGAGCTGCTTTTATCGTTGGGGCTTCACCGTTTGGAGTGGGTAGTTTAGCCTTGTCTCCATGAGAGACATAGACCTTTATACCCAAATTCTGGGCCTGCGCCAGCCCTGGCAGGTTTCATCCGTCGAGTTGGACGGTCCTGGTAAACAGGTGACGGTGAGAGTGGCTGCAGCGGAAGGCCCGTTTGTTTGTCCACAGTGTGGTGAGCAGTGCCCGAGGTACGACAAACGCGTGCAGCGCTGGCGGCATTTGGACACGATGCAGTACCACACGATTCTGGAGGCAGAGGTGCCGCGAGTGAAATGTGGCGAACATGGCGTTTTAACGGTAGACGTGCCCTGGGCAGAAGCTGGCTCTGGTTTCACAGCCCTGTTCGAAGCTTTGGTGATTGATTGGCTGGGTGAAGCCAGCCTGAAGGCTGTGGCCACGCAGTTAGGGCTGTCCTGGGGAGCCGTAGATCGGATCATGCAGCGCGCCGTTGAACGCGGGCTGGCCCGGCGTGAAGGGATTGCGCCGCGCAACTTGAGCGTGGATGAAACGTCCTTTCAAAAGCGCCATGAGTACGTAACTGTGGTAACGGATCAAGACCAGCGGCAGGTGCTGTATGTGGCAGATGACCGCAACACGGAGAGTCTCGCAAGTTTTTACGCAACGCTATCCGAAGAGCAGATAGACGGCATCCGTTCAGTAGCCATGGACATGTGGCCCGCCTATATCCGAGCGACACAGGAGTCAGTTCCCGATGCGCTGTCCAAGATTGCGTTCGATAAGTTCCATGTAGCGCAGTACCTGGGCACTGCAGTAGACAAAGTTAGGCGTCAGGAACACAAAGTGCTGTTGGCGGAAGGCGATGACCAGCTTAAGGGAACCAAATACGCCTGGCTGCAAAATCCGGCCAACATGACAACAGCACAGCGAGCCCGGTTGGCCGAATTACGGGCAGGCACCTTAAAGACTGCTCGTGCCTGGGCACTGAAACAGGAAGCGATGAGTCTGTGGGATTACCGCCTGCGTGGTTGGGCCAGAAAAGCCTGGGATAACTGGTTAAGCTGGGCTCAACGATGCCGGCTGAAGCCGATGCAGGAAGTGGCCAAGGTAATCAAACGTCACCTGTGGGGCATCCTGAATGCGATAGTACTGAAAAGCCACAACGGGCACTCGGAGAGCATGAACAGCAGGATTCAAAGGATCAAGCGACAGGCCTGTGGCTTTCGGAACCGAGACCGCTTTCGAAATGCCATCTACTTCCATTGCGGCGGACTGAACTTGTATCCCGACGTATACAACTACGCAGCGTCACCCACCTGAAACGGTGATGCGCCTTATCGTTAAATCATAGTTTCTGTCTGCTTCTGATGAAAACGGGCATACATTGTCAGCTCAAGTCCAAGTATTTACATCTCATGTCATCAAATTACGTCCCGGTACTTGCAAGCGACTGTTTGACCCAGGGCAGAATCTTGTCGTAGCCACTGTCACCACGCTCCAGCATTCCGACGATAAAGTCGTATGCAGCATCGACATCAACAGAAATTTTCCAATCGTTCAGTCGCAGGAACGTATCAGTGATGAAGAATGCCATTCGTTTGTTTCCATCAACAAATGGGTGATTGAGCAACAGTAACTCGAACAAGGCAGCGGTCATTTCGGCAATGTCGCAGTAGTAACCGGTTTGTGGTCGATATAAAGCGCTCTTGATTAAACCCAGCTCACGGTTGCCCGGGCTTACTCCGAATCATTCAATCAACCGCTCGTGAATGGCTACGGCTTCGTCGACGGACAGAAACTTGATGCCTTCACTCAGCAAGGCTCCTGCCCAGCTCTTCGTTCTCGTTCATCGAGTCCTCAAAATGATCGAGGACGATCGGACGCAATCGTCGCTTGCGTACGTAGTCGGAAATCGCTTCTGTCAGCAAACTGGAGATGCTTTGATGTGACTCACGAGCAATCTTTTGCAGCTCGCACCATTCCTTTTGCTCAACTTTTGAACTGATCTTGATGGCAGGCATGAGGAAATACTATCAAGACAGGTCAAGATACATCAATATACGACAGGAACGGGTTGAAAACCAGCACGTTTTCTCATTTCTCCAGGACTTCCTGCAGGCAGTGGTTCAATACTGCCCCAACTTTCATTGAAGCCTGGCGTGCCAGCCAATTCAGTGGTCGTGCGCGTCACGTTGTTTTTGGTGCGACAATCCTCTAAGCTTTTCGAGAGCAGCCCGCGCCGGTTGCGCGACATCTCTAGCAGGTGCCATCCCCGGCCGTAACCTGTTCAGGAAGCATGCCGCGAAGGCTGTCCCTGATGCGGGACAGCCTGACTTTGCTCCGCAAGTGATGACAACTGTCGTTAACCGGCATGGCCTTGCGCATGCAGAAGACCGTCAGCAACGACGGAGTGATTTCCATGGGACAACTCAGACTCTTGTTGGCATCCGGAATAATATTCGTTCTTGCTGCCTGTGCCACGGCCAACAGACCCAATTTTGAGGCGATGTCAGAGGACGAGCTGTTTCTGTACAACCAGGAAAAACCCGTAATGCAGAGAGTGTACTGCTTTGTCGGCTTTCATACCTCGAGTCGCATTCGGCGAAAAAACTGTATGACCGTTGCCGACTATGTAAATGCCAACCAACAGGCGGCAGACACGCTGCAGGTAACCCAGCCGGCGGGAGCCGGTCTGCCGCGAGCCCGCGGGTTTTAATGTACATGGCTAAAGCGGTTCTTAGCTCAACTGGTGCCTTGTAGTCCTGGCTGCTACAGCGATTGCCGTGGGCTACCTATGCACATCATGTGCAGCAATCCCGGAAGACAACGCTGCTACTCGTTTGCAGCTTCGAAAACTCACCAGTCAACAAGTAGTAATTAATCAGCTTGCGCACCGCATTCAGTTTGTTACACTGACGAAGCCAGAGTTGGCAACTACCACGATTTCCACTCAAGAACATGGCGTGGTACCGCAGTATCTCAAGCACTTGGCATTAGTAGTTTCCGGGCCATGGTCCGCCTGTGATAAGCACATGTGCAAAGCGTTTATAAAAGGCGTACATAAAAGACGTTTATAAAAAGTGCTTACCAGCATAGCAAAAGTCTGCTGAAAAAAGACTGCGACCACTACCCCGAATTTCCAACAAAGTAATTAAGACCAATCAATAAAAAACACCATTACTGCTGGAGATACGCTATGTTCTATCAAAACAGACGCGGGCAACTGCGTTATCTGATTCATGCCTGTTTAACCGCCTCTTTCCTCATCCCGGCCGCCGCCAGGGCGCAGCAGAATACCGATCCGGAAGTTGAAGAAGTCGTGGTAACCGGTTCCTACATTCGCAATAGCGCCTTTGCCAACGAGGCCAATGTCGACACCATTACCCAGGAAGACCTTATCGAGTCCGGCACACCCAGTATGGCCAGGTACATCAGGGACCTGACCTACACCCAGAATACCAACGTGGTATCCAACGTGCTGGGTTCCCAGGATGGTACCCAGAGCTCGGTGGGTGCCAGTTTCAATCTTCGGGGTCTGGGCGAGAATTCCACCCTGCAACTGGTGGACGGCGTTCGTTCCATCGATCAGTCCATCAATAACGCCCTGCCGGACCTGGCGATTTCGCGACTGGAAGTGGTGCTGGACGGCGGGTCCGCGACTTACGGTTCCGATGCGGTCGCCGGCGTGGTCAATATGATCGCCACCAAGGAGTTCCAGGGGTTTCGCACTCGTCAGTACTACCAGCGTGACGAGGACAATACCTTCGAGGACATGACCTCCTCGTACCTGTGGGGCACCAACATAGGCAACAGTATCAGCTACGTGGGGGCGTTCGACGCCAAGACCACAACACCCCTGATGCAGTATGAAAGAACCCGGGAGTGGACCAAGGACAACGGCTCGTCGTCGTCGGGTAACCCGGGGGCCTGGCGGGAGATCGTCGGCGGCGATCCCGCTGTCTACCAGTTCCACGGCGGCACGCCGGTCGGTGGCAACATGTTGGATCCTGCCTGTGGCCTGGTGGATGGTCCGCCCCATGGCACCGCCGCGTTCAATACTCCCTCGGGTGTACCCACCAACGGGGGCGCAATTTGTCGCTTCGAATACACCAAGCAGTTCCAGTACAACCGGGAGAACACCGACTACCTGCTTTACAACAGCTTCACCTGGGATGCGGCAGACTGGCTGAGTTTTAACTTCAGTGCCTACAATTCCTACCGGATCACCAACAGCCGCACCACCTCCACCACGGCGACCTCCACCAACAACCGCCGGGTCCTGTTCGTGGACGCCGACCACCCGGCCAATCCCTTCGGTGTCGACGTGTCCCCCTGGAACTGGCGGATGATGACCGAGGCCTATGACCACAGCAAACGCCCCAGTCATATCGAGGATTCCACCGGTGCCCGCGAATATGAATCACACAATGTCAACAACCGCTTTATAATTCGGGCCGACGCGGAGCTCAGTGACACCTGGACCGGCTATGCCTACTACATGGACTCGGAACGAAAAGAGACCCGTGACGATCATGCCATCCACCTGGGCAAACTGCAGCTGGCCCTGGCGGGCCAGGGCGGCCCCTCCGGCAGTGAGTACTACAACCCGTTCGGCTCCCAGGACCCCCGTTCGCCCCTCTATGACGACGATCGCAGCGACGGTCGCTACACGGACAACTCGGCGGCAATGCTGGAATGGCTGTTTGCCCACACCATGAACGCGCTGGAGGCACGGGATTTCCTGGATATCTTCGAATTCGCCGCCACCGGCGAGGTGTTCGACGTCCCGGCCGGCGCCGTGCAGATGGCTGCGGGCTTTCAGTGGCGGGATCTGACCGAGCAGAATTTTCCCATTCTGCTGGATGCCGTCGGCCATGACTACAACACGGCAATCGGTTCACCATTACCGATGGAAACCGAGTTCTTCTCGGAGACACGGGCAGTATTCGCGGAAATCGAGATACCGATCCTGGCCACACTGGATGCTCAGTTGGCAATACGCCACGAGGAATTCACCGACTTCGGCCTGGATGCCACCACGCCCAAGGTCGCCCTGCGCTGGGAAGCACTGCCCTCGCTGGCGCTGCGAGCCTCCTGGGGTGAATCTTTCCTGGCACCGACGCCCAACCAGGCCCGACCTTTCGTGAGGAACGAGAACTGCCTCGAAAGCTTTTCCGGTACGGACGATTTCACCGGGCTGCCGATAACCGGCTCGACACGCTGTTCGTCAGGTAATCCAAACCTGCAGCCGGAAACGTCTGAAATCACCAATTTCGGTTTCACCTGGCAGCCGGGCGGTAATCTGGATGGCCTGGAGATCAGTCTTGATTACCAGGAGATCGAGTACACGGATCGCATCCGTACCCTCTCCGAGCAGGATACCCTGCGTTTCGAATTCCAGACCTTCCTGGCCCAGACTGGTATCTCGGAGAGTTCCTACGATCCCACGCCTGGCTCTGCCACCCGGCAACAGGCCGAAGCCTGGTATGCGGCGCGGGCATCGCGCTCCGGCAACCCGGTGCAGCGATTCGCTAATTTCGAGCTGGACCGGACGTTTCTGCAATCGCAGAACATCAGTTCGGTGTGGGTCGATCTGTTCGACGCCAAGGTCAGCTACGATCTGAATACCGACAACTGGGGCAGCTTTAGGGCTTCACTGCAGGCCACTAAATTCGAGTCCTATGATTTCCAGGACTTGAGTGGTGGTGTGCAGGAAGCATTGGGCTGGCAGAATGCCGATTCAGGCATCGTCCCGCCGCTGCCGGAATGGAAATCCAATTTCCGGCTGAACTGGTTCATGGGTGACCACAGCGCATCGCTGTCGGCCAATTACTGGAGTGACGTGAAATTCGATTCCAGGGTCTTTGACAACTACGGTGATGGCTGGACCGCACCTCCGGGTGGCATCATCGAGGCGGAAACCCGGGTGAACGTCCGTTACGGCTACGTGTTCAACGATTTCTTCAACAGCGATGTCACCGTCAGCGGTGGTGTCACCAACCTGTTTGACAGAAAACCACAGCGGTTGCCCATAATCGGTGGCTTCGAGACCCGCTTGTCCACACCCTGGTACCGGCAGTTCTGGTTATCGGTGGACTGGGTGCCCAACTTCTAAAGAGGTCTGTCAGGCGTCTGTAGATAGCGGAAGATTCCCGGGATCGGCTTGTCGATCCCGGGAATCCTGGACCCGCAAATCGACGGGCCGTACCGACGGAAATCCGGTCAGGGCAGATCAGCAATTCTCCACACGGAAAGGCATTTGTTGCCGCGCCGCTTGCCTGCGTAATATTCAGTTAACTCTGTTATCGGTGTCGGCCAGTTAAATGGCGGAAGATTGAAATTCAGTGAATGGTGTTTCCCGGTAACCACGTCTTCATTGAATCGTCGCTCCGGAAAATGGGTTGCGAACAGATAAGTGGAACCGCTCTTTTTAATATTCTGCAAGGCTTTTTCAATATCCGCATAACTGAAATGAACCAGGCATTCGCGACAGAAGATTGCATCCACTGTCGGCAGGGGGTCATTTAACAGATCCATGTGCAGGAATTCTCGCTTTTCGTTGCCGTATCTCCGCCGATTTTCATCAATCAGGGGTTCGACGATGTCGGCACCCTGATAGTGCGCCAAGGGCAGTTCCACATCTTTCATCCAGTGAAAGTCGCCACAGGGGATGTCCAGCATGGTCTTGATTTCGAGTTGTTGCAGCATGTCGGGCAGGGCGGCTCGCAGCTTGGTGGTTGAATCCAGCCGGGAACCTTTGCCGGAACGGGTCTCATCATCACCCCATTTGTTGGTCAGATAGATATGGGTGAATATTTCCTCGGTGGACGCGCTGCGAAAGAAATCAACTTCCTTTTTTTGGCTGAAAAGTTTTCTCACCAGGGAATCCCGTTCAATTTCCATCACCCGGATAGTTGATCGGACCCTGTCTGGAATTATTTCAATTTTCCAACCAGGTCTGCCATGTCCCGGGACCATTGCTGTCCTGTAAATCTCTACGGAAAATCACGCGCAGGCCGGAATCCGGTATTCAGGATGTCGCAAGTCCGTGGCAGGCATGAATCCGGGTAAGTCCAGCAGGTGACAGGTCACGTTTTAATACCGCAATCAGTAAATCCAAGTATATAATCAGAAACAGATTTTGAGTGTCGGCCGGGCGTTCAGGCAGCAGTACCATCGTGACGAGACCAATCACGCCACAACGACGAACATGCTACACTTCGACTTTTTCAGGCGACTTGAAGGGACAGCCAGTAGCCCCGGAAACCCCGGAAACCCCGGAAACCCCGGAAACCCCGGTAAACAGGTAAATGAAAGAACAGCTGGTCGAACAGGTCCGTGATGTCGCGGTGGAAATTTTGCAGGCTCAGGCAAGAGAGGCTCTGACCCGTGCCTCCGAAGCTATTACAAACCGGGAGCGGGCGCAGTCGGATTCGCCCGAGTTGTACGAAAAAATTGATCTTGTCTGTGAACGTTTCGGTAAGTTCCTTCGTTTGAACTTTGACACCCTGATCAAGCCGTCAGTAAGCAAATTGTCACTGCTGGGAGCAGCTTCACTTTCCCTGGCGGACGAAGCAGACCTGGAAGTGGCGAACATGCTGGAAGGCATGGTCGGCTACTGCCGAAACCTGCATATGAAAGAGTACCTGGCTTTCACCACGCGGTTCGGTGGACTTTTCTACGACGCCAGGATTGATGAAACCAATAACCCCCTTGATCCCGAACAGATCTGTCGGGCTTTTTCCGACTCCCTGTTGCCACTGAAGCTCCTGCCAAGACACCAGCACCCGGTTTACCAGCGATTCAATCAACTGGTATTGCGACACCTGGACAAGACCCTGGAAAAAGCCAGCCAGGTGCTGGTGGAGAAGCGGGTGAAACCCAGTCTGGATGTTTATGTACGGAGTCGCGACACCGTCTTTGGCAAACGTAAGGGCAGGCGACCTTCTTCGAATCCCCTGGAACGGGCCTTCGATATTGATGACGGGCAATACTCCATGGACTCGGAGGCAAGTCTGTCGGAGCTGTTCAGTACCATCCAGCAGTGCCTGGGTGGTGAAGGCACGACTTCCGGGAGTAGCAATCTTTCCCGGCTGGTAGCACACAATGATCAAGGTATGTTGCTGTCCGTGCCGGCCAGGCCGCTGGCCGACAAGGTCTCTGTCGAGAACGCGATACCGCGTGAAGGCCTGATAACCCTGCGTGTTCCGTCCGGCAAACCGGTTGGCGGCTACCACTTACGCAGACTGTCCAGGGATCAGCTGCTGGAAAGCCTCCTTACCAATGCCCACGGCCAGGCATCTTCCCGGGAACAGACCTCACCGGATAATGGCGAACAGACCGGATTGCTGGACCGGATCTGCGACTGCCTTCTGGCGCAGAAACAGTCGTCCGTGCTGCTGGGTATCGATCCCCAGGTCCGCCAGGATGTGGAGATCCTGGCGCTGTTCTTCCAGGCTATCGACGAAGACGCGGCACTGGCGGAACCCCTGAAAGCGCTGGTTAAAAGGACTCGTGTGGCAGCATTGAAGCTTGTCCTGGCAGATAAGGAATTTTTCAGCCGGGACGCTCTTCCCCTGGCTGATCTTGTCAACGAAATTGGTGATACCGGATTTGCCTGGACAGATTCTGCCAGGCTGCAACGCGATGCGACCTATTTGAAACTTGTCGAGCTGGTGGACAGGCTTTATTCAGCAGGTCGGGTTGACGGGGATTTTGTAACCTCGTTATTGGAGGAATTGAAAACGCATCGTTCGGGAGTCCCGGAGATGGCCGCGGAATCTGCCGAACAGCAGAACCGGGTTCAACTGGTCAGACAGGTGGCCCGGCGGAAATTGCAGGAGCGTATCCCGGGGGAGCTCGATCCCGTGGTTGATGAAATTCTCAATACGCATTTTCTTAAATTCATGGAAAAACTGCTATTGCGTGAAGGTGCAGGTGGCAACAGCTGGAAGTACGTGATCGATACCGTTGAAAAGTTGCTCTGGACCTTGAGGAAAGAGAAAGAGCCCGGCGACAGAAATTTTTTCGAAAAGATAAACCCGCGCATTATGGCCAACCTTGAAAAGGTGCTGCAGTCCGCGGGAGTCGCCCAGGACGAAATCACCAGGTTGCTCGATAAGTTGTTGCAACTGCAGCTGGCGGCCTTTGAACAGGCCGAGCGAACCCAGCGTGACCAGACTGCCATGGAAACGGCCAGGCAGGTTTTCGACGACCTGGGAAACGCGATTGAGGTGCCCCTTCGTTCCGACAGTGACCCGCACTTGGCCAAGGCATTTATTGCCGAAAATCCTGACTATTTGCAGCAGGTGGATAAACTGCCGGTTGGTACCTGGGTTGAATTCACCGTGCCTGGCGAAGCTAATGCAAGGTGTACTCTGGCAGGTCGAATGGCAGACGGCAGTGAGCTTTATTTCGTCAGCCAGCACGGGGTCAGGATGATTGAAAAGTCCCGCATCGGCCTGGCCCGGGAACTGAAGGACGGGACAGCGAAAATGGTTGGCGAGTGGCCTCTTTTCAATCGTACCCTGGAATCCGTAATCGCGACATTGCGACAGCGATCGAGCCAGTAGTCCCGGTAGATCGTCAATAGAACTGCTCACCTGCTAGTGTTCGAATGCACTGAAGAGCTGGAAACGCACCGGATTTTCACTTATCAGGGACAGGGCGCCGGAATAGCGCGACTCACCTGCTTTCAAAAATTTGAAGTACAGCTTGCCGTCCAGAAATTCCGCGGTATGTTCGGAGCCGGGATTATCAGTGGGTTCAGCCGATAGCAGTTCGAATTCGTAGGTTTCCGGATTACTGATTGTCAATTCCACTCGATAGTATTGATCGCCCACCCTGACTTTCGGGAACAGCAATACATTATTGGCGAAGGATTCACTGTAGGTCAGCATTGCCACGGCATCAAAGGCTGACAGCTTGCCATGGCCCCACGAGGGGTTGGGCAGCTGACCGGTGAATTGATCTGCTCTTGCCGTCGTTTTTAGCACATGGGCAACCTGTGCCGCATTTAATTCGGGGTCTACTTCCAGCATCAGTGCGATTGTGCCGGTAACCACGGGAGCCGCTCCGCTGACCGCACCGAATGTGCCGTAAAGTCCATTGCCTTCCGACACCCGGTTGCCGTCGAATGTCGACCAGTAAGAAGTCTGACCGTAAGGCGCAATAACCTGGTTGCCAGGGGCACTGACGGTGATGCCGATACGACCGTCGTAGGTGGGACCCACGCCACTGCCGGCCCACAGACTGCCTTCACCACCCTCGTTCCCCACAGCGGTCCGGGTAATGCCATTGATGTCTGTCCATTCAGGACGAAGAACGTAGGAGTTAGGCGTAATGTTGAAGTTTGCGCTGGCCAGGTCCCATATCGTGTGGCCGGTCACAACATGGCTTAAAAACCGGTTCTGGGCCTCAGCTTCCGAGAGCAGTGAAGACGGACTCAGGGAAGCCTGGAAAGAGCCGTCGGTTACTTCGACTCCCTGCAGATTCAGGATGTAGGTTCCATCAGGGCCGTTGATATCCAGCAGTATCTCGTTGCGATCGTTTTCGGCCCCGAAAAAGTCCACTGCACTGCCATTGTGGTAGAAAGTGAATTCCGGGTTATTGATCTGTTCCCGGACATCGTTTGTCTGGGGTGTCGGTAAATCAACGGTTGTGGTCGGGGTGGTCAGGCTGACGCCAACCGTGTTGCTGTCTCCATACCACAGGCTCAGCCGTAAGGCGGGCGTCGCCTTGTTGAATGAGATCGACGTCGTCTGATCCTGGATCAGCGTACCCGCGGCATGGTTATCGACGCCGCCATTGTCACTGCTGCCGGAAACGAAAACCACCCCGGGATGGCCCGGCCCGAATTCACTGTCTATAAGCCTGGCTAACTGGCTGGTACCATCCATGGGCCCCTGAATCGCGCCGAAATTCGCCAGTATGACCACAGGCATGTTCTGGTCTTCCGCAATGTCCTTGACGAAGCGGATGGCCGGTTCGAGTAAAGTGTCATCGTAAAATGGTGATTCCGCAGGCTGGTCGTTTTGGGCAGGTGCGCCCTCGGTTGTAAACTTCACTACTACGATGCTGGCATGCGGTGCCATCCCGCCAAACAGCCCATCACTGCCTGCGCCATTGCCTGCCGCGACACCCGCTGTGGCGGTACCATGGCCTACTGCATCGCGGGTTGAAAGTGGCGTTCCGGTGGTCAGCGCGTCGTTAATGGCCTGTTCATCGTATAGCGTACCGACGTCGTAGGGATTCTGGGGATCGTCGGCCCCACTTGAATCAGTCAGATCAAGAATAGCCAGGATGCGCGTATCACCATTTTCGGTAATGAAGTCGGGGTGCGTGTAATCTATGCCACGGTCCAGCACGGCAACAATAACGTTACTGCCAAACCTGTTCAGCAGGTTGTGAACCCGGTCTACACCGGTCTCTTCTTTAAAAAGGGCATCACCGTGGGCCCCGACAGCAGAAAGTAGCAACAGACAGCAGATCAAACGCAGCGTGATGGTCTGAAACTTCATTCTTTCATCAATCATTTCCAAATCCCCGGTCTTTGCAATTACCCAATGACTCGAATCCTAATCCGCGAATGCAACCGTATTCAAGCCAGACCATCAAGTAATCGAACAGTACGGTGATGGCTCTTTGTAAGCTGGTTCTGTGGTTGGAGGGTTATGCCAGGTTCCGAATCTGAGGAACGCAGACGCACCTCCCTGTGCGCTCGGCCTCGGCATCCATGCCTTGGACGTCCTCAGCTTCGAAACCCGGCATAACCAATCTGCACCCGCAGTGTATTTTCAAACTGAGCCATCACCAACAGTACCAGGCGCTGGTTCAGGCTGACTCTTCCGGTGTCCTGACGCCGTGTTTACGGTTGGTTCTGAACGGCCAGACCAGCTGTTCAGTGAACCTGACCGGTATAGCTTCATCTATGCCGACATTCGCCGGTGGCCTGCGGTCAGGATTGTAGTAGGTTCCGAACACCAGATCCCAGATCACCAGGTTTTCCCCGTAATTCCGGTTGCCTTCCTCTTTCCTGCGGCTGTGGTGCCAGCGATGAAGACCAGGGGTGGTGAAAATCCAGGAAAGCGGCCCGAAACGCATTTCAACATTGCAGTGAGCGAGCAACCCCTGTAACGCCGTCACGGCAGACAGCCAGATGAGTACTTCCAGCGGTGCACCCAGTAACAACAGGAATGTCACGCCAAAAGCGATACTTATCACCGAATCGACGAAATGGAAGCGGCCGGCATTGATAATCCACAGTCTTGTCGGGCTGTGGTGCAGCGCGTGGAAACGCCACAGCAGAGGGATTTCATGGGCAGCCCGATGCGCCCAGTAAAGGCCAAACTCGGCAATTACGATGCCCGCCATCACCTGCAACCAGAGGGGCAACTGGCGGGGCCACACACCGTAGCCGTCGTCGGTTACCGAAGTGACAAGTGAGGCCAATCCAATGGCTCCGCTGAATACCACCAGCATCTGTACCGTGCCCTTGCTCATGAGGGTGTGACTGATATTGGCAAACGTCTGCCCATCGGGATTATTCCAGCTGTCCTCATGGGGCATCGCACATTCCAGCAGATAAAGTACGACGGCCAGCGAGATAAAAGCCAGATTGAAGAAGATCACGGGTGCATCCACGGTAAAGCCGAAACCGGTAAGCAACAGGCAAAGGCCCAGCAGGGTGGGCCAGGCTATCCAGGATATTAAAGTTCTGACGGGGCCCGGATTGATTTTCATTGTTCAACTATTGAATAACCATTGAATAACTGGCTCTAATAAAAGGCATCTGGAATGGCGTTTCTTCGCGGCGTACCTGGCTCGATTATAACCATGTCAGGCACAGGAATCCCCAAAAAATCCCTTTCTTTACCTGAAATTTTCAAAGCTTTAGACTTGCCAGTCCAGCATTGGGCCAACGGCAATGGCAATAGCGAAACCAGAACGCACCAACAGGACTGCCGGATTGGCCTCGCTGGTCAACGTCTGGGCAGAGTCCGTGGTCAGGCACCGCAGGTTGATTCTGGCCGCTGCCATGATCCTGCTGCCGGTAATGGTATTCACCGGAAAAGCCATTCCCTTCGATAATTCCAAGGATCAGTTTTTTCTGCTTGGTGATCCCACGCTGGACAACTACAGGATGCTGGTTGACCTGTTTGGTGATCACGAGTATCTGGTAATAGGCATTGAGCAGCTCACGCCGGGGGACGACATCTTCAATGCAGAAACGCTGTCCACCATAGACAGGCTCACCCGCTACCTGGATTCACACCGCTTTGTTTCCCGGGTGGAGTCCATTACCAACTATCAAAGTATCAGTTCAGTTGATGATGAACTGAGCATAGACTACCTGATTGATGACACTGACGGTGACTACTCCGGCTTTGAACGATCAAAGGCGCTCAGCAGTCGGATCGCGGATGAGCGTCTGGCGCTCGGTACGCTGGTGAGCGACGATCTTCGCCATGCCAGGATCAGTGTCAGGGTCGAGTACCGTGCCGATTCGGCCGACCATAAAATGGCCCTTGTCAGGGAGCTGTACGGGTATGTCGAAGAGGAAAACATGTCGGGTGATTCCTTTCGGCTTCACTATGCCGGTTCAGCGGTTTTCAATGAACATATCGAGTCGATGCTGCGCAAGGATCTGCTGCTGATGCTGCCGGTAATGGCAGTTGTGATGTTCATTGTGCTGTTTCAATGCTTCCGGTCTCTCATCGCGGTGGCCATGCCCACAGTCGTTATCGGACTCGGGGTGCTGGGCGTGAATGAACTTCAGAGTTACCTGGAATTTCCGCATTCGCTGGTGGATCAGGCGCTGCTGCCTACGATGATCATCATCGGCGTCGGCATCACGGTTCATGTCCTGGTGGATTACTATTTCGCCATGCGGGAAAAGCCGGACGGCCAGGCAGCTTCCAGAACGGCAATTATTAAAATCTGGAAGCCGGCATTGATGACCGCGCTGACGACTTCCACTGGATTTCTCGCGCTGTCGGTTATCCGCGTGGCACCAATAAAGGAATTCGCAATTCTCGGTGCTATTGGTCCACTGATCCTGTTTTTTCTTTCCATGACCCTGTTGCCTGCCCTGTTAAGTTTCAGTTCTACGCTTTCGCAACGAAGCCTGCGGGTTGTTTCTGCAGGAGTGATCACCCGGGCTACGGGTGCATTGCCGCTGTTTACCTGGAACAACAGATTTCGAATACTGATTTGTGGACTGGCCGCCCTGATGTTCGCAACTTTTACCCTTCCCAGGATAGAGATCGATACGAATTATATTGATCAATTAAAAACCAACGACCCTGTCAGGCACGATATCGTTTACTTTGACGAGAATTTCAAAGGGGTTGATGTTGTCGATATAATCCTTGATTCCGGCGAAGCAGACGGCATAAAGGATCCTGAATTCCTTGCCCAGGTGGAAGAATTCCAGACCTGGTTAGCCGCAAGGGAAGCTACCGGACCGGTCAATTCGTTGATCGACTACCTGAAGGAAATCAATCAATCACTCAATAATGACGACCCGGCCTTCTACAGGTTGCCGGACAGTCGTGAAATGACCGCGCAGTTCCTGTTGTTGTACAGCACGGCGGGTGCGGATAATGATTTCTCCGAAATCAAGGATTTCGACAACAGGTATCTTCGTCTTGTTGTTCCGGTCATCAATTTGACGTCACGGGAAGTCAGGGAGGAGCTGGATGTCATTGAAACGCGATTGCAGGATTCCTATCCCAGACTGCAGCCAGTGCTCGCCGGCGATCTCACCCTGTTCACTGCGCGGGATATCTACGCCGCCGAAGGTATGATCAATTCCTTCGGCGTAGCGTTGCTGTCAATAAGTGTGTTGTTACTGGTGCTATTCAGGTCGTTCAAGTATGGTATGCTGGCTATTCTCTGCAGTGCGCTGCCCATCCTGCTGGCGGGCGGGATCGCCGGACTGGTCGGCCTGAAACTGAACCTGAACACGATGATGGTGGCTGCGATGACCATGGGAATTGCAGTAGATGATTCCGTTCATATACTGAACCGCTACATAACAGCAAGAAGCGCGGGTTCGACTACCCGCCGGGCAATAGAGGAAGCCATGCGTCGTTCCGGTCGCGCCCTGATATTCAGCTCCACCGTTTTAGTCATCGGCTTCTCTGTCTTTATTCTGGCGTCATTTACCACCATGATCCATATAGGAGTATTTGCTTCCCTGATTATGATTTTTGCCCTGCTGGGCGATCTGTTTCTCCTGCCAGCCATTCTGTATGCTGTTGACGGGGACGGATAACCCTTGCCGGAATCCAGCTTTTCGTCAGTTGCTGTTTGTGCCGGACTGCAACGCCCGATCATGCTGTTTCCGAAACTTTCCGGGCGCTCACCGGAGGTCGTCCATTACACCTGTCGGGGTACATGGCAATCGGACCGCTCATGATCCCGTAAAATATTCCGACTTCTTACCTTGTGAGAATGAAAATTTCATTGCCATGAACGATTTTTTTGTGAATGCAGCCCCGGATAGCCGACGCGGGCATTTGTTCCTGTCGCGCATACAGCTGTTCCGGCTGATTTACGCATTCTGCAGTGTGCTGTCGGTTCTGGTGGTAACCTCCAGTAACGCCGTGGCGCAACAGGATTTTTTCTCCGATTTGAATGTGGATATCGGTGAAGACAATGATCAGGATTCACCTTTCTCTGTCCTCGGCTGGTTAACCCAGGAGCTGTCCTACGGTATCGAGGAACCACCCGCCTTTTTCAGTCGCTCGGATCGCCAGTTGTCCCAGGTGGAGACCAGCCTGTATGCACAGCTTGACTGGCGGGCGACAGAGTCGCTGAACTTCCGCTTCAGTGGCAAGGTTTATCACGATGCTGTATACGAGATCGAAGACGATACGCCTTTTACGGCCTCCGAACGCGATCTACATCGAAATCGCACTGAAGTACGGGATTTTTACCTGGAAAAAACCTTCGATAACGGACTTTATCTGAAAGCCGGCCATCAGATACAGGCCTGGGGATTTGCCGAATACCTGCGTGTTACCGACCTTGTCAATACCGAAGATCAGTACACGTTTGGTCAGCAGGACCTGGAAGATCTGCGCCTGCAGGTGCCTGCCCTGCAGTTGAGCTACACATGGGGTAACTGGGTACTGGATGGCGTGGTTACCTATCACGCCGGTTTCAATGACATGGCACCCGATGGTGATGAGTTCGATCAGTTTATCGGCCTGCGCAGAGACAACTGGTTTGTCAAACGGCAGGATCCCGAGAACGATTCAGAACTATTTTTTCGCGCATCAACCCGTTACGCCGATGGTGACATACAGCTGGTGGCGGGGGAATTTAACAACAATCAGCTGACTTTCGATCGTATCAGGATCGTGGATTCAGACAGTCCGATTTTCTATTTTTCCCAGGAACGCATGCAGGCGCTGGGTATAGCGGCAAATCGTGTAACCGGTCCCTGGCTGGTCTTTGGTGAGCTTGGTTTGCATGGCAACAGTCCGGTGATGCCATTGGAATCCGAGAATTTTATTCGTTTCGATGGCTGGCAGGAACGCGATCGGGTCCTTGGCGTGGTTGGCGTTGAATACAGCGGGCTACGCGATACCCTGCTCAGCTTTGAGGTCGACAACATCCATACCCGGGGTGATGTCGGTGACCTGGGGATCAAGCGCAACCTGACAAGTTTCGGCGCGCGTATTTACTGGACCGGGTGGAACGAGCGGGTACAACTGGTTTCAGTCTGGAACAGGCTGGCCGACGATCAAGGTTATCTGGCCCGCTTGTCCGTCGACTACGATTGGTCCGACAACTGGAACTTCGGCCTGCTGTGGGTGGACTACAGTGCTGAGCGCGAGTCCATCTACTCCGCCTTCCGCAATAATGACATGCTGCAGTTCAATGCCCGCTTCAGTTTTCAAAACTGAGGAACCCCTGATGTATAATCACAATGGTGACTGCCGAGCGGCACTGCAAAGGCAGTAAGGCAGTCAGTCGACAACTGATTGAGCCAGGGCGGAGTACGGGTACTTTTTTCCACCCGTCATGCCTTCTGTAACTTCCCTGGATTTACCCGGCATAGCACATTCAGATGGAGAAACGTCAGTGATCATGAAAATCGGCATGGTAAAACAGCTTGCTTTTGCACTTTTGCTAACGACCGGTACGGTGCGGGGAGAGCTGTTGCTCGACATCAACGGCATTCATTTCGGGCCGGGAGATACATTGGATATATCCCTGGGTTTCAGTGAGACCGAAAATCAGACCGTGCCGGTTGACCTGTATTTCGCGGTACTGTTCCCTGACGGAAACACTGTTCTGTTTATTTCGGGAGACGCGCTGGCGCCTGTGATTACGCCGGGGAAGTTGACAGACCCTGCCACGTGGACACCGCTGGAGCAGGGTGTAATGCTGAAAGATATGGATGATTCCGGTCTTATGCCCTACTTGAGCGCGACATTGCCGGACGATACAGCGGTTGGTGACTATCAGATCGCTTTTGCCGCCATTCGGGCAGGGACCCAGGAAGTCATGGAATCGCAGATAATCGTAATGCGCATACTGGAAAACAGTATCAGGTCGAATATCGGCTATTATGTCGGCAGCTGGGATAACACGACTTTCGATACAACAGGAATTGCCCGCTTCAGAATTCGTGAAGTCGCTCCCGGCATGCTGGAATACACCATCGACCTGGATGGCTTCGTAGACGGTGATGACAATCCGTTTGCCCTCGTTCGCGACATGCCATTGGCGGATTTCAGCGGTTCGGTTGATTTTACAACTGATGATCCCCTGTTCGCCGGACCTGTCACCAATACACTTTCTCCCCGCGGAAACTACAGTTACAGTATCGAAAACGTTGGTATTGAAGGCCTGGGTGCTTTCAATGCCACCGGCAATGTCGGGGCGTTCTGGCTTGACCTCGATTTTCAGGTGGATTCCACGTTTGGAATGATCGTAGGTTCCGTTCTGGCTGGCAGGCGACCCGAGTAAAGCGGTGATCGATTACCTGCTATTCCAGGTGGCACCAGAACGCGTAACAGCTTTCCCTTTAACCGCAGGTAGCCAACATTCGCCATGAACGAGCCGTTACCGATGCAGCAGTTCCTGCTACCCTCGAACTGATAGGTAAACACTGAAGCTTCCGGAATAGCGGTATGTCGGCAGTCAGCAAGGATACCCGGTTTGACCGGGCAATCAGTTTCGCCAGGCGTAAGCATCGCCAGGTTGATCGCGTTTTCAAAAGAGTCAGCCGCTGTGATCGGGATGCTTTTGCTGCCTGCTGGTCCGAGCCTGAACTACAGGTTGTCATGCAGCAACTCTGTTCCGGTATCATCTGCCTGGACCAGGTGCTGTCAAAGCAGGAATGTGAATCCGTCATTACAGGATCGCGAAACAGGTTGTCACCATCCAGCATGCTGGATGGTGACCGGCTGACAGTGTCCAGCCATAGAACTTCCACTGGTGTATCGCTTGCCGATCATGAATTACCGCGAATCTGTGGCAAGGTCCGTCAGCTATTGCACAGAATAACGCGACTGCCGATTGTCAACCAGGAAGAGATCAAGGTGGTCAATTACACCAGGGGCCAGGAATACAAGGTTCATCACGATTGTCACAAATTTGCCCGTCGAAGCGAAAATGGCAGATTCCTGGAAAGCGGTGGTCACAGAAAATTCAGTTGCCTCATTTACCTGAACGAGGTTGTTTCCGGAGGTTGTACGCTTTTCCCCAGGCTGAATCTGTCGATAATGCCCAGGCCGGGTCGACTGGTAATCTGGAATAATCTGGATGCTGGCTTCATCAAGTCCGAAATGGTGCACTGTTCTGAGCCGGTCATCGCAGGTGAAAAATGGGTGATCACCTGCTGGGTCAGGGAGCATGAGTACCGTGACGAGCCTCTATCCTGATCGCTTCCGGGGCGTTTTCACAGGATGACAGGTACTGAGCCGGGTATGGAAAGTCCCGTCCGATAAAACCGGCAACCGGGTGGCACGAACATTGGCTGCGGCGCAACCCCTGATTATTCCCAACATGCAGCATAGCGGCGTCCGCTACCGTCAAGCCGCAGGTTCCCAGAGACCTTGCAGGTGTCTTTCCGATATATTAAAGTCGTTGCGCAAAGGAACCTCTGATTAATTTTGCAAAGACCATGGCTTTCCGGCGAGTTCGCTGACGAGTTAGCGTGGCAGTGGGTTCGCCCGGTAACTCCCCTGGGCGGCGCCTGTCGGGTATTTCCATAATTAACAGACTGTTAATCAGAGTTTCTTGATCAGTGAAGTAACAACCACGGCTTGCGGGTCTGGGTTAACACCATGTTTTTTCCGCCATTATGCCTTTGAACCCACAGGTTAGGGAAGCTCGCAGCAGAACCCGGTTGTACTCACACCTGGCGGAAACGGCTGATGATATTCGTGCATCCCAGGCACTGCGCTACAAAGTTTTCGCGTGCGAGCTGGGTGCTTCTCTCGATAGCATGGAAGAAGGGCTTGACCGCGACTATCTCGATGATTTCTGTTATCACCTGCTGGTGAAGGACACCGATACCGGGGCCGTGGTTGCATCCACGCGGCTGTTGCAGAATGAGTCGGCAAAACAGGCCGGCGGCTTTTACTCCGAGAATGAATTTCACATGTCCTGCCTGTACGATCTGCCGGGTCGGTCGGCAGAAGTAGGGAGAACCTGTGTTGACCCTGACTACAGGCAGGGTCCGGCGATTACCGTGTTGTGGTCGGGATTGTCCAGGTTCGTCACCGATTTCAAGATCGATTATTTTTTTGGCTGTGCAAGTATCGAGATGAAGGACGGCGGCTTGCTGGCGCAGGCAATCATGAACAATATCCGCAAGAAGAGCATGGCTGACCCCCGTTGGGGTGTTGTTCCAAAAAACCCGCTGCCGCCGCTTCCCCCCAACTCCGAAGAAATCGTCAGCGCGCCTTTACCTCCCCTGTTAAAAGCCTATTTCAGGCTGGGCGCGAAGGCCTGTGGTGAGCCCTGTTATGACGCAGACTTCAATTGTGCCGACATACTGGTGCTGGTGGACATGGCCGACGTCAATACCAACAAGTACGTAAGGTATTTCCTCGGCAGAGACAGCGTTCACGGATAAGGAACACACCGTAACCTATGCACCGCTATGGATTATCGGCCAGCGAGGCCAGGTAGCGGGCGATTTCATCCGGGGCACTCCGACCGGCCTTTGCTTCCGCCTGGGAATTGTAATTGGTGTTGGTGTTGACATCATAGGTCCAGTAATCGCCCCCGGCATCGAATATCACTTCGATGCCTGCTATGCCGATATCATTCTGGCGCAGGAAAGCTTCATAATCCCCGATGTTGGGAATCGAGAAATCGTCCCGAATGGTAAATTTATTGAAGTCTTCGGTGGGACAATTCGATTCGATTTCACAGGCATCGGCCGGACACAATTCAAAACCCTGGGACGTGTCGACTTCCACGCAGTAAAAAAATTTCGCATCGATAAATTCCATGCGAAAGATCGAGCGGGAAGGTGCATTGATGTATTCCTGCAGCAGGGTTATCCCGTCCGGTGAGGGGTCGAAATTGTCTCCGAACAGGTAGTTTCGCAATGCCTCCCGGTTATCGAATTTCATCACGCCGAGACCTTTACCTGCACGATTGTGCTTGGTGATCAGCGGATAGCCGATTCGTTCCGCGCCGTCAATCAGCTGTTCCCGGTCGATGGCGCAGAATGTTCCCGGGGTTCTGATGGAAAATTTTTCCAGTTCCTGGTACTGCCGCATCTTGCTGATTTCCAGGTCCAGTGCCCCGGGTCCGTTGACAATCTTCCTGCCATGACGCTGCAGCCAGGTAAGCATGCCGGCGGAAAGTTCCGGCGTATAGCGATGGCCCCGGGTATGCGAGGACGCACTCATTCGATTCCAGTACACGGCATCGGGAGGCACCGCGGACAGATCCAGGCTCATCTCAGGCACATACCAGATCCGGTAATCGGCTCCGATTTTTTGCAGGGCAGACTCGAATGGCGAAATCCACTCGTTGTTTTCATGAATGATAATTATCATGGCAATTGGGGTCAGAGTAAAAATACAGTACTGTGCAGGGATGGGGCAGTGTATCACCCTTGTGTTTCAGCAGGAAAAGGAACAGGGTGCCGACCTGCGGCCGGGACTCTTGAAGATAGGCCCGGACTCCTGCAAATCAGCCCGGCGAATCAGCAACATCGCCCGCGCCGCGGTGCCTTGAAGCACTCCAGCCGTGCCCATTGGCCTGCCCCGGCTTGACCCGGGACAGGTGACCCGTGGCTGTCAGCCGCCGCAATTGCCCCCGGGTGGGGTGCCTGCACTGTACCCGACGCACCTGGTGGTCTCACCGGCACATCCCCATGGACTTTATCTCCGTTTAACGTTACTTTTCACGGCGCTAAAACCTTTTCTATGAATTTTTGAAAAGACTGACGAGACTGCATTATGACGTATAGAGTTACCCTGCTGTTTGTTTTCACCGCGTTTATGACCTCCTCAACCCTGGCACAATCACTCGACCTTGGACGAGGCGAGATACCTGTTACTGTGCCCGACGGCTACCAGGAAGATAGTCCCACGCCGCTGATCGTCGTCCTGCACGGATACACCGGCGACAGTGTTCGTACCGCGCGCTACATGGGACTCCTGAATGCCGTGGACGATTATGATTTTCTACTGGTTGCGCCCAATGGCAGGCGGGAACCGGAAGGCAACCAGAATTCCTACTGGAACGCCTCCACCGCCTGCTGCAATTTTTATGGCGAGGAGACTGATGACGTTGCTTATATCATGTCCATCATCGAGGAAATGAAAGCCCGCTATAATGTCGATCCGCTGCGGGTGTACCTGGTGGGGCATTCCAATGGCGGCTTCATGTCCTACCGCATGGCTTACGAGCATCCGGAAACCATCGCTGCCATTGCCAGCCTGGCCGGCGCCAATGACGCAGGACGCACCGATCCCCCCGCCGCACCGGTTCATGTTCTGCAGATTCATGGCACCGCCGATTCAGTGATTGATTACGGTGGCGGCGAGATCGATGACAATCGCTATACCGGTGCGCTGAATTCCGTTCGCCGCTGGGCCGGCTTCAATGGCTGTGAATCAACCGGACGCGCCAGAGAGCAGCGGGATCTCGACGCCAGCCTGCCGGGTTATGAAACCGGTGTTTACCGATTCAGCATTGGCTGCCGGGCCGGGGGATCCGCCGAACTGTGGACCATTTCATCCGGTGCCCATTCGCCGGTGCTGTCCGATACCTATGGCGAACAGCTGGTGGAATGGCTATATGCCCACCCCAAGCGGGAGCAGGCATCTGCCGATTGATCGCTACAACGACCCACGGGTGACCTTGAAACCGGGAAGCTGGATTGATTCGCCCGGATAAATTCCACCAATACCGGTTGACCTGAAGGGGGAGGACCGCGGGTGTTATCCTTCATCAAGGTAAGGGGTAGAAATCTCTGGGAACGACTCAGCACCAGCTTCTGGGTCATACCATCGCTGCTGTCCCTGGGGGCCATATTTCTATTCGGGCTGCTCACTTACCTCGACCGGCATTCCGCGCTGGGCTCTGTCCCGGCGCTGAACTTCTTCGAACCCGTGGGTGCTACCGGCGCACGAGTCATTCTTTCCACGATCGCCGGATCGACTATCACCATAGTCGGTACGGTATTTTCCATTACGATCCTTACCCTGACGCTGGCGTCCAGCCAGTTCGGACCCCGGCTGCTCAAGAACTTTATCCGCAGCCGGGGAAACCAGTTCGTCCTGGGAAGCCTGATCGCCACTTTTATCTACTCCCTGGCAGTACTCACCACCGTCGAGCCACAGGGTAATCCGGATTTCGTCCCCGGGCTGGCGGTGGATGTTGCCATTGTCCTGGCGCTGGTCAACGTGGGACTACTGATTTATTTCATCCACCACGTTGCCGTGTCCATTCAGGCAGACAACGTGATCCGGGATGTGACGGCCATGCTGCTTGCCCAGATAGAGGCAACGATGCCGGAACTCGAGGACCAGGAGTCCGCCACGCAGGAACGTCCCGCCGGATCCTCGAAAAACTGGAAAACCAGTGAAACCTATGATCTGGAATCCGACCGCTGGGGCTACATCCAGGCACTGGAACAGGGGACGCTGCTGCGCCTGGCCTGCCAGTGCAATCTGGTTCTCGACGTCACCGAGAAACCGGGGAATTTCGTTTCCATCGGGCAACGCCTGGCCAGGATCGAAGCCCTGGACAAGCCCGATACCAGGCTGTTGCGACGGCTGGCCCGGGCATTTGTTATCGGTAGTCAGCGCTCGCCGGAACAGGATATCGAATATGCCATTCACCAGCTGGTTGAAATAGCAGTGCGGGCGCTGTCGCCGGGGATTAACGATCCGCATACCGCCATGGCCTGCATCGACCACCTCGGCAGTGCCTTTGCACAGATAGTCAGGCGTCGGTTTCCCGCCGACCGGCTCCTGGATGACCAGGGCTGCATGAGGGTGTCGCTGCCGACTTTGACCTTTGCCGGAGCCGTTGCCGCAGGATTCAATCAGATCCGCCAGAACGCCTCAGGTAACGCCGCTGTGTTGATCCGGATGCTGGAAGTGCTCAAGACCCTATTCGACAACACCGCCAACGAGGAATATCGCGACGTCCTGCGGGGTCATGCCGAAATCGTCATGGACACGGCAAGCAACTCGCTGACGCAGAAATCTGACCTGGAGGATGCCAGGTCACGCTGGCAGCAGTTCGAGGGGGCCGGCAAGTGATTTAAGGCAATGAAACATTCTCGGGTTCGTCAGCTGATTTTCATTTTCAAGTAACACTCTGACTATTTCTGAAATTGCCCGACAGGCCCCGCCGGTCGGAGCTTGCAGGCGAGCCCACTGCCCTTGTTGGCTTCAAAAGGGTTGTCTCGCCTTGACAGGCCGACGCATACCGGCGGCAAGACGCCTTGTCAGTGAACTCGCCTGAAAGCCAGAGTATTTCCATAATCAATCAGAGGTTCCCTAAATTGAGGTTCCCTGGCTCAAATCTGAAACAGTCGATTAAATTTGATCGCCAACCCGCGATTTCTTAATTCAAACGAATCGGGATTACCGAAAGGGTCAGTGTTTCTATCATCGCTATATACGACAAATAGTTCGCTGCCGGGCGCCCATTCCCATCTAAAGCGAAGATTGCTGCTAAATGAGCTGGCCCTGGAATCGTACTGAATCAAACCACTGAAATACATCCGCGGAGTTATGGTGTAAGTCACGCGAAATCGACTTAGCTCGGTGCGAAAATCTCCTTCTGGCAACTCTACCTTATTAAATGAGTAACTTGGTTCGATTGATAACTGTGGTGAAAGTTCGAGTCGACCCGAGCTGAGCCCAATTGCCGTGTTGGTGCCGCTCCAGAAGTCGCCAACTCGCAATGACAATTGCCCGCTGAATTGCCGCTGGGTTCCAAGTCTGTACGATAGTTCGTAGCTGGTGAAATCATACTCGCCTGGTTGTAGGGTTACTTTTGGTGCAATGGGAAATGGCCGGGTAATCATTTCAAATTGGTCGATAACCGAGATGTCCACCGAGTCTCCCTCCTCGAATTCAGTGGCAAAGCTCAACTCGTGTCGGCGCGTCTCCAGATTATCTGTAGTGGCAGACCAGTAGGACTCTGTATTGGCTTCGAGCACGAATCGCCTGATGGATTCACTGGAAGCTATGCGAGGGCTGAATCTTGCTCCTCCTTCATATTGCTTAAAGTTATTGCGCCTTTTAAAACCGATTTCCGGATTGAAGTTGTTTTCAACCACAAGATAACCTGACCGCAAGCCATAGCGGTCGCCATTGTATTCAAAGTTACCCATATAACTCAGGTCCTCGCCTTTGAGTCCCGAGGTATCTGTCTTTGCTGCAAACCCGCTGATTTCGAAATCGGTAAGAAAATTGAATTGTCCATCAATACCGTAAAGTTGATTGGAACCATCGCTAATCGCTGACTTTGAACGGTCGGTGAGTATCAGCCCTACGCGACTACGGCTTAGAATGTCGCGCTTGACCCGAAGTACCGAGAATTCTGTGGATTCCACACCGGCCAGTCCTGCCCCATCTGTCCCGATCGTTAGAGCACCAACATCAAAATCCCCGATCTTTCCAGTGAGTCTTCCGCCAACATCAATGGGTACAATCTGTCCCTGCTCCAATCCTATTCGGCGGCTAAAGAACATGGTTGGTACATCAAGGTTTCTAGGCTGAGTAAAATCAAAATTTCCCCTGCCTTCCAGAAAGAACTCACGTTTCTCTGGAAAAAACAGATTGAAGCGGGTCAGATTTACTTGTCGTTCATCCACCTCCACTTGGGCAAAATCAGTGTTATAGGTAAAGTCAGCCGTCAAGTTATTGGTAATTCCAAATTTGACATCTACTCCTGCTTCACCGTCTAATTCGTCATTGACCTGCGGTGTAGCCACGCGGTTTGTCGACACGGTGCCAAGGCCGTAGGGTTTAATTTCAAGATTGAAGTTTCGTGGAGGCACATCTATCTCACTAAGTGTGCCGGCTTGTGAGATTCGCCACATGCCTGCAACCAGGCTATTGCCGAAAGCTGCCGAGATGGGTAGCTCAGTAAGGTATGATGCTTCGTTTAGTCGTCTGATGATGCGGCGAAACTGCACTCCCCAGGTTTGTTCTGCGCCGGGTTCGTAGCGCAGCGATCTGAATGGTATTTGCATCTCGACTGTCCAACCTCCATCGAAACGTCCAACTCTGGAGTTCCAAACGACATTCCAGTCAAAGTTCACGCCACGACCTCTGTCACCCTCGTTGGCTATTGCAAAATCCGAAAAGCCTCCGATAGGAGTGACCAGAAAAGCAACTCCATTGCGCCGGTCGAGAAAAGTATCCAGCATGACCGAGAATGAATCATTGGATCGCAATTGGATAGTATCCCTGCGCATTTCATTGGCGACCCAGTCTTCCTCTGGAACCGATTCATAGTTGCGAGCGGCAACATAGAGGTTATTGTCGTCATAATAGACCCACGCCTCGGTTCTCTCGCTGGCTGGACTACCTTCATCGGGGATCTGTTGGACAAAGCTATCTATGGGAGCGATCTGTGTGTAGATATCTTCGTCCAGATTGCCATCCAGCCGAATATCTCCATCGTATCGGACTGCTCTGATTGTGGTTCCGCCTTGAGAATCACGAGTAATTACGACCTCCTGAGCGCTGACTTGTGGAAGGCGGAAAACCCAGATTGACAGCGCAATCATTGCTATGGAGCAGAGGGTACGGACATTTGGCGGTGAAGAAATCGAAATAGGGAAGACTGTCTGGCTCTTTTCTGTCTTATTGTTATTCATTATTCCCTCTTAAATTGCTTAGTCAGCTTTAAGGAATCTCTGACCAGATATGAAAATACTCCGGCTTTCAGGCGAGTTCACTGACGAGGCGCATTGCCGACGGTCTGCGTGGGCCTGTCAAGACGAGACAACCTTTCTAAGCCAACAAGGGCAGTGGCGCCCGACAGACTCACGGAGAGCACTTCCAAAATCAGTCAGGGATTCCGTGGTTCAATCTATACCTTTTATTATTACGTGTATATACACTATACGTGTCGTTTCGTAACACCATACGATACAATTGATCCCGCCTCGGATTTGGCACGGGACCTGGATTGACGTCAAAACCAATCCGGATAGTAAAGACACCAGCAACTGAATCCGGTGCATACAGGAAATCTTAATCAGAGGTTCCTGAGGTATAAGTACTTTGCTAACCCACAGTTACAGGCGCTTTAAGCTGCGCTGAACCATGGCCCCGGTCCGTGTGCTTTTAAAGGATTGATGTACATTGGCGAATCAGTTCATTTCCGTCTTCTGGATCTACCCGGGTTCGAGTCTGTAATGCTGGACACGAGTTTCCCTTCTGTGCATTTATCGCCGTTTAGATGAGTGAGACAGCAATGGTCTTGGGAACAGAAATAAATGGCAAAGAAAAGGACTATTAGACTATGAACGATTCAAGTCTGAACGCACGCTGTGGTTTGTTTCATCTGCGGCGTTCGTCACGCGTCGTAAGTAAACTGTATTCGGGGGTGTTAGCGCACATTGGCCTGGACTCGAGCCATTTCAGTGCGTTAATGATTATATCCAGGCTTGGACCATTGTCGATTAGCGAAATTGCCAATCGAATGGGTTTGGAGAGAACTACAATGAGTCGCAACCTTAAACCGCTTGCGAAACTACATCTAATTAAAATTTCTGATTTAGGGCACGGTCGTACACGGCAAGTCGAGATAACGAAAAAGGGAAAACAAGTATTAACTGAAGCTATTCCACGATGGGAAGTTGCTCAATCGAAGTTGGAAAGACTGATTGGTAAAAAAGATATGGAAACGCTTATCACGCTATTGGCTCGTATTTATGAGATGAATCAAGCTGATGTGAAGTGAACATTTCTTAGGACTCTTTGGGCAGTTACGGAAATACCCTGGCTTTCAGTCGAGTTCACTGACGAGGTGTCCGGCAGACTCACGCAGAGTACTTCCAGAATTGATCAGAGGTGCCTTAAGCAGAGGTTCATTGGTTTGTCAGGGATACCTCGGCAAGTCACCACAATAAAGTGTGTCTTCGAAAAGTCATAGTGATTCAATCACCAGCCTCGATAAGTAGCAGGTATGCAGACAGGTTCCAGAATAAGATGGTGAAGCCGGCGACAAGCTCCATTCGCCTGGGCATACCCAACGGCCTGACCAGGGGGTTGAAGTAGTGATACAGGCAGCCACCCGAATAGCTGTTACTGCCAGCGGCTTTCCGCAAGTTCTGCTCCAGGGGAGTCAATGGACAGGTCCAGCCGGCCAGGTTGACCAGGGAACTCCAGGCCACGACGATGACGTGCAGCAACGTGAAAAGCGGATTGCCGAATGCCGGAAAGGCGCCGAACACGGCAAACAGAACAATGATCAGGTGGCCGGTCAGCACCAGATCAGCCAACGCTTTGTTCACGTCTCCGCTGCGATCGGAATTGAACATCCGGTATCCTTGGTTCATTCAGGCGCTGCCAGTGGTTGTGCTGTCCTGGCCGGCGGAAAATGCATCCAGCCGGTGATGATATATTTGACACCTGAGTTTAGAACCCTGCCGGCGTGGGCATGGGTCCATTCCGCCGGCCAGATCAACGTGGTGCCCTTGCGGGGCTGCACTTCGATGTCCTGGTGCACGAAATGGGTGGCTCCACCGTCCTTTACATCGTTAAGGTAGGTCATCCATGCCAGTACCCGGTGGGAAGTGCGCACCGTGGTTCGTTCGGAATGCACCAGCTGAAAGTGCCCCCCGGGATCGTATCGCTGCAGGTTGAAGGAACCGATATCCACCGTCGGCAACACGCTGTGCAGAAACGGCCACTGTTCCAGGTAATCCTGGTGACACCGGTACAGGGCCTGCAGGTAGTCGCGTAGCGGTTGATGACCTTCCTGTTCCAGTTCCCTGGGACGTATCGCCATGTCCGTGGAATTCTTGGAATCCAGGCTCAGGCCGCCGGCGGTTTTTCCCCGGGTCTGCAGCTCCGGATGGGACTCGAAAAAACCGATGAGATCGTCACACAGGTTCAGGGGTTCCATGATCCAGCTGCCGATGAAATGCGGAATGGCGCCGGGTGCTTCCAGTTCGACTCGCTGCATAATGGACATCCTGTTGTCTACTGTTGTTCCGGCATGCCTGGATCGATTGCAACACCGGAGACGCTATCGAAGTGGATGACACCGAAGCCCCGCTGCTCCATTGCCAGTCCTTCGTCAAGCCGCCCCAGTGACAACAGGACCGACCCCAGGGAGCCGGCGGCTTCGGCAAAGCCGGGCTGAATGTCCAGGGCCCTGCGGTAGCTGTCGGCGGCTGCCTCAAGGTTGCCCAATAACTCCTGGGCATTACCAAGATTGCTGTGAGCAACAGCCAGGTCCGGCTGCAGGCTGATGGCCTGCCGGTAATGGGACACGGCTTCGTCCATTCGTCCCATTTTCTGCAGCGTTGTACCCAGCAGGTTGTGCAGGTCGGCATGGTCCGGCTTGATGGCCAGGGCACGATGCAGGGTGGACACGGCCTCGTCCAGTTGCCCCAATGACTTCCGGGCGGCGGCCAGGTTGTAATACGCCTCGATGAAATCGTTCTGCCTGTCGATGGCCTGGCGATAGCAGGTGACAGCTTCGCTGGTATTTTTCAGCTCGTTGAGTACATTGCCCAGGTTGTTGTAGGCGGCAGCGAATCCGGGATTGAGACTGACCGCCTTGCGGAAATTGTCCGCGGCTTCTTCAGGATTACCCATGAGGTAGCAGGTTGTACCCAGGTTATTGAACGCCTCGAAATAATCCGGCTTGATCTGCGTGGCCTGGCGATAACTGGCCAGTGCTTCTTCCAGCCTGCCCTGGTCACGAAGAATATTGCCCAGGTTGTTGTGTGCGCCAAAATAATCCGGCGCATTGCCAACTGCCGCCCTGATCAGCTTGATTGCCGCCTCAGGCTGCCTGGCCTCGAAGGCTATCAGTCCCAGCAGATGCAGGGCAACCGGATTCTCCGGATCCACCTGCAGGATGCGCCGGTAAAGTTGTTCCGCTTCCGCGAAGCGACGGTTGCTGAACAGCCTGGCGGCTGAAGCCAGGGCCTGTTCGATGGTCATCGATGACTCTGCAGCCGCGGAATCGTCCGACTGTTGAGAACTGCTGCCGGGGTTTTTTCCGGATTGGTTGTCTGCACCGGTATTGTCGTTGGTCATGATCCGCACCCTTGCTCACCGGGAGTATAGGGTTTCGTGGTTCTGTATCCAAGTTTGGTGCAGGTTACAGGGGCGCGGGGAAACAGTCAGGGCGCCGACGTGGAACCCAGCCATGTAATCAGCTGCCGGTCCGTTATTTCGTAGCGATAGTTAGTCATTCCGGTGAATTCCGAGCCGCTGGAATCCAGGAATCGACCATTTAACAGGCAGGCGCTGCCCAGTTGCTGCAAGTGCTCCTCAAAGTCGTCGATCATCGCGTTGGCCCGATGCCTGCTGAAATTCCAGCCGCGCCAGTCCCGTGCCTCCCCCGTAAATCCGCCAGGCCGGTGAAACCATGCTGCGTAAAGTGCGGCAACCGGGGTACAGCGCTGGGGTGTCGGTAACCGGGGAAAATGCTCAATCAATGCCGGTACCGCATCGGTGCCAAGATCGAGCAGGTAGCTGGTGTCCAGCACGTGGTAATGGGTATCGGCCCGGCCAATATTGAACCGGGTGACCACGGCGGCGGGATTGAACAGTACCAGGGCGAGTACAACGGCAAGCCCGGACAGCGTAAGGCCGGCGGCAAAATTGCGAACCCGGCCGCGCAACAGGGTAGTGGAAAACAGGAGAATTCCGCTCACCAGCCAGGCCATTACGGCGCAGGCTATCAGTCTATCGATGGTTAATCCGAAAGCAAGGATGTAAAGCAGCAGTCGCTGGATTGCCGAGACCTGCATGATCAGTACACAGACAATCAACACAACCGCCAGGGGACGAAAGACTCGTGGGTTACATCCCGATCCGGAAACCAGTATCAGTATCACCAGGGTAAGACCAGCTACAGTCAATAATTCGAAAAATCCTCGCCGGGCGTAGTCTGCCAGGGTAAGTCCGCTGGTAGCCTCGATAGTGGCCTGTCCACCGAACAGGTAGCCAAGCTGGAGAACGATAAAAATCAGGAACAGCAGGCACAGAGAACCCATGAGCACGGCGGTGTCCTCAGTGCCAAGCCTGATCAGCGATGGCCCGTTGCCAGTGCTGATATCTCCTGTTTCGCCTTGCCCAGCGATTGCCGCCAACAGGCCCGTGCAGAACCAGCCAAACAGCAGGGTCAGGACCAGGTGCTGGACGAAACGGGTAGAGAACAGCGAGAAGAAATCGCCCACAAGCCGATCGAACGCCGCATCTGCCGAGGAAAACAGCGCAATGAATACCAGTAGCAGCGGTAAGGCCAGCAGTGCGCCTTTCAGGGCGGTCCAGAAACGGGGATTGTTGTAGCCGGCCTTGAAATCGATATTGCCAACCACCGCCAGGCCGCCGCAAAGAGCCTGTACCGGCAGTCGTAACAGGGACTTCAGCAAATTGCCCAGGCTGGACTCCCTGAAGGAATTGCCGTCATGAACGAAGAGCGTCATGGTCATGGCTATGACCATGGTGAACAGCAGTCCCAGAACCAGTATGGGCGTGGTACGAATCAGCAGCAGGCCCGCCGCGCAAACACCGATCAGCGGCCAGGCAAGCAACGTCTGCCAGCCGGTACCACCATGAAGATGGTAATAAAGGGTGACAAATGCCCCGGCAAAGGCCAGCGACCAGAGTACGAATCCCAGGCCGACAGGACCCGTGGTGCCGAATAACCGGTCCGCCAGGAATCCCAGACCGAAGCCGCACAGCAGAATCAGAACGGGACGCCGTGTTTCCCGTTGCAGGTTTTGCAGATCAAATGTCATGGTTGCTTACTCACTGATTTTACAGTCCTGACTGTGCGTTTTCCGGGAGCAGCACAGGCAGGAAAGTACTTTGCATAACAAAGTATGCTGGCAAAAAAATTCCCAGTGGCCTCTGCCCTGGTGGGAACAGTTCCTGGTCGGCAGCTATCATCCGCCGGATTCCTTCACGGTATTGATCAGGGCTTCCATGTGTCCTATGTATTTTTTCAACGCCCGCCGGCCGGCCGGTGTCAGTGCGTATCGTGTCCTGGGCATACGTCCGTCGAAATCCTTCTTGCAGTCGATGTAACCGGCTTCCTCGAGCTTACGGGCGTGGGCACTGAGATTGCCATCGGAAACCTTCAGCAGTGACTTGAGGTCGTTAAAGGTGAGTTGCGTGTTGGCAGCCAGCGCGCTGACGATTGCCAGCCGGGTGCGTTCGTGTATCAATCGGTCCAGGGACTGACCATGATCACGGGCTTTCGGACCCGGGCCGGTCTGCGCGGCACGACCAGCGGGACGGCGGGTTTTCCGTTGCGCATCAGCCACCGTGACTGCTCCAGATCAAACCGCCGACAACGATATGCAATCCACCCATGCCCAGGCCCAGGAACAGGTTGCCCGGCAGCTCCAGTAACAGCACCGCCGCACCCAGCAGGAGGAACAGGGCACCCATGAGGCGGATGATGCCCACCGAATAAGTACCGGCGGCCATCACTGCTGTTCCGTACAGACCGAGCCAGATACCAGGCAGCCATTCAATCGCAGCCTGCTGCGCCAGGAATGCCGTCAGGACTCCGCCCATGGCCATGGGCGGGATGAAGGCGAACAGCAGCTTCTTGCCGGTCGTGGACCACAGCGACTCACCCAGTCTGTTTGCCTTGCTTAGGGTCAGGGCGAACACCAGGCACCCGGCGAACAACAGTTCCACCATCCATACCAGCAGCCAGGAATCTGCGGACTGTTGCCGCGCCGCCAGCCAGCAGGTAACCAGTGCTGAGACGCCGGCGATTACGTAGCCTTTTCCCGACACGCCGGTGAATGACGAAGACCGTTCCATCAGGTCCCTGATGTACTGCAGGTTCTCCTCCGCCTTGTGATGCAGAGCCACCGTGGCAGGACCGGTGGATTGCGAATTGCCTTTTAATTCCGACATGGCGAAAAAGCATCGCTGCTTGCTTTGCTAATGTCAAGTACTTTGCATTGAAAAGTACATGAAGGGCGCCATGGTAAGCAGATTGGACGTCCGGGAAAAACTGCAATGGGCGATCAAATCCAGGAGTTCCAGGTGTAGACGCTACACCATGGCAACCCGGTCACAACACCGTCATTACCCGGATCAGATCGGTACCGCCCATTCCAGGTCGGGTGCCGTGGGTGACAACAACGGTATCACCTGCTTCCAGGTAGCCCAGCTTCCTGGCCATGGCACAGCCAAATTCGGTGCGCACATCGTCCCCGCCTTCCAGGTCTTCACGCAACAGCGGCAGCACGCCCCAGTTGAGTGACAGGCGTCTGGCCACGGATTCCACCCCGGTGACTGCAATGATGGCGCATTCCGGACGGTGTTTGGATATCAGCCGGGCGGTGAATCCGCTGTCGGTCAGGGTGATAATGGCTGTCGCCTGCAGCTGTTCTGCCAGTCTGGCCGCCGCCTGGCCCACGGCTTCGGCGATCTTGTTGGCGGCGCCGGCGTGAATGGTCTGCAGATAACCAAAGTCCTTGAGGGACGCTTCCGCCCGCAAGGCGATGGCAGCCATGGTGCGGATGGCCTCCACCGGATAACGGCCAACCGCGGTTTCTCCGGACAGCATGACCGCCGACGTACCGTCAAGAATGGCGTTGGCCACGTCACTGGCTTCCGCCCGGGTGGGCTTCGGATTGGTTTCCATGGATGCCAGCATCTGGGTTGCGGTAATCACCGGTTTACCGTTCATCACCGTATCGCGAATCAGTCGCTTCTGGGTCCCCGGTACCTCGGCCAGTGGCAGTTCCACGCCGAGATCGCCGCGGGCAACCATGATGCCGTCGGCGGCGGCGATGATCCCTTCGATATTGTCCACGCCTGACCGGTTCTCGATTTTGGCGATAATGGGAATAGTGCTGTTTTGTTCAGCCAGCAATGCCCGGATGTGTTCCACCTCCGGACCGGACTGAACGAAAGAGGCGGCCAGGTAATCCACCTGGTTGTCGACGGCAAAATTCACTTCACGCTGGAGTTGTTCGCGAAATTCGGCACTGACGGCGTTGATGGAGAGCTGCCTGCCCGGCAGATTGATACTCTTGCGCTCACCCAGCGTGCCGCCGTGGATAACGGTACAGGAGATCTGCGTGGCCCCGGTGGCGGTCACTTCCAGTTCCAGGGCGGCATCGTCTAGCAGTACACAGTCGCCTGGCTCCACTTCCTCCGGCAGCCGGTTGAAGCTGACAGAAACGCCCTGGTTATTGCCCCGGCGGCCGTCCGTATAAAGTGTGAATGGCTGGCCTGGCTGCAGAGAAACAGGACCATCGACGAGTCTGCCGGTGCGTACTTCGATTCCCCGGGTATCCGCCATGATGGCCACGTGTCGCTGCAGTCTGCCGGCGGACTGCCTGATGCGGTTAACGGTTTCCTGGTGTTGAGTGAATTCGCCGTGGGAAAGATTCAGACGCGCGACATTCATGCCGGCCCTGATCATTTCCTCGAGAATCTCCGGACTGGAACTGGCGGGCCCGATGGTGGCGACTATTTTGGTTTTACGAAGTGACTGCGGAGACGGCATGGAAGATTATCTTGCCCTGTCTTGAACGGAAATTCCAGCGCAGCCCGGTGTTGACCGGGGCTGGAAATTCATTGTGGGTGCAGAGTGAGGCCGGAATTCGCAGCCGGGACGTACAGGGTACGGATGCCGGGACATCTCGCACGTGGATTATTTAATAAATACTGACTGTCGGTTGCCGCGTCACAGTGTGCAATGCCCGGGTATTGGCCGGCCCCGGCATGACGTCAGGAGTCGGGGCAATGCTGAAGCGATAACGTTACCATCCCGACAGATGTCCGGCTTCAACCCGGTGCTGCGGACAGTGGTTTGGTGACGTCCGCGTCGGAAATACCACGCCCTGACAGGCAGTGGCGCCTGCCATGCCAGGAACCGACAGGGTCGACGTCGTTACCAGGTTTACGGCAGGGTGAAGCCGTAGCGGAAATTCAGCCCCAGCATGTCGGCATCCCCGTACTCGGCGAAGGAGAATTCGAAACTGAGCGCATCGGTGGCGTTATAGCCGATACCCAGTTCGCCACCGGCGTACCACTCGTCGTCGTTGATGATGGCCCGACCGATGACCTCGTTATTGACCCTGATGGGCTCACGTCCGTCAATATCAAACCTGGACAGGCTTGGTGACAGGTAAAAATACAGGCCGGAATCCCCGTCCCACTGGAATCGTACGTTGAAGCCCATGCCGAAGCTGGTTTCCACCCGAACCCGTGCCGGGGCGGGAGTGGTGACATCCACGATATCGTCATCGGCATCCATGTACAGGCTCATGCTGGGGATGATAGTCAGGTCTGGCAGGGTGGTTTCGAACTCGTAGCCGAGGCTGAATCCGAAAACGTCCGGCGATACTTCATAGCCGTCGATATCTGCAGTCAGATCGAAATAGCCGACACCCGCTATCCACTGTGCGGAGGCGACTCCGGAAACTGACAGTAATCCGCATACCAGCAATAATTTTTTGAACATCGTACATTCCTCCTTTTGACACACCGTTGATCCTTCGGAATCCGGGCAACGGTGTTCTGGGCCGGACACGGGAACAGTCCCCGCCATCTTGGTGATTCAGGTTCTAGGGGATATATCGGTCTTTGCCGCCCCGGCATGAATTAATCAGCGGTTCCCCAAGGAGTCTCCGATTAGTTAGAGGTTCCTTAACCCGACAGGTAGGAGTCCAGGGCAAGTTCCACCAGGGCAGCACCGGCCCAGGCCAGGGGCGGAATGAGCACATAGAAGACAATGCGGGTGAACAGCGACAGGTCCAGCGGCCAGTTGCGGCAGTGGGCAATATGGCTGCGTCTTTCCAGCAGGGCATTCAGCCGGGTCAGGTAGGTGTCGTCCAGGTCCCGGGGTGTGTTGTTGATTTCGACATCGACACGTTGCATTGCCTGGCGCTTGTGGTTGCGAATCTGCCTGTGCACCGGCCAGATGGGCAGAAGCATCAACAGGATGCCGGCAGGCACACCAACCAGCACCGCGTTCTGGTAGTTTATCCAGCGGAACTCCTGGTCCAGGGCCTGCAGTGGCGTGATGGCCAGTGCGCCAACCACGATGAGCATGCTGCGCAGGGCCGACTGGCCGAAGGGATTCAGCCGGTCGAGGTTGAACAGGTCGATGTCCACCACCTTGCCCACCCGGTAGAACACCAGGGCGTTGTGCAGGGCGACGACCAGCAGCAATCCCACCAGGCTCCAGGTAAAGCACTGGGCAAAGATCATGGCCAGACTGAAGACAAAGACCGGATTCCCGGGATCGAACGACAGTATAAGCCAGGGCACGTTGGCCACCAGCCCGTTGACCAGTCCGGCCAGTAAACCTATATACCAGTAATTCACCCGATCCAGTCGTTCCAGCAACTGCCGCTGCCCGGGATCAAGCTGCGACGTCAGCGCGTCGACGATACCCGGCGTGGCCCTGACCTGGGCGACCAGGCAGCCAAGCAGGTAGGGCGGCAGCAGGGTAAAGACCAGGAACTGGCCGGTCAGTTCAAGTGACGATTCGTAGCCCGGTGGCGTCTGCTCGGGGAACAGTGTGCCGGTAGCGGTAAACAGGGTGAACAGTATTGCCAGTGAGACCAGGCCGACGGTGATTATCGGTCGACGGAATGACCGGTTTGCCAGCTGCAGGATACGAATCGGCAGGGGATAATTCATGGTGGACCCACTGTGTTGTTGTCCGGCAACGGCCAACTGCGATACAGATTCGCGACTGCCGCACCCGTATCCGTTACTTTAACATGGCGGTACCCTGTAAGTAGCCTGGTGAGGCCCGGACCCGCGCATCGATACAGCATACCGGGACTGGTGCTAAACTGGCAGCTCCAACAACCTATGAAACTTCTGAGCACTTTCGTAACCAGGCAGAAGTTTCCGCATGGAGTACCGCGTGTCCCAAGCCGTTGCCTCGACTTCCGATTCCGTCTCAAGAGCCTTTGCCGAGCTGGTGGATCTGAAGTACCAGCTGTATAACGGACTGTTCCTTACCCTGCCATTGGACGCGGTTGAACAGACCGGCCTGCTGTTGCCCCTGCTGGAAGTCGCCTGCGACGAAGGGCTGCAGGCCGGCAAGGATCCGGCATCGATCATCGAACAGTTTTTCGATACCCACAAGCCCGGGTTCGACCAACAGGAAAAAGCCGGTTTCCTGTTCAAGATAATCCAGTACGTGGAGCGCCAGGTGGTGCTGGTGGACGCCCTGGAAGATGCCGCTTACAGCAGGATTCACCAGCTTCCCGGTCACAACGTGCTGCAACGTATTCTCGATCGCGTGGAGATGGATGACCAGGAGTCGCGATTCGCGGATATTCTGCGCAAGTTCGGGATTCGGGTGACGTTGACCGCCCACCCCACCCAGTTTTACACCGGCCAGGTACTGGCCATCATCAACGACCTCAGCCGCGCCGTGGCCAGTGGCGACATCTCCAATGTCCGGGAGCTGTTGCTGCAACTGGGGAATACGCCGTTTTACCGCAAGGACAAGCCTTCGCCCTACGACGAGGCGGTTCTGCTGACGTGGTACCTGGGGAATATTTTCTATCCCATCATGGGTGAGCTGGTGGACCGTCTGGCGGATCGTCACGCCGAGGCAATCAGGCAGAATCCCCACGTGGTCACCGTGGGATTCTGGCCCGGTGGGGATCGGGACGGCAATCCGTTTGTTACCGTTGACATTACCCGGCGGGTGGCGGCCAAGCTGCGCTATGCCATCGCCTCCTGTTATCACCGGGATATCCGGGAACTGAAACGTCGCCTGACATTTGCCGATGTCTACGACGAGCTGGAGTCTATTGAAAAACAGCTCCATGCCGAGCTGTCCGAGACCGCGCCGGAGTACAGTCTTGAGGAAGCCGGACTGCTGGCGACCCTGGACCGAATTGAAACAATCCTGCTGGACAGGCACCAGGGTCTCTATGTCGACAGGCTGCGTTCGTTCAGGCGCAAGGTGATGCTGTTTGGCTTTCATTTCGCCAGCCTGGATATTCGCCAGGACAGCCGGGTCATTGCCCGCACCCTGGCCGAGGTCGATGATCTGCAACCGGTGCTGGCCGGTAACGACGGCGGAACAGCGGACGAAGACGCCGAAGTAAACCGCTTGTTCGGGATAACTGGCGCTATTGATATCGAGTCTCTGGACGAGCCGGTACTGAAGGATACTCTCAAGTCTTTCGGTGTCATCCAGGAAATCCAGGAACGCAATGGTGAACAGGCCTGTCACCGGTACATCATCAGCAATTGTCATGGGCCGATGGACATGGCCAGGGCCTATGCCCTGTTTCAGCTGTGTGGCTGGCAAGACACACCGTTGACCGTGGACATCGTTCCACTGTTCGAAAGCGTCAGGGATCTGGCCGATGCCGGAGACTCCATGCGTCGAATATATGCCCATCCGGTTTATCGACAGCACCTGCGTCATCGGGGCAATCGACAGACCGTGATGCTGGGATTTTCCGATGGCACCAAGGACGGTGGCTACCTGATGGCCAACTGGGCAATCTACCGGGCCAAGGAAGACCTGACCGCCGTATCCAGGGAAGCCGGTATCGAGGTTATTTTCTTTGACGGTCGCGGGGGGCCACCGGCCAGGGGTGGCGGCAGTGCCTACCTGTTCTACGCGGCGCTGGGCAAGACCATAGAAAGTAACCAGATCCAGATGACTGTCCAGGGCCAGACCGTCAGCTCCCATTACGGTATCGAAGAGGCTGCCCTGCATAACCTGAGCCTGCTGTTGACCGCGGGACTGGAAAACAATTTGCTGGAACGACCCGAGCGGGAACTTGACCAGTCACAGCGCAAGCTCATTCAGACTCTGGCGGAGCGCAGCTTTGACAAGTACCAGGCACTCAAGCAGCACGAACTATTCCTTCCCTACCTGGAGGAAATGAGTACGTTAAAATATTACAACATGGCCAATATCGGCAGTCGACCGGCGCGCCGCGGCAATGCCGGGGAGCTGCGTTTCGAGGACCTGCGGGCGATTCCGTTTGTGGGTGCCTGGGCACAGCTGAAACAGAATGTTCCTGGCTATTTCGGTCTGGGCAGCGCCCTGCGGGAACTGGAGCGGGATGGACAGCTGGATGCCTGCAAGGCCTTGTATCACCGCTCGGTGTTCTTCCGCGCGCTGATTGCCAATGCCATGCAGAACCTGGCGAAATCGAATTTCGAATTGACCCGGTACATGGAGAAGGATGAAATGTATGGTGATTTCTGGCGAATGATTCACGACGAATACCGGTTGACCCGTGAGATGGTCTTGAAGGTAGCGGAGCAGGAGGTACTGCTGGAAGACAACCCCCGGGCCCGTCTCAGTATCCAGCTTCGGGAGAAAGTCGTGCTGCCGCTGCTGGTTATCCAGCAGGCGGCCCTGATGCGCTGCCATGCCCTGCGTCGCGAAGAAGGGGAGCAGCCGGACGATGACCGGCAGTCCCGGTTGGACGAGGAACTGGATACCTACGAGAAAATGATCGTCAGGTCCCTGTACGGCAATATCAACGCCTCCCGCAACTCGGCGTAAAGGACCGGTTCATGTCGGAGATAGAATTTTCCAAAGAAGAAAAACAGGTGCTCGTGGACAGGATACGCGACTATTTTGCAACGGAGCTGAACCAGGAGCTGGGGCAGTTCGACGCCGAATTTCTCCTGGATTTCATGGTGAAGGAGCTCGGTCCGGCTATCTACAATCGCGGCCTGTACGACGCCCAGGCGGTGATGCAGAGCCACATTGACGCCGTCATGGAGTCGATTTACGAAATAGAAAAATCCACCTGACCCTGTCCGTTCATAGGTTTGCCTTCATTCCCCGGGCAACTGGGTGAACGACAGAACATTGCCATCCGGATCAAGGAACCAGGCGATCTTTGCCCCATCCGGTGTTGTCCAGATACCCAGTTCGTCCTGCTCCAGGAACGGATAGTGCTCCATGGCCAGTCCTTTTGCCGCCAGGTCGGCAACCAGTGCTTCAATATCGTCGACTTCCCAACCGGCGGCGGTGTAGGGCTGCGTCACGACTTTTTTCACTTTCTGCACCCGAAGCTGGTAGCCTCCCGAATCGAATACCAGGGCGTGGGATTGATCTTCGACGAAATTCAGTCCGGGAATTGCCGAGTAGAAGCGGCGGCTCTGTTCCGCGTCACTGGTGGCGACAAGCAGGATAGGTTTCATAGGTTCGCTTCCGTTATTTCTGGTGGAGGTTGAGGGCAACAGTCAGTGACTCAGGTGCCAGGCCACGCCTGATGTAACAGTGTGGGCGATTAACGCTGCGTCGTCCGTGATAAGTCGCATGCAGGAATTGTCCGCTGGCCCTTAAGTGTCGCTGATTTAACCGGGATAGTGCAATTCCGCCGAAGTCGCTGAAAGTGTTTAATCGTCGAATATCGCAGAAAGTGTTTAATGGTCGAATATCGCAGAAAGTGGTCAGGCACGCTACCGCCTGTTAACCGGATAAAGAAAAAGTAATAGTAATCAATTGGTTACGAATTGGCACGGTTCATGAAACGAAGTTTTCAATAGATTGCTCAACAGCCTCTGCCGATAATCCGGGTAGTTCCCTGTAACCAACAGGCCACCCGCACCGTCCAATCAACATCCCTTGTTGAAGGATCCCCGATGGCACGCTGATCCGTATTGCGCGTTGACCGGGCAGGCCGACACCCCAGTCGGCTCCCGGTCTTTTTTACCCGATTTTCCTGCACTGCGAGCAAGGCCCGGGAACCATGGCCGCGGTTGCTGTTCCCCTGTGCAATTGGCGCAATTCACGGGCGCCAGACGCAATGACATCGTGTGTCGGTTACCCGGGGGTTCACCGCGCGGCATTCTGCATCCGTGGTGAAGACGGCATCGGACGGACAACCTGCCTGGAGTTGCGCTGGATTCCGCTGTATTTTAAGGAACCTCATCGCTGCCCCACAAACCTCAACGGAGATTCATGTGGAAAGAAGGATGCTGATGTACAGCTCGGCGCACACCGTCACTGTGGAACAGCAATGATCCGTTAAACAACAACAAAACAAAAATAAGAGGAGCCGTCGTGATCAAGTACATTTCGTTGTTCATCCCCTGTAGTCTGATTCTGTCTGTCGCAACCCATGCCCAGGAATTTCCCCCCGGGTTCATCGATCCCGACCCGGTGCTGCAGGCGTCATCTGCCGCTATCGGCGAAGACCGGCTTCACTGTGTTGCCATCAGTGGCACCGCTTACACCGGTGCGGTGGGACAACAGTTTCTCAACGGTTACGAAGTGGACTGGCCCCGGGGGGAACCGCTTACCAACTACACGCGCATTATCGACTGGGACAACGTCAGGATGATCGAGACCTTTGATCGCCAACCCGGGCACAACCCGGCTTCCTGGAAGTATGGCCTGGGCTGGGCCGGCGGCACACCGATTCAGCAGCGCACCCGGCAGGAATTCATGCTGAACGGAGAGTATGCCTGGCACAGGGACGGCGCCGATGCCGCTCCCGTGGCAGCCACGGCACTGACGGCAGAACGCTGGGCACTGGATATGTGGCTCACCCCCCACGGCTTTCTGAAGGCCGCCAGGTTACCCGGTGCCAACCCCCGTGCCACCTGGCGTTGGGAACTGGGGGAAATGGGGCGTGATGGTGCTACGGTGAATCCGGAGAAAGTAACCATCGTGTCAATTACCCTGATGGGCAAATACCGCGTGGATGCCACGATCAATTCCCGAAACCTGTTGCAGCGCATCCATACCTGGGTGCCGGACCCGGTGCTGGGCGATACCAATTTCGAGCATGAATTCGCCGATTCCGATTACATCGATATCGGTGACGGCATCCGTTTTCCCACGGTCTGGCATCACCATACCGGCTGGGACGACAACTACCAGGCGCAAAGTGTCAACGCCGGACACAATGCCTTCGGTGGCCGCCAGGCGGATATTGTCGCCAACCGGTGTCCCGGTGCGGTACCGATACCCCCGCAGGTTCGCAATGCCGGCTTCGAACAGATAGTCACCGTGAACGAACTGGCCGATGGCGTTTACCTGTTGGGCGGTACTTCCCATAACAGCGTTGCCATCGAATTCGAGGATTACATTGCCGTGGTGGAAGCGCCCCTCGATGAAAATCGTAACCTGGCCGTCATCGACACCGTGGTCGATCTTGTGCCGAACAAGCCGATACGCTTTCTGGTCAACACCCACCAGCATCACGACCATATCGGCGGCCTGCGCACCTACCTGCACATAGGCGCGACAATTATTACTCACTGGAAAAATTTCGAATTCTATAACAGCGACGTATTGAACTACGCCCCGCGGACACTTGAACCCGACATGGTCAGCCTGTGGCCGCCGACGGAGCTGGCGGAGGGTTATCAGTATGAGGTCGTCAGGGAAAACTATTATTTGATGGATAATTCCAGAAGTATGCACATTTCCTACGTGCACCCTCTGTCCCACGTCGAGGGCATGCTAGTGGCGTATCTGCGGGAAGAGAAAATACTGATCGAAGCGGACCTGTTCGATAGTCCAGTCCCAGGGCAGATCGGTCTTGAATCAGCAACAGCGAACAATCGTGCGTTACTTGAGCACGTTGAACGACTGGGACTTGACGTGGAGACTATCGTGCCGATTCATGGCGGGCCGACTGCCTGGGAAGAGTTCGAACAGCTTGTTCAATAATTGTCAGGAATAACCTGGTCAACATTCGCGGCTGGCAATCAACCGGTGCCCGGACCGGCCGCTAACGGGGTCCACCGACGACACTGACTGCATCGCCTGGCGGGTTACACCGACGCCTGTTCTCTACCGGAATCTATTGTTCCGACTGCTGCCTCAGCATGGTCAGGCGCCGCAGGAAGCGTCGGCGCAGGGGCGGCACTTTGAGGGCGGTGTTGACCAGTCGCAAAATCAGCTTAAGGTGTCGACCGCGGCGAAACATGATCACCCGGGTCATCATGGCAGTGTAGCGATTGACATTACTGGCAATCTGTTGACGTCGCTGACCGGAGTAGCTGTCCAGGGCGGACACATCGTTTGTTTCAAGTACCTCGATCAGGGCGCTGGCCAGTGGCTCGGTGTCCTGTAGCCCGGCATTCATGCCCTGGCCACCCACCGGGCTGTTGAGGTGGGCGGCATCTCCCGCCAGGGCAATGCGACCGCGGGAAAAGGCCGAGGCCACGCGGTTGTGCAGACTGAATTGACTTTTCCACAGGATCTCGCCGGATTTGCCGAACAGACCGTCCATGGCGTATTGAATCCGCTGGTCAAGGCTCATGGCCGGATTATCGGTGAACGGCAGAATAAGGCGCCAGGTGTCATGAGTGATTTTGATACCGATAGCAGGACAGGGTGAGCCGGTCAGTCGTGGTGAGTGCCAGTCATCGTTGGCATAGCGGATATCAGCCAGCGATGCCTCGAAGGGGAAGGTATTGCCTGGAAAATCCAGGCGCAGCAGTTTCCTCACCCTGCTGTGGGCGCCGTCGCAGCCAACAACCAGCCGTGCGGCAATGTCGAATTCACCGGCGGTGGACTTGCAGTGGGCCGATACGTGGTCCGACGCCGGCGTCAGGTCCACCAGTTCGGTGCCGAACCGGACCCGGGCACTGTGGCAGTTCTGCAGGGCCTGAAGTAACAGATTTTCCGTGGATGACTGGGGCAGGATAAGCAGCTGGGGGAAGGGGGTTTCCCCGGACAATTCCTCGATGGGGACCGACAGCAGCACCGAGTCGGAGTCGGCGTCCTGCAGCGTGACATGCCGTTTTACGATGCCATCCTGCAGAAACCTGTCTATCACACCCAGCCTGTCCAGCACTTCCTGGGTTGCCGGCCAGATTGCCGGCGCCCTGGAAAACCTGGCAGTTTCACTGTTCTTCTCAATTATCTGCACCCGGCGGTTCTGCCGGGCCAGGGCCAGGGACAGGGCGAGGCCAACAGGTCCGGCTCCCACCACCAGGACATCAATGGGATTGCCGGCCTCCGGGTCCTGACCATTGCCGACGTCGGAATGTGGAAGTGCGTACAGGCTTTCAGTCAAAAAAACCTCCAGGTCACTGGTATGTATTGCCGGCAGTCTGCATGGTTGATCAACCTTTGCATTCGGTGAACAGCCAGGCACCCGGCTTCCGGGTCGGGAGTCGGCATCTCCTCAATCAACGAGACGCAGCTTTTGGCGGCTGCTGTCATTTCGACACTGAATATCAGCATAGAGGAGTTTACCTTGCCATACAGCTGCGTGGCGATCACTGTGGCATTTTCAAACAACTCCCGGCCCTGGTCCTGTCCGTTCCGACCCTGATTCATGGTGGCAGCGTCCCGGTTCGGCGTCATGCCTTTCCGGTTACAATGCCGAACCCTGGCAAAAGTTCCGCCGGCCACCTGCATGCACCGGGAATGACTGTATAATCGCAGGCGATTATGAAACTCTCGGTGCTTGACCAGTCCCCCATACGCAGTGGCAGCAATGCCCATGATGCCTTGCAGGAAACCGTGACGCTGGCCAGGCGTTGCGATGCCCTGGGCTACCACCGTTACTGGCTGGCGGAACACCACGCCTCCGATGCCCTGGCCGGTTGTTCGCCGGAGGTTCTGCTCGGTCGACTGGGCGCCGAAACCAGTCGCATCCGCATCGGCTCCGGTGGCGTCATGCTGCCCCATTACAGTCCCTACAAGGTGGCGGAAAACTTCAAGCTGTTACAGGCACTGTATCCGGGCCGCGTGGATCTCGGTATCGGCCGGGCGCCGGGTACCGATCCCTTTACCGCCGCCGCGCTGCGCTACGGTTCCACCGTGGGGCCGCAACACTTCCCGCAGATGGTTGCCGACCTGCAGGCACTGATTAATGATGAAGAGCCGCTGACCCGGGGGATGGAAGGTGCCCGTGCCTTCCCCCTCGTAGCGCAACCGCCGCAGATGTGGATGCTGGGATCCAGCGAAGACAGTGCCGGGTTTGCCGCCGAGGCCGGTCTGCCCTACTGTTTTGCCTATTTCATCAATCCCGCTATCCGCACCGATATCTTCAACCTGTACCGCCAGCAGTTCCGTCCCGGGCCGAACCTGGACCAGCCCCACACCAGCCTGTGTGTGTTCACTATCTGTGCTGACACCGAGGAACAGGCCTGGCGACTTTCCCGCAGCCGCGACCTGTGGTTCGTGCGGCTGCTGCAGGGTGCGCCGGGGCCGGTACCCACGGTGGAGGAAGCAACCGATTATCCCTATGCCGACGCCGAACGCCGCGCCATCGAGGCCAATCGCGACAAGCGTGCCGTGGGGACCCCGGAGCAGGTCAAGGCCAGGCTGCTGGCCCTGGCCGACGAATTCACGGCAGACGAACTGATGATTCTCACCATCACCCACGATCCGAATGCCCGCAGCCGTTCCTACGAGCTGCTTGCCCAGGTCTTCGAACTTGGGGTGTAATGGCCAGCCATGAACGCCACTTTCATTTCGGGTTTCCTGCCGCTGGCAGTCGCCATGGCCATCAGTGTCCTGCTGCTTGGCCTGCTTCACTACCTGCTGATCTATCGCCACCAGTCCCTTTCCAGCGAGGAAAAGTTTCCCCGCCAGCTGCTGATGCTGGGATTGACGCTGCTGGCGCTGGTCATCCTGGTGATGACGGCACCACTCAGCGATGCCGTGCAGAATCAGATCCTGGCCCTGCTGGGAATCGCCGTGTCCGGGGTCATCGCCTTTTCCTCCACTTCGTTTGTTACTAATTTCATGGCGGCGGTAGGCCTGCGGGTAACCCAGCCATTCAAGGTGGGTGACTTTATCAGTTTCGACGGCCGCTTCGGCAAGGTGGTTTCCCGGGGACTGCTGGACACGGAAATCCAGACGGAAACCCGTGAGCTTATCGCCATCCCCAATGCCAATCTGACGTCCAGGCCGGTTGCCGTGACCCGGCGCTCCGGCGTGATTCTGACCAGCACGGTGTCGCTGGGCTACGAGTCGCATCACGGCATCGTGGAACCGCTGATGCTGGCGGCAGCGGCCAAGGCCGGCCTGGAAGAGCCCTACGTGCACATCGACAGGCTGGGTGATTTTGCCGTGAACTACAAGGTATGTGGCCTGCTCACCGACGTGGAGCGTATTCTCACGGTCCGGTCGGATCTCAACAGGCAGCTGCTGGATATGATTCACGGCGCCGGACTGGAGATCGTCTCCCCCTCTGTCACCCGGCACATCACCCAGGATGCCGCCACCCGGCTGATCCCCGCAGCCGGTACGCCGAGGCGATCCACGGATTCTGCGGATGCCGTGGAAGCCGAGGAAATCGCCTTCGACAAGGCCCGTGCCCTGGAGCAGCTGGAACTGGAAAAGCAACAGCTGTCAGAGAAGCTTGCCGACAAGCAGCCCGACGATGCCGAACAACGGGAACGTCTGCGGCAGCAACTGGAACTGCTCAAGGCACAGGAAAAGACCCTGCGGGAGAGCGAATAGACTCGCCGCCGGTCGCCGGCGGAACCACGGTAATAGCCAACTGCCCTGCGTGGTGACCGCAACCCCTGCAATCCGATGGCGGCAACGGTGACACCGCGGCCTCCTGCCTGGCCGGACCCCGGGGCACTGTCCGCTTGCTCATGCCTTTCGCCTTCCCCTTCCCCTTCCCCTTCCCCAAGAATCTCCTCCCGGTTGTCAACCTTTTGGCAGGGCCGGAACTCTAAGGTAGTGTAAGGCGGCTAAACAGGGACATTTATCGGCCTTATTCCGGGAACAGAGTAACGTGGAGCCACAGGTGTTACAGGAAACCGAGGAGGAGCTGATCAGTGCGGCGCAGGCCGGCAATATAGCCGCCTTCGAGCGGCTGATCCGCCCGGTGGAAAGGCAGATGCTGGCCGTGGCAGCCGGAATTGCCCAGGATGCCGAGGACGCCAATGATATTTTCCAGGACGCCATGATATCCGCGTTCAAGGCTATCGACAGCTTCAGGATGGGCAGTCGATTCAGTACCTGGCTACACCGCATAGTAGTAAACACGGCACTGTCATATAGACGCAAGCTGAAGCGGATCTGGCAGCAGACCACGGAGTTGCACGATGACCTGGAAGCGGATGAGCAGCACGGACGCCATGCTTATACACCGGAGGAATCGATGCTTTTGGCAGAATTGAATACCCAGTTGAATACAGCCCTGGCGACACTGACCGAACGCGAAAGGATTGCCTTCGTACTCTGTCACCAGCAGGAATTCAAGATTCGGGAAACTGCCCAGATCATGGATTGTAAGGAAAATTCGGTAAAGGTGTATCTGTTCCGGGCGCGGGGAAAATTGCGAAAGCAACTGGATCCGTATTATCGCAGGTGATATTCCCTGATATGAGACTAGAAATGAACATTCCAGAAGACAGAGAGAAGTTGGAGCAGCTGGTTATAGACTACCTTTACGGTAACCTGAACGAGGCTGAGCAGGCTGATTTCGACAAGGCACTGGCGGGCAATACCCTGCTGCAGGAGATCGTGGCTGCCGAGAGGAACCTGGACAAGGTCATACCGCGCGGCACCGCAGTCTATATCGACGACGAGCGCATGGCTGACAGCCACCGGCAGTTGCGACGCAGCCTGCAGAAACAGATTGCCAACCGCTCGGTGATCGGCGAATTCCTGCGGGCGTTGCTGCACAGACCGTCACTGGTTGCCCTGCAGTCAGTGGCGCTGGCTGCCAGCTATGTGCTGGGTTTTCTGATCGCCAGTCCGGGTACTGAAGTGGAAAGCCAGGGCAGTCCTGCAGCCGGGATCACCACGCCGCTGGCCATGGTGGGTGAACAGGACTACGAGATAGCAGAGATGCACATTGACCGGTTCGATCCGGTCAGTGGTGATATCGAGCTGTCGTTCTCCATTGCCTCGGATACCCGTATCAGTGGCAATGTGGCGGATAGCGGAATCCGCACGCTGATGAGCGTGGCCCTGCTTGACGAGATCGACGAAGCGGCCACCTTGAATACTATCGAGGCGCTGCAGAGCGCCTCTTACGACGACGAAGTTTCAGCTTCGCTGATTCACGTGCTGAACAACGATGGCAATCCCGGCGCCCGCTACCAGGCCGTTCGCTCGCTGATTGACCATGTAGACCGTCGTCAGGTTCGCGGTGCATTGCGAACCGCGTTGCAGCAGGACGTCAATCCAGGGGTAAGAGTTGAAGCATTCAATGCCCTGGCAGAGAATCCCGACGCAGAAACGCTGGCGGTGTTTCAGCAGCGTGCCGAAGTTGATGGCAATGAATATATCAGGCAGCGGGCCAGGGAGATAGTCGAGGCAGAAAATACCGGTCAGGACAATTCAGCATTTTTCTAGAGAGGATACCAACGATGCATTTTTCCAGATATTCCGTTGCAGGTGCGTTGGTCCTGGCTTGCGCGACATTGGTGAATTCACCGGCGCGGGCCCAGGACATTGAACGTGAATTCGAGGTTTCACCGGGTGGGCGCCTGATACTGCGCAGCGATGCCGGACCTATTACCGTGCGAACCTGGGACCAGCCGCGGGTGCGGGTACGGGTGATCAATCCGGAAGCTTTTGAAGTAAGCTTCGAGCAGTCACAGAACCAGGTCAGGGTGGTGGCGGAGGACGACCGTGGCCGCAGCCGGATACGTTTCGAGGCCGATGTGCCGACAGAATTCGACCTGGAGCTGGACACCGGAGGTGGAGACATCGAGGTGGCCGGGCTGAACGGGGATGTGTATGCCGATACCAGTGGTGGCAGTATCACCCTGAGCCGGGTCGAAAATGGCGACGTAGTGGCTGACACCTCCGGCGGCCGGATCGAAATCGGCGAAGTCACCAATGGCGACGTGGTGGCGGACACGTCGGGTGGCCGTATCACTATCGGCAACGTCATCGGTAATGTCGAGGCAGATACCTCCGGTGGCAATATCACTATCGGTGATGTTGACGGCAATGTTTCTGCTGATACCTCCGGTGGCAGAATCAGGGTTGGCCAGGTTACCGGTAATGTCAGTCTGGACACTTCGGGGGGCAGTATCGAGGCGGGGTACGCCGGCGGGTCCATGACCGCGGATACGTCGGGAGGCAATATTACCTTGGCAGGAAGCGATCGCTTGCTTATCGCCGATACGTCCGGCGGTACCATCCGGATAGCGCGCAGCGGAGGACCGGTCCGGGTGGACACCTCGGGTGGCAACATCTTCCTCGGGGCGATCAATGGTTACATCGAAGCAGACACCTCCGGCGGCAGTATCGAAGCAGAACTGGGCCTGATCGAACCGGGCCAGGACGCCCATATTGACCTGGAATCCAGTGGCGGCGATATCGACTTGCGCATACCCGCGGATCACGCCGCGACTGTCGACGCCCGTATTCAGGTTTCGCGACGTTCCCGGGGCGACTATCGGATCTACACCGATTTCCCGCTGGTAATTACCGGTGAAGACGAACGCGAGGTAATAGGGCGCGGTGATATCAACGGGGGCGGCGACCGCATTCGCATCGAAACCAGCAATGGCGATATTCGCATCATGCGCATCGAACCCTGATTCTCGGCCGACCAAGACATGGTGAGCGACCTCAGTGACGGTGTCCCGGACCATACGCGGCGGCGACGGCCTGGTAGTGCAGGCGAATCAGGTCGTTGCCGAAATCGCCGTCGAAATCCCGCCACACCAGGTGGATGTGATTGGCATCGTTCTGCACCTTGTCGTACTCGATGAGAAAGTCGCTGCCCTGAATTCGCCAGTAATGGGCATCGGCTGCGCCGGTCCCGCCGATCCAGGTGAATTGAATCTGGTCCCTGCCGGCCCTGACCAGCCCCATGCGCTGGTCGGTAATCGCTTCCGGTTGGGTTGCTGCGACTTCCTCGATGAGGTTCATCAGGATAAGTCGCTGGGCCGAGTCCAGATCGCCCCAGGGGATTCCGGTCTGGTCCAGGGGTGTCACCTGCACTTCCGCTGAGGTGAGGATATCCCGGGGAACCGGCTGCTCCAGCACCGCCCGGGAGCGCTGGTCGGCGGTCAGGCTGCGGACCAGTTGCCGACCCAGGTCTTCCTCGGTGGCCAGTACACGAAGGCCACTTAGTTCACCGCTGCGTACTTCGGCGGGATTGCTGCCAAAGAATTGTGGCGTGCTGGCGATACCGCTGCCTGCCACGAAGGTCCAGTTCAAAGCGATGTGGTGTCCCTCCAGTCGAAACGCCCAGGTACCCTCCGTTGACGGCTGGCCGAAGACGGTAAAATAGTAGGCCATGGGGTCTCGCACAAAGCGACCGTTGGTCTCAAGCTCCCGTAGCACGGCTTCCAGGCTGCGAATCTGTTCGACCTTGCGGTAGCCGCGGTCACCGAGAAAGGTGGCGAGCAATCGGTCAGCAAGAGCCCGCTGCCCGGGGTCCATGTCGTTGTAGGAAAGGCCGTTGCGCGGCCGGGGGATGAAATGCCAGTTCAGCCTTTCATCGGCGTCAAAATCATAACTGGCGGTATCACGCTGGGTGGAGGACAGGCTGGCCAGAAAAGCCTGGACCGAATCCAGCATCGCTGCATTGAGCGTGACCTCGGAGGTTTGTGCACTCAACTTGCCGACGCAAACCAGCAGCAGGAAACAGAGAGACACGCGGGACCATAAAGTTGTTATTTGCATTGTATTCACCTCGCGTAGTGACAGTAAAAGTTCAGGTGCTTTTCCTGGAGGAAAGAAGGTCTGCCATGGTCAGCTGACGTCGGGCATTCTCGACGCCCAGCCAGTAACCCAGGTACCCGGCCATGATCCAGATCAGCATGGACTCGCCCGGTCCCGGCCAATAGCTGAACCACAGCAGTGCCTGGATGGAATTGCTGACCTGGTTCATCAGGAATGTCACCAGAAAGTCGACAAATCCCCCGGACAGTGTTCCCAGGTAGTTCCCCGCGGCAAGAAAGGACACCAGGTCCCCCACTTCAATTACCAGAAATGTCCAGAGTCCAGCCAGTCCGTAAAAACCTCCGCCGAACCATAGCCAGCGGTTATAAACAAACCGGGCGTTCCTGCTGGCGCTGTTCCTGAGCCGTTTTCTGCTGTTCTTCAACTGCGATTTCAGCACCTTGTGCTGAATGTCGCGGTCGATATGACCATCGGTGAACAGCCAGTGGAAAATAACCCAGGTGAACAACAGGCAGGGCAGTCCCAGTTTGATCAGTGCTTCTGTAACATCGCCGATTCCCATGAGCAGGTGAGTTTCAACCCCCCCACTTCAGCAGGTTGAGAAATTCCCGGCGGTTCCTGGGCCCAAAGGTCAGAAAATGTGGCTGGGGATTATTCAGGTAGTTGGCTTTTTCCCTGGAAACCGGGTCGGCGGCGGTGAGCAACTGGATTTCCTGCTGGTCGATCTGGTAGGGAACAGCCGCATTCAACCCGAAGACCTTGCTTCGCAATGTCGGTGTGATCTCCGGGTAGCCATACCGTTCACGGAATTCCGCCGAGATCTGGAAGGTCCGGAAAGCCTGAATCTGGTCCTGGGGAGAGCCGTACCAGATGGAGTCGGTGCCCCACAATACGTTGTCCTCTCCGACATAGCGAAACAGCTTGCCCAGGGCGTGGGCGGCGTTGTCCGGATCCCGCATCAGGAAGCGCCAGGTGCTGCCCAGTTCGGCGTATACGTTGGAATTCGGCGCCACATCGTTATCGATCAGGGACTGGATCAGGGTGTCGATGCCGTCGCGACCGGCGCCTTCTGCGAAGGCCTGTTCCTGTACATTGGCCACGAAGCCCGAGTGATAGATCAGGAAATTCATGTCGGGAAAGCGTTTGGCCACGATGCCTACATCGGAACACTGGCTGTGCTCATAGGACCGCGGACCGAAGGGCAGCCCCTTGTGTATGCAGATGTTACGCACACCCAGGCGGCGGGCGCGTTCGATCATGGCGATACCCGGTTCGTCGTGCAGGAAAAAGCCAACTCCACCGGGGCCGTACTGGGTATAGGTCTTGAAGGCACTGATGTTCCAGTTTTCCGCCAGTTCATCCATGCCCTCCAGGTCGCCCTCCTGGTTGGGGTTGACCCGTCCGTGAATCATAAGACGCTTGCTGCCCTCGAGTTCGGCGACGATGCGCCGGGTTTCATCGGCGTCCTCGATTGTTACCGGCTCCGTTTCCCGGGTGGAGGGCACAAAGGACAGCACCATGATGTCGGTGTCGCTGTCGAGAAAGACGTCCTTGATGAATTCGCTGGCGGACAGACAGTCCAGGTAGCTGCGGCTGCCCGGCTCGGAAGCGGCTTCACAGCTGGCTTTTTCCATCTGGGCGTAGGGGCGCGAGGACTCCGGCAACTGGCTGAGCCAGTCGCCCTCCGGGTTCACGTAATGGCCCTGGACATCGAAAATGAACTCGTTGCCGTCAACCTGTTCTGCCGCCGCGTAACGGTCCAGGGCGGCTTCCTCGCTGAGTTCGAAATAACCCCCCCGGCGGTTGCTGTAGGCGTTGGCCTGGTTGAAGGCCAGCAGTGTCGAAGCCGCACCACAGCTTGAAATCAGGAACTGACGCCGGCTCTGACCGGTGCGCCGGGCATTATTGGTGGCCTGTTCCATTGCCAGGCGGTTCGCCTGCTCGTTGGTGGCGGAGATGGGAATGGGTTCGTATTCCCCATTGGAGGTGCTGTCAATCTTGATTGGCAGACGGGTACCATCGGGATCCTGTTTGTTCATGTTGGTGTTCCTGTTGTTATTAGATAGACCTGAATGTTGCCTGCTGCTGGCCGTTGATCGGTGTGTGTCGGCACGGGTAGGGGACATCCGTATATCACTGACGGTCAGCCCTGGCGACGACGCCCCGGAAAGACGGCGTGCCGGAAGGTCAGCGTGCCGGAAAGGACGGTGTGCCTGAAAAACGGCGTGCCTCAAAAAACGGCGTGCCTGGAAAAAACACCCTGGGAACAGCCTGGCCGGACTTTGATGGTAACTGAATCTGCGGCCTTGTAAAGTCGGGCAGGTCCTGGCTGGTGAAGCGCATCGAAAATGCGCGGCCGGTCCCGCCCCTGACCTCCCGGTCAGCCTGCCGGCAGAGTTATCACCACGCCAGGCCTGGAATTGACTGGTGGAAGAGGCTCACGGTCCCGACAGGGAAAAGGCCAGCATCAACACGCCGATAGCGGAAATCCAGGAGCCCGCGACCCGGAATCCCAGGTGAGTAACCCGGGAATCCCAGCGATCCAGGACATAGCGTGCTCCCCGTGACCCGTACATGATCAGGTAATGAATGCCCACCAGGGAACCGAAGACGGTAATCAGCACGTCCAGGAAAGCCCCGGGGTCGGGAATCGACTCCATCGCCAGCAGAAAGCCGGACAGCCCTGCCAGTGCCATTAACAACCAGCCGGGTAGGGTTCGAGGCAGAATGAGCAATGCCCCGATGATGGTGGTGAGCACCAGGATCATCAGCGCCGAGGGCAGAAATGCTGACAACACGAAAGCCAGCACCATGCCGGCGGCGGTGGCGGTGAACACGGTAACCAGGAAGCGCATGCGCCCTTCGCGTACCTGGCTGCCCAGCAGGATGCTGACTGCCACGATTAACAGAACATGGGCAGGCGTGGTCAGTGGATGCAAGGCGCCGACGTAGAATCCCCGCACCCCGGGGTAGGGGGAATGGGCAAGGGCCATGAGGGGCAGGCCAAGGGTCAGTACGCCAAGGCCCAGTGACAGCAGCAGGCGAGAACTCCGGGTCAAAGCGCACCCGTCAGAAAATAGATGCCACTGGCCGAGATCAGTCCTCCTGCCGTGCGCACTGCAATCCGGCCCCGGGGCGAGTTGGCCAGCATTCCGAAAGCAATGCCGGCCAGGTGCATGAGACCGGTGGCCAGGACGAAGCCAATGGCATAGGACAGGGGGTTGGATGCCGCCGGCAGTTCGGTGCCATGGGCGTGACCGTGAAATATGCCGAATGCGCCTACCAGCACTGCGGCCACCCACAATGGTGGGCGCAGCGCCAGCAGCACCATCAGGCCCAGCACGATGGCGGAAGCAGCGATGCCGATTTCCACCAGTGGCAGGGGAAGCCCAAGTACACCCAGGGCACCGCCGAATGCCATCACCAGGGGAAAGACCACCGGTAACAGCCAGATCGCCGGATTGCCCAGGAACGCACCCCACATGCCGACCGCCACCATGGCCACCACGTGATCGGGACCGTAAATGGGGTGCAGAAAGCCACTGATGAAACCGCCAACCACGCCCTCTTCGGTATGGGCATGCACCAGCGGCGACAGCAGCAGAAAAAATGGCAGGGCCGACAGGGTGGAAATCATCCTCAGGCGATGGGACATGGTGACTACTCTCCAGTTGTTCGATACTCGTGTTGAATCCGACTTCCGCCGGGCTGCGGATTATACCGCTTTACCCGGTGGTTTCCTGCCTGCGCCGATTATACGGGAGAGTTTCCCGGAGCCGGCCCGGCCCCTCGAAGCAGGAAGCTGGCCGTGGCTCATGCCTTGCTGCAAAATTCATGGCTACTGCATCACTGCGGATCCGCAATGATGCCTGCCGGTTGCAGCGTTCGAGGCCACTGTTCCATGAGGTGCAAAGCGGCGGCAATTGTGGGACAGCAAAGCACTTGCATCCAAAGTGAGGCTGGCAGCCATCTACAGGATGAATAGACAGTTTTCAACGAAGTATTGGCAAGCGCAATAGTTTTTCAACGGCCTGCCAACCTGGTAAGGAGAAAAACGATGGATGGGATGATAGCGATAGCCGGTATAGTCTTCACTCTGGGGGGGCCGGTTCTGGTGATTTACCTGTTTCTGTCCTACGGCCATCGCCGGACCGTGAAAAAACTTGATACCCTGGTAAGAATGGTGGAACAGGGCGCCACTGTCGATCCGGAGGCGCTGTCTCTGCTCAGCGAGCCCGGCGGTGCCGCAGCCGACTTGCGCAGGGGCTTGATCTGGCTGGCAATTGGCGTCCCTCTCACGCTGGCCGTGGCAGTCAACGAAGGCCTGGCCACTGCGGTCTATGCCCTGATTCCGGTGTTTATCGGCGTTGCCTACCTGGTGCTGGTGAAAGTGGGCACCAACAAGCTGGACGAGTCGGGAACGGCGGTTGACTGAATCGGCGGACACCCGCGCCAGGCTTGCCGCCATAGCGGTACGCCGGGACGTCGACGGATTCGCCCGGTTGATCGCTGAAAACCGGCTGCAGGTTCGCACTTTTCTGCTGCGACTCTGTCGGGACTACGACGTGGCGGATGACCTGGCCCAGGACACTTTTGTACTGGCCTTTCAAAAGCTGGCGACATTCCGGGGAACCGGCAGCTTCCAGGGCTGGTTGTGCAGAATCGCCTATCGCCGATTCCTGCAGTATCTGCGCGATACCCGACGGCGTAGACAGATTATGGACCAGTACCATGGAATTCTGGATGTGGAACCGGATCGCTACGAAACCATTACCGATCTGCAGATCGACCTGGAACGAGCCATGTCGGTGCTGAGTTATGAAGAGGCAGCGGCCATTACTCTCGGGCACAGCTTCGGTTTTTCCCACCAGGAGGTCGCCAATATCCTCGATACGCCTCTGGGCTCGGTAAAGTCCAGGATCAGTCGCGGTCGGGATAAACTTAAACAGGCGTTGCTGGCGGCTCCTGACGACGCCCGTCCGGAAGAGGTTACCGACGGCCGTGGTGCTGAAGAAGGGTTCCCGACCAGTCAGGTCCCCAGAAAGCACCTGTGACAAGGAGACAGGTACCATGAACAGGGTTACCCGGAAAGAGCAGCACCTGACACACTTGCTGAATAACCCAGCGCCACTGGCAGACAGGGGCTTCTCCGACAGCCTGAAAGCTCGTCTGCAACGGGAAGGCCGGCGTCGCAGGCTGGTTTTTGCCGGGGTGGCAGTCAGCTGGCTGGTTCTGGCACTGGTGGTCAATCCGCTGGAGACACTGTTCGCCTGGTATCGGGGCCTGGTTCAACTCGGGGCCAGGGCCGGCGAGGTGGCGACATCGAACCTGGTTCTGGATTTGCTGACCAGTTTCATGAATGGCGGGAATTCCGTTTTCGTTGTTGTTGGTGTCCTTGCCGTCCTGGCCCTGTTGAGGTCTCAATTGCGGTGGTGATTGCCTTCACTACGCAACCTGGCGGCGGGCCCGGTTTTCCGGCTGGTTGAATTACCTGACCGTTCACTTTGAAGCAGCCGATATCGGCCATCACCCGATGCACACACGGGGGTATCCGACTTCCGCCAGGCGCCACTCAGTAGTCGTCCAGGCCCTCGGTAAGCTCGATGTAAACTCCCTCGGGATCGGTCAGAAACGCGACTTTCAGGCCTATCGCCGGGATCTCCCGCACCGGTGAATCCAGTTCGATGCCCTTGGCTGCCAGGCGCTGGACGAAGGCATCCAGGTCGGCAACCTCGAAGCCGATATGATCGATGGCTGTTCCCTGGGTGCTGCCGCGAGGCGTGCGGGAGTTGCCGAAACTCAGGTTCATACCCGGGGTATTGGTGGTTGTTTCGATTCGTCCCCGGGGCCTGATTTCCAGGTCGAAGGCAGTGGTGTACCACTGCAGCAGCTCTTCGTAGGCCGGCGTAAAAAAGTGTACATGGTAGCCCATCATTTCCACGTGCAGGGACTGGTCTTCCTGCAGCTCCACGTAGACGTCGTCCGGCATCATCACGTAGGCGTTCTTCTGGCCCTCGGCACCGATAAACTCGCTTTCCACCTCGTACCCGGCAGCACGCCAGCCGGCAAGAAACGACTCGATATTGCGAACCTTGAAGCCAAAATGGTCCATGACGGTTTCACGGGAGCCGGCCGTGGGCGGGTTTTCCCGCAGCAGGATAATCATGTTGGGGAACTTCAGGGCGGTCAACGGACCTTTTTCCACCACTTCAGCGCCGAAATGCTCTACCCAGAGACGCTGGTGCTCGGCGGTATCGGTGACATTGAGGTGGACGTGACCGTAGGTCAGGCCCGCGGCACTGGGGACTGCCAGCTGGGCGAATGCCGGTGTGTACCAGGCCAGAATCAGGGCCATCAAGGTAAATTTTATTCGTTGCACGGGTGTTCTCCTGTCGTCAGGGCGTGTTACTGTTATTTCCAGCCAGCATAGCGGGAGTTTGAAATGCCGTCCACTGCCCGGGAGACCCGGCGTGGCCGGTTTCCCGTGGTTGTATTGATTGCCGTTGTCAGCCGGTCGGCCGTTACCGTGCGGTAAACGTGCGGTAAAATAGTGGCATCAGGATTCAGTGATAAGGAGCGTATCCGTGAGTGACAGTCAGGCGTATCCAGATAAACAGGTAGGTACCGTGGGTAAAATCTTCAATATTGCCGCCGCGCTGGTGGCTATTGCCGGCATCGGCATAGGGATATACGCCCTGGTCGGTCCCCTTGGCGTGTGGCTCGGCATGGCCGATTTCCGGGCCGGGTTTGATATTCTACGGCAGGTAAACGCGGCTGCAGACTGGATCGCCGGTGTGGGCCTGGCCGTCACCGTGGCGGCGTTTATCGGCACCACGTCGATGAACCTGGGCAACAGTGCACGCCTGGCAACCTATGCACTGGTGGGTACAGTCGTTGCCGGAGCGGCCTACTACATCCCGGAAAGCTTTCGACCACCGGAAGGAACGCCGCCGATTCACGATATTTCAACGGATACGCTCAATCCCCCGGAATTTGTGGCAATTGCCCCCATTCGAGCCGATGCCCCCAACTCCATGGAATACGGCAGTGGCAACAATATGACGCCGGAAAGGCTGCGGGAACTTCAGGCCGAAGCCTACCCTGATATCGTTCCGCAACGATTCAGCGCGTCGACGGACACGGTTTTCAATCGCGCCGTGTCAGCTGCCGAATCCCTGGGCTGGGAAATCGTCGACGTCAATCGAGCGGAAGGTCGGATCGAGGCTACCGATACCACTTTCTGGTTCCGCTTCAAGGACGACGTCGTCATTTATATCACCCGGGACGGCGACGAAACCGTGCTGAATGCCCGCTCCCTGTCGCGGGTTGGTGTCAGTGACGTCGGCAAGAATGCTGCCAGGCTGCGGGAATTCTTCAGCCTGTTGTAGCCACGGTCGCTGCGTCTCCGGGGTCAGCACTACCGATGTCATTCTTCGACCAGGAAATTGCCAACTTTGTTACTCACCTGGAGTGCAGTTACACCGGTGAAACTTTTCCGGCGAATACCCTGCAGGGATTGTCTCCTGCCGGTAAGCCGCTGCTGGTCCGTTACGATCTGGAGGCTCTGGCCAACAGCGTAAGCAAGAACATATTGAGGGATCGACCACCGGAATTCTGGCGCTATCGGGAGTTCCTGCCAATCCGCGAGTCGGCCAATGTGGTTCGCCTGGGTGAGGTGATGACGCCGCTGCTGCCTGCCCGACGACTGGGCACAAGCCTGAATGCCGGTGAAATTCTCATCAAGGATGAAGGCCGCCTGCCAACCGGTTCCTTCAAGGCCAGGGGGCTCGCCCTGGCGGTTTCCATGGCCAGAGAACTGGGCGTCAGGCGCATGGCCATACCCACCAATGGTAACGCCGGCGCTGCCCTGGCGGCGTATTGCACCGCGGCCGGGATGGAGTCGTTTGTCTTCTGTCCGGAAGATACGCCACGAACGAATATCGAGGAAATCGCTTTTCTCGGCGCCCACACTTTTCTGGCTAACGGTCTGATCAACGATTGCGGGCGAATTGTGGCTGAGGGCAGGGAGCAGATGGACTGGTTCGATACCTCGACCCTGAAAGAGCCCTACCGGATCGAAGGCAAGAAAACCATGGGACTGGAACTGGCAGAACAGCTTGGCTGGGAAGTGCCTGATGTCATCCTTTACCCAACGGGCGGGGGCACGGGACTTATCGGCATGTGGAAGGCATTTGCGGAGCTGGAGGCTGTTGGCTGGATCGGCGCAAAACGACCCAGGATGGTGGCAGTTCAGGCGGAAGGATGCGCACCGATCGTCAAGGCGTTTGCAGACGGTACCCGGCATGCAGAATTATGGGACAATGCCAGCACCATTGCCGCGGGCATCCGGGTTCCGGTAGCGGTGGGCGACTTTCTTATTCTCGATGCAGTCCGCGACAGTGCCGGGTTTGCCGTGGCCGTCAGCGATGAAGCCATTACGGAGGCCCAGCGGCGCTGTGCTGCCGAGGAAGGTATTCTGCTCTGTCCGGAAGGCGCTGCGACCCTGGCGGCGTTGGAGCAGGAATTGACCAGTGGCCGTATCGGCAGGGATGAGCGGGTGGTGCTGTTCAATTGTGCCACCGGGCTGAAGTATCCGCTGCGCGGCGTGGAACCACTCATCCGGAAAATCGACCTGGCGCAGCCGACGGATTATCAGTGGCTGGCATCGGTAGCTGAAAACACAAGATGAGAGGACATCATGAAAATTGAGATTACCTACTGCGCGGCCTGAAACTACCGGCCACAGGCTGACCGTGTGTCGGCAGAGATCCGGGAAGCGACTGACGCCGAAATTACCCTGACGCCGGGTCGCGGCGGCGTGTTCGATGTGCGCTGCAATGACGAGCTGGTTTTTTCCAAGTTCAGCGTCGGCAGGTTTCCCGACGTCGGGGAGATTCCACTTCTGCTCAAGTAATCAACCGACAATCTGTGAGGCTGGTCGGTCCTGATCCAGGGATTGACCACCAGACCTGGCAACCAATAGGCATAACTATGACAACATGGCCACAACCAATAGAAAACCTGCTGACCACTACCGGTAGAGTGCTGCTGGGTATTTACTTTATCCTGCCCGGCATAAACAAGATTACGGATTTCAGCGGCAACAGTCAGTACATGGCGGAGCATGGCATGGTGCTGATTCCGTTCTTCCTGGTGCTTACCATCATTATCCAGGTGGGCGGAGGGCTGGCCATGGTGGCGGGATTGCAGACCAGGATGGTGGCTTTTGTGCTGGCGGGGCTGACCCTGGTGATCAGCGTGGTGATGCATGATTTCTGGACCATGGAACCGGGCCTGCAAACCAGCCACGAAACGCAGAATTTCATCAAGAACATGGCTATCATGGCTGGTTTACTGGTTGCCGCCGGCCTGGGCGGCGGTGCCTGGAGCGTGGACAGCAGGCGGCATTCCACCACTGCGGTGTAATTACCGCCTTGCCTGCGCGGGTCAGAAATCCAGTGTCGGTGCTGCCGGGCTCTGAGCCGACGCCCGGCATTCGGCGATATCTTCATCGGTGAGCCCGAGTTCCCTGGCCCGCTCTTCGATGTCCTCCTCACTGGCTCCGGGGTCGAACAGGCCGCTGGCCAGCCCCGCTATATCAAGATTGCCGATCTGGCTGATGGCGCGTCCGACGCCGCCCAGCAGGCCGCCAAGCCCGCGACGCCGGGGCTGATTGGCCTGCGCCTCCTCGATCTTCAGCTCAAGACACTCCTGGGCAGCGGCCAGGTCAGGCTCTCTCGTGGCAGCACTACCGCCGGGGATCGCCGACCCCGAAGTGGTGGTTGCATTGCCTGCGGTACCTGGCACAGACCTGCCGGTGGCGCCAGGCGCCGCCGCTGCGCCGCCGGTAACAGTGCTGAAAAAATTGCTGCCGGTACCGCCGCAGATAGAGGGATCAAACATCGCCGAGGCCATTTCCACCTGGTTCGGCAGGCCGGTGTTCACCCGTATGCGGGGGATCTGGGTAACCACTTCGATACGACCGGTGTTCACCAGGTTTTCCATCATCTCCATTTGCGGACCCAGCATGTTCTCCAGCATATCCCGCTGGGCACCTGACAACTGGTTCAGTTGCGCACGGGCCTCCGCGAGCTGTGCCTGGGCGTCGGTAATCTGTGCTTGCTGTTCCGGCGTCAGTATGCCACCCATGCTCATCACCTGGCGCATGGATTCATACAGCGGGCCAATCTGCTGGTAGTCCAGGCTGAGCATCTCCATGAACATCTCCCGCGATTCACCCTCAACGTCGGCGATGCCGTCCATGCGGACCTTCAGCGGCACATAATAATCCTGGTCGATCCAGATGCTTACTGCATTGACGTTGAATTCTTCCCCGGTGTCGGAGGACTGGCTGTAGTCGATGTCATCAGCCCGGATATGAAAGGCGGGTCGACCCTCCACGGTTTCGGTGCCCACGAATTCGGCATCTTCGACCAGCTGGCTCAACTGCTGGTCGGTGGATGCGGTATCGGTGTTGTTGCCGTTAATCTGCCGGTCCCGTTCTGCTGCCGCCGCGGCGCGCATGAACATGGCCATGCTGCCGGTCATGACGCGGGGGTCAGGTGAGGCCCAGGGTTCGGCGTAGGATTCCATCGGTGTGATGCTCTGCATGGAAAAGCCCGATCTTTCGATTTCCGCGCTTACCACCTCGCCCATATCCTCCAGCCCGGTAGCATACAACTCCATTTCCTCGGGCGTCAGACTTATGTCGTCGTTCTGACGACGCGACAATTCATCGGGGGTAACAAGGCGAAATGTGCCGAATGTCTCGCCATTCAGCTCGCGCTCCACTTTTTCGTAGTACAGCATCATGGGAATGCCCATGGTGCACTGATTGACTATGTAGTTCTGGACAGAGGATTTCCGTTCTATATCCCTTGCAATCACCTCTTCAATTATTTCCTGTGCGGTTTGTCCAAGGGCTGTCATTGACACGGTCGAGAACAGAATAAGCGCGACAATTCTTGGCATGACTTTCCTCCGGTGATGTAATTCTGGTGGCGGTTTACAGTGGTTCACTTTCGCAGTCCGACATCGGTACAAGATACTCCGCGGTACCGCCTATGGCAAATCAGACAGCAGCCCGTCATGGCCACTCTTACCTGTGGGATTTACCGGCCAGGGCAGCAGCATTCATCAGTCCGGCAGCACCTCCCAGTGACCAGCCCCCGTCAACCGGGATGATGGCCCCGGAAACGTAGGACGCCTGCTCGCTGCACAGCCAGAGACAGCACGTCGCCACATCCCGGGTGGTACCAAAACGTCTCAGCGGCACCGATCTGATGACTGCGGCCTGGGCGTCGGCGCCGGGTGCCAGCCTGGCCATGCCTTCCGTGCCTTCGATGGGCCCCGGGACTACTGAATTCACCCGGACCCCGTCGGCACCCCATTCCAGGGCGCCGACCCGGGTAATCATATCCACGCCGGCCTTGGCGGCGCAGACATGCATCTGCTGGGCCATGGGCAGGAAAGCCTGGGGTGCTGAGATGTTGACGATACTGGCGCCAGGCTTGCGCATTACCGGGTAGGCCGCCCGCAGTACATGATAGGTGCCCAGCAGGTCGATGTTGACAACACTGGCGAAAGCGTTGGGGGACATCCCCAGTGCTGGTGCGGGAAAATTGCCTGCTGCTCCCGAGATAAGAATGTCCAGGTCTCCCATTTCATTGCGGGCGGATTTTAAGGCTTCTTCGACGGCTTCGTAGTCGCGGACATCTGCTGCATAGCCAAGGGCCTGTGGCGCAGACCGGGTCAACAGTGCCACCGCCGCTTCAACCTTTTCCTGGCTGCGGGACAGGACCGCGACCCGCGCGCCGGCATCGGCGAACGCCCGGGCAATGCCCAGGTTGATACCGCTGGTACCACCGGCGACGAACACGGCTTTGTCGCTGAAGTCAAATGTTGCACTCATGTTGCCCCCGGTCTCAGTAGGATTTGCGCACAATGGCAAAGAAGTCGGTAAACTTCTTCATATTTTCCGCATCCTGGGAGATCAGCAGCGAATGATCACCCCCTTTGACTTCAACATAGAGATACTGCATGCCGAGTTGCTGCATCTGCTTTACCCAGTCACGGGTCAGTTGTACCGGCACCGTCTGATCATCGTCGCCATGTAAAACCAGGATTGGAATGTGGCTGATCTTTGCCAGCATCTCCGGGGCTGTTGCCGATCGGGGAGTAGCCGGAGCGGCGACGCCAAGCCCGGCAAACAGGTCGGGATTCCGGGAGGCAATGTGGTAAGTGCCGGCACCTCCCATGGAATGCCCCCAGAGATAGAGTCGGTTGTCATCGATATTGAATTCATCTCGAACGAGTTGAAGCACCTGCATTACGTCCTGTTCGCTGTAGCGGGCATCCAGGGGATCGTCGGTGGGGCGGGAACCGTACCAGCCCCGACGGGTATAGCCCAGCGGCGTAACCACGATGAAGCCACCGGCCTCGGCTTCATCCAGCAGGCCGTGATAGCCCATCAGCCAGTCATAAGTCCGCCCGAGACCATGTAGTGATACGATAAGAGGAGCCGGGTCACTTTCATTGTAACCGGCCGGCACGAACAGCGCATACGGAATGGATTCTCCAGTGGGCCCAAACGTATAGCTGCGATGCTGGACCCTTGGATCGTCGATATTGGATTCGTCGTCCACGGCCTGACGGTCGCCGTAGCAGAACGGCGCAATGGTAATGAGGGCAGCTGTCAGCAGAATGCGGCAGGGGTGGTTCATTGTGTTTCTCCCGGTGTGTCCAATGACTGATGTCGGTTGCAGGGGACCTTGGTGCCCGGTTCGAGCCACCGGTTGATTGCCGGTGGTGGATGGCATGGCTGCTTTCCCGGGGACTGATTCTGACACACCAGTTGCCCCCGGCAAAGGCGGAATCCTTGGCATCGGGGACCGACAGCTGACCGACCTGGACGTTTACCAATGACTGCCAATGGCTGCGCGGTTACCCGGTTACCAGGACTTCACCGATATTCCGGACCCGGGCGGGGATACCCGCGCGCCTCGGCAGCGGTATTGAACCGAATCCTGCCAGAAACTGCTTTGACATATCTGGCAAAAGATTTTGTCGAATATGGCGTAATTCACCCCTGCGGATTTTTCCCATGGCTTCAAATTTGCTGCGTTTTAGATAAAAACTAATTAAAAACAGAGAGTTAAATAAAATTATAAAAAATGGCACGGATTATGAAGAACGTATATGGAGAAAGGTATATGAAGAGGAAGGTAAAAGCCCGTTGCCGGGGACGATCCTGCAGTACGATCCCCGGCTTTTTTAAGGCTGGATTTCCGTGGACGAAGGTCATTGCCGGCGTCAAACGTTCCGTCACAATACTTTGGAATAAATCAGTACAGGTCCGATCCATTACTGCTGGAAAAGTGGCACGGCACTGACCTGAAGCAAGTTGTAACGTAAACATTCAGAGGAGAATGACATGACTCATATCAAAAGCATGATGGTGGTGATGGCTATTGCGCCGGCAACTGCCGTGGTCTGCTGGGCAATCTGGACCTGGATGCTGTGAAAGCTGTGCTGCCCTTGTTGCAGCACCGCTTTGCCGCCGGGCTAACCAATCGATTTGTAAAGGAGACTATCCTATGAAACAACAGTACAACCTGGTTCTACACTCCCTGATGCTGGTGATTGCAGCAGGGTTGCTGCAGCCCGGCCTTGCCCGGCAGGCTGAGACGAATTCCACGCACGAGGGCCATGGACAACCCGTGGAGGCAACGACCGGGCTGCAGAGTCAGAGTAGTAGTCAGGATACAGACACGCAAAGTCATCAACATGACGGACAGCGGGAGATGATGCAACGCCGCCAGGGCAATGGCCAGGGTGAAAGGATGCAGGGCCACCAGGGCAACGGCCAGGGCGGCATGATGCAGAATCAGGGAAACGGTAACATGATGCAGCGGATGCAGCAGATGCGGCAGCGCATGGGCATGTCCCGGGAATCTTCCGGATCGCCGGGAACGGATATATTGTCGAACGTCGGCGCACTGATCGACCAGCTGGAACAAGATCCTGATACCGACTGGAGCCAGGTCAGTTTCGATGCCCTGCGTCAGCACCTGACGGATATGCAGGAGGTGGTTTTCAATGCGCTGGTGGAAGCCAGTGACGTCGAAGGCGGCGCACGCTTCATTGTTACCGGTGAAGGCCGCACCCTGGCGGCCATCCGTCGCATGGTTCCTGACCACGCTGCCCGGCTAAGCACTGAAACAGACTGGACGGCGGAGGCCAGTGACATGGACAATGGTGTACAGGTCACGGTAACCGCCACAGCCGCTGACCAGGTCGGCAGGATTCGCGCCCTTGGCTTCCTGGGGTTTATGGCCAGCGGAGATCACCATGACAGGCACCACCTCGCCATCGTCGGCGGACAGGAAACTGACTGATGTCTGCGCAGAATACGGACCTTTCCTGGAACGGCTCGCCGCTGTTCTGAGCGAGGACAACGCCGGGCCCTGCCGCGTTTTTCACGGGCGTGGTCACGCGTATCCGGGCCTGGAACATCTCAACGTCGACTGGTATCCGCCGGTCCTGTTGCTCAGCTTTCACCAGGAACCGGAGCGGCCTGAGGCGCTGGTGCAACCGATCCTGGCCGTGGACACCCGGCAACAGATCCGCTCCCTGGTGTTGCAACATCGCCGGCGCCAGGGAGCCCGCGCCAGCGTGCTGTGGGGCGAGGAACCCGGCGCCCGCGTGGTCACCGAGGGAAGCCTTGAATTTGAAGTTTGGCCCGGTAAAAATCGTAATGCCGGCCTGTTCCTGGACACGCGCCCACTGAGGGACTGGCTGCAATTGCACAGTGCAGGGCGGAATGTGCTTAACCTGTTCGCCTATACCTGTTCATTTTCCGTGGCTGCCGTCGCCGGTGGCGCCCGCCGGGTGACCAACGTGGATATGAGCAGGCCCGGAATAGCGTGGGGCACGCGCAATCATCGTCTTAACGGCCAGGACCTGACCCGGGTCACCATGCTGCCCCACAATATCTTCACCAGCTGGGGGCGAATCCGCCAGCTGGGACGCTATGACCTGGTAATAGTGGACCCACCCACGCGCCAGGCCGGCAGTTTCGACGTGGAAAAGAACTATCGCACCGTGATCCGCCGTCTCCCCGGTCTGGTCAATGCCGGGGCCGATATCATTGCCACCGTCAACAGCCCCTACCTTGACCAGGAATTTCTGGTCCGCCAGTTTGCCCACTTTGCACCGGAACTGACGTTCGTGGAACGGCTGTCGCCGGCAGCGGAATTTATCGAAAAATATCCCGAGCGCAGCCTCAAGATTTACCGTTTCAGAATGAACCTGGCCCAGGGCCTGTCAGTGTGAACAGGCCCTAGAGAACCTGGTGATAACCGACAAAGGATTTCGCCCGGCCGAGCTGACTGACAAGCTGACGGGTCAGGCCCAGTTCCAGGTCGTGCGGATGGACGGTGATTCGCAGTGGCTTGCCACTGACACGGGACTGAAATTCATTGCAGCGGTTCCATGCCGCCAGTATTGGTGCTCTTAACCGGTTGTCAGCCTCGTAGCCGGTCAGGGGCAACCTGACCCGTCGTCCTTTGTCGCTGTAGTAGACTCCGGAAAAATCCTCGTAGTATTGAAACGGCAGCGTGTCCAGCGTCGAATTGCGCACAGGTCCCCTGGCCCAGGCTGGAGGCACATAAAGGGAGGGGGCGGACAGGCCTTGGTCAGAAAACCATTGGAAGCAGCGTTCGATAAGCCGGGCTATTTCCTGTTCGGACAGTGATAAATGTTCCGCCACCATGCGCGACAGGACAACGCCATGAAGTTTGTGATAGAGGGTTTTACGACGCGCCACCTGGTGCTGCCAGCCATGTCCTGCCAGGATCAATCCTTCCTGCTGCCTTTCCCGTAGCCAGGCCAGTTGCCGGTTATTCCAGTTTCGACCTGGAACTACCAGCAGCGTTATCTGCTCGACGCCCTTGTCGCGCAACAGGCTGATAATCGCCTCTATCCTTGTCAGGGTCTCCGGCATGACGTCGTGCACGGATACCAGCGCATTGAATTGTCCGTCTGCAGCGTTCAAGGGACAGCCGTCAAACCTGCGTCGCCTTGGCAGTGGCCAGCAATTCCAGCCATCCCTGAAGCGCCTGCCGATGGTTTGACAGGGCCTCTCCCCGGGCCTGCTGGGCCTTGGCCTGACGCAGGCGGGGATCGATGGCGGCAATTCGGACCAGGGCATCGGCCAGTGGTTCGTCCTCGGAAAAGCTGTAAAGTCCCCGGGCCAGGTTCGTCCAGGACAGGATGCCGCAACGGCTGGAAACCAGTACCAGGCGTTGCCTGACCATGGCTTCCAGCGCGATGGTGCCGAAAGCCTCCAGGTGCGAAGGCAGCACGATAAGGTCGTGGTTATCGATCTGTGACACCATGGCATCGCGGGGCAGCAGGCCGACGTAGTCAAGGTTGGACCGCCTGGCCGCCTCGGCTTCGATTTCTTCGCGTTGGGGTCCGTCGCCGGCGATGGTGAAATGAAAGTCTTCCAGGGCGCGGGCGGCATTCAGTAAGGCATTGATGTTTTTTTCCGGTGCCAGTCTGCCCCCGTAAAAGATCCGGACCAGTTTGTCGCCGGGAGGCGTAACCGCCTGTTCAAGAAACCGGCTCTCCAGTGGAGTGCCCATCAGGGATACCCTGGTGGTACTCAGTGACTGGGCTGGTGCAATCATGCTATGGCTGTTCACTACGATGTTGGAGGCGCGCCGGAACAGAATCCTGTTCTGGGATTCCATGTAGGTTCGGGTAATCCATCCCAGCATGGGTCCCCAGTACATGTCGCAAAGTTCTTCGATGTGGGTGTGAAACCCCGCAATGAGCTTAACCTGGTAGCGATGGGAAAGATAAACACCGTACATTCCAAAAGGACCGTTGGTCGCAGATATAAGCACGTCGGGATTCAGTTCCCGGATCCTGGCGTTGATACGAGCCGGCTGAGGGAAAAAAACGTCCTGGGTTGAATCACCGGGGAGGGGCATTCGGACCAGGCTGGTTGCCAGGTCACCATCCGCCGGGTTCGGTGACAGCAGTGCAATGTCCGCCACGTAGTTTTTCAGGTGATTCACCAGGTCGCGATAGTAGGCGTCAACCCCGTTGCGGTGTTGCAGGGCATCGGACAGAACCGCCACGCGTAGTCCCGCATAACGGTCAGCATCACTGATTCGCATCAAATCGGTGTCGTTGTCGGCAAGACTGTTTTCGTCCGTGCCCGGATCAATCATGTGTCCGCCTCGGGAACATCAGCATAGCGCTGATCACTACCTTCAACCAGTTCGTAGTACCAGGGAAAACTGGTCCGGAAGAAATTATCCGCTTCTGCCCGGGGGGGATCAATAGGCCTGTTCCGGGTAGCGAACCGCCGTGACTGGTCAGTAAGCACTGCCAGTGTTGCCTGGTATTGCTCGCTCATGGGCAGATTGAAACGCTGATAAATTCTTCGTACACAGTCGTCTACGGACGCCTGCAGTTCCTTCATGTGTATGATTTCCCAGGCCGGTCTGCGCCGGGTGATAAGGTGTCGGTAACTGTCCTGCATCATCTCCACCAGTTGCGGTGACAGACTGTCATCGCGGAGATCGAGCTCGAAAAAGCCGGCGCCGGATTCCAGCGACCCGATCAGGGAGGGGACTGCCCGTTCCGGTTCACGCAGACAGACAATAATCCGTGCATCGGGGAACTCGTCCTGCAGACTGATGATCCAGGATGCAAACGCCGCGTTCTTGGACAGGTATACCCTGTCAGTGCCATGAAAATAGAGATGCTTCTGCAGGCAGGCGCGATAAAAGTGAAGAATTCTTCTGCGGTCCTTCTCGTTCATGTCCCAGTCCAGGCGGGACAGGTTCCAGATGTAATTCGACTCGGTAAATGCCAGGAACAGGATGAAGCTGGATAAAATCGGTAAAAGCAGCAGGTAATCTTCCTCGGCAGCTTCCAGGGACACGTCATGGACGCCTTCCAGGCCACTGAAAAGCTTTTTTTCCAGCCCGGCGAGTAGCCGGGCGAACGGTTGTCCAAACACCCTGTCGATGCGGGAAAGGCCCCGCCAGAATGTCCGCTGGGTAACGGAAGGGGCGAGAAAAACCTCCCAGGTGGCAACGGTGGTAAACAAAGTGCTGTCGGCAGCCAGCGTTCGGTGCAGAAACGTTGTGCCGCTTCTCGGGACACCGAGCACCATTACCGGTTCAGTGATGACAACACGGCGATAGCCACGGAATAGAATTTCATCCAGAAAAAGCCCGATCCAGTTAACCAGGAACACCGGAAAACATGCCAGGTAGAGCAGCAGACGCAGCGTTGTGCCTTTTAATGAAAGCGGTCCAAGACGGTCAGATCGTCGCAGGGACTGAATACACAGTTTGAAATACAGTCGCAGGGCAAAGAGGAATGCGGAAAACATGGCCAGGATCTGATCAACCGGTTACGTGGCAACAGTAGAGTTGGTGGAATAGCGGCTGCTGAATTCAGCTACTGGCGACTCAGTATCCAGGAAGTTTACGACAAAATAAGGGATGAATGAGGATTCCCTCTTTCATCCCTTTGTCAGTTAACGCGGCATGCTTGTCGAACTTACGCCTGCCCCGGGATTAGCAGGGGCAGAGATCGACGTGCAACAGTAAATTGACTGCTCAGTTGGCGGACCTGCTCATCGGTCGAACCCGAACGCCGTGGTACTGCTCATCGGTGACCGGGTCCAGCCATTCGACGTCACCTTCGTAAATGGTCAGCTGGTGAGCGTCGACATCCGGGTGGGCGCCGTGCCAGTGTTCGATGCCGGCCGGCGTCCAGAATGGTTCACCGGGATGAAATTCCTCGATGGCCCGACCGCGTATCTGGTGAAGCCCGATGCCTTCTTCGATCATCAGCAATTGGCCCCAGGTATGGGAATGCCAGGAAGAACGGACTCCCGCCGGGAAAAGTATGCGAATGTTGCGCATGTCCGGTGTCTGGCTTACCACCGGTGAACCGCCCTGGAAGTTGCTTGATTGCGCGGAAATCTCCTCAGTCTGGGTGGCAAAAATCACCACGCCCAACGCAGTCACTGCACAGACGGAAACCAGTACCTCCAGCAATGACGTTTTCTTCTGACCGGTCGGCCCAGTTGTTTTGCTGTCCTTCATGGAACTCTCCTTCTCTCTCTTTGTAGGTAATATTGCAATTGTCTTTGTTTCTTTCGCTGCACGATGGCTGTATCGGCCGGTGCTTTGCAAGTCTATGAGGGCCTGATCCTGCCCGGGTGCGGGGTTGCGGCCAGGATTAAGCCGCGAGCATTCGCCCAATGGGTGTTGTCCAGCAATATAGAGTATGTGCCTGTAATGTCAACCGGCGCCGGCCCGGGGCCAGGCAACCTCCAGCGACCACCGCCGCCGGCTCCGTGCTTTCTGCGAAAATCGACGCTCATCGGCCAACCAGTTCAGTGTCGCTTACTGGATCTGCCCGGCTTCACTGCCCAGCTGCGGCGATCTGATACGCTGAGCGGTCAGCGCCTCGTCTGGGGGCTGGATTAGTAACCCTCGCTGTCGGTACACTTGACGCCTCCAATTGCCATGCAGAAGCTGAAGATCATGACCAAGCAACCTTATTTTTTGACGGCGGTGCCGGGCATCACAGTCCTCCGCGGGCTGTTACTGACAGCGGTGCTGCTGATTCCGGCCCTGGCCCTGGGCCAGGCGGTGAACCCGCTGGATTCCAGTCCCCGTGCCGCGGCCGCCGGGGGTTCACTGTTTCGTGCCCAGTGTGCCACCTGCCACGGCGCTGACGCCCGTGGTATCGCCGGTATCCAGGCTCCTGACCTGACCCAGCTGTGGTCTCAGCCGGGTCAAAGCGACAGCGCGGTGTTTCAGACTATTCGCAATGGCATTCCGGGCAGCATCATGCCGCCCCATGCCTTCACCGACACGGAAACCTGGATGCTGGTGACCTATCTGAAAAGCCTGGGCCCGGCGGACAGTATGGCCAGTTACGGTGGGGATCGGGGCCGGGGGGCGCGGCTGTTTGATAAGAACTGCAGTGGCTGCCATTTGTTGAATGGCAGTGGTGGCGCCCTGGGGCCGGATCTCACCGGCATTGCCACCAGGCGGTCCAGGCAGTCCCTGGTGACTTCCATTCGGGAGCCGGGGGCCGTGCTGGTCAGAGGTTACCGGCCGGTAACCCTGGTGACACGGGACAATCTGCGCATCGACGGCACTATCAAGAGTGAAGATGCTTTTTCCATTCAGATCATGGATCGCAAGCAGCGCCTGCGGGGTTTCCGCAAGAAGGACCTGGCCCGATTGCACTACCCGGATCGCTCGCTGATGCCCGAGTTCAACCAGGCAACTCTCAACGACAGCGAACTGGAAGACCTTCTGAGCTACCTGGCTGGCCAGTAAGGCCAGCGGCACAAATTTCAAGCGAGCAGGATGATTCATGAACAAGTCAATCGACAGGATTTACCGTAAGCAACTGATTTTATTCGTTCTTTTCGCGCTGATGGCGGGGCAGTCCGGAGCCCAGCAGCAAGGTCCGACTTACGAGGACATACTGCAGGGATTCGCCGATCCGCAGCGCTGGCTCACCTATTCGGGAGATTATTCCGGGAAACGGCACAGCCCGCTGGAGCAGATTACTCCCGCTAACGTGGGCCAGTTGCGACCGATCTGGACCTTTCAGACCGGGACCACCACCCGCGGCCGGGGTTTCGAAACCACGCCGCTGGTGGACAACGGGGTGCTTTACGTGACCGGCAGCAACAACTACGCCTGGGCCATTGATGCCCGTTCCGGGCGGGCTTTCTGGCAGTACCGTCGAAATTTGCCCGATGACCTGACCTATGGCTCCAGCGCGCCGGTAAATCGGGGTTTCGGCATGCTGGGCAATCACCTGTTCATGGTCACCCTGGATGCCCACCTGCTGGCCTTCGATCGCCGCAACGGCGAAATCCTCTGGGACGTACAGCTGGCGGATTACCGGGTCGGTTACGCGGCCACGCTGGCCCCCCTGGTTATCGATGACAAGGTGATTGTCGGGATTTCCGGCGGTGAGTATGCCACCCGTGGATTCATCGATGCCTACGATCCCGGGACCGGGGAACGGATCTGGCGCTTCAACACGATTCCCGGCCCGGGTGAACCCGGCAGCGAGACCTGGCCCGACGACCCCGAGGTGCTGGCCCGCGGGGGCGGTGGCACCTGGATGAATGGCAGCTATGATCCTGACCTGAACCTGATCTACTGGGGCGTCGGCAATCCCAACCCGGATTATTTCGGTGACCTGCGACCCGGGGATAACCTGTATTCCAACTCCCTGGTGGCGCTGGATGCCGATACCGGTGAACTGCGCTGGCACTACCAGTTCACGCCCCATGATCTGAACGACTGGGATTCCAATCACATGCCCGTGCTGGCGGATATCCAGTGGCGGGGCCTGCCGCGAAAAGTGGTGATGGTGGGCAATCGCAACGGCTTCTTCTACGTGCTGGACCGCGCCACCGGTGATCTGTTGCTGGGGGAGCCGTTTACTGCCACCAGCTGGGCCCGTGAGCTGGATGCCCAGGGCCGCCCCATCGTGCTGAACGATGGCAGCGAGGGCTGCGTACCCGATCCCTGGGGCAGTACCAATTTCATGCCGCCTTCGTTTTATCCCGGTCTCGACCTGTTTATCCTCACCGCCCGGGAAACCTGCGCCACCTACGTGCCGGAAGAACCACGTTACGTGCCCGGCCAGGCCAGTTTTGGCGGTGTAGTGTTTATCGATGGTGAACAGGGCTATGGCGCACTGCGTGCCCTGGATGTCCACAGCGGGGACCTGGCGTGGGAGTTCACCTATCCGTCACCGACGTTCGGTGGCGTAATGACCACCGCCTCGGGGCTGGTTTTCGCTGGCGATCACGAGGGTAATTTCATGGCCTTCGACGTGAAGAACGGGGAAAACCTGTGGCACTACCAGACCGGCTCGCGGATCTGGGGCGCCGCGCCCATCACCTTCATGCTGGATGGTCGCCAGATCGTGATGATCCCGTCCGGAACGACACTTACCGCTTTTGCCCTGCCGGAACAGTAAGCATCAGCCCGGGGGCACGATAACCAGCTGCTCCAGCAGCTGGTTATCCGGTGTCAGTCCGGTATCTCCCGGGGGATAGCCGTTGACCTGGAGAATATAGGCCAGCAGGTCCGCGTAAGTTTCCCTGTCCAGTGAACCTGGCCGGTCCGTGGGCATGTTGTCGGCCATGGTGCCAAAGAGCTCCGCCAGGGATCTCCCTTCCCAGTTGAAAAGAAACCCGACCCCCCGCAAGGTTGGTGACACGCTGCTGCCGCGCAGATCTGCGGCGTGACAGGAGAGGCAGTTGCTGGCATAGGACTCCCTGCCCCGGTCTGCCTGGGCGCTGGTATAGACACCGCTTGACAGCGACACAGACTGTGCGCCGGCCGCCGGGACCAGGGCGAGGAGTGACAGGAGCAGCGCTAACCCGGACGTCGGGACGATGGACCGGTTCATGGTTCTTCGGGCAGGGCAAAGACGTAAATGGAATTGCCACCGGCAGGTCGACGAATTTCCGGTGACAGCTGACGCGGCAGCTGGGTGGACCAGCTGGCGCCGCCGACACCCGCCGGCACGGCGATATACTGCCTGCCGTCAATCGCATAGCTGATGGGAAAGCCGTGGGCGGAAGTGGTCAGCCTGGTCTTCCAGAGAATAGCGCCCTGTTCGGCATCGAAGGCGTAGAAATAGCGATCCCAGTCACCGACAAAGACCAGGCCGCCGGCGGTGGTCAGCACCGCGCTGTTCATGGTGGCCCGCTGGCGGTACCGCCACTTGACGCTGCCGTCGGGTATGTTCAGTGCCAGCATTTCACCGTTGTTTCCGTCTGCCCCGGGAAACTGGTAGTTCGATCGCCGCATCGGACCGGCACCACCGCCACCCACGACCATTTCCACAGGCCCGAAAGTCACCTGTGCACAGTTCAGCGTCAAAGGAATATACATGGCGCGGGATTGTGGCGAGTAGGCCATGGCGCGCCAGCTTTTGAATCCCGAAGTACTGGGACAGATGTCCAGTTGCTGGCCCATGCGGGGAATCATGCCATCCCGGTAGCGTACTGCACCGGAAACAGGATCCACGTCGATGACATTCTGGTAACCGATATCGGTAGCGCTGACAAATTCGCCGGTTTCACGGTCGAGCTGCCACAGGATTCCCAGTTTGCCCATCTTGAACAGCGACGGGATGCCATCGATGTTCACCAGGATGTTTTCAAACACTTCGTCCATGTCCAGGGTCTCCCCCGGGATATGCTGGTAATACCAGGCCAGTTCTCCGGAATCAGGATTCAGGGCCAGGGTGGAATTGGTATACAGTGCGGCGTCTTCCGTACCCCGGACCTCCCGAACCCAGGGCTTGGCCTGTGCCGTACCCCAGTACACCAGATTCCTGGCGGCGTCATAGGTACCCGCTATCCAGGCGTCACTGCCGGCCCGGAATTCCGCCGGCAGCCCGTCCCAGGTGTCGCCACCGGGCGTACCCGGCTGGGCGATGGTATTGAATCGCCAGCGTTCTGCACCGGTGTCCGGATCGTGCCCGGTAATAAAGCAGCCGCCCTCCGCGCGATAGCGGGTACAACCGGAAATTCCGGTAACCAGGGTACCGTTGGCAATAATCGGCCCGGCAACGTAAAAAAATCCTTCCGCCGGATCGGCAACCGGTTGCTCCCAGACCAGGTGCCCGGTGTGGACGTCAATGGCGACGATACTGGCATTTTCCGTGGCGGCGAATATCCGATCCTGGTAAATGGCGATGTTTTTCTGCACACCCCGGCAGCAGGCGGTAAAAGCGTCTGCCGGAATCACCGCTTCGGGCGCCAGGGTCGGTCCCAGGTGCCGGGCATCGCTGCCTTCCAGAACCGGGGTGATACCGGGTCTGAACTCCCACAACAGGTCACCGCTGGCGGCATCAAGTGCCTGGATCACACCGCGGGGTCCCGGCAGGAACAGGACGCCGTCATGCATCAGGGGTGCCGCTTCGATGCCACCGGTGTCATCCATGGCCCAGGACCAGACCAGCTGCAGCCGGGACACGTTGTCGACATTGACCTGGTCAAGGTCGCTGTATCCCCAGGCACCGGCATTGCCTCGCCAGTTCAGCCATTCACCGGCAGGCGGTTCGGCCAGCATGGCATCGGTCACCGGACTGACCGTCGGCGTCTGGGACAGCACGGCCGGACCGGCAAGCAGGAAAATCAATGCCAGCAGGAAGTGTCGTATGGTCGATTTCATGGCCGTGTCCCGCCTGTTGCTGATTTTTTTATTAGGGTCTGTCGGGCCGGAGTCAGGTGGAGAGATAACTCCCCGTGCCTGTAACCAGGCAATCCGGTACCAGGGCGCGGTTGCCTTCCGTCCGCCCCGCCCACCGGTTGCCAACGTTAGCATCAGAGGTACTCTAAATCCATAAACCCCGTGCTACGGGGCAGGCCGCTGACCCGGTGTCCGCCGGTTCGCCGGTCGGTAGCAGGCACAGGACATTCCGCCGGAGCGACCGGGGCGCTCGACCGTGAGGCCTGTTTCACTCCCGCCCCGCGGCTTCCCGGCCCAGGCGCAGGGCGTTGCTGGCTCCGGCTGACAGGCCGCTGTCCAGGCCCACGGTGACAAAACGAAAACCCTGGTTGATGCGTTGCTGTACCGAACCGGCGCCGGTGGTGATGGCGCAGGGCACATCGTGGTCCAGGCAGGCCCTGAGAACGGTCTGAATTGCCTCCTCGACCTGCGGTGCCGCGGGACTGGCATAGCCCATGGAAGTGCTGAGATCCGATGGCCCGATAAAAATTCCGCCCACGCCGGGAACGGAAATTATTTCCTCGATATTGGCCACTCCCTCCGGCGATTCGATAAACAGGACGGCAAGCAGTTCTCCGGCAGCATCCAGGGGCCAGACATCGGCGCGGGCATGATAGTCCCTGATGCCCCAGTACCAGACTGCATTGGCGGGGTTCCTGCCCCGCAATCCCGCCGGCTCGTAGTCGGCGGCGCCATTGAGTTGCGGGTAGCGCATGGCCCGGACCGCCAGCTCCGCCTGTGCCCGATCGTCGATGGCCGGAAACATGACACCGAAGGCACCGACATCGAGCACCTGCTTGGTCTGGGCAATCAGTTCATCGGCGCCACCTGCCGCCGGAATCCGGACGAACGGCACCACGTCGGGCTGGAGACTGCCCTTTTCCAGGATGGACCGCTTGTCGGTCATACCCAGCAGAAACTGGCGCAGCCGCTCCACGTCAAATGGGGCGTGTTCCATGTCGATAAGGATGAAATCCAGCTCGGAAGAGGCCAGGGAACGGGCGTTGTTGAGGGAGTAATCGAACGACAGCAGGCCGAATGCCGGCTGACGGACTTCGAACAGATCGATCAGCCGGTTCAGTCGCGTGCCCTCCTGGGCCAGGGTCAGGCCGCTGATGGAAAACAGGCTGATGGCCAGCAGAACATGGCGTGCCACTGCGGTGCGGTGCTTCATGATTGACTCCTTTGCCCGGGTGGTGCCCGGTGTGGTTATTCTTGTACCTGCCTGAACCGGACGGCAATGTCAGTCGCCGGGAGCCAGGGATTGTAGCAACTCCCCCGGCATTTGCGACATGGTTGACAGCCCGGTCGCGGGGCAGACAACCACCCCGCGCTGTCCTGGACAGGTCGCCGGCACCGACCTGCATCGAAACCACCGCAATCCGGCGCGAATCCCACGAAAGTGCCTGCTTTCACGGCTAAATTTTTGGACTTTGGCGAAGAAAGCTCTTATCCTCGACACTCTGAAAAACCAGAAAACGACAACCCTGAGGGAGTCCGAGATGCGCACCAAATTCCTTATCGCAATTGCTGCTCTGTTTCTGCCGCTGGCGGTATTCGGCCAGGCCCACAACGCCGTGCTGGCAGACCATGAGCCCCATTACTATGACATTGCCGACTGGGGCATTGATCCCGCTACCGTGACGTTTGCCGATCACATCGCGCCGATTCTGCAGCGCAGTTGTGAAAACTGTCATCGTCCCGGTGGCGGTGGCCCCATGTCTCTGCGTACCTACGAGGAGGTCAGGCCCTGGGCACCGGTGATCATGTACAAGACCGCGATCCGGGACCGCATGGGCGCCATGCCGCCATTCTACGTGGAAAAAAATATCGGCATCGACGGGTTCAAGGACGATTACTCGCTGTCCGACCTGGAGCTGGCCATGATCCAGGCCTGGGCCAGCAACGGCGCGCCCCAGGGCGATCCGGCCAATGCCCCGGAGCCACTGGTGTGGGCCGAGGGTAATGAATGGACCCTGGGTGAACCGGACCTGGTACTGCGCAGCCGGGACATGACCCGGCCTGCCGTGGGACCTGACTGGTGGGGCGACATAGGCCTGGTACCCACCGGACTTACCGAGGACCGCTACGTCAAGTCCGTGGAGGTGCGCGAAGTCAACGACATTCCCGCCGATCTGGGCACCAGCACCGTGGGTGGGCGCTATATTTTCCACCACATGACCTACTCCAGTGGCGTGCTCAACGACGAAGGCTCGGCCATCGATCCGGACACCCGGGTCAGCTGGCCGATTCACGAAGTGGGCCGCAACGCGGATATCTTTTCTGAAAAGGCAGGTCGCCTGCTGGCAGCCAACTCCGCGCTGCATCTGGGCGCCGCTCACCTGCACTCCAACGGCCGTGAAACCAGCGGTTACCTGGAGTTCGGGTTTACCTTCTTTCCCCGCGGCTACGAACCCGCGTACACCCGGCGCGGACCCCGCACCGGTAACGGCATCGACCTGGATATCGTCCCCAACAGGGCCGGGCAGGAAGTGCACAACTACGTGGTGCTTGAAGAGCACACCAAGATCATGGCCTTCGAACCGCACCTGCACGCGCCCGGCGTGCGCATGTGCATGGAGGCAATCTGGGGCCACAACATCTTCACCCTCAACTGCGTCGGCTACGATCACAACTGGGTGAAGCAGTACGTCTATGAAGACGACAAGGCACCGCTGCTGCCCAAGGGCACCATCCTGCACACCATCGCCTACATGGACACCACCGCCAACAACCCCAACCTGGCGGATCCGCGCAACTGGTCCGGGGCGGGACGACGATCGGTAACCAACATGTTTATCGACCTGGGCTACTCGGTGAGTCTCACCGAGGAGCAGTTTCAGGCGGAAATGGCCGAGCGCCGTGCCCTGCTGAAGGACAAGAATGACTACGACGTCGGCTGTCCGCTGTGCTGGGCACCGGAGACCGTGTCCAACACGGTGGCCGGTGGTAACGACTAACGGGCCGTAAAGGCTGAGCTGGATTGAGAGAGAGGATTGTAGTAACGATGAAATGCAGGAGCAGTACAAGGGGTGCCGCACTCCGGTCAACCCTGGTGGCTCTGACGCTGGCCCTGGTCAGCGTCGGCGCCAACGCACAACCGAGGATGATGGTTCTCAGTGGCGAAATCACTTCACCGGCCTACGAAGGCTGGTGGCCCAACGAGGAGGAAGGGGGTTACACGCTGTTCTTCGGTTACCAGAACTCCAACTGGGAAGAACACTTCGATATACCGGTGGGGCCTGACAACTATTTCAACATCGTGGACGCCGGTGAACTGGATGACCTCACTATCGACGCCTATGACTTCGCCAACGCGGACATGGGCCAGCCCACGCACTTCTATCCCCGGCGCAATCCGTTCCTGTTTACCGTCGACGTGCCCGAGGACTTCGGTGATCGGGAAGTGGTCTGGACCCTTCGCACCCATGGCCACACGGCCCGGGCCTACGGGACGCTGAAACCGGACTACCGCATTGATCCCCAGGTGATTTCCACCGAGGTGGGCGGCTGGTTCGGCTCGCTGGACGATCGGCTGCGTACCAACATGGCCCCGGACCTGCGGGTTGAGGGCGAGGCCTATCGCACCGTTCGGCTCGGACAGCCCCTGGACCTGGCGGCCATCGCCGAGGACCCTGATAATTTTCCACCCCGCTCCAATCGGCCGGTGCCCCGTACGCCGGAGCAGCTTTATTCACCGCCAAGCTCGATAGTCGCCATTTCGGGACCCGGCCTGCGCTTCTCCTGGACCGTGTACCGCGGACCGGCGCAGTTCGTGGAATTCGATCCGGTGCAGTTCAAGACCTACACGGATACCCGGGTGTGGGCCAATTCACCCTGGTCCCCGCCATTCGTTATCCCGGAAGTTCCCGACGACAATCGCTGGGTAACGGAAGCGACGTTCAGTCAGCCGGGGGAATACGTGTTACGCGGTATCGCCAGTGACGGCTCCATGTTCACCTACCGGAATATTTATGTCACGGTGACAAACTGACTGGATTCACAGACCGGGGTTCGAGCAAGGCCAGGAATTCTTCGCGGATGCTGGCCTTGTTTGTCCTGGTCCCGGTCACAGGTCGTGACAACACGTTTACCATCAAATCCATCGGAGAGAAGTAGTGCACCAACCCTTTATCAGAGTTACCCGAACTTTCCTCCTGCTGGGCCTGGCGTTGACGGCCGTATCGGTCCGTGCCCAGGAGAGCGGTATTCCCGGCCCCACCGGTCCTTCACCCTACCGCTTTACAACGGAGTCCTGGATGCAGCCGTTCGCCGGGGAGGGCTTCACCTGGGGTGGCACCTCGGGCATTGTCGTGCAGTCTCCCGACAGGATTTTTGTCCTGCAGCGGGGTGAAACAGAACTGCCTGAACAGCTGCCGCCGGAATACACCAACTTTGCCGGCTCCCTGGGATGGAACGTCCTGCGTGGACGCGGCCGCGTCTGGCAGAACTGTATTTATGTCATCGACAGCGAAGGCAATGTGCTGGAAGTCTGGGACCAGTGGGATCACCTGTTTGCCGGTACCGATGGACCGGGGCCCCACCGGATCCGCATGAGTCCCTACGACCCGGAAAACCGGCTTTGGCTCATTGACGAAACCGGTCATATCATTTATGTGTTTTCCAACGACGGCTCCCGACTGCTGATGACCCTGGGTGAAAAAAACATACCCGGAAACGATGAGACCCACTATAACCTGCCCCAGGACGTGGTATTTCTGCCTGACGGCAAATTTCTCATCGCCGACGGCCTGGGCAACAAGCGGGTGGTGATTCGCGATGCTGACGGCAGCTACCTGGGAGAATTCGGCGAAGCCGGCGATCAGGCGCACCAGTTCGGCAGCGTGCACTCCATGGCCCTGGGCCCTGATCAGCGTCTTTACGTGCTGGATCGGGACAACCTGGATATCAAGGTATTTCAGCAGACCGCGGACCAGAATTCGGCAGACTATCCGGATTATCGCTACGAAGCGACCTGGGGTGGCCTGGGAATGCCGCTGGACATCACGGTCAGCGAGGACTACGCCTGGGTGACCGACCTGAACCCGGTCAAGATCGTGCAATTCAAACTGGACGGCAGTCGCAAGTACACCTGGAACCTGCCGTCGGAAGGACCGGACCGCTGGATCGAGATGCACTCCTTTGCCGTGGACGAGGACGGTAATCTTTATGGCACGGACAACCAGCTGGGCAGGCCGCAGAAACTGGTACCTCGAACCGGTGCTGATCCGGAGCATATTGTTCAGCCCCAGTATGTACCACGCTAGCCGGTATTAACGGGACCCGCTCTGCCTGGCGCTGGACCGGCCAGCACGCGGCAAGCCCGATAGCGGGAGTAGTAGAGCCCCGAATATAAGAGTCCCTAAAATAATCAAAGGCACAGTAAGTTGTGCGGTGGAGAGAAAACTTATGCAATTAAAATCGTTATCCCTGGGGCTCCTGCTGGCAGGAAGCCTGGTCGGCAGCCAGCTGTCAGCCCAGCCCGGCAATGCCCGGGAACCCATAGGCCCCAGTCCCTACGAAGTCCTGTCGCTGTGGCACAAGCCGTTTGCCGAGGAGGGTTTTGCCTTTGGCGGCGCGTCCGGTGTGTGGGCCGAATCGCCGAATCGCATAATTCTTGCCCAGCGAGGCGAGACGATTCTGCCTTACCCCATACCGGATGATTTTCTCGGTTTCGCCGGCGATCTGGGCATCAACGTCCTCACCGCTACCAACCGGCGGGTCTGGAACAACTGCCTTTACACGCTGAATGCCGACGGGGAGGTCCGTGAACTGTGGGACCATCTTGACTACCTGTGTGAAGGCTCCCCGGGTCCTGGCCCCCATCGGGTTCGCATCAGTCCCTACGATCCTGAAAGCAGGATCTGGCTGGTGAACGAGACCTTCCACCAGATCTATGTTATCGCCAATGATGGCAGTGAAGTGCTGGCCACCTACGGCGAAAAAGGCGTATCCGGCGACGACGAAACCCATTTCGGCAGGCCCCAGGACGTGGCATTTGTTCCCGACGGCCGGATTCTGGTGGCGGATGGTCTGGACAACAACCGGATCATCGTTTTCGATAACGACATGAATTACCTCACCGAGTTTGGCAGCTTCGGCACCGGGCCGGGTGGTACCAATACCATTCATGCCGTGGCAGTAGGTCCCGACAACCGGATTCTCGTCCTCGATCGGGCAGGTGGTGGCATCAATATCTGGCGCTACACCGACGATCCCATGGAGTACAATTTCGAGCGACGTATCGACGGGCTGACCCTGCCACTGGATATCATCGTCAACGAGAACGACTTCTGGATAACCGACCTGGGGCCGTTGCGGTTCGTCAATTACGATTTCGAGGGCAATCTCAAGTACACCTGGCTGGTTCCCCGCGAGCTGCCGGATGGCTATATCGAGGTGCATACCTTCAGTATCGATTCCGCGGGCAATCTGTATGGTGGTGACAACCAGTACGGGCGGCTGCAGAAATGGGTGCCAAAACCCGATTCCGGGCCGGAACTGCTGATCGAGCCTCCCTGGCGTGCCCGTTAGGAGGCTGCCAGCTTGGCTGTCGGTGAGGCCCGTGGCATGCTGCAGCTGAAGTACGGCAACAGAGAAAAAGCAGTGAAACCGATATTCAGTGAAACAGATAGTTAGCTAAACAGTTAAACAGTGGAACAGAAAGGAGTGGTTATGCAACATCCATTGATTGAGAGATGCCTGATGGCATTGCTGCTGTTGCCCCTGGCGACCAGCGCTGCTGCCCAGGACAGCATCGAATGGTTCACCCTGGGCAGTGACTACGCTCATACCCGTTACAGTCCGGCAGACCAGATTACCGCAGACAACTTCGAGGATCTTGAAGTTGCCTGGCAGTGGGATGGTGCCAGTTTCGGTGCTGCCAGCGGTCGCTCAACGCCGTCCTATATCGACGGCATGCTCTATACCGTGGCCGGTCCCTTACGGCATGTCATCGCCATCGACCCCAAGACCGGTGAAACCGTCTGGTCTTATCGGGAACCGCGAACCGGCCGTGCCAACTATTCCATGCGGGCCGATTACGGCAAAGGCGTGGGTTTTGGCTACATTGACGGTCGTGGCGTCGTCTATATCATCTCGCCGGGATTCTTCCTGACCGCCCTGGACGCGAAGACCGGGGCGCCACTGGAGGGCTTTGGTCGACCGGTGCCCATCGACGGCTTTCCCGACACCGGCGTCGTGGATCTGCTGGCTGACCTGGGGCATCCCTACGATCCCTACGAGGGGATTCCCCTGGAAGTCGGCTACATCACTTCCTCGTCACCACCCATCGTGGTCAATGACACCATCGTGGTAGGTAACTCCGCAGAGCAGGGCTATCACCAGTCACGTATTGAAAATGTCCCCGGGGACATCCTGGGCTACGATGCCCGGACCGGAGCCTTCAAGTGGAAGTTCAACGTCATTCCACGGCCAGGTGAATACGGTCATGAGACCTGGGAAAACGATGCCTGGCAGTGGACCGGCGACGTGTCCTCCTGGGCACCGTTATCCGCGGACCCGGAGAATGGCCTGGTTTATATCCCCACCAATGGCGCCACCATCGACTACTATGGTGGTTTCCGACCGGGTGACAACCTGTTCAGTACCAGTCTTATCGCGCTGGACGTGGACAGTGGCGAACGTGCCTGGCACTACCAGCTGGTTCACCACGATATCTGGAATTACGATACCCCGACGGCGCCGATCCTGCTGGATCTGAACCTGCCGGGTCGCGGTCCGGTGCCGGCAGTGGCCCAGGCCACCAAGCAGGGTTTTGTCTATGCCTTCAACCGGGTGACCGGCGAGCCGCTGTGGCCCATCGAAGAGCGACCGGTGCCCCAGTCCATCGTTCCCGGTGAGCAGCTGTCACCCACCCAGCCTTTTCCCACCAGGCCGGCCCCGTTCGAAATGCAGGGCATCAGTGAAGACGATCTGATTGACTTCACCCCGGAGTTACGGGCGCAGGCACTGGAGGCCATGGAAGATTACCTCATGGGGCCCCTGTTCACGCCGCCGATTCACGACACCAATGAACTGGGCAAGTTCGCCACCATGAACTGTCCCGGTGGCGCCGGCGGTGCCAACATCAACGGGCCACCGGTCGCCGATCCCACCACCGGGGTCATGTTCGTGTCCACCCATAATTCCTGCTTCGCCCTGCGGGTGATTCCAGGCGAGGAATCCGATCTGCTGTTTCCGGAAACCACCGGCGTGACCTTTTCCCGCTATGCCAACTCGGCGCGGGGAGCGACCGCCAGGCCGCCGCGTCATCCCAGCGGCCTGCCTATCATGAAGCCGCCATACAGCAAGATTGTAGCCATCGACATGAATACCGGTGAGCATCTCTGGGCGGTGCCCACCGGCGAGACGCCGGATCGTTACAAGAACGCAATGCGGCAGGCAGGAGTCGATCCGGATGAAGTCGGCAATACCGGCACGGGTGCGCTGGTTCCCATGGTGACCACCGCCAACATGCTGATCTATTCCGATGTCGCCAGTGATGGCACACCCATGCTCTGGGCAATCGACAAGAGTTCCGGTGAAATCATCGGCGAGATCGAGGCGCCTTCCCGCAGTGGCTACGGCATGAGTTCCTGGGTGCACGACGGCAAGCAGTACGTCATCCTGCAAACCGGTTCGAGCCTGACAGCCATGGCCCTGCCGGACGAGATGTAGCAACAGGCTGCATACCGCCGCTTCGGTGGCAATCTGAAAAAACCGCGGTCATCGCCGGCCGCGGTTTTTTTGTGCCACCGGTTTTGTCGTATCCCCCAGGGCACACCTTGCTGTCGACAGGATAGTCCAGCTACCGCAGGGCTGACTCACAGGTGTTTCAAGACAGCCGCTTCTTGATCCATATCAAGACCGGTCCACTTAACCCGCTAAATCCCCCCGCCTGCGACAACATGTCACAGGGCAGGCGAGTGCAACCACTATACACTGGCGCCGCTTTCTGATTCACAAGTGAACTTATCTGGTTCGAGGCACAGTTATGAAGAAATTGACCACAGCCTGCCTGCCGGTGGGCATAGTGATATGCAACGTGGCGATGGCGCAGGATACACCGACGCTCCAGGAAATCACCGTGGTAGGCGTACGCGATACCCATACCGTCATAACCGAAGACACGCTGGTAGCGCCGCCGGACACCGCCCAGCTGTTGCGCAAGATGCCCGGTGCCAACATCAATAAGAACGGTGAACTGACCGGTATCGCCCAATACCGCGGCATGTACGGTGACAGAATCAAGGTATCGGTGAATGGCGCCCAGATCAATGGCGCCGGTCCCAATGCGATGGATTCTCCCCTGCACTACGCCCCGGTGGCTATTCTGGAATCCCTTACCATCAATCGCGGTATCGCCCCGGTGAGTACCGGACAGGAGACCATTGGCGGCTATGTGCAGGCCCAGACCTATACCGGGGAGTACGGTAATTCCAGCGATTTCCAGTTCAATGGCCGCACCTATTTTGGCGCCCAGTCAGTCAACGAAGGGTCCGTGGCCAGCGGATTTTTCTCCCTGGCCAATCGAGACCACCTGTTCCGTACCTTCGTCATGCAGGAGCAGGCCGATGATGCCGACATTCCGGGGGGCAGAATAACCCCGTCCGAATACGAACGGGAACGTTACGACCTGGGCTACAGTTTCCGCACGGGCGATCACCAGCTGTCACTGGATTTCTCCCGCAACAACACCAAGGATGCGGGTACTGCGGCATTGCCCATGGACATATTGTCCGTGGACAGTGATCTGTTCCGGTCACGCTATACCTGGGAAGGTCGGGATACGATTGTCAATGCGCGACTTTCCTATAGCGACAATGAACACTGGATGACCAACTATCACCTGCGGCGTCCACCCCAGGATAACATGATGACCGCCGGGGCCATGCGTTATCGTCGAAACTGGGCTGTCAGTGAAAATTTCGGTTTCGTTTTCGATATGGAACGGTTTGTTGATAATGGCAGTTGGCTTTATGGCATCGACGGCAATATGACCGAACACCGGTCCACCATCACCAATCCCAATGCCGGGGCATTCTATATTTCGAATTTCAATGACGTAGCCCGCGATGTCATTGGCCTGTTTGCCGAGCGCAGTATCTCGTTGACAGAAACCATGGGGTTGGATGCCGGCGTACGGGTTAATCGCGTCGAAATGGATTCAGAACCGGTGTCCGCCAACCTTAATCCCATGAATATGACCATGGGGATGCCGGTGATGATGAACAACATGGCAGGCATGCTGTCCACCCTGTTCAATACGGGAGACCTTGATCAGACTGACAACAACCTTGACTGGTTTGGTCGCTTCAGTCTTGAATCCGGAGACAGTACCACCTGGTACCTGGGAGCAGCGCGCAAAACCCGTTCACCTTCTTATCAGGAGCGCTATCTGTGGCTACCGCTGGAAGCCACGGGCGGACTGGCCGACGGTAAAACCTATGTGGGTAATCCACGCCTGGACCCTGAAATAGCGCATGAAGTTGAGATCGGCTTCGATTACGAATCCGGTAATATCAATATTTATCCACGGGCGTTCTATCGGGATGTCTCCGATTACATCCAGGGAACGCCGGCCACCAGCATGGTGGTGCGTAATTTTGCCCAGATGATGGCCAACAGGGGCATGGGACTGTCAGATCCGCTGCAGTTCAGTAACGTGGATGCGAGCTTCTACGGCTTCGATATAGAGTCCGATTTCGCCCTGGGCAACCAGTTGACCCTCCGGGCGATAGCCAGCATCGTCAGGGGCGAACGGGACGACATTGACGATAACCTCTACCGGATCTCGCCGGACAACCTGATCCTGGCGCTGGATTACCAGGGCAGTAACTGGGTCGGATCCATCGAATCGGTGATCTACGCGGATCAGGAGCGGATTTCCGAGACCAACATTGAGCAGGAAACCGACGGCTACACGGTTTTCAACCTCACTGCGCGTATCAACGTGTCCGCGGATATTGAAATCGGGATCGGTATCGAAAACCTGCTGGACGAGGAATTCCAGGACCATCTCGCCGGCTATAACCGGGCGTTCAATCCGGACATTGCCATGCGCGAGCGCATGCCGGGCCTGGGGAGAAACTTCTACGGCCGCCTGATGTGGTATTTTTAAGCGGACAGCGGAATCCTGCTTGCGCGTGAATCTCCGATGAGGTTCAAGGGACAGCTATGTACGGATGTAAATGACCAAACCATTCAGCTGTTGAACGCCGCTTGCAGTTGCGCTGCACAGGAACGAATGGCGTCGCCCGCTGCGTCGATATAACCCGGCTGGGTGATGAAACCGTGCATCATACTGTCGTAGTGGCGAAAGCTGACACTCACCCCGGCGGCGCCGAGCTTGTCAGCATAGGCTTTGCCTTCGTCCTGTAATGGATCATAACCGGCGGTAATGATATGGGCCGGTGGCAGGTTCTCATGGTTGTCGGCATGCAGGGGTGATGCCTGCCAGTAAGCCGGATCCGCGGCATGGTGTTCACTGCCTGAAGTCTCCCGCGGTAAACTTGTCGCGCCAGGTGTTCCAGTTATCCCTGGTTGTGTTTTCGTGCCGGTGACAGGGTTCTGGCCGGACACGTTGCCCGGATAGTCGCCACTGTGATTGCCACGGTCGCGAAGGCCGCGAAGGTCGCCAAGGTAGCGAAGTTCGCCAAGATAGTTGCCATGAAACCAGTCTATCAGGCTGCTTGTCAGCAGATAGCCCTCACCGAAGGCCTGGTGGGAAGGCATGGATTCAGTGAGATCCGTACCCGGGTAGATCAGCACCTGGCAGCACAGGTCGGGAAATTCCTTCTCTCTGGCCAGCAGGCAGGTAACGGCAGCCAGGTTGCCGCCGGCACTGTCTCCCGCCACGGCCAGCCGTTGCGGGTCGCCGCCAAGTTCCTCGCCGTGCTCCGCCACCCAGCAGGTGGCGGCGTAGGCATCCTCCAGCGCCGCCGGAAAACGGTATTCCGGTGCCAGCCGATAGGCCACCGATACCACCAGGCAATCTGCATCCACGCACAGCTGACGACACACGGCATCGTGGCTGTCCAGTGATCCAATGGTGAAGCCGCCACCATGGAAAAAAATTACCAGGGGAAGATTCCCGGCATCCGAGGAGTGATAGCAGCGAACCGGCAAGCGTCCCGCCGGACCGGGAATTTCAAAATTGCGCACGGCAAAGGGTTCCGGCGGATTACCCTTTGCCGAGTCGCAGGCTTTATCGTAGAGCCTGCGCGCTGCCTCCGGAGTCAGCGTCTCGTAGGGTGGGATACCGGACTGCTCCACTAACTCCAGCAGCTTTTGGGCCTGAGGGTCCAGTGTCATTCTTAATTACCGAGGTTCAGCGGGGATCCAGTCTGAGGAAGTAACGTGGCGGAAAGCCGGTGCGAAATCTGAACTGGAAATCCACGCTGTAGATTTCCCTTACGCGCTGTTCTTCCGCTCCCTCTAATGGAACCGCAGTGTAGGGTTCGAATTCGTCGTCCATCATCACTTCCACCCGGGGATTTTCCAGGGCCTGATGATACCAGGCGCGAGGCCAGTGATTGGCTGCTACATACGCGTTGCCATCGATCTCGACCAGGCGCAATACCCGTTCATGGCGTGACTGGTTTTCGTTAAAGGTGGCTATCACTATGGAGGACTGGTTCTGTGGCTGGTTGTAGCCAAGCCGTGCCTCGAAGGCCACAACCTGTAGCACATAAATCAGAAACAGCGTTGCTGCGACGATAAGTGTCCATTTCCCCGCCCTGTTGATCTTCATTGGTCTCCCTTCATGGTGTCCATGTTTCTAAATCCGGAATTCAGCCGGCGAGAAGAACTATACCAGTAATGATCAGGAGGATCAGTACGACCCGCTGCGCTGAAAATTTTTCCTTGATCAGGAAGGCTGAAATAAGCGCAGCAAAGGCAACGCTGGTTTCCCGGAGAACGGCCACTGGTGCTATACGCTCCTGGCTGAAAGCCCAGATGACTATCCAGTAGGCCAGGGCGGAGATCAGCGCGACGGCAATCCCCGGTTTCCACACAGCACCGGCAGTGGCCATGAACCTTCCCCGACGCCGGATTACCGCGATAAGCGGAAACAGGGTACCGTGGAGGAGGAACATCCAGGCGGTATAGGAATGGCTGTTTGCAGCCAGCCGCGCACCCTGTCCATCCACCAGGGAATAGGCGGTGATGCACAGCCCGGTGAGCAGCGAGTAGGCCAGGGCTGCCTGGCTGAGTTGACGGATGCCGCCGACACGTTCTGCGGCAAAACCCAGAATGCTGGCAATGATCAGGCCGACTCCGCCAATTTCCCTGGCCGTCAGGGATTCTCCCAGCAACAAAAACCCGAGCACCGCCGTGAGCAATGGTGCGGAACCCCGGGCCAGGGGATAGATCTGCACAAATTCACCGTGCCCGTATGCTCGCACCAGCATCAGCATGTAGGTGGTGTGGATACACAGGGAAAGTACAAGCAACGGCCAGCTTTCCCTCGCCGGCGCCGGCAACAGCAAAACGAAGGGCAGGGCCAGCAGGGAAGTGGCAAACGCGGTGACGGCCATGATGACCAGCCGGTCACCGCTGACCTTGATCATGGCATTCCAGACGGCGTGCAGGAATGCCGCCAGCAGCACGGCACCGAGAATAGTCGGCGCCATCAGGGCATCCTGTGGTTACTGGCAGACATGTCTCGGCACGGATTTTCCGGAGTTCAGGCCGACATGCCCCGGGCGGCTATCTGCCAGACAGCTTCGACACGGCCGTCCCGGACTGCATACATCTGGTTGTACAGGTTCACCACCGGGTCGCAATGGGACACGATCAGTTCCAGCTTGTCCCCCACGGAATAGGTCGTGGATGGATTCTCCTCGTAACGCAAGGTGCCGAATTCGTCGGAGCCGGAGGTATAGCGCATGCCGGACTCGCCCTTGACCAGTGGCCAGGGTTGATTGATGGTGCAGGCCTTGGCACCGGCATCGGTGGTCACCCGCCCGGGGTATTGATCGTTGATGACCGTGGTCAAAATTGTCAGGGATGGCTGAAAATCCGAATACTGCCGGGCATCGTCCCGCCCTCCTATTGCCAGGTACTGGGCGTCCATGAATACGTAGCTGCCCACCTGCACATCGGTAAGGCCCCGGGTCTCATGATCGATGTTGTAGGTTCCGGTGCCGCCGCCGCTGAATATCCCGGTATCCAGCCCCGCGCGGTTCAACAGGTCAAAGGTCTCGGAGGCCGGAGCCAGGCGTTCCAGGGTCTGGGTGCGGCGTTCAGCAAATCCCTGCACATGCTGGGAACCACCGTCGTAACAGAGCATGCCCCGCAGCCTCAGTCCGGGGAGCTGGTCCACCAGCTGTGCCAGCTGCAGTGCGGGTTGACCCGGGCTGATCCCGGTACGATGACCACCGGAGTCAACGTCCACCACAACGTCCGCGACAATGCCCAGCGCCTGGGCCGCGGCGGAAAGGTCCCTGGCGTTCTGTGGCGAATCCGTGGCCTGGATAAATGCCGGACACTGTTGCTTCAGCGCCATGGCGCGGCGGATCTTGGTAGCACCGATATTGGTAGTGGTCATCAGTATTTCGTCAATGCCGTGCTGAAACATTGCTTCCGCCTCACTGACCTTGGCAGTGCAGATTCCCACGGCGCCGCTGTCCAGTTGCAGGCGGGCGATTGCCGGACACTTGTGGGTCTTGGCATGGGGACGGCTGGCGATGCCATTGGTTGAAACCGTGTTCTGCATGGTAGCCAGGTTGGCTTCGAGGGCGTCGAGGTCCACGCACAGGGCAGGGGTATCCAGCTCCCACATGGAAATGGCAGCCTGCATTTCACCGTTGATGTACAGTTCTCTCATTTCGGCAGCGGTATAGCCCCGGACAGCAGATGGAATCAGCATGGCAGCGGCTCCAGTGGATTGCAGGAAGCGGCGACGAGACATTGACGGACTTTTCATTTTTTATTCTCCTGCCCCGATGACGCAAGTGCGGGGCTGTATTGATTGGCGACGGCAGCGTGCTGCTTTCCTGTTCCGTCAGGGAACCAGCACGATGGAGCCGGTAGTCTTTCTGGCCGCCAGGTCGCGGTGCGCCCGGGCCGCGTCTTTCAACGGGTAATGATGGTTTACCTCGATCTTTACCGCACCGGACTTCACCACCTTGATCAGATCGGTGGCCATCCTGCGCAGTTCCGCGGGAGTACTTGCGTAATTGAACAGGGTGGGGCGGGTCATGAACAGCGATCCTTTCTGGGCCAGCAGTGCCGGTGGAAACGGCGGTACCGGACCCGATGCATTGCCGTAAGTGACAAACAGACCACGCTTCTGCAGACAGTCCAGCGATGCAGGGAAGGTGTCCTTGCCGATGGAGTCGTACACAACCGGGACGCCTTCACCCCCGGTCAGGGTCCGCACGCGCTTGACGAAATCCTGCCTGGTGTAATTGATCGGGTAAGCGCAGCCGTGGGCCTTCGCCAGCCTGGCCTTGGCCGGTGAGCTGACAGTGCCTATAACCGTCGCGCCCAGCGAACTGGCCCATTGGCATAGTATCAGGCCAACCCCGCCCGCGGCTGCATGGACAAGGATCGTGTCGCCCTTTGTTACGCGGTAGGTCTGTCGAATCAGGTACTGCACGGTCAGGCCCTTGAGCATCATGGCTGCGGCCTCGTCATCGGAAATTTCGGCAGGAATCTTGATCAGACGCCCGGCGTCAACAGTGGCCAGTTCGGCGTAACAGCCGGTTCCCGCCGTCCCGGTGGCTACCCGGTCACCGATCCTGAAACCCTTGACGTCGGCGCCCAGGGCAGTGATTACGCCGCACAGTTCACCGCCGGGAGTGAAGGGCGGGTCTACCGGGTACAGCCCGGTGCGCTGATAGATATCGATAAAGTTGACGCCAATGGCTTTGGCCTCGACGGTTACTTCGCCCCTGCCTGGCTTGCCGGGGTCGACTTCCCTGAATTTCATGACCGAGGGCGCGCCGGTTTTTTCTATAACGATAGCTTTGGACATAATGGCAATCATCCGGGTTATTATTGAACTTCATCGCAACTTGCCCTGTGGCGCCGAAAAAATCAATCCCCGGCGGCCAAAACGGTCGTCAAGCCAATTGCGTGGCGCTATAGTCAGTCAATAACAAGAATCCATGAAATCAATCGGGAGAGCTGAATGCGACGTCGTGACTTCATAGCTGCATCGATACCCCTGACCCTGGCGCCGGCCCTGCTGCCGGCCTTCGTTGCCGCCCAAGCACAGCGCCTGCAGATTACCGATATCCGCGTGTTCCGCATGCGGACAATAGCGGAGACCGGCATGATGGAGTCGGCCTGGGCCCCCGGGCGGTCCTACATGAGGCGTTCCGGCGGCGGTACTGTCACCGAAGTGGTGACCGACCAGGGCATAACCGGAATCGCCCCGGGAATGAATCCTGCCGCCATCAATCGCATGAAGCAGATCCTGGTGGGCCGCGATCCATTCGATACCGAAGCGTTGGGGCATGAAATGCGCTACACCAATGGCGCCGCATCCAACTGGCGCGAAGTGGCGGCAATGGAAATCGCCCTGTGGGATATCATCGGCAAAGTGACAGGCCAGCCCCTTTACAAGCTCTGGGGCGCAGCCCAGGACAGGATTCCTGCCTATGCCAGCATGATACAGCTGTCCACACCGGAAGAACGTGCGGACATGGCCGTGCAGCTGCAGGAACAGGGCTGGCAGGGAATGAAAATACGGCTCCATCACCAGACCATGGCCGAGGATATTCGAACCGTTGAATTGGTGCGTGCCGCCGTCGGAGACGATTTCACCATAATGACCGATGCTAACCAGGCCCAGTCCAGCGGCATCTGGCAGCCCGGTATTCAGTGGGATTTTACCCGGGCCCTGGATACTGCCCGGGAACTCAAGAACCTTGATGTTTACTGGCTGGAAGAGCCGCTTCGACGTTATGATTTCGACGGCCTGGCAGAATTAAACCGACTGGTAGATATCCCATTGGCGGGCGGTGAAAACAACCGTGGCGTGCAGGAGTTCAAATGGATGCTGGAAAAAGGCGTTTACGATATTCTGCAGCCGGAAATTCTGGTGACTGAAGGCGTCCAGGGCCTGCGCGCCGTGGCTGCACTGGCGTTGGCCAGCCACAAGATGGTAATTCCGCATCACGGTGGTGGTCAGCTCGGCACCATCGCGCAGCTGCACATGATCGGCACCTGGCCCCATTGTCCCTGGCTGGAACTGTTGCATGACCCGCCGGTAGCGCCCTATACCAATGGCTTTGCCATTATGGAAAATCCGCCTCGCGTGGATGCCGGCGGGTTCGTGAATATGCCCCGGGAGCCCGGCCTGGGGGTCCGCCTTAACCGGGACCTGGTGGAAGATGTTTGACGGTTACCGGTTGTGCTGGCCGGAGATCCGTCCTGCGCATCAGGTTCAACCGATAACATTGCAGTCCCACAACAACAGACGCTTTATGCCGGACTGAACAGTGGCTCCGAACGGGGCGACCGGCAGGGTGCTTGCGCCGCTGCGGACCAGGCTCCTACGGGGTACATTCACATTGAAAAATGCCCTGGAAAAAGTTCATTTTTCAACATTCAGAACAGGTCCTTTTTCGTAGCGGCACAGGCTCCCTGCGGGCTGCGCCGTGTTAGCGGGCTGTTAGTTACAGGAGTCGATGTTCCCTGGTCTTCCAGTTCAGTGCCTTTCCATGATCACTTCTTTTCTTTCTGGGCGAATTGTTCCAGAAGCTGAAACTTCAAGCCGGCATGATCGATAAGGCGCCTGATCAGTTTTTTACCGAACGCCGTTGCCGGTGTCCAGAATCCACCCGGCAGATTTTTCCTGGGAACATCCCTGGCCAGGCATATTCCGGCCTGGGCAAGCATTCTGGCGGTGGAGCCGTAGCCCGGATCGCGATCCCCGGTGATCCGGACAATGAGGCTCTGACCCTGTTCATCGATTCCATGAAAGCGCAGATCGTAACAGCCGCTGCGCTGTTGTTCGGCTGACGGACCTTCACCGGGTGCGGGCAGGAACTTCATGGCCAGCCAGCGAATCGGCGGGACGATAAAAACCAACGGCATGAGTTTCAATCCCATTGCGGTACGCCTGGCCCGTTTCTTCCCGGAAGCGCCCTTGCCGGTCAGTAACGCTTCATCGTAAAGAAAGTTCCTGTGATAGGAAGGCTCCAGCAACGCGTTGCTGCGCAACACCACCCGGGTATTGATCGCCGCCATGACAAACGGTGCAGCCCACGAGTCGAAGTCGTTGTCGAATTCAACCCCTACAGACGGCTGCGCGGGAAGGGCTCTTTCCGCCGGCGGACAGAGCGAGTAGGGATTGTTGAATTCATCCCTGAGGTTCCTGTCCCGGGACGCCTCCCTGAAAGCATTGACCATGCTGGCGATGGTGCCGCCGGACGCACCGCCCTGCAGCCGCTTGACGCGCATTTTCACCTGCTGGCAATAGTGGCCAAACTGTTTCCTGGCTACCTGTTGAAGGAAATAGACGCCCAGGTCGGAGGGAATCGAATCGAAACCGCAACAGTGCACGATACGTGCGCCACTGCGGCTTGCCAGGTCCTGGTAACGGTCGATCATGCGTCTGATCCACTGGGGCTCGCCGGTCAGGTCGCAGTAATCAGTGCCGGTCTCGGCACAGACCTTGACGAGGGGCTCGCCATGCAGTGCATAGGGCCCCACCGTGCTGATGACCACACGGGTCTGCTGGCACATTTTACGCAGGGCGTCCTCGTCCCCGGCATCGGCTACCAGGCAGCGGATGGCTCCGTGGGGTTTGCCAAGGCTGACTTTCACCTGGTTCAGCCGGGTTTTCGAACGACCGGCCATTGCCCAGCGCAAATCCGGATCCCGCAATTCGTCACTCAGGTAATGGCACAGGATCTGTCCGACAAAACCGGTTGCTCCGTAGACGACGATGTCGAAAGGCTTTGTGTTCATGGCAATACGATCCTTGTAGGTCCGATACGTACATTCCTGAAGGCCAGGATTCCGCTACATGGTAACGCGACAGGGGGTTATCGGTCAGCAGCTCATCGCTCAACTGCCAGTCATTTCAGTTGTTGCAGCTGACGGTTCAGTCATGGCATTCGGCCATGTTTCCAGGAAACTTTTTTACAGTTCGTTTACCAGGGTTGAAAATCCTCCGGAGACAACGCACCGGACTGCCCGGTCAGGGCAGCACCGGGTACCCCTGTGTTCTGTGATCCGGATCCGGTTATGGGGACTGCTTTCGGCCGTATACTGTCCAGCAATCAACACGTTGCTCACTGAAGTTTCTCTCCAGCATTGAACGAAGCTTGTTTAACGCTGTTTTCCCAGGCCCTGCAAGGGCCTTTTTTTTATTTCGCTGCTGGCTATACTGAATACCCCCGCCCGTTTGTCCCGTGGAGAACCACCCAGTGTTCAGCATGCAGATTTCCCAGGTTCCATTTTTCCCGCTGTTGTTTTCCAGGCTGGCGCGCGTCGGTGTGCTGTCAGTCAGCGCTTTCCTGCTGGCGTCCTGTGGACCTCCAGACCGACTGGAGTCGCCGGGCGCGGGTCCTGTTACCCCGGCGGAACATACCCTGTTCGTCAATGCCACGCTTCTTCCCGGTGACGGCACCGTGATTGAACAGGGGGCACTGTTGGTGCGAGGATCGGAAATCGTCGCGGTGGGCCCCGTGGCGGAACTGCAGCCTCCAGCCGGAGCGCGTCGCGTGGAACTGGACGGCAAAACGGTCATCCCGGCCCTGATCGATGCCCATGCCCACCTGGGGTATGAAGGCTACACCGGCTGGGGTGCGCAGCATTACTCCCGGGAGACGCTGGAGGAACACCTGCAGCGGTACAGCTACTACGGATTCTCAGCGGTGCTGTCGGCGGGCAGCGATCCGGACGGGATGGCGCTGGCGTTGCAGCGTGATCAGCGCCAGGGTGTTGTCGGCGGTGCCCGATTTCTGTTTGCCGCCGGAATGGGGCCACCGGGACAGGGCCCCAATGACCGGTTCCTGGTTCATGCCCTGGAAATCCAGGAACGCAGCGGCATGACCGTGCTGCGCGGACTGGCCGATGCCGATCAGGCGCAAACGGCAGTGAATGAAGTCGCTGCCCTGGGTATCCCGTTTATCAAGATCTGGGTGGACGATCGTGGCGGCAGCCAGGACAAACTTGCCCCCGGGATATACCGGCCGCTTATCGCCGCTGCCAGGGACAGTGGTCTGCAGGTGCTGGTTCACCAGCAGGCGGCCGCCGATATGCCGGATCTGCTGGCCGCCGGCGTGGACGGCTTTCTCCACGGGCGCCTGGGTCCGGACCTGGACCGCGAACTGGCGTTGCAGATTGCCGATGCCGGGGCTTTCCTGGTACCCAATCTTGGCCTGGGCGAGCTGCGTCGCCAGCGGGTTGCCGACGATCCGTTCCTGCAGGAAGCGGTGCCGCCGGCGGTAGTGGCCCGCCTGAGTGACAGTTTCGCTCAGCTGCCGGTCAGCGCAACCACTGTGGACCCGGCCCGGGAAGCAGCACTGCGGGAGTCGTTTGCCCACTTGCTGGCAGCCGGCGTGGACATCCTGCTGGGCACGGATGCCGGTGCGGTTCCGGATCATTTCTTCGGCTATACCGGGCATCGGGAACTGGAAATTTTCGTCCGCCTGGGCATGACCCCGCTGCAGGCGATTACCGCGGCCACCAGCACACCGGCCCGACGCCTGGGCCTGGACACCCTTGGCACACTGGCACCGGGTAAACAGGCAGATTTCGTTGTCCTGGATGCCAATCCACTGGAGGATATTCGCCATACCCGCGAAATCTCACGGGTTTACCGGGCCGGTGAACCGATTGACCGTGAAGCCCTGCGATCCCGCTGGCAGGCTGCGGCCGGCCAGTGATCGCCGCCACGCGTTGCATACCGGGTTTTTCAGGATGGTCAACGGGTGAAATTCCTTGAAAAACTGGTGACATAGGCGTAACGTCTGTAAGTTAATATCGCAGATCCCCACGCGACACAGAAGATGGAGGAACCCATGAAAAAGCAGGCTCTCGAAGCTGTTTGTCTTACCCTTGGCGGATTGCTGGTGGCGCCCTTCCTGATGGCTCAGGACACCGAAATCCCCCGAACCGCCTACGGTCACCCGGATTTTCAGGGCACGTATACTTTCCGCACTATCACGCCTTTGAATCGCCCGCCGGAGCTGGCAGACAAGGAAACCCTGACGCCGGAAGAGGCGGAGGAGTGGGAAGCCTATGAAAACCGTCGCCAGAACCGCGACCTGATTATCGATTCCGTGGGAGGAGCAGGCTATCCACCCGGCGTTATCTCCTACAATGAATTCTGGTACGAGCGTGGCAGCGAAACCATTGCTTCGCGACGCACCTCGCTGATCTACGATCCACCCAATGGCCGCATTCCGCCGCTGAATGAAGCAGGTCGACAGCGGCGCGCCGAATACCAGCAGATGGTATTCGAGAGTGCCGGTCCAGAAGGGCGCACCACCGTTGACCGCTGTATCACCGGCTTCGTCGGTGGTCCGCCGATGATTCCAGGATCCTATAACAACAACATGCAGCTGGTGCAGACCAAGGATCACGTGATGATCCTCAACGAGATGGTGCACTCCGCGCGCATAATTCCCTACGCCGATGAACACAGCACCAAGCAGCTGAAGTGGGAAGGTGATTCCATCGCCCGCTGGGAAGGCGAAACCCTGGTGATTCACACCAGAAACTTCTACCACGACTACAATCTGCGCGGCATGTCGGATCAGGCTCAGGTAACCGAGCGCATCAGCTGGATAGACGAAAACACCCTGAACTACGACTTCACCGTCGAGGATCCGCTGTCCTGGGATGAAACCTGGTCTGCACGACTGCCCCTGAGGCGCTCCACTGACCCGGTATATGAGTATGCCTGCCACGAGGGCAATCACGGTCTGATGGGTATTCTGGCCGGCTGGAGACGCTACGAGGTGATGGGCTTCAATGGCGACGGTTCGCCCAAGTCCGATACCGGTACCGTGCCCACCGCAGAGTAATTGAACGCAAAGTCATTCAGTAAGCGAAATTGGCAAGGTAAAACGGCAGTCCCTACGGGGCTGCCGTTTTCGTATCCGCCTTCAGTTTTCCAGCAAAGCGTCCAGGATAGCGGCAAATCGCTGGTTGGCGGGGTAGCTGCCTGCCGTCCAGCCCAGGCGCACAATCACGGTTTCTCTGGACGGCACAACCATAACCCACTGCTGACGATTGCCCTGGGCGGCGAACGCGTCTTCGGGCAGGTCCGGCCAGCGTAACTGTGCATTGCCACGATTCAGCCACCACTGGTAGCCGTAGGCCGCATCATTTTCGGCAGTATTGGGCGACGTGGCTTTACGGACCCAGTCTGCACTGACCAGGCGCCGGCCATTGATGACGCCGCCGTTCAGCATCAGCTGTCCGATCCGTGCCCAGTCCCTGGCGCTGGCATAGAAATAAGAGCTGCCCATAAACACCCCACCGGCGTCCACCTCGAATACGGCGTGCTGAAACGCCATGGGTACGTAAATATTTTCCATAAAGTCGCGGTAGCTGGATCGCAGTGACGCGCCGGTGTTGTTGAAATAAACCAGTGATAGCAGATTCGCCGTTCCGGAACTGTAATTGAAATGGGCTCCCGGCTCGTGGACAAGAGGTTTCTGCAGCACGTAGCGGGCCGCGAAGGGTTCGGTAAACAGCATGGTGGTGGCGTCATCGCCAGGATCGTATTGCTCGGAGAACGCCAGTCCGTCGGTCATGGTCAGCAGCTGGGGCAGCGTGATTGCAGCGCGCCGGTCATCGGACCACTGGTGGAAACCGGGGCTCCCCGACATTGTCAGTTTATCGCGATAGGCCAGGTTACCCAGCATCACCGACATCAGGCTCTTTGCCATGGACCAGCCCAGCAGTGGCGTCTGTGCCGAGACGCCCTGATCGTAGACCTCGGCGACCAGGTCACCCCGGTAGACCACTGCCAGGGCGCGGGTGTTGAGACCGGCGGCGTTGTCGCTGTCCACCAGATCTTCCACCAGCGCCTGGATAGCCTCGCCAGGAGGATAAGCCAGGTCACCGGCGGGCCAGTATGCAGCGGTATCAACTGCCGGTAACGGCATTCCGCCATCCCGGACATCGACCTCCGGATAATCGATAGTGCAGCCCAGGCCGGGCAGGTGGGACGCTGATGTTTCGCTCAAGCCAAATAACGAGGCCGTCACTTTCCTGGCGGCATCATCGTACTCGATAGTGAGATTTTCCAGTATCGGTGAATACTGAACCAGGTCGCTGAAGGCCTGTTCTCTGCTCAGTCCGGATACGTAGCGGGCGCTGCACAGCAGCTTCGCGCCGATACCCGTGCCCACGCCCGGCGCCGCCAGCAGGTAGGCGGGAGAAAAACCGGCCAGCGTGGCCAAACCCAGCAGGGCCGCTATCAGTAGCAGCAGCGTGATCAGCGCATGACGAACTTTTCGCATAGCATCTATACTCGTTGAATGGCCAATCCCTGGCTGACCGGCACATTGCCGACGAGGCCGGTCTTTCACGGCCCGCTTTGTCAACCTGAAATAAAAACTGGAGGAATCCTGATGAGTGATTTAACTGAAGACATCGTGGAATTGCAAACGCGACTCCAGTTCCAGGAGGATGTCATCCACAAACTGGATACCGTGGTGATTCAGCAGAGTGAAGTACTGGACGCATTACGGCGTCGCCTGGCAGTGCTGGAGGAACGTCTTGAGCAGCTGGACCATGAACGGGAGAGTGCCACGGACACACCGGAGCCCAGGCCGCCTCACTACTGATGGAACACAGTTGCCGTTTGATCCGGTTTCCTGATTCAGCGATAGTGGCCTCACCCTTTGACCTCCGGTGTCTTTGCAAACAGGGACACCAGCGTAACGCACAATGACTTGACAGATTTCACCGTGATCGCGTATCAAGACTATTACTATTGGCGTTTCTGAATCCGGTGGCGTTGAAACTGGAGCTGCCTATGAAAATTTTCTGTCTGTTGTCCTGCCTGGTTCTGCCCGCCCTGGGACAGGCCCAGCAGTTCAGCCTGGACGACTACCTCATGCGGTGGTCGGTCATGCGGGTCGGTAACACTGAATTTCGCGTGATGAAAAACGAGGAATCCAGCTTCATCAACGTGTATCGCACCAATGGCCTGGTGTCTGTTGCGGCCCGTATGCCGGGACCCGACGCCGTGCTGGTGGGTGAAGCACTGGCCCGCACCCAGGAAGTGTTCGAAGCGCAGCAGGGAACTTCCAATAACGTCGCTGAATCGGTAGAAGCCGGAAACTTTACCGTAACATTTCGAACCTCGGTGTTCAGTGGCTTCACGGTGGTCATCCAGGAAAACACGCGTAACAGTACCAACGCGGTCACTCTCAGTCGGGAGGAAGCGGTTGGTGTGCAGCCGGAGTTGTTGCGGGCCAATGAATATATCGCGTTCCTGGAAAGCAAGGTCCCGCTGTAGACAGCACAGTCTAAATCGGAATTTCAGGGTAGTTGTGAGGGAGGCCGGCGTGCCAAACTGAGGAGCGCAGGCGCACAGGCCTGTGCGCCCGGCAATTGGCTTCAGGATAGCCGTGGGTGTCTGCGGTGACTGCCAGCGATGCCAGCGGCGGGGACGACGCTGATACTTTGTCAGGAATGAGCAAGCCCGACGAGTATTGCCAGAAGTATGCCGAACCAGGCAAGCAGAAACCAGCTTCGTGCTTTCCAGTTCACCCGGGCTTCCGTCCGCAGGAAGCCGGCGACACTTTGTTCCAGAATTTCCGGGTCCAGGGTGCCGGCATAGTCTCGACCATAATCTCGACCATAGTTGCGACCGTACAGGGTGCCCAGGGTAAATCCGGTGGTAAATGTCACCACGAAACCGATCACATTCCACCAGAGCCAGGATATTTCCGGTACGAAAATCCATAGATAGCCGTTAACCGCGATGCCAAGGAGCAGACCGGTGATGGCTCCGCTGCCATGGGTACGGGTTGTCAGCAGGCCCAGCGCAAAAACCGCCAGAATGGAGCCGTTGGCCATCGAGCCGATCTGATTGATGGCTTCCAGTACCGTGGTCGCGATGTCACCCACGTAGAATGCCATCGCCAAGGTCACCAGTCCCCAGACAGCGGTAATAAAGCGGCTGATAACCAGTTCCCGGTGTTCGTCCCACCTGTTGCCGCTTTGGAAACGACGCACAAAATCCTCCATGGTGGTGGCGCTCAACGAATTCAGTACTGAATCCAGTGACGACATTGCGGCGGCAAACAAGGCAACCATGGACAGACCGACCAGTCCCACCGGCAGGGCATTGATCATGTACAGGGGAACCGCGAGATTGAATTCCGGCATGCCGTTGGAAGTCGGTAACGCGTCGATGAAATCGGGATTGGCGGTGGCATATCCGGCTATGCCCACGCCCACGAAGCAGTAGAGCAGAACCAGGGGAAATCGCAACAGGCCGTTGAGAAACAGGGCCTGGTTGCTGCCGTCAATATTTCTTGTACTGAGCGTTCTCTGCACCTGGCTCTGGTCACAACCGTAGTAGGAAAGGTAGAGGAAAATTCCACCGATGAGCATGGGCCAGAACGCGAACGTTTCGCCATCACCGAATCCGTGGGCGGAAAAATTCAGCGTTCGGCGGCGGTCGTCACCCAGGTTGTCCAGCATGGCAGTGAAGCCGCCACTGCCATCCATCAACAGGAGCAGCAGCAGTGCCAGTACAGCGACCAGGATTACAAGCTGGATGACGTCACTGTAGATGACTCCACGAATCCCTCCCAGCACGTCGTAAACAACCGTGAAGGCACCCAGCAATATCACTGACCAGAAAAAGCCAAGACCGGTAATCAGGTCGATGACGATGGCAATGCTGTAGACGGTTACGGATGTGGCAAAGGCGCGAATGAACAGAAACAGGCCGCTCAGGGTAAGGCCGGTGGGGACATCAAAGCGTTTTTCCAGATACGCATAAACCGACACCAGGCGCAAATGTCGAAAAAGGGGCATGAAGAACAGTATCAGTCCGATCATGGCCAGCGGTACCGCCAGTTCGTATTGCAGCCAGACAAGCCCGCCACCGGCGGCAAAGGCGACAAAAGCGGGCGCACCCAGAATACTGTTGGTGGAGCACTGGGTTGCCATAATCGACAGCGCGACGGGCCAGGCACCCAGGCGGCGGCCGCCGACATAGTAATCTTCACGGCTTTCCTGTTGTCGCGACAGCCACCAGGCGAAACCCACCAGGAAAACCAGGTAGAAAGCGATCACGGCCCAGTCGACTGGAGAAAGGGAACTGGTCATGGAAGTACGCGGGCAGTTGGAACCGAAGAAGGTAGCCTCACCAGGGCAAATTGTCCAGTCGGCCGGGATTGCCCGTGGACGTCGTGGGCTGGGTATCCGGTAGACGGGTATCCCCCTCTGCACCCGCGGTGTAATTTCAATTTAGCCATTGCCCGGAAGCGGGTTGAATCACCGGTGCAAGCAGTTCACAGCAACAACCGTCAGTACCTTTTCAATGATAAACTGCAGCGGGTCCAGAGGAGTGATTCATGGACCTGGTTAGTCAATCAACCAACGTTGGAAGGAGTGAAGTATGTTAAGGAAGGTATTGGCCAGCACGGCAATTGCAGTAAGTGCCAGCTTTGTTCTGCTAGTAAGCGCCCAGGACGGACCGACTCCGCAGGAGCAGGCTCAGCAGGCGGCAGAAACCCGACAGTCGGTATTCAGGCTTTTCGCCTACAATATCGGCACCATCAGTGGCATGGCACGGGGCACGGTGGAATTCGACGCCGGCATCGCCGAGAGAAATGCTCGACGCATTGCCGCCATGGCGCCGATGATCCCGGAACTGTTCGCTGCCATGGATACCCGGGAATACGATATAGAAACGGAAGCACTGCCGGTAATATGGGAGCAGTTCGACTTGTTTGAACAACGCGCCCAGGCGCTTATCGACGGGGCCAATACCTTTGCGGACATCGCTGCCGGCGGTGATCGCATGGCGACCCTGGGTGCGATTCGTGCTTTTGGTGCAAACTGTGGCAACTGCCACGAAACATTCCGGGTTGATGACTAGGCTGTCCGGGTAATTCGGCTCGCGGCGATCCCCCCTGGTCAGTCCGCCAGGCCCTGGTTTCTCAGGAAGAACGCCGCCAGGGCCTCCCTGTCCTCCTGGGTGAGTGGGCTGGTGTTGTGTTCGATCACCGGCTCCATTTCGCCACCGACGAATTCACCATCCGGCTTTATCCCCAGAAACAGGAAAAAGGCAAAATCTTCTTCGGTCCAGTCCTCCAGGGCCGCTGCGGTGATATCGTCGGCCTCGCCATCGGCCAGGGGTGCCCCGCTGAATTCCTGTTCATAAAGGGGGATACCCAGACGGTTGCGCGGTGTATGGCATTCACCACAGTGCCCCAGGTTCCTGGCCAGGTAAGCGCCGCGTCGTACCTGGGGGTCATCTGCAACAGCATAATCCGGCTCCAGGATATCGACCAGTCGATTCCAGAATGCCAGCGTCCAGCGACTCAGCAGGTCCACCGTGTCGTGTGCGGGAACCTGGTTCTGAACGGCATCCTGCTGCATCAGGAAGGCGGCAATGGCGAGGGCATCCTCGTCGGTCATGCCTTTGTAGGAACGGTAGGGAAAAGCGGGATAGTAAAACTGGTTGTCCGGTGAGCGACCGTGTTTCAGTGCTCTGAGAAAATCGGTTCCGGTCCATCCGCCGATGCCGGTAGTGTCATCGGGAGTGATATTGGGTACGTAAAATGTCCCGAAATCGGTAACCAGTGCCTGGCCACCACTCAGTGTTTCACCGCCCTCAGGATCGACGTGGCAGCTGATACAGCCAGCCGCATGGAGCAGGTATTCCCCCCGGGTGATTGCTTCTTCGGAAGCAGGTACGGGCTGTTCGTCCAGCGCCGGTGGCGCGTACAGCCACCACGACCCCATGGCGGCCAGCACCAGGATGAACAGCAGGAATTTCAATGACGCGGACACGATGCATCGGCCCTTGAACAGCGGTCAATGCGGAGGGCCAGTGCATCGTTGCCCCGCTTTCCAGTCAAAAACGGCAAGAGGACTAGTCACGCAGGCCGAAGGTAAACACCACGTTGCCGGCTGCCACGGTGACAAACTGTTGGCCGTCAACCGCGTAGGTCATGGGCGCGGAGTGTACCCGGGCGCCGACGGACATATGCCAGAGTTCCCGGCCATTGGCAGCGTCCAGCGCGTAGAAGTAGCCATCCACACTGCCGCTGAACAGCAGTCCGCCAGACGTGGTCATGATCCCGGCGGTAGTGCGGGGCTGGATGGGAAAGTCCCAGACTATGTCGGCAGTGGCCGGATCGATGGCACGGATTGCACTGTTGTAGGTATCCATCGGCTGGATGTACTGTCCGCCTCCCCCGGTATAGCGCTGTCCTTCTTCATAGTCCTCGTCGCGTTTAAAAAACCGCTGTTCCCCGTCAAAAGCGTTGACGTAAAACAGGCCGGTCTGGGGATTGTAGGCAGGAGAAAACCAGTTGGTACCGCCACCGATGGAAGGTGAAACCACCACCCCTTCGTAGGTCGGTTCCATGCCCGGCGCCCGTATGGGTCGACCGTCGGCATCCAGGCCCTGGGCCCAGGTCTGCAGGGCATAGGGTTTGCCCACCATGAAGTCACCATTGGTGCGATCGATAGTGTAGTAGAAGGCGTTGCGATTGGCCCACATCATGACCTTGCGCGTGCTGCCCTGAAATTCGATGTCCGCCAGGATGGGGATCTGGATAGCGTCGTAGTCATGAACATCGTGAGGCGTAAATTGAAAGTGCCATTCGATGTTACCGGTGTCCGCATCCAGCGCCAGGGCCGAATCGGAATAGAGGTTATCACCCAGGCGCACATCGCCGTTCCAGTCTGGTCCCGGATTGCCGGTTCCCCAATAGATCAGATCCAGTTCCGGATCGTAGGAACCGGTCAGCCAGGTTGCCGCGCCGCCGGTGCGCCATGAGTCGCCAGACCAGGTGGACATGTTGGGATCTCCGGGGCCGGCAACGGCATAGGTTCGCCACACCCGTTCTCCGGTATCGGGATCATAGGCGTCGATAAAACCACGAATGCCGAACTCGCCGCCGGCAATGCCGGTGACTACCTTATCCTTGACGATCAGGGGGGCAGCGGTCTTGCTGTAGCCCTTGGCATAGTCGGCAACTTCCACGTCCCAGCGCAGGTTACCCGTACGGGCGTCAATGGCAACCAGGTGCGCATCCAGGGTGCTCATGTACAGGGTTTCACCCAGAATGGCGACGCCGCGGTTGTTGCGACCACAACAGATTCGCAGGTCGTCAGGAAGTTCATGGTCGTAGCGCCAGTACTGGCGTCCTGTCACGGCATCCACGGCCACCAGGTTGCTGGGTGCCTCGGTGATGAACATGATACCGTCCACGACAACCGGCGTTGTCTCCGCCCGGTCGATCTCCGGTATCTGGTAGGCCCACTTGAGTTCCAGTTCCGCCACGTTGCCGGTATTTACCTGGTCGAGCCTGGAATGTCGCTGGCTATCCAGGGTGGCCGAATACATCAGCCAGTTCTCCGGCTCATCTGCCGCGTTTACCAGCCTTTCCCAGGTTACCGGTGTAAAAGCGGGTGTAACCGGTGCTTCCCGTAACTGCTGGGCCGGAAGCTGGCTGCTGAAGCCGGTCAGGACTAGCAGGATCGCAAAGTATTTCATCCTCAGTTCTCCTTACGCAGAGAGAAGAGATAGGCGACCAGGTGGTCGATTTCATTCTCGGTCATTGTCCCGGCATAGCCGGGCATGGTGGAACTTTGTTCCCGTTCGTAGGATTCGATGTCGTTCTTGTGGAAAGACCAAAGGTCGGCGTTCTCATCGATAACCCGCAGGCCGAAGGTGTCTTCGCTCATACGCAGTCCCTCCACCACCGAACCGTCCCGCTGGGTGACGCGCACGGTCCACCAGCGCGGCGCCACGTCGGCATCGGGATCAGTCAGGGAAGACCTGATTTCATCCGGATCAAGGCGTTCACCAACGACGGAAAGGTCGGGACCCAGGCGGCCACCGACGCCATTGATCATGTGACAGCTGGCGCAGTTACCCTTGCCGTTATACAGGGATACTCCGTAGGTCGGGTCCCCCGGTAAATTGATGTTGGCTGGATCCGTGCGCAGGGAATTGAGATAAGTCACCACCTGCCATACCGTGGCATCCGGAGTGTCCACCGGTACCGGCAGCATGGCCGTGCCGGGGATGCCCTCGCGCAGGATGGTGAAAACCCCGGCATCGGTACTTGCCCGTTGCAGGCTGCCGGTGAGGTCCGGCGCTCCGGTTTCGTCACTGCCCTTGGCGTCCTGGCCGTGACAACGGGAGCATTGCCGCTGGAAATAGGATTCTCCCGCGCGCACATCGAAACCGGTGTTGTAGAGGTTGCCTTCGTCCTGGGCAAGGGCCGGTAACAGCACCAGGCTGCCCAGTGTTGCCAGCAGGGCCTGGCTGACGGACTTCAACCTGGTTCCCCTGCGCGCCATGCCGGAAGAACCTGTGCAGGTGAAAAGAAGCTTTAGCCGGTGCATGGGGCCTCCTCCTTCTAATTGTTATTGCCGTTGAGATTACGGGGCTGACCCTGAAAAGTCAAAGCCGTTGGCGCAACGGGGCCGATCCGACGAGGGTTCGGCCGCGTCAATCGTAGACCACGTTTCTCACCACCGCGTAGTAGTCGCCTATTGCCCGTCGAAACGCGGCCTCACGAACCTGTTCGTCGTTGCCATGGACCCCGGTATGCTCTCCGCTTTCCGTGATCAGCGGATTGAAGCCATAACTGACTATCCCCAGATCGCGGGTGAAGTGACTGTCGGTAAAGCCGGTGCTGACCGACGGCAGAACCCTTGAGCCGGGATAGAGTTCCCCGGTGACCCGTTCGATGGCCTGGAAGAGCCGCGTGTTGGTTTCGGAAATCGCCGGAGTGAACGCCATGATCACTTCAACATCCACGCCGGTAGGGGCAACCAGTTCCTGCATTTCGGCGATAAACTGTTCCGCCGGCTTGTCCGGCAGAATGCGGCAATCCAGTTCTGCCCAGGCTTCCGGCGGAATGACATTGATCTTGCTTGAACCGCTCATGCGGGTCAGGGAACAGGTATCCCGAATCAGGGAATGATGGCCGGCCCGGGCTTCATGCAGTCGTTGTACAAACGCCGGGTTCTGAATGGCCCGGGCAATATCGGCATAGGCCGGACCCCATTCCTCGTCCATGGCCACGGACAGAGACGCGAAATAGGTGGCAACCGGCGCGATTGCCCGGGGCGGGAACGGATTGTCCAGGATGGTATTCAGTGCGCGGACAATACGCGTTACGGCGCTGTTGGGCCGTGGCGAGGAACCGTGCCCCGGCGTATCGACGGCGTTCAGACGCAGCCACACCGGTACCTTCTGAGTGACTTCGGTACTGAAAACTATGTCCTCGCCATTTCTGCTGCCGCCACCACCTTCATTGAGCAGGAAACCCACGCCGTCGAAAATTTCCGGCCGATTCTCGATCAGCCAGCCCACGCCAAAGTAACCGCCGGCTTCTTCGTCGGCCGTGGCCAGGAAAATAACATCACGATTCAGCGGGCGTCCGGATCGATGCAGGCTGAGAAAGGTGGCCAGTTGGGTGATGCCCAGCCCTTTCATGTCCCGTGCTCCGCGGCCAAGAATATAGCCGTCGCGGATGTCTCCGGATAATGGCGGTATGGTCCAGAACTCTTCTTCCGCCGGGACTACGTCGGTATGTTGCAATAGAATCAGACCTGGCTCGTCGCCTCCTTCCAGTCGCGCCCAGATATTGCCTCGACCCGGCGCGCTTTCAGCGGTTTCATATTCGATTCCTGCCGCTTCGAAGATCCTGGCATAGAACTCCACGGCGCGGTATTCATTGCCAGGCGGGTTGATGGTATCGATGCGAATCAGTTCCTGCAGCCAGACCACGGCCTCGTCCTCCAGGGACTGCAGGTCCTGGGCATGAGCTAAACCACTGGTAACGGCCACGAGAAAAACAGGCAGAAATTTCCGGAAAACACCATTCACGATAAATACTCCAAGGTTAATCAGAGGTTCCTTAATTCAGCAGCCATTGTAGGTAAAAACCGGGGTGGAAACCAATCAGCCCCGCTAGTGAACGGGTCGCGGAATGCGAAGACTCAGTGACTCGTCCGCCGAATTTCAACCGGCGACACCCGCCAGTACCGGAGGCAGCTCCTGTGGAAAGCCGGACTACTGGGAATCTGCAGCCAGTGGTGCGAATTCCAGAAGAATACCCTGGCGGTCAGTGGTGAACACCAGGTGCTGTTCATTCTCGGAAAATGCCTGCACGTTCATCAGGTTACTGACGAAATGATTGTGCAGGGTGCCGGGAGGGCACATGTTGTTGGAGGTGGTGAACTGTTCCAGGTCAAGGTTGTTGCCGTCCTGGACCCAGCTGGCACTGACCCGGTTGCAGTCGGAAGTGGCGGAAAAGCGGCTGTCGCTGCGAAACCGCAGCACGTAGTCACCGGGGTTCTCCGGGATGAATTCAAAGCCACCCAGCACGGTAATGCTCTCCAGTTGCCATGCCGTGTTCTCCAGGGCCATGGGCCCGGAGTCAGTGGGAGCCTCTTCTGCCGGACTGCAGCGCAATAGTGCAAGTACCGTTACCGAGGCGAGAAATCCAAGTCGCATTATTGACATTGACATTGACAGCCGATCTGGCCGGTCGCAGGACAACCGGGCGTGGTGAATCCGGATTCAGCGGAAGATTCCTGGTGTCTTGCCGCCGGCACTGGCGGCTGAAAATCGCTGATGATTCCAGTCCAGGCACCTCACTCACGGGTTGGCATTCTAAAGTGGACGAGGGCAATGGTCCAGTCCCGGCGGTAAACGGGTGGGTCTGGGCGATCTGCTGTGATACCGTTTACCTGATCCGTAACAGCCTGTGCCGGTGCGCGCAGTATAGCCAGCCGGTTCACGGCAGTCCGGATCGAGGCTTCACGGCGCTTGCATTGCCGGTTCATCAATCAGACGAGGAGAACCGTTATGGCTTACAACCTGCTGGGCAAGGATTTTGTTCCCCCTGACGTACACGCCAAGGTCACTGGCGCGGCCAGGTACGCCGAGGATTTCAAGGTGGATGGCATGTTGTACAGTCGCCTGCTGACCAGTCCGGTGCCCCACGCCCGAGTCCGTAGTATCGATACCTCGGCTGCGCTGCAGATCGATGGCGTCATGGCGGTGCTGACTGCCGACGATGTGCCAGCCGCGAGTGGGGCCCAGAACCCGATCCTGACCAACAATCCCCGCTACGTTGGGGATCCGATACTCGCCGTGGCTGCCGTCTCTGAACAGATTGCCGAAGATGCCGTTGCCGCAATCCGGGTGGAATTCGAGCCTTTGCCGTTCACCGTGGATCCGCTGGACAGTCTGAAACCCGGCGGTAGCACTGCCCACGTCGAGGGCAATATCGGTAATTCCTCCCTGCAGGAAGACATCCGCACCCTGCGCTGGGAACAGCGGGTTTTCGACGAAGCCGGGGAAGACCGATTGCCGCTGGGGGAGCCGGTCCGCGAGTGGACGGTGGGGGATCTTGATACCGGTTTTGCCGCGGCGGACTATGTGCTGGACGAGAGCTTCGTGACTGCCAGCAACTCGCACCTGTCCATGGAACCCCGGTCAGCCCTGGCCTATTGGGAAAACGGCAAGTGCTTTCTGTACGGATCCAGCCAGAGTCAGAGTTTCCCGGTGCCCGCCATGGCGGCCTATATCGGTATCCCGCCGGAAAACCTGGTTTTTATCGCCGAGTTCTGTGGTGGTGGTTTCGGCTCCAAGGGGGCCGGCTACCCGGCTATGTCCATCCCGGCTCACCTGTCCCGGCTGGCGGGACGGCCGGTCATGCTGCGCATTTCCCGGGAGGAGGAGTATTACATCGGCTCCGCGCGCCATGGATTCCAGGGCAGGGCCAGGATCGGCTTTCGCCGCGACGGGCGGATCACCGCCATGGACCTGTACGTGGTGCAGGACAATGGCGGCAATGCCGGTTTTTCTGACTGGCTTTCCGCCGGCGATGCGGTATCACTGGTTTATCAGCCCCTGGCCATGCGTTTCAGGGGAGTGCCGGTGTTCACCAATACGCCCATGAAAGGACCGCAGCGGGGCCCGGGCCAGAACCAGATTGCCGTGGCGCTGGAGCCACTGATGGACAAGGCTGCCCGGGAACTGGGCCTGGACCCACTGCAACTGCGTGCCGTCAATGCACCCGAATCCGACGCCCGCTACGGCAGTTCCCGCAGCAACGTCACCAGCGCCCACCTGCCCGAGGCGCTGGCCCGGGGTGCGGAACAATTCGGCTGGCAGGAAAAACTGGCGACCAATGGCCGCCGTAACGGCAGCAAGGTGATCGGTGTTGGCGTCGGTCAGGCCTATCACTCCGCCGGTAGCAACGGATTCGATGGGCTGGTTCGCATCACGCCGGATGGCAGGCTGCACATTCACACGGGTGTCGGCAATCTGGGCACCTACTCCCATACCAGCACGTCGCGGGTTGCGGCGGAAGTTCTGCAGTGTCGCTGGGAAAACTGCGAAGTACAGCGTGGTGACAGTCGCCGGCACCTGCCGTGGAACCTGGGGCAGTTCGGCAGTAATACGTCGTTTACCATGACCCGTACAAATTACGTAGCGGCCATGGATGCGCTGCAGAAACTCAAGGAAATTGCGGCCCTGGAACTGGGCGGCACCCCTGATGACTACACTATCGGTGAAGAGCGGGTGTTCCTTCGTGCCGATCCGTCCCGTTTTATTTCCTACGGTCGGGCGGCGACCCTGGCCATTGAGCTGGGCGGCAGGTTCAGCGGTGAGATCGCACCGGAAGGCATAAACCCGATGACCGCCCGTTCCGTCGCCGGACTTGCAGGCAGCGGTCTGATCGGCGTGGCACGGGACAACCTGCCCAAGGATGGAACCGTACCTGCGCTGGCGGCGGGGTTCGTCCAGATCGAACTGGACCTGGAAACCGGGAAATTCAAGGTCCTCGATTACGTGGGTGTGGCGGATTGCGGCACGGTGCTGCATCCTGCCGGGTTACGCAACCAGATATTCAGTGCCGCCTACATGGGGTTCGGCATGGCCGGTTTCGAACGGCACGCCTATGACCCCCAGAACGGGCTGCCGGCCAACACCGGACTGTGGCAATCCAAACCACCGACCATCATGGATGCGACACCGCACATGGACTGGGCAGCCATCGACAAACCGGATCCACAGAATCCGGTGGGCGCCAAGGGGGTCGGCGAGCCCATCCAGGGATGCGCCGCCGCGGCGCTGGTATGTGCTATCTCCAATGCCCTGGGCGGGCACCTGTTCAATCGGGTGCCGGTAACCGCGGACATGATCGTCAATGTGGTCAGTGGTCGGCGTCAGTCACACCGGCCGCTGCAGACGAATACGGTTTAACAGCGCCGCACCGGGGTTCAGTACGGATCTGCCTTGAGCGCCAGAGGGTCGATTCGGCGTCTGGTCGTTTCAGGCGGACCTTGCCACGCTTGCCTCTGTTCTGTGGTCCGTAGCCTGGGAGCTGGCCAAGGCTGTTACCTTGTGTCCCGGCTGTTCGTCTGTCTCCGGTGAATCCTGTCCGTCCTGTGGATCTTCTGCCTGGTCCGCGGCGGGTTGCGGGCTATGCGACTCGCCGGTTTCATTTTCCTCGGTCATCTTTTCCGCAATATCCGTGGCACTCTCCGCAGGCTGTCCCTCGTCAGCGGTGTCAGCTGCCTGGGGGGACGGTGAATGTTCCGCTGTCGCCGCAACGGATTCGGTACCCTGTTCGGCTGAATCCGGTGACGCTGCATTAGTAGCGGCAACGGTGGCAGCCGGGGTCTCGGCGACGGCGTCATCACTTTCTTCTGCAACCGGGGATGTGGCTTCTCCGGGCGTCTCGATACCTGCCACGGTATCCGTTTCCACAGGCGCCAGGCCCTTGGCAATTGCCTCGCGTAACCCGGCGGACGCCACCTCGTTGCTGATAACTTCCCAGACTGCCAGAAGCCCCGGATTAAGCTGCAGGGTCTCCAACAGCTTCAGTTTGACCGAGTCGGCGAGTGCATCGTCGCCCCCGGCTTCCGCCCGCTGCTGTTGATTGGCAAGCAACGTGAGATATTCCTCGGCCAGGAATGCAAACCGTTCTTCATCGATATCGTTGAGACGCCGTTCTGCCAATCCATCCTGCCAGATTCTGGCGAGGTCGGCATTGGTTACCATGAGCCGATTGAAATCCGCTATCTCGGCCCTGTTCTTGTCAATAGTCTCCGTGCGGGACTTGACGATGACGGTTGTATTGTTGTCCCGCACAAGCCTGATCAGGTAGATAAGCAACACAACCAGGGCAGTAACCTCGACAAGTTCGATGATGGTAGCAAAAGCGTTCATACAACCCTCCACGGGAGATCAAAAAGGTGTCGTTATTTTATGAATTGCAGCTGACGGAAGCTGCTATTCCTGGCAATTGTTTCCGGTCTGGCAACAACGGCTGTACACCATCAGCGGCGTCCTCTGGCTACAGGGCTGATGGCAACTGACCGTGTACTCGATTTCCGTGCAATTTCCGGCTGCTGCTGGTTTCAGCCGCGACATTCCACGAATGAAAAACAGCACTACTAACAGCGGTATCGGTAAAGAATCGGTTATCTTTGCCGGATACTGTTGCAGCTACTTAAAGTGTTTTAGAATCTTGTTCAGAAAACTACCTGATTTTCCTGGTTTCTCGTGACTAAAATTTTTTTACAAATTTTTTTCACTCTGGGTGGAACCGACGGAGGCGTAAATCGGGAAATTGCAGCAGCATCGCTGCAGCTGTCGCTCTGGAAATTCAGGTCCTGCCATTATCTCTTATGCCCGGCTTGCTTGTCTTGCTTACCTGGCGTTTTTTATCTGTCTGGCAGCTGTCAGAGGTTCCCTAGTCTTTGTGCTCCTTGATCAGGGGTACCAGGGTAAGGGTGGTAAACGTTACCAGCGACAGGGCAATTGCAATTTCATAGCGCGCGAATGCCACGGCCATGCCAATGGCCCCGGTGACCCACAGGCTGGCTGCAGTGGCTGTACCGGTGACCCCGGTGCTGCTTTTCAGGATTGAACCACCGCCAATGAATCCCATGCCGGTGATGATACCGTAAAGAACCCGCGACTCGGCGTCGGTGGTATCCAGTACCTGGACTCCGATCAGCATGTAGCCGCAGGAAGCAATGGCCACCAGGGGAAAAGTCCGCAATCCGGCATTGCGTTTCGCCTTGGACTCGCGATTGATGCCCACAGGCAGGGCCAGCAGGTAGGCCACACCGAGCTTTATCAAGGTGTCCAGAATTTCCGGGTAATTGATCGCCATCGCGGCTTCCTCGCTGGGTATTCCGCCTCATGGGGGTGACGTATCCGGGCGGGGTGGCCAGCCGGGCCGGCTGGCCACATTCCGTTTCCGGCTTCAACCGGAATCCCTGCCGGGTTTATTGATTGCCGTTGTAACGGATGGTTCGTGCCATGGCCCGGTCTTCGATGTCCAGGTCCAGGGTGACGATTTCACCTTCCTGAATGTCGCTGAGATCATCGGGCAGTACGTCCGACCTCCAATCGTCCTGGATCTCGACGCTTTCGGGAATCTTATAAGTCTGGATCGAATTTACCGGTTCGTCAACGTTATCCCCGACCTCGGTGAGGTGCAGGGTAAGCGTCCTGGCGTTCAGGTCCCGTTCCAGGACTCGGCCCGACAGCTGGTCCGGCTCAATTGCGAGGGCGCCGGATGACGCGAACAGCATGATAAGTCCTGTCAGGATTGTTAGTTTAACAGTCATGATTTTCATCAAGAACCTCCATTGTGAGAGTAAGCAGTCTTCGTTGCGAGACTGTGTCGCGTTCTCACTTCAACCAACGCAAGCCTTGAAGAATAGTTCCGAACCCGGATTATTCTGCACGATTACCCGACAGCGCGCCATCTCCTGCCGAGGCCAGGCTTTTCATAATGTCCCATTCACTCTTGATGCGAGCCAGAACCTGCTCCCAGGCCTTCTCTTCAGATTGTGCATCGGCGGCATTCTGACGGTGCAGTCGTCTGAAACAATCCAGCGCCCGCTGTGCGCAATGTTTCATGGAATGCTGCCGGGCAGTGTCCCGCGCCCGCCTGATCAACGTCAGCCGTTCATCACCGTCCAGTTGATGGACCCAGTCCAGCGCGGCGCTGAAACTGTCCACGGTTTCCTCTTGCAACAGCCGGCCATTGCCGCGGTCTTCGATCACCTCGCGGGCACCGGACGCATCCACTGCCACCACTGGCAGCCCGGCAGCCATGGCTTCGATCAGCACCATTCCCTGGGTCTCGCTTTTTGAAGCGAAAGCGAACACGTCCATGGCGCACAGGGCATCCGACAGATCCTGCTTTTCCAGGGTTCCGGTCAGAACCAGCCTGTCCTGCAGGCCGGCCCGGGAGAAAATATCAATTATCTGGCTGCTTTCATCGCCGTCACCAACCACCAGGAAATAGCACTGTTCCCGCGACTTGATAAATTCCAGAACCCCACGACTCAGGAAACGTATATTTTTTTCCGGTGCCAACCTGCCCATGTGGCCCACAACCCATGCGGTTTCCGGGATGTTCAGGCTGCCACGGCAACGTTGGCCATTGCCGACGGCGAATTTTTCCACATCGACACCGGTAGGAATGACTTCCACCGGTACCCTGACACCGCGTTCCATAACGAGGTCGCGAATGCTCTCGCTGGGGGCGATAACCTGGTCTGAAAGGTTTGCGTAGTGAGTCGCAAGTTCGATGACAAAGTTCTGTAACAGTGGCGAATCCCCGGGGACGTAGTGGGTGTACTGTTCATAAAGTGTGTGATGGGTGAACGCCAGCGGAACATTCAGTATCCGGGCAAGCCGGACCGCAGTCATGCCAAGCAGGAATGGGTGCTGGGAGTGGATGATATCCGGCTCGAATTCCTCCACTGCCCGGTTGATGCCCTTGGGCAGCGGCAGCACTACGGAGAAATCACTGGCATTGAAGTTCTGAATTGCACTGACCCGGATAACGTTGTCTTCCTGCGTCGGCATGCCTTCGAATTCCGGCGCAATGACGAGGACGTTATGCCCGGCATCCAGGTACTCTTTCCTGAATCCTTCAACGGAGCGGGCTACGCCACCGACATGGGGTGTGAACGTGTTGGTGATTATTACGATATTCATTGCTCAGCCGTGGTGGTTGTCTACGGGTTGCAATAACGCGCTGGATTGCTGCTGGCTTATCACCTGGTATCCGGGCACGGCAATTTCCAGGGTCGGTGCCCGGTCATGCCAGCGGGGTTTCCAGGTGATCTTCAGCTGGTCGTTGTCAAGGGAGGTAAGTTGGATGCTCAGGGACCCCGCCGCGGTGTGGACCGGGCCATAGGAGATGGGTTTCCCGCTACGCAGCCAGCGTTCCGGGATTCCGGCACCCAGGATGAGCCGGTCAGGACCTTCCTCCTGCACGAAGCAGCTGCGCACCATCAACAGCCACTCCGCGGACGCCCAGACATGGTGACCGTCACCCATGCATCCACCCAGGGTCTGTGGATGAATCGCTTCCGGCCACTGGCCGGTGGGTGACGCGAGACCGGCTACGGAGTCCATAAGATCGAGGTACCGGGAATCGCCGGCGCGCAGCAGCACCTGTGCTGTCTGCAGGGTGAGATAAGCGTTCATGCCCGAATGAATCATGTCCTGGAAAAAGGCACCATGGACGAAACAGTTTTCCATCAGGAAATCCACGCAGTCCAGCAGACGAACATCATCCGGGCTGAACAGACCCAGGGGATAACCCGCGGTTATCGAGCCTATGGCCCCGGCGTCCAGGCGTCGATACGGGGCCGCCGGCATGGCAGGCCGCCTGAGTCGTTGTTTACAGGCAGCCAGGCTGCGATCGATTGCATCACTCAGTCCATCAGCGGCCTCGCGGAATTCCCGGCTCGCATCCGGTTCAACCTCGTGGAGCAGGCTCGCAGCAGCGCGCAGGCCGGCCACTGCCCAGAAATCATCCCAGTAATAGTAGTCGTTGGGCCCCAGGTGCTCGGCGCTGAATCCGGCCGGCAACAGGCCGGCGTGCGGCGCCTCACTTTCCTCTTTCATCAGTTTTCTAATAATCCACCTGGCACCTTTCCTGATGGCGGCGTACCAGTCCTCCGGCGTGGGCAGCCCGGTGATATCGCGATAGCGTTGCAGGGTCCATAATACCTGGCCGTTGGAATCCCATTCGCCTTCCTGGGAGCGAAAATAGCCCAGGGCAGTCTGGCGATGGAAAAATTCGTCAATGGCACGCCGGGCCCGGTCATGCAGGCCGCAGCAGAGCAGGGCGTGTATAATAAATGCCGCGTCCCTGAACCAGAACCGCTTGTAGGTGTAAGGTCCCGGATATGCATCGCGGGGAGAATGAAGAATCAGGGATGAGAGGGCGGTGTCATGGAGGTAATTGTAATGTTCATCGGGCGAGTCAAGCCTGGTGCCCAGGTTCCTCTCGGTCTCCCAGGCATTGGGCGGCAGTGGAACCGGTGAATCGTCATCCAGCGGGACCGTCACCTTCAGTGTGCCGGATTCCGCCAGGTCGAACAGCGCGGCACCGGTAGCCAGCCCGGTGGTACATCCCACGTCGTTCTTGTCCGAGCAGGAAAATAGATTAAGAAACACGTCACCGTCAGCATAACTGGAAACGACGTGACGGTTTACCGGCCTGTCGAATTCGACCCGCTGCCCCTGGTTGATAATCCATTCCCGCCTGGACAACGCCAGGGAAATGCCAGTCAGTGAACTGATGCCCTCGGGATTGCAGGGGCGGGCGCTGACAATCAGCGAGGTGCGGGTCTTCTCGTCATCTGCGGCGGCAATGTGCATTTCACATACCGGCTTTTCATTGTCGAGACGGACGGCAGCGGTGAGGGTAAGGTGCAGGCCGTTTTCGCTGCACACCGTTTCGATGGCCAGTCCGTCGTCCAGCACATAACGTTGCTGGACGTTGGCGGCACGGGAAGGAAGCAGCTTACGACCGTCTTCACTGATAAGCCAGGCATCCAGGGACCAGCTGTCCAGCAACGGAGTGAGCAGGCCACGGGGATCGACAATTGGAAAATGGTCCAGGTCCGGGTAGCCGATTGCCGTCCAGTTACGGTGGGTCTGGTTGATATGGGTGATGGCAAATGCACGTGGTGCAAAGGAAATATCCTCCGGATTGTACTGTCGCTCAATCCAGTAGGGCCACAGCCAGTCCATATTGTGCTGGATCACCTTGCTGTTGATCAGTCCCCGGGCATGAAAAACCACGCCGGCTCGCAACAGTTCGATAGGCTCACCCACTTCCGAGGGCTGCGCCAGAGACCGTAAACGGGCCAGTAACTCGACAGGATCCAGAAATCCCTGGCTTCTGGCGGCCCGGCGAATGACATAGCGTAGCGGTAACCAGCTTAGAGTCCGCATAGTGTTAATTCTCCGTGGAGATTTCCGGTGAATACCCTGCCAACGCACGGCGTGCCATCCGGTTCAGGTAAAAAACCGCAACCAGGGTGGCGATAAAACCCACCAGGTAGACCGACCATTCCAAAGGTGTCCGACCGAATTGCCGGGAATCCAGGCTGGTCAGGCTGGCAGCAAGTGAGCCCAGGTAGACATTATGCAGCGAAAACGGAACCAGGCCGATGAAAGTGCCGATGCTGTATCCCCGCAACGTCACGCCAGACAAGCCAAAGAAGTAATTGGAAACCTTACCCGGGAAAAACGGTATGAGGCGTGTCAGCAGAACCACCTGTAGATCATTCTGTCGCATTTCCTCGGTCAGGTAATGTAACTTTGAATGGCGCAGTACCAGGCTGCGAAATCGTTCACCCAGAAGAAACCGAGCGACGAGAAAAGCGATCACGGCTCCCAGCGTGGTACCGATGACGACGTACAGCGTGCCGGTGACGATGCCGAAAACAAAACCCGCCCCGGTGGTGAACAGAAACCCCGGGAGCAGGAATACTGTCGCCGACGCCATGATCAGAATGAACCAGAACCCGGCCCAAGGCTCCTGACTTTCGACCCAGCGAAGCAGCACCAGCAACCTGTCGTCGATGTCGAACAGGAACAACAGGCCTACCAGGGCGGCAACAAAGGCCGTACTGGCCAGCAGCATGGTCAGTGGTGTTTTCAAATCAGGCGAATTCCTGTTTCGGTTCCGATAAATCCATTGTCAGTCGCCTGCTCCGCGCCGTGGCGTCGATGTCGCGTTTACCAGGGGCCACGGCCATTACCAGCGTAGGACAACTTGCAGTGGCGCTCGTCAGGCTCGCCCAGGGCACTTTCATAACAAACAGTCTGCATAACAAACAGTCTTCATAACAAACAGCCTGCCAATCAGTGGTTCCCTAAGCAGTGAAGTGATCAAAAGCTCCCTAACTCCCGGTATCGCTGTTTTTTACCGGTTTTTCGTGTTCCCGATGAACCTCCGGGTCCAGCTCCCTGGCGCGTCGGCGCCCTTCCTGTTCGGCACGGTCCGCTTCGTCGGGATCCTGCTCCCCGGCCTTTGCGGCGGCTTCCTCTACTTTTCCGGATTTGACGAATTCCCGGGCTTTTTCCCGGTATTCGCGATCTGCTTCACGGTTACCTTCTCCGGGTTGCTGATTCTTCCTGTCCATTAAACTGCCTCCTTTTAGTCTGGGATTGATGCGTAGCGGTACCGGCAATGTCTGACAGCCGGCCGTCTGGCTATCGGAAGGTTTGACAGCCTTCCTTTTCAGACATACTGACTCAGTTGCTGTCTCGCCCGATGAACCCGGGAACGGACAGTACCGATGGGTACATTCAGTGACTCGGCGATATCCTGGTAACGCCAGCCGTCAAAACAGTGCCGGTTCAGCACGGTTCGGTGCTTCTTGTCGAGATTCTGCCAGGCGTCCTGAAGTTCGGCGCAGCAGGCATAGTGGTATTCTCTGCCGGGTTCCGTGGCGGAGTCGATAAACTGTTGAGGGGCGAAAACACTGCCAAACCGTTTCTGGCGCCGGTAACCGGTTACAAACAGGTTGTACATAATTTTCGAACACCAGCCGTGCAGATTGGTACCGCTGGTGAATTTTTCCCGGTTCTCAAGGGCCTTGACGAAGGTAGATTGCACCAGGTCATCGGCATCGTGAGAATTCCCGGTGAGGCGCAGTGCGAATCTGTGAAGTGCGGTTGACTGCTCTTTCAATTCCGAGTTGTAGAACATAACCCTGAACCCTCCTCGATTTACGAAACAGGATAGAAGGTACCTTGAATTTGTTACTACCGTAGCTCAGGAATATAGACAGATCATTACTTGATTGTTTCAACTTTGTTAAGAACCGACCGGCCTCCCGGTGCTGACCCGCTGCCTGTTCAGACCGGGCCACGGCATGGCCGCAAGCGGAGTGGCCTTCCTAAAAATAACATGTTAACGTTACCGCGCGCCGTTGCCCCCTTGCACGTGATCGTGGCCCGGAACAAGACCTGTAAGCTGAAATCAGCTGTGAAAAATAGTGCGGTATTAATTGTGCGAGGATTAAAAAGCGTGATTGGTACAGACCCGGGCAGAACCTGACGTGAGCCACAACATCCTCGCCATTGACCAGGAAAAAGACACCTGGGAGCGCGTTGCAAATCACCTGGAGTCTAAGGGCTATCGGCTGCTTATTGCCTGTAGCCTGGATCAGGGCCTCAAGCACCTGGACAGTGAGCAGGTGGACCTTGTGCTCCTGCATGAAACCCTGCCCAACATCGACTACCTGGAGGCCATCAGGCTCATCAAGTCCCGTTATGTCGTGCCGCTTGTCGTCATTGCGGAAAGCAACAACACGGTTCAGACGGTAACCAGCCTTGAACTGGGGGCTGATGATTTCATCTCCGCTCCCTTGAAGCTCGATGAATTGTCAGCGCGGATCAAGGCGAATCTCAGGCTGGTTGAAGTGGTTCAGCAGGAGACCGAGGAGCGGACCCTTGAGGAAAACGCCGGTGCCGGCTTTGCGGGTGAAGGCATTGCCGCGATTCAGTTCGACCGGTGGCGCCTGGATTTACTCCGGCAGCAGCTGCTGGACCAACAGGAAAATCCCGTTGAGTTGACTCCGGGAGAGTTGAAACTGCTTACTGCGCTGGCGCGTGCACCGCGAGTTGCCCTGAGCCGTGACCGGCTGCTGGAGGAAACCCGGGAGGGCGATGCCGGCGGTTTTGACCGGTCCATCGACGTACAGATATCAAGGCTTCGCCAGAAGCTGGGAGATAGCGACCGGGAGCAGCCACTGATCCGGACAGTACGCAGTTTCGGTTACATGCTTGACGTGGACACCGACGTTATCCGTTAGTGCCGGCCGGGAACCAATCCCTCGCTCCACTGTTAGATACCCCGTACGCTCGCCAATCCGGAACAGTTATGTTGACCGAATTCCAGTGTCGGGAAATCTGGCAGATGATTCAGCACAGTCACCGACCACTGTTGAGCTTCGTCGATGGCGATAAATTGCAGTCTCTTCCGCTGCAGGTTTTGCAGGACAGTTTCGATGGCACGTTCTGGTTCCTGATGTCGAAACGGCAAATGCTGGCCTGGGATCTCCAGGTCAACGATCCGGTTTGCCTGATGTTCAGGAACAGCGACAACAGTCTGGATGTCTGTCTGTACGGGATTGCCAACTTCAACGGCGACCGGAATCTGCTGGAAAAATTCTGGCGTGTTCCCTTCAATGACCGGTTTCCAGGCGGCCCGCAGGACGCCGACTGTGTGCTCCTGGAAATCTTTATAGAGAAACTGGAAACCTGGAGTAATCCCGAAAGCCTACCTTAGCCGTCAGCTGACAGGAAAAAGGCGTCACCCTGAAATTCCGGGTAAAAAGAATCGCTGGAGGTGTGTGCCACCTGACGCCCTGTCAGGCGGTCAGGTGGCATTCGTCGAATGGGTTTCTAACGGTCAACTATTATCGATGACGCTTGAATGTGCCCAGTGGTTTCTTTCTGCCGCTGGCTTCTTCGGTTTCCCCGGTTTCCAGGCTGGCTGCGTCGATGACCGGCACGTCGTAGTATCGGCGCTTGAAAGGAGGCTTGCCGCTGAACTTCGCCGTCCACACCCGTTCGGTCTCGATTATCTGATTTTCCGCTTCCATGGCTGCCACGTCGGCAGCGGGCAACTCGATCAGCTGTCGTTTAAACGGGGGGCGACCGGAATAGTCGACGCTCCATACCTTGACCATTTCCACGTCACTGCCATCGCTGCTGCTCTCCTGGGCAAGACCTGTAGTGGCTGACAGCGCCAGCAGACCACTGGCGGCGAACGTTGTAATCAGCGATATGCGTCGGGACTTAACCATGACCATGGATGTTTCCTCCTTGTGTTGGCGTGCAATACGCGAAACTCTAACAGCAGGTAGTGTAATGTTTTGGTGCGCCCTAGTTTATACATAAAAAATGAGAGTTGGTAATAGAAATCCTCTATAAGCCCCGGAAACCGATACCGCTACCCTCAATTGAACTCGATTCTAGCCAATCCCGCAGTATTTTCCAATTTATAAAATAACATCAAGATTGCTGCAATTGCCTTCATGATAACGTCGATTTGATAGATATTAGCGATATTTTACTCATGTGCACCAGGCAGGTGCAAAACGCACTGAAAAGGCGCACTGCTACCGCGTTCCTGGCATAAAAGTACTTTAAAAACAGTAATATACGAATTGGCTCGAAAATTGCTGACACTGATACAGACGCGAAAACACCTGCAACCGCTGGCCGGTCTCCTGGCCGCCAGCCCGACGCGAGACCATGATGACAGCCTGCAACGCCAACGCTACAAAGATTACGGGACTGCCCCTGACCGGCTTTCGCTGGCTGCCCGTGGTCCTGGTGCTGCTGTCAGTGCTGCCCGCCGGCACACTGCAGGCGCAACAACCAGACCTGCTTCAATTGTTCGCCCACAACGTCCCCCTGGCCCAGTCAGGTGCCGGTAGCTTTAATATCAGGGCGTCGGTCGGCAACGTGGAAGACGAATTTCTTCTGGACACCGGGGCGAGCCTGGTCACTGTGAGCAACAGCCTGTTTCGGAAGATCAGGAAGAACAGTGACGTCACCAAGGTGCGTCAGGTCGGCGCCCGGCTTGCCAGTGGCAAGGTAGAGGTACTGGATGTCTATCGCGCCGAGCGTTTCGTCCTGGGTACGGATTGCGAACTCGGGCCGGTGGAGTTTGCCGTCTATAAGCGTGGCGGTCGCAATCTGCTGGGCATGAATGCCCTAAGCCAGGCATCACCATTTGCCGTGTCTGTGACACCGCCAGCGCTGGGACTTTCCGGTTGTCTGCTGCTGGGCAGCCAGGTTTCCCTGGTGGACTGAGCCTTCTGCGGGTTACCACCGCCGACCCGACACTGGATTGCTGAAGCTAGCCGGCGTCCTGCTCATTACCCTCCTCACGGTTGTCCCCGGTTGATTCGGGTTCCTCCCCGTCAGCCATTTCAGCATTCCTTTTTGCCTGTGCCCGGTCGCCGAGGATATTTTCCGGGAAATTGGCGGCGGTCGCCTGCTGGCTGATTATGCCGGCCTTCAGGGCCCGCTGCTTCCAGTTCTCCCGGGCTACAGCCCGCATACGGTGTTCGGCGTCGCTTTCGTCGGCGATATCCATGCCAAGCAGCGTTTCAATTACGTCTTCCATGGTGACGATGCCCAGCATGTTGTTCTCGCTGTCTACCACAAGTGACAGGTGTTCCTTGTTCTCCAGGAAGCGGTTGAACAACCTCGGTATTGGATAATCCTGGGAAACGGTGATCAGCTGACGGCTCAGGGACTCCAGGGTACGATCGAGTTCCTCGTGCAGCCCCGCGGCCAGAACCTCGTCCTTGAGCACATAGCCGATAATATCGCCTTCGCGCTGCATGGCGTCCTGCATGGTATAAATCGGAATCCGGGAAAACCGGTAGTGCTGATCCGAATTGATAAACTCGCTCACCGTCATGCTGGCTGGCACACTGTGCACATGGTTTCTTGGCGTCATGACGTCGCCAACCTGTACCTCGCTGAAACCAAGCAACGTTCTGATGATTTCCGATTCCTTCTGTTCGATGACCCCTTCTTTCTCACCGATTTCCGCCAGGGCCAGGAAGTCCGATCGGGACAGAACGCTGCGCCGTTCATCTTTCTTCAGGAAGCGGGTCAGTCCGGCACTGAGTTTCACCACCGGCCAGAGCAGGAACAGGACGATACGCAGCGAGGTTACCGTGAAAGGCGCAAACTCTTCCCAGTGCACGGCACCGATGGTCTTGGGAATAATTTCTGACAGCACCAGTATCGCCATGGTCATCAGTACCGGAACCAGGAAGCCGGTGATGAGCGGGCTGGAATCGGACCAGATGGCGATGGACTGGGCTCCAACTCCCACCGCGCCGACCGTATGGGCAATGGTGTTGAGTGTCAGAATCGCGGCCAGGGGCCGGTCGATATCTTCCTTGAATGCCTGCAGGTGTCGGCCTATGGGCCGGCCTTCCTGAAGCTTGATCCGGGCGTAGGAAGGCGTGATGCTGAGCAAAACCGCTTCCCACAGTGAGCAAAGAAAGGAGGTGATAATGGCAATCAGAAAAAAGCTGATCAGAGCAGTGTACATCGAGTTCCCGATCTCGGCGGACCAATGTTCACCATTCTACCTAAATACCGGGGTTGCGTAACGGGAAACGTCGGTGGCCGTCGTGGCCGCAGACTTCCCGGTTAAGGTCTCAGGAAAGATACCGTCGATTAAGGTTGATGGACAGGTACCCCAGCCCCATCACGATGAACCCGAGAAATATCAGGGCAACCGGCCAGCCGATGGAATCGGCAAAGTATTGACGAGTCAGGTGCACGATATAGCCGATTATGGCGATTGTGCTTGTCACCAGGACGATGCGGCTTTTCAGCAGGGCAACGGCAACCGCCAGGCCGCCGAATGCCAGGAAGGGAAACAGCAGTTCCATCAGCTGCGTGGAATTCAGCCGGGAATAGGCCGCACCGAACAAACCGGCACTGCCGGCCAGGTAAAGCAGCGGCACCAGCTGGTGGTTCCAGCTGCCGGTGGAAACATAGGCGAGCAGCACATAGCTGATGCCAAAGGTCATGGTGAGATAAGCGTAATAGGCAGCGCCGGCGGAATCCAGCAGGGCGTCACTCAACAGGTAAATAAAGCAGGTGCCGGTTGCCAGGGCAAAAAAGCTCACCACCACGCGCCTGTGGTAGAAGACAAGGACCGCGTAAAACAGAAACACCAGCCCCATGGTGGTGGCCACTGGGCCGGTGGAACTTACGTTGGTGAACAGTTCATCCAGGGTCACCAGTGCTCCGCCGGGAACCAGCAGGCCGCCCACGGCGTGAAATGCACTGCCCAGCTCGCGGTCAGGATTCAGAATCAGAAACAGCGAACCTGCCAGGGTGAAGACGAGACCGGTACCCAGGGTAATCAGAATTCTCAGGGTTGCCGACAGATCACTCCACAGCTGTGACATGAAGTAGACTATGCCGAGCCCGATGAGCAGCGCGCCGACGATATAAAGCAAGCGGGTCAGGGAGAGCAGGGACGTGCGTGACGCCGTACCATCGGCGCCGGCAACGCGATTGTCGAAAGGCGCCTCGGGGTCCTGATTGATGGCGAAGTCATCCAGCAGGCGGGATTGCACGTCCAGCGGGTCAAGTTCGCCGCTTTTGAGGCGTCGGCGCAGTTCTTCCAGGAGTTCATCGTTGTTTAGAGTCACGGAATTACCCAGCCAAGAAACAGCACGCCGTTGGGGTAGTAGTAGCGATCTGCATCATTGATCAGTTCCAGGCGCTGTCGGGCGTTGCCCCGGGTCAGGTAGTAGCCCGCCCGGTAGTCATTCCCGAAGATGAAAAAGAAATCGTTGCCACCCCGTGCCTCCCATTCCACGGCGACGTCATCTGGTGAAGTCAGCCGGTCCAGCAGCTGCAGCCTGGCAGCTTCATCGAAGCCGATTTCCTGGCTGCGATTGAGGGTGGTGTCATGCAGGAACAACCTGACCCGGTAGTTTTCCTGAACATCGGTAATACCATCGCGATCCGAGTCCAGCTCCAGCGGAACCTCCCGTTCCATCAGCGCTCCATTGTCGACGTAGAGACGATTATCCAGGTAGGGCCGGCAGTAATAGCTGTAGGGCGGGCTGCCGTCCTGGCAGGTGGCATACAGAAAATCGTAGCCGGTGGTCAGGGTTGCAGATGGTATTACCGAGACTGCCAGTACCACGATGACGAACAGCAGGGGCAGAATAAAAGCCACTACTATCAGTAACTGTCTGTTTTTTGCCGAATTCATGGCCGTAGTCTAGCCCCTGCCAGCCGGGAAACCAATCTTCGGTCAGGATTTCCGTGATGCGGGGGTTCCGGCGGCTGCCTGGCCGCTCTGTCCGGCGACATCCGCAGAAAGGGCTGGCAAAGGGCAGGTGCTGTGGTTAGGATGGCGAAAAAACTGTCAGCCGCCGCCTGCCGCGGGGCGGGTTCCACGTACTTGCGGTTTACCAATCCATGCCCGATTCCGACGGTAATTTTGCACTGGCCCCCGCGTTGTTAGGGGACTGTCATCGACTGGGACGCCTGCACGGCAATCAGCTGCTGCTGATGGACACTTCCCTGGTCCCCTGGTTTATCCTGGTGCCGGAAACCCGGGTGACCGAACTTTGCGATCTGCCGGAGGCGGAACGTCGACACCTGGACCAGGCCATGGGCCAAGTGTCCGTTTTTATTCGCAGCCACTGGACGGTGGACAAGCTGAATGTTGCTGCCATCGGCAACGTGGTCAGCCAGCTGCACCTGCATGTGATCGGCCGCCATCGGCAGGATTATTGCTGGCCCGGGGTGGTGTGGGGTCGCCCCGAAAAAGAACCTTACGGGCCTGAACGCGTTGCGGAAATTTCCGCCTGGCTCCAGGCTGCCTGGACGGATGAATACCAGCCCGGACAGCGCAAAGAGTGATAAGCGTGATAACTGTAATACTGACTGCGAATTGATTAGAGGCGTTGGCGATGAAATACAGAGTGTTGGCGGATACCGGGGTTTTTGTTTCGGAATTGTGTCTGGGTGCCATGACATTTGGCGGCGAAGGTCAGATGTGGGAAACCATCGGTGGACTTGCCCAGAGCGAAGTGGACGCGCTGGTCGGGCGTGCCCTGGACGCCGGTATCAATTTTATCGATACGGCTGATGTCTACTCGGCCGGTGAATCGGAGGTGTTGACCGGCAAGGCTCTCAAGGGCAGAAGACAGGACGTGGTACTGGCCACCAAGGTGCGTGGCCGCATGGGTCCAGGTCCCAACCAGGTGGGCCTGTCGCGCCTGCATATCATGCAGTCCGTGGAGGCAAGCCTGCAACGGCTGGGGACGGACTATATCGACCTGTACCAGATTCATCGCAGCGACAACCTGACTAACATGGAGGATACGCTGCGGGCCCTGGATGACCTGGTACGGCAGGGCAAGGTGCGTTACATCGGCTGTTCCAACCTGCCGGCCTGGGAGCTGATGAAGTCCCTGGCTGTCTCCGATGGACAGAACCTGGAGAGATTCAAATGCACACAGTCCTACTATTCCCTGGTCGGGCGCGAGCTGGAGCGTGACGTGATCCCGCTGCTCCATGATCAGGGCCTGGGACTGCTGGTCTGGAGCCCGCTGGCCGGCGGCTTTCTCAGCGGCAAGTTTACCCGTGACGGTGCGGGCAGTGGTCGCCGTGCCTCTTTCGATTTCCCGCCACTGGACAGGGATAAGGGCTATGACATCGTGGATGTGCTGACTGCAATTGCCGAGTCACACGGAGTCAGCGCCGCCCGCGTGGCCCTGGCCTGGGTACTGGCCAATGACGCGGTGACCAGCGTCATCATTGGTGCCCGCAAACTGGCACAGCTGGAGGACAACCTGGAGGCAGTTGACCTGGAGTTGAGCGCCGAGGACCTACAGAAGCTCAACGAGGTGAGTGAGCTGCCGTTGTCCTATCCCGCCTGGATGGAGGTCATGGGATCGGACCGTCGTCCCGGGGAGGTCCGCGATTTCAGCGCCGCGGAAAACAACAAATAGCAGGAGATGCCGGGCAGCGCTGGACAGGAAAACGGCCGAATGGCTGCCAGCCCGCCCGACCCGGGAGTTGCGGTCCCGGTGGCAACCGAACTGGGCTGCCGCCGGGACAGGTACACGGTAACTGCATGCATACCAAGACGGGAGAAGGGACATGAATCGATGGGTTATTGACGGGCTGTTCACCCTGCTGTTGGCCGGCGGCACGGCGGTCGCTAAGGCACAGCCACCTGACACCATGCTCGCTGTCCAGATCCAGCGATTCGGTGGACCGGAAGTACTGACCGTGCATGAAATAGCCACGCCGGTACCGGCAGACGGCGAACTTCTGGTCAGGGTTGAGGCCGCCGGCGTCAATCCTGTTGATACCGGTGCCAGGTCAGGCCGTGCCGCTGCTCTCACGGCGGCCGAGCCGCCCTATATTCCCGGTTTCGATATCAGCGGTGAAGTGGTTGCAACCGGTCCGGGAGTCTCCGGATTTGACGTTGGCGACGCGGTCTACGCCATGCTGGATTTGCGCCGTGGCGGGGGTTACGCGCAATACACCCTGGTCAAGCAGTCGGAAGTGGCTGACCGGCCAGCTAACCTGACCCACCAGGAAGCGGCCTCCCTGCCGCTGGTGGCACTCACCGCCTGGCAGGCGCTGTTTGACACGGCTGATCTGCAGGCCGGTGAGACGGTGTTGATTCACGGCGGCGCCGGTGGCGTCGGGTCGATAGCGGTGCAGCTGGCAAAATGGCGCGGTGCCCGGGTTATCGCCACGGCTTCTGACTACAACCAGGCATTTCTGCAGGAGCTGGGTGTGGATGTGCCTGTTGATTATCGCAATCAGCGTTTCGAGGACTTCGCCACCGATGTTGATGTGGTGCTGGATACCGTAGGGGGGGATACCCAGGTTCGATCCCTGTCCGTGTTACGTCCGGGCGGTATACTGGTCTCGCTGGTGGGTTTGACCACCGAGGCGCAGAACCCGCCGCCGGGAATACGCGCAGTTGCCATCCTGGTCAGATCCGACGGCGAACAGCTGAGTCAGATCGGCCAGCTGCTGGAAACTGAAATACTGCAGCCGGTGGTCAGTTACCGTTTCGATTTTTCGGCAGCCCCGGAGGCCCACCGACAAAGTGAGACCCGGCGCACCCGGGGCAAGATCGTCCTGGTTCCCGACGCTGACTAGGGCTGCCGGTTTTTTATAACAGGTTTCCAGTAGTTCAACCGCAGCCTGACGTCCCGGCGCAGACCGCAACACCGTCAGTCGAGTGCCTGCAATACTTCCCGGGTAAGATCCCAGCGATCGAATCCCTGGCGGCCATAGTCCAGCCCGCGACGCACGATAACCAGGTCGTGGGACGGTACCACGATGGTGTACTGACCACGGTTTCCGGAGGTGGAGTAGGCGTCCTTCGGCACATCATCGCGATTCTCCGGTACCAGCCACCATTGGCCGCCGTAGAACCCGCCGCGACCCACCGTGGCCGGTGCCGGCGTGCGCACAAATTCGATCCACTCTTCAGACAACAGGCGTTCGCCGTTCCACACACCGTTCTGCAGGTAGAGCAGTCCGAAGCGGGCCAGGTCTCTCGCGTTGGTGTATACCTGGCTGCTGAGGATGAAGTCGCCGAACCGATCGGTACTGATCAGGGTATTACGCATGCCGATCCTGTCCAGCAGGGCTTTTCTCGGGAACTCGGCGTAGGCCCGCTCGCCACCCAGTGCCAGTTTCATGGCGTAGACGCCAAGCAGGGTATCGTAATTCTCATAGTCCCAGTGGGTACCGGGTTCGCGGATCAGGCCGCGGCTGCGGGCGCCGGTCACGGAGCTGGACCCGGCCCAGTAGGCCAGGCCGGAGCCGGTGGCGTATTCCCGGCCGCGGTTGTCGACAGTGTCGAGACCACTGGACATGTTCAGTACATGACGCAGGGTAATGGCATTGCGTGGATCATGTTCCGCGTCCGTGACCTGGGGATACCAGTCGAATCCCAGAGGCTCATCCAAGCCCAGGCGGCCGTCGTCAACCAGCATGCCGATAAGCGTGGTGGCTATGCTCTTGGCAGTTGACCAGGTGCGGGTACGGGTGGTCTGGTCGAAACCCGGTGCATAGCGTTCATGAATGATACGTCCTTCATGAACCACCAGCAGGCTGACCGTGAACTGTTCCGGCGTGGGACGATCAAATGCCCAGTCGGAGGCGGCCTGCAGGGCATCGGCGTCGACACCCGGCGGTAAGCTGTCGTCCTCGATCAGGTCTCCGTCCGGCCAGGGGATCCTGGCGGCGTCACCCGGCGGCAGGGGCAGGGTCAGTTCCGGCAGGTCGTCGATGTCCGCCAGGGTCTGATCGGGGGGCAGGATAATGCAGCCAATGCCCTCCCGGAACACCGCCCGCATGGTGGGCACCGGACCGGGTCTGCCAATCTCCACGGCCTGCAGTTCATGATCGACGCGGTAGTCACCGCCCTCGGGAGTGCCGATGGGCTCCGGCAGAAACGCCAGTTCCCTGGCAAACACCTCGTCCAGGCTGCGCCGGGAGGTGAAGAGCCCGTTGCACATGAAGATAGCCTGCTGGCCACGCCGGATCATTTCCCGCTGGTGTTGCCAGTAGTCGTAGTTTTCATCCTGTTGTGCCAGGGCTGGCGCCCCGGGGTAGGAAAGGACAAGCAGTGCAGTGATGACCAGGGCGGGAATCAATGCTGTCGACGGGATTTTCATGACGATGGCCTCCTGTTTTTTACAGAGCATAATCCCGTTGCCCCGCTATTAAAAGTCCTTTTCCCTGGAATGGAATTTACGCAGCAGATTATGGGTCAACCGGGTCGGGATGTTCGTGGGTCAGCGCTAAAATCAGGCAGGGAAGCCGGTCAAGTAGCCGGACACAGCGGCATGACAATGGTAAAGACCGCGGAATCAGGTTGATTGAGACAAGCGACCTGATGAAAGGCTGAATGTCACAGCTTGTCACTGGACAATTTCCGGGCTCACAGCTAGTGTAACAGGCCCCAGACTAGAGTATGACTTTCCCATTTTCGATCAGCAGCAATCCGGATTCCCATGTTGTCCCAGACTACCGTAGTGCAGACTCCCGAAGTGTCTGTAAAAGTCCTGTTCCTTCTTCTCCTCACTATCAGCAGTCTGTTCACCGCAGACTTCGCCCAGGCCCAACAGCAGTTCCCCAGGGTCACCCGTATTGCCGAAGCCGATAACGATTTCCAGCTTGATGGCGACCTGGTGGAGGCGGTATGGCAGGACCTGCCGGTAATCGACGGCATGCAGGTTATCAATCCGGATACGCTGGAAGACGCCCCTTACGAAACCCACGTGCGCATGTTTTACACCGAACGCGGTATTTACATCGGCATCATGAATTACCAGCCCGGGGATTCCCTGGTAGCACGCATGACTTCGAGGGACACCCGTCTGAACAGGGACGGTGTGGTTATCGGCATCGACCCGTCCGGACAGGGACTCTATGGCTACTTCATTCGCCTCAACCTGGGTGAATCCATGACCGACGCCACTATTCTGCCGGAACGGCAGATGAACATGCAGTGGGACGGTGCCTGGAACGGTCGTACCAGTGAGCTGGACAATGGCTGGAGCGCCGAACTCTATATTCCCTGGTCGATGATGGCGCTGCCGCCGGAAAACAACAACCAGGTTGTTGGGTTTTATTTCGAGCGCCAGGTTGGCCATCTGAACGGTGATACCTGGTCCAACCCGCCGTTGCCCAGGACCGTCAACGAATTCCTGTCTGCCTTTACCAAGTACGAAATGCCGGGTATTGAACCCAGCAGCAGTCGTCAGCTTACCTACTTTCCTTTCATCGGTGGTGTACATGACGGCATTCGTCACGAAGACACCTACAAGCTCGGCACCGATATTTACTGGCGACCGACCCTCAATACGCAGCTGTCAGCCACCATCAACCCCGATTTCGGCAGCATCCAGGCCGACGACGTGGTGGTCAACCTGACGGCGTTTGAACAGTTTTTCCCCGAACAGCGCAATTTCTTTCTCGAGGGTCAGGACATTTTCATCACGCATCCCCGCGCCTCCGGTTTCGGCGGGGGGCCCGGGGGACCGATCCAGCTGGTCAACACCCGTCGGATTGGCCGCGCGCCTATTTTCAACGTACCTGATGATGTCGACGTGGTGCCGACAGATCTCAGTGCCCCCACCGACCTGCTGGGTGCCGCCAAATTTACCGGGCAGTCCGGACCGCTGCGCTACGGTGCCTTGCTGGCTGCCGAAGACGACATGCGCATCGAGGGGTTCAGGGACGATGGCAGCAAGGTGCGAATCGAGTCCGAAGGGCGGGATTTCGTGGTCGGTCGGGTTCTCTATGAAGATACCAGTAGCGGTGGACGCCGCAGTATCGGCTGGATGGGAACCAATGTGGATCACCCGGAAATAGACGAGATGGTCAACGCCATCGATGCTCATTTTTTCTCCGCCGACAACCGCTGGGTCATCGATTCCAGTTTCATGCGCTCCGATAAAAACGACGAAGTCGGCTACGGGGGAATGGCGGACTTCAGGTTTACACCCGAACAGGGTAAACAGCACACGGTGCGTGCCACTTATTTCGACGAGACCCTGGATATCAACGAGCTGGGATTCCTGACCCGCAACGACCAGATGAACCTGGATTACAATTACAATGTGACGGAATCGGATATCCCCGGGCTGCGGTCCCGCAATACCTTCTGGATTTTGACCAACCAGTGGAACCTGGAGGGACGTCCGGTGCGAATGGGTCTGTTCTTTAACCAGAACTATAACTTCCTGAACAACGATACTTTCGGGTATTCACTGCGAGTGTTTCCCAGCCGCGTCGATGATCGCCTGGGAAGGGGAACCGGCGATTTCGAGATTCCCACCCGCTACGCTGCCAACGTGTCCTACGAAACCAACCCGTCCCTGCCGGTAGCACTCAATGTCGGACTGTCCTGGGATACTGACGATCTGGGCCCTGCCAACGTCACCTCCAATGCCGGCATTGCCTGGCGTCCCAACGACCGGTTTTCCTCGGAGTTCAATGTGCGGTACACCGATCAGGAGGCCCTGTTGCTGCATCGTGGCGACGGTCGCTACACCAGTTTCGAAGCCCACCAGTGGGCCCCCAACCTGGAGGTGAACTACTTTATCGGGCCCCGGCAGCAGATCCGCTTCTCGCTGCAGTACAACGGCCTCAAGGCCTTCGAGGACCGCTTCTGGCAAAGTTCGCCGGACAGCGTTGAACGGCTGCAGCCTATTGCCAAGGCCACCTCCACACCCGACGACTTCGTTATCAGCCGCATGACCTTCCAGGCCCGTTACCGCTGGGAAATTGCTCCCCTGTCCGACCTGTTCCTGGTTTACACCCGGGGCAGCAACCTGCCGCGCAACACCTTTGCCAGTTATGGCGACCTGATCGAGCAGACCTGGAATCAGCCCATTGTGGACACCGTCGCCTTCCGGTTGCGCTATCGCTTCGGTTCCTAGCCTGGGATAGGTGTCGGGACTGTTTCCTGCTACCCGGGTCCTGCTGCCTGGTAATCTGTACCTGCTCCATCACCTCTGTGCTCCTGGTGGCATCATTAAGGAACCTCTGACGTCTGCCTGGAGCGGCTTTTAGTTGTTCCTCCGGCCTCGACGGGGCTATTGCCACGGCCGGGCTTGACATTCGCTCGTCTTGAAAATACTGTACATATATACAGTATTTTCATTGCTATCATGGCCAAACCATCCCCTCCGAAAACCTACAGCACCGGATCGGCGACACCCGGCGAGGCGCCGCTTTCCGGGAGTCCGCCCGACTTTCCGCCCGACTTTCCAGCAGACGCCACGCCCGCCCGTCGGTCGGGTTGTGATCCCGGTCGTGGCGTTGACCAGGGCTCTGATCGTGATTCCAGTCGTGACGCTGACCGTGATTTCGACTGCGGCTCTGGTCGTGACGCTGACCATGACTCTCACCGTGATCGTGACCCTGGCTATGCGGAACTGCACTGTGTTTCCAATTACACCTTCCTGCGTGGTGCCTCGTTTCCCGAGGAACTGGTGGAGACGGCTCACCGCCTGGGCTACCGGGCTCTGGCCATTACCGACGAATGTTCGCTGGGCGGCGTGGTGCGGGCCCACGTAGCTGCCCGGGACCGCGGGTTGAAGCTGTTGATCGGCTCGGAGTTCACGGTCCGGGAGGGCATGGAGTCGTCCGTGGCCCGGGACTGCTCGCTGGTGCTGCTGGCCACCAGCCGCGCCGGTTATGGGCAGCTGAGCCACCTGATCACCGTGGCGCGACGTGAAACCCGCAAGGGTGAGTACCGTCTGGACCGGACCATGCTGGAAAACAACCTGCCGGCGGAATGCCTGGCGTTGTGGGTTCCCGATCTGCAGCAGGCCGCGGAGGTCAGCGTCGCCCAGCTGGTGTGGCTGAACCGCCTGCTGCCTGGCCGTCTGTGGATTGCCGTGGAACTGCTGTTGCGGGGCAACGACCGCCGTCAGTTGCGTTACCTGCAGCAGCTGGGCAGGCAGTTTGGCATACCCCTGTGCGCCGCCGGCGGGGTGTACATGCACAGCCGGCAGCGGCGTATGTTACAGGACACTCTCACGGCGATCCGGCTGGGCCGGCGTTTCGGGGAGCTGGGCTACGAGGCTGAGCCCAATGGTGAACGCCACCTGCGCAAACTGGAACAGCTGGCTAAAATCTATCCGCCGGCGCTGCTGGCAGAAACGGTCCGGATTGCCCATCGCTGCCGGTTTTCCCTGGACGAGCTGCGTTATGAATATCCCCGTGAGCTGGTGCCGGCAGGCTACACGCCCCATGGCTGGCTCCGGGAACTGACCGAGGAGGGCATCCGGCGACGCTGGCCGGACGGCGCCGCACCAAAGGTTCGCAATATCATCGAACACGAGCTGGCCCTGATAAAGGAGCTGGGCTACGAGCACTATTTTCTCACCGTCCACGACCTGGTGGCCTACGCCCGCAGCCGGCAGATCCTCTGTCAGGGCCGGGGCTCTGCCGCCAATTCGGCAGTATGCTACTGCCTGGGCATTACCGAGGTGGATCCCGCCCGGGTGGCGGTGCTGTTCGAGCGGTTTATTTCCCGGGAACGGGATGAGCCGCCGGACATCGACGTGGATTTCGAAAACGCCCGCCGCGAGGAGGTCATCCAGTATATCTACGGCAAGTACGGCAGGGGCCGGGCTGCCCTGGCGGCCACGGTGATCACCTACCGCTCCCGCAGCGCGATTCGCGATGTGGGCAAGGTGCTGGGACTGGACAGCGAACTGCTGGACGCCATATCGAAGTCCATCTACTGGTGGGGAGAGGACCTGGAAGAACAGTTGTCCGATTCCGGTATCGACCATGCCGATCCCCGCATCCGGCAGCTGGTCTACCTGGCCCGGACGCTTATCGGCTTTCCCCGCCACCTGTCCCAGCATGTAGGCGGGTTCGTGATCAGCCAGGGGCCGCTGTCGCACCTGGTTCCCATCGAGAATGCCGCCATGGCGGAACGCACGGTCATCCAGTGGGAGAAAGACGACCTGGAATCCCTGGGCCTGCTGAAAATCGATGTACTGGCCCTGGGCATGCTTACCGCCGTGCAGAAGTGCCTGAAGCTGGTGAGCAGCTACAGCGGGGCGGAATTGACCCTGCAGAAAATCCCGGCGGAGGACCCCAGGGTCTACGACATGATGGGTGAAGCCGACACGGTGGGGGTCTTCCAGATAGAGTCGCGCGCCCAGATGAGCATGCTGCCGCGCTTGAAGCCGCGCAACTATTACGATCTTGTTATCCAGATTGCCATAGTGCGACCTGGCCCGATACAGGGTGACATGGTGCACCCCTACCTGGCCAGGCGCAGCGGCCGGGAGGCCGTCACCTATCCCAGCGAAGCGGTGAAGAATGCCCTGGAACGCACCCTGGGAGTACCGATTTTCCAGGAGCAGGTAATGCAGCTGGCCATGGTGGCAGCGGGTTTCAGCGGCGGCGAGGCGGATCAGCTGCGTCGTGCCATGGCGGCCTGGAAACGCAAGGGGGGGCTGGAGCAGTACCGGGACAGGCTGATCAACGGCATGCTGGAGCGGGGCTATGAGCTGGACTTTGCCAGGCAGCTGTTCCGTCAGATCCAGGGGTTTGGTGATTACGGCTTTCCCGAATCCCACTCCGCCAGTTTTGCCCTGATAGCCTACGTCTCCTCCTGGCTCAAGTGTTACCACCCGGCGGCGTTCTGCTGTGCGTTGCTGAACAGTCAGCCCATGGGGTTTTACGCCCCCGCCCAGCTGATTCAGGATGCCCGACGTCACGGCGTCAGGGTGTTACCGGTGGATGTAAACAGCAGTTTTCCTGACTGTACCCTGGAAACAGGCGATCAGGCGGACCACGGACGGGGTGATCCTGACTTTACCCGAAACCCTGGTCCGGCCCTGCGCATCGGTTTCAACCAGGTGAAAGGTCTTTCGGAAGCCGGTGCCCTGGCCATTGCCGAGGCCCGCCAGGCGCCGTCGGCGGTCATGGCCGTCGAAGCGATACCTCAGGATAAGCCGCCTGGCGCTTTCTGTAATCGTTTTACCAGTGTGCAGGACCTGGTGTTTCGCAGCGGTATCGGTAAAAAGGACTTGGAGTCGCTGGCGGCTGCCGATGCGCTGCGCGGGCTCAGCGGTGACCGCCATCGTGCCTACTGGTATGCCGCGGGAACTGACACCGCGTCGGCATGGCGTCAGGGCGGTGCCTCTCCATCCCCTTCCGGGGAGGGCGGTCGCAGGGAGGCCCGGGATCAGGGCAGTCGGACTGTTGCGGCGGGCAGGAGGCACGTTGACCAGCCTGGCAGTTTTTTTGCTGACCCGCAGTTCGACCACGAGGCCGATGTCGAGGTATTGCTGCCGGTGGCCTCCGAGGGCCAGAATATCATGGCGGATTATGGTGCCACGGGATTTACCCTGCGCCGTCATCCGCTGGCGCTGCTCCGGGATCGACTGGATACCTGCCAGGTCAGCCGTGCCGAGAAATTGGCAGCAACAGGAAATGACAGCTTTGTGAAGGCCGCCGGCATTGTCACCTGCCGACAACGCCCCATGACAGCATCAGGTGTCACTTTTATAACCATGGAAGATGAAACCGGTTTTATCAACGTGGTGATCTGGCCGGCCCTGGGGGAAAGACAGCGTCCGATAGTGCGTCAGGCCAGCCTGCTGGGGGTGGCCGGACACGTGCAGCACAGCGACGGTGTCACACACCTCATTGCCAGCGAACTGGTGGACCTGAGCCACTGGCTGGGAGCCATGCAGCTGTCCTCCCGGGACTTTACCTGAAGCCCTGATCGACACTGCCCCACTGGATTCCAGTTGGTCTTTCCTGCACCATAAGCGACTTTTTCAGTCAGGAGTATCGGGATATGGTCTACCTGTGGACGGTAACCGCGCTGTGGGCATTCTCCTTCAGCCTGATCGGTGAATTTCTGTCCGGCCAGGTTGACAGCTACTTTGCCGTCATGTCCCGGGTGTTGCTGGCGGTACTGGTCTTTCTGCCGTGGATGGTGCGTCATCCGCCACGGTCGTCCCTGGCCCTGCAACTGATGGGTATAGGCGCGATTCAGCTGGGACTGATGTACCTGTTTTACTACCGGTCCTTTCTGCTGTTGTCGGTACCGGAAGTCCTGATTTTCACCATTTTCACGCCGGTCTACGTCACGCTCATCCATGACCTCCTGTCCCGGCGCTTTCATCCCGGCTATGCGCTCAGCGCGTTGCTGGCCGTGATCGGCGCCGCGATAATCCGCTATGATCAGCCTGGCGGTGATATCTGGCGGGGGTTCCTGATCGTGCAGGCGTCCAACGTCTGTTTTGCCGCGGGCCAGGTGCTGTACAAGTACCTGCAGGCACAGCATCCGGCAGCTCATCAACACCATCACTTTGGCTGGTTTTTCGTCGGTGCCGCGCTGGTGACAGTCCCGGCATGGCTGCTGTTCGGTCAGGCGGATTACCCGGACCAGCCCGCCCAATGGGCAGTTATTCTGTGGCTGGGACTGGTGGCGTCCGGGGCCGGTTACTTTCTCTGGAATTACGGTGCATCGAAGGTGGACAGTGGCAACCTGGCCGTGATGAACAACGCGGTCATTCCAGCTGGTCTGCTGGTCAACCTGCTGTTGTGGAACCAGGATGCCAACGTATTGCGGTTGACGGCGGGCACGGGTGTGCTGCTGGTGGCGCTGTGGATCAACCGGTGGTGGTCCCGATCATCACCCCAGTCGTCCACGTCCTGACCGGATTTGACCTGCGCAGCTACGGTTCAGTTGTTGTGGCTCCCTGCTGTCAACGCCTGAGTTATTCGCTATCATCTGTCCCGGCAAGGGGCGGTATCTGCCCGGATTGCCGTTTCCCGGCGCCTGTAACTGAAACGTATCCGCCTGCGCAACGGAGGAGATCGACAGGGTTGGCGATGGCGCAGTTCCCCTGCGGATTCGGCGTTGGCTTACAACGCAAGGAACCGCTGATTGACAAAACACTTCCATAATTCATCAGAGGTTTCTTAAAATAGCAGACTGGTAGCAACTGTTGAGTAACTTAAAAGGAACCTTCGATATTGTCGCGCCTGTCATGGAGTTGGCCACTATTGGCGCGTGATTAAGCGTCGGAACCCACTGCGGACTCGTGCTGAATACGCATGGTAGTAACCAATGGTTCCGGAATTCGAACCCGATGTCAGCCCGACGAAATTATTCTTCCGATACCGCAGTGGACACCACGACAGCAGAAATTCTCAGCAGCGCCCAGAAACAGGAATTCCGGGACCGGGGGTTCCTGGTGGTGAATTTCGACCTTGACGCTGATCTGATTGAGCGTATCAAGACCAGGGTTTACCCCTATTATCCAAAAGAGTTTCGCCAGAATCCGGCACTTTCCACCCGGCTGCAGGACATCTGGCTGACGGTTGACGAGGTCCGGCAGCTGGCAGTGAATCCGCAGATACTGGGCGCTTTACAGCAGCTGTTCGGCCGGACGCCACTGCCGTTTCAGACGCTGAACTTCCCGGTGGGCACTGCGCAGCTGGCCCACTCCGATACCATCCATTTCAATTCCATTCCCTCAGGCTACATGGCCGGCGTCTGGGTGGCGCTGGAGGATATGGACGATACCAATGGACCGCTGATCTACTACCCCGGCAGCCACCGGCTGCCGGAATACAGCATGCAGGATTTTGGCCTGGGTAACGGCTACGAGTACTACAAGGACTACGAGCGCTGCGTGCAGAACCTGATCAGGGAACAGGGTCTGGAGCCACATTATGGCCTGTTGCGCAAGGGCGAGGCATTGATATGGCACGCCAACCTGCTCCACGGTGGTGCTCCCCGCCGGGATCCTGCCCGCACCCGGCACTCCCAGGTAACCCATTATTTTTTCGAGGGTTGCCGGTACTGCACACCGATGATGAGTAGCGAAGACAGCATTCACTTTCGCGACCCGATCTGGATTCCCCGCTCCGCCGCGGCAGTTCCCCGCCTGCGCCGCCGGCTTTCTCCGGGTTTGCCGGGACGCATCCTGCGCAAGCTTGGTTTCTGAAAAAACGTTCCGGAACACGTTCCGGCCGCCCATGGGGGCCAGTTCTACGGTCTCATTGCCATACTGCCCCTGAATTCTTGATTGCTGAATCACTGTTGTCCGGCGGTCACAACTGCAACGCCGTCGTGGTCTTTATTTCCGGTACGCTGCGAAACTACCTTGACAATACTGTATCCCGCACAGTATAAACTGTGCGTCACACAGTATAAGGGAGAAAATCCATGCCGGACCGCGTAGAAGCTATGCGCCTGGAACTGCGTCGGGGAGTAATCGCCCTGGCGGTTCTGCAGGTTCTGGAGCAGGAACATTACGGCTACTCCCTGCGAAAACTGCTGCTTGAGGCAGGCCTGGACATCGAGGAGGGCACCCTCTATCCCCTGGTGCGCCGCCTTGAATCCCACGGCTTGCTGCAGAGTCGCTGGACCGTTGCCGAAGGCCGTCGGCGTCGGTATTACCAGCTGTCAGACGAAGGCCGGGCGGTTGTTGCCGACCTGCGCCAGGAATGGCAGGTCCTCAACGGGGCCATTGCCTATATCGAGGAGAACATGTAATGAACTGGATTGGACGCTATGTTGCACAAATCAGACTTTTCCTGCCGGAATCCAATCGCAGTGATGTGGCCGAGGAAATCGCTTCGCTGTTGCATGAGCAGGTGGAGGACCGGGAACGACAGCTGGGTCGTAAACTGGAACAGCAGGAAATGCTGGAGCTGCTGAAGAGTTTCGGTCACCCGTTCAAAGTGGCCGCGGCCTATCGGGGTGGCGGAAGCCTGATCAGCGAGTCGCTGTTTCCGCTGTACGCGCTGGTAATCCGCTACCTAGTTATTATCCTGCTGGCGCTGTATGCAGTTTCCGTGACCGGCTACTATCTCAGCGGCAGGGAAGAGACCTGGTTACAGTTCCGTATCGGTGACTTTCTGGACATTGGCCTGTTCTACTTTGCCTTGACCACCATCGGCTTTCATCTGGCAGACCGTTACCTGCAAACCAGGGACTGGCTGGTTGACTGGGATCCGCAACGGCTGCCGGCGGAAAACGCCCGCCGCGAGCCGCTGTTTTCCTCGGCAGTGGCGGTATTCTTCCTGCTGGCCTGGCTGGTCATTCTCAGCCAGGTGCCGGTCGCCCATTCTGTGGACGTGCTGTTGGGGGAAGGCGACAATCGCCTTTACACTTTTGTCCTGTGGCTGAAACTGCAGGTTCTGATTACCCTCCCGGTCTATATCTGGCTGATGTTTCAGCCCCATTGGACCACGGTCAAACACCTGTTGATCATGATAGCGGACTCGGTGGTGATCGTCGGCGCGTTAATTTGCCTGGGTATCGACGGTGACGCCTTTTCCCGGGTAATGACACAGATTGCACCAGACTTTCAGCCGAGTATCAGTGCGGCAGTGTTGACCAGCTGGATACTGGGACTGTGGATACTGGTGCTGGCGTGGGACGTCATTACCTGTGCGCTGAAAATCCGGCAGGAGTGGGGGAAAGGCATGCCGGATGCGTTCCCGGGAAATTGACCCGGCACTGTTGTTATTGCGGGTTGAGCCCGGTGTGGTGACCGCACCGGAACCGGCGTCGGCTTATCCGGCTGACCCGGTCCTGCAACAGCCCATATTTGTTGCGGGCTTCGGTGTGGGGTGCTATGTTCGACGATCAGGAATCGACCAGTAAAAGTGCTGATTCACACAAACCTGACAATTAAAAATACCCGGAGGTCCCTGTGAACAAAGTGATTCGCTGCAGCCTGTTGCTCACCGGTCTGCTCAGCCTGCCCGCCGCCGCCCAGACCTACCAGATGGACTCTGTTGCCGGTCCGATGACCGACCGTCCGGTGCGGATACTGCAGACCAATTCAGCCGGAACCGACGTTTATGTATTCGATCCGGCCACCATGGAACAGGTTGGCTATATCAACAACCTGCCCCATAACCACGGCGCCACGGTGCATGCCGACGGTACCTACTACTACTTTACCAACGAACATGATCATACCGTGGACGTGGTGGACACCCGCACACTGGAAATCGTTGATCGAATTCAGCTGGCTAACGGCCCCCACAACCTGTCGGCCAGTATGCGTGCCCGCAAGGTTTACGTGGCCATTATTGCCGAGCCTCTGATCCAGGTAATCGATATGGACACCCACGAGGTAATTGCCAATATCGAGACCGGTGGTGGAGTACACAATACCTTTGTGACGCCCGACGGTCGTTATGCCGTTGGCGGCATGATCGGTGCCAGTGAAATTATCGCCATCGATACCGAGACCGACGAGGTGGCCTGGGAACTGTCGATTCCCTACTCACAGAATCCCTTTGTTGGTGGAGTGCGGCCCATTACCTTTACCACCAATCCCGATGGATCCACCCGTTCCCTGCTGGTTAACGTGGGTGGCTGGCATGGGTTCTGGGAGTATGACTGGGACACCCAGGAGCTGATGAACAAGGTCAGTCCACCGGAAGATTCCTGGTACCGTACGGACCAGACTGCCGACGGCATCCAGAGTGCACCCAGTCACGGAGTTGTCGTGCTTCCCGATCAGAGCCAGGTTTGGCATTCAAGTCGTGCCACGTCACACATTTACGGATACTCGTTCCCCGATTATGAGTACCTGGGACGGGTGTATATCGGCAATCCGGCCTGGATAACCACCACGCCCGACAGTCGGTATCTCTGGGTTGGCGTTTCCGGTCACAATGAAACAGCCGTAGTTGATGTGCAGACCCGTGAGGTGGTCCGTCGCTTTCCGGTCGGCCAGGCCCCGAAACGGATATTCACGGCCATCATGCCGAATGACTGGGAAGGAGAAGTTCGATGATGACCGACACATCAGCATGCCGGGCAAGTGATTGGCAAAGGCATATCCTGCTACTGTTTCTGGCCCTGTTTCTGGCGGGTTGCGGTGAGCAGGAGTCTACGTCAACGGTTGCGACCACCGCTGCCGACGGCACCAGTTCCGCCAGCGCCCAGGCCACCAAGGGCCTTGATTTCGAGTTCTATCGGGAAGTGGTTGAACCGATTTTTCAACGCCATCGGGGTGGTTTCGTGGGCTCTGATACCTCCTGTGTTGCCTGTCACACGGTGCAGGCCAATGCACCATTGGGATTACAGGCCCTGACGCTGGAAGATGGCAACGTTTTCTGGACCGAGGACCAGTCCTGGCAGAATTTCCAGAATGTCGCCATGCTGGTCAATCCGGGTGCCCCGGAAACCAGCCGACTGCTGCTGGCGCCGCTGGCCCCGGCAGCCGGTGGTGAACGGCACTCCGGGGGAATCTTCTGGGATTCCACGGATCATGCAGAATACCGTGCCATCGCCGAATGGATCGCTACCGGCTCAGCGGATGCCACCGCCGAGCCGGCGGTGGCAGTGGATTTCGAGTTTTTCCGTTCCTGCGTACAACCTGTCTTTGTCAATCCGCTGGAAAATGCCATGCCCTGTGCCGAGTGCCACAGTGGTGAATTCGCCGTGCCGCCGCCGGAAAACAGCTACTGGACCATGGAGCAGTCCCAACAGGCATTTCAGAGCCTGCTCTATCTCATCGATCCCGGTCGACCTGACAGCACCCGTTTTCTGCATAAGCCGCTGCACCCGAATGCCGGGGGGGACCTGATGCACAACGGCGGGCGTCGCTGGTATTCCCAGGATGATCCGGAGCGTCAGGCACTGGCGGACTGGGTCCGCGGCGACGCAAGCGGCAGCACCTGCCCGCCTGCTTTGCAGTTCGATTATCCACCGAGGCCGTAATCCAATGTCACCGTGGGTCAAGCTGGCGGTATCCGGTTCCGCACTGATGCTGCTGATCGGCTGTGGGGAACCGGAACCCGAATCGACACTGGACGGCATCTTTACCATGGCACAGGCGCAACGTGGCGAAGGTCTGTTCACTACCCATTGCCAGCGCTGCCACAGCATCCAGGAATTCTCCGGCCATATGTTTAACGCGGTCTGGTCCGAAGTGCCTGCCAGCGCCCTCTATTACCGGATCGCCAACACCATGCCCATGGACCAGCCCGGCAGCCTGGGCAATAGCGAGGTGACGTCGCTGATGGCCCACATTTTCAACAGCAACGGTATGCCCGCTGGCAATACGCCGCTGGAGGCGGACCTGGACTGGTTGAATACCCTACCCATGCGGCAGTCTGGCCGGTAGCGGAGATGTCGATCCGGCGGCAGGGCGCCTCGTCAGTGAACTCGCCTGAATGCCAGGGTATGTTCACCTTTACCCGGCGGTTCCTTCCGCCTTGACAATGATATTCCTTCAGTCCATGTTCTCAGGTTCCGCCGGAGGCCGGCCAGCCAGCTGGCCCGGCGGCTGTGTTTGAATTGGTGAACACCCTAAAGTAGTTCAGGAGAAGTCATAATGATAAAGAACAGTAAGGCCACTTCGAGTTCGCTGGTCAGGGCCGGGTTGGCAGGCCTTGCATTATCCGTGGCAGTCGGCAGTGCAATGGCGCAGCCCGGGTCCATGGCCGTAACCGGCAAGCCCGAAGCGCATGCCGGTCAGCAGCCGGTAAACAATCTGCCAAACCCCTATGAAACCCAGCGTAATTTCGGCACTCTGCCTGATGGCCGCAGCTGGGGTTCCGTCAGTGCCGTCGACGTGGATGTTGATGGTGTACATATCTGGGCCGGTGATCGCTGCGGAACCAATTCCTGTGCAACAACCCCGGATATCAACCCTATCGTCAAGCTTGACCCGACGGGTCGCGTGGTCGCGCAGCTTGGTGCCGGCCAGATTCTCTGGCCACATGGCATGGATGTGGATCACCAGGGTAATATCTGGATTGCCGATGCCCGGGTTGCGAATCAGAACGAACTGCGTGAAAACCCCGCAGCTGCCGATATTGGCAGTGCCGTTCTCAAGTTCAGCCCGGACGGTGAGCTGTTGCTGACCATCGGCACTCCCGGTGAAACCGGTGATCCACCCACTCACCTGACGGATCCCAACGATGTGCTGGTAGCTCCCAACGGACGTATTTTTATCGCCGAAACCCATGGAGCCCAGTTTCAGAACGAACCAGGTCCCAATGCCAAGAGCCGTATTACTATCTGGGAGCCTGACGGCACCTACGTAGGATCGTTTGGTGAATTCGGCTGGGATGATGGCCAGTTCCGTTCACCGCATTCCCTGGCGATGGATTCACAGGGTCGACTGTTCGTGGCGGACCGCGGTAACAATCGTATCCAGATTTTCACCCAGGATGGTGAATGGCTGGATACCTGGTACCAGTTCAGCCGCATCAGTGGATTGCACATCGATCCCGGCAACGACATGCTGTATGCCATTGACTCGGAATCTGACCCGAACTATAACCCTGGCGGCTGGCGCAAGGGGCTGCGGGTAGGTAATGCCCGAAACGGCCAGGTTCTGTACTTCGTGCCAGAACATGTTTCCCCGGAACGTTCCTCCGGAATGGGTGGGGTTGGTTCCATGGGTGAAGGGGTAACCGTCGATAAAGACGGGAATGTATACGCCGGTGAGGTTGGTCCTATCCAGGGAATGACCAGGTTCGTACCGCGACTCGCCCCCTGATCCTGCGAGACAGGCTGGACGAAAAAAGGCGAGAACCATGGTTCTCGCCTTTTTTATTACCGTTTATTGTGCCGGTATGGCTTAACAGTCTGAATCCGTAGCATCTTCGCAGGCGTCCTCGATGGCGTTACCGGCATCGGTTGCTGCGTCCTCGATGCTGTTGCCGACATCCGAGGCGGCGTCCTGCAGCCGATCTGCTGCATCGCTGGCAGAGCCCTGGAGACTACTGGCTGCCTCATCGATATCTTCACCCAGCCGTTCGGCTGGACCATCCTGCTCACAGGCGGTTACAGCAAAAATTGTTGTAAATGCCAGTGCTAGTATGCGTTTCATCGTTTACTCCTATGCAGTTTGCAATGCTAAAAAATTGGCGCGGGATATTGCCGCAGTTCCTGACAGCGTACCCTATCCAGGCACCCATTACATGCTTTATTTTGATATATCCGTTCCTAAACCGGTGGCTTGCCGCGCATGGCGTTAGCTATCAGCGAGATAACCAGCAGCACAACGAATACGAAGAACAGCAGTTGCGCGATTCCGGATGCTGCTCCAGCGATCCCGGTAAACCCGAACAGGGCAGCAATAATCGCGATGATAAAAAAAGTGATAGCCCAGGTCAGCATAGCAATTCCTCCACATTGGTTAGTTGGAAAGCCTTTTTACTTGCTCGCCCTGAATGATGCGAATAGCATGCCAACAGCGCCGGACACTGTCGACAGCCCTTTATTCCCGGGTCCCGCAGGAAAGCTGGGGGGGCTCTTTATGCAAGTCCAGGCAGGTAACAGTTACAGGCTGATTGAATTTTTTACCGCCATGCCGGGAGTCCGGCAATCCTGGTACTGCCGGTGTACCTGTGCCCTGTTCAAGTTACTCATCCAGCCTGGGGAAAGCCTGGTCAGTCATAAATTTCCGGGCGATTTCCAGAATATCGGCGGGCTCGACCAGGGATTTTCCCATGGCATCGAATGCCGCCAGTTCGGCTTCAGTGGGAAAGCTGTAGTAGGCACCGCCTTCAGCCTGCGGATGATCGACAAGGGGTGTGCCACCAGAGATCGCCTCCACGGCACGATGGATCAGGGCTACGCCTTGTTCGTACAGGGTAAGCACATGCCAGAGATAGGACCTGGAGTGATTGACATCGAGCAGGGTAGTACCCAGCACCGGACCGGTGTCGATGTTATCGTCGACAATGCGATGCAGCGTGGTGCCAACCTGTGCCTCACCGTTGGCCAGGGCCCGGAACGTCGCCATCACCCCTTTATAGCCTGGCAAAAGTCCCGAATGGAGATTCAACACGCCATGGCGAGGCGTTGCAATGACGGCATTCTTCAGAATAGTACCGTAACGGATTGACAAAACCAGGTCGGGTGCGGAGGCCAGGAATCGCTCATGGTCGATGCCACTGTTTATCCGGTTCAGGGTAGTTACCGGTGAGCCGATCAGGTTGCCCAGGCCGGTGAAAGTCTTCAGTGAGGCGGGCTGCACCGGTTGCCTGTCCAGCAAGGGAAACAACAGGTCATTGAACAGCCCCTGCTCGTAAAAAGCCAGATGTTGCAGTGCCGGGGGCCTGCTGCCTGATCCGCCTACCTGGCTGGAAAGGTATACCGTGCAGTTGTGTCCATCCAGCCGTGGCAGCAGCAGGTTCAGTGCCAGGCAACTGGCTACATCGCGGTTTGCCAGCAGGGTGATGTTCACGGATTTATCCCGGTCTCTGCCAGTCCGCGGAGGCCGGACTATCAACCGCCGGCAGCATTGGGGGGTTCATGTCGGTATTCACTGGCGACATCGTCAGCGTGTGTTCAGGCTTCCCCATCATCGCCCGTCGGGTCGGATGACATGGTATTCGGTCTGCCGCGGCGCCAGGTACTCAAAATCGTGGCCGTCGAAGAAACCGTCTTCCTCCAGCTTCATACGGAATGGTTCGCTACTCCACGACGGCAAGTCCACCAGTGCCGTCAATTCTACGGAGTAGGCAGTATTGGCCTGCATGGGATAGTCGCCGCTTCCCGGCACGCCATCCTGGGCATCCCACAAGCCGATAGTCGTACCCGCGGCGTGTCCATGCAGGCCGATAGGGTGGCTGTAGATAATGGGTCCGATTCCCCGCTCCAGGGCCTGTCGACGGGTTCGATCCAGGATTTCATTGCCGGTGCGACCAGACTGGAAGTTCGCGGTAAGAATGTCCTGCAGGTCATTTCCCGCCTGCAGGGCGGATTTCAATGCCGGGGGCACATCATCCTCGCCTTCGCGCAGGATGTAGGCATTCTGCTGAGTGTCGGTATGCAGGTTGAGATAGGAGATGCCGAAGTCAATGTGTACGTGATCTCCCCGGTACAGCAACGCCGGATCCAGGCCCTGTTCCGCAATCGTCATCACCGCGTAGTCCGAGCGTTCAACTTCGATGCTGGTGTGAAACCAGGTGTCCAGGCCGAGGTCATTGACGCGCTGCCGGAACCACCACCGGAGGTCCTCGATACTGGTCATGCCCGGTTTGACCACGTCACTGGAAAACCCCTCCGCAATGACAGCATGGGCAATTTCCACAACCTCTCTGTAGAGTACTATTTCCGCCGCGGTCCGTGTTTCCAGCCAGCCCACCGCCAGCGCTTCTGCCGACACGATACGATTGCGCAGAGCAACCGGCAGTGCAGCGCTGAAGTCCCGGTATTCCGAATAGGTAATACCATCGGCAAGGGCAAAATTGTCGGAGAAATTGAGGCCTATCCTGGCGGGATCGAACTCTTGGAGCAATAGCGCGATACGTTTGAACTGGTCCGGTTGTTCGTCCGGATTCCATGCCCCGGGGAACAGGTCGCCAACAGCATAACGCGCCACTGCCATACGTTCCACGCCTCGTTCCGGGCCATGATCGAGAAACATCAGCACTGTGCGGCGGCGAGCATTTAACCAGGTCGCCGGGAGCATGGTCTTGAGAACCGGATCCTCGTTGTATTCCCGGGCGATTAAAACCCAGGCATCTATTCCTGTGCGGCGCATCAATTCGGGAACCAGTACGTCAAGCCTTTCCCTGAGGACGCTATCCTGGACTTCCGCCTGGTCGCGCAGGGGAAGAATCCTCCTGGCAATCTCGTCTGCCAGGACTGGTGGAACGATCAGTATTGATAGAAAAAGCAGTAGCAGGGATCGATTAAACATCTTAGTGTATTCTTTCTATTACGGGTGTCTCGCAGAGAACAACGCATTACGCCGCGTTGAAAGCTGTCATTCCAGAGATTCCAGTTCCAGGGTCAGCTGCTCGGCATCCTTCAGCACGAAAATTACATTTCGAAAGGCAAGCGCTCCATCTATGTAAATGCCGGGAATCAATAGCCTGCCCGTGGAATCATCAAAAGAAGCGAAATCTTCGCTGCGCGTGGCAAGCACTTCCAGACTTTGTGCCAATCCTTGTATTGTCGGAGTGGTTTCGGTATCCACCGTGAAGGAAAGGCTGTAATTGGCATCGTCCGTGGCAATTTTCAGGTTAAGCAGCTCAGTTTCCTGATCGAAGGTATTCGCGGGTATTGGACTCTCGGTTTCGCAACCGTGATTTGCGACCACGCTGATACTGGCTAAACCGGCGGCACCATAGGCTCCGCTTGCAACAGATTCCACAAAGTACAGTCCGTTGCTTTCTATCAGGAACTGCCCGTTCGGCGGTCCGGTATCATCCAGGTTGATGGTATCGAAAAAAACCAGGTTTGTTTGAGAATCCTTGTAGATGCTGACGTCAATGTCGATGTAACCGTCATTTTCCGGCTCCAGTCCTAGTTCATAATACAGGCTGTCCCCCGGTGCCAGTTCAATAGACGACCTGGTAAATACTACCGCAAACTTGCCCGGAAACGTTGAGGAGAGCCTGAATCTCTCGTCAAACAGCACCGTTTCACAGCGTGGTTGTGCAAGCACCGGGGAACTCAATGACAACAGCGTTGCCAGTGTCAGGACTGTTTGAACTAATTGGTCACGACGGCTTCGGCAAGTGGTACTGCGTCCTGAACTGGATGTTTTATCGCCCGGTATCATTTATCAGAGGCCTCTTAAGTCCAGGGTTTGTTTCAACGGTAAATTACCGTGGTTGTCCATAGCTGTCTAACTAATAATAGCGCCAAAGCCTATTTATCTGTGCCTGCTTTATCCTGTACCATCACAGGGAGTAGTCTTACTGCAACCCCTGCCCCCGGCTTACTGCCGGAGATTCACCTGGCCAGGTGGACAATCCGGGCCATTTGAAAGCGCTGTCCGGGGGTGGCTGCGATGCTCAAGCGGAGGTCGTCGATGCCGTCTACAAATTCCCTGTGTACAATCACCATCCTGATGCTGACAGCGATATCTGCAACAGCCCAGGAGTGGACCATTCCTCGAACGCCGGACGGCAGGCCCGATTTGCAGGGCATCTGGTCCAATGCCACCCAGACACCTCTGGAGCGACCGGTTGAATTCGGTGACAAGGGGTTTCTTACAGCGGAGGAAGCTGCTGCACAGATGCAGCAGTGGCGGGACCGCTACGATAGGGCAGGTCAGGCCGTCGATCCTGAGCGTGGTCCACCCACCGACGGCAACGCGAACCTGGGATACAACAGTTTCTGGTGGGACCCCCGCGATGAGGCCATCGAAATCAATGGTCAATACCGGACTTCCATTATCGTCGATCCAGCCAATGGTCAGATACCGTATCTCGGTGGTCAGCGCCTGGACAACAGCCTGCGCGCGCAATGGCGCGGGCGAGACGGGGTGGAGCCCTACGATGCCATTGAATTAAGGCCACTGGCCGAACGCTGCCTGTTGACGTTCAGTTCCGGATCCGGGCCACCGATGATGCCGACGCTTTATAACAATAACTACCAGATCGTGCAGACCGACAGTCACGTGATGATTCTGGTTGAAATGGTCCACGACGCGCGAATTATCCCCATCGACAAGGATCACCGTGACAGCGACCTGGAAAAGTGGATGGGTGACTCGGTAGGGTACTGGGAGGGCGACACCCTGGTGGTCAGCACGAGGAATTTTCATCCGCAGCAATCCTTTCGTGGCAGTTCAGGGCAGACGGTCATTACAGAACGCTTCGACCTTGTCGGACCGGACAAGATCAGGTATGCCTTCACCATCGACGATCCATTGACCTACAGTCAACCCTGGACCGGCGAACTGGCCCTGAACCGCAAGCCGGACGGAGAGGTTATCTATGAGTACGCCTGCCACGAAGGCAATTACGCTTTTTCGGGTATCATGGCTGGCGCACGCAGGCAGGAGCTTGATGCTGCGCTGGATTGATTACCGTTGTGTCCGTGGCCAGGCGCCGTTTCAGTTGTCAGGGAGCGTGATTTCGCACTGAACCTGGCAGGCACTACTCCGTGGAATGGACGGAGTCGCCGTCACCGGTTGGAATGCAGACCAATCAGGTTGCCGTCCGGGTCCTGTACATGGATTTCAAACCAGTCAATGGGATTTCGCGCCATGGATGGACTCCTGGTTGAAGTGGAATGAAAGGTAATAAACAGGCAGGCTGTAGGCTTTCTTCCTTCCCGGCTTCCCTTCCTTCTACCTGCTTTCCTTCTTTCTGCTTCCCGCTTTCAGGCGAAAATACCGTGCAGGTACCAGTGCCGCCCGCCGGTTTTCTCCCGAAAAATCCATAGCCGACTGCCACTGTCCTCCCGTGCCACGTAATAGTCCCGGCGGATGTCGGTGCCGGACCACCAGCGACTTTCGATGCGTTCCGGTCCGCTCAGGATACTGACGGGGCGGTGGTGGTAGAGCTTGCCGTTGCTGATCTGCAATAATCGCGGCTCGGGCAGCAGCCACAAGGGTCGCGGGTTGGAGGGGCAGACGCGCTGACTCCCGCGGTCCGGCGCCTGCAGTGAATCCAGCTGCCGGGTGGCGTATTCCGGACAGTGTTCGGCCACGTTGCCTATTCTGCGAATATTCTGTCCCCCTATCCGGGCCAGTAGCTGGTCCAGGAACAGATCAAGGCGGTCGTCCCGGTAATGGCCATGGCGGTCAGCGGTGCGGTTACCTGGTTCAGCGGCGTTGGTAACGTTTGCCGTAACGGCACGATCGTCTTCTGCCAGCAACTTGCCGGAGGTTCCCAGGTAGGCATCGAAGCGGGTCACCTGCATTCTTACCGCCACCACCGGTGCCGGGATGACCAGGTTGTGAAGCTGGATCTCCACTAGCTGCTGCAGGTGGTGACGGCAACGGCTGGGTTGTCGGAGCCCCAGGGTGATGTCGGTATTGCGTTGTTGTTCGTGTACCAGGGAAATCACCAGCCGGCTGGTGCTGAGATCCCGACGCCGGAGAAAATCCACCAGCTGGGCGAGAAACTCTTCCAGTACCGGCAGCAGCAGCCCGGTATTCTCCACTTCACAGGGCAGGTCATAGCTGCTGTTGAAAGCCGGTGGCGGCTGATAATGCTGCTGTGGTTCCGGTCGCTCCCCCAATGCCTGGTGCAGCTGATTGACAAACCGGCTGCCAAAGCGCTTGTGCAGGCCCTCGGCGGGCAGTCGCCACAGGTCCTGCAGACGCCGGACTCCCATGTTGTGGAGGCGGCGGCGTTGTTCCCGCTCCAGATCCAGTACATCGGTGGAAAGCCGGCCAAGGGCGGAGCGCAGGTTGCTCCGCCGATAAACCAGCAGGTTACAGCCGCCCCGTGCCAGCAACAGGCTGCCGCTGACGGTGGGGCTGGCAGCGTAATGGAACAGCGTCGGCAGCTGCCATTCCTGTAACTGCTGCAGAATGCGGGCCGACAGGGTTTCATGTAAATTGTCGATGCCGGCGAAGTAGCGCAGACTGCTGCGTATTTCCAGGACCAGGGCGCAGGGATGAAAACTGACACCGGAGCTGACTTCTGTTGCCAGTTGTGCAAGCAGCTCCAGGTGTTGCCGGCAGACCGCTTCCGGTAACCGGGAAAAGCCTGGCAGGTAGAGGGCATACCAGAGGCCGTCCGGTTTTTTTCCGGGTTTCCGGTTGCTTTCCTGCCCGGGGCCGTCAGCTTGCCGGGAGTTGTTGCTTGGCTCAGGGCTGTTGTTTCGCTCAAGGCTGTTGCTTGGCTCAGGGCTGTTATTTCGCTCAGGGCTGTTATTTCGCTCAAGGCTGTTATTTCGCTCAGGGCTGTTATTTGGCTCAGGGCTGCCATCGCGCCCCCGGTTCCCCCGGTGGTTGGCGGGCAGCGGCTGCCTGGCGGCGCTGGACAGGTGCACCACCTGGCCTTTTTTCAGGGGGCTCGAACCGGGTAGCGGCAGCTGCAGGGTGGGTTCGACGGGTTCTTTCATGCTTCTTATCCTTGTGTTTTCAATGTGTTGCAAATATTGGCCTGGTTGATTTACATCCGCTAGTCACCGGCGCTACCGGTACTGTCCTCCGGTCAGTATTGCTCTGTCCGCAGCAGCGGCAGACCTTCCTGGTAAAGGTTCAGCTTTACCGACAGGGGGCGGAAATTACCCCGGGCCTTCAGTACCGTGATTTCCGTGTACCCGGGATGACCCCCAGGCCCTGACGGTGTCTGCTTTCCGGGATAAGACCCCTTTATCTCAAGGCGCAGGGATGGTTGTGAGTGCTTACTATTTTTGTGCTGGAAAAGGATGCCCAGGGTCTTGCCGGCGGCAGCCGCCAGCTGCAGTCGCCGTACCACCTTGGCCGGCAGCCAGTTCTGCCAGGCCAGAACCAGGCCGCAGCTGGCGGTCTGCAGGGCCTTTTCCATGCTCCACAGGGCATCCCGGCAGGATGCATCCAGATTGACCAGCAGCACCTGTTCGGGATTGACGCCGGCCTGGGACAGGGCAGGACTGTTGAGCAGGTAAGGTGGCGAAACCCAGAGAATCCAGTGGCCCTGTTTTACCACCTCCCGCATCAGTGGAATCAGCAGCTGCAGCTCTCCCATGCCCCACGGATAGCTGATGATTTCCACAATGGCGTTACGGGGCCAGCCGCGCCCGGGCAGAATATTGTCCAGCTGCGGATACCCGGTAGGCAGTCCGTGGTTGCCCTGTCCTGCCATGTCGCAGCCCCGCCAGAGGCTCGGGTTGCCTGCCAGCAGCGTGTTCAGCGGATCATCACCATTGCCACGTGTATCGAGACCGCTGCCGGGGGCCCCGGCTGCGGTGACCGGCGACGCCCCGGCGTCACCGTTGATGAGCCCCGGGTAAGCCGTGGGTTCTGCACCTTCTTCTGGGTTTTTGGTTTTTTTTGTCACTGGCCTGCCCGCCGGTTATCTGCTGTGCTGCAACTGTCTCTGGTGCACCTGTCCTATGGTGTAACTGTCTATGGTGTAACCGTCTTTCTTTGTTGCGATGGTCGCTGGATCATTTGCAAGCAGAATACTGTATATATATACAGTAGTATAGCCAGTAAATTGTCCCGGACAACAGCCCCGCCCGGTCAATTGCAGCCAGTGGGACGCCATTCACCGGATTGGCGATCCGCTGCATCGGGAGCAGACCCCAAGGGAAAGTGTGTCTGCAAGAGAAGCACCACAATATAGGGGGGCAAGACACTAATTTACTGATTTGCTTGAACTATTAAAGGATCATGGGCGGGCGCCGCTAAATCCTGTGACAAAAGGAATGCAGTACCAGGGATGGCATGACGGAGTTAATAAAAAACCAACTGGAGCGGGGCTATGGGTAAGAAACCGGATATGATCGTAGTGGTTATCACCCTGTTTGTGGTCAGCGTGCTTGCCAGCAGTGTTGCACAGAGCGCGTTATTCTGAAAAATCAACAATAAAAACTGAGCCCGCGGACCAGGCGGTCCCCTGTGCCGGCGACAGTCCCGCCGCAGCGGGCTCAGCGGGTTAAGGACTCCTGCAGTGACGTCAGCGGCGACTGTAGCAGGCCGCTTCGGTAATCACCGCATCCAGCGGAACATCCCACGGACCCAGGGGTATGCTGTCGACTTTCTGTGCTTCGAAGGCCAGGCCCACCAGGCGTGGGCGCTGCAGGTCTGTCCGCAGCCGGTAGGCGAAGGTCCGGTCATAGAACCCCTTGCCCATGCCCAGGCGGTTGCAGTTCCGATCAAAGCCCACCAGGGGCACGAAAACCAGGTCGAGAGAAAAGGGCCGCGCCAGTTGGCTGACAGCGGCGTCAGGTTCCGGAATTCCCCAGCGGTTTGGGCGCAGTCTGTTCCCCGGGTGAAACGGGGCAAAGCTGACCTTGTCGGGCCGATGGGCGCTGAGCACCGGCAGGTGGCAGTGCTTGCCCATCTGCAGGGCTCTTAACATGATTGTCAGGGGATCGATTTCGCCATCACTGGCGAAATAAAAAGCCAGGCGTGCCGAGCGGGTGAACAGGGGCAGGGCAACAGCCCGCTGAAACAGCAATCGGGTTTTAAGCGCCCGCTCATCCGCCGACAGGGAGCGGCGGGAACGACGCAGCTGTTTGCGCAGACTTGCACGTTGGGTACGATCAGGCTCAGCCATGACAGATGGGCAGGCGAACAAAGGTAAACACGGGGGTGACGGCAAACGGGTGAAAGTTCCCCAAAACACCGCTATCAAAGTTGCCCTGAACCGAAAGGTTCAGGTGGTGGCTCCCGCGATGAATCAGGCTTTCCGTCGAGCGGACATGCACAACAACATCTAACGAGTTGCCTCCGGTATTACAGATATCGGCTCAAGAACACGTTTGATTGGCAAATGTTCCAGGAAACTCTGTCCAACAGTATAGCTGTACCTGCAACGTGATGCCAGCCAATCAGCGTGACTGACCGGACGGGCAGGGCAGTCCTACATTTCCAGTTGACGACTGCGCTGCAGAGCCTGATCGATCTTGTCTTCCAGGGCGCTCATCTGTTCGTTGTTAATCCGCCGGGTCTCGTTGATCAGGCGATTTTTCTGCAGCAACTCGTAAGTGATATTGAGAGCTGCCATCACGGCAACTTTTTCACTGCCATGGATGTTGCCCCGTTCTTTCACCTTGCGCATGCTTTCGTCCAGGTAGCGTGCCGATTTCATCAGGGCTTCCTGATCGGAGGGCGGGCAGTTGATGTGGTATTCCTTGTCGAGAATGCGGATCTGCACGGAGGTGTTTTTTTCGGACATGAAAGCTTCCCACGTTGAATTTTTTATTCGGCGCCTGAGGAATGGAAGGTATTGTATACCCTACCTGACTACTGGGTCTCTTCCAATGCTTTCAATCGGGACAGGATGGATTCCAGTCGCGCCTTGGCCACCTTGTTCTTCTCCATAAGTTCCCTGCGCTCGCTGTGCCAGTTTTCCTCATTGGCCTTCAGCAGCTGATTTTCCTGTTTCATTTCCACGCACAGGGAAATCAGGGATTCCACCTTCTCGTTCAGGGCTTGAAACTTTTCTTCGCTCATTACTCGAATCCATGGATTTTGGTTTAAATTCCTGTAAAGGCAACACCTTATCGAAATTTGTTTAAGTGCATCGTAACTATAGTGGCGCCGTCAAGGGGGGTCAATGATCCAATTCGCAAAAATAGCAAGCCACCGGGTGGACCTGCACAGACGTTATGCATATCCTAGGCTCCCCCATTCATGTAGATTCCAGGTCACTGACCGAGACGTGTATGACTGTCGATTACCGAGAAATGAAAAGGCGGCGCAAGGAGTTGATGGACCATATGGAGCCCAACAGCATTGCCCTGCTCAGTGCCGCTTCGCCGAAAACCCGAAACAACGATGCCGACTACCCTTACCGGCAGAACAGCGACTTTTACTACCTCACCGGATTTACCGAGCAGCAGGCGGTGCTGGCCCTGATACCGGGCCGCAAACAGGGTGAGGCGGTCTTGTTCTGCCAGGAAAAGGACAAGGTAAAGGAGCTGTGGAACGGCGTGCTGATGGGTCCCCGGCGGGCCAGGGAAGAGCTGCAGATCGACGACTCCTTCCCGATTTCAGACATCAACGAAATACTGCCGGGACTTATCGAGGGGCGGGAGCGTGTCTACTACTCCATGGGCAAGGATCCCCAGTTTGATCAGCAGGTGATGGACTGGGTCAAGGTGGTTCGCAGTCACCGGCGCCAGGGTATCAGTCCGCCGGGCGAGTTCCTGGTGCTCGATCATCTGCTGCACGAACAGCGGCTGGTCAAGAGCAGCAAGGAAACCAGGCTGATGGAGAAGGCGGCGAAAATATCTGCCCGGGGACACAAACGGGCGATGAAGACCTGCAAGCCGGGTCTGTTCGAATACCAGTTGGAGGCGGAACTGCTTCATGAATTTTATCGCAGCGGCAGTCGCTATCCGGCCTATAATTCCATCGTGGCTGCTGGCGAAAATGCCTGTATTCTGCATTACGACACCAATACAGCGGAAATAAAGGATGGCGACCTGGTGCTGATCGATGCAGGCTGCGAATACGCGCACTACGCGTCAGACATAACCCGGACATTTCCGGCCAATGGCGTGTTCAGCGCGGAACAGCGGGCTGTCTATGACATTGTCCTGGAGGCAAACCTCGCGGCTATAGAGGCTGTCAGGCCGGGCGTGGCCTACGACGAGCCGCACAATGTCTCCGTCAAGGTCATTACCGCGGGGCTCATCCGGCTCGGATTGATCAAGGGACCACTGAGCCAGGCCATCAAGAAAGAAGCCTATCGCGACTTCTACATGCACCGTGTCGGTCACTGGCTCGGTATGGATGTGCACGATGTCGGTGACTATCGCATCGACGGTAAATGGCGCTTGCTGGAACCGGGCATGGTGACCACAATCGAGCCTGGCATCTATATCGCTCCGGACAATAAAAAAGTCGCAAAGAAATGGCGGGGCATAGGCATCCGTATTGAGGATGATGTCCTGGTAACACGCAAGGGACCCCGGGTATTGAGCAAGGACGTGCCCAAGGACGCTGAACAGATTGAAGCACTGATGGCCAAGCGGGTTCATTGATAAAGGAACCACTTCCATAATTGATCAGAGGTTCCCTGGGTTAAGATGCTCATTCAAAAACCTGAGTGCGACTACGACGTGGTGGTTATCGGTGCTGGCATGGTAGGCGCCAGCTTCGCCCTGGCGCTGCAGCGCAGGTTGCCCGGTCGAATCCGGATGCTGGTAGTCGAAGCGGTCCAGGCCGGTGCGGGTCATCCAGGATCCCCGAGTTTCGATGACCGCTCCACGGCACTGTCCTTCGGCAGTCGCCGGATTCTCGAGGAAATCGGCCTGTGGCAATCGCTTGAAGAGTCGGCCACACCGATAAACACCATTCATGTGTCCGACCGGGGACATTTCGGATCGACCAGGCTGGACTGTGCTTCGGAAGGTGTGCCTGCTCTTGGCTACGTGGTGGAAAATCGTTGTTTCGGCCATGTGCTGGACAAGGAATTGCGTCAGCAGGAAGGATTAGATTACCTGGTTCCCGCCAGGGTCGTCGATATCCTTCCCGATTCCTCCGGTATGTGCCTGGAGCTGTCTGTCGAAAATGACAGGCCTGCAAAGCTCCATGCCGGCCTGGTAGTGCTGGCAGATGGGGGCAGGTCTCCCATCTGTTCCAGGCTGGGCATCAGCCTGCGGAAAACCGAGTACGACCAGCAGGCCATAATAGCTAATATCGCCTTCAGTCGAAATCATCAGAATGTTGCGTATGAACGCTTCACCGACAGTGGTCCGCTGGCTGTTCTGCCCCTGAAAACACTGGAGGAGCAGTGCCGTGGTGCGCTGGTGTGGACCGTGCGGGGATCCGATGCCGGGACGATTATGCAGCTTGGTGATGCGGAATTCGGCAAACTTCTGCAGGAACGTTTTGGCTACCGGCTTGGCGCCATTACCCGAATCGGAAAAAGGGCATGCTATCCGTTGAGCCTGAAAATTGCGCGGGAGCAGATTCGTCCCGGCCTTGTATTACTGGGCAACGTGGCACATACACTGCACCCGGTAGCCGGGCAGGGCTTCAACCTTGCTTTGCGTGATGCCGATGAGCTGTCGACCATTCTGGTCGATGCCATCATTGCTGATAAGTCGCCGGGTGAAATGTCCGTGCTCCAGGAATACCATAAACTGCAGCAGCGCGACCAGGTCAGAACCATCAGTTTTTCCCACTACCTCACCCGGTTGTTTTCCTCCAGTCGCAGCAGCCTGATATGGGTCAGGAAATTCGGCCTGGCGTCGATCGATATCGTGCCCCTGGTCAAACACGAATTTGCCCGGAATGCCATGGGACTGGCGGATCGATAAGCAGGTGCAGAGTCAGAAAACGAGAACCTACGAACCCGGGCAGGGGTTGGAGGCTCGCTGGTCAGTCGCGGACCCGGGGGCGGGAATCACGGGGCAATTTCGAAAACGATACGTTGTTGAACGCCTTGAACGGGGACAGCCCTGCCGTCTTCCACCCTGGCGCTGTAGCGCCACTTGGTGATGGATTGCAGGGCCGCACGCTCAAAGTAGCCCTCCGGATCCGCGTAGGTGACTGCTGGATCGGCGACGTTGCCCCGCTCATCCACGGTGAACGTGACTACGACGAATCCTTCTATTCCCCGTTGCAGGGCCCGGGTCGGGTACACCGGCGCGGTCCTGACTACCGGCACCAATTCGGCGCTCTGGAAAGTCACGTTCTGCCACCCCGGTGGGTCCAGGTTGAACGACTCTTCGGCATAGGTCAGTATCGGTCCTGTACCGATATTTGTTTCACGTAGCGGTTCGGTGATTGCTGACGGCGGCGGTTCCACCAGGGGCTCCGGTCGTTGAATCGGCACCAGCTCGGGCGGGTCGATTTCCGGCATGGTGGCGTCCACCACCGGGATTACAAATGTTTCCTGAACTCGTTGATCATCTGAATACACCATCAGGTGCATCAGGAAGAACAGCACCGTAGTCACGAAGGCGGCTGCCAGCATGGCAGCGGGTACTTTCAGGTAATCTCGGGTAATGTAAAACATGGTCGGCCTCCTCATTGGTCTTCGGCCCCGGCAGTTCCAACCCGCTGTATCAGGGCCGGTCGTTCAGGGCAAATGCGAACCGTTTTCTGACTGATTGGTTTTTCCCACCGATTCCATCCACGATTTCCGGGCAGTAAACGAACTGCCTTACCGCGCGTAAAACCGATCTTTCGAATACGCCAGCTGGTACTGATTCTACTATCCTCGTGTCATATACGCTGCCGTCGTCATTGATACGGAATTCCGCCACCACGTGACCTTCGATACCATTTTTGAGCGCATGGCCGGGGTACAGCGGCAGAGGAGTTCGTAACGGTGCTGGTTCCCACTGGCGAAACAAATCCAGGTACTCGACGCTGAAATCGGAGTGGATGACGGATGATTCTTCCTGCCGATGGATGAATCCCCACCGGATCGCAGTGGCAACCCTCCACGGAGCAGGGACCTGGTCCGGCGCAATTATCGTAGCAGGAACAGTCACGGCCGGATCGGCAGGGACCGGGGGAGAGGTTCTGGCTCCCGGGCGGCCGTCCGGCATGGTCCCGGGTATGTCGAACCGGATGGGGATAGTCGACCAACCTGACGGGGATGGCTCCATGGCCCTGGCTGAGATTTCCAGCGCCGAAAAGGGAATCACCAGAATCAGTACAAACACCGTTGCCGTCACCAGCTCATCGGATCGGAGGAAGCGGCGGTCCCGTTCGGTAAGCAGCAGGTGGTGAATACGCTGCGTCAATACTGAGGGCCGGCAAAACAGGGCAACGCCCAATGGCATCCGAAATATGGGAGACCTGGTACTGGCGGCCAGGTTAACAAGGTTAGAGGCATAAGCCAGGGCCGATTCCGAACTTTCCGTGACGGCATCATCGCAGGCTTTTTCGCTGCAGATCTTAAAAGATCTCACTGCAAACCAGGCCAGTGGATTGGGCCAGTGGAGACACAGGGCCAGTCGGCCCAATAGCTGAAACAGCCAATCGTTTCGCTGGATGTGCCCCAGTTCGTGAGCCAGCGCCTGGCGTAACAGACTGTCCTCCCAGTGACGCGCGGTTTCCGGCAGGATTATCCGGTGCCGGAAAAGTCCCCAGGTGAAGGGCGTCTGTGTTCTGTTACTATAGAACAGCGAGATCCGGGTCCTGGTGCCATGAATCTCCTGCAGCGCTTGTAGAATGTCACCGGCCTTGCCCGGGGTGGCTGGCGTGGCGGCGCAACTGATATAGCGCAGCGAGACAATGCTTGCCGCCAGGCCCGCCAACATGACCAGTATTCCTGTCAAGTATATTCCGCCGGTGGTCACGGCCAGCAGTGTGAGCCAGTCAGCAGGTGCGCTTCGGGTTTGGGGTGCGCCGGGCGGACTTTCACCGGTAACCGGCAGCGTTTCTGCCCCGCTATGCGCGGCGCTTACGGCAATTTCCAGTCCCACTTCCGGGACCAGCAATTTGCCCAGGGGAATCGCCAGGCATGCTGTTAAAGCCATCAGCCAGACGAGCCCCTGACACGACGCGGATTGCCGGCGGTAGAGCCAGTGAAAAATTGCCGCCACGGTAATCACCAGTGACGCTTTGAAAAAAGTATCCGCCCAGAAATACAGGGTCGGGAACCGGACCTGCAGAGTTTCGAGACTGATGAGAATTGTTGTCATGGTTGTTCGGTCTCACCGGGTACCTGGTGTGCAGGTAATCTGTTAACTGCGATCAATGTCTTGCCTGTTCCTGACCTTTTCGATGAGTCGCTCCAGTTCCTCCAGTTCACGGTCCGATACGCCGTCACCGGAAACATCGATCATGGCATTCATGGCCTGGGCTACCGAGCCATCGAAAAAAGTCTTGACGAGTCGCGAGATGGCGGAACGACGTGCATCGTCATGGTCATGTGCCGGAAAATAAATATATTTCAGATCCTGCTCACGGTGCTGCAGTTGACCCTTGGCTTCCAGCCTGGCCAGCATGGCTCTTACTGCCGAATAGCCTGGTGGGTCCGGTAGCCTGGCCAGGACCTGCTTGGCCGAGGCTTCCTTCAGTTCATAGACGATATCCATGATCTGCCGTTCTCTTCTGCTGAGATGGGTTGCGTTTGCCATCGCTTTCCTGCTACTTTTTTAACACTGTGCTAAAAAAATAGCACTATGTGGCGAAAAGTCAAGGGCAAGCAGATACATTCTGCTGTCTGGATCAGGGGGAGTTCAGGTCAGCGGTCCAGACCGTCGCGAATAGATTCGACACGTTCCCGGTTGACGCCCATATCGCTGTAACCGACCCGGGATGCCGACCGCACATGGGTTATGCCGGCGTCCGCATCGTACAGAAACTCGACATCGTCGACGAAGCCCATTACTCGACTGGTGAATTCCGCATACAGGTAATTGCCGTCGCTGGCGACGATTCGGGCCCGGGGCAGACTCATTAACATCCGCTGGATCTCGGCCAGGCTGGCATTCAAGGGTTCCACGTAGTGGCTTTCCCGTTCCTCGAAACTGCACACGCAGTTAGGCGAATCGGGACAATCAGCCAGTCTGCCGCCCAGGTTACCAATATTCTCGGGCGGTTCCCCGGCACAGGCGGACAACAGGGGCAGACAGGCCAGGGTGAAGTGTCTATTCATCGGGCTTACTCCAGGTTAACCGGTTCCAAACCATCCAGGTCTGCAGTCCGGGCAGAATTTTACAATACGGTCATACCCAGCCAGTCGGCGATCAGAGCCGGTTTATCCTGACCCTCGATTTCCACGATGACGCGGTGTTTCAGCAGGAACCTGCCGGTTTGTTTTTCGCTGGCTTCAACCAGGGTAAATCGCGCCCGGACCCGACTGTCCACCGGTACCGGATTGATGAAGCGGACCTTGTCCAGGCCGTAGTTGATTCCCATGACAGCGTTTTTTAACTTGATACCGCCATTGTCATTGCTGAACCTGCTCAGCAGGGAAAGGGTCAGAAAGCCGTGGGCGATTGTTGTCCCGAAGGGTGTATCGGCGGCCCGATCCGGATCCACGTGGATAAACTGAAAGTCCTCCGTGGCCTCGGCAAATTTGTTGATTCGCTGCTGATCGATTTGAAACCAGTCGGTAACACCGACTTCCCTGCCGATGTAATTGTCCAGTTCCGATGGCTCGATCACATTGCTCATTTGTACGAACTCCCCATTATCTGCCCGTGCCCCTGGGCTAGGCTACCACATTGCACCTCGGCTGCGTTATCAACCAGAGTGCTGTTATCAGTCAAGTCGTTACCGGGTATTGCCCGAGCGATGAAAGCCGGTCTGCCATTGGTACGCCACCGCTGTCCCCCCGGGTCACTCCGGCCTATAATGCGCGACATGGTTACGACACAGACCACGCGGAATTTCGATATCGCCATCGTCGGAGGAGGCATGGTGGGTGCGGCGCTGGCCTGTGCACTGGCAGACTTACCGCTGCGCATTGCCGTGTTCGACCGCGCGCGGTTTGACGCGGACCGGCTGCCCTGCCGCTCCACGGATCTGTCATTCGACAACAGGGTAAGCGCCATCGCTCCCGCGTCCCGGGATTTCCTGGACACTATCGGAGCCTGGGACACGGTCATGGCCACCCGGGTTTCGCCTTACACCGGTATGCACGTCTGGGACGCAGAGGGCACCGGATCGATTCAATTTTCCGCCGCCGATATTCACCAGCCCTGCCTTGGCTATATCGTGGAAAACTCGGTCATTCTCCTGGGGCTCCACCGGCGGCTGCAACAACTGGACAATGTCACGCTGATCAGCCCCATTGCCATCAATGGCTTGCGGCGTATCGCGGACGCTCACGCGGGCAGTATTGAGCTCGCTGCCGAGGATGGCTCACGCTGGCAGGCAAAGTTGCTGCTAGGCGCCGATGGACCGATGTCGCGGGTCCGCAGCCTTGGCAATTTTACCACCAGGGAATGGGACTACCGGCACCAGGCAGTGGTTACCACGGTGCGCACTGAGTTACCGCACCAGGCGACCGCCTTGCAACGATTTATGCCCGCCGGTCCGCTGGCTTTCCTGCCGCTCCACGACGGATCGGATATCAGCGGTGCAGCGCAACACTACTGTTCCGTCGTCTGGTCGTCCGTGCCGGAACAGACTGAAGCGATGCTGGCAGAGGATGACCGGCAATTTTCCCGGCGCCTGGCCGCCGGTATCGAACATCACCTGGGCGAGGTGCAATGGGTGGACCGGCGCATCGCATTTCCCCTGAGACAGCGCCACGCGGTCAATTACGTGCAGCCCAATGTCGCCCTGTTGGGGGATGCCGCCCACACCATCCATCCGCTGGCAGGCCAGGGCGTGAACCTGGGTTTCATGGATGCCAGGGAGCTGGCCCAGGAAATAGGTGCCGCGGTGAAAGCCGGTCGACCGCCGGGTGATTATGCTGTACTGCGTCGCTATGAGCGCGCCCGCAAGGGACACAACCTGGGGATGATGGGAATCATGGAAGGATTCAAGCTGTTGTTCGCCCAGGAATCGCTGCCGCTACGCTGGCTTCGCAATACTGGAATGAGCCAGGTCAACCGGGCCGGTTTCATCAAGAATCGATTGATGCGCCGGGCAATGGGATTGTAAGACTGTAACGAACCGGGTCCGGTTTCCCCCGCGGAAAAACAGCATGATCCGCCCTCGGCTCCGCTATCCAAATACCTGAAAGCCGATAACCACATAGGCAATATAACCGGTCAGTAGGATAAATCCTTCGAATCGGCTGATTCTGCGCCCGGTAACCAGGAATACTATCAGCAGCAGTGCGGTACCAACCATAACCCACTGGTCGAATTGCAGCATTCTGGCATGAACCGGCAGGGGCTGCAGAAGCGCTGAGAACCCGAGTACGCCCAGCAGGTTGAATATATTGCTGCCGAGAACATTGCCCACAGCGACATCAGCGTGCCGACGCATCGCGGCGAAAACGGAAATGGAAAGCTCCGGTAACGACGTGCCCGCGGCCACCAGCGTCAAGCCGATGACGGACTCGGAAACACCAAGGCCTTCGGCGATACCGATGGCCCCGCTCAACAGCACCCTGGCACCCACAATGAGAAACAGCAAGCCGGCGATAACAGCCGCGCAGATTGACAGGGCAGTCCGTGGCAGGGCGGTAAGCTCCTGGGCCTCGGCCTGGTGAAGCGTCACCGGCACCGTCGCTTGCCGGCTTTCGGTCCAGTACGCCCACACCAGGTAAGCAACGAGCAACAACAGCAACAGGGTCGCATCGATTCTGGTTACGCTGGTGTCCCAGGCCAGAAAAACAAACAGCAAGCTTGTCACCACTACCGTGATTGCGTCTCTGCGCAGGATCAGTGGCTTGACCGCCATCGGCGTGATGACGGCACAAAGGCCCAGTATCAGCAGTATATTGCCCGTATTGCTGCCGACGATATTGCCCAGTGCAATTTCCGGACGGTTATTGATGGCCGCGTCAATGGAAACCACCAGCTCCGGCGCAGACGTGCCAAACCCCACGATGATGAGACCGCTCAACAGCGGCGTTATGCCAAGCCGTCCTGCCGCTGCCAGGGAACCCCTGATCAGGGCTTCGCCACCCAGGGTCAGCAGGACAATGCCAATAATGAGGTAGATAAAATCCATAACCATTCAACGCCGATGGAAACTGTCCGGGATGCAGCCTGCTCTGCAACCTTCCCGGCGTCCCGCTACCAGTAGCGCCGGAATCTCCCGGACACGCCAGGGCAACATCCTGAACCGCAGAATAGGCTGAATTGCAGCGGCACCCAGTGCAGTTGCCGTGTTGATTGTCATTGTCAGGAAAAGGTGGGCCTGGAATTTTCTGACGCTGGACAGATGGCAGCAGGCCGGAAGCGGCGGAATCTGTCAATACGCTGGAGCCCTCCCGAAACAGGAGAGGCGGTCAGCCTCTTGCTGTCGGCATATCGCGGATTTACCGCCCAGCCAAAAGCAAGTGCTTGTTCAACAGGTTATGACTCCAATTCGGATTCCGAGTCCGCCTCGAACTCGATGAGCTTGCGGTAAAGGTGCCAGGTTGCGTGGCCGAGTACGGGCAGCACCAGGGCGAGTCCCATCAACAGGGTCGCCGCTCCAAGCGCCAGAAGTCCCACAACCACCAGTCCCCACACGCCAAGCACGACGGAATTTGTGGTAAATGCACGGACCGAGACGCTGGCAGCGGTAACGGCCGTTACCGGTTTATCCAGCGCCAGGGGAAAGCTGACTATGGACAGTGCCATGGCGGCAAAGGCAAACAGGAAACCGACGAAATTGCCGTAGGCGATCAACAGCCAGCCTTCGCGGGTGCTGAACAGACGGCCGATAAAACTGCCTGCCGATTCGATGGGCGCGGACCCCATAATGCCGAAGAACAGCAGTTCGGCGCCATAGAGCCAGAACAGGTAGAGCAGCGTCATGACGATGGACAGCCCGAGGATCGGGGCAAAGGACGCGGAATGGACAAACCTGTATGCCACGCGCCAGCGCATTTCCTCGCCTTTTTCCCGTGAACGGCTCAGGCCGAAAAAGACCACAGCCACGATGGGTCCAAAAAGCGTAAAACCGGCTACCAGGGGAAACAGCAGATAGCGCAGTTCCTGGTCCAGGGCGAACAGTGTGAAAATCACGGCGGCCAGGGGATAGTACAGAACCAGCAGGGCCACGGCGGAGCTGGGTTTGTTGCTGAAGTCGTCATAGCCTTTTCTAAGACATTCCCAGAGGTCTTCGATACCGATCCGGTTCACCTTGATATCGGCGGGACTTAAACTGATGTCTTCAAAAAGTGGCTCGTCGTGTCGCTGGGCAAGATCAACCATAACAGTACTGCCTCCTACAAGTGGTTTTCACACAGGCCCGCAGTGTGAGGAGCAGGGTTGCCGGATGATCTTGTCAGGATCCTCGTGTTATTGTGCCCTGCTTGTCGGTTCAGTCAACGCTATCCAACTACAGTCTGCCGAAGCAGCTACGACTCGATAAATCAACTCCCGAAACCCTCACCCTGACAGTGCCAATTCCAAGAAAAATCTATCCTGCTGATTAGTCTACCCGTAAAGCAGCGTGGAATACAGCCCCTGTGGGTCAGCTGTCACAGGATCGGAAAACGCCTTATCCAGCTACTGACCCTCGGACTCCCGTGCTTCCCGCGCCCGACCGGCACTGAGTATATTGCGGATGGCATGATTGCCTTCGTGACAGGCGTATTCGTACATTACATAGTCGGGGTCCCGGGTCAGGGGCATGGAGATCTTGAACGGCCGGGTATAGATCTCCGGGTCGGTAACCTGTGCCTCCCAGATGATCGTGTCCCGGCTGACCCGGGTAAAGCGTTCTTCAACGTGCAGATCCTCGGTAACCGGTACACCCTTGAGTCGCCCGCCTGCCATGCTGCTGGCGATCATGCCCCGGTCGTTGAAATTGGTGGTCTCCACAACCAGGGTTTCACCTTCCCAGTGGGCTACTGAATCACCCATCCACAGCTTGATCCTGTCGTCGATGTGAGCGGATTTGTCCAGCGGAATGATGCGCACGTCATGGATCATTTCATAGACGATAGTGATGGTGTCCGGAGTCTGGATAATGCGGTAGGCGTTGTTGTAGCCGGCCGGCAGCATGGAGCCCGGCACGCCACGGGAAATACAGCGGTCCCACACCGTGTGGTAAATGTAGTCGTCTTCCACGTGGTCAAAATAGTAATCACGGATTCGCAGTGCCGATTCACGGATGGGGGCACGACCAGTGGCGGGTTCCACGATCAGGGATGTCTGACCGGTTGAGAGCACGGTGTCTCCGGAGTCCAGCCAGACCTGGTTGTAGCCACCCACGTTACCGCCCGCGGTCACCTCGATATTATTTTCGGCCTCGGCGCGTCGCTGGGCAGTGCGGGCTTCCAGCGCCGCGATTTCGTCATCGGTGAGGTACGCCCGGTCAGCCAGAGAGGCAGGCCTCTCCATGGGCGTTATGGTCGCGTTGGTCCAGATCCCCTGCAGATCCGGCTGTCCGTCGGGAGTGCGGTTGTTTACCCAGTCATCCTGTGCCGTCACACCGGCTGCGGTGATCATGGCAAACATCAGGACGCTGCCTGTAGTTATTCTGCGCATTATGGCCTCCTCAAGGAACCTCTGACTGAGCAGCCAGGGGTTCTTAACAGTCTCTTTCTTCTATTACTTACTGGCAGACCATAACACAGACCGCTTCCGGGCAGACAGTATTTCTACCCGGTCGTTCCAATGCGGCCGGCCCGTCAGTCGAGACCGCGCTGCATGTATTCGGTGGTGAACAACTGGTCATCCAGCTCCACATTGTAGCGGACGTCTTCCATCTGCAGCACGCTGGCATGCTGTTGGCGATTGTTTCGCGTGGTAACGACCTGCAGACGCCTGATGGTCCAGATGCCGTCCACCTGCTCAATTTCCGAGGCGTTGATGTACTTGATCCGGTTTCCCCGCAATTCCCAGGCCTGGCCGCGTTGTTCGACAAAATTGTCCTTGCGGATCCAGGTTCGCAGGCGTGAATACCCGGTGGCTTCCTCGGCTTTTTCCCGGAATTCCGGTTTGGGAACGATATCGATCACCCAGCAGTCCTGGCCATCAATCACCTCGCTTTCGCTGTAAAAACTGTAGTCGTACCAGGCGATTTCCAGGCCATTGATATCCGCGTAGGTGAAGTCGCTGCCGAGAAAGGAGTCGGAGGTATCGCTGGAGGCCAGTCGTTTGACCCGTTGGAGAGAGGGCAGGTAAAGCCAGGAATCGTCGTCGCTGTCCGGATCATCCCAATCGTAATTGAGGTAACTGGTGCCGCGAATATCCGCCGGCGATTCAAACTGCGTCAGGGTACGGTTGTCCTCGCCATAGTCTTTTGAGTACATGCGCAGGTCGCGTTCCCGCTGCCGGCCCCGACGGTCGATCAGCACCAGACGATAGTCGATAACCGCGGTGTCGCCGTCATATAGCTGGTCACTGCGCTGAATGATGTCCGCGGCGCTGAGCTCGGCACCATGGCTGGCAGTGTCTAACAGCAGAAAACAGGTGCAGAGCACCAGAACTGAGGTCAGGCCCGGCATAAGCCTGAGTGGTGCCGGCCGCAGGCGGCCCTGGATGTGCCAGGGCTTTCCCGGACTGCTTGATAGGGTGTAGTCGATTTCCGTGTGCATAGGTATAACCAGTTTGTCAGGTGTTCAGGTCGTGATGTCGGCCGGTTGGCTGTGTTCATGCGATGCCCTGTCGTCATCCACCCAGTACAACAGGGCGGGCAGCAGCAACAGGTCACCCAGCAGCGCCAGCAGCATGATGATGGAACCGAACAGGCCAACGTAAATAATAGTCGTAAAAGAGGCCAGGCAAAACACGCTGAATCCCAGAACCAGGACAATCGAACTGAAAATAACGGCCCGTCCGGATTCGGTCATGGCACTGGTCACCGCGTCGTGGGTTGAGGCGCCGGCCTGTTTCGCCGAGAGGTAGCGATTCATCACGTGAATAGAATCGTCCACGGCGATGCCCATGGTCATGGCTCCCACGAGCATGGTGTTCAGGTCCAGGTAGATACCCAGGATTCCGGCGATACCGCCGGCGAGCAGGATTGGCAGCACGCTGGGGATCAAAGACAGTACGCCGTACTTGAATGATCTGAACAGCAGGAAAAAGAACAGGCTTATGACCAGCAGTGCGGTGGCGAAGGAGCGGGACATGCCTTCTGCCGCGTACACGTCCTGGGCGGTACGCAACGCCATCCCGCCGGTCAGCAGGGGATCCAGGGCGGGATAGCTTTCCTGGACGTGGGACTGAATGAGCTGCAGTTCCTGGCGTGCATCCGAAGCGGGCATATTGACTATGGGGACGATGAGGCGCAGGAAACGGTTATCAAAATCCTTGATATCCGACAGGTCCTCGTCGGCACCGGCGCTGTCGTAGAGCAACAGGTACTGGGCAGTCATCTCCCGGCTCTCCGGGAGACGGTACCATTCCGGATCGTCACGGTGTAAGGCCTGGTTGATTTCCTTCAGGTAATCCACCAGGGAATTCACCGGACCGGTGGCTGCACGGGATTCCAGCCAGGCCTGGAACTGTTCCACCTGGCGAAGAAATTCCGGATCCTTGACGCCCTCGACGGCGCCGGAATCCAGGATGATGTCCAGCGTCAGCACACCCTTGAATACAGCGTCCAGGTAGAGGATATCCTGGCGAACCTTGCTGTCTGTCTTGAACTGGGTAACGTAGTTGGTATCGATCTGGATCCTGGGAATCGCGTAGGCGGCAAACACCAGGCAGGCCAGACCGCCCAGCAGAATGGTGTTGCGATGGGTGCGGGTGAAATCCGGTAACGCCGCCGTGAAGCGGGACACGGTGCCGCCGGCAATTACATTGCGGGTCCTGTCGGACAGTGTCGAGGTAAAGCTGAGCAGAACCGGCAGCAGGGTCATGGCCACCAAAAACAGCAGCAATGGACCGATCGCACCGAGCAGGGCAAAGTCCTTGATAGGCAGAATGCGGATCACTGACAGGGCAAGAAAGCCTGATGACGTGGTAATGGCGGTAAAAAAAGTGGGTTTCCACAGGAGGATAATGGTCTGCCGCGCCGCTGCCAGGCTGTCCTCATTGCTGTTCATGGCATTGAAGAACACAACCAGCACATGGACTGACATCCCGACCCCGATAATGATCATGGTGGGCAGCAGAGCCTGGTCAACGGTGGAGTGCGGGGCGCCAAGGTAACTCTGGATTTCATTGACTCCCAGCACGCCCAGGGCAATGGCCAGGCCCGGCAGCAGCATGGCAACCGGAGCACGGAAGCTCAGGTACAGCATCAGGAACATCAGCATCCCCATCACCGGAATAAGCAGCTGCATATCCTGCTGCACCAGGGTTTCAAAGCGCTCACTGAGCAGCGGGTAACCCGAGTAGTGCAGGGCATAGTCGCCGTTCTCCAGTCCCTGCTCGTCGAGAAAGGCATAGAAATCCTGTGCCAGCGCCACCTTGTGTGCGGCCGTGTCGTCTCGATACTCCACGAGGGCGGTGATCCGGGCATGACGCAGGTCAGGACTTACCAGCGTACCCAGCGCCAGTTCCTCTTTTGACACGATGTTACGGATTGCATCGAGACGGGCAGGACTGTCGCGCAGTCCGTCGATATCGTCGATAAGGTAGTCGACACTGAGATCGTCCCCGTCAGCGGCAGTGTACTGGTAGTTGGTCAGGGACCTTACCTGGGTCACATAACGGTGGGCGTCAAAAAAATCCGTAATCCGGGCGATGGCGTCCAGCGTGTCCGGATTGATTACATCGCCCTCCGGCGGCAGGTGTTCCAGGCCGACAATGAGGTATTCGTAGTCGCCGAACAGGTCGATCAGGTAGTCGAAGCTTTCCAGGGCCGGGTCGCCACTGACAAAATAGCGTTGCGTGGTGTTGTCGAAGGGAATTGCTCTGCCGGTGAGCAGCATCAGAGGAACCAGCAGAATGGCAACCAGAAGAATCAGGTAGCGCCGGGCAATTACGATCTCAGCCCAGGCCGTGGTGAAGGCTGTCATGGCGTATACCTGCTGACAAGTCTTGTTGTTGCGGGCCCGTCAGGCGACGAAATCCCGTTGTGTTACCGTTGTCTCCACCGGTATCCCCAGATTAGCATGGAGCGGGACAGGTGGCGTTAGTTGCCCGGCATTCTGTGCACAGGCCAGGGCCGAGTTTTGTCGGCAACCCGCGGGTGATCACCCTGGCCCGGCTGGTAGACAGCATCCCGTCATCCGGTTAGCGCCGATTCCCTCCCCCCTGAGGTGGGCCAAGTCTATATCGCTCTTCGATTCCGGTAAAGCCGTGGTCCTGGCGTCGGAAGTGTTCCGACATTCCCAAAAAATCTATAAATTAGATATTGTTATGAAGTTTTCTTAAAGTCAGTCGATAATTACACAGGCAACAATAATGCACGCAGCCTGGTGGATTTTCACCCATGACCTTTGACGATCTGTGGCCATTCGAAGTGGACTTGAGTGCGCTGGATACCGGCAGTATCACCAATATCCTGGCAGACATCGAGCAGCACCTGCCGCTGATGGAAACCGAGGATGATGTCAGTGAACTATTGAAGGTCAAGGAGCTGTTTGAAAAAGAGCTCATGGTTGCCCACCGGCTGCATTGAGCCGGGTCGGACGGACAGTCCGGATTGGTGTGCTCACTGGTTGCACTGAGAACAACAATAAACGATCCTGGTTAGTAAGCCTCATGGCCGCATTGCCCAGCGGCCTTTTTTTTGCCCGGTGTCCCCACCTGGGACGGGGATCGTCCCGTGTCGCCGGCGTGTCAGTCCGCCGCCGTACACAGGGCCAGCGCCAGGGGCAGGACCTGCCGTTGCACGATGAATTGTCGGGGCGCCGTCTGCAGTAGCGGAGCGCATTACCTGTGGACTCGTGGTAAAGTTGGCCCGAGTTCAGGTGAAATCCAGCCGATCCAGCAACTTCGGCACAATTACCTGTTATGAGGGGTTCCCACCGGAACCCCTTTTTCATTGCCCTGCCGACGGTGTGCCCCCGGATAAACCCGGGTCGGCAGGGCCAGGCAACCGTTTTCGTCACACCGGCGTAACAGGGGTGACCGCCATCAATCGACCAGTAACAGTACCGCTTTGAAACCAGACCAATCCCAAACCCGCCTTGCCCGGTTCCTGTCCGCCTTCCGATACAGCCGGGTGGCCCTGCAGATTGTCTGGGAGACCAGTGCCACGCTGACTGTCGTTCTGGGCCTGGCCAACCTGGTTGCCGGCGTCATGCCGGCAGCCATCGCCTTCGTCGGTCAGTTCATTGTCGACGCGGTGGTAACCGCGGTTCAACAATCCGGTGAGGTGCGGGATCAGGCCCGCAGTGACGTGCTGTTCTATGTCCTGCTGGAAGCGGCGCTGGTGGTGATCATGACTGGCGCCCAGCGCGTCAATACCGTGGCCCAGTCCATCCTGCGGGTCCTGCTGGGCAACAAGGTCAACGTCATGATCCTGGAAAAAGCCCTGACCCTGGAACTGTCCCATTTCGAGGATTCCGAGTATTACGACAAGCTGGTGAGAGCCCGGCGGGAGGCGTCCAGTCGACCGCTAAGCCTGGTAACCAAGACCTTTGACGTGATCAAAGATTTCATCTCCTTGATCACCGTTGGTGCCCTGCTGTTCCAGTTTTCCCCCTATGCCGTGCTGTTGCTCGGCCTGGCCGGGGTGCCGGCGTTTGTCGCCGAGGCGCGTTTTTCCGGCGAGGCATTTCGCATCTACCGACGTCGCTCGGCGGAACGTCGGCGGCAGATTTACCTGGAAATGGTGCTCACCCGGGAAGATGGCGTGAAGGAGGTCAAACTGCTGCAACTGGGCAAAATCTTCCTGCAGCGGTACGTAGATATCTTCAGGCGCATTTACCGGGAAGACCGCAACCTGCTGTTGCGTCGGGGCTTCTGGGGCTACGTGCTGGGACTGCTGGCCAGCGGAGCATTTTACTTTGCCTACGGCTGGGTGGCGTTCGCGGCTATCGCAACCACCATCACCATCGGTCAGATGACCATGTATGTTGCCCTGTTTCGCCAGGGACAGTCTGCCGTAACCAACAGCCTGACAGCCATCAATGGCATGTACGAGGATAACCTGTATCTGTCCAACCTCACCGAGTACCTGGAGCACGAGGTCCCGGAACCGTCCGGGGACGGGCAGTCGGGTCCCGATCCCGACGATGGCATCCGCTTTGACAATGTGAGTTTCTACTACCCCGGCAGCCAGCGTCCGGCGCTGGAACATATCAACCTGCACATCCGCCCCGGCGAAAGCCTGGCTATCGTTGGTGAAAACGGCAGCGGCAAGACTACGCTGATCAAGCTGCTTACCCGTTTGTACAGCCCGACGGAAGGGAAGATCTATTTCGAAGGCCTGGCACTGCAGGACTGGGACCTGCAGGCGCTGCGTGGCAAGATCGGTGTCATTTTCCAGGACTTCGCCCGCTACCAGTTGCTGGTGGGCGAAAATATCGGTGTCGGCGATGTCCGCCATATCGATGATCGTGAGCGGATAGCAGAAGCCGCCGCCAAGGGACTTGCCACCGATTTCATCCACGAACTACCCGAGGGCTACGATACCCAACTGGGCACCTGGTTTCGGGCCGGCAACGAGTTGTCCGGGGGACAATGGCAGAAGATTGCCCTGGCCAGGGCTTTCATGCGCAGTGACGCCGACGTGCTGATACTCGACGAACCCACGGCCGCCATCGATGCCAGGGCGGAAGCCGAAATATTCGCCCACTTTCGCCAACTGACTGCCAATCGCATATCGATTATCATCTCCCACCGGTTTTCAACGGTACGCATGGCCGATCATATTATCGTTCTCGACAAGGCCCATATCATTGAAGAAGGGGATCATCAGTCATTGCTGGAGGCCGCCGGCCAGTACGCCCGGCTGTTCAGGCTGCAGGCCGCGGGCTACCAGTAATTCCGGTAGTAGCCGAGTCCAGCGTTCGGCGGGTTCACCGGGTCCGGGTCAGGTAGTCTGGTGAAGTCCATAAGAACAAATAGCGCCAGGTTACATATTTACTTCCGGGCACAGTATCAAGGGGTATTATCTTGCTGGTCGCTTTTCTTATAGGTGCCCTGGTATGTTTTGCCAGCACCCTGCCCTTTGGTCCAATCAATCTTACCGTTGCCAAGACCACTGTTGAGAAAAGTCACCTGCGCGCCCTGGAAGTTGCTGCTGCGGCTTCGCTGGTGGAAACTTTGCAAGTGGTAATAGCGGTATGGTTCGGCCGGGTGATCAGTACGTTCCTGGAGAACAGCGTGGGATTCCGCGTTGCTGTTGCCACGCTGTTTATCGTGCTGGGCTTCTATATATTCAGACGTCAACCGGCACAGAGCCTGCAGACCGACGATCATTATTTCGGCTCCGAGATCAAGACCGGACTGCTTGTTGCCGCGGTCAATCCCCAGGCTATTCCGTTCTGGATTATCGCGGTCGCCGCGATTGGCGACTATACCAGCCTGGACTTTGACGGATGGGCACTGGGATTTTTCCTGGGGGGCGTACTCACCGGAAAAATGCTGGCCCTGACCGGCTTTATCGCCGTCAGCAATTACCTGAAGGCCCACATGGCTGAAAGTGGCCGCCTGGTCAACCATACCCTTGGCGTGGTACTGGTGGTGATCGGCAGTATTCAATGGCTGCGGATTCTGATTGCTGCCTGATATTCCGACCCCGGAGCAGGCCGGTCCTTACCGCGTGGAGGTCAGCCTCCGCCCGCCAGGGTGGCTCCGGGTGGCGAAACTGCTATAGTAATCTGCATGCTCTCGTATTCAACTCACTGCAGACGATGAATTCAATGGACAGCAGCAAGCCAGGTATGAATCGTTGATGGACAATTTCAGCAAACGGGTTTCCTCGGTCCCCCGCTATGTCTGGTGGCTGTCCGGCGTGCTGATTGTCTATACGCTGCTGGGATTTCTCCTGTTGCCCTGGGCGGTGGAAAGACAGCTGAAGTCCGTGCTGGATCAGCGCCTGGCACTGACTGCAGAAATCGAATCCGTTTATTTCAACCCCTACACCATGGTGGCTGAATTTCAGGGGCTAGATGTGGTGGATGCCGACGGGGCTCCCCTGCTGCAGCTTCAGCAGCTGCGCGCCAACTTTCAGCCCACCAGGCTGGTTCTGCTGCGTTTGCAATTTGCCGAAATTTCCGCGGCAGACCTTGATCTGTATTATCAGCGGGACGCGGATGGCATGGATACGGTCACCAGGCTGGCCCGCGACTGGGCAGCAACGGCGGCACCGGAAGAGGGTGAGCCGGAAACGGAGCCCTTGGATGACGAGACCGGCGGACCCGTACCCCTTCTCGTTCAGCAGATCAGCCTGGAGAATCTGCTGTTCCATCTGGTCGACGCCGTTCCGCCAACTCCTTTCGAGACTACCGTGACCCTGGCCAGCGCCAGCGTGACGGACCTTGCCACGCTGCCGGAGCGACGTGGCACCAGTGCCTTCACGCTACTGCTGGAAGATTCGGCGCAGCTGACGGGAAACGGGGAGCTGGGGCTCAATCCTCCGGTATTTGACGGCAACCTGGCCCTGCAGAATTTTTCCCTGGCGACGGTCAGTCGGTACCTCCAGGACAGCCTGCCGTTTACCGTAGACCAGGGTCGACTCGCCGCGTCGTTAAATTACCATGTCGATCTCGCCGGGGATTCGCCGGACCTGGCACTGGACGACCTCCAGGTGACCATTTCAGCGCTGACTGCCAGTCAGAATGGTGCCGGTGAGCCCTTTTTGACAGCGCAGACTTTGCAGGCCGGCAATGGCTCCCTGACGATTCCCGAAAACAGCCTGGCGCTGGAATCGGTGTTGCTTGACCGCATTGAATTGTCGGTAAGCCGTGAAGCGGGAGAGGCGACCAATCTGGAACAGCTGCTGGCAGCATTCCCGCAGGACGGAACTGCCGGTCCTGACCCTGCCGTGCCAGAAACGGTTGATGCGCAAAGTCCCTGGCATGTCAGTCTTCAGCAACTCGCGGTGGATGGGAACAGGATTGTTTTCAATGACCGCCAGCCTGAGCTGCCGGCAACTGTCGGTATCAGCGTGGACATCGACATGTCGGATATCGACAACCAGCCGGAATCGGTGTTTCCGTTGTCCGCAGTCGTCACCATGGACTCCGGCGGAGAGCTGCAGCTACAGGGAGAACTCGGCGTTCTTCCCGCCCTCACGGTCAGCAGCAATGTCTCCCTGGATGCCCTGGACCTCACGGTTCTGCAACCTTACGTGAACGAATACGCGTTCCTGCAGCTGGATAGCGCCCTGTTGGAATTCCAGAGCGAAATGCAGGTTAACAGGGATGAACCTTTTGCTTACCGGGGAGACCTGCACCTGCGGGAGGTGGCTGTTTCCGATCAGTCCGGGGAGGGCAACCTGGTGAGCCTGCAGGCGCTGTCCGTAGACGCGATGAATTATTCCCTGGCGGAGAACACGCTGGATATATCCGAGATCCTGTTTGACTCCCTGTTCGCCCGCTTCCTGATAAACCAGGATGGCAGCACCAATATCGGGCGTAGTATCCGGCCTGCTGCAACCGGGGCCGTGCCGGCAGAAGCCACCGGTGATGAACCAGCGGGCTCCACCGACCTGCCGTTTGCCCTGACCATCGGTCGAATCCGGGTCGACGCGGCCGCGTCGGACTTTACCGACCTGAATCTGCCGATTCCCTTCAGCGCCAATATTCACGAGCTGTCCGGAACCCTGGAGGGACTGTCCGCCCCCACCACCGAACCTGCCGAATTCGTCCTGGAAGGGCAGGTGGATGAATTCGGGCTGTTGCAGCTGGACAGCCTGTTCAATCCCTTCGATATCCTGGCCGGGACCCGGCTGGACCTGCGCTTCAGTAACCTGCAGATGCCGCCATTGACGCCTTACGTGATCAAGTTTGCCGGCCGGGAAATCCGCGACGGCACCATGGACGTGGAACTGGTCTACAGCATCGAAGACGGGCAGTTGAGCGCCAACAACCAGGTGGTATTGCGTGATCTGCAACTCGGAGACCGTGTGGAGCACCCGGATGCCATGGATCTGCCCCTGGATCTGGCCGCGGCCCTGTTGAAGGACGGCAACGGAGTCATCGACCTCGAAGTGCCGGTCAGCGGCGATGTGACTGATCCGGAATTCGACCTGGGACCGGCAATTCGCCGGGCTGTTCGCAATATCCTCGTCAGTATTGTTTCGGCTCCGTTCCGGTTCCTGGGTTCCCTGCTGGGTGGTGAAGGCGCCGACCTGGACAGCATCCGCTTTCAACCCGGCAGGTCGGACCTGGCCCCACCGGAGCGGCAGGTCCTGCAGCAACTGCATGCGGCCCTGCTGCAACGTCCGCAACTGGCGCTGGAAATCCCGCTGCTGATCACCGAGGCTGACCGCGTAGCCCTGCAGACCGACCTTGTTGCCCAGCGTATTACCGCGCGCATGGACGCCGCGGAGGATAACAGCCAGGGTTCACTTACCCAGCAACGGCAGGCCGCCCTGGAGTCACTCTACGCGGATGCCGGGCTTGCCCCTTCACTGGATGAACTCCAGGCCGCCAATACCATCGAAACCGAGATTACCAATCCTCTTACCGGTGAACCCCTGGCCAGTGAGCAGCTGGACGTCCAGGCATACAATACTGATATCAGGAATCGTCTCATCGAGGTTGAACCCATTTCCGAGCAACAGTTGCTGGCCCTGGCCCAGGCGCGGTATGCCAACATTCGGCAGTACCTGCTGGAGCTCGAGGGGGAATTGGCGCCATCACGGCTGGCTACTACCGACCGGCAGACTGCCGAACTGGATGAAGACGGCTGGCTGGTGATGGAGTTTGGACTGGGCACCAGCGGCTAGCCGTATGCACGCCGTTGTCCCACAGCCGGCATCGAGAAACGCATCGGCGGTGATTTTCTGGAAAAGTTTCAGATCGATAGCGCCGGTATCGAGTCCGGCTGTCTGCAGATTCAGTCCTTATTTGACCTCAAGACGTTGATGCCGGTTCAACCCTGGGGAACAGGTCTCTCATCCTGTGATGCGGGATTTTGCACTTTCTAAATCAGTTCCAGGTGCTATTGATTGCGAGCATTCGGTAGAACTGGACATAACCATAACCTGCTTATATCCTCAACTGGCGTTGCCTCTGTCGATTCACGAAACAGCTGCTTGATCAGGTCCAGGCCGGATATGAGCCTTGCACCGGTAGATCAGGGTAATTTTAATATCATCTATCGCTTCCAGTTAAAAGATCCCAGCATGGCGCCGCAGTTTGTGCAGCTGTGGAACACTCGCGTACTGGATGCGTTCAGGCGCTCAGGGGTTGAGGGCACGCAGATGTTCCAGGTTACTCAGGGCGGTCGTATTGGTGATTTACGTTCTGTAACACCGGTGGACAGTTTCAGTGGTCAGGGCAATGGAAATCCTTTCGGCGGGCTTGGGCCGGAAGCCGCTGGACAGTTGAATAGGGATATGTGGCAGTATCTGTCTGAGATGGAGCTGACCGTTAACAGGATCGACAAGGATCTGAGTTACGGACTTCCTGGTCTGTAGACAAAACAATGCTTAGTGGAAAGTTGGAGCAAGCGGGGGCTTGCGGTGAGTCTGGAGACCCCCGCTTCCCATTCGCGTGCTTGCAGGAAGATTCAGAAGTATTTGCGAAACGGTGGATTGTCCAGTCTCGTGAATGGCAGGTTGGGTGGAACCTTTCTGTTGCCTGGGTTGCTTGGAAAACCGTGGAGAACAACTGTTTATTAAACGCAAGCCAACGGGAAGAGCCGGTATTGCCGTCAGGATCCTGCAAAGGCCGATTTTTTCGGTTCCCGTAGTAGCCAACCTCAGAGTTCGGGTAACAGCTGCTCCCGCTCCAGGTGATTGACCTGATCGATGATGCGGGCATAGGCCCGGGCTATCTGTTCGAGCCCGACGGCAGGCACCCACTCTGGTGTGTCCTGTTCAGTATGCTTGATCTCCGGCGAGGTGATGACCTGCAGGGAGGGAATATCCCGGGCCACTCGGCCCATCTCGCCGGAGGCCCGCGGTTCCATGTCGGCAGTAACGCCGACGTTAAAGCGCTGAAACGCGTCGAGCACTACATTCAGCAGGTCAGGGCTGCCCCACACCCACCAGCGCATGGGAGAGACAGCGTTCATTTTTCTGAGCGTGGGTCCCCAGTATTTGGTACGCACGATGGCCACGTGTTCAAGGTTGATCACCATGGCAGTGTTTGCCAGGGCGGTGTCTTTTTCATCGTGAAGCCAGGTGGCTCCCGGGCCGCTGTGATGTCCGAGGGATGACATGAAGATGAGGTTGCGCCGGCGTTGTTGTTGCGGCACGCTGGCAAAATGTTTGATCAGCCCCATCATCACCGCCATGCCGGAACTGTTGTCGGATGCGGCCTGAAAATAGCCGTCGATGTGGGAAAGAATTATAAGGTTCTCATCGCTGGTGCCGGGTAATGTGCCCAGGACACTGTCTCCGGTCTTTCCGGTTTCAGTATGACTCTGGTAATTCAGGGTGACGGTAAGCTTTTCTCCCCGACCCAGTCTGTCACGCAAGCGCACACCGTCCTCGTAGCCAAGATTGAACCCGGGACCGTCAGTGCGTTGCCAGACGGCAAAGTTATCGGAAATCCCGTACACGATGCCGACCGCGGCCGCGCCGTGGTTGTATGCACGCGTTACGGCGTTTTCGGTGGCAATGGAGTGGCGCAGTGTGCCCGGCCGGGGGATATCCTGAATCAGCACGGCTTTGCCGCACACATCACGCCCCAGGTAGTCCGCTTCCGTGCCGGTGCCCAGCCAGACGAGTTCCAACTCCAGCCCCTCGGAAGGCGTTGAGGCCGCTTTTTCAGGCGGGCGGGCAGACGTCAGCCGGAATTGTTCGCCGCCACTGTCAAACACGATATCCCAGGCATCCAGCACCCAGACCGGTTCCAGGGCGAAGGTGCGTCGGCGGATGTTTTCCAACCTGAATTCGGTGAAATATTGTTCGGCCCATTCCTGGGCAACGTGGTGAGCCTCGGTGCCCAGGTTACGGCCCCAGAAAAGGCGACCAGACGCCTTGTCGTCCAGGGAAATCTGATCCAGTTCCATCAGCACCTGTTTCATCCAGTTGCCGTCTATGTCGGCATATTGCCGGTCGTCCGCGCGCAGGGGAATCCGGATAAAGGCGTCTTCCTTCACATGACCGTCAACATCCAGCAGGGGCTGGCCCAGAGGATTTTCCTGGCTGTGAACCGGCAGGGTAACAGCGAGCAAAAAGTAAGCACCTGTCGTCAGAAATACGTTTCTCATAATTCGATCACCGGTAAAACAGCGAAGCGGTCATTACTTATCGGATTCACCGACGTGTTTCCACTGTATCAATTCTTGGCAGCCCGAATTGCTCTGCAGATCAAAACAGGTTCCCTCAACGTCGCCACCCTGCCCCCCTTATTCTGGAGACGATAAAGCTTACAGGGAGAATCAAAGGTATCTGCGAAGCGGTGATTTGTCCAGCCATTGTGAATGGCAGGTTGGGTGGAACCCTCTGTTGACTCATACCGGTGAGCCCCTGGCCAATAAACCCTTTAATCAGCCGGTATTCAGGCTCTCCCGAACACTTATAAAAATGCCCCTTTTTTACTCCATGCATCACCGCCCGAAGTCACAATGTGCACCCATGGATCCGAATTGGTAAAAATTGAAAGTAGAAATTTGTAATTGAAGCGAGGGGCCTGACGTCTGCAATCGGCTGTGGGCACTAAAACCAAGTAGATTGATCGGTCAACAGACAACCTGTTAACAGGATTCATGACAAAAAAGGTGATCCAGTCTTCAAAACCAATCCAACGATATTGACGCATTCTCAGTCAAAACTCTAAGGTTGCATTAAGAATTAATAATAATGCTTTGAGATTATTGGACAAATTTAATGAATAGAAAGGTTTCTCAGGTAGTTGATCTCGCTCTTACCGTGATTGGTGCGCTTCTTATTTTGTCTTCTGTGGCGATCTCTGGACTGGTGGGCGCCCAGATAAAGGTGCTATTAACGGTAATAGGCCTGATGTTTACTTATGCGGGATTCCATGGCCTCTCCCTGAAATTAACGCCAAGTGATCGCAAATTCAACGCATTACGGCAAGAGGGCGACAAGATGATTTCTTTGATTCGTCATCTCAACAGGGCAGCATTAGCAATGAAAAAGGGTGAACTGGACGACTCCCAATTCAACTCAACTCTGAAAGAAATGCATGATTCAGTCCGGATGATGGCAAAGGTTGCTGCTTTGGAGGTTGGCGAATCACTTGTAGAACAATCCCGTCAGAATTTTGTCAGTGATTCTGAGCCCCCTCGAAACGGGACTGTAGCTGATCTGTCGTAACCGGTCTCTGCAGATGTTGCCACGGAGACTCGTATTCCTTGCACCGGCATTATCCTTTACTTCTGCAGTCGGCCAGAAACCCAAATTTTTTATCGATCTATTTTCCAGTTTGATCCAAACACTTTTACCAGCAGTTCCGAAGTCTGGCTGATAGAAACTATGCGAATTGAAAGCATCGACCTCGCCCAGTCTGCTGACAACCTCCGCTGAGCCCATATTCAACGAAATACAGAACGATCGAACCAAAACACCATTTTTATGTGCTGAGCCTGATGTAGGTCAAAACCGTAGGTACCGCTGCAGGGAGCGTTTCCCTTTTCATAGAGGCACAGTTCGGGGATCAATTCCCAGGAGCCAAGGTAGAGTTCTGTCTCTTCGGTTTGAGATTTCTTTGACAAGTTCTTGACCTCATTCTCCAAGCAAGAATAGCGGACTTGCCTGAATTTTTTAAACACATTGTTGACCACGTGACAGACCTGGCCAGGTTGCCACCACTGGCTTCTGCCAAGGGCAGATGTCCAGCAGGTGAATTTCATACTGTTGAGGATCTGGATGTACACGAAACTGGACAATACCCTGTATCAGGGATACCGTTTATGTTTTCTGGGGACTACCCTGGCGGCTTCCTTCTACTGTCAACTGTAAAGTTGAGGCCGTAGCTCACGCAACCATAGCCCATGTCCATCGTCAGCCAGCGCCGACCCGCCATACCTGCGTTCAATAACCTCGTGTTGAGCGGTCTATTCGCGCTGCTCAGCCTCAGCTGCTACTTTGTCGTGCCCCTGTACCTGCCGGAATCGCCGGTCTGGATACTGCCGCCCGTCTTGCTGGCCGCCGGCACCACCACCCTCTGGGCACTCATCCACGAGGCGGTGCACGGCCTGCTCGTACCGACGTCGAGGCATAACCGGCTCCTCGGCCGGGGCCTCGCGATACTCTGGGGCAGCCAGTTCCGCATGCTGCGCTTCGGCCACCTGCGGCATCATCGCCTCACCCGCGACGGACTGGAACATACCGAGACCTACAACCCGGAACAGCAGAACGTCTGGCTGGCCCGGCTCACGCACTACGGTTATCTCCTGGGTGGCCTGTACGTTCTGGAACTGGTCAGCTGCATCGTAGTCTGGACACCTCGCGCCTGGCTGGCCCGGCTCGCCCGACGGACCCTGGCAGGAGAATTGGCGGCCCTGCCTAATCTTCAGCGCACTGTGGATAGCCAGATATTGAGCACTCGCGGACTCTGGGAGCTGCGCCTGGACGGACTGGCGGTAGTGGCGCTGCTGGCCACCAGCTTCTGGATGTACGGCGAGTTCTGGCCGCTTCTGGCCTTACTGCTGTATACACGGGGACTGATGGTGTCCATGGTGGACAACTCCTTCCACTACGGGACGCCCGCGGATAACAGCAAGGAGGCGTTCAATTTCTCCCTGCCGCGGTGGCTGGAGCGCCTGGTTCTGAACTTCAACAACCACCGGGTTCATCACCGCCATCCGAACCTGCCCTGGATCGCCCTGCCCCAGCAGTTCCGCACCGAAGGCGAGTATGCCGAGGTGTCTTTCCATCGGGGTGTATTGCGACAACTGCGCGGCCCCATTTCCCGGCAGCTGCCCCCTGGGTCCGGGAACCCGGAAAGCTCAGATCCCTCCAATTAGCAGCGTCAATCCGCGTGGAGGGCTCTGTTTCCTGGTTCATGAGTCTTACGTGTCCCGTTGCCAGTGCACCCGTTCGGGGGCGGTCACCGATCCTGGCCGACGCCAGGGTCACGGAATTGCATCGTTGTGGACATTGCCACCATCCCGGCTGGCTAGTACCGACCGGCGGACTGCCGGGCTGGATGAAGACGGCTGGCTGGCGATGGAGTTTGCACCGGGCGCCAGCGGCCAGCCGTATTCACGCCGCTGTCCCACAACCGGTTACGTGGGATAACCCGGGGTGTTCAGGTGGGGAATGAGCCGGTAACACGGCAAACCAGGCCCTTGAGATACTGGCTTTCAGGGAAAGTCAGGGCCACCGGATGATCGGGGGACTGATGCAGGTATTGCACTATCTCACCCTGGACACCGGCATCGAGAAACGCATCGGCGGTGATTTTCTGGAACAGTTTCAGATCGATAGCGCCGGAACAGGAAAAAGTCACCAGGTGACCGCCGGGCCTGATCAGCTTGACTGCCTGCAGCGCCAGGTCCTTGTAGGCCCGGGCAGCCTTGATGACATGGCTTTTGTGATCGGCAAATTTCGGCGGATCGAGAACCACCAGTTCAACCTTGCGGTTCTGTTTCTGCCAGTCACGCAGCAAGTCTCCCACCCGCGCTTCCACGCTGGTATGGCGTTCCGCCGCCGACTGGCTGTGCTGCAGGTTCCGTTGCAGCAGTTTCAGGGCGGGTCCGGAGGAATCGACACTGGTGACCCGGGTAGCTCCAGCCTGCAGTGCCGCCATGGAAAACGCCCCGGAATAGGAAAAGCAGTTCAATACCTCGCCGCCCGAACAGTAAGGACGAACCAACCGGCGATTTTCCGCCTGATCCAGGTAGGCGCCGGTTTTCTGGCCGGTAACGATATCGACTTCAAGATGCAGGCCGTATTCACGGACCAGCAGGGATTCCGGCGGTGAGTCGCCATACAGTACGCCCTCCGCGGCCGCCAGGCCTTCACGTTTGCGTGCCGCCGACTCGGATCTCTCGTAGATGCCGCGACAGCCGGTCAGTTCCGCCAGTACCTGGACCAGCTCCGGTTTCCATCGTTCCATGCCGGTTGACTGGAACTGGCAGACGAGGAAGTCCCGGTAGCGGTCGACAATCAGCCCTGGTAGAAGATCGGATTCGCCAAACACCAGTCGGAAAGCATCCCGCTCCGGGTCATTTTCCAGGTGCTTTCTCCTGGCCACTGCCTCGGCCACCACAAGTGCCAGGTATTCTTTATTGATTTCGCATTCGTGGAAGCAGAACAGACGTACCCTGATCTGCGATTGGGGAGAATAGGCCCCCGTACCCAGTACCTGCCGGTCATGACTTACGACAAGAACGCTGTCACCGCTTTCGGGACCACCCTCCACTGTTTCGATGGCGCCGGAAAATACCCAGGGGTGACGGCGCAGCAGGGAGGCTTCACGTCCTTTTTTCAGGCGTACTACTTTCATTGGCGGCTCGGAAAAGGAATATGGCGGGTGAATGGACAGGGCCGGGAATACCAATCCATGGCAATAGTCCAGGGGAAAAGTTAAGATGCCGGAAGGTTAACGTGTTTTCGGCGAGCTGAAAAGCGTAATGTCCAGACGGGCTTGCCGTTGTGGTGTCCCTGCAAGGCAACCGATTCCGCAGCTTACCCGGCGACGGTTCGCCAGTCGGCGGTCAATGGTGGCCGCAACGCAATCCGTAACCCCGACAATCGCAATTAAGGACCGAAAGTCAGTGCCAGTCAACAACGGGGATCCATCCGAACAGGAGCGATCCCGCAAGGATCAGGACCAGGACAGCCTCGACAATGCCGATCCGGTGGATGGCCGTCCGACGGTGGATGTGCAGCAGGAGTTGGCCAGGCAGCAAAGGATGGCACAAAGCCTGCGTCGTATTCACCGATCCCGCAGCAGGCTGATGGTTTGCTTCTACACGCTGCCGCTGTACGTCATGGCCCTGATCATGCTGCTGAACGAAGGCCGGGGTGTCACCCTGCTGATGTTTGTCTACATGGGCGTCTATGCCGTATTCGCGGTGGACATGGTATTACGGGATTGTCCCCGCTGCGGCAAGCAGTTCTTTGTCAACGTGCTTTTTCTCAACTTTTTTGCCCGACGTTGTGTTCATTGTGGCCTGTCATGCCGACAGTTGAAGGATTCCGGTGGTCATCCCCACGGCAGGAAATTTTAAGGGTCCTGGCCAATCCGCAAATTCCCTCTGCCCGGGCTTGTGCGCCAGTGCCAGCCGGTTCAATCTGCCATTTTCTGCCACAATTCGCCCCCGGTTTGCCAGTTCCCGATCAGCAGGTTGCCTTTCCGCAGGAGTAGATTGACAGCAGGTGGCAGTGGCCCGTTCACACGCTGGACCAGTCAATCCGCTGCCTGCAATGCTGGATACTTCGAGGGGCAGCAATGCTCCGGAGTATGCAATTTACCGGAGGCCAATGGATAGCCCATGAGCACCCTGCGACAGCTGTTTCGCCCCGCCGTTATTTATGCCCTGGCCCTGTTTCTGCTGCTGGTGCTGATTCCCGACCGCTTGCGGGCGGTGGAAAACCGGCCAACGGAGACCGGACTTGTGCGTGATTTCAGCACCCCGGGGTAGAGGTTCCTTAGTTCAGGAACGAGAGGTTAACATTCTCAGGAGTTCCAGCGTACGCGGTGGTTGTCCTGTGCGCAGCAGTCCCTGGCGGAACACCCTCCCGGACAACCACAGCACCAGCGCAATACTCGCCACCAGGACGATGGTTGTCCCCACCACGTCGATCAGCGGTGGATTCGAGGCGGCCCGGTTCATCATCAGGTATGGCGTGAACAGCGGAAACCAGGACATGGCACGGAACGCACTGCCATTGGGGTCCATGACGACAAACGGCGTAACGGTAATGGGGATGATCATGGCGACAATGACCGGAACCATCAATCCCTGGGCTTCCTTCAGGGTATTGCAGAGGCTGCCTATGGCCAGGAAAATACCGGCGTATAGCGCGTAGCCGGCCAGGCAGTAGAACAGAAACCAGGGAACCAGCCCGGAACTCAGGGTGATACCGATAATATCCGCCAGGGTATTGGTTTCGGCGCTGTCGTATAACGTCAGGAACAGGAACAGGGTCAGCAGCCAGGCGGCGAGGGTGGTCAGGCTGCCCAGCCCGATACCCAGCATCTTCCCCATCAACAGCTCATTAGGCGTTACCGAAGCCAGCAACACTTCCAGGATGCGATTGGATTTCTCCTCGATAGTGTTGGTCAACAAGTATTGCACGCTCTGCATCAGGGCAATGAACATGAAATAGACGAATACCATTGGCGCATACTGACGGAAGGTATCGGCCATGCTCACCGCTTCTTCCCCTTCATTGGCCAGCGGGTCCAGTTTGGCCACGGGCAGGCGGGTGCGCTGGATGATGTTGATCAATGTCGTGCTGACACCGTTCCGGGCGAATTCATCATTACGGATGCTGGCGTTGATACTGCGCTCCACGGCATTGGACAGCCGCGGGTCCGCCTGGTTGCGTCCCCAGTACTGGACACCGGCATACCGATTACCCGGCTCGGCTGGCATGACTCCTGGGCGCAGGATATGCTGGTTGACGTTTTCCGGGATCAGTATCAGCGCAAACAGCTCACCGCTGACCCCGTTAACGGTAACGTCCCGGTCGCCACGCAGGTAAGGACGCAACTGCTCGACGATGCGGTCCGGCGGTGCCGACGTGTCCACCTCGTCGGGCAGCGGCGCCTCGATAAAAGACCTTCTTGGACTGGCAAACGGCGGGGCATCCTCGCGCAGGTAGGGTGCAGTGAGGGTGAGAGCAAAATCAAGACCACCACTGTCGATCCATTCACTGAGGGCCGCCGCGTCGCTGGCGCCGACATCCTCCACCAGCTGATCGGCGGCATTGGTGGCATTGACGGCAGTCAACTCGAGGTCTCTTTCCTTGCGGTTGTCCAGCAGGTAATTGACGAAGGCCTGCAGCACCTGGCGCTGGTATTCCAGCTCGATGGCCGAGTCCACGGCGTCCCGGTAGTCGCCACTCTGATCGACCAGCATGTAGTAGCGGATGGGGCTGGATCGCGCCAGGGAGGATTGTGCGAGGTACATGCCGATCAACATGACCGGAATCAGCAGAATACCGATCCAGAAACCACGGGTGCGGACATTGTCCATGTACTCCCGCCAGGCAATCAGTCGAATGACAGTCATCGGAAACGGTGCTCCCCGGCACTGGCGCCTACCAGGTCGACAAACACGTCATGCAGGCTGGGCTCGGCGTATTCAAACCGGTTCAAAGCGATATCCGTATCGAAACAGTACTTGAGGATGTCCTGGGGATGGGCGTTGCCGGTAATCTCCACCCACCAGCGAGGATCCACGCCCGCTTCGTCCTCGGCAGCGCTGACCCTGGCGACGGAATCCAGTTGTTGCAGACCGGATACATCGCTGGCAGTTTCCAGCATCACCCGCCTGGGGATAAGTTCCCGGGCCTCCGCCACCGTGCCGTCGAATATCTTTCTGCCATTGGTGATCAACAGAATCTGGTCACAGAGTCGTTCCGCGTGTTCCATGATGTGGGTGGAAAAGATCACGGTCTGGTTGTTGGCACTGAGGTTGCATATCAAACTTTCCAGCACCTGTTGATTCACCGGGTCCAGTCCGGAAAAGGGCTCATCCAGGATCACCAACTCCGGGTCATGGGCTACCGCCGCCAGTACCTGGACTTTCTGCGACATGCCCTTGGACAGGGCTTCCACGCGGGCACCGGAAAAATCACTGAGGCCATAACTCGACAGCAATTGGTCTGCGCGCCGCTCCGCGGCCTTTCTATCCAGTCCTTTCAGGCGGGCGAAGTAAGCGATCAGCCCGTTTACCCTCATTTTCTTGTAGAGCCCTTTTTCTTCCGGGAGATAGCCGATCCGCTGACGCACGTGCAGCGCGGAAGGTTTGCCGAGTATGGCAATGCGACCCGAGGTGGGTCGGATGATATCCAGGATCATGCGGAGCGTGGTGGTTTTCCCGGCGCCATTGGGCCCCAGGAAGCCATAGACTGCGCCCCTTGGAATCTGCAGGTTGATTTTGTCTACCGCCGTAAATTCGCCATAGGTCTTGCTGACATTTTCCAGGGTCAGTACCGGTTCAAGCATAAGAATTCAGCCATAAAATCCATGTCGGTTGTCCGCCAGCGGGACGGTTATGCAGGTTATCGGCCGCTACACCGTGGGCCGGTACTGACCGTCAACCTGCAGAAAAGACTCGTTGCTCCTGCCAGGTGAACATTACCTTGCAGCGCGCCTTATTTCAGCGAAGACGTTCTCATTGTTGGCAAGGCCGTGGACCCTGTGGCCCTTGATGCCGTCGGCGGATTCGTGACTCTCGAACAGGCTGAACGCGCACAATAACCCGTGGCTGTCAGTCACTGCCACGTCAGTCAACCGCAAAGTTGCCGGAAAATCATTGATAACCGAATCGAGAAGCCAAGGCAACTCCCCTGCCGGGATCCGGGTAAAAGAACATGGACAATTCCCAGGTGGGCTTTTATGCTTCAGGACCACAAAAAAGGCGTTGTGGATACACGCCGGATAAATAACAACAAGAACGGGTGTCTCTATGACCACAGATGTTTCCGCCAGTACCGCTGCCGACGATAACCAGACCCGCAAAAACATGCGCAAGGTTGCCCTTACGGCGCTGGCTGGCACCAGCATCGAGTGGTATGACTTTTTCATCTACGCAACGGCGGCAGCACTGGTTTTTCCCACCGCGTTTTTTGCCGAGGACATGCCGCCTATCGTGGCTCTGATAGCGTCGTTCAGTACGTTTGCCGTCGGCTTTATTGCCCGTCCCCTGGGCGGGATAGTCTTCGGGCATTTTGGCGATCGCATCGGGCGCAAGCGCACCCTGGTTGTCGCCCTGATGATGATGGGGGTCGGTACCACGTTGATCGGACTGTTGCCTACCTACAGCACTATCGGTGCGCTGGCACCATTGTCCCTGGTAATACTTCGTTTCGTCCAGGGGCTGGCCATCGGTGGCCAGTGGGGTGGCGCCATGTTACTGGTAACCGAGACGGCACCGGCTGACAAGCGGGGGTATTACGGCGCCTACGCACAGGCCGGTGCACCTGTCGGTGTAATCCTGGCCAATCTCGCCTTCCTGGTCATCAGCGGCAGCGTATCGGAAGAAGCATTCATGGCCTGGGGCTGGCGGATCCCCTTTCTGGCCAGCGTGGTGTTGATCGGTATCAGTATGTACGTTCAACTTCACCTGGAAGATACGCCGGCCTTCAAGGAACTGATGAAACTCAAGGAAGCCAGGCCCCATGATGGTGAGGAAATCATGCCACCGGAGGAGGCATTCGAAGCAGTAGTGGCTGAACAGATTGCCGATCCGGGCCCGTCTCCCGTACTGGAGGCACTGCGGCTTTATCCCGGTCGTATTGCTCTGGCGGCAGGTGCCTTTCTTTCGATCCAGGTGACTTTTTATATCCTTATCGTGTTTGTCGTGTCCTACGGCACCAATGTGGAGCTCGGCCTCGGTTTATCCCGCAACTTCATGCTGGCGGCGGTTATGGTCGCCTCCGCAGTCCAGATCCCGTTCCAGTTCGTGGCCGCCGCCTACTCCGACCGTCATGGCAGGCGGGGGGTCTACATAGCCGGTGCAGTGCTTTGTGGAATCTGGGCATTCGCGCTGTTTCCATTGCTGGATACCGGCAGCTTCCCTTTGATTGTTATCGCCGTATCCGGAGGCCTGGGTTTTCTGGGTATGCAGTACGGACCGCAAGCCGCTTTTTTTACCGAACTTTTCAGCACCCACGTGCGTTACTCCGGTGCATCACTGGGCTACCAGGTAGGCGCAATCATCGGCGGCGGGCTGGCACCGATCATCGCCACGCTGCTGTGGAATGAATACGGCATTGTCTTTGTTTCCGTTTATATCGCCCTGGCGTCATGCCTGACCATTGGATCAGTGCTGTTACTGACGGAGACCCGGGGAACTGACATTCATGCCCTGGACCAGAGATGAAGCAGCCCCGCCGGCCCTGAAATCGTCGATAATTGTTCCCTGTGGGAATTTGCCTGCCGCTATTACGGTCTTATACTGGGGAACCCACGACGGAATTATCTGTTGGCAACCTCACAGGCGGTGAACGGATCCAGATCGACCGAGCAGGAATCTAACTACCAGCTCGTGGCGTCGGACAGGCCGCGCCGGTCGGGGCTTTCAGGCGAGCCCGCTGCCTTCCTTGCCTCGACTTGACAGGCCGACGCATGCCGGCGGCGAGGCGCCTTGTCAGAGAATTCGCCTGAAAGCCAGAGTATTTGCCAAATCAGTCAGAGGTTCTCTAATGTCGACATTCGTGAAAATCAGCCTGACGCTGCTGGGCCTGGTCATGGTCCTGTTGATCCTGGCGGTAGTGCGAGTGGCTACCCTGGATCCCAACAACTACCGGGACTGGATAACTGAACAATTTGCCCAGCAGACCGGGCGACAACTGATGCTGGAGGGCGATATCGGACTCAGCCTGTATCCCTGGCTGGGGCTCAGCCTCGAGGGGGTCACCGTGGGCAGTCCGGCCGGTTTCGGAGATACGCCGATGCTGCAGGCCGGACAGGCCAGCGTGCGGGTCAAGACGCTGCCGCTGCTGCGAGAACGCTACGAGATCGATACGGTGCTGTTGCGGGACGTCAGTCTCAATCTGGTGGTCAACGAGGCCGGAATCGGTAACTGGCAGGATCTGGCCACCCGGGAAGAAGGCAGCACCGGGGACGACGGCAGCGCCGGGGGGATGCCATTGACCAGGCTGATCATCGGTGGTGTTGATGTAAACAACGTCAGCATTCGCTATGAAGACCAGCGTACCGGACAGTTCTACCAGGTCAGCGATCTGGCCTTCAACATCGGCGACCTGGTCTACGGTACGCCGATCGACCTGGCGATGACCTTCACTGCCGCGACCAGTCAACCGCAGCTGACGGCAGATGTCGAGCTGGCCGGGACCCTCAACTACGACCTGGACAACAATCGCTATGCACTTGCTCCACTGCAACTGGAGTCACGGCTTGACGGTGCCACCCTGCCAGACGGCGGGGCCGTGGTTGCGCTGACTACCGCCCTCGAGGTGGATCTGGCAGAGGATACGCTGCGGGTAAGTGAATTCAACGTCACCGGGTTGTCAACCAGCCTGACGGCGACTTTCCAGGGGCGGGAAATCAGTACCGACCGACCGGTGATTGACGGGGAACTGGCACTCTCCGGCAGCGATCTGGCCACACTGGTTGCCGCCGGTGGCAGCGACCAGCTGGCGGAACGGCTGGGGGCACTGGATGACCGCAGCTTCAATCTTTCTGCCTCGGGTACCCTGGCCGGCGGATCCGCCCCGGGAATCGCCGTGCCCACTATGCAGGCCAGCCTGCTGGGTGCAGGTTTCGATGGCAATATCGACATTGCCGAATCCGGCGGGGGTGAACTGCGGGCGGCTGGCAATGTCACGGCATCGGGACCAGACCTGCCACTGGTGATTGAAGTGCTGGGGCAGGTGAGCGGCGGCGGTGAGTCAATGCTGGTGCGCATCGCCAATGAGATGCGGCGGGTCTCAGACCGGGAATTCTCGGTTAACCTTGAATTCGACGCCGACACCGCCAACGGCAGCGTCGTGGTGCCCACACTGGAAGCACGCCTGGCGGGTGCCAGCGTGTCGGGCCGGCTGCGGGCTACCGACATCAACAGCGAAGCGCCAGGATTCAGTGGCTCGCTCAGCGCTGCCGGCCCGGACCTGCCGTTGCTGCTGCAGATTGGGGCCGGCTTGCAGGGGGGGCTGGAGTCCGCCCTGTATCAGGCATCGGAGCGGCTGCGAAGCGGTACCAACGGCAACTTCAACGTAAACGTGGAATTCGATGCCGACCTGGAGCAGGGAGATATCTCCGTCCCGTCCCTGTCCGCCAGTGCCCTGGGTTTCCAGTTGAGCGGTGAACTGGATGCCTCGGCCATGACCGATCGCAACGGCACAATCGATGGTCGCCTGGCTATTGAAAGTAACAGCCCCGGGCCGGTACTGGCGGCTTTCGGCCAGGCAGCGCTTGGCGAAGTCGTGGAGCGATTTGCCGTGAACCTGGCAGTGAGCGGCGGCCGATCTGACCTGGCCGTGTCACCCATCGAGGTGGACCTCGGGCTTTCCGGGCCGCGCATTGCTGATTCCCCAACCTCAGTGCAGATGAATGCCTCCAGCCAGGTAAACCTGGACAGGGATTCGCTGGTCGTTGATTCCTTCAGCGTCAGCGGCCTGGGCCTGGATATCCAGGGTGACATCGAAGTGGAACGACTCCGTGACGAACCTTATTACCAGGGCAGGGTGGTGATGGCGGATTTCAATCTGCGGTCCTTGTTGCGACAACTGAATCAGCCGGATCCGGCGACCCGTAACCCGGCATCCCTGCAGCAGATCGGTCTGGAAACCCGGTTTGAGGGATCTGCCAGTCGCCTGGCCCTGGACGGCATCGTGTTGAACCTGGATGACACCGGTCTGCAGGGTAGCCTGGCGGTAAACAGTTTCAATCCGCCCAGTGCCGAGTTCACCCTGGAGATCGATCGACTGAATGTGGACGACTACCTGGCGTCAGCCGCGGATAATCCTGCTCCCGAGAACGATGCTGAAGCCGAGACCCGGATTCCGGTGGATCAATTGCGCAACCTGACACTGCTGGGCGAAGCGCAAATCGGTGAACTGACCGTGAGCGGACTGCAACTTGGCAGCGTCTACGCCACCGTCAATGCCACTGGCGGGGAATTGAACCTGGCACCACTGGCCGCAGAGTTATATCGCGGTAGTTACGAGGGTGCTGTTCGGCTGTCCGTAACCGGTGCCCGGCCCGAAGCCCAGCTGGAGGCGACGCTGCAGGGAGTGGACCTGGATCCGCTGATGTCTGACCTGCTTGATGCCAGTTATTTGAGTGGACGGGCAATGGTGGACCTGGCGGTATCAGCGAGCGGCGAAACCGTCACTGCGCTGAAGGAGACCCTCAGTGGCAGTGGCCGGCTGGCAGTGGAAGACGGTGTATTACAGGGTGTGGACGTGGCCGCCGTATTGAGACAGCTGGAAACCATGTTGCGCAGCAGAAGGGCAGGTGAATTGCAACGGGGTACCAGTACCGCATTCGATTCGTTCTCCAGTACCGTCGTCATCAACAACGGCGTGATCCGCAGTGACGACATGCTTATCCAGTCCCCGGGATTCCGGATTGCCGGCCGGGGCACGTTGTTGAATCTTGCCACCAACGCTATCGATTTCAACCTGACGACGGAAGTGGATCAGTCCACCGCAACCCTGGCCAGCGAGGAATACGATATCGGTGGCTACAGCCTGCCGATTGCCTGCACTGGTACCCTGGAGCAGCCTCGGTGTCTGCCTGATGCCGGGGAAATCCTGAGGGCCCGACTGCAGCGCGAGGTTCAGAACCGCGTTATCGACCTGCTGGACCGGTCCCTTGGGGGCCAGCGTGACGCAACGGACTCGCAGACCGATACAACCCCCACACCCGACAGTCCCGCAGCGGCGCAATCGCAATCGCAACCGCAGACTGAGCAGGAAGCCCAGACTGAAACCCAGGCGCCGGCTGAACCGGAGGACCTGGGGGACCAGCTTCTGAATCGCGCCCTGGAGCGGATATTCAACTAGGTAACCGCTGATCAATTATGCAATTACTCCATAATTGATCAGAGGTTCCCTGGAATGCCAACTGGACCACACTTCACCGCTGCCAGTCACGCTAATATTCGGTATCGTTATCTTTCGTTCCGGCCGGGTAGTAGCAGACTGGTCTCCTGAATAGGTGGTTTCAAGTGCAGGACAAGGCAACACAGCAGGGCTTTACTCTCATCGAAGTGATGATCGTAACCATTATTATCGGTGTGCTGGCATCCCTTGCACTCCCAGCCTATGTAACCTATCGCAACGAGGCCAGGTTTACCGAGGCACTGTTGGCAGTCGGTGATCATCGCTCGATGATCCTGGTGCAGGCCCAGAGCGGCCGGTTTTCAGCCCTTACCGATATCGACGCCGGAACCAACGGGATTCCACCGACCCAGGTTCGTACCACGACACGTCACGGCATCGACGTGGCCGATGGCGTGGTGACGGTGACCTGGAAAAACGACAGTACCGATCTCGATGGCGTGACCTTCACGCTGACCGCTTCCAGCCCAGTGCCACCTCTTGCCTGGTCCATCGGTGGCAGCTGTGTCGCTCTGGGTTACTGCTGATCCGGAATCCGGTCAACGCGCAAGCCTTCATCGGCACACCTTCCGGAGTTGAAAAGCAGCTGCCAAGGGATTAATGTCCTGTCTTCAGTCACTGCAGCGGCTCAGCTCATGATCAACTTCATCGTTTCACCGGTCCTGCGGGGCATTACCCCGGGTAATGGTCTGCCAGGCGTCCTGCTTGTCACGCTTTTCCTGGTTGCCTGTGGTGAACCTGCTCCCACCGGTACCGGTACCGCCATCACCAACGTTACCGTCATCGATGCAAGTAACGGGGTCAGACCCGATCAGACGGTTATTTTCCAGGGTGACCGCATTACCGCGATCCAGCCCGCGTCCCGCCCGGTTGATGCCGCCAGGGTGATTGATGGCCGCGACAGGTATCTGATTCCCGGATTGTGGGATTTCCATGTTCATCTCAGTTATGACCAGCGCCTGACCGCGGCCATGCCGGACCTGTTCCTGTCCTGGGGCATAACCAGTGTCCGGGATACCGGCGGCCTGATGGAAAATATGCTGCCCATCGTAGCGGCGATGCGGGACGAAGCGACCCTGGCACCGCGGGTGTTTTTTGCCGGTCCGCTGCTGGATGGCAGCGACGTAGTCTATGACGGCAACGGTCGCCCCGAGATAGGAGTCAGCGTACCCACGCCGGAGCGTGCGAGGACCGTGGTCAGGGAACTGGCGGAACAGGGAGTCAACTTTATCAAGGTCTACGAGATGACCAGCCCCGAAGTGTTTTACGCCCTGGTGGAGACTGCCCGTTCGCTGGAATTGCCGGTGGATTCCCATGTGCCACTGTCCATGCGTGCCGGTGAAGCCGGACCCTACGTGGATTCCATCGAGCACCTGCGCAATATTGAAATGGACTGCGCCATTAATGCGGAGGAACTTCATGGTGTCCGCCTGGAGCTGCTTGAGAATCCGGATGGCATACCTGGCGCTGAACTTCGCTCGACCCTGCATTCCCTGCAGCGCATGCCGGCAGTGGAGAATTACGACCAGGCAGCCTGCGACAGGGTTATAGAAGCCCTTGCCGATACCATGATGGTGCCGACTCTACGCCTCAATTCCCTTACTGTGGCCCCTCCATACCTGAAGGAGGACTGGTCCGAGGCCATGGCAGCGTTGCCGGAGAATGTTCGTGAGGACTGGGCGGCCCAGGTTGCCAGCCGGCTTGCCGCCGGCAATGAACCCACGCCCTTTGCCGAGTGGAGCCTGTTCCTGACCGATCGTATGCATCAGGCCGGCGTACCGATCGGTGCGGGCACCGATACACCTATCAACCTGTCCATTCCGGGCTATTCACTTCATTCGGAACTGGAGATGCTGGTGCGCGCCGGACTGTCGCCCCTGGATGCATTGGAGGCGGCGACTCTGAAGCCGGCGGAGTATTTCGGTCTGGAAGGTATACTTGGTACCGTGGATGTCGGCAAACGCGCCGACCTGGTATTGCTGGAAGCCAATCCCCTGGAAGACATCAGCAATACCAGGCGTATTGCCCGGGTGATTGCCAGGGGTCAGGTAATAGAATGACCAGTATACCTTGTCCAGCCGGCTATGCCGGGTAGCGGGCCGGGAATCTCCTTAACCGGTCATTTCGGCTGGAAGCATTTCCATGCGGTGTGGTAAGCTCGAACCGCCTGTCGGCGCCGTCCATCATAATCCAGGTAGTTCCGTTCATGTCCGCCTCCAAGCGCAACGTCTCGTTCGCGGAAGTATTCGCATTCGTGTGGGCGTACTGGCGCCGTTTACCGGTACGCCTGAGCCTCATCGTGACTGGTGTGCTCATGTCAGTACTGCTGGAGGTATTCATTCCCAGTGCTTCCGCCGAACTGGTGTCCCGGGTACAGGCCCTGGCAGATGGCGGCAGTCGTCAGGCCACCTGGTCTGCTATCTGGCTTCTGTTGAGCATTTTTGCCCTGTTATCCCTGGTTCGACAGATCTATCTTCGGGCCTGGATGTACTTCTCATCAGACACCATGCGCAATATTGTCAATGACGGCTTCGAGAAAGTGCAGCGTTTTTCCGCTGACTGGCACAGCAATGCTTTTTCCGGGGCGACGGTGCGCAAGATCACCCGGGGAATGTGGGCCTACGACCAGATGGCGGATATTATCGTAATCGATACCGGCCCGGCTCTGCTGTTGCTTGTCGGAATCTCGGTGTCCATGTTCATCCGGGAACCGTTGATGGGCCTCTACTTTGCCTCGGCGGTGGTGGTTTTCCTCGTGGTGAGCATCAGCCTGTCACTCCGCTACGTGGCAACAGCCAACAAGGTTTCCAACCGTGCGGATACCCACCTTGGTGCATCACTGGCCGATGCCATTACCTGTAATTCAGTGATCAAGTCCTTCGGTACTGAACAACAGGAGGACCGGCGGATTGCGGCGATTACCGACGACTGGCGACGCAAGTCCCGCCGGGCATGGCTGCGCAGTATCGACACTGGCGCGGTGCAGTCCCTGATGATCCTGATGCTGTTGGGCGGACTGCTGGTGATCGTCATGGTGCTCTCTGCACAGGACAGTGCTGTCCTTGATGACGTGGTATTTGTGATAACCAGCTATTTCCTGGTCAACGGCTACCTGCGAAATATCGGTTGGCAGGTACGTAACCTGCAGAGGTCGGTAAATGAGCTGGACGACCTGGTTGCCATCAGCAGGACAGACTACCAGGTTGCCGATATACCGGGTGCGCCACAATTCGTTCCCGGCAGCGGTGAAATCCGATGCCAGGGAATTGGCTTCCGTTACCCGAACCAGCCCAGGCCCCTGTTCAAGGACCTGGAACTGTCCATCGCTCCGGGAGAGAAGGTGGCCCTGGTGGGGGAATCCGGATCCGGAAAGTCCACTTTCGTCAATCTCCTGCGCCGGGTGTACGATCTCGACAGCGGCCGGATAGTTATTGATGGGCAGAATATCGCCGAGGTACAGCAGTCCAGTCTCCGCCGGGCCATCGCACTGGTTCCCCAGGAACCTATCCTGTTTCATCGCAGCCTGGCAGAGAACATTGGTTACGCCCGCCCGGGCGCCAGTCGTGGCGAGATCGTCGACGCCGCCCGCAAAGCCCACGCGGATGAATTCGTATCCCGTCTGGAGAATGACTATGAAACCCTGGTAGGGGAGCGTGGGATCAAGCTGTCAGGAGGTGAACGCCAGCGGGTAGCCATCGCCCGGGCGATACTGGCGGACGCACCGATTCTGATTCTCGACGAAGCTACATCGAGCCTGGATTCAATCACCGAACAGCTGATCCAGGATGCCATCAGGAACCTGATGAAAAACCGCACGGCGATAATCGTTGCCCACCGGCTCTCCACCGTAAGGCAGGTCGACCGGATCCTGGTGTTCGATCAAGGCCGGATTGTCGAACAGGGGTCTCACCAGGTGCTGATGCAGCGTGACGGCGGCTTCTACCGGCGGCTGTTCGAATTGCAGGCGCTGGGCTTCTACGACGTGGAAGAAGCCGGTTAACCGGCCCTGGTGCACACGGCGAGGCAGGCACTGCAGCGCTGTCCTCAGGACAGGAAGCTGTCTATCGCCTCAGCCGCCTTTCGACCTTCATCGATAGCGCGGACCACCAGTGACTGTCCGCGTCGGCAATCACCGGCAGCAAAAACCTTGTCGACGTTGGTCTGAAACTGACCGTACTCGGCCTTGTAGTTGGAACGCTGATCGAGTTCCAGCGCCAGCGGTTCACTGACATAGTGCTCCGGGCCGAGAAAACCCATGGACAGCAGAATGAGTTCGGCTTCCCAGAACTTCACCGTGCCAGGTATCTCCTGAAAATTACTGTCCACTTCCACGGTGTTGATACCCACAAGCTTACCGTTGTCATCGACAACAAATTCCTTACCGGAAACGGAAAATTCCCGGGGATCATTGCCGTATTTCGCGGTTGCCTCTTCGTGCCCGTAGTCCACCCGGTATATCTTTGGCCATAGCGGCCAGGGATTGTCCGGCGGGCGATCTACCGGAGGTTTTGGCATGATTTCAAAATTGACCAGCGATTTGCAGCCATGACGCAATGACGTGGCGATACAGTCTGTTCCGGTGTCGCCGCCACCTATGACTATAACGTTTTTATCCCTGGCGCTGATGTAGGCGTCGTCTTTCAGGCTGGAATCCAGCAGGCTCTTGGTGTGGGCTCGGAGAAAATCCATGGCAAAGTGAATGCCGTCAATGTCGCGATTCGGTATTTTCAGGTCGCGTGGCGTAGTCGCGCCTGTTGCCAGCAGTACCGCATCGTTTCCATCTATTAACTCCTTGATGTCGATACTGTCAGGTCCGGTTCCGCCGACATCTGCTCCCGCTACGAAGCTGATACCTTCATCCATCAACAATTTGATTCTTCGGTCAACAACATCTTTGTCCAGCTTCATGTTGGGAATGCCGTACATCAGCAGGCCGCCAATGCGGTCGTCACGTTCGTAAACCGTGACCTCATGGCCGGACTGATTCAGCTGGTCTGCGGCTGCCAGTCCCGCAGGTCCCGAGCCGACAATCGCCACTTTCCTGCCACTGCGTGCAGCAGGGGGGTTGGGAACTACCCAGCCTTCCTCGAAACCCCGGTCGATAATGGCGTTCTCTATGTTCTTGATGGTGACAGCGGGTTCGATGATGCCAAGAACACAGGAGCCTTCGCAGGGGGCAGGGCATACCCTGCCAGTGAATTCCGGAAAATTGTTGGTCTTGTGCAATCGATCCAGTGCATCCCGCCACCGGCCGCGATAGACCAGGTCGTTCCATTCGGGAATCAGGTTGTAGACCGGACATCCATCCTCTGACTGGCAGAACGGCACGCCGCAGTCCATGCAGCGGGCGCCCTGCGTTTTGAGATGCTGCTCATCATGAGGCGTGTAAATCTCCTGGTAATCCAGGAGTCGCTCCTGTGGATCACGGTAGGGCTCCACTTCTCGAACGAATTCTTTAAAGCCGGTTGGTTTTCCCATTTGTGTTTCTCTGTCGAAAGTAATCTAGTACCCGGGCAAGCGGTTGCCGGTCTGAATTCAGGCAGCGCTGGCGGCAGCTTCACGCTCAGCCAGAACCCGTTTGTAGTCGGTGGGCATGACCTTGACGAATTGCGCCACGCTGGTTTCCCAGTTATCCAGAATGCCCCTGGCCACCGGTGAGTCCGTGTAGGCATGATGGTTTTCTATCAGCTCTTTCAACTCGGCTATGTCGGCGCTCATGGTCAGGCTTTCCAGCTCGAAAGTTTCCATGTTGCACTGGTCGACAAAGTTACCGTCCGGATTCCAGATGTAGGCTATTCCGCCGCTCATGCCTGCACCGAAATTCCGGCCGGTACTGCCAAGAACCACCACGCGACCGCCGGTCATGTATTCGCAACCATGGTCGCCGATACCTTCAACCACCGCGCTCGCGCCGCTGTTGCGTACCGCGAATCGCTCGGCGGCAATGCCGCGGAAATAAGCTTCTCCACCGGTGGCGCCATACAGGTTGACGTTACCGGCAATGATATTTTCCTCGGCCTTGAACGTGCTGTTCCTCGGTGGGTAAATGATCACCTTGCCTCCGGACAATCCCTTGCCGACATAGTCGTTGGCATCACCTTCGACGGTGATAGTGATGCCCTTGGCCAGCCACGCACCGAGACTCTGGCCTGCCGATCCGTGAAGCTTGATGTTGATGGTGTCATCTGGCAACATTTTTTCGCCAAAGCGCTTTGCCACCTCATTGGAAAGCATGGTGCCAACAACGCGATTGATGTTAATGACCTCATGTTCAATAAACACCTTCTCGCCTGATTCGAGGGCTGGCGCGGCAAGCCGGATAAGCTCATTGTCCAGGGCCTTGTCCAGTCCATGATCCTGTTCCATGCACTGGTAAACCTGTGTATCGGGAAACACTTTCCGGGCTGGCTGCAGGATCGACGACAGGTCGAGTCCCCTGGCTTTCCAGTGATTGACCGCGGCTTCGGTATCCAGCAGGTCCACGCGACCGATCATTTCGTTCACTGTTCGCACGCCCAGGCTGGCCATGATCTCGCGCAATTCCTCGGCAATCATGAACAGGTAATTGACGACGTGTTCGGGTTTGCCTTTGAATTTCTTGCGCAGCACGGGATCCTGGGTGGCGATGCCCACCGGGCAGGTGTTCAGATGGCATTTGCGCATCATGATACAACCCAGGGTAATCAGGGGCGCGGTGGAAAAGCCGAACTCCTCTGCCCCGAGCAGGGCGGCGATGGCGATGTCCCTGCCGGTTTTCAATTGCCCGTCGGTCTGCAGGACAACCCGCGACCGCAGGTTGTTCATTACCAGGGTCTGGTGGGTCTCGGAAATTCCCAGTTCCCACGGCAGGCCTGCATGCTTTATCGAGGTCAGTGGCGAGGCACCGGTTCCGCCGTCATGGCCGGCGATAACCAGGTGATCCGTCTTGGCCTTGGTAACGCCGGCGGCGATGGTTCCCACACCAATTTCGGATACCAGCTTGACGCTGATGCGGGCCGCACGGTTGGCATTCTTGAGGTCATGAATCAGTTGAGCGATATCCTCGATGGAGTAAATATCGTGGTGGGGCGGCGGGCTGATCAGGCCCACGCCCGGGGTTGAATGGCGGATCCTGGCTATGTAGTCATCCACCTTGTGACCTGGCAGTTCACCGCCTTCTCCAGGCTTGGCGCCCTGGGCGATTTTGATCTGCAGTTCGTCGGCGTTGCTCAGGTACCAGATGGTTACACCGAACCGGCCGGAAGCCACCTGCTTGATGGCGGATCGCTTGGAATCACCGTTTGCCATTGGCTGAAAACGAACCGGGTCTTCCCCGCCTTCGCCGGTATTGGATTTGCCGCCCAGGCGATTCATGGCCACGGCCAGGGACTCATGGGCCTCGGTGGAAATGGAACCGAGACTCATGGCGCCGGTGGCAAAGCGCTTGACGATTTCGGCGGCTGGCTCCACCTCCTCGACGGGAACGGATTGCTGGACCCCGGTGCGAAACTTCAGTAAGCCGCGGATGGTGCATTTACGGGTGGCATCCTCATTGGTCGATCGGGCGAAAGCGTGGTAAGCCTCGGCACTGTTGGTGCGGGCGGCAACCTGGAGATTGAAGATGGTACTGGGATTCCACATGTGGGCTTCGCCACCGGTTCGCCAGTGGAAATCTCCGGGATTTGGCAGCACCGGAATCAATTCCTGCTGCACCGTGGGGTAGCCCAGTTGATGCCGGCGTTCAGCCTCTTCCACCAGCACGTCGAAATTGATGCCCTGAATACGGCTGGCGGTACCGACGAAGCAGCGATCGATAATTTCCCTGGCCAGACCCACGGCTTCGAAAATCTGTGCTCCCTTGTAGGAGTGCAGGGTGGATATACCCATTTTCGCCATTACTTTCAGCATGCCCTTGGCCACGCCCTTCTTGTAGGCGGCTACCAGGGAATCCTCGTCCGGGTAATCGTCGCCCAGCAGTCCATCCTGATTGGCTTTCCACAGGGCTTCGAAAGCAAGGTAGGGATTGATGGCGTCGGCACCGTAACCGGTGAGCAGGCAGTGATGATGTACCTCACGGGCTTCGCCGGTTTCCAGGACGATGCCGATCCGGGTTCGCAGGTGCCTGGAAATCAGGTGATGATGTACCGCACCACAGGCGATCAGGGCACTGATTGCAATCCGGTCCTGGTCCACGTTGCGGTCCGACAGGATGACGAACGCATAGCCGTCGCTGATTGCCTGGGCAGCTTCCTCACAGATCCGGTCCAGTGCCTGGCGGTAGCCGTCCGCGGCGCCGGCCTGGTAGGTGATATCCACCACCTGTGACCGCATGCCGCGGTAATCCATGTCCCTGATAGTGGACAGCTGCTTGTTGGACAGAATCGGGTGCTTGAGGCTCAGTCGGTGAGCATGGGATTCACGGGTTTCCAGCAGGTTGCCTTCAGGTCCGATAAAGCATTCCAGGGACATCACCACTTCTTCGCGAATGGAATCAATCGGCGGGTTTGTTACCTGGGCGAACAGCTGCTTGAAATAGTCGTAAATCATGCGGGGCCTGTCCGACAGGCAGGCCAGGGCCGAATCGTTGCCCATGGAGCCCAGCGGATCCCTGGCTTCGGTCACCAGGGGTAACAGCATGAACTGCATGGTTTCCGTGGTGTAGCCGAAGGCTTTCATGCGCGGCAGGATGTCGCCTGAATCCAGGGAATGAGCGGCACTTTCCCGGGACAGGTCTGCCAGGGTCACTTTCTGGTTTGCCAGCCATTCACCGTAGGGGCGCTTGCCGGCTATGGTCTGCTTCAGTTCCTCGTCGGGAATCAGGCGCCCGGCATCGAAATCCAGCAGGAACATCCTGCCCGGCTGCAGCCGACCCTTGAGCTTGACGTTTTCCGGCTCCACGTGCAATACACCGACCTCGGAAGCCATGATGCACTTGTCGTCATGGGTGACGTAGTAGCGGCTGGGACGCAGCCCGTTCCTGTCCAGCACCGCGCCGATGTACTTGCCGTCGGTGAAAACGATGGACGCCGGACCGTCCCAGGGTTCCATGATGGTGGAGTGGTACTCGTAGAAATCCTTCTTGACCTGGGCCATGTTGCGGTCGGACTGCCAGGCCTCCGGAATCATCATCATCACCGCTTCCTGCAGGGAACGGCCACCCAGAAGGAGGAATTCCAGTACCGCGTCGAAACTGCCGGAATCCGAGCAGTCTGAATCAATTATGGGGAACATCTCCGGCAGCCGGTCACCGAACAGGTCGGTACTGAGCGTGCCTTCCCGGGCCACCATCTGGTTGACGTTGCCCCGCAGGGTATTGATCTCGCCGTTGTGGCTCATGAACCGATTGGGTTGCGCCCGGTCCCAGGAGGGAAATGTGTTGGTGCTGAAGCGGGAATGGACCATGGCCAGGTGGGTCTCACAGGCCGGGTTGGTCAGGTCCTGGTAGAACGGGAACAGCTGGCCGGGGGTCAGCATACCCTTGTAAACGATGACCTTGGTCGACAGGCTGCAGGCGTAGAACTGCTTGGCCTCGGTCAGTGACGTGTCACCCCGGAGAGCATGGGTGAAGCGTTTACGGATCACGTACAGTACCCGTTCGAACTGGTCGCGGCTGAGGCCATCAGCAGCGCTGATGAAAAGCTGTTCGATACGCGGTTGGGCCATGCGGGCGGCGGGACCCACATCAGCGCCATCAGGATCGATGGGCACTTCCCGCCAGCCCACCAGGTGCTGTCCTTCCTCGGCGACAATGCGGGCAATCACGTCCCGGCATCGCTGTTCTTCTTCATGGATCTGCGGCAGAAAAATGTTGCCTACTGCATACTTGCCGGCCTCGGGAAGCTCGGCGCCGAGTTCGTCCCGGGCCAGCTTGTGAAAGAAGGAATGTGGCAGGCCCATGAGGATACCGGCCCCGTCACCGGTGTTGGCTTCGAATCCGCAGCCACCCCGGTGATCCATCCGGGAATTCAGGTGGTAGGCATCCAGCACGATCTGGTGACTGGGAACACCCTTGATGTTGGCCACGAATCCCACGCCGCAGGAATCTTTTTCACTGGCGGGGTCGTACAGGCCAATTTGCTCGGGATAACCAAACTTGGGAGGAACAAAGCCGTTGTTTTTCATAGGTATAAGTTTTCTCTTGCTGGCAATCGGCCTGGCTGTCAACCAGCCATTATAGTCGTACTGAGCCACCGATTGTCTTGTGCTGTTCTGTGGCCCGACGGCCTGATTTTCGTCACCGTTAGTCCCCCGTCCATCCAGGGCACTGGCCCTGTTGGTTTCCATGATGACATGAGCTGCTGGGGTATCCTGACGAGGCTCGGTATTTCAACCTGTATCCCTTCTGTTGAAGACCGCGGCTGCACACCTCAGCGGAAGGGCCGGACACAATACCACCGGCAGAATATATGTCAAGCGCCGACACCATTATACGCTTCCGATAATATATAATAACCTACTGTAAAATAAGGAAATAAAAGGTGTGTTGCAGGCGCCGGCCGACGACGGTGGACAGCCCGTGGCAGAGGCCCCGGGGCGGCTTGTCCTGCGTTCAATCCCGGCTGTACGGATCCGGGGGCTGGCAGCCGCCGGCAGCGGGGCCTGCCGTCATTGGCAGAGCAGGGTTATTCCGGCCCGGTAACGGCGTTGTCCGATTACGCCGCAAGCCGCAGTATTTCAGAGTCTGGGCACTTCTCTATTACTTGATAATTGGCCGGAGGTGATTTACTCTTCCCTCCCCTAGCATGAAGATATCTGTAAGCCTGCAAAGCTCATTTCCTAATTCCAAGGAGGCGCACAAGCCGTGAACCCAAAACTAACGCGTAGGCGCTTCATCAAAGGTGTAATCGCCTCTGGTGTGGCAGTCTCCTCAACTTCGCTGTGGTATGCAGCTCAGGGCCAGTCGCGTCCGGCTGGTGCTGTTGAACGCCTCATCCGAATCAACGTTAACGGCCAGACGCGCAGCGTCGACGTGGCGCCGAATGAAACACTGGCCTCCACACTGCGTTACAAGCTCGGTCTGACCGGCACCAAGCTGGGCTGTAACCGCGGCGAGTGCGGTGCCTGTACGGTGCTGGTGGATGACACTCCCAACTATGCCTGCTCGATTCTCACTCACTCGGTAAAAGATCAGCGAATCGAAACCGTGGAAGGTCTGGAATCGCCCAATGGTGACCTGCACCCGGTACAACAGGCCTTTGTCGATGAGCTGTCACCCCAGTGCGGTTACTGCACACCGGGACAGGTGATGTCGGCAGTGGGATTGTTGCGGGCCAACCCGAATCCGACACGGGACGATGTCCGGCAGGCACTGGCGGGCAATATCTGCCGCTGTGGTGCTTATGAATCATATATTCGCGGTGTTCTCAGAGCCGCTGAGGTAGGGTAGTCAACATGGCATATATGCATATCGGAAAAGATTTTGTCCCACCCGACGTTCCCGGCAAGGTTACCGGTCGGATCAAGTACGCCGAGGATTACTCCCGGGAAGGCATGGCCTACGTGCGCCTGCTCACCAGCCCGATTCCTCATGCCCGGGTGGTTGACATCGACCCCTCGGAAGCGCTGGCAATGGATGGCGTGTTCGGCATTCTGACCGCCGACGACGTGTATCCGGACGGCGAGGCCAACAGTACCGGTCTGAAGGTGCTGACCAACGAACCCACCCTGATCGGCGAACCGATTCTGGCAGTGGCAGCGATTGACGAGAAGACAGCTGAAAATGCCCTGGAGCGCATCGCCGTCACCTTTGAGCGGCTGGACTTTGTGCTGGATCCGCTGGAGAGTATGCAGCCCGGCGGGCCCGAAGCCTATAACGGTGGTAACAGCTTTGTGTTCCGCCAGGGCTTTGCCCGGTACGAATGGTCCCGGGACCAGGTTACGGCATTCCGCAATGGCGCCGAGCCCACTGCGGAAGCCCAGTCCACCTGGGAATACGGTGATCTGGAAGCGGCCTTCGGTGCCTCAAGCGTCGTCTATGAAAGCACCTTCACTACAGCCGGCTACCCACACATGTCCATGGAGCCCCGCAGTGCCTTTGCCTACTGGGAAAACGGCAAGTGCTTCGTGCACGGCTCCTCCCAGAGCCTGTCACCGCTGGCAGAAGGGATGGCGCAGATTGTCGGCTGCCCCATTGAGGACTTTGTTTTCATCAACGAGGCCACCGGTGGTGGTTTCGGTCAGAAGGCCCGTCCCAACAGCATTCCCAGCATGGCCATCCCGGCGAAAATGTCGCAGAAGATCAATCGGCCGGTGATGATGCGCATCAGCCGCGAGGAAGAGGCGTTCATCGGTGGTGCCCGGGTGGGCTTTCAGGGCTGGATCAAGGCCGGCTTCAAGCCGGACGGCAGCATGGCGGCACTGGATCTCTACATCATTCAGGACAACGGCGGCAAGGGCGGGGGTGGTGACCACTCCTCCGCAGCAGATGCCATCAGTATGCTCTACCAGACCGAAGCGGTGCGTTTCCGCGGTGCCGGAATCGGCACCAACACTGGCCATCGCGGCGCACAGCGTGGGCCGGGTCAGAATCAGATCGCGCCGATCATTGCGCCGATCCTGGATATGGCGGCTCAGGAGCTTGGCATGGACCGCCTGGAAATCCGCAAAGTCAATGCCGTTGAAAATGGCGACACCCACGGACCGCGTCGCAGTCCGGTCACCAGCGCCTACATGCCAGAAGCCATTGCCATGGCGGAAGAGGCGTTCAATTACAACGAGCGTATAACCCGCAGCCGACAGCGTAACGGCAGCAAGATTACCGGTATCGGCATCGGCCAGGGCTATCACGACGCCGGGCGCAGCGGCATGGACGGTATCGTCCGCCTGGCGCCGGACGGCCGGCTGAAGATTCACAGCGGCGTTGGTAACCTGGGCACGTATTCCTTCGCGTCAACCTCGCGGGCGGCTGCTGAAGTGCTGAAGATGGAGTGGGATCAGTGCGACGTGGTCACCGGTCGTACCGACCGTCATGTGCCCATGACTTCACCCCAGGATGGCAGTAACTCGATATTCACCAATACCCGCACCAACTTCGGTGCTGCCCAGGATCTGCTGGCCAAGATGAAAGACATTGCCGCCATGGATCTTGGTGGACAGGCAGCGGATTACGATGTCGACGGCAGCCGGGTATTCCGCACCTCAAATCCCGGTGTGGGCATGAGCTACGCCGAAGTCGCCCAGCGCGGCGTGGAACTGGGTGGCCGCTTCAGTGGCCAGGAATATCCTGATGAGCTGGATGCGTTCACCAAGCTCTCGGTGGATCGACTGGCAGGCACCGGGTTGCTGGGGGTTTTCAATGACCCCCGCCACGAGGGCACGCCGCCCGGTCTGTGCGTGGCCATGATGGAAATTGAACTGGACACGGAAACCGGTAAATACGAAATCAAGGACCTGGTGAATTTTTCCGATTGCGGCACCATCGTTCACCCCCAGGGGCTGGACAATCAGCTGCGCGGAGGCGCCACCTGGGGCATCGGCCTGGCCGGCTACGAGCGGCATCTCTACGATCCGCAGAACGGCCTGCCCGCCAGTACCGGCTACTGGCAGGCCAAGGTGCCCACCATCCTGGACACCCCGCCTCAGATGACCACTGGCGGCGTGGACCTGCCCGACCCGGAAAATCCGGTGGGTGCCCGCGGTGTCGGCGAGCCCGCCCAGGGTTCTGTGGCCGCAGCACTGGCATCGGCCCTGTGGGATGCTACAGAAGGCCACATGTTCAATACGGCGCCGGTTACCACAGATATGATCGTTAATCATTACGCAGGGACTTCTGAAGCAGCGAAGCCTCTTGCCCAGAACAATTTCCGAGGTTGATATGGTAGCTACTACTCATGACGTAATGCCCGACATCGAACTTTATCAGCCTACTGATGAAGCGAACGCGCTGGCGCTGGCATCGACCCTGGGCGACCAGGGCTGGCTGCTGGCGGGCGGCCAGGATACCTACGGCTGGCTGAAGGACCGCAACAAGAGTCCTGCGGCGATGATCGAGCTGACCAAGATCGATGCCTGGAAGGGTGTCAGCGAAACCAGTAGCGGCATCGAAATTGGCGCGCTGACGACACTGACCGAGATCGCCAATCACCCGCTGATTCAGTCCCGTTACGGCCTGCTGTCCACAGCCGCCGGCAAGGTGGCCAGCCCGCAGATCCGCAACGTCGGAACCCTGGGCGGAAACCTGGCCCAGGACGCGCGCTGCTGGTACTACCGTCGCGGCCTGGACTGCTATCGCGCCGGTGGCAATATCTGTTACGCCGATGCCCCGGAGAGTCTGAACCGTGAACATGCGTTGTTCGGTCAAAGCCGCTGCGTGGCGGTAAGCCCCTCCGATACCGCACCGGCACTGGTCGCCCTGGACGCAACCATGGTGATCAGCAGCGAAAACGGCCAGCGAACCGTGGCGGCGGAGGACTTTTTTGTCGGCCCCGCCCTGGACATCGAAAACATGACCATTTTGCGGCCGGGAGAAATCCTTACCGCGGTACGGATCCCGGATACCTGGGCTGATGCGGAGTTCTACTTTGAAAAAGTCGCTGACCGCAATGTCTGGGATTTTGCCCTGGTCAGCGTAGCTGCTGCCATCAGGGTTTCCGGTGATACCATCCAGGACGCGCGACTGGCCTGTGGCGCCGTGGAATGTGTACCCCGTCGTCTGACCGACGTGGAGCGTGCTTTGCGAGGCCGACCGCGGAATGAAGACACTGCCAACCAGGTGGCCGCAATCGCCACCGAAGGTGCCCGTCCCTTGAACTACAATCATTTCAAGGTGCCGCTGATGGAAAACCTGGTAAAGCGGGCAGTACGCGGGTAACAACAACAACTGGAACCGTTGGTTTTTGGTATTTACTGAATAACAAGAATGTTTAAGGGGAAGTAACGTGGGTGAGATTGTTCGCTATAAGCGCGATGTTTGGGGTGAGGAAGTAATTCTCGGAGTCTCCTGGGATTTGCTCTGGGTCGTGGCCGTTGCGGTGCTGGTTTTATTGGCAGCACACGCCATCATCATGGCGGCACTCGCCAACAAGAAGATGGAAAAGCCTTCGGCGGAAGGTCGGCGGGTCAATCGCCACGAAGCCATTGACAGGGCATTCCACTGGATCATGGCGCTGTCCATCTTCGCCTTGATAATCACCGGTGTTGCGCCGATTCTCGGTTGGCGCATCGCCTGGCTGAACATCCACTGGATTTCCGGCCTGATCCTGACTTTCGTTGTGGTCTTCCACATCGTTCGTTCCCTGTTCTGGCAGGATTTCAAGTCCATGATTCTCAGCCCCAAAGACTTCGGTGAACCCTTTGATTCAACGCAGAAGCCGGGCAAGTATTCCTTCGAACAGAAGGGCATGCACTGGGCGGTTACCATCGTCGCTGGTACGGTGATCATCACCGGTGTATTGCTGTTCATGCAGATCGATACACCATTCTGGGATCGCACCAACAGCATGGCGGAAAGCACACTGGGCCTGGTATTCCTTCTCCATGGACTTTCCACGCTGGCGCTTATCGCCCTGGCGGCAACCCATATCTATTTCGCTCTGCGGCCGGAAAAGCTGTTCTATACCCGATCAATGATCAAGGGCTGGATATCGGAAGAGGAGATGACAGCAAATCACGACACCACCAAGTGGTCACCCAAGGAAGCGGAATAACAGCAGGCAGATCAGGCGAGAGATCAAGCGCAAAAGTCTGACCGATGGACAGCGTTTTTGATCCGTTCTCCGGGTCCCGGCGGTGCCAGGTTGATCAGTTTGTCTCCGCCTTGCCGCTGAGCGGGATAGCAGACCGGCCATTGCAGGCAATTCTACGATAACAGGCAGGCCCGTTACGAGAGGCGAGTCCTCCAAAACCGAGTCCACCCAAAACGACCACATAAAAAGCTCCATCACACAGAAACCCGCGGTCCGCGGGTTTTCATTTATTACTACCTTTCAATCGAGAAACTGTACAGTGATTAGCGACGACATTGAAACCATCGAATCAGGCTACGAATTCCTGCTGGCCTACGCGGCCCAGGGGCGTCCTGCCGATCTCGAGGCCACGGGCCCAGGACCCCATGCACGACCAACCCTGGAAGGCATGTTGCAGGCCATGCAGAACCTGGTGAAGGAATTTTCCAACAGCGCAGACAGGTTCGAGCAGCTGATCGCCGACGACTGCAACAAGGCCGGCGCAGCACTGGGCTTTATTCTTGCCCAGGACAGGATAGGCTCTGAAATTGTCGACAACCTGAACGCATCCATTCACCTGCGGGCCGTTCTAACCGATTTGTTTCTCTACGGCGAGGCTCGCGAACCTCTGGATAATGAACCGGAAGAGAAACCCATGTGGGAAGAAGCCAAGCGCTGATCTGTTTACCGGCAGGCTGTCAACGGGATGAAGATGTCGCGGCACTTCATCCCGTTTTTACGAGTACAACAGACTGACGCTGGCAGAGTCTCAACAGCACAGACAGGGTAAAACCCATGCGTTGGCCTCCCAGACTTGAACTCGCTAGAACCCCTACACCGTTAACGCGACTGGATCGGTTTTCCCAGCGCTTCGCCGACGTTGATATCTGGGTCAAGCACGATGAATTGACCGGACTGGAACTGTCCGGCAACAAGGTGCGTAAACTTGAATTCAGTATCGCCCAGGCCCGGCAGGAAGGTTGCGACACCCTGATTACCTGCGGTGGCGTCCAGTCCAATCATTGTCGTGCCACGGCAATTCTCGGTGCGCGACTTGGCATGAACGTGCATCTGCTGTTACGCGGCGAAAAGCCGGATACCGCCGACGGTAACCTGTTGCTGGACTATCTTGCCGGTGCCCGGATCACCTATATTCCGGTAAAGCGCTGGTCAGGACACGAGAAGATCGCCCGGGATCTGCAGCAGGACTGCCGGGCCCGGGGATCCAGGGGGTTTTATATTCCCGTGGGTGCCAGCGATGAAGTCGGTTTATGGGGCTATGTCGCCGCCTGCGAGGAGCTTCGGAAAGATTTTGATCGCCAGCAGATTGATCCTGACTACATCGTGGTTGCCACCGGCTCCGGCGGAACCCAGGGTGGGCTTATCGCAGGACGCGAGCTGTTCGATATCCGGGCCCGGATTGCCGCGGTGAATGTCTGTGATGATGAGCAGTATTTCCATAACAAGATCAGCCGCGACCTGGCCCTGTGGCAATCCCGTTACGGCATCGAACTGGACATCGACGGGCTGCGTATAACCACCCTGGACGGCTTCGTGGGACCGGGTTACGGTGAGGCTGGCGCCGAGGTTTTTTCCACCATCGCCGAACTGGCCCGCCTGGAAGGGCTGTTCCTCGATCCGGTCTATACAGGTAAAGCGTTCCATGGCATGGTTACTGAGCTGGAAAAAGCGCAACAAGGGCTGCCAACCCGCCTGCCTGATGCCCGAAGGGTGGTATTCATTCACACCGGCGGATTGTTCGGGCTTTTTCCTCAGAAGCTGGCGTTCAATCACTGAAAGGCGCTGGCAACATTGAATCCGGGTATCCGGAATGGATGGTGAACATGAATTTGCGTATCAAGAAGCTGATCTTGCCGTTGCTGACGGCACCGTTACTACTTTCCTCCACTGGCGTGCAGGCCCAGGCCCCGGACGGTGCCAGTGGCGCCACGACCTACAGTGATGCCGCCCCGGAGGAACCGGCAGTGGACGGCTACAGCGGTGCCACATCGAGTGACAGTGCCCTGCCCCAGGCCAGCGGCAATCTGGATGAGAACGAAGGCCTGCTGTTGACCAATACCCGACAGTTGATCACCGCGGGCAGGCGTTCGGGGGAAGGCTATTTCAGTGCCGACGGCAGCCAGTTCATCTATCAGAGCGAGATAGCCGGTGACAATCCTTTTTACCAGATATTTATCAGGGATCTGGCTAGCGGCGTAACCAACAGGGTTTCGCCGGGAACCGGTCTGACTACCTGTGCCTGGATTCATCCTGACCTGGATCGGGTAATTTTCGCTTCAACCCACGAGGACCCCCAGGCGCGACGTAAACAGGCGGAAGAGATAGCTTTCCGCAACAGTGGTCAGGAGCGGGCCTATTCCTGGGACTATGATCGCTACTACGATATATACCAGGCCAATCCGGATGGCAGTGGCCTGGTGAATCTGACCAATGCACCCGGCTACGACGCCGAGGGCTCGTATTCACCTGACGGCAGCAAGATCCTGTTTGCCTCCAACCGGGAAGCCTACCAGCGACAGCTCAGCCAGGCGGAACAGAAGCTGTTCGAAGACGACAGTTCCTACTTTATGGACCTTTACATCATGAATGCCGATGGCAGTGATGTGCAACAGCTGACGTTCTCTCCCGGGTACGACGGCGGACCGTTTTTCAGTGCCGATGGCCAGAAGATAGTCTGGCGGCGTTTCAATCCGGACGGCAACAGCGCTGAAATCTGGACCATGGATGTGAACGGGACCAATCAGCGTCAGCTGACGGCGGAGTCCATGGTGTCATGGGGGCCGTACTTCCATCCCAGCGGCGATTACATCATCTACTCCAGCAATGTCCTGGGACACGCCAATTTCGAACTGTTCATGGTCGATGTGAATGGTCTGAAGGACCCGGTCAGGGTGACCAACACGGCAGGTACCGATATCCTGCCGGTATTCTCACCGGACGGCGAAAAGCTGGCCTGGAGCAGTACCCGAACGTCCGACGGCAGTTCCCAGATATTTATGGCTGACTGGAACGATGAGTCAGCCCGGGAACTGCTGGGACTGGATTAGCGCAGACAGCCGGGGAGTACTATGGACAGCCGACCACATTCTGTCACCAGGGTTTTTTACGCTGTACTTCTGATTGCCACCGCACTGTCAAGCCAGGCGCAGGATAATGACGTCGTTCATCACAGCCTGCGCGTGACTCTTGACCCCAAGGCAAATTACATCGCTGTCGAGGATACGATCACCCTGCCATCGACACTGAGCCGGGGGCAGGTTGAGTTTCTGCTCAACGATCAACTGACCATCACCGACAGCTCAGCGGAGTACAGTACGTCGGGCCGCGGCGATTCGGCAACAGCTGTCGGTATCAACAGCACCGGGGCGGAAACCGCCGGTAGCAATCGCTTTACCCTGGTGGAAACCGGCGAATCGCCGGAAGTCCTGCAGCTACGGTACGAGGGCACGATATTCCAGCAGGCGCGACAGAACTCCGCCCAATATTCCCAGAGTTTTTCGGAAACCTCGGGCATTATCACCGAACAGGGTGTGTACCTTAACGGTGCCAGTCTCTGGGTGCCCAATTTCCAGCACGGACTGGTCAGCTTCGAATTGCAGGTAGAGTTTACGCCGGACGCGGAAAACTGGACGGCGGTGAGCCAGGGTCGTGCCACCGGGGTTAACGCCTGGGCTGAGCCGCAGCCCATGGAGGAGATTTACCTCATTGCCGCCGAGTTTACCCACTACCAGGATGTCGCCGACGACGTGGACATGCTGGTCTATCTGCGCACACCGGATGCCAATCTGGCGGCCCGCTATCTCGACGCCACCCGGCGCTACCTGGCACTCTATGAGCCCCTGCTGGGAGACTATCCCTACGACAAATTCGCCCTGGTGGAAAATTTCTGGGAAACCGGTTATGGCATGCCGTCGTTTACCCTGCTCGGGTCGCAGATCATCCGCTTCCCATTTATTATCGATTCGTCCTACCCCCATGAAATTCTCCATAACTGGTGGGGCAATGGTGTCTACCCTGATTACACCAGTGGCAACTGGAGCGAGGGACTCACGGCCTACCTGGCCGACCATCTGTTCCAGGAGATGAACGGGCTGGGCGCGGAATATCGCAAGGACAACCTGATCAGGTACCGCAACTACGTGGCGGGAGAAACTGATTTTCCCCTCACCGATTTCACTTCCCGCACATCCGCTGCGTCCCAGGCCGTGGGGTATGGTAAGACGCTCATGATGTGGCACATGTTGCGTTTGAAAGTCGGTGACGAGCAGTTTATCGATGCCCTGCGCAGTCTTTATGAAGAATACAGGTTCCAGCGTGCTGGATTTACCGAGATTGCTGCATTGTTTTCAAGTATTACCGGCCAGGATCTTCAACCGTTCTTCAACCAGTGGATAACCCGCGTCGGTGCGCCGCGGCTCGCGCTCGAGGTTGAAGAATCCGACGACGGTACCGGACACGTTGTCATCAGGCAGTTGCAGACCGACGGATCTTACCGACTGGAAGTGCCGGTTGCATTTTATTACGACAGCCAGAGCGAACCGCGGATCGTTCGGGTCGATGTAGCCGCCCGGGCAACTGAGTTTACCGTTGAAGACTATGACAGTCTGCAGGCAGTAGTGGTTGATCCGTATTTCGATCTGTTCCGACAGCTCGACCGGGAGGAGATCCCACCGACAATCGGCCAGCTGTTCGGCGCTGCCAGTATCGCCTTCGTCATTCCCCGGCAGGACCGGGAACACTGGATCCGGCTGGCCGAAGCCTTTTCCGCCGGTGTCGATGCCAGCCTGATCATGGCGGAGGACCTGGAGGAATTGCCGGGTGACCGCTCGGTATGGGTACTGGGACGGGACAATCCGTTTATCGATGCAGTGGCTGACGGTGTCGCTCCCTACGATGCGCAGTTCGGGGAGTCCGGGCTGACGCTCACCGGCAGCCGGGTAGAGTACACGGATCGCAGTTCAGTCCTTACCGCCAGGCATCCGGGCAATGCTGACCTGGCCATCGGCTGGATACATGTCGACGACATGGTGGCAATGCCGGGAATGATCGAAAAGCTTCCCCACTATGGCAAATATTCCTTCCTCAGTTTCGTCGGTGACGAACCTACCAACGATGTCAAAGGCAACTGGACCAGTCCGGATTCCCCCATGGTGTGGCTGGCTGACGATCTGCCACCGGGCTATCAGCTGCCGGCACTGCCCGCCGTCGCGCCGCTGGCGGAACTGCCGCCCAAATACCTGCCGGGGAGCCTGCAACGCCACGTTGCGGCGCTGACCGCCGAAGCCATGGGAGGACGCGGGATCGGCACGCCGGGTATCGACCTGGCGGCAGCCTACATTGCGGAGCAGTTTGAAGCGTCGGGCCTGCAGCCGGTAAACGGCTCCTATTTCCAGGAATGGCAGCACAGGTCTGCGGATTCCGGCGATCTGACCCTGCGTAATGTTGTCGGCTTGATCCCCGGCAGCGATCCCCGGCTGGCCGATGCGCCAGTCGTTATCGGGGCACACTATGATCACCTGGGTATCACCGCCGACGGAATGTATCCCGGCGCCGACGACAATGCTTCCGGGGCAGGTATTTTAATCGAGGTGGCAGCCCGGCTGGCCCGCTCCTTTACACCCCAACGGCCACTGCTGTTTGCTGCGTTTACCGGCGAGGAGGCCGGCCTGCTGGGATCCCGATGGCTGGTAGAGAATCCGCCTCCACCTTTCCAGGCAGAACGACTCTTTGCCATGGTCAATATGGACGGGGTAGGGCGGCTGGAGGGCAGGGCGCTGCAGGTATTCGGTGCCGACAGCGCCTACGAGTGGCCGTTCATGGCCCAGGGGATCGGTTTCACCATCGGTGTGGACTCGACCCTGGCGGACAATGTGATTGCCAGCAGCGACCATGTGCCGTTTCTCAATAACGGGATTCCGGCCATACACCTGTTCGCCGGTCCTCACGCTGACTACCATCGGCTCACGGATACCGCGGATAAACTGGACTATGACGGCATGTCGGATATTGCGCTGTGGGTCGAGGAAGCCGTGGTTTTTCTTGGCGGACGGGCGGCTCCGCTGCGGGTAACCCTGGAAGGAGCCACGGTGTCGGTTGACCAGTCCGCCGGCACGGCCCGGGAAGCCAGCCTGGGCACGCTTCCGGATTTTGCCTATGGCGGTGCAGGCGTCAAGCTCGCTGACGTGATGCCGGGAGGGGCGGCGGAAGCGGCAGGCCTTGCTGCCGGCGATATTCTGCTACGCTATGATGGTACTGAGATTACCGATCTGCAGGCCTACTCCAATCTCATCCGGGAATCAGAGCCGGGTCAACAGGTGCAGCTGTTAATACGGCGAGATGATGCCGAAATGGAGGTGGAAGTGGAACTGCGGTCACGGTGAGAGTTTCCGGCCCGGGCCGATAAGCAGGTCAGGCCGGCATGCCCCATGCGTAAACCAGCCCTGACCAATTGGCACCCGGTGACATCACCGCATCTGCGTCAAGGCGACAACCGCGCCCAGCAGGAGAAATGTCATGAAAAACAGCATGCGTTTACTGACCTGGGATCTGTCCGGCGCCCAGTTGTAAGATTCTTCCTCCACGAACAGACAGTGGTCCACTTTTCTCGAAAATCGCACAAAAAACCTCCAATGCTGCTGATTTCAATTGGTTTCTAGTAAACAGTGTGTAGCCATCCCCTGACATCGACAAGTTCACAAAAGGGCAATATTCTGAGGAATTATGGCCAATTGTGGCAGAGATCACGAAAACGCCGCCCTCACCTCGGCACCCGGCCACTGCGATTGATCTGGCCGCTGTTGCTGAGCCTGGTCAGTGCCTGTGGCACCCTGACCCTGGAACAGGAAAAAGAGCTGGGTGAAGAACAGGTGGCGCAACTGAACAGGCAGCTAAGCCTGGTCACCGCCAGGCCGGTGGTCGGCTACGTCAACCAGCTGGGCGGCGAACTTCTGGCGGCCGCGCCGGCTTCCGGGTACCAGGTCAGTTTCAGGGTGATCAACAGCAATGCGCTGAATGCCTTTGCCATTGCCGGCGGCAATATTTACGTGACCACCGGCGCTATTGTCGCCTCCCGAAACTCGGCGGAGCTGGCGAGTATCCTGGCCCACGAAATAGCTCACGTCCGTCTTGGTCACATCAGGGACCACTATCACCGGTTTCGCAATTCCAGGACTGCCGCGGAGCTCACCGCCATTACCCTTGCGCTGATCACCGGCAACCCCTTTCTGGCCGGGGCCGGGGACTTTGCTGCCAACGTCGGATCTTCCGCCTATGTCGCCTCGCATTCCCGGGAAGCCGAGAGGGATGCCGACAGCATGGCTTTCGATATCATGCTGGCGGCCGGGTTCGATCCCCGTTCCCAGCTGACCCTTCTGTCCCGGCTTCATGCGGCAAGCCTGGTCCAGGATACCCCCCTGCCGTTTCTGCTTTCCCATCCCCTGCCGGCGGAGCGCGTGGAGGAAGCCCGACTGCGCATCTCGGGGGTGTCGCAGCGCGATACCTGGCAGATCCGGGATGGCGGGTCGCTGGAAGAGATCCAGGCTTTGCTGCTGCCCCGGGGAACCTCTGACTGATTATGGAATTGCACTGCGGGAGTCTGTCGGGCGCCACCGCCTTCGTTGCCTTGCCTTGACAGGCCGACCCATGCCGGCGGCAAGGCGTCTCGTCAGTTAAGGCGCCTGAAAGCCAGCGTATTTCCCTAATCCTGAACTTGCTGTTGTCTTGCCTGGGAATCCATGTTGAACTACGGCGATTGCAGCGGCCTGGCGGGTGAAGGCTGAATGGCAGGAGGATGGGTGCATGAAACTATTTTTCAGCGTGATCAAGGTACTGGGAGTGGCATTGATGATTGGCTGTGGCAGCGGCGCAGTGGCGCAGAAACTTGTCGTCGCCCACCGTGGCGCCAGTGGTTACCTGCCGGAACATACGCTGGCAGCGAAATCCATGGCCTATGCCATGGGTGCCGACTATATCGAACAGGACGTGGTAATGACCCGGGACGATCATCTCATCGTACTGCATGACATTACCCTGGATCGCACCACCGACGTCGCCACAAGATTTCCCGGCAGGGCACGGCAGGACGGCAGGCATTACGTCGTGGATTTCACGCTTGCAGAAATCAGGACATTGCAGGTCCATGAAGGCGTACGGCGGAGTGACAACGGTACCCGGGCGATCTATGAAAACCGGTTTCCTGTGGGCAAGTCCCGATTTCAGGTCAACACGCTGGCAGAGGAAATCGAACTGATCCAGGGCCTGAACCGGTCCACCGGGCGGGAAGCGGGCATTTACCCCGAGGTAAAGTCGCCAGGGTTTCACCACAACGAGGGCAAGGATCTCAGTACCGCGCTGATTTCAGTACTCAAGGAATACGGCTACACCAGCAAGGAAGACAAGGTCTTTGTGCAGACCTTCGAGTTCGAGGAGCTTAAACGCCTGTACGAGGAAGTCATGCCGGCGGCCGGAGTTTCCCTGCGCCTGGTTCAGCTGATGGGCAACGGCGAGCAATATGAATGGATGCTGGATTCCGCGGGAATGGGGGAGGTGGCACGTTATGCCGATGGCCTGGGTCCCGATAAAAGCATGATCATTCCGTCATCGTCCGAGGCCGGCGACGTCAAACCTACCGGCCTGGTCGAACTGGCCCATCGACATGGCCTTGACGTTCATCCCTACACGTTCAGGCTGGATCCCGGGCAAATTCCCGGCTATGCCGATGGTTTCGAGCAGATGCTGGAACTGTTCCTGTTCGATGCCGGCGTCGATGGCCTGTTCACGGATTTTCCCGATCGGGCGGTACAGTTCCTGAAAGCCCGCGGTGAGCGATAGGGTCGGTTGCATCACGGGGCTGATTAGAGCACTTCCCAAATTAACCAGAGGTTCCTTGGAGCCCACTGAAGGATAGCAGCATGGCAAGCGTACTAATTACGGGCACAAATCGGGGTATCGGACTGGAATTCGTGTCCCGTTTCCTGGATCAGGGACATTCGGTCATCGCCACCTGTCGTGAACCGGCTAACGCCGTGAAACTCCGGGAGCTGGGTGCCGACGCTTCACGTCTGCGGGTCCTGCAGCTGGATGTCTCCAGTGCCGACAGTCGGGCGGGTTTTGTCAACGAACTGGGCGATGAGGCAATCGATGTCTTTATTAACAACGCGGGGATCTACGGGCCAAGAGCCGCCCAGTTTGGCAAGGTAACGGAAGCGGAGTGGCTGCAGGTATTCCAGGTCAATACGGTGGCGCCACTGCTGTTGACCCAGGAGCTGATTGAAAACTTCCGACGTGGCGAAAACACCAGGCTGGTATACGTCACCTCCAAGATGGGGTCGATCGCGGACAACCAGAGCGGAGGCAGTTACGTCTATCGTAGCTCGAAAACAGCGCTTAACCAGGTGGTGAAAAGCCTCGCTGCTGACCTGGCGGATGACGGGTTGACCGCGATAGTGATTCATCCCGGCTGGGTACAGACCGATATGGGTGGGCCCAATGCGCTGATTGATACAGCCACCAGTGTTGCGGGCATGATGTCCGTCATTGACGGTCTTTCACCGGCAGACTCGGGCAGGTTTTTCAATTACGACGGAGCCGAGATCCCCTGGTAGGCCCGTACCGACTCTTGCCAACCCACGGCGCCAACCCGCGGCGCCGGCGCAGCGGCCCGGTGGAAGCGGGCTTTCCCGTGCCATTCCGGAGTTGCCGCCGCCGTCCCATTGTCTTGCGGATTGTGGTAACGTTGGCGGCCTTCTCGCAGCGGCTACTTCTCAGGCAGTGCAGACAGTTACTATGACGTTTTCCCCTCTCCGTGCCGTGTTCACAGCCCTGTTGCTGCTATCCCTGTGGATAAACCAATCCGCCCGGGCTCATGGTGGCGTAGTGCTGGATGAGGATCGCTGCCTGATCAATATCGGCTTCCTCACCGCCCATTTTACCGTGTACCAGCCGGAAACCAGTGCCAATGAAGAATTCTGCGAGGATATACCGGAGGTATCGGCAAGCGTGTTCGTGATGGAGTATCTGCACGATTTCCTGCGGGAGATGCCCGTGGATTTTCGCATTATCCGTGATATCAATGACGTCGGGGAGTTCGCCCGCTGGGAAGATGTTCAGGCAATCCAGGACCTGGAGGCGGCCACGGTGTTTTACCAGCCGCCGGTAATCCAGTCCGACGGAAATTACACAGCCGAGTATAGCTTTCAGGAAGAAGGGACCTATATCGGGGTGGTAACCGCCCGGCATCCGGATGGTGAGCGAAACTACAATGCCGTCTTCTTTTTCCAGGTTGGCGGCATGGAATGGGGAACGCTGCCATTGTTCATCGGTATACTGGTGTTGCTGCAGCTGGGGTACTGGCTGTCAAATGGCGGCTGGGAAAAATGGCGCAGCAAGACTACAGGAGACCAGGCTTCCTGATGAATTCCAGAACGACCGGTCTGCTAATTGCCGGGTTACAGCTGGTCATTGCCAGCGTCATCACGGTCCTGCTGGTCCCGGACCACTGGTATTCCGATGGCATGCGGATCAGGATGGCCCGGTGGTTGGGCACTCCCGCATACCAGCAACCGGTAGACACTCAGGCGGGGTTTACCCGGGAAGGATCGGAACCGTTGCCAGCGTCGGCAGAAGCCGTGCAATCTGCGCCGCCGGCTGAACTCTGTCCCCCGGACCCTGGCAACAGCAGGCAGGCGCTGCTGATAGAGGGAGTGCCGGTACGGGAGTCGCTGGCCTGTCGGGTCGATAATCCCTATGCCGTGGCTGCCTTCGTGCGGGGAACCAACAATGTTTCCCGGGAAACCCTGCTGGCGGCGGGACTTACGCCGGATGCCGTGACCAAGGGGGCTGACCTTGACGGCGACGGAGACCCGGACGTAATTCACCTGCGCCTTGAAGTGGTGGAGCTGAATGGCGGTTCACCGGATACTGACGAACCCGTAACCAGTTTCGAAGTGGCTCCCGGGGTCACTCCCGGCCTGTGGGCTTTCGCGCCCAAGTCATTCGGCATGGCCACCGTCAATTTCGAGTCCAACCAGGCCAAGGACCTGCTGCGGGCCCCGTCACCCACTATTCGGGTTGAACAGGGGGACCGGATCCAGATTACCCTGGAAAACACCCATTATCTCGGGCACACCATCCATTTTCATGGTGTCGATCACGCCTTTCTCGATGCCGCCGGCGAGGGCAATGACGGTGTTCCCGTTACCAGCGAACTGCCGCTTGAGCCGGGCAATGCGCGAACCTACGAACTGCAGCCCCGGCAACCCGGTACCATGTTTTATCACTGCCACGTGCAGGTTCAGGTGCACGTGATGATGGGCTTACAGGGCATGTTCGTGGTGGAGGAGAACCGTCCAGACAACTGGCTGCAGACTCTGAATATCGGTGGTGGTCATGTGCGCGCACCGTCGGTGACATCCCTCGAAACCTACGATGAAGAATACGATCTGCATTTTTCGGACCTGGATACCGGATTGAACAACCGGATTCAGCTCAGTAACAATGTCGATGAAATTGAACGGCAGGTAAACAGGGCGTATAACATAACAGCCTCGACCAGTGACTATTACCTGCTCAATGGCCGGGCCTTTCCGCTGACCTTCCAGGAATCACTGGTTATCGTCGAGCCGAACCAGCTGGTCAAGCTCCGGGTTCTCAATGGCGGCAGCGTCGGTCTGGCATTGCATACCCACGGGCACAAGACGACGGCCACTCATTATGACGGCGTGGCGCTGCAGCCGGCTGCGCGGGTGACCCGCGACGTGTTCTGGCTGGCCAGTGCCCAGCGCGCTGACCTGGAACTGGATACCACCAACGACGGGCTGCATGCCTTCGGCAGCGGTGTCTGGTTACTGCATGATCACCAGGAAAGAGGAGTTACCAACAACGGTCTGGGACCAGGCGGTAATCTTGGTGCCGTGGTGTACCGCGAGTTTCTGGGTGAGGATGGCTGGCCGCAGACCAGTGGTGAAAACCTGGCGCAATACTTTCAGGCGGACTACTACCGCCGACAGACCACCGGTGAACAGCGAGGCACATCGCTGTCAACGGGCCTGTTCCTCAGGTTGCTGGTCCTGGGCGTCGCCATCGGAGCGCTTGCCGCCAGCCTGATGTCACTGTTCCGCCTGCTCAGCGGCCGCCAGGCCACTCCCGGGATCAGGTGAGCCTGACGATGAGAATAACCACTGCCAGCAGGGTGCTGTTGTTGCTGTCCCTGGCCATACCCCATGCCGCAGCCCAGGACCAGCTGCCCGGCTCCCCGGACAACGGTGTGCAACAGGGAAGCGACCACATCGAGCATGATCCGCGGACCATGTCGGGAATGCAGTTTGACCAGACCGGCATGGTGATGAATGCCAATGCCACGGAATTGCCCAGGGACTGTGACGAGATAGCGGCAAGCCACGAATTCACGGTGACGGTCGGTCGGCGCTGGGCTGAATCGTTTCCCGGTACCGTGTTTGGCATGAGCGAGCATGAATTTCGCGTGGAGCCTTGCAGTCTTGTCACCGTTACCCTGGTCAACGAGGACGAAGTGAGACATCAGTGGATGCTCCATGGACTGCCGCGGTATCTTTATCCCCAGGGTATGTTTCATCTTGAAGCTGCTGGCGGCGAGACGCGCTCGGGTACATTTATCGTCCCCAGCGATAACCGGACCTACCTGGTCCATTGCGACATGACGCAGCACATGGAAAAAGGGATGAAAGCGCAGCTGGTGGTGGGATCGGGAAGCGGTGACCTGTGGAGTATTCCCGGAATCAGCCGGGATTTCCGGGATTCACGGCAGGTAACGATGCTGGACCTGTTTCTGGTAACAAGCATGGCAGTGATGAGTTTCCTGGTACTGGTATTTCTCGGCAGGAGTCAGACCAGAGGCTGAAAAGTCGTCGCAGCGGAAGTCAGGTGGCCCAATTTGGAGCCATTTACCGCCAACTGCCGTATTTTCGTCAGATCACGCTAAAAAGAACCTGCAAAAATGCAGGAAAACGTGCAAACTAGCGGTCGGCGCACGCGGCATTGCTGTGCCTGTAATGTGCCGACAATAGTGATTACCAGGGAAACCATCGCAATTCCCGCCCCGGTTTTCCGGTATCGACACGAGCGGCAATACCATGTCTGCAACGGCGAAGATACTGAGGTTGAACAAGGCAGGCCATCCAGTGGCCTGGCTGACCCGTGAGGAAACGGCGACACTGATTGTCAAGGAACAGGTAATCTGGTCGCTGGGAAAAACCGTGCTGGAAATTCGCGGGGGCTACAATCGCCTGGGAATACAGACAATCCTGAAGCTTCCCAGCATTGTCGCCTGTGACGGAAAAGTTCACATGGACGATTTCGATCCACCACTGGAAAACAAGTTCCTGTTTCGCCGCGATAAGAACATGTGCCTGTACTGCGGTGGCACCTTCGCTACCAGTGACCTTTCCCGGGACCATGTATTACCTCTTTCCCGGGGAGGCAGGGACCTCTGGACCAACGTTGTCACTTCCTGTCGCCGCTGCAACAATCGCAAGGCTGACCGTAACCCCGAAGAATCCGGTATGGAACTGCTGGCCGTTCCCTTTGTGCCCAACCAATACGAGTTCCTCTACCTGTCAAACCATAATGTTCTGGCCGACCAGATGGAATTTCTCCGCGCCAGGTTTTCCACCCATATCAAGTTGTCCTGATCCCGCCGTACGCTTATGGAAACCGATGTAATGAACTCAATGGGAGAGTGAATCCATGGGACAATGCGAGCGCAATTCCCGCAATTTATCAGGCCGATTCACACTGGTTGTGCTGTTCAGCAGTTTTTTGACCGCCTGTCAGATTGCCGACGCGCAGCGTGGCTTTGTCACTTTTTCAAGGCATACTGTCGATGACACGTTCTCCGGAGGGTACGGAGTCGAAATTGCAGATATCGACGGTGACGAAGTCAAGGATATCGTTGCCCTGTCCACCGATCCGGGTAACTTCGTCTGGTATAAAAATCCCGGGTGGCTAAGGTATACCATCACCACCCAGGCCGATCGTCTTATCGCAACCGCCCCCCATGATATTGATCAGGACGGCGATGTGGACCTGGTGCTTGCCAGCGAATTCGCGCTGAACAACACCAGCGACGGTGGCCTGGTACAGTGGTTTGAGAACCCGGGGAATCCCACCACGAACCAGGAATGGGAATCACATGTCATCGATGAAATACCCACCTCTCACCGGGTCAGGTGGGGGGACATTAACGGTGATGGCAACATGGAACTGCTTATTCTGCCCATTATCGGTAAGGATGCTACCGGACCCCTTTTCGATATAGGAGCCGAACTCACCGCCTATACCATTCCCCCCGTTCCGACCAGAGAACCCTGGCCCGGCGTGGTGCTGGATGACAGTTTACAAATGGCACACGGTCTCGTGCTTGTGGATTGGAATGGCGACGCCCGCAGGGATATCCTGACAGCCAGCTTTCAGGGGGTACAGCTGTTCCAGCTTGGGATCGGGGGCCAGATGGTATCCCGCCGCCGTATAGGCGCCGGGTATGCTGGTCAGCGGCCGGAATCCGGCTCCAGCGAAGCGGACCTGGGCGAGCTTGCCACCGGTGAACGATTCGTTGCCGCCATCGAGCCCTGGCACGGGCACGAAGTGGTGGTGTACACCGCTGGAACCGATCCGTCGGATACCTGGCAGCGACAGGCAATTGACGACACCTTCGCCGGCGGACACGCCCTGCTGGTCTCCGACCTGGATAACGATGGCGCCGACGAAATTATCGCCGGCCACCGCAGCGAACCCTATGGCCTGTTTATTTACCGCTTCGACGCGCGGGAAGAGGAATGGCGCCGTATCGATCTGGATGCAGGCGGCATCGGCTTGGCCGGACTTGCTATAGATGATATGAACGGCGACGGGTTCGCGGATATTGTGGGTGTGGGTACCGGGACCGGCAATGTCGTTTATTATGAAAACAATGGCAGGTAGACAGGACCGTGCCGGGTTCCCGGTATTCTGCTTATCCCGGTGACAGACTGCCGGGCAATCCGGCTGTAGGTCACCGGGATAAGCCAACCTGGCGAATCAGCTGGCCGGTACGCGGTTGCCGGCAATCCACACCGACTCGATACTTCGCGTATTCTCGATATCTTCAAGGGGATTTTCGGTCAGGATGATCAGATCACCCCAGTTACCCGGTTCAAGCGTGCCCACATCATCGAGGTTCATGCAGTCGGCGGCGATTCCGGTGGCGGCATTGATCGCCTCCATGGGAGTCATGCCGGCTTCCACCATCAGCCACAATTCCATGTGTTCGAAATACCCCTGGAACCTTGCCGGTGGACCGCTGTCCGTTCCCATGGCGATATCGACACCGGCGGCATTAAGCAGGCCGATATTTTCCATGGCCACTTCCAGGGCAACCTTGTATTGCTGGGCCGTGCTGCTGTTGCGCATTCGTGACTGGCGTTCCGGTGACCGCAGCTGTTCCAGGACATCGGGATCGGCTGCCTGCAGGAAAAAGGGATCGGAGAAAAATTCCGGCTCGCTTTCATAAATGAAGGTGGAAATTTCCCGGGTCAGCGTAGGGATGTAACAGACATCGTTAGCATGGATCATGTCGATAACCTGCTGGTCCACCGGCATATCCCGGATGCTGTGGGCAATGATGTCCCCGCCGGCATCCAGTACTGCCTTGGCATCCTCCAGGTAGAACAGGTGTACCGCCACCGGCAGCCGACGGATATGGGCCTGATCGATGATTGCCGAGAATATTTCCCTGCCGGGCTTTGGCGTTCTGCCCAGATTGTCATCCACCCGGGTCTTGATAAAATTTGCGCCAAGGTCCGCGGCCCGGTTCACCGCGGCTCTGACTTCGGCGGGGGAATTACCGCTGATGACGGCACCGGCCACGAACAGGCGGGCCCGATCGAGGTCAGTACGCAATTGAGCGTCACGTAACGAGAAGCCTTCTTCCTCGTCGCCACCGAGGCTGACCACGGTGGTGACCCCGTAACGCCCGTACAGTGACAACTGCCGTAACAGGTTGTCCCGCGTGTAAAAACCGGTATCCAGACCCTGGGTATCTCCCACGTGACCGTGGGCATTGATCAGCCCGGGAATAATGGTGCGGCCACGAACATCAATAACCCGGGTATCATCCGGCAGGCCGACGGCGCTGGCCGGTCCCACCGACCGAATTCGACCATCGGAGATGACGATAACACCGTTCTCGATGGGTGCCGCGCCGGTACCATCGACAATAGTGGCACCGACAAAGGCCAGGTTTCCGTCGTTGGCACCGGCGGTGGTGCTCAACAGCAGCGAGCCGATTAGCACAGCCAGGTATTGGTGCAGGCGTTTGGACAGTTCAGCGGTTTTCACGGGAAGCCTCCTGTTACTCGTTCTCACGGCATTCAATTGGAGCTAATTGCCAGCCAAAAATCAATGCTTTCATTGCTGTCCCACACGATTACCCCTCAGGATTCCGGTAATTCCTGCCGGGGCCGTGGACCGCAGGGAGGCGGGCGTCAAGCCCACACGGTCGCCGTCACAGCGCATCAGGGCAGGAATTGCCGAATCCAGGAATGGCGCTTTTTTAGCCGCATCATGAAGGACTGGGGCCATTTCTGCCTTCGGCGTTATTGGAATTCGCTTGATTAGAACGACCAGCAGGCTGTTGAAAAACTATTGCGCTTGCCAATACTTCGTTGAAAACTGTCTCAAAATGCTCATTTACACAGGGTAAACTGCGCTTTTTCGACAGTTTTCGCCTCGTCTTGGCTGCGCTCATAACGTTTTTCAACAGCCTGTTAAACTACCCGCATTCCGCCTGTCAGCCGGTTCGCGCCAGAAGGTCGGCCAGGATTAAACGACGGATACGGGCGGCCGCGTTGCCGCAATACGGTTTTTAAAGAGCAGTCGGTGAACAACACCGGTGAACACGGCGAGTCCTATGCATACACCTTCTGGCAGAAACCTCCTGGGGCTGGCACTTTCCCTCAACACTGCCCTGCTGTGGGGGATACTGCCAATTGCCCTGAAGGAAGTCATTGTCACCATGGATGCCGCTACCATTGTCTGGTACCGGTTCCTGACGGCAGCGCTGGTCATCGGTTTCTACCTCGCCCTGCGGGGCCGGCTGCCGCGGTTGATGTCCAGGGGGAGAGCCCCGGCCATGCTGTTGGGCGTGGCGGGAGTTGGCCTGTGCGGCAATTACCTGTTGTTTTCGTTGAGTCTCAATTACCTGAATGCCGAGAGTACGGAAACAGTGATCCAGCTGACGACCCTGTTTCTGCTGCTGGGCGGCGTGCTGCTTTTCCGTGAGCCCTTTGACGGGTTACAGAAACTGGGTGCGTTACTCATCGTGCTGGGGCTGGTATTGTTTTTTAACGATCGTTTCGACGTGCTTGTCTCGCTGGATTCGAGTACCGGAATTGGCGTTCTGCTGGTGGTGGGGGCGGCGCTGACGTGGACGGTCTATGCCCTGTTACAGAAATACCTGTTACGCCATTTTACGTCTGTGCAGATTCTTTTCAGCGTCTACCTGCTGGCCACACTCATACTGTCTCCGCTAGCCAGGCCATCGATGCTGCTGGCACTGTCTCCCCTGCAGACGTGCCTGTTGCTGTTCTGCTGCCTGAATACGCTGCTGGCCTATGGCTCCTTTGCCGAGGCGCTGGCACACTGGCATGCCTCGAAAGTTGGAGCGGTGCTGGCTCTGGCGCCGCTTTTCACCATCGCGGTATTGAAAACCATGGTCTTTTTCAATCCCGACTACGCGAACACCGACCGCTTGAATTACCTGTCGGTGTTCGCGGCGCTGATCCTGGTGGTGGGATCGGTAATGGTGGCACTGGTCCCGCTGCTGCGGGATCGTAATCCTGGCCAGTCCCGTCCGGCTCCTGATCTGTAATGCACCAGACCGGCAAACCGATCAACAGGACTAGAAAGGAACAGGGCTCCGGAACCCGGGGGTCAGGCCAGGAACCCAGTGAAAATTGTCAAAGATCCAGTCGCCGCCACCGTCGCTGGTATCTTCTGTTGACAACCTAACTCCAGGCGAAGTCCAGCCATTGGTGATGGCATCGTTGTAAATGTCAGTAACATCACAACTGAACGGCGTGCCGACAGTCAAGCCAGTCGTGCTGAAGCAACCGATAGTGGCGGTAGACGCGATCTCGTAATCGGCTACGTTTTCCAGGTTTTTCGGCGGAGACGATGATGTCTATATCACCATCGAAAGCGCAATCGTTCTTGCCGGAGAACAGCCCAAATCCCTGGGTATTGAAGCTGAGACCGGTGGCAGGGCTGCCACCCAATCCGGTAATATCGAATTCTGTCAATCCCCTGACTTCCTCTTCTTCGAAACTGCCCTCCTCGGGAAAACCCGGACCGAAGAGATAAAATCCGGTATCCGATTGGAAATGGGTTCCTTAATCATGTTCCATACTCCGTTACTCATCACTGCTGTCTCCCTGTGAATCATGTGGCCGCTTCATGTGGCCATGTAATCGGTGACTGATAAATCTGAACTCTTGTTGCTGTCCTGTCTATGTACGGGTTTCATTGTCAGTGAAAACCCCACATGTGGGCGGTAGCGTCATTTCGTTTTCAGCAGCCTGTTTGTTGTAATCGGATACAGGTTGGCAGGCATCGCCCCTCTCGGCGTCACGTCAGGGTCAGCCACTGGCACTGGACGGCGGTGACGTTTCATTCAGCGTTCCTTCACCCGGCGTTATGAATAGCACGTTGGCGGACTTCCCAACTCTGGCCGTGTGCCAGGTGTTCCTTGGTACGATGAGGAAGGCGCCAGGCTTTTCCAGTTTGATAAGCCTGTCACCGGTGTCCTGGCGCAACACGAAGGTAATGTCTCCGGATAGCAGAATGGCCATTTCGTCGCCGGCCGGATGTATTTCCCAGGTTGGCCAGTCGGAATCGAATTCATGGGCGGCAATAAGAGTGTGAGAGCCGAACCCGTTATAACGCGTATCCAGTGTCTGATATATTTCCGGGCTGACTTTCAGTTGATCCAGCAGGAGGTCAGGCTTGAGAACAGCAAAGTGATCGTAGACCGTGGGCATGGTTTCTCCGGGGCAGTCAGGCAGGACTCCCCCCAGGAAAAAGGCCTGGGAAGAATCTGCGATGTTGCCAGATTTAACGGCCAGTATCCCACCGAACCCTGGAGAATTCCATTTTTCCGTCCGCCAGTGAGCCGGAGTAATTCCGACCTGAAAAACTTCCACCTGAGCACTGCTGCTCCACCAACTACAGTGAAGATCCGAGCACAGGCAGGGTGCCGGTGTTCAGACTATCGCCCGCTGCGTTCGAGGGCATTGATCAGCGGGGCGAAAAGCATCTGACACTGTGGGCCAGTAATGTTTCCTTAACCTCAGATTCCAGAAATCTGTTTTATGCCATCCCGGGTCAGCACACCAACTACGCGAAACCCTTTCCGGAATCTTCTGATCACGCAAAGGGCTTCGACATCGTCAGCCTGTATGGCTCGATTCGCCTCGAACAGGTTGCACTTGGATTCCAGCGTTTTCATGGCAAAAACCCGCGCGGCAATCCTGGTCAGGTCGATGTCCTGTTCGGCCCTGTCCATTCCAGTTTCTTCCCCTGCCGGTTTTGAACCATCCGGGTTTTCTGCAACGCTGGTTTCCAGGTGCTTGGCCAGGTCCGCCGTGCTGATCAGAATCGGTTCCCCGTCATCCTGTTCAATCACGATCCAGATCGCCGCATCATCTACGATCTTCCTGGCTCGCCTGTGGCTTATCGTGGTGGGGACGACTTCCAGTGATGTGCTCATCGCGCTGCGCACGCCGATTCGACTGAGAAACTGTCGCGCCGGTTTCTCGTAGCTGTCGTGACCGAGGGAACGAAGCTGCTCGGCAAAAATCCCCTGGGTTTTAAACAGCTGCTGCACACCGAAACAGGCAACCACAACGATCAGCATACTGGGGAAAATAATCGCGGGATTATTGCTCAGCTCCAGGATGGTGACCATGGCTGCCAGCGGGGCATTCAGCACCGCGCCCATCATCGCCACCATGCCAAGAATCACGTAAAAGCCGGGGCTGGACGATTCCAGTACCAGGCTGTTGCCGATTATGCCCAGTACGCCACCGAGACAGCCACCGATGATCAGCAACGGACCGATAACTCCACCGATCATGCCCAGACCGGTAACGGAGGCCGTTACAATCAGCTTGGCAACTACGATGGCAATCAGCACCTGAACCGTGAGCTGTCCTGCGACTGCGGCATTGAGGGTGTCGTATCCCGATCCGAGGATCTGCGGTACGAAAACGGCAACGCTGCCTGTCAGCAGTCCAATAACAAGATAACGTCCCAACACGGACCGGTCCCGCCAGCGCGAAGCATATAGATGCAGGCGGATGTAGAACACCGCGGCAATGGTGTACAGCAGGCCGGCAAACACCAGGTAGGGCATTTCCCATAACAGGCCGAGCTCCAGGGGGGGTACTACAATCAGAGTATGGGTGCCGAACACCAGCTGACTGATGGTCGATCCCAGTACGGAGGCGACGATTACCGGAATGAAGCCGACAATGGTGTATTCCATCAGGATCACTTCCATGGCAAATATCACGCCGGCCATGGGCGTATCGAAGGCGGCGGCAATGGCGGCAGCGGCGCCACAGGCGATCAGGGTCCGCATACTGTTATTGGGCAGGTCGAACCACTGTCCCAGCAATGAGGCTATTGCGGCCCCCAGGTGGACGCCGGGTCCTTCACGGCCGACACTCTGACCGCTGACCAGGGCCACGGTGCCACCAAACAACTGGACCAGCAGGTTGCCGACGGGCATTCTGCCCTGGTGATTGCGCAAGCGTTCAAGAACATGAAGAACACCTATGGTGTGGTACTGACGCTTTACACCCAGCAGCACCAGCCCCAGCAGCAAGGCGCCGAGAAACGGCAGCAGGAAGCGCCACAACGGCGACAGGCCTTCAAAATTTTCCGGGGAATTGCCAGGCAACAGCGACAGCGGGGTTTCCACCATCAACCGGAAGACAACGACCAGTGCCGATGCGAACAGTCCGCTGACTATGCCCAGGCCGATCAACTGAGGCAGGGCATCCTGGTAGGACAGCCGGTCTCGCAGCGTGTCCAGCACTTTTTCGACTTTGTCTGCAACGGGTCTGTTCAAGTTCATTATTCTTATGTTGAGGCGGCAAAGGTAGCTGTGGGGACGCGGATTGTCCAGTATTGTCGCAGCGCCCAAAACCATCATTCACCTGCGAGGAGGCAGGCAGGTGTGTTCCGCTTGGCGGTGTTAAAGCGAGGGGCAGGGAAGGCACCGGACGCTGAGTCCGGCTTCCGGTGCGCAAAGAAGGAATTGGTGAGGTCCTGGATTGAATCCCGGACTTGTCGGCTATGGCATTCTGGCGGCGCGGATCTCGATTTCCACCAGCCAGCCTTCCACCACCAGGTCAGCCACCTGCACAAAAGAACGTACCGGCTTCTGCGGGTTTTCCTCGGTGCCGAAAAACTGTCGATAGCCCCGATTGAATCCGTCAAAGTCCAGCAGACCGTATTCTCCGGCAACGGCAAAGGCCCGTACCTGGACGATGTCCGACATTGACCAGCCCTCGGCTTCCAGCGAGGCCTTGAACTTGTTGAAGGTGTTGATGGTCTGTTCTTCCATGGTACCCCAGGAACCATCGGCCTGGGGAGAGGCGCCGGTGCCACTCAGGTACAGCGTTTCAGCGCCGGGGGGTATGCTGATTGTGGTAAAAAAGTGTCGGCCCTCCCCCTTCCTTTCTATGGTGACGCCTCGGTTATCCCCACCTGTCGGCAGCTGAACCCCGGGTTGGGTCGCTTCCTGTGCCAGGACTGACGATACGGTTGGGAAAACGCCGTAGGTCATGGACAGGCCGAGCAGTAACGCAGTGATTACTGACGCCCGGATTCTGCCTGGAGAATACGCGTGATTGTCAGCTGGAAGCCGGCGGTATGTGCTGCTCCACCGTCCTCCGGACCGACCATGTTGTTCAGTTGTATTACCTGGTTTTTGCAAATTCTCAGCCATACTCATTTCCTCGGTGAATCAGGCTTTCCTCGGTCAATCAGGCGATTCCAGTGATGCTTCCTGCCGCCTGACGATCGCATTTCCCCGGAATTACCCGGTATTTTAACATCAGAGGTTCTCTAGTGCGTTGATATAGGCGAGTACGTCCATAATGGATTGATCGTTCTCCAATACACGCGCTGAGGCTCGCATCTGGCTCCCGGAGATGTCATCGGGATGGCCGCCACGGTAACCTGATTTGAACAGGTTGAGCTGCCGATACAGGTACCAGTCATCACGGCCGGCCAGTGCCGGTGCCTGAAGCGATTCGTTGCCCGCGCCGGCAGTGCCATGACAGGCCGCGCAACCGGCGAACAGCAGTTGCCCGGATTCGGCATCGCCGGTCACTGACGGTTCCGGTTCAGGGTCCGGCCAGCTGGTAATTTCCCTGACCAGAAGTTCAATTTCGGCATTGCTGATGTTGCTGACTGCCGCCCGCATCTCGTAAGCCGGGATATAGTCCCGTTGGGCACCGCGCCATCCGGCGCGGAATTTCCGCAATTGACTGCGCAGGTACCAGGGCTCCAGTCCCGCCAGGCTGGGTGCTCCAACCACGGGATTGCCGCGCCCGTAGGCGCCGTGACAGGTTGCGCACACCTTGTTGCCAAGGCTCTGATAAGTGGTATCCAGCTCGGCAAATTGTTGTGCCGGTAGCGTCGGTGACTGCATTAGCAGCGCCAGCACGGTGGTATAACTGAACACCCTTAAAGATTTGGATAGTGAATTCATGATTACAATGTGTTTCCCGTTAAACTTGGGCCAGGGGCGTACCTGGCATGGCTGACGTGCCGTTGGCCTGGCGGGTCACCATGTCGTTTATGGCCCAGTGGGCGCTGAGGATGGCGCTCTCCTGCCAGCCCGAATGGCTGGTAACCTGGTCGCCGATAATATAGTGACGACCACCGGCCGGGCGCCTGGCAGTCTGGAACAGTTTTTCCTCCTGCCTGGTCATTCCCCGGCGACCGGATTGCCAGCGGGCCGCGCAACCCAGCATGTGATTGATGCGGTGCCAGGCAATGGTGATACCTTTTTCGACCTGGTGCCGGTAGTCGCCATGCAGTTTTTCACCCTGGCGGATGGCCGCTTCGATCCGCTGTTCCTGGCTGAGCCGGGTGAAATGCATACCACCTCCAAAATCATAAGCGGAAAGAATCACACCTTTCTGCCGGTGCATGCCATGGCTGGGATACCAGATCTGGCGTATCGGGGCATTGACCCAGGATATCCCGCCATAGATGTCATCCTTCTCCCAGAATCGTTCGGCCGTCTGGAACGCGGATTTGTAGGCTTCACCGCGACGGGGATAACGCATGGCTTCAACGTAGTCCGCCGGGAAATTATTATCGATGCCTGCCATCAGGTGGGTGGGAATACAATTGAAACAGTAGTCAGCCTCCAGCCGGTACCTGGTGCCGTCATGCTCGTACACAATGCTGACACCCTGGTCTACCAGTTTTACTGAACTGACCAGCACGTTATAAAAGATCCGGTTTTCCAGTCTGCGGGTGAATCCCTTGACGATATTGTCCATGCCACCCACCGGCTGGAACAGCATGGGTCCGGTTTCTCCTTCGTTAGCCGTCAATGCATTGCGCAGAAATCGGCTTTTAAGGAGTTCACGAAATGCCACGGTCTCCTTGGGTTCACCATGTTCGAGGAAACCGCCGTGGGCATAACCGGCCCGGGTGCTGCCCCGGAAGAGGTCGTCTTCGCTCAGGTCCCCGAAAGCCCGGACGGCACTCATCAATGCCTCCACTTCCCACTGATCGAAGGGGTCTTCCAGCTGTCGGTTATCGAAACACTTGGCCATGATTTCCGCCATAAAGCCGCGGGCGCTGGTGGTGAAAGCCGTGTTTTTCACCGGCTTGCCGCCGAACATGGCATCGTCCTGAAAATAACATTCCTTGTTTTCATTGATAAAAGTTTCCAGCTCCACGCCCAGTTCCTTGCAGTAATTGAGCAGGTTGCGGTGGGTGCTGGGTATGCGTGCCGGACCTGCGTTGAAGTACAGGTGAGGTTCGTCGTCGAATTCACAGACCTGTGGATTGCCAACCTCGTCGATGAGGTCGCCGGAGCGGACCGTCATGCAGCGACCGCCGGCCCTGGGGGCCGCTTCCAGCACCATTACCTCGTAACCCGCCTTATCAAGCTCATAGGCGGCGGTCAGACCCGAAATACCCGACCCCAGAACGACTATGCGGGGTGGTCTGGACGGGTCTGCCAGGGGAATCCGTGGCGACGTGACCAGGGTATCCGGGATCAGTTTCAACGCTGCACTGGCATTGAGCACGGCACCGCTGGCGCCGGTGGCAGCCAGCAGGGTAAGCAGTTCGCGGCGGGAAATAGACTTCTTCATTTAGTGTCCTGTTAATTCTTTCAGCCAGTAGTCAGGATGGGTGCCCCGGGTAAGCCCCTGCAGGTCGAAGGCGTTGCCGGTGAAAAAGATCAGCCTTCTCATCCCTGGGAAGGCTGATCAGGTAACCCGTTACCTTTTCCTCAAGCCAGTTGCTAGTTGAAGTCGGCGGTCAGCCTGGCGAAGTAGTATCCTCCCTGCCAGGGGACTACCGTTCCCGACGAGTAAACCCGGCCACAGCAATAGTCACTGATGGTGTCCCGCGGCGGATATTCGTCGAAGATGTTCCTACCACCTGCGGAGACCCTGAACATGTCATTGATCTGCCACTGGGCTTCCAGGTCGAACATGTAGATATCGTCGATGTCCTGGAAAACCAGGGTGCCGCTACTGCGCTGGGAATTGGTGGACTCGCCAAACCAGTTCAGGCGACCGATGATGGTAAAATTCCCGATGGCGTGATTCGCGGTGAAGACGCCGCGAAAATTCGGGTCGAAGTTTTCAAAATCGTACTGACTTTCGATGTTGAACAGTGGGCCCACCTCGGAGGTGTACTCGGCCTTATTATAGTTCATCGAGACCTGGAACCGCGTGACGCCGGCGTCACCCCAGTCAACCGGCAGGGTGGCCACCAGGTCGACACCCTGGTTACGCGTGTCGAAGGCGTTGGTGAACCAGTTGACCCCACCGATGGTTTCGGCGCCAACCACACCGGCGTTGGCCAGGGCCAGGTAGTTGTCGTAGGCTGCACCGGAACTCGGGTCGGTGGATACATCCTGGGTGGATACCGCCTGCATGCGGTCATCGAGGTCAATGCGATACAGGTCCAGGGTCACATCCAGGTCGGCGATGGAACCCGTGATGCCCAACGTGTAATTGGTTGACAGTTCGGGCTTCAGCGGCGAGGCACCCAGTGCGCCGGCTACCGGGCCACCAGCCGGGAACAGACCGACAGCGATGGGGAAACCGTCCGGCAGCCTCGTGGAGACATTCGTGGTGCCCTGCTGGCCAGGGGTCGGTGCCCGAAATCCGGTGCCGACGGAACCGCGCAGTGCCAGGTTATCGTTGAAGCGATACCGGCCGGCCAGCTTGCCCACCAGCTCCTGGCCGAAATCGTCGTAGTCCTCGTAGCGGGTTGCCGCCTGAAGAAACAGGCTGTCGGTGATATCCGCGCTGAGGTCGGCATACAGCCCGTAGGACTGACGCTCGTAGATTCCTGAAAAATCAGGGGAATAACCCGGGAAACCATTGGAACCCACACCGACCGCGGTAAAGACCGGATCGGCGGAATCGGCACAGTTCAGGGTCGAGCCGCCGGCGATGACCGAGAGGCCGGCGGCGGTCTCGGTACCGTCGTCGTTGCAGAAGCCCCATGGGTCCGGCAGGGAATAGGGGCCGTTGCGGTAGCTGTCCTCGCCACCACCGCCGATCTCGTAGGATTCATCCATCCAGGACGCGCCAAAAGCCAGCAGCAGGGGTGAAGACATACCGGCATCAAACTCGTAGGTCAGGTCAGCCTGAACCTGGGTTTCGGTGTTGGTCAGATCGCCGGGTCGGAACGAGATTGGAGAGTCCGGTCCCATGGAGGGATTGATGGTGTTCTTCAGCGTATAGTCTATGCTGTTGTCGCCGTGGCGGGCGCTGAAATCATAGGTTAGGCCGTTGTTCCATTCGCCTCGGATTCCGGTAGCCAGGGAAAAGTCGGTAACATCGCCAAAGAACTGTGGGGTAAAGCCTCCCGGAAAGCGGGAAAGCGGGGTATAAATGCCGCCGTCAGGAGTTCGCAGCTCCTCGATAGTGCCGTTCTCGGGATAGCGATAGAAAAAATTGCCATTGGTGCTGCTGTCGGAATAGTTCCCGTATGCGTACAGCTCGGCATCGGCGCCTAAATCAATACCGGAATTGAAGAACAGGCGAATGGCTTCGTTCTCGGGCTGACCCCAGGGCTGCACCACGTCACCACCACCGGCTCCGATGGAGGCACTGCGAATGCCTTCCTGGAATGAAGGTGTGTCCACGTATTGCGCGTAATCGGCGTCGGGGTTGTAGCCGGGCAACGCAGGATCGACACAGAACCAGGACTCGCAATATTGACTGCCGCGGCTGGTGTAATCGGCTTCCCAGTATTCACCGGACAGGCTGAGAAATCCGGTCTCACCCAGAGGCAGGCCGATATTGCCCTGAATAGTGGTCTGGTCGCCATCGTCCTCGAAAAACTGTCCCTGGTCGATGGTCAGGCTGCCGCCATCACGGTTGTCCTTGAGGATAAAGTTGATCACGCCGGCGATGGCGTCGGAACCGTACTGCGCTGCTGCACCGTCCCGCAATACTTCAACGTTTTTCAACGCGGCGGATGGCACCGTTGCCACGTCCGGACCCTGGGTACCGGATCCGCCGATAGACACCAGTGCCGCACGATGGCGACGCTTGGAGTTGACCAGCACCAGTGTCTTGTCCGTGGGCAGATCCCGCAGGGTCGGCGTACGGATCATCGTTCCGCCGTCGGAAATGGCCTGGCGGGTTACGTTATAACTGGGGATAAGTGTCTGCAGTATATTGTTGGTGTCTGTATAGGACACGGCTTCGATATCGCTCTCGCTGAAGACATCCACCGGTACCGGCGAATCGATTACGGTTCGTGGGCGGCCACGGGAACCGGTGACAACCACTTCCTCGATGGACTCCTCCGCGCTCTGCCCATGGAGCAGCGGACTGGTACCCAGCGCCGTGCCAATGGCAAGTGCCAGGGTGGTGAATTTGAAAACTGATGGTTCGTTCTTGTGCATGAGGTTCACTCCCGAGTAGGCAGGTTTTAGCCAGCTGATAGGATTGGAAGACAAATCACGGCCTGTGGGTCTAAGCCGTTGGACGACGCTGGGATTATTTTTGGATCGCGCCGGACTAGTCCTCCTTTTCGCCTCCTAAAAACCTACTATTCGCTCCGGAGAAAAAAGGAAGATCCCTGCTGGCATTAGATTTGCAGCAATATCAAGCAGGTAGCTGAATCGTGAAAATTGCCCGTCAACAATCATTTTTTTCCCGGAAATGATCCAGAACAGGGCAGTTGCCACTGTTTTTCTTTTCTTCTGGATAGATTCTGGTGCAGGGTGTGAGTGATAGCGGACCTGATGGCTTGATCAAACTGGGTGGCTGCCTGGTGGACACTGACGCCTGTACCATCCAGCGGGACGGGGAAAGCAACAAGGTGACGCCACGCAGTATCGATGTGCTGCTTTACCTCACCACACACGGGGACCGTATTGTCAGCAGTGATGAGCTGTTGGATGAATTCTGGAGTCCGGTGGCTTCAGACCATGCCGTGCACAAGGCCATAGCAGAACTGCGTAATGCGCTTGGAGACAATGTCCGTGCCCAGCGTTTTATCAAGACGGTTCCCAAGCGTGGCTACAAACTGCTGGTAGAGCCGAATGCGCCGGAACCCAGGGGGCGTTGGCCTGTTCTGGCGAAATTACGGCAGGCACTGGTTGCCCGGTGGCATTATTCGGATCCGCAACATCTGGTGGTGGGGCTGATGCTGCTGCTGATGCTGGTCAGCCTGTCCCTGTTCGCTCCACTCCTGCAGCGGAACCCCGACAGCCGCAGTTTCCTGATCCTGGAGTTACATCCTATTCAGCTGCAACTCGCCGATGACGACCGGGTGGCCACCACGCTGTTCGCCCAGGGCTTGTACGCCAACCTGATTACGTCGTTGTCCGCTGTCGATAGCCTGCGGATTGTGCCTCTCAACCCGTTTGATTTCTATGCAGAAGGATCGGACAACCTGGCTGATCGGCCGGCTGGACCGGTGGACTACCAGTTTCATGGCGTCCTTGTGCAATCCGCGACGGGCGCCAGCCTGTACATCAATATGATCCGCGCCAGTAACGGCATTGTCGAATACTCACAGCGGGTCCAGGTCGCGCCGACTGTAGAGCCTGCCGAACTGGATCAGTTGTCGGCGATACTGGTGGAATCGATTGTTACCCACGTCGTTAGGGCGCAAACCACGGCAGCGGGAACCGGACGCAGGTGAAGCCGTAACGCGTGGCCAGCGGTGTTGTCATGCGCAAAGGCTGCCGGTACCGGGTTGGAGGACAGTCCGCCATGATAGCCGGGGCACCTGCATTGACCTGGAAAGGGTTCTGCCTTAATGTCGTCGAACACCACAATAATCAGAAATCGGATCCCGGCGTCCACCAACGCAGGACTCCGCCACAGGTGACAAGCCATGATCAGCCGACTCTTTTCCCGCTCCCCGCGCCTTTTTATAGTTCTGTTGTTGACCGTTTTCAGCATTACCGCCAGCGCCGAAGTCACCCGTCTGGAAATCACTCATCGCGAAACCCTGCAATCTGATCAGGTTGATTATCACTACGAGGTGATCACCGGAGTCATGACATTCACCCTCGATCCCGGCGATGCGGCCAATCAGCAGGTTGTCGACATTCAGCATGCCCCCGTGAACGGGGACGGGCTGGTGGAGTTTACCGCGGATTTCCGGGTTATGGTGCCATCCGCCAATATCGCCAACGGGTCCCTGATGTATATCGTCAACAACCGCGGCAGACCCTCGGGGGCGCCCGGTGATTTCCCCGACGATCCCCTGTACGCCAGGGGATTCACCTACCTGCTTACCGGCTGGATCAATGAACTGGAGCAGGGGGAGGGTCGCCTGTTGTTGAATGCGCCGCTGGTGGGGAACGATGAACAGCCCATCACCGGAGACCTGCGTTACGAGATTATCGTCGGTCAACACAGCAACAACGTGAACATAGCCGGCGACGGGCACCTGGCCTACGAGCCGACGGCAGCCGGGCTGGCCGGGGCGACCCTCAGTCACCGGGTCAATCAGCTTGATGCCCGCATACCCATCGAACGCTCGCGGTTCGGGCTTGATGTTGCCTGGCCCACGGGACGGAACCAGCCCCGGGTAACCCTCCAGGTGGATGGCGGTCTGCAGCCCGGGCACATTTACGAACTCGTTTACGAGGCCAGGAATCCGGTACTGGCGGGCGCCGGCATGGCTGGCATCCGTGACAGCGTGGCGTTGCTGCGGCGGGGTGCTGAACCAGGCTCGGCGCTGGCAGCGCAACTGGCGGAGCTGGGGCTGCCGGAAATCCGGCATACCATCGCCCTGGGCAATTCCCAGAGTGGCCGGCTGTTGCGCCTGTTCCTGTACGACGGTTTCAACCGGGACCTGGCCGGCGGCCAGGTGTTCGATGGTGTTATTCCGGTGATCGCCGGGGCCGGCTACGGCATGTTCAACAATCGCTTCGCCATGCCCACGCGCACCAACGGACAGCATGAAAACCAGCTGTTCCCCAACGACTTTTTCCCTTTCACCTATGGCCTGACCACCGACCCGTTTAGCGGGCGCACGGATGGCATTCTGCGCCGCGCCATGGCAACCGCCACGGTTCCCAGGATCATGCATATCCAGACTTCCAACGAGTACTGGGTCCGCGGAGGTTCTCTGCCCCATACCGATCCCCTGGGCACCAGGGATGCGGAAATTCCGGACAATGTCAGGTTTTATACCATCGGTGGGTCCCAGCATGGCTCCGGTAACGGTATAGTGCGTCCCGCCACCACCACCCGGCTGCCGCGGAATCCGAACATGTGGGCTCCGTTCAGTCAGTCGCTGCAGGTAGCCATGCACCAATGGCTGGCCGAGGGCATCGAACCTCCACCCAGTCGCTACCCCAGGATTGCGGACGCCACGCTGGTTCCCTCCCACCTGCCATCGGGACAGATTAATTCACAGGCCTGGAACCCGATATCCGGAATCGATCATCCCAAGGACATGTACCGGGTGGCCTGGGCGGACTACGGAGAAAGCTGGCTCACTGCCAGAATCATCAGCAGACACCCCCGATCGTCCAGTAAGCTGTATGGCGTACTGGTGCCGGCGGTAGACGGTAACAATAATGATTTCGCCCACAGTACCCTGCTGCCACCGCTGACGGCGGTGCCACTTGCAACGTTTACGCCCTGGAATTTGCGGGCGCCGCGAACCGGAGCCGCAACGGAACTGGCGCGCCTGGCAGGTGGTTACGTCCCTTTTCAGTTCAGTCAATCCCGCCCCGAAGACCAGAGGGCAACGATCAACGGGCTTTACGATTCGTTCGAGGACTACCTGGCCAGGTACGAAGCTGCCACTGATCGCCTGATTCAGCAACGTTACCTGTTACCGGAATTCAAGGAAGACTACATGGCCATCGCCCGGGCCAATAGCGACTATTTCGAGTAGGGTACGCCGGAGGGACGTGGTCCGCAGCGACACAATCACTCTGTTGGTCGCTGCGGTCAAGGACCACGGGTCCGGTCAGTGTAAAGTGTCTGTCACTCCGGCATGCGGGCTGCGCGTATTTCAATTTCGATGAGCCAGCCGTCAACCACCAGACCGGCAATCTGCACGAAGGAACGGACGGGTTTTTGCGGATTTTCCCCGGTGCCGAAGAACTGGCTGTATCCCCGGTTGAAGCCGGCGAAATCCAGTTCACCATCGGGTCCGGCAACGGCGAAAGCACGGACCTGGACGATGTCCGACAGCGACCAGCCCTGGCTTTCCAGGGTGTTCTTGAACTTGTTGAAGGTGTCCACGGTCTGTTGTTCCATATCTCCCCAGCTGCCGTCTTCCATGGGGCTGGCACCGGTGCCGCTCAGATACAGTGTTTCCGCGCCGGCGGGGATGAAAATAGAATTATAGAAATAGCGTCCTTCGCCGTTACGTTCAATCTCCTGGCTGTTCACGGCCATGGCCGTGCTGCCCAGGATTGCCAGCAAAAGCACCCTGGATAATAACTGTTTGCCTGTCATTCCTGCTCTCCCTGTTGTAGGTGTCACCGCCGGTGCGCAGTTGTCACTGCCGACCCAGCGTGTTGATGTAGCTGACGACATCCAGGATAGCCTGTTCATTCCTGAGCGCGGCCGCCATGGGTATCATCATTGCGCCAAAGCTGTCGTCCGGATGTGATCCCCGGTAACCCGCTTTGAAATTCTGTAACTGTGTGACCAGGTACCAGTCGTTCTGTCCCGCCAGGGCCGGTGCCCCGAAAGCCTGGTTTCCGCCTCCCTGGGCGCCGTGGCAGGTTTCACAGCTGCGATAGAGTGTGCGACCGCGACTGGCATCGCCGCTGATAGTGACATCCGCCGGCTGGTAGTCAAAGGTGCCGACCCACTGAACAATATCGGTTATGCTGTCATCGCTCAGCCTGGCGGCCATTGGCTGCATGGCCAGCCCCTGCTCGTCTTCCGGATGGGAGCCACGAATTCCGGCGCGAAAATTCAGCAGCTGCCGGCGCAGGTACCAGTCTTCCATGCCGGCAATGCGCGGTGCCTGGACACCGATATTACCCTGGCCCTCGGCGCCATGACAGGTCATGCAGTAGCGGTCGTCGATCTCGGCCAGTGCATCGGATTGCTGTGCATTGACGCTGGCCACTGCGGGAAACAGGAAAACAACCGGTAAAATAAGTAGTTTCTTCATGCCGACGCCGCCCTCACTCGCTGATCCATGTCCGACAATGCAAAATGGGCAGACTGAAAGGCACTCTCCATCCACGCGGAATGCTGACTGACCTGGTCCCCTACCATCCAGTGACGCCCGTTAACGGGTTGCTGTAATGTGTGATACATGGCTTCTTCGTCAGCGGTCCAGCCACCCCGATTTCTTGACCAGCGGGCCGAACACCCCAGCATGTGATTCATTCGGTGCCAGGCGATGGTTATGGGATGCTCCACCAGGTTGCGGTAATTCGGGTGTACTTTTTCACCGTGCTTCAGCAATTCCTCGATGCGCTGCTCCTGGGTCATCTTGGTGTAGTACATGCCTCCACCGAAATCGTAGGCCGCCAGGATCACGCCTTTCTGTCGGTGAATACCGTGGGGCGGATACCAGATCTGGCGAATTGGGGAGTTGACCCAGGTGATTCCTGCATAGATGCCCTCATCTTCCCAGAATCGTTCCCGGGCCTGAAAGGCCGCCTTGTAAGCCTCGCCCCTGCGAATATACTGCAGGGCCCGGGTATAATCAGACGGGAAGTTGTTGGGAATACCGGTCATCAGGTGGCTGGGGATGCAATTGAAGCAATAATCCGCCTGCAGCAGTTCGCGGCTGCCGTTTCGCTCATAGGCGATGTCCACCCCGTCGTCCCTGACTGTGACCGCCTTGACAGCAGCGCCGTAGCGAACGCGATCACCCAGCTGACTGGTGAAGGCGTAGGGAATGCGGTCCATGCCGCCAACCGGCTGCATCAGCACCGGACCGGCGCCGGTACCGACATCCGTGGTCACCATCAGGCCGGCGGCCAGCCGGGTTTGCAACAGGTCCCTGAGGGCGATGATATCCCGCTTGGTGCCGTGGTCGAGAAAGCCACCGCTGGCGTAGCCGGCACGGTAGCTGCCTTCATACAGCATGTCTTCGTTGAGGTCACCGAAGTAACGGATCATGCCCAGCAGCGTTTCCATTTCCTCTTCGGTGAATTCTTCGTCAAGTTCGCCATTGGTCAACGATTTGGCCAGCATCTCGGCGAGAAAGCCGTGCATGTTGGTGTGAAAATCGGCGTTTCGAATGGGCTTGCCGCCATTGAACGCGTCATCCTGCACCCAGGCCCGCATGCTTTCATTGACGAATATTTCCAGCTCGACGCCCAGTTCCCTGCAGTACTTCAGCACGGTGCTGTGCGTGCTGGGGATGCGGGCGGCGCCAGCGTTGAAGTACAGGTGGGGTTCGTCGTCAAACCGGCAAAGCTGGGGATTGCCTATCTCATCGATGACGGTACCGGCGCGCACGGTAAAAACCCGGCCACCGGGGCGATTTGCAGCCTCCAGTACCGTGCAGTCGTAGCCGGCCTGGGTAAGTTCCCAGGCCACGGCCAGGCCCGATAGCCCCGATCCCAGGATGGCAACTCTACGCCCGCCGGGCCTGGCATTGGCCAGCGCCAGTTCCGTGGCCTGACTGGCAGCAGGCATGAGTCCGAGTGCCGTGCCTGCCTGAAGCACCGCCGATGTGCCCCCGTAGGCGCCCAGCAGAGAAAGAAAATCCCGGCGCGTGACTGGTCTGGTCATGTGGTAAATCCTGTCAGAAGATTCTTCGTGGCAAGCTGACCATTGCACAGTAGTCAGCATGGCTTCGGGGAGAAGATTGATGACAACTGGCAGCGAAAGGCAGCCTGATTACGTGGCGGCAATATTACCGAATTGCCCGGAAGCGTGCCAGCCCGGCTAAAGGGCGAGCTGGCACGCTGTGACTCAGTACCGTAAACGCGGCTTTCCGGTGCACTACGCGGTAGTTAACCGGTGGCTGATTGCAGTGGGAACAGGCAGGGATAACGGGAATTGCAGCTGGCGGGGAGGTCAATCTGGCGGTTTCCGCCTAGTAACGGCATCAGGACCAGGGGTAGCTTCTGTGTTTTTCCGGATACTGGAGCGAGCCCCAGAACGAAAAAATCCGGCCCCAGGGGCCGGATTTTTTCAATTTCCATGGTGCCAGGCAAGCGGCCCCGGGGATTGATCTCCCGGTGACCTGCTGCCGGTCAGGGTGCCACGTTTACGGTAATATAGCTGTCGGTATACAGACCGCCATCATCGGCGCGTGCCCACAGCGTGTAGGTTCCCGGTTCCGAAAATGTCACGCTGACCTCGTAAATGCCGTCCTCGGGGATCGGCGGCGGATTCCACAGCGCTCCCCAGGGCGAGTTGGCCGAGGCCCGGGTGTCTTCCCAGGGCTTTACCTGGGGAGGGTCCACCATTACCTCACCCGGTCCCCGGTACTTGTTCCAGGACAGGAACAGGCCGTTAACCTTGCCCACGGTGGAGCGTCGCGGCGGTCGCAACAGGCCTTCCCGCCATTTTTCCGCGGTCTCCGGCTCAAAGGATGTGCTGCTGCCCACCCGGCCCGGCTTGGGAATGCCGTCGTCGGTTACCCGGGTACGGATCACGATGGGCATTCCCACCGTGGCGGTGCGGACCGTGTCGCCGATGATTTCGGCAACCGGGGGAACATTGGACCGGGATTCCGGGCTGCTTGTTCCGGCGCCGAGGGAGCCGGTTTCGGACGCGATGATGATGTTGTCGATCATGTAGTCCGGAGCCAGCGTGGCATAGGCTTTCCTGGAAACACCGTTTGGCGAAGTCAATGTCCACACCAGCTCGGTATCATCCCAGTCTGCCGGCACCGTCACTTCGAAGGTGAAGCGGTTACGACGAGGCAGAAAATAGGTCGGTTGCCCTCGATCCGCATCCCCCGGGGTGAAGAAGTTGTCTTCACCGATGGGGATGCTGACCTGTTCTTCCCAGTTTTCGTTGAAGTAACCGAAGATGAAGCTGAAGCTGCCGTCTTCATTCTCCCGCCAGCCTTCGTAGGCCGGTTCAACGTGCTGACCCTTGCGGTAGCTCAACTGGGCGAAGCCGGCCTGGCTAAGCAGGCCTGCAGCCAGAAGGAGAAAAAACGTACCTGTAATTATCTTTCTCATGAAACCCGTTTTCTCCCTTACACGTCTCAGTTGACGGAAGCCACGTCATCGGACAGATCGGCTTCATTACCCGAGGTTTCCGGCACCGGCGCTACCAGTGGAGCCAGGCACAGCGGACAACCGATCACGTGATCGTTGGGTCCCAGGTCCAGATTTTCCCGACGCTCCTGCATTTCGGCGAAAAACTGCTCATCGGTCAGCTTCACCCGGATGCCCAGATCGATGAACATGTTGGTGACCGAGCGGTTTCCGGAGCCCTGCCAGTTGCGTGGATCCGGAACATTGGGATTGCTCTCGGTGTTGTTCATGTAGCCGATGATATGCAGGATCGTACCCTTGGGCAGGATCGGTGCGTAATCGTCTTCGAACGGGTAACCGCGAACCCAGTTGTGGTCGTAGCCGACGCAGGACAGGGTTTCCACGGTGTAGCCCCAGATAGCTTCGATACACATGCGTTCACCGGGGGCGTGGAGATGGGGCTCGAAGGTGATCAGCTTGGTGTGATCCTGCAGCACTGTGTAGGCATGGAGCTCCTGATCCTTTTCGTTGCCGGCGATACTGATGTCGACACCGTTCCCCAGGCCCAGGGATGTGCGCTCGAATTTGGGTTCATAATCCCGGGGATGGAAGCTGAAGCCGATTTCCAGGTGGCCGGTGGTGTCCCGCCCGTTGGAATGCATGTGCACCGAGTCGGTGGCGAACACCGAACCGGCCCGCAGCAGTCGACCTGCTTCCGGGTCGAAGATGTCCGGATTACGGCCTACTTCGTGTACGGGCCAGCCCACCGATTCGCCGTCGATGGCATTGCCGTCCTCGTCATGCACTTCGGTACGCCAGATCATGTGGTGGAAGATGTAGCGGCCGCCAACAGTCTCCCGTCCGGTACCCGCGCTGGGCACGTCGTTGACCTCGACGATCTCCACCGACTTCACGTACCGGTCCTCGGTCAGGCCGACGGGCACGCGGGCCAGTTCACCCCACCAGTCAGGGCGACCCGCTTCCATGTAGAAATCCTGGGTTCTGACCACCAGGTCCGGCTCACCCAGGGTCCACTTGACGCTGTCGTCGAATTCCAGGGGATCCGGGGCCTCGGCAGGATTACCCCGCGGCGCGCCGGTACGGGCCCAGTTTGAAATGGCCGCGAGTTCCGCATCGCTCAGTGAGGGGTCGTTCTTGAACTGCTGAATGCCGATGTCCTTTTCGACGTACCAGGGCGGCATGGCGCCGGCCCGGTCGCGAAGTGCTGTCTTGTACTCGATCAGCCCGGCAAACGGAGCGACCTGTTCATAGGTGACCAGGGGCATGGGGGCGACACCGCCTTCCCGGTGGCAGTTCTGACAGCTGCGCTGCAGAATGGGTTCGATATCCCGGTGAAAGGTTACCTGGGAAGACTGTTGTGCCAGGCTGGATCCTGTCATGACAAGCCCGGCGAGCCCGAAAATCAGGGCCTGCAGCAGGGATCCCGCTGCAGTTGTTGACGGACTGGATAGTATCGGGAATTTGATTTTCATTAGGCTGTTCTCCTCGATCAGCGACTCATAAAAAGATGAGTTTGGGCCGGATTTTCACTGGCAGCCGCTACCCATTTGCTCATTTCTTCATCCATTTCCCCATCTCCGGGGACCTGTTTTCGGATACCTGCAGCGACTCAGCTATCGGTTTCTGCTTGGGCCGGAAGGCTCAGACCGGTTATTTGAACAGAATCGGACCACCATTGTCTTGCAGATTCTGAACAGAATATGCCGGATTCTGAAAATAGTCAGCCTATTCATCCCATTGTGAGGGTATTTCAGCAGGGCTGATAATCGTGCCACCGGCTTGCAAACCCGGGGATACTCACTTATTGTCCTGCTTCTGAACCCCGGGCTCCCGCATGTTGATCAGTGGATTACGATGTCGCTGACAGATATCGCTGTTATTCTCGCTACGTCCCAGCTGATCACCATCAGTACCTACTTTCTTGTTTACAACGAAGGCCGGGAAGGCAGGCTTATCAGCCTGCTGGGCTTCTGCCTGACCTGTTACATCCTTTCGGACCTCAGTATCCTGGCAGACTCCGTATGGGTAACCTACCTGCTTTATCGCGCCGCCACCCTGACCCCAATGGTGCTCTGGTACCTGGCCTTCTGCCTGTTTACCGACAACGAAAAGCTGAATCCCCTGTTCTGGATTCCGGTGGCCTATTTCGTCCTGGCCCGCGCCATCGGCGTACCGATTTACAGCGCCGACCTGAGTAACAGCACCCTGCTGTTTATGTTGATCTACGTCATTCCCCAGCTGATCATGCTCTATTTCTCCTGTATCGCCATCTACCTGGCCGTCCGGGGGTACAAGGCCGACCTGGTCGAGGAAAGGCGGCGTTTCCGCGTGATCTTTGTCGTCAGCATGGGGATATTGCTGGCCATACGCAGTGTCAACGGGTTTTTCGCGTTTGCCGATCCGTTTCTCGACAGCATCAGCCTGTTTGCGCGAAACCCGGTACCGCCCTACGTCTTTGCCATCTACGTGTTCTGCCTCGGCCTGGTGTTCAATCTCACTGTTTTCCGGGTCAGCCATCCTACGCTGAAACTGCTCAGCGACCCGAGACCCGCAGTGCCGAAGCGTGTCGACGGGCCCGTGAGTCCACGCATTCGTCAGCACGATCAGCATCTTCGCCGACTTCTGGACACGATGGAGAATCAGCGACTGTACAGTCAGCATGGTCTTACCATTGCCGACCTGGCGAAGGAGCTGGGCATTCAGGAATACCGCCTGCGCCGGATAATCAACAAGGAGCTGGAGTTCAAGAACTTCAACCAGTTTCTCAACAGCTACCGGCTGACCGAAGCCAGCGAAAAGCTGTCAACCGAAGACAGCCCGATATCCAGCATCGCCCTGGATATCGGCTTCGTCTCCCTGTCGTCTTTCAATTCAGCATTCAAGGCCCGTTTCGGCATGACGCCCAGCCAGTATCGTGCCAGCCACAGCTGACCGCCCGGCCGGGCTCCAGGCCTTGCCGCGGCCGATGGCGGCTCAGAAAATGGCGTTGACCGACAGAAACAGCACCGACGGTCCCAGCAGACAGCCGACCCCCGTATAGAACGTTGCGGTCATGGCTCCGTAGGGCACCAGCTTCGGGTCCGTGGCCGCCAGGCCGCCGGCAACACCGCTGGTAGTTCCCATCAACCCGCCGAACACCATGGCGGATTGAGGATTGTCGAGTCCGATATGTCGCGCCACCATTGGCGTGCCGATCATGACCAGAATGGATTTCACCAGGCCGGCAGCCACGCTCAACGCAATGAGTTCGGAACTGGCGCCAATAGCCGCGCCGGTTACCGGACCGACGATATAGGTGACGGCACCGGCACCAATGGTGGTAATAGCCACCGGGTCGGTGTAACCGAACAGCAGGGCCACCACGGCACCTACCACGAACGAGACCACCACGCCGGCGAAGATCGAGACAACGCCGGCCAGCCCGGCCTTTTTCAGCTCGCTGAGATGAACGCCAAAGGCCGTGGCGACAATGGCGAAATCCCGGAACATGCCGCCGCCCATGATGCCGACACCGGCCAGCAGCGTGATGTCGGCCACGCCGGTATTCCCGCCGGTAACCAGGCCGCCGAAATAGGCGGCCACCAGGCCGAGGGTAATGGCGATGGCGGATCCGTGTATCCGGCCCGCGGTCAGCCTGTTGGATATCAGGTAGGACAGCCACACGGTAATGCCCACCACGGCGAAGGCGACCACCAGGCCATTGCGGACGAAAGTAGTTTCCAGGACATCCATCAGGGCGCACCTCCGTCCGGTGGTTCAACCGGTTCCGGTGGTGAACCGATGCGACTCAGTACCGGGACCAGGGCAAAACTGACCACCACGGCCGCCACGCCCGCGACCAGCGCCAGCAGGCCACCGTCTACGGCGGCCACCACGTTCTGGCGGGCGGCCATGGCTACCACGATTGGAATGTACATGGCGCTCCAGAACTTGATGCCTTCGCCAGAGAGCCCTTCGAACAGTGATTTAAAGCGGTCCGTGTTACAGGCAACCACCAGCAGGAGCATGGCGATGCCCACACCGCCGACATTGGCCTCCACACCGATCAGCACGCCAAGGTATTCGCCGACAAGCATACCGACTACGAGGCACGCGGACAGCAGTGCCACACCATAAATAATCATTGGCATTCCTCTTTATTATCCAGCCCCTGGCTGCAGGTCATGACCGGGTAGCGGTTCACTTTGCGTGGACAGGGCCCGGTGGTATCCGGACACCTGGTTCCGGGCCGTGTTTTCGGGACAGCCGCGATGATATGACGGACACCGGTATTACGCAATTTGCTGGGAATTACCACCATTCATCGCAAATCGCGGTTTTTCTGCGCCGGCCGGTCCGCCCCCGGTTTGACTTCGGCGTGGTATATATAGCTTAATTACGCTCCCGCCCGGGACCCGGGAACCTGAATGGACCCGCGGCGCTTGCCGGTCTGTTCCTTGACAGTCCTGGCCTGAACCAATGGACACAGCAACACTTGGGGGAAATACCTTGAAACCTGCAACTTTTCATGTCGGCAGCATGCTGGCTGCATTGTGCCTGGGGCTTATTTCAGGTCCCGTCAGCGGTGAAGATGTCACCACGGAAATTCTCGACAACGCCCAGGAGTACACCGATCGCTGGGTAACCTATGGCCGCAATTACGGTGCCTGGCGCTACATGCCCGACGACCAGATCAATCGCGACACGGTGGCCGACCTCAGGCCCGTCTGGATCAAGCAGACCGGTGTCACCGGCGGGGCCTTCGAGGTCACCGCCCTGGTCAATGACGGCCGCATGTACCTGACCACGGCCAACAGCCACCTGATCGTGGTGGACCCCCTGACCGGTGAAGAGCTGTGGCGCTACGACCATGATTTCGAAAACGTGGACCTGTGCTGTGGACCTCACAATCGCGGCGTTGCGCTCTACGAGGACAAGGTTTACTGGGGTACTCTCGATGCCCACCTGATGGCCTTCGATGCGGCCACCGGCATCCAGTTGTGGGATGTCGAGGTCGGTGATCATCGCGAGTCTTTCTCCATCACCGGCGCGCCGCTGGTCGTCAAGGACATGGTCCTGATCGGCGTGGGTGGTGGCGAATTCGGGATTCGCGGCTACATCGATGCCTATGATGTCAATACCGGTGAACGTCGCTGGCGATTCTATACCATCCCGGGGCCAGGCGAGCCTGGTAATGAAACCTGGGAGGGGGATTCCTGGCGTACCGGTGGAGCGCCTACCTGGGTAACTGGAACGTACGATCCTGAAACTGATTTTGTGTTCTGGGGTACCGGTAATCCCTGGCCGGATATCAATAACAACGTCAGGTCAGGTGACAATCTTTACTCCAATTCCGTCGTTGCCCTGGATGCCGATACCGGCGAGCTGCGCTGGTATTTTCAGACTTCGCCAAGAGACGAATTCGACCACGACTCCACCAGTGAGCCCATGGTGATCGACGAAATGGTAAATGGAGAAATGCGCAAGCTGGTAGTCCAGGTTGCGAGAAACGGACATGTGTATGCCCTGGACCGGGAAACCGGCGACTTCATTTATGCAGCCGAATACACAAGAGTGAACTGGGCAGACCGCGACGAGAGCGGCAAGCCGGTGCTGAAAGAGGAACTCTACGACCCTGCCGGCACAGTGGTGTTTCCAGGACTTTACGGTGGCAAGAACTGGCCACCGGCGTCCTACAGTCCCGAGACCCACATGATTTACATCCCCTCCAGCGAATGGGGCACGACCTTTATTCGTCGTGAAGGAGAAGGGCGACCCGGCACCATGGACCTTGGTGGCATACCCAGATTCGAACCCGAAGGTGCCAGCCACGTAGTCGCCTACAACATTCGTACCGGTGAGATTGAATGGCAGCACGAACTGCCGGGATCCTTCAACTGGTCCGGCACGCTGGCCACCGGCGGCGGCCTGGTGTTCGCGGGCGGTGCCGACGGCTACCTGCGGGCGTTCAATAACGAAACCGGAGAGGTTCTGTGGAAGTTTCAGACCGGCAGCGGAATTTACGCGCCACCGACAAGCTTCACCATCGATGGCAGGCAATACATAGGTATTGCGTCCGGAACCCGGGACCCGGTAACCCGGGAGGGTGTGGCCACCGGAATCTCACCGGGTAACTATATTCTGTTCAGCCTGTAATCCGGCTGACCGGTTTCCCTGCGATTGATACAGGCATTTATAAAGGTTGTTATGTTCAAGAGAATGATGGAAATCAAGGACTGTTTGAAGCTGATAGCTGCACTGGGCATTTTAATGGGGCCAACCGGTACCCTGGGTGGCGTAGGTGAGGGTCAGGAGCTTTACGATGCCTATTGTCAGGTCTGCCACGGTGGACTGGGTGAAGGGCAGACCATGGGCAAACCCCTGACCGACGGCAGCGCCACGAACCTCAGCGATGCCGAGCTGATTGCCGTTATCGAGAATGGGCGTTCCGGAACAGGCATGGCGGCCTGGGGCTCGTCCTTCAGTGAAACGGAAATCCTCGACGTTGCCAGCTACGTTCGGGTCTTGCAGGGAGGCACCGGACTGGCCAGCGCTGAAAACGAATTGGTGACCAGCGACGATCCGCTGGTTCTGGCCGGTGAACAGTTATTCAACGGCAGCGCCGGCTGCGCTGACTGCCACAGTTACCGGGACCAGGGTGGTTCCGTGGGGCCTGTCCTGGATGGCGTGGCCTCCCGACTGGGCGAAGACGGATTGTTGCAAGCCCTGCGGGAGCCTTCGGCATCCATCGTCGACGGCTATGCGGCCAAGGTGGTGGAGCAGCCGGATGGCACCGTGGTTCGGGGTCGGTATCGCAATGATTCGGAGTTGGCGGTGCAGATCCAAAGCGCAGACGGACAGCGTTGGGTGACTTACTTCAAGGACCGTGTAGCCTCCATTACCGACGACGGGAAATCCCTGATGCCTCCGGTTTTTTCGGAGCTGGATGCGTCGCAGCAGGAAAGCCTGCTGGCCTTTCTTAAAACCCTTTAGCCGCCGGAACACACAGCCGGGCCGGCTAGCCGGGGACAGCCCTGGCTGCCTGCCCTGTTCCGCCTCAGTACATCAGGGCGCTGATCAGTATCAGGAACAATCCGCTGCTGAGAAACACGGCGCCGTAAGTCAATGATATCAGTACGAACTTCACGGCAGTCAGCGCGTAGCCCTGGCCGAAGAACCGGCGCAGGCTCAGAAAAAGATACACCAGGATCCACAGGTTCAGTGCCTGGTGAAGAATATCCGCCACCGGCGCCAGGACGAAGATTCCGGTCCAGGCAATCACATCCAGCAGAAACAGAAGTATGAAGCACAGGAACAGAAATGTGTGATTGTTAATGGTGAGCACCAGGTGTTCGATATAGTACCTGCCGGACATGACATAGAACAGTTGCTGAATCAGGGCCAGCATGGGCATCATTACCAGCAGCAGGATCGGCAGGTATTCCAGTGACTGATTGATAAAGTCCCGGGGGTCCTGTTGAATGGCAGCAATGTTGGTGACGCTGCGGTCCTGCAACAGGGCAACCACCTGCTGATTGTCCTCCTCGGACAGAAACGGAATGCGTAACCTGCCCACCACTTCCCGTATCCCGGATTCCAGTTCTTCGATATCGCCTTCCAGTTCTAACTCGGCATTAAAGCCGGAATCGGAATCAGGGCCGCCCCCGTCAGTGCCGGCATAGTCTTGATCCAGGGCCGTATCATCCACGGAGTCATCGAAGGTTATACCCATGGAGTTCAGCAACAGTTCCAGGGAAATGGTGAACAATGCGGCCAGCAGAAACACGATAAACACCCGGGTGGGTGGCAGGTAATGAGCCCGACGACCCTTCAGGTATTCCCGTGACAGGCTGGCGGGGGAAGAAAACAGCATCCAGAGCGTACGCCAGGTCCGGGAGTCCAGGGCAAACAGGCCTTCCAGGCTCTCCAGCACCAGTGTCGGGAAAAACCGCTTCAGGGCCTTGTCCTGCTGGCCGCAGCGATGGCAGAAGTCGCCCCGCAGGGGCTCGCCACAATTCAGACAATGCCTTGCAGGAACGCTGACAGATGCAGATTCGGTTACCGGCTCTGGCGGCTGATTCTGTTCGAGCTCCGTCATCGGACTTTCCTGGTGAAGGGCTGCAGCATACCCATAGCGTGCATGCGGGGCGTGGATCAGGCAGACAGGCCGGGAAAAATAATCCTGCCCTCCATGAGTGAGCTTCGGTGATCCTGGAGGGCAGGATTATTCAAAGAACTTCTGATTAATCAGAGGTTCCTCAAGGAGCTATCTGTACCGCCGGGAATGGCAAGACCCGGAAAGCCCGGAAACCTTCCCCCATCTGGTACAGAAGCTGAAAAGATACCCCTATATATAGTGAATTTCAAGTTATCGTGCTGCCCGTTGGTGTCTCAGTTTGAAATTCTGTTCGGTGGTTATGGCTGAGGCCCACAACGTACCTTCAAACTGAGACGCCACCTGCTGCCTACGGGACTTGCCCGGTTTGAATGGAAATCGGTGGTATTGAGAAAGTGGGAGTGAGTAACCCTGCCTGCCGGGTCCTGCTTGCTGTCGGTGTCGGACCGGGAGTGGCCAGGGAAATTTGTGTACTTTCGCGGATTCATCGGTCATTTTAGTAACCGTTGATTCCGGAAGACGGGATTGCCCGACAGGACACCAGTGTGCTCAGGCACAGGAGAGGAATGCCATGCAACGCAGAACCCCGGTTGACTACCTGCTGTGGCTACTGGCGATTTTTGTCGCCATTGTTTTCGTGCAGTCCCTGTTCTTCAAATTCAGCAATTCGTTTGAAACCCGCTACATTTTCACCACAATCGGTAACTGGCTGGCGGAAATCGGCCTGCCAGTTACCCTGGCTGACGGCTTCGCCGCGTTGGGTGGCTATGCCGTGGGCACCGTGGAGCTGATAGCGGCCATCCTGCTGCTGATGCCGCGCACCCGGAGAGTTGGTGCTTTTGTTGCCCTGGGTGTGATGTCCGGTGCCCTGTTTTTCCATCTGTTCACACCACTGGGCGTCAGTGTGGTGATCGAGGAATCGGGAACACGGGATGGCGGTCAGCTGTTCGCCCTGGCGGTGGGGGTGTTCGTTGCTGCCCTGCTGATTCTCTGGCTTGACCGTCGCCGGGTCGAACCGTGAGTCGCTGCCGCAACGGGATCAGTCAGGCGCTTCGCAGTCCGGCATTATTCCCTGGTTCCTGGCGGCCAGCCAGAGGGATTCGGCTTCGTCGAGCAGGCTGTTGAGATCGGTGATACGGGTACCGGGAGAGGGGTGAGTGGACATGAATTCCGGTGGGCGGGCACCGCCGGCGGCAGCCATGTTTTCCCAGAGGTTGATGCTTTCCTGGGGATCGAAACCGGCCCGGGCCATCAGCATGATACCGAGCTGGTCCGCTTCGCTTTCCTGGGTGCGATTGAACGGCAGGAACAGCCCCAGGTTGGTGCCGTAATCGATGAGTTGCAGGGTCTGGTCCGAAACCCCGGCCTGTTGCGCCGCCACCAGACCGATGGTGCGGAGCGTGGCCTGGCTGGCGCGTTCGTTGCTGTGGCGCGCCAGCACATGTCCCACTTCGTGGGCCATGACGGCAGCCAGCTGGTGCTGGTTGGTGGCCACGTCAAGCAATCCGGTAAATACTCCCATCTTGCCACCGGGCAGGGCGAATGCGTTGGCCTGATCACTGTCGAATAACGTCACTTCCCAGCTATTGTTGCCGCGTTCCTCACTGCTGAGCGCAGCGACTATGTGGCCGGTAACGCAGCGCACGTAGTTCAGCCCGCGCTGGTCGTTGGCCACGGGGAGTTCTTCCTGCATTTCGCGGTAAGTGGATGTGCCCTGGGAGGCCATGTAGTCGTCGGAGTAGAGGACCATCTGCGGCCTCGCGGTGGGGGAACTGGTACAGGCGTGAAGCATCAGGCACAGCACCGGCAGCAGAGGCCGGGAAGAAGATTTAACAGGCTGCTGTAAAACCATTGCGCTTGCCAATACTTTATTGAAAACTGTCTTAATATGCACGTCTACACTGGGTAAACTGCCCTTTTTTAACAGTTTTAGCCTCGGCCTGACTGCGCTCATGACATTTTTCAACAGCCTGTTAATCATCACCTCGAACCACACAATACTTTAAGGAACGTCTGCTTCTTCCTTAATCAGATGTACACTAATAATTACAGGCCGATGGTTCCAGTTCGGTACGCACTTCGCGACCGGCGCCGGTTCGCGTAATCTCGAAGCAGCGGCCCTCCAGGTCCCGTAACAGCCGTCGGGCCGGCTGGCTGGCAGTACTGTAGCTGCTGCGCCGTACTATCCTGACCTCGGAGCGCACCGGTACCGGCCTTGCGAAGCGGCCGTAGGGGGCGCCGTAACCGGACTCATACCGTGACGAGGCAATACTTTGACCGATAACCGAGCCGATGACCAGCCCTCCCAGCAATGCCCCGGAATCCAGCCGGTGGCGACCGTAGCGACGGTAGGAAACAAACGGTGGGTACTGGCGACCGAATCCTCTGCCGTACCAGCCACGGTGGAATCCTCCGCCGCGGTACCGGTAGGGTCTCGGGAAATAGTTGTGGCTGCTCAAGGTGATTCCCAGGTAACCGCTGTTGCCACGCCAGTAGCGCTCGCCGGCGCTGGCGGTGGACGCCATCAGCAGGCTCAGCAGACCCGCAAGTATTAGCAGTTGTTTCATGTCTCGCTCCTGTGTTTATTGCCTTCTCTGGCCCCGCGCGCACCGGAAAATCCATTTCTACCCAAGGGACTTCTGCTTGAGGGACTCCTTAGTGAACAGGGAAATACTCTGGTTTTCAGGTGAATTCACTGTCGAGACACTCTGCCGCGGCAAGCATCGGCCGGTCAAGGCGAGGCAACGACGGCAGTGAACTCGCCTGGAAGCCCCGACGGGCTGGCCCTGTCGGGCACTTCCCTATTCAATCAGAGGTTCCACGGGTCAGTTTAACCCGCGGTAATGAATACAGGCTGAACGGCTAACTGCCGGCCAGGTCCCGTTTGAGGATGTCCGCCAGTGCCCTTGTGGCCGGTCCGGCGAGGTTACGATTAGCCATCATGAGGTAAAGGGGGATGCGCCGGCTGTAACCGCCTCGAAGTGGAATTTCGCGGAGACTGCCATGGTGCAATTCGGTTTCGATCCAGTTGCGCGGCAGAAATCCGAAGGCCAGTCCGGCCCCGATGACGCTGATGCTGCTGGAAAAATGGCTTACCGTCCACCGCTGCTCGGCTTCCAGCCAGCCGGAGTCGCGCCTGGCTTTCTGTCCGGAGTCCCGTAACACGACCTGGCGATAGCTGCGCAGCTCCACCTCGTCCACCTGGAACGGTTCCGTCGAATCGGTCCGGGCGGCTGATGCCATCGGGTTGAAGAGCGGATGATCGGGACTGGCCACGGGTATCATGCTGATGGTTGTCAGCAGCTCACCGGAAAATCCCACGGGTATGGTCGCGCCGATTACCAGGTCGGCCTGCTCCTCCAGCAGGGCCTCCAGGGTACCCGACAGGCTGGTTTCCAGGATCCTGATACGGGTGTGGGGGAAGCGTTGAGAAAACGTTTCCAGGGAGCAGTTCAGGCGGCTGATTTCCAACAGGGCATCCAGTGCCACGGTGACTTCCGCTTCGAATTCCATGGCCATGGATCCGGCGATGTCTTCCATTGCCCGGGCCTGCTTGAGCAGTTGGCTGGCGTGGCGATACAGAACTTCGCCCTCGGCGGTCAGCGCCGCTTTCCGACCATTCAGGGTCAGGACGGGGCGGGGCAGCTGGGCATTCAGACGGCTTACCGCATAGCTCACCGAAGACTGGCTCTTGTGCAGGGCTTCCGCCGCCAGCGCATAGGAACCGCTGTCCACCACGGTTTTAAAGGTCAGCCACTGCTCCAGCGTGATTCGGGGAATCTTCATGGTTTGCCATTACATCTAAAATATAGATGTTATACCCCAAATAATTAGCAACATACATCGAATTATAAGATGTATAGTCGCTTTAAACCCATTGCCAATTGTTCACAACCAACCTGTTCAAGGAATCTCTGATTAATGATGAAAAAGCTCTGTCTTTCCGGCGAATTCACCGACGAGGCGCCCTGCTGCCGGCAGGCGTCGGCCTGTCAAGGCGGGGCAACCAAGGCGGTGAGCTTGTCTGTAAGCCCTTTCGAGCGGGGCCTGTCGGGCACTTCCATCACTAATCAGAGGTTCCTTAAGGAGTAAATTCATGACCAGCGTACTCGTTTTAAAAACCAGCATCCTTGGCCGGGACAGTGTCTCCAACGGTCTCATCCAGCAGTTTGTCCAGCGGGTCTCTGCCGCCGTCCCCCAGGCCCATATCCGGCAGCGGGATTTCGCCACGGAAACCATGCCGCAATTTGAGCACGAAACGTTGCAGGCGTTGATGCGCGAGGCCGGCCTGCGCTCCCCGGTGCAACGGGAGCTGGTTGCCTACGCGGACCAGCTGGTCAGTGAACTGCAGGCAGCGGACCTGCTGGTCATCGGTGCGCCGATGTACAACTTCACCGTCCCCGCGACCCTCAAGTCCTGGATCGATCATGTCGCCCGGGCCGGGGTTACTTTCAAGTATACCGAAAAGGGTGCCGTGGGCCTGCTCGACAGCAAGCAGGTGGTGGTCTTCACCACCATGGGCGGCCGCCATGAACCCGGTAAGTCGGATCATGTGCGACCCTACCTGGAGACCGTGCTTGGTTTCCTCGGACTGGACCGGGTGGAAATGGTGGTGGCAGACGGACTCAATCTCGGTGAGGAATCCCGCAGGCAATCACTGGAGTCAGCCCGAAAACACCTGGATGCAGTGGCAGCAAGAGTGACCGGGGATTTGCGGCAATCAGAAAAAGCGGAGGTGGCGGCATGACCATAAAAATGACACCTGATACCAGGGCAGTGGAAGAAGTGCTGCAGGCACAAACTGCCTCCGATGGCGACGGGGTGCGACTGTTGCGGGTCTTCGGCGGCAACAACCTGGCGAGATTCGACCCTTTTCTGATGCTGGATGAGTTCGGCTCCAACGAACCAGCTGACTATATCGGTGGCTTTCCTCCACATCCCCATAGAGGGTTTGAAACGATTACCTACATGCTGGAAGGGAAGATGGAGCACAGAGACCACATGGACAACACTGGCCTGCTGGATTCCGGTGACGTACAGTGGATGACGGCGGGGGCCGGCGTCATCCACTCGGAAATGCCTCGGCAGGATGAAGGGCGGATGCGTGGTTTTCAGCTCTGGCTCAACCTGCCGGCAGCGGAGAAGATGGTACCGGCCGACTACCGGGATATTCCCGCAGTGGAGATTCCCCGGTATGCCCTGCATGGCGTGGAAATCAGGGCTATCGCCGGTTCTCTGCCCGTTAATGAAAAGCCGGTCAGGGGGGTGGTGACTGACCGATCCACCGAACCGGTATTACTGGACCTGGCAGCCCTGGAATCATCCGAGTTGCGGGTCCACGTGCCTGACGGCCACACTGTGCTTGTTTACGTCTATGAAGGTCGAATCGACGTGGGTAAAAACAGCACACCCATCGCCGCCAGGCAACTCGCCAGGCTGTCAAGAGGCGGTGGCGTACAGTTGCGGCTGGAGGCCGGCAGTCGCGCATTGTTGCTGGCGGGAAAGCCCATAAATGAACCTATTGTTCATTATGGACCGTTCGTTATGAACAGCCGGGATGAAATCGACCAGGCCATCGCCGACTACAACGCCGGTCGCCTGACTGGTTGATGGATCGGACCTTTTCGAGTCAGTTCGGTTGAACGTCCCGCGGGCGTTCCCCATAATGCAGGCCCCAATCCGCAAGGCAGTACAGGACCAGGCATCATGATATACGACAGTATTCTGCAGACCATTGGCGATACGCCGGTGGTGAAATTGCAGCGCATCGGACCGGCGGGTCAGCACATCTATGCCAAGCTCGAGGCATTCAACCCACTGGGCTCGGTCAAGGACAGACTGGCTATCGCCATTATTGAGGACGCGGAAAAGAAAGGCGCGTTGCAGCCGGGGCAGACGATCGTGGAGGCGACTTCGGGTAACACCGGTATTGCCCTGGCCATGGTATGTGCAGCCAAGGGCTATGCATTCGTCGCCACCATGGTCGAGACGTTTTCCGTCGAACGGCGCAAAATCATGAAGGCACTGGGAGCGAAGGTGATTCTCACACCGGCAGCGGAACGCGGCTCCGGCATGGTAAAACGGGCCGAGGAACTGGCGGAACAACACGGCTGGTTCCTGGCACGACAGTTTGAAAATCCTGCCAATCCTGCCTATCACTTCCGCACCACCGGACCGGAAATTATTCGGGACTTCAGTGACAGGGACCTGGATTTTTTCGTTACCGGCTGGGGAACCGGCGGCACCATGACCGGTGCCGGTAAGGCAATCCGGCAGGCCCGGCCGGAAACCCGGATCATCGTGGTCGAACCGGAAACGGCGGCATTGCTTTCCGGCAGGGAGTGGCAGCCTCACAGGATTCAGGGCTGGACTCCGGATTTCGTGCCCGGTGTTCTGGACCCCTCGGTAGCCGACGAGCTGGTGCTGGTGTCAGATGACGAGTCCATTGCCATGGCCCGGCGACTGGCCGCCGAGGAGGGTATTTTCTGCGGTATTTCCGCCGGCGGTACCATGGCTGCCGCGCTAAGGGTGGCGGAGTCAGCCCCCCGTGGCAAGACATTCGTGGTGATGCTGCCGGATACCGGTGAGCGCTATCTGTCCTCGCCGCTGTTTGCCGATATCACCGAGGAATCGGATGACGCCTGGCTTGCCGCGCAATAGGACCCGGACCACCCCGACGCCCGGCCCGGTCTGGTGAAAATGGGCTCAAGCCCCGCAGTGTCGGGACAATGGTTGTTTGGCTGTTGCATCCGTGTCGGGTTACAGGGACGATGTGCCGGGAAAGATTTACGGTTAAGAGGTACTGGAAAGAGTGGCTGCTCAGTTTGAAACCTGGTTCGGTGGTCGTGGGTGAGGCCGGGCCAATGCTGTCCCAACTGGTTGCCGTTCAGTCCTGCTGCAGCAAGCCCGGCAGGTCGGCAACGGAGTCGATGATGGCGTTCGGTGAGACTTCCGAGCGTTTTGCCAGTTCCGCCCGGTATTTGCCGGTCTTGACCAGCACCCCCTGCAGGCCGGCGGCCTGGGCACCGCCCACGTCGTTGTCAATATCGTCGCCTACCACCAGCACCTGGTCCGGTGCCAGGCCAAGGTTATCCGCCGCCAGCAGGAAAAAATCCGCGGTGGGCTTGCCAATGATCCTGGCATGCTTCCCGGTCACGAATTCCAGGCCGGCGACAAAAGCACCGATATCCATCTGCAGGCCATTTTCCGTTTGCCAGTACTTGTTCATGTGCATGGCCACCAGCTCGGCACCGTTCATCAGTTCATTGAACACGCGGTTCAGCAACTGGTAATCCCAGGCCGCACCGATGTCGCCCACGACAACGAAGTCCGGCTTGTCGCTGTCCTGGGGGAATTCGTCAAACTCGGCCCTGGCGGATTCCCGGATCAACAGGTGCACCGACGGAGATCCCTGTTGACCGAGAAAGTCCCGGGTGGCACTGACCGCGCTGAAAATGTGGCTGGCGTCTATGGCGAAACCCATGCCGCGGAGTTTCCGCGCCACGTCCGCCGTCGTGCGGGTAGAGGTATTGGTAATGAAGCGGAACGGGATATGCCGTTCCTGTAACCAGGCCAGCGTATCCCCGGCCCCCTCGATCACCTGGTTGCCCACGTACAGAACGCCATCGAGGTCGAACAGAATGCCCTTGATCTGGTCCTTCTCCAGTGTTGCCATGAATTCCTGTCTCCCGGTGCCGGTTCCGGCGACGGTGAATTGCCAGTGAGTAGTTATTAGACCCGTCGATCACTCTAACTGTTTCGCGGCCCATGGCCGGAGTATTGCCGAAACCATGGACTATCCGGGTCCTGTTACCAGCCACCTTGAAGTAAAGCAAAAAGCGTCAGGCCGCACAGAAAAAACAGGGTAACTATGCTGGCCTGGAACAGCCGTTTGCGCACCCTGACAATATTTGTGCCAAGATGTACCCAGGCATGGGCAAGGCGCAAAATAACGTAGGCGAATGCGGCCAGCAGTGCGGCAATGCCGACTCTGTCCAGCAGCCAGAGGCAGATTGCCAGCACATAAAAAAGTACCGGTGTTTCAAACTGGTTGCGGATATTGTTATTGACTTTCACTACCTCCACCGGCCAGGCATCTTCATGGAGCGCCCGTCTCTGCTGATTCACCTCGCCACGCCTGACCGCCTGCTCTTTTACCTGGCCAAGTCTCACGTAAATGCCAAGCGTCAACAGGATCTGCAGCAGTACGGGCAGGAAAATCAACTCAGCACGCATTCGGGGCCTACCTCCCGACCCGGCCCGGGTCATCAACTGGAAAATCGAAATAGCGATCGGTGAAAGGCTCTTCCACCAGCGTGTAGTGCCACCATTCCTGCGGGTAATTGCTGAAGCCGGCGGCTTCCATGAAGCTGCGCAACAGCTGCCGGTTGGCCAGTACCTGGCTGTTCAGCCCGGGGTTGTCGGTGTGCGACAGCGGGTCGAAACAGTCGTAGCCGGTGCCCATGTCCAGGCTGTTATCCGGGTAGCGCAATGGCGGTGACCGGCGACAATCGTAGCGATTGGCAAAATGGTCGATGACCGGTTGCGCGGAACCTGTCGGGACCAGAGTCAGGTCCACGGTGCTGCCGCGACTGTGGCCGGACTGTTCGGCAATATAACCACGGGCAAACAGCTCGTTCTTCGGTACTTCGGGGTAAAAGCGGTGCTGCAGCAGCGTGTCGTCCGGATCTGCGGCCCAGTTGACAAAATCGTTCACGGCCCGCTGGGGCCGGTAGCAATCGTAGACTTTCAGCGACAGACCACGGACCCGAGCCAGTCGCTGCGCTTCGACCAGGGCCTCGGCTGCAGCCTGGCTGAGTACGCATCGTGGTGCGAAGTAACCTGCCACCGGCCGGCCGATGAAATTGTTCGAGGTGAAATAGCGGATGTCCTGCTGGATTGAGCCGTCCATGTCCCGGAGGAAGACAAATCCCGGCGGCAGGTCGCCTGTGGCCGGCCGGATTCCGCAGCCGGTGGACAGGATTGCCAGGCTCCACCACGACGTTCTTAACAGGCGTAGCAACCGGCCGGTCATCAGGCAAGCTTCTGCAGGAAGTCCCGGGAAAACTCGACGATCTGTTCCTGGTTTCCCCGTCGGATCTTGTCCGCCCACAACGGGTCTGCCAGCAGTGCCCGGCCGACGGCAATCAGGTCGAATTCACCAAGCTCCATTCTGCTGATCAGCGCCTGGATATCGGCATTGCTGGTTTCCTGGCCGCCAAACGTGCGCAGGAAATCATTGTCCAGGCCAACACTTCCTACTGAAATGGAGGGTTTGCCGGTCAGCTTTTTCGTCCAGCCGGCAAGGTTCAGGCTGGAACCTTCAAATTCCGGGTCATCGAAGCGACGGGTACTGCAGTGAAAAATATCCACACCCGCGGCACTCAGGGGCGCCAGGAACGATTCCAGTTCTTCCGGCGTGGCAGCCATCCTGTGCTGGTAATCACCGCTTTTCCACTGGGAAAAGCGGAACACGATGGGAAAGTTATCCGGCACCTGCGCCCGCATGGCCTGGATAATTTCCACGGCAAAACGCGTACGCTGTGCCAGGTTGCCGCCGTACCGGTCTTCCCGGCAGTTCGTGGCCGACCAGAAAAACTGGTCGATGAGGTAACTGTGAGCGCCATGTATCTCGACGCCGTCGAAGCCCGTGTCCAGGGCATTACGTGCCGCCCGTCCGTAGGCGGCCACGCAGTCATCGATATCCGCCTGGGTCATGGCTTCCGGTATGCCGGCGCCTTCCGGGAGACTGTCCTGGGTCTGGTAAAAGGGATGCATTACCGCCGATGGTCCAATGATGGTTTCATCCGGGTCAGGTCCCACACCTTTGCGGCGTATACTGCCGACATGCCAGATCTGGGGAATGATATGCCCCCCGGCATCGTGGACCTCCTCGACGACGCGTTGCCAGCCCCTCAGGGCGTCGTCGCCATGGAAGTTGGGGACATCGAGGTATCCATGGGCACCACGGAATCCGGGATGAGTCCCTTCCGTGACAATCAGGCCGACACCTCCCGCGGCACGACGCCGGTAGTAGGCGGCGACATCAGGACCGGGAATATTGCCCGGGGATTTGCTGCGTGTCATCGGTGCCATGACGATGCGGTTGGGTAAAGTCACGCCACCGAATCGAAACGGTTGAAACAGCACGTCAGCCCCCTGGGAAACCATGTTACTCATTGCCGGATACTCTCCCTCTCAGTCGCTCTATGGATCGGTTCTGATCTATTCCCCGGGAGCGTCAACCGGGCTGGGTTTCCTGCTGCTATCGGCGGTGCCGGCGTCCGTCGTCGCGGCAAGGCGACAAGTATAACCCCATCACTCCGGGAGCGCTCAACCACGATCCTCGCCCGTGTCGCTCAGTTGCCGGTCAGTGATTTTCCACTGACGCCTTCAAGACGGCGTGGGCCGGACACGGCAGGATTTTTTCAGCAAGAGCCGGACAGCCCGCATTGTAGTGGGCGGGATAGACTGCCGTCAGGCCTTACCTGTTGCGGCGCTGGTAGACTCCAAAGTGAACGAAGGGGGCGGAAGTTTGCTGTCCGGGACGGACGTTTACCGGTATCTGGTGTCGAACCGGGGGCAGGCTCTTGAGATACATGGCAATGGCACGGGCATCCTGTTCCTCGATATTGACGTAGGCAGGCCAGGGCATGACCGGTATGGTCTGGCTGCCGTGCTCATCGACGCCCAGCCGGATCATTCTCACCAGGTCGGCCAGGCTCCGACGGCCGATGCCGGTCTCCTCGTCCGGTGTCAGGTTGGACGCAAACAGCACACCGGGTCGCGAAGTTGCCAGGGGATTGGAATAGGCGATACCTACCGATGATCCGGCCAAGGCCCTACCGGGGACCGGCGCGCCGACCAGCGCCCCGTCGGTATGGCAACTGCCGCAGCCCAGCAGACCCACCAAGTACTGCCCCCGGGTTACCAGTTCTGTCGGGTAGGAAGCCGGATCCGGGTCAGGGGTCGCCAGAATGGTGGCGGGTTCCAGCTGTTCGTAATCATCAAGCGGGTTATAGGCGTTGTTGCAGGCGGTAAGCAATACAGCCAGGCTGAGAACAATTGCCAGGCTGGAAGCGGGCGTCCTGCGATGAAGTTGTACGGCGTGCATGATGTGCTCCGTTTCGCTGTGGTAATTCCTTGAAAGAGTAACAAAAGTAACATAGGTCATCTGGTGACAACGCGTCCGGTATTAATGGTGTGGGCGGTCTGACCGATACCCCCTGTTGCCGCTGCACAAGTTTGCCTGGGCCAGGATTCGACGGACCCTGCAGGCCAGACCGGGCCGGTCGGGAGTGCTGCCGGACTCCCTGCGTGAATAATGGCAGTTGGGTCTTGCGGAAATCCGGTGACGGCAGAATAATGATCGAACCCGGTAGGAAAATTTGCACACCAGACTTGGGGATGCCCCAGTCCTTGCGCCAGGCCTGGCCTCCAGCCGATCCTCCGGGATCTCCTGGCATGGCCAAAAAGCGCAACAGGGCCCGGGGAAAATGTGAACCACGTCAAGATTAATGTAAATAATCAGATTAAGTAGCCGATTAAACACATTGTTTATGTTATAAATTTTTCAACTCTTGGCCTGCTGGTGGGGTCGAGGTTCGTAAAAACTCTTGTAAACAACAGGCAGGTTTAAAATGAAATTGCTCTCGTTTCTCAAAGCTAAGAAAGAAAAAGGTGCGTCTCTGGTTGAATACGCAATCCTGGTCGCCCTGATCGCGCTGGCGGTGATTGTCGTTGTCGGGATTCTGGGACAACAGATTAACGGTGTATTCACCCAGATCAACCAGGTATTGAACAACGCAATTCAATCTCCAGGCGGCAACTGATCAATCCCGCTTGCTGTCGCTGATCGGATGACTGTTGCCTGGCTGCCCTGGTGCGCAGGTAGTGATTTCCGGGGATGCGGTGCATCCGGGCCGGCCCGGCGAGACCGAGTGGTGGATTATGTATCCGCAGCCTCGGTGTCACCGTGCCGGGATAACGTAAAGTCAGGCAGTCTGCGGCAGATTGGTTGGTGCACGACCCGAGCGGGGACCAATGCGTGGCATCACGCTTGGGGTGGACTGAAATCGGCCTCGCCATCAAATAATCCGTTCCCAATCGGCCAGGGATGGTAGTTGGAACAAGGGGTAATGTTATGCGATACAGAGCACTGCTCCTGTTACTCGTGGCCATAGTACTGGGATCGTTGGCAGCATTTCTGGTCAACAACATCGTCACCCAGCAGACCGCCGTGCCGGTTTCCGTGGAGCCGGATTCCGGTATTCCCACCGTAGTTGCTGTCACTGACCTGCCGGTGGGACTGGAGTTGCAGGAAGTTCACCTGGGCATCGTTGAACTGCCGGAAGAGGCTGTTCCCATTGGTGCCTACCAGACAGTTGCCGAAGTGCTGGTAAACGAAACACCTATCGTGCTGGTGAGGATGCGAACCGGAGAAGTGGTGTTGTCTGAGAAATTGTCCACCGGTGTCCCGCTTCGCGGTCTGACCTCCCGCATTCCGGATGGCGCCCGTGCCGTGTCTATTCCGGTCAACGAGGTTCGGGGGGTCGGTGGCTTTGTCCTTCCCGGTGACCGTGTTGATGTCCTGCACACCACCACGATCGGTCGTCGCGATGGCAACCTGGTAACCCGCACACTGCTGCAGGACATGATTGTTCTGGGCGTGGATCAGGTCAGCTCGGAAGCCACCGAGGAGCCTATAGTGGTCAACGTGGTGACGCTGCTGGCAGATCCGGAAGAGGGCAAAACCCTGACTTTGGCACAACGGGTCGGCGACCTGACTCTGTTGCTGCGCAACGAAGGTGATCGTGCCGAAGACGACTCCGAGACCATCGCCCTGGATGACCTCTGGGAATACGGGCCGGAAGATTTTATCCCTCGCAGGGCGTCGGCCTCTGCAGGAGGATCGGTCGCTGCCGGTCAGCTGCCCCCAAACCGGCGCGACGTGCAGGTGATAAGGGGACTGGAGGTACGTGACGAAACCGTCGAAGTTGATTCATCGAATAATTCCGGGCAAAACTGACCCCGCTCCGAGGAGACTCGCATGTTAGCGACCTTTAAAAATTCTCTGGCTGCCTGCCAATGCGGAATTGGTGTTGTCCTGTTACTGTGTGGAATGACTGCACAGGCTCAGCAGACTTTTACCCTCGGCCTGGGCAGTAACAGTCCCGTCGAGGAACTCGCGCTGCCCGTAGGAAAGTCCCAGATAATTCAATCCAACGAGGCGTTGTCCCAGGTCATCGTGGGCAATCCCAACGTGGCCGATATCAACCTGCTGAACGAAAACCAGTTTCTCGTTGTTGGCCGGGCACCGGGTATCACCAACCTGGCCTTCCGTGATACCAGTGATCGAATCATCGCCATCCTGGACCTGGTGGTAGGCTATGACCTGGTGGCAATCCGGCGCAAACTGGATGATATTCTGCCAGAGGAAAGCGGTGTTCAGGTTTCCTCGGCCAATGGCCAGGTGGTCATCAGCGGTCAGGTTTCCAGTACCATGGCACAGGATGCCGTGCTGGCTGTAACCGATACTTTTCTGGACGGCGCCGAGGTGGTCAACCTGCTGGAGGTTGGCGGCGGTCAGCAGGTCATGCTGGAAGCGCGCATTGCCGAGGTTAATCGGAATCGTCTACGGGACCTGGGAGTGGCCACGGACGTTATCGGTGGGTCCGGTTCCGAAACCGGGATTGATCTGATAACCGGGGCGCCGTTGCAGAATGCCTTTGGCGGGTTGATCCTGAGCAACACCAGCATTTCCGATTCGTTGAATCTTGCCCTTTCCGCCCTGGTTCAGCAAGGCGCGGCGCAGGTGCTGGCGGAACCCAATATTGTCGCCATGTCGGGCCAGGAAGCAAGCTTTCTCGCCGGGGGCGAATTTCCTATTCCGGTAGCACAAGGTGGTGCCTTTGCCGGAGCGATAACCATTCAGTACCGGGAATTCGGTGTCGGGCTGGAGTTTATCCCCACGGTACTGTCATCTGATCGCATCAATCTTCAGTTGACTACCGAGGTGTCAGATCTTGATATCACCTCGGGTACCAGTGTCCTGGGAACCAACGTACCCGGAATTCGAACTCGTCGAGTCTCCACATCCATTGAACTGGGGGACGGTAACAGTTTTGCCATAGCCGGATTATTGCAAAGTGATATCGCCAGCCTGGTAAGCGAATTTCCGGGACTGGGTTCAATTCCGATTATCGGTGCGTTGTTTCGCAGCAATGAGTTTACTCAGGAAGAAACCGAACTGGTGATTGTAGTCACGCCGCGCCTGGTGACATCGGTCGACGGCAATGCCATCGCCCTGCCGACCGACGGTTTCCGCGCACCCAGCGCCTATGACCAGATTCTCCAAGGTCGCACCGAAGCACCGCAACCCGATGCCGGTGGTGGGCCGGACGGGAATCAGGGACTTGATGGCGCCCAGGGTCACCAGTTTTGACAGGAGAATTTCATGTTTAACTCATTGCTTAATATAGCTTTAATTACCGGAGTGGCCGTGCTGTTGGCGAGCTGTCGGAGTGAGATGCCGCCTCACTTGAACGATGACTTTGGCAATGCCGTGCGCGCCAACGTCGCATTGCAGACCTTGAACCCCGACGCCGGGGGAGTGGACAAGTCAGACTCAATCGACGGACCACGGGCAGAGCAGGCTGCCGAGCGTATGCGCAACCGCAGTAACCAGGCAACAAACAACAGTCTCATTCAAGGGGTCGGCAACTGATCGGCGGCGCAATTGGTATGCGAGGATCTTTATGGCATTCACGACAGGGCGCCTATCCGTTTATCGCATCGGCGTCGGCGTAAACGACTCTATCGTCGGTTTCTCTCGTCCCGGTGCCGCCGCCGACACATCCAATCAGCCTTTGATCGTCGAGAGCGGTGCCGGGTATTGGCTAGCCACTGTCTTTGCAGGGGGTCGACTGCTGCCCGGTTGCAAAGCTGAGCCGATAAGCCTGGTTGCACGGTCAGCAAAACGTTTAATCGGCGAGCAGGGCAGGTAGGGGCCGGGATAACGTGGCAGTCTGAACGCTGAGAGCGCTTTTTCTCCACTTCTGCCCGAGGTCCTGGGCGTAGTTCTTTCGGCATGACCGCATGCGTAATGACTCATATTGGCGAAGTTTCAGTACAGAGGGGTAGTTGTGAACACGGATAGTCGTGACGACTTTAACGACGAAGCAATCAAGATTCAGCTTAATGTGCTTGTTCTGGCGCACAACGATCAGGCTGCGACTGACATGGAGCACTCTTTGGGTCGAATCCAGTCACTGCAGTATCGTATACAGAAACCGGAAAGCGCCCGGCCGCTGCGGGACTTGATCAGTGATCAGAATAGCGACTTACCGGATGTCGTGATTCTGGAGCTCAATGGCAGTCATGACGAAGTGCTGGATGACATTCGCCACTTCGTGGAAGAACATGGCCAGCAGACAGAAGTATTCGCAACCTTCTCACGTGCCAATCTGGACGTGATGCCTGCGTTGATGCGCAGCGGTGTTCGAGACGTATTGCCTCTGCCGCTGAATCACCAGGACCTGGTCGTTGCGCTGTCAAATTCCCTGGCTAGACACCGGAAGACACTGAACCAGGCCCGGGATCGAAAAGGCGCTGTATTTTCCTTCCTCAACACCCGCAGCGGTGCCGGGGGTCCGTTTGTCGCAGCCAATGTGGCCTACATACTACAGTATGAATTTGAGCGTAAAGTCGCTCTGATCGACCTGGATATTCAGTTTGGCACCGTAGCTTACGATTTTGACATCAAGTCGGACGGGGGAATCGTGGAAGCGCTGCGCAGTCCCGGTCGTATTGACAGCGTGTTCATAGAGGCTCTCATGTCGCGTCATTCCAGTGGTGTGGACGTGCTTGCATCACCTGCCGATCTGACTCCCTGGGACGGGTTGTCTCCGCGGGCGCTGGCGCGCCTGATATCAGTGCTGGTCCAGAAATATGACCATGTGGCCATCAATCTGCCGGTCCTGGTCAACGACGTGGTAGAACAAGCCCTGGTGTTGTCCAATCCGGTATTCCTTACTACCCAGGGCACTATTTCCATGCTACGTAATTTGAACATGGTGCTGCATCGCCTGCCCAAGCGCGGGATTCCATTGCAGAACATGGAGGTGATCCTTAATCGGGCGGGTACCGGGGAAAAGGATATTAAGAACATCGATCTGGAAAAGTTGATCCGCGACCTGCCTTTGCACCGTGTACGCAGCGATTTCAAGTTGGTGATGAAAGCAGAAAATGAAGGCAAGGCAGCCTGCGAACTGGACAGTAGAGCCGGGCTGGTCAGAGATATACGATCCATCGCACAGCACTTGCTCAGTTATGAAAAGGACTACCAGATGGTTTCTCAGCAGGTCAAGAGACGCTGGTTCTCCTGAATGGCGAATGAAAGGGCGGTGAATAAGGAGATCCGTAGATGAATATCAAGCCGCAGTCACTAAGAAACCCGGAGGTTGTAAGTACCGAAGAGGTGCAATCTGCGGAAAGCCGCACTCTGCAGCGGGCAGCAAAAGAACAGGTTCATCGCGAGTTGCTGAATCGTATTGACCTGGAGTTCATCGATCAATTGAGTCGTGACCAGGTCAACGAGCAGATTGCCGACGTGGCCCGGTCTATCATGAATGAGCGGCAGGTACGTCTTAACAGCCGCGAACGTGAGCAGGTGATCAAGCAGATCCAGGACGAGGTCATGGGGCTGGGTCCTATCGAACCGCTTCTTGCGGATTCCTCGGTGTCCGATATCCTGGTAAACACCTGGCGTCAGGTTTACGTTGAACGACACGGAAAACTGGAAGAGACCGACGTTCAGTTTCAGAACGACGGTCACCTGATGCGAGTAATCGACAAGATTGCCGGTGCTGTCGGACGTCGCGTCGACGAATCCTCACCCATGGTGGATGCGCGGCTGGAAGACGGGTCGCGGGTGAACGTTATCATCCCGCCGGCATCGGTTGATGGTCCGATTCTTTCAATCCGCAAATTCAGCGTCGATCCTTTTGTAATGGACGATCTGATTGGCCTGAAAACCCTGACCCCGCCAATGGCCAAGTTTCTAAGCGCTGCCGTCCGGGCCCGGGTGAATGTGTTGATTTCCGGTGGCACCGGCTCAGGAAAGACGACCTTGCTCAATGCCCTGTCAGGTTATATACCGGAAGGGGAGCGAGTGGTCACTATCGAGGATTCGGCGGAGCTGCAGTTGCAGAGAACCCACGTCGTACGCCTGGAAACGCGACCGCCGAATATCGAGGGAGAAGGGCAGATCACCCAGCGTGACCTGGTGCGCAACTCACTGCGGATGCGACCGGACCGGATTATTGTCGGTGAGGTTCGCGGTGCTGAAGCGCTGGATATGCTACAAGCCATGAATACTGGTCACGATGGTTCCATGACCACCATCCACGCCAATTCACCCCGCGATGCCCTGACGAGGCTGGAACACATGGTCGGCATGAGCGGCGTACCTATTCCGGCAACAGTAATCCGACAACAGATTGCCGCGGCTCTCAATCTGCTCGTGGATCAGGAGCGTTTGGTAGACGGGCGCAGAGTGATTACCAGCATACAGGAAATTACCGGTATGGAAGGTGACGTGGTGGAGTCCCAGGAAATTTTCGTTTATGAAAAACGTACCGTGGACCAGCAGGGGAAAGTTGTGGGGCATTTCCGGCCTACTGGTGTCCGGCCGATGATAACGAGGCAGATTGCTGAATATGGCATCGAACTGGACAACGATCTGTTTGATCCCAATCGAATCTATGAGTGAGGAATGACCGGTGAATTCTTTTTTGCTGAACATGATTCCTTTTTTGGTCTTCCTGGCCTGCGTGCTGGTAATTTACGGCCTGTATATGTTTTGGGAGGAATCACAGAAAAGTGGCGCCGAGCAGGTTAAAAATCGAATTCGCAGATTGTCGGCTGCGGCAGTTGAAGAATCCGAAGCCAATCATTATATCTCGTTGGCCCGGCAGCAGGGACTCTCCAGTTTCGATGCAGCACTGCTGAGACTCCCCCGGCTCCACAATCTTGACAGATTCCTTGAACAAAGCGGCGTTGGGTTCGGGCCGTCGGTCTTTATCCTGATAAGTATCGTGTTCGGATTAGTCGGCGCGGGGCTGGCCGTTTTCTTTTTCCGGGTGTTGAATGTTCTGCCTCTGGGACTGGGTTTTTTGGCGGGTTGTCTGATTCCATGGATGTACTTGCGCTTCAAGCGCTCCAAGCGTCGGGAACGCCTGATCCGGCAGATTCCCGATATGCTCGATTTTTTCGCCCGTAGCCTTCGGGTTGGGACTCCGTTCAGTGGAGCAATCAGAATTGCCTCTGAAGAACTGCCGCAGCCACTGGCCGGAGAATTGGCGGTAACTTTCGACGAACTGAACTATGGCCTGAGTTTCGACGAGGCACTGCAAAACCTCGCGACCAGGGTTGAGGCGGAAGAGGTTCGCCTGTTTGTCACGGCGGTTCTGGTGCAGAAAAATACCGGCGGTAACCTGGCTGAACTGCTGAACAGGCTGGCCAAGTTGCTCAGGGACCGAATTTCCGCTTTCGGTGAAATCAAAATACAGGCGGCCGAAATGCGTGCTACGGCGAAAGTTCTGGTATTTCTGCCTTTCTTTGCCGCGGCTGCCTTACAGGTGGTAAATCCGGATTATTTTCCTGTCATGCTGGCAAGTGACACGGGACAGAACATCATTATCGTCCAGTTGATACTGATGGCTATCGGGTATTACCTCACCAGTCGCATGGTCTCGTTCCGGGTATAGATAAAGGGGTAGTTCAATGCTTGGGTCACTGATCGATACCTTGAGTCCACAAGTTGCCAGTTGGGCTGCTTTCTTTGCCGTTGTCCTGGCAGTCTATGCCATCTATATGCTGACCATGTACCGGGCGGATCAGCTCCGCAGGCGTCTCAGCCGGATAGAAAATTACCAGATTCCCACTTCGACCAAAAGCAGCTACCAGGAATCGGGATTTCAGGTGCACTGGCTGAAGCCCGTTGGTGAACTAATAGTTCCCGATAATGAATGGCGGCGTTCGCAGATCCGGAAGCTGTTGGTGCAGGCCGGTTACCGCAGGCAGACCGCGGTGAGTGTCTTCCTTGCCGCTAAACTGTTGCTTGCCTTGGGCAGCGTGACCATTGTGGCACTGGTGTACACGTTGACTGGAAATTTTTTCCAGCTCATCACGCCGCTGGCGATCCTGGTCATATTGCTGGTTGGGGGGATCAGCTTTTTCCTGCCGGATGCTTTTCTCCAGCGACGCATCGCATGGCGGCAGTTGGACTTTATCGAGGGATTTCCAGATGCCCTAGATATGCTGGTCGTGTGCGTCGAGGCAGGCCTGGGACTGGATAGTGCCATTCACCGAGTTGCGTCAGAAATCCGTATCAGCCATCCTCACCTGTCCAGTGAACTGGCGTTGATACCCATCGAGATCCGTGCAGGCAAGAGCCGACGCGAAGCACTGCAGGGGCTGGCTGACCGAACCGGCGTGGATCAGGTAATCAGCCTGGTGACCTTGTTGCATCAGGCGGAACAGTTTGGAACAAGCGTAGCCGCATCGCTACGGGCTTATTCAGATGAAATGCGTACCCAGCGTATTCAGCGGGCCCGTGAGAAAGCCGCCAAGTTACCGGTTAAGCTGGTGTTTCCCATCGCACTGTTCATCTTTCCCGCGCTGTTTCTGGTCGTGCTTGGTCCGGCGGTAATTCAGTTGTACGACACCATGCAGAATTTTTTCTGAGATCACCCGAACACACCATCCTGAGGGCCAGGGTATGAAAAAACAACGAAAAGCCTTTAAACGTATGCTCTCGATCTCCGTCGCACTGGCCATGGTCGCGTGCTCATCGAGCCCTCCTCGTGATGGCATGCCCGCCCCGCTGTTTGCAGAGCCTCCCGTCGGTAACGTGCTGGCCTCCAACCTGGATATTGCTCGTGCGGAGTTCGGTCGCGGCAATTACGGTAACGCCATCGAGTACCTGGAGAAGGAACTGGCACAGAAGCCGGCGTCAGTCGCGGCTCTCAATGGCCTGGGAGCCTGTTACGATCAATTAGGGCGTTATGACGTGGCACAACGGTATTATTTTCGGGCCCTGGACCTGTCCCCGGAATCGTCACGGACCCTGAGCAATATCGGTTTCTCCTATCTGCAGCAGGGCCGTCATCGTGAAGCAGTGGCGCTGCTGGAACTGGCGTTACAAAAGGACGGTGGTAACCAGGTGGCGGTCAACAACCTTGCCCTGGCACGAGCCGGGTTGGAGGAAGCCGCACCAGCGGTGCAGGTGGCCAGCTCCACGAACAATGGCGACAAGGCGGCGGACGAAATGGATTTTATGACTCTGCTGTCGCTGCTTCAGGGTACGGCGGTGGCGGGGGCTGCTGGCGCAGGAAACGCGGGAACCAACGCTTCGGTGACGCAAACCGGGAACGTTTCAGCCTCCATAGTCAGGGTGCCCGAACCGGCTTCCGGACAGTTGGTTCGCCGCACCACGCTACAGGATCGGCGACAACCGGACCGGGTCACCGTCACCGATGTGCCTGAGATTGCGACCACACCCCGGAACGTAACCGGGGCCGGTTCACCTGCCGGTATTGTTGCGCTTCCCGCCGAGGACACGGCAGTGAATGAGGCAAAGGCACCGGACAGCGAATCCCTGGACCACGTTGCTGGATCGGAACCGCTGCCGCGGCCGGAAACGACTTCCCGCGGGCAGCAGATGACGCCGGCCGAAGAGGAGCACTGGCAAAATGCACGCGCGGCAGGTCTGGAGGAATCCAGTCAGCCAGCTTCCCGGGCGGTGATTACCGGACAGGCGATCGCGGTGACCGATGTGGTCGAACCCGTGCCAGCGGATGAAGACGTCTGGCAGTCGCTTCAGGAAACTGTTGCCACTCCCCGGCTGAATCTTACCATTGTGGATACCCCGCAGCTGGATCCAGTAACAGTAAGTGACATGGCATCATTATTGGAGTCGCTGGCGGAGCCGTTAAACCTTGTGGTACAGAATGGCAACGGGGTGAGGGGCATCGCCCGGGCCACGTCCAATTGGCTGGAAGGAGAAAAGCTTGATATCCGGCGGGTGGGGGATGCCGACAATTTCGATTACGCCCGGACCGTAATTTACTATCGGCCGGAACTGGCACCCTACGCCCAGGAAATCGCCGCCAGCCTGAACCTCAGCTGCGACCTTCGACCCAGCACACAACTGGCCGGCGGTACCGATGTCCAGGTGGTCCTGGGGCACGATTTCGCCAGCCAGGTCAGCGTCGGACGCGATGGCATCCAGTTTGAAAGCACACCCAGCACCGACTACCTTGCTACGACCGTAAGACTGGAAGTGTCCAACGGTAATGGCGTAAACGGCATGGCCGCCCGGGTACGGGAATATCTCAGGGCCAAGGGAGGCAACGTCGTAAAGATCAGCGACGCCGATAGCTACAACTACCAGAAAACCCGTCTCTTTTATCGCCAGGGTGTTCGGATTGCGGCCCAGGGTGTGGCAGCGACCCTGCCACTATCAGGGATCGAACTGGTGGAATCGAGGCGCCTGCGCCCGGAAACCGACGCGCTGCTGATTATCGGCGCTGATTTCGTGCCCGTCGATATTCTGGTGAGCAACTAGTGTTCGTCGAAGCGAATGTCTGAGAAATGTAAGCTGCCGCCCCGGGCAGTCCTTGCCGGGTGCCGTCTTTTGTCGTCAGCACTGATGGTGCTGCTGCTGGAATCCTGTGCCTCTCCGGTCCCGGGCCGGCCCGAGGCTGATTTTTCCCTGGAACAGGTTGAGCGTGCCCTGGACGAAGGCAGACTCGCTGCCGCCATGGCGGGGCTACCGGGACTACTGGAAGCCTTTCCCGATGATCCCAGGATACTGGCCCTGGCTGTCCGTACCTATGCCCGCGCCGACCGCACGGGACCGCTGGAAAATGCCACCCGGCGACTGCTGGAATCTGATCCCGGTAATGCCTATGCACTGGAGCAACTGGGCCGGCTGCGCCTGGAGGAGGGTCACCTGGCAAGCGCCGAAAATTACCTTACCCTCGCCGTAGCAGAGGAGCCATCCCGGTGGATGGCATGGAACGGCCTGGGGGTAATCGCGGATCTCGATTCAAGGTTTGCCCAGGCTCAGGCCAGTTTCCGTCGTGCCCTGGATATCGTTCCCGGTCATCCCAAGGTGCTGGCCAATCTGGGCTGGTCCCTGATACTTGACGAAAAACCGGAACAGGCCGAACCGCTATTGCGACAGGCCCTGACCATTGCGCCGGAATCCGCCACCACCCGGAGCAACCTGGCTTTCTGTATCGCCCTTCAGGGACGCTATGAAGAGGCGATAAGCCTGTATGAGCGGCACTATGACCGGTCGGTGGCTGCCAACAACGTCGGCTACGCGGCTTTGCTGCGGGACGACAAGGCGGCGGCCAGGAAGTACCTGAACATGGCTCTGGAACTGAAACCCAACTACTATCGAAAGGCCGCCAACAACCTGGCCGGCCTACGCTAGGGAACTTCTGATAGATTTAGTCAGCGGTTCCCTGGGCTGCCGGCGGAACCCGTGCTGACGGGCCAAGGCATGGCGAGATCCTAACTATGGCCTCAAACTTGCATAATTACATAATTAAAGGATTTCCGTTGAAATTCAGCCTGCCCGATTGCCACCTGGACGCCCCAAGCACGGGGGAAGTCGCTACCAACCGGACGGAAATCAAGATGAAGTGGTCATCATGAACGGTATGTTGGATCTGGTGCAGAAGCTGATAAAGGGAAATTCCATGTCGGAATCCTACGTCGAGGTTGTGGATCTATTGACGAGACTGCGGGACAGTCGCAGTGAAGTTGCCGTGCGCTTCGAAGGTGACAGTAATTACTATCCGAGCTTTGTTACCGCCGTCAGCCCCAGGCACCGCATCATGACAATCCGTGACTCAATTCCTGCTGCTCCGTCCGCCCTCACTAAGGATAAAGAGGTAATCGTCAAGGCGGCAAAGCAGGGTCGTGAACTGATTTTCGAGAGCCGGTTCATTGAGCCCCTGGCGGAGGATTTCAGTCTTGGCTATCAACTGACAATTCCCGACAGGCTAGGTACGACAAGGCCCAGGGAGGCGTTCCGCGTACTGCTGGACGACATTCGCAACTGTGTCAGGATTACCCTTGAGGGGCCGGATCATCAGCGGATCAACGGCACCGTGCGGGACATTTCCCGGTTGGGCGTGGGAATGAAAACCGATTCTGAACTGCCGCGATTCCTCAGCCAGTATTTTCATGGCGACAACCAGGTAGTGGGTTGTAATATAGAGCTGGAAGAGCACCGCAGGATCAACTGCAAAATGGAAATCCGCAATGTCCACGCGGTGTCGTCCGACACCCACGCGACACTGATCGGCGGACGAATTATGGATCTCGACAAGCAGGATACTAGCCTGCTGGCGGATTTTGTTGCCCAGCTGACGCGGGAGCACATGCGCGCATACGCCTGAGTGCGATCCCCCGATTTCCCATTAATTCCCTGGGCGTTAGCCGGCGGCCAAGAGTGTCAGAAAATTTGCCATCCGAAAAACTTGGGCCCCAGGCGCGCAACTTGCCGCCACGCCTCAATTAAATGGACTTTCCACCGATAAATGTCGCTTTTCCCCCGTCAGGAAATTTTACAGCCCGTGGTAAGTGCTACAAAGACTTGAGAAAACGCAGGACAGCATCATTGGTTTCTTCGGGCAGTTCCTGCTGAATCCAGTGTCCGGCACCTGGCAGCAGTACTACGTCACGCAGGTTGTTTACTACCCTGCCCATGGCCGCGGCCAGTTGATCCCTGCCGGCTCCACCGATCACCATATCCTTCTCGCCGGCGATGAACAGTACCGGGATATCGATTTTGGCGCCGTCCAGCTGTGGCGTGATTTCCCAGTTACGGTGGAAATTCCGATAGTAATTGATTCCGCCCCGGAAGCCGGCATTTTCGAACTGGGTAACGTAATAATCCAGGTCTTCCTGAGTCAGCCAGTGGGGCAGCTCCTGCGGAGCGCCAAGCCTTGGTATCCAGCCTCCGGCCGAGCGATGCGGATCGGTCACCTCCGGTTCCTCCCGGGGGGAGTCCGGTGACAGGTACAGACGGCTCAGCAGACCTTCCGGATCGTTGTCGTATTCGCTTTCGGCAACCCCCGGTTCCTGGTGATACAGGATATAGAAAAATTTGTCACCGTAGGTTTCTTTCCAGGTTTCGATGGGTGAGCGTGCCGGACGACCGGTAAAGGGGACGCTCATGGCAATCAGGCCGGAAAAGCGCTGGGGGTGCAGCAGCACGCTGTACCAGGCAACCAGGGCTCCCCAGTCATGGCCGATAATGATTGCGCGTTCTTCGCCGTAGGCATCGACAAGTCCGACCATGTCGCCGCTCAGGTGTTCGATATCATACTCTTCGACGGCCAGCGGGGCATCGGTCTGACCGAATCCCCGCATGTCAGGAGCGACTACGCGGTATCCGGCATCAGCAATGGCGGGAATCTGATGGCGCCAGGAGTACCACGATTCAGGCCAGCCGTGGGCAAGGATCACCAGCGGGCCGGATTCACCCATTTCCGCTACGCGCATACGAATACCGTTGGTTTCAATGGATCGAAAATGAATTCCTTCCAGCGGAGATTGCTTGCTCATTATTCTGTCCTCATTCCATGGCTTTTTTTGCCGGCTTACGCGACTTCTGCTACTGTTTCACCCTGCTGATTCATTCGCCTGGTTTACCCGGTCCGATGTGGCCAGGGCGCGATCCGGCTGGTTGAATTTCACCTGATTTCAATGCCCGCCGGAGGCCGGTGTAGTCAGGCAGGGAGGGTCAGTGTGCCACTCGCGAGCCTGCCTTTTCAAATTATGACGGACAACAGCAGGAAACGGCTTTTCATCGGTATCCCCTGTCAGCCCGCTGACATCATCCCTGGTGATGGTGACAGCGGCGCGGAGAGCGGAGCACCCGGACTGCCTGAATTCCTGCACCGTCTGACCCGATTGGCAGGCTCAGACGCGCCCGGGCTACGACCTGTACCTGAGCAGAACCTGCATCTCACCCTCAGCTTTCTCGGTTCGACGCCAGTGGCTGATATTGCCCTGATCCGTCAGGCAATGGAACAGGCAATTTCCGCTGTCCCGGGCTTCGAGCTGACGCTGCGGGGCGCCGGCTGCTTTCGACATTCGCTGTGGCTGGGCGTGGCAAGCCACGAGGTATTGTCCGACACCGTCAACCGTCTGAACCGTGCCCTGGCCAGTATCGGTATGAGCGCCGGGGACAAGCGCTTTGTTCCCCACGTGACGGTGGCCAGGTGGCGACCGGAGTCCCGGTTCAAGGTTTCCAGCCTGCTGGCGGACATCGCCAACCGGCACTGGGGCAGGCTGCCGGTGGCCGCGGTGCATCTCTACGAATCCAGGACGCTGCCCCAGGGTGCCGTTTACAGCAGTTTGCACAGTAGTTTTCTGTCGACCCACAAGTGATACCTGCCGGGGCTGTGCTAGACTCCGGCAGTGATCCTACCCTCTTGGTGACCGGCAACCGTGGACGATCTGCAGGAAATCCGTAACAGTGTAACGCGGCTGTGTCAGCAGTTTCCCAATGACTACTGGCGTGCTCTCGATCGTGACCGAGGCTACCCGGATGAGTTCATTCAGGTACTGACCCGGGAGGGGTATCTTTCGGTTCTGATTCCCGAGGATTACGGTGGCGCCGGCATGGGCGTGGCGGCTGCGGGTGTCATACTCGAGGAGATATCCCGTTCCGGCGGTCACCCCGGCGCCTTTCACGCCCAGATGTACACCATGGGCACCCTGCTACGTCACGGTTCGGCGCAGCAGAAGCAGCAATACCTGCCGGAAATAGCCGCCGGCCGCCTGCGACTGCAGGCATTCGGCGTAACCGAACCCGCGGCCGGTACCGATACCACTTCCATCAGCACCTTTGCCAGAAAGTGTGGCGACCACTACGTGGTTAACGGACAGAAAATCTGGATAAGCCGCGCCGCCCATTCAGACCTGTTGCTGTTGCTGGCCCGGACCCGCTCACCGCAGGAAGTCGAACGCCGGACCGACGGGTTGAGCGTATTCCTGGTGGACATGCGGGAAGTCCTGGGTCATGGTCTGACGGTCAAACCTATCGATACCATGATGAATCACCACACCACGGAACTGTTTTTCGATGATATGCGGATTCCTGCCGATGCGCTGGTGGGGGAGGAGAACCGCGGGTTTCGTTACATTCTCGACGGTATGAATGCTGAGCGAATCCTGATCGCCTACGAGTGCATCGGCGATTGCAAATTCTTTATCCAGCGGGCCACGGACTATGCCGGCAGCCGCGAAGTTTTCGGTCGCGCCATCGGCATGAACCAGGGGATCCAGTTTCCCATTGCGCGGGCCTATGCCAACATGCGGGCTGCGGAACTGATGACGCAGCGGGCGGCGGAACTGTTCGATGGCGGCGCTTCCTGTGGTGCCGAGGCCAACATGGCCAAGCTCCTGGCCTCTGAGGCCTCCTGGGAAGCCGGCGATACCTGTGTACAGACCCATGGTGGCTACGGCTTTGCCAGGGAATTCGATATCGAAAGAAAGCTTCGGGAGACACGCCTTTACCAGGTAGCCCCGGTTTCCACCAACCTGATTCTTTCCTACCTCAGTGAGCATGTACTGGGACTGCCACGTTCTTACTGAATCCCGGTCACCGGTTCCAGGCCGAACCGCGTCCCGGCGGTCAGGGCTCCAGCCTGGCGGTGGCCTCCATGCAGATCCGATTCTGGTGATCGGTTATCCACAATTGCCCATGGTGCGGCGCAGTCAAATTACCACAGGCCCGGAACGGCATGGCGTCGAATACCGGGTGTATGGCGCGGAACGCGAATTCCAGGATTCTTGAATCGGGATATTCTTCCCGCAACAGTTCCACCAACAGGGTGGCCAGCAGGGGTCCGTGGACCACCAGGCCTCCATAGCCTTCGCTGTTCACCGCATAGTCGCGATCGTAGTGAATGCGGTGGGCATTGAAGGTCAGTGCCGAATAGCGGAATAACAGCGCGGCATCGGCAACATGCTGCCGACTGAACCGGGCTTTCGCGACAGTGTCACTGGAACCGGCAGGTGTTTGTTTCACTTCCGCCGGTGACTGGCGCTGGCGGTATACGATGTCATGTTCTTCGCGCAGCACGACCTGCCCGTCGACACTGATGTCATGGGCCACTTCGATAAACACCAGGTCGCCACTCCTGCCGGATTTGGCATCGACACTTTTTATCGTAGAGGTTCGGGTGGCCGCCGACGGTACCGGGATGTCATCGTAAAACCAGAGTCGGCCGCCGGCCCACATCCGTCGAGGCAGGGAAACCGGTGGCAGGAAATCTCCCCGCAGGGCATGGCCGTCTTCCGCCAGTCTGGATTGTCGGACCGGAGCCTGGAAAAACAGCCAGTGCCACAGCGGAGGAAGCCACTTCACTTGCGCGGCCCCTAACGGATCCTGGTCCAGCAGGGCGGCCATGGCGCGAAGTGGGCCAGGGGATATCAGGTCCTCGTCGGTCTGAATCCTGCCCACCCACTGTCGCATTTTTTTCAGCTCGTCCGTCATGTTGAAACCTGCCCCGGCCGATTCGCAGAAAACTGCCAAAGTTGATATAACGGCATGCAGCTTAACACGAAGGAACCTCTGATTAATCAGAGGTTCCCTGAATCGCAGGTTTTATTCACAACAGGAGGTCGGGTCGGGACAGGCAATCACTAGTCTGGCACCCGGCGCTAACCCTGATCTAAGGTATCCCATGGTGAGCGGATTACGCAGAAGTCTACATTTTGTTCCAGGTATAGATGAACACAAGTTCAATAAAGCGCTTGGCCTGCCAGTCGACGCACTTATCCTGGATCTCGAGGACTCCGTGGCACCTGGCGCCAAGGCTGAAGCCAGGGAACAGGTATGCAACTGGCTGCGGGAGGCGGATTTTGGTGACCGGGAAAAACTGGTACGCATTAATGACCTGGGTTCACCCTGGGGGCGGGAGGATCTCGATGCCATAATGCAGTCACCACCGGACGTCATCGTAGTGCCCAAAGTACTGAATGCCGGAGACGTGGATGCCGTGGATCGGCTGTTGATCGCACGCGAGCGGGAACAGCAACTGCCGGCTGGATCGACTTCCCTGTTGCTGATCGGTACCGAAGCGCCGGCGGCGGTGCTGAACCTCGCGCAGATGCTGGCCAACCCGCGGGTGCAGGCCGTGGCCTGGGGTGCAGAAGACCTGGCCGCCGCCCTGGGTGCCCGGGAAAAACGGGACGCCACTGGCAATTACCTGGAGGTTTTCCAGGTGGTTCGCTCCCTGTGCCTGCTGGCCGCGTCCGCCGCCGATATTCAGCCAGTCGACGGGCCGTACGTGCATCACCGGGATCTGGACGGACTTCGTCGTGAATGCCGGCTCACTGCCAGCATGGGCTTCACCGGCAAGCTGACCATCCATCCCGGGCAGGTGGAAATCGTCAACGACGCTTTCATGCCCTCGGTGGAGGAAGTCCGGCGCGCGGAAGAGTTGCTTGCTGTCTGCGAACCGGAGGAGGGAGACAATACAATGGGAGCTGACGGGCCTGAAGTGACCGCCGCTGGCGGACGGAACCCGGGAGCCGCGGCGTTCAGCTTTCGTGGTGAAATGGTGGACCGTCCCCATATCGAACAGGCCCGCCGGATAGTGGAGAAGGCCAGGCTGTTGCGCAAGAAGGGCTACGATCTGTAGGTTTACCCGCCAATCATGCCAAAGGTGTTGGTTTATAAAATTTTCCTGGCAGCGCTGCCCGGGAACTATCGTCCGTATCATGCGTTCTTCCATCGGGAGAAACGCTAAAGAGTGATTGCTGGCACTGTATCCTGACGGTGGGGACCGGTTCCGGTCACTGATCTGAATCGGGCTGAATCCCGTATTTTATAGTGAAAGTCGCGAATTATCAGGGCGCCTGTGTCTGAGGAAATTCTGATTGATTGTGGAAGTTCTCTGCGAGAGTTCAGAACGTTTTTAGGGTTAATCAAAGATTACTGGTCGAGGTTGCCGCCAGATTCGCTAAGTGCGGGATATCGTCCGGTTGGTCACTTCACCCGGCTTTCTACAAGTACAGCAAGTCCGGCAAGCCCGGCAAGCTAGACAAGTCAGGCAAGTCAGACAAGGGAGCGTCAAGGGACGAAATCGGCGTTATCTGGCCAGGCCGGTCTTCCTGCAGCCAGTTCTGCTGGTCAATATGACAATTCATCACTACAGGAGTACGACATGAAGAGCACAGAAGCAACATCCGGATCACGAGACGCAGTGGGTGTGTTTTTTGCGACTGAGCCACTGGAAAGAGCCGTGGAAGAACTCCAGGCTGAAGGCATCGCCGCCGACGATATTGGCATGCTGGCCGAGGATGAGGAGCAGCGACAACAGCTTGCCCACCTGAGCAGGCGATTTAACGGGCGCAGTAACAACAGGCTCAAAGCGGATCTTGACGATCTCAGGGAAGACACTTTCGCCGACACCGTGTACGCCACTTTTGGTGGCTTTTCGGTCATAGCCTTCGCGCTCATCGGAGCCGCCATCGTCGCCGCCGCCGGTATTTTTGGCAGTGCTGCGGCGGTAACGGTGTCCGCGGTGGCCGTGGTTGCGGGGGTAATCGGTCTCACCGCATTGATCATACGCAAGTCCGACGCCGAGCGTCTCAACGAGCAGGTGGATAACGGCCATCTGCTGCTGTTTGCCCGGGTGCGGGATCAGGAACAGGAACGCAAGGTGCTGGAGGTTCTGAGTCGATATTCCGGCATGAAAGCCAGGATCGTCCACGGCGACGAAAACTAGCGGATACCTTGGCAGCGTCGGCCCTTCGGGCTCAAGGCAGACTGTAGCAACGGTATATCGACACGCTAACGAAAAGAGGGGCTGATGCCCCTCTTTTTTTGGATTCACTGACTGCCAAAGCCCCTAGTCCCAGACTGAACGTTTCTTCAGCGGTATGTCAAGGGTATTACCGTTGGCCTGGCCGACGTGAATGATGAATGATTCCGCGTCCGGATGGCTGTAACCCAGGGTGGCCATCCCGCCCTCCGAAACGGCCTCGAATTTTACGCTGTTCCCGGTGATTTCCACCAGCTCCATTTTCTGTGGCTCCGGCGTCCGGGCAACAAATCCCGGATCGAACTGCTGAATATGTAACACCAGGGAATCGTCCACTTCTTCAATGGTAATCATTTCGAACATGCTCGTCGTGCCATTCCCGGTCATTCTTACCATAGCGGCAATGGAGCCGCCCTCTGCCATTATCCAGTTTTCTTCAAGCTGATTTGGTCCAAGATCGCCGGCCCAGTTTCCGGTCATCCAGTTCAGGTCGTTAATGGAGGCGGGCGGGCCGGCATAAACACCCGAGGCGATGATGGAGAATATGCAGGTTGCGAGCAGTTTTCTGAAGATCATAGTGAGCTCCGTGGTTAATGAATGATAAGTAGAAAATTGGAGCCATGACCGGACGGATACCATAAAATGCGTTCCCGCCCGGATCCGGCTTTGCAGATGAATATCCTGTGCCGTCGGTCAGTCAGCCACGTGAAAAGGTGCTGCGGCACCTCCCGGCAACCAGATTGTCAGTACCACGGCAGGTTCGCTGCCACGCACACTGTGAGCAACGGTGTCTCCCGGGCGGACGATACCCACCTGTCCCGGTTCGAGAAAGGCCGGGACGCCATTGACCTCATGGCCGAAACGCCCGGACAGCACATAGAAAATTTCGATGGCATCGTGAAGGTGGGCCTGTCCCGAGTAACCAGCAGGAAACGTCAGCTCGGCGATACGGGTTTCGTCTCCTCCAAGGTTGGCAGAATCCACCAGGATTTTGAACTGGATAGGCATGGATGCAGCCGACGATCTCAGGGGGACCCGGGATATCGCGTCATAGTCTGCCGAGGCGTCCTGCTGCGCGGCAACCCCGCCAGGCAGCAACAGGGCACAGGTAGTAAGCAGAGTAAGTACTGGTTTCATCTGGTTGATTTCTCCCTGGGCCTGCCGCCCTTGATAATCCTTTCAGGAACTGGCCGAATCGTTCCGGCCAGGCCGCCTGCTAGTTTTCTGCCTCGCCTTCGCTTCCTGCTGCGGCCCTGCGTTCCTCGGCCCGGTGACCCGACAGGATATTCATCATGCCGTAGTTGCCCTCGTGACAGGCATATTCGTAAATTTCGTCATCGGTGTAGTCGAAGATAATCTCACGGGTGTAGGGCGCCGTATAGGTTCCCGGATCGTGAGAGGTCAACTGGTAGCGCAGCGAATCATCGCTGATACGGGTGAGGCGCTCAATGTTGACCTTGGCCGTGGTATCGGGGAGCGGATTGCTGCGTTCCGAATAGTTGGTGGTTTCTATCACCAGGGTGTCGCCTTCCCACCAGCCCCGGGAATCGCCGTGCCAGAGCTTGATGTCCTCATCGATATGGGGTTTTTCAGTCAAGGGGATTATCCGGGCATCATGGGCCATTTCCTGGTAGATCACCACGTGATCCTCGGCTTGCACAATCTGCCAGTAGCTGTTGTAGCCCGAACCCAGTCGCGGCGCGCCAAAGCTGACGCAGCGTTCCCCCAGGGGGCGGTCCACCCAGGAGTCCGCCGGGTGTGCTTCGCGCCATTCGCGCAGTTCACGGGCAGCCTGGATGGCGGCCTCGGTGCGTGGCGGGTATTGTCCGTTGGGCGGATCGATAATCTGGGAAGTCCGCCGGTGAATTGTGCGTCGCGCCATCCACTGGGAATCGTAGTTCCCGGTTGACGGGTCATAGGAGACTATTTCGCCGCTGAATGCGGCTTCCAGGACGCCTTCGCCAAACAGGGCGTCTTCACCGGCGGCGTATATTTCGTCCAGCCTCTGTCGCAGGAATTCCACGTCCTCGTCGGTCAGAAATTCCTTGTCGCCAAACACGGCGGGACGTTCCACCGGCGTGATGGTATTGTTTTCCCAGACGCCCTGCAGATCCGGGTGTCCGTAACTGGTCCTGGGCATTTCCCAGTTCTGGTCCTGCTGGGCGACCACCTGGCTGAGGGGCTGCAGGAACAGCAATAGCGCACCGCAAAACAGTTTCAGGGTTTTCATGGCCTGACTCCTTGTACTATTGGATTTTAGTTTTTCAGTATTCTGCTGGTTTGTTTTCCAGCCGGATTTGCCTGTTACTATCGTTTACCAACTGGTCGATTTAATCAAGCTTGGGCAGGCGTTGATTCGACGAGTTGCCTGCCTGTCGCGTGCTTTTCCCGTTCCCGGGGGTTCAGGCGTAACCCGCTCCTGCCACGCCTACGTAGACCGAGTACAGGGACTGGCTTGCCGTCATGAACAGGCGATTTCGCCGGGGCCCGCCAAAACAGACGTTGGCGCAGCGTTCCGGCAGGCGGATCAGGCCGATGGGATCGCCATCGGGCGCGACAACCTGGACACCGGGCATGGCCCCCGCCCAGAGATTGCCATCCACATCACAGCGGATACCGTCGGCGGCGGATACAGACCCGGGCTGGTCCGGTCGGGTGAGCTGGACATGGCGTCGACCATTTCGCAGGCGGGCGCCGTCCACGTCCCAGACACGGATTTCCCGACCTGCGCCGGTGTCCGCCACATACAGCCGATCGTACTGGGGTGAAAAACAGAGGCCGTTGGGTGCGTCGATCTCGTCGGTTACGCGGGTGATGGCGCCATTGTCGCCATCGACACGATAGACGGCAAAGGGTTGCTCGGCTTCCGCCCGGTATCCCTCGTAGTTTCCCCGGATTCCGTAAGGCGGATCGGTAAACCAGATACTCCCGTCAGGATGTACCACGACATCGTTGGGGGAGTTGAGCGGTTTACCGTCGAAACTGTCGGCAATCACGGTTATCGAGCCGGACGGTTCATAGCGCACCACGCGTCGGCCGCCGTGTTCACAGGACAGCTGTCTGCCTTCCCGGTCAAAAGTATTGCCGTTACTGTGCCCTGACGGATCGCGCATGACGGACACGTGTCCGTCTTCGGCCAGCCAGCGCAGCTGGCGGTTGTTGGGAATATCACTCCATACCAGGTAGCGGCCGACACCGTTCCAGGCCGGTCCCTCGGCCCAGAGTGTGCCGGTATGCAGGCGCTGGATGGGAGTATTGAATAGCATGTAGGGCCTGAATCGGGAGTCCAGGGCAATGATGTCCGGGTCAGGGTAAGTCAGCGGCCGGTTGCCGGACCAGTCACGGGCTTGATAGGGCGGCAGGCCGGGTTGGGCCGTCAGTACGCCTGGCAACACGCTGGCAACCAGGGAGGCAGAAAGAAATGCTCGTCTTTTCATTATTATTACATTCCGGCATGTTAACTGGACCGATGCTAACCAAACGGAGTCCCAAAGTCGAGCGGGCCAGGACCTGACCGGGTAAACGTCAGCCCGTGGCAGGAGGCATTCGGCGGCCCGCCGGGTAACAGGGGGTGGCCCGGTCAATGGACTTCGCCATGGATAGCTCTTATGCTGATTCCGCCACTGAATCTGCCTGGTGCGGCTCTCCGCGACGGCCAGTGTTCCGGTTCGGCGTCATTAACCGTGTCATCACCATAGAGAGACAGGCATGTGGAAAAACTGAAGGCAAACCTGGCACGAAGACCCTGGTGGATGAATGTCCTGATGTTGTTCTGTGGCTACATGACTTTTGTCTATGTACCCTGGGATATGCTGTTCAAGCCGGTGGCCGAAGCGGAGGAAGTCTGGTTCGGCATCGTCCTTACCGGTTGGGCAGCCAGAGTTTCCGAGCCGCTGCATTGGTTGATTTATGGCGCCGGTACCTGGGGGTTCTGGAAAATGAAAGGCTGGATGCATCCCTGGGCAAGCGTTTACACGATGCAGGTGGCGGTGAGCATGTTGATCTGGAACGTCGTGGCAGACAACGGCCAGGGATGGGTTGCGGGCCTGCTGATGGCCCTGCCCTTTGTCGTGCTGGCGGTGCTGCTGTGGCAGGCGAAATCATTCTGGATTACGGCGGCAGCGTCGGCACCAGGGGAACAGTGAATCCCGGCGGGTGAAACGGGCAGGGGGAACGTGGCGTTAGCGTATTCCGTCTCTGGTATCAGAGTGTACAAAACGGCCTGGACAGATCTTGATGGCGAAACAATGCAGTTTCATTTCACCTTACTGTGGGACCTGACTCTATGATCCTGGAAGATACAGAGTCCGGCAAGGTTCCCGTACCCGGCTTCGGTCAGTCGCTGCTGTGCTTCGGCGGCATCGTGCTGATGATCTCGGTGGGACTGTTCCTGTTGGGAGTCGATCTTCACAGCCTGATGTTCATCAGTCTGCTTTGGGCAGGTATTCATGCCCGCATATTGGGTTACGATTATGGAAGCGTCCGGCAGATGATGGGGCAGGCCATCAGCCAGGCCTTGCCTGCCATCTATATCTTTGTGTTGATTGGCATGGTCATCGCCAGTTTCATGCAGGCGGGAACCATAGCCAGCCTGGTTTATTTCGGTCTCGGCATCATCGACCCGGACTGGTTTCTGGTCGCCAGTCTGTTGCTCTGCAGTGTAATGTCACTGGCCACCGGTACCTCCTGGGGTACTGCCGGTACCATGGGCGTGGTGCTGGTTGGCATGGGCGAGGCCATGGCCGTGCCCCTGCCCCTGGTGGCCGGTACGGTTGTCGCCGGAGCAACCTTTGGTGACAAGCTGTCTCCCATTTCAGATACTACCAACCTGGCGGCGATGAGCGCCGGTACCGGCCTGTACCGTCATATCGGATCCATGTTGTACACCACGGTGCCCACCCTGGTGATTACCCTGGTACTGCTGCTGGCGGTGAGCTCCTGGTCGGATCCTGTCGACCTGCCTGTTGCCAGTATCGACGCCATTCGCCTGGCGCTGGCTTCAAGTTATCGACTCATGCCCCTGGTAACACTGTTACCCCTGGCGATCATGGTCATCCTCAGCATCCGTCGGGTCGCCGCAGAGGTAACCATGTCAGCCAGTATTCTGGCGGCGGTTGTCATCGCCGTTGTGTTCCAGGGGGAAACCATAGCGGCAGTATTGAACGCACTGTGGTTGAACACCCCGGGTGATACCGGGATCGCCAGCCTGGATGAACTGCTGGGCAGGGGTGGCATCAGCAGCATGGCCTGGACGTTACTGCTGGCCCTGATGGCCCTGGCACTGGGCGGAATTCTTCATGGAAGCGGCATGCTGGGAAGGCTGGTGGCGGGAATCCTGGAGAAAGTGCGCCACGTACCGGGCCTCATCGCCACCACTATCGGTGCCGGCGTGATCGGCAACATGGCCATGGGTGAAGCCTATATTTCCATTATTCTGAATTGCCAGTTATTCAGGCAACGCTACCGGGAGCAACAACTGGACCCGGCGGTGTTGTCCCGAAGCGTGGAAGAAGGCGCCACGTTGACCACGGGACTTATTCCCTGGACAACGGCGGGTGCCTTCTATTCCGCTACCCTTGGGGTTGCCGTTGTCGACTATGCCCCCTACGCCTTTCTTAATTATATGAACGGACTGGTGGCAATTGCCATGGCCAGCCTGGGACTGGGGCTGCTCAACGGCAGAAAAGTCGGGGACTGAAATCCTCTTGCCGTTGCTATAGACGGTTGGGGCGTTACTGGTTCGCGCTGGAATTAGCTGCTGACAACCCGTCCCGGTCTGCCGACAGGATGATCCAGACAATGGCCAGGCAACTGGAAAGCAGAAAGACGAATCGGGCTACTGACAGGCTGACAAAAATATTCGGCAGCAGGAAAACCAGGAAAAAGGCCAGGGTTATCCACATTTTCATGCCGAAGTACCTGGTGAGCATCAGCAGTGGAATATAGAAAACGGTCATGTCGTAGGGGTGGGTGTTGGGGCTTACCAGGATGGTCAGCGCCAGCGCCAGTGCCAGGGCACTCAGCGTATCCATGCGCCGGCGGTACACCACGAGCAACACGGCCAGCATACTCATGCCTGACAGGTAGACTGGAATCGCCGCGTCACTGAGCGCCTCCAGGCTTCGTGGCATCATCAGGGCGGCAACACCTATCCAGCCCTCGGTATGGATGACTGTCGGATTCAATGCCGTAGCGCTGGACCAGAACTCGACCCACAGGTGCCAGCCATACAGCAGCCCGCTTGACAGCGAACTGGCGGTGAACATGATGGCAGCCGCAATCAACAACAGCCAGTTACCCCTGGACATCGCCACCAGGGCCAGGGGGATGGCGTAGTGCGGTTTGAAGGCCAGCAGTCCCAGGGCAATACCGGCCAGTACCGGTTTCCTGTCATGACACAACAGTATACAGAAGGCAAGAAAAGCGGCCAGGTGTCCCGTTTGCGCCAGTACCATGTCCAGTATGCCCGGAATCCAGAACGAGGCTGTGACCACCATGGTCAGTCGTGTCAATGGATTGTTGACATAGCGGACCACCAGCTGGGACAGGCCCAGTAACGAGAGCAGAACCGAAACAGAAGTGATAACCGCGGCATTGATCGCCGGGTCGCCCAGTGACCGCAGGTGGAAATAGGGCAGGGCATTGGGTGGATAGGAAAACGGAATAGCGTAGGGTGGTGGCTCGCCGTCCAGCCGGTTTGCGGCGATAATCTGACGCTGGTTTGTCAGGGAATACGGTGAACGCTCTGCCGCCAGCAGCTCGCCCACGGCGCGGAAAACCAGGGGATCGATGCGGTTTTCCTCATACAGCACTCGGGGCGGGCTGATTGTTGCCGATATAGTGAAGGCTGTCAGGGTTGCCAGCGCGATACAGGCCAGTATCAGTATCAGTTCACTCCTGGTGTAGCAGTGGTTGCCCGGAGTAGCGTGGGACAATGTACCGGGTTGCGAGGTGGCTGTTGACAATAAAAAAGCCCTGAAGTTGCCCGTTAACGGGTGTCGGTATCTACCCCTCTTGTCGGCAACCGGATAAATAGGTGTAGTATTCCGGCCCGACATGAAGCCACCAAGCGGTAAGCAGGTAAGCCTGGGAATGAAGCCTTTTCGCCGAGCCTTCGGACTGAATTTCACTTCGCTCACGTGGTGCGGGGGCTTTCTGCTGCTGGCATTGATGGGGTCCCACTGGGTCAGTGTCGATTCCGATCTGGTCCTTCATATCCTGTATGGCCGGGCGGTCATCGCCGACGGACTGTTCAGTTCAGACCCGCTGCTGGCATGGAGTACCGAGGCACCGGTGCTCCAGGAATGGCTGTTCGAAGTAATGGTAGCCTGGCTGGACGATCAGCTTGGACTGCTGGGTCCGCTGCTGGTATTCGCCGTCCTCATGGGCATGTTGCTGGCCGGTCTTTTCCGGCGGATGCGCAGGCAGGGTGTATGCCTGTGGGTGGCCCTGATTTACGCCATACTGGTTCTTGTCGCCCTTCGCATTCACCTGATTATTCGACCTCACATGGTCAGCTGGCTGGCGGTGGCCGTGCTGTTCGTACTCCTGGACGACTGGCAACAGGGCAGGCGCGGGTTTACAACGACACTACTGGCAGCCGGTGCCCTGATGCTGTTCTGGACCAATACCCACGGCGGCTTTCTCATCGGGCTGGCATTGGTGTCGGTGTTTGCTTTCCACCAGGCGTACCGGGCGCTGATGGCCAGGGATTCAGCCGGATCGGTGCAGGCTGTTGCGCTGGTGATCACCCTGACCGCGGTATCGCTGATCAATCCCTGGGGGTGGCAGCTGCATTTTCATCTCGTTGCCTTTCTGAGCAACGATCTGCTGATGAATTCCACTACGGATTTTCTGCCGCCCATTTTCCAGAACGGCAGCCTCTTCGTATTGCTGGCCACCACACTGGCGGTGACAATTCCCATGCTGCTTGCCTGGCGGCAGGTACTGCTGCGCGACTGGATCCTGCTGGCCGGGCTGTTTTACGCGGCGGCAACCTCGGCGCGGAACATCCCGTTCTTCGGGCTTGTCATGTTGCCTATTGCCGCCGGTTACCTGCAGGGCATTCTGGAGCACTCCCGACGACGACTAGCCACCGCCGTGCTGGCTTCATCGGAGCGGCTGGCCTACGACGAAGCGGGAAAAACCGGCGTAGGCTGGCCGATTATCATGGCGGTCTCTGTAAGCGGCCTGCTGCTCGCCAGCTCCGATGGTGTCGACCTGGAATCGGTCAATGTTCCGGTGGCTGCCCTTGACTGGGTTGACGGGCAACCGGACCTGCATACCAGGCCGGTCTTTGCCGACTACATGTATGCCGGATACCTGCTGTTTGCCACGCCGGTTGAACGGGTTTACCTGCATGCGTTGAACGCCAACTATCCACCCTGGCGGCTGGAAAACTACTTCAGTATCGAAGATGGGGAGACCGGCTGGCAGGCTTACCTGGAGGGCTATGACTGGGCGTTCGTCCGCGAGGGCAGTGATTTTGACAGGAATTTCCTGGCTTCGGTATGCTGGCAGCCGCTGTATTCCGATGACCAGGCGGCTATCTTCAGGAAAAACTGCAACGGACAGTGAATACGATCAACGACATTATCGCCTTTTTCCACCGGGACACGAAAGTGCTGTTGCTGGTGATTCTGGCCGCCATCTCCCTGTGTCTGACTACCGGGGAGAGCATCAACCTCGTCAGTGTGCTGATTGTCTATCTCAGGTTTTTCGGGATTTACTACTTACTGTTTTTCATCGTAAGCCGGTTCTACCTTGCCTGGGCATACCGCTGGAAACCGGACTCGAGAATCGGGCACCGGATTCTGGGTGCGCTTGGTGGTAATCCCGACCTGGAAAAAGCCCGGCAAACGGACTGGGAATTTGCCCGGGGAAGCCTGCTGTTTTTTCTGGCGATTTCCGTCTATACCAACGTCAAGGTACGCATACCGCTGATCAACGACCGGCTGTACGACGAAGTTGTAGCGGGCCTCGACCGGACCCTGTTTTTCACGGATTTCGTCTCCTTCGGACAGTTCGTCGTCGCCAGCCCGGTAATAGATGGCTTTCTTACCCGGACCTACCTGCATGACTATATCTTCATGGCACTGCTGGCATTCCTGCTGTTCCTTCGGCAGGATCACTATCGCTTGAGATTACTGTTCGTATCCGCGTCGCTGACTTACCTGCTGGGTGTTTTCATCACCGTCGCATTTCCCACGTTGGGGCCCTGGCTGGCGTTCGAGGAAAACTGGAGCTGGATGAGTGATCATCCCATTTACCGGATTCAACAGGGCCTGGCACAGGGCTGGACGGCAGCACGGGAGGGATCCCTGGATGCCCAGGCCTTCGGCGGCATCGCTGCGCTACCATCCCTTCATGTGGGTCACATGGCGCTTATGTTTTTCGTCGCCTGGCCCTGCCGTTCGCTGCTGCTTTATTCCGTTATCATGCTGGAGATGACAGTTTTCACTACCCTGGCCACGCTGGCTTACGGTTGGCACTACCTGCTGGATGCCCCGGCGGGAATCGCGCTGGCGTTTGGATGTGTCAAGCTGACGGAGCGACTGATCCATGTCGATGTCGTGGCCGGCAGACATCTTTGAAAATCCCTCAGTCCTGGCAGATGTTCAGGAGACAGCGGTTGCGCTGGCAACAGGGTTTCCGGGTACCAGGCTACTGTACATAGAGACTGTTCACCGACTGTCGCCAGCTGAAAAGTTCCATGCGCAGCTGCTGGGAATCCTCGGATGAAAGCTGCTGAACAAGATTCCTGGTCTCAGCCTGATCCGTGTGCAGATCGTACAACTCGTTGGGCCTGCGACCGAAATGCTCGATGTATTTCTGTTGCCCTCGAATGGAGGCCATGCAGCCCAGCTCGTACCAGCAATGCGCGTAGAGAGTGCGGTCATCGCTTGTATGCCACAGCAATTCACCGGGTAAGTTGCCGCCGGCAACGGAATAGCCAAGTGTCTCCAGCAGGCTGGGCATCAGGTCCAGCTGGCTGACGGGGTTGGCAATGGTTCGACCGGTGGCCTCGACAGGGTCGTAGATCAGCAGGGGCACATGCAGCCCTTCCTGCCACATGATATTGTCATGCTGGTATCTGCCGTGTTCGTTGAATGCTTCGCCATGATCCCCGATGAAAACAAACAGCGTGTCCTCCAGGTGACCCAGCTTCCGGTACTGATCGACGAGCTCCCGTGAAAACTGATCGACATAGTGAACGGCGTTAAGATAGCGATTGAATTCCTCGTCCTCGACGAACTGCTTGAAGCCGTACCGCTGGCGTGGTGCCTGGTAGTCATGGTGAGGCGTGTTGGTCAGGTAAACCGCCAGGAAGGGTCCGGTGTCACCGTTTTCCGCCAGCCATGTCCTGCTTGCCGGTAACATGACTGCATCTTCCACGCCAAAATAATTGGCCGTCTCCAGTCCCTCGGTAGCAAAATTCTCCAGGGAATAAAAATCGTCAAACCCGATGTTGGCAATCAGGCCCTCCCGCGCCTCGAATTCCCGCGTGGCCGATTGAAAATAAACGCTTCGGTATCCGGCCTGTTCCAGCAGGTAGGGGAGGCATCGACCGGGAATACCCCCATCCTCCGCTTCGGTGATGGGCATGGTCAGGTGGGGTTCGATGCCGCAGAGTATGGCCACCAATGCCTTGGACGTGTGGGGAACCACTGCGTAGGCCTGTTCGGCGAACAGGCTTCGGTTTTTCAGGGAATCAAGAAACGGCGTCGTCGCCATTTCCGGGTTGTAGGGAGTCGTGGCGTCTGCCCGGGTCGACTCGAGGATAATCACCACCAGGTTTTTTCGCGGGACCAGAGGATCGTCAACGGCCAGGGTGAGTCCATGAAGCGCTTCCCGCTCCACCAGGTCCGCGGACAACTCCTCGTCGAGCCTGGTCATGGAGAAAGCGAAGTTTACCAGGCTGGACCTGGCAAAACCGGGATCCGCGTCATTCAGGGGGATCGTGGACCAGGCGCTGGAAACCAGCAGGGCACTGACCATGACCAGCACGGCCCTGCGACCGACGGGGCGAGGATGCTGATGAACCACGGCGTTGCGCACAATGTACCAGGGCAGAAACCCGATGATCAGAATCACCAGGCCGAGAAGCAGGATCAGCAGCAGGGGTAATTCGCTGCTGAATACCTGGCTGGTCTCGTTCAAGCGCTGCATTGAAAACAGAACGATACCGAAATCGATGGTCGAGCCCGTCGCCACGTAAAACTGATGGGCCACGATTTCGATGCAGGCCCAGGCGACACCGGCTACCTGCAGGGCAACCAGGACCAGGTCCCTTTTTCTGCCGCGGAGGAACAGCATTGCGCCGGCGCCCAGGGCGCCAAACACCAGCAGCAGGGCAAAATCGGAGCGGTAAAGGAGCAACACCTCACCGACGCCCTGAAGTTCCCGCGCTCCCAGTACCCTGATGGTTTTCAGCGTCAACACCAGCAGCGCCAGCGGGAACATCAGGCCGCGGATGAACCCCCGCAGTCTCAGGGTGGTCGCATTGTTTATTTCGGCGCTTGGGCTGAACAAGGCAGTGCCAACAGGTTGATTGACGAATAATCTCTTTAACGGTCGAAGACAGGATAGCAGGAGGGCCGGAGGCATTACAGATACAGTCTGCCCGGGAGGTCCCCTGCGGGCGGTGGGGTACCATGGCCGGCCGTCTACGGTAGAAGTGGCGAAAATCGCTATTCAGTGGCAAACTTGGAAATCAAACGCCACGCAATTCAGGCAACCTGTTGATATCAAATAGGTTATAGATTGGCCCGGGAATTGCAGGATTTGCAGGTGGATTTGCAGCGGGTTGCCAGGACTTTGCCAGTACCAGTCTGCTGCACAACAACCAGTTTGCCGTAAAACAGGATGGACGCGAAAACGGTCCAGAGGAGACAGCTAATGGATTTTGAAGCGGTGCCGACACTGGCAATTATCTTTGGATTTGTCAGTTTTTGTGTCTACATGGATTACCGGGTAAAAATCTTGAAGGCAAGGGCCAGCAGCAACGGTACCGAACTCGAGGCGGTCAATCGAAAGCTCGAGGAAAAGACCCGAAACCTCGAAGAACGGGTACGGGTACTGGAGTCCATTGTTACCGACAAAAAGTACCGGCTGGAACGGGAAATCGAAACACTGTGATCCCGCGTTGCCCTGGCGGCTGTGAGCCTGCCTGGACGCACCCACGGTACGCTTCGGCGCAAGCTACCTGCCTATCGCTCCGCCGATGGAAAAGCCATTGATGGACAGAGCAGAATAGATCAGAACCGCGGAAGAATGCCGTTTCCACGTCGATCAGTAGTCGGCCATGCTAATTCAGAACGCAAGGTCTAAATACTATCCCGGCGGCTATGTAGCCGATCATGCGCGGCCGGTTGATGTTATTGGCCAGGTTTCCTGCCGGGACTCCCGGCAGGAAACTTTGTCCTCAAGCGGATTATATGGCGGTGACCTGGACCCAGGCCCGGACCGGTTGTCGGGCGGATGCCGCGTGCCAATCCCTTATACTGGCCTATTGATGCTGATCACAGAAGTGTTATATTCAGTCCGGAAGGGTATTCCGCCATAAAAACGCACAATTGCCGCCCTACAGGTGCTCAGATGAAAAAACTATCAGTTCTCGCCACACTCTCCTTTGCGTTGCTGACGACTTCACAAACTGCATTGACGCAGACACCCAGTATTCAGGATTTCGATCAGCTGGTGGACATTGCCGAGGCGCTGTTCCCGTCGGATTTCAGTCCTCCCGCGGCGACCCAGACGGTTGCGGCGGAAGGCTCGACGTTCTTTGCGCGGGACTACTGCTACCTTGCGTCCTGCGTCGGGTCCGGTGTGGCCATTGCCGCCAATGTGACCGGCGGCGCCGGCTTCATCCAGGGCGGTGTTTACATTATCGGCGGGTCTTTCGGCCAGGCGGTTCAGTATCTCGGTACCCTGGATGATCTGGTGGCCCAGGCCCTGGCACTTCAGGGTGATGGCGACGGCGGAGATAATGGTGGCGACAACGGCGGTGACAATGGTGGCGACGGCGGCGATGGGGGAACCGGCGGTAACACCGGTGAAAGCAGAATCATCAGCCTTGGTAGCGGCGCCTGTGGCAACTTTGTTTTCCCGGCCGCGGGTACGCAAACCCGGTCCCGCATCACCGCCCAGGAACTGGACGACGACGGTCAACCCACGGGTGGCACGATCACCTTCGAACAGACCATGCTGTGGATTGAATCCAGCAATCTACAGACCACGACGCGAACGGAATGGACCATCAGCGCCGGTGGCGGTCAGACCACGACGATCATCGAGTCCACGGACAGGTACCAGATCATGAACAATGCCCGTTACCTGACCGACAGTGACAGCACGACTGACACGACGATTGCTATTCCCGGATTCCAGCAGCAGCAGCTGTCCAGTTCGGAAACGGTCTACGAGAGTCCCGGGCTGCTGGTCGGACCGGCCGATACAGTCTGCGACAACGGTGAGTGGTACGTGGCAGAAACAACCAGCACGATAACCAACGAGTTCCAGACGCCGCTCCCCGGTGTGCCTTCGGAGCAGACCTTTGTCAGTGATTCGGCGCCGGCCACCACCGTGGTGGATGGGGTGAACCTCAGCGTGACCGTAGAGGCCGGAACCTTCAACACGATCAAGATAATCACTACCAACGAGGATGGTGAATCCATTATCTGGTTCGACATGGCAACCGGGGTAACGGTCAAGAGCGAGATTTACGATCCCGACGGGACCCTGGTGGGCGGCTCTGAATTGCTTGAAATCAGCAGCTGATGATGCGGTTGCAGGCTACGGCCCGGGTGCCGGTCGATCTGTTGCGCCCGAGGGCTACACGACGGAGTCGGACCTGATCCCGGTACCGCCGGTCGCGGCGCCCGCATCTCCCCGGGGATCGGTCACGAAAGCACTACCGGGCTGTTAGATTGTGTCCTGGGTCGCCGGCAGGAAACCGGGACATCATGCCTGCTCAGGGGCGCACCCGCACGTATTTCTCAAAGCGTTGCCGGCCAACCTGGCCGGCATAGATGTTGCCTTCGCTGTCGGTTGCCAGGAACTCTATGCCACTGCCGGTGGGCACTTCGTAGTCGGGGATAAATTCGGTAATCCAGCCGGTGGTTGCATCGCCGATGCGGATGCCCCGCTGCCAGCCTCGATTCCACTGCTGGCCGGACATGCCGTCGGCCACGTAGATCCTGTCCTGGTCATCGATCCAGATACCGCTGGGGCGTCCGAACTGCGTCCAGATGTCCAGGAGCTCGCCGTCCTGACTGAAAATCTGGATGCGATTATTGCCGCGGTCCGCGACGAACAGCCGTCCCGCAGAATCCAGTTTCAGGTCATGGGGATCGTTGAATGAACCGGATTCCCTGCTGAGGGACCCGATACCGCCGCCCAGTTGCAGGAGCAGTTGGCCAGACTCTGAAAATTTGACCACCCGGTTGTTGCCACCGCGATGACCGTCGGCGACCCAGAACTGGCCGTCGGCGTTGACGACAACGGCCGAGGGCCCATTGAAATGGGTTGCGTCGTCACCCGCCACTCCGGCTTCACCGAAGCGCATCAGTACTTCCCCGTCCTGGTTGAGCTTGATGACCTGGTGCCCCATGCCACGCTCCAAACCCGGCGCGCCCCGGGCGTCACCTTCCGGCGCACCTTCCGTTACCCAGATATTGCCTTCATCATCCAGGTCGAAGCCGTGGGGCCAGGCAAACAGTCCGGCGCCGATGCTTTTCACCGCGTTGCCGTCCCGATCCAGCTTGTGAATCGGAGCCAGGGGGGAACCGGCACACTGATTGGCGCCGCAACGCTCCACGATCCACAGGTGTTCACCGTCAGGGTCCGGATGCACGCCGGTTACCACGCCCATGGGCCGGTCGCCGGGCAGGCTGCCCCAGTGGTAAATGACCTGGTAAGGATTTTCCGCTACTGCCTGGGCCAGGCCGGAATTGGGCAGCAGCATCCAGAGTGCCAGGCCAATCAGGGTACCGATTCGGGGAATAAGACGGATTCGCCACAGGCGGTTGCTATTCATCAGCTGCTCCTCTGCTTGTATTGTTATGGTGAGCTGTGGACGCCAGGACGTGCCGTTTCCAGCGCTCCTGGCATCAGGGATGAAGATAACCGATTTGCAGGCTGCAGGGAACACAACCCGATGGCAGCCGGGAAGTCAGCCCGTTAGCGGGACCAACAGCCGGTCTCTCGTTACTGTTCCAGAAGCGATGAACGGTGGCGTCTCAGTTTGAAATTTTGTTCGGTGGCTATGGGTGAGTCCGGGGTCCGACGCTGAGGAACGCAGACGCACGTCCCTGTGCGCTCGGCCTCGGCATCCATGCCTTGGACGTCCTCAGCGTCGGACCCCGGACTCACACTCGACCCACAACGACCTTTCAAACTGAGACGCCACCCGATGAACAAGTGAATCAGTAGCGAGGCTTAAAGCAGGGGGATGCACCGGCCAAAAGCCGGAGACCGGAGCGGCGGATAAAAAAAGGCCGGGAGCAGGCCTTGGACCTGTCCCGGCTATTGGTAGACGTAGATCGGGTTTCTTACAGCTCGAAATCCATGGCATAACCGACGACGAACTTGATCTCGTCGTTGTCCAGGTTGTCAGGACCCGGATCGTCAAGATCGGTGTCGGTAATGGTGAAGCTGAATCCGTCTTTTGCCAGTGAAATGCTGTAGTCGATATAGTCGCCGGGGACGCCGTTGAAGGCCTCGTTGAAGTCACCCTCGTGACGACCGACATGGAAGCCCACTTCCACGCCATTGCCTACTTCCATGGCGTAGTCCGCGTAGATGTACGTGGCCTCGCCAAAACCGAAATCAGCACCGGGCCGGAAAGCATCTTCATCGGATTCGGTGTCTGCCAGAATGTAGACGCCCAGGGTGAAACCACCGATACCGATGAAACCGTAAATCTCGCTGAAGTCGAACTCGGCTTCATCGTCGTAATTGTAGTAGAGGTAACCTACATCGTAGGCAACGCCACCGGCTTCGCCGGCGAAACCTGCATAGACATCGTGCTCGTAGGAAAATACGTCATCTGCCGCATAGGAAACGTTGGATGCCCAGGTTCCAATATAGAAGCCGCCGTCTGTCGCGAAATCGATTCCACCAGAAACCGCGGGGTCATTGATGCTCTGGGTCAGGCCGCGCCAGATATAGTTGTTGCTCATGGCAACATTGGCGGTAAGCTCCTGAGCCTGAACCGAGCCCGTGGTGGCAAGTAGACCGGCAGCGGCTAAAGTAAGAATTCGAGTTTTCATATCTAGTCGTATCCCTTGAATGGTTAAATTGAAAGGCAGCGCATGCCCCCTGCTGCACCATTGAGCAAGAACTGAGCCAATATGCTACAGGCCACGTTTTATGCGGAGTTTAGCGAGTCAGCGGGGTTATCCGAGGGCATGGTGAAAAACGCCTGTGCACAAAAAAGGTGCGAATGGGGCAGCGGCGCTCGTTATTAATGCAGTGGGGAATGGGACGGGATCGTGCTTCCAATTCAGGGTGATCGCGGACAAAAAAAAAGCGGCCGGATAAAAAATCCGGCCGCTTTGCTTCTGTTGCTTATTGCCCTGCCAGGAGGGGTAGTGCTGATCAGAGAGTCACGGTGACTTCCAGGTATTGATCATTGAACAATCCACCGTCGTCGGCCCGCGCCCACAGCGTGTACTGTCCCGGCTCGCTGAAAGTGACCTCCACCTGGTAAAGCCCGTCCTCGGGAACTTCCGGTGGTTGCCACAGTGCTCCCCAGGGGGAGTTCGCCGCTGTCCGGGTGTCCTCCCAGGACTTGACCTGGGGCGGGTCAAACGTCACATCTCCCGGCCCGCGATACTTGTTCCAGGAAAGAAACAGGCCATTTACCTTGCCCACCGTAACCCGGGACGGCGGACGCATGATGTCGACTTTCCATTCCTCGACGGTCTTGGGGGTGAAATCACTCCCGCTGCCGATTCGTCCAGGCTTGGGAATGCCATCGTCGTTAACCCGGGCGACGATCTGCAACGCGTCACCCGCTTTCACCGTTCTTACCCGGTCACCGATAATTTCAATACCGGGTGGCAGGTTGGCGCGGGACTCGGGGCTGCTGGTACCGGCTCCCAGGGAGCCGGTTTCCGAGGCAATGATTATATTGTCGATCTTGTAATCAGGCATCAACGTGGCGTATGCCGTCTTGGTGACGCCATTGGCTGATGTCACGGTCCAGGTCAGCTCATCCTCGCCGAAATCTCCGGGTACCACTACCTCGAAAGTAAAGCGGTTCCGACGTGGCAGGAAGTGCGTAGGCTGCCCCCGGTCAGCTGCTCCGGGGGAGAAAAAATTGTGTTCCCCCACAGGAATATCCGGTTCCTCCTCCCAGTTTTCATTGAAATAGCCGAACACCAGGCTGATAGTACCGTCATCGTTTGGCCGCCAGCCTTCGTAGGCTGGCTCGACATGCTGACCTTCCCGAAAGCTGAGCTGCGCCGTCAGGGACTGGCTGAGCACGCCCGACAAGACCAGCAGGACAAGACTGCAGGTCAATGATCGTGATACACGTGTCGAATCAAGCTTCATGGTTTATTCCTCTCTCGGGTGTGACTGCTTTATTGATTGACGTTCAGGGCAACCTCGTTACCCGTTTCGCCGCTGTTTTCAGAAGTCCGTGGTACCGGTGCCACCAATGGAGCCAGGCACAACGGACAGCCGATAACATGGTCGTTGGGGCCAAGGTTCAGATTGTCACGACGTTCTGCCATGGCTTCGAAAAACTGTTCCTCGGTAAGGGTCACACGAATACCGAGATCAATGAACATGTTGGTTACGGAACGATTTCCGGATCCCTGCCAGTTGCGCGGATCGGGCACATTGGGGTTGTTCTCGGTGTTATCGAAATAGCCGACGATGTGAAGAATCGTGCCTTTAGGCAGCAGCGGCGCGTAATCGTCCTCGAAAGGGTAGCCGCGCACCCAGTTGTGGTCATAGCCGACACAGGACAGGGTTTCCACGGTATAGCCCCAGATTGCTTCCAGGCACATGCGTTCTCCCGGTGCGTGCAGGTGCGGCTCGAAGGTGATGACCTTGGTGTGCTCGTTCAGGACCGTGTAGGCATGCAGTTCCTGGTCTTTCTCGTTGCCGGCAATACTGATGTCGACACCATTGCCGAGACCGATAAAAGCCGGCTTGTACTTGGGCTCGTAGCCCCTGGGATGGAATTGGAAACCGATTTCCAGGTGACCGGTGGTATCCCTGCCGTTGGAATGCATGTGCACCGAATCGGTGGCGAACACGGAGCCGGCCCGCAGCAGCCTGCCGGCGTCCTCGTCGAAAATATCCGGATTACGACCGACCTCGTGGACCGGCCAGTTAACGGTCTGCCCCGGTAAGGGATTGCCATCCTCGTCATGTACTTCGGTTCGCCAGATCATGTGATGAAAGATGTAACGACCACCCACTGTCTCCCGGCCATTGCCTGCCGCCGGCACGTCATTGACCTCCACGATCTCCACCGACTTGACGTAGCGATCCTCTTCCAGTCCGCTGGCAACCCGGGCGATTTCACCCCACCAGTCGGGCCTGCCGGCTTCCATGAAAAAGTCCTCGGTGTTGATAACCAGATCCGGTTCCCCGAGAGTCCACTTGACGCTGTCATCGAACACCAGTGCTGCCGGTGCATCTGCGGGGTTGCCCCGGGGTGCGCCGGTTCTCGCCCACCGTGATATGGCGGCGATTTCCTGGTCCGACAGGGACGGATCATTCTTGAATTGCTGAATGCCGATATCCTTCTCCACGTACCACGGAGGCATGGCCCCGGCACGGTCCCTGATGGCGGTCTTGTATTCGATCAGGCCGGCAAATGGCGCAACCTGTTCGTAGGTCATCAGGGGCATGGGCGCCACGCCCTCGTCACGGTGACAGTTCTGACAGCTGCGCTGCAGAATGGGTTCGATATCCTTGTGGAAGGTGACACTCTGGGCCAGTGTCGACGTGGTCAGGGCCATGGCAGCAACAGCCAGCCAGGCGCTTAGAAAACGCGGTACGGAAATAGACATGGTTTCCCCTTCAGCTGGACTGGGCCGGCTGTCATTGTTGAAACTGGCCGCCGGGGACAACGAAACGATGGGTCGGAATTCAGGAGGGTGACCGGTTCGCGGACATCCGCGAGTGCCGTTGCCGGCAAGACTTCCGGCACCTGGTCTCCTGGCACAATCCATGCTGTCGGGGCGGCCTGACCCTGGCAATACTAGTGGAAGGGAAACAATCCGAACAAGCAGCAGGCAGGAATATGAAGGACAAGTTTGAGGCAGATCAAATCCGGGTGGCTGAAACACCGGAAAAAGCAGCAGGAGAGGACCCGGGTCAGGGCAAGTGACACTGTCAGGCTTCGCCGCGGGTGGCGCCGGGGTGACTGGGAACCAGTTACCCCGGCCGACTTGCTATCGACGCGATCCGCCGGTCGGCCCGGGCTCGTGCTCCGGGCAGACTATGCAGGCGTCGGTTCCTGTCAGTCCTGGTCTGGCAGGCTGAACACGTACAGCGCATTGCCGTTGTCGGGGTGCTGTATTTCCGGTGCAATTACCCGGGGCACCGTGCGTGGACTGGAACCTCCCAGCGCAGTGGTCACACCAATGTACTGCTTGCCGTCCACAGCGAACACAATGGGATGTCCCTGAACAGAAGTGCCAAGTCGCACTTCCCACAACACATCTCCGTTCTCAACATCATGGGCCCGGAAATAGCGGTCAAGGTCTCCGGCGAATACCAGGTTGCCGGCAGTTGAAACCGTGCCGGTGTGATAGGAGGCGCGTTGCTCGAACTTCCAGACTTCTTCCAGGGTATCCACATTGTAGGCACCCAGTTTACCCATGTTGCCGTCCGAACCCGGCATCTCGAAGAAACGGCGACTGGAAGCCAGGCCTCCACCACCTTCGACCAGGGCCACTTCCCGGGCATTGTTTTCCAGGCAGGTCTGGCTGAGTGGCGCAATCAGCGTTCCGGTCGGTTCGTGGTAAGTCATGGAATGCCAGTCCTTGCCCCCGGTGCTGCTGGGACATACCGGTATCCACTGGTCGAGCTGGGCATTCTGAATATCCTCGCGGTAGGTCACCAGTCCGGTTTCCGCGTCGATGTCGGTAAAGGCATTCTGAAAAACCGTTTCCGTGTAGCCCAGGAATTCACCGGTTTCGCGATCGTTCTTCCACAGAATACCGTGCTTGCCGATGGACAGCACCAGTTTCTGATCACCTCGATCCACCAGTACACGTTCAAAAACTTCGTCCAGGTCAAGGGCTTCAGCGGGTACGTGCTGGAAATGCCAGTCCAGTTCTCCGGTATCCACGTCGATGGCGATGGTGGCATTGGTATAAAGGCCAACGTCGTTGATTGTCAGGTGGCGGCTTGGCGGGGCCCAGGGTTTCTGTTGTGCGGTACCCCAGTAGGTCAGCTTCAATTCGGGATCGTAACTGCCCGTTATCCAGGTTTCGCCACCGGCGCGAAAGATATCCTCGAGGCCTCCCCAGGTATCGCCATCGGGATTGTCGGACTGGGCGATGGTGTTGAATTCCCAGAGGCGTTCACCGGTGTTGGCGTCATGGGCGGTCAGGTAGCAGTTGGCGTCGATGTAGCGGGCACAGCCGGCCTGACCCTGTATGATCTTGCCGTCGGCAACGATGGGTCCGCTGGAATTGACGAATCCCTGGCTGACATCGGCAACCACGGTTTCCCATACTCTTTCACCGGTTCGGGCATCCAGTGCTATCAGCCTGGAATCGGTGGTTGCCTGGATCACCTTGTCGTTATAAATGGCGATATTGCGCATGTCCTGGCGGTTTGCCGGACCGGAATGGTGTTCCCAGATCAGTTCGCCGGTGGCGGCATCCAGCGCCTGGATAATATTACTGGGATTTATCAGGTAGATGACACCGTTATAGACTATCGGAGCCGGCTCGGAGTCACCGTCTTTCATGCTCCATACCCACTCCAGACGTAAATCCTCCACGTTGCCCGTATTGATCTGATCCAGGGGACTGTAGCTGTGTGCGTAGTAGTCACGCCGGATCATGGGCCAGTCCGCCGGATCGGGATCTTCCAGCATGGCGTCGGTAAGTGGGACATAGTCGTCCACGGTGCCCTCGATGACCAGGCCTTGCGGCGCTTCCGGTTCCGGTCTTTGCTGGGCAGGAGCGGCACCGGTCCGGGCCACGTAGGCCGCTATTTCGATAGCGGAGTCGGCGGTCAGGGCGACCTGGCCGGGAATCATGCCGTTGGTGGCCAGTATATGGGCAGTAATGTCGACGTAATCCGCTTGTTCCAGGTTTTCGTTGCCACCGGGAGGCATATTCGTCTGAATATTGGAGATCAGCGCTGCCGGGGTCTGTGTGCCCCACCTGGAAAGAAAGTCTTCGCCGGATAAGAGCGGTCCCAGCGGCGTGCCCTGTAGATTGGCACCGTGACAGGTAGCACAGTTAGCGGCGTAAAGTTCAGCCCCGGTTTCAGCCTGCGCTGTCGTATAGGTCCGGGGACCGGCGTCCGCGGAGTTGCTGGAGTCCTGTTGCGAACAGGCGGCTAACAGCAGTCCACCGAGAACCGTGGCGCTGAACAGTCTGCTGGATCCGGCCAGTCGTGCAGAGTACTTCGGGTTAATGCTTTTCATCAGCTTGGACCTCTTATTCTCTTGGCAACAGCCAGCCACGAATTTCTCCGCCGGGGTTGTTTTCGCTATGGATAACAATATAAAGCGCCTCGTTTCGCAGTGCTTCGACCTGCGCCGCTGTCAACTCGAGGCTGCCGCTGAGTTCACCCGAAGGGGCGGGTGTCACTTCCAGGGCGCCTATGGGAGGGCCGTTCATCGCCCGGGGGGCATTGTGTACGTGGGCAGCGGACGCTGCCGAACTCATGCCCTGGTAGGTGCCGGTGAGGCTCAGGGTGGAATCGTTGAGGGTGGCGAAAACTTCGCCGACGCCGGTGATGGTGCGGTAGGTCTGCGGCGTCACGGGTACTTCGGAGAGACGGGCCCGATACATGCCGGACTGGGCACTGGCGGCCGCTATCACGGCAGCGCTGGCGAGCAGGCACAGGGCAGTTAGCGAGGGGAATCTGGTTGGGAGTTTCATGGTGGCTCTCTGTTCTTGTCTGGTTTTTATAGTGAGCGGCCGGCCGGGGACAGCGTCATCGTCCTTCGGCCAGGCGAACGCAAGTGTGGTGGAATTTTCCTGCTTGTTATTTCCCGGATTTCACTGGTACCGGTAGCGGGTTCTGCCGCGAAATCCGGTGTTATTGCTGACAGGGCCCGCTTCCGGGACTGCGTGTCCTGCCAGCATTATACGCAATGTGACGATTTAGCCAATCTCGACAATTCAACGAGGTTCCAGGAGTCCTGCGAAGGGGATCCCGCTGAGCATGGCCATGTCACGATCCCAGGTCGACAGGTCTTCCAGGTTGAATTGGTGGATATCGCTGTGGCCGCAGGCGCGGGCCATCACCTGCATGAGTGTAACTGACGAATCCAGGAAGCGGGCCAGGTTTGCGGCAGAACGATCGACATTCAGGCGTCGGCGCAGTTCCGGTTTCTGGGTGGCGACACCGGTGGGGCAGTTGTTGGTATTACAGATCCGTGCCGCCACACAACCAACCGCCTGCAGCGCGCTGTTAGCGATGGCCACGGCGTCTGCGCCAAGGGCCAGTGCCTTGACAAAGTCCATGGGCAGACGCAGGCCGCCGGTAATCACCAGGGAAACCCTGCCACTGGCCCCCTGGCTGTCGAGAAACCGGCGTGCCCGGGCCAGGGCCGGAATGGTGGGCACGCTGATGTGATCCCGAAAGATTTCCGGGGCCGCTCCGGTGGCGCCACCCCGACCATCCAGGATGATGTAGTCCGCACCGGCTTCCAGGGCGAAGCCGATATCCGCCTCGATATGATTGGCGCTGATTTTAAAGCCGACAGGAATGCCACCTGACAGTTCCCGCACACGATCGCCGAACCGGCGGAAATCGGCGGCGCTGGTCATGTCCCTGAAAGTGGGCGGCGAAACGGCGGGCTGGCCTTCGGGTATGCCCCGTACCGCGGCAATCCTGGCGGTATTCTTGCTGCCCGGCAAATGACCGCCGGTACCGGTCTTGGCTCCCTGGCCGCCCTTGAAATGAAACGCCTGAACCCGGGTCAGCAGGGCTTCGTCATAGCCGAACATGGCACTGGCCAGTTCGTAAAGGTAGCGGCTGTTTGCTTCCTGCTCTTCCGGCAGCATGCCGCCTTCACCGGAGCAGATACCGGTGCCCGCCTGTTCGGCACCGCGGGCCAGGGCAATCTTGGCCTCTTCGGACAGGGCGCCGAAACTCATGTCGGAGACCAGCAGGGGAATGGTCAGGACCAGCGGCCTGGCCGCCTCCGGACCGATCACGGTCTCGGTGGCAACCGCGACGTCCTCCAGCAGCGGTTTGCTGGCCAGCTGCGCCGTCATGATCTGGATCGAATCCCAGTGCGGCAGCTTGTGCCGGGGGACGCCCATGGCGGTCATGGGGCCGTGATGCCCGGTTTTTTCCAGTCCTTCCCTGGCCAGCAGGTGGATCATCTCGACGGTGGGTTCCGCCTCCGTAGCCCGGGCTTCCGGTGGCTGATCATCATCGCCCGACTGCTCTCTGCCGGGGCCGGGTTTACCCACCTGGTCGTCACTGAACTGTTTATGGCTGCCGTCGCAATAGGGTGGATTGGCCGTGTGCTTGCATCGACACAGGAAGGCTTCGCCGTCTTCCCCAGGGGTAAACGGTTTCGGTTTCAGGCCGGTGTCGGCATGACTGCCGTCGCAAAATGGTTGGCTGGCTGAACGTCCACAGACGCAGAAGTAGTATTCCTTGTCCTTTTCAAGATCGACCCTGGCGGGGGTATTGGCGGCGACTACGGGTTTTTCCATGGCAGAAACACTCCTGGCGATTGCGGCAGATTACTGGCAGGAAAAGTTCTCGGCAATCCAGTTGCGGGGATTGTTCTCGCCGCCGGCTGGACCGCGGTAGCGAGCCCGCTGGGGGTACGGGCACAACGGCCGCTCGTTATCCACCTGGCCGCCACTGCTGTGGGTGGCCACGATGGCGTCCGGGGCAATGCCGTTTTCCACCCAGTCAACCAGCGTCGGCAGCTTGTCCCAGCTGTTAGGCCCGGCACCGCCGCCGCAGTGACCCATGCCCGGGGCCAGAAACAGGCGGGCGTTGTCCGCGGCCGCGGTGAAGTCGCCGGCGTAGGTGGTGTCAACCATGTCGCTGAAATAGTTTACCGTGGCTTCGGCCACCGACAGCGCATCGGTGAGGCCATGGTAGACGATGAGCTTGCCGTCATTGTCCTGGAGAAAGCTGCTCAGGTCGGTGTCGGTGGCATCCATGATGGAACTCATCAGCTGTGCATTGCCCGCAGTGAATTCGTCGACACTGAATGACATCCAGTGGTACTCGGGATTCATGCCGGCCGTGCGCGGCTGGTAATCGATATCGTTGAGCACGGGAATTGCCATCCCCGGATCGTTGTCGAAAAACAGGTAGTTCACATGGTCTCCGGCAGGCCCCCTGAGCATTCCCGGCAGGTTGCCGTTGTGCTCGCCCGGGATGAACAGTCCAATCCAGTCCGGCTCGGAGCCTGGCAGTTTGCCGGGGTAGATTACCTGGCCGCTGCTGTCGTAGGGTCCCCTGTAGTAGTCGTTGATCGTCTGGACCTGTTGGGGCGTGAAACAACCATCATTGCTGACTCCCGCCGGGCACGTCCATTCCGCGAGGTCTTCGGCTGCATCGAAACTGCAGCTGAACGGATCGTCGATGACGCCGTCGCGGATACCATCGCTGGCATCGCATTTGCCCAGTACAGCGTCATGCAGTATCTCCACCAGGCGGGTGCTGTCCCTGGAACCGTCACCGTCGGTATCAACGGCGAGGTTGCCGCTCATCCCGTTTTTGAACATCTGTTGTAAATGCCAGACGCCGGCAGCATTCATGGCCTGGTAAAAATTCACCGGGGCGCCCGCCACGATACCGTCGAAATCGTAGGGAAATCGCTGGGCTTCCATGAGTCCCTGGCGCCCGCCGGTGGAACAGCCTTCAAAGTAGGAATAGTCCGGTGCCTGGCGGTAATAGGTATTGACCAGTGTCTTGCCTGCCATCACCGTCAGATGCACCGCCCGGTAACCGAAGTCGATTTCCGACTGGCGGTTATTGAAGCCGAAGGACGAACCGGGTTCAGTCCCGGTGTCGTGACCGGTATTGCTGTTGGCCACGGCGTAGCCCTCGGCAAGCCGATGATCGGCAAAGTCCAGGTCGCCGTCCTTACCGCCGTCACCCCACTGCAGGAAGCGGCCGTTCCAGCGGCCAGGCAAGGGCAACTGCACGTGATAGTGGATAGCGGGATGGATCAGGCCACGTACATAGCAATAGGGGACACCGTCAGCGGTGGTCCGGATCCGGGCAGAAAGCAGGGTCAGGTTTCTTGTGTCCAGCAGTGCCTGGCAGCTCTGGCTGTCCCCGGCAGTCGGTGACTGCGCCCGGGACGGAGTGGGCACGGACAGCAGCAGGATGGCGGTTAATACGGCCAGTGAGACGGGTAGGAATTTCATGGTTTTCTCTGTTGTTATTGGTAAACGTCAAGGTGGCAGCGACCACCGCGGCGATTCAGCGGATATTGACCTGTGAGGACAATCTGAATGGTTACGCATCGACGGCGTCGCGACTCCCTATTTAGCCACACCCTGCCGGATCAGTCCAATGGCTGCACCCATATCCACCGAACCAGACTTTCAAACCGAGACACTACCCGGCGACAGGACTGACATCGATACGACGGGACAGTGCTGAATAGTTCAGGCTCCGACGGAGTCGTGTCAAAAATCTGTTGCTGACCGGATCGAGATGTCGGGGGCGAACAAAGTTAGCCATCCCGGGGGAGTTTGACAACAAGCCCGGGTAAGGCAACCATTGATTCCTTCGACGTGGACGGATTCAGACCCGGTGGGCTCAGGAGGTAACCGTGGAACAGCTTTCGAGTAATCGCTGCTTTGAGGGGGAACAGCTTCGCCTGCGGCACAGGGCCGAGACCCTGGACTGCGAAATGACGGTATCTGTTTTTCTGCCGCCACTGTCGCGGCAGGAAAAGGCGCCGGTGGTCTACTGGCTGTCGGGGCTCACCTGTACCGATGAAAATTTCATGCAGAAAGCCGGTGCGCAACGCATCGCGGCGAAACTGGGGCTAATCCTGGTGGCACCCGATACCAGTCCTCGCGGTGACTCCGTGCCGGACGATCCGGAAGGTGCCTACGATCTGGGCCTGGGGGCCGGGTTCTACCTCAATGCCAGCCAGTCACCCTGGAAACACCATTACCGCATGTATGATTACATCGTTGACGAATTGCCCGACCTGGTAAACCGGCACTACCCGGCCAGGCCCGACGCCTGGGCAATTTCCGGGCACTCCATGGGTGGCCATGGCGCCCTCAGCATCGCGCTGAACAACACTGCCCGGTTTCGCTCGGTGTCGGCTTTTGCCCCGATCTGTTCGCCAACCCGCTGTCCCTGGGGTGTGAAGGCTTTCGAAAATTACCTGGGCAAGGACCGGGATGCCTGGCGGGATCATGATGCCTCGCTGTTGATCAGCAGGGCGTCTGAACAGATTCCCCTGCTTGTCGACCAGGGTGATGCCGACGATTTTCTCGAGGAACAGCTGCTTCCCCACCTGTTGCTGGAAGCAGCCCAGGACGCCGACTTTCCAATCACCTACCATTCAAGACCGGGTTATGATCACAGCTATTTTTATATCGCGACTTTCATCTCCGAGCATCTGCGCTTTCATCACCGCTTTCTTGCGGAATGAAACGCAGGCTACAACCAGTCCGCGGTGGCGGCCCAGACCAGGACACCGCAAAGCACGGCGACAATCTGACTGCTGTGATCCGTGATAAAAAATACAACCGGGTCTTCGTGCAGCTGGCCACGATTTGTCAATAGCCAGACTCTGCTGATCAGGTAGAGAAGCAAAGGACAGATAAACCACAGGATTTCCGGTGTGCCGTACAGTATCCGGGTTTCTTCCGCGTTGATATAAAGGGCGAAAACCAGTACCGCCATGAAGCCACTGGCACTGCCAAGCATGGTTAACGGCTCCAGGTCCGCCTCGTTGTAGCCGCGTCCCCGGGCTTCCTGCTTGTTCTGGTTGCGCAGGTTATCCAGTTCGGCCACCCGTTTCACAATGGCCAGGCTCATGAACAGGAACATGGAGAAAGCCAGGAGCCAGAAGGTGGGAACCGTGGATATCGCCGCCGCACCTGCTATCAGCCGGATGGTATAGAGACAGGCCAGCAGCAGGACGTCGATTATGGCGAAGGCCTTGAGGTAGAAGCTGTAAAACAGGGTCAGCAGATAGTAACCAAACAGGACCAGTGAAAACTGCCAGGGCAGCAACAGCGACAGCAGAAACGCCGCGATCAACAGCAGGGGAGTGGCGAACAGGCCCACGGTCAGTGACAGATCACCGGCGGCGAAGGGCCGGTTTTTCTTGCTGAGATGCTGCCGGTCGTGCTCCAGGTCCAGCAGATCGTTGAGCAGGTAAACACTGGAAGCACAAAGACTGAAACTGAAAAACCCCACCAGGGCGGACAGCACGAGTTGCAGGTCGCTAAGCTGGTGCGACAGCAGCAGAGGTACGAGCAGCAGGAGATTCTTGGCCCACTGATGAAAGCGCAAGGCTCGCAGCAGGGCTGCCAGCGGTTTCTCACCGGTGTCCAGGACAACCACTTCTTCCGCCAGTTTTTCCGCCTCCCGGGCAAGCCCCGGCCCGCTATTAACCACGATGGCGATTTGTGCCCGTGCCCAGATTTTCAGGTCTGCTGACTCGTTACCGGCATAGTCGAACGGGGCGTCGCCGGACAGCTCGAGTATTTTCTCCAGTTTTCTGCTGCCTTTCATGTTCACCGTTGGCGAACTGCCGATGCCCTGGCTGAAAAGCGAGGACTGCCTGGTGACATCGTCAACCAGCTTCTGGTTGGATGCAGATATAAGTACCAGGTGTCTTTGCCTGGATTTCTGCTCTTCCAGAAAGGAGATAAGTTTTTCATTGTAGGGCAGTAGATCGCAATTCAGACTGACCCGCCTGGCGATTTCGTTTTTCAGGTGAGCCTTGCCCTGCAGTGCCCACAGCGGAACCAGGAACAGGTATAGGAAGTTCTTAGCCAGCAACCGGAAAAAGGATTCCAGCAGCAGGTCGGTTTTTACCAGGGTTCCGTCGAGGTCGACGTAGAGGATGTTATTGTTGTCCATAACTCGTATTTCCGGACTAGAGCCTGATTCGTTTGAAAATCACTTCGGGAACCAGGCGCACTACCAGCATGATATAGCGCCAGAAAAACGGCGCGTAAACGGTATGCCGTCCCCTTGCTATGCTGCGTACGATGATGGAGCCTACCTGCTCGGGGCTTGCCCACAAAGGTCCTTTTTCAAGGTGGGCAGTCATCGGACTGTCGACGAATCCGGGCCTGATATCCACTACGTGAACGTTAGCGGGCAACAGTCGACCGCGCAGTCCCTGCAAATAGGTGGACACCATGGCCTTGACAGCGCCGTAGACAAAATTCGATTGACGACCCCGGTCGCCGGCCACCGAGGTTACCACGGCAATGGTTCCCTGCTGTTGCTGAATAAAGTACTCGGACAGCACGGTCAACAGGGAAATGACACTGACACCATTGGTATAGATTTCCCGGCGTGCGATGGTAAAGTTTTTTTCACTGACCTGCTGGTTAGGCAGCGAGCCGTGGCAGATAAGCGCCACGTCAATCCGCCCCAGGGACTCGGCGGCCTGTCGCACAACCCCGGGGTGTTTATCAAACTCGTTGACATCCAGCAGGCTCACGGACACCTCTTCGGCTCCTCTCACCCGCAGGTCACTGGCCACGGCCTCCAGGGTTTCGAGATTCCGGGCAACCAGGTGCAGCCGGCATCCCTGACCGGCATAGATCCGGGCACTGGCCTTGGCAATGGCCGAGGTCGCGCCGATAACCAGGATTCGCGGGGGGCTGTTGTTATCAGTCTGCAAGTCGGTCAACTCCTGTTACGGACCAAGCCCGAGTCGTCGGGACTGCCTTGAGCCGAGGCGGTTTTTCGGGTCTATCTCGCTGCGCAGCTGCTGGAACTGTTCCCAGCGCGGGTAGGTCTGCCTGAACATCGCCTCGCTCATGCGCGCATCCTTGCACAGGTAAAGCCGGCCTCCGTGGTGCATGACGATGGCGTCGAGGCGTTCCAGCAGCGGGAACAGCGAGTCTTCAATTTTGAAATCCAGGGCCAGGGTGTAGCCCTCCATGGGAAAAGAGAGCAGGTTCTTATTCTCCGGCCCCATTTTCTTCAATACGCTAAGAAACGAACCCTTGCCCTGGCTGGAGATCTCCGCCAGCACCTCGTCGATGGCTTCCCTGGCACTCTGTTCCGGTACGACGAACTGGTACTGGATAAATCCTTTGGGGCCATATAGCCGGTTCCAGTTGCTCATCCAGTCCAACGGGAAAAAATAGTCCCGGTAATAGGGTATATCGTGCTTGCGACCGGTGAGCTGCACGCCATAGTAGAGTCGATTGAACAGGCCGATACTGTAGCGGTTCAACAGTTGGCCGGGACTGTAGGGTGGTACCGGAATCTGTCGGCGTGTCCAGGTTTCGAGCCCACCGCGACTGGCCGGTTCCCCGGTGAACAGCACCGATCTTCCGCGACGGTCACCGGTGGCCAGGCAGTCCACCCAGGCGACACTGTACTTGCTGTGGGCATGCTGGTCGAAACAGGAAAACACGTCAGCAAGATTTCGCGCCGTGACGGTCTGTTGTTCAATGTAGGCGCTGCTGATCTTTTCCAGCTTCAGTCTGGCCTCCAGAATGATGCCGGTCAGGCCCATACCTCCGCAGGTGGCATGGAACAGGTGGCGGTTGATATTCGGTCCACAGCGAACAATTTCGCCGGAGGCCAGCAGCAGGGTGATGGACTCAACGAAACTGGAAAAACAGCCGTCCCGGTGGTGATTCTTGCCGTGAATGTCGCTGGCGATGGCGCCACCGACTGACACCTGACAGGTACCCGGCAGAACGGGCAGTATCCAGCCCCTGGGTACGATCAGCGTCAGGATCTGGTCGAGGGTCACTCCGGCGGCACAGCCGAGAGTGCCATGAGTGGTATCGAAACGCAGAAAATTGTCCAGAAACCGGGTGCCCAGCACCGTCTCGCCGAGACTGCTGTCGCCGTAGCTGCGGCCGGCTCCGCGGGCAATCAACTGACCGTTGGCCGTGGGCTCGGTCAACAGGGCCTTGATGGTGCCGCGATCCACCGGCTCGATAACTTCTGATTCAACCCGGGGAAATCGACCCCAGCCATGAAGATTCATCTACACTGTCCTGTTGCTGAAAACGAAACGCCGGTCCAGTCGATACTTGATCAGGTAGCCAAGCGTCAGGCCCAGGATGGCGCCACCATAGCGAGCAGCCCGGGTACCGAACAGGGCGTCGAAACCCAGCTCGAAACCCCAGAAAACCAGGGTTGTAATGACGCCCGTGAGACTATAGGCCATAAACCGGTTGAGGTCATCGCTCACTCCCTGAACCCGGTAGGCGAAAATAAAATGCTTGTCCAGCTGATACTTGCTGATCAGACCCACCGCGGTGCCGACCAGGATCGCCAGGTACAGGTTGAACGCGCCCGGGTATACCCTGTAGGTAATCTCCTGGCTGGCCAGGTTCAACACGATGGCGATGCCGGCAAACAGGCTGTAACGGAACAGGATTTTCATAGGGCCTGACCGGGATCGGAAAAAGTTGCGCATTATAGATGATTCGGCCGCCGGCCGCTGAACGACAGTGGCCCGGGAAGTAACCTGGCCGGCATCCCTGGTGTCCTGTCCGGGCAGCGATGCGATGTGTAAACTGTCTGTATAATCCGCATCGCCAGTTTCAATTCAACACCGGAGGTTTCGATCCTTTTTCATGCCTGACATCATCGAATTTGCCAAGGCGGCTGCTGTACATGCCGGCGACATGATCGTAAAGGAGCGCGCCGGAACCCCGTTGCGGCGGGATTTCAAGGGTGGCAATGAAATGGTCACCCAGGCTGACCTCAAGGCGGACGCGCTGATAACCGGCCTGATCAACGAAAGTTATCCGCAACACGACATCGTGTCCGAAGAACTGGCGCCCGGAGACGGGGAACTGACCGATACAGAGTCCGACCTGTGGATTGTTGATCCCATCGACGGCACGGTGAACTACGCCCATGGGCATTCGCAGTCGGCGGTGTCCATCGCCCATGTCAGCAAAGGACAGATCGTGGCCGGCGTGGTGTACAACCCGTTTACCCGGGAGCTGTTCTGGGCAGAAGCCGGCGGCGGAGCCTTTCTGAATGATGAACCGATTCGGGTGTCCGGTGAAACCGATCCGGCCCGGGCATTAATCGCCACCGGTTTCCCCTATGACAAGTCCACCCTGGAGCCTTTCCTGGCAAGAGTGGTAAACGTGTTGCGGGAATGCGCCGATATCCGCCGCCTGGGATCGGCGGCGCTGGATATCTGCTGGGTGGCGGCGGGACGCCTGGATGGTTACTACGAATCGCTAAGCGTCTGGGATTTCGCCGCGGCACAGCTCATCGCCCGGGAAGCCGGGGCCCGTTACGGGCATTTCAGCGAGGTTCCCGAGGGCATCCCGCCGCAGTTTTACTGCAAGAATATCCTGGTGGCCAACCCGGTACTGTATCCACGCCTTGAAAAGATCCTGCAGAAGTCACCAACCTGCTGAAAAACAAACCTTTTATTGAAGCCGGTAAGCAACCCGGGAATGTTGTCGCATGCCGCATTTATCGCGTTGCCGCATTGACTCCCGGGCGGGTTGGACATAGATTATCTGGTTAACACCGCAAGCAGGACTCAATCAATCGAGGAGCAGACGGGTAATTGCCCGGCCCGAGGATTACACCATGTACAGATCATTTATCAGGAACGTAACCCTGGCCGCGTGCCTGCTGCCGGCAACATTGCTGGCCGCCGATCGCGTGGGCGATTTTGCCCTGCTGGACCAGGAGGGCTACTTCCACCAGATGAGCTGGTACGACGACCATGCCGCCATCGCCCTGCTGGTTCATGCCATGGACAGCGATGCCACCCGCGCGGCGCTGGACGAGTTTGTTGCGCTCCGCCACCGCTACGATGACCAGGGTATCGAATTCTTCATGCTGAATCCCATGGGCAGGCACAACCGTGAGGCCATCGCCACCGATCTGGCTGAACAGGGAATCGCAATTCCGGTACTCATGGACGACACCCAGTACATTGCCGAGTCCCTGGGAATCGACACCACCGGGGAGATACTTGTCTACGATCCGAAAACTTTCATGGTCACGTTTCGTGGTCCGGCGGGTGCCGAGCTGGAGCAGGCGCTGGATGCCATGCTCGCCGGTAACGAGATACCCATTGCCCGGGTGGAAACCACCGGTGATCCCATCACCTTTGCTGCAAAAGCCGAGCATGCCGGCAATATCCCGTCCTACGAACAGGATATTGCCCCGATAATTGCCGAAAACTGTGCGTCCTGTCACCGTGAAGGGGGCATTGCGCCCTTCGCCCTGAACAGTCACGCCATGGTCCAGGGCTGGTCACCGATGATCCGTGAAGTGCTCATGACCAAGCGGATGCCACCGGGCCAGATCGACGGCCACATCGGTGACTTCATCAACGACATGCTGGTGGCCGAAAGCGACCAGCAGAAACTGCTGCACTGGATCGATGCCGGTGCGCCGCAGGACGGGCAGACCGATCCGCTGGCGGAACTTACCTGGCCGGAAAGCAAGTGGGCGTTCGGTGAACCCGACTACATCATCAAGCTGCCGCCGCAAACCATTCCGGCAACCGGCGTGCTGGATTACATCAATGTTGTGGTGCCCATCGAAACCGACAGGGATTACTGGGTCCGGGGCAGCCAGTATGTCGCCGGGGACCGCACCGTGCTTCACCATACCCTGAACAGCCTGATACCGCCGGATGCCAACAATCGTCGGCGCGGGTTCCTGGGCAGCAGCGATCCGGATGCCGCCAATATAACCGCCTACATTCCTGGCGCGGAGCCGGAGTGGATGCCGGACAATACCGGTGGCCTGTTGAAGAAGGGCTCCCGGCTGGCACTGCAGCTGCATTACACCACCAATGGCAGGGAAACTACCGACGAAAGTGAAATCGGGCTGTGGTTCTACCCGGAGGGAGAGGTACCGGAGAAGCGGTTATCCGGTGCCTGCGCCTGTATCTTTACCCCGACGTGGACCAATATTCCGCCCTATGATCCGGAATTCGTCCAGGAAGCCAGCGTTACGTTGCGCAAGGATGCTTACCTGCGCAGCTTCACGCCCCATATGCACTTCCGCGGCAAGTACATGCGCTTCTTTGCCGAATACCCTGATGGTAATCGTGAAGAGCTGATCAACATTGCCAACTACAATTACAACTGGCAGCTGGCCTACACCTATGAAGAACCCCGACTGATGCCCGCCGGTACCCGGCTCGTGGCAGTGGGGGCCTTCGATAACAGCGAGCAGAACCCCTACAACCCGGACCCCGCCCGGTCTGTACCCTGGGGACAGCAGAGCTGGGACGAGATGTTCTTCGGCGCCATGCAGTGGATTTATGCCGACGAAGGCGGGGAGTGATTGCTGCACAGTCCAGGTGATAATCAGCCTGGACACGAGATAGCTATTATTACGGCGGCTGGCGGGGGCAGGGTTCCGCCTGACCGCCTGCCGGACCACTTCAACCGGACACCCCGCATATCCTGTCGTGTCCCCGTATGACACGTGCCGGTATCCTCCGGTTGTTGAATTCCTGATTCCTGTCCTGGAAGACTGAAGTACTACTGGTTGACCAGCCCGCCCGTCACGGCGGGCTCTTGCACAAACCGTCGCGCGGCTTGCTCTTCGATATAGGGCGTTTTGCACCCTGAGTCAAAGAAGGCTCCGAGTTCATGGATACCTTAGTAAAAGAACTTTTTGACTCTTATCCTGAAAGACCCCGACTAACGCTGATTCGTTTGCGAGATCTCATCATTCAAACGGGAAAGGATTATGAAGTAGGTCTTTTGGAGGAGTCCTTAAAATGGGGCGAGGCCAGTTATTCGGCTATTGGTGGTAGTACTGTGAGGATAGACTGGAAGCCAAAATTTCCCGAAAAATGCTTTGTATACTTTCAATGTCAGACGAGGCTAATAGAAACTTTCAAGGAAATTTATAGGGGTACTTTCAACTATGATGGCAAACGGGCCATAGTAATAGACTTATCTCAGGAAATACCCGTTCAGGAGCTGAAGCATTGCATATCCCTTTCGCTTAACTATCACAAACTGAAACACTTACCGCTATTAGGTGTTTAAAATGGCACCTGGTTTTGTGCCCGAGGAGAGCAATCCACGATGTCAAAACTGATTCCTGTTGATGTTTCCCGGTGCTGTCTCGATATCCATAGAGATCTTTCAGTCAAGCCTCGAAAGTTTAAGCCGGGACCGCCAGAACGAATAGATGGCATGACCGTGGGGATTTTCAGCTTAACGGCGGATGCTCCCCATAATGGTGAGATGCATCCGGACGGTGATGAAATATTGCATGTAGTCTCAGGAAAGGTCCGCGTGTCCTGCGATTCTTCGCCAGGAGAAGATCTCATCCTGGGACCTGGGGATACCTGTATTGTTCCAAAAGGAGAGTGGCACAAAGTGTCACTGATCGAAGAAGCACGGTTCATACATATCACGCCGGGGCCGAACGGCGACTTTCGGCCATTGGAAGGGGAAGAGCCATAACGGATTATCAAGGAAGCGGCTGACGCTGCTATTCAGGTTTGTCCACCTGGTGCACGTACACTTCCCGATGAGGATAGGGCACCAGGATGTCATTGACCTTGAACGTGTCCCAGATGGCGAGCAAAATCTGGCCCCGGACATTGGTCAGACCGTTCTGGGGATCACGAATCCAGAAGCGTACGACAAAATCCAGCGAGGACTCGCCGAATCCGGTCATCCAGCAGACTGGCGCCGGACTTTCCACAACGCGATTGACGCCGACAGTGGCTTCTATGGCAAGGCGGCTCACCAGGTGCGGATCTGACTGGTAGGACACGCCGAAGGGTACATCCAGCCTGACCAGGTCGTTGGAGAAAGACCAGTTTATTACCTGCTGCGTAATCAGGTCCTCGTTGGGAATCAGGAACTCCCGGCCGTCACGGGTCACCACCGAAACAAATCTGGCACGTAACTCCCTTATCCAGCCGAAAGTTTCACCAACGGTAATAGTGTCACCCGGTTTAATGGAACGATCGGATAATATGATAATGCCGGATATGAAATTGGAAACCACTTTCTGCAGGCCGAATCCGATACCGACACCGACGGCGCCCGAAAACACCGTGAACACGGTGAGGTCTATACCGATGGCGGAGATGCCTACCAGCACGGCAATGACGATCAGGGAGATTTTCAGTATCTTGCCGATGAGTACCCGCAGCGAGGGGTTCAGGTCTTCCGAACGCTGTATGCGGTTTTCCAGGCTGTTGCCCAGGGACACCGCCAGCCACAGGGTGACGCCCAGGAAAAACACCGACTTCAGCAGCAGCAGAATGGAGATACGCGTGGTACCCAGGGTAAAGCCCGCGGAGTCCAGCAGTTCGGCGGCGGTATCGGCTACGCCCAGGATAATCAGGGCCACGAAAATCCACACGATGAAGGCAATGGAGCGGGCCAGGAAGCGGCTGCGCAGAATATTGGAAAGCAGTGAAATGATCAGCCAGGCCAGTGCCAGTAGCGCAGTACTGGAAATTATCGGGTACCGGGCGGGCCAGCCGATGCTCTGAATGACAAGGATAGACAGTCCCAGGAAGGCGACGAACACCGCCCATTTCAGTCGTCTCAGACCGATCACGATCAGGCGCAGCAGCCCCGGTCTGCCCTTGATGGTGCGCGCCTGGGCCTCCAGCACCCGACGCAGTCGCACCGCCATCGGCCGGGACAACAGCAGCAGGCCCACGGCAAGGCCCAGCTGAAAGAGCACTTCCGACCGGGAAAAATAGTCCAGTGCCTGCAGGGAATATTCCTCCAGCCTGCTCAGCACTGTCTCTAGGCTGATGTCCATAATTATCCAGTCAGTCTGATCCCGACTGCGCAGCAACGCAGATGACTCGCTGCGGAATCGATGAGTTCCGTTGGGCTGTCCGGAGCCTGGCGGTTAAAGAATCTGCCAGATGTCGTAGGCAATCTTGCCCTCGACCTGCTTGTTCTTGCCCACTGCCACGATATGGTTTATCCAGTCGTATTTTTCCGAGGCGGTGTTGAACGTGGGAGTGACCCGCCAGTACAGTCCGCTGTCGCCGCGGTGGATTACGCCTTTGTAGGTCATGTAAATAGGGGCGTCGTCGTCGGTGAGAAGGGTGATACGCACATCCAGGCTGCTGTGCCCGGATACCTGGGTAATCCAGTCGGCGCCACCGGGTAACACGGTACCGCGCAGGTTCGGTCCACTGAACGACCCGCCGGACAGTGGCGCGATACGGGTATGGCCGGTGTCGATCTGGGGATCACCATCCAGCAGCAGTTCCATCAGGTAGGCGGACTGCAACTGGCTGGCCGGCTGCTGGGCAAGGGACGGGTTGGCCTTGGTGAGGGAGGCGGCGGCGACTGCCGCGGCGCCGGCCCGGGTAAATTCCCGGCGGCTCATCTTGTTGGCTTTTTTCATAGTCTATGTACTCCTTGTGTTTTTGCCGGGCGGGTCTGGCACTCGCATCCCGATCAGTGGCCCGTCGGGGTGGTTGGTGCAACCCGCCAGGCCGGTGGTTGAAACGTAATCCCGGAACGGCAGCTGCCAGCGACAGCCGGGTCCGGCAGCTGACCTCGTGCCATCTGCGATGGCAGCTACCAGCCTACTGCCTGTCCGTCCTTGCGGTGATCGGATCCACCCCGATAGACGCCGTTTACCGGGTGGTCCTCGGCGATGCTCTGCTGGCTGAATACCGGCACGGGCAGGTCGGGGTCCCGGGTAAAAAGTATGCCCTGGTAGCCACCGACGCGGCCGCCGTTGACGCTGCGAACCCGATGACCCCGGGCTTCCAGGGCCCGGCCAACGAGACTGTAGAGGCCGTGTTCCAGGGACAACAGGTTGCTGTTCTGGCTATGGGTAAAGCGTGCCGCGTCGGTAGTCATCTGCACGTTCATACCGTGATCGATCAGGTTCACCATGTGCTGGGCGTGGGTTTCCGGCTGCACCGAACCACCCATGTTGCCGAATGTCATCAGGGGCTCGCCGTCGCGGGTTACAAACCCGGCAATGATGGAGTGAAAAGGTCGCTTGCGTGGCGCAACTACGTTGGGATGATCTTCGTCCAGGGTAAAGGCGACGCCGCGATTGTGCAGGATCATGCCGTAGGGAGGTATGGTGGCGCCACTGCCGTAAACCGAAAAGATACTGTGAATCAGCGACACCATGTTGCCCCAGCGGTCAGCCGTGGTCAGGTACACCGTTCCGCCATCCAGGCCGCCGCGGATGGACGGCTCCGAGGCTTTATCCATGTCGATCCGGTTGCACAGAGTCGCCGCGTAGGATTTCGACAGCAGGTGGTCAACCGGGACGTCAGCAAATTCCGGATCGGCGTTGTAGGCCTGCAGGTCGGAGTAGGCGAGTTTCTTGGCCTCAACCAGGAAATGCCAGTAGTCCGGATTTGAGGGTCCCAGGGCGGACAGGTTGACGCCGTGCACCGGGGCGCAGACTTCCAGGATATTCAACATCTCCAGGGCCGCAAAACCCTGGCCGGGAGGCGGCAGCTGGTGAACCTGGTAGCCATGGTAACTGGTGGCAATGGGTTCCACCCATTCAGACTGGAATTCCGCCAGGTCGGCGTGGGTCATCACTCCACCATCCCCCTGCACCTTGGCGACAATGGCATCGGCAATGGGTCCGCGGTAAAACGCATCGCGGCCCTGCTGCTGAATCAGGCGCAGGGCGTCGGCCAGCCCGGGGTTGCGAATCACGCTGTACAGGGGAGGTACCTGGCCGTTGTGGAGAAATACGGCGGCCGAATCTGCATCGCCCCGCAACTTTTCCTGCACACTCACCAGGTCGTTGTGGCGGCGTTCGGCCTGGGCCCAGCCTTCCTCGGCCAGCTGTGCGGCCCGTTCCAGGGTCTCCTGGAAGCCCATGGTGCCGAAGCGCTTGAGCAGGGCATCATAACCGGAGACCGCGCCCGGCACGGTGGCGGCATTGACACCGGTTCCCGGGACCCGCTCCAGCCCCAGCTGATCCCTGAAGTAGTCCGGTGTCCAGCCGGCAGGTGCCCAGCCCGCGGAATTAAGGGCATACAGCTTGCGGTCACGGGCGCTCCATACCAGCGCGAACAGGTCGCCGGCCAGGCCGGTGTCGTTCTGGGAAGTCACGTCCAGCACGGCGGCTGTTGCCACGGCGGCATCGATGGCATTACCTCCCTGTTGCAGTATTTCCAGCCCTGCCTGGGCGGCCAGGGGATCGCTGGTGGCCACCATGCCATGTCGCGCCAGCACCTCCGAGCGGCCCTGGGCCAGCCAGCCCTGGCCCCTTGCGCCGGGGGCCGCAACAATCGTCGCCGCGGGATTGGGATTGGTCGTTGTGGGTATGCCGAAAGCATTGTCCGACTGGCCATTGGCGGCCGGGATCAGCCCGGATATTGCCAGTGAACAGATCAGCAGACGCCGGGACCATGGCACAGGCAGGCGCAGCGTAACGGGAATTGTCATCGTGCAGGACCTTATTCGTTGTTATCGGGACCCCTAATCTTACAGTTTTGCAACTGAGCGTAAAGCGATGTTTCCATCCCTGGTTGTCCTGGTCTGAAAACTGATTTCAGGGGTAGGGGATGACGCCGGAGTCCGAAGTTGAGAAACGGCTGCGCGCTTCCCCTTGCTCCACATTTATCAACTGCCTGTCAGGCCGGGTGTCGGCAGGCCACCTCAGTCGGTCTTGGCCACCTCCCCGGTGTCCGGAGCCTGGTGTTTCCAGCGGTCGAATCGACGCAGTACCGTCGGCAGGTAGACAAGGTCCAGCATCAGGGCCAGGACCACGATGGGTACCAGCAGCTTGGCGGACTGCTGAAAATACAGGGTACTGGCCCCCATCAGAATGGTGGTGCCCAGGGCCAGCACGGCAGTCGTGACGATCAGGGCCGGCCCGGCGGTATGCAGTGACGCGTTGAAGGCGGAGTTGATGGACAGCCCCTGCTTCCGGCCATCCAGGTAGTGGGTCAGCAGGTGAACCGTATCGTCAACCACCAGGCCAATGCTGATGCTGAACAGCATCATTACAAAAGGGTCCAGTTGTCCCACGAATAGCCCCCAGGCACCGAATACGAATGTAGCCGGCAGCAGGTTGGGAATGATGCTGAGCAGACCGAAGTAAAGACTGCGAAAGCCCAGCACCAGCGTCAGGGTGATCAGTAGCAGGCTGACGCTGTATCCTTGCAGCAGTTCCGTGGTGATAAGGCTGTCCATCCGGGCGAACAGTATCAGGGGGCTGCCACGTATCAGCCTGCCTTCGGGCACTGCCTGGGAAAATTCCGTGGCGATCCGTTCATCCAGTTCGATCAGTTCCTGGTTGGTCAGTGGCAGCGCATTGGCCACCAGCCGGATGGTGGCATAGTCATAGTCGACGAAATCGGCCAGGGGGAAATCCGGAAACTCGATGTCCTGGTAAATGCCCAGATCCGTGGCAATAGCATTGACATCGTCCGGAATGGTGAAATAAGCGGGATCCTGTCCACCCCGGGCCATGTGGATGGTTTTCACCATCTCTACCAGGCTGCCGGCATTGTCTATTTCCGGCTGGTCAATCAGCCAGCTGGTGAAGGCTTCCACCTGCTGCAGGAACGCCGGTTCGATGGCCTCTCCCGGGGCGCTGGCCTGCAGGCCGTAGCTGAGGGTTGGCCCCCGCTGCAGCCCGCGACTCACGACCTCGTAGTATCTGCCGACCTCGGAATCCGTCTCGATGAAATCCAGCCGATCGAAATCGGTTTCATTGAGGGGCAGCAGGGCCAGGCTGAGCACGGCCAGGAAGGTGCAGAGCACGAATAACGATCTGTCGTGTTTCTGCCAGAACGGTATAACCCGGCTGACTATGCGATTGGGCAACACGGCATCCATGGTCCTGCCATGGGTCCTGGTTCTCCTGGATACCCAGATCAACAGGGCGGGGAGCAGCGTAAACGTGAACACAAAGGCAAAGCCTATGCCGATGGCGACGATTCGGCCGAAATCCTGGATGGCTGGCGATGAGCTGAGATTGAGGGACATAAAGCCGATGGCCGTGGTGACGGTGGCCAGCAGCACCGGTTTGATGTTGTAGGCAATACTGCCTGCCATCGCCGACGGGTAGTCCTCGCCCCTGAACAGGTGTTGCTTGTAAACGGAAATAATGTGCACGCTGTGGGCGACGGAGATAATGACGACCACCAGCGGGGCAATGACTGAAATGGTGTTGAAGCCCGTACCAAGGTAGCCGATGAGGCCGACGGTGCAGACAATGGACAGCAGCGCCTGGCCGAGTATGCAGGCGCCGAAGCTGATGGAGTGAAAACAGTAGCAGATGGTCAGCACACAGATAAGGATGACTATGGGCAGGAGAGTGGTCAGGTCCTGAATCATGGCGTCCTGGGTCGATTTCTCAAACAGGGCGTCGCTGTTGGCGTATATTCCCACGTCGGGGTTGGCAGCCCGCAGTTCGTCCAGCAGTGCCAGGGTATCTTCCGCCAGCGCCAGCCTGGCGTCCTGGTCGGTTTCACCGGGCTCAAGGGTCACGGTGGCGAAGGTCATGCCACCATCTTCGCTGAGAAACAGGCCACGCAGCAGTGGTTCGTCCAGGGCCTGGTCATGCAGGGCCTCGAGTTCAACCGCCGAATACTGTTCCGACGGGCGCTGGAACAGGACAAAGTTGCGCACCGGTGACCGATAACCGAGGATAGAGGACAGGCGGATCGCACCGGGCAACTGCCGATAGCGGGAGTCCAGGTCCCTTAGTGCTGACAGTACCTGCTGGTTGAAAACCGAATTGCTGTCGCCGGCTTCCGGGGTCAGTGCAAAGGTGACGGACAACGGCGCGGGAAAGCGTTCGTTCATCTCGTCGAGTTCATCAATCAGGGGGTCATTGGTACTCAGCAGTTCACCGACGGACGTGTTGAAGCCGGTGCCGGCTATACCGATGCCAAGGGCAACGCCAAGCACCAGACTTACCCACAGCAGTGGCTGTCTATGCCTGACCAGCCAGGATCCTGTTCGCCGCGTTCTGTTTGTCGTCATGTCCAGCAGTTCCTATCAGAATTCCCGACAAAGATCGAGCCAGCTGTTAATGCCGGTACTTCGAAATTTCTGCCGGTGCAGTATAAAATAGAACTTACGTCGCCAATTGCGATGTGGTGCCTGCAGTGGAGTCAGGGAGCCGCGTCGAAAAGCCTCTTCCAGGGTAATCTTCGACAGGCAGCCGATACCCAGGTTTGCCTCGACGGCACGCTTGATTCCTTCCGTGTGCTGAAGTTCCAACAGCAACTGGATATCCGATAGTAAACCGGTCATGGCCCTGTCGAAAGCCTGTCGGGTGCCGGAGCCCGGTTCGCGGACTATCCACCTGGCCTGTCGCAATTCTGCATCGCCCAGCACCGGCTGCCTGGCCAGGGGATGATCCGGTGCACAGAACAGCGTCAGCTCGTCGTCCCGCCAGGGCAGGACTTTCAGCTCCGGATCCTGCAATTCACCTTCCACCAGGCCGACATCGAGCTCAAAATTTTTCACCTTGCTGGCAATGGCGCGGGTATTTTCCACGGTCAGCGCCACCCGGGCGTCCGGGTGCAGGCTGATGAAGCGGGCGATGATTTCCACGGCTATGTAGTTACCGATGGTCAGCGTGGCACCGACCTTGATGGTGCCGATGTCCCGATGGGAGGTCAGCGCCTGTTCAAATTCCTCCGCCCGGGCCAGCAGGGCCTCCGCTCTTGGTCGGACTGCCTGTCCCAACTCGCTGAGCTGCAGGCGCTTGCCCACCCGATCGAACAGGCTGATGTCGAATCGTGACTCGAATTCCTTCAATGCCGTGCTGGCGGCGGATTGGGACATGGCCAGGCTGGCTGCAGCCTGGGTGACGTTTTCAAAGTGAGCAATAGCCAGGAAAACCTGGAGCTGACGCAGGGTCAGGCGCATCTGTTGTCTGCAGCCTCCGGTTGCCAGCGTGCCGGCAGGGTAGCGGCTTCGCGGTGGCTTTATTATATATCTATATAGTAAATAAGTGATATATAAATAATCAATTTTACAGATATATGGCCAGGTCCTAGACTCCTGCTGAGTTCAGATGAATCTGCAGGCAGGAGGGATGATCCATGGCAACAGTTTCCCGGCAAAGTGTCACCAGTGTGCGACACTGGAACGACTCGCTATTCAGCTTCAAGACCACCCGTGATCGCACTCTGCGGTTCGAAAACGGCCACTTTGTCATGGTGGGCATGGAGGTGGAAGGCCGCCCGCTGATGCGTGCCTACAGCATTGCCAGTGCCAACTACGATGAAGAGCTGGAATTTCTCAGTATCAAGGTGCCGGATGGCCCGCTTACTTCCAGGCTGCAGAATATCAAGGTGGGCGATGAACTGTTCGTCAGCAGCAAACCCACCGGCACCCTGGTGGTGGACCACCTGTTGCCGGGTCGTAATCTGTACCTGCTGAGCACGGGCACCGGCCTGGCGCCGTTCATGAGCATAGTCCGGGACCCCGAAACCTATGAACGGTTTGACCGGGTGATATTGACCCATGGTGTTCGCCGGGCCAGTGACCTGGCTTACCAGGACGTGATTCTTGACGAGCTGCCCAACAATGAATTTTTTGGTGACCTGGTCAGGGAGAAGCTGCTTTATTATCCCACCGTAACCCGGGAATCGTTTCGTAACCAGGGACGACTGACCGACCTGATGGTCCGTGGCAAGCTGTTCACGGACCTGGGTCTTGCGCCGCCGGACACCGGGACCGACCGGTTCATGATCTGCGGCAGTCCAACGATGCTCAAGGACAGCTGTAAAATTCTGGACGAGTGGGGTTTCCAGGAATCCCGGCACGGCATCAAGGGACACTACGTCATTGAGCGGGCCTTCGTGGAATCCTGACCGGCGCCGCCCGGGCAATCAGGCCGGCCGGGTAAACCGGCCCGGAAACGGGCCGGCGATTTTCTTTTTCCGGTCCCCGGCCTCTGGCTATTGACCCGGTAGACGTTCCGGCACTAAAAAATTGCGATCAGGCACCCCTTGGATTCGGGGATATCGTCGCTGTCCACGGTGCCAGCGGTCAGCAGGGTGTCCAGGGCATTCTTCAGGTAGTGTTCCGACGCCTGGTTGCGCTGGGTCTCGTAGCCCAGTTTATCGTTGATGGGGCCTCTGAACAGCACCTCCCTGGATCGTGGATCGACCACGAAAACCTCGGCGGTCCGTTCCACTCCCAGGGCTTTCGCCAGCTGCTGTCCTTCATCTTTCATGATCGGGAAGTCGATGTTGAATTCTTCGGCTTCTCGTCGAATGGCAGCCATGCTGTCCTGGATATTGGCGTTGAAAGCGATGAAGTCGATGTTGCGATCGGCGAATTCAGCCCGTACTTCCCGCAGGCTGGGCAGGGCAATACGGGAAATAGGGCAGCCGTTGCCCTGAACGTAGAATACGACGAAGCGGCTGTCCTGGTAATGATCGAGGCTGTGAACCTGGCCGAGGTGATCGTCCAGGTTGAATTCCGGTACGGATTTCAGCCAGTCGTCCGCGGCCAATGAGAGCTGGGCGATTGCGGAAAATACGCCGGCAATTAACAGTTTAGCCAGAAACTTCATGCTGTTCTCCTTACCACCTGCTGGTTCAATCAATCGGTCTCCTGTGCTTTGCATGCTCGCGTGCACTCGCACGCTCCCGCACACTCGACCGTTTGTACGCTTTGACGTTTGTCCAACTGCCTCACGGGCCCGGCGGGAATTCACCCCCCAGAGCCGGGTACCACGCCATTGTCGGAGTTGCCACTATCCCTGCGCCGGACCGCTGTGACCGGGCTTGCAGTGATTCGACATTCTAGCAGCTGGCCGGGGATAGTCGACCGTTCAGGGTCACAAAAGCCCTCGACAGATCGATTACTGATTTCTGCAAATCCGCGGTTTCCGGGCTGTGCCGACACCGGTGGCCGCCAGAACCCATGCCCGGTGCTGCAGATTACCGGCGGTTGTCATGCCTGATGACCAGAAGCGTCGAAAACCAGGAGAGAAACACGTATAGTGTGCCTCGATCCAGCGGGTGTAAGCCCGTGCCACATCGAATCGCGAGAAGCCCTATGTTATCCCGGACGGCCAGGCGCTACACGGACCTGGTATTTGGCAGGCCCTACCTGGTGGTTACAGCACTGCTGCTGGTAGTGGCATTCTTTGCCTGGCATGCTCAGGATTTCCGCCTGGACGCCTCGGCGGACTCCCTGCTGCTGGAAGATGATCCGGACCTGGAATTCTCCCGTGAAATCAACCGTCGATACGGCACGCGGGACTCGGTTACTGTGGCCTATACCCCGGACGATGATCTGTTCACCCGGGAGGAACTGGCAACCCTGGCCGAGCTGCGCGATGACCTGCTGGCCATCGCGCAGGTGGAATCCGTTGACAGTGTGCTCAATGTGCCGGTATTCGGTGATACCCCGCTGACGGGAATTTCCGAAGACTACCGGACAGTCATGGATGCGGAAACCGACCTGGAAGCCGCGCGCACCGAGATCGTGGCCAGCCCCGTCTTTCGCAACGCGATTATCAGTCCCGACGGCAGAACCGCCGGGATGCTGGTCAGCTTTCAGCTCGACCAGCGGGCCAGGGATCTCCTGGCGCGGCGAACCGAACTGCGCAACCTGCGGGCCGACGGCGCACTCACGCCGGAGCTGGCGGAGGAACTGGACCAGGTCGAAGCGGAATACGACGCCTACAGCGTTATCGCCGCCGACCGCCAGCACCAGACCATTTCCGCCATCAGGCAGGTGCTGGATGACTACCGGGACGGCGCCACCATTTACCTCGGTGGCGCGCCGATGATTGCCGATGACCTGGTGACTTTCGTTCGAGGTGACCTCAGCAGTTTCAGTATCGCTGTGCTGGTGCTCATCATCGTGGCACTGGGACTGATTTTCAGGAAACCGCGGTTTGTCGTGTTGCCCCTGCTGTGCTGCGCCGTGGCGGGCACGATCATGGTGGGCATGCTGGGCCTGATGGACTGGCGCGTCACCGTGGTGTCCTCCAATTTCATCTCGCTGCTGCTGATTATCACCATTTCCCTCACCGTGCATCTGATGGTTCGCTATCGGGAACTGCGTGCCACCAGACGGATTACTCACCATGACCGGCTGCTGCGCCACGCAGTGCTCAGCATGTTCAGGCCCTGCCTGTACACGGCACTGACCACCGCGGTTGCCTTCGGTTCGCTGATCGTCAGCGGCATCCTGCCCATCATCAATTTTGGCTGGATGATGATGATGGGTGTTGCCACCGCGTTGCTGGTGGCCTTTACCCTGTTCCCCGCGGTGATGAGCATTCTGGACCGCGATGAGGCAAAACTGTCCACCGACCTCAAACTGAATCTGACCACGGCCCTGGCCCGGGTTACAGACAGGCTCCAGGGCAAGGTGCTGATCATCTACGCGCTGGTGGCCGTGTTCAGCGTTATCGGCCTGACCAAGCTGCGCGTGGAAAACAGCTTTATCGATTACTTTCGCGAGGATACGGAAATCTACCAGGGCATGTCCCTGTTCGACGACAAGCTGGGCGGCACGCTGTCCTACGATGTCGTCGTCGATCTGCCGGAGGTGGACGATGGTTTTGACGATGGCTTCGACGACGGCTTTGGCTTCGGCGATGAGCCCGAATCCGATGACGACGCTTACTGGTTTACCGCGCCGAAAATGGATCAGGTCAAGGCGATTCATGAGTACCTGGATGAGGACCCGCGAACCGGCAAGGTGCTGTCTTTCGGCGCAGTCATTCAGCTGGCCGAACAGCTCAACGGCAATCAGCCCATCGACGGCCTGCTGTGGGCCCTGCTGTACAGTCGTATTCCCGATACGCTGCGGGAAACCGTGCTGAATCCGTTTGTTTCCATCGACGATAATCAGCTGCGGTTCAATGTGCGGGTAATCGAATCCGCGGAAGGCCTCAATCGCGATCAGCTGTTGCAGGATATCGAGACAGGGCTGGAAAACCGGTTCGGATTTGCCGATGAACAGGTGCGGTTGACCGGCATTCTGGTGATGTACAACAACGTGCTGCAGAGCCTGTTCCAGTCACAGATTCTCACCCTCGGCGTGGTGCTGTTTGCCATCATGCTGATGTTTCTGACGCTGTTCCGCTCACTGAAGATTGCCCTCATCTGCATAGTCCCCAATATCCTGGCAGCGGGATTCGTCCTTGGCCTGATGGGCTGGCTGAACATTCCCCTGGATATCATGACGATTACGATTGCTGCCATATCCGTGGGAATCGGCGTGGATAATACCATCCACTACATGCACCGCTTCCGGCGTGAATTCCCACGTTTCGGTAATTACCGCAAGACCATGTTTTTCTGCCACAACAGCATAGGCAGGGCGATGTACTTCACCTCCATGACCATCGTCGCCGGATTCTCCATCCTGGCGCTATCCAATTTCATTCCCACTATCGTGTTCGGCCTGTTGACCAGTGTCGCCATGCTGGTTGCGCTGACCGGCTCGTTGACGCTGCTTCCCCAACTGCTGATCACGTTCAGACCATTGGGCCGGGAAACCGCTCCGTTCGGAGCCAGCACTGAGCCAGGCGCTGGCGCTGGTGAAAGCTGAAGCTGTGGAACAGTAATGGGTGTCTGCAAAAAAAAAATGCCTTGCCCTTTCGAACGGGTGTTCGATAGAATCCCGGCCACTTCAGTAAACCGATCCGGAAAAGGAAAGCATTCCAGGATCCGCGGGGGGAACAGGCGGGCTTCGAGCCCGCTTTTTTCTTTCCCGATTTCTTCCGGTAACCTGTCATTCTTCCCGCTATTTCCGTTTGTGCAGTGCGGCGGGAAACCATTGCCTGTCCGGATTGCCTTCTGATCTTTGCGCTCCGCCACAGAACCAGCCCGCAAGGACAGCAGTCTTTCTTGATTGGTGCTGTGTTGTGTTTTATGCTGCCGCACTCTTTTAGGCAAGGGGTATGTCCGGCACGGGGCCTGCCTGTGCTGTAGTTCATTACAGTGGAAACGGGCGCAACAGCTCCGGACAAGCCATGGCGTTACTATTGCGGATCTTGCTGGTAAGTCACGGGGCCATTGCCCTGGTAAGCTGTGATTTCGCTGTCGATCAGAATGCCGGTCGATCTCCGGCACTGGCGTTTCGGAATGAGTCTGCAGCGCTGCTGCGTGGAGAGGCGCTGTTCGAAGGCACCTGCTCAGGTCCCTGTCACAGTCGAAGCCCGGAGGCAGGCTCCAGCAGGACCAACCTGTTTGATTGTCAGTGGATGCACGGCGGCAGCGATGAAGAAATTTTCGCAATAATCTCCGATGGTATTCCAGAAACCGGGATGGCAGGATTCGGGGACAACTTTCCCGATGGAGACAATGACAAGTGGAAGCTGATCGCCTTTCTGCGGGAGAATCAGCCGTCTTGCGATTAACCTGGAATGAACAGTAATTAACGTGGGGTCAGTCAGCCCCTGCCTGGAATTTGCAACCTGGATATCGATGGAGTCAGACTATGGAAGTCCGTGACCGCAGTATTAACGACAGTCATAACAGCGAGGATGAGAAAAACAGTAAAGACAAGCGTAACTACGGCCGGGCGTTTATTGACGAGAAACTGTTCAAGTCCAGATCGTTGACGATCTTCGGTGAGGTTGACGACAAGCTGGCTCGAAACGTCACCGAACACCTGCTGGCCCTGGCGGCGGAAAACGATGATCCCATCACCCTCTACGTCAGTTCACCCGGAGGTCACGTGGAATCAGGTGATGTTATTTACGATATGATCAAGTTCATCAAGCCGGAAGTCCGGGCCGTCGGCACCGGATGGGTGGCCAGCGCGGCAACCACGATATTTCTCGCGGTAAAAAAACAACATCGCTATGCACTGCCCAATACCCGTTTCCTGATTCACCAGCCCCTGGGCGGGTCCCGGGGTGTCGCCAGCGACATCAAGATACAGGCCGAACAGATCGTCAAAATGCGGGAACGAATCAACCGGTTGATTGCCGAGGAAACCGGCCAGCCCCTGGAACGGGTGGCTAAAGATACGGACAGGGATTACTGGATGACCACCGACGAAGCAATCGAGTATGGCATCGTCAGCAAGGTGGTGCGTTCCATCGACGAAGTCAACTGAATAAACCGGACTGAACTGCTTCCCGCAGCCCGGACCCGGGGAAAGGCTATCGGTCGGGGTATTCTGCCGGTTCAGCGGCAGCCGCACCGGGAACCGGGTTACGGCACCGCCGGCGACCGGATGAATACTGCCTGCTGACCTTGTGCCAGGATACAAACCACCAGGAATTCCGGCGTGCAGCTGGCGGCTTCCACGACTGCCCGGTCTGCCTCCAGCAGACTGACCTGCAGCAGCGCGGTGGCGCCGGCGTACTGCGCCCGGATCGTTGCCTGGTTGCCGGAAACCGTGCCAGGTTGAGCACTCCAGATAAAACCCAGTGACTGCACTTCTGCCAGTTCCAGGACATTATCCTGCACTGTCACAGCGACCCTGAACAGGGTCCCTTCGGCAATCCACACACCATTCCAGCGGGACCCGTGGTCCGTTACCATCACGGAGTCGGTCTGGGCCCTGGCTGACAGGCTGCCCAGGCAGATCAGGCAAAGCAAAAGCACCAGGGTACTGTAGCGAAGCAGCGATTCAGGCAAAGTTCAGTCCTATTCCAAAAAGTTGTCCGTGGTAGACAGTTACCAGGCCATAGCCGATAAAACCGGCAGTCACGGTAACGGCGTCCCAGACCAGGGACGGCTTTACGGCCGGTCCGGAACCGGCCAGCGTCATGGTGATAAACTTTACACCGGCCCAGGCACCGATGGACCCGAACAGCAACAGGGAAGCCAGGTCGCCGTTGGCCCAGAGGTGGGCTGCTGCCCAGATAAAGGTGCCAAGCAACATGGGATTACGGATCGTGCTGCGCAGGTGTGATCCGGGAACGTTTCCGGCAACAAACAGGATGAACGCCGGCAACATGGCAAAATGGGTGATGTCCCGCAAATCGTAGCGCGGTTCATAGATCATGATGAATGGCGAAGCGGACTTGCCCCAGATGATCAGCAGCAGACCGGCCAGTGCGACCAGGCTGTAGGCCCCCTTGTACGCGCCTTCACCCAGCCTGTTGACGACTGGTTCGCGGAGACGCAGTTCCCGAAGCGAATGCGCGCCGATAAACAGTATCAGCCCCAGAACTAAATAGAACATCCCCGACCCGGCCTGTAGCCACAATGCAAGATTGACGAAGTTTAGCATGCCGGCACAGGCGTGTGGTAAGTTGCCTTTGACTCTCACGAACCCCGTCGAGAAATCCGGTGGGGCCGCGACAATGACAACAAACAGGAGAATCGCCATGACTGACAACCTGAAAATACTGGTGGCACTGATGATGCTTGCAGTGTCCGGCTGCGGATCTGACTCAGCGGTTGAGCCGGTGGACGAGCAGCAGTTTGCCAACCTGATCATCCCACCGCCGGTGACCGAACAGGACATCCCCGGCGATATCTACCGTGACTCCTGGGCCCGATTGCCGGCGGTGCAGCGCTCAGAGCTCTCTGAGGAAGGGGCGGCGATATACGATATGCTGACCAGTCCGGGAGCAGGTTACGAAAATGGCCTGCGTGGTCCCCTGGGAATGTGGATGTACAGCCCTGAAATGGCAGCGGGAGCCTGGCAGCTTCGGCAAAGAGTGCGATATGGTACCGCCAAGGATCAACGTCTTACCGAGCTGACCATTATCTCCACGGCAAGGGAAATCAGCAATCAATACGAATACTCTGCCCACGAGCCCCTGGGACGCGTCGCCGGCCTTGAAGAGGAAATCATGGATTTTGTGAAGTATCGCCGCCCCATGAGCGAAGCTGATGGTATCCCGGGAATGGGTGACGTGGAGAAGACTATAATCCGCTTTACCCGTGAGGTGATCAGTGAACCGAAGGTGAGCCAGGAAACGTTTGCACAGGCCGTGGAACTGCTGGGCGAGGAGGGTGTGATGGACCTGACCGGTCTCATCGGCTACTACAATTTCGTTGCCATGACCCTAAAGGCATTCGATGTACAGCGTCAGCCGGGGAGCGCGCTGCTGTTGCCCGTGAATGAACAGTAATGTAGCGGTGGCTTCCCTGCATCTCGGCCAGTAGAGGGCTATCCCGGAACCCCGTGTCCGGCATGTTCTGTGATCCGCGGGATGCGTTTCCGGTTGGCCACGGCATTGTCCGCATTCTGACCGATGAATTTTCCCTTGACTTACAGCCTGCTGGGCGCATAATTAATTAAGCGTTTAATTAAATAGCGGTTGTATAGCGGATATAGCGGATATAGCGGATATAGCGGATATAGCGGATATAGCGGATATAGCGGATATAAAGGAATAATGCATGGCGAAGACATCCAACTGGACCCGGTCACCAGGGAAAGTCCCCAAAGGAGGTCGGACCACTCACCGGGTCGACAATGTCAGCGCTGGACCTGTCCCGGCAACGGGCGACGATGGGTCCGCGGCCGTTCCCCGGTCCACAGCGCAGGGCGCCGCGGGAGACCGGGGCGTGGGCCGGCCGCCGGGCCGGGATGCCGAGCAGGTCAGGCAGAAATTGCTGGCGGCAGCCAGGGAACTGTTTCTCAGCTATGAGTTCAAGGCGGTGTCGGTACGTCAGGTCGCCTCCCGGGCCGGGGTTAATGGTGCCATGGTGAACTATTATTTCGGTGGCAAGAAAGGCTTGTACCTGGCCATGGTCGATGAGGTTTTCCGCACCCTGGAACACTCGCTGCAGGAACTCGATGCGAAACGCAGCGAATCGGTTACTGATTTTATCCGGACCTACATGCAGTTCCTGGCCGGCAACCCCTGGTGGCCGAATTTCATTGTCCGTGAGGTACTGTTCGGTCAGGAGGAAATTCGACAACCCATTGTTGCCAGGTTCAGTTCGACGTTTGCCCAGGGGCTGGTTGGCGCCATCAGCGGAGAAGTCGAATCGGGACACTTCCGCGAGGACCTGCATCCTGAACTGGCCACCTGGTCGCTGATGGGCATGATGGTGTTTCCGTTTCTATCGCGTCCCATTGCCCGGAGACTGCTGCACCAGGAACTGGAAGAAGCCGGTGTGACCGAACTGATCACCCATACCTGTGAGCTGTTTGCACAGGGAGTGGTTAACAGGGAGGCAGGGTGATGCGGGGGTGGCTGACTCCGGGAAGTCTTCTGTTACTGACCCTGCTGGGTGCCTGTGAACCGCGTTTTAGCGGCGCTGTCGGTCAGCTGGCCTCCGATCGCATCGAGATTACCGCCGAGTCCGCGGAAGCTGTCACGGCAATACTGGTGACCGAAGGGGAGCAACTGGAAGCCGGCGACCTGCTGCTGCAACAGAACGATGAGCGTATCCGGGCCCGGCTGGAAGAATCCACTGCCAATCGGCAGCGGCTGGAAGCAATACTGGCCGAACAACTGGCCGGTCCCAGGATCGAGACAGTCATGGCTGCCAGCGCCGAGCTGGAAGAACGCCGCATCGAGTACGAATTCCGTTCTCGGGAACTGCAACGGCTTAGCGAACTGCGGGAGCGTAACCTGACGTCAGTGGAAAGCGTGGACCTGGCGCGGCGGTTCAGGGATTCTGCTGAAGCAGGCATGGCAGCGTCCCGGGCGCGATTGCAGGAACTGGAAGCCGGTACCCGCCCCGAGCAGATTGCACAGACCCGCTACGGTATTCAGCAGGCGCAGGCGCAACACACCCTGCTGCAGATTGAACAACAGCGGCTGGCCCTGAGATCACCGGTGGCAGCCGTGGTCGACGCGCTGCCCTTTGAAGTGGGTGAAAGGCCCCCGGTGGGTGCAGTGGTGGCCGTGCTGCTGAGCGGCAGACAACCCCATGCCCGGGTTTATGTGCCCGAACCCTACCGCGTCCAGGTACAACCCGGTGACCCGGTCAAGGTCAGCATTGATGGTCTCGACGGCCTGTTGCAGGGGACCGTTCGGCGGGTATCCAGCGATGCCGCTTTCACCCCGTATTTTGCCTTGACCGAGAGCGACCGCGGCAGGTTGAGTTTCGTGGCGGAAATCAGCCTGCCGGAACTTCCCGAACGCCTGCCCGACGGTGTGCCGGTCGAGGCGTTCTTCGACGGCATGCCGGTGCCCGCCAATGACTGAGCAGGAACTGGCCGTATCGGCGCGGGGATTGTCCCGGAATTTCGGCCCTGTGCAGGCGGTCCGGGACGTCAGCCTGGCGATAAGCCCAGGCACCATTTACGGGTTCCTGGGGCCCAACGGCTCCGGCAAATCAACAACCATCAGGATGCTTTGTGGCCTGCTGACCGCCTCGGCAGGGGAAGCCCGGGTACTGGGGCTGGATGTCCGCAGCGAGGCCGAGAAACTGAAACAGCAGATCGGGTATATGACCCAGCGCTTCTCCCTGTACGAGGATCTCACCGTACGTGAAAACCTGCGGTTTATCGCCGAGGTGTACACCATTCCCGGTGCCAGCCGCAGGTCGAGGATCGAGGAACTGATGTCCAGGTTCAACCTGCAACAGCAGAGCCGACAGCGGGCGGGCACGCTCAGTGGCGGACAGCGCCAGCGACTGGCCCTGGCAGCTGCGATTCTCCACAGGCCCCGTATGCTGTTCCTGGATGAACCAACCAGCGCGGTTGATCCGCAAAACCGGCGTGATTTCTGGGAGACGCTGTTTCAGCTGGCGCAACAGGGTACCACCATCCTGGTCTCCACCCATTACATGGACGAAGCAGAACGTTGTCACAAGCTGGCGATTCTGCACAAGGGAGTGAAAGTGGCCGACGGTTCACCCCGGGAACTGGGGGAGCAGATCGACTCCAACGTTGTCGAGGTGGTGGCCGACGATGCCAACCAGGCCCGGGAAGCTATTCATGGCATGGCGGAAGTGTCCAGCGTAACCCAGCTGGGTATCCGCCTGCGGGCACTGATTCCGAAACAGGTCGACAATCCGGTACAACTGGTAAAACAGGCGCTGGAGGCCAGGCAGATAGCTGCGCAGGTCGAACACACCCTGCCGAGTCTGGAGGATGTCTTCGTTTCGGTAACGGAGCTCCAGGATGCGGAGCAGCACGCGGCATGAATTCCCTGCTCCGCATTTTTGCCATCATGCGCAAGGAACTGCTGCAGCTGGCCCGGGACCGGCTCACCTTCGGCATGATTGTCGGTATACCTCTAATCCAGCTGCTGATGTTCGGGTACGCCATCAACACCGATGTACGCAATCTCAAGGGGGCTGTCGCCGATCAGGCGGGATCCCACTTGTCCAGGCAGCTGGTTGCTGACATCAATGCCTCCCAGGTTGTGGTATTCGAGGAGCAGGTTGCCACCGAAGCTGACCTTACCGCACTGCTGGATAGCGGCAGGGTGTCACTGGGCCTTTATATACCGGCTGACTTCGATCGTCGTATTATCAATAAGGACCGACCCGCCGCCCAGCTGCTGGTGGACGGTACCGATCCGATAATCCTGGGTGTCGGTCAGCAGCTGCTGGCGATGACCCTGGGTTTTGATACGGCGGTTCCGGAACAAGAGTCGGCGGGGCTGTTTGCCGTGCGCAACTACTATAATCCTGAACGGCGTTCCTCGATCAATATCGTACCCGGGCTGGTAGGCGTCATTCTCACCATGACCATGGTGTTGTTCACCGCCGTGGCCATAGTCCGGGAGCGGGAGCGTGGCAACCTGGAACTGCTTATCACCACGCCGGTCAGGTCCTCGGAGCTGATGCTGGGCAAGATCGCACCCTACGTCATGATCGGTCTTCTCCAGGTCGTGATCATCCTCGGCCTGGGCAGGCTGCTCTTCGACCTGCCGCTTCAGGGTCAGCGTATCGATGTGCTCTGGGCATCGCTGTTGTTTATCGCCACCAACCTCTCCCTGGGACTGTTCATATCCACGTCGGCAACCACCCAGTTCCAGGCCATGCAAATGACGTTTTTCATCTTCCTGCCCTCGATACTGCTTTCCGGGTTCATGTTTCCCTTCGAGGGTATGCCCGAACTGGCCCGGATCATCGCGGAAGCCCTGCCGCTGACCCACTTCAATCGGCTGATCCGGGGTATCGTCCTGCGGGGTGCCGGCATTGAAACCATGATGACGGACGTGATTGCCCTCGGTGTCATCCTGGCGATCATGCTGACCCTGGCAATCCGCCGGTTCAGCAAGCGGCTGGACTGACAGGCGACGGGTCAGCTGCTGTCTTCCGGTTCGGTCTGCAGAAGCTGTGCAAGCCGGTCGCATACGGAATTGATGATAGTGACGCGGGCATATTTCTTGTCATTGCCCGCTATCAGCAGCCAGGGAGCCTGCTCCGTGCTGGTGTGGGCCACCATGTCGTTGACGGCGAGCTTGTAGTGGTTCCATTTCTCGCGATTACGCCAGTCCTCCGCCGTGAGTTTGTGCTGTTTACGGGGGTCTTTCTCCCGGGCTTTGAAACGGCGCTGCTGTTCTTCCTGGCTGACGTGAATCCAGAACTTGAGCACCGCGGTGCCGTGATCCAGCAGGTGTTCCTCGAAACTGTTTATCTCACGGTAGGAACGCAGCCAGGCGTCGCGGTCGGCAAGTCCTTCGACGCGCTCCACCAGGACCCGGCCATACCAGGAACGATCGTAGATGGTGAGGAAACCTGACCTGGGAACATGGCGCCAGAAGCGCCACAGGTAATGATGGGCGAGTTCCTCGTCCGTGGGTTTACCCACCGGGATGACGCGATAGAGCCGGGCATCAACGGCGGCGGTGAGTCGGCGGATCGCACTGCCCTTACCGGCGGCGTCCCAACCCTCGAATACCAGTACCGCGTTGCGATGTTGGTGGTACATTTGCCAGGCCAGCGTATGCAACCGTTTCTGTGCCGCCGCCAGTTGTGATTCATAGTCCGTCCGGGACAGGGTCCTGCTCAGGTCAAGCGTGTCGAGGACGGTACGTTGGGCCTTCTGGCCCAGCTGGCCGGCAATCCGGGGCGGTGCGCGGAGCGCTTCAACAGGCGAATTGGCAGAGGACTCAAGGTTCTCCTCCAGCACATTGACGAGTATCTGCGCCGTGGTCAGATTGCGATAATAGTGATCCGTGGCTTCGATAATATGCCACGGTGAAATGCCGGAATCGCTCTGCCTTATGGCCATTTCGGATACCGTGGTGAATTGATCGTACAGGCGGGCATACTGTCCCACGAACGGAGACTGCTTGAACTGAGAGATAGGTGCGTCAGCTTCAAGGCGACTGGCCTGTTCGGTTTTGGACAGGTGATACCAGAACTTGACGATAATTGTGCCATCCTGGATTAACGTATGTTCCAGGTCCTCTACCTGTTCCAGCTGCGATTCGAATTCACTGTCGTCAATTTTCCCGAAAACCCTGTCAGTAATCGGCTGGCTATACCAGGAGGTGAACATGACACTGATAGTGCCCCTGGCCGGGAGGCTTCGCCAGAAACGCCAGAAGCGCGGTCTTTCCCGCTCCTCGTCGGTTTCGTCCCAGAACGCATGGGTCCTGACATCACGGGAATCGAACCAGTAATTGAGCTTGTCCACCACCGCGCCCTTTCCGGCACCTTCGACGCCGGACACGATGATAATCAATGAGCGACTGCTGTCGCGCAGCTTCTGTTGCAGTGAAAGCAGGCGAAAGTGCAGGTCCGGTTCAAGGTTTTTATAGACTGTCCTGCTGATACTGCGACCGACTTCGGCGACTTCGAACATCGACAGGATTCCCGCAGTGAGGTGTGCCGGGGGGTTTGACCCGCCCGGCTGAGAGTTACTGCAGCGCTACCGGCGTGGAGCGAGACAGATCGTGGTTTTTGAAAGGAAGTTCACGAATGCGCTGGCCCGTGAGTATGTAGACGGCATTGGCTACCGCAGCCGCAATGGGAGGTGTGGCGGGCTCTCCGAGCCCCCCGAGTTTTTCACCGGATTCGACAATATGCACCTGGACATCCGGCGTTTGTGCCATGCGCACCATGTCATAGTCAGGAAAATTCTGTTGTGCGACACGACCGTTCTCAATGGTGATTTCACCGTAAAGCGCCGCGGTCAGGCCGAATATGATGCCGCTTTCCACCTGTTGTTCCACCGTGTCCGGATTTATAGCCCGTCCGCAGTCTATGGCGCAGGTAACCTTGTGCACGCGCAGTTCGCCTCCCGCTTCGAGGGAGACCTCGGCGATTTCCGCGACGATACTGCCGAAGCTTTCCTGAACGGCTATGCCCATGGCGTGGCCGTCGGGCAGGTTGCGACCGTAGCCGGCACCCTCGGCTGCCATCTCCAGCACGCGCCGATGACGGGGATGATCCGCCAGCAGATCCAGGCGGAACTGATAGGGGTTCCTGTCGGCACGATGTGCCACCTCATCGATAAATGATTCGGTAAAAAATGTCTGCTGTGAGTGATCCACACTCCGCCAGGCGGCGATGGGCACATGAGTTTCGGCATCCACCACCCGGATCGACTGGTTGGTGATGTTGTAGGGTATGTGTGCTGCCCCGGGCGTCTGGATGGGCCCGGTAAAGCGGTTTTCCCAGGCAGTTACATTGCCCGCTGCATCGAAGGCTGCGCGGAAGTTGCTGGCAACCGCAGGGCGGTAGTAGTCCTGCTGCATGTCGTCTTCCCTGCTGAACACCGTTTTCACGGGTACATCGAATTCCCTGGCGATGAGCGTGGCATGATCGATCATGTTCCAGTTGAACGGCAGGCGGCGTCCGAATCCGCCACCAAGATAGACGGGATGCATGGTGACAGCGTCTTCGTCCAGTCCCGCCACCGAGGCAACGCGCCCCCTTATACCCAGGTTATCCTGGGTGCTGGTCCAGACGTCGGCCCCGCCGTCATGAAAATGCACGGTACAGTTCATAGGCTCCATGGGTGCGTGGGCCAGGTAGGGGACGCGGTAGCTGGCCTCGATAATATCGCTGGCCTGTTCCAGTGCAGCTGGCGTATCCCCGATTTCCCTGTCTTTCTTGCCGTCATCGGAGGCAAGCACCTGATCAAACCGGGCATAAATAGCCGCGGTACTGACGTTGTCGAACTCGGTCTGCGTAAACTCTGCCTTGACCAGCTTCAGGGCCTCCCTGGCGCGCCAGTAATTGTCCGCCACCACGGCGACGGAATCCTCGAGTTCGATAACCCGCCTGACGCCGGGTCGCGACAATGCCTGCGAGGCGTCCACCGACAGCAACCTGGAGCCGAACACCGGTGCCATCCGAATCGCTGCCACCAGCATGTCTTCACTGTAGGCATCTATCCCGTATCGTGCGGAGCCGTTGACCTTCGGTGGAATATCGCTGCGGGAAAGTGCTTTGCCCATCAGAGTAAATTCAGCAGGCTGCTTGAGCCGCGGATTTTCCGGTGGTTCCAGTTCGGCCGCTGCGGCTGCCAGTTCCCCATAGGACAGGGATCGACCACTGGCATTGTGGTGTACATGGGAAAGCCGGGTGAAACACTCTTCTGCCGGTACCCCCCAGCGTTCCGCGGCACAGGCAATAAGCATTTCCCGCGCGGCGGCGCCGGAATTACGCATGCCGTGTTCTCCGGTAAAACGTACCGAGGAACTGCCTCCGGTGGTCTGCAGGTTGACCAGCTGGGAAATCCTGACTGACGATGCCGCCAGTATCGGGTTCAGAAACGCCGGCACACCGAATTCGCTGGCAAAACCGGTGATCAGGTCACCGTTGGCAAACAGATCGGTGGCCGGTGCCTGCCTGGCCGTTACCAGTTCCCAGTCGGCGTCCATTTCGTCCGCGGCCATCATGGCCAGCGAGGTATGCACACCCTGACCCATTTCCGAGTGGGGAATATATACGGTGACACGGTTATCCGGGTCGATGCGTAGCCAGGTGGTGAGATACCGTTGGCCGTCGCTGCCTAGGGTTTCGTTGGCCAGCCGATGCCTGCTGGGGCGGGTTGCCGCGTATCCGATGAGCAGACCACCGCCGATAACGGCAGTACTCAACAGGAATCGTCTTCGGGATATTTTCATGTCGATTTTCTCCAGGCCGTGCTAGGCCGTGGCCAGCGCCCGAATCGCCCGGCGAATTCGGGGCGTGGAGCCGCATCGGCAGATATTGCTGAGGCTTCTATCGATTTCGGCGTCGGAAGGATTGGGATTGTTATTCAACAGGTCGGTAACTGCCATGATCATCCCGGACTGACAATAACCACACTGGGGGACCTGGTAGTCGATCCAGGCCTGCTGCACCCGGGTCAGGGCAGGGGCCTCCGGCGACGTGCCGTTCACGGCTTCGGCCAGTCCTTCTATGGTGGTTATTTCCGCGCCGTCAACAGCCTGGACCGGCGTCACGCAGCTGCGCATTGCCGCGCCATTGACGTGGACAGTGCAGGCGCCACAGGCACCGATACCGCAGCCGAACTTCGTGCCGGTAAGGCCCAGTTCGTCGCGCAGCACCCACAGCAGGGGCATTTCCCCTTCCACGTCGAGACGGTAGTCGACACCGTTGATTTTCAGAGTTGCCATCTTGCTGTATCCCCCGTATTTCCGCCTGTCTCCAGGAGCCCACCGTGCCGGGCGCCGGTGCTGAAGCAGGCGTGCACCGATAAAGAGAGGTGCGTCCAAAACAGAAAAAAGCGGTACGGCGAGATAGGAGTCGGTGCCGCAGTATCGTTGCCTGCTATCATGGCAGCATATACCCGATTATTGGTTGCTTCAACCGGGCACAGGACCACGCTGTCAGCCCGGTGAGCCCATGGTATGGCGATTACCCGACGCCGGAAATACCGGGACTGGCCCGCCAGAACGGAGCAGGCAACACCTGGTCACTGGCATTGATTGAAACCCGTGGTGGGGAGACGTCGGCAATGTCAGACAAGCTGCGCCGCATAACGTTTGACTATCCGAAACTGGAAACCGTCTTTCAGGGAGTCGACGCAGTCACCTGCCTGGCGGAACAGGTTGCCAGCGGAGACAAAGAACGCGTTTTCGTCATTGCTTCGCGAACGCTTTCCCGGAACAGCGATGTGATTCAGCGGCTTCGGCAGGCGCTGGGCAACCGGTTGGCCGATGTGTTCACGGACATGCCGGCCCACACCCCGAGGCCGGCGGTAATGGCCGCTATCGAACGCGCCGCCGGGGTGAAGACGGATTTACTGGTCAGCATCGGCGGGGGTTCGGTAATCGATGCCGCCAAGACCGTGCAGCTGGCGCTGGACCAGGATATCCGCACCGAGGCGGAATTGCTTGCCTATGCCCAGTTCGCTGACGGCAGTCGTGGCCCCCGTTGCGGCGACTTCCGCCTCTTCGACGGGCCGTCGCGGCTGCGCCAGATCGCGGTGCCGACTACCCTGTCCGGCGCCGAATTCAGCAACAACGCCGGCGTGACCGATCCCGCCAGATCCCTGAAGGAGGGTTACCGGGGGCCGGATCTCTGTCCCCAGGTGATCATCTACGATCCACTGCTATGCCGACTGACACCGGACTGGCTGTGGCTGTCCACGGCGATCCGATCGCTGGATCATGCCGTGGAGGGCTACTGTTCGCCAGATGTACACAGTTTCCTCGAGGGCCACTTTCTCCATGCCATGGAGTTGTTCGCCAGCAGCCTGCCCGGAACCTGTGATGATCCGGCGGACCTGCAATTACGCAGCCTCAGCCAACAGGCTGTCTGGCTGGCCTGTTGTGGACTCGGCAAGGTACGCCATGGTGCCAGTCACGGCATCGGCTATCTGCTGGGTGCAGTTTGCGGAGTCCCCCACGGCATCACGTCCTGCATCATGTTACCGGCGGTTCTGCGCTGGAACAGCGAGGTCAACGGTGCGCGTCAGCACCGGATCAATGCGGCCCTGGGAGCGATGTCGGCCAGTGCACCTGACACGGTAAGGGCCCTTGTGGGCAGGCTCGGTCTGCCACAAACCCTGCGGGATGCCGGTGTTGCCCGGGACGAGCTGCCGCGAATCGCCGACCTGGCCAGCCAGCACCCGGTGGTAAAAAGCAATCCCCGGGCCATCGAGTCTGCCGGGGATGTACTGGAAATACTGGAACTTGCCTGGGGTGCACAGGATTCTGTCGCAGCCGGCTGAGAGACGGGTTGGTCACTGGTATACTGCGAGCATGGGTACAGCAAAGCCAGTTCAAGCCGGAATCGGCGCTCCCTCGTTTCTCGTCACCGCGCTGATTTACTTCCTGGTCACGGTGCCGGCTGTCGGCCAGTCCATGGCCAATGGTCAGGAGCCGGGATTTCTCCGTTTTATTCCGGGTGACGGCGAGTTTGCCGGAGAACTGCAGGCCGCTGTTACCACTTACCGGAACGAGGCGGGTGTCGAAGTGGATCTGGTAGCAACGGTACACCTTGCCGAACAGGCTTACTATGACGGGCTGAACGCTTATTTTACCACCAGGGACGCCGTGCTCTACGAACTGGTTGCGGAGGAGAATGTGCGCCCTGACGGCAGTGGTCGCAGGGGAGGGACCGGGGTTATCGGTTTTCTGCAGACCAGTATGACCAACCTGCTGGGCCTGAGCTACCAGCTGGACGTGATCAATTATGCCAGGCCGAACTTCATTCACGCCGATCTGGAACCCGACGAACTGGATGCCCTGATGGCAGCAAAGGGTGAAACCCTGTTCTCGGCGTTTCTGGCCCTGGTGTTGATGGAGCTTGATAACCTGGAACAGCCTGGAAATGCTGAAACCGACGCACTGCTGGAGCTGTCTCTGACGGATATCCTGCGACTTTTCGCCCGGCCGGACAGGCAGGAAGCATTCCGGTATCTGCTGGCCCGGAGCCTGGCGGCGTCCGAGGGCAGCCTGGCCGCAATTACCGGCCGGGGCACCACCATTCTGGACGATCGTAACGGCGCGGCACTGGACGTCCTCAGTGAGGTGTTGCAGAACCCGCAGCTGCAACGTATCAGTATCTACTACGGCGCGGCGCATATGACCGGCCTGGAGCAGGGGCTTGCAGAACTGGGTTTTACCCGGACAGGCCGAAACTGGTTGACTGCGTGGACTTCGGGTTAGCGCCTGATTCGGCCCGGTTGACGTGTCTTGCAGGGTCTCCCGGTGTAGCAACCATCCCGGGCGGGCCCTGTCCGAAGGGGCGTTCAGGCGAGCCCACTGCCCTTGTTGGCTTATGATGGCTTATAAGGGTTGCCTCGCCTTGACAGGCCGACGCCTGCCGGCGGCAGGGCGCCTTGTCAGTGCACTCGCCTGAAAGCCAGAGTATTTCCCTGATTAATCAGAGGTTCCACGGAACCCCTAAATAGTCAGAGGTTCCCTAAAACAGGTTGACTGGCCGGCAATATAGCGGACAATAGGACCTCGTTTTCATTGGAACAACATTGCGTTGCAGGCAGGAATTTCCGCTGGAAACAGGATTGGTGGCAGGTGTAACGATTTTTTATCGTCACGCAATTCGATAGTCAGAACCAGGACGCAACAGCAGGCAGCTGCACGATAGCGTTTCGCAATACTCGTAAATCATAGTTAAAGTGGACAAAAAGGTACAAAGCTTATGAAAAATCTTATCGGTGGAATTCTGGTGGCGTTGACCGTGTTTCTGGCGGGCTGCGCGTCTGCCCCTCCCGCGGCGGTCGGTGCCTGGGATATCGAGATGAATACTCCGTTGGGTGCCCTGCCGGCAGTCCTGGTTATATCCGAGGACGGTACCGGCAGCATGTCCAGCGATATGGGATCTCAAGCAATCAGCGGTATTATCATGGAAGGCAATGCCGTCAGCTTTAACACGGCTATCGAGGCCCAGGGGCAGAGCATCAACCTTTCGTTTGCCGGCACCGTGGACGGGGATTCCATGAGCGGTGAATTCGGCAGCGACTTCGGCGCCTTTGGCGTAACCGGCAGCCGTCAATAACGGCCCGGACTGCCTCCGACCCTCATCTGAACCATAAACTATCTGACCTATAAATAACTATCTGACCTATAAATAAAAAGTGGCGTTGTGACGAACTGCGCCACTTTTTTGGTTTTAAGGAACCTCTGATTAATAAAAGGTTCCTTAAGTTCAACCGGTTCTACTGGCGCTGTACTATCGGCAGTGGAAAACGCGGGCCTGAATCCGCGAATGCCCTGTACCGGGGTTGTCGCCGGACCACCGGCCTGCGGTCAATTAGGAAGGATTACCGGAATCAGATAAACCTGCTGCGCAGGGACTGCAGCACGCGTTCCAGATTCTGCCGGGCAGCCGGACTGTTGGGATGGATGTCCAGAAGCTGTTCGAAGGCGTCCCGCGCCCCGATGAGATTGTCCTGCCTCAGATAAACCAGGCCCAGGCCTGACAGCGCGCCAAAATGACGGGGCTCCAGTTCCAGGGTCTTCTGAACGTCCTCGATTGACCGATCCAGATTTCCCGCCAGGTAGTGCAGGGTGGCGCGCCGGTTCCAGGCTTCGGCAAATCCGGGGTGTCTGTCGATCAGCGAGGAGAACACCTGTAGAGCTTCCCGGTAGTAGCCTGAATTCATCAACCTGTCCCCGGCCACCAGCAACGCCTCGGCATCATTGTCCGGATGCTGATACCAGATTGTCCAGATCTGACTTTCGACTTCAGCCAGGACGGGAGTGCTGTTGGTCTCCCGCAGAATCTCGAACAGCCGGTCCAGGCGGGGATCGTTCTGATCAGCCTGGAGCGGTAAGTTAATCAGCAATAAAACCACCGTCAGGCCATGACGGATCAGTGCAGGGTTTTTCATGGTGATTCAGTTTGCGCTATCGCTGCAAACCTGTAAAGGCTGCTGATTTTCGGATCGAGCCTCAATACGCTGAGGGTCGAGACTGCGGCCAGGGCTCGAAGCCAACTTCCGGGACAGGGATGCCGAGGCTGAGAACACCTGGATTTGCGATTCAAACTCAAAATCGGTCGGGATCCGCCCGGGTCCAGTGTTCCAGGTAACTGATGGGAGCACTGCTGTCCAACAACTGGTTGGGTTGCAAAGTCTCGTGGATTTCATCGAAATAGCGGTACCCGGCGTCGTGGCGACAGACGATGTCGCTGGCTTTCAGCTGCGACGGGTTCTGGTAGCCCAGGGCTCCGCACAGTTCCAGGAACGCGTGCATGGTGTTGTGATGGTAGTTGCATACACGTCTGCCCTTGGCCTGGATATCGATGGCCCGTCCGCGACGTGGGTCCGTGGTGGCGACACCGGTGGGGCAGTGATTGGTATTGCAGGATAGTGACTGAACGCAGCCCAGGGCCAGCATCATGGAACGGGCAGCGTTCACCATGTCCGCACCTGCCGCGATTTTTTCCAGCATGTCATACCCGGTGGCAGTCTTGCCGGCACTGATAACGCTTATCCTGTCCCGCAAGCCGGCGCCCACCAGGACCTGGTGAACGAAAAACGTCGCTTCCAGGCAGGGCGTACCCAGGCGGTTGGAGAATTCAACAGGCGCTGCCCCGGTGCCACCTTCGGCACCATCCACGGTGATGAAATCCGGCAGAATTCCGGTTTCCCTCATCGCTTTCACAATGGACATGAATTCACTCTTTCGTCCTATGCAGAGTTTGAAACCAATGGGTTTGCCATGGCTCAGATTGCGCAGCCGGGCGATGAAATGCATCAATTCACGTGGCGTGCTGAATTCCGGGTGGCGGGCCGGAGAAACGATGGTCTGGCCGACTTCGACGGTCCGTATGCGGGCAATTTCCTCGGTGACCTTGGCCCCTGGTAACACCCCGCCATGAGACGGCTTGGCACCCTGGGATATTTTTATCTCGATCATTTTCACTACGTCGAGGGCGGACTTACGGGCAAATTCCCGGTCATCGAGTCGACCATCGGCAGTTCTGCAGCCAAAGTAACCGGTGCCCAGCTGCCAGATGAGATCGGCGCCGTGAGCCAGGTGGTAGGGGCTGATGCTGCCTTCACCGGTGTTGTGGGCGAAAGCGCCAAGGGCTGCTCCCCGATTCAAGGCGGCGATGGCGTTGGCGCTGAGTGCACCGAAACTCATTCCGGAAATGTTGAGGCGCGAGGCACTGTAGGGTCTGCTGCACTGCGGTCCACCCACCGTCACCCGGGAATGCTCCTTCTCAACCGTGGTGGCGTTGATAGAGTGATGCAGGCTTCTATATCCCTGTTCCAGGATATCCTGCTGGGTACCGAAGGGCAGCGTATCATTGAGCCCCTTGGCACGGCGGTAGACAATGTTGCGCTGCTCCCGGTTGAACGGTCTTTCCTCGGTATTGTTGGCAATAAAATATTGTTGAATTTCCGGGCGAATGATTTCCAGAAGATAGCGGATATTGGCCAGTACCGGATAGTTGCGCCGGAGGTTGTTGGGAGCCCGCTTCATTTCCCAGAAACCCAGAATCGCATAGCCCAGGAACAGCAGGAACAGAATTAATTGGAACGGGTGGTCAGCGAGATCGGCGAGGCCTATGGAGCCTGATGTCACCACCAGAAGCCAGGTCAGGCTGAAGGGTAGCGCTACCAGCGTGATGAACCAGTAAAAGCGGACTGCAGGCAACATAGTGAATGACCCAGGGATCCTCTGACTGTTGTTATACGCCTTCTGCGCGAGTCCGTCGCGTGCCGTGGCGAAGTGTCGTGCGCCGGCGATGGCTGTCGTCGCTGGCAGGCGCGACAACGATGCCGCGGCGCGAAACAGGCCCTAGAAAGTCCACACCAGGGTGACGGCGGTCTGCGTATCGGTCTTTTTTCTGTCGTCCGGAACTTCGGTCTGATAGCGTATGTTGATGGAAAATCGAAGGGATATGTTCTCCATCACTTCGCTTTCCACGCCAGTTTCAGTCCGGTAAATATTCGAATCCTGGCCATACTCCAGTGCCACGTTCTGATAAAAATTTGCCGTCTCGGACACGCCCCACTCGTATTCGCCGGCCACGCGCATGATCAGTTCGCTGAGGTTGGCCTCGTCGCTTTCAGAAACCCGGTAACCAGGACCGATATCCGTGTCCAGGCTCATATTGTCGATGTTGTTCAGCCAGCTTCGACCATAGCTGGCGGTGATATCCGTCTGGTAGTCGTAGCCATTAAACCGGTCATCTTCGTAGGCACCTCGAACCACGAAATAACTGGTTGCTGACATCTCGCGTCGGCTCCTGGCCACGTGGTAGAAACGCTGTGCCGTGGTAGTTCCATTCCGCGAATTGCGCAGCCCGTCCGAGGTCACCTGGTACTCCCAGCCGTTGCGTACCCAGTCCACGGTAACGCCATAGGCGACGTTCCTTTCCTCAGTGTTCCCGGAGGTTAAAATAGCGCCTAGCTCAATCTCGGTAACAAGATCACCGGGTTGTTGAGCCGCGACTTGACCGGTAACCAGTAATAACAGTGAAGACAGGAACAGGAGCCTGTTTTCTGAACGCATGAGTGTCTCCCTAAAAATTGCATCAGGTATGAGGTTATCGGACGGATGATGGTTATGTTTACCGGAAAAGCCGGGTTGATTTCGGGAATTGGGGGGGTGGTCCGGGTCTACTTGGCAGCCGGCAGCCTGCCGGTACCGGCCACCGTCTTGAATCCGGAATTGTCGCTACTCGGCGGTGCCGTAGCCCGGCAGCTGGTTGAGTACGCCAAGCTGTGATGCCTGCTCGGCGGATCCATACCTCTGTTCGACGGTCATGCAGCGCCGCCGCCGGACCCTGCTGAAGGACCGATTGTCCTCCGAGCAGACTATCATCTGGGCCAGGGGACGGTCGCGGTTGTAATTGGCCAGTTCCGCCAGGCTCATGCGCTCGAAGTTCGGGATGCCGTCACTGCTGGCGGCACAGGATGCCAGGAACAGGCCGGCTAAAAGCAGGCAGGATGCTGTTTTCATCGGGAAAGACCTCTTTTTTTGGTGACCTGGTTGTTGGTGTTTATTGTTCCAGTGGTCGGTTCAGCCTGTCGGTCCGGGATTTCCCTGATCCGCCCGCTGGCCGCAGGATCAGGCCAAGGGAGCCGGTGTTTTCCGATGGCCGGGTCATCTTGCCGGTGGTTGCCGTTAATGCGCCGTGAATGCCAGGCCTACTGCCCGACGCGGGCTATCTGCAGGCGATTACTTCAACGGGTAAAACCGGAGCCATGCCGGAGAAACCGTCGGACAGCCATGGCTTATTATTGTTTTATTGGAAAAGGACAGAAAATAGTAGCTCCCGGCGCGGAGTCTGACAAGCGGTTCAGTGACCGGACCTGGACCGGAACCGGTTTACGGAATTCCTGGAACCCGGGAGGTTCAAGGCGCGACAGCGACGTTTCGGGGAATTTGGGCCCGGTATCGTCGTACTTTACGCCGGGTGGCGTTATACTCGAGCTGCTGAATCCTGCTGACCCCTGTGCAGACGAGGAAAACTTCATGAATAAAGCCTGTTTGAGCGTTTTTAGCACCGTCGCCGACAGCGTCAGTGGCGGATCAGGATCGACGGGGAAAACCGTGCCTGGTGCTATTGCCAGCCTCGCTTTCCCCTGGGCCGCTCTGATGTTGTTGTTGACCCTGTCCGGCGGCGCCGCGGCCGCCGAAGACGAACCCATTGTCATCGAGGATCTCTCGGTTCCGGAGTTGCGTGCCCAGATCGAACGCATTCAGACCGAGTTCTACCGGGTCTACAATCTCCTGAACGAAGACGACCGTTTCGATATTATCTGCCACAGTTACAAACCCACCGGCTCGAACATCTCCCGGGATGCCTGTGAACCGGATTTCCTGATCAAGCGACGTGGCGATAATGCCAAGGAAAACCAGATGGGTACGGACGTGCTGGTGAACCAGGAAGCCCTCATTCAGCAGCTGCAACCCGAGTTTGAAATTCTCACCGAGAAGATGAACGCGGTGGCCGCTGAAAGTCAGTATTTTCGCGAGTTGAACCAGATCCTTGGCATGCTGCGGGAACGCATGACGGAACTTACTAACTGACCTGCCGGCCGTTGCGGGCGTGTCAGTGGTGCTGTTTTCTGACTGTCGATGACGGGGTTAAACGGCCTGCCGCGCAGTCTGCCTGCCACGCAGGGAAATACCAGAAAGGAATGAAACTGCTCATGAGAATGCACCTTGCCCTGCTGCTGGCGTGCCTGTGGATATCCCCAACCCTGGCGCAGGGAATCTCCGCTGATGCGGATGTCAATGATCTTGAGGAGCGTGCCCGGCAGATACACCAGCAGGTAATGACCCTTGATACCCACGTCGATATTCCCGTCAGTTTCGCCACCGGAAATGTCGATCCCGCCAGTCGTCCCGGTGCCCAGGTGGATCTCGACAAGATGGCTGCCGGTGGACTGGACGCCGCCTTCTTCATCGTCTACGTCGGCCAGCTGTTCAGGACACCGGAAAACTATGCCAGGGTGCGCCGGGATGCGCTGGCCAAGTTCGATGCCATTCACCGCATGACTGACGATCTCTACCCGGAACGAATTGGCCTGGCGACAACTGCCAGTGAGGCAATGACATTGCATGAACAGGGCAAGCTGGTTGCGTTGATCGGCATAGAAAACGGCTTTGCCATGGGGCAGGACCTGACGGTGCTGGAAGACTTTCGTCGCCGGGGCGCACGCTACATGACCCTGGTGCATAACGGGCACAACGATATCGGAGATTCAGCGCAACCGCGGCCACAGTTCGGCGACAGTGCAACGGAACACGGTGGGCTGAGCGACTTTGGCAATCTTGTCGTTGACGAGTTGAACCGGTTAGGGATCCTGGTGGATGTATCCCACGTATCCCGCCAGACCATGCTGGATGCCACCCGCCGTTCCCGGGCCCCGGTAATCGCCTCCCACTCCAGCGTTACGGGGGTTGCCAGCCATCCGCGCAACATGGACGATGAACAACTGCTGGCACTGCGTGACAACGGCGGAGTTGTGCACATCGTCGCCTTCGGTGGCTATGTAAAACCGGTACCGACGGCCAGGATCGCGGCACTGGATGCGCTGCAAGCGCAATTCGGCATCGGTCCCGGCTCACCACGCGCCAGCCTTTCCCCCGCAGATCAAGACCGCTATCAGGCCCGGATTGATGAAATCAACGCCACCTGGCCGGCGGCCTCGGTCAGTGATTTTGTCGATCACATCGACTATGCCGTGAACCTCATTGGTATCGACCACGTAGGCATCTCTTCAGATTTTGGTGGCGGCGGCGGTGTTACCGGATGGGATGACGCCACGGAAACCTTTAATATCACCATGGAACTCGTCAGGCGAGGTTACTCGGCCCGGGATATCGGTCTGCTGTGGAGCGGAAATCTTCTGCGCATCCTGGCTGAAGCCGAATCAATTGCCGCTGACCTTGACTGATTCCAGATCGAGCCGGTCCCTGTCAATAGATGAAAACCCTGTATCTACTGCGACACGCAAAGTCCAGCTGGGGACAGCCTGAACTTCGGGACTTCGAACGGCCACTGGCCGGTCGGGGCCTGGCTGATATTGGTAAAATGGGGAAGCGTTTTGTCCAGCAGGGACGAACCGTGGAATGCATCATCACCAGCCCGGCAGTCCGCGCCAAGACCACGGCCATGCTGTTTTCCCGGGAAATCGGCTTTCCTGAAGACGCAATCGGTGCAAACCCGGAACTCTATTTTGCCGGTGTTGCCATGTTCCTCAAGGCGGTTCACCTGCTGGATGAGAATGTCAGGTCTGCTATGCTGGTGGGACATAATCCGGCCATAACCGAATTCGTCAACAAAATGAGTGGATCCGACATCGATAACATTCCCACCAGCGGCCTGGTTGAACTCAGCCTGCCCGCGGAAAACTGGGCCGACGTCGAATTCGGCGAAGCGAATCTCATCGACTTTGACTACCCGAAGCGAAAACCACAATGAACACTGAATCGATAATTGACCCCAGCCAGGGAACACTCCATTCACAGGACGGACCGATATACCCTGCACGGCCTCCGAGAAAAAAGTGGGACATCGGCGCCAGACTCCCCATGGCACTGCTGGTGTTGCTGGTAACCGCAGGATGTCAGGACGACAGTGTCGTGGAAAACACCATTGTCATGGAATCCGCCGACGAGGTTGCTGCCGCGCAGCGCTGGTACAGCAGTGCTCAGGTTGAACGCGGCGCCAGCGTGTTTGCGCAGCACTGCGCCGACTGCCACGGGGACTCTGCGCAGGGCCTGACTGAAGACTGGCGTACTCGCCTGCCGGATGGATCGTTTCCACCACCACCGCTGAATGGCTCTGCCCACGCCTGGCATCATCCCCTGGCGCAATTGCTGGATGTGATTAACACCGGCGGGATCCCCTACGGGGGGCAGATGCCCCCTTTCGAGGACCAGTTGAGCGACGAGGAAAAAAGCGCGGCGATTGCCTATTTTCAAAGTTTCTGGAACGATGAAATTTACGAGGCCTGGCTGGATCGGGGAGGCCTGGATTGAGCAGCGCTGCCCGGCTCATGGTCAGGGCGCCACGACTGCTGCCAGCCGTCGTGGCGGTAATGCTGACGCTGACCGCCTGTGCTCAACAGGCAGGTAGTCGCCTGTCCGAAACCGGGCTGGACCTGGCCACCGTGGACAGCTGGCAATCACCACTCTACACCGGGCATCCCCTGGTTGGTACGATCTGGAGTGGCCGGGAAGGACGGCAGATACCCGTGTCGGCGCTGGCTGAGAACCTGGTCAACAGTCGTTACCTGCTCCTGGGTGAAAAGCACGACAACCCCGATCACCACCGCATTCAGCAGCGCCTCCTGCGCTTTCTGCTGGATCGCGAACTGGTTGCTTCGGTATCGTTTGAAATGCTGGATACCGACAATGATGGGCAGCTGTCAAACCTGGAGCGGCAGCACGCGGAAACCCTGGATTCTCTTAGAAACGCGCTGCAATGGGACGAACAGGGATGGGACTGGTCCCACTACGGTCCATTGATAGCAGAACCGGTGGCCGCGGGGGTGGAAGTAAAGTCTGCCAATATCAGCAGTGCCACGGTGTCCGAGGTCTATGCCAGTCAGCCTGATCCCGATATCGCCGGCGTACTGGACGCCGATGCCCTGGAACAGCTGAACAGCGAGATTGACGCCAGTCATTGCAACATGTTGCCCGCCAGCCAGTTTCCCGCCATGGTGAGAGTACAGCAGGCCCGGGACCGACAGATGGCACTGAGCCTGGGCCATCGGGACCTGGCAGGAAAACTGAATATTCTGGTTGCCGGCAACTATCATGTTCGCCGGGATCTGGGCGTTCCGCGATACCTGTTAGCACTGCAACCTGGTGTAGAGCCCGACTCGGTGGTTTCACTGGCGCTGATGGAAGTCAGTCCCGAGTCCGAGGAACCGGAAGACTACCTGCAGGCATTTTCAGACGAACTGCCTTTCGACTACATCTGGTTTACACCGGCGATAAGCGATGAAGACTACTGCGCCAGCCTGGCCCGCTAGCAGTGAAACACCTTTCGAGTCCGCAGGTTTCCCTTTTTTCCGAAAAAAGCCGGCGCCGGTTACCGCCGCCGCCGGATGACTCGACATGCGACAGAACTATCAGGGAGGTCGCCGGCGAGTTGGAAAAAGCCGCGGTAACTGAGCTACACTCGACACCCGGACACACATCCCACGGTAAGGCCATGATCACCACGACTATCAAGCAAGTCCTCCTGTGGAGTTTTCTCCTGATCTCCGGCTATTCTTCAGCCCAGGTACCGCTGCAGGTGGATCCCTACCGACCCGATTATGATCGCGGTGGTGAATTCAATTTTGTCAGGGTGCAGTTCGATACTTATTACGGTGGAGGATTTCGCGGTTTCGGTGGCTTTGGCGGTGGTACCTGGGCTATCGATTTCCCCGACGCGGACATGAATTTCCTTCGCGGCGTTTCCCGGCTTACCAATATTCGCGTGATGAGCGACCCCATTGTGCTGCGGCTGGATGACGACGGGATCTTCGACTACCCGTTTCTGTATATGCTGGAGGTGGGTCAGGCCGGTGGCGTCAACTTCGCGCCCAAGGAAATAGAGAACCTGAGAGAGTACCTGCTGCGAGGTGGCTTTCTGTTGATTGACGATTTCTGGGGCACGCAGCAGTGGAACAATTTCCTCACTGCCTTCACCCAGGTGTTTCCGGACCGTCAGATTGTGCAGTTGCCGCCGGACCACGAAATTTATCACGTCTACTACGATATCGATGGCGCACAGATGATTCCGGCCCTGGGCAGATCGGACCAGTACGGGGAACAGGACGTGGACTATGCAACCAATCATGCCATTCTTGACGATGAAGGCCGGGTCATGGTCCTGATCAACTGGAACTCGGATATGGGTGATGGCTGGGAACACACTTACCACCCGGCTTACCCGACACGCTATGCCAACGCTGCCTACCAGTTGGGTATCAACTACCTGATGTACTCTCTTACCCACTGACCCACTGACTCAACAGCAGTCCTGACCGGTGTTCACGGATGCCATTCATGGGCACCGATATCGTAAGCACCATTGTATGGACGCAGCCTGCCGTCAATGTCGTCCACCACCTCGCCGGTCAGTGGTTTCCCGGAATCCAGGGCCTCGCTGTTCGGCGCTGGTCGATAATCTCCTCCAGTGCGATCCACGAACAGGTAGCGCAGATCGCCGAGCTGTGAATTACCATCATAGCCAAGGTCCTGCCACTGCTGGAGATTAAGCGAGCGCGGCAGATCATCGTTCAATTCAAATCGGTCCATCAGCACGTTGTAGTTGCTTTCGAAGCCGTCGTCCACCGGCAGCCCCACGGAGATACTGCCGCGGAAACGGTTTTTGTTGAGTATGATGTTATTGAATACCCGGTTGTCCCGGGTACTGGGTAAATTCAACGCCCAACGGGAGAACCGTCCGTTGACGATGGTGTTGTTAAGCACCTGGTTGGAGTGGGATTGATCGGCGCCGTCGATCCGGTACAGCGATATGCCACTGGCGTGATTGTCAAACAGCAGGTTATTGCGGATAAGACTGTCAGTGACGCCATCGAGGTTGATGGCGGAACCACCACGCCGGCCGTTTTCATAAATCACGTTTTTCTCGATCACCGCATGTGATACCAGGCCATCACCTCCCATGCTGGCGTCACCGTTCATATGCACTCCGGCCGCCGCATTGTCGAATATCCGGTTGGCCCTGATTGTGGGATAGTCGCTGGAGTTGCTGATGTAAATTCCATGCTGGGTACGTGACCCGGACGCTTCGCAGTTCTCGACCAGGGTGTAGTCGCTGAAGTCGGAAAAGATACCCCAGGAGCCGTTATTGCGGAATGTCGAATTCCTTACTTCCACGTGGTCCGACAGGGAGATGCGCAACCCGGCGCGCCTGGCATCTTCAATGGTGACTCCGTCCACCTGGACAAAATCGGCTTCTGTGATGTAGAAAGCATCCCTGTTCTCGCCACTGCCAGAAATGGTGACTCCTGGCCCTATGGATCTGAAAATTACCGGGTCCGACGCAGTACCCCCTCGCCGGACAACAATTCCTCCGGTATATGTGCCAGGTTGAATGAGAACCGTCGTGCCGGCGTCTACGCGCGTGGCGGCAGCATGAATGGAGTTGAAGGCGACAGCATCACCGGTGCCGCAACGACGGATAACAGGCTGATAATCGGTACAAGCTTCGGTATCCAGTAAATTGTCCACGAACAAAGTCTGGGACAGAAGAGGGGATGTTGACAACAGGCACAGCAGGTACAAACCGCTGATGACGAGGGTGGACGCTTTAGGGATTGGCATGGTCGGGCTTCGATGTCTGGGTTTATGGCATGGCTGAAGGGTAGGACGTGGACCCTGGTTTGTCCAGAGATCAGCCCGGGGTTGCTGTTTTCCCACCGGTTTACCGTCCGCCGATCACCCAGGGCAATGATCCAGCCGGTTCATCGCTCCACCGGATCAGCCTTTTCCGGATCGATGGCGACCCCGGCAGCCAGTGTTTTAAACGTTTCCGGGTCGATGGCCGCCGAACGCAGCAGGCCGGTGAGGGCCGCGTGAGCGATGTAGTCGCTGTTGATTTCAAAAAAAGTCCGTAATGCCTCCCTGGATTCGCTGAGTCCGTAACCATCGGTACCCAGGGTCATGTAGTTGGGGCCCATCCAGGGGGCTATCGCCAGCGGCAGTGACTTCATGTAATCAGTGACGGCAACGAAGACCTCGGAGCGATCGGGGAAAAGCTGGTGGAGATAGGCTGAACGGGGTTCTGCCAGTGGGTGGAGACGGTTCCAGCGTTCGCAATGCTGCGCTTCCCGCGCCAGTTCGAAGTAACTGGTGACGCTCCAGATCCTGACGACAAGTCCCATGCCTGCCAGAACATCCGCCGCAGCCAGAACCTGCTGCATGATCGAGCCGCTGCCCAGCAGATTTACTGTCGGACCTGCAATGCGCTGTTTCCCGGGGGTCAGCCGGTTTCCCGGGTCCTGCCCTTCCGCAGGTGTCTCGACATCACGGAACAGGTAGGCACCGCGAACGATGCCCTGTTCAATTCCGGTCGAGGGTTCGAATTGCGAGCTGGACTGCGGTTCGGAACCGGGCATGGCAGGCATGGGATAGGTTTCGTTGTAGACAGTCAGGTAGTAGAAAAGATTTTCCTGGTCGGCATACATGCGCTGAATGCCATCACGCACGATGACCGCCAGTTCGTAGCCGAATGCCGGGTCGTAAATTTTCAGATTGGGATAGGTGCTGGCAAGAATAGGGGAGTGACCATCCTGATGCTGAATGCCCTCGCCGTTCAGGGTTGTTCTTCCGGCAGTGCCACCGATAAGGAAGCCACGGCATTTCATGTCGCCGCAGCTCCACAGCATGTCACCAACCCGTTGAAATCCGAAAATAGAGTAGAAGAAATAGAATGGGATCATCGGCAGGTCGTGGATGGAATAAGCGGAGCCGGCAGCCAGGAATGAAGCCATGGCACCTGTCTCACAGATTCCCTCCTGCAGGATCTGACCGTCCTCGGCCTCCCGGTACGAGACTATACTGTCGGCGTCGACGGGTGTGTATTTCTGACCAGTTGAAGAATAAATACCGGCAATACGGAACAGGGCGTCCAGACCGAAGGTCCGGGCTTCGTCTGGAACGATAGGAACAATATACTTGCCTAGCTGCCGATCCTTCATCAGTGCAGATAGCAGGCGAACAGTGACCAGCGTTGTCGACTGTGACCGTGTTTCCGAGCCTTTGGTTATCGACGCAAAGCTCTGCAGTGGCGGTGCCGGGACAGTGGGACAGCTTTCCCGTCTGGCGGGCAGGTAACCCCCCAGCTTTTTCCGCCTGCCCCGCAGGTAGCGCAATTCCGGGCTGTTCTCATCGGGCCTGTATAAACGGGCATTGACAATAGCTTCTTCATCCAGCGGAATACCGAAATTCCCGGCACACTCCAGCCTTTCTTCAGGCCCCAGGTTTTTCTTCTGGTGTACCGTGTTGCGGCCCTCGGCATCTGCTCCCATACCGTCGCCTTTTACCGTCTTGATGAGAATAACCGTTGGTTGTCCCTGGCATTGCAGGGCTCGATGATAGCCGGCATAGATTTTTTCCGCGTCCTGACCGCCCCGCTTGATGCGCTTGACCTCGTCATCACTGAGGGAATCCATCATTTTTTCCAGCTCGGCATTGCCATGAACCCAGTGCTCCCTCTGGCGATTTCCCGGCAGGATGGAGTAGCGCTGGTAGTCGCCGTCGAGGCATTCTTCCATGCGACGGCGCAGCGTGCCATGCTCGTCCATGGCCAGCAGCTTGTCCCAGCCGCCTCCCCAGATAACCTTGATAACATTCCAGTCCGCACCGCGATAACTGGCCTCCAGTTCCTGGATGATCTTGCCATTGCCGCGTACCGGACCGTCCAGTCTCTGCAGGTTGCAATTGATCACCAGGATCAGATTATCCAGTTTCTCCCGGGCGGCGATGTTGATAGTGCCCAGCACCTCGGGTTCGTCACATTCACCGTCGCCGATAAAGCACCATACCTTGCCACCCATGGAAGGTTTCAATCCTCGATTTTCCAGGTACCTGGCAAACCGTGCCTGGTAGATGGCAGTGGGGGTGGAAAGACCCATGGATGCATTGGGTACCTGCCAGAAGTCAGGAAGAGAGAGCGGGTGAGGATAAGAAGGCAGGCCGCCACCGGGTTGCAGTTCCCGCCGGAAGTTGCACAGTTGTTCCTCACTGAGCCGGCCTTCCAGAAAAGCCCGGGCATAGACTCCCGGTGCGGTGTGGGGCTGCAGTATCACCAGGTCACCGCCGTAGCTGTCGTCCCGGTTGCGGAAAAAGTGATTGAATCCAACTTCCATCAGGGTGGCAGCGGAACCGTAGGTGGCAATATGTCCGCCGACACCGGAGCCACGGTCCTGTTGCTGCAATACCATGGCCATGGCATTCCAGCGATTGATGTTTTCGATACGCTTTTCCAGTTCCAGATCACCGGGATATACGGGCTGTTCGGCCAACGACACCGTGTTCAGGTAGGGCGTGTTGAGCTGGGACCGGGCAGGGGAAATATTGTGTTCATAACTCCAGCTGCGAAGCCCGGAGAGAATCGTATTGACTCCTTCCCGGCCGTGATGGCGGTAAACATCCGCCAGTGCGTCCAGCCACTCCGGCAAATCGGCCTCCGGGCCCTGCGCCGGGTTCTGTTTATGTGACATAGTACTGTCATTCCACTGTAGTTGCCTGGGAAACCTCTGCCTGATTATAACCGTCCCAGGCTGCACAGGATTGCAAATTGTTCTATATTAGCCGCCTATATTGAAATAATAAATCACAATAGGCGATGAATGAGGCATAAAATGGCTGTAAACACGCTGGACCGTACTGACCTCAAGATCCTTCGCTGCCTGCAGAACAGCGGTCGACTGGCCAATGCCGAACTGGCTGACAAGGTAGGCCTGTCTCCCTCGCCCTGTCTACGCCGGGTAAGGTCCCTGGAGCAGCGGGGCATAATCAGGCGTTATGCCGCCATTGTCGACGCCCGGGCGATCGGTCTGCCGATCAGTGTCTTTGTCAATGTGTCTCTCCACAACCAGGAGCGCAGCAGCCTTGAGCAGTTTGAAAGTCATGTTTCCGGGTACGAGGAAGTCATGGAGTGTTACCTGATGACCGGCAGTTTCGATTACATGCTGCGGATCGTTGTGCCGGACCTGGAAAGCTACGAACATTTCCTGGCAGAAAAGCTCACCACCACTCCCGGAGTTGCCAATATCCAGTCAAGTTTTGCCCTGAAGCAGGTGGTCTATAAAACCGAGCTGCCCCTGGGATCTGCCGTGGATCGATACTGAACGGCCGGGCCGGTCCAATGCCCGTCGGCCGGGTTGCCGCGCCGGCAACCGCTTCCTGCCGGCGTCGCCGGGTCTCCTGGCAGAACAGCATCAGGCTGCCATTGCTAATGCCGCCCCGCCTCCAGTAAAGTGACGGTCAATAATTTTGCAACGCGGAGACTGGTGTCATGACAACATTCAAGGGCCTGCCCCTGTTACTCGGACTCGCCACGCTGCTGGGCGGATGTGACCGATCTCCCGCCGAACCGGTGCAGTTAACGATGTCGGTGGTGTCCAACAAACCCTATTTGGTCAGTGGTGGCGATGCCCTGGTGGAAATCTCCGCATCCACTGCCGACAGTGACGACCTGACCCTGGTGATCAACGGTATCGCCCGTTCCACCGCCATGGCCCCGGTAAGTCAGGAAGGCGATCTCTTTGTCTATCGGGCGCTGATCAACGGTCTGAACCTGGGCACCAATTCCGTCGCTGTCAGGCTGGGCGAGGCAGTCGTGGAATTGCCCCTGATCAACTACCCGATAACCGGTCCCATCATTGCGGGCACCCATCAACAGCCCTATTTCTGTCTAAGCCAGCTGGCGCCGGACGAAAATGGCAGCAAACGCCGGTTCGCCATCGGCAACGGCGAGTTTCTCGACGACACCATGATCGACAGCGACTGTTCATTGCCCCGGCAGGTGGATTACGTGTACCACACCAACTCCACAGAACCGGAATTCAGGGCCCTGGCGGATATCGAGGCCCGGCCTGCTGACCTCGCTTACACCACGACCAACGAGGGTGTGGAGACTCCGTACATCGTCCGCCTTGAAACCGGTACCATCAATCGCGCCATTTACCAGATCGCCGTGTTACACAACCCGGACGACGCGGTGCCTTCGCCCCTGAGTCAACCGGGTGCCTGGAATGAAAGGCTGGTCTATACCTTTGGCGGAGGCTGTGAAGCGGGTTACTTTCAGGGAACCGCCACCGGCGGGGTATTGCGGGACTACATGCTCAGGCAAGGGTACGCAGTGGCGTCATCGACACTCAATGTCAATGCTCAGGGCGGCTGCAATGACGTGGTGTCAGCCGAAACGGCGATGATGGTGAAGGAGCACTTCATTGAGACCTACGGTGTGCCGCGCTATACCATTGGCACCGGCAGTTCCGGTGGCGCCATGCAGCAGTTGCTGATTGCCGGTGCCTATCCGGGAATACTCGACGGCCTGCTGCCAAGCAATACCTTCGCTGACGCGGTAACGTATTTTACCGATGCCCAGGAGTGTGCGGGTATCCTCAGGGAATACCTCAACGATCCCGCCAGGGACTTCAGCGACGAAACCAGGAATGCTATCGGTGGCTGGTCCATGTGGTCCCTGTGTGAAACGTCGCTGGGTGAACGACCCAGGCGCATTGCCCCGGACGATTGTCCTTCCCCTATTCCTCAATCTGCCCGCTACCACCCCCGGACCAATCCTCAGGGCGCCAGGTGTTCTATTTACGATGGCATGAGAAATATCTTCGGTGAAAAAATTTACGCCGATATCACCACGGCAAGGGCTTTCGCCCGAGCGCCCCACGACAACGTCGGCGTTCAGTATGGACTCGAGGCCATGAATGAAGGGCTGATCGACAAAGCGCTTTTCCTGGACCTGAACGAAAAGATCGGCGGCTGGGACATCGATGTCAATTCCCGTCCGCAGCGGACAGTTGCCGATGAACAAGCTGTCCGCATTGCCTACCAGACCGGCAGGGTAACCAGCGGTGGTGCCGGATTGTCCCAGGTACCCATTATCGACGACCGGAGCTACCTGGATGATATCGGTAATTTTCACGCCAGCGTCTATTCCTTCATTACCCGGGCCAGGCTGGTGCGGGACAATGGTCATGCCGGTAATTACGTGCTGCGCAGGCACGCCAGGGATCTCTCGCTGGTTGTTGAAAACCTGGAACTGATGGATCGATGGCTGGCCCGGATCCAGGCTGGCAACGACCAGGGCTCGATACTGGACAGGATTGTCAGGGCCCGGCCCGCTGATCTGCAGGACGATTGCTTTGCCGGCAACGGTGAGCGGATCGTGGAAGAACCCCAATACGATCGGCAGCGCCTTTTTGACAATACCCAGGGCAGCTGCAACAGTCTCTACCCGCCCCATGCCGGCCTGCGCCTGGTTGCCGGTGGGCCCCTGAGCAACGATGTTCTCAAGTGTCAGCTCAAGCCGATCGATTACGATGACTACGCCGTCACCTTCAGTGACGCGGATAAGCAGCGCCTGCAGGCGATTTTCCCGGACGGAGTCTGCGACTGGGAGCAGCCGGGGGTTAATCAGCAGATCAATGACACCTGGTTGTCTTTCGGTCCTTCCCCGGTCAATCGTTACGAGCCCTGATCCGAGAGGAACTTCAGGATCAGGGCCACATTGGCCTGCTCGCAATCGGCTGATTGCTTGACCAGGTAATCCATTGCCAGCCGTTCGATTTCTTCCGCCCGGGATATCACCGCGCGAAAGGTTTCGATCATGGGTGGCGGGACACTCTTGTCGTTGAAGAAATCGATGAGCAGTCCCAGTTCCTCCGCACTCAGGGTTTGCGCAAAGATCATGGCTATTCCTGGCTCAAAACGGTGCCAGGCAAAAGCTTCCTCGTAGCAGAGAAGCATTTCCTGCTGCAGCGAATCCGGCAGCTCGTAGTCCGTGGAGGTAGCCACTATGCTGGAAAAGGTGCGAATGACATTGCCGGCCTGATGCCGGGCCGCCAGCTCGAATTCCCTGGCCACCTCGGTAGTCCGCAGCAGCGTGTACGCGTCTGCCAGATTATCGCCCCTAACGGTTCCCTGGGAGAACAGCAGGAGCAGTCCCAGGAAAACGCGTATCCCCGCGCCGGGACAATGCCAACGCGATACCCGTCCAGCCATCGCCGCTCTATCCATTTCCATACCCGGACTTGCTGGTGAGAATGACAGCAAGTGATCCACATGCCTGCCCGGCAGTGTATAGAAAAAGCAGTGTTCGCCTCAACAGTGCCATGAAAGGTGTCGACGCAAACCTGGCCAGTAGCCGGATCATCGTGCCCTGCAGTTTGGTATTTACATTCCGAGCCATAAATGACAACATGTTTTCAGGAACTGCAGGTAAGTAAAAACATTGTGGCAATTCAGTGCGGACCTCACCCGGCCGTCGAGCAGGAGATTGAAAGTGCATTCCCCCAAGCGCGTGGTTTTTCTGGACCTGGTCCTTTCGCTGTTCCGCCTCAACGGGCTGCTCATCGCCGAGGGGGACAGAATGACACGGGATCTCGGGTTGACCAGTGCGCGCTGGCGGGTAATCGGTGCCGTTGCCCTGTCCAGCGGGGGATTGACGGTTCCGGGTATTGCCCGGGTGCTGGGGCAGTCCAGGCAGGCGGTGCAGCGTATTACCGATGCCATGGTTGAGGACGAACTGCTGTCCTACGTGCCCAATCCCAAGCACAAGAAATCCATGCTGGTGCACCTGACCGATGCCGGTAAGACATGCTATAACCTGCTGCGCGAGGAACAGGATCCGTGGGCTCTCGAGGCGACCGAAGACATTTCCCTCGACGATCTGGAAACCTCGCTGTTTGTAGTACGTCGCCTGATCAAGCAATTCGACCGGAAATAACCACGCGGAATACCATGGTCAGCCAGACTTCCCGACTGCCAAGAGCGCTCTATCAGGCGGCTCAGGTTCGTGAGCTCGACCGTATCGCCATCCAGGACTGCGGCATCGAAGGCTTTGCCCTGATGCAGCGGGCCGCCACGGCAGCCTTCGAGACATTGCAGGAGCAGTGGCCCCAGGCCCGGCACCTGTTGATTTTTACCGGTGCCGGAAACAATGGCGGAGACGGATACGTGATCGCGGGGCTCGCCCGCCTGTCTGGACTCAATCCCGAAATAATTGCCGTCGGTGATCCGGACAGCCTGCAGGGAGACGCGCTACGCGCCAGGCAGTTTGCGGAACAGAAAGGCGTTCATGTCAACCGGTTCAAGAGCAGCGATTTCCTGGATTCCGGTGGTTATCCCGCTGACCACACGATTATTGTGGATGCTCTGCTGGGTACCGGCCTCGACCGTCCGGTTTCGGGTAAATACGCCGAGGCCATCGGCACCATCAATGAATTACCGTTCCCGGTACTGGCAGTGGATATTCCCTCGGGCCTGGGTGCCGACACTGGTATGGTGCTTGGTGTCGCCGTTCAGGCGTCGCTGACCATCACTTTTATCGGCATGAAACAGGGATTGCTCACCGGAGACGGCGTCGATGTCAGCGGCCGCCTGGTGTTCAGTAACCTGGATGTGCCTGATCAGGTCTACCATTCTCCCCGGTCTCCCGGGCCGTCAAGCCTGCGCATTGACATGCCACAGGCTTCCCGGTCCTTGCAGCCCCGCCAGCGGTCGTCGAACAAGGGACACTTCGGTCACACCGTGGTGGTCGGCGGTGACTACGGGTTTGGCGGCGCTACGCTGATGGCAGCCCGTGCAGCACTGCGTGTCGGCAGCGGCCTGGTCAGCGTCGTTACGCGGTCGGTAAATCGCAGCGGATTGTTGGCAAGCCAGCCCGAAATCATGATGCTGGGCACCGAGGATCCGGAAGAGAGCGAAGGGCGGGTAGCCGGTCTCCTGGAGCGGGCATCGGTCATTGTCGTGGGGCCCGGACTGGGACAGTCTGACTGGTCCCGGGAAATGCTGCGACTGGTCCTGCGGGTTCAGGAATTGCGCAACACGCCGCTGGTTGTAGATGCGGACGGTCTGAACCTGCTGGCTGCCGGATTAATATCCAGCGAATTCGGTGACGCAGAGGGAAATGACGGGAGTGCCGATAGCCGCGTGAATCTTTCGCGGTCAAACTGGGTATTGACACCCCACCCGGGCGAGGCGGCCAGGCTGCTGGACTGCGAGACTGTCGAAGTTACCGCCAACCGGTTTCAGGCAGTGCGAAATCTGCAGCGTCGCTGGGGCGGCGTGACCCTGCTCAAGGGCGCTGGCAGCCTGATCTGCGCCACTGACGATCCGCATACCGCAATTCAGCTTTGCGATGAAGGGAACCCGGGCATGGCCACCGGTGGCATGGGCGATATTCTCAGCGGCCTGGTGGGTGGATTGGTGGCCCAGGGTTTCAGCCTGGCTGACAGTCTGCGCATCGGGGTCTGCCTGCATGGCGAAGCGGCAGACCAGGCTGCCGCCCGGCGGGGGCAGCGGGGCATGGCCGCCACCGACTTGCTGGACCAGGTGCAGGAGCTGGTCAATCCCCAGCGTTAGCGGCGGTAGCCACGGCCGGAGACTGGCGGCTGCATTGCCATTTTTGCCAGTGGCAGGGGTAACCGGCCCCGACAGACCCGGTCTCACCATGATCCAACCCGGCCCGGGCACCGCCCGGGGGACAGTGTTGCCCGGTTTGACAGGATGATGATGTCCAGGCACGACATTTACCTCGGCAATGAAATCGACACCGAGAACTTCGGTCGCCGGCTGGCGCTGGCCACCAGCGATTTGCGCCCGGAAAACCATGGCGCTACCGGATTTCCCCGTTCAACCGGGGGTGGCAGGATCTACCTGTCGGGGGATCTTGGCGCAGGCAAGACTACCCTGGCGAGGGGCCTGTTGCGGGGTTACGGACACGAAGGTGCGGTAAAAAGTCCTACATACACACTGGTTGAACCTTATGAGTTTTCTAGGTATAACATCTATCACTTTGATCTTTATCGGCTTTCCGATCCCGAAGAAGTGGAATTTCTGGGCGTTTCGGATTATCTTATGCCAATAAACCTCTGTCTGATCGAGTGGCCGGATAAAGGCGGTACAGCAATACCCCCGGCGGACCTGCTTATCGAATTGAAAATAAGCGGGTCCGGCCGTCTGCTGACCGTGGAGGCAAAAACTCCCAGAGGGCTGGAGATTGCCAACAAGCTGTTGGCTGTTGACAGTTGATTGATGTTACTGAACAAGCAGATAAAAAATAGGAAGAACCAGACAGCGTGCGGCGACGGGTGCCTTGAGCAGCGGTTCCCTGGTTTGAATGGACGTTACGCAGGCTGGTACACCTGCGGGTACAGCTACGCGGTACGGTACCGATAGAATTCCTGAATTACCGATTAAAAACGGTTAAACAGATCAACGATGTCGCCATGCCGTTCGCCGGCACTGCATACGGGAAACAGAGCAACTGATGAAACGACTGCTGGACAAGGTATTATTGCCGGTTTTCACGGCCATGGCGCTGATCCTGCCCGGCCTGGCATTGCTGTCCTCGCCGCAGATGACCCAGGCCGCAACCGTGGAGGCGGTACGTGTCTGGCGAGCACCTGATCACACGCGCCTGGTCCTGGATCTCAGTCAGGCGGTCAGTTACAACGTGTTCAACCTCGATAACCCCGAAAGGCTGGTCATCGACCTCAGTGACAGCGACTTTGCTGCTGATCTCACCGGCCTGGAACTGGATGCGACGCCGGTGCAAGCTATCCGCACCGGCATCCGCAACGGTGACGATCTGCGCCTGGTTTTGGATATGGCTCAACGGGTCAGGCATGAGAGCTTTTCCCTGGGGGCAAATGGCGAATTTCGTGATCGCCTCATCATCGATCTCTACGACCCACCGGGCAGCCCGATCAAAACCGTGCGAACCCAACCGGTCAGGCAGACCGAGGAAAAGCGTGACATCCTGGTGGCAATCGTGGCCGGCCACGGTGGTGAAGACCCGGGTGCGCCAAGCTACAACCGCCGTTTCTGGGAAAAAGATGTGACCCTGGCCATTGCCCAGGCGGTGGAAAACCGTCTGCACCAGACTCCGGGATACCAGCCGGTAATGATCCGCGATGGCGACTATTCGGTGGCATTGAAATCACGTCCGGTGATCGCCCGTGAAAAACGCGTCGATATCTATATTTCGATCCACGCGGATTCCTATCGTGGCAGCAACGTCCAGGGAGTAACAATATACGCGCTTTCCGGGGAGACCGCTGACCAGGAAAACATCCGTCGGGTCGAGCAGAAGGAAAACCGCGCGGATTTGCTGGGCGGCCTGGCCGGCGACACGCGGATTGCCGATGTGGAGGACGACCTGGCCTTGACCCTTCTGGACCTCTCCATGGCCTGGAGCATGGAACAGAGCGTGATCCTGGGCAGTCATATACTTGATACGCTTCATGGCGTTGCGCCGCTGCGCAAGGACAAGGTGCAGGGGGGTAATCTCTGGGAACTGCGATCGCCGGATATTCCCTCGATACTCATTGAAACCGGATACCTCTCCAATCCCGAAGAGGCCGATCGACTGAAATCAACCGCCTATCAGCGCCGGCTTGCAGACGCCATCGTCCAGGGCGTGACCAACTACTTTTATGACAGCCCGCCCGAGGGAACCCTGGTCGCCTGGCAGAAAGAAAACGGGATCACTCCTGCCAGCTACCGAGTCCGGCGCGGAGACAGTCTCTCTGAGATCGCGCTGCAGTTCGGCGTCGGTCTGGGGGCACTGAAACGGGCTAACGGGTTGACCGGGGACACTATCCACGTGGGACAGACCCTGACCATTCCAGGTGAGGGAACGGCGGTACAGGTAGCGGAACACCGGATATCCCGCGGCGAAACCCTGTCGGAAATCGCGCAGCGATATCGCGTCAGTCTTTCCAGCCTGAGACGCGTCAACAACCTGCGCGGCGACAAGATCATGGTCGGCCAGGTGCTGAAAATCCCCACCTCCTGAGCCCTGCCGCCAGCCATCCCCGTTGACGGTACGCCTATGCCGACGCCGTGGAGATACCGCCGTTCTCCTGGCGCTGTGGTGCTGCAACAGCCATCCGCTACCGTTAATGCTACAATCCTGCGGCTGATCTGCTCCGGGAACACCTTGTCATTATGGGAAAAATAGCATTACTGAACCAGCGCCTGGCCAATCAGATCGCCGCCGGTGAGGTGGTGGAACGGCCGGCGTCGGTGGTCAAGGAGTTATTGGAAAACAGCCTGGATGCCGGTGCTGGTCGGGTCGACGTAGATATCGAACAGGGTGGCGGTAAGCTCGTCCGTGTCCGTGACGATGGCGCCGGCATGGATCGTCAGGACCTGGGTCTTGCGTTGAGCCGTCACGCGACCAGCAAGATTTTCCGGCTGGAAGACCTTGAACGTATCGGCAGCCTGGGGTTCCGTGGCGAAGCGCTGGCCAGCGTCAGTTCGGTATCCCGACTGTCCATCACCTCCCGCAGTGCTGACAGTGATACCGACTCGGCCTGGAAGGTTGAAGCGCAGGGGCAGGAAATGGAACCTGTGCTGACACCGGCAGCCCATCCCCGGGGAACCACGGTGGAAGTCCGTGATCTTTTCTTCAACACGCCAGCCCGCAAGAAATTTCTGCGCACGGAAAGAACGGAATTTTCACGTATCGACGAGGTCATCAGAAGACTGGCATTGAGCCGCTTTGACGTGGCGTTCATTCTCAAGCACAACAATCGCATTATTCACAACCTGTTGAAGGCCGACACAGATCAGGAAAAACAGCGTCGGGTGGCCCAGGTTTGCGGTCCCTCATTCGTCGAAAACAGCGTGGCAGTGGAAGTGGAGGGGCCAGGTCTACGGTTATGGGGGTGGGTCAGCCTGCCGACGTTTTCCCGCAGCCAGGCCGACCTGCAGTACTTCTACGTCAATGGCCGGGTTATCAGGGACAAACTGGTGGCCCATGCAGTGAGGCAGGCTTACCGGGATGTTCTGTTTCACGGACGTCATCCTGCCTTCGTTCTCTATTTTGAACTGGATCCCGGCCGGGTCGACGTCAACGTGCATCCCACCAAGCATGAGGTGAGGTTTCGCGACAGCAGAATGGTTCATGACTTTCTGTTCAGTTCTTTGCACCGTGCCCTGGCCGAGGTTTCACCCGCGGACCGGTTACCTGGCAGGGATAATCTCTCCACCGGCAGGGATCAGGCCCGGGAGGGAGGTGAGTATCCACAGCAGACAGAAACCGGCGGAGTCGAATACCGGCAAAGCCAGTCCAGCCTGGGCCTGAGCGATCGCCAGGCCGACTCCGGCGGCAATCACTTTTATCCGTCCCCCGGTGGCGGTACCAGGCCAGGGATCAGCGAACAGCTGGCCGCCTACCGCAAATTGAACGAAGACCAGGAAACGCCGCCATTGGGTTACGCCATCGCCCAGCTGCACGGCGTTTATATCCTGGCGCAGAACCGTGACGGACTGGTAATCGTGGACATGCACGCCGCCCATGAACGAATAACCTACGAGCGGATGAAAACCGCCTGTGCCAGGGAAGAGCTGAAAGTGCAGCCATTACTTGTACCGTTATCGCTGGCAGTCAGTCAGGCTGAGGCGGATTGTGCAGAGCAACAACAGGAAGCGTTGCGGCAGGTTGGCGTGGGTGTCGAACGGGTTGCCGATGAATCGCTGGTGGTCAGGGAGATACCCTCTATCCTGCGGGATGCCAATGTTGAACAACTGGTCCGGGATGTTCTTTCCGATGTCATGGAATTCGGTCGCAGCGAGAGGGTGCAGGCTCACCAGGACGAATTGCTGGCTACCATGGCCTGTCATAACTCCGTGCGGGCCAACCGCCAGCTGACTGTCCCGGAAATGAACGCATTGCTGCGTGATATGGAAGCGACGGAACGCAGTGGTCAGTGTAATCATGGGCGACCCACCTGGGTGTTTCTGAATATGGATGAGCTGGACAAACTGTTTCTTCGTGGACAGTAGGCGGTAGACGGGAAATGACTGACAACCGTGGCCTGGCAGAATCCAGGCGGCCAGTGGTTTTCTGCCTGATGGGGCCGACGGCGTCCGGCAAAACCGCGCTGGCAGTGGAGCTGGTCCGCCGGCTTCCGGTGGAAATCGTCAGTGTCGATTCCGCGCAGGTTTATCGTGGCATGGATATCGGTAGCGGCAAGCCTGACCGCGAGACCCTGGCCATTGCTCCCCATCGCCTGCTGGATATCGCTGATCCTGCCGAGCCCTACTCCGCGGCCGACTTTGGCCATGATGCAACAAGAGAGATTCAGCAGATCATCAGCCTCGGTCGTATTCCGCTTCTCGTCGGCGGTACCATGCTTTACTTCAAGGTATTGCGGGATGGGCTGGCGAAGCTGCCCGCGGCGGACCCGTCAATCCGGGCGGAAATTGAAAAGCTGGCAGGTTACCGGGGCTGGGCTGCGGTCCACGCCCGGCTTGCGCAGGTTGACCCCGAGTCGGCGGCCCGTATACACCCCAATGATCCCCAGCGATTGCAGCGGGCCCTGGAAGTTTACCTGGCTACCGGCCAGACAATGACCGCCCTGCATGCCGCCGAATCTGCAGCTGGCCACGGTTCGGCAGACGCACAGCCCTGGGACCTTCGCTTCCTGGCGATTATACCGGCGCAAAGACAGCGCCTGCATGAACAAATAGCACAGCGATACCAATCCATGTTGGCGTTGGGCTTCGTAGAAGAGGTGGAGGCATTGTTTGCCCGCGGGGACCTGACGCCGGATCTGCCGGCCATCAAATCCGTCGGTTACCGCCAGATCTGGCAGTATTTATCCGGTGAAATCGACTATGATGAGATGGTTGAAAGAGGTATCATTGCGACGAGGCAGCTGGCCAAACGCCAGTTAACCTGGTTGAGGAGCTGGCCTGAGCTCACCGACCTGGGTGGCCCAGACGATAAATCCCTGTCCAGACTCTTGAATATCGTGGAATCCGCCACGATATAAAGATTTCATTTTGACTGATTGGCCGGCCGGGTCCGGGTAATGACTGAAAGGAGATGAACAACATGTCAAAAGGGCACAGCTTACAAGACCCTTTTCTGAATGTATTAAGGAAAGAGCGAATACCCGTTTCAATATACCTGGTAAGCGGTATCAAGTTACAGGGACAGATCGAGTCCTTCGATCAATTTGTCATAGTTCTCAAGAATGCTGTCAACCAGATGGTTTACAAGCATGCCATTTCCACGGTGGTTCCGGCCAGAACCGTCAGAATACCTACCCCGGGGCAAGGTGATCAGGGCGGCACAGGAGAAGTTGACGAGAATATCGGCAACTCTGCCTGAGGCGCCTGAACAGAGGTAATTTATTGTTTTTCGAACGACCGGAAACCGGCGAAGTTGCCATCCTGGTTCACCTATCGATTAATTCCGATTGTGAGCCGGAAGATCCACAGGAATTCGAGGAGCTGGTGCTGTCAGCCGGCGGCGATCCCGCCGCATTCATTACCGGGAGCAGACAACAGCCCTCGCCCTTCAGCTTTGTCGGCAGTGGCAAGCTGCAGGAAATCGCCGATGCCGTTGCCAGTCACCAGGCACAGCTGGTCATCTTCAACCATACGCTCTCGCCCAGCCAGGAACGCAACCTGGAACGACGGTTGAAATGCCGGGTGCTGGACCGCACCGGACTGATTCTCGATATATTCGCCCAGCGTGCCCGCAGTCACGAAGGTAAACTTCAGGTCGAACTGGCCCAGTTACGCCACATGAGCACCCGTCTGAAGCGAGGCTGGACCCACCTTGACCGACAGAAGGGGGGCATAGGGTTGCGCGGAGCTGGGGAAACCCAGTTGGAGCTTGACCAGCGCATGATCGGACAACGTATCAAGTCCATCAACAAGAGCCTGGAACGGGTTCGTGCGCAGCGCAATCAGGGCCGGCGATCGCGAAAACGCGCTGAAGTACCCACGGTGTCTTTGGTCGGCTATACCAACGCGGGCAAATCGTCGCTGTTCAACTGCCTGACCAGCGCGGAGACTTATGCAGCCGATCAGCTGTTTGCCACCCTGGATTCGACCCTGAGGGCGGTTGCCGTACCGGCCTTCGGTAATGTCGTTTTTGCCGATACCGTCGGCTTTATCAGCCACTTGCCGCATCAACTGGTGGAGGCGTTCCGGGCGACGCTGGAAGAAACCACCCAGGCCAGCCTGCTGCTCCACGTAGTCGACGCTGCAGACCAGGATCACGATCAGCTGATCCACGAGGTGGATAACGTACTGGATGAAATAGGCGCGGCACAAACACCGGTCCTGCAGGTATACAACAAGATTGACCTGCTGCATGGACAGGGTCCCCTCATCGACCGCGGCGCGGACGGCAAGCCACGGCGGGTCTGGCTGTCAGCAAAAACCGGCGAGGGTGTCGACCTGCTGCTAGCCGCGGTGTCGGAACTGCTTTCCGGCGAACTGGTGCGACAGGAGCTGGTTTTACAGCCGGTGCATGCAAGATTGCGCAGTAAACTCTACGCCCGGGGGGCGATAGAAGACGAAGCCGTGGATGAACAGGGGCAATATCATCTGCAGGTCAGACTGGCACGTACTACCCTGTTGCGTATCCTGGAGCAGGAAGGCCTGCAGAGTGGTACCGATTATCAGCTGGGATTGCCCGTGAACCGGGCCAATCAGGCCCTTCTCTTGAATTGATCCGGCGGCGGATTACCCGCGGCGGGAGCGATGGCTGTCAAGGCGTGGGCAGTGGTCGCAAACAGTATCGCGTTTAACCGTAAAGACTGGGTTAAACACCGAATTTTCGTTAAACTCACGCTCCTGCGACAAAATTGCTTTGGAGAAGCGAATGGCTTGGAATGAACCAGGAAACAACGGTGACAACAAAGACCCCTGGGGGGGCGGTGGTCGTCGGGGTGGAAATGACGGTCCCCCGGATATCGATGAGGTCGTCAAGAATCTGACCAAGAAAATCAATTCGCTTTTTGGTGGTTCCGGCAAATCCTCGGGCGGGTCTGGTTCCGGATCCGGCGGCAGCGGTGGCGGAATGACTCTCAACACCGGCATGCTGGGTGGTCTGCTCCTGGCCGTGGTAGTGGTCTGGGCTTTCATGGGCTTCTACACGGTCGACGAAGCCGAGCGCGGCGTCATCCTGCGCTTCGGCAAGGTCAGAAACGACGTGGTGATGCCCGGTTTGCACTGGAATCCTCCCATTATCGACGAGGTCACCAAGGTCAACGTTCAGCGACTCAACAGCCGTCAGTTTGTCAACGACATGCTGACCACCGACGAAAACATCATCAGCCTGACAGTGACTGTACAATACCGGATTCAGGATCCCATCAGTTACGTTATCGCCGTACAGGATCCTGAACTCAGTCTGCAGAATGCGTCGGAATCCGCCATTCGGCACATCGTCGGCGAGAACTTCATGGATCAGATCCTGACCACCGGTCGAGCGGCAGTGGCGGACGACGTGGAAGAGCGTCTGCAGGATTACATGAATACCTACCAGACCGGCATACTGGTCAGCCAGGTAAACGTGACCGATGCCCAGCCACCTAACGCGGTCAGGGCGGCATTCGATGACGTGATACGCGCTCGTGAAGACGAGCAGCGGGTGCAGAACCAGGCACAGCAGTACGCCAACCAGATTATTCCGGAAGCCCGCGGTGAGGCCCAGCAGACTATCGAGCAGGCCAACGGTTACAAGCAGGAAGTCATTGCCGAGGCCCAGGGTGACGCAGCACGTTTCAACCAGTTGCTGGCCGAGTATCGCAAGGCACCCGAAGTCACCCGGGAAAGGCTCTACATCGATGCCATTGAGAGCGTTATGTCCAGTGCCAGCAAGATCATGGTGGACGTGGAGGGCGGTAACAACATGATGTATCTGCCGTTGGACAAGATACTCGAGCAGGGCAATGCGGCTGCCGGTACCGGCGGTGCCATTCCCAGTTCATCCCGTGAGCTTCAGGACTTGGCCAATCGACTGGCACCGTACCTGCCAGCGCCAACCAACGCCAACTCGGTGGATCGCTCACGCCTGAGCAGGAGAGGTAATTGATATGAAAAATTTTATCGGAGTTGGACTGATTTTCATCCTGGTGCTGGTTGCCAGCAATTCACTTTTCGTTGTCAGGGAAACCGAGCGAGCCGTGATGCTGCAGTTCGGTGAAGTAATCGATCCGGACATCGAACCTGGACTACATGTCAAGATCCCCTGGATAAACCGTGTGGCCAAGTTCGATGGACGAATTCAGACGGCCGATGCGGAGCCCGAGCGCTTCCTGACCCTGGAACAGAAGGCGTTGATGGTGGATTCCTACGCGAAATTCAGGATCGTCGATGTAGGCCAGTTTTACGTCGCCAACCAGGGTGACCTGCTGAGTGCGCAGCGACTGTTGGCGGAAAGAATCAATGACGGCCTGCGCGACCAGTTCGGTGCGCGGACCCTGCAGGAGGTAGTCGCAGGTGAGCGTGACGCGCTGATGGTCGCACTGACCGAAGAACTGAATGAAACCACGGCCCGCGATATCGGTGTCGAAGTTATCGACGTCAGGGTCAAGCGCATTGATTTACCGGACGATGTGCGTTCCTCCGTGTATGAGCGAATGACCACGGAACGGAATCGGGAAGCCCAGGAACTGCGTTCCCGCGGCGAGGAACTTGCTATCGGTATTCGGGCTGATGCCGACCGTCAGGCCAGGATATACATGGCCGAGGCCTATCGGGATGCGGAGCAGATTCGAGGCGAGGGAGATGCCGAAGCCACTGCCATATATGCCGACGCCTACAACAAGGATCCGGATTTTTTTGCCTTCACCAGAAGTCTGAACGCGTATCGGTCGACGTTCAGCAACAAGTCAGACTTCCTGCTTATAGATCCGGACAGTGACTATTTCAGATTTCTGAATAACAGGCCGACAAACTAGATCCGTTGCCATTTTAGAGTACTGGCCTGGAGTGCCGCGCAGCCAGATCGTAATAGTGCCAACGAAAAATACCGTGAACTCAAGCGACAATCTTCCTGTTGCTTGAGTTTTCGTTTTTTTGCGACCGGAAATGTATGAAGGGTGAGTGTTAAGCAATGCTTCAGGAACTGGCAATTGCATTCTGCCTGATGCTGGTTATCGAAGGGATTCTACCCTTTGTGGCACCCCGGCGCTGGCGACGCATGCTGGAAGCTGTTGAGCAGATGGACGACAACACGGTACGGATGATCGGCCTGGGAAGCATGCTGGCGGGAACCGTGCTGCTCTACATGATCAATTGACTGCCCGTCGACTGTTGTGGTGAGTGTAAGAATGCCGATCTCTGGCCGGGGTAAGAAGAGATGAATTCCGTTGAAAAATGGTTACTGCCCGAGGGTGTCGAGGAGATACTCCCGGATGAGGCCCATGTGCTTGAAACTTTCCGGCGGGGGATACTGGATCTTTACCGGAGCTGGGGCTATCAACTGGTGATGACGCCGTTTGTGGAGTACCTCGATTCCCTGCTGGTCGGCACGTCACATGACCTGGATCTCCATACGTTCAAGGTTACCGATCAACTCAGCGGCCGCATGATGGGAATCAGGGCGGACATGACTCCCCAGGTAGCCCGGATTGATGCACATTGTCTGAATCGGAACGGTCCGGTGCGGCTCTGTTATGCCGACAGTGTTCTTCATACCCGGCCGCGGGGATTGTTGACATCACGGGTGCCTTTCCGGGTTGGTGCCGAGCTATTTGGTCATGCCGGGGTGGAAGCCGACGTGGAACTTATCTGCCTGATGCTGGAAACGCTGCGTCTCGCAGACATTCGCAATATCCACCTGGTCCTGGGACACGTCGGAATTTTCCGAACCCTGGTTGCAGAAGCGCAGCTTGATGAGGATATCGAGGCGACCCTGTTTGACCTGGTACAGCGCAAGGCTTACGCAGAAATCGATTCCCTGCTGCAGGCTGCTGTGGATAACAGTAAATTGCGGCAGATGCTGTATCACGTCACGCGACTCAGTGGCGATGCCGAAACTCTTGATCATGCCTTGCAGGTTTTTGCAGATGCCCCTGCCGCGGTTCGCAGTGAGCTTGCCGAATTGGAAGCCATCGCCAGCGGCGTGAATCGACAGGCGGCGGACGTCACTCTTTGTTTTGACCTTTGCGAATTACGTGGCTACGAGTATCACACGGGTATTGTATTTGCCGCCTACACACCAGAAAACGGCAGGGCCGTGGCCAAGGGCGGACGGTACGACGATATCGGGAAAGTTTTTGGTAGAGCCAGGCCGGCATCAGGATTCGATTGCGACCTGAAGGTACTGTCCAGGCTGACACACAAGACTTTCAGGCGACCCAGCGGAATTCTGGCGCCGATGACGACTGATGCGGAGCTGCCGAAGTTGATCAGTGAACTTCGTGGCGCGGGTGAAACCGTTATCGTTAATTTTTCATCGGATCAGCCTGGTGTCGATGACGGGAAAGAATTGGGCTGTGACCGATATCTGACCAGGCAGTCAGGTAAATGGGTTGTAAAGGAATTTGCCCAGGATCAGTGACTGCATACCTCGCCAAGGTTAATGTTGAAATATTATCAAAACCAGTAAAAGTGAGCTGCCGGGAATGGGAAAAAGTGTAGTTGTATTGGGCACCCAATGGGGTGACGAGGGTAAAGGGAAAATAGTAGACCTGTTGACCGATCAGGCAAAAGTTGTCGTGCGATTCCAGGGCGGCCACAACGCCGGTCATACCCTGGTTATCGACGGGGAGAAGACGGTTCTGCATCTTCTGCCTTCGGGTATCCTGCGAGACGGCGTGGATTGTCTCATCGGCAATGGCGTCGTATTGAGTCTCGAGGCCCTCTGGCAGGAAATTTCCGAGCTGGAGGCAAGGGGCATTCCAGTCACCCGGCGGCTGCGGATCAGTGGCGCCTGTCCGTTGATATTACCTACGCATATTGCACTGGACCAGGCCCGGGACGTGAGGCTGGGAACCACCGGTCGAGGTATCGGTCCAGCCTATGAGGACAAGGCGGCCAGGCGCGGAATTCGACTTGCCGAGGCACTTGTGGAGGAGCAGTTTACTGCAAAACTCGAAGGCCTGATGGATTACCACAATTTTATCCTGGAAAAATACTTCGGCGCAGATCCGGTGGACTTTCAACAGACGCTTGACAGGAGCCTGGAGCTGATCCAGCTTGTGAGGCCCATGGTGGGCGATGCAGTTGATCGACTTCACCACCATCGCAAACTTGGGGAGGATATCCTGTTCGAAGGAGCCCAGGGATCCTTGCTGGATATCGATCACGGGACTTATCCGTTCGTGACGTCGTCCAATACCACGGCAGGTGGAACTGCCACCGGAAGTGGCTACGGTCCACTGTATCTTGACTACGTGCTGGGTATTACCAAGGCCTATGCGACTCGTGTTGGCACCGGACCATTCCCCACGGAATTGTTCGATGATACCGGTACGCACCTGGCCAGCGTGGGACATGAAAAAGGCGCTACTACCGGTCGAGACAGGCGCTGCGGATGGTTCGATGCGGCGGCGGTTAAACATGCGATCAGGGTTAACAGTGTATCCGGAATCTGCCTGACCAAGCTGGATGTGCTGGATGGCCTGGAGACGGTCAAGGTATGCACGGGATATCGTGGTGATGGTGACAATGACAGCGTATCCGCCTGGCTGATGAACGTCGACGGTCCCGGTGCTCCGCAGCCGGTGTATGAAGAACTGCCCGGCTGGGATGATTCGACGGCGGGAATAAAGGAAATCGAACAACTACCCGAGAATGCCCGTGCCTATATCCGGTTTATTGAAGATCATGTAGAGGCACCCGTAGACATTATTTCCACCGGACCCGACCGGTCCGAAACAATCGTACTCCGGCATCCATTCGACTGAGCGCGGCGCGGCGGAATGCGCCAGTCCGGTATTGCACTTCACGGCACAATTAATTGAAGTTCAATTAGTTGAATTCCAAGGGAAAATCACTACAATCGATAATTCGCCCTCGAAAAAGGTGATTTTTTCTGCCTGGAGGCCGCCATATCAGAACAAGAATCAGTCCCCGACTCAGCGTATCAGCGGGGAAAATAAACTGGGAAGAGTGCCCTTCGGCTGATGACCCGTGCCAGGAATCAACAGGTATCACTTGATGATACGCCTTATTATCACTGCATCTCACGTTGTGTGAGACGTGCTTACCTTTGTGGTGATGATCCGGTCAGCGGCGAGAATTTCGATCACCGGAAGGTCTGGTTGGTTGAACGAATGAAGCAGCTAGCCTCGGTATTTTCCGTGGATATTTGTGCCTATGCCGTGATGAGTAACCACTATCACCTGGTACTTCATGTAAATCAGAAACTGGCTGACAGCTGGACCCAGGACGAAGTCATTCAAAGATGGACCAGGCTGTTCAGCAGAAACGCGGCTGCGCTGGAAACAATCGCCGCCAATCGTTCCAGTAAATCTGCCCGCGAACAGCGCCGCCGACTCATCGAGCAATGGCGGGATCGACTCAAGGATATCAGCTGGTTTATGCGTTGCCTCAATGAAACGATTGCCCGCCGGGCCAACCGGGAAGATGACTGCACCGGTCGATTCTGGGAAGGACGTTTCAAGAGCCAGGCGTTGCTGGATGATAAAGCGCTGATTACGTGTATGGCCTATGTGGACCTGAATCCCGTGCGCGCTTACTTGAGTGCAACGCCTGAGGAAAGTGATTTTACTTCGATTCAGGAAAGGCTGGTCAGTCATGCCAGGCGGTTAAAAAAACGTTCACGCGATCAAAGCACCATGCTGAAACACTACCAGCACTACTTTGAAAGTAACAGAAAATTGAAAACGGCCGGTGCTCGACTGATGGGATTTCAATCCGGTCAGTTGCAAAGTGAATTCACCGGTGCTGACCACTGCCTGCCCATCAGTCAGGCCGCCTATTTCGACCTGGTGGCATGGAGTGCCGCCAGCCTCACCGCCAACAGGACGAAAGCTGTTCTGGATATGGAATATCAAGCTGGTGAACGGCTGGGGGATGTCGGTATCAAATCGGCTGACTGGCTTGATGCAGTTACGTCGTTTCATAAATTCTTCTACCAGGCAGCAGGTGACCCAGGCTCGTTGATCAAGTACCAGGCCAGCAGGGCGAAAGCCAGGCTTGTACGGTTTAAAAACAAGTGGGTAAGAGGAATAAAGCCCGCTACCAGACTGTTTGGAACCTGACCCGGATACCGGCTCCACAACCAAGCTTCCCGCCCCGCGAAACCCCCACAAAACTGTCACCAATAATAAACCGGCACTGCCGGTAGCCGCCGGGTAGGCGGAATAGCCAAACTGCGCCTGACGAAAGTGCCAGAAGCGTAACCCGTTGCTACATCAATCATCTGGAATCTTAAAATTAGGGACACCCAAATAAATAACTAAGTAAATTTATATGGGTGTCCTTTAATATTTAATATGGGTGTCCTGTAATATTCTTATTTTCCATCATTACCAGATATTGTTTGACAAGTAAGTTTTTACACTATATGTTGCGCGTTAAGACGTTTTGACGTGTCTCGATTTATCTGTCCCGTTGTGCCAATTGGTCATGGCGGGGATCGCAACCGGTAGCAATGGCTGAGCACGTCAAAAGGTAAAAGGCGTAGTTGATCCGATGGCGACATTGCGGATCTCAACAATAACATCGATTCGATTCAGCCTTTTCAGGGGTATACTCATGAGTAAATTCGCACGGGCAACGAGCCTGGAATCACTCGATAAGGCAGTCAGCCGGGCCGCCGATGAAAATGATCTTTCCCATGCCGAGAAAATGTTTCTGAAAGAGAAACTGGAAAGTGAGATTCGGGTAAAACTGGCAGAATTTGCCAATGAGATTTCCCAGGCGCGCAAGCTGCGGAAAAATCAGTGAAGCGATCTAATCCCGAACAGTTGGACCAGGGCGAAGAAAGAATAAATTGCCAGTAATTGTTGGCAACTACTCGTTTGAAATTTCAGGCAGTTCCACCTGATTGCCGACCGGCAATCCTCTAAGAAACCTCTGATCAATTGACCTCAAGACAACCTTAACTGGTCTTGATCCCGGAACACATCAAGCCATAACTGAACTCATGCCCGGCAGTGTGTGCAGAGACTTCCTATAAGAGTCTGGCGTTTCTTCGATTTCGGCAGTGAAGACTATCGAACAGTTTCTCCAGCGGGCATCACCATGCTCTAACTCTTTTTTTTGTCATGAGCATGGATATTCAGGGGAGCCATGGCTCGATCCAGAATAGACAGAACCGTCGATAACACCAGTAGCCAGGCGAACACGAAAACCGCCGCTGTAAGAATGCTGGCCATTTCGGTGAAAACCGGCAGGCCCGAGCAGGCAAGAATCAGGATGGGAACGAAGTATAGAATCCCGTTCCATCGACCCAATCTGTTCATATGTAGTTGTTTTTCATGGTAAAAATAGTGAGAATCCAGTACATACTGCGAAAACGCGATAACGATCAGAACAGGCAGAATCGGCGTTACAAAACCGGCATAGGCAGCACCGGCCAGACAGGAAGTGACAAACACGAAATCGGTGCTGTGATCGAAAAGCTGGCCTCGGGGTGAAGCAGAGCCAGTAAGTCGCGCGACCTTGCCATCGTAGTAATCAGTCAGCATGGCAACCAGTACGAGTATCAGCAATACTATCGGCGACAACATCAAGATTTCGCCAAGACCCAACGCCGTCGGAATAGCGATGAGCAGGCGAATTGCCGTAAGCAGGTTTGCCATCAGCTGCTGAACAGTTCGCGCTGGGCCCGACGCCAGAACAATACGCCTATCAGGGCATTGAACAGTATGAAAAAGTTGTGCTGAACAAAACCGAATGCGGCCATTTGTCCTTCATTTTCCGGAAATAGAATTACCCAGAAAGTTATGGCCGCTGCGCGCATGGGAGTGGGAACTGTTGCAGCAAAGAAGATTACCGGGAGATAACCCAGCAGAGACAGGAACGAGGCTTCAACGCCAAACAGTGTCAGCGCAATCGTGTATACAAAGACGGCCGTCAATAGTGCAGGTGACCGTAACAGAAAAAACAGCACGTAGTGCTTCAGGGATGCCAGTTTGAACGCATGCAGAATTCGCCGATTGCGCAGTTCGTTTCCGGGCATGATTACACCGCGGAAATACAGGAGCCAGACAATGAAAACCAGCAGGCCGCCGACGGCGATATAGGGAATGATATTGAACACGTCAGGCAGGTTGCTGCTGCTGAAGAAGAAACCGATGGTTGCCCAGATCAACAGGTAGAACATTTCGCAGAACATGATGAACAGCATTACCGAGCCGACTTCCCAACCGGGTACACCGTCCCGTTTATTCAGGTAGTAGGCCATCGCACCTTTACCTATCTGCTCGTTAAACACCGAAATTATGTACGCACTGGCACGAATGGGCAGGATGTCGCGATATCGGATCGGTTCGATGAACCAGGTTAGCGCCCGGGACACAACCAGTGTATCTATAAGAAAGTAGAGAAAGGAATAGGCGATCATCAACAGTAACCAGGGAATCCACTGTACGTTCGCGAACACCTGGGTCATGTATTCGATCAGGCTGAGACCTTCCCGGGCCGCGGCACCGTCGAGGCGAAAATACAGGTAGATAAAGCAGCCAATGGTGATCAGTGTAAAGACTACGCGGCCGGACTTGTTGGGCTTTCGAGCAGCAGCCTGCTCTTCTACTGCAGTTTGTGAGGGCTCAGTCATTTTTCTTCCAGAATTTTATTCAGAGTGTCGTTTAGTGGGGTAAGTGTCACGCCAAGCTCGTCCGCGTCGTTGTGAGGGACAGATTCATCGGTCGTAATGACGTCGATCACGGCAGGCGTGATACCGCCTCCCTTTATCATGCTGCTAACGGCTGCACCAAGTTTGGCACTCCAGACCGGAACCGTGGCTATGGTAACGTCGTTTCCCTTCAGACTGGCCAGTTTCCTGATCAGCTCACGGTACGGAATTGCCTCTGGACCTACCATTTCCAGCGTGCGGCTGGTCTGCGGCGGTTGTCGACAGCAATTCAGTACCGCCTGGCCAAGATCATCAACATCCAGCGGATGCATGGTGTAGTTACCGCCCCCCAGCAGCTTGGCTTTTGGCTGTGAAGCGGCCCACAGAACAGAATCCGCTCCGGCGGTTCCCCGACCCAGTAACAAAGGCGTACGGATAATGGTCGATGTGATACCGGAGGCGGTTATCACCTTTTCCGCCTCACCCTTGGATCGAAAATAGGGATTGGACGCCTTGTCTTCGGCACCAATAACACTAATGAAAACAATGTGTTCTACCCCTGCCTCGGAGGCGGCCGCAACAACTGCTGCAGTTGCATCAACATTGGCAGCCTGGTACTTGCTGTGCTTGCTCTCGATCAGAATACCCGCCAGGTGAACGACTGCCCTACAGCCATCGAATGCCGCGGACAGATTGCTGACATCGCTGTAGCTGATTGTCCGGGGGGTGATCCGTTCAGAGGTGGGCAGTGCGGCAAAGGCTGATTCCGACCGGACTCCGGCCATGGCTTCAAATTCGTCGCTGTCGGCAATCTTGTTCAACAGGTTGATGCCGACGCTGCTGTTAGCCCCGGTAATGGCAATCTTGATCATGCAGTGGGTTGTCCTATTGCTTCGGTGTCCAGTTCAATTCAATGCAGGGAATTGGCCTGCCATGGGATGAACCCGTATGGGCGGTGGCTGGTACGCTGCAGAATTCCAGAAGTTCGCCATTATAGTGGCTCGGAGTCTGATATACGACTACTCCCTTGACAATGAGCAAAGTTGGGAGGTGGCATTATCGATTCAAGACCCGAATGTTTTCCGGAGAAGCTGGCTGCCACCCGGGTTGACAGTCGTCAACTAAGCTGCACCAGGCCGGTCAGTCGCTTGCTACGCTGTGTTTTCATGGCGCGGCTGTTTTCAACTTCCAGCAGCCCGGAGGCGTGAAAGGCAGTTTCCCGCCTTTCATCATTGACGTCCCCGTAGAGCGTATTGCGCATGCGTGGTGTCCGCCCGATACTTTTTATAATTTCTTCCATTTTCCGGGGTGGCCACTCCTGCCCGAAACTGGCCCCGGCAGCCCGGGTTATACTCTCGTTCATCAGCGTTCCACCAAGGTCATTGGCGCCGGCATTGAGACAGGCAATCACGCCTTCCTGACCCATTTTCACCCAGGAAGTCTGGATGTTGCGGATCAATCCATGAAACACCAGCCTGGGAACAGCATGCATGAGAACCGCTTCCCGGAAACTTGGTCCGTGACGTGATCGGCCCTTCAGGTACATGGGGGCTTCCAGGGCCACGTATGGCAAGGGCACAAACTCGGTAAAACCGCCGGTACGCAGCTGAAGATTTCTGATTGCCAGCAGGTGGTCCGCCCAGTGACGGGGCTGCTCTATATGGCCGAACATGATAGTGGCAGTGGTGTTGAACCCCACCTCGTGAGCTGCTTCCATGACAGACAGCCACTGCCCGGTATTGAGTTTGTCCGGGCAGAGAGTGGCTCTTACTTCGTCATGCAGAATTTCCGCTGCCGTGCCTGGCAACGTGTTCAGTCCGGCCGCCTGCAGTTGCAGAAGAAAATCCTTGACGGAAAGATTCAGCGTGCTGGCTCCCTGCCATACTTCAAGGGGTGAAAACGCGTGAATGTGCATGGCTGGTGTGACCGACCTGACGGTTTCCAGGATTTCCAGGTAGGTGTTGCCGGTATAGTCGGGATGTATTCCGCCCTGCATGCAGACTTCTGTCGCCCCCCGCTGCCAGGCTTCACTGCAGCGACGGGCAATTTCTTCAGCGCTGATATCGTAGGGTTTTCCCCGCAGGTTTTCACTCAGCTTACCTTTTGAAAAGGCACAGAACTGGCACTTGAAGTAGCAGACATTGGTGTAATTGATGTTTCGGTTGACTACATAGCTGATTTCTTCGCCGCATGCTTCTCTGCGCAGCCGGTCTGCCTGCTGCACTACAAACGTGTATTCCGGGCCTCGGGCTTCGAACAACCTGGTGATGTCTGCTGCAGCAATTGGCCCACCGCTGGCACAACGATCGATAATATCACGCAAGTCTCCGGGGACATCGGAGTCAGGCAGAATTTTATTTTGTAAAGATAATTCCAGTTTCGGAGCAGGCTTCTGTTCTCCGGGGCTCCAGGTATCCCTTTTTGCGTAACCCTGACTGTCAGCGTGTTTCATTACCTGGGGTGCCACGCCAGCATCCAGCCATGTTGATGACTGCTGCACGAATTCCGGGTAGACAGTCAGGCGTTGATCCAGAAACTTGCCTGCTTTAGCCGTCTCGGCAGCCAGCTTCTCCAGGTGTGGCCATGGTGCTTCGGGATTAACGTGATCGGGTGTCAGCGGAGATACACCACCCCAGTCATTAATCCCGGCTGCAACAAGCTGGGGAAGCACTCCGGGACTGAGATTAGGCGGCGCCTGTATATTCATCTGCGCACCAAAAATCAGTCGGGCAACGGCCAGCGACCACAGCAGCTCTTCCAGGTCCGGCTCCGGTGCGTCAGCCATCAGGGTATCGGGCTTGGCTCGAAAGTTCTGAATTATCACTTCCTGGATATGCCCATGGCGCTGGTGCTGGTCACGCAGTGCCAGCAGGGACTCGATTCGTTCCCGACGGCTTTCACCGATACCGATCAGGATCCCCGAGGTGAACGGCACTTTCGCCTGGCCGGCCAGTTCGATTGTCTGCAGGCGCACCCGGGGTTCCTTGTCCGGCGAGCCGAAATGCGGCATGCCTTTTTCACAAAGCCGGGGGGAAGCGGATTCCAGCATAATGCCCATGGAGGCGCTGACCGGTCGCAGCATATCGATCTCTTCTGCGGTCATGCAGCCGGCGTTGATGTGAGGCAACAACCCGGTTTCTTTCCGGACGCGGTCAGCGACGGCCCGAACGTACTCCAGGGTAGTATTGAATCCCATCTGCTGCAGGGCTTCACGGGCCACCCGATAGCGCAGTTCAGGTTTCTCCCCAAGGGTAAACAGTGCTTCCTGGCAGCCTGCCCTGGCCGCCTGTGCACACAACGTCAGTACTTCTTCCATGTCCATGTAGGGAGCAGGGATGTGGCGCGGGGTACGGGCGAACGTGCAGTAATGACACACGTCCCGGCAAAGCTTGGTCAGCGGTATGAAGACCTTGCGCGAGTAGGTAATCCGATTGCCGTGGGCGGCGTCGCGGAGTAATCCTGCTGCCTCGATCAACTCGGCAGTGGCCGCTGAATCCGCCAGGGACAGTGCCTCGGCGGTACCAATAGCCCCGTTGTTTTGACTTTCCTGGACCAATTCCTGCTCCCGTAGTAGACGTAGACGCCAATGTTTACCTATCGATGCGCATTACGCAATACATAATCGGCCAGTGGCGTTACTGGTATTTAAGCGTGTGTTACGTAAACTAGAAATCGCCCGAAACCCGGGCCAGCAGGCTATCCAGGAGTCATTGATGCAGAGCAGAAAAGTGGACATCGCGATAATTGGTGCAGGCACGGCAGGCATGACCGCCTACCGTGCCGCCAGGGAACACACTGACAGCATAGTAGTCATCGAGTCCGGTCAGTATGGAACCACCTGTGCCAGGGTAGGCTGCATGCCGAGCAAACTGTTGATTGCCGCGGCCGAAATAGCGCATCAGGTCGACAATGCCCCGGCATTCGGAATCGACACAGGCAAACGACGGATCGATGGTGTCCGGGTCATGGCCCGGGTCAGGGCTGAAAGAGACCGCTTTGTAGGCTTTGTCCTCGAGGCCGTGAAGAAGTGGCCGACAGACCACAAGCTCCAGGGTAAAGCCCGCTTTGTCGGACCCGGAGAACTGGTGGTGAATGACCACACCAGTGTGACCGCCAAACGGATCATCATTGCCACGGGTTCCAGCCCGTCCGTTCCGCCACCTTGGTACGACCTCGGCGACCGTCTCCTGGTCAATGACGATATTTTTGCCTGGGATGACCTGCCGGAATCCATCGCCGTCGTGGGTTCCGGTGTCATCGGCATGGAGCTGGGTCAGGCGCTGGCCCGCCTGGGGGTCAGGACGCAGTTGTTTGGCGTTGGCAACCGTTTCGGCCCGGTATCGGACCCGGTGGTAAATGCCGAGGTTGCTTCATTTCTTGGGGCGGAGCTCAGACTGTCGGCGGATGCAATTGTTGAGCAGGTCGACCGGACTGAGCGCGGGGTTGCAATTACCTACAGGGAGAATGACGAATCCTACTCCGTGGAAGCCGATTACCTGCTGGCAGCCACCGGTCGAAAGTCAAACCTGGAAGAACTGGACCTGCCCGCTGCCGGTATCAGCGTCGATGACAGGGGAATCCCGGCGTTTGATGTTGCGACAGGGCAGATTGAGGATTCACCGGTTTTCATCGCCGGTGACTGCAGTGCCGCCCATCCCCTGCTGCACGAAGCAGCCGATGACGGAAATATTGCAGGAGATAATGCCGGCCGTTTTCCGGACGTCAGGGTCCGCCCGCGCCGGGCGCCACTTTCCATTATTTTCACTGAGCCACAGATTGTCCTGGCCGGGGCGACCTACCGTGAGTTAAACGCATCCGGCTGCCGCTTTGCCATTGGCGAGGCCAGTTTCGAAGACCAGGGACGCAGTCGCGTCATCGGGAAGAACCGTGGAGTGGTCAGGGTCTATGGTGAACAGGGCTCGGGCCTGTTTCTCGGTGCGGAAATGGCCGGTCCAGCTGCTGAACATCTGGGCCACCTGTTGTCCTGGGCCTGTCAACATCGCCTGACAGTGCAGCAGATGCTGGACAGTCCTTACTACCATCCGGTCATCGAGGAGGGGTTGCGCACCGCCCTGCGACGCCTTAACCGCGAGTTGCATATGGGGCCTGTCCCGGCGGAAAGATGCCTGGATTGTGGACCCGGCGCCTGACGGAAATTCCGGTAGCCAGGCCCCGAACAATCGAATAATCCCCGTGCTGCCCCTGGGGTCTGCCGTGACAGGGTGTTGACGGGATCGGTGGGACGGCAGCTCAGCCGTTATTGATTCTGCATGGGATGATCCACCAGTCCGGCAGCGTGTTGCGGAGCCTGGCCGGCCGCGGTAATCGGTTTATGACGTGTTGTAAACTTTGTGGTCTGAAACTGGCGGTATTTGCGAAACGAATACTCCGCATGATTAAGTGCGAGTTTCAAGCCCAGCATACCGTGTAGAAACCCAAGCCGCAGAACAAGCTTGTTCAGCAGGGTGTATAAAAAGTTCAATACGGCCCGCGGCAGATTCGCCTGTCGGTCGGAGAGCTCGGCAAACTCCCGAAAAGCAGCCCGCATTTCCGCCAGGTTTTCGTAGGAATAATGATTCAGTGGATGGCTGAGCCTGGGACAGTTTTCCCTGCAATTGAGCTTGACGCTTTCGTGCACCCTGGCATCAGAAAATTTGCCAAGTGACTTGCGGAACAGGCGAAGCTGGTAATCCGGATAATAGCCGCCCCAGCGAATGAACTTGTCACCCAGAAAAAGTTTCCTGGCAATTCGATACGCAGGCGCCTGGAAATCAAGGTCTCTAATCTCGTCGATCAGATCATCCGGGATCACCTCGTCTGAATCGACGCTCATTACCCACTCGTTTTCGCATTTCGACAGGGCAACGTTTTTCTGCCTGCCATAGCCCAGCCAGTCCTGGTGGTAGATTCTGTCGGTGAATCGACGGGCAATCTCCAGCGTGGCATCGGTGCTGCCGGAATCCACCACGATAATCTCGTCCGCGATTTTCGCTACCTGTTCCAGGCAGGCACCGATAATTCTCTCTTCGTCCTGGCAGATAATGAAAACTGAAAGTGGCGGGTTCATAGGGGCTAAGATCAGGGCTGAGACCGTAGATTCTTGTTATTTTTCAGGGTCCGGCAGGCAGTGTTCGCGGATCAGCGGGGTCTGCTTGCAGGCTGATTTACTTTACTGCTCCGTGACACCGGTTAAAAGCCGTCTTCTGTCAGATCCTGATACCAGGGTTATCGGGCACCACAGCCGGTAATTCAATCGGGTTTCCGCCAGTTTGAACAGCAAGGAATCCAAGCTGCCGGCATGGACCGGGAAACCAGCCTGTCGATATGTCGTTATACAGGCTCCGGCCGGGAGACAATCTACGGATAATCTGTCTGGTATCAGGTCCCCGAGGCGGATCCTTTTGCCTTCAGGGACAGTCGCTTGATCAGTTTAATTGGTGCCCAGGAGAGGACTTGAACATCTCCGGATGCCAACATTTCATTAATAAATACAATACGTTACCGGCTATTTCCTGTTTTGAGTTCCACCTGCGTTCCACATATCAAACCGCGTACTTCGTAAAAAACGGCGGAGCGCTGTTTGTCCCTATATTTCAAGGTGTAAACAAAAAATCCAAGTCAAGGCTTTGCCGGGGCAGAATGCTACCAGACTTAGCTCATATCTCCACGCGTTTTTTGCCGCCGGGTTGAAGCGAATTTCAGCGGCGGCGAGATCTCCAGCAATGGCGTGTTGCTTCAGCGACAGGCCCGTGAACGGATTAGTTTAACCCAGGCGGTAGCTAAGGTTGTTGAATTGCATGCTCGATGGCCACATTTGTATTGAAAAGTTGACCCCCCTACACACAGCTGATGCCGTGCGATTGGAGTTTAGGTGGGTTAGTTTGCAGGCATAATACCTTGCGGCCTTTCTGTAGCCCGAGTTTATCTCCGCTTACCATTAATAGGTATTTCCTTTTGTGAATAGCTTTGGTCAAAGTATATTCAAAACAATTAATCCCATACTAATCCGAATCTAAGAATTTGCTGCACTCGCTACCCCGCACAACAGGATAGCTTACTCACATCCCTGCTAAAACCTTGAGCGGCCAACTTCAGTCCTTCGACAGCTGTCAGATAGGGAAAGAGCGTGTCTCCGAGCTCAGTTGTTGTGAGTCCAGCTTTCAATGCCATTACAATAGTCTGAATACTTTCGCCGGCCTCGGGTGCCAAAATAGTAGCTCCTAAAATCCTCTTCGTACTGCTTTCAGCGATTAGCTTGATGAATCCACGTGATTTTCGGGAAGTTATAAATCTCGGCACGTTGTCGAGGCTGACAGTGCTGGTTTCTACAGCTAATCCATTGGCGGTTGCCTGTGATTCTGTCAATCCAACCGTTGCAAACTGTGGATCCGTAAATACCACTGAGGGCATTGAATCATTGCTATAAATCTCTGTGTTGCCGTTTAGCGCATTTCTTGCGGCCAGTTTGGCTCCATAGGCTGCCATGTAAACAAACATGTCTGAACCGGTTACATCTCCTGCGGCATAAACTTCAGCATTTGTAGTTTGCATGTATAAGTCTACTTTTACGCCGCCCACCGCATTGACCTCGATGCCCGCTTTTTCCAGATGCAGTGCTCTGACATTGGGTTTACGGCCTGATGCCGCTAACACACTTTCAGTCTCGATTACCTGATCACCTTCTGCAGTACGGCAAACCAGCTTGATTAAATTCCCTTCCATTTTGATTTCCTGGTAGCCAACACCCTCACAAACCGTAATCCCTTCTTCGCGAAATTGATCTGCCAGTACAGTACTGACAAGCGGATCTGACGCAGGTAACAATCGGCTGCGGCAACAGATTGTGACCTTTACTCCAGCCCGACAGAACATTTGCCCCAGTTCACAGCCAATGACACCACCACCTATAACAAGAAGAGATTGGGGCAAACTCTCAAGTTCCAGAGCCTGGGTACTGTCTAAAACCGGTATGCTTTGGATTCCGTTGATTGGTGGTAATGCAGATGAAGATCCGGTTGTAATAATCACTTTTTTGGGGCGATATACCTTGCCCGCGACTACCAATTCCGTACTTGTATTTCCAGTGAATTGAGCCTGCCCAGGGATAAATGAAATATTTGGGTATAGGAGAAGCAAGTCTTCATATTTTGCTTTGCGCAATCGATCAACTAACTGCTGTTTTTGTCGAATCAGGGCTTGCCAGTCGACCATTCTGGCAGTTCCATTCACTCCATCGAAACGGCTGGCATCCTTGCTAATCTGTATAGATTCCATCGCCCGAATAAGTGTTTTGGATGGTACACAGCCCACATTGACACAAGTGCCGCCTATAGTTCCGTTTCCGGCAATTACTACGGTTGCCCCAGCTTCTGCTGCCGTTATTGCCGCGGAAAATCCTGCCGATCCGGCACCTATAACTAACAAGTCAGGTGTTGAGTCCTTCATAAGTAGTGATCCTGTTTACAATCATCCTTTACTGTTCAATGTTAGTGATTGTGCCATTGCGACTTCGCTTGAATTTCAACAGTGCAAAAGCTGTTAAAACTATAAAAAACGCCAGTGCGGGGAACAGCACATAATCCAGGTAACCGGTAAGATACGACAGCCCTACAACGCCAAGCAGAATTACAAGCACAGGCGTGAAGCAGCACAGGGCTGCTATCACGGTTCCTACTATTCCCAGGCGTAATAATGTCTTTTCTTTCATGAAGGCATCATGAAACAGGTTTGGCAGGATAGCCTACATTGGTCGACGCAGCACCAATTTGCTCTGGCGATGCTTTAGTAGGATCGAACACTACGGTCGCAGTCTTGGTGTCGTAGTCCACGACAACTGCTTTTACGCCGCTAACCTGCTCCATTGCCTTGCGAACGGTTATTGGACACATCGCGCAATACATATTTTCCACGTTAAACGTGGCAGTGTTTTCTTCCGCGATCGTTTGGGCACTCGTGTTGTTTTCTCCCTGTTGCGCAGGATTGAGTGCCAGCGTAGTGATGCCGCTAATGGCAATAATTGTCAAAGCAGAAAAGGTAACAAGTATACGTTTCATGATTTTCACTCCTACTAATAGAACAATGGGGCCCAGTAATTTACAGTTGCTGAGAGCAGTGCAATTACGGTGGCAATCCAGAGAGCTGATTGAGTAACGAGACCCGACACCGGGCGCGCGCAATAACTCCCGTCGTCACAAGCCGGTTTCGGCTTGAAGTAGACGTGCCAGAAACCTGTTGCCAACACCAATCCCGTCACTGAGAGGAATAATGGCTTGTAGGGTTCCAGCGCGGTTAAGCTGCCAATCCATGAACCGGAAATGCCCAGCGATACCAGGACCAGGGGTACGATGCAGCATGACGATGCAACCAGCGCACTGATAACACTCCCTGTTGCGAACAGCTTTTCGTGGTTACGGCCCTCACTCTGATTCGATTGAATCTCGACTCTTTCGTGATAGTAATTCAAATTTATCTCCGATATTCGCGAACTGCAGTTGACTGGTTCCGCGATTGAAGAGACTATAAACCCTGTAGCCAATACAGGGTCAAGGGATTTTTAGCGAGAAATTTTAGATTAACAAGAAGCCATTTAGAGGGCAGGTAATGAAGCGAGGTGAACTGGCAGCAACCAGCGGATGTAATGCTGAAACTATAAGGTATTACGAGAAGATTGGGCTTATCCCCGAGCCGAGACGCGCGGCAAACGGTTACCGGGAATATGACAAACTACATCAGGAGCGATTGCATTTCGTTCAGAGAGGTCGTGAACTTGGATTTACTATCGATGATCTTAAAAGCTTACTCAGCCTGGTCGATCGTAACGCCGTATCTTGCAATGAAGTGGAAAAGATGGCGACGCAACATCTTGAATCGGTGCAGAACAAAATTGAACAACTCAAGCGAATGGAAGTGATACTCGCTGAGACAATCAACTCATGCAGCGGGGAGGACGTTCCCGAATGCCCACTAATAGAAAGTCTATTTAACGATTAGCTCGTTGAGTTTTTGACTTAATTCCTCTGGCGTAATCAGCCCAACATTTCGGTATAACTCATCACCTTCCGAATCAAGGACGATCAATGTTGGCATTCCGACGACATTATAGTTTTTAGTGCTTTCTGGAAACGTGTCAGTATCAACTTCAACAAATATATAGTTTTGCAGAGCTTCGATTACCGAAGCATCCGAAAATACCTGCGCTTCGAGTACTTTACATGCGGCACACCATTCTGCAGAAAAATCGACTAGAACAAGCTTTTCGGTTTGTAAAGCAGCAGATAGCGCCGAATCAATGGGTGAAGATTCGGTTTCATCAGTGGAGGAAGAATCTAAAGTTTCAGGCGCTTGCAACCCTGGCGAGTAACCAAGCTCTCTAATCACCTCATACATTGTATCTAGAGTGACTAAAGACGAATCGTAACCCACCGTGAACGCATCCCGGTCCAGATTTACATCGATATTTTCTTCGTTTATTCCAGGCAGCTCTGACAGAGCTGCTACGACACTATCGGGTCAGCTCATTCAAGTGACGCCGCCGCGGCTTTTCATCATGCCTTCGACAAACAGTGTCACCTTCGATAGCTCCGCTTCAAGGGCAGCAGCCTGTACCGACAATGACAGTAAAAGTCCGGCGAAGGCTACAGATAATAGTACACTTGATTTGATCAGGCTCTTCATTTTTGAAGCAAATCTAATTCAGAGAAATTTTCACAACTTTGGCTACCATAACCCTGTAACTACTACAGGCTCAAGCTTTATTATAACTATTTCCCTTCACGAACTCCTGCGACTGGATCTTGCAAGAGCCGAGCAATGCTGAGCATAGTGGTGTCTATATGACCCTATTCTTGTGTAGTTCATGTTGCATCTCTTTTATGTAGATTTTATGTGAAAATTCGTGTGATTATCTACTTGGAGCTGAATAAATGGGTCATTTTTATCTGACTAGCGCGGCAATATATGTTACGGCAGCGATTGCCGAAATCGCTGGCTGTTTCGCCCTCTGGGCATGGCTACGACAGGACAAGAGTGCGTGGTGGTTGCTTCCCGGAATGACATTCCTGCTTGTCTTTGCCTGGCTGCTTACGCGCATTGACGTTGGATTTGCAGGGCGGACCTATGCTGCATATGGAGGCATTTATATCGTATCTTCACTAATTTGGCTTTGGTTTATCGAAGGGGTTCAGCCTACCGGCTGGGACGTGGGCGGCGCAGGTCTTGCGGTATTGGGAACGGTGGTAATTCTGACGGGCGCCCAGCTAGCGCGTTAAGGTGGTTACGAGACATTTATCTGTAAGCACTAAATTGTAGCAATTAAAAATTTCTTCCAATGAACTAGAAAGTCAGAAAGAATCTTGCCTTTTAGGACTGTGGAAAAATCCGTGAATTGATTTTTCAATCCTTTGTGAATTACCCGGATGGTTTAAAAACAAGCACTCGATGATTACCAAGGTCCGTGGCAAACACTGCTCCATTTTCAGAAACTACCACTGCTGTTACATATTCGAATTGGCCCTGTTCGCTGCCTTGGCCGCCGAATGCTGTTAAAAATCGGCCCTCTCCATCGAATTTCTGTACCCGGTGATTATAAAAATCAGCCACAAAAACGTTACCTGACGGCCCCGCTTCGACAGAAGTGACCGTTGCAAACCAGCCTGGAAACGGGCCGTAGATGTTCATTCCCAGGGGACCACCCCATTTGCGTGTAAACTCACCCGTGGCTGAAAATACCTGCACGCGGTCGTTGTATCCGTCTGCCACAATTACCTGACTATTTATGCTGAGCCGCCATAAGTACTCTATAGCTCAAATTCTCCCAATTTACTTGGAAAATTGTATAGGTTGGCCGACTCCTGATTTGATATTTCCTCGTGTCATCATAAAACTTGGAGTCGGTTTAAAGTCAAGTGGCAGTTATCTGTTTAATAAAGATAAAGGCGAGCTTCCATTCTTTTCCCTGTTCGAGATTTGCAACATAAACCCCTGCCACAGCAAATACAGAGCCGGAATTACACACAGAGTCAGTACCAGTGTGCTCAACATCCCCCCAATCATTGGTGCCGCAATGCGCTGCATAACTTCCGACCCAACTCCGTGCCCGGACATAATGGGCAACAATCCTGCTGTAATTGCAGCCACGGTCATCACAATAGGCCTTATTCGCTGCAGGGCACCTTGCTGAATGGCTTCCCGCAATCCGACGAGCGAGGGCTTTTCATCGGGCCCGAGCTTGTCCAGATAGTCCTGCCGGTATTGATTAAGATAAATCAGCATGATCACGCCTATCTCCACAGCGACTCCTGCCAGGGCAATTATCCCAACCGCCACTGCCACCGATAGATCGAATCCCAGGTACCACACAAACCAGGCACTGCCTGCCACTGCTACCGGCAAAGATGCCAGTATTATCAGCACATCACTGACCCTGTTAAATGCCAAATAAAGTAGCAAGGTGATAATAACGAGAGTCAAAGGCACCACCAGTTTGAGGCGCTCTATCGCGCGTTCCATGTATTCAAATTGCCCGGACCAGGCGAGTGTATAACCAGGAGGAAGGGTTAAGTTGGCTTCTAGATGTTCTCTAGCGTTGCTCACATAACTGCCTACATCAATGTTGGCGATGTCGATGTAGACCCAGCCATTAGGACGCGCATTTTCGCTCTTGATCATCGGTGGACCATCTTCAATCTCCACTTTAGCCACAGAACTTAATGCGATCCGTTCTCCTTTCGGTGTGATAATGGGGAGGCGGCGAATATTTTCCAGTGAGTCACGTACTTGCCGCGGGTAGCGCACATTGATCGGATACCTTTCCAGGCCTTCTATGGTTTCCGACACATTCATGCCGCCGATCGCAGAAGTCACTACAGCTTGCACATCGGCGATATTAAGACCCAGTCGTGCAGCGGCTGACCGATCGATGTCCACGACTACATAGCGACCGCCGACGACCCGCTCTGCATAGACACTGGCAGAGCCAGGGAAATTCCCGAGCAGGTTTTCAATTTCTCTGCCAAGGGTTTGAATCACCCCAAGCTCGGGCCCGCTTATTTTTATTCCAACGGGTGTCTTGATACCGGTCGCCAACATATCTATACGTGTCTTGATAGGCATGACCCAGACATTCGCGATGCCCGGCACTTGTACCCGCTCACGTATTTCAGCCCGAATATCATCAATAGTCATACCTTCACGCCACTCCGATTCCGATTTGAAACGAATCACTGACTCGATCATGGTCAGGGGAGCAGGATCGGTGGCGGTCTCCGCACGCCCAATCTTGCCAAACACCTGGGCCACTTCGGGCACGGACTTGATCATCCGGTCTGTCTGTTGCAGCAATTGCGTTGCCTCGCCAATGGGCAGGCCAGGCCGAGCCGTGGGCATATACATCCAGTCGCCTTCATCCAGAGGTGGCATGAATTCTGAGCCCAACCTCGATACCGGCCAAGCTGCAGAAGCCGTTAGGAGAACTGCGAGTACGATGACAGGCCAGGGATGCATAGTAATGAAGCCCACCACTGGACGGTAGCAAGCCGTCAGTAATCTATTCAGCGGATTGCGCTGTTCTGAATGAATCTTGCCCCTGATCAGATAGCCCATGAAGACGGGAATAAAGGTGATAGAGAATAAAGCCGCCGCTGCCATGGCGTAGGTTTTGGTGAAGGCCAACGGCGCAAACAACCGCCCTTCCTGTGCTTCGAGTGTGAATATGGGTAAGAAACTGAGCGTGATTATTAGCAGTGAGAAAAACAGCGGGCCACCAACTTGGGATGTCGCTTCCGCGATCAAGTCCCAGCGCTCTTTACCAACCAGACCGGGGCGACGTTCCATATGCTTATGGACGTTTTCGATCATGACGATGGCACCATCCACCATCGCCCCGATGGCAATGGCGATGCCGCCGAGAGACATGATATTTGCATTGATACCCTGGGCACGCATGATCAGTAGCGCGGCCATGATGCCTAATGGCAAAATAGCGATGGCCACAAGAGATGAACGCAAATGAAATAGAAATAGTACGCAGATAAGGCCAACGATAAGAAACTCTTCGATGAGTTTAGTGTAGAGGTTGTCTACCGCCGCACCGATCAACTCCGAACGATCATAGGTCGGCACGATTTCCACCCCCTCGGGCAAACTGCCAGCCAGTTCCTGTAGCCTGGCTTTGACGGCGGCAATGGTTGCCTGGGCATTCTCGCCACTGCGCATGACAATAACGCCGCCCACCACTTCGCCTTCACCATCGAGATCAGCAACGCCCCGTCGCAGTTGCGGACCCAACTGGACCTCAGCGACATCGCCCAACAAGACTGGTACGCCCCGTTCATCTGCCTTCAGCGGGATGTTGCGTAACTCCTCCATGCTCTGCACATAGCCCGTGGCCCGAACCATGAATTCAGTTTCGGCCATTTCGATTACTGAACCGCCAACCTCGCTATTGCCGTTCTGTATCGCCTGCCTGATCTGCATCAGATTTATTCCCAGAGCACTGAGTCGGTTGGGATCGACAACGACCTGGTACTGCCTGACCATACCGCCAATGGTTGCCACTTCAGACACCCCTGCAACCGTCTGCAGTTCGTATTTCAGAAACCAGTCCTGTATTGATCGCAGCTGGCTAAGATCGTGATTTCCGGTTCTGTCCACCAGGGCATATTCATACACCCAGCCCACACCTGTGGCATCGGGCCCGAGAGCGGGAGTAACATCATTAGGTAATGCCGCACTGACCTGACTGAGGTATTCAAGCACCCGACTCCGCGCCCAATACTGATCGGTGCCGTCCTCGAAGATGACATACACGTAGGAGTCGCCAAAAAATGAGTAACCGCGGACATTGACCGCACCGGGCACTGACAACATGGCGGTGGTCAATGGGTAGGTCACCTGATCTTCAACGACCTGGGGCGCCTGGCCGGCAAAGGGTGTACGAATAATGACCTGCACATCGGACAAATCGGGAATGGCATCCACCGGCATGGTACGCAGATTGAGCAGACCAGCGGCCATCAACAGAAGGGCAGCCAATAGCAAGAGCCCGCGATTGGCAATGGACGAACGGATGATGGCGGCAATCATTGATTTACCTCCGTCTCTTCCATCATCAAGATTTCATAGCTGCCATCTTCTAATGGATGAAACTCAAATCGAACCGTGTCATCGACTGCAAACTCATTGAGATTAACATCAGGGACAGTGGTGAAACTCATCGTCATTGCCGGCCAGCTCAGTTCTGCAACCGGCTGATGTGCCAATGTCACCATGCCATCGCTCATCATGCTAACAATGCGACCGATTGTGGAATAAACATTTAACTGATCGCCTGATGCACTGACATTTCTGTCTATACTCATTGGCGCACCCGCGTTGTCCATAAGCAGGACTTGATAACCACCGTCTTCAAGCTGACGAAACTCGAAGCGCACCGTTTCATCGACTGAAAATTCATTGAGATTAACTTCCGGAACAGATGTGAAACTCATCGTCATAGCTGGCCAGTTCAGTTCTGCAACCGGCTGATGTGCCAATGTCACCATGCCATCGCTCATCATGCTAACAATGCGACCGGTTGTAGAATAAACGGCCACTTGATCTCCTGACGAATTGGCAGTTCTATCCACATCCATATCCATATCCATATCCATGCTTTCAGTGTCGGAATCGCCCGCGGCATCGAGCCGCGCCAACGCTTGCTCACCATTAGCTTCGGCGTCGAGCAAGAATTGCCCGGAGGTGACTACGATCTCACCAGCAGAGAGTCCTTGCAGGATTTCGATCTGTTCACCACTACTGACGCCGGTGCGTACCGCACGCGGTTCAAATGCACCATCGTCTTGAACGACAATAATCCGCGAACCTGCCCCTGATCGAATGACGGCCTCGCGAGGCACTGCCAATACGTCGAGTCGAGGATCAGCGGCAATGGCGACATTGGCGAACATATTGGGCTTAAGCCGATGATCTTCATTTTCAATGACGAGCCGAACCCGCAGGGTCCTGCTATTCTGTTCCAGTTCCGGATAGATATAACTCAATTCGCCCTTCCAGGTTTCACCGGGGAAGGCTGGAAATTCAATATCAGCCTCCAGACCAACTTCCAAATCTGCAGTATCCGTTTCAAAGATATCCACATCGACCCAGATGGAATCCAGTGACGCCAGTGTGGCTATCGTGCTGGCAGGCTGCACATAGTTGCCTCGTCGGGTGCCTAGGGACACGACCAGCGCATCATTGACGGCGCGATAAACCAGTCGACTACTCGTGTTCCCGTTATTGGAGAGTTCTTCGACTTGTGCGGTAGTAAATCCCAGCGCCAGCAATCGTTCCCGGGCTAGAGCGGCCAGAACTTGATTGCCAGACTGGCGTGCAGTGATGAATTCCTGTTGGGTGCTGACAAGATTGGGCGCGAACAACTCATAAACCACCTGGCCTGCGCTTACCTGATCACCGACACTGGCCAGATTGAAGACCTCCAGCCAACCTTCTGCTCGCGGGTGCAACATTTCAAAGGTCGCTTCGTTCCAACGTGTGTATCCGACCGCGTCTACATCCCTTGCGAAATCTCTACGCATAGCACTGGCTGTTCTCAGTCCCAGATTTTGCTGAACCGTTGGAGTAACTCTGACGGCATTGGTTTCACTATCAGGCTCATCATAAACTGGAATTAGATCCATCCCCATCGGTGACAGGCCTGGTTCATCTCGCCTGAAACTGGAATCCATCGGTGCCACCCAATAAAGCGGCTGTCTTTCTGAGGATGCGACCGTTGACCCAGGCATACCTCCCCTATCCACGGGAATTAAGCGGGCAGCCATAAACCCGGTGACGGCGGCAACTATTGCTACACTCAATAAACTTACAATGGTTTTCATCTTTAATTCTCCACAGGCCAGAGTCGGCCTCCGCATAATTTGTCGATTTGGCTAATACTGATTAGTCGATCCGCCTGCATCTCTGATATCTGTAATTGCAACTCCAGCAATTGTTGTTGAGCTTGAATCAAAGATTGAAAGTTGCCGCCGCCACTCTGAAAATTGGCACTGGTTGCATTCAGAGTTTGTTGGGCTAAGGGAATTAACTCAGTTTCAAAAAGGTTGATGCTATGAGTCAATTCTTCTACGGAAGATAACAGTTGCTCCAGGTCAGCCATGAGTTTGCTGCGTAGACGTGCGACATCAGCTTGCGAACTGGCATAATTGAATCCGGCCGCTGCTTTACGGGCTGAGCGCTTGCCAAGATCCAATGGAATATTAAGACTGATACCAAACTGGGTGCGTTGCTCAATATCGTTCCAGAATTCGTTATAACCGGCGTTGACTTGAATATCCGGAAAGTCTTCTAGGTCTATTAGCTCCTTATTCCTATGTGCCCATCTAGAGCTTGCTTCCAGGCCTATCAATTCAGGCTCGGACTCCAATACCCACTCCAAAAGAGTGTTGCGATTTGGCAAAGTTCGAATGGGAAGCTGTTCGCCCGGCAACCCAATCGAGGTGTCGGCGGACTGATTTAGCAGATCGTTAATTCGAGCCTGCAGACGCTTGATTTCCTGGTTCAGCACAAACTCCCTGTGATCCAATTCGACAAGGCTGGTCTGAATTTGCAGCACGTCCTGCTGCAACCCAAGCCCATTAGCGTATTGAGTAGAAGCCACTGATTCCAAGTCATTCAGTAAGGCCTGATGCTCGGCATTAACTGACAATGCCTGATCGGCAAACCATAGTTGCGTCCACAAACTCCTGACTTGGGCAATCAGTGAAACAAGTAGCTGTTCATAGTTCGCTTCATTAATCTCAGCTCTTGCTACGGCTAACTCAGTACGTAATTGCCGCTTTCCAGGCCAAGGGAATAACTGAGAGACCTGAAACGATTGTCGCACCCGCAGTGCATCGCCAAAATCACTGGGTATATCGGAGCCAATTGATGACGGTGCGATGGAATAACTAACCCGGGGATCATCGAGCGCCCCTGCGCTTTCAACCAGCTCACGGTTCGCTCGCGTTCGTAGCTCTTGAGCAGTCAAACCAGCGTTTTGTTGAATCATCACCTTCGTCAATTCCGCTAACTGGAGTTCATCATCAGGACCAATTTGCCCTAGCGCTGGCATAGTCCAAATACTAATAACCCACCACAACAAACCAGGAATCAAGATCCTGTTTTCAATTACAGTTCCCATTTCGATATCTCTTCTATTACTCAGACGCAGCACAAAAATCGCGAGGTCGTCACGACACACGATTGCAGCGTAATAAGGTAAGTTGAATGATTTGCCTGCGCTTTTAGCAGGCGGACCTATCCTGTCTTAGACAGAAATGGGGGGACGAAATAAACTATTGAGAGGCTCAATGGGGGCGAAGCGAGAATATAAGTCTGCTTGTCGCGATGAGAGATAATCAGAATCCAAGTTAGAGCATTTTGTTCCAGGATGAGTGTATCCCAGACAATATCCACAAATCTGCTCACAATTAGCCATGTCTAGCAGGCCAGAAGCTAATTGACTATCCGACTCGTTTGCCGGTTTTATCGTATTAGACTCAGCCGCCGATTTTGCATCTTCGGTCACCCGATTGGTGTCCATGCCATGCATTTCCATCCCCGGCATATTACAAAATAGCGGGTAGGCTGAAAGTTGCCCGGATACTACTAACAACGAAAGCATCGTCAGAATTACTCGATTAAACTTTGAGACTCGACAAGGCATGAATATGTCAGCACCAATCACTATGTATAGTTACGTAAAACAAAGACCATTTGAATGATCAATCGGCACATTTGATACCCTAGAGGGGGTCTAATGTCAATGCCCATCAAGCCATCCTATTTCTAATAGCAAAGTAGTAAATACCAAACTTAGAAAGAGTGCTATCTTAATATTCTTTGCTTCCGAATGTTTGAATCTAGTTTTCTTTTCGTCTCTGGTCGGCAAAAACAGATAAAGTTATTCACCTACAATCCCTATACATCAAGGGATTGTATAGTAACCAGAAAGTGTAAGCGTAATGCTTAAATCCATGTCGGATTCGTTTGAAAAGTACCAACCGTGTTCGCCATCAAACGGTGCTACGAGATAGCCAGTTTCACTATTGCCTCGGCCTTGTTTATAGAACATAACATTGCCCGGTTCATCTGAAATTCGTATTGTGTGCCCGTGAAACTCTGCAAGCAAAAGTTCTGGATTTGTGACATCAGTCGATAGCCACTCATACGAAACAGAATGTCCCTGCTTCATCTCAAGCATATACTCAAGATCGGAGTTAGCAGGGACTGGAATTACAACCTGGTCTGACAGGTACTCGGGGCGGTCTTCAAAATAAACGTTTTCCGCCAACGGCACATCGATCCATTCGACTGGCTGAGAAGTGCATGCGCTTATACCGACGCAGAAAATCAAAAACAGGGAATACTTACTTCGCTGATTGGCTCGACATGTTATTTCTTCTGCTGAAATATTCGTAGTCATCTATGAATCCAATTAAAGTCAGTTGAGGGGAACAACAAGAGCAAACTTCATGGGAGAGAAGCTTTTACTTTACCAGGCGACGCCATCCAATTGCTATCGAAGTTACTGAGAAACCCAGTCCTATCAGGCTCAATGTGATTACAAAGATATCCCACAATGGACGGCGTGACCATAGCGCATGAAAGTCGAGGCTATGTAGCCCGTAATACATCCACCTCTCCATTCGGCTTCGATTAGTAACGCGGCTTATCGGTTCACCCGTGATCGAATCGATGTGATGCCAGGTAGATTCTGAATCATCAAACTTGACTCGCAAAGCTGGTAAAGGCCGATAACGGTTGTGTCTTGAGTAGTAATAATTGTCGAACTGATCGAGGATTTCTGTTTGGAGTATTGCGGCAGACGGAATTAGCTGAGGAACAGCAGCACCGATTGCTATCTTGAGATCGCGACTTCCGTGTTCAAGCCCGTTGCCAAAATCAATAAGCTTCTCCCCATTAGACAGTGTCGCTATGTAATAGTAACTGCCGCTTACCGAGGTCCACTCTACTTCAGCAACCGACATCGATTCGAGTTGGGGATCTAGTCCAGGTAATGCTCGAAGATCGACTGTCGAGTCTCCTTTATATCTTCGTATTTGCTCTGATGCACTGCTAGGAGACTCGAAAATTCCCCAGGGCCCCATCGACATCAGCCCACTGAAGATGAACGTAAAGACGAAAATCAACGATCCAAGTCCTAGAATATGATGCCATTTCATGATGCCCTTGTAGGGAGAAACGTCGTTGCCGCGATAGGGCCGAAGTATCCGAATACGCATGAATCCGATAATTCCGCCGGTAACTACGGAAACGATTCCTATGCATGAAACAACGATGATCAATTGGATCCAGAAGTTTTCGAATTGACGAAGCTGGACGGGATAAATCCAGTGAATTGTAGAACCGATCCAATTCCAAAATCGTTCGTGCTGACCAGTATCCCTGACAACGGTCCCGGTCACATCGGAAACATAGAGAACCGTCCCATCAGAATCATTGAGAAAAACCTTGTGCAGTGGTCTATAAGGGTGCAGTGAAGACGAAACCGTCCACTGATCACGCGTTATCAAACCGCCGTAACTTGGATTTATTTGAGTGCTGGCATAGCCAGAGTTTTCTGTGGCATTTATTGCCTCGCCTTGCGCCAGTCCTCTCAAGGTGTCGCCGACATCGGCAAAGACAGTAACCAATCCTTGGCCTTGGAGACTAGCAAGATAGGCCGGGCGGCCCAACACGGATGTCAGTGTAAGCGAGGAAATTGACGAGGTTGATCCTATGCTACTAAACGCCTCGCTAGGAGAAAGATTTAACTGGGAAAATTCGATTGGAAAGGCATTTTTAATACGTTCTTCGACAGTAAGTTCAGGGTATTCGACGTACATCATAACAATGCCGCTGGCGAACCATAAGGCAAACAACAGACACGTGAATATTCCTATCCAGCGGTGAATGAAGAAAAGAAGCGGCTTCCATTTCATAGGTAAAATTTTCTATTTCGAGGGGGCAAGCAAGCCATTTTGGCAATTCGATACTATATCGCTACAACTTAAAAATAAGTAAGCATTTTCAATGAGTTCAGCACGTTAATAGTAGGTTACAAAACGTTAATAACAGATTCATAATCGTCTTTAACAAATTCAGAACCGTTATTAACTTAAATATCCTACGATTAACATCTCCCAGTAGACCTATAATGCCTCCTTGTTCAATTCAGCGCTGCCTATGGCGAAGCCCCAAGAGGTGTTTCAATGTTCACTCGTCCTTTAAATCACATTCGGTCATTCAGAAAACCTTTACGTCATGGCATTGTATTAGCTAACGTGGCACTTGTCTGGACAAGCATGGCACAGGCACAAAATCCGTCAACATCGATCGATGAAATAATTGTGAGAGGCCAGGGAGGTATTGGCACCATTCGCCTAAATGCTGAAAACGGCGCAGGTAGCCGACTTGGACTAAGCGGCTTCGAAACGCCCGCCAGTGTCGGTATCATCAGTCGGGAGGAGATTGCGACAAAAGGTGACTACGGTGCCCTCGACGCAGTGACACGCAGCACCGGTATCTCCTCGAGTGCGTCACCCGGTAACGGCGGCACATCTATTTCGTCACGTGGATTCAACGGCCATGGCTCAACGGTTTACACTTACGACGGCACGCGCTTATACATTGTGGCTGGCACTGTCACCTTCCCGGCTGATACCTGGACGCTAGATCGAGTTGAAGTTCTTAACGGCGCCGGTTCCGTTATAAACGGTATTGGCGCTATCGGAACTACCATCAACTACGTACCGAAACAGGCTCAGCTTGGTGATACCGGCTTCGAAGGAATGGTGGCCGCGGGCAGCTTTGGCATGCAAAGAGCTGCCGTGGGTGTTGGTACTGAACTTTCTGACCAATGGGCATTCCGTATCGATGGCGCCTATACAGAAGAAGACGGTTATGTGGATCGAGCCGACGAGCAGCGAGAAGTGTTGGCCTCTTCTTTGTTGTTCCAGCCAAACGACAATTTTCGTGCACTGTTAAGCATTGACTATGCCGACATCGACGCGGCGCCGTATTGGGGTACTCCGCTGATCAATGGAGAGGCTAGTGATTCTCACCGCGAGAACAACTATAACTTCGGCGATGGAAAAGTTGCATATGAAGATACCTGGACAAAACTTCATATCGACTGGCAAATCTCTCCCAATGTCACCTTCCGCAGTGATACCTATTTTCTAGATGCTGAGCGCGAATGGCAAAATCTGGAGGAGTATTCGTATAACAATTCCACAGGACAGATTGATCGGGCATTTTATCTGGGAATCATTCACGATGAAGAACAGGTTGGTTCACGCTTTGATTTTCTGATCGAGTCTGACCTTGGTGGAATCCAGAATCGAATCAGTATTGGTGCAGAAATTAATGACATCGAACTAAACTACCTTAACAATTTTACGACCGGTGGCTTTGGCGTGGGTGACAGCGTACCCGTGTTTGGCTTTGACCCTGGCAAGTTACCGACTGCTTCGATCCCTACGATTCTTGACTACCAGACTGATACACAGCAATACGCGATTTTTATTGATGATGTAATTCAGTTAACCGACCAATTCAGTATCGTACTCGGCGCACGTTATGACGACATCGAATTCGACCGGTTCGATCTGCCTATAGGCGGGGCAGAAGCATCTGCGTTTGATACGAGTTTTGACGAGTTTACCTGGCGAGCAGGATTCGTTTACCAACCGAATACCAATACCAGTTTTTACGCCCAGGCAAGCACGGCGGCCGATCCGGTTACCTCACCGATATCCATCAGCGCCGGCAACAAGGGTTTCGACTTGGCAATTGGACGGCAATACGAGGTGGGCATCAAGCAGCAGTTTCTTGATGGTCGAGCGGAATACACGCTTGCCTACTTTGATATTGAAAAAGAAGACATATTGACACGGCTGCCGGCTTCCGCAATCACCGAGCAGATTGGTCAACAAAGTTCGGATGGATTTGAGGCGAGTTTACGAATCCATCCATCCGAGACGGTAAGCGTGGAACTCAATGCGACCAGTATCGATGCAGAGTTCGATGAATTCTATTCCGGCGGAGTATCACTGGCTGGCAATACGCCTCGTAATGTGCCTGAACAGACTGCGAATCTGTGGGTAAACTGGTCAATCATGCCCAACTTACAGCTCGGAGGTGGCTTTCGCTATGTTGATTCCCGTTTTGCTAATGATGGAAACACAGAAAAGCTACCGGACTACAACGTAGTCGATGCCAGCCTTAACTGGATAATTTCGGAAGAGTTGACATTAACAGTTCGCGGGCGAAATCTAACAGACGAGGAAGATTTTGTATTGGCGCCTTATGTTTCCAACCAGTGGATATTTGGAGATCCCCGGTCATACGAGATTAGCCTACGTTATGGCTTATGAGTGGATGACAGGTTGGAATTAGCTCAGTTGTACCACCTTGGAGAATGCCGCTAGCGTTTTGAAACTCTCTGGATCGAACTACATACGTTCACGACTTGAGTTTCAATATACGCCGAGCACCGTTTAGCACGACCAACCCGATTATCAGGCCAATAATGAGATCTGGATAACGTGAGCCGGTCAATACGACTAGACCGCCTGCCAGGATTACGCCAACGTTGGCAATCACATCGTTAGCGGAAAATATCCAGCTGGCCTCCATGTGAGCACCGCTGTCCCTATTTCTTGAAATCATAAATAGACAGGTAACATTTGCTACCAGCGCAACGCATCCTATAGACATCATTAGTATCGATACAGGTTCACTTCCGAAAATAAATCGACGTAAGACTTCGCTTAACGCCCCGATGGCCAAAATCATCTGGAGCCAACCAGATAAATGTGCAGCACGAAGCTTTTGTTTAGCACTGTGGCCAACAGCAAAAAGTGCCACACCATAAACACCCGCATCAGCGAACATATCAAGAGAATCTGCTATCAACCCAGTTGATTGAGCAAGCCAGCCGAATGAAAATTCAACTAGGAACATGACCGCATTAATTCCTAGCAGCCACCGAAGAACGGTAACTTCCTGCTGATCAGCTATTACAGCTTCAGCTCTGGCTTCAGAGAGCTCAGCAGTACTCGATTCTCGCGTAGCAATAAGGGTTGCCCCAAAGCCCAGTGACTCGAGCCTTGCGGTAATTTCTTCACTATTTCCAATGTGGTATACAGTGACACTCCGATTTGGAATGTCAAAGGCCAGGTCTACTTGTGGCTCGATGCCATCCAATGACATCCGTATTATGCGTTCCTCAGATGGGCAATCCATTCCGGGAACATGATAGGTGCTTACTAGTCCTGTATTCATAGTAAATAGTTCAGCCGGGCGAGAAGAGATTTCTTATCGAGCACTGTTCAACTTCTTTTCAAAAATGGGAATTAAGCTGTAGATCTCTTGCTATCGTTCAATTGTGCTTCTCTCCAGATTTTATAGGGCCTTATTGAGTTACTCTTCATCCCTGCAATTTTCTTCCGGGAACTCCAATTCAATCGTTGTGTGTAAGAAATTAAACTGATCCAAAATTTTTGCGATGTGTGCCTTCGCTTGCAATTGCGCTACGGAATCCATAGGTGAATTCATCAGCAAATGTGCCGTATAGACTGTTGAATCACCGTCTAGCGACCAAGCATGTTCATGGTGAATTGATTCAACTGACTCAAGTTGTTTGAGCTGGCTACGTACCTGTTCAATTAACCCCTTTTCAGGAACCCCCTGGAAAAACATCTTGACTGTCGTGATTGTATTCTTGACTACGTTAAATAAGATATACAACGTAAAGCCGATAGCCAGCGCTGAATCCAGAATTGCTATTTCCACAAACATCAGCGTAACGGAGACAATCAATACAGCAATCCAACCCAGAACATCTTCCAATAAGTGCCAGTTGAGAACCCTCTCATTGAGTGTCGTGCCCTCGTTAAGTTTGTAGGCTGCAAATCCGTTTACGACCACACCCAGAATGGCAAGTACAAACATTCCGTTCACAGCGGGCATCACGGGATCGAAAAGTCTGGGAATTGCCTGAAACAATACCCACACGGATCCACCGATTAGTACGACTCCATTAATCAAGGCTCCTAAAAGGGATAGGCGTTTGTACCCGTAAGTAAATGTCTCATTAGGTTTCTTTTTAGCCAACCAGCTGAGCAGCCAGGCTGAGCCAATAGACAGGCTGTCTCCCAGGTCGTGGACCGCATCGGCCATTATCGCGGTGCTGTTGGTAAGAATTCCGCCAACAAATTCGATTACCGTAAAGCCAACATTCAGCGCAAAAGCCCAACCAATTCTTTGGCTACTAAGGTCAGAGTCGTGCGAATGGTCATGCATCAAATATCTTTCCACTTTCCAGACGGCGATTCTTGTTCACAATCAAGTAGAGCGCGGGAAGCAGTACTAACGTGAGCAACGTCGAAGACACTATTCCACCGATTACGACAGTTGCAAGCGGCCGTTGAACTTCAGCCCCAATTCCAGTGTTTAATGCCATCGGGATAAATCCGAGACTGGCAACTAGAGCGGTCATTAGCACGGGTCTTAAACGAGTCATAGCTCCATCAATGATTGCAGGTATCAGTTCACCTTGCTCTTTCCATAGGGCTTTTATAAAAGTCAGCATAACCAGTCCATTGAGCACCGCGATACCGGATAGTGCGATAAACCCGACGCCCGCAGTGATTGATAAGGGCATACCGCGAAACCAAAGAGCGAGTACACCTCCTGTGAGGGCTAGCGGTACACCAGTGAAAATAATTAGCGAGTCACGAAAGGAACCCAGAACAATGAGCAGTAAACCGAAAATCAATGCTAGCGTGGCGGGTACTACTAGAGACAATCGTTGACTTGCAGATTCCAGTTGTTCAAAAGTGCCACCGTATTCAACAAAGTAGCCAGGTGGAAAATCGATCTCGTTGCTAACAACTGCTTGTACTTCCGCCACAAATGACCCCAGATCGCGCTCTCTTACGTTGGCACTTACGACAACCCGACGTTGCCCATTCTCTCGGCTGATACGATTTGGAGACGATATCAATTCCGCTTCTACTACCTCTGATAGAAGTACATAGCCAGCCTCATTGGCAATTGTAGGCACGGGGATGGGCAATCTCTCGATTCTAGCCATATCAGGACGCATTTCTTCGGGAAGCCGCACAACGAGGGGAAATCGGCGATCACCCTCGTAGATTAATCCAACAGTTTCTCCACCTATGGCTGTGCTAATCAGGTGTTGGGCATCTCTGACGCTGAGGCCATAGCGCGATAGCACTTCCCGCTTTGGAGTAAGGGTTAACATGGGAAGCCCTTCAGTTTGTTCAATTCTGGCATCGGCGGCACCTTCGATTCTCTCAACAACTTCTAGAATCTCCTGCGCCGAGATATTGAGTTGATCGAGATCTTCACCGAACACCATGATGCCGAGGTCTGAGCGCACTCCAGAAATCAGCTCATTGAAACGCATCTGTATAGGCTGCGTGACTTCATAGATTTGCCCGGGAAGTTCCTCCAGAGTTTCTTCCCATTCCTCCAGTAAATCATTTTTCTCCCTTGATGGATCGGGCCATTCGCTTCTGTCTTTGAGAATCACAAACGTATCCGAAATGCTGGGTGGCATCGGATCAGAAGCAATTTCAGGCGTACCAATTCTTGAAAATACGTCCTGGACTTCTGGAAATTCCAGCAGACGTCGCTCGAGGATGTCCTGCATCTCAATAGATTGTTGCAGACTGGTACCCGGTGGGCGTAGTGCCTGTACCGTCACATCACCTTCATCGAGTTGGGGAATAAACTCCGAGCCCATGGTGCTGGCTAACCAACCAGCACCACCGATTGCTGATATTGCAAATAGCACAACTAACCAGCGAAGCCGCAATGCAAGTTCCAAGACGGGTCTGTAAATCCATTCTGCAACTCGCATAATTGGATTTTTCTTTTCGGACACTTTGCCGGTAATGAAAATCGCAACCGCCGCCGGCACGAATGTTAGCGAAAGAACCATAGCTGACAACAACGCGATGATGACGGTGAATGCCATCGGGTGAAACATTTTGCCCTCAATGCCAGTGAGCGAAAAAATGGGTATATAAACCAAGGTGATGATAGCTACACCGAATAGGCTAGGCCTGATTACTTCATTTGTCGCCTCGTAGACTACTTGGAGCCGCTCCTTTAGATTTAAGATTGTGTTTCCCTGCGTTGCCAAGCCAAGTCTGCGTATCGAATTCTCGACAATTATCACGGCACCATCCACGATTAATCCGAAATCTAGCGCCCCTAAGCTCATCAAGTTTGCTGACACCCTGGCCTCAACCATGCCTGAAATTGTGGCGAGCATGCTGATCGGAATAACCGTTGCTGTTATAAGAGCGGCACGGATATTACCCAACAATAGAAACAGAACAACGATGACCAGCAGTGCCCCGATAACGAGATTTTCCTCAACCGTTGCAATGGTATTGTCGACAAGAACAGTTCTATCGTATAAGACTTCAGCGACTATGCCGTCAGGTAGTGTTGTATTTATTTCTGCTAACTTTTCTGCGACCTGCCTGGCTACGGTTCTCGAATTTTCACCAAGCAGCATAAATGCCGTGCCGATTACCGCTTCCTGACCTGAATGAGTGGCTGCTCCGGTTCGCAGTTCCTTACCGATTGCAACTGCAGCCACATCTTTTATTCTCACGGGGATACTATTAGTAGTAGCGATGGTAACCAGCTCGATATCTTCAATGGATCTTAGCTGCCCGGGAGAGCGGACCATCAGCTGCTGGCCATTGCGTTCGATATAACCGGCACCCTGGTTTATATTGTTGTCCCACAGAGCGGACAGCAGTTCCGGTAGTGTTATGCCCCAGCGCAACATCTTGGCAGGGTCAGGTGTTACGTGATATTGCTTCTCGAATCCTCCACTAGTGTTAACCTCCGTTACCCCATCGACAAGAATCAGTTGCCGCTTGACTATCCAGTCTTGAATCTCCCGTAGCGCAAACAGATCGTAGGGCTCTCCATTAGGTTGCGCTGCTCCTTCTTCAGCCCGAACCGTGTACATGAATATCTCACCAAGCCCAGACGAGATGGGGCCCATTTCAGGCTCCAGGCCTACAGGCAACTGGCTTTTAATTGCCCCGAGGCGCGAATTGACGAGGTTGCGTGCAAAGTAGATATCCGTGCCTTCTTCAAAAACCACTGTAACCTGAGACAATCCATAGGCAGAAAGTGAACGGGTATAGGAAAGCTGTGGTAGTCCCGCAAGTGCGGTTTCAATTGGAAAGGTAACCCGTTGCTCGGACTCTAAGGGTGAATACCCTGGTGCTTCGGTATTGATTTGTACTTGCACATTGGTAATGTCGGGCACAGCGTCAATAGGCAGGTTTTGAAAATTCCACACGCCAAATGCACAGATCGAGAGTGCCGCCATCATAACGACCCAACGGCTACTAATCATTTTTCTAATAATCCTTTCAAGCATAGCGATGTTTCCTAGTGGTCGTGTTCGACACCTTCTTTTTCCAGATCAGCCTTGATCAAATAGCTGTTCGAAATCACATAGCGCTCACCTGGTTCAAGGCCCGCCAAAATTTCTGTGAAGAACGGATCTGAACTGCCAATAGTGATGTTTCGAGGCTCATAAATTTCGCCTTCTAATACAAATACAACCGGATTGTTTTCGTATGTCTGTAGAGCATTGTTTCTAACGGCGAGAGAGACGGCTTTAGTTTCGAGATGAACAAATCCCTCAACCAGCAACCCTGGCACCCACAACGAATCAGAATTTTCGAGCGGCACCCTGGCGATAACAGTCGGAGACGCATCTTGGCTGGGATTGATGTAGCGAATGGTGCTCTCGGCCGTTCGATTGTCCATCCGGATTGTCACTGGCATACCCGGTATGACCTGTTGTGAGTCGCCAGGGAAGACTGTGAGATCCACCCAGATGTTGTTGTAATTTGCAATGGTCAATAGGGATTGGCTAGTTGCTAGTTCGCCAGAATTTGCGTGCTTTTCAACCACGACCCCACTTAGTGGGGCCGTTATCTCATAGTTCTGAAGACTGCTGTTTGCCTCGATTATGGCAATAACCTGCCCTGCTTCCACCCTGTCACCAAGTGCGGGTGTGATCGAAACTATCATGCCAGGGTAACGGGCGGAGACATGGCTGATGCCCTGCGGGTCGGGCATGGTTCTTCCGTAAAGTAATAAACTTCGATTAATCTCACCCGCACCGGCTAACTCAGTTTCTATCCCTAGTTCGCGAGCCAAGGCAGCGGATAGTTGTACTACCCCTTCTTCGCCCTCTTCGTGCTCGTGTTCATCTTCTGCGGCAATTGCTTGTGAACATACAAAAATTGCAACCGCGATTAATGATCCAAATACATACTGTACTGCAACGCTAAAGTAGTTATGTAATCTATTCATTGAATTGTCCTCATTACTGTCCGGTAAATGGCAGTCCGCTGAGTCTCTCAATCTCGGCGCGTATTCGGTGAGCATTGCTGGCGCTGGTGATGAGCGCGAGTTGAGCATCCAGAAACTCCCGCTGCGCGCTTATCAGTTCGACATAGCTGTAATTGCCAGCTCCGTACGCCACCTGTGTTTGTTCTTGCACCTGTTGCAAGACGGGAATGACTTGTTGCTGCAAAGTGTTTACTTCCGCAATCGCCTGTTGCAGAGCCTGATGTAACGAGCGTATTTCACCTTGAATTGCATTCAGTATCGTAAGTCTCCGCATTTCGACCTCCTGCAAATTGGCACGTGCAGCGCGGGTAGCGCCGGCAGCGCGGGTCTTGCTGAACAGCGGTACAGACACTTCAAATGCAAGTCCGGTATCGTCAATCTCCTTCAAGTGGCGTATTCCCGCAGACCACGTGATGTCGCTCTGTTGACGCGTTTGCGCCAGGCGAAGCTCAGCTTCGAGAAGTCGAGATTCCGCCGCGAACATTTCAATATCTGGATTCGACGCAAGCTCAGTCAGTATGGATTCAATGGAACCGGCTTGACCAACTGTCAGAAAGTCAGAAGTTACAGAATCAAACTGTGGGGAATTGCTTGCCCACATGTTTGCCAATCGAATTCTCGCGCTCTCTAGTCTTGCAGTGGCAGCTTGTTCCGCTACTTGCGCTCGAAGAAATGCTGCGTTTGCCCTGCCCAACTCCAACTGAGGCGCCTGTCCGGCCGTTACCAAAGGCTGAATCGCATTAACGGTTTGTTCGGCTATGGCGGTGGATTGAGACTGCAGGTTTATCTGTTCCTGGGCAGTCGCTACATCGATAAACCGTCTGACAACTTCTGCGAGTAAGTCCAGCTCAACTACGCGTTGTTCCGCATTCAAGACGTCTATTCTGCGACTAATGACGCCTACGCGGGCCTCTCTTTTACCACCCATTTCGATCACATTGGAAAGCCTGAGAGTTGCTTCCGCACCGGTGAAATCCTTGATGTCGCCTGTACCGAGCGCATCTTCGAGTTCAGCGCCCACGGTGAACGCAGGTCTTAAATCCGCTGTCTCTCTATCACCCAGCAGAGCTTCAGTGCGCAACGGATAACTACGCAGCCGGGGATTGGATGCTATCGTGGCTTCCAGAGCATCACGCAAAGAAATACTGCCGGTAAGCACTTCCTGTGCATAACACGTGGCGCTGGCGACCGTGGCGCAAACCACAATCGTCAAACATTTTAAGTTCATCGATTTTGCTCCTGCTAAAAGTTGGAAATAGAACTATTCAATCAAAATGACTGAGCAAAACTATTCGCGTTAACTATTAGGCAGTTGCAGGAGGTGCTCGTAGAGGGGGGAGAAGAGATGCGGGATTCTTGGGAACGAGTACAGGACCCGCTGGCAAGGATCCTTGCTTATTAGTAATTGCGGAAAAACGAGAAGAAAACGAGCCAGTAACAGCTACGTTTGCACCATCGAATAACTTGGAAAGAAGCGTATCGAGCTTTAACTCGGTTTCGACATCTAAGGTTTCTGTTTCATCGCGTATTTCATCATCATGAGAACTTCCGTTCTCAAAATGGATGGAAACAGCTGCTTCTTGGCCGTCCAAACAATAGCGCACGTGCATGTGCGAGATATTGCCAATTAACAACAACAGAACGGCCAGTATGCCTACGGCACTCTGGATTTGAGAACTCTGTCGTGTAATCGAAAGTCTCAACATACAAATAGGCAGCGATCAATAAAGCGCTAACTCACTAATTATCCTAGAATATCAACAAACTGGTTAAGGCTAGCACTTAAGATGCAGCAATTTGTTGATAGGAATCATATTAGAGTATATCCCAAAGTAGGAGATCCAACCTCAAGATATCGTGGCAACCGTTCCTCCAATCTACTGATTAACATAATACACCTTTGAGTTGCTCGAAGGTCAAGGGTCGGAACTCTCTCAGCTCTTTGAATTTTTACTTAGATATTTAGTGATGTAAGTTTTCTTTTGCTTATCGAGTATTGGCGCGAAAATTCGATCGTTGACAAAACCAAGAGCTAGTTTGCATAGCGTCGTAAGCGGGCAACCGCGAATTAACTATATGCAGTGATTTCATATTTAAATTATGCTTGCTCCTGTAGTAGGTACAGGTGCTAAATTTAGCAGTTATGAGCAAATCATACACGAAAAATCTATTCATCATACCGATTCTGGTGTTTTCGGTAGCTGTCTCTCTAGTCGCTAAAGCTGCTGCTGTTGAAGCTGAACTATCGAAAATTACCATCTTTGTAGAAGGAATGATGAAGAGTCAAAGCGGCGTTACCTGACTAAGCTGACCAGATAGTGTGGTAGCGGCTCTGTCAGAGCTCGCCGGAATAGAAGCTGATGATGTTGAAGTATTTCTCGACAGGGATGCCTTCACGGTTAGCTATGACTCGACGCTTGTTGCGCTTGACGACATGTACGAGGCTATTACTAATCTTGGTTATACACCCGGGCTAGATACACTACCCAGCGATCAAGAACGCACTCCCACGACCGCCGGTAAAATACCAGAACCGGTTGCATCCGCATTGATTGAGGCAAACCGTCAGCAAAAACTCCTTTTTCTAGAGTTCTATGCTGAATGGTGTATCGCCTGTAAAGCACTGGAAGAAACAACTTTCAGTAATCCAGAGGTGCAAGCGATTCTGGATGACTATCTGGTCTTAAAAATAGACACAGACGTTGGAATCGAGGCGAGCAGTCATTTTAGGGTTGTTGGTATGCCGACACTGTTGGTATTAGACGCGGAAGGAAAAGAAATTACCCGGCTAGTCGGCATGATAGAATCAGAAAGTCTTGTCTCTGTTTTGCAAGGATTATTGGTCGAATAGGCTATCAATAATTGGGCAATCGGGTACATTTCCTTTACTACATTGACCCGCCATTTCTGTTAGAACCTTTTTCATCTTCTTTAGATTGGCCATTTTCTCTGACACTTGCTCTGCATGGTGAACAGTCAGTTCATGTACTTCTTTGCAGGTATATTTCCCGGAATCAACGAGGCTAAGCAAACTGTCGATTTCTTTCAGTGAAAAGCCAAGATCCCTGCATTTGTGGATGAAATTCAATCTGCGGACGTCATCTTCTATGTAGATCCTTCTGCCACCCCCGTTCCTTTTAGGAATTGGAATGATCCCCTCTCTTTCGTAATAACGAATGGTTTCAATATTCACACCGGTTTTTTCTGAAAGACCGCCGATTGTAATCGTGCTCATTCTTGAATAGCCCTCATAAATGTCTTGCATCTGTAGTAACTGCAGGTTGTATCTTATCTGCGAATCCTCTGGATTTGTAGAGGCCAATCTAAGTAAGGCAGAGAATTCATATGCCAGACGTAAAACTGAATTCGACAATCGGGTGTCCCAATTGTGGCTCCGAGCAAACAGTAACTATGCCCACGGATGCCTGTATCTATTTTTACAGCTGCCCCAGTTGCGGTACAATCCTAACCCCCAAAACAGGGGACTGCTGCGTCTTTTGTTCCTTTGGTAACACTCCCTGTCCACCCATTCAGGAGAACAGACTCTGTAATTCGTTCTAATTCAAGATGTTTTAGAAGGAGGTACGATCATGTCATTAGACTTCGTAGAATCAGGCTCACTTGAAAAGCCTGGACCAATTGGACGTATTTTTCGGTTGTTGTTGGGAATATTTTGTCTCTACGGAGTGAATGAAATTGTCAGAGTTACACTATTCTATGTAGCCGACCCGATTGGACAGCTGCCTGCAATGAGCCTAATGATCTTGGTTGCTATTTGCGTATTCAACTATGTAGTAAATATCGGATATTCACGTAATTGAAAGTAATTTCCTTTGCTAGTCAGTCTATTTGCTTTTGGGACTTTGGCATTAATCAACTATCTCGTGGTGGACACACGAAAATCACCAATACTAGGAATCCCTATCATTCTATGGCTTGGATATTTTTTCGCACATCTTGGGATTTCCTTTGTTCTCGCATCAACACTAGCAACACCCGGTTGTGAAATGCGCGCGATTCCACAACTATTAGGGATGTTTTTACATCTGGAATCGAAAGAGCACCACTGTCCGTCGAGCATAATCAGTGGGATTGATAGATGGAAAAAACATCACTTTAAGCAAAACTAAGGGCTATTACGGGATAACGTAAATTATCTTTCGCACATTTTTTTGAAGGGGGTGGCCCCGGTCTGATAAAACTGTAATTGACGAGAAAACAGTACAGACCATAAGGAACCACCCATGAAAAACGATAACACAAAACCCTTGAGCAAGGTGATCCGAATCGACGAGAGCGAGATCCGCGGCCATCTGGATGAGATGGTCCGAGGAACCGTTGAAGAAACGCTGAATGCCATGCTGGACGCCGAAGCTGATGATCTCTGCAATGCTCAGCGCTATGAGCATTCCCCAGACCGCGTCGATTCCAGGGCCGGCAGTTACAAACGGAAGCTCCACACGAAGGCCGGAGAAGTAGAGATCAAGGTGCCGAAGTTGCGGAAGCAGACCTTCGAGACAGCGATAATCGAACGCTATCGACGTCGCGATATTTCCATCGAAGAGGCGATTGTGCAGATGTACCTGGCAGGCGTTTCAGTTCGCCGCGTGGAGGATATTACTGAGGCACTGTGGGGCACCAGAGTGTCCTCAGGCACGGTCTCCAATCTCAACCAGAAGGTCTACAAGCATATTGAACGTTGGCGCAACCAGTCGCTTGAGGGCGAGTTCGCCTATGTCTATCTGGACGGGATCGTACTCAAGCGCAGCTGGGGCGGCGAGGTGAAGAATGTTTCGGTGCTTGCGGCCATTGGTGTAGACAGTGACGGCTTCCGGCGCATTCTGGGCGTCTCAGAAGGCCATAAGGAAGATAAATCCGGCTGGCTGGGCTTCCTCAAGGAATTGAAAAAGCGAGGTCTCAAAGGCGTCAGACTGTTTATCTCAGACGCTTGCCTGGGCCTGGTCGAATCGATCGCTGAAGTATACCCAGACGCTGACTGGCAACGCTGTGCGGTGCATTTTTACCGCAATGTATTCTCTCTGGTGCCGAGTGGCAAAGTCAGGGAGGTCGCTGCTATGCTCAAAGCTATCCATGCGCAGGAGATGCGTATTCCTGTGAAGCTGAACAGTGATTCCTGCTGAACGTGAACACCTGATTTCCCAACGCATCACGTTAGCGGGTTTTTAACCCAGGTGTTCATCTTCAGTCAATTGACCGAGGGTTTTTCTCATCGACTCCCCCTTCAACGGCATCCGGTGCGCATTGTGCATTAGCCGGTCCAGAATGGCGTCTGCCAGGGTGTTGTCGCCAATGGCGGCGTACCACTGATCAGTTGGCAGCTGACTGATCATGACCGTCGATGTTGCGCCGTGCCGGTCGTCCATGATTTCCATCAGGTCGTTACGCTGGGCAGCGGAGAGGGCATCAAGTCCCCAGTCATCGATCAGCAGAAGCTGTGTTTTGGCGAGTTGTTTCAGCACCTTCTGGTAGCTGCCGTCGGCCTTGGCCTGTGTGAGTTCCAGCAGTAACCGGGACAGACGGAAGTAGCGTGTGCTGTAACCCTGCAGGCAGGCGTTATGGCCCAGTGCGCAGGCCACATAGGTTTTGCCGCTACCACATGGGCCAGTGATCAGCAGGTTCTGGGCGCGGTCAATCCACTCCCCCTGTGCGAGCCGGGCGATCTGGTCCTGCTTGAGATTCCGCGGATGCTGGTAGTCGATATCCTGCACACTCGCCCGGAGCTTGAAGCGCGCCTGGCGCACCAGCCGGTCCTGCTTGCGGTGCTCCCGCTCCAGACACTCCTGCTCGACCAGCAGGCCGAACCGTTCCAGGAACGACAGGGCATCGTAGGTGCTCACCTGTTCCAGTTGCCGTTCCAGTGCCTCGGCCATGCCAGAGAGGCGCAGGTCACGCAGACGGGTGAGGGTGATAGCTGTTGTCATGAGTTTCTCCTTCAGTGGAAGTTGTGTGGACCGCGTATATTTTCATGGTCCTGGGGTAGCTCAGCCGCAAGGCTGAGTTGCTCGGGCAGTTGGTCCCGATTGCTCTTGAGGATGGCCCGGATCTGTTTCAGGCGGTTCAGACCAGAACGATTGGCGAGGTGGCAAGCGGCATCAACTCGCTTGGCCGGGTATTGCTTGTTGAGATTCAGCAGCCCCAGGCAGACCTTGTAGGCCTGTTCCGGGTGCGGGCGGCCCTCCAGTTGGGCTGCAACCCAGACCAGGGTGTCCGGACCGATCTGCTGCGCCCAGCGTTTCAAGCGACCAGGCGTCCATTGTTGTTGGGCCCGGTGGCGTTTGGGCATATGGGCGGGATTGGTGGTAAACCCCGGCGTGTATTGACGTGGATGAGTGGCTATCAGTTGCCGCCGGAAGTAGATCTCCACCAGGTTGTCACCAGCATAGATTTCCAGATACTCACCGACGTACTGGTGAGGCACTGAGTAGTGGTGGTTCTCATAGCAGACATGGTAGTCAATGTTGACCTTGACCGGCTTGATTGCGATGTAGCTGTAAGGGTGTGTGGGTAGTGGCTTCAGTGCCGGCTTGTCGAGTTGTTCAAATGCCGATCGGCGACAGCCGGGTAACTGCTTGAAGGAGCGGCCGTTGAGATCCTCCAGTAAGGCGCGGATACATTGGTTCAGCTCGACCAGGGAGAAGAAGGTATGATGTCGCAGGCGGGCCAGGATCCAGCGCTGGACTACCAACACTGCGTTCTCCGCCTTCGCTTTGTCTTTGGGCTTATAGGGCCGTGCCGGGACCACCGCCACGCCGTAATGCTCGGCCCATTGCTGGTAACTGGGGTTGAGGTCCGGATCGTAGCGGCAGGCCTTACTGACGCCACTGCGGAGGTTGTCGGGAATGATCAGTGTCGGGCTGCCGCCGAAGTAGTCCAGCATCCGCACATGGCTTCCCAACCAGTCAGGCAGTGACTGTGTCCAGGTGGCTTCGGCGTAGGTGTAGTTGGAAGCGCCGAGGGTGGCGACGAAGATCTGTGCCTCCCGGATTTCCCCGGTACTGCTGCTGATCACCGGTACGGTAGAGCCGGCATAATCCACAAAGCACTTCTCCCCCGCCTTGTGGTGTTGGCGCATCGAGCGACGTTGCTTGCCAACCCAGACTTTGTAGCGGTGGCAGAAACGGGAATAGCTCAGACTGCGGTTAGGATACTGCTGAGTATATTCCTCCCACACCAGCTGCTTGGTCATGTGTGGTTGCTTGAGTTCCTGATGCACCGTGGACCAGTCTGGTATCTGGAGATGACTGGATCTGCTGGTGTCGGCTGTGGGGTAAAACAACCGCGCCAGTTGGCCATCGTCCAGGTCTTTCGGCAGCGGCCAGGTGAGCTCAAGTGCCTGCGCCTTGACCAGCAGTTTCTGAATGCTGCCAACACTTACCTTGGTGCTACGGCTGATCTCGCGGATGGAGCAGTCCCCAGACAGGCTCATCCGCAGGATATCTCTGAGTTTACGCATTGTGATCCTCTTCGCTGGCATGGGCTTTCCTCAAAAAGCGGAAAGCGTACCAAATAGTCGGAATATCAATGCGTTGGAAAGTATTCTCGCTGAAGGTGAACACCGGTTCTCGCAATGTGAACACTGATTCCTGCAAATTGCGGAAAAGTGTTCACATTCAGCAGGAATCGCTGTTCACGTTCGGCAGGAATAGGTGTTCACGTTGAGCAGGAATAGGTGTTCAGCTTGGGCGAGAATATGCAATAGAGCCGTGAGGCGGCCGAGAGCAAAGCCAGAGACGTCGTAGAAAAACTGAAGGAAATGAAACTGAGGGCAGCAGCGGAGCTGGTGGAGAAGTCCATCCACGAAACCCTGGCCTACTATGCTTATCCTCCCCAGCACTGGCTGAAGCTGAAGACCAACAATCCGATGGAACGGTTACTCAAGGAAGCCCGACGCAGAACCAAGGTGGTCGGTGCTTTCCCGGATGGTCACTCTGCATTGATGTTGGTGGCTTGAATCGCCCCGGGTTTACCGGAGGGTCTAATTCTTGAGAGGATAGACCCTTATGAAAAAAGGAACAAGATATTCACCAGAGTACCGGGAACGGGCTGTCAGGATGCTGTTTGAACAGCAGGATCAACACAGCTCTCAGTGGGCAGCGATTAATTCAATAGCCGCGAAAGTTGGTTGTACGCCAGAGACTCTTCGTAAGTGGGTCAAGCAGGCAGAGATTGATCAGGGCAAGCGAGATGGCCTAACTAGCGCAGATCGAGATAGGCTTAAGGAGTTGGAACGGGAAAACCGGGAACTCAAGCAAGCCAACGAGATTTTGCGCAAGGCATCAGCTTTTTTCGCCCAGGCGGAGCTCGACCGCCGACCCAAGAAATGATTGCCTTTATCGATACTCACAAAGATCAGCACGGAATCGAGCCAATGTGTAAACAGTTGCCGATAGCGGTCTCAACTTACTACGAACATAAAGACCGCGAGTCTGATCCGGACAAAGAGTCCAACCGATCGAGTCGGGACCGTCATCTGAAGCCCGAAATCCAGCGCGTGTGGGACGAGAATCAGCAAGTGTATGGCGTCAGAAAGGTCTGGCGACAAATGAAGCGCGAAGGTTTTGTGATTGCACGCTGTACCGTTGAGAGGCTGATGAAACAGCTGGGTATTCAAGGTGTGAGCCGTGGTGGTGCCAAGTGTTGGACGACAATCAGCGATGACAGCCAGGACAGGCCCTCTGATCTGGTTAACCGTCAGTTCGATGCTGAGCGGCCTAACCAGCTTTGGGTAGCAGACATTACCTTCGTAGCCACCTGGTCAGGGTTTGTCTATGTAGCGTTTGTGGTGGATGTTTACGCACGTGCTATCGTCGGCTGGAAGGTAAGCCGATCACTGAAAACAGAACTGGTACTGGACGCCTTGGAGCAGGCAATCTGGGCCCGGAAGGAGACCGACAATCTCATTCATCACAGCGACCGTGGCAGCCAGTACCTGTCGATCCGTTACAGTGACCGCCTAGCGGAAGCGGGCATCGAATCCTCGGTAGGCTCTGTGGGAGATTCGTACGATAACGCCCTGGCCGAAACGATCAACGGCCTGTACAAAACAGAGGTCATTCGCAATCCCAAACGTGGGCCTTGGAAGACACTTGATGATGTTGAATACGCTACCCTGGAATGGGTCGAGTGGTTTAACAACAGGCGGCTGCTGGAACCGATAGGAAATGTTCCACCGGCTGAATATGAAAAGCAGTATTATGACAAAATTGAAGAGTCTGCTATGGCGGCATGACTCAAACTAATGACCCTCCGATTTTCCCGGGGCGATTCAGCTGCCAGGCTTCGGCATGTTTCTGCCACCTCGTGGGGAACCCGCAAGTACATGAACATGAAGCTTCTGAAGGAGATGGACCAGGAGGTCATTCACTCAGTGGCTTAACCAAGAACCGGGACTGCCCCTGAGAAAAAAGTGCGAAACATTTTTGACACTACCTATTACGGTGATGCTTTTTCAGGAGCAAATTCCAGTGGCAATCTCATAGCGATAGGGCTTTCATTGCATAGATTCAGACTAATAGAATCGAGTCGAAATTATAGAAGAATGATTGCCGTTATAGGTATGTTCAGCACGAAGAAGCATTCAACACAAGCAAGGCTTGCATGATTGAGCTGAAGCCTTCATGATTTATTGGCAGTAGGGGAGCTGAGCGCCAAGTAATCCTTTCATAAAAACAGAAGCTAACCATAGCGTTATTGGTGGTAAGATCAGCCATTGCAGAAGTGGAAGTATGCCGACATCTAGATAGGGTATAAGCGGCATAAATTCACTATACTGCCAGCGATCAAGAAGCTTAGTTGAAAGTAGCTCTAAGACGCCGGTTAGAAATAATCCGCCAACTAGGAATGCAAGCAAAGGCTCCACTTTTTTGTTAACTAACCAGAATAGACCGCCTTCTGAGATAATGGCGGCGAATACGTACGCTGATAGTGCTACTAATCCATCGCCAATCGTTGCTTTGGTACAAATCAATACCGCCTCCCAATGACCCAGATTGGCCATTTCGAAGTAGAACGGAACTTGCCACATTTCCCATACGAAATGCAGAAGGAATGTCGATATGTATAGTGTAGAAAGCAGCTTGCTCACAGCAATTAGATTCACTTCAGCATTCATGAGAGATTTTCTCTTTTCGCATAATATCAATTCAACCTTTGTTGGTTTTTTCCTTGGAAAGAAACCACCGTTCGCCCGCTAGAATTAGAACTAAGCCCACTATAGAAGCGTAGATGACCAGCACATCAGATTGCACTTTGACCCAAAGAAATGCAATCAATACCACTATGTCCAGCAAGATCGCAGTAACCAGTATCGCAGCGTTGGCGCCAATTTCATTGCGAACGTAGCGAAGAATCCCCCAATGAATTGCTATATCCATCAATATATAAAATATTGCACCTAGTGAAGCAATACGGCTCAAGTCGAAAAAAACCGAGAGCAATATTGCGAGTACTAAAGTGTAAACTAAAGTATGTTTCTGAATACTTCCTGGCATACCAAAGTGACTGTGAGGAACGAGTTTCATATCAGTCAGCATGGCGAGCATTCGGGAAACTGCAAACACGCTCGCTATGACACCGGACACCGTCGCCACAATGGCAAAAATGACGGTAACACGAAGTCCCAAGTCACCATAGGCGGGCCGGGAAGCTTCAGCCAGCGAATAGTCCCTTGCAGCTACAATTTCATCTACAGAAAGATTACCAGCCACGGCAAATGCAACAAGCATATAGACGACGACACAAATTCCGAGTGAAAAGACAATAGCGCGACCCACATTCTTATGTGGATTTTTGATCTCCGAGCCACTGTTCGTGATGGTGGTAAATCCCTTGTATGCCAAAATGCCCAGTGCCACCGCTCCCAGAAAACCCGAAATCGTAGTCTCTTCACGGGGTGCGGCAATTACCTCGAAGTTCACGCCGGATGCCCACAAACCTCCAACGGCAAGAAATGCCAAGCCACCAATCTTGATAAAGGCCATGAAAAAGGAAAAAGACTGGATGAATCGATTTCCTAGGATGTTGACTACAAAAGCAAAAACCAGGACAGAGACAGCAAGCAATGGAAGTAGCCATCCCTGCGATTCTGCTCCAAATAACTGCATGCTATACGTGGCGAAGGTACGGGCTACCAGACTTTCATTGATTACCATCGAAAAGTACATCAACAATGCACAGACTGCGGTCACAGTTCCTCTTCCATAAGATTTTTCCAGAAACATGGCAATACCTCCGGCGGAAGGCCATGCATTCGCCATTTTTACGTAGCTGTAAGCGGAGAATCCGGAAATGATCGCTGCTACAAGAAAAGCAAGAGGAAACCAATCCCTCGCAAGCTCCGCCACTTGCCCTGTTAACGCGAAAATTCCGGCGCCTATCATTACGCCCGTGCCCATGGACACAGCGCCCCAGAGGCTCAGAGTGTTTTCCTTGTATTGTTCACTACGATCGTGTGCGGAATGATTGTGCATGGTGACTCCCTTTTACAATTTCACGATAGTGCTGTTTAATCTATTCCTAACACATCAAGATGGCCTGCATTGGGCTTAGTTTCGAGTATACGGTATGACCTTTGTCGTCGGAGAGAACTGCATCAGGTGCAAATATACTGACTGTGTAGAAGTCTGCCCTGTAGACTGCTTTTACGAGGGTCCGAACATGCTCGTTATCAATCCCGATGAATGCATCGACTGTGCATTGTGTGAACCCGAATGCCCGGTTGATGCAATTTTTGCCGCTGATGAACTCCCTGATAGTCAGTCAGATTTCCTTTCGCTCAATCAAACACTATGCAGCACATGGCCAAACATCGTAGAAGTTAAGCTTCCTCCCGAAGATGCGGACTACTGGGAAGACAAGCCAAATAAACGTGCCTTACTAGAAGAAAAATGGTGAGTCGCAAGGCTGCGATTGCACTTTTGGTTATTGACAAATTAACAAGCTAAGCTGAGAAAAGCCGCGGAATTAGCTCGACAACTTGTCAATCTCATTTACGCCACGGTCGCTTGATGTGGATACAACTTTGAATACACTAACGAGTTTGCGATTCTTCCATCAGGTAGCATCCGATCAAAGTGTATCTTTGCTTCAAATTTGTATCCCGCTCTTTCAGCGACACGCTTACTGGCCAAATTTGACTCCGCCATTCTAATTTCCAATCTACGCACTTTAAGTACATCAATGGCATATTCTTCGAGCAACTTTACGGATGCTGATATATACCCCTTTCTACTCTCTGAGCTTCGAATCCAATACCCAAACTCTAAGTAAGGAATCTTTGGATTTCGTATAATCAGGCCAATGGTTCCTACAAGTTTTAAATCACAGTTCCTAACTATGAAAAACCGATACTCATTCACGTGATTTTCAAAATTACTAATAGCCAACTCCATATGGCTACGCACATTTTCAATGGAGGGATTAGGTTCAGGCCAAAGTTCAAACTCTTTTAGATTTTCGTAGGATTCGACTAAGGCCTCTCTGACCGATTCTGAAAGGTCTAAGTTGGGTTTTTTCAATGTGACTACTGAATCTGAAAGCATGTTTACTTTGCTCATAACTCCGTTCATATACGACGCCGCAAGCTCGTGCTAGATGACTTGGCTAGGTCTTCGGCACCTAAGTTGCAAATTAATTTAGAAGTACCTAAAAGTTAAAGCTCATTCAGCGACAATTCGCTCTATCACTAAAGCGAAAATTTACAAGCACCACTGGTTCCCTCCTGCAAGTATCCAATACGTTCGAAATTTTTCAATCTAGGACTACATTTGATATCCGCAAAAAAATTGAGTTATTTCGGCGGCGTGCATTTGCGTCTTGGGGAAGGGCGCTGGCGATATAGGATACTATATCTACGCTTTTCCCAACTTGATACGTTAATTTGTCAATGCTTACCTTTTCTATTGTAAGAACAAACTACCAGCCCAATGACAATAAAGACTATACCTAAACCAGGGGTAGTGATTTGAGTATGGATGCCGTCAAATAGTCCAAATACACCAATTAGTATTAGCAGTATCCCGATTGTTAGTCGCATCTTTGCACTCTTGTCGAAAAATGAATTACGGAAAATCTATGTTTTATCGGTACAAGGAACATACCCATTGCGAAAGTTACATGCGTGAGCCTTTGGCTTGCTGCAATTTGAAAGCAGCCTGCAGGCTGCAGCCAGTATGTAGTTGTCACAAAGTTAAAGTTCGGAATGTTTATTCTTCCAGCTGATGACTGAGGTGTTCTATCATTTGAGACATCATCATCCGCATTCTCTCGTTCATTGGCATGGCTACCGAACTTTGCTTCTCCTGTTCGGTACTTTCTATTGCCGTCTCGTCCTGCTCCATTATTCGCATGCCTTACATCATACTTTGCATGTGCTCCAGCATTAATTCTTGTCGCCGGTTAGCTTTATCCTCGTTCTGAATCTTATTCATTAAGGCTTGCATCTCTTACATACGTTCACGATTCATCATCATGAAACCTTGCGCATCACGAGCAGAATCTGAGTTATTGTGTCGGTGTTCATCTGCAGCTTGCAAAGAACCGAATAGCAAGGTGCTCACAAATACAAATGTCAATCGAGTATCCGTAGCCTGTCCTCAAGTTCCCAATGAACAACTACTTCTTATGTATATCCTTATGGCAGCTCCAGGGTTCGGAATTGGCGTTATCTTTAATGTTTTCGTCGGTAACACGATAGTATCTTTCCTTGAAATGAGTCCACCATCCGTGACCAATTTCTAAGCCATAGCGGTCGAGTATCTCTTCCACTGAATCAATAGATATCCTCGTTGCATCATAAGCAAGGTTAATAACCTGCGATTTTGCGTCAATGGAGACTGAATCCAAGCCAAACAATTGGTCGATCTCCTGAACTGCCTGTTCTAATTTCTCATTGTCAGGCTGTTCAAGTTTGAGATGTCTCACGACAAGGTATACTTCGGAGACGCCTAATCTGTGTTCAGTTTTAGTCATGGCATCGGCTCTTTCGTCTAGTTTAAGGACCACTGCTCGGCAACAAATAGAAAGTAACAGTTTCTATTGTCTAATGGATTGGGTAGCTATGTCATGTTCGCATTCGCACTCGAACTGTCCAACCAGGTATTGTCAATCACAATCGTACGTAACTGGAATTGCGGCGCGCTTTTTCTCATTTTTAGCATGTTCTGCCTCATTTAGTATTAGAGAGGAAAGAGCTGACAAAAACGGCTGAGGGACCAAAGGAAAATCTCCTTTACCTTGCTCACTAATATGATCGACTCAACTCTTTGGCCGGCCTGACGTGTGCATGTGTACAATTTTCCAACCCTCACCGCTTTTCTCAAGGATTGCCGTACCACGCCCCTCGATTTCGATACGGCGACTTTCGGTTACCGCACTCAATTCATATCGAAATGCAGAAAAGGCAATATCTCCTCTTACCTGTGGTTCGATAGCAAAAAAGCGGTATTGGAGATTGTTAAATGCCTGTAATTCTGGTTTTAAATGGTGATCGCGATACTCATCCCAGCCATGGTTCACTCCAGCACCTTCGATAATGTGTACACCACGGCCAGGAGCGTAAATTTCGTCTAGGGGAGATAGGTTTCCAGCCTGCGTGAATGCCGCTACTTGTTCAAGCAGTGAGCGGATCTTATCGACCTCATCGGTTTGCCCGAGCGCATTGGGAATGAAAAGAAGAGCCCATATAGTTACTGACAGGATACAACTATTGCAGTTCATTCAGTTTCCCTTGTTTTAAAAGATTCATATAACAAAATGTATGTTTATGACGGTTCTAAATTGGTCGAGCAGCCTAGAACCAAAACCTCAACCCAGCGACCCAACGTGTGTCGGTGTCATCGAATTTTGCGGGAAGCAAATCGGCGGTCTCGCCAAATCTTTGAATTCTTTCGACACCTACATAAGGTACAAACTGGCGGGTGAATTGATACTGCATTCTCAACCCAAAAGTGATGTCAGAAAGGCCACTACCGATACCTCGTTCCGGATCATCCTTGCCGTAGGCGTTGACATCTACCCGCGGCTTCAGCGTTAGCCGCTGCGTGATTCTTCCTTCGTATTCCGCTTCGAAACCGATAGCGGTCCTTCCATTTTCCCCGACGAATGCGGTTGCGTGGATGTCAAACCAATAGGGAGCCAGGCCTTGCACACCGGCGGCTAACCAGCGTCTTGTGGGGCCATCACCATTATCGACTCGTATTCCTAGCTGTGTATCCCAGAATTTGGATGTAGCGCGAGACCAGAGCAATTCCGTCCGGCTGTCCTCTAGCGAACCATCCGTATACTCGCCTTCCGCCTTAAGGACAAACCGGCTGTAGGTTTTGCCGAACCAGGCTTGGACATCGTATCTTGTACCATCGGAGCCTTCCTGATTAAGGTGCTCGAGACGATTAACAATTAGTCTACTGAAGGTTTTTTCATCCATCAGACTGGTTTGATCCTCCACCGGCAACGCATACAGGCCTTGCTCTCGAGTATACCCACCAGAATACGCATGTGGACTTCGGGTAACAGCCGAGTCAACTTGCATGGCTGACTCATCATGGTCCATGACTTGTTGTTGGGTGGTGTGAACATTCTCCGCCTGGATTGTATCCGCCAAGATGCCATCGCTACTCTCGGAATGATCTGCATGGATTTCTTCCAATACAGGCTCGATGATATGCTGAGAATGATCCGCGTGGTCATCGGCCACTTGCCCCGATGCCAATTCAGCATATGAGGTCAGTCCTAAAACAGTGCAGAATGTTAGAGCGTGGCGATGGATAGCTTTTAGGCTGACAATCACGTCACTATCACCTGGCGAAACATGCCTGCATCCATATGAAACAGCAAATGACAATGCCATGCCCATCGACCGAACGCGTCCGCTGTCACTAAGAAACTGATTCGTTGCGCCGGTTGCACTAAAATTGTATGTTTTCTTACTAGAAATTCACCCTCATCGTTTTCTAATTCGCTCCACATGCCATGTAGGTGCATTGGGTGTGTCATCATCGTGTCGTTGTGCAAAATGACCCTTAGCCGTTCACCATGTTTAAAATGGATGGGCGTTGATTTCCCATACTCCACACCATCAATCGACCAGGAATAGCGTTCCATATTGCCGGTAAGGTGCAGCTCAATTTCCCGATCAGGTCCACGAGAATCCATAGGACCACCTATGGTTTTTAGATCAGCAAGCGTAAGAACGCGCCGACCATTATCGCGAAGCCCTACCCCTGGGTCATCAAGATTTGTTCTGGGGGTATCTACCAGCATATCGGTGCTGGCACTATACTCGGTACTCGCGTGCCTGACTTGTTTGGAGGGTTTGATCAAAATATCAGTGGGACTGCTTTGTTTCATGACTGCCCCACTATTGGGAGTGCTGTGATCGTCGTGGTTCATAGCCATCTCACCGTCACTCATACCAGTCACCATAGAATGATTCATGGCTCCCATCATATCTTCCATGGTCAGCCACACGGGTTCACTTACTGCTGGTATGTCAGCCGTTAGTCCCGGCTTACTGCTCAATGTGCCCCGAACGAAACCGGTGCGTTCAATCGATTCAGCAAAAATTGTGTAGGCGGTTTTTGTGGGCTCGACAATAACATCATAGGTTTCGCCCGAGCCAAATCGGAATTCATCGACGGTGACGGGCTCGACATTCAGCCCATCAGTTTGAACAACAGTCATTGGCAGATGGGGAATACGCACATCGAATATTGTATTGCTGCCTGCATTTATGAAACGCAGCCGAACTCTCTCTCCGGGAGTAAAGAGTTCGCTCCAATTTCCTGCTTGAGTTTTTCCATTCATCAGGAAGATTAGCGTATACGCAGACAGGTCTGAAAGATCGGTTGGGTTCATGCGCATTTCGTTCCACATGCGACGCTTGTCTAGTGCGGCACCTAGCCCGTCATTTGTTACGTCAGAAAACAAATCTAGCAAGGTTGGTTGAGTAAAATTGTAGTAGTCACTCTGCGTTTTAAGTTTCTCAAATACGCGTTCGGGGATTTCATTGGTCCAGTCTGATAACTGCACTATATAGTCGCGATCCGCTTGAATGGATTCACCGCCAATCGGCGTTATTATAATTGCTCCATACATGCCGGCCATTTCCTGCGCGCCGGAGTGTGAGTGATACCAGTAAGTGCCGCTCTGTTGAACTTTAAATTTGTACGTAAATGTCTCTCCAGGATCGATTCCTTTAAAACTGATTCCGGGTACACCGTCCATGTTAAAAGGCAATATCAGGCCGTGCCAATGTATTGAAGTTCTTTCACGAAGGCGGTTGGTAACGTGAATAGTAACAGTGTCTCCCTCTCGCCATCGAAGTGTGGGAGCGGGAATTGAACCGTTAATGGTAGTGGCGGTTCGGGGTTTTCCGTTAAAGTTTACCGGTGTCTGGGCAACTATAAGATTAAACTCTGTGCCGGAAAGCTCTGGCGCACTGCTAGGTAAAATCGAACTAGCCGCGGTTAAGGCGGGGCCTGCACCAAGCATGGCGCTACCCGTGGCTAGGGCGGAAACAAACCGGCGTCGGCCGATACTCTGAAGTGATACTGAAGGTGGAATACTGCGACTCATGGAGAAAGATACCCGTCTCAACTCCGACTAAAAATTAGTGGAATTGCTGCCTTATTACTACAATTGACAAAGAATAGGCGTAAGTTTAAAGGCCTATCCCTGACGTTCCCATGACCCTTGCATTACATTTTTGTAATCTTACAATCTGGCAGGCGATAGTTAACAGGATATAGATTTAGTAGGTAACTCGCCCGAGAAATAGATTCGGAATTTAGGATGGCTCTTAATCAGTCTTGGTGGGAGATGAAACACTGCTTACGCATATTTTTGTAGAGGTTTATAGCGGAGTCAGAATGTTTCGTTAAGTTATGAAATTAGGCGTTTTTGGGTAGCTCTATTGCGAAACTGGTCATACCTTTATCGGAAGTGACAGTGATACTGCCACTATGAATTTCGATTATTGACTTGACGATTGCTAAACCAAGGCCTGCTCCTTGCCTTTGCCGTGAAGGATCTGCCTGATAAAAGCGATCAAATATTTTCGGCAGTTGCTCGGTCTTTATCTCCTTTCCAAAATTTTTAATAGTAATCAGGGCTGAGTTATTGGTTGAACTCAGGCTAACTTCCACGGATTGACCCTGATTTGTATGATCAATTGCATTTGAAATTAAGTTAGACAGTGCTCTTCTCAGCATCGAATCATCGCCGAATATTTCAGGGCAATGTCCACTAAGTTTGAGTGTCACGTCTTGCTCTTCTGACCATGCCTCGTAGTATTCGAATATCCCTTCAATCACATCTCTTATGCTCAGATAGTTAAAAGTAGGTTTAATTAGCCCGTTATCTGTTTGTGCCAGGAAGAGCATATCACTGACCATTTTGGCCATACGTTCATATTCTTCCAGATTAGAGTATAGAATTTCTCGATACTCAGTGACATCACGTGCTTTACCAAGTGATACTTCTGTTTGAGTAATAATATTGGTTATAGGAGTGCGAAATTCATGCGCTATGTCCGCTGAAAAATTCGATAGCCTTTCGAAGACATCTTCCATTTTGACTATCATTTTGTTAAATGAATCTACTAGCTCTGCTAGTTCTATAGGCACCTTGCTGGGCTCAAGTCGAAGATGTAACTTATCAGAACTAATCGTGCTGATTTTGGCGCTAAGCGCGTGGAGCGGCGCATGGGCTTGTCGTGCCGCGATCCAGGCAGCAAGAATCGCAAAAAGGCTAACGCTTGTAATGATACTCCAGAGTGTTTTATTAAAGCCCTCCAAAAATCTAAAATGTTCATCCATCAATGCCGCTACTACAATGGTAAACTCCTGGGAGACTCCCTGAACGAGGTTGTAGTCTGCTACTGGAACCTTCAAGACTGCACCGCTATAAGCACTTCCACCTTCAGTCCAGTCGTGCAGAACGTTGCGTTCTATCGACTCAACAGTATCAACTGAATTTGCAATAGATATCAAATCCGGACCTGGCGTTGCATAGACTAGGGAATTTTTGTCGTCGGCAACCAGAAAATAAACCCCGTGGTGACCAGACACTGCCCCTTCCAGATCGATTGCCAATTCAGAAGCACCTTTGTTCGCCGTTGACGAATTCAAAGTAGATTGCACCGATTCGGATATCACCCGAAGCTCTTCAGTTTCCAGTTCAACAAAGTGGAGTGCAATTGAGCGTTGCACAAAGATTCCGAGGGCTAATAGGCTACCAATGGTCGCAATACCCACTAGTACTGTGACTCGGAGAACCAGAGATGCGGGACGACCATTAATCATCAGAAATTTCGCTAAGATCCTCTATCGTATAGCCCATTCCACGGACAGTGTGAATCAATTTTGACTTAAAGGGATCGTCAATTTTAGAACGTAATCGGCGAATAGCGACATCGATAACATTCGTGTCGCTGTCAAAGTTCATGTCCCACACTTGTGAGGCAATAAGAGAGCGGGGCAACACTTCACCCTGCCTTCTCACCAGCAATTCTAGCAAAGAAAATTCCTTGTTAGTCAACTGGATTAGTTTCCCAGAACGTGTAACACGCCGTTTGGGCAAATTCAGTACAAGATCAGAGATCTGCAACTTATTTTCAGAGTGCTGAACAACAGGACGCCTAAGTAGTGTCCGGACGCGCGCTAGTAACTCAGCGAAGGCAAACGGCTTTGCCAGATAATCGTCGGCACCAAGCTCAAGGCCCTTAACCCTATCCTCAACGCTATCCTTCGCGGTAAGAAATAAAACGGGAGTATTATCTTCGGCTTCTCTTATCGAGCTCACAATCTTCCAGCCATCGATATCTGGCAGCATAACGTCGAGTATCACCAGATCATATGATCCTGTCCTTGCTAAGTGGTGTCCATCAAGGCCGGTTCTAGCCAGGTCGACACTAAAACCCGATTCCGTTAATCCCTGTTTGAGATAGTTGCCAGTCTTGGCCTCATCTTCGACTACAAGAATTTTCAATGTTTGATTATCTCCGGTAGATATGGTCAGTCAGACTAAGTTTGGCAAATTCTAGCAATCACATACTAGCAGAAAGATTACACGATCATTACGAAGATGTAATCCTCACGTAATCCTGGGGAAAGTCGTGTGACCCTATACTTCTAAGCTACTGGGTAACGAGTCATATACAGTTGAATCAAATGGCTGAGCCTGCGCCAATCAATCTATTTCATGTTGAAAAGAAGCTGTGTGCGATTAATTGTTCGTCTGTAGGGGCGTAAGGTGGTGGCGATTAAAAGCGTCTATTCAGTTCTAAACGAAGGGATAGTTGTATTGAAAAATTTGGAATCGAATTTACTGAGACTTAGGCAGATTGCCGCTTTTTCGTTGTTGTTACTTGTCATTGCCTTGCCCGTTAGCTCCCAAGAATTGCAAAATCTCACTCTTGAAAATGCAATCGATCTAGCTGTTGAGGGGGATGATTGGCTTATTGTTAGTCAACAGGAAGAGAACGCATTGCTTGAACAAGCGATAGCGTCAGGAGAATTGCCAGATCCCAAAATGGTGGTCGGGCTGCCGAATATGCCACTGGATACGCTGAACTTTAATCAGGAGCCGATGACACAGTTCCGCTTAGGTGTTAGTCAATCGTTTCCGAGAGGCGATTCTCTCAAGCTACAGCGGCGTCGAGATTTGCAGCAAAGTGAGGTCAATCCGTTTCAACGTGATGACCGAAAAGCGGCGGTTTCATTAGAAGTTTCACGTCTCTGGTTGGATGGGTATCTAGCAGAGCAGTCAATTACTCTGATTAACAACGACCGAGTATTATTTGAACAGTTGGTAGATATTACGAATGCGAGATATACGTCGGCAGCTGGGCTTGCCAGACAACAGGATTTGGTGCGAGCTGAAGTGGAACTGGTGAGGTTGGATGACAGGTTGGCTATGTTGCGACAGCTTCAGGACCGGAGTAAGCAGCGACTTGCTGAGTGGTTGCCTTATGAATATTTGTCCTTGCCTTTGTCACCCGAACTGCCGCAGCGACCGCCGCCTTCGACAGAATTGTCAGGCCTTGCACAGGCTTCTGAATATTTTTTGAACCATCCGAAAGTCAGGGCGCAGGACAAAAGAATTGAAATTTCCCAAACACAAATTGAAATCACAGAACAAAGTTTTAAACCTTCATACAGTGTAGGGGTCAGCTACGGTTATAGGGGTAACGCGCCAGGAGGCATCGATAGGGCAGATTTCATTTCTCTTGATGTGAGTTTTGACTTGCCTCTATTTACTGAGAAGCGACAGAAGCCGCGATTACGGGCAAGTCAATATCGGGCTTCCGCGAGGCAAACCGAAAGGATGCTCTTGATAAAAGATCTGTTTGCGAATTACCAGCAAGCAATGGCTCAGCTTGTGGTGTTGGATGAGCGCAGAGCACTTTTTAACGATACCCTATTATCGCAACTATCTGATTTGACTCAAGCAACCTTGTCTTCTTACACGGCAGACGAGGGAGACTTTGAAGAAGTAATGCGTGCCTATATAGCAGAACTCAATGCCAAAATAGAATTACTTCAAATCGAAGTGGAGCGATCAAAAATCATTTCCCAACTGGATTACCTGCTCACTACATCTGCGCTTTAAGGAGACGAGATGAAAAAAAAGATATTGATCCTTATAGTTGTCGTCGGAGTATTCGGGTTGGTGTTGGGTTACTTCTTAGCTTTGGCCACGACTCGCGACGGTGAACAAGTTCAAGTAACAGAACCGCTATATTGGGTTTCGCCCATGGATCCAACTTATCGTAGAGATGGGCCAGGTGTATCACCAATGGGAATGGAGCTTGTGCCTGTTTACGAAGGTGATCAATCCGCTGGCATGGGACCTGGAGTAGTTTCTGTATCGTCAGTTGTAGAAAACAACCTGGGTGTTAGGACAGGACTAGTCGAAATGGGTCCATTCGAAAGTGCGATTCGAACCGTTGGTTATGTGCAGTTCGATGAGGACAAGCTGATAAACATGCACCCTCGAGTAGAGGGTTGGATAGACGAGCTGTATGTAAAAGCGGAAGGGGAGTTCATTGAGGAAGGTCAGCCCTTATATTCACTTTATTCCCCTACATTGGTCAATGCTCAGGAAGAGTTATTGCTTGCAATGGATAGGAGCAATCAACGATTTGTGATATCTGCCGAAGAGCGATTACTGGCACTTTTAGTACCCCAGTCTCTGATAGATGAAGTTAAGGATCGGCAAAGAATCTTTCGGAACGTTACGATCTCCGCGCCTCAAGGAGGATTTGTGACCAATCTCAATGTTCGCGAAGGCCAATTCGTTCAACCAGGTAATCAGATCCTTTCCATTGGTGTGTTAGATGAGGTGTGGGTAATCGCCGAAGTATTCGAACGTCAGGCTTCTTTGGTATCCATAGGCGATTCGGTCAACATGAGCCTGGATTATCTGCCGGGTAGAGATTGGCAAGGAGTAGTAGATTTTGTCTACCCCACGTTGAATGAGCAAACTAGAACAGTCCAGGTGCGCCTTCGATTCAGAAATCCAGGATTAGAATTAAAGCCCAATATGTTCGCCCAGGTAACAATTGAGCATAGTGAGGAGGGAGAGCAAGCCTTACAAGTTCCGCATGAGGCAGTCATAAGAACCGGTACTCAGAACCGGGTAGTTCTAGCGATGGGCGATGGTCAATTCAAATCAGTTGAAGTCTCACTAGGCAGGCTCGGGGACTCAAAGGTTGAGATTCTAAACGGCCTGGAAGACGGTGATCTTGTCGTAACATCAGCACATTTCTTATTGGATTCTGAATCTAGTATTACGTCAGATTTTCTGCGTATGTCACCTGACCATCAATTCGAAATTGACGATGCGGGGGGCACGCAAATAGTTGCTGACGCAAATACCATGCCAGCCATTGGCAATTCAGGTGAAATTGTATGGAGTCAAGGAACCATTGAGCATCTTATGACCTTGGAGCGAATGATATCGATTACTCATGACCCTGTGCCTGAATGGGAGTGGCCAGCGATGACCATGAGCTTTGAATTAGATGAAGAAGTTGATGTATCCATTCTAGAGTCAGGACAAAAATACCGATTTCAAATGAATCGTCTGACTGGAAACAGAGTAGTCATTCTGGAATTTGCAGAGTTGGACTTGGATCAATAGTTAGGGGACAGGAATGATCGAAGGGATAATTCGTTGGTCTATTAACAATCGTTTTTTCGTATTGTTGAGCACGGCCATCCTAATGGCTGTTGGTGGCTATGCATTGCAGCAAACTCCAGTTGATGCTTTGCCGGATTTGTCTGACGTGCAAGTAATTATCAAGACCTCTTATCCCGGTCAAGCGCCCCAAGTTGTCGAAGACCAAGTTACTTATCCGTTAACCACTGCCATGTTATCTGTTCCAGGTGCTGTAACGGTACGAGGATACTCGTTCTTTGGAGACTCATTCGTTTACATCATCTTTGACGATGATACCGACCTATATTGGGCGCGCAGTCGTGTGCTGGAATATTTGAATCAGGTTTCCGGTGACCTCCCTCCCTCTGCGAGTCCGCAACTCGGTCCGGATGCAACCGGCGTCGGGTGGGTGTATCTATACGCACTAGTTGATCGAACTGGACAACAGGATCTAGGTCAATTAAGGAGTATTCAGGACTGGTTTCTTAAATACGAGTTACAAACTGTGCCAGGTGTGTCAGAGGTCTCGTCTATAGGAGGAATGGTAAAGCAATATCAAATTCAGGTTGATCCAGAAAGGCTTAGAGCATTCGGTATCCCGCTGAGCCATATTCAAATGGCTATTAGGCAGGGCAATCAGGAATCTGGGGCCTCCGTGGTAGAGATGGCGGAAGCAGAGTACATGGTACTTGCCGATGGGTACCTGTCCTCGATAGACGATTTAAAAAGCATTCCATTAGGCATGAATCAGAACGGCACACCCATATTGCTCAAAGATATCGCGGACATTAATCTCGGGCCGCAAATGCGGCGCGGCATAGCAGATCTTAATGGTGAAGGTGAAGTCGTCGGCGGCATCATAGTCATGCGCTTTGGTGAGAATGCGGCGAACGTGATTGACGCCGTCAAAGTCAAACTGGATCAATTGAAGCAAGGGCTTCCCCCGGGTGTAGAGATTGTGACGGTATATGACAGGTCCGATCTCATTGATAGATCCATTGAAAATTTAATAGAAAAACTTCTGGAAGAGATTTTGGTGGTAGCACTAGTTTGTATTGTGTTTCTTTTCCATTTCCGCTCTTCACTTGTCGCCATATTCAGTCTACCGGTAGGTATCTTGGCAGCGTTTACGATTATGTATTGGCAGGGAATTAACGCCAATATCATGTCGTTAGGCGGTATAGCCATTGCCATTGGCGTCATGATTGATGGTGCGATCGTGATGATTGAGAACATGCACAAACATATGGAGAAAACGCCGTTAACGGGCGAAAACAGATGGGAGATAGTCGCGACATCAGCTGTAGAAGTTGGCCCCGCGCTGTTCTTTAGCCTTCTTATTATAACCATGAGCTTTCTACCGGTCTTTGCATTGGAAGCACAGGAAGGCAGGATGTTTTCTCCACTCGCATTTACAAAAACTTATGCTATGGCGGCTTCTGCATTTATTGCCATTACCGTAGTGCCTGTACTTATGGGCTACTTTATTCGTGGCAAGGTTATGCATGAAGACAAGAATCCTCTTAACCGGGTTCTGAGGGCTGGCTACCGCCCCCTCATTGAATCGGTGCTGCGCTTTCCTAAAGTTACCCTGCTGTTGGCAGTGCTTGTGACTCTTGTTGGCTTTTGGCCTGTTACCCGTATCGGTAGTGAGTTCATTCCGCCCCTTGATGAGGGCGACCTTATGTATATGCCTACGACGTATGCCGGAATATCAATCGGCAAGGCGCGCGAGGTATTGCAGCAAACAGATAGACTGATAAAAACGCTTCCTGAAGTAGAGACTGTGTTTGGCAAGATGGGGCGCGCTGAAAGTGCGACTGACCCAGCACCACTGACAATGATTGAAACGTTTATTCAACTAAAGCCAAAAGATGAATGGCGAGAAGGAGTCACGACTGATTCGCTAATTCAGGAGCTAAACTCTCTAATATCAATTCCAGGGCTCACCAACGCCTTTGTTATGCCTATAAAAACGAGAATCGACATGTTGGCGACAGGCATAAAAACACCGGTCGGAATTAAGATTGCCGGGCCTGAGTTATCCGTAATTGAGAGTGTAGGCAGAGATCTAGAACGAATATTACAGAACGTGCCAGGTACTACGTCAGTGTATTCAGAGAGGGTGGCCGGTGGGCGATACGTAAAGGTTGATATACAGCGGGATCAAGCGGCACGACATGGGCTAAATATTGCCGACATTCAACAAATTATTACGACTGCGATAGGAGGCATGAATATTAGTGAGTCAGTTGAAGGTCTTGAGCGTTATCCTATTAGACTGCGATATCCGCAGGCCTATCGTGATTCAGTTCATGCGATCTCAATGTTGCCTCTTATAACGGCAAGTGGCCACCGAATTGCACTGGCAGATGTGGCTGAAGTGTATATTGAAGACGGGCCTCCGGGTATCAAGAGTGAAAATGCACGGTTAAATGGTTGGTCCTTTGTTGATATTCGGGACATTGATGTAGGTACTTATGTCGCGGCTGCCCAACAGGCCGTAAACGAGCAGATACAACTTCCTCCTGGCTATTCGATTAGTTGGTCTGGTCAATACGAATATATGCAACGAGCTAAGGAAAGGTTGACTTACGTAATTCCGATTACTCTCGGCATAATTCTCATCCTACTGTATATCCATTTTCGAAGTTTTGCAGAAGTCGCTCTAATCATGGGGACTCTGCCCTTAGCATTCAGTGGCGGACTTTGGCTGATGTATTTATATGGTTTTAATTTTCGGTTGCAGTAGGCGTAGGATTTATCGCGCTAGCGGGCATAGCCGTCGAGATCGGAGTAATTATGCTGGTCTATCTTAATCAGTCCTATGGAAAAATGCTTAAAGACTGTCGTAAGGAATCCAGGCAGCCTGATAGAGAAATGTTAGTAGAAAGTGTATTACATGGGGCTGTTATGCGCTTGCGTCCTGTTGTTATGACAGCGACTGCCATCGTGGCAGGTCTGCTTCCCATCTTTTTCGGTACTGGTACTGGATCGGAAGTGATGAGTCGGATTGCCGCACCAATGGTGGGTGGAATGATTTCTGCCGTTGTTTTAACCCTTTTGGTATTACCAGGGATGTATTTTTTACTGCGTAGTTACCAGATATCAAAAATTAGACTTTGATTCAATTATGGAGAATATGAAAATGAAGAAACGATCTCTTTTTAGACTACTTTGCGTACTTAGCCTAACGGTGTTCGGTACAAACTACTCATTTGCACATACTGCCTTATCAGAAGCTACACCAGCGGATGGGGCGATGGTTATGGAGACTCCGGAGAACCTGCAGCTTAGTTTTAACGAAGAAGTGCGTTTGCTGAAAGCTGTGGTTACGCTGGGTGAGGAAGAAATTGAGATTGATTTCACGCCATCTGCAACTGCCTCTAAACACTTTGCTGTGGCTTTACCAAAATTGGAACATGGGAGATATTCCGTGGCGTGGGCGGTGCTGGGCGCAGACAGCCATCGCGTAGAAGGAAATCTATCCTTCATGGTTGGAATGATGGGTCATCAAGGAGAGCATGGAAATGCAGAGAATGCTGTTCATGGTCATCAAACAGGTCATGACGACACCCATCAAACCAGTCACGACCACTAATCACAGCAATACAGGTCGGGATTTGATCAACTATGTCTCCTTGGGATTTGGCAAGTGTCGTTTTGAAACTTTTAACTCTATTGTCTACGGCGGTGGTATTAGGAGGAGGCTTTAGTCTTTTCTTCCTAGCCCCCCGAGAGCAAAAAATGGAGACGAACATCCTTAGTTATATGCTTATGGGAGCTGGCACAGGCATAGTAGTGACTGTGCTATTTTTCCTGGCACAGATTGGCGGAGTAAATCAAGCTGGACTGAGCGGGGTATTCGACATACAAATTGGCGGCATACTTGCACAATCAAGCCTTGGATATGCATGTGGACTGAGGTTGTTGGGCTTCACAAGCGTATTTGCAATACCTCTGCTAACGGCCTGGTACAACGTTACTGCTAACAAAACGAGTGCCATCGTGTGCGTCGTGCTGGTCTACAGTTTCATTGTCTTATTATTGGGAAGTCCCTTTTCCTTATATGGTCATGTGGCTGAACTAGGCGTAGTCGCCCGTTTGGCTATACCTCTGCACGTGGTGGCAGTTTCGTGGTGGATAGGTTCTCTATTTCCTTTGTTACTGGCGTTCAGAATGGAGGACGGTGACAGTTTACACACACTTATGGATAAATTTGGCCAGTTGGCAGCCTATATAGTTGGCACGTTAGTCTTAACGGGCGCCTATCTCACCATAAGGATTTTGGAATCTCCGAATGATTTTTTTCAAACTTCGTATGGTTCGAGTTTGCTACTAAAGCTCGTCGGAGTCGCGGGGCTTCTGTTACTGGCCGCTTCAAACAAGTTTTTTATCGTACCTAATCTTGATAGGGCAATAAGCGTTGGACACCTGCGTAGTTCGATCTCGCTAGAGATAATGGTGGCAGTGCTGGTGATTGGTACTACAGCCTATTTCACTACAGTAGTGGGAATTACCCATGGTTAACTACACAGAACTTGGGCTGATGACAAACGAGGATATTGACCTGTTTGCAGAACATACGTGTAGTCTAGGTGGATATTTGCATTGGCGAATACGGCCTATTCGATTTCTCGTATGATTCGATTCCTTAACACTTGTTTCGTTGCAACTGAAAGCGAGAAGGAGTTAACAACATGGGGGTAAATCAACTAGCAATCAGTCTTGGGATTACGCCGGATACTGTCCGGTACTACACGCGAATAGGTTATCTCACTCCACGGCGAAGTCTAAGCAGTGGATATAAAGAATATGACAACGAGCATATCCACCGTATGCGCTTCATAATATCGGCAAGGAAACTAGGCTTGTCGGTGCGGGATATAGGGCGAATATTTGGTGAAGTAGAAGATGGGAGTGAAGCTAGTGAATTAGTTCAGGAATTACTGAACGAGAGATTAAATGAAATAGACAAAAAGCTCGAAGAGACTTCAGCTCTTCGTGAGCGTATGAATGTGGCTCGAATTATATGGAACAAGCATTCACCGACAGATTCGACGTGTAAGAGAATATGTAGTTTGATCGAAGATTTAGAGAATTATTGCGAGCGTTAATCCGAGGAATAGAAAGATAGGAAGTGCACAATGAGCCAGTCTAGCCAAGAAACGAAATCAGATCATCATAATGATTCTACTAAGTTACAACACGAATTGGCCATTGATGGGGCCAGTTGCGCAAGCTGTGTGACCAAAATCGAAAAGGCGCTTAGTGCAGTGTCTGGCGTTGAAAAAGCGGAAATGAATTTCGCTCAACGTACTGCAATTGTTATGGGTAATGTGACTGATGACGCACTAATCGCAGCAGTGAAGGCCGCAGGTTATGGTGCCAGTCCTATTAATGCATCTTCAGAAGATGACGTACTGGATGCAAAGGAGAAGGCAGACAGGGCCTACTATAAGCAGTTGATGAGGAAAACCTGGATAGCTTTGGCATTAGGTGGTCCCTTAATGTTGTATGCCTTAGTAACCGGTGAAGTCAATGTAAATACTGGTGGAGAACGTCTGGCTTGGTTAATCGTGGGCATTCTTACAGGCGGAGTGTTGTATGTATCGGGCAGACACTTTTTTGTAGGCGCGTGGAAATCGTTTCTTAACAATTCTGCCAATATGGATACACTCATTGCGCTAGGTACGGGCACTGCCTGGCTTTACTCCATGATAGTTGTATTTTTCCCGGAAGCAGTACCAGCTCAAGCGCGCCACGTCTATTTCGAGGCAACGGCGATCATTATTGGACTGATTGATCTTGGTCTTGCACTTGAAATTAGAGCCCGCGGAAAAACTTCTGAGGCAATAAAACGCCTGATTGGTCTGCAAGTGAAAACAGCTCGGGTTGTGCGTGATGACGCTGAAGTTGATATTCCAATTGAGGATGTTCTATTGGGTGATACAGTTCGCGTCCGCCCGGGAGAAAAAATTCCCGTAGATGGAGATGTAGTTGAAGGGCATACAGCCATTGACGAATCTATGCTCACCGGTGAGCCTATGCCCGTTGAGAAGGGAGTAGGCGATGAGGTAGTAACCGGTACTTTAAATAAGACTGGCTCATTTCTTTTTAAAGCTACTCGGGTAGGCAAGGATACAGCGCTTGCTCAGATTATCAATATGGTTAAGCGAGCGCAGAATTCAAAGCCGCCGATAGGGCGATTAGCCGACGCGATTTCCGCCTATTTCGTACCGGTGGTTATGATAATAGCCATCTTGAGTGCCCTAACATGGCTAAATTTTGGCCCGGCGCCAGCCATTGCGCTAGCCATTGTTTCCGCAACCACGGTATTAATCATCGCCTGCCCCTGTGCTTTAGGATTAGCAACGCCCATGTCGGTAATGGTAGGAGTCGGTAAGGCTGCGGAGGCAGGTGTTCTGATTCGCAACGGAGAGGCATTGCAAACGGCGTCGAAAATCACGGCGATGATTTTAGATAAGACAGGCACCATTACCTTAGGCTCACCAAAGGTAACGGACATAGTGGTAGCCAATAATATGAGTGAAGAAGAAGTACTGCAGTTGGCTGCCAGTCTCGAGTCAGGGTCCGAGCATCCATTGGCTTTGGCAATAGTCGAGTCAGCAAAAGAGCGTGGATTAACACCCGGCAAGGTGGCGAATTTCAATGCTATAGCAGGTCACGGCGTTGAAGCAGAGATTGAGAATCAACATGTTTTATTCGGCAATGAAAAATTGATGCAAGAGCGTGACATAAATATTGCCGATTATGTGAAACGGGCGCAGTCGCTCGCCGGTGAAGCCAAAACGCCTATGTATTTTGCAGTGGGTCAGCAATTGGCAGCAATTATTGCAGTGGCAGATCCTATCAAAGAAGACTCAATAGAAGCGATAAATCGCTTACAACACAATGGTATTCGAGTGGTTATGTTGACTGGCGATAACCGTGATACAGCAAAGGCGGTGGCTAAAAAAGCCAATATTACTGAATTCTTTGCCGAAGTACTGCCGGATCAAAAGGCGGACAAGGTTGCTGAGTTACAAATGCAAAACGAAATTGTTGGCATGACTGGTGACGGAATTAACGACGCCCCTGCACTTGCCCTGGCGAATGTGGGATTCGCCATTGGAACGGGAACGGATGTTGCTATTGAGAGCGCCGACATTACGCTCATGCGGGGTTCTCTGCATGGCCTGGCCGATGCCATAGCCGTGAGCAAGGCGACGTTAAGGAATATCAAGCAAAATCTGTTTGGCGCCTTTATCTATAATGTCGCTGGCGTACCAGTCGCTGCTGGGGTTTTATATCCAGTTATGGGCGTATTGATGAATCCGGTGATCGCCGGTGCAGCTATGGCATTCTCCTCACTCACCGTGGTGACCAATGCCAATCGATTGCGCCTGTTCAAAGCACAAGAACATTAATAGGAGATCAGGACGATGGTCATTGTAAATATTGCTGGTTTGGGTCTCATATTGCTAATCGTGTGGTGGTTCTGGCTTTACAAACCCAAGGAAGTGGAATTGGTGGATGGTGCCATCAATGTGATAGTTGAGAACGGCACATATCAACCTTCCAGGATCAAGCTTACAGCGGGGGAGAGCGCGACCCTTCAGTTTCTTCGTAAGGATTCCAATCCGTGTGCGGGCACTGTTTTATTTCCAGGTATTGAGATCAGTGAAGAATTACCCATAGATACCATTAAGACGATTATTTTGCCGGTACTAACGAAAGGTGAGTATGAGTTTAACTGCCAAATGAAAATGTACCGCGGTACCTTACTGGTTGAGTGAGTAATTTCCCGAAAAATGTAGGGAAATGAAGATACCTTGGCGTTCACTACATATTCAGTTTTGTTGCATCGGCAACTAAGTGAATATTCGCCCTACGTTTAGAATGTATCGGATAATTTGATGGGGGGAGGCTGTAATTGGATAAGGCGGATACGAGAAAACGCCAGTTCCTCACGATTTCAACTTCATTCGTAGCGGGGGTGGGAGTTGCCACAGCGGCTATTCCTTTCGTGCAATCATGGTCACCCAGTGCCCGAGCGAGAGCCACTGGCGCACCGGTCGTAATCGATGTGTCTAAGCTCCTCCAAGGCGAGCTACTAACAGTACAATGGCAAGGTAAGCCGGTATGGGTTATGAGGCGAACTAGTGACAATATAGCCAACCTTGAGGACCCAGCGCATCAAACTCAATTGAGGGATGCTGATTCATTAATTAACCAACAGCCCGAGTACGCAAAAAACACCCTGCGTAGCTTGAGGCCGGAAATATTTGTAGCGGTGGCCTTATGTACACATTTAGGGTGCATTCCAAATTTACAGAGAGAAGGAACCGCAGAAACGAACCATTCAAGATTTTTTTGTGCATGCCATGGATCGATATTTGATCTGGCGGGGCGAGTAGTTCTGAATGTTCCAGCTTCAAGCAATTTGATTGTACCTCCACATCGATACTTATCCGCCAACATTTTAGAAATTGGTGTAGACAATAATACAGTCAGTTAGGGTTGGGGCAGTTTCACATGGAAACACTCTGGATAGTGCTTATCCTGCTAATCGCAACACGAGTGTGTGGGTCCGTTGCGTCCAGGTTTGGCCAGCCTGTTCTGGTAGGTGAGTTGCTAGCCGGTATCGTATTAGGGATTGTTGCGGGGCAACTAGACAGACAAGTCTTCTCTTTCGAGCTTTCCAGTGACCATCATCTTATGGCGTTGTCGGATTTAGGCATTTTCTTCCTTATGCTGTTGGGTGGGTTCGAATTGCGTCCACGTGATCTTGTCGAATCCAGTTATAAGGGGCTGATTATAGCGGTCACTGCGATGCTGGTTCCGTGGCTTAGCGGTTTTTATGTCGGTTGGCTTTGGTTGCCTGAAAGCGATCTACGTTTTGCCCAGTCATTGTTTGTAGGAACAGCGCTAGCGATTACAGCGGTTCCGGTCACCATTAGGATGTTCATGGATATCGGTATGCTGCAATCCAATATTGGAAAACTGGTTGTATCTGCCGCTGTATTCGATGATTTTCTTAGCCTTATATTACTCAGTATCCTTGTTGCGATAATCAATACGGGTCAATTGCCTGATTACTCTATCCTGTCGTTGATTTTGTTAAAAGTATTATTGTTTTTGGTAGTCACGTTCTTGTTAGGTAAATACTTAATGCCGCTTCTGGCGCGATATGCAGCGAGCATAAAAGTTGAAGAAATGATATTTAGTTTCCTCCTGCTCGCTGGCGCTGTATTTGCAGTGCTCGCTGAATTCCTTGGCTTGCATTTCATTCTCGGTGCCTTTGCGGCCGGTCTTTTTTTTGGAAAACACACGATTAGTAAGAAAGTCTACAAAGATTTACACAGGAAGCTTAGCGCCATTACAACAGGATTTCTTGCCCCCATATTTTTCGCGTCAATTGGTATTGAGCTGAATCTTTCGGCGTTAATAGAGATACCAGTATTCCTTGTATTGCTCTTAAGCTTAGCATTCTTGGGAAAATTGCTTGGAGCTGCAATTCCTGCGCGGTTACTCGGCTTTCGATCGCGTGACGGCTGGGCCATAGGCTTGGGCATGAATGCAAGAGGAGCTGTGGGTTTGATTATTGCGGGTATCGCCTTGGATTCTGGTCTTTTCATCACAAAAGGGGTGCCATCGCCTGTCGTAGAGAATTTATTTTCGGCAATCGTGATAGTGGTTATTTTGACAACAATAGTCGCCCCAATAGGAGTTAAGTGGGTGCTGTCTAAGGATGTTGAGAAGGCTTAAGTATAGTGCAAATGATTTCTCCCATTCGTTTGCATACAAAATAACGTTGTTGGTAGTCCAAATCACTAGCCCGAAAAACGCAGCAGCAGCTCATGCACTCTACATTACTTCACTGGGGCACGATTCCTTCGAAAATGTTTTAGTATCCCCACTCGATGTTGGTATTTGATCCAGATTCGCTCAGCAGTAGTAATTTCACTAGTCCTTCATTTTGCACCTTGACCTGTGTTCTGCACACAGCCTTATGCTTTACCAAAAAGACAAGGATTGCTCCTAAGAATTTCTCCTGGGATCTCAACTAGTCTTTGGACAATTGCTGTTAAAACGCGCTTGTAAATGTTGTGCACAAGTGCCCATTGGTTAGTCGGAACAGTCTTATGTTGGTTAAGCAGATTGCGCAGGCATTGTCAGTATCCGCAGAAACGGTGAGGTACTACACAAGGATTGGATATTTGAGCCCAGCTAGAAATAGCAATAACGGCTACAAGGAGTACGGACAGAAAGATGTTGATCGCTTGAGATTTATTCTCAGCGCAAGGCAATTGGGATTTTCTGTTGAAGACATTGGACTATTCCTAAGCGAGGCAGGCAAAGGCAAATCGATATGCCCAAGAGTCAGGAAGTTAGTTGCGCACCGTTTGAATGAAACGGAAGAAAGGTTCAAAGAGACCCAGGCTTTGAGAAAACGGATGAAAAAGGCAATTCTCGAATGGGATAAAAAACCTAACAAAGCACCAACAGGGAATATGGTGTGCCACCTGATCGAGGACTTCAATGCATAGAAATGAACTAATGAAAAAAATCAAATTGAAGCATGAGCTCTTTGATATAGGGGAGTAGCCATGACAACGAAAACATTCTGGTCTTCAAGTAAGGCAATACCAGCACTGGTTTTGATCGGGGCGGTGTCCTATTTCTTGTTAATGGAACATCGTCAACATCTCTTTCAATGGCTGCCGTTTTTAATCATCGCTCTTTGTCCCTTAATGCATATATTTATGCACAAAGGTCATGGCGGTCATGGAAGTCATGAGGGCCACAATTACACTGGCAGTGGAAACGGCGATCCTGAAGATGTGGCGTATAGGCGTGGCTTGGAAGAGGGCAGAAAGCAGTCTACTCACCAGCACAATGATAGTGGAGAACGATGATGCACAGTGACTCTTCCTATGGATTGTGGACGTTGGTGATACTGAACTCAGCCATTTTTATATTCTTTGCATTTAGTTTCGTTAAACCACAAACAAAAGCAGATTGGCGTAGTCTGGGTGCTTTTTCAGCATTTATCGTTGCACTGTTTACGGAGATGTATGGTTTTCCTCTAACGATCTATTTCTTGTCTGGTTGGTTAACTGAAAGATATCCAGGTATCGATTTTCTTGCCCATGAAAACGGACACCTGTTACACACATTTTTCGGTTTTGAAGGTAATCCGCACTTCGATCCATTGCATATTGCCAGCAATGTCATTGTCATATTGGGATTCTTTTTGCTCGCTTCTGCATGGGGCGTGTTACACAAAGCACAACAGACCCGCTCCCTGGCGGTGGATGGTTGGTATGCCCGTTGTCGCCATCCGCAATACCTAGCGTTCATCATGATTATGTTTGGCTTCCTGTTGCAATGGCCAACTCTACCAACCTTAGTGATGTTTCCAATCCTGGTGGCGGTCTATGTAAATCTTGCGAAGAGGGAAGAGCAGGCAGCTATAACAGAGTTTGGTGAGTCATATCTTCAATATATGAAAATTACCCCAGCTTACATCCCTAAACTAGGAAAATTCAACCAAGTGGACGAATCACATTCGAGCTAGAGCTGTTGTGATTAGCTGAAAAATCAATCTGTACTATGGAGGAAATTGTGAAATCAAAAATTGTAGTTCAAGTAGCTAGCGTGGTTATTTTAAACCTCTTTGTCGCTCACACACTCTTTGCCGCTGAATCCCTCGAAGAGCTTAATAGCGAGCTTGAAGCCCTTAAAAGCCAGATTGATCAGCTTCAATCAGAAAGTGTTCGCAATAGGGAAGCAGCGGAGTGGAGATATTCGGATTCCCTCGTCCATTTATCCGGGTACGCGGATGTAAACTACATCGATTCAGAATCGGCCGATGGTCAGTTTGCCGCTGGTAAGTTTGCACCAATATTTCACTATCAATTTCGGGACTTGGTGATGCTGGAGTCTGAGTTGGAAATTGAGGTCGACGAAGATGGGGAGACCGAAGTCAAGCTGGAGTATCTCTCTATCGATGCATTTATAAACGACTATATTGCTCTGGTTGCTGGAAAGTTTCTAAGTCCAATTGGCCAATTTCGACAAAACCTCCACCCATCCTGGATTAATAAGTTGGCATCAGCACCCCCGGGATTTGGTCACGATGGCGCAGCCCCAGTCGCAGATGTCGGATTCCAGTTGAGAGGAGGATTTCCAATTGGTTCTACACGTACCAACTACGCGCTGTATGTATCTAATGGCCCCACTCTGAAGGCAGAGCTTGAGGATGGCGAGTTCGAATTAGATGGCGTTGAGGCAGAAGGAGCAAGCTCAGACGCTGATGGAGATAAAGTTATCGGCGGAAGATTTGGATTTCACGTCATTCCTCATCTTGAAATAGGTTTTTCTCTCGCCTCGGGCAAGGTAACTGTTAACGAAGTAGAAGACGGCGATAGTTCATTGTTAAGTGGCGAGGGAGCTCGCGACTATGATGTACGTGGCGCCGATTTCGGTTATCAGATTGGCAATCTGAACTTTCGTGGAGAGTATGTGGAAACGGAAGTCGGGGCAACCTCGCAAGGAGTTGCGGCATCTGAGGGTGCTACTTGGGAGACCTGGTACACACAGGCCTCGTACAGGAGAGGGCAGTCCAAACTTGAGTATGTGGCTCGCTTCTCCGATTTTGATTCACCTCACAATAGCAGAGATCAAGAGCAGTGGGCCCTTGGTATCAACTACTTATTTACTAATAGTGCTATTGTCAAATTGACCTACGAACTTAATGATGGCGAACAGGATTCGGAAGCAGATGAAGATCGCCTTATGCTGCAACTGACCTACGGATTCTAAGGAGATAAGCTATGACGAATAGAAAATCGAAATTGACAGCCAAGATGGTGTTGAGGGTGGTGGTGCTCGTTTCGGGTGCTACTTGGGCGTTCGGCTCTGCGTTTGCAGTCGATTATCCTGAACCCGGCGATATTACAGCCGGGGCGCAAGCCTGGGTCGAGAACTGTACTCACTGTCACAATCTGAGAAACCCAAATGAGCTGAGGGATGACCAATGGATTACGTCAATGTTTCACATGCGTTTAAAGGCCGGTCTTACTGGTAAGGAGACGCGTGACATAATTTCCTTTATTCAAGCCGCGAATGCGACAGCTGCTCAAGAGCGAATCAGAGAAGAAGCTGAAGCAGCAAGTGCGGCACAGCAGTCTGAAGAGTAGTCGCAGCAATAATAGTGAAATTCTTTCAGCTTTAGTTTGTTCCTCTTTGAGTGACTTTTAACTAGTTTAGAAAGATTATGTCCAAAGCATCAGAATCGCGAAACTGACAGAGTCATTACGCAAGCATTACAAGAAAATAATGACTGGGTAATCTGTTAGATAACTCTGTTATATACACTACTAGCAAGCAATAGTTCGGATATATATTTGCTATACATCGCTTGTTTAAAGCGGATTCAATATCTCGATTGAGATAGTCCTCACACGAATACCAGGAGATAGAAATGAATAAATCATTAGCCACTTTAGCTTTTATTGCTTTGACGATCCAACCTTCTGTTTATGCACAAGATAGTAGTGTGTCAATGCAGGAACATATGGAGAGAATGATGTCTTTGATGGCCGAAATCAAGTCGGAGCAAAACTCAGGAAGACTAGCGGAGCTCAGGTCGCAACATATGGAGCTTATGCACGAAGGGATGCAAATGCTGGATAAAAGCGATACGTCTGGGTCCGATATGTCGATAGAAGCACGCATCGCTAAAAACGAGCAAAAGATGGAGTTTATGCAAATGATGATGAGTCAAATGATGGACCATCAAGATCAGGAGAGGCGCCGCCCGATTCATGAGCATAAGCGTTAGTTCACCTCATTTTTCGAGGTAGATTGAGCCTCCATAGTGTTGCTCGATGTTTCATGCTGCAGTAAGGCGAGCAAGGAGTGCAGTCCAATTGCTAGAGTAGTTATCCCAGTAGGTTTGAATTGGATTGGTTCGGGAATGAAAGATTTTGCGACCAATTATGACTATTCAATTACCTGAAAACAGGCCAAGAAAGTTTCTGGAGCAGAATGTGCACGACAGTGGGATCTTAGTGGTAGTCGATATGGGCATAAATACTCATCAGGAACCGGTGGTGTATATGCACAAAGACTGTCATATCTGTCGAGCAGAAGGTTTCAATGCGAGTACTCGCCTATTGCTTGAGACGTCCGAGCGGCAATTGATATCAACGCTTAATGTCATTGAAAATAACAATTTGTCACCGGGTGAAATTGGCTTATCAAATATCGCACGCGATTCTTTGAGAGTCGTAGAAGGAGACCAGGTGTCGGTGTGTTATGCACCAATAATCGATTCTTTAGCCGCAGTGCGGAAAAAAATACATGGTCATACCCTTTCGGATGAAGACTTATTGGCCATTATGAAGGATGTGAGTGAACACAGATACAGGGATATAGAGATATCCAGTTTCCTCAGTGTATGTGCCGGAGGTCGGCTTAATATAGACGAAATAACTGGCCTGACTCACGCCATGGTCAGTTGCGGGAAACGTCTCAGTTGGCCAGAGGAAATACCTATTTATGACAAACATTGTATTGGTGGTGTACCGGGTAATCGTACAACGCCAATCGTTGTTGCTGTCGCTAGTGCCGCAGGGCTTACGATACCGAAAACCTCATCGCGTGCCATTACCTCACCGGCCGGTACTGCAGATACATTGGAAACTCTCTTTAATGTCGATTTTCAGATAGGGGACATGCAACGCATTGTATCTGAGACTGGAGCGTGCTTGGTCTGGGGCGGTGCCGTGAATTTGAGCCCAGCTGATGATTTGATGGTGAGACTTGAGCGAGCCTTGGATCTCGATGGAGAGGGGCAGTTGATAGCCTCGGTTCTTTCAAAAAAAATCGCAGCTGGATCCACTCACGTAGTTATCGATATTCCAGTCGGCAATACAGCTAAGGTGCGTACATCCGCTGAAGCAGATTATTTGGCTGGACTATTCAATCGAGTAGGAATTTCATGCGGTATCGACGTGCGCTGTGTAATTACAGATGGAAGTTGTCCCGTGGGCAAGGGCATTGGTCCCGTGCAGGAAGCACGTGATGTCCTGGCAGTATTAAAGTGCGCTGCAGACGCTCCCCATGACCTACGAGATAGGGCTTTGACATTGTCCGCAAATCTAATCGATTTGGCTCATGCTAGCGGTCTGGAACAAGCTTTAGAAAAGGCCACAGAAATACTCGACAGTGGGACTGCTTGGGACCAGTTTCAGCGTATAGCGAACGCACAAGGCGGGCTCAAAGAGCTACCCAGTGCTGAATTTGAGAGTGTGCAGAGCGCCAACGAAAGCGGGGTGCTAGTTGCCATCGATAACCGTCGGCTAGCCAGGTTAGCGAAGCTAGCCGGGGCACCTTTTGGAATGTCAGCTGGATTGCGATTGCACGTGTCGGTGGGTAGCACAGTGAATTTGAACGATCCACTATTCACTTTATTCAGCGAAAGCTCAGGAGAGCGAGATTACGCATTGGACTATTACAATCAAAACATGAACATGTTTGTTGTAGAGTGAAGAATGACAACTATGAGTAATGAAGTACCAATTATTTTTGATCCGCAGGGTCATCCCCTAGCGCCTCTACTGTGTGGAAAGTTACCAGCGGAGTTAGGCCAATTGAGTTATCGAAGATTTCCTGACGGTGAATCCTATTTACGATTAGACTCGCCGGTAAAGGGGAGGCATTGTGTAGTACTTGTGGAGATGTCGAGCCCCGATCGAAAATTTTTACCCCTTTCCTTTTTGACATCTACATTAAGAGAATTAGAAGCAGCATCCATTGGACTCGTAGCGCCATACTTATGTTACATGAGACAGGATCGACGATTTTTGGACGGTGAAGCAATTACTTCACGTATCTTTGCAGAGCTGTTGTCCAATCAAGTCGACTGGATGGTTACGGTAGACCCTCATTTGCATAGATATACTTCTTTAGATGAAATTTATGCTATTCCGACAAAGGTTATACAGGGAGCACCAGTATTAGCCGGGTGGTTGAAATCAGAAACCGACGTGTTTCTTGTAGGACCAGATCTGGAAAGCGAACAGTGGGTCGCACAAATTGCTGAGTATAGTGGTCACCCCTATGTGATAGGAGAGAAGCAACGTCTTGGAGACAGAGATGTATCTGTTTCTTTGCCTGATCTGTCGGAATTAGAGACCATGACAGCAGTCATAATCGATGACGTGATATCGAGCGGACAGACAATTATTGAATGTATGCACACGCTGCGCTCGAGAGGAGTCACCAAGATAAATTGCGCTTGTGTGCATGGTATATTTGCGGGCAATTCAGATAAGGCAATACTGGAAGCTGGGCTAAGCGAGTTAGTCACAACAAATACTATCCCTCACTATTCTAACGAACTCGATGTTTCTGGCTTGTTGCTAACGTCGATACAAGCGTTTACTTCTCTAACGCGCGAGGCTCCGAAATGAAAATCACTTTCTTGGGAGGGGCTGGGTCTGTAACTGGTTCAAAATACTTTGTGCAGACAGACTCGACACAAATCCTGGTGGATTGTGGATTGTTTCAGGGCTACAAATCGTTGCGTGAGCGAAATTGGCAATCACTACCTGTTGATATCGAAAAGCTCGATGCTGTCGTCCTCACTCACGCTCATTTGGATCATTCGGGTTATATCCCCGTCCTTCATAAAAATGGTTATCGCAAACCTGTTTTTACCCATTATGCAACTAAAGATTTATGTAGCATCCTCTTGCCAGACAGCGGCCATATCCAAGAGGAAGATGCGAAATATCTGGTAAAGCATCGACTCTCTAAGCACGAGAATCCGCAAGCGCTGTATACGCGCAGGGAGGCGGAACAGAGCCTCAAACTATTTCGAGGTGTTGATTTCGAAGAAACATTCTCTGTTGGAGATATCCAATGTCGATTGCAAAGCGCGGGCCATATACTGGGCGCTGCGAGCATAATTCTTGAAGCTGAGGGGAAAAGAATTGGTTTTTCCGGTGACGTTGGTAGACCCGATGACGTATTTATGCGCCCACCCAGTCGATTGCCCGAAGTGGATTTACTGCTACTGGAATCGACCTACGGGAATCGACAGCACGAGAGGATCGATCCTGGCCCGCAATTGGCTAGTATAGTGAATGAAACAATGGGCAACGGTGGAGTTGTTTTGATACCCAGCTTTGCAGTCGGACGAGCGCAGACAATCATGCATCTCTTGGCGGAATTAATGAATAAAGAGGACATTGCGAGGGTGCCGATTTATTTGGATAGCCCAATGGCTATTAATGTCTCAGATATCTACTGTCGCTATGCAGGCCAGCATCGGCTTACTCAGCAACAATGTAAAACTATGTGTGAAGATGTCACTTATACAAAAAGCGTTGAAGAGTCAAAAGCAATCTCCAGACAAGCCTACCCTCATGTCATCATAGCCGGCAGTGGTATGGCCACAGGTGGAAGAATACTTCACCACATGAAGCGTCTTTTAGGTAGTCACAACACGACGGTTCTATTTACAGGCTATCAAGCGGGGGGTACGCGTGGTGCGAAAATGCAGCAGGGGGTCGACTCAGTAAAGATACATGGCAAGTGGATACCATGTCGCGCCAAGATAGAGGTCCTGCATGCTTTGTCGGGTCATGGTGACTATCTTGATATTGAGCAATGGCTTGCTGATTCGAACCTGAGTAACAAAACAAAAATACAACTTGTGCACGGGGATCCCGATGCGCTAGAAGGAATGAAAGATTACCTGACACGTAACACCGATTATGAAACTAGTATCTCAGAACATCGAAAGTCCGTAACAATTTAGTGAACGAGCAATCCTATGCAAATTGAGACTCTAAGAGATGTTCTACGTTGGACTCGAAAATTCCATATTCAATTACAGGCATGTTTGGCTCACTGCTCGGAAGCCAATGAGAATGAAAGAGCCAAATTATTACTTGTCTATTTGTCTGACCATGAGAACAGGCTAGTTAGAGTGATTGATGGATTCGAGAAAACGGCGAATGTGAATGCGTTGGATACGTGGTGTTATGAATACGTCGATAAGTATCCAGTGCAACTGCATCAACGCTGCACGGCAAATTTTACTGACATGAATTCTGTTGAAATTTCGACAGAAATATCAAACCTTCATGAGCAAGTTACTGGGCTTTATCGCCATATACTCGATAGAGCGACTTCAGAGTCAAGCAGAGAACTACTGTCAGGTCTTATGGATATTGAAACTCATATGGCGATGCAGGCGACACAGAGTGTTAATAGGCTTAGTGATTTGTAACAAAAATACTCACGTGCCGACGACTAATTGGCACCAACGTTGTTGATATTGAGTTGCTACGGGAATTTTGAATTAACAGCGTACTTTGCATCCCGAAGTTTCTTCTATCTATTCAACTATGGAGAAAAAATATGAATATTAGTCCAAACAAATTTGCTCTCGCTTCAGCTGCGGCTATTTCCACTACCTGGATCCTGTGCAGCTTGCTTGTACAGCTATTTCCAGAAATGATGCTAAATCTGACAAGCCATATGCTCCATATTGATATGCGTGAAATCGGCTGGCAGATGTCTCCCATCAGCGCGCTAATCGGGTGGATCGCATGGACCTTGATGGCTGGATTCATCGGATGGCTTTTAGCGATCGCGTACAAATTGCTTAATTCACCGCCTAGCTAAATCAAGGAATTTGCTCAACACAATGGTAGATTCCAGAATTCCTATATTGAATGCAGGGTGTTTTGTGTTGACGTTGACGCTATATGGATCGCTGCACGAAGAGGGTGCATTAGATTCGAGCCATTCAGTGATCAGGGAATCTTGTTTCTATTTGAGCCGGCTTATCAATTCGCCCAAGCCGGTGTCTGCACTGAGCGCGTCGTGCATGGTTGCAGGCTGAAAATTCATTGAACAACTGGAAAATAATTATGGCGTCCGGTCCAGAATCAATGATGTAGCTGTGACGACTGATTAACTATGCGCTCACGTATAAGCGCCAAGTATACCACTAAGGAATGACAAGCGATGGACACGAAATCAATATTACAGGCAAGAGGAATATTTGTTTCGATTATCGTCATAGTGACATGGCTGACCATGCCCCCGATCGCCGCCCAGACAGATGAACAAACCCGAGTTAAAACAGTAATAGACAATCGCTGTACCATTTGTCATGGCTGTTATGATGCCCCATGCCAACTCAAAATGAGCTCGTATGAGGGTCTTTTGCGCGGAGCAAATCCGCTTTCAGTTTACGATCCTTCACGACTAATAGATGCGGAGCCTACGCGGTTGTTCATTGATGCACACACCGAAAGCGAATGGAGATTGCTTGGATTTAACGCTGTAATCGATGCCCGCCAAAACTCATCGTCAAATCTATTCTCGGAGATGCTTTCACTAAAAACTGAATTTAGTATACCAAGTGGGGAACCGCTACCTTCGAGTTTTCCCCTTGATATTAACCGAGAGCTTAGTTGTCCGGCGCCAGATCAGATAGGCAATTTTAAACAAGAAAATCCAGAATTTGGCATGCCCTATGGGTTTGCTAGCTTACCAGGATCTGAATTGATGGTGCTTCAGAATTGGATTGACACTGGTTTCCCAAACTTTGACCGCTTACATGAACTTCCAGATTCATTGGCGGGGCAGATTGAGCAATGGGAATCGTTTCTAAATTCCCCTACCGAAGAAGAAAAGCTAGTATCGCGATACATCTATGAGCATCTGTTTTTAGGGTATTTAACGTTTGAAGGATACGATTCTGACGTCTATTTTCGACTTATTAGATCCTACACACCAGCAAATAGCTCTCCGATAGAGATCGCAACCTTGCACCCAACGGATAATCCGGGCGTTGATACCTTTTTTTATCGGATTATTCAAGTAAGAAGTACCTCGCTGGAAAAAACCCGCATTACTTATTCACTTAGCCCAGAACGACTTGATTATTTCAAGAATCTATTCTATTCCAGCACCTGGACCGCTTCTGGCGTCCCTGGCTATTCAGCGGAGGAAGCCGCAAATCCGTTTGCAGTTTTTCAAGATATTCCAGCACGAATACGATACGAGTTTTTGCTGAATGAGGCTCATTACTTCATTAACAATTTTATTAAGGGACCAGTATGCCGTGGGCAGGTCGCTCTAAACGTAATCCCTGATCATTTATTCGTGGGATTTTTATCGCCAGACTATGATCTTTCTGTCGTGGATGATGAGTATTTGGTTAGCGCAAAAGAATATTTAGCGCTGCCATCCAAAGAATCAGATGTTACAGACTTTTTACAGATATGGTTAGACAGATTGCAGGCACATGCTGACTATCTCAGTTTTCGCGAAGATGCTTATAGGTTTAGTCCACTAACAAAAGATGGCTTTCCGCTGGAAGCTATTTGGAATGGCAGCGACAGTAACCAGAATTTTCTAACAGTGTTCAGGCACTTTGATAGTGCCACTGTGCTAAAAGGCTTAGTTGGTGCGACGCCAAAGACAGCCTGGATTATTGATTATCCGACGCTTGAAAGAATTTACTATGATCTGGTGGCAAACTATAACGTGTTTGGCAACGTCTCTCATCAAATTTTGACGCGACTGTACATGGATTATTTACGCATGGAAAGTGAGGGCCTGTTCTTAGCTTTTCTGCCAGCTGGTACGAGGCAACCAATATTGGAAGACTGGTATCGTGGTATGAAAGCTCAATTAAAAATATTTTGGGCGCATTCAAATTTACTGTTTGAAAATCCTACCAAGGTCGAATACCAAACAGCCTCTTTCAAGGAGGAGCTGTTCACGATGTTGCGCCAGGCTGAAAGTGAAGATTTGTCGACTCAAGTTGGTGGGAATACCAGCTCTGTAGTTCGTAGGCAGCTCCAAACCTTGGACAACAACATTACCTCGACACATGCGTGGGTAGGCTGGATGCCAGAGCTGAGTTACCTGCTGATTTACGACAAACAGCAAGAGCTTATCAATGTGTCAACCTTGTTAAGAAATAAGGCTCATACTAATGTTTCTTTCATATTTGGGGAAGAAGATAGACGAGTACCGCTCGAAGACACAACAACTCTTGTACTTAGGCCAATAGGGAGCTATCCCAATTTCTTCTTTTCGGTGAGTGATAGTGACGTGGAGAAATTCGTATCTGACCTACGCTCTATCGAAAACCAAGAATCATTCAATGCATTCGTGGAAACCTATGGTATTCGGCGTACAGATACTCGTATTTGGCCTGCGCTGGATGACATACATGCTTATCGGAGATTGGAGGACGCTAATTCTGCCTTACTGGATATGAATCGTTATTCGAATTTCTAGGAAGACATGAGAATGAAAGAAGTCAGAAAACTGAGCTCAATTTCGTTTCCAGGATCAACCTCCGACGTCATATTGATGACGACGATGTCGCGCCTTTTCATTGCATGAATCAATTAGTACATAAATATGGCTGGTCACTTGAGCGATTAATAGGTACGCGACACCACCCTTGGTTAGGAAACCCTGCAAATTGCTGGTCCAATAATTGCAATGAGCGTAAGTCGTGACTATTCCATTGGTAGCGACAACGGTAATGTTTCTTTGGGCTTTATGCTATCCATTAATATCTATAGGTCTCGAATATTCACCCCCACTCCTACTTGCGTTTGTTCGAGCGTTCATATCGGGTTTGGCTCTTATACTGATGGCTAGATTGCTTAGGCGGCCACCTATAAAAGGCAAGGACAATTGGGCGACGATAGTGGTAATTGCGTTGACAGCTACTACTGCTGGATTCTGGGGAATGTTCTATGCTGGTGGAATTTTGTCTCCAGGATTGGCGACTGTGCTAACTAACACACAGCCGCTAATTGCGTCTGCTCTTGGCTGGTATGTATTGATGGAGAGGTTTGGTAAAAAGTCTTTCATCGGTCTAACCCTGGGCTTCTCTGGAATTGTTGTTATAAGCATTGGTTCAATGAATCTACAAGGAGGCGAGTTAGTTCGTGGTATTGGTTATGTATTATTCGCCTCTACTGGAATCGCCATAAGCAATTTATTTCTTAAACGAATTTCTACCCAGGTTGATAGCCTCTATGCGATGGGGTGGCAGCTGATTTTGGGTGCTTTGCCTTTGGCTTTCATGAGTTTCTATCTTGAAGATTTAACACACTTTCAGTTTACGCCAGGCTTGGTAGTAAGCCTCCTTTTGCTAAGTCTGTTTGGTACATCCCTTGCATTTGTACTTTGGTTCTGGTTGTTGGCGAGAGTTCCACTCTATCAAGCCAATGCATATTCCTTCTTAACACCTATTTTGGGTCTGCTAATCGGATTTCTCTTCTATTCGGAATCTCTGACAATACCTCAAATACTGGGAGCACTTGCAGTGATAGTTGGAATCTCAATAGTAAATACGACGAGGATTAGTGAGTCGCAATCCGGCAGAATGGAGAGCATATGAATAGCATCCGTACGATACTAGTAATTATTGATCCTACTGTGTTGCATGATCACGTGATAGACAAAGCGAAGTTGCTAGCACACAGAACTAAGGCAAAGGTTGAGCTTTTTATCAACTGCCAAGTGATTGGGAAAGAGAGCAGCTACTATCGACTTGATATAAGAACAGCCAGCAATGAGAGTGCCCAGAGTGGATCTGACGAACTACAGGAATTATTGATAAGTGAGCTAAGAAACGAATTTTCCAGTCTTGAAATTCCTGTCAATATCGATTTATGTCTAGAGAAGAACCTGCCTCAATCAATATTAGACAAAGTGGATGAAATACAGCCTGATATCGTTTTGAAGAGTACCCATAGACATAATCTGCTGAGGCAAACGCTAATCACCAATACCGATTGGCAGCTTATTCGGATGTGCTCGGTGCCATTGCTGTTAACTAAACCTTATGGCTGGTATGAGAATGGCCGCGTGGTGGCGGCGGTGGATCCGTTACATAACAGTTCGGAACAGACGAATTTAGATGACAGCCTGATTGCGGCAGCAGAATACATCTCGGAGTTAGTTGGTCATCAACCGGGTGTTTTTCATGCGTACTACTACCCTGAATATGGTAGTCAAAACTCCGAGCAGAATTCACCTCAAAGTCGGGATATGAAAAGGCGCCATAATCGCAAAATGTACGAGCTTCTCTCCAGGCACAACGTCGACCCCGAATTTGTAAAGATCGCTAACGGAGATACTAAGATTGAGATGATGCATTACCTTGAAAAAATTAGGGCTAATATATTGATCATTGGTGCGCTTGCGAGAAATAAACTAGAACGGATTGTTGTCGGCAGTACCGCAGAAAAGATTCTTGATGACGTTCCTTGTGATCTTATGATAATGAAATCCAAGGGTGACTAATTATTTGGGACATTTCTGGGTACTCGATTAGTGTGAATACGTTCCCAGTCAGTATTAGCGCTGATATAAGTGTACGCAAGGACACAAAGATAGAGGGCAATGAGAGTAAGTAAGAAAGCCTTTAACGAAGGCTTGAAAACTCTTCAGATCGAGCTGGTACTGACTACTTTCTAGGAAATGATAGATGTTAAGGAAACCACAACACGATAATAATATGACTGTGATTGACATGTTAAAGGTTGTAGAGGCCAATGGTTGAGAAAAGGGTGGGGATTTCGTGGGAAGACAATGAGCGTGTCTTTGACAACCATTGCACAGGCGGAGTTCCAGGAAACAGAACCACACCTATAGTAGTAGCAATCGCTAGTGCTGCAGGGTTAGTTATTCCGAAAACTTTGTCTCGGGCAATCACTTCGCCAGCTGGAACGGCAGATACACTAGATGCCTTGTTTGATGTGCAATTTGAAATATCGGAGATGAAACGCATAGTTTCAGAGGTTGGTGCCTGCTTGGTTTGGGGCGGCGCCATAGATGTGGGTCTCGCCGATGATGTGATGAATCGAATTGAACGGGCATTGAATCTCGATAGAGAAGGTCAGTTGGTAGCATCAGTCTTGTCTATGTTGAATTGCATCCAAAATTGACCCACTAACCCCCCAAATTTGCATCGAATTTTGACCCACGTATAACCCCTCCCTGCACAAACCATGAGCAGGGGTAACAGGAGTGATAAACGTGGCACTAGTAAGTGTAATTCGACGCTGGCACCTGCGAGAGGGCATGCCGATCCGGGAGATCGCACGCCGCACAGGGCTGTCCAGGAATACCGTTCGCAAATACCTGGCCAGCCAAGAACTGGAACCGGCCTACCCAACGCGGAAATCCCCGAGTAAGTTGGACAGCTACGAGGAGACGTTGACGAACTGTAAGCGGCCGGCAAACCCACCTTGCTAGCTCAGTTTGATCAGCCGATAGTGTCCACCTATTTTTAAGTGGACACTATCATGAATGAGCTAAGCGTATTCGCTACACCTGTTAGGCGTCGAAGGTTTTCCCCGGATTTCAAACACAAGATCGTAGCGGCTTGCAAAGAACCCGGTGCGTCTGTTGCGAGAATCGCCAGGGAACACGACCTTAATGCCAACCTGGTCCACAAGTGGATTCGTCAGGCCAGGACGAATACGTTACCAGCAGGCACGCCAGCTTTTGTAGCACTACCGGTCAACACTGCGCAAGCACCACGGCCCAGTCCAAGTAATGGAGCGGACGAGCGTGTCCACCTGGAGATTCCCTTCCGTCAACAATCGATCAAAGTGAGCTGGCCAGTCTCTCAGTCGGATAGTTGTCTGGCACTGCTACGTGAACTGCTGCAGTGATTCGCATTGATGAGATCTGGCTGGCCACCGAACCGCTGGATATGCGTGCCGGGCCGGACAAAGCCCTGGCCAGGGTGGTTCAGGTGTTCGGTAGCGCCAGACCACACTGTGCTTATGCTTTTACCAACAAGCGTGCCAACCGGATAAAGATTCTGGTGCACGATGGATTGGGACTGTGGCTGTGTGCCAGACGCCTCAACCGCGGCAAGTTCCACTGGGCTGAGCCCTGGCGTGGCAAGCACCATGTTGTTGATGAAGAAAAGCTTCAGGCGCTGGTTCAGGGGCTGCCCTGGCAGAGCCTGGGTGAAGCAGGTGTTATCCGCGCTTTGTAGACCAACTGGCCGCACGATGAGGTCGCGCCGACAGAGCATTAGTGGCATACTGTGCCTATGTCACAGCCTGACGTCAGCCAGCTTGATGCAGACCAATTACGAGCCCTTGCCGCCTCGTTGCTATCACGCCTCGCCGAGCAAGAGAATGCGCTGAAACAGCAGCAGGAGATACTGCAACATCGTACCGAACACTACGATCGCCTCAGCCAGCGTAACCACTTTCTCGAAACACTCAATGCAAAACTGACTCACGAGATGGCGTTGCTCAAACGCCACCGCTTTGGCAAGCACAGTGAAAAACTGAACGTTCTGCAACGCACTCTACTTGAAGACATTGTCGATGCCGACCTGGGTGGCATCGAGGCGGAACTGGAAGCGGCGAAGATCCATCCCACGCAGCCTGAACCGAAACAGCAACCCAAACGTGTGGCTCTGCCACCGGAGTTGCCACGCCGGCTAATCGAGCACGAGCCGGACAACACCCGGTGCCAGTGTGGCTGTCAGCTCCAGCGGATTGGCGAGGACGTCAGTGAGAAGCTGGACTATACCCCCGGCGAGTTTACCGTTGAGCGGCACGTCCGTGGCAAATGGGTGTGTAAAGACTGCGAAACGCTGGTTCAGGCCCCGGTACCTGCGCACGTAATCGACAAAGGGCTGCCCACTACCGGCCTGCTGGCTCAGGTGCTGGTGGCCAAGTACGCCGATCACCTGCCGCTGTACCGTCAGGAAAAGATCTTTGAGCGAGCCGGGCTGGCCATTCCCCGTTCCACGCTGGCCGAATGGGTAGGCCGCTGCGGTGTGGCGTTGCAGCCCCTGGCTGATGCCTTACGCGAGACCATCCTGAGCCACCCAGTGGTTCATGCAGACGAGACGCCGGTGCCGATGCTGTCGCCGGGCAAGAAGAAAACCCACCGCGCCTATATCTGGGCCTACTGCACAATGCACAATGCCCAGACCCGGGCAGTGGTCTATGACTTTGCGCCCAGCCGTGCCGGGGAACATGCCCGGGCCTTCCTGGGCGACTGGCAGGGCAAACTGGTCTGTGACGACTACAGCGGCTACAAAGCCGGCTTCGGTCAGGGTATCACCGAGATCGGTTGTATGGCCCATGCCCGGCGCAAGTTCTTTGAGCTGCACGCTGCCAACAAGAGCACCCTGGCGGCCAGTGCGCTGGAGACCATCGGTCAGCTTTACGACATAGAACGCCAAGCTAAGGATCTGGATGACGAGCAACGGTATCGATTAAGGCAGCAACGAGCTGGGCCACTTCTGGATACCTTCCATACCTTGCTGCTGGCGCAGCGGCAAAAGGTGCCGGAGGGTTCGGCCATAGCCAGAGCTATCGATTACAGTCTGAAGCGCTGGCGCGCGTTGACTCGCTACCTGGAAGATGGCGCGGTGCCTATCGACAACAACTGGGTCGAGAATCAGATCCGCCCATGGGCGTTAGGTCGTTCCAACTGGCTGTTCGCCGGATCGCTGCGCAGCGGTCAGCGCGCGGCTGCTGTGATGAGTCTGATACAGTCAGCTCGCATGAATGGGCTTGATCCCTATGCCTATCTCAGAGATGTGCTGGCCAGGCTACCGACTCAGAAGGCCAGTCGCATTAATGACCTGTTGCCACACAACTGGCAACCGGAATAACAAGGTGGGTTCGCCGGCCGCTTACGACGAACTGGCTGTTCCGTGAATCTCGTCGCCACCGCAAACAACGGCGGACCGTGAAGCGGCTCTACAAAGACTTGGTAGGGCTTGGCTACACCGGCTCTTACGACCGCGTAGCGGCGTTTGCCCGTCAGTGGCGCCAGGCACAACAAGACGCCAAGTTGCAGGCTACAACGCACGCCTATGTGCCGCTCCAGTTTGCCCCCGGCGAGGCTTTCCAGTTTGACTGGAGCGAGGACTGGGTCAAGATCAATGGCGTCAGTACCAAGCTGCAAATTGCCCACTTCAAGCTTTGTCATAGCCGGGCCTTCTTCATGCGGGCCTACCTGACCCAGTCTCACGAGATGCTGTTCGATGCGCACTACCACGCTTTTGTGGCCTTTGGCGGTATCCCGGAACGCGGTATTTACGACAATATGAAGACTGCGGTTGATAAGGTTGGTCGCGGCAAGCAGCGCCAGGTCAATAAGCGCTTTTATGCCATGGTAGGACACTACCTTTATGAGCCGGAGTTCTGCAATCCGGCCGCGGGATGGGAAAAGGGTCAGGTGGAGAAAGCAGTGCTGGATGCCCGACATGGGCTCTGGTACGACACACCGCCGTTTAAATCCCTGCAGGAACTCAACAACTGGCTACAGGAGCGCTGCCGGGTGTTGTGGCAGGAAACCGCTCATCCGCAGATCAAGACACGCTCTCTGGCTGAATGCCTGGCTGACGAGCAATCCGAGATGATGCCGGTACCCGCAGCCTTCGATGGCTTTGTCGAGTTCAGCAAGCGGGTCTCCTCTACCTGCCTGATTACCTTTGAACACAACCGATACAGTGTCCCCGCCAGCTTCGCCAACCGCGTGATCAGTCTACGCGTTTATCCGGAGCGCCTGGTCGTCGTTGCTGAGGCGCAGGTCGTTACTGAGCACGTACGTGTGTTCAACCGGGACAAGAGCACACCGGGCCAGACGATCTACGATTGGCGCCACTACCTCTGTGTGGCGCAGCGCAAGCCGGGAGCTTTGCGTAACGGTGCTCCGTTTATGGAACTGCCTGAGAGCTTCCGACAGTTGCGCACGCGGTTGCTGAAAAATCCTGGTGGCGACCGGGAGATGGTGGACATTCTGGCCCTGGTGCTGCTGCACGATGAACAACTCGTAGAACGAGCCGTGAGTCAGTCATTGGAGTCGGGGCAGACATCGAAACAGCAAGTCTTGAACTGCCTCAGTCGGCTGGAAGAGCCCAGTCGCCCGCAGCCACTGCAGCCACCACCGGCACTGAAACTGGTTACAGAACCGGAGGCCAATACAGCCCGCTACGATCGACTGAGGAGAATACACCATGAACCCTGACGCCATGATCACGACCTTGAAAGCCATGAAACTGCACGGCATGGCCGATGCCATTCACACACTCTCTGACCAATCCTCGCCGGCCTACCAGCAGGCAATTCCAATACTGGAGATGTTGCTTAAGGCGGAATCCTCGGAGCGGGAGGTACGGTCCATCAACTACCAGATGAAGGTGGCCAAGTTCCCTGCCTACCGGGATCTGACCGGCTTCGACTTTAGCCAGAGTTTTGTAGACGAGGCGCTGATGAAGTCGCTGCATCGATGCCAGTTCCTGGAAGACTGCCAGAATGTGGTGCTGGTGGGGGGACCGGGCACCGGTAAAACTCATCTGGCGACCGCCCTCGGTGTGCAGGCCATCCAGCACCACCGCCAACGTGTCAGGTTCCTGTCCACCATCGAGTTGGTCAACGCGTTGGAACAAGAAAAGCACGCCGGACAGCAGGGAAGAATCGCTAACCGGCTGATCCACACCGACCTGGTAATTCTGGATGAGCTGGGATACTTACCCATAAGCCAAACGGGTGGCGCCTTGCTGTTCCACTTGATCAGCAAACTCTATGAGCGCACCAGCATTATCATTACGACCAATCTAAGCTTCGCCGAGTGGTCCGCTGTCTTTGTAGATGAAAAGATGACGACGGCCTTGCTGGATCGACTGACCCACCACTGTCATATCCTGGAGACGGGCAATGACAGCTACCGGCTGAAGCACTCGACAACAAACCAAGAGGAAAAAAAGGACAGCAAGAACAAAAAAACTACGCCATAATCTGGCGTTCAGGGTGGGTCAATATTAGATGCAAATCCTGGGTCAGTTTTAAGTGCAAATCAACAATCAGAGAATATAACGAAGAACGGCCTCTGAATCGCCCCGGGTAAATCGGAGGGTCGTTAGTTTGAGTCATGCCGCCATGTGTGCATATTCCGGCCCATCATGAACACCCATCCGGACCATCGTGAACACTGATTCCGATCGTCCGAGCAGGCTCAACAGATAATTGAATTAACAGCTAATGTAGGTGTTGTAGCTTCAGGCGGCAGTGTAATATTTACAACTCAAACAGGAATTCGCAAAACAACAGGTCGTATTGCTGCTTCACGAGGTGGAATACAAAGTGTCGACGACCTACTAAAGCCTGGCGGTGAATTTTTAGGAAGGGTTCGGCTAGGCGCAACGCCGGAAATACGTACGATTACAAACCAAGAATTCACTTCAAGACAAGCTTTTATCCGGTTCGAAGAGCTGGGTCGTATGCAGGTGGACGGGGAACACGGTACGAGTTACCAAGTGGTGGGCGAGTTGGATTGCGTACATCCAATAGATCCGGTACGACCATGGATATTGATATTCCTGGTTATCCGAGTGGCATTAAGGTACATCAGCAATGAAAAGCGAAGTCGTTGATAAGTATTTTGGTATCACTACAAGTGAATGGATAGAACGTATTCCTAATGAACTAAAAGTAGATGCCGTAGGTTTATGGCACATTATCCCAGTTGGTAGAGAAAATTTTGGTTTGGAGGGTGACGCCTTAAAAGAATTTGTGAGACTAAGTGTAATTGCCTTGATTAGGCGCGGGGCATGCCCCGTGTTGCCATCAAGCGGTAAAGATAAAGATTGGATCATACAACCTCAATATGGTGATTCTCCTGAAGAAATAGCTTCAAATGTACTAATGGAATGGCAAAATGCGGAATTGGATCCGAACGAGGATGGATTATGGTTTGCATTACCTGATTTGTAGATAAAGAAGCCCTTAATTTTGGGACATAGCGGTACTGACAAGTTCATTCATTCAGCCTTGCGTGTGCGTTGACACTGCTTGGTGACGACCTGCTCGATACGCTGCAGGGCGGGATACTCTCCATACCGGCTTTGAAAACGTGCTTTCACGGGCTGTAATTGCGCTAACAACTTAGCCGCCACATCCTGAACCAGATCCTGCAGAAACTTCGGCCGCAATCCGCACTGTTGCGCCAGCTCACCCCAGTGTTTTGTGGTCACGACACCTGGGTTTCTTTCGCTACCAACGGAAAACGCCAGGTGATAATCGATGCGTTCAATGGCGCGGGTGCAGACCAGATCATAGAAAGGTGCTAATCGAATCTCACCATTAGGTCGGTATAGGAGCGACAGGTTCTTGGCATGGCCATCCGAGTTGCCCGCCAGTGCATTGAAGATCTGCCAGCGCAGTAAATACTGCAAGTCATTGGCGGGATCGCTGGAAATCTCCTGGATCAGTCGATAGCAGTCGGCGAAGGTGGGGCCGCCATACTCCTGGTATTTTTTTTCATGCCCGAATCCCAGAGCCTGACAAAAATCCTCCTGATGTCGTCTCACAATCCGGCCATTTTCAAGTAGAAATCGGTCATAGCGCTCGATCAAGGCATAGTGCGTGTCTGCGATGGATCGCAGTTGAATATTGACCACCGGCAAACCGATAGCCCCCGCCAGCAGTGTCGTGAACGTCTCGTAGGCGGGCAGGTGGCGGTAATCAGACAGTTCGAACTTGAGGATATGACTGGAAGGGGATTCTTTTCTGGGTAACCAATAGGCGCCCTCTCTCACGAGGAGCGGGCACTTATCCTGGGCACCCGCCAGGGATAGTCGGGGGCGTTCATTGTCGGTCCAGGTGTAGACCTGACCACGGCGGGCCACAAGATTGGCGAGCTCTTCATCAGAGACCTTGTGGTACTCATAGTCTGCTGAGGGTTGGTATTCTGCCTGCAGAATGGACAGGGCACCGGCACATTCGCCGCCGATGGTTCGCAGCAGATCAAAATCGGTATTGGGAATCTTGAGATCGCGGACAATCTGGTCGCGAACACCACCCTCGGGGAGCAGGTTGGCAAAAAAGCGATGAGCAAGACTCTCGTCAGGCAGAAAATCACCTTCTTGCAAGGGCAGCGTATGGGAAACGGCAAAGCCGCCCTGTGCCAGCCAATTTTCGTCGTAACGAAAGCCCATCAGGCCCTGAGTATTGCGCCACAGATAGCCGACAAGGCGTTGGTCGCTCCAGACATTGAGACCATCCGGATCAAGCATGACTGTCTCCTTCCGGCTTGGGTACCGGCTTGAAGGAAGTCTGACCACGGGGCTGTATCACTACCTCCAGCCCCAGTGTGCGAAGTGCTTTCAAGACCTTGCCCAGTTCGGCGGTTTCCTTGCCACGCTCGAATTCGGATAAAAAGCGGGTGCTCAGGTTACCCAGCCCCGAGATCGTTTCCAGCGTCAACTTTCGCTGTTTTCGGTGAGCACGCACCAGCTTGCCGAGATCCTCAGCGGAACGAATTACACCGTATTGCACCTGATCGTGAGCCATGATCCATCCAAAAAATGAGCGTACGGTAAAAATTAGCATGGAAAACCCATTGAAACAATAGATATTTACCGTACGTGATAAATATAAGGCTGTTGGCCTGTTTGAGCAGTTATATGTCACGTACGGTAAAAATATCGCACCGCTGACAGTCAGCGACACGATGGTTCCACTGTAACCACGGCCTGAACAGCCCTGTCTGCTCGACGGCCATGACAGGCCACAGACTTGGCGTGGGCGTTGAAGCGCTCGAAGCCCTCGTCACTGCTGAGCGATAGCTAAGGTAGTGACGAGGGCGGCGGAGCCCGGAACGACAACGGCTTTTGCTGGAATTGATGCGTTCGGCGCGAATTCAGTCTGGCTATACTGGCGGCCATGCACCTCAGAGAGCTTCATACGCGGCCACGGCGGTAACGTGGATGGGGGAAGTTGCCCTCGCCATCTCAAATGGCAAAAACAACGACAGCGCCGCCAGAGCTTCAACGGCGCACAGCCTCGGCTGCAGCTCATCTTCAACGCTTCTTCAACGCTTCTTCAACTGTAGGACGTCGTCCTCACTTCAATCTGGCAACCGCCACATCCAATCCGGCTGGCAATCAGCCGACTTTCGTCACGCCGTCATATCGACGGTTTCTTTCAACACGCGGACCGATGGTTCCGCCCATTAAAAGGAGGTGAATGACTCACCATCACAGCGGGCTCTTCGAGCCCCTGGTTTACCCGGCACCATCTTCAACAGAAGAGCAGCCAGGTTGCCTGCGACCAGGCTTATCAGGTCGAACGGGGAGTAGTGTCCCTTGACCCTTCCGCTTCGGCGGATCCTGTCAGGCTGCGAGCCTGCGGTTGGTCATAAACACTTACCAGAGTTGGAAAGTACAAGATGAGAGACCTGAACTACCAATTGAAGCAATTGTGCAAACGCAACCGCGATGGCAGTTACAGCACGCAAGCGAATCGTGCGCGGATGCTCAACCAGATCGCGAATCAGTTGCAGGAGATGGGGTACCGGCGGATGACCACCCGTTCGTTAAAGCCAAAGCACGTGGATGCCCTCGTAAAGCGCTGGCTCGGTGAGGGCATGGCGGCCGGCACCATCAAGAACCGCATGAACTGCTTGCGGTGGTGGGCATCGAAAGTGGACCGGCGCAATGTCATTGCCCGCTCCAACGAGTTCTACGGCATCCCCGACCGGCAATTCGTCAGCAACGAGTCCAAGGCGGTCGCGCTCGACCGCCAGGCGCTGTCTAGTATTCAGGACGATTACGTGCGCATGAGCCTGGAGCTCCAGCGCGCCTTCGGGTTACGGCGGGAGGAAGCGATCAAATTCAAGCCCGGTTTCGCCGATCAGGGTGATCATATCCGGTTGAAAGCGGCCTGGACCAAGGGCGGCAAGACGCGTGTCGTGCCGATCCTCAATCAGGAGCAACGAGCCGTCCTGGATCGCGCGCACCGATTGGCCGGGAATGGATCCCTGATCCCTTCCCGGAAAAACTACATCCAGCAGTTGCGAGTCTACGAGCGCCAAACCACCCAAGCGGGACTGTCGAAGCTGCATGGCCTGCGCCATGCTTACGCGCAGGCCCGCTACCATCAACTAACCGGTTGGTCCTGTCCTGCTGCGGGTGGGCCAGTTGCCAACAGTCTCAGCGCCGAGCAGCGCAAGCAGGATCACCAGGCACGACTCATTATCAGTCGCGAACTCGGCCATGCCCGCGAGCAGATCAGTGCTGTGTATTTAGGCCGTTAGTGACTAGTGCAGAGGCGATCGACAGAAAACCCGACACCCACGGAACGGATTAATCGTTCACCGGTGAGGGCCGGTTGGCGATCATGAGGACAATCATCACGATTGAGAGCAAACCATGTCTTCTTCCAAACACTTCGCAATCTCACGACGCCTGACGACATTATTGTGCTGCACTGGTCTAGCCATGGCGAGCCAATCGGTTGGCGCGGATCCACAACTCCTTTCGGTGACAGGCGCGCAGACCCAGATTGGCCGCTACTCCGTCATCGCTGCCGGACCAACGGCCGGACAACAGGACCTGTTGTCAGTCACAAGGTCGATCAACATTCCGCACGACATCAATAGTGTGGGTGGGGCCTTGCGCTGGCTATTGCGCGATTCCGGTTATCGCCTGGCAGACGAGGCTATTCTGTCGGAAGAAGCCCTCGCCATGCTCGAGCTGCCACTGCCCAACGCGCATCGTTATTTTGAGCCTATGCCGCTCAAAGCGGTGATCGGACTTTTAGTGGGGCCGGCTTTTCACCTGGTTCAGGATCCCTTACATCGCCTCGTCGCATTCGAACGCTGCATCAATGTATCGAATCCCCCATCGATTGGAGGCGCACATTAATGGAAGCGGTTTTCCTGGTTATTGTCTTGGTCACTGCCTTGCTGGTCGGCGTCAAGAACGAGCGAATCGATCCAGAGCAAAAAACTGCCCACGCTGTGAAATCGACAACTGAACAAGGCCTTACGGTTCAATCTCCGGTTCACCATTGCGACCCGACCTATCAGACCGTCATACAACGCGATCTGACCGTGCCGGTCTATCAGCAGGTCGATGACGATGACCATTGAGCGCAGTGTACGAGTATCGCGTATCGGGATTGTCGGATTCTGCTTGTGCATCTCGTTGCCCGTCAACGCAGATAATGGACCGGTACCGAATTTGCAATCATTGAGCACACTGGAGGTCGAGCAATCCTCCACACAACAGATCGAATCTCAGACTTCCCGTGCAGAGCAATGGGGGTTGGATATAACCGAGTGGCAGCGCTATGAATTCCTGATGCAGGGGATTCGTGGCAGTGTGAGCCCGGCCACGTTGTCGCCCATTGAAGCCCTGGGTATTCATGCACGCACTGCCGATGAACGCCGTCGCTACGCTGAACAGTGGGCCGTCATGATGCGTGACGACGCCGAGCGGATCCTGGCGTTTCAACGTGCCTACGACGACGCCCAGCGGCGTCTGTTTCCCAATGGTTTGTTGATTGATGCCAATGCCCTGGCATTAGCCGCAACGAATCAAACTGTAACCGAAAAGCTGACATGGCAGCCCGATGACCGGGTACTGTTCTTTACCGGGACACAGTGCCCGCATTGCGATGCCGTGTTGGAACGACTGGTCAGCCAAATCAATCAATTCGCCGGCATCGATCTGTACCTGATCGATGTGTCGATCGGCGAGGAATCCCGCATACGTGACTGGGCGACTGCAAAACAGATCGATCCGCAGTGGGTCAGCGACCACAGGATGACGCTGAACATCGATGGTGGCGCGCTCAATCAAGTCGCTGGCCAAACGGGCCAATTGGGTCAGGATCTGCCGGTACTGATACTGCGCCGGGAAGGGCGGTTGTCACCCTTGCCAGTGTCGCGGTTTTGATGAACGCCGGTTGCTATCACGTGCCCGAAGATCCAGCCCACGCAAATCGTTATGGCCGCCGCGTACAGGAACGCTGGACGCAACGGGTCGTCGTGACAGAGGAGACTCTCTTTGATGATCAGTAGTCGATCTCTGGTGCCGATCTTTGGACTCGGATTGTTACTTTCGCTCAGCATGAGTGCCAAAGCGTTCGCCCAGTTGACGGTCCTTTATGACAGTGGTCAAACGCAGCCACTGGCGCCACTGTTGGAGCCACTCTTGGCGGACCAGACGCCATCGTCTGGTCCCGCCGAAAGCACCACCCTCAATCCTTCGTCCAGTTATGGTACGGCAGCCCTTCGCAATCTGTTGCCAGTGCGCTCACCCGGTCTGGCTGTCGGCGATATCGCTGGCAGTGACTTGCATCCGGAGGTGCGGACGCGGCTTGCACAGGGCAATCCACGGCCGTTTTTTCTGATCGGGGCGGATGCGGTGTCGTTGCAGTGGTTGGCCTCACACCGGGAAACACTCAAGCGGCTTGGTGCCGTGGGCATGCTGGTGCAAGCTGAGACAGAGGCCGATGTGGAACAGGTTGCGGAAGTGGCACAAGGCTTATCCATTACCCTGGGATCCGGGAATGATCTGGCCGTGGCCCTGGGCATCGATCGTTACCCGGTATTGATTACCCCTGACGGACTGCGGCAATGAGCACGCATCCGATGGAGGCGTTGTTGCGGCCTCCCGTCGAACTGTGGTCCACCGTCACCGCATTGGCGGCGGGGACACTTTCCTGGTTGGCGCCCTGGGCGTTGATGATGCCACCAGGTATCGCATGGGCCACCGGCATGACTTTCTTCGGGTTTGGTATGTGGCGGGGGCGTCAGGCCTGGCGTGTACTGCGTTACCAGCATCACATGAAGCGGCTGCCGGCCTATCGCGTGCGGGCTGACCAGATTCCCGTCAGTCGGCACAAGCTGTTTTTGGGCAGGGGTTTCCGCTGGACACAACAACACACGCAGCGGCTACGCGATACACTGAAGCCCGAGGTGCAGCGGTACGTGCAACCGGGCAGGCTCTATCAGTGGGCCAGGCAGAAAGAAGTGGCTTGGGAGTCGATCCCTGGTTTGTCTGTGCTGGCCAAAGGTTTGCGCAGCCGTTTCCGCTGGAACCCGTTGGCGCCTTTACCCGCGGTCGGCGGTAAGCCGGCGCTGCACGCCGTTGAACCCCATGAACAATCCGTGTGGATGGATCTGGGTGAGCGCGTCGGGCACACCCTGGTGCTCGGCACCACACGTGTCGGCAAGACACGCTTGGCCGAACTGCTGATCACCCAGGACATCCGCCGGGGCGATGTGGTCATCGTTTTCGATCCCAAGGGTGATGCGGATCTTTTGCGCCGCATCTATGCCGAGGCCAAGCGCGCCGGCCGTCTGGACGATTTCTATCTATTCCATCTCGGCTTTCCCGAATTGTCGGCGCGCTATAATGCCATTGGCAACTTCTCGCGCATCACTGAGGTCGCGACTCGTATTGCCAATCAGTTACCAAACGAAGGGAACTCTGCGGCTTTCAAAGAATTCGCCTGGCGCTTCGTCAATATCATTGCACGTGCACTGGTGGCCCTGAAACGCCGCCCGGACTATCAACAGATCCGCCGCTACATCAACGACATTGAACCCCTGTTTGTGGAGTATGCCGGCCACTGCGCCGAGGTGGCCGGTATCGACACCTGGGCGTCGCTGGTGGAAGAGCGCGCCGCGGATATCAAGGAACGCAACCTGCCCAATGCGCTGCGTGGCCGGTCGATGGAAGCCATCGCCTGTATGCGTTTGTTGCAGGAAAGGGCCATTTACGACCCCGTTCTGGATGGCCTGATTTCGGCTTTCAAATACGACAAAACCTATTTCGACAAGATCGTCAGCTCCGTCGGCCCTCTGATGGAAAAGCTGACGACCGGCACCATTGCCGCGTTGATCTCGCCGGATTACCAGGACGAGCAGGATACGAGGCCGATCTTCGAATGGATGGAAGTGGTCCGGCGCAAGGGTATTGTGTATGTCGGGTTAGATGCGCTGACCGACACCACGGTTGCCAGTGCGGTGGGCAACTCCATGTTCGCGGATCTGGTGTCCGTTGCAGGTACGATCTACAAGCACGGTGTTGCGGCGCCAGGATCTGATACAGCTATTCCACCAAACACTCGACAGTCGCTCCCCACTATCTCGTTGCATGCGGACGAGTTTAACGAGCTGATCGGGGACGAGTTCGTGCCGCTTTTGAACAAGGCCGGCGGAGCCGGTTTTCAGGTCACGGCCTATACCCAGACCTGGTCGGATGTGGAGGCGCGTATCGGCAGCCGAGCCAAGGCCGGTCAAGTGGCGGGCAACTTCAATACCATGCTGATGCTGCGCGTAAAAGAGCTGGATACAGCCGCGATGCTGACCGAGCAGCTGCCCCGAGTAGAGGTCTTCACCCTGATGAGTGTCTCAGGTGTCGATGATTCATCGGATCCCGGTTCCGGCGTCGACTTCAAATCCCGCAATGAGGACCGGATCAGTGTCTCGGAAGTGCCGATGCTGACCGCGTCCGATATGGTCACGCTTCCCAAGGGGCAAGCCTTCGCGCTATTGGAAGGGGGCCAGCTCTGGAAGATTCGTATCCCGTTGTCGGATGACCGCAGCGACACCGTCATGCCGGGCGATTTTGAAGAGATGGCCAAGGCCATGCGGCGCAGCTACATCACCAACGATCACTGGTATCGGGTGACTGAGCATTGGTGGCATGCCGTCTCCGAGGCGACGGCAGAGACTACAGAATCGAGTGACTCAGCCTGAGCATGGCGGAACCGACCGATCCCCGCCGAGCCGTCGCTCGTCCCGGTGCGATCTCCCGGGTACTGACAGGCCTCGCCCAATGCCTGAAATGGTTGATCCTCTCCCTGGTCTTTTCGGTTCTGATCGAATGGGTCGGTATGGCATTGTGGTGGGAAGAGCAGGGCGTGGCGCACAGCAGACAGATGCTGGTGAATGAGCTGCAGTTCCTCGGGGCAGATTTTCATCGTAGTTGGTTGACTGCGCAGCCCATGCAGTTCGCCAGTGATTTGTCGGAGCGCTTCTACACCATCGCCTTCGAGTGGACCGGCCTTGTCGATCTCATTCAGTGGATCACGCCGGTCCCCGCTATCGAAGAGTCCGGTATGCGCCCCATGCTGCACCGGCTTTATCAGCCTGTGGCTGACTACGTGCTGGCGGGCATGCAGATCACCCAGGTGTTCGCAGTGCGATTGGCCATTCTCGCCCTGGCCACCCCGGTATTTGGACTTTTCACCCTGGTAGCACTGGTTGATGGGCTGGTGCGGCGGGATCTGCGGCGCTGGGGTGGGGGCCGGGAGAGCTCCTTTGTCTATCACTACGCCAAGAAAGCCACCATTCCTCTGATCATCATGGCCTGGGTACTCTACCTGGCGCTGCCATTCAGTCTCCATCCGTCCTGGATCATCCTGCCGTTTGCTCTGGCCTTTGCCTTTGCGGTCACCATCACGGCCAGTACGTTCAAAAAGTATCTCTGATACAGTTGACTGTACCATTACAGCTTGCTAGGCTACATTAAAGCACTATAAGAATACAGTACGGAGTTAAGCATGATCGCACAAGCTGAACAATTACTGCAGCGTGGTTCCAGTGTCACCAGTTCACTGTTGCCGGCGATTTTCGCTATTTTCAGCCAGTGGCGCCTGACCGGCGCTCAACAGATGACCCTGTTAGGGCTCAGCAATGAGAAGACCCTCTACAACTGGAAGAGCCAGCCCGAAAAGGCCAAGCTGACCCGGGACTTGCTAGAGCGGGCGAGCTATATCCTGGGGATCTACAAATCCCTGCAGATTCTATTGCCCGACCAGGCATTGGCCGATCAGTGGCTGGCTACACCCAATGACAATCCGCTGTTCAACGGCACGGCACCGCTGGATCGCTTACTCGCCGGCCAGGTCGTGGACCTGGCCGTGGTCAGGAACTTCCTCGATGCGGAACGGGGCGGCTGATGATCGATATCGCAACGCTACCCAGCAGCGAGGTCAATGAACCGGTTTACCGGATAATCCTGTCGCGCTACCCACAAATCCACCTGTTTGAGCGCGTCTCCAATCCCCAGGATTGGGATGTGTTGTACGCAGTGGAGTCACTGACCAATCCCAGGTTGCGCGACGAAGTGGGTGATATTCGCCTGGTGCCTCCGGAAGACCGTGTCTATGGTGATGGCGCCTCCTGGATCATGGCGGCATTTACCCACACGCCTGTTGATGGTCGTGGCGGTCGCTTCAACCGGGACTTCGGTATCTATTATTGCGCCGCTGACGAGTCGATCGCTGTGGCCGAGACCTCGTATCATCGCGCACGATTCCTGAGAGAGTCTCGAATCGACAAGACCACCCAGGAAATGCGCGTTATCCGTGCACAACTGGGGCCGGCTACCCTGCACGATATACGACACCTGGTCGGTGAGGCGATTTACGATCCCGATGACTACCGCGAGGCACAGCAGCTCGGCCACAACTTGCGCGATGCAAACAGTTACGGTGTTCACTTCCAGAGCGTGAGAGCGGAGGGCGATTGCTATGGCGTCATGCGTCCCAGGGTGCTGTCGGATGCCATCCACTGGCGCTACCTGCGGTACCACTATGACCAGGGATCGATCGTCCAAGTTGAATCCCTCGATGGCAGCAGTAGACGGTGATGGCGATGTACAACGAACTGCTGTGGATATTCACACAACTCCCTGACAATTACATCGTCCTCGATACAGAGACCACCGGGCTCCCGGACGAAAACGGATTGCCGGATATCGTCTCGCTCGGCATCACCGTGGTTAGGGATCGAGAGATCGCGGAATCTATCGAGTTCAAGACACAACCGCAAAAACGAATTTCCGAAGAAGCACAGTCGATACACGGGATCACTAGCGACGAGGCCGCCAAATTCGGGTCCTTCGATTCGCAGTGGCAACGGATTGCCGGTTACCTGCAGGATCAGCTCATTGTTATTCACAACGCCGGTTTCGACTGGCCGATTCTCCTGGACCACGTTCAGCGATACGGAATGGTAATGCCACAGATTCAAGGGGTGTTCTGCAGCCAGAAAGCGGCTACTCCCTGGACTCAAGCTAAGAATCTCCCATGTAGTCATAGAGGGCCTTCGCTGGATTTGCTAACGGAGGTGCTCGGCACCGAAAACCTCAGAGCCAAGGGTGACGGAATACACGGCGCTGAGATAGACAGTCGGCAAACGGCTAGGGTCATAGAGCTAATGAGACACCACCGTTTAGCATCGAACCACTTTTAGTTATGACTTTGTTTGAGGTGGGTGGGCATGTTTGATGAATTGTTAAAAGAGCTGAAATGATTGGAGCGGACCACCAAGGTTTCTGTTCCAATTTACTCTGATGAAAAAGGCTATATGGATAGGCAGTATCCTGCAGAAAACTGTGAGTTCTTGTTTAAAGTTCATGAAGAAGACTGGGAAATAGCTTTAAAGATGAAGCCGTTTGGTGCCCATTCTGTCGGCATGAAGCTCCGTCCGAGCGTAAAAGCGGACATTCCAGAATGCTGAAGCTAGGTCGCCTAATAAACCCATTGCTGACGTTCGAAAATCTGCCAGGCCAAGTAAATGCTAATAATTTTTGATTGCGATGGCGTACTAATTGATTCCGAGCGAATTCTCAATGACGTATATCGGGAATGTCTGAAAGAGATTGGACTCGAAATGTCCTTGGACGAAGTCATTAAAACGTTCAAAGGCAGATCTACCAAAGACTGTTTAATTATTACTGAACAATTACTTGGCCATCCAGTGTCTGAGCGACAGCTCAACGATAAATTTGAAGAAATTGGAATTAAGCGATTTCGTGACGAAATTCGCCCAATGCCAGGAATAAAAGAGATCCTTGAAAGACTTACTATTAGGCGCTGTGTTGCGTCTAGTAGTTCTCACGAGCATATCCGCTTAGGCTTAGAGATTTCGGGGCTTGCGTCGTATTTTAATGAGGGGATTTTTAGTGCTTCGGATGTTTCCCGTGGCAAACCAGCTCCTGACTTATTTCTTCATGCTGCTTCAAAAATGGGGGTGGCTCCCGAGGAGTGTGTCGTAGTTGAGGATTCCCCGGCCGGGGTTGAAGGTGCTGTCACGGCTGGTATGCAAGTGTTAGGCTTTGTTGATCTAACTTCCGAAGCAGATCTCCGGGCAGCAGGAGCCATAACATTTGATAGTATGATGGAGCTACCTCTACTAATCGATAAATTGAAACAGATGCGAAGGTAGTAGGCATAGATTGAGATAAAGTAGTTTGTCGGCTTGGCTTTATGGTCAATTTGTTTATCTTCCGTCCATCATGTTTGCAATGACGGCTAGAGCCGAAGCGGATTCTAGAAAAGCCATGTTTGGTTAAAAACACAGAGCTACTAGTTGACTTATTAAGACTGGATATCTAGTGATTACTCGAACAGCATCCATTTCAATCATGGACTACAAAGCCGTTCAAGCCTCTGCAAAACAAGTGTTGACTGAATTGTGCGAAGTTATAGGCTCCGATTCTACTGAACAAAGTATTGCTGCGTTTGCGATTGATCGTCTGTCTGAATTGGGACTTCCAGATACCTGGTATCACTCTTGCCCGGCCTTTGTATTGGCTGGTAGTCGCAGTTGCTTATCATTTTCTGGACGGGACTACGTTCCAAGTGAAGAGCGTATAGGTAGCAATAATCTAATTACTGTGGACCTTAGCCCCCGTGCAGGATCAATTTGGGGTGACTGTGCCCGATCATTCCCAGTTGAGGATGGTAGAGTGAATTTACAACCTACTGGCCCAGACTTTAGGCGTGGAATTGAAGCGCAGGTTCGTCTGCACACTGAAATGAAGGCATTTGTTAACCCCACCACGACATTTGCAGAATTGCACAATTTCTCGAATGGACTAATTGCGTCTATGGGATACATAAATCTCGATTTTCTAGGTAATGTTGGGCACAGTATCGCCACGAGGCTAGACGATCGTGTATACATCGATGCTAATAACAACGAGCCTCTTTCAACAGTAAAGTTTTTTACGTTTGAACCACACATTCGAAAAGTTAATGGGGCGTGGGGATTCAAGCATGAGAATATCTACTATTTCAATGAGAGAGGAGAAATCACAGAACTTTGAATGGCTCCTTTGAAGCCGGTTTCGGTAATAGAGGCAGCCTAAAGCGACTTCCGTTATTATAAAAGCTGACGTTTAAGGGTGGCCCGGAGATTGGCAGCAAATAAACCCAAAACGGAAGTTAGGGATTCTAAGCTCTTCGCACGCTTTCCCGGGCAGACCCTGTGGATTTCTCAGAATTTCAGTGGGATACTGCCTTTCTAAGATTAGATATGAGGACCCCTCCGTATCCATACGAAAGGGGGACCCCCTCAATATATAAATGTTATGTGTTTCGATGCGTCGAATTACGACCCAAAGCGAAGATGGTGCTAAATCGTTTGTACCATAATTTCCGAACAGTAGATCAATTTTGCTGATGCGCTAAGATTCAAATCTGATTAAAGTGAATTAAACAGTGACTTTTAGAATCCGCTATCTAGTAGTATTTGGGGTTGCGATACTCGCTATAGCTGGTTCTCTTGGCTTTCTTTCTACACCAGACTCTGAAGAACTACCTCCTAGCACATGGCCTTACCACCCTTCACCAACCGCTGCTGGTTATGCTGTAAATATTAGAGAACGACTCAATAATTACGCAGACTCCATACCGGCTGAAACCATCATGGTGGTAACTGATGGGAAAGTGTTGTGGGAATACGGAAACACTGCCCGTATTGAAGCTGTCGCTTCAGTACGCAAAAGTGTACTAGCTATGTTGTACGGAAACTACGTGGAGCAAGGCATAATTGATTTAAATTTGACATTGGCGGAACTTGGAATTGATGATGTTGAAGGCCTGCTTCCTATTGAGAAAGAAGCAACAATTGAACATTTGATTACTGCTCGGTCAGGAGTATACCACCCAGCTGCCACTTACGGAGACAATACTGCTTACGCCCCTGAAAGAGGGACTCAGGTACCGGGTGACTACTTTCTTTACAACAATTGGGATTTTAACGTTTCAGGAACCATTTTTGAGACTTTAACCGAAACTTCAATCTTTGACGCCATAGAGTCTGATTTGGCTATTCCACTCGGCTTCGAGCAATGGGAAAGAGAAAGGCATAGTAGGTACGGTGCTACAGGGATTGAAAACCGTTCTAACTTTCCAGGTTATCCGATTTATCTATCGGTAAGAGATATGGCTCGCTTGGGTCAGTTAATGTTACAGGATGGGAATTGGAACGGGAAACAAGTAATTCCAGCCGCTTGGGCGAAACAAATCCGTTCACTTGTTACTCCAAGTTCGGAATTGAATCCTCCTGAACGTAGAGAAGGCATTGCAGGATATGGTTATATGTGGTGGGTAATTGATGATTCCAAAGCTGAGTGCCCTCTGGAGCAAGGATACCTGGCAAGGGGTGGACTTGGGGACTACATATTCGTACTACCACAACTTGAATTAGTGATTGCAATAAAAACTCGAGAAACAGTTTGGCGATATGTTACGCGCAGCGGAACTGACGGCGATGATATCCTCGGTTTAGTTCAAGTATTGGTTGAGGCAAAAATCGAGCTGCCTTGCGTATAATTTTCAGCCCTTGGCATAAAGCAGCTCAAATTTTGGTGTATTAAATTGAATGAATCCAACACATAACAAACAAGTCAATAAAGGACACAGCCCGCTCCGCACAGTTTGCGAGTGGCTATGCCATTCTATCGCAAACCGCGCTCCACAGACTGTGCCCATTACTACTGGCGTTACGAGGCAGTGGTGCGCGATACATTAGTAATATTAATTGGCATATTTTCAATCAGCTCGTGCTTAGCAGTCGAGAACCAACGATGGCCCGGTCTACCACCAGATTGTTGGACTGAAAGCCGTAATGTTCATGCCGGTGAATCCGTTGATCTCGAATCAAGAACCTACCCATCAGTAGCTTTCAGTCATATTGGTGAATCTTTGGATGGTGAGCGGATCTATTCTCCGAATGGAGCGTATTATTTTATTACTGATGGATTCAGACCAAACTCCATTGTTCAGATATTCAGCGAAAAAGCGACTTTCTGGCAGCTCTCGTTCAAAGACAATTTTTATCCTGCAAGTCCTAAGTGGGTGAGCGAAAACTTGCTGTTTCTACGAGTTTACGGAGGCAGAATCGCATTCATTGACATCGTTTTGAATGTAGAGAAAGAAGAAGTCCTATACACCGATCGAGGGATCGATGGATATATTGCATTTCAGCAATATCAAGAAGGTTGTCGAACCTTGGGGGGTTGCGAGTGCATAGAAAAAGAGTAGCCTCGTAACAATTCAGTCAATCAGGGACCGGCTCACTGCGCGTGGTGGGCGAATGGCCTGACGGCCATTTTATCCGCCCACCATGCTCGCGAACCGTCCCATTACCACGGGCGTTATGAGTCCTGAGATCGAAGCATGGATGAACATCGAGACAATAGCGATAGACTCGTGATCGATTTCCATGAAATTGATGCGAGGAAGTATTCGAAGATTACTACGGCTGTCGAAGCTGAATTTGGTCTTGATGTGGCAGGAGCTAAAACGGCTGGATTGGATGAAGTATTCCAAGACTTCAAAAAGGGAGCGGATGTCTTGAGTCTGGAGTGGGATAATTGGTCCGGATATATTGTGAATGCAAAAACAGAATCGGCCGAACCACTTGTTCGTGAAATAGCAAGTTTTATCAGTGCCAAACTCAACTCATCACAAGCCGCTCAAATTCGTTCCGGCCACAAAAAGCGTGGCCTCCACCGGACTCGCTAACGCTCGCCGTTTAGCGGGGCGTTAATGTCCGCTGAGAAGCCGATTTCGGCAATAGAGGCAGCCTAAGGCAACTTCCGCTACTATGAAAGCCGACGTTCCAGGGATGCCGGGAGACCGGCAGCAAATAAACCGAGCTTGTGTGAAAACGTAGCCCAAAATATACTCAAAAATCGTCCGTTAGGAGTCAATTCTAATGAAGCGATACATCGAAGAAGACAACCGCAGTCAACAAGCGATGTTTCCCGAGAGCTTGGATGATTACATCGCTCAAGACAACCAGGTTCGGGTGATTGATGCCTTCGTTGATGAACTGCCGCTAGATGCACTTTGTTTCAAGCGAGCGGTGCCAAAAGCCACAGGACGTCCTGGCTATCGACCCACTACGTTAATGAAAATCTACCTTTACGGTTACATCAACCGAATTCAATCCAGTCGGCGTCTTGAGCGAGAAACCCAGCGGAACGTGGAGCTGATGTGGCTGGTTGGTCGTCTGCAGCCAGACTTTAAAACTATCGCCGATTTTCGCAAAGATAATCGCCAAGCAATCCAGAATACCTGTAGACATTTTGTGGAACTGTGTCGCCAACAAGACTTTTTCATGCAGGCAGTAGTCGCTATTGACGGCAGCAAGTTCAAAGCGGTCAACAACGTCTCCAAGAACCATACCCGGGGAATCCTCAAGCGACGAATAGCACGTACGGAAGAGCACATTGCCAACTATCTGTCCAAACTTGATGAGGCAGATAGTGACGAGCCAACACCGTCAGAAACCGACATGCCAGACTTACAGGAAAAGCTCAGCTCCTTGCGGGAATCGTTGAAAGCGCTAAAGGAAAAAGAACAACAGGTGTTAGCGCACCCGGACAAGCAGATTTCAGAGACCGATAAAGACGCCCGGTTAATGAAGCATAAAGGTAGGGTATCGCTGGTGGGATACAACCTGCAAACAGCGGTCGATACCCACCACAAGCTAATCGTGGCGCATGAATTGACCAATTCACCGACAGACCGGGGGCAACTGCTACCTGTGGCCAAGAAGGTTAAGCAGGCGTTACGGTGTGACGAGATGACTGTACTGGCTGATCGCGGTTACTACAGTGGTCTGGACATGAAGTCATGCCACGAATTAGGCATAAAAGCACTGGTGCCAAAGCCATCGACATCAGGCAATAAAGCGGCGGGGTTGTATGATCGAGCTGAATTTAAATACGACGCTGAACAGGATCAGTATGTTTGTCCGGCAAACGAAATACTACCTCGACGCGGTAGGAGTCTTGAAGACGGAAGAAACATCGATACCTACTATGCCTCTGCAACACTATGCAGAGATTGCAAACTCAAGACAAAGTGCACACGTGGAAGGGAGCGTCGAGTCAGAAGATGGGAGCATGAAGCGCTGCTGGAATCCTTGGCTGATGAGCTTCGCGACTACCCGCGAGCGATGGCTGATCGGGCCTGTACAGTCGAACATCCGTTCGGCACACTAAAGCTCAACATGGGAACAACGCAGATTCTGATGAAGCGACTTGAGAATGTGCGGACTGAGATGAGTTTGCATGTGTTGGCTTACAATATGAAAAGAACGATTAGTATTTTGGGCGTGCCAGCGCTAATCAGGGCGATCAGAGCGCAGGCAAAGTCTGCCTGTTCGTTTATTAGGCACCTGTCAGGCATTGTGTGCGAATTTATGATTGGCAAGGCAGCGTATGACAATCAGGTTTTACGTGCTTAGATAAGCTCACCAGCCTACCAATCTCAATATAGAACTGAAATATGCAACATGAATTGGCTTTTTCTTTTCACACAACCTCAAACCCGAAGCGGAAGTAGTGTTATGTGCTGTGGCTATGCCCAATTTCGTGATATTGGTCTTCTAATTCCGGAATATTTGTTACCGGAATTGAATCAGGGATGGGATTCAAAGTTTCCAGAACAGAATATTCCAATAGTGCAGTATTGCGAAAAATAAGAGGGTTATAGCCAAATAGACTAACGTTGAGGCTTTTACTTTTGTTGTTAGATATCCTGAATGCCAGTCCCTGACGAAAATTCCAGCTGAAACGAAAATTAGGCCAAATACGATCATGGGGAGAATAAGCGCGAAATAAAGTGAACTAGGATATCCATAAATTATCTCTCTACCTTCCACACCCCAAAAAGCTAGAACAATCCAAATCACGAATATTACTATTGTCAGTTTCAACAGAAACATACTCAATACTAGCGGGCTATCGAGTATGAGATTCCGTGGGTTTCTAATTTGAGAATATAGTAATTTTGCAACTCCAAATACTGACAAAGAAATCGTAACTAGTATTATGAGCAAATGAGCCGAAATGTTGGCGTAGAATGGCTGTTTGTCCATTGCTCCATTAGAAAAAAGTAGATGAGAAACTTCACCCTCAGAATCGATTTCAAATGCCAACCTGTCTGCTCTTCCATCCCTTTTAAATACAAATGGTTCTATTTCAGAATATAGGTTGTTGCCAATCTTGATCTTGCCGGGTTGCGCTCGAGTAACTTCCAATGTGTCAAAGCTTATGAATTTCTCAGCTTTGGTAAAAGAACGTCGCAGGTCTTTGTAGGAACCTTCGATCCTACCTACCCTGTCTTCAAATCCCTTCAAGATATTGTTTTCGAAGGAGGAATGGATATTGTCGGATCGATAAAGACTATCCATTAAAGTGGCAATCAAAGTATCTCTAGTTGAAGCGGCCTCTGGAGAGTTAAATACAACAAAAAAGCCAAACCTTTCTTCTGGGACTAAGAATATATAAGCATAGTAGGAGATACTCCCCCCGCTATGCCAGAGCACTCGAGTCTGACCGACTTGCCTTTCCCAGAATCCGTGTGCATTTCCAATTAAACTATCGTGTTGTGTATAAAGCTGAGAAAACAGCTGTTCAATTGACGAGCGAGATAAAACTTGATTCGAATCAAGTGATTCGGTTTGCCTTGTACTCAATAGCGAAATCATGAATCGCGCCATATCGCTTGCTGACGTGGCTAATCCACCAGAAGCGGCATTGTCATGTAACCACTCAAAACCAGCCTCTACAAGCCTCCCGTTTTCTACTCGGTAGGGGATTGCAAAATTTTCTGACAGATTTTGAGGCAAAGGTTCGCGGTAAGTTGAGTTTCTCATCCCCAACGGAAATAGAATTTCCGTTTCCATGTATTCGTCAAATGAACGGTTTGATACATCGGAAACTATTTGTCCTGCTAAGTTTGTTCCGTAATTTGAGTAAGCGATATATTTGCCGGGCGGGAATATCCGATTGGGCATATTTATTCGCAAGAACTCTTCAAGTGAAGTCAGCTCATCAAATGATCTTTTAGCGATGCCTATTACTTGATCTTCAAATCCTGCAGTGTGTGCTAATAAATGGGATACCAAGACGTTTTCATCGAAGGTTTTGGGTATTTCAATTTCCTTCAAGTAGGTATTTACATTCTCATCTAGGGAAATTTCTCCAGCTTCGACAAGTTGCATAATGGCAACCCAAGTAAATATTTTTGATACGGATGCAATCTTGAAGATTGTATTGGTTGGATCTACAGATATATTTTCCTCAAGATTTGAATAACCGTATCCCTTGAGAAATAAAATTTCATCGTCAAGGACGGCAGAAACGGCGGCTCCCGATAACAACTCATTTTCGAATTCTTCCTCCAGCACTTCGTCAACTAATGAACGAAGATTGAAATATCTATTGGAAGAGCCTAGTTGTTGGGTCCTATCAATTTCGTCTTGCGGCGCAGCGAATACGAAGTTGGTAAAAAAAATAAAAACCAGAAATTGATACAGATAATTTCGAACACTCTGCATATACAGCGCCTATTTTGATTCCTGTTCTTTTTCAACGCCTATCTAGAAGAACCTTAAATTAAAACTACTGGATTGCAAAATCGTACTATCGTCACGCCAAGTTATCAGTAAACGACCGCATTATCGAGACTCTTTCCTACCCCGCCCCATAAGAAGTAGCTTGATCCTTGATAAAACCGGAAAAATAGGGTGGTTGGCAGTAATCAGTTCCGTCAAGCCCTGGTTTTTTGCTACATTTGGTTCTTGTGAGCACGCAAATCAGGCTCAATTTTCGTAAGTTTAGGGCGTTGGTGACTAAAATGAAGGTCCGGTATGAGGCCGGCAGTAGCCGTTCCGGGAGCCTGGAGCTAGGTCGCCTAATAAACCCAAAGCAGCCTCTTTACAGTATTCATTGCAACGTAATGCCTTGACGACGACGCATTGGTTATGAAGAAGATTCTCGTAATGTATTTACTTGTCATTTTCGGTTTGACAGCCTGTAATAATGGCTTTCTTGGTGAGCCCACAGCAGAACCAGCGAGTTGGGAATTCATTCAGTCCGTTGGTGGTATAGAACTTGGTGATCTTTATACGAGAGATGGTAGGACTTTTATTTCATTACTTGTGGATGTATCTGGGAATCAGACGATTACCGTAGCACCTACATTGAGCAATACCGGGCTGATCTGTTCTTCCGGAAGGATAGTGGGTAGCGGTAATTTTGTGCTTGGTATGGACATGTGGCTGACAATTTATATTGAGCCAGAACAAGGCGTTTTTTCAAGTCGTAGGGGGGGTAAATGCAGCGATATAGTGCTCCCGGCGGTTCCAATGAATGGTTATACTAAGTACAGAATTTTTTATATTGAAAAGCCTGCACCAATAAGTACGATCTTTAATAGTCGTGCAAATTTAATCGGAGTAGTAGACCTGTGAGTAGGTGCAATGCTGTGTGGCTGGTTGAGGGGCCGAACGCGGCCGTTCTAGGAGACTGGATCTAGGACGGCAAATAAGCCCAGATCTGACATACGAAAGATTTCAATGATCAGCCAATTTTCAGTTTGTACATTTCTGACCCACACAGTGAAAGGAGAAGTATTCAATTGCCACTGAGACCATATATCCTTGCACTAGTGCTGATTAGCGCCACAATCCTTACGAGCGGAGCCAATGCTCAATTGTCTCCGTATTTTGAACCCTGGAAGCCTGTTTATACTAACCCTTCGACTCCTCTCTTCTTCGATTTCAGGGAAAGCACGATACGATTGCCCGTCGTCGAGACTTATTCGCAAGCAGATCTCAAAAAACTAGTCTTTTATAATGTCATACTCAGAGAAATTACGGACGGGCAGTTTGATGTCGAAAGTTTTGCTGACACCGCACCAGACTTTACCTGCAGCGAAGAAAAGATACTGGCTGCCATTCCAAATCTTAGTTTAGATATGAGCTTTAGAGAATCGAATGCTCTGATTGGCTGTTATGGCCAAATTGAAGAAATTGAAGTAGATGACGAGTTAGGCAAATTGATCACAGCGACCTGGCCCAACGGATCAGGTATGGAATATCAATTTCCTGTTTACGGACCTGGTGCCTACTCAGGCACCAGACCAGCGCGCATTAGCAATTCCTCAATCACCATATCATTCCGAGAAGGTGAGATGGAAAGCTACATGGTAGCCTGGACAAGTCCTTCAGGAGAATGTGATGAGCAAATTTTGGGTACTGCGTTTGAGTTACTAACTTTAGGAATGAAATACGAAGATGTGGTAGCTGTGACCGGATGCGATGGTAGTATCACGTCATTACTAGTGGATTCACGAGGAGAAAGGCAACGTGTAGTCTGGTACGAGCGGATACAGCCATTCGTACCTGTAACTGACACAGTAAGCCGGGAAGAAGGTGAAAACTACATAGTTACCGCAGACTTTTTCGGCGACGCGGCGGAGCAGTTAAATTTGTTTTCCACGCCATTTCCAGACAGCCTTGATAGTTACTGCACACTGGAGACTTTGACAGGTGCTTATGAGTCTTTGGAAATAGGAGGTTTCGAAAGTGACTTTGGTATACTGAACTCCTGTCCTGTCTACACCAAAGAAATAAATATTAAGGATAGCGTTATCAAAAAAAGCTTCCGTTGGTTATATGTCGACGAAATCCGGGAAGTATTCTATGCAAAAGGACACGAACTAACTATTTCTACAGTAGACCAGCAAATAGTTGAGATTGAGTTTTCTCGTATATAGTGATTGGGACAGTTGGGATAATATTCATCGACCTACGATCTGTTGTTGAGGAAAGAAAGATTGCGGGTATCCAGCAATGATTGTCTGAGTCATCGACTGTTTGTAAGCTGAAACGGAAGTAGATTCTGAAAAATTGTGGTTCCGTTTAAAACTGCGGACCTTCGGTTTACAATCTCGGCACGACTGCTTGGAAGCCGGAAGCTGCCGCCTGTGGAGAAGTAACTCAAAAACGATTGGTAACAGTTAGCGAAATGAGAATTATCGAGAATAAGAATTCATATTTACGCCCAAAGGGACTAGCTTGTTGTTTGTCTATTGCTGTTGTTTTTTCAACATACGCACAACAACAAACCGCAACTGATGCTATCTATGTTTTTAGCGATTCAAACAGAATATCTGGCCTGTCTAGTGAGGGTGAGAGAGTGATTACCTACAATGGTAATGTTCGACTTACTCAAGGACTAGTAAAAATAACAGGCGATGAAGCTGTCGTAACTTTGAATTCAAGCTCTAACGAAATAGTCAACGCACTAGTAACTGGTAACCCTGTCTATTTTCAAAGATCCTCTGAATCCGACGAACCGGAATCAACCGGTAATAGTGAAATTATTGAATTCAGAGTGAGAGAGTCGCAAGTGGTTTTTGAAGGCGATGTTACGTTTAACCAACCTGGTATATCTTACGAATGCGAAAGATTGCTATACAGTGTAGAAAGCGACCTTGCTCAGGGCACAGGTGGTTGCCAAGTCACAATAGCAAATTAGCCGAGGATTGAATTCTGAATACGAATATTGACGCTCTAGGCATATAGCAAGTAACTATGTTGCAATCAAAACGTTAAAGTCCGCTATGAGGCCGATTTCAGCACTAGGGACAGCCTTAGGCTAGTTCCGCTATAATGTAAGCAGAAGTTCAAGGGTGGTTCAGAGACCGGCAGCAAATAAACCCAAAGCTGAAATTGGAACCAGCGCCAAGTAGCGACATTACGTACGATCTCGCGGAGCGTGTAATCAAAAAGGTTGTCGACAAAGCTGCCGGTAAATTCGCAAAATACAAAGAACAATCGAGTGAGGTAACCCAGTGTCACGACAAATATTTTCATGTGTCCTAGTCCTCTTACTAAGCTTGTTCAGCACTAATGGTTTTTCCGCTGAGCCATGCATTTCAGATGGCGAAGTTCAATTCATCTGCGGACCCAAGAATCCCGAAGATTTGTACCAAATACCCGATACTTCTTGGGTTATTGCTTCCGGTTCAATATCTAACGTCGACGGATCAATTTACGCAGTGAATATCCGCGATTACGGCTTCCAAGAAATATTTCCTGAACAGGCCTCCAAGCCTGAACAAGACTTTACTACCTTTAGCGACTGCCCAGGTCCGAATACAAGCAGCTTCCAGCCTCACGGCATTGCACTTCGGGAAGGTATCGATGGCATACACACTTTATATGTTGTAGGGCATGGTGACCGGGAAGCAATAGAAGTATTCAATCTGGACGTTCGTGGTAGCGTTCCATCTCTTCAATGGATTGGGTGTGTAGTAGCCCCAGCGGGCGTTACCCGGTTTAATGCAGTAACCTCTCTACCTAACGGAGCAATTGCAGCAACCGATTTCGATCCGCCTGGAGGCGAATCCTGGGAATGGCATCCCGCCTCTGGATGGACAGAGGTACCAGGAAGTCAGATGCGCGCGCCTAACGGCATCGTTTCCTCTGAAGACGGAAAATGGCTTTACATTGGCGGCTGGATTGATCAGGTTTTAGTTCGCTTGTCACGAGGGCAAACGCCCCTGCAAATAGATTCGATTTCAGTTGGTTTCAGAGCCGACAATTTACGTTGGGCGCCTGATGGTAGTCTACTGCTTGCCGGCCAGGTCATAGGCTGCGAGGAGCCAAGACAATGTAGAATGGTAGGTACTAGGGCGGTGAAAGTGGACCCAATAACCCTCAATGTGCAACAGTTGGTGGACTATCCTGACAGCGACTTATTTAGAATGGGCACTGTTGCCATTCAAGTAAACGATGAAGTTTGGGTTGGCGGATTACTCGATGGACAAGGAATCGCCAGATTTCCAAAATAGGGGCATATGTTTAAAGTCTACTTTGAAGCCGGGAGCCGACGTAGAAACTAAGAAATTGAGGGGCGGCTCTTAAACCCGAAGTTTCAATCAGCGCGAATCAGACAAAGTATAGTGATCAGACATTTCTATCCTATGATTTGCAGAACGTCATAGATCAAAAAGATAAACACATGAGATTAGAGCCGGCTAATGCTGCTGATTGCGAAGAGCTTTTATCCCTTTCCAAGCGTAGGATGAAAAAATATTTTGATCAGAGTTCAATAACTTGGAGTGACAAGAAAAGAAAACAGTATTTGATGGAATCTAAAGTATTTCGTATTTTCTCGCCTGATTTTTGTGGATATATCCAGATGTGTGAAAGAGAAACCTCTTTGTTCATTTACGATTTACAAGTCTTTGAAGGATTCCAGGGGAAAGGAATTGGAACAAGCGTAATTCGCTCTGTGTTCGAATTAGCAAAATCAAAGAGCCTTTCGTCGGTTCGGCTGGGTTCGTTTAAATCCAATCCTGCGACCAAACTGTATGAACGTCTTGGGTTTGAAATAGTAAAGCAAAATGACTACTTTTCTTGGTATGGCTATAGAATTAACTGATATATCTGTAAACATGTCGGCATACTTGTGCGTCAGAACAGGTACTGTATTAGACATTGCAGGTTCTGCTTTGAAGCCGAGCTTGTGTGAAAACGTAGCCCAAAATATACTCAAAAATCGTCCGTTAGGAGCCAGTTCTAATGAAACGATACATCGAAGAAGACAACCGCAGTCAACAAGCGATGTTCCCCGAGAGCTTGGATGATTATATCGCTCAAGACAACCAGGTTCGGGTGATTGATGCCTTCGTTGATGAACTACCGCTAGAGTCCTTAGGATTTGAACGAGCGGTGCCAAAAGCCACAGGCCGTCCTGGCTATCGACCCACTACGTTATTGAAGATCTACCTTTACGGTTACATCAACCGAATTCAATCCAGTCGGCGTCTTGAGCGAGAAGCCCAGCGGAACGTGGAACTGATGTGGCTGGTTGGCCGCCTGCAGCCAGACTTTAAAACTATCGCTGATTTTCGCAAAGATAATCGTCAAGCAATCCAGAATACCTGTAGTCATTTTGTGGAACTGTGTCGGCAACAAGACTTTTTCATGCAGGCAGTAGTCGCTATTGACGGCAGCAAGTTTAAAGCAGTCAACAACGTCTCCAAGAACCATACCCGGGGAATCCTCAAGCGACGAATAGCACGCACAGAAGAGCATATTGCCAACTATCTGTCCAAACTTGATGAGGCAGATAGTGACGAGCCAACACCGTCAGAAACCGACATGCCAGACTTAAAGGAAAAGCTCAGCTCCTTGCGGGAATCGCTGAAAGCGCTAAAAGAAAAAGAACAACAGGTGTTAGCGCACCCGGACAAGCAGATATCAGAGACCGATAAAGACGCTCGGTTAATGAAGCAGGGAAGCAAAGGATCGCTGGTGGGTTATAACCTGCAAACAGCGGTCGATACTCACCACAAGCTAATCGTGGCGCATAAATTGACCAATTCACCGACAGACCGGGGGCAACTGCTACCTGTGGCCAAGAAGGTTAAGCGGGCGCTACGGTGTGACGAGATGACTGTACTGGCTGATCGGGGTTACTACAGTGGCCAGGACATGAAGTCATGCCACGATTTAGGCATTAAAACACTGGTTCCAAAGCCATCGACATCAGGCAACAAAGCGGCGGGGTTGTACGATCGAGCTGATTTTAAGTACGACGCTGAGCAGGATCAGTATGTCTGTCCGGCAAACGAAATACTACCTCGGCGTGGTAGAAGTCTTGAAGACGGAAAAAACATTGATACTTACTACGCCTCTGTAACACTATGTAGAGAATGCACACTCAAGTCAAAGTGCACACGTGGAAGGGAGCGGCGAGTCAGGCGATGGGAACATGAAGCGCTGCTGGAATCCTTGGCTGATGAGCTTCGCGATCACCCGCGAGCTATGGCCGATCGGGCCTGTACAGTCGAACATCCGTTCGGCACACTAAAACTCAACATGGGGGCAACGCAGATTCTGATGAAGCGACTTGAGAACGTGCAGACTGAGATGAGTTTGCATGTGTTGGCTTACAATATGAAACGAACGATCAGTATCTTGGGGGTGCCCATGCTAATCAAAGCAATCAGGGAGCAGGCAAGGTCTGCCTGTTCAATTATTGGGCACCTGTCAGGGATTGTGTGCGAATTTATGACTGGCAAGGCAGCGTATGACAATCAGGTTTTACGTGCTTAGATGAGCTCACACGCGCAACCAAGCCCAATACAGAACTGGAACATGCAACATGAATTGCCTTTTTCTTTTCACACAACCTCAAGCCGAAATCGGAAGTGGAATCTTTAGAGTTGTAGTTCGGCTCAGGGCTCTCAGGAGATATCTTGCTTTATCGTGTTTTCTACCGCTCCAATTAGTGAATTCACGGTTAGTAATCGGTGAATGAAATGAAAATTATTTATGTTCTAGCAACAGCTGTCGTTTTCTTTTTTGGAGCCAGTACGGGCTATTTCTTTAATCTTCATACAAGTAGATTGTATTCCTTGAAAGAGTTTGCAGAAAACACAGTTGAAAAGCGCGAGACCGATATAAAGACATTCGCGACTCTCCTAGTAGCCTCCGAAACCGTAGACTACGAAACGTTTATTGATTCTGCGAACAGGCAAAATATCAACCACCGATCTGAAGATCATAATGGCTTTAGCTATGTGTATTTGAGGGGATTGATTATCAAATTTTCCCCCGAAGGTATGCTGGCAGAAGTCATGATCAATTCATTGTAGAATCTAGATGGGCTGAATGACCGCTAGGAAGCCGATTTCGGTAATTGCGACAGCCTAAGGCAACTTCCGCTATCATGAAAGCCAGCCTTTAAGGGTGGCCCGGAGACCGATAGCAAATAAACCCGAAGCGGAATTCGTGGATTCATTTTCAATGAAACCAAATATGAAAATCGAGGAATGCTGTAACGACGACGGGGAATTACTCGCTAACTTGCGAGCTCTAGCGATGCGAGAGAGCTTGGAGGCTGTTGGTCGCTATGATCCAGTGCGAGTAAGAGAGAGGTTTCTTTCTACATTTCAGCCTGGTATTACTAAGAAAGTTCTATGCGGCCAAGAATTAGTTGGATTTTTTGTGGTTCTGGAAAAGGCCGATCATTTATATCTGGATCACCTTTACATTGCTCCAAAACGTCAAGGTCAAGGATTTGGTTCCACAATATTGGGCTCTGTTATTCGCGAAGCGAAAGCAAGAGGTTTAGCAGTTCGTTTGGGAGCTCTCAAGCTGAGTAGATCCAATAAATTTTATATAGCTCACGGCTTTTCTAAAACTCATGAAGAGGAATTCGATAACTATTATGAGTTAAAAGTTAGCTAGCAGCTTATTCCTCCAACAATTAGAACGTCAATGCGTTTCGGAAAACCTCGAAACGCTACTTCAGCTATGATCCTAAATCAGCAATTTCATAGCTCTGGAACATCCAACCTGTTTAGAATTGGAATTGCTTAAAAAAGTCGCTAATTGGTAGTTCTCAATTGAGAAGAACGTTAGATATGAACATCAGGCCGTTTCAAGATTCAGACTGCTCGGATATAGTTGAAATCCTAAAACTCAACGATCAATATCAGTTCCCGAATATCGAAGGTCCGGAAGCAATGAAGAGGTTTTCTCGATGTGGCGCGACTATTTTCTTAATTGCCGAAATAGATGATAAAGTTCTAGGTTTGATTCGCTCAGTATATGACGGGTCTCGGGCTTTTATACATTTGCTATCGGTTCACCCTGAAGTGCAAAGATCCGGAATTGGACAAGCCTTATTGGCTGCCGTGGAAGAAGAACTAGATTCACTAGGCGCTCCAGGAGCAGCCGTCACAGTCAGCGACGCAAACTCAGTATTTTGGGAAAAAATGGGCTATGGGAGACTTCCAGTTCATGTCAGACTTAAGCCCTCTTGGTAAGGCTATGATGATACAGAGCAATAGTCATTCCTAAGTCCGCTATGAAGCCGAAAGCCGCCTTTAAAATAATTGGTCTTCCTCAGCTGATAAACTTTTGATTAATAAACCTTCACTGAGCATATAGATAAAATTGAAATGAGCAATGTAGTGCAAGTCGGTGTCGGCGTATTCATTATCAGGAATGATAAAGTTCTGTTAGGAGAGAGAATTGGGGCACATGGTGCCGGAACATGGGCGCTCCCCGGAGGGAAATTGGAGATGGGGGAAAGCATAGAAAATTGTGCGCGGCGCGAAGTCTTTGAGGAAACCGGACTTGAACTGACATCGATAAAAAAGTATGGATTTACTAATGACATTTTTGAAGATGAAAGGATGCACTGTGTAACCCTTTATGTGACAGCTTTATGCCATAAGGGGGAGGCAGAAAATAGAGAGCCGGGTTATTGTAAGCAATGGAAATGGTTTGATTTCAATAATCTTCCCCAACCACTATTTTTACCTTTAAATAATTTGCTCAATAAGGAAGCAGTATTTCAGTTTGGAAATTTAAATTGAGTAGCAGCTATTGGCCGCAATCACAAAATACTCCAGTATATGTGAGCTTGCTCATGTGCCGAAATATGTGGTTTTCCGCGATAACAATTTGCTTCGAGCTTAATTGACCATGCAAAGTGATTGCATTTTTTGTAGGATTATCAGTGGCTCCGAGCAAGCACGGGTAATTTACGAGGACGCAAGATCAATCGCATTCTTCCCAAGAACACTCTACTCGAAAGGACATACGTTAATTCTGCCGAAGGAACATTATTCAGACATTTTTGATATGCCTGGTGAGATAGCATCCTCATTGATGAAAACTTCAAAAAAACTAAGCGAAAAGTATCGAAGGATTTTGGGCTGCGAAGGAGTCAATTTAATGAATGCAAGCGGGGCTGCAGCACAACAGTCCGTTTTCCATTTCCACTTCCACTTGATGCCAAGATTTATCGATGATGGCATTAATACATGGCCTGGGTTAGATCCGTGGGAAGGAGATATAGACGGTCTTGAAAAATTGTTGAGAACAAACACATTACAAGCGAATTAATGTCGGTATATGGACTCCTCCTTTTTTACAACACTCTGATTGACGAAGGGTAGGCTCGACAGCATACGTATATCCGGCCTCTAAGGTGGCACACGTTGGTGCCGGGCCATAATGGGCTATTCGCGCGTTGGTTCCCAATTGCTTTGCCGCACTTTAAGTGCTCGGACATTAACGGATTCTACCAACGCCGGTTCGACCAGTACTCCATCATTCAGCTTGCGTCGTAAAACAGGTTTTCCTATTCAGTTTATCTGTTTGTGTTTAGCGTGAAGCTAAAGCTGGATCATAATCAGTTTCTTTGACGATCATCGCCCAAGCCATCCTCGCCGTCTTGTTAGCCAGGGCGACAGCCGCCACATTGATGTGACTACGCTGGGCCAGTTCAGTCATCCAGCGACTGAAACGATCCTCCTAATTTTTAGCATGAGAAACAACAGAACGAGCACCGTGTACCAGTAAGCAGCGCAAATACACGTCACCCCGTTTGCTGATCCCCTGCAGCCTTTCCTTTCCGCCGGAGCTGTATTGTTTGGGTGTTAATCCAAGTGCAGCTGCCATTTGCCTGCCGCGGCTAAACTGCCTGCCAGATCCCACCGAGGCAATCATGGCGGTAGCTATTAGTGGTCCTACACCACGAAGCTGCTGCAGTCGCCGAGCTACAGGGTGGGTTCTAGCAATGTCTTCTACCTCATCATTTACTTCGGCTATGCGCTTATCCAGTTGTACCAGGTCATCCCACAGGCCTTTTAACAACCAACGAAAGGCATTGGACAAACCATTTTCCGCATCCTCCAGCCAATCAGGTATTGCACGCCGTAACGCATGCATTTGCCTGGGTGCAACCAGGCCGTACTCTGAGAGCAAGCCCCGAATCTGATTGCCTTTAGCGGTACGGTGGGATTTCAGCTCATACAGAACACGGTGTAGGGCTTGCAGATCCTGTTGTTCTGTAGTCTTGGCCTGGACGAAGCGCATGTGGGGACGACTCATGGCCTCGCAGATGGCCTCAGCATCATTGGCGTCATTTTTGTTGCTTTTCACAAAGGGCTTGACGAATTGGGGGGCAATAATCTTGACCTGGTAGCCTTTACTCATCAGTAATCTGGCCCAGTGATGTGCACCCGTACAGGCTTCCATGCCGATCTCGCAGTCAGGCTCAGTTTCTTTGAGTAAGACCTTCAACCAATTCTTCCGGCTGAGTTTGCGCTTCCAGACCAATTTGCCTGATCGGTCAACACCGTGCAGTTGAAATACGTTTTTTGCCAAATCAACACCGACTCGGGTAATCTTCATAACGGGCTCCTCCTTATTTCCATTGACTGTTACTATCAAATATCAGTCTTAGCACATTGATGCCGATTGGGTAAGGAGGAGTCCATACCATTGCTTTGAAGCCGGGAGATGACGTAGGATCTTAGGAATTGAGCGGCAGCTTCTAAGCCCCTAAGCAATCAAATTAATATGATGGAGCAGTATGGTAGATATAATGTACCTAATAGACAAGGAGCTTGTTATGCAAAGGTTTTGCATCTCGAGGAGATGAGGAGATATTGAATTTTGTGGATAAATTGTACTTAGATACGTGCGTAATTAGTGGTATCGCCAAAAGCGATATTTCTGATCTGGAGTTGAATGCATTAACTGATCTTTTAAATGATTTCAGGCTCAATAAAGTTGACATGGTAACGTCTCAAATAGCAAAGAAAGAAATTGAAAAAATTCCGGAGCAATATCGGGCTCTACACAGCGAGACTTACAATGCTCTTACTGAAATACCGTTGTCTAGTTCAACGTTTTCGCCATTACTAGGACCCTTCGGAGGCCCTTTCGACAGAAATCGACTACCTGTAAAGGAGTTAAGAGAGCTGAAATCGTTGCTAAAAGATAGAGACGATGCAAAACATATATATCAAGCTTTCAGGAATAATGTTAACTACTTCCTGACAGTCGACGCCAGTACGATTTTAAACAAGGCTAAGGAGATATCCGGGAATTGTGGTGTTTCAGTAATTTTGCCAAGTGAATACAAAAGTAGTAGATAAATGCCTAACAAGGCAAATGCAGCCGTACGTGGCTAAAGCCACGCCGATGATTTGTGCGTTAAATATTACTCTTGAAGGCCGCTATGAGGCCGTTACCAGAATGTGAAGATTAATGTGAAAGCAACTTGCCATTGTGGAGCAATCGAGATTTCAGTTAACGAGTTACCGGATAAGCTGGTCCAATGCACATGCTCAATTTGCAGGAGGTATGGTGCCTTGTGGGGATATTATACAAGAGCTGAAGCCCTCGTTGGCTATGATCCTAATGAAGTTACTCGATATGTGTGGGGTGATCGGGTGATTGAATTCATTCACTGCAATACTTGTGGTTGCATTACACACTATGAAGGCATAGAAAAAACTGAGAACGAAAGGCTTGCTGTGAATTTCAGAATGTTTCCATCAACTGTATATGCAGATCTCCTCATACGAACTTTTGACGGGCCAGACACGTGGGAATACATTGACTAGAAATTTGGAACCGAATAGAAATAAATGGGCTAGAATATGTCCGCTTTGAAGAGGCCGGCAGCAGTCATTCCCAGAGTTTGGATCTAGGTCGTCTAATAAACTGTGGAACCCAATGTACATATGGGAATGTGAGTGAAAATTACTTTAATCATTCTGGTTTTTTTAGTGGGTTGTACGAGCCGCAGCGTAAACACTAATCTGATCAAATCTGTAGGAAAATTTTCGGAGGAAACTGTCACGCTCGAGTCTCTACTGAATAATTGGCGATTGTATGAAGGCTCTCCTGTTTTGCTCAGGGTGTTCGTTCGAGTGGGGTTTGACGGGGCTCACGTAGTATGCGAGGGTTTAAACAGTGACAGCAGGAAAAATGCTAGCTACGCTATCCTATTGAATAGTAGATATTGTTTTGAACTTAGTGATCGAAGGGATTACAGGGAAGGGTGGGCAATAGTCTCAGGGATATTCAAAAAAGCAGATAACCCATTTATTGTCATTCCGGGTGTCTATGAAAGCGAATTACTGGATTCTAATATTAGATTTGAATAAACAGTCAATATAATACGTTACTGAGTTGTGCCAGTAGTGCCTATTACCGAAAATAGTAACTTCCGCTAAGAGGATGGCAGCGGTCGTTACAGGAAGCTGGAGATAGGTCGCCTTTTAAACCTGTTACAGCCTCGCTGCAGATTATGGTCACGTGCTCTAAATCAGACGGGCAAAAAGAAAACGCACCCCCGGATGAGCAATATTCAATCACCAATTTACACTGGGTATTTGTGGGCGATGAAAGTGCAACTTGTTTATATTCCTTTAATTGGCAAGGTCTAATTAATGGTCAAACTGTCTCAGGTTCTGGCTGAGGCACGTCAGTACTCGTATATACAAATGGTAACTGGCAAATTTTAGCTGAACACCTTGGCCCAAATGCCACATAACAAGTTGCTCAAATACGTTCCGATCGCAAAAAGAGGGCCTCAGCGGACAGCCTACGCGCAGCTTCGGCTGTTGTTTAACTTTTGCTCTGGCTAATCTGCTTTATACGGTATAGTTTGCTAAATTTTTAATAGATCAGATGGGGAGGCGTATGGATACAAAATACTATAAACGATTAGCGGTTCTTTCCTTCGTCTTGCTTTTTACAGCGTGTGTAGGTTCAGGGCCTGTCAAAACTGAAGCTCGCGATACATTCACTCTTGTTGTAATTCCAGACACACAAAATGCTATCGATTTCACGCGCCAGAAAAATGAAGGGTTTGCCATAGACAGCAGTGATATTTTTATTGCGCAAATGGAGCACATAGCAAGCCGAAGTATTGCCAACGGAGGGGATGTTGCATTCGTTGCTTCGGTGGGAGATGTGTGGCAGCACTCTACAAGCAATGTAGATGACGAGCACTTTGCGCGAGGTGTTACTGCAATAGAAAATCCATTTCTAGCTGTTAATCTGCCTACTTATGAGGAAACATTGACTTTTGAAGTGCCCAAAGCGATTGAAGGGTATAAATTCATCAGTGACGCTGATATACCTTTCGGTGTTGCGCCCGGAAATCACGACTACGATGCAATCTGGGCGGCATCAGCTTTTCCTCCCAACCTCGAGAAGCCTACCTCTGAGCTTGAATCTACAACTGAAGATTTGGGCACACTTCATTTAGGTGGCCTGTCAAATTTTAGCCGGGCCTTCGGAAGCGATACTGATTTCTTTCGGGACAAAGAGTGGTATGTCGATGGATTCCGGGGCGGCGGTAACAGCGCGCAGATATTCAGTGCCGCCGGATTTCAATTCCTGCATTTTGCATTTGAAATGCACGCTGGTGATGATGTTCTGTCTTGGGCACAGCAGATTATAGATCGCTACCCGGGAGTCCCCGCTATAGTCACTACCCACGATTATATGAATCGATTTGGCGAAAGAACTCATAGCGCAATACTGAACCTTGCAGCTGCTGATCCTGGCTTCAATAACACGTCACAACAAATTTGGGATAAATTCATTAGCCGAAATGATCAGATATTTATGGTTCTTTGCGGACACAACTTAGGCCAAGCGCTTCGAGTAGACGCAAACGCTTTCGGCCACAATGTTTATCAGATCATGGCTGATTATCAGGAGAGAGGGCAAGCAGGCGTCGATGGCGGGCAACCATTAAGGGAAAATGGTAACACCGTTGGCATTGGGGACGGTTGGTATAGAGAAATGCTATTCGATTTTTCGGACCAAGTACCGAAGATCATTGTGAAGACATACTCAAGCCACTATAACGCTTACTCAAGCGATCTGGAAACCTATGCCGAGTGGTATAAGCGTCAGGAACAACCTGAAATGACAGACGACGCGTTCTTTATGTCAGATGACTATGTGATTGAGCTCGATGACTTTTATAGAAGGTTTACCAGAAACAATTCAATCTAATGAAGGACTGCAGAACCTGGACACGCTTTACCACTATGCAACGGTCAGGTCATTGAGAGATAGGAACTTCCTAATGAAACTCAAATCGTTTGTCAAAGTCTGGTTTCTTACGTTCTTGTCTATTGGCAGTCTTTCTGCACTAAGCGCTCCAGTTCAACCCGACTACGCAATATTTGAGAAACAAAAATACCTATTCGATATTCCGGTTGAATTGAGCATGGAATTAGAATTTGAAAATTGGCAAATCTCAGGTAGCGTGCAAACGTCGCGCTTCAAATTCAAGAGCCTAGATAATGGCTATGCCACTGGAACGATTGTACGGCCCATTGCTGAAGGTAAGTTCCCAGTTATATTGACAATGTACGGCCTATTTCATAAACCCACCTATTCCCTGAACCCAGGCATAAATTTTTCAAATCAAACTAATGCTATTTATGTAGCATTCGATCCACCAGTGCATCGAGACGACCGTACTAATAACATAGTTGCAGGGGTTCTTAGTTATTCACCAGGGCAGCAGAGAGATGAGCAAATTCAACTGATTAAGGATTTGCGCATTTTAATTTCGCTATTGTCCGACCTTTCATATGTTGAGAGTGGTCAAATCGGATTTTACGGTTACTCTTACGGCGCAGCCATGGGGGGAATACTCGCAGCCGTTGAACCAAGATTGAAAGCTTTAGTACTAGCTGCTGGCACTGGAGGTAGATACTCACTTAGACCTACTGATCCCATGTACGAAATCGATCCAATACATTACGTAGTGCATGTAATCAACACACCGATCCTTTTACAAAACGGTGAAAATGACCAAACTGTAAAGACAGATGCCGCATCACTATATCAACAGTCTGTAAGCTCGGAACATAAAGAACTCCGATGGTACCCGACTGGGCATTTTCTATCTTGCAAAGCAACAATGGACGCTATTGAGTGGTTGTCGAACTATATCGAACTAAATAACCATGACAATTATCAATGTGGCAGGTTGCCGATATTCTAGAGATGTTGTTATCGTGGCACCGACACATAACAAATCATTCACTCCTGCGGGGCTTTAAGTCGTAGTTCCTCTACGCCTATTTGAAGAACATTTTGAATATTAAAACTATGATGCTTCGACTTGCCACTACTTTTACTTTATGGCTTGGATTAGCTGCGATCGCTTCCGCCCAAATATCGAATAGCGACCAGTTTGTATTCCTAAACCACTTCTTTGTAGTAGTTGATGAATCTACTTACAAAGATATTGAAGATAGCGACTATTTGAAGGAATTTTTCTCAGTAACAGAAACGAGAATAACTAGAAGAAATGATGCCACTTATTCTGGCTATTACATGTACGGAAGAAATACATATTTTGAGTTCCTCACGGAAAGTCTAAGCCCTTGGGAAAGTGCCATTATCTTAAGTGGAGATACTGAAGGTGCCATGGGGAGAGTTAAGGATAGCCAGATACCGCAAATAGATATTAGTTTAATTCCCATCACTAGAGAATTTGAAGGTCAACAAGTCCCCTGGTTCTTTATTGCGGGAAATTTAGGATACCCCACACGTAGGGAATTCGGTGTCGGCATTATGGAATACCATCCGCAGTACCTATCCCAGCACTACCCAATGGAAGAGCCTCGATCACGAGGGGTCAGCCGTAAAGAGGTACTAACTCGATATGCATCTATTATAGGCGAATCGCAGGCAGACAAAATTCTTAACGATGTCATAGGTATTACCGTATCAGTCACGCCTTCAGAGCGTACAGCACTGTTGCAGTTCTTCAGGTCATTAGGATCTATTTCCGTAGTCGAGGGAGGCTATGACGTATTGACGGGCAGTGATTTTGAGCTAAGAATTACGTCAATCCCGAATACAATGAGCCGGATAATTGAAGTTCGATTGAAGCTAGACGCAAATCACGCTGAAAACAGAATCTTGCGATTTGGAGCTGACTCAGTATTACGGATATCCGGTGGGGAAGCAGTGTGGACTTTCTAATGGCTCCTGGTCGATCTGAGAAATAGGAAAAGCAAATTTCATTTTAAAAGAAAAGGACTGCGTTCAGGCACTTGTCGCAAGTAGTCCATGGCCATAAACCTCATTCCGGTATTTTTCTTACTGAAGATAGTTAAGAATACGGAGTAGTTAGTCACTATGCGGCTCACGTAGAATAAAAATATCCAGATGGATTGTGCAAACATGAACAAATTTTGCGCTCGATTGTTAGGGGTAGTGTTGATCTGGCATTCAGTTTCCATTGGACAAGATTCTTCCAATGAGCCGGTAACTGATGAATTACCATATCCGCATGGCGCTGATGCACTTCCACTATTGCACGAAATTTGGAATATCAGCTTAGAAAAAATCTACCCAGAAACACTGACTGAAAAATTTAGTCCTGAAACACTTCAACAACTTGAGTGCAAACTTATTACCGAAGAAGGCAAGGCTCTCGCTGACGTAATTAATCCGTTCTTAACAAGCCTTGGTGTGTCGCATACCCAGTTCTATGATCGCAGACATCAGTCTTACTATTACTTGCGTTCTTTATTCTCTACGCGAAATCTCGATGAGCCACAACTGTATACAATTGGAGTTCAGTTGAGCGATGAAGATCCTGGGCTAATTCTAAATGTGTTAGAACACTCGCAGGCTGAGGTGGTTGGATTAAGAAGAGGTGATAGGATCACGGAAGTAAATGGCATCTCCTTCGAGTCTCTTCTTCAATGGCAACAAGCTGAACCTGTAACGTTAATAATTAGCCGTGAAGAACAGTTACGACGAGTATTGATTACTCCCGTTTTTCAAAGTTTGCACCGCGCATTAGCTACAGCAACGACAGCTAGCCAGAGGGAAATTGAATGCGGTACCCGCCAGATTGGGTATATCCACCTCTGGTCGGGTACGCATAGCGAATACTTGGAATCTTTGAAGCAGGCAGTTGCGAATGCCAATGAGCTGAAATTAGATGGCTTTATTTTAGACTTGCGCGATGGTTATGGTGGTGCGTGGTGGCCCTATCTTGACCCATTTTTCCCCGATCGGAGCAGCTATTTTTCCTTCACTACATTAAATCATGAGGGAGAGAGTGATCCAGTTACGGTACAACCCCAACCCAACGTAGAAGCATGGCAAGGACCTCTTGTGGTGATTATTAACAGCGGCACTCGTAGCGGGAAAGAAGCCTTGGCATTTCAATTCAAAAACAGTGGCCGAGCGACACTAGTTGGAACAACCACGAGCGGTGCATTTACCGGCGGCCAAGGTGTTTTTGCTGAGCGTGATACCGACTATATTCTCTATTTGTCTGTAAATGAAATGCGCCTAGAGGGCATTGCAATAGAGGGGGTCGGGGTGTCTCCCGACATCATAGTCTCGGACGAGGAAATCCGTGATGTGCCCCTAGAAACCGCACTAGAAATACTCGCTTGTGATTCCAGCAACTAGCAATGTGCAACCAATAGGAAGAAGAGAGAATGTTAATGAGAATAATTTGCCTAATTTTGGCAACGACTATTGTACTTGCTCTCTCTAGTTGTAAGCCTGAAGAAACAAACGAGTTGCTTGATGTAAATAGCCAAATAGTTATAGGTGAAATTGATTCCCTAGACTCCGACATTCTGGACGAAACTAGGGGCTTGTGGGTGTACTTGCCGAGCGGTGCAGAAAATCCGGAAAATTTCGACACTAAGTATCCGGTGATGTATTTGTTGGACGGTAGTAGTCACTTCCATTCTGTTACTGGATTGATACGGCAGCTAAGTACTGTGAATGGCAATACTGTGTCACCAGAAATGATAGTTGTCGGAATCCCGAATACCGATCGATTCAGAGATTTGACGCCTACGCATGTCGACGGGACATCAGGCGGAGGTGAAAAATTTCTCGATTTTGTTGAGATGGAGCTAATTCCATATATAGAAACACGTTATCCAGCGAACAATTACCGAACATTCGTTGGGCATTCGCTAGGAGGATTAATGGTCATCAGTGCGCTAATTAATCGCCCACACTTATTCGAAAACTATGTGGCAATTGATCCAAGCCTTTGGTGGGATGACCAAGTTATATTGAATGAGGCTGAAAGAGCGCTTGCCGAAATAGACTTGTCCGGTAAATCGCTATATCTGGCTGTAGCTAATACTATGATCGAAGGGAGAAACATTGATGAAGTTGTAGAGGACATTGATGATGAATCTTCGATGCACATTCGCTCATTACTGCAGTTTGCCGAGTTCGCCGAAACCAATTCAGACAGTGCTTTAAATTTTGACTGGAAATATTACCCCAACAATAGCCACGGTAGTGTTCCCATAATTGCAGGGTATGACGCCATTTTCTTCTTGTTTCATTGGTATGAGCTAAAAGGGCTGATTAGGTTCGTTACACCGGACACAACAGCCACGCCTGAGGAATTAATTGACCATATAACTTCCCATTACGAAAACGTATCTGACCGCTTAGGTTATGTTGTACATTTTCCGGAACAGTTTGCAAATCAACAAGGGTACGCATTTTTGGCGAATGGTCAGCCAGAGATGGCGCACGCACTTTTTACTTTGAATATTGAAAACTATCCAAGGAGTGCGAATGTTTATGACTCAATGGGAGACTACTACGTTGCGCAATCAGATATAGAAAACGCAATTGAGCATTTCACTAGGGCTGTTGAATTGGGTGGTGATCCTGCTTCCCAAGCCAAACTAGATGAACTGAAAGGCAAAAGATAAAAAACTATCGATTTATTGCGTCTAATCGTCCACTATCGATAATTCCCGAAGTTCCAGAATAGCTGTTGAGTTACTGAACATGAATATCACAAAATTACTAGCGACAGCTTTCCTTTATCTAATTCCAAGTCAGCTCATATCTCAATCTGCACACCACTTGGAATTGTTACATCCCGGAGATATTGTTGAGCGGAATGGCAGTACCTACACGATCGAAAATAATGAATTTCAGTCTATTCGCGAGTTTGCGAAAATTGGACCGACTAATGGTTCATTGGTTCTATATGGCGGTGGTGATTTATCCAGCGGTGTTTTAAAAGAGTTCGAAGACCGGATAGGCGGAACTGGCGAAAAAATAGTAGCAATTACTACGGCAGCCTGCTGGGCTGAAATATTCGAAGCGGACGATGAGTATTTGAGCTACTTGGCCTCTTATGGCTTCACTAACATCGAAGTACTTCATACAAGAGATGCGAGCATTGCAGATTCTCAGGAATTTTCAGAAGCATTAGTAGGCGCACGTGGTATTTGGATTGGGGGTGGTGGGCCGGAGTGCCTACTAGCACCCTACCTACACACAAACTTCCACAACTCCCTTAGGGCGTTCCTAAATGACGGAGGGGTAATAGCTGGGACGTCTGCGGGAGCCATCGTGCTCGGAAGCTATTACCAGGCCAATCATGGGGAACCTGTAAGGGTCGGAAGAATTGAGTTTGAAGGTTTCGAGTTTATTAGAAACGTGACGATTGCGGCCCACATAGACACATACCCGGTGGGATTCAGTGAACAAGTAACTAGCGTAATTGATAACTACTATCCTGGATTGCTTGGAATTGGAATAGAAGAAAACACTGCTGTAATCGTAGAAAGAGATACGTTGACTGTTTCGGGCTCTGGAGTTGCCAAAATCTACGATGGCCAATCCATTAAAACAATAAGAACAGGCGAAAGTTATGATTTGGCCAGGAGACGCTGACATGCTTGTATCAAAGGTCGAGTGCGTCTTCTCGAATTTTTATGGCTGGGTATTCAGGTGTATTGCAGAGGTAGTCTAATAGATCATAACTTTGACTAACTCGATCTTAGTCTGGTGCCTACTCCTTCTCATTGGGTAGCACGTTCTTGATGAAACCGGAATAATAGGGTGGTAGCAGAAAATTGACGTTTTTATGCCAATATTCTGGCTAAGTATAGGATCTTGTAAGCACGCAATTTAGGGTGTCTCTTTACGGACTGCTGATTTTTTATTAGCTTTTCTTCTTGAAGAAAAATTCGCCTGAAACCACCCCACCCACCGAATAGATTTCCCATCGATCCTCGCCTCTGATTCTCGCACTATGCCCCGTAACAACACACGGGAGCAACAGTGCCATGCAACGCCAACTCTGGCTATCTTCTTTTCTGATCATAGGTTCGCTCATCACGCCGGCGGTGTTCGCTGATGCGGACGCCGAGCGTGACGCACTGGCAAAAATAATTCATGAGCTGAAGGCCCTTGAACTCTTGATCAAGCAGGCTGAGGCAAATGCTGATCAGGATGCCCGTATCCGTTTTCGTTATGACTGGCTGCGTCAAGACCTGAAGCAGATCATGGATGGCGTTCAGTCACACATCGATGCGCCTCGCGCCCTACCGCGTTCATTCCCGCCCCTGCGCGGCGATTACCGTCGCTAGGCAGCACGATGACAGGTGCACAACAAGCTGCGTTCCAGGCGGGGGATTACTCCAGCCACGATGCTGACTTCCATTGCGTCGATGGTTCTGGTGCTGGCGTTTGTGTGGGCAATCTGGGTTTCCATCGGCACGTTTCGAGCCTGGCAGGAAGGGCAGGCCACGGTCTTCGACCTGACCTGGTGCACCTTGAGGGCAAGCATTGTGTTGATGGTTTTGGGTTTCTATTTGCGGTGAGTCAATCAAGTTGAGACCGAGAAAGCCCGGTAAGGGCAAGCGGTGGCGCATCGCAGTGGGATGTGGGGAAAGGCCCCCTTATTTTCAGCGTTACAGAAGAGGACAATTCATATGGGTACATCAATTACAGGAGACGGATTCGGCAAAACAGCCGTTGCCATTCACAGGCCGCTATTGGCAACGGGCACGGTGTTTTTCCCACTACCGCTCTGGGCGGCATTGCCAACGCCGGTCCCGCCGAGTACCGCTCCGGCGTCGGGTGACTGGATCGGACTGATCCAGGGCTACATCAAAGACGGTGGCCTGGTGCTCGGATTGGCCATTGCGGTTCTGGGTTTTCTCTGGATTGCCTATCTCGGTTTCGCGAAATTCAATGAAGCCCGACAGGGTAAGGCGGAGTGGGCTGAAGTGGGTGTATTGGGCATCGTGGGTGCCATCGTGCTGATCTTCGCCAGCTATCTGCTGACCGAAGCGGCCGGTGTTATCTGACATCGATAGCAGCACGAGGCAGGTGGTGTGAATGTCGAAAGACCATGAAATCCTGGCGGACCGGCTCAATGCCGAGCCGGTCATCTTCAGAGGGTGCACATCCTCAGAGCTTGGCTTAATAGTGGGGTTTGCAAATGTGGTCTGGCTACCCCTCAGTCTGCTGCTGGCCTGGTTACTCGGAGCCATCACCATGGGTTTCGGTATTGCCGGAGTCGGCGTGGTCGCCACCGGCGTGGTGATGGCAACCGTGCTTCAGCGGATTAAGCGCGGACGACCTGAAGGGTACTACCAACAATGGTTGCGCATCCGTCTACAGTCGATGAGTCTCTATCGTGCGCCCTGGGTGTTACGCACCGGTGCCTGGGACATCGGGAGGACGCAGCATGCGCCGCTACCGCCTCGAAATCGATAACGTGCGCTCCCATTTGCGTTCCTTGTGGGTCGTCATCGGTCTGCAAGGCCTGATCATCCTCGCGCTCTGGATCGGCTGGAGCCAGGCGCCCAAGCAATTGCGTTTCTACGTGCCGCCGGATCTGCGCTCCGGTGCAGTCCTGGCAGCCGAGGAGGTGCCTCCGGCCAATGTGTATACCTTTGCGTTCTACATTTTTCAGCAACTCAATCGTTGGCCCGACAACGGCGCCACGGACTACGGTAGCGCGATCTTCCGCATCTCGCCCTACCTGACACCGCGCTACCGCAATGACCTTATCGCCGACATGGAACTCAAAGCCCGCCGTGGCGAATTGACCTACCGGGTACGCGGTGTTCATGAAGTGCCAGGGCACGGTTATGAAGAACGTCGTGTCGATGTCTTGTCACCCGATGTCTGGATCGTCTGGCTGGATCTCGACCTTCTGGAGTCAGTAAAAGGTATGACCGTGAAGCAAACCACGATTCGCTACCCGATTCGGGTAGTGCGCCAGGCCATAGATCCGGAATCCAACCCCTGGGGACTGGCACTTGATGGGTACGCCAGTGAGGGTCCGCGCCGATTGACCGATGCCGAGCTGGCTGAACCAACCGGAGCTGGCGCCACTACAACTAATGGGAGCTCCCAATGAATCCCCACCATTTTCTCGCGACAGTGCGATGGATCGCCCTGCTAGGATGCTGTTTGCCGCTATTGTCCGTCGCGCAAGTCGATGGGGCATCGAATGCTCCCGAACGAATTATCTGGAACAAAACGCCCATCGCGATTCCGCTGGTTGTCGGTGAGGAGCGATTGGTGCATTTCCCGGACTCGGTGAGGATCGGTCTGCCGCAGTCACTGACAGCGCTGCTGCGCAGCCAAAGCATCAACGGCACCCTGTACCTTTTGGCCAGAGAGCCCTTCGACACCACCCGCATCATCGTGCGCTCGGAAACCGAGGGGCCGCTGTATGTCCTCGATGTTTCGGCGGAGTCAGTCGAGCCCGAAAGCCGCAAATTACCCGATGTGCAGATACTGCTGGAGTCAGAGCCCCGCACGGATGCTGTCGAAGCCCTATCTAACAAATCGCTGCCTTGGGGGTATGCCGCCTTAACCCGTTATGCTGCGCAACAACTCTACGCACCGACACGACTGATTCCTCACCAGCCTGGTGTGCTCGCCATTCCCGTCAGTACCGATCCGGTCGAGCTGGTGTATGGCGCCAGGATAGAAGCTGTCCCCGTCGCTGCCTGGAAAGCGGGTTTACGTTATGTCACCGCCGTCAGGCTGACCAATCGCACCCAACGACCGGTGGTGCTGGATCCGCGTGAACTACGCGGGGCCTGGTTGGCAGCGACGTTTCAGCACAATCGCTTGTTACCCGCTGGAAGCGAAGCCGATACCACCGCGGTTTATCTGATCTCGGATCGGCCCTTCGGTGTGGCGCTGTAAGAGAGGAGTTAAATCTACCCTATGTCGATGGTCACCAGTAATCGTCTATTACCCCTGCTTGCCGGCTCCGTCGTCTTGATGGCGGCGCTGGTTGCCGTGAAGTCCTGCTCGCCGGATGGAGAGCAGGCTCAGTTATTGGAGGCAGTGCCGCAGGCGCCACTACCCGATGCCGATACGCCGGCAGATACCATCAAGACGCTGACCGCCAATGTCAGCGCCATGACCTCGGAGCTCAATGCCCTGCGTCGGGATAACACCGCACTTCAACAGGAAAACCGTGAGTTGATAGAAAACCGGCAGCAGATCGAAAACAACGTGCTGACCCGATTGCAGCAATCCCTCGCTGCCAATCGAACCGGCACAGAATCGGCGGAGACTACTTCCGCCATTGCTGCCTTGACCGCCAGGGTGGACGCTCTGGCCAACCGCTATCGCCAGTCGGCGCAATCTTCGTCAGCCGTAGGTTCCGATCTTCCCGTCGGACTCGGATTGGATCGTGTCAGAGCGTCCTCTGCGGATTCGGAGTCGCTGGTTTGGGTCGATCCTTTGGAACTCTCGCCAGCGCCCGGTGATGACAACGGGGCACTACTCAATCGCTTCAGTCGCACCGGCCGCAACGCTCTCGACAGTGCGAGTCCGCCGGTGCAAGCGCTGGTCGAAAGAGGCTCCGCCGCCTTGAACGCTGACATGCCTGTCTACACAGTGCCTCGCAATGCCACCCTGATCGGCTCCACCGGCATGACCGCCCTGGTCGGCAGGGTGCCTGTCCAGGGGCAGGTGCGCGATCCCATGCCGTTCAAGGTGATTACCGGTAAGGAAAACCTGGCTGCCAATGGCCTGCGCATTCCGGGCATCGAAGGCATGGTCTGGAGTGGCACCGCGATCGGCGACTGGACCCTCTCTTGTGTGACCGGAAAACTGGAATCGGTGACCTTTGTTTTCGAGGACGGCACCATTCAGACTTTTCCCAGGGATAACAATCCAGTGGGTGGTTCCAGTGGAAGCAGCGCAGGGGGAGGCACTAATCGGCCGCTGGGCTGGATTTCCGATGCGCGCGGTATTCCCTGTATTTCGGGAGAACGCAAGACCAACGCACCAGCCTTCCTCACTCAGCGCATTGGCGTGATGGCACTCGAAGCAGCGGGAGACGCTGCCGCACAGGCGGAAACCACCACCCTGATCAACAATGCCGGCACGGCAACGAACCTGGTTTCCGGAGAGACGGGCAACTACGTGTTGGGCAGAACCCTTAGCGGGGGCAGTGACGAAGTCGCTCAGTGGCTGCGGGAGCGCCAGGCTCAGAGTTTCGATGCAGTCTTTGTCCCAGCGGGCGCCGAGCTGGCGATCCATGTCGATCACGAACTTCCCATCGATTTTCATTCCAATGGCAGGAAACTTCACCATGAGGCGAATCTTTTTCACCAAGCGACGATTACCACTGGTTCCGGTCTGGACTAGTTTATTAATGGTGGGCTGCGCCAGCACCAAAGAGACGGTGCTGCCACAGGACGGCCCGACCATGAAGTCCATTTACGACCAGCACATGGTGGACGTTCAAAAGCCCGACCAGCGGCGCACAATCGGTGGTCCGCCGTTACCACAATCGGGTGTCGAGCATTACCGCGGTTTCGTGCGGGAAGCCGCCAATGAGATCGATACGGTGTTCCCCCGCCTGCCCAATCCCACGCTGGTGATGTACATCTTTCCTCACCTGTCGGGCAGTGAGCGCACTCCGGTACCGGGTTATGTGACGACCTTTCCTTTCTATGAAAAGGTGGAGTACGCCCTACCAGGAGAAGTGTCGGGGGAGGTACCTGGTGAGGTGCCAGTGGAAGTCAGTCATTCGCCATCAGAACAGTAGGGGTGCCCATGCCAGTCAAGCAATCGGACGTAATGGACGCCTCGTCGCTAACCAGTACTGCGATCAAGCAGCACTACAACCGTCCACCGTCGTTTACCGACCTGCTGCCCTGGATGGAATACATTCCTGAGAGCAAAGCCTTTCTGTTGGAAGATGGTGTCAGCCTGGGCGCCCTGTTCGAGATCACCCCGGTCGGCTGTGAAGCACGCACACCGGCGTTTATGACACAGCTGCGTGATACCATCCAGACAGCGCTCAATGAGTCGATCCCTGAGCGTGACGAGGCGCCCTGGGTATTACAGGTCTATGTGCAGGACGAACCCCGTCTTAACCAGTTCGATGCCCAGCTGGCCCGTTATCCGCTGCCGACAGTGCGCGCATCAGACTACTCACAACACTACCGGGCGGTGATGTCGACACATTTGCAGGCGATTTCCCGGCCGGGGGGCTTGTTTGACGATACCACCGTCACCGGTTCCCGTTGGCAGGGGCATCAGCGTCGGATCCGGGTGGTACTCTACCGGCGCCTGAAACACAACGGCAAAACCCCGGCGGCCATCGAGGTGGAGGAGGCGCTCAATGATGTGGTGACCAAATGGATCGCCGCCCTGGCATCCGCCGGGATCCACGTCCAGCGCGCTGATGGCAAGGCGTTTTATCAATGGATGCTGAGCTGGTTCAATCCCAAACCAGCCTGCGCCGAAGGAAGCCCGGAATCGCTGTTGCAGATGGCACCCTATCCAGGCGACGATGCTTTACCGTTTGGCTACGACTTTGCGGAACAGTTGACGCTGTCGATGCCATGTTCCGACGAGGCTTCGGCGAGCTGGCTGTTCGATGATCTGCCGCACACTGTCGTGACCATTCAAAGCTTACGGCGGGCGCCGGACATCGGACACTTCACGGCGGAGCGTCAGTCGGGGGATCAGGTGTTCTCGCTGTTCGATCGCTTGCCCGAGCACACCATCATGGTCATAACGCTCACGCTCAAACCCCAGGACACCACCCGCAATCATATCGCGCATATCAAACGCGCCTCAGTCGGTGACTCGGCGGAGGCGTCGATCACCCGAGAAGAGGCAGAGCAAGTGGAACGGGAGATGGCGCAGGGTAACAAGCTCTATCCTGTCAGCATGGCGTTCTATGTGCGCGGCGAGAATCAAAAATCACTGCGCCACAATTTGAATCGTCTCAACGCACTGCTCCTTCCGAACGGATTACAGCCGATCACCCAGGAAGCCGATTTGCTGGCGCTGGATAGCTATATCCGCAACCTGCCCATGGCCTATGACACGGACCTGGACAAATCGCGGCGCCGCTCGCGGCTGATGTTCTCCCGTCATATCGCCAATCTGCTGCCGTTCTATGGTCGTTCGCGGGGAACCGGTCATCCCGGGTTGGTGTTCTACAACCGGGGTGCGGAGCCGCTGGTGTTTGACCCGCTACATCGGGAGGATCGCAAAAAGAATGCTCACATGCTGATCCTGGGACCCACGGGCGCAGGAAAGTCGGCACTGCTGGTGTACCTACTGCAGCAGATGATGGCATGCCACCGTCCCCGTATTTTCATTATCGAAGCGGGAGCGTCGTTTTCCCTGTTGGGACAGCACTTTGCGCACCATGGCTTGTCGGTCAACCAGATAACCTTGAATCCTAATGTCGATGTCAGTCTGCCGCCTTTTGCCGATGCACTGCGCTTGCTCGACCGGCGTCATGCGCTGAACCTGCTCGATGCCGATGACCCAACCCTGGAAGAGTCACTGGACGAAGACGACGAGATCGAAGACGAGGGCGGCAGGCGCGATATCCTCGGCGAAATGGAGATCGCCGCGCGCATCATGATCACCGGTGGCGATGAGCGCGAGGATGCACGCTTGACGCGCGCCGACCGGCTGCTGATTCGCAATGCCCTTTTTCTCGCGGCAAAAACGGTCAAAGAATCCGGCAGTTCCCAGGTGGTTACCCAGGACGTGGTTCACGCGTTTCAGGCTATCGCCAGCAATACGGAGTTACCCGAACACCGGCGCAATCGTGCGCTGGAGATGGGCGATGGCATGGCCTTGTTCTGCTCAGGCCTCGCCGGACATTTCTTCAACCGGCCGGGGCAGTCCTGGCCGGAGGCGGATGTCACGATTCTCGAAATGGGCATCTTGGCCCGGGAGGGTTACGAGGACCAACTGACCGTCGCCTACCTGTCGATGATGAGCCACATCAATGACCTGGTGGAGCGCTACCAGCACGATGAAAGACCCACCCTGGTAGTCACCGACGAGGGCCACATCATCACCACCAATCCGCTGTTGGCCCGTTACGTGGTCAAGATCACCAAGATGTGGCGCAAGCTCGGTGCCTGGTTCTGGATCGCCACCCAGAATCTGGAGGACTTCCCCGACGCCAGCCGCAAGATGCTCAATATGATGGAGTGGTGGTTGTGTCTGGTGATGCCGAAGGAAGAGGTTGACCAGATTGCCCGCTTCAAGGACCTGAACGACGAACAGCGTAACCTGCTGCTGTCGGCCCGCAAGGAGCCGGGCAAATACGTGGAAGGCGTTGTACTGGCCGACAAGGTTGAAGCCCTGTTTCGAAACGTGCCTCCTGCTTTGTCGTTGGCACTGGCTATGACTGAAAAGCACGAGAAGGCGGAGCGCGCCGCCATCATGCGTGAAAAAAATTGTTCGGAGCTGGAAGCAGCTTACGAGGTGGCCCGGCGTATCGAACAGTCTCGTTAATATCGCTCAGGTTCGTGATTCAGCGTAGCTTTACCACGCCACGGCAGGCCGGAAAGGTCGCGCATCCCCAAAACTGATTGCCCACGTTTTTCCCGTTCTTGGTGGTACGAAGCAGCATCTCGCCGCCGCACTTCGGGCACTGAGGTATAGCTGAGGGAGTGGTTGGTGGTGTTGTAGGTAGCGTGACTGGGGATGCGACAGTTTGTTTCTGACGCAGACGGCGGACGTGTTGACGGTTGGTAGCCAGGCCACGCTGCAATCGTAGGCGCTCAATCTGTTTGATCGTGGCATCGACTTCTGCTTGGCTGAGTACCACCTCGCGCTTTGATTTAATGTGGCGAATGTAGCCACCGGCATAGGTCACATTGTCGGGTATCTCGGTCTTGAACGTGGAGTTGCCTACAAACACCACCAGCGAGTGAATTGCGGAAGCCGGAATATCCAACAGGGTTTCAAGCGTTTTGACGTGTTTGTAATTCTGATGCAGTGGGTTTTGAAACTTGTTGGTGTGCTTGTAGATTTTCTGCGTCCAGGTTTTTCGGTTGGCTGAGCCGAATATCCAGCCTTTCATATTCTTGGTTTCAATCACGAACACGCCATAGCGAGATACGATGAGATGGTCGATCTGCGTTGTGCCATCCTCTGACTGTAAAGTCACATCCTTGATCAGGTGGTACTCGTTCCTGGGGAGAAACAGCCGTGCCGCTGTGTTTACCAAGAATTCACCGGCAATCCCTTTGAACCAGGATGATTTGAGAATGCCAGCCGCTATGGTCAGAGGAACGAGATACCACAGTACGCCGTAGACTTGTAGGATGATGGGGCTGAAGTCCATTTCCGTATTAAGTTTCCGCTATCGATTTCCTGCGATTATAAAAACGGTATCTTTTCTGTTCCAGAAACTTCGACCGTCTATGTCTGAATAAACCGTTTTTGCCGAACCCGTAATCGCGCAAGATGGACCCTTCCTCAAAGTCATCCCGGGTTGGACGATTGTCAGTGAATGTTGCAAAAGCTCAATGCATTATCTCGTTGCTTCTAACAGGAGCGCTATGTGCGCCTGTGCAGGCCGGCGAGAAGACCCTACTGAAAGAGCCGACGATCGAGGTATTCACCGATTCGAGACGTCAGGTTGTATCTGGAAATGATAATACGACCGTCTATGTGATCGATCGAATCACCCGGCTGCAGTACGAACTCTCCATTGACCTGCCAGCGGATTCAGAGTCCGCCAAAAAACTGGTCCTGAAGCGATACCAGCGGATGGACATGCAACTCAGTACTGAACTGGAAAACGCCGCCAACGGATTGGTGCAGGCAATGCAGTACGGTATCGATCGTTACCCGGCCATCGTCTTCGATGGGCAAGCCGTGGTGTACGGTCTTACCGACATCATTGCTGCAACCCAGCTTTATCAGCGGTGGCAGGCAGAGAGCGCAGAGCCATGAAAGCGGCCTTGACTCGTGGTTGGCTGAGCCTGTTGCTGTCGTTGCCGCTGATCGGTCATGCGGGTTCTATTACCACACCGGAAATTATTGCGCAGACTACCCAGGCAGCGCTCAGCTGCATGCGTTGGACGCCGGTGGGGATTTGCTTCTGGTTGCGCTGCACCCTGTCCGGCTGCAGCGTGCGTACCTCGATCAAAGTGGGGCATTACCAGCCCGATGCGGTGGTGAGTGCCTACAATGAGCTCGGTGGCAATCCCTGGGTCGAGATTCGCAGCACCCTGGGCATGGCACAACGAACCGCCGCCACTGGCTTGCTTGGCAGCTTGCTGGCTGTGCCGATTGACAGTGCCGGCAACAGAACAGAAGGCGGGCAGGGCAACAAGGATCATCGTAACCTGATTTTTAGGGAAACGGATGTCATCGGCCATCCGGTCAGCTCCCTGTCGAGCATCATCGCTAGCACCGGTTCCCTCTGCAACTCACAAACCACACCCTTCTTTCCGTATTTCCAGTCGGGACTGGACGCACTCTCCTGGCGGATGGAGATCCCGGAGATGTTCTACCCAGCGAGCCTGATACCCGGTTTGCGGGAGATTGGCAGCTGGCCGCTGCAGACCTGGGGCGGCGTGTACCCGCGCACCGGCTGGACGACACAGGCGGAGGAACCCAAGGCGGCGGCCATCAATGCCCAGCGCGCCGGTGACATCGTCACACGTCAGGGGCAACCCCATATCTACGTACCGATAACCGGTGGCTCCAGTTCAGGGCAGCGCGTGTGGCCGCCCGGACCACTGATTGAGGGCGATCCGGACTCCGGCGTGTGGCAGATGCTTGTACCCATAGCGGAATCGACCTGCAAGGTTTTTGGTACCAATGACTTGGCCAGTGTAATCGGCTGGGGTGGCGGTCGAGTCGATCCCCAGGGTGACTATGCCTGGAATCTGTGGCGCCCTTACAGCTGTTGCCAGGGTCGCGGCATCTTTTTGTTCAACGTCGACTGGACCAATTACCCACCATGAGCGAGAGACTATCTGTTCGTACCCTAATGTTGTTTGGCGCCATGAGTGTGTGCCAGGTTGTTCACGCGGCCCAAGGGCCCACCGAAGACAGTTTGTGGTATTACGAGATCGGCGGAGCAGAGCCCGTCTCCGTACCCGCCAATCCTTCGGTGGTCTCTGTCACCCTGGGCGGCTCCGCCCAATTGGGGCTCGGTTACAGTTGCGGCAAATTCGATCCGGTGGCGGCGGTGACTCACACTTTGAATGACATCGGGGCCGGTGTGGATAACATGATGAATGCGATGACGGCCGCAGCGACCAGCGCCATCGCGGCGTTGCCGGCTTTGATCCTGCAGCGCGCCAACCCCGGCTTGTACGATCTCTTTCAGAACGCGCTGATCAAGGCCGAAGAAACCATGCAGCTGGCCACCAAGTCCTGTGAGGTGATGGAGACCGAGATCGCCCAGGGTAAGAACCCCTATGCCGATCTGATCACCTTGTCCAAAGGCAACGACTGGAAGGTACAGATGGGGATTGGCGGCAATGATGCCGTCACCGCCAAAGAGTCGGTGGAATCCTCCAATGGCGATAATGGCGTGCCCTGGATCGGCGGTCAGGCTGGGGGCAATGGACAACCAGTGCTGGAGTTCACCGGCGATATCGTCGAGGCCGGCTATAACATCAATATGAACAGAGCGCTCACCGATACCACGCCAGTGCCGGTGGCATCGGCCACGCGCCTGTCGGAAATCTGGCCATCTCCGGCGGATGCCCGTGATTGGACAGTCGATGTGGTGGGCGAGAACATCGTCACCACCTGCGACACCTGCCGTAAAGACAGCATTCCCGGTACGGGGCTGCTGCCCAAGCTCTACCAGGAGTCCGCCACTGTCACTACGGAAATCCAGAACCTGGTCAGCGGCGCGACACCACCGACCCTGGACAACCTCGAACAGATCACTGCGCCCGGGGTGGCCATCACCCGCCAGGTGATCGAATCGATCCGTGAGATGCCGGTCTCGGAGCAGAGCCTGATCATGGGCCGCCTGGTCTCGGAGATCAGCACCGCGCGTACGGTCGAGAAATCACTGTTCGCCCGGCGATTGTTACTGTCGGGCAGGCAGGTGCCCGAGGTCTATGCCACCCAAGTCGCCCGCGAGCACGCGGACAACTCCATCGCGGAACTCGATAAGGAAATTGAAAATCTGCTGTTTGAGACCCGCGTGCGCAAAGAAGTGGTCTCCGACACCGTTACCACCTTGCTCGAACGCGCGGCAGCCAGAAGGCAGAGCTCTCTCACCGTGCCTGAAGTGCCGACCCTCGATCCGAACCCGTTGCGGGACGGCCGTGTCCAATAACAGTGTGGCACAGCACAAGGGTCTCTTGATCGCTACCTTGGCGGCTGCGCTACTAACGGCACTGGTAGGCTATTGGCTGATGCATCGGTTACAAACCGACTCCGTGCAGTCCATTCAACAGAGTATCGACGCCTGGCGCCTGACACTCACGCTAGGCCGCTGGTTAGTGATTGCGCTGGTAACATCCGGTTGGAATGCCGGCGTTGAATACCTCGCCAAAACTGAAAAGATCAATTACACCCAGGCAGAGCAGTTACACCGGTTTCGCTGGCGCGCCGTCACCTGGCTGGTCATCCTCGAACTGGTGCTGGGTCAGGGACTGGTGGTGAAGTTTTTGGTTATGATCGCAGGGTCGATCGTCTGATGAGTGTCGACAGCTACCTGGAGCTCTTTACCTCGCTCTTCGGCTGGGCCTTCTACGGCATTCTGTGGGATGTGCTGGTCAGTACCGGGATCGTCTATCTTCCGTTTTTGGGCATCCTGATCGACAACTGGCGCGAACCGGCCCAGGGTGGGGAAGTGGGGCATGCCAGCGGCCTGTCACTGCGGCGGATGGAGATCGAGCTGTTCATTGCGCTATTGGTGGTCGTGCTCGCAGGGCAACCCGCTGCGCTCACACCCCTCAATGCGGCAACCCTGTCCTACTCGCCACCACCGACCTTGCTTAACCCAACACCTAGTATAGCAACTGTTGCGGCTCCCCAGAGCACCTATGGCACAACCGGGTTTACCGGCTCTGCCGCGACCGTCAACATTCCGGCGTGGTGGTACGGTGTCATCGCGCTGAGTTCGGGCTTGAACCACGCACTCGTCGAAGGCCTGCCAACGGTGGCGGATATGCGCACATTCGAGCAGCAGGCCCACCTGGCCACCATCGCCGATCCTCGCCTTCGGCAGGAGGTCAGTGATTTTTTCAGCCAGTGTTACATACCAGCCCGCTCCAGGTATCAGGCAGAGCGGCCGGATTCTCCGGCGATCAACGGTATCCTTGCCACCTATGGCGCCGACGACCCGGACTGGATGGGCTCACACGTCTATCGGGATACCGCAGGCTATTACGACACCTTGCGCCCGGCCAACCAAATCACCGGCTGGGCCTACAACGCAGCCAGGGATACGGAATACGATCCGACAGCGCCACCGACCTGGGGTAAACCCTACTGCAAACAGTGGTGGGAAGATGCAGCGATCGGCTTAAGAGAGAAGCTGATCAATGAAGCCGATGCTACCTCAGCCGGTTTCTCCGGCCTGGTGGTCGCCATTGCCCCTGCACTAGCCGGTGAGCAGCAAAACGACGCCGTCGCCAAAACCGTGCTTACCAACGCGCCGCCTTCCTGGTCAAGCAACGAGCTGGTCGCCAACAACGCCTCCGGCTCGGGTTTGTTCAATACCGCGGGAAGTATCATCAAAGGGGGCCTCGCCACTGGTGGCGTGATCACAGCATCAGCCCTGTTCTCCGTCACCATGACTGCCGTCCTGCAGTCATTGCCCATGGTCCAGGCCATTATGCTGCTGGGTATCTATGCACTTTTGCCGCTGGTGGTCGTTCTATCCCGCTACTCCATTGCCATGATGGTGGTCGCCGGCATGGCGATCTTCACCATCAAATTCTGGACGGTACTCTGGTATCTGGCGATGTGGGTGGATCAGAACCTGATTCTGTCCATGTATCCCGACGTTAACGTTTTCCTGCAGATCTTCGCTAACCCTGGCGAACACGATGCCAAGCGCATGCTGCTGAATATGATTACGACCAGTCTCTATCTGGGATTGCCGTTGCTGTGGAGTGGGATGATGGCGTGGGCGGGGGTGAATATCGGACGGTCCATCACAGCAGCTACATCACCGCTCGCTAGGCCCGCTGACGATGCGGGACGACAGGGCGGCAGCATCGGCAAAATGGGAATCTCGAAAGGGATGAAGAAATAAGGAGTTGTTACAAATCCTCCTCATACCAACCGTCCGGGTCGGTTCCGGAATCCATGCGGCCTGAACGGAAATTGTGCTCGCCAAATCGGTCTGAACCCTCGCCAAGGGGGCGATCATTACTTTCGTCATCATCCGCACTGAACAGAATATCGACCGCGGTCAGCAAAAAGGCAATGCTGCCCTTGAGAACAGCGAAAATGCGGGTGGAGCTTTTCATTGGCAGACTCCCACTGCGGGTTTCACTCCTCTCTTATGCCTACGCAAAAAATGAGGATACCCCGAAATATTCTCTACTTCATCGAAAAGTTGCGCCCGGTAGATGACAGTCACGCCCTGCGCCATTAAGCGCGCAGTATCTGTTGCAGAGTTGGCTTCATGAGCTTTACAACTCTCCTGAACAAACTGAGCCCGCGTCATACTGTTGCCGTTGTAATTGTAGTGGAATTTCTGATTTCTTCCAGAATCAAACTCACTTGTAGCAGTCACTCGTTTCCTAGCCATCAGTTACCTCCTAAATATAGGCTCAACATTACTTTTGCTCTCGCTATCAGGGATTGGGATTCCCGTGATCGTTGATAGCATTGCCGGCTCAATATGCAAGCTTTCAGCGACTTTTAAAAAACTGATCCCCAATTCCCTGTCCATAAGCTCAATACTGTCCTTGAGTAGCCCTGGTTGCTCCATTTCTAACTGATCGTCATAGCGCTCAATTTTTGTTTGTCCTGTTTTGCTTAGCCTGACATTCGCCGCCCGGTAATCTTGAGAAGAAATAATTTTCAGGAAATGAGCACGGTATATGATGGCTCTTAAGCTCATTCCCCATCTAACTTTTAGCTTGTAAAGGGGTCGCCAAGAAGCCTCTCTATTAGGTGAGAAGTTACGAGGAAATTCGTCAATAAACGCCGAGCGTGGAAAGATGAAAGCACTTGCAAACCTATCAGCTTCAGATTCAGTAACGTTATCTCCTGTCTCAATGCCATTATGTAGGACGAAATGTCCGCACTCATGCGCAAGATCAAACCTAAGCCGGCAAGGACTTTCCTTTGCATCGTTCCGAATAATAATGGGCCTTTTCCGGTTTAGGGAGAGCGCGTCTACTTTTTCCGAAACACCAGAAAAAGTAGTTATAACCACGCCAGCCTGCTCTAAGACGTTGGTGATGTTGTCAATTGGATTATCCAGTCCTAATTGCCAATGCTTACGGCAATTCTCCGCCGCGACTTCAATTTCTAAATTACTGTAACTATCCTCGTCATTTGACAAGTCGGGTACATCTGGCTCAGGGAACTCGATATAGCTAGAGAGGAACTCAACAAGCACTTCGAATACACTACTGTACGAACAAACTCTGTTTGCGAGTCCAACAGGAGTAGTTTTTCGCTTTCTAAAGTGGCATTGCTCAAACTTTACGTCATTGTCCAGGGGTTCATAAAAAAAGCCCTTTTGAACCAAAAGCGTTTCACAAAGTGCATAAAGCATATCCTCGGGTGGCTGCCTCGTGTCCCCTTCAAGTTGATGAATAAACTGACGTGATGCAGTGACCGCATCACCCAGTTCTTTTAACGTCATTCCATTTAGCAATCGTGCTAAACGTAATTTCTCACCATAGAACTTATTGGTCATTCTCGCCCTGGTTCTCTTTCTTGCTGACTAACTTCAGCTTTGCTTTTGCCGGTGGAATCTTAACGGCTTGAGGTTTGTTATCGTCTACTTCACTTATTACTGGAACTTGGTCGCTGAGCGGTACTTCCCATTTGCAAACGATTTCTTTTAACTCGTTATATCCAACAAAATATGCATGTTCTGCTGGTATATCATAAGGGGTGTCAATGATAAGAAACCAACGAATATGCGCGTAATTATTGACCTGCTCGAACATGCACATTTGCTCAAATCCTTCCTGCGAAGGAATAATTTTTCGATCAGGCAAATTTTTTGGATCATTTCTCGAAAAGCGGACTGGTATACCATCAATGGCGAAAGTGAAGCGTCCTTCATCAGTTATGATCGACAGCCAGGGCCAATCTCCTTCGCTTTCTTTAATGGTTATACGAGATCGACAACATTCGTAGGCTCGCATACCCAGTGACAACCGCGTGTCGCCAAGCTCCGGCTCATGTCTGTCAATTACTTCTCCTCTTACTTGCACCAACAATTGTGCCAATTGTTGGATGTATTCTTGTTTAAGCTGCGGGGCTAGTTGCCACGGTTCTTCATACATCGATTTATGCCTTTCATAGTTTACGCCAACGCTAATAATCATGCTGTAAATGATATTTGTCAAGCATAATGAGATATATATAGCAATTATGTGTTGGTCAATTTGCGCCCAATGGAATTCAGAAGCTGAAGCCATTGATTCAATTTCTTAATGTAAATAGTCTGTTGATTTGCAATCGCTTTAGTATTCACATTGAGGCTGGATGAAAATTCTTCTTTATAGCGATTTACATCTGGAATTTGGCCATGGATGGAAACTTCCCGATGAATCCGGTGGAGATCTTCTCGTTCTTGCAGGCGACATCATCAACTTCCAAAACTTTGTGCCTCTGATTGAGTTCTTATCGCATTGGAGCAAGCCGGTACTCTATGTTCCAGGCAATCATGAATATTATGGCCCCTCGCCCATGGATGCGGCCGCGTGTGAATTTGAAGGCTGGTTGCAGGGCAATTTGCCTCAAGTCACTTTATTGAATAACTCCAGCACATCTATTGGGGGCGTTCATTTTTTTGGTGGCACAATGTGGACGGATTTTAATGGCGGCGATGTCGCTGCTCTTGATTTCACCCGCGCTAACTCAAACGATTTCAAACATATCAATCTGACTGAACAAAGAACGTTTACACCGGAAGACAGCTTGGAGCTTCACCGTAAGTTTTTAGACCTTTTAGGGCAATGGCTTGAGTTATAACTGAATCTGGTGTTTGAGTGAGGTTGAAAAAAGGCGGCGTATCTGGTTGATTTGTTGTTGCGAAGCACCAAAACAACCAATGGAGATACACCACCTATGAGCAAGAATAACGTTGTAAAGCTGTCCAGTCGAGACACGATTGATGATCCGTTAACCGAGTTGCTGAGGAAAGGCGCCGGGCAGTTGATTTACCAGGCTGTGGAGTCAGAGTTGCAGGAGTTGCTGGCGGAACACAGCGAGCGGCGAACGGAAGGCGGCAAAGCAGGCGTGGTGCGTAACGGCCATCTGCCGGCTCGCCAGCTACAGACAGGGCTGGGTCCGGTTACGGTCAAGATCCCCAAGGTACGCGCCAAGACCGGTGAGCCGGTGACGTTTCGCTCGGCCTTGGTACCCCCGTATGTGCGCAAGACCAAATCGTTGGAAGCGGCGCTGCCCTGGTTGTATTTGAAAGGGATTTCCAGTGGCGAGATGGGCGATGCACTGAAGGTCTTGGTGGGAGCGGATGCAGAGGGTCTGTCGGCCAGCACAGTGTCGCGGCTGAAACAGGTCTGGGCGCAAGAGTACCAGCACTGGAACGAGGACCGTCTGGAGAAGGATCGCTGGGTGTATGTGTGGGCTGACGGTGTCTACAGCGGCCTGCGGGCGGAGCAGACTAAGCTGTGCGCCCTGGTGGTGATTGGTGTGAATGCGCGTGGACAGAAGCGTTTTCTGGCGATTGAGGATGGAGTGCGGGAATCCACCCAGAGCTGGCGCGAGGTGCTGCTGAAGCTGAAGGCGCGCGGAATGAATATACCGGAACTGGCCATTGGCGATGGGGCCATGGGCTTTTGGGCGGCGCTGGAAGAAGTGTATCCGGCGAGCCGTCAGCAACGCTGCTGGATGCACAAGACCGTGAATGTGTTGAACTGCCTGCCGAAATCGGTCCAGCCGAAAGCTAAAAAGGCACTGCATGCCATCTGGCAGGCACCAACCAAGGCCGAGGCGGAAAAGGCCTTCGATCTGTTCATCGAGACGTATGAGCCGAAGTATCCGAAAGCCACCGTCTGCTTGCAGAAAGACCGGGAGGAACTGATGGCCTTCTATGATTTCCCAGCTCAGCACTGGCAGAGCATACGGACCAGTAATCCGATTGAATCGACCTTCGGGACGATCCGCCACCGGACCAAACGTTCCAAGGGCTGCCTTTCACGAGACGGTATGCTGCACATGATGTTCAAGTTAGGTCAATGTGCCGAGAAGAAATGGAGACGATTAAGGGGTTTCGATTACCTGGCGAAAGTGGTAACCGGAATCAAATTCAAAGATGGTGTTGAGGTGACAACAGTCGATCAGGCCGCCGCTTGATTCAACTGATCAAACACCAGATTTGACAATAACTCCAATGGCTTCAAGAAAAGCCAAAAGGACCTTGGGCAGTCATAACCCATCACGCCCCGGCAATACATCCCAACATCATGCCTATAGATGATCAAAGGCTGCATGCCTATTGTTCTACGGACATGATGTCGGTTATACAAGAGCACCAACCCGATCTTTGGCTATACGGGCATACCCATAAATGCTGCGATTTTATACTCGAGCGGACCCGGGTGATTTCCAATCAAAGAGGCTACCCAGACGGGCTCGGAAAACATGAATGTTCTGATTTTGATGCCAGTGGAGTGGCGGTGGTGCTATAAGCGATTGAATTTAAGGAAGTATTTCTATGTTGACATATTTGTCTATCTCCTGTATAAATGTCCTAAGGACATTTATACAGGAGATAGACATTTAGCTTTCATTTTTGTTTTCTTTTCAGCAGAATTTGACAAGTTAACTCAGGTATCCTAAACTAATGTCCTAAGGACGTTAGTTTAGGATACCTGAAAGAACCATTTAATGCTTGAAGTCTCGATCAGAGAAATTAGAACCGTAAAACTCACCTATTTGGCAAAAGCCTTTGCCGAAACCCTTGAGACATCCGAAAAGCCCCTCGCCACCGATTATCAACTCTACCTTATTTTTAGAAAGCTCTATGAAAATCCCGAAGGGCTGCACCTAAGAAATAAAACGCCTACTGTTTCTGCTTACCGTAAATCCCGAAACCTGCTCATCAAAGCCAATAAGCTTGGCAAAGACCCCGATTACCCCTGGACCTATCGCATCCTGTCAAAACAGGATTTGCCTGCTGAGGATGTATGCTGCATCGTTGATGAGAACTGTTATATCTCCCACCTCTCGGCAATGCAAAAATATGGCCTGAGTGAAAGAAGACCGGAAGCCTTGCATTTAACTACGCCCTCAAGAGCATTAGCTCAGGACATGAATTATGAAAGGATGACCCGTGACTTTGGACCCGACTTTCAAAATCTGGACGACGACCATATGGTCAGGCTTAATATTACCCACCACCCTAAAACGGCAAGGAAAAGGAAAATTCAGGTAAACTCGACCTCCCATTTTGGTCAGTTCATCAAGGACAAAAGGTCCTACGCTCGCATATCAACCATCGGACAAACCTTTTTAGACATGATTGAAGAACCTGACCTGTGCGGGGGCATGGCCCACGTCATAGATGTCTGGCAAGAACATGCTGAAACCTATCTCGATGATATTGTTAAAATCATAAGCACCGCGCCTAAATCAATTCACAAAGTCCGCGCGGGATATTTGATATCTGAAGTCCTGAATATCAATAACGCAGAAGTGAATAGCTGGAAAAAATTCGCTCAACGCGGTGGAAGCCGGGTTCTTGATCCGACAAAGCCATTCATCAACAAATACTCTGAAGAATGGATGCTCTCAATTAATGTCTGAAAACAAAAATGATGAAATCGTCGTCAATATTGATGAGTGGATTGATAAAGCAAAGGCAGACCCTTCAGCATATCTTGAGCGCCAGGCAACCGAAATCTTTCTAACCACCCTGGGAACAACCGAACCCTACTGCGGTAGGTTTTTCTTAAAAGGCGGATTGCTCATGGGCATTGTCTATGGAAGTCCACGCCAAACGGCTGATATAGACTATTCAACAAATTTAGAGCCAGATTCTGAGGTGGCTGGCGATCTACGAGAAAAACTCGATAAAGCATTCCCCCGCGTCGCCGCCAGTCTTGGATACCCTGATATTGTCTGTAAGGTACAAACGCTAAAACTCAGACCAAGACCGGCAATGTTCAAAGATGCGAACGCCCCAGGCTTTGATGTCACAATTGGCTACGCGATTAGGGGCACAAACCAGGAAGAAAGACTTCTCCAGGGCAGCGCTGCGCTGGTTTTAAAAACGGATATTAGTTTTAAAGAACCCGTCGGCGCAATTCAGATTGTACGGCTCGGAGAGTCAGGCAATACAATCTCAGCCTATTCACTAACCGATGTGATCTCAGAAAAGTTCAGAGCGCTATTACAACAAGAAGATCGAAACCGCTACCGAAGACAGGATATTTATGATCTTCAATTGCTGATTAGCAAATTTTCTTTCGACGGTGATGAGCGTCAGGAGATATTCAGGATATTCCTTGAAAAATGCGCGGCTCGCCAAATCACGCCTCATCAAGAATCACTTGAAGCTGATGAAATCGTCAAGCGATCTAAAAGTGAATGGGATACACTAAAACTTGAGATTGATGAATTACCGGACTTTGATATTTGTTTCTCAGAGGTCAATGCGTTCTACAAGTCGCTTCCCTGGAATTCCGGGGAAGAATAGGCAGACCGAGAAAAGAAACGTTGATTGACATCAACCCCGGAATTGATCCATCCATTTCCGCGCAATCAGCTCAACAAATCTTTGCGCTTCAGCCTGAGACATCGGGTTTGAGCTACGGAGATCGCCACCCCTTGCATGCCTGGCCCAATCCCCATGTACGTGAGGGTTATGAACAGCATCCTCAAAGCGATGGAATTCCTCTTCTGTGATACCGTTTTTTTCTAAGAACTGATTATGCTCTCCTTTATGGCCGCGACAAATTTCAAAGACTTTCCACAGCGCTTCGCCGCTTAGATTGTCTTGGGCCAAAATCTCCAATACTTTGGCTGCCTCTTCATTAAGATAGGCAGGCTCCAAACGGGAACGCTGATCTTCGAGCTTGCATTGATACTCTTTTTCTTCCCGGTCCTTGTGCCATTGTTCCAGCTTCCCCTCGCTGAGGTTGGAGGGCGGATTAACCGTCAGGTTGGCATTCATACCAGACATGACAAAAATACCGGTTTCGGCTTCCAAAAAACCATGCCTTTTGGGTGTCTCGTGCTCAAAATCAATGACATAACCCAGCTCGAAGTCTTCATCGATTTTGGCCGGTCCGGTAAATGCAGCGCGCAAACACTTTGCAATCGCCCACACTTCCTGTGCATTTACACACTGTTCGATTTCTGGGGATGTGATTGCGGGATTATCTATACCCTCAACGACTCTTAAACCCAGCCCCGTAAGCAGGTCTTTGAGGTTTCTCTCTTCCAGTGATGTTTTTTGGATTTCTACAGCCCACTTCATACAATCTGATTCCTTAGGGGCTAATGCAATGCATGTAAAGAGATGTTATCCCCGTGATGATCTGGGGTCTTTGCTTCTGGGGTAGGTGCGCTCTTCCTGGATCTGGCCGTTTTGTTTGTGAATCTTGACTGAGCCGCTGCGGCTTTCCATGAACGCTCTTGTCTTCTCAATCGCCTCTGCTTTTGTCTTCGCGGTTAAAGAGGCGCGCTGGCCGCCTTGCCGTGTGAGTTTCCAAAGATCATCTTCTTTCGTGATGTGGTAATTATCCATAGGGGAACAACCTCGCTTTGTGGATCAATGAGCAGCTTGTCTGGTTCATGGGGTTTAATTCCAAAATTTCAACGCCGGTTGAATTTTAAAGACCCGTGAGGGGGAAGGATCTGTTGCCGGAACTTGCCAACAAATATGAAGAAGTTTGCTGTCGGGGCAAACTCATACACAGTATCCGCATCGCCCCGACTTAATTAAAGGTCAAATGCAGGGGCTTGCCACCCCCCCACATTCAAGAAAAATGACGGTTTCTATCCCAAGGGCCAGACACTCCGCAATTTTTCTGGAATGTTTCACCCCCGTCGGTTCGCCACCTGGCAGAGGTTCATGCGCGGCGCAGGTGCTGCGTTGAAACCTCAAATCCGACGAAGGGGAAAAACTATGTGTGATGAAATCAGAATCTATGTCGCAGATCTGGCAGCTTATAACAACGGCAAACTACACGGGGTTTGGATCAATGCCTGTGATGAGCTGGACGAAATTCACCGCCAGGTCCAGGCCATGCTCAAGGACAGTCCGGAAGCCGATGCAGAGGAATGGGCCATTCACGATTACGAGGGCTTTGGCGGCTATCCCTTAAGTGAATATCAGGGTCTCGACTCCGCCCATGAAATCGCCTGTTTCATCAATGAGCACGGCGAAATTGCAGGAGAGTTATTGAGCCATTTTGGCGGAAACCTTGAACACCCTAAAACAGATCTCAACAACATGGAATCATTGGCACACTTTGGATCGACTATTCGATACAGAAACGGCTAAAAGCGGGTCTATTGCGCATGCAATTCAACACGCGTTTGTCAGGTAGTTCCCGGCTAACAGATTATGACAGAGAGAGGTTGAAAAGCTTACAGCGGGTCAGTGTGAGTGGCTAAAATTTCAATTCTGCGTTCCACTCACGTTCCACTGGCGTTCCACAGAAGGGACAATTTGAGACGATGAGAGACAAGCGGTCGAGACGCTATAAACAAAAAAACCATTTAAGAATCAGCATCTTAAATGGTCTCTCGTGGTCTTTCGAAGTTTTTTGAGATGGTGCCCAGGAGAGGACTTGAACCTCCACGACCTTTCGATCACTAGCACCTGAAGCTAGCGTGTCTACCAATTTCACCACCTGGGCACAGGCAATTCAGGCAGGGACGCAACTGTACCCAGACGATTCCACGCTGTCAATATGTTGCCCGGCCTGTGTATACTGGAGTTTTATTCAGCCGCCAGGCAGCTAAAAAGCAGTTTTAAATGGCAAAATCCCGTAAACGGAAAGACCCTTACGCACAGCGTGAGGCGCAGAACTACGACCAGCCCATACCCAGCCGCGAGTATATCCTCAGCGTACTCGCCGAAGTTTCCGCTCCCATAGACCATCCCTCCCTCTGCGAGCAGCTGGATCTGCACTCGGAAGTTGAACAGGAAGCGTTGCGCCGGCGTCTGATCGCCATGGCCAGGGACGGGCAGCTGATCAGTAATCGGCGCGGACGCTATGGGCTGGCCGATCGCATGGAACTCATCAAGGGGCGTGTCCAGGGAAACCGGGATGGAGCCGGTTACTTTATACCTAACGATGGGTCCGAAGACCTGTACCTGCCCCCCGCTGAAATGCAGAAAGTCTTTGACGGGGATGTCGTACTGGCGCGTTTTGCCGGTATCGGCAGTCGCGGACGTCGTGAGGGCATGATCGCAGAAATCCTGCAGCGAAATTTTACCCAGGTGGTGGGACGGTACTACTCGGACAGCGGCATCGGCATCCTCGTACCGGCAAACAGACGGATAACCCACGAGATTCTCGTGCCTGACAGGGAGAAACGAGACGCCCGGGACGGCCAGTTCGTTGTCGGTGAGATCACCGCCTATCCGTCTCCACGTAAACAGCCCATGGCCAGAATCGTGGAGATACTCGGTGATACCACGACGCCGGGGTTGGAAATAGACATCGCGGTGCGCAGTTATGGCCTGCCGCACCAGTGGCCGGATGAAGTCAGCAGGCAGGCAGATGAAATTGAAGATTCCGTCAACCCGGAGGAACTGCAGCATCGCCACGACCTGCGCCATCTTCCGTTTGTCACTATTGATGGAGAGGATGCCAAGGACTTTGACGATGCCGTGTATGCCGAAGCACAAGGTGACGGCTGGCGCCTGATGGTGGCCATTGCCGACGTGTCCCACTATGTAAAAGTGACCACTCCCCTGGATGAAGAGGCCGTGGAAAGAGGGAATTCGGTCTACTTCCCCGGCCATGTCATCCCCATGTTGCCGGAATCCCTGTCCAATGGCATCTGTTCACTGAAACCCGAGGAAGATCGACTGGTAATGGTCTGCGAATTGACAATTGCGGCCAATGGCAAGGTCACTGACTACCGATTTCTTGAAGGCGTGATCCATTCTCATGCCCGCCTGACCTACACAGAAGTCGCAGACCTGCTGGAGCCGGCCGAGGCTGAAATCGGTCTGCGACTTCAAGCGCGCCTGCAAAAGCGCCATGAATCACTCGTTGATCACCTGCAGACTCTTTATGGGCTGTACCAGCAGCTGCGGGAGGCGCGGGAAAGAGCCGGGGCGCTGGATTTCGATACCACCGAGACCCGTATCGTGTTTGGCGAAGACAGGCGCATCAAGGAAATAGTGCCGGTTGTCAGAACCTGTGCCCACCGCCTGGTCGAGGAATGCATGCTCTGCGCCAACGTGGCGGCAGCCAGATTGCTGCAGGACTCCGGGCTGCCGGTGCTGTACCGCGTGCACGCCGGCCCCGGCAGTGAAAAGCTGGAAGCCCTGCGGGACTACCTGGCCGAAATGGGGCTGTTTCTCGGTGGCGGTGACAAACCCAGTTCTGCCGATTACCAGGCATTGTTGACGGCGGTGGCGGAACGGCCGGACGCCCACTTACTCCACACCATGGTTATCCGTTCGATGATGCAGGCGGTGTACCAGCCCGAAAACATCGGTCATTTCGGCCTGGGATTCGCCGTCTATACCCACTTTACCTCGCCAATTCGCCGTTACCCCGACCTGCTGGTGCACCGGGCAATCAGGCTGCTGTTGCGCAGCAGGAAAAAAAATGCACACCTGGTGAAAATCGCCGCAGCCGGAAAGCTGGACAAGGCGCAGATATACCCCTACAGCGCCAGAGACATGGAACAGTTGGGGGAAAGCTGTTCGGTTTCCGAGCGGCGAGCGGACGCGGCCAGCTATGAAGTCGTCGACTGGCTGAAATGTGAGTACATGCAAAGCCGCGTCGGGGACGAATTCGACGGCACGGTGGCAAGTGTCACCGGCTTCGGACTGTTCGTGGAACTGGACGGAATTTACATTGAAGGGTTGGTGCACATCACCGCCCTGGATAATGATTATTACCATTTCGATGCCATCAGCCACGTGCTCACCGGCGAACGCACCGGCAAGCGCTACCACATGGGGGACAGTGTCCGTGTGCAGGTGGCGGCAGTCAGTCTTGATGAACGCAAGATTGACCTGGTGATGGTCGGGGCCAGCCCGGGTCGTCAACGCGCGACCAGGACCGATTCCCGCAAGCGGGGCAGAAAGGCCGGCCCGTCGACGGGTCGCCAGCCGGCTGCCGGCGGGAAGTCGGGCCAGGAAAGTGGCGGAGCCGGGAAAAAGCCGGCCAGGCAATCCGTCAGCGGCAGGAAAAAAAGCGGAAAAGGGACCAGAACCGGTAGCGGCAAGCCTGCCGGGAGCGGACCTGGTGGCAACACTCAGGCCCGGCGGGGAAGAAGGCGCAAGAAGAATTGAGACGACCACGGCGGCAAAGCGCCTCGTCAGTGAACTCGCCTGAAAGCCAGAGTATTTCCACAGTTAATTAAAGGTTCCTTAAAGGAGTGGTTGTATGGCTTCCCATGAGGAGCGGGTGGCAGGCATTCATGCGGTCCGTGCGCTGCTCAGGAAGAATCCGCGCAGTGTCAGGCTGTTACAGGTGGCCGATGGTCGGCAGGACAGCCGGATCGATGAACTGACTGCGCTGGCTGCCGGGGCCGGTATCCCGGTAGAACAGGTTTCCAGGCAGCAGCTTGATCAGCAGGGTGCCGGCCGGCACCAGGGCGTAATCGCCCTGGCTGAATCGCCGGGCAGGACAAAAACCGATAAGGATCTTCGCCGGTTGCTGGATGAATTACCCCATGCGCCGCTGCTGCTGGTGCTCGACGAGGTCACTGATCCACATAATCTCGGTGCCTGTCTGCGCACTGCCGATGCGGCCGGGGTTGATGCCGTGATCATTCCCAGGGACCGTTCAGCGACTCTCAATACCACAGTGCGCAAGGTTGCCAGTGGTGCTGCAGAAACGGTAGCACTGGTGGCGGTAACCAACCTGAGCCGTACTCTCAATGATCTCAAGGAGCGGGGAATTTGGCTGTGTGGAGCCGCGGGCGAGGCGACCACGAGTCTTTATGCCCAGGATCTGACCGGTTCCCTGGCAATTGTCCTGGGGGCTGAGGGCAGGGGATTGCGCAGGCTGACCCGGGAAACCTGTGACTACCTGGTCGCCATCCCCATGGCCGGGACGGTGGCCAGCCTCAATGTGTCGGTTGCGGCCGGTATCTGCCTGTTCGAGGCAGTACGGCAACGTCGTCCGGGTAATGCATCGGCCTGAGACCCCGGCTGTCGGGCCGCAAGCGGCCGGGCCGGCAGGGCAGGTTCGCGGACACTCCCGGTGTCAGCCGGATCCACGGGCCCGTTGAAAGTGACCGCCACCACCGCCCGGTGGTGTAAAAACGTTGCATATCGTTACCAGTTTCTCTAGAATTCCGGCTCTTTTAATTCGGGGGCGGTCTTGAGATCGCGCCTGTTAACCTGCCAACTCCTTGTCTTACCGCGCACCCGGTGTGCTTGACGGAAGACTTCAACCCGGAAGGAGAGTCAATGAGACACTACGAAGTAGTCTTTCTCGTGCACCCTGATCAAAGTGAACAGGTGTCGGGAATGATCGAAAAATACACCCAGCTGGTCAATGACAGTGGTGGCAAGGTCCATCGCCTGGAAGACTGGGGAAGACGTCAGCTGGCCTATCCCATCAACAAGATTCACAAGGCACATTACGTGCTGCTGAATATCGAGTGTGGCCAGGAGATCCTGGACGAATTGACCACGCTGTTCCGCTATAACGATGCGGTGATTCGCAACCTTGTTGTCAAGATGAAAGAGGCTGTCAGCGAAGAGTCCTTTATTCTCAAGCAGGAACGGGAATCCAAGGAGCGCCGTGCCAGAGCCGAACAACGTCGTAAAATGGAAGAGAAAGCCGCGGTTGCCGCCGCTGAAAAGGCAGCAGCAAAGAAGCGTGAAGAGGAAGCCAGCGACGACAATTCGGCCGATGATGCAGACGATGGCGAAGCCGCCGTGGCTGAAGCTGACGACGATTAGAACTCTAGAGAGAATAGTGAGTGATTGATTATGGCGCGTTATTTCAGACGACGTAAGTTCTGTAAGTTTACAGCTGAAGGTATCAAGGAAATTGACTACAAGGACCTTGAAACCCTGAAGGCCTACGTTTCCGAGACTGGCAAAATTGTTCCCAGTCGCATTACCGGTACCAAGGCCCGCTATCAGCGACAGCTGGCCACCGCGGTGAAAAGAGCCCGTTACCTGGCACTGATCCCCTACACGGACAGTCACCAGGTTTAGCAGACGTCACCCGTGATGCGCAGCCTCGCCGAATTCGTCATGAAAGGTCGCAGGCAGGCCATTCTGGCGGTGGTACTGACGGGTGCCATCCCGCTGATTTATTTTATCAGCCCGGTTATCGTCGGCCTGGTGCTGCTGCGTAAAGGACTGGCGGAGGCGGCCCTGGTTCTGGGCTGGGCAATACTGGCGCTGGCAATCTGGACGCTCTATCCCAGCCTGTCGCTGGGTCAGCCCGCCAACCTGTTGCCGTTTCTGCTGCTGATTTCGGTAACTGCCCTGGCCGCGGTGTTGAGAGCGTCGCAGTCCTGGCAGCTGACGGTCCTGCTGGCCGTTGTCGTGGGACTCGTGTTCGAGGCCTACTTGAGGATTGAACCGGTTGTCGTTGATACCCTGCTTGAGCAGCTGAATCAGCTGATGCTGCAGAGCAATGTCAACCAGGAAGTAAGTCGTAACGAGCTGGTGGCACTGATTGCCACGATCCAGACAGCGATGACCATGTTGCTGTTGATCTGGGCAAGATGGCTTCAGGCCATGCTGTACAATCCGGGAGGCTTTCGGGAAGAGTTCCACGGCCTGCGTATTGAGAACAAGGCGGCATTACCCCTGGTATTGCTGCTGTTGCTGTCCGGTCTGGGCGCCGGGTTGCCGGAAACCTGGTACGGCTATTTTGCCATGCCGCTGATGTTTGCCGGTGCGGCACTGGTGCATGCCACCGTGGCGATGAAACAGTTGTCGCCACTGTGGCTGTTCGCCTTTTACCTGGTGCTGCCGGTGATAGTGCAGTTCCTGGTGCTGCTGGCGCTGGTGGACAGCTGGTACGATTTTAGAAAACAAATGCGCGGTGGCACTGTTTAGCAACGGTTAACCGGCAGCCGGGCAGATAGATTTGAGAGAATGAGGTTTTACCATGAATGTCATATTGCTGGAAAAACTCGGTAAGCTGGGCGACATCGGCGACGTGGCCGATGTCAAGTCAGGCTACGCCAGGAATTACCTGTTCCCCAGCGGAATCGCCATCCCCGCTACCAAGAAGAACCTGTCGGAATTCGAGCAGCGCAAGTCCGAACTGATTGCCGCGCATAACGAGAAGATGGCTGCTGCCCAGGCACGGGCCAAGAAGATCGACGGTCTTGAACTTACCATCGAGGTCAACGCCTCCGAAGAAGGTAAACTCTTCGGCTCCGTGGGTACCAAGGAAATTGCCGACGCGGTGGTCGCCGCCGGCGGTGACACGGATAAGAGCGAGGTGCAACTGCCACATGGAGTGATCAGGGAAACCGGCAGTTACGATATCAGCTTCGATCTCGGCTTCGATATCCAGGTGGACATCAAGCTGCTGGTCGTCAGTCAGGACGGTGCCACTCCGCCCATTGTCGAGCCGGAAACCGGTGAAGAGCTCGCCCTGACGGAAGATGAGGCTGCCGGCGATACCGAGGTCGAGGATTCAGGGGAAGCCACGGCCGGTGACGACCAGGGCAAGGCTGAGTAACACAGATTATGGCCCCGGGGCGCAGACCGGTACCAAGGTCCGGTCCGGTGTCAGCAGGCGTCGCTGCCGGCCCGTGATCAGGACATCGCCGATGGCCACGTGATCACCACCGAGAAGTTGGTGCAAGGCGGTAACGATTACGATACATTTAAACACCGTAGGGATGCGTCCCTGCGGTGTTTTTTTATTGGTGCCTTGTTCCCGGGCAACCCGATCGGCACGATGCCCGTCATCCAATCAACCTGACTTGATACACAGACCATGTCGGAATCTTTCGAATCCCCGCCACGTACTTCGGGCGGCAACAGCCCGTTGTCGTCCCTCAAGGTGCCACCCAGCTCCATTGAAGCGGAACAGGCGGTGATCGGTGGTCTGATGCTGGACAACAGCGAATGGGACAATGTCTCGGACCTGGTAATCGCCGAGGATTTTTACCGCCCCGAACACCAGATTATTTTCCGGGTGATGGTGCAGCAGAGCGAAGACAACCAGCCAATCGACGTGGTTACCCTCGGCGAGGCCCTGGACCGGCTGCATGAACTGGATAGCGCCGGTGGCATCGATTATCTCGGCGAACTCGCTGCCAATGCCCGTGGCACGGCCAACATCAAGGCCTACGCTGAAATCATCCGGGAGCGCGCGATCCTGCGCAAGCTGATCCGGGTGGCCAACGAGGTGGCGGACAGTGGCTACAATCCCCGCGAGCGCAAGGCAGCGGAAGTCCTGGACGACGCTGAACGCAAGATTTTCGATATTGGCGACGACCGCCCACGGGACGGCGGTCCGCAACCCATCAATCCTATTCTTCATCACGTCGTGGAGCAGATTGACGAACTGTCGGGGACAGACGGTGGTCTAACCGGTCTGACCACGGGATACACCGACCTGGACAATATGACCAACGGCTGGCAGAAATCCGACCTGATCATCGTTGCCGGCCGGCCTTCCATGGGTAAAACCGCGTTCGCCATGAACCTGGTGGAAAACGCGTTGATGACGGCAAGCAGGCCGGTACTGGTGTTCAGCCTGGAGATGCCGGCCGAGAGCCTGGTAATCAGGATGATTTCCTCCCTGGGCAAGGTGGATCAGAATCTGCTGCGTACCGGGCAACTGGAGGACGACGACTGGCCAAGATTCACTGCTGCGGTGGCCCAGCTCAAGGACAAACCGCTGCTCATCGATGACAGTCCCGGACTGAGTCCCATGGAGATGCGTTCCCGCGCGCGGCGCGTCCGACGGGAATACGGCGATCTGGGTATGGTAGTCGTGGACTACCTGCAGCTGATGCAGATAAAGGGCACGTCGGAGAATCGTGTCGGCGAGATTTCCGAGATCTCCCGATCCTTGAAGCTGCTGGCCCGTGAATTCGAGTGTCCGGTGATTGCGCTTTCCCAGTTGAACCGCTCTCTGGAACAACGCCCCAACAAGCGGCCGGTGATGTCCGACCTTCGGGAATCCGGAGCCATTGAGCAGGACGCGGATGTCATTACCTTCATCTACCGCGACGAGGTCTATCACGAGGACAGTGCCGATCAGGGTGTTGCCGAGATAATCATTGGCAAACAACGTAACGGGCCTATCGGTACGGTAAGACTGGCATTCATCGGTAAACACACCCGTTTCGAGAACTTCGCCCAGCCTCGCTACGATGACAGCTACACCCACGATGCGTATTGACGGACTGCCCGTCGCCATCGCCACTGGACCCTGCCGGCACCCTGTCCCGCTTCCCGCGGGTTTGCCGCCCGGAAACTGGAGGCGAATAAACCATGGCTGAACCGAACCGGCGAAGAGCCTGGGCCGATATCGACCTTGGGGCTCTGCGCGCGAACCTGGCACGGGTGCGTGACTGTAACTCCCAGTCCAGGATCACGGCCATCATCAAGGCCAATGCCTACGGTCACGGTCTGGCCAGGGTCGCTGCCGCACTGGGTCAGGACGGCAGCCCGGTGGCTTGTTTCGGGGTCGCTACGGTAGATGAGGCGACGGTATTGCACGGCCTGGGTACCGGTCGACGAATCCTGGTGCTGCAGGGATTCGCCAACCTGGAACAGGCCCGCTACCTGGTGGAAGCGGGCCTGGAATTCGTCATCCATGCCGATTACCAGCTGGCGTTGCTCAAACGTGCCTTGCGGGACCGGTCAGGGGGCAGGCCCCTGACCGTGTGGTTGAAGCTGGATACCGGCATGCATCGGCTGGGCCTGAACAGCGATGAATTCCGGGATGCGCTTGACAGTCTTCAGGCCCTGCCCCAGGTAAGCCGGATCGTGTTGATGTCGCACCTGGCCTGTGCCGACGATCCCGGTGACGAAGCAGCGGTGGCCATGACCAGGCTGCAGCTGGACCGGTTTCAATCCGCCTGTTCAGCGCCGGATGTCAGCCCCGGGATGGAGATTTCCCGGAGCCTTGCCGCGTCGGCGGGCGTCATGGCCTGGCCCGCCACCCACTTCGAATACCTGCGTCCCGGAATCATGCTTTACGGGGGATCACCTTTTACCCACAAAACCGGCCTGGAACTCGGGCTGCAACCGGTGATGAACCTGCGGGCCAGGCTCATTGCCATCAAGACGGTGGCGGCCGGCGACAGTGTCGGCTACGGGGCAACCTACACCTGCGACAAGGCCACTCGCATTGGCGTCGTTGCCATTGGTTACGGTGATGGTTACCCGCGCAAGGCGCCTAATGATACGCCGGTGCTGGTGCAGACGCCCCGGGGCTTGCAACGTTCCCGACTCATCGGGCGCGTTTCCATGGATATGCTCACCATCGACCTGGACGGGTTCGACGATGTGGAGGTCGGCGGGGAAGTGGTCCTGTGGGGCGATACCCTGGCGGCGGATGAAATCGCCGGACTGGTTGGTACCATCTCCTATGAACTATTCTGCCAGGTAACCGATCGGGTACCGTTCAATTATTACTGACAACGCCTGACTGGCGTTTTACCGCGGATCAATTCTACTCATGGCTAAATCGGCAAAGCCCAGCAAAACCAGGGTCGCCTACGTGTGTTCCGACTGCGGGGCAGAACACGCACAGTGGCAGGGGCAGTGCGCCGCCTGCAAGGCCTGGAACACGCTTACACGAATCAGCCTGGGCAGCGCCGGTTCGCCCGCTGCCAGGGCCGATTTCCGCAAGGGATACAGCGGCCAGAATTCGCCGGTGCAGACGCTGGCCGACATCGACCTGAGTACAGTGCCAAGAATCAGTACCGGGCAGGAGGAACTTGATCGCGTCCTTGGCGGGGGACTTGTTCCTGGATCCGTGGTGCTGATCGGCGGCAACCCGGGTGCCGGTAAGAGCACCCTGCTCCTGCAGGTCATGTGCACGCTGGCCGAATCCCGGGAAGCCCTGTACGTAACCGGCGAGGAATCCCTGCAACAGGTTGGCATGCGGGCCAGCCGTCTCGGCCTGCCCGACAGGAAGCTGAAAATGCTGGCGGAAACCAACGTGGAGAAAATCTGCCAGGCCGCCGGTGAACACAATCCGGCGCTGCTGGTGGTTGACTCCATCCAGGTCATGCACAGCGCCGACATACCTTCCGCGGCAGGCAGTGTGTCCCAGGTTCGTGAGTGTGCCGCCTACCTGATCCAGTACGCGAAACAGACCGGGACCGTGCTGTTCCTGGTGGGTCACGTCACCAAGGAAGGGAATCTTGCCGGACCCAAGGTTCTGGAGCACATGATTGACTGCTTCCTGATGCTGGAAGGTGACAGCGACAACCGGTACCGGATTCTGCGGGGGCTGAAAAACCGTTTTGGCGCAGTCAACGAGCTTGGTGTATTTGCCATGACCGAAACCGGGCTCAAGGAAGTTCGCAATCCTTCGGCAATCTTTCTGGCTAGATCTGAAGAAGAGGTCGCCGGTTCCCTGGTGGTCGTCCTGTGGGAGGGTACACGCCCCCTGCTGGTGGAAATCCAGGCCCTGGTGGATGGCAGTCAGCTGTCTAATCCCAGGCGGGTAACAGTTGGCATGGACCAGAGTCGGATAGCCATGTTGCTGGCGGTGCTCCATCGCCATGGTGGATTGTACATGGCGGACCAGGATGTGTTTGTCAACGTGGTCGGGGGGGTCAAGGTAAGCGAGACCAGCGCCGACCTGGCAGTTATCCTGGCACTGGTATCCAGTTTCAGGGATCAGCCCATGAGCCGGGACCTGGTGGTATTCGGTGAAGTTGGCCTGGCCGGCGAGATCCGACCGGTGCCCGGCGGCCAGGAACGTCTGCGGGAGGCGGCCAAGCACGGCTTCAAGCGAGCCATCGTACCCAGGGCCAACCTGCCGAAATCAACCATCAAGGGCATGGAAGTGGTAGGCGTCAACAAGGTCATGGAGGCCCTTGAGGCGTTGTAGGCAAGGCCCGGTAGCAGTGCAGGCCAGCCCCGTCATCAGTTGTCCAGCAGGCGGTGTATCAGGATTGCCGCCCTGCCGGTTACCTGTACGAATGAATCCAGGTCGGCCTGCTCCCGCTGGGAATGGGCGCCGGTGCCGATGATGCCCAGGGAATCAAGTGTAGGAAGGCCGGCGGCCTGGGTCAGTGAGCCGTCTGTGCCACCACCGGAGTCGGCGATTCCAATCTGCTCCCCAAGCAGGGCGCCGATGGCAACCGCTCGGTATAATAAACGATCCGATTCAGGCGTGGGAATTTTAGGCGGCCTGTGCAGGTTGAGCCACACGTCGGTGCTGATGTCGTCAGATTCCGACGGCACGCTGAAAGGCGTTGCGGCGATTGTTTCGAATTGTTGTTGGGCGGCCGTGCCCTGTTCCGGGAGCGGATAGCGCAGATCAACGTAAGCCTCCGCACATGGCGCAACCATATTGCGCGCTTCGCCACCGCTGACCAGCCCGACGTTAACCGTCAGCCCGGTCTCATAGTCTGTCATGTTTTCCAGTTCAATGATCTTGTAGGCCAGTTCTCTTATCGCCGAGCGGCCATCCTGGTGTGCAGCACCGGCATGAGAGGCGCGTCCGTTAACGACGAAACGGGCCTGGCCAAGTCCCTTGCGCTGCCGGATCTGGTTATTATTTACCGATCCCTCGAATACCAGTCCGTAATCGTGAAGGACTGCCTGTTCTTCAAGATACTGACGGGACGACAGGGAGCCGACCTCTTCGTCGCTGTTCAGCAGTACGCTCAGATTTCTGCCGTTCAGCAGTTCGAACTCCTCCAGCGCCTTCAGCGCAAACAGCATCACCACCAGTCCGCCTTTCATATCGAATACCCCGGGTCCGCGGATGATGCCGTTTTCCAGGCTGAATTGCTGGAATGGACTGTCCACGGGAAACACGGTGTCCATATGTCCCATCAGCAGGACGCTGTTACCTGAACCGGTACGCCGGGCCAGCAGGTGATCGGCCACGTCAATGCTGAGGTCGCTTCCGGGGCATTGGGGCATATCGATCACGCCGCCGGGGAGATTGCTGGTGGTGAATCCAAGGCCTGCCAGCTCCCGGGCGAACAGCCTGGAGAGTTCTACCATGCCGGGCTTGTTGAGACTGCCGGAATTAATATTGGTGATGGTTTCCAGCAATTCCACCATTTCACCCTGGCGATTGCCCAGCCATTGCAGCATTTCCTGCTCAACGGCACTGAGCGGTGGTTCTTCGACTTCGGCGGCCGGGAGTGTCCGGCCGGCGCAGAGCAGTGCGCCGATGACGAGCAGCACATGCAGTTTCCGCTGCGGGCTCCAATGATGTCTGCAGGTTTGCATTCTTCCGATTCTCCCCAGGGTATCCACGTGGTTCCCAGACTACACCATCCGGCCGTGGGGCCGCTACCCGGCAGGGGCGAGACCGGTTCGTGGTGGCTGCTTGTTGTAATCGGCCGTCACTGTGGTCATAATGCTGCGGCCATGAGTACAGCAGAAGATCTCGTCCTGGAAGTCCAGTCGCTTTACAAGGTTTTCGAAGACGGTTTCGAAGCCTTGAAGGACATCAATCTGACCATTCGCCGCGGTGAAATATTCGCCTTGCTGGGACCGAATGGTGCCGGTAAGACGACGCTTATTTCGATAATCTGCGGCATTGTCAAACCCTCTTCAGGTTCGGTACGTGTTGACGGCTTCGATATCATCAGGGATTTCCGCAAGACCCGGACCATCATAGGCCTGGTGCCCCAGGAACTGACCACAGATTCGTTTGAATCTGTCTGGAACACGGTAACTTTCAGTCGCGGCCTGTTCGGCAAGGCCCCGGACCCTGCCCACATCGAAAAAATCCTGAAATCCCTGTCATTGTGGGACAAGAAAGACAGCATGGTGATGACCCTCTCGGGCGGAATGAAACGACGGCTGTTGATTGCCAAGGCGCTTTCCCACGAGCCCGATGTACTGTTCCTGGATGAACCCACGGCTGGTGTTGACGTATCCCTGCGCAAGGATATGTGGGCCATCGTGGAGGAACTGAAAGCATCCGGCGTTACCATCATCCTGACTACCCACTACATCGAGGAGGCAGAGGAAATTGCCGATCGCGTCGGGGTGATCAACAAGGGTGAACTGCAGCTGGTGGAAGGCAAGCATGAACTGATGCGCAAGCTGGGCAAGAAGCAGCTGAGCCTGCAGTTGACCGAACCGCTGTCACGGGTTCCCGCCGAACTGGCTGGCTACAACCTGGATATTGCTGCCGACGGCAATGAACTGCGCTATACCTTCGATACCGGCGCGGACCGAACTGGAATCACCGCACTACTGGACGATCTGAAGGCAGTGGGTATCCAGTTCAACGATCTGCAGACCACCCAGAGTTCGCTGGAAGACATTTTCGTGGACCTGATCAGCGGAACCGGGAACGGGGAGGTGAATGACTCGGCAGGCAACGAGTCGAAAGCAGAAGAACGACAACAGGTGGATGGGACGGTATGAATTATTACGGCATCAAGGCCATTTACCGGTTCGAAATGGCGCGCATGAAGCGCACCCTGTTGCAGAGCGTGGTCGCACCGGTATTGACCACGTCACTGTACTTTATCGTCTTCGGTGCGGCTATCGGCTCACGGATCGAACAGGTTGACGGCGTCAGCTACGGTGCGTTCATCGTTCCGGGCCTGATCATGCTCAACCTGCTGACCCAGAGCATATCCAATGCGTCGTTCGGCATATATTTCCCCAAGTTTGTCGGCACAATTTACGAAATGCTGTCGGCGCCGGTTTCCATGCTGGAAGTCGTCCTGGGCTATGTCGGGGCCGCGGCCACCAAGTCGCTGATACTCGGTCTGATAATTCTGTTCACGGCCAGCTTTTTCGTGGAACTGCACATAGCCCATCCATTTGTCATGCTGGCTTTCCTGTTGTTGACCACGTTGTCATTTTCCATGCTGGGATTTGTCATCGGCATCTGGGCCGATAACTTCGAAAAGCTGTCGCTGGTGCCGATGTTACTGGTGACGCCGCTGATCTTTCTTGGCGGCAGTTTCTACTCCATCGATATGTTGCCACCACTGTGGCAGACGATTTCCCTGTTTAATCCGGTGCTGTACCTGGTAAGCGGTTTTCGCTGGAGTTTTTATGAAATCGCTGACGTCAACATCGGTATCAGCCTGGTGAGTATCTGTATATTTCTGCTGGTCTGCTACGGCGCGGTCTGGTGGATTTTCAAGACCGGCTATAAACTTCGCAGCTGAATTGGAGACAGGTAGCCCGGGGCGTGTGCAGCGTCTGCGTGCAGATTCCCGTATTCACCTGGCGTTCCTGGCAGGGTCTGCGGAATCCGCCTCGCCACCTGTTGCCGAGTCAATCCAGTAGGCATTACCGGCCGGCAATGGATATTTCACTGGCGTTTTTCACTGACTTGGCGTAGCTTAGCAGGTGGATACCTGTCTGCGATCCGTCGGCCTCGGAAAGCTGTTTCTACGTGGATGATCTTATCAACCCTTTGAAGCCTTTCGCTGATGCGTTTGCTCGACAGTAATATCTGAACGACTATTCAAGCGGGCTTCAATCCTTCTGGAGGGATGTCCATGATTAGTCCCAACCGCCTGATTTCCGTCATTCTCCTCGCCATGCTGCCCCTTGCTGTCAGTGCACAGCAGGGCGACCAGACTGTCTATTACAATACCACCTACCGGCTCGTGCCGGTGAAGAAGGAAGGTGAATTCCGCGATTTCCTTGCGGATGTAGTCAAACCGATGTTCGCTTCCGAAGTTGAACGTGGTCGCCTGACGGGCTGGTTCGCCTGGCGCGCTCACTTTGTCAGCGAAGAGGAAAGCTACAACTATATTTTTTCCCGGGGAAGCACTGACCTTGACAACATGGAACAGGTTTTCGAAGGCGGCTTCGCCGCCGTGTTTCAGCGGGTGCACGGCACAGGGGCCGAGGAGGCAGTTGCCAGGTCCAGGGAACTGAGTACGATGGTCAAGAACGAGCTCTGGGAACAGAGCCAGATCAGCGTGCTGCAGAGCAGGAGCGAGCCGGCGCGCTGGGCCAACGTGGCGTTTTACCACAATTACCGCCAGCGAGACACGACCCGCGATCTGCTTCTGCAGAACGTGATGGCCCAGTTTCAGCTGGCCAGGATCAACCGGGGCCTGTCGTCCGGCTGGGCCTATTTTGCCCGTCGATTTCCATTCGATACACCGGAATCCTACGATGCCGCGGAGTTAGTCTACTATGAGCGGTTCGACCAGATACTGGGAGCCGGTATCGGCCAGCAGGTCTGGGCGGGGGTTCGTACGGACGAATCCAGCCTCAGCGACAACCTCGATCAGCTGCGGGAGACCAGGCTTTACATCAAGCGGGAACTCTGGGAAATGATCGACTACGTCCAGGAGGGGTCCGGTACATCAACGGCCGGCCCCTGACCGCAGGGACAGCCGGATCGCAGCAACCAGGCTACTCTTTGCCCAGCATTCTGGAGAAGTCTTTCAGCACGTCCATGGGCAGCGGAAACACGATGGTGGAATTCTTTTCGCCGGCGATTTCCGTCAGGGTCTGCAGATAGCGTAGCTGCATTGATTCCGGTTGTTCCGCCAGCTGTGCTGCGGCTTCCACCAGTTTCCGGGACGCCTCGAATTCGCCGCTGGCGTGGATGACCTTGGCACGTCGCACCCGTTCCGCCTCGGCCTGCTTGGCAATTGCCCGGATCATGCTTTCATCGAGATCGACGTGCTTGATTTCGACGTTGGATACCTTGATTCCCCAGCCGTCGGTCTGGGCGTCCAGAATATCCTGGACATCGGCATTCAGCCGCTCCCGCTCCGCCAGCAGTTCATCCAGCTCATGCTGTCCGAGCACTGATCGGAGCGTCGTCTGGGCCAGCTGGCCAGTGGCTTCCATGAAATCCTCCACGTTGATGATGGCTTTCTGGGCATCCACCACGCGAAAATACAACACCGCGTTAACCTTCACCGAAACATTGTCCCGGGTGATAAGGTCCTGGGTGGGAATGTCCCAGACCACGGTGCGCAGGTCCGCCTTGACCATCTGCTGGAAAAACGGAATGACTATGATCAGCCCCGGCCCCTTGACCTTGTGAAATCGGCCCAGCAGGAAAATCACCCCGCGCTCGTATTCACGCAGGATACGGAATGCACTGATAATAATGACCAGTACGATGACTGCCAGTATGATAAAAAACGATTGCATGTTTCTAGTCCTCTGCTGAATCGGTGTGAGGTGACCTGCTCTCATATTGTTTAACGGAGAGCACAAGACCGTCGATTGCCGTTATTTCCAGCTCCTCACCTTTTTTAACCGGAAATTCAGCAACAGCTTTCCAGTCCTCGCTGAAAGCGCGCACGTGGCCGCTGCCGGTAAAATCTTCCTTGGCGATGGCTATAGCCCCCAGTATCGCCTCCTGTCCGGTGGTAACACGCTGTCGCCGGGCCGTGATCACGGCGCCAAGGGCGTAGAAAAAAATACCCGCTGAAGCCACGGCAAAAGCCGCGATAATTGCCAGTGAAATCTGAAAAGCCTGCATCTCGGTATCCATCAGCATGATCGATCCCAGCACGAAGGCCGCGACGCCGCCCAGGCCGAATACGCCAAAACTTGGTGATAAAGCTTCCGTGACCATCAGGCCGATGCCCACGATAATCAGCGCCAGTCCCGCATAATTGATGGGCAGCATCTGCAGTGCGAAAGCACCCAGCAGCAGGCAGATTACGCCGGTGATGCCCGGCAGGCCCATTCCCGGGTTGTAAAATTCCAGGATCAGCCCGTAGACGCCCACCATCAGCAGAATGTAGGCGACATTGGGGTTGGTGATCATCGCCAGAAATTCGTGGCGCCAGTCCGGCTCCACGGCCACCACCCGGGGATCCGGCAGATCCACGGTGACAGTGCGATTTTCCACGGTAGTACTGCGCCCGTTCAGCTGGTCAAGCAGGCTGTCGATGTCGTTGGCCATCAGATCGATGACGTTCAGGTCCAGGGCTTCTGAGGCCGGCAGGTTGGCCGCTTCGATCACCGTGCGTTCAGCCCATTCCCGGTTACGTCCACGCAACTCCGCCAGGCCCTTGATATAAGCCACCGCATCATTCAATACCTTGCGTTCCATGGCCGTGCCTGGCAGTGATTCCGGTGACGTCTCGCCAGGGGCCTGTTGTTCGTCAGGATTCTCCTGGTCCGGCGCCGTCGGGATGGGTAACGGGCCGTCGCCACCGCCAAGGCTGACCGGCGTGGAGGAGCCGATATTGGTGGCCTCGGCCATGGCGGCAAAGTGACTGGCATACATGATGTAGGTGCCGGCGCTGGCAGCCCGGGCGCCGCCCGGGGCCACCCAGCCCGCCACCGGGACCGGTGACGCCAGGATGCTGCGAATGATGTCGCGCATGGCCAGATCCAGCCCGCCAGGCGTGTCAATGCGCAGCACGACCAGTTCCGCGCCGGCTTCGCTGGCGTTTTCCAGGGAGCGAATGACAAAGTCCGCCGTTGCCGGACCTATGGCGCCCTGAAGCTCTACCAGCCGGACTTCCTGGGCCCTGAGCCCGGTGCTTATGGCGCTGATCAGTGTCAGTAACAACACCGCCCGCCAGCCTGTTTTCCGCAGAGAGCCGAATCCCTGCCCGGCCATGCCGATTGCTTTCATATGGTTATCATACCGCCGATTTGCCTGATCTTGAACAACTGCCGCGCAGCCCCGACTTTCCGGTGGCTCCCCGAGGCTGTTCCAGGGAACCTCGGAATTAATCAGTGGTTCCCCGGCTGTCGCCGGTCCCGGAGCTGTCCGGACTCAGGTTGAAGCGCTGGTAAAGGTAGGCCAGGCCCAGCAGGCACAGACCCAGGCCCATGAAGGAAGTAACCCGCAGCAGTCCCTCGAGATCGGCCATGTCCACCAGAAAGATTTTCGCCACGACCAGCATCATCAACGCCATGCCGCCCTGATAAACGGATTTGCCAAGGCGGATCGAGCCGGCCAGCAGGGCCATGACCGCGAAAAGCAGCCAGACAATAGTATAGCTGTACAACTCGCCATTGCCGGTGGGGAGACTGAGGCTCACCGATCCCTGCCAGAGATGGCGAATTTCCAGATTGACAAAGACAAATGCCGTGAAGCAGAACGCGTAAGCAAAGTAGCGTCGCAGGTCCGGCTCATAGTAACGCATCAGCAGCAGGCAGATGACCACCGGATACCCATAGGCCAGTAGCAGCATATTGAGTATCGGTGTGCTGTCCAGTTGTTGCAGCCCCCAGGCGGGGTTCAGGGGCAACAGGACCAGGGCGTAACCCAGTACCGACAGGCCGAGCAGGCCTCGGGATGCCAGCAGGTACCAGTTCGCCAGGGACCTGCTGACCAGGTAGCGTCGGTAGTAAACCAGGGACAGGGTGGACCAGAGCGCGGTATTGATGGCAAATTCGGTCAGTTCCAGGCGTGGCGAGAAAATATTGCCGTCGTACAGCCAGTAGCGCGTTTCAGCCCACAGTGTCAGCACCAGCAGATGCAGTGTTGCCGCCTCCAGCCATTTCCGCAGGTCCGGCTGTGCTGTCGCTATCCTGGCGGCGATTCCGGCCAGCAGCGTAGCACCACCATAGGTCCACAGTGACCAGTGGACATCGTCAGGGTAGGTCAGCAGCCAGGGATTGAGAGTCAACCGGGTGATCACCACACCCAGCACGGCTTTTACCGCCAGGTCCAGCTGGGGAAAGTCAAAGCGACGAATCAACCAGGTAAGGGAAACCAGTTGCGCGGCCAGTGCCAGGCTTAACGTCGCTTCCCTGAACATGATGGCAACGGCCAGGGAATAGGCAAAATGTCCAGCGGCAAGCAGCCAGATGGCAGCCACCGGAGACGATTTCGCGTCACTGTCATGACCCGCAGCGCGGCGTAGTTGCCAGGCTGCAGCAGACAGATAAATCACTCCCAGGACAACAGCCGTGGCACTCCAGTAGACTGATTCAGCAAGGTCGGTTACCAGCAGGTAGCACAGCGCGAGCCAGGCCAGCGGAGTAAGCACGCCGGTGGCCAGCCACAGGACATGCCGGTTTCGCAGAAAGTTGTAGCCGCACAGCACGACATACAGAATTGACATCCAGGCAGCGTATTTCGTGAAATCGGCATCAAAGGGGTCGAAAAGACCGGCCAGCCGCCAGGATTCTTCGTGGCCAAGACCGTGGACGAACCAGGCGGCCAGTTGCACCGGCAGCGACAGCACCGGAATCCAGCTGAGAGAGCTCCGGCTGCCGCCGGCAACTGCCAGGATTACTACCAGCGGAGTCCAGTAAAACATCCCTTCGGCCACGGACGAATCGACGAGAATGCCGAGCCCCAGGGACAGCACAACGACGACCAGGGAATTACGCAGCCAGGCGCCGTCGATACCGGTAAACCAGCTTTCGCCGTCATTTTTCTGCAACAGCCAGTCGCCTGCGGGAAGTGCCAGGTACAGGTAGGCCACGGCGGCCAGGTAATAACCGCGGTAACCTGCTGCAGAGTCGGTCAACAATGACAGGTACCACCAGCCAAGCGACCCCGCCAGCATGCCGGTCCACAGCCACACGCGATAGACCCTGCGCATCAGCAATATGGCCGCGGCAGAAATAATAAGGCTGTACAGGTACAGTCCCAGGATGCTGTCGCTACCGGTCTCCACCAGTATGGGCACGATATAAGCGCCAAGTATCCCCAGTATGGCCAGCACCGGACCATGAACGAGGGCAAGAGACATCGTGATCAGGGAAACCAGGGCCAGCAGGCCGAATACCACTGCCGGGGCCAGCAGTTCATAGAGCAGCAGTGCCGCCAGCAGGGCGGCGTAGAGGGTAATGCTGGCGCCGCCGGCAAGGGCGGCAAAGGCGTTGTACTGGCCCTTGTTGTAGCGACGAAGTATCTCGGCAGCCAGGTGCAGAACAAGGCCGGTGGCAATGCCCAGTCCGATTCGCGCGGTGGGCCCCAGCAGGCCCTGTTCGATGGAATAGCGCACCAGGAAGATACCGGCCAGTGAAACGGAAAGACCGCCCAGCCAGATCATCCACTGCTCGCGCAGGGACTGAATCCAGGGATTGGGTTGCCGTGCCCGTGGTTTTCGCCGCATCCCACTGGCACTGGAACCGGCCACCGTGTCGCCGGGCCTGGTCCAGGTATCGTCGCCCACGGTGCCCTGGCGATCAGTGGTGGCGTGACTTCCCCTGGCTGCCGGATCTGCAGAAGGCCGTGCCGCTGTCTCGTGCGGATAGCCGGCCTGCTCCCCGGCCAGCCCGCTGTCCGGAGACGAACGGGGTTGCCGTGGCAGGTCACCCAGCAGCGAATCGAGACGATCCGCCGTGCTCCTGGCCTGACGTTTCAACAGTTCGATCTGCTGCCGCAGGCCATTGATCTTCAGAAATGCAATCCAGCCAAGAACTGACCCGATGCCCAGGAACAGCAGGAAAATTATTAAAACCGCCATGGCGTGCCTCGCAATCTTATGCTGTACCGGACAGTACATTTACCGGCAGCTTTGCCCGGCACCTAATGCTGTTGACACTCTGGCAGAGTCCCAGGGAGAGCATCCGACTGCAGGGACTGCTGTTACCTGGAGAGCCGGTGTGGCGGCCTGCCGGGGAGGGCCGGACTAACGGTTGACGACCTGTTGTTGATCACGGGTGACGGGCACTATGGCTTCGCTGTCGCTGGCCACCAGTTCCACCACCGCATCAAGTAGCACGTTGCAACCTTTTTCCACGTCATGCCAGTGACTCCATTCGTCCGGGGCATGACTGACGCCGCCGACGCTGGGAATAAACAGCAGGCCCGTGGGCGTGATGTCGGTGAAGAACTGTGCGTCATGACCCGCACCACTGGGCATGATGATGGTATCGAAACCCCGGTTTTCGGCACGCTGTTTCAGCAGCTCTATCATATCCGGATCACAATGCTTGGGGTCCAGCCAGCTCATTTGTTCATACTCGAACATCAATCGATGCCGTCGGGCAATGGCCGACAGGACCTTGCGGCAGCTGTCTGCCACATCCCGCATCACCTGTTCAGACATGTCCCGACCGACGAGGGTAAATTCAGCCTGGCCCGGTACGGTGTGGGCATAGCCCGGTATCAGTTCAACCCGGCCAATGGTAAGGCGTGTTTTATCGGTGCCTTCCTCGGCAATTATACGGCTAATTTCATGGGCGAAATCGGCCACGCCCATAAATGCATCGCTGCGCAGGTCCATGGGAGCTGTGCCCGCATGATCGGCCTTGCCCTTGAACTGTATCAACCATTTGAAGACGCCGGAGATACCCTCGACAACGCCAATATCCTGCTGGGCTTTCTCCAGTACCGGGCCCTGTTCGATATGCAGTTCCAGGAAGCCCACCAGTGTCTTGGGATCCCGGGCAGCCTCCATGGCGTGGTGGTAACGCATCTGACATTGTGCCATGGCGTCACGCAGGGTTTCACCGGAGGCATCCTGGGCCCGTTCCAGCCAGTCCAGGGTCAGTTGTCCGGTCAGCGCCTGGGAGCCCAGCATGCCACCGAAGCGGCCTTCCTCCTCGCTGGTGGCGATGACTTCAACGGCATGTTCCAGTGACACGTGGTTTTCCTGTAATACCCGGATGCATTCCAGCCCGGCAACCACCCCCAGTACGCCATCGAACATGCCTCCGGCCGGTACCGAGTCCAGGTGAGAACCCAGCAGCAGAGCCTTTTTGTCCGCTTCACCCAGCCGGCCGATGACATTGCCGGCACCATCCATGTAGGGATTCAGGCCCAGCTGTTCCATCTGCCTGGTAAGCCATTCACGGGCCTCCATGTCGGCCTTGCTGAAGCCCTGGCGGTAGATTCCCTGATCTTCCGGGTTGTAGCCAATCCGGGAGAGGGCGTAAAGGTCGTTCTGGACTCGTTCCAGGTTTATTTGCAGTGACATGATGCCGATAGTGTTCTCCTGATCACCCTGACAGTAATTAATCAGAGGATTCTCAATTTATTAATTTATTCCCTACCTGTGGCGTCCAGTAAAGCTCCGCGGCCCGTCGTGCCGCCAACGCCGGGATATCCTGCTCGACAAATTTTTCGTGCATGATCTGTACGCACAGCAGGTGATTGATCACGGCGTCAATCTGCACCTGTTCGGCCGCGCTGGTGTCCGGGTTTTCATGACGACTGAACAGGGCCCTGACGCCGTCAACGGACAGGAAACCGCTGCGGTTTATCGCTTCATCGCTGAGCAGTCGGGCGGACAGGTTTTTCATCTGCTGCCACTTCACTTCGTCGGTATGGGAAGGTGGCGCCATGAACGCGAATTTTTCCCGTTTATACAGCACCTCGGGAAGTATTCCTTTCATTGCCTCCCGCAGTACGTATTTTTCAGTCCGACCCTTGATGCGCAATTCCGGTGGCAGTTTGACGGCCAGCCGGGCCAGGTGGTGGTCAAGAAAGGCCGGCCGGGCTTCCATGGAATTGGCCATGTCCACCCGATCGCCACCCCAGGTGAGTATCTGGCCTTCCAGCATGGTCTTGCACCAGACATACTGGGCCTTGTCCAGGGCATGACGGCCTTTTAACTGATCCGTATCCAGGGTTTCCGCAATCGCCTCGCCGGGCTTGTAATCAGCCAGGTGCCGACGGTAGTCCGGAGCCAGCAGTGCAGGAATAAACTCGGCGCAGGCCAGCCAGGGCTGCAGGCATGACGGGGTAAACCCGACCTTGAAATGCAGGTCCGGGTCGTCAACCTGCTCCCGTGCCAGCATGGCGCCGCTGAACAGTGCGTTGCTCTCATCCAGCAGGCTGTGCCAGGCTTTTCTTTCCTTTTCATCCAGGCTGTCCAGCCCATGCAGAAACATGTCGCGACGGAACGCCGGGTATCCGCCGAACAGTTCATCGGAGCCCTCACCGGTCATTACCACCTTGTACCGGCTTTCATTGACATGCCTGCTCATCAGGAACTTGGCCACCGCCAGCGTATTGTAGATACTGCGCTCGGTGTGCCAGATGGTTTCCTCGAAATGTCCATACAGCTCGTTTCCCGATAACATCATGATGTCCTGATCGGCACCACAACGTTCCGCCATCTGTCGGGCGATAGGGCTTTCATCGTATTTCGCGTTGTCGAAACCGATGGTAAAGGCTTTCACCGGACCCTGCCGACAGGCCGATGCCAGCCCTATGATGGCGCAGGAGTCGATACCACCGGAGAGGTAGCTGCCCACCGGTACATCCGCTTCAAGACGCAGGGCCACGGCCTCCAGCAGGCCCTCGCGAACCAGTTCTATGGCATCGTCCTCCGCCAGCGGGGCCCGGTCCTTCTCAATGGGAAAATCCAGGTCCCAGTATTTTCGCTCGGACACCTGCAGGCTGCCATCCCGACGGGTTACCGAGACTATGTGGCCAGGTTTTACCTGGTGAATATTCCTGAATGCCGTAGTGCCAGGTACCATAGTCTGCATCAGCTGATGGTAGAGTCCTTCGGCGGTAAACTCCCGGGCAACGTCCGGGTGGGCGAACAGAACCTTCAGCTCCGAACCGAAAATTACCTTGCCGTTTACCTGGGTCCAGTAGAGCGGCTTGATACCAAAGCGATCCCGTACCAGGTACAGCGTCTCCTCGTTACTGTCGTATAGAGAAAATGCAAATTCACCCCGAAGCTGTTCCAGGGTTTTTGCCATTCCCAGGCGCGGGTAGAGATGCAGAATGATTTCCGAATCGCTCTTGGTCTGAAACCGCGCCTCGTCCGCGGTCAGTCGGGCACGAATTCGCTGGTAATCGTAGAATTCACCATTGTGGGCCAGCAACAGGCTGCTGTCCTGGCTGACAAACGGTTGACGTGCACGGTTTTCATCGAGATCGATGATCGATAGCCGGGCATGGCTGAAACCGACGCCATGCCTGTCGAGTACCCTGTAGCCGAATCCGTCAGGTCCGCGATGGTGTTGAATGGCGGCCATGTTGGTCAGAAGCTGGGGGTCCGGCTGGTTTCCGGGTTCGGTATGCATAATGCCGGCAATACCACACATGAGTCAGTAATTACTCCTTTCAGGTTCCTTATGGGATTGATTCGTCTTGTCAGGCAGGTTTTCGCAATCGAGTAACCTTTTCTATCAGGAAACCCGCCTGCCCTTGTCAGACCACGTCCATTACCCGTTCAGTTCGCTGTACCAGGCAGGTGAGCAATGCCATGCGCAGAAAAACTGCACCCCTGGCCTGTGCGAAATACCAGTTGTGGTGCGTTTTATCCAGGTCGGTACAAAGCTCGTCGCCCCGGGCCAGAGGATGCATGACTATTGCCGAATTCTTGAGAGGTGTACTGGCATTCAGTTTGAACGATGTGCCGTAAGACTCGTAGCTGTCATTTATCCAGGCGATAGCGTTGATGTAGACAACATCAAGTTCCGGGGCCACGGTATTGAGATCGCTATTCTCTTCCACCGTAATCCCCGACTTCCGTACCTGCTTGCCCAGTTGTGGCCCCCAGATATCCTTGGTCGAGCCATCGTGAATAAGCGTTATATGCTGAAAAATTTCGGGAAATTTTATCATCATTTTGATCAGGCTGCGGACGGTACGCATTTTATCCGGTACGCCGACAATACCGACCTTCAGCTTGGTATCCTTGGATCGCCGACGTTTAACCAGTGACGGTCGCCACTTGAACATCGTGTAAATATCCGCCAGTGCCTGGGTGGGATGTTCGTCGATTCCATTTCCGGCATTTATAATGGGAATGCGCAGGCTCCGCATCATCTCGTAAGGCGATTCCTTGTTGATATCGCGCAGCACGACGCAATCCCCGTAGTTGTTGAACATTTCGCCTACATCTGCCAGCGATTCACCCTTGGCGATACCGGTGGTTGCCCGGTCAGTGATGGACATGATGTCGCCGCCCAGTCTGTGCCAGGCGCTTTCAAACGAAAGACGCGTGCGGGTACTGGGTTCGTAGAACGCACTGATCAATATCTTGCCCTGCAACGGTGTGCTGAAGCGACTTGGATTTGCTTCGTATTTTGCTGCCAATCGGAAAAGCTGCAGTAACGTTTCTCTTCTGAACTGGTCGGCGGAGATGATATGCTGGTTGGACAGGGGCAACAGGAAGTCGACGTCCTCGGTAATCTGTCGCAGCAGTTCCTTCGGATGCGCGTTTCCATAAATATCCGGCTCATTGCGCTTGAACGTGACATCTGGCGCTCCTACCATAGCTTGTTATTCCTCTTGTCGCGGATTAACAGGATCAGCATGATAAACGGAATCAGGGTGGCGGCTGTCAGAGCCAGCATAATTAAAGCGCTGAACGCTCCCGGTGGTATGAGAAACATTGCTGTATTCATGCTAGTGGGTTGAATTCTCCAGGTCATCGAAATTAAATTCCACTGAATTTACCGCTGAAAAAATAACGATAACCAGCAGCGATACGGCGCAGGAAACCAGCGCTGCGACATAGAAGCCAATGGTGAAATAGGCCAGCAAACCCAGGGTACTGCCGGCCAGCATGCCCAGGCTTGCTCCCAGTGCGCTGGTGCGGCGAAAGTACAGGCCGAATACAATGGGCCAGATGGCGCTGGCGACAAATGCGCCGGTAAAGTAGAGCAGTGAGGCGAGGGTGGTGATGCGCGGGAAACACAGCAGCCAGGTAAAAACGCCCAGCCCGACGATAATCCACTTGCCGGCGATCCGGCACTGCTCATCGGTGGCCGATGGCCTGATGTGCCCCCGATAAATATCCTGGGTCAGCAGGTCGGACGTGGCGGCCAGGAGCGAATCCAGGCTCGAGGCCAGCGCCGAGAAGATGACGACAAATACCAGCACGCCGCCGGCCGTGCCCATGATTTCGCCGGCAACCAGCGGACCGACCATGTCTGCCGAGGGTACGGTCAGACCCATTGCCGGAGCCGCCAGTGCGATAAACCCGGCGACGATCGGTATGGGCAACCACATGAAACCGGCAATCAGGTAGGCCTTGCCGCCCACGCCCTGCCCGAATGCGAAGGCCCTGGACCACCAAACATTGGAGTGAAAAATTTCGCCCACGCCGAAGAGCAGGTTATTGAACAGGAACATGATGGAAGCGGGAAACAGCAGATTCAGCAGCATGGGCCGTCGATCAAGTACCGAGCTGTGCAAGGTGTCGATGCCGATATTGTCCACTACCAGCCAGGCAACGACGGCGACTCCCAGGACGATTATCAGGGTCTGGATGAAATCAGTTGCAATTACCGCGCGCAAGCCGCCGAGCAAGGTGTAGCCGACACAGACCGTCAGAATGACACTCATGCCAATGCGGTAGTCGATGCCGCTGAGCGCGTTGACCAGAATACCGCCGGCCATGCCCAGGCTGACCAGCCAGCCGAAGGCGTAGCAGAATGATATGACCAGGAAAATGCGCCAGGCCGCCTTGCCGAACCGGAGACGAATGAAATCGCCGGACGTATATCCCTGTGGCAGGAGCATCTTGATGCGGGTGGCCAGGGGTGAAAACAGTATCAGGCCGACGGCGCCCAGCGAATAGCCCACCATACCCCAGACGCCAAGCTGGTAGGTAAGCTGAGGAGCGGTCATGGTGGTATTGCTGGTCACCCACGTGGCCATGGCAGTGGCCGTGGCCAGCGCCAGGCCCACGTTTCTCCCGGCCAGCATGAAATCGCTGAGGGTCCTGTTGCGGCGGCCAAGCCAGTAGCCGAAACCGACCCAGACCACTCCGAATATTGCCAGGATAACGAAGGCGACGGCTGGGGATAGAACCGGGCTCATGACGTCCCGGTCCTTTTCAGCCGGCGGTCGCCGATGATCAGCACGACGACCAGGGTACTGAAAAGAACGGCGCCCAGGAGAAAAAACAGCAGGGCCCGGTCAAGAGTATGGTGTTCCACCTGGACGCTGATGGTATTGCTGACGCCACTGTCGCCGGACAGGCGGTAATAATAATCGTCGTCCTCCAGGCCACTCAGCGTAAATTGCAGGGCACCATCCACCGGCCATTGTTCGACATCGCTACTGAAGTCCGGTTCAGTGGACTGCTGCAGGACGAGGTTGTCGTCCGGCGCCGCTGCTTCCCAGCGCAGCACGAAATAGCCCTCACGACTGATAGTGACATCGCTGCTGATAACCGCCGCAGCGTCGACTGCCGTGGGAAGCACCGCCATCAACAGACAGGTGGTGGTAAAGACGAAGAGCAGGAGAGGATGACTGCATTTCCCTGGCAGGTCTGGTCCCGATAGCGAGCAGGGTGGGATCTTCGATGGGGTGCCCGCTGTCGAAGTCTCGCCGAAATTCAAAACAAGTTTCCCTGGCAGAGTTCCACCACAGACTACCACAACTGGTTACTATGCAAAACTGCGATCCAGGCCGGCGTGAACTGTTTCATTCTCAAAAACAGTGTGTTGCATTGCGCGTTCAGCCTGTTCGCCGGACCGGTCCAGCAGTCCCGGGTAAGTGCCACGCTTGACGGCAGCCAGCCGCTACCGCTTTCCCCCCGTGCCGCCGCAACAGGAATGCGGCTGCCCGGGCAGCCCCCGATCCACTGCCCGGGTATACCGGTAAGCGACAACGATGGCCGTCCTGGCTGGTGACGCCCGGGGGACTGCCTATCTGCCCGCCGGTGTCCCACCGGAATGGTGGTTTTAGTGGAATTCAACAAGGTATTTTGTTATGTGCTTGGCATTCCGCGGTACTGCGGATTGCTATCCCCGCCGTAGTTGCTAATTTGCCCGGCATGACGTCAGGAATCGGGAACTATGCAAAACGCTGCAATATTAAAGGAACTGCGAAGACAATCTGCTGACTGGTTGACGGCGCGCATCGATCTCCTGCTGGAGCACGAGCTGGACAAACTCCCTTCGGCGGCATGCGCTTCCCGGGTTGTCCAGCTGCTGGATGCGCAGGCGGATAGCGTGAGTCACCGTTTTACCCGTTACATCGACTATGAATTCGATAGCCTGATGGGCCAGCGGACCCGGAAATTCGAACCCGGAGACTACCCGGATCCAAGGCTGGTAGATGCCGGATTTCTCGAAGCAGCCAATGCCATGGAAGGTATGGTAAACCATGCGCGAAATACCTGTATCAAGGCGCTGATCAACTTCAATACACGCCTCGACACACTGATGCCACGGCGAAAAATCGATGAAACCAACAGCCCGCTGGACCCTGATCGAATCGCCAGTGCCTTTGTGGATGCCCTGGCGCCTCTCAGCTTCGATCCCGACTATCGTCTGCCGGTCTATCGCTGTTTCAATCAGGTAGTGCTTCGACCTCTCGGCGACCTGCTGGAGCAGCTCAACCGGACCTGCATCGGCTATGGTGTCCTTCCCGAGCTGGTCGTCGAAGGTCGCAGGCCCGAATTTCAGTTCAACAAGCGGGCCAGCCTGCGTCTCACCGACAGTCCGCTGGAGCGTGCTTTTCCCGAATCACCTGCCGCCGTGGAAGAGGCATCGACGGCTTCATCGGCCCAGCTGTTCGCAACCATCAGGATGTTGTTGGGCACAGCAGGCGGGGGCGGACAAAGCGCCACTGATCCTGTTGATGGCAATCATTCGAAGACGGAGGTCGTGGTACCGACTGCGGCGCTGACAGCCCGGCAGTTTGCCGGCAGCCTCGTCAGCGAACTTGGACTGATGCCGGTTTACGGCTGTCGGGACATGAACATCGTCGGGCGCGAAGTGGTCCTGGTGACGCGTCATCGCCTCATCGAACTGCTGGACGAAGTGCAGGCGCGGATGTTCGAGGAGGTCACCGGTGACGGTAATCCCTGCGTGGATCACCGCCTGTTTACGCAGTTGTTGGGCCGGGTACTTCTGGATTCATCCAACGACGGCACATTGAACGCCATTTCAGCCACTGAGTTCGACCTGCTGTTGACCACCAGCCTGCTTTATGAGTCGTTCTGGCATGATCTGGCCCTGGTGGACCCGGTCCGGGAACTGATTGCGGCGACCCAGGTCGTGATGATGAAAATAGCCCTGCATGATCCAGGACTTTTCACCAGGGTCAGTCACCCAGCACGCTATTTACTCAACGAGGTCGCCGGTGCCGGCGTTGGCAGTCTGGCAACGCATGACCTTTACGAGGATCCCCTGTACGTCAAGCTTGAATCCCTGCTGATAAGACTGGTAATGGAGTACGACGGCAAAGGCAATCTGCTGGAAGACCTGTGCCAGGAGCTACCGGATGCCGGAACCCGGAATGCCGTCCAGCCTGGGAACGCCCCGGGGGCCGGAGCCTCGAGCCTGGTCGAGCGGGACCGGCGGATTGACGAAATTCATGATTACGTCGCGGCAAGAATCCGGGAGCGAACAGGGGAGGTACTGCATCCGGTAGTGGATAGAGTGGTGAACCAGCATTACCATCGATTCCTGGTCAACATCGTCCAGCGTGACGGTCCCGGAAGCAGCAGCTGGTTGCTGGTGATGAAGATCCTGGACCTGTTGTTGTGGACCGTCAACGGCGCTAGAAAACCCGGTGATCGCTCCCGTTTCGAACGGCTCAAGGCGCTGCTGCAACCCAATCTCCGCAAAGCCCTGATCTGTTCGGGGCTCGACGGCGACAGCAGTGATGCGCTGCTGGCTGACCTGCAAAAGGTGCAGGAAGCGTCATTTCAAGCCGATTGCAATATCAGGACGCTGCGGCCGGTGGCAGCGGTTGAACTGGTTTCCGGCGGCAGTGATGGCCCGTCCGGGGAACCGGCCAGTGGCGAACCGGTCAGGCAGCGAAGCGAAGCTTCCCCGGCCCGACCGGAGCTGACTGATAGGCACTTCCTGGAACAGGTCGATAAGCTGCCGGTGGGCAGCTGGTTCAGATTTCAGCTGCAGGGAGATGCAAGTATTTCCTGTACCCTGGCTGCCCGCCTTTATGGCGCGGACAGGCTGGTTTTCGTCAATCGCAAAGGGGTCAGGGTGGTTGAAAAGACACGAGCCGGCCTGGCACGCGAACTGCGGGATGGCACGGTTAAAATCATCAGCGACTTTCCGCTGTTCGAGCGCGGCATGGAGTCGGTGATCGCCCGTCTGCGCAGTCGACGCTAGATGCCCGGCTGCTCACCGGGTCCACGATTCCCCTACCACACGGGCTGCCAACTAAAGGCTGCCAGCTTAAGGATGCCAACATAGTACCGTGCCACTTGTGTCTGGCTACAGGTAACCGGCGCCCGGCAACAGGCTTCGACCACCAGGGACGAGTAACCCGGGTAGCCTGCCAGGCAACCACCGATTAACCCCAATCCTGTTCTGCCCGCGTCTGTCCCGTGTGATGTGGTGTCGAAGCGTCGTTCGGCGACAATGACCGTGTCGCCCCATGCAGGCGCGATCATGACGCCATGGTGCGCGGCGGGCCGCGCAGATCAGGCATGGAGTCAGGCCCAGTCTCCCTAGTATAATGCTCGCCTTTTGTGTCCGGCGATTCTGGTCGCCGGCATACCGTTGAATCGCCCTGACACTGACAACAGTGGAACATGTGGAACATAAAGGAGCAGGCATGACCGGCTGTCGATACCCGCGCAACAGATTCCGTCCCACCCTTTCTCTGGCCCTGGCCGGCCTGGTAATGCCGCCACTCTGCCTTGCCCAGGGAGACTCCCTGCCGGTGGAAGAGGTCATCGTTATCGGCGTGACCCCGGTCGCCGGGCCCGGGCAGCCACTGGGCAAGCTGCCATTCAATGCCCAGACCATCGGTGCCGCGGACCTGGCCAATTCCCTGAGCCTGGATATTACCGATCACCTGAACAGTAACCAGGCCAGCGTGTCGCTGAATGCCGCGCAGAACAATCCCCTGCAACCGGATCTGCAGTACCGGGGTTTCACGGCCTCGCCGTTGCTCGGGTTACCCCAGGGCGTGGCGGTCTACCAGGATGGTGTCCGTCTCAACGAGCCCCTGGGTGACGCGGTGAACTGGGATATGTTACCGGAGTCGGCGATTTCCAGCATGACCCTGCTCAGTGGTGCCAACCCGGTGTTTGGACTCAACGCACTTGGCGGCGCCATCAATGTGCAAATGAAAAACGGGTTCAATTACCAGGGTAACGAAGCCGAGGTCTATACCGGCGACTGGAATCGACGTGTCGGCAGTATCGAATCCGGAAACAACAATGGCACCTGGGGTTACTATGTCAACCTCAGTTATTTCGAGGAGGACGGCTGGCGGGATCTATCCGACTCGGACGCACTGAACTTTTACGGCAGCCTTAGCTGGCGTGATGGCACACGAACGGCCCTCGACCTGGTGGTGCAGGATGGACAGAGCGAACTGACCGGCAACGGCGCCTCGCCGGTGGGCCTGCTGTCCCTGGATCGGGCGGCGGTTTTCACGGCACCGGACATAACCGAAAACGACCTGAGCCTGTTCAGCCTCAATGGCAGGCACTACCTGCAGGATGACCTGCTGTTTTCCGGCACGGTTTACCGGCGCAGTAATGACACAGATGCCTTTAATGGCGATGCGTCGGAGTTCGAACAGTGCGAGTTTGCCGGTGGTGCTCAAGCCTTGTTCGAGGAAGCCGACGATCTGGAAGCATTGCTGGACAGCGAGCTGGGAATCGACCTGGACGACATTTGCGAGGGTGAGGATGAAAACATCACCAGTTTTGCACTGCTGGAACAGCTTATCATCGACCAGGCTGCCCAGGCCGGTCTCGATCCCGAGGATTTTGAGCTTGAGAATATTGCCGCGGAACTGAGCGGCAGTGGCATTCTCAGCGACGAAGCGGTCAATAACATCAGCAATCGGAATCAGACCAGCGACGGCCTGGAAAGTCAGCTTACCTTCCTCCAGGATGTCGCCGGGTTGTCCAATCGCCTGGTGGTCGGTGTCAGCTACTTCAACGGGGAATCCCGCTTTCGTTCAGTAACGGAACTGTCCGGACTCGATCCGGACACCCGTTCCACCGCGGGCCTGGGTACCGGCGCGTTTGTCGATGAAGCCGCTACGGATATATTCACGGAAACCCGGACCTGGAGCCTGTATTTTACCGATTCGCTGGATCTTACGGAATCCCTTACCCTGACCCTGGCGGGTCGTTTTAATGAAAGTGACGTGACCCTTAGAGACAGGAGTGGAGAGCGTCCGGAGCTTAACGGGGATCACCGCTTCTCGCGATTCAATCCTTCAGTCGGCCTGACCTGGCAGATGGACGAGGATATCAACGTCTATGTTGCCTACAATGAGTCTAATCGTGTGCCGACCCCTATCGAATTGTCCTGCAACGATGCCATTTTCAGCGCTGCCCAGTCCCGGGTGGCTGATGAAGGTGGTGACCCGGAGGACGTGGAGTTCGAGTGTCGCCTGCCCAATGCATTCCTTGCCGACCCACCGCTGGACGATGTGGTAACCCGGAACGTGGAAGCGGGTTTTCGTATCCGCACGGAGGACATCCGCTACACGCTGGGTCTATTCCACGCCGTCAATCAGGACGACATTGTTTTTCAGACCACCGGGCGGGCCACCGGGCTGTTTGCCAACGTTGACAAGACGCGCAGACTGGGCCTGGAATCGTCATTGTCCGGTAATCTTGGAGAATTGAACTGGTTTGCCAATTACAGCTACGTGGATGCCACATTCCAGGACGATTTCCTGGCGTTGAGTCCCAATCATGACTTCGCCGATGATGACGGTAATATCAGCGTCGAAGCCGGGGACCGCATTCCCGGTATACCCAATCACCAGGTGAAGCTGGGTGGCAGCTACCGGTTTGGCAGTGCGTTACAGCTGGGTGGTGAACTGATCTACAATGCCAGCCAGCCATTGCGGGGAGACGAATCCAATCAGCTGGACGAAGTCGACAGTTTTGCCATCGTCAATCTCAGGGCCTTGTATAACTTCAATGACAGCATCAGTGTCTTCGCACGGGTCAATAACCTGTTCGATACCGACTACGAGAGCTTTGGTCTCCTGGGGGAAGATCCTACGGAAGTCATTGAATCGTTGGCGGACCAGAGCCCGGTTTTTCTTGGTGCCGGGGCACCACGGGCCGCCTGGATCGGGATTCGAATTGGATTTTAGGGCCCTGGTCAAGAAGTAAGCAATCCTGCGGGCGCGTCGCTCGATGCCGCAGCGGGTCAGTCGCTATCGGTTTGTATCCCGCGACGCTGTCGGGAGTATTCCTGCCAGGAAGTGTCATGAAGAGACCGACAATGGGCCTGCTGCGGGATGGGCAGCAGTTCACACTGCCGCCGCTGATCCTGCTGAATATTCGTATATACCTGTTCAGCGGTACACGATACCAGCAGTGACATCGCCACAGGAATCACCATTTTCAAGGTTCGATCAGGATTCAACAGGTTCAACTGACAGTCCTGCCCATCTATCGCCAAGCACCGAGAATCAGGCCCATCAGGGTAAACACCACGACCCAGTAGCCACCATTGATGGCGATGTAGCGAAAGGAACGCTGTTCGAACAGGGCGTTGACGCCGATTGCCATGGCAACCCAGCCAAAACCGGTCAGGAAGCCGTAGAAGGCACCGGTACCGGCATTGATCTGCTCCGCGGCATCCGGGTCACCGAAGAAAAACATCGCCAGGCAGAAGGCCATGACAAACTGAAAGAACAGGGCAAAACCGAAGGTCCTGGCCATGTTGCCCTGGGCGATTTTTTCTTCGGTCATGCCGGCTTCGACCATCCAGGCCTTGCTGAACAGCGGTCCGTACCAGGCAAAGCCGACCGCGAATGCGCTCAGAACAGCGGCGATCACGGCCAGCCAGTTGATTGCAGAAAAATCCATGTCTTATCCTCCAGCGGGGGAAACGAGGCCGGTAATCGCCTCAAGGTTCAACCTGATCAGCTCAAGGCAACTCACCAGTCCGAACTTTAGCGCCTTCCTGATTGCAATACCACATTCCGGCAGCAACACGCCTCGTCAGTGAACTCGCCTGAAAGCCAGAGTATTTCCCTACATAATCCTAGAGGTGTGACTCGGCAAACTCCGCCAACAGGGAGCGTGGCACTCCCTGCAGCAGGATATTGCCGCCATGGCTGAAATCCTTGAACCGCTCGGTGAGGTAGGTAAGGCCCGAGCTGGTGGGCGTCAGAAACGGGGTATCGATCTGGGCCAGGTTGCCGAGACAGATCACCTTGGAGCCCTTGCCGGCCCTGGTAACAATGGTCTTGATCTGATGGGGGGTAAGATTCTGGGATTCATCGATGATAATGAGACTGCTTTGAAAACTCCTGCCGCGAATATAGTTCATGGACTTGAACACCAGGGGGACCTTCTCGAGCACGTAGTCAATACTGCTGTGACAGTTCTCGTCATCCCAGTGCAGGGCTTCCAGGTTGTCGGTAATGGCGCCAAGCCATGGCTCCATTTTTTCCTCTTCGGTGCCGGGCAGAAAACCGATGTCCTCGTCGAGCCCCTGGATGCTGCGGGTGGCGATAATGCGCCGGTACAGCTTGCTGGGCACGGTCATTTCAATGGCCGCAGCCAGGGCCAGGATAGTCTTGCCTGAACCCGCCGAGCCGGTGAGGTTGACCAGGTGAATATCCGGGTCAAGCAGCAGGTTCAGGGCCATGGCCTGGTAAACGTCACGGGGCGTCAGTCCCCATGCTTCGGTATGCAGGACCGTGTCCAGGTCCAGGTGCAGGAGGTCCACACTGTCTTCGCCAATACCGCAGATCCTGGCCAGAAACCCGCTGTCGTCGAGTACGAACTGGTTGGGGTGCACCGGTTGCTGAAAATGTTCCCTGGAAACCCGGTAATAAGTGCGACCTGCATCCCGGGTGGTCTCCACGTCTTCAACGTTGGCCCAGAAAGAACCGGAATATTCGATGTAGCCCTTGTTCAGTTTCTCGATGTCGCTCAGCAGCTGGTCACTCTGGTAGTCTTCGGCTTCGATGCCACAACCCCTGGCCTTGAGCCTGATATTGATATCCTTGCTCACCAGTACCACCCGCTGTTCCGGATACTGCTGTCTCAGGTGGCAGACGTCATTGAGAATCCGGTTGTCGTTGCTGTGATGGGGTAAGGCGATTATGTTGTCCGGATTCCGGGTCATCAGTACCGACAGGTGTCCGCTGGGGGATGCCGGATCACCCCGGGGAATTGGCACGCCGGCCTCCACCTCTGCCGGACTGGCCCTGCCCAGTATGGTATCCAGCTCCCGGATTGCCTGGCGACAGTCCGCGGCGATGGATTGACGGCTGCTCTTGAGGCTGTCCAGTTCTTCCAGGACGGTAATGGGAATGACGACGTGATGTTCGTCGAAATTGAATATTGAAGTGGGATCGTGAATCAGGACGTTGGTATCGAGGACGTAAAGTATCGGACGGGCGGAAGTCTGTCGCGTGGATTGCGTGGAAGGTGAGCTATCGACCAGTTCAACTGCGCTCATAATGTCACTACCTTTTGACTGCTGTAACTTAAAGGACCGGTGCGCGCCAGGAACGGCGCGCGGTTCGCGGAGCGATATCCGGGGTTGCTACGCCATTGGGGAGGGCTCCTGTAAACAGGGGGGACTTACCCAGTCTCGTCGGCCGCTGGTCGCCAAATCTTGAGGGTTCGATGGGCACCGGCAGGTAAATGCGGAGCCATGCCGGGCAATCACGTGGACCCGGAATGGCAGCGGATTTCGAACTGGTCAAACTTGTGTCATCTGAGTTGTGCTAAGATTTTATTATGAATAGTAATACCGTCAATCGCCGTGAATTTCTGCAGTTGGGGACTGCCGGGTTCCTGTTGTTCGCAGCCGGTGCAGCCACTGCTGCCAGGGATCCGGCCGGGCGCGACGTGGCTGCCGGTGTATCCAGCCTGGCAGACATCGGTCCATTGCAACCGGCGGATAACAACGGCGTGATGCTGCCGCCGGGTTTCAGGTCGCGGGTGGTTGCCAGGACCGGAGAACAGCCGCTCCCCGGGTCTGACTACACCTGGCACGCTGCACCGGACGGTGGGGCCACCTTTGCCGCAGACGACGGGGGGTGGGTCTACGTGTCCAACGCGGAACTGCGGAACGGGGAGGGAGGAGTCGGTGCGTTAAGGTTCAGCCCCGCCGGCGAATTGACCGATGCCTATCCGATTCTCCAGGGGACCTCCATCAATTGCGCCGGCGGCAGAACGCCTTGGCAGACCTGGCTGTCCTGCGAGGAATTCGATCTGGGGCAGGTCTATGAATGCGACCCGTTCGGCAAGCGGGTGGCCGAAGTCCGGCCGGCCCTTGGCAGGTTTAGACACGAGGCCGTGGCCGTGGATCCGGTTAATCAGGTTCTGTACCTGACCGAGGACAAGCCGGACGGCGCCCTGTACCGTTTTCGTCCCCATCGTCCACTGCCGTACCTGGATAGCGGGACGCTGGAAGTGGCAAGAATGCATACTAACGGCGGACGCCTTTTTCTGAACTGGGCACAGCTGCCGGATCCGCTGGCCGAAACTGCACCGACCCGCTACCAGGTGCCGGACTACGCACCTTTCCGCGGTGGTGAAGGGCTGGTTTACCAGGCCGGTAAAGTTTATTTTTCCACCAAGCACGACAACCGCGTGTGGTGTTATCACGTCGCCAACAACGAAATTACCGTGCTATACGATATTGCCGGCAGTTCCAATCCGATTTTGAGTGGCGTCGACAACCTGGCCATCACGCCATCCGGCGAAGTGCTGGTGGCCGAGGACGGCGGCGACATGCAGATCGTGGTACTGACTCCTGACGAACGTGTCATTCCCCTGGTGCAGATTCCCGGACACCAGCGATCGGAAATCACCGGTCCCGCCTTCGACCCGACTTATCGTCGCCTCTATTTCAGTTCCCAGCGCGGCAGCGCCGGAGACAGCAGCGACGGTGTTACCTACGAAATCAGCCTGGCAGAAAGCTGATTCCGGCGAGATGCCGCTGCCAACCATTCCTCCTGCCAGGCTGTTGAACTGCCCCCGGGATCAGTGCTGACCCGAGCACCCCGGTATCCGGGCAAACAACCAGAGAACCTGCATTGACTTGTCGGGCAGCGCCGTGGATAAATTGTTCTTTGACTGCAGCATGCAGTCCCGGAACTGTCCCAGGCCTTTTCCCGGGACGGAAAAACCTCGACCACCTGGCATGGGGCTTCTTACGTGAAAAAGTTACAGATAAGTGCAGAAAACCTGGAGAAGTTTCTCGGTAATTGCCACCGGCGACGCTATCCCAAGGGGGTGCAGCTGGTAGCTCCCGGGGACCCGGCAGACACGCTGTTCTATATCATCGAGGGTTCGCTGGCGGTAACCCTGGAAGACGAAAATGGCCAGGAACTGATTCTTACCTACCTCAATCCCGGCGAATTTCTGGGTGAGATGGGGCTGTTTATCGAACAGTCCACTCGCAATGTAATGATCAAGACGCGCAGCGAGTCCGTGCTGGCGGAAATCAGCTACAGCCGGGTGAACCAACTGATTCACGAATCCAACCCGGAAGGTGCCATCGCCCTGTTGATTGGTATCGGCGCCCAGCTCAGCGATCGACTGCTGAAGACCAGTCGCAAGGTCGGCCTGCTGGCGTTTCATGACATCACCGGCCGAATAGCCCGCACACTCCTGGAACTGTGTGAGCAGCCGGATGCCATGACTCATCCGGACGGAATGCAGATTCAGATAACCCGGCAGGAGATCAGCCGCATTGTCAGCTGCTCACGGGAAATGGCCGGAAAGATCATGGCCAACCTGGAACAGCAGGGACTGATCACGGTGGAGGGTAAGAAAACCATAATCGTTCATGGCTTCGACCGCCCCGCCTACAACGCCCCCGGCTAAACACCCGGGTCCCTGGTCGATCAGGGACAGCCATCCACCGGCAGTTCCCTAAAGTTTCCTGGGTGTCCTTACGCTAACTCTTTAGGGACCCTCTGAACCTTGCAGTGGCGCCCGACAGACTCCCGCAGATCACTTCCATAATTAATCCGAGGGTCCCCAGGCTGCCAGGATACGGTCCGTCCGGACATTACCCCGAACACCAGCCTGTCGAGCTCGCCGTTACCGGAGAAAAGTTGCAATGTCCAGACTGACAGTGGATGGGGAATCACTTCGAAGTTTTCTGGAAATCTGCCAGCAGCAAAGCTATCCCAAGAACGCGCACATCGTCACCCCCGGTGATCCTGCCGATACCCTTTACTACGTTGTCGACGGGTCGCTGGTGGTGAGCCTGGAAGAAGAGAACGGGCAGGAGCTGATACTCACCTACCTCAATCCCGGCGAATTTCTTGGCGAACTGGGCCTGTTCGTTGCCCAGTCAACCCGTAACGTGCTGATAAAAACACGGACGGAAACCACGCTGGCGGAAATCAGCTACGATCGCATCATTGAATTGATCAATGACTCCGGGTCGCCCAGCGCCATTCCCCTGTTGATCTCCATTGGTACCCAGCTGAGCAGCCGGGTACTGCAGACCAGCCGCAAGGCCGGCATGCTGGCATTCTACGATGTCACCGGACGAATCGCCCGCACCCTGCTGGAGCTTTGCGAACAGCCGGATGCCATGACCCATCCGGAGGGCATGCAGATCCAGATCACCCGCCAGGAACTGGGCAAGATAGTCAGCTGTTCCCGGGAAATGGCCGGCCGCATACTTACCAACCTGGAACAGGAAGGGCTCATCTCGGTAGAAGGCAAAAAAACCATCATCGTCCACGGTGCCCGGCACCCGGTACTGTCGCCGATCAAAGGCGTATCCAACTGAACAGGACCTGTCGGGTGCACTGCGGTGTTGCGGCGCTGGGCAGGGGCCGCAGCCATTCCCTTGGCACAACGCCTCGTCCGGGCTACGCTCATGACGTTTTTTAACAGCCTGCCGGTCAGAAGACCCGTCAGAAAATCTTGACGGATTCCCCGCGGCCCAGCCGCTGTCGCCGGACGCTGGCGAGTCGACTTTTCAACATGGATCAAGCAGAGCGTCGACTTTCGTCGTTATACTGGTTGCTTCCGTAGACTGATAAATTGAAGCTGGCGGACAATTATGAAACGACGCACATTCCTCGCAGCCTCCGGTGTTGGATCGGCCGGACTGCTGTTACCGGTTGCCACGCTGGCACAGGGCGCGCCGGCTGGCAACGAACTGAAAATTCCCGAGTTGCTGCCCGGACAACTGGAGAACGGACGCCGCCACTACCGCCTGCGCGCCCGGCGGGGAACCACCCGATTTTTCCCGGACCTGGACACGCCGACCCTGGGACTCAATGGCAGCTACCTTGGGCCGACAATCCGGCTCAAGGACGGGGAAGACGTCACCATGCACGTGGAAAACGTCCTGGGTGAGCCCACCACGATTCACTGGCATGGCCTGCATGTCCCGGCAAAGGCGGATGGCGGTCCCCATTCAGTCATCGGGGCCGGCGAGACCTGGCGTCCGGAATTCCAGGTCATGGAACATGCCGGCACGTTCTGGTATCACTCCCACCTGATCAACAGGACAGGAGATCACGTCTATCAAGGACTGGCGGGCATGATTATCGTCGATGACGAGGAAAGTGCCGGTCTGCCAGTGCCCCGCGAATACGGCATCGATGATATTCCACTGGTGATTCAGGACCGACGATTCAACCAGGATGGCAGTTTCCAGTACGTTCGTGCCCACAGTGACATCATGACCGGTATGTTCGGCGACAGGGTCCTGGTCAACGGTACCCTGGATCCGGTTTTTACCGCCACCACCAGTAAAATCCGTTTGCGGATGCTGAACGGCTCCAACGCCCGTACCTATAACCTGGCATTCAGCGATGGGCGCCGTTTCACCCAGTTGTCCTGTGACGGCGGCTTTCTCGATCGGCCGGTAGAGATGAGCGTGGTGGAACTGGGACCCGCCGAGCGTTGTGACATCGTGGTGGATGTCAGCGACGGCAGCCCCGTGGACCTGATAAGTCTGCCCATGGCCGCGGATTCACCCTACCGGCCACAGGGCATGATGCGCAACATGCACCCCACCAATAGCGAGCGACTGCAGATCCTGGCCATTCGTCCCCAGTCGGCCCTGGAGAAGTCCGACGACCTGCCTGACCGACTGGTGCCCATGATCCGCTTTCAGGATCGTGGCATAGACAACACCCGTCGATTTACCCTGTCCATGGCCATGGGCATGGGTATGCGTGGCAGAATGATGCAGGGGCGAGGAGGTCCCCGGGGTGGCATGATGATGGGCCGTGGCGGTGATCAGTTCTTTATCAATGGTCAGGCCATGGACATGTCGGTTATCAATGAAACCGTGCCCATGGGCTCCACCGAGATCTGGGAGGTGGTCAACGATTCCATGATGATGCACCCGTTCCACGTACACCATGGCCAGTTCCAGGTACTGGATCGCAATGGCCGGCCGGTGCATGCCCATGAGAGAGGTTACAAGGATACGGTCAAGGTCGGCCCGGGTGAAACCGTCCGGCTGGTGATGACGTTTGATCATTTCTCCGACGCAGAAAACCCTTACATGTACCACTGTCATATCCTGGAGCACGAGGACAACGGCATGATGGGGCAGTTTGTTGTCGTCTGACCTCCGTGACCCTGCCATCCAGGACATGGCTGCGTCCCCTGCTTCCGGAACGCAGCCCGGGGTGACCGTTGTTCCGGGGGTCCTGTTCCCCGGCACGGTAACTGCCGTGATTGCGCGGAAGCCAGTTGTGTCCGGGCGTATTTTCCGCCATCCTTGCGCTTTTCAGGCCGCTTGACAGGCCACTTTTCAAACCGCTTTTCAGGTTTGTCGCAGGGATTATGTCTGAAGCACTGTTTCAGCAGTTTCTGGTAATTCTCGGATTTTCACTGTTTGCCAGTGTACTGTTCCGACGCCTGCGCATGGCGACCATCGTCGCCTATATCGTGGTTGGCGCTATTATCGGCCCATCGGCGTTTTCGCTGGTGGAAGACCCGGCACGTTTCAGTTTACTGGGCGAGTTCGGCGTAGTTTTCCTGCTGTTTACCCTGGGCCTGGAGTTCAGCCTGAAAAAAATGCTGGCCATGCGATTCGCCGTATTCGGGGTCGGCGGCGTGCAGGTCCTGGTCTGCACGGTGGTTTTTTCAGTGGTGGTGTTTCTCTGGGGGGCTACCTGGCAGACGGCCGTCCTCACTGCCGGTGCGCTGGCCCTTTCCTCTACCGCGATAGTGACCCGGGAACTGGTCAACAATCGTCAAATGCATAACCTGCACGGCCAGCTTTCCATCGGCGTACTGCTGTTTCAGGACCTGATTGCCGTCGTGTTCCTGGTAATGGTGCCGGTACTGGGTGAGGGCAACGAGGCTTCCCTGCTGTCCAGTCTCGGCGTCGCCGGTCTCAATGCCGTGGTGCTGGTGGCATTGCTGCTGGCCATTGGTAAATGGATCATTCCGGTTGTTTACGACGAAGTCGCCCGCAGTGGATCTGACGAAATTTTTGTACTTACCACGCTGGTTATCGTACTGCTGGCGGCGTGGCTGACTCACAGTTTTCACCTGTCCATGGCCCTGGGCGGGTTCGTCACCGGGATGATGCTGGGCGAGGGACCTCTGCGTTACCAGATACAGGCGGATATCCGTCCATTCAGGGATATCCTGCTGGGCCTGTTTTTCGTGACCATTGGCATGAGCCTGGACCTGTCCCTGCTGCTTGGGTACGCACCGCGAATCGTGGCGTTCACGCTGTTGCTGTTGATAGTCAAATCCCTGGTGGTGGCGGCGTCGGTGCGGGTACTGGGCTTTGCCACCAGGGATGCCCTGAGCGTCGGCATAAACCTGGCCCAGGCCGGGGAATTCGGTCTGGCCCTGATGGCCCTGGCCCTGCTGAATGGTGCCGTACCCGCCGAGCAGGCATCCTTCATCAGCATCATCATCATCTTCAGCATGGTGGCGAGCCCGTTACTGATTCGCCACACGGACTTTCTCAGCCGCAAACTGGCAAAGTCCGCACGACCTGAAACAAGTCAACGACCGGTTCAGCTTGACCTGGAGGGACACGTGATAATAGGCGGGTTTGGTCGCCTTGGTACGACCCTGGCCGGGTTTCTGGAACAGAATGACATTCCCTATATTGCCATCGATACCGATATCGACCTGGTGGAAAGACACCGCCGGAACGGTGTCAACATCGTTTACGGTGACAGTCACAATACCGAGATACTGGAGCACTGCCATCTGGCGGCGGCCAGGCTCGTGGTGCTGACATTTCGTTCCCTTGAAGAAGGCAAGGCAGCCATTGCCCGGATCCGCCAGCGCCATCCCGAGGTGCCGATCATTGTCCGCTGCCTGGAGCAGGGTGGCTTCGAGGAGCTGATCTCCACCGGGGCCGACCAGGTTTTCCCGGAACTGCTGGAATCCAGCCTGATGATCAGTCGACAGGCCATGGAACTGCTGAATATCGACGAGCCGGTAATCGATCGCCAGATAGACGAATATCGGCAGGACATGACGACTGCCAAGGGAGGCTCGTAGCAAGACGGCTCATAGCAAGACGGCTCATAGAAAGCCAGCTTATAAATTGCCGGCCACCACCTCCACAATACTGTCAGCCGGTATAGACCGTTTTGATATTGACGAATTCCCGGATACCAAAATGGGAGAGTTCCCGTCCGTAGCCGCTCTGCTTGATGCCGCCGAAGGGCAGCCGCGGATCGGAGCGGACGAAATCGTTGACCACGCAGGTACCGGCTTCAAGTCGATGGGCGGCAATATGCCGACCCCGGTCCACGTCCCGGGTAAAGACAGCGGCGCCCAGGCCGAAATCAGAGTCGTTGGCTTTGGCAATGGCATCCTCTTCATCCCGGGAAGTGATCACACAGGCAACCGGACCGAACAGTTCTTCCCGGAAGGCCGGCATGGAATCGTCCACGTCCGAGAGCAGTGTTGCAGGGTAAAACGCGCCGGTGCCATCCGGTATTTCTCCGCCAAGAAGACACCTGGCACCCTGTTCCATGGAATTTTCAACCTGTTTATGCAGTTCGTCACGCAGGTCCTGGCGGGCCATCGGTCCTTGATTCGTGTCTTCGGATTCCGGATCGCCGAATTTGAATTCTCGCAGCCGGTCAAGCAGCTTTTCCTCGAATTCTGCCTTGACGCTGGCATCGACGATCAGCCGTTTGGCGGCGATGCAGGTCTGTCCGTTATTGTTCATCCGGCTGGTTGCGCAGATCCGTGCAGCGAGATCCAGGTCGGCATCCGCCAGTACCAGGTAGGCATCGTTACCACCCAGTTCCAACACGCTCTTCTTCAGCGCCTTGCCGGCAGCTGACGCTACCGCGGAACCGGCAGGTCCGCTGCCGGTCAGGGTAACGGCAGCAATCGCACTATTGTTGATCACGCGTTCCACCTCGCTGCTCTTTATCAACAGGGTACTGAACAGTCCCCCGGGCAGGCCTGCTTCGCGAAAAACGTCTTCAATGGCGAGGGCACAACCGCTCACGTTGCTGGCATGCTTCAACAGTCCCGCATTGCCAGCCATGATCGCCGGTGCGGCGAACCGGAAAACCTGCCAGAAGGGAAAGTTCCAGGGCATGACGGCAAGAATCACGCCCAGGGGTTCATAGCAGACGAAACTTTCCGGCGCTTCCGTATCGACCATATCGGGAGCAAGAAATTCACCGGCCCGGCCAGCGTAGAACAGGCAGGCATCGGCGCACTTGTCGATTTCTCCCCGGGACTGAGTCAGCGGTTTGCCCATTTCCCGGGTCATCAACATGGCATAGGATTCGCGATTACTCTTCAGTATCTCTGCGGCATTGCGCAGTACCCGACTGCGTTCTTTCAACGGCGTGCCGCGCTGGTTCTCGAATGCCTTCCTGGCATCGGCGATCAGCGCATCCACTTTTTCCGGGGTATGGCTTTCGTATTCGGCGATCGTGTGATCGTTGGCGGGGTTGATGGAAAATAGGGTCATGATGTCATCCGGTAACTGTCAGTAATGGTCTTGGCAGCTGCATGTTTCATTAGCGTATAAAGGCCGCAAACCGCCGTTGTCGTTCAATCATCTCCAACGTCCGGGCCGAGCATTTGTTCCGGACGAACCAGCCTGTCGTAGTCATCAGCGTCCAGCAGGGAGAGTTCAATGACGGCATCCCTGAGCGTCAGGTCTTTTTCATGGGCATACTTGGCGGCCTGGCCGGCCTTGTCGTAGCCGATATGTGGACTCAGTGCGGTGACCAGCATCAGTGAACGACTGGTATACCAGTCCAGTTGTTTTTGATTGGCGGTGATACCGGCAACACAGTGCTCATTGAAACTCTGTACGCTGTCGGCAAGCAGTTGAATCGACTCCATGATCGTACTGATGATCAGGGGCTTGTAGACGTTCAGCTGAAACTGGCCCTGGCTGCCTGCCACCGAGACCGTGGTGTCATTGCCCATGACCCGCAGGCAGACCATGGTAAGTGCTTCCACCTGCGTGGGATTGACCTTCCCGGGCATGATGGAACTGCCGGGCTCGTTCGCCGGCAAGGAAATCTCCGCCAGGCCGCAGCGGGGACCGGAGCCCATCAGGCGGATGTCGCTGGCCAGCTTGAACAGCGTCACCGCCAGCAGTTTCAGCTGGCCGTGCAGGCAGACCAGGGAATCATGGGCGGCCAGCTGGCTGAACTTATCCGGTGCCGGCTGGTAGTTGATACCGGTGAGATCGCTGATCAGGGCTGTTACTGTTTCCGCCCAGCCTGCCGGTGTATTGAGTCCGGTTCCGACGGCAGTGGCACCAATCGCCAGTTGCCTGAGTGCCGGCAGTGCCGCCTCGATACGTGAGGTGGCAAACTCAATCTGCGCACGAAACGCGCCGAACTCCTGGCCCAGGGTCACCGGCGTGGCATCCATCATGTGGGTGCGACCGGACTTGAGCTGGGCGGAAAATTCCCGCTCCCGGTCCGCCAGCACCAGCTGAAATCCGGACAGTGCCGGCAGCAGCCGTGCTGCCGTCAGTCGGTGACTGACCATGTGCATTACCGTGGGGAACACGTCATTGGAGGACTGCGACCTGTTGACATGATCATTGGGATGGAGGGGTTGATAGCTGCCTGGCGGATTGCCGGCGAGGCGGTTGCCCAGATTGGCAATGACCTCGTTGAGATTCATGTTGGTCTGGGTGCCGCTGCCGGTCTGCCAGATCGACAGTGGAAACTGATCGTCATGCCTGCCCGCGATAATTTCCTCACAGGCCTGTTCTATCAATAGGGTGCGCCGCTGGTCGAGATTGTTCAGCCGGTTGTTGGCCAGGGCCGCAGCCAGCTTTATCCGGGCAAAGTCGTGAATGAAATGCGCCGGGAAACGGGCATCGCCAATGGCAAAATTTTTCAGTGAACGCTGGCTCTGGGCGCCCCAGAGGCGGTCACTGTCTATGGCAATCTCCCCCAGGCTGTCAGTTTCTATGCGCTTGTCGCGGGACTCCGACATGGTGGCTTCAGGCCGATTGCCCGGAGAGTTTTTTCACCACGTAGGGCATGATACCGCTGCTGCTGTAGTAGGCCACTTCCACGGCGGTGTCCAGTCGACAGCGCAGGTCGCAGTCTGCAGTGGTGCCATCCTTGTAGTGAATGGTCATGCTCACTGCCATGCCAGGCTTCACCGACTCGAGTCCGGCAATATCAATGGTTTCATCGCCGGTGAGTTTCAGTGTCTTGCGGGTCACGCCTTCAGGAAACTGCAGCGGCAGAACCCCCATCCCGGCGAGATTGGATCGGTGTATACGTTCGAAACTCTCGGCAATCACCGCCTTTATACCCAGCAGCCGTGATCCCTTGGCCGCCCAGTCCCGACTCGAGCCCGTGCCGTACTCCTTGCCCGCTATAACCACCAGGGGGGTTTGAGATTTCTGGTATTCCATGGCGGCATCGTAAACGCTCATGGCGTCACTGCGATTGGCCAGCCGGGTGTAGCCACCCTCGATTCCGCCCAGCATTTCATTGCGGATGCGGATATTGGCAAAGGTGCCGCGCATCATGACCTCGTGATTGCCACGACGTGAACCGTAGGAATTAAAGTCGGATTTGCTGATGCCGTGACTGATCAGGTACCGGCCCGCGGGGCTTTGCTCGGCAATGGAACCGGCCGGGGAAATATGGTCGGTGGTTACCGAGTCCCCCAGGATCAGCAGAATCCTCGCGTCTTTTATGGTATCGCCGGGAACATCCAGGTCACAGAATGGCGGCTTCTGAATATAGGTGGATGACTTGTCCCACCCGTAGGTCTTGTCGTCGCCGGCGGGCAGCGCATTCCATTGCTCATCCCCCTTGAAAACCTCGGCATAATTCTGCAGGAACATCTCCCGCTGAACCTTGCCCACGGCGCTTTCGATTTCATCGTTGTCCGGCCAGATATCCCGCAGGAAGACTTCGTTGCCGTCACCGTCCCTGCCCAGGGCATCCTTGCTGAGATCGATATTGGTGGTGCCGGCCAGGGCATAGGCGACAACCAGCGGTGGAGAAGCCAGCCAGTTGGCCCGGACCTTGGCGTGAATCCGACCTTCGAAGTTACGGTTGCCCGACAGCACCGAAGCCACGGTAAGCTTGCCCCGGTCGATAGCTTCCTCGATGTCCACCGGCAGGGGGCCGGAATTACCGATACAGGTTGTGCAGCCATAGCCAACCAGTTGAAAACCCAGCTGATCCAGGCTGTCCTGCAGGCCGGCACTCTCCAGGTAGCTTGATACCACCTTGGAGCCGGGGGCCAGGGACGATTTGACCCAGGGCTTGCGGGACAGGCCTTTCGCCACGGCCTTTCTGGCCAGCAGGCCGGCCGCCATCATCACCGCCGGATTGGACGTGTTGGTGCAGGAGGTGATGGCAGCGATCACCACATCCCCGTCTTTCAGCTTGTAGTCTTCTTCACCGACATGGGTCTGCTTGATCAGTTCATCGTCCAGCTGCTCTGCCAGCGCCTGGGGCATATCGGTAATGGCAACCCGGTCCTGGGGTCGCTTCGGGCCCGCCATTGACGCGACCACCTGGTCCAGGTCCAGCTCCAGGCTGCTGCTGTAGTTCACGTCATCGTCGTCACGTCGCCACAACCCCTGGGTGTGGCTATAAGCTTCCACCAGGGCGACGGTTTCCGGATCTCTGCCGGTCAGGGCAAGGTAATCGAGAGTCTTCTGATCCACCGCGAAAAAGGTGCACGTGGCGCCATACTCCGGGGACATGTTGGCCAGCGTTGCCCGGTCCGCCAGGGTCAGTGATGCCAGGCCGGGGCCGTAAAATTCGACAAACTTGCCCACCACGCCATGGCTTCGCAACATTTCCGTTGCGGTAAGCACCAGGTCGGTTGCGGTAATGCCTTCGCGTAACCGGCCGGTGAGCTTGAATCCCACCACTTCCGGTATATTCATGGAAATCGGCTGGCCCAGCATGGCTGCTTCGGCCTCGATGCCGCCGACACCCCAGCCCAGCACCGCCAGCCCATTGATCATGGTGGTGTGGCTGTCAGTTCCCACCAGTGTGTCGGGATAGGCGTAGACCTGCCCGTCAAGCTCGGAACTCCAGACCGAGCGAGCCAGGTATTCCAGGTTTACCTGGTGACAGATTCCTGTTCCCGGCGGTACGACGCGAAAATTGTCGAATGCCTTCTGTCCCCAGCGCAGAAACTGGTAGCGCTCCCGGTTGCGCTGCATTTCCATCTTGACGTTGTCACGGTAGGCCGTGTCCACGGCGAACCGGTCCACCATGACCGAGTGGTCGATAACCAGGTCAACGGGGTTGACCGGGTTGATCCTGGACGGGTCCCCGCCTCGGTCCGACACCGCGTCGCGCATGGCCGCCAGATCGACAACGGCGGGTACGCCGGTAAAATCCTGCATCAGTACCCGCACCGGCATGAACATGATCTCTCTGGACTGGTACTGGGTTTCATTCCAGTCAACCAGGGCTTTCACGTGGGATTCATTGATGACACCATCGTCACAGTGACGCAGCTGGTTTTCAAGCAGGATCTTGATCGAGGTGGGCAGGTTTCTTACCGTGGCAAAGCCCTGTTCCTCGAGCCGCTCCAGGCTGAAATACCGGTAGGTCCGGTTACCGACCTGCAGTTCCTGTTCACACGCCCGCTTAAGTTGTCCTTCGCTCATGCTTGCTGTTCCTGAATAGATGCGGATTTACCTACAGAACCCCTGATTAATCAGAAGTTACCTAAGACTGACAAGACTAACACAGGCTCCCGGCGGCCGGGCAGTAGCTGATCTGATGCGTTCCCGTACGACAGTCTGCGTTGATTTTTCGACCACAGGCAGTTAGGTTAGTAGTTACTCCAGAACGAAACAAGAACAACCGTGGTGCAATGCGGCTTTCGCACCTTCCTCAACCACAATTCAAACGGAGTAGCAGGTCGTGAACCCCAAATTAACCAGAAGACGATTCATCAAGGGCGTCATATTTTCCAGCGCGGCAGCAGCGTCGGGAACAGGATTCTATCTGACCGCCCAGTCCGCTGCCGGTACAGTCACCGAAAGGCTGCTTACCCTGACTATCAATGGCGTGGAGCGGCGGGTCGATGTGGCACCCCAGGAAACCCTGGCCTTTACGCTGCGCAACAAGCTCGGTCTTACCGGCACCAAGGTCGCCTGTAACCGGGGCGAGTGTGGCGCCTGCACGGTGTTGCTGGACGATGTCGCCAACTACGCCTGCTCGGTTCTCACCCACACGGTGAAACGCCACGCCATCACCACCGTGGAGGGCTTGCGGGCCGCCGACGGCACGCTCAATCCCGTACAACAGGCATTTGTCGAGGAACTTTCTCCCCAATGCGGGTTCTGCACGCCGGGCCAGGTCATGTCGGCCGAGGCATTGCTGCGGGCCAATCCGAATCCTACCCGAGAACAGGCCCGACAGGCGCTGGCCGGTAATCTGTGTCGCTGCGGAGCCTACGATCACTACCTGAACGGCGTGATGCGCGCCGCGGAGTTGCTGTCATGACCTTTATGCATATCGGCAAGAATTACACCCCGCCAGACGCTATTGGTAAGGTGACCGGCGAAGCAAAGTATGTCGAGGATTACCAGCGCGAAGGCATGGTTCATGCGCGGCTCTATACCAGCCCGATACCCAGTGGCCGGGTAATCAACATCGATGCCTCTGAAGCACTGCGCATGGACGGTGTGCTGGGCATCATCACGGCGGAAGACCTGCCGCCGTCCGATGCCCCGGCAGATCCCATGCTGGCTTCGGCGGACGTCACCTATGTCGGTCAACCGATCCTGGCTATTGCCGCGATATCCGAGGAGATCGCCGAGGCGGCGCTGGAACGGGTCAACGTCCAATTCGAATACCGGGAATTTGTCACCGATCCCCTGGAAAGCCTGGTGGAGGGTGGCCCCAATGCCTACCCCGATGGCAATGTGCTGAACCAGACCGAGGAACTGGCTGACGAAAACGCCACTATCCGCGGTGGTTTCGCCACCATCAAGTGGCCCGCGGCGGAAATCCAGCGCTTTCGCAGCGGTGCCGAGCCCCGCAACGTGGATTTTGCCGGAGGCTGGGAATACGGGGACCTGCAGGCCGGCTTCGCGGAGGCGGACGTGGTGGTGCAGCAGTCCTTTGTCACCGCCGGCACGCCGCACCACAGCCTGGAGCCACGCAGCGCCATGTCCTACTGGGAAAACGGCAAGTGTTATTTTTATGGTTCCACCCAGAGCCAGAGCGCGGTGCTGGAGAGCCTGGCCGCGATGCTGGGGATCCCGGAAGAAGACCTGGTGCTGATCAATCAGGCAACCGGCGGCGGATTCGGATCCAAGGGTAGGTCCTACCCCATGATGGGAGTCTGTGGCCACTTCTCCCGCATTCTCAACAGGCCGGTGCAGCTGCGCATCACCCGGGAACAGGAATATTATGTTGGCGTCGGGCGACCAGGCATGCAGGGCTGGGTCAAGGTGGGCGCCAGGAACGATGGCCGGGTAACCGCCATGGACGTCATCATCATCAGCGACGGTGGACCCACCGGACGCAACAGTGCTTCCGCCTCCGCCCAACATCTGTCCGTGGTCTATACCCCTTCCGCCATGCGCCTGCGCAATATTCCTGTGTTCACCAACACCACGCCCAAAGGGGCGCAACGTGGACCCGGGCAGAATGAAATGTCAGCCGCCATCGCGCCTATCATGGACGCCGTGGCCCGGCAGATCGGTATGGACCGCATGGAATTCAGGCGGGTCAATGCGCCGCACAGCGAATCCCCGGTGTACGAGGATCGTGGCCCGGTTACCAGTGCCTACCTGGCCGAGGCCATTGACCAGGCTGCCGGCATGTTCAACTGGAATGAACGGGAAGGTCAGCCGCGGGTCCGCAACGGCAACAAGGTGCGCGGGCTCGGTGTCGGCCTCGGTTATCACTCAGCGGGCGGTAATGGCTACGACGGGCTGGTCCGGATAACACCGGATGGCAGGATTCATCTGCACAGCGGTGCCGGTAACCTGGGAACCTATTCCTATGCCGATACCACCCGGGCCGCCGCGGAAGTGCTGCAGTGCAGCTGGGAAAGCTGTGAGATCGTGGCTGGTCGGACGGACTCACACCTGCCCCACGCTTCCGCCCAGGGTGGCAGCAACACGATTTTCACCCACACGCGGACCAACTGGGTGGCTGCCGAGGATGCGGTGCAGAAACTCAAGGCAATTGCCGCCGTGGAATTTGGTGGCAGCCCCGACGACTACAGTATCGGCGGTGAACGGGTGTTCCGCACCGACGACGAGTCACGGGGCATGACCTACGGTGAGGCGGCTGCCAGGGCCATCGAACTGGGTGGTGTGTTCAGCGGCGAGGAATATCCCCAGGATATCCACCCCACTACCGTGCGTGCGGTTCAGGCACTGGCCGGCAGTGGACTGATCGGCGTCGCCAGGGACAACCTGCCCAAACGGGGCATCGCTCCCGGTCTCATGGTGAGCATGGCCGAGATTGAAATCGATCTGGATACCGGCAAGTACGAAATCCTGGATTACGTGGGTGTCGCAGATTGCGGTACCGTCATTCACCCCCACGGTCTGTCTCAGCAGATTAATGGCGGCGCGGTCTGGGGTTTCGGCATGGCGGCATTCGAGCGGCATGTTTACGATCCACAGAATGGCCTGCCGGCCAACGTGGGTATCTACCAGGCCAAGTTGCCCACGATTCTTGATGTCCCGGCGGAGATGAAGAACGGGGCCGTGGATATTGCGGATCCCTACAATCCTGCCGGCGGTCGCGGCGTCGGTGAACCCTCCCAGGGTTCGGCGGTTGCTGCTATCACCAGTGCCATTGCCGATGCCCTGGATGGTCACATGTTCAATCGGGTGCCGGTAACCCCGGACATGATTGTCAATTACGTGGCGCAGCATGAAGACGGCTTCAAGCCGCTGGAATTGAATACGTTCTAGGGAACCTCGCTGACAAAGCGAAGCGCGTGTGATCACCCGCTTCGCTTTTTTTTTGGGGCCGTGATCGATGCTGTCACTGAAGTGACAGGTGCTTCGGGCCAAGCTGAACTGAGGCTCTGAACAGAAGCCCTGAACAGCGCGGGCGACAGGGTAGTCACAGAAGGTGCGGCTCCCGCTGGACTTGTGCGTCAAACTTGAGACTCCGCCTTAAGAAACCTTTGCTTGATTATGGAAACACGCCGAGGTCCCCTGACATAGGGATATGGCGAAATAAACCGGTAATGTTGGAACTGCTTAACATTTTCTACCGGACCGGCCTTGCTAGTATGACCTCCATGAGACTGTTTCCTGTATTTATACTGATAATTCCACTTTCTATCCAGGCCCAGGTCAGTCGCTGGGTGTCCAACAGCTGTGAGAGCGGTTCCGGGGCGGGTACTTACACCTGGGCTAACGGCGACCACTACCGGGGTCAGTGTCAGAATCAGCAGATTCACGGCCATGGGACGCTGACCATGGTCAACGGTGATCGCTACGTGGGCTTGTGGCGCCAGGGAGAACGGCACGGGCCGGGTTACCTGGTTTATGCCAATGGCGAAAAAGTTGAACAGACCTATGCCAATGACAAGACGGTGGGTTGAGCCTGCCACGGTGGCACCGGTTCCAATCTGACCCCACGCTGCACCACCCAGCCCCTGGCCATGACTCCCCTGGCAGTCCCCTTGAACTTCCGACCGGCGGCAACTCCTTGCAGGCATTGCTTGCCATCAGTGACAGAGGCTTTGTGCCGCGCTGAGCACCGGCGGTGCCGGTCCGGTTGATTCTGTATTTAGGCAGGTATATAAAGAGAACAAATCCAGCAACAGCCTGCGACAGCAGGGTAACGCTTATGAATCGACAGGAAGTCGATGCCAAATCCTGACAAGAGGTTACACGATGATCCGGACTTCCCCCACCGCACGAAACAAGCTGTTTATCGCGCGATTTCTGGTTGCCCTGGCGCTGGGACTGACCGTTGCCGCCAACAGTCACGGGCAGGAGAACACTGACCCGGGTCTGCCCATGGCGGAGTCTCCGGAGTCTGTGGGCATGTCGGCGGAACGGCTGGCCAGGATAGGGCCGGTGATGCAGCGCTATATCGACTACCGGCTGGTACCGGGAACCGTTACGCTGATCGCCCGCAAGGGCCAGGTAGTGCACTTCGAGTCACGTGGCTTCATGGACCTGGAGTCCGGCAGGCCCATGCGCAAGGACGCCATGTTCCGCATCGCATCCATGACCAAGCCTATAACCTCGGTAGCCCTGATGATGCTGTGGGAAGAGGGCAGGTTTCAGTTACATGATCCGGTCAGCAAGTTTATCCCGGCCTTCGCCAGGCCGATGGTATCAACCACCAGCGACGCCAGCGGTGAAACGGGGCACCTGGTTCCGGCTAAGCGGGAAGCGACTATTCGCGACATGCTGACGCACACGGCAGGTCTTGCCAATAATTACCGCGGTAACACCGAATTTTATGCGAGCCAACGGGCGATACGTCCCGACGATACCCTGGAATCCTATGTCGCCAGAATCGCAGCGCTGCCGTTGAACTACAGCCCGGGTGAAGAGTGGCAATATTCCCAGGCCACCGACGTGGTGGGCAGACTCGTGGAGGTCATTTCAGGACAACCCCTTGACGAATTCTTCGAAGAGCGGATCTTCCAGCCCCTGGGTATGACCGACACGCATTTTTTCCTGGATGACGACAAGGGGGGCCGGCTGATGTCGCAGTACCGGCCGGGACCCAATAACAACCGCATCGTACTGCAGGATCCCGGTAACAACGACAGCAGCTGGATAGCGGCTGACAACCGGCAGGTTTTCCGTGGTGCCGGCGGGCTGGTGTCCACGGCCCATGACTACCTGCGTTTTCAGGCGGCCATGCTTAACGGGGGTGAACTGGATGGAGTGCGCCTGCTGTCACCGGTCACCGTCGACCTGATGATGGAAAACCACACCGGCGATCTGCCCCTGTGGCTGCCGGGTCCGGGCTTCGGCTTCGGCCTGGGTTGGGCTGTAGTCAAAGACCGGGGAGCAGCGGCAACACCGCTTTCCCGGGGCTCGGTTTATTGGGGTGGTGCCTATGGCACCATTTCCTGGATCGACCGTGAAGAAGAACTGATCGGTATCCTCCTGACCCAGGTCAGGCCTTACAGCCATATCAATATTCGTCAGGATTTTCAGGTTCTGGCGCACCAGGCGATCACTGACTGACGGATTTCCTGTCCAGCCCGGCCGTCGCCTTTACCTGTGCCAGGTAGAGGTCACGGGCGAGGGCGGCCACCGGTCCCGGTTTGCCATTACCGACGGGATTGTCATCGATGCGGGTTACCGGCAAAACCAGCGTGGTTGCCGAACTGAGAAAGGCCTCATCCGCCTCCAGGGCTTCTTCCACCTGGAAGGGGCGGAGTTCCACGGAAATCTGCTGTTCCTCCACCAGTTCCAGGATCACCCGTCGGCGAATGCCGGGGAGTATCGAACTGGAGAGCGGATGGGTAACAATGGTGTTGTTTTTCACGATAAATGCCGAGGAGGAAGCTCCCTCGGTAACGAATCCCTGCTCGGTCATCCAGCCCTCGTAGGCGCCGCAAAGCGCCGCCTGCTGTTTGGCCATGCACTGTCCCAGCAGGTTGAGTGACTTGATATCACGGCGCTTCCAGCGGAGATCTTCCACGGTGATTACCGATACACCGGATGCTGCCAGTGGATTGTCCAGGATGGACAGGGCACTGGCGAACGCCATGAAGGTCGGCGTGACATCTGCAGGGTACTGAAACTCCCGCTGGGCAACGCCGCGGGTAAACTGTAGGTAAACATAGCCTTCCACGAGGGAATTCCGGACGATAAGTTCCTCCAGCACGGCAAGCAGCTGGCTGGCTTCACAGGGCCACGCCAGGTCGATCTCTCCGGTGCTTCTGGATAGCCGTTCGAGGAAATAGTCCCGGTCGATCAAAACGCCATTGACTACGGGGATCACTTCGTAAATTCCGTCGCCAAACAGGAATCCCCGGTCAAAAATAGAGACCCGGGCGTCCCCCGAGGGTAAAAATTCCCCGTTAAGATAACTTGTTTCCAGCAATGTGTTGCTCCTTGGATAGTGAACGTGGCAGCCCGTTGATGCCAGGACAGGTCAGTCCTCGGTAGTTTCCAGGATTGCCCGCCACAGCCTTCGGGAGGCTAAAATCTGTACCAGCAGCATGGCATTGGCAAATATGGTGGCAATCAGCGGCACAACGTCGCTGTCACTTACCCAGCCACTTACGATGCCCAGGAAGGTTAACGTGGAAATGACGAAATAAGCCCATTTGAAATCCCGCCAGGTAGCCCTGGCTCTTGCCCGGAAAAACAGATCATTGTCACGTTCTTCCCGGGCACGGCGAAAACTGACGTGGGACATTATGTTGGCCGAGACGAAAATCGACGCCAGGGTCAACAGCCAGTAGCCCCGGTAAGGGGTATCGATGAATTCCACCAGCATGAATTCCTGAATGCCGATAATAAATGGGAATATGGAATCCCGCAGTGTCGGAGTCCAGCGAAAGCCCATCACCAGGCTGGAGTACATGATCCAGATCTGCAGGATGCCCAGAAAGGTAACGCTGATCATTCCCCAGTTCACCAGGCTGGTCGAATTCACGGCCCAGAGATTGCCGGTGCCGGTGATTTTCGACCAGAGCAGTTCCAGTGCCAGCGCCTGGATGATGCTGATCAGTGTGAGCAGGACCATGGGAAACTGGTCCAGGGCACGATTGCGAAAAGTAGACATGGCGTGGCCTGTTGGGAATGCCTGGCGGTGCGGTTGTCAGTCCTGGCTGGCGGCGGGTGACAGGTTCAGCGCTTGCCGCAGTTCCGTAGCGGTCATGCCCCGTACGTACACGTCTGTACCCCGGTCAAAGTCCCTGGCCCGCTCCAGGCCGCCCACCACCACCGGCTCGAAGCCTGCATCCCGGACCAGCTGCCGGGTCACCGCCACGGCCTCGGGATCGTCGCCGGCGATGGGTACGCCGATCAATTCACCCGCCCGGTGGGCTTCGTTCTGCACCATGAGGAAACTGATGGCATTGAAGGCCCGGACCAGCCTGACTCCGGGAAAAAGTTCTGCCGACGTCACCCCCGTGCCCCTGGCGATGGCCTCGTTGGCCATGGGACCGTCGCGGTCAGCACGGGGATTGCCACAATCAATCACGATCTTGTCCTGCATCAGCGGCGCGAAATCCCTGCCAACCTGTGGCATGGCGCCATAGGGGACTGCCACCAGGATCACGTCGCCAAACCGCGCGGCGTCCGCCGGATACCCGGCCCGGGCATTGCTGCCGGCCTGGGCCACCAGCTCTTCCAGCTCATCGGGGTTGCGCGATGAAAACAGCACGTGGTGCCCGGCTTCCGCCCAGCGCAGGCCGATGGATCCGCCTATTCTTCCCGAACCGATAATGCCAATCCGCAGTGGCTCTGATGACTGCGCCATGGCAGCGTGCAGGGAAAGCAGTGGCGAGAGGACGCATGCACTGCCGCCGATTAGTCCAAGGGAAAGAAACCTGCGCCTGCTGTCGAGGTGTGCCATGATCTGCTTGCTCCGCCTGTGGCTGGGCTTCTATTGTAAACTCCCTCCACGGGTAAGGTGCAAGGTGTGAGCTGAGATCATTGCCACGGTTCAGGAATACCGCAGCGGCAGCAGAAACTGGTACTGGCTCATGGAGTCGATGACCGTTATTAAGCCTCTACTGCCTGGCATCGCCAGCCAGGAAACCTGGCCCGGTGAGTTTGGCAGTACCAGGCTGTCGCCAGGATAACGGCACCAGGGGAATACCATGACCGGTATCGACTACAGGATGCGGGACAGACTTACGGGAACTGCTCCATGAAAACCCGCAGGACAGGCAGATTGACAAGTCGCTTTACCGGGTTCAGGGATCTGGGAGTCCTGGCGCCGCGCTTTCGTATGGGTCTGCGACTGACGTCTCCGAGGCGGAATGTGCGGCTGTTCATCCTGCCTTTTCAGCGATCCCCGCTCTTTATCAGCGTGGCCGGTATTGCCCTGGTGGTGTTCTGTATTCCCTTCCTTATGGTTGGTGGTTTTCTGGACGGTAGCGACGATGACAGCCTGTCCGGCCTGGTGTTCATGCTGTTCAGCCTGTTCTGGCTGCTGGGCTGGTCGGTAGGCGTGCTGTTGCTGCTGGCGGCGTTTCTGTTGCTCGCGTTTGGCGTCGAGACGGTGCAGTTGCGACCGGGAGGGTTGACCCTGCGGGTGGAGGTCCTCCGCCTGGGACTGGGTGCGGATTTCCGGGCATCGGGGATAGAAAATCTCCGCTGGGAACCGGTAACCGACAGGGCGGCGGCTGCTGCATCAGGATTCGGCTGGCGCGGTGATCACCTGGCCTTCGATTACGGCGGCAGGGTAATCAGGCTGGGTTCCAGACTCGACCAGAACCAGGCACAGGCCATAATCCGGCGTATCAGGGAAGAAGCCATCGATACCGCAGCGGCAGTGCCGACGACGGCGACCGGCTCCGGGATGGCAGCCGGTTTCTCTGCTGCTCGAGGTGTTCCAGGCACCCCGGTCCCGGGGCTTCTGAACGGGCTCTCCGGGTCGGCGACGTCCATCTGGATACTCGTGCTGGCAAATCTCATCCCGCTGGCCGGTGTGCTGCTGGGCAACTGGGAAATCGGTGACATCATGCTGGTGTTCTGGGCCGAGAGCGCGATTATCGGTTTTTACAACCTGCTGAAAATGTGGGTGATCGGTCGCTGGTCAATGCTGCTGCTGGGTCCCTTTTTCGTAGGTCATTTCGGCGCTTTCATGGTCGGCCACCTGTTGTTTATCTATGCCCTGTTCCTGGCTGACGCCAGCTCCGCAGACCCCGATATTGGCCAGGTACTGGCGGATTTTGTCTTCCTCTGGCCGGCGCTGCTGGGCCTGTTCATCAGTCACGGGATCTCGTTCCAGCTGAACTTCCTCGGGCGCCGGGAATACCGGGGGATCACGGTCCAGCAACAGATGGGGGCGCCCTACAAGCGCATTGTCATTATGCACGTGACCATCATCTTCGGCGGTTTTCTGACCCAGGTTCTCGATGCCCCGGTGCTTGCCCTGGTTCTACTGATAGTCCTGAAGATCATCGTCGATGCCCGTGCCCACAGTAAGGAACATCAGCGGGGACCAGGCCAGTAGTCGGGATAACCGGTTTCCGCAGACCTGTCTCAAGGGGCGCCGGACCGGCCAAGCCTCCCTACCGGCGCCACGGCCCATGCCGACCCCTTGATAACCTTACAATTTGTCACAGTACTGCACTCAAGTATTCACTAGAATAAGTCGTTCAGGCTGGCTGGGGGCGTGTCCTCGCCCGGACCGGACTTCCAAAAAACAGTGAATCAACACCAGAAACTCAGCTGCAGTGACCCCGCTATGAAAAATACCCGTGCCATTCTTCCCCTCGTACTATTGACTGCCCTGTTCTGTACTACGCCGACCCGGGCACAGGAAACAGCGGAAGACGATTCGACGGTGATCTACCCCGCTGATTACTTTGTCGAGTGGGCACCGGTGACGGCCCAGGACATGTTGAATCGTATTCCCGGCATCAGGGTGCAGGGAGGCGGGTCGCGTGGTGGCAGTGCCAGTCGCGGCGGGCGGGGATTGGGCAGTGGCGGTAACGGCACGGAGATCATGATCAACGGCAAGCGGACGGCCGGAAAAAGCAACAGCAGCCAGGCGCAGCTGGAAAGAATTTCATCCGACCAGGTTGACTACATCGAGATCATTCGCGGCACTTCCGGTGAACTGGATGTGCGGGGCAGTAACCAGATAGTCAACGTGGTGCTCTACGAGGCACTGTCCGAAACCAGTATTTCCTACGAAGCCAACATGGACTATTACCAGGATTCGGAATCCAAGCCGGGCGGGTCATTCGCTTACGGTGGCCAGACCGGGGACCTGAATTTCCTGGTCAGCGCCTCCGCAGAACCACGTTATAACCACCGTGAGCTGGAAGAATTCAGTGTTCTCGCGGACGGTTCACCCAACGACCGCATCGATGAAGACCGTATTCGTGAGCAGACCACCTATTCGCTTTCAACAAACCTGGATTACCAGCTGACCGATCGCAGCAGTGTGCGCGTCAATGCGCTTTTCCAGGAGGATGACAATCCGACCGACATTGCCCGTACCACCACTGACCTGAAAGACGGGTTGAACCTGTCTTACATGGAGCGGGAAGACATCCCGGGAGCGCAAAGCAACTGGGAAGTCGGCGGCGATTATGAGTACCGGTTTGCAAACGGTCATCGCTTCAAGCTGCTGGGTATCGCCAACCAGAACGATCAGGCCAGTACCCGTGAGCGCTTCGAGATACGTGATGACGGCAGCGAGAACAAGAACCTGTTCCTCGATTCCAGCAGCATACTCGAAGAGCGAATTGTCCGTGGCTCTTACACCATGGGACTGCTGGACGGGCAGGATATCGAATTCGGCCTGGAGAGGGCGGAGACTGAACTGGACTCCAGCCTGGCCCTGGGACTGGACCTGAGCAGCGGTGAGTCATCTCCCGCCCATGGCGGCCTGGTTCCCGTGGCGGTTGCCAATGCCGATACCACCGTCAACGAGATCCGTTACGAGCCCTTCGCCATTCACAACTGGCAGCTCAATTCACGCATGAGCGTGGAGACGTCGCTGGTCTACGAGACATCGGAAATCACCCAGTCAGGGGATACCAGCAGGCAGCGTGACTTTGATTTCTTCAAGCCCAAAGTGGACTACCGATTCAATATCACGCCGACACTACAGCTGCGGATGATGGTGGAGAAAATGGTCAGGCAGCTCAGCTTTGCCGATTTTACCGCCGTTACCGACAATGATGACGTCGACGCCGATACCCAGGCTGGCAACGCCGGGCTGCGACCGGATTACTGGTGGAGTTATAACCTGCAGACCGAATACCGTTTACCCGAGGACATGGGAGTTCTCAGTGCCAGCCTGTACAAGCATCGGCATTATGATTTCCGACAGCGTATCGACGTATCGTCGTCCGACGATTCACTGAATTCTGCCTGGGGTAATACCGGCAGGGGCGACATGTGGGTTTTCGAACTGAACAGCAGCGTGAGGCTTACCATGCTGGATCTGCCCAATGTACTGGTGACTTCCCGCGCCAGCGTCCGTGAATCCGAAGTCAAGGACCCCATTACCGGCGAAGTGCGCAGTTTCAACAATTACAGCAAGGGCCAGTTCGGCTTCGGATTTCGCCATGATGTTCCCGCCTGGAACATGAATTACGGCCTTAATTTCAATAATAACTTCAATGGCGACAACAAGCTGTGGGACCTGGAGGATATCGAGGCCACTTATAACGATCCTTTTACCATGGCGTTTGTCGAAGTCAGGACTGCCAATAACGTCACTTTCCGACTGGATTCGCGTAACCTGAATGACGGCCAGTTCTGTCGCGACAGGGTCCGTTTCGATGGTCGCCGCAGTAGCGGGCTAGTGGAGGAAGTCGAATACATGTGCAACGGCTCGGGTCGGGTCGTCACCCTGCGCATGAGCGGTACTTTCTGACCGGGGTGTGAAACTGCCCCGGCGCCCCACGCCTGATACAGGCGTCGAAAGCCGAGGGTTTGTTACCTGGATTCCGCTGTAGCCGCGAAGCCGGCCCGGGAACGGCAACAGGTGTCCTGAGGGATGCCCGGCGATGGTTGAATAGGAGTACCGGCTACTGCCCGTCAGCCGGGCGCAGAATAATCGGAACCATCTCGCCTTCCTGAAACCATTCACCGTCGATGAAAGCCACGTTTGCACCTGAATCGTCCAGTCTGACCCGACCGGTGTACTCCGCTGCCAGCAGGTCGAAACGGATGGTCAGGCGGCTGTTATCCAGGGTGACCACTTCCGCCGGCATGCCGTAAATACCCAACTGTCTGCTGATCAGGGCCGCCGAGTAGCTGTCGTCCTGTTCGGTCAGGTTAAAGGTCAGGTCGAATTCATCTCTGCCGATGACCAGGGTTCCCGCCCAGGAACCGGCTATGGAAACCGGGTCAACGGATTGCCGGGCGCTGAGCGGTGTGCTGCTCAGCAGGACCATTCCCAGGACTGCCGCCACAAACGGAACACCGGGTCTCCCGGCAAACAGCGGTGGAATTTCAGGCAAACTTCCCCGCCACCTGTCAGCCAGGCAACGTGCCCACTTCGAACTGATCTGTTTCGACAGAAAATTCATCAGAGAGTCCTTAGTAATTGGAAGGGTTCCGAGTTTACCAGAAAATTCGCTGGAAACTACCAGACAGTCAGCATATTCCCGGGATAGTGCTGCGTGGCGGCTGTGATAGTGTTCTTTTAAACTAACGGGGTGTCCAAGCTATGGAACAGGTACTGGAGCAGGTACTGGAGCAGGTACTGGAGCAGGTGACACAGAAATATAACATGGTTGTGGAATACCTGGTTACATACAGTTTTCAGATTATTGGCGCACTGATAATACCTGTTGTCGGCATCTTCATCGCCGGTCGGGGCTTGCAGGCGAGCCCACTGCCCTTATTCGTTCAGTCAGAACCATTTCATTTTCTTGAATAGCCAGACCTGAATCAGTACAACGGTCACCAGGAACGCGCAGAACATTCCAAATGCCATGGGGTTGTCGCCACCCGGAATACCGCCGACGTTTATGCCCAGCAGCCCGGTAAGAAAGCCCAGGGGCAGAAAAATCGCAGCGATTACCGACAGGATATAGAGGTTCTTGTTCATCCGGTCTGACAGCGCTGTAGTCAGTTCATCCTTTACAATAGCGGCCCGCTCACGAATTGTATCCAGGTCTTCCACGTAGCGGATAATCCGGTCAAGTGATTCCTGCAGTCGACGTTTCTGGGTGTCGTCAAGCCAGGAAACTTCAGTGGTACGCAGCCTGGCAATCACATCCCGCTGGGGAGCGATATAGCGACGGAACATGATCGCCTTTTTCCTCACCGAAGTAATCTCCTGGCGTTCCTCGGTGCGCGGGACTTCCATGATCACTTCTTCAAGATTGTCCAGTGTCTCGTCGAGCTGGGTAAAAGTCGGTTCCATCCGTTCCAGCATCCGGGCCGTGAGGCTGGTGACGAATTCGCCGGCGGATCTTGGCCCTTTACCCGCCAGGATCCTGCGTCGGGTATCGATAACCGCTTTCAAAGGACGTCGCCTGGTGCTGACTATGTGTTTCTCGTCGATCCACATGCGAACCGACACCATGTCCTCCGGCTCGGAGTTTTCGTTGAGATTGACACCGCGGAGTATAAGCAGGATACCGTCTTCAAATTCCACTATCCTGGGCCGGGACTCCTCGGCCAGCAGCGCGTCGACAATGATATCGTCCAGCAGCGAAAAATCGTTTTCCAGCCACTTTCGCGCTTCCGGATTGGTCATATCGAGGTGAATCCAGGCCATGTCAACACCCTGAACCGCCTTCTCTATCGCTTTATCATCAGTTAGCTCGGACTGACTTTTTTCACTGAATTCAATGGCATGAAGAATTGCCGGGTTGATAGACATCAGTCTTTCCCTCAAGTGAGCCGCAGTTTATTCCTCTTGTATCGGCAGGGATCAACAGAATTGGCTCCACTCATTAAAGAACCTCTGATTGATCAGGGAATTATTCTGGCTTTCAGGCGAGTTCACTGACGAGGTGTCTTGCCGATTACAGGGACTGATGCGGATGCCCGGAACTTGGTAACATGGCATACCGTAGTCTGTGCGGCTTTCTTAATTTATTCTGCCTGGTTTGAGTGTTGCCATGTCTATCGAAAACGCGCGCCTGGAAATCTGTAACCTGTCGATGGATCTCTATCCCAGGATTAAACTTCTCATGGACGAGGGCTTTCCAGACCTCGGTGGTTCCTGGCCCCGTCATACCATTGCCAGCCTGATCGAGGCGTTTCCAGAGGCGCAGTTCGGCATCATCGACGACGATGAACTGGTGGGCATCGCCCTGAGTGTGCAGGTCGACTATGATCGCTATTCCAACCCTCATAAGTATGAGGACGTGGTGGATAATAATGACCGGGTATTCAATAATCCCAATGGCGACGCGCTGTATGGCCTCGATGTGATCATCAGGGAAAGCCACCGTGGATTGCGTCTTGGTCGGCGACTTTACGATGCCCGCAAGGAGCTGTGCCGGCAATACAACCTGCGGGCCATACTGGCCGGCGGCAGGATACCCAACTACCACAATTATGGCGATTCCCTGTCACCCACCGAATATATCGAAAAAGTACGTCGCCGGGAGATATACGACCCCATCCTCAGCTTTCAGCTGTCCAATGACTTTACCGTCAAGCGGCTGTTGAAGCAGTACCTGCCGGAGGACGAAGAGTCCGCCGGCTATGCCACGCTGCTGGAATGGGACAATATTCTGTACGAAAGCGAAGACAAGGTACTCGATACACCCAAGCAGGTAGTGCGGGTCGGGGCGGTTCAGTGGCAGATGCGCGCCGTCGATTCACTGGAGCAGTTGCTGGAACAGGTGGAATTTTTCGTCGATACCGTATCAGATTACCAGAGCGATTTTATCGTGTTTCCCGAGTTGTTCAACGCGCCGCTGATGGCATTGACCGACTCATCTTCGCAAATGCAGGCGATTCGTTTCCTTGCTGAATTCACTGAGCCGCTAAGAGACGCCATGTCGAGAATGGCGATTGAGTACAATGCCAATATCGTGGCCGGGTCCATGCCTCTCAAGGACGGTGAATACCTGTACAACGTCTCCTATCTCTGCCATCGTAGCGGTCAGGTGGACGAGCAGCGCAAGATTCATATTACACCCCACGAGAAGAGGGACTGGGTTTTCCAGGGGGGCGACCGGGTGGCCGTATTCGACACCGATGCCGGTCGGGTGGGAATCCTGGTCTGCTACGATATCGAGTTTCCGGAATTATCCCGCATTCTGGCAGATCAGCAGGTCGAAATAATCTTTGTTCCGTACTGGACGGATACCAAGAACAGTTACCTGCGCGTACGACTCTGTGCCCAGGCAAGGGCCATTGAAAATGAATGTTACGTGGTACTGGCGGGCAGTGTCGGCAATCTTCCGGCGGTAGACAGCCTCGATGTGCAGTACGGGCATTCCGCGGTACTTTCGCCTTCAGATTTCAGCTTTCCCCACGACGCGATTCTTTCCGAGGCAACGCCCAACACTGAAATGCTGCTGTTTTCGGATCTGGATATGCATAAGTTGAAGGTTCTGCACAATGAGGGGTCGGTGCGCAACCTGTTGGATCGCCGGCTTGACCTGTACCGGCTGGAGTTGACGTAACAGACCTGCCTGCTCCCGGTCGAAAATCCCGATAGTCCGGCTGTGTTGTAGAGACATAACCTGCTGGCAAGTGGCGTATGTATTTGCCTATCATGGTCAGATTGCGGAGACTGGCGTCGACAGGCTCGTTATCCGACGTATACAAACCAGGGGCCCTCTGATGCATGTTGGAAGCCAGAGCACTTCCAGAATTCATCAGAGGGTCCCTGATCATTTATCCAGGAGGTAGGGAATGGCAATACCACGCATCGCAATCAATGGATTTGGCCGCATCGGGCGGACCATCATGAGGATAGCCAAACTGCATCGGCACTACGACGTGGTGGCGGTCAACGACCTGTCGACGCCGGATCAACTGGCTTACGCGTTCAAGTATGACAGCACCCACGGCATCTTTCCCGGTAAGGTCAGCTGTGAAGGCAGTACCATGGTTATCGACGGTGACCCATTTGAGGTACTGATGGAAAGGGACCCGGCCAAACTGCCCTGGAAGGAGCTGGAGGTCGACTACGTCATCGAGAGTTCCGGTGCCTTTCGTCAACTTGCCGATTTGAACAAGCACCTGGATGCCGGCGCCCGTCGCCTGATTCTGACCGTGCCCTGTAAAGACCCCCTGGATGCGACGCTGGTTGCCGGCGTCAATGATCATGTCGTTACCGCGGACAGCCGCATCATCAGCAATGCCAGCTGCACAACCAACTGTGCCGCTCCGCTGGCCAAGGTGTTGCACGAAGCCTTCGGGATAGAACGGGGTCTGCTCACCACGGTACACGCCTACACCTCCGATCAGCGCCTCATTGATGCCCCGCACCGGGACAAGCGCCGCTCCAGGAATGCCGCCACCAATATCGTGCCGACTTCCACCGGTGCGGCACGGGCCATCGGCCTGGTAATGCCGGAACTTGCCGGAAAGCTGGATGGCCTGGCAATGCGTGTTCCGGTGCCGGATGGCAGCCTGGTGGACCTGACCGTCAACCTGCAGAAAAATGTATCCGTCGAGGCGGTTAATGACGCCATGGCCAAGGCAGCCGCCGGCCCCCTCAGGGGCATTCTCGAATATTGCCAGGATCCCATCGTCAGCAGCGACATTATCGGTAATCCGCATTCCAGTATTTTTGATTCCCTGCTTACCCAGGTTATCGAGGAGCGCATGGTGAAAGTGATTTCCTGGTATGACAACGAGTGGGGCTACAGCACCCGGGTGGAGGAACTTATCGAGAAACTGGCGGAAATGGATGGCATGCGGGCCAGCCACTGATAAAATTGCGTCGTGGACTACCTACCTGCTATTGAAATTGCGGTACCACGCCATACGCCGGTTACCGCATCGATAATCTGGCTGCACGGCCTGGGTGCCGACGGCAACGATTTCGCGTCGCTGCTACCCCAGTTGGAACTTGCCGAAAGCTACGGGATCCGATTCGTGTTTCCCCATGCCCCGTCTATCCCGGTATCCATCAACAACGGGTACGTGATGCCTGCCTGGTACGATATCTTCAGTTTTGATGTGGATCGGGAGCTGGATGACAGTCAACTGCTGGAGTCGGCCCGCAGGATCCAGGACCTGGTAGATCGCGAAATCGAGCGGGGCATCGACAGTCGCCGGATCATTCTGGCCGGGTTTTCCCAGGGCGGTGCCGTAGCCTACCATGCCGCCCTGAGCTATCCCGAGCCTCTGGGCGGTGTCCTGGCGCTGTCCACCTATTTCGCCACTGCCGATCGCATCAGCATCAGCCCCAACAACCTGAAGATCCCCATCTTCATCTGCCACGGCACTGCCGATGGGATTGTGCCGGAGGAACTCGGTCAACGCAGCCAATCGACCCTGCAGAGTCTTGGTTTGAATCCCGAGTACCGGACCTACGCCATGGAACACGCGGTCTGCCCGCAGGAAATCGCTGATATCTCCGCCTGGTTCAAGCGCGTACTGGGGTCCTGACTCAGTCCGGGAAACCCTTGACCTTAGACCCAGCTCTAATGTTTTAATTCTCCTGCAATCGCCGGCAAGCCGGCTGTTAACGTCAGGCCTGACAACTGCAGGCGCGGCGCTTCCTGGTATTGACCTGGCAACATAGCCTCACCAACAACCGGAGGACCTGGTAATGATGAAAATCAGCGAGGTTGCGGCAAAAACCGGACTGAGTACACACACGCTGCGGTTCTATGAAAAGCATGGTCTGATCAGTGCCAGCCAGAGAAGCGCATCCGGTTACCGGCTGTACAGTGAATCGGACCGGCGCAAGGCCGAGTTTATCCGCACGGCGCGAAATGTCGGTTTCTCGCTGGATGACATCGCGGTGCTGCTGTCGATACGACTGGACAAGTCCAGCCACACCTGTGAAGAGGTTACCGAGATTACCCGGCGAAAGCTGGACGAGGTGAATGCCAGGATTCGGGAATTGACGACCATGCGCAATACGCTGGGGACACTGCTGGACAGCTGTTGCGGCGGCCCGGAGGATGCCACCCATTGCTCCATTATCGACGCGCTGGATGCCAGCAGGAATTCCCGTTCCGGGCCGGCTGAAGCTGCTGACATCGTGTCCCCCGTGGCGCGGAGGTAGTCGGTGATGAACGGGGAACTGCTGCACAATTTCTGGCACCTGATGGTGGAAAGTGCGCCCTGGCTGCTGGTGGGCTACCTGCTGGCAGGTATCATCAAGCAGGTTGTGCCTTCCTCCTGGGTCGAGAGACAGCTGGCCCGACCGGGACTCGGTTCCATCGTCAGGGGAGCGGTTATCGGCGCACCGCTACCCCTGTGTTCCTGTGGCGTCATTCCGACCGCACTGGCGATTCGCAAAGCCGGCGCTTCCCGGAGCGCTACCGCCTCGTTTCTGGTGGCAACACCGGAGACCGGCGTCGACTCGATCGCCTATTCCTATGCTATCCTCGGTCCGGTGTTCGCGGTGGCCCGGCCCCTGGGTGCATTACTCAGTGCTGTCTCGGCAGGTGTCCTGGTACATGCCATGGCAAGCGATGACAACGTGGCGATGGCGCGGAAAACCGGTAGTGACTGTTGCCAGGGTGGTGACAGCGGGTTCAGTGATGCTGGTCCTGGTGGGCGGCTGGCTGCGGCGGTGCACTACGGTTTCGGGCAAATGATTGCCGATACTGCCAAATGGCTGGTCATCGGACTGGTGGCGGCGGCATTGATCACCACCTATGTACCACAAGCGTTTTTCCTGCAGTGGGGCGATGGCCTGGTGGCCATGCTGATCATGGTAGCTATAGGTCTGCCCATGTACCTGTGCGCCACGGCGTCAACGCCTTTGGCCGCGGGCCTGCTGTTTGCCGGGGCGTCACCGGGAGCTGCCCTGGTGTTCCTGTTAACCGGGCCGGCGACCAACATTGCCACCATGGGCGTAATTCGCGAACAGTTGGGTAACCGCTCACTGGCCGGCTACCTGGTCGGCGTGATAACCATGGCAATTCTTTGTGGTCTTGGGCTCAATCAGCTGTTCACGGTTTTTGACTGGTCGTTTACGCCAGAACAGGCTTTACATGAACAAGGCTGGTCACTGTGGCGGCAGCTGGCCGCGGGAGTGCTGGTCCTGCTGATGTTGAGGGTATTGCTCAGAAACCTCCCTGGTTTTCTGCAGAAACCTGCTGAAGGAATTCAGAAGCCGGTATGATAAAGAAACTCGCCATCGGGCTGTTTGCCCTGGTTCTGCTGCTGGTCCTGACCACCGCTGTCGTGCTGGTCGTTACCGCACCGCCGCCCCCGGCGCCCGGCTCCAACAGCAGGGGCTGGCTTGAACCGGGTCCCCATGAAATCGGTACGCGGGATTTTGTGTTCATCGACAGCAGTCGGCCGACGCCGCGGAATGGCGAGTTTGCCGGCGCTCCCCAGCGTACCTTCAACACCACGCTATGGTACCCGCTGGATGCAACAGGCTACCTGCCATTTGTCCTCTACAGCCATGGACTCCTGTCGACTCGTACAGACCTGGATTACGTGGCGCGTCATCTGGCCAGCTATGGCTACGTGGTTGCAGCTGCCGATTATCCGCTGACTAATATTGCCGCCCCCGGCGGCGCCAATCCTGCCGATCTGGTCAATCAGCCGAGCGACGTGACTTTTCTCATCGATGCTGTGCTTGCCCTGGCCGGTGAAAGAAAGCCGTTCAATGGACAGATCGACCTGGAGCGCATCGGGCTTGCCGGTTATTCACTGGGCGGACTGACAGCTACCCTGGTGACGTTTCACCCGCGCTTTCAGGATCCCCGGGTCAGTGCCATGGTATCCATCGCCGGGCCGGCCGCACTCTTTACACGTCGATTTTTCGAGAACGGAGGAAATTCCGGTTCTGGCCGAAGGGCGCCAATACCTTTTCTCATGATCGCAGGCAGTGCCGATGTCCTGATCGATTACCAGGTCCATGCTGCATCGATACCCCGCCTGGTACCGGGCGGCGCGCTACTGACGGTCCGGGGAGGAACTCACCTGGGATTCACCGCCATGGCGGACCCCCTGCTGCGGTTTGTCGGGCAGCCGGACACCCTGGGATGCAGGGCAGTATTGGCCAGTATCGGCGAAGGTTCATCCAACGACATCTACCGGGGACTGGGCACCGTGGCTGACGGAATCGAGGTGAGTGCTGCGATTCCGGAAATTTGTGCAACCCTGCCCACCGATGTGCTGGCACATCCCGGGAGGCAGCAGATGATTACGCGGATTGCGGTGCTGAGTTTCTTCCAGTCGGTTTTCGCGCTTCAACCCCGGGAACGGCAGGCGGCCGCGGCGGAACTGGCGGTATACCTGCCCGGGGATTTTGGGGAAGCCCGGTATCTAATCCCGTAGAGCCGGTCCCCGACTGATACCGGTAGGCTGCATTACGTCCAGGGTCAGCACGGCTTTTTCAAGGCGATAGACGTAGTTCTCGACAGTCATGCAGCGACGGCGACGGATAAAGGTGCTGGTTTCGTTTTCTTCGAAACAATAAATCTTTTTCATCAGTGGCTGGTCAAGGTTGTAGGCAAATATTTCTTCTTCGCTCATGCGGTTGAAGTTAGGCGTGTCGGACGCCACACAGCCCGCCACGGTTACCAGCAAGGGAAGAAAAAGTGCTAGCCACGGAATTTTCATAACGTACCCGTATTTTCTACATGTTCCGCTTTCCTGTTGACGTTACCTGCCGCCACCCGGGAAAAAACTACAGCTTACCCCTTTGCCAGACCGGGTTCCAGCCCGTTTCCTTCCCCGACACTGCGCAGACCTGGTGTTGAAAACACCCGGTTTCCCGTCGGCAATACCGGTAATCCGGGTCTGGCGGTCCCCGGCGGGCGTCACGGCGAGCCTGTTGCGGGTGGTGAGGTCGGGGCATGCCCGGGTAAATGGGTAACGGCTGGATCAGGGTCGGCGATTCCGTCGTCGAGATACCCGCTGCCAGCTGCGGCCGGGGGAACGTCGCTGCCAGCCATGGTAGGGATGACGGTCCAGCAACCGACGATTACGAAACACCAGGATCAGTACAGCACCGGCGAGAAACCCGCCGATATGTGCCCAGAAGGCCACACCGCCTCCCTGGCCGGTAACCGTGGTGAAACCACCGATCAGTTGCAGCAGGAACCAGTAGCCCAGCATGAATACCGCAGGAACGGCAATGGTGGTGACGAAAAAGCCGAGGAAAATCAACAGGTGTACCCGTACTCTTGGGTACAACAGGATGTAGGCACCCATGACGCCGCCGATAGCTCCTGAGGCTCCGACCATGGGAATTTCCGGATTGCTGGTGAATACAAGCTGCAGGCCGGCGGCGGCGAGGCCACAAAGGAGATAAAAAACCAGGAATCGGCCATGGCCGGTGGCATCCTCCACGTTGTTGCCGAAAATCCAGAGAAACCACATGTTGCCAACCAGATGCAGCCAGCTGCCGTGCATGAACATTGAACTGACCAGGGTGTACCAGGCAGGTGTTGCGCCGGTCTGACACACCGTGTCTGCGCCCACGGGGAAACTGCTTCCCGGCGGTATGGTCCCAAGCAGGTCACCGGGTACCAGCGCCCACAGGCACAGGGAGCCGGAGAGCGCCGGCTCGGTACCCAGTCCCTGCAGCAGGGACCAGGCCATGCCGTTGACTACGATCAGGGCAACAGTGGAGTAAGGTGTCAGAACGACGGGATTGTCGTCGCGAATCGGCAGCATAGAGGTTCCTTGATTCTGGAGTCATTGTCATACCACAAATCTCAATGAAGATTCTTGCGCAGGAATGATTCTGGTGTTCAAGTCATCGCCTGTCTATCGAAGATTTGAAACCGTGGAGATCCAGTGGTCGGCATTGACCCGGCGGGCTACTGCGTATCGACTCTTGCAAAAACAAGGAGCGGGCGGCAGGAAGCCTGTACCGCTGCAATAGAGGACCTGCGCTGAACGGCAAAAAATGACCGCTTTTCTTGGCCTTTTTCAAAGTGAAAGTACCCCGGACGGGCGTGGTCAGCAGCGGCACAGGCTTCCTGCCGGTCGCTGCGTTCGAGGCCACTGGAAAACGCGGCGTAATGCGTCTGTAACCCGGGAACAGCAATGTTATGATTCCCCTGATCAGAATTTCCTTCCCGGGGAGTCTACAGAACAGATGTGTGACGACTGGCGTAGCGGCCGTAACCTGGCAGCGGCACTGCTGCTGGTGCTCATCGGTTGCGGTGAGCACTCCGCGGCAGTCCGGGAACTGACGGTGCTCTACACCAATGACGAGCATGGCTGGATGGAGGGCATGGAAGAAGGACAGGGGGCTGCCGGCCTGGTGGACCTGTGGCGGGCCCGTGAAGGGTTCAGCGTGGACGGGCCGTTCCTGCTGCTGAGTGGCGGCGACAACTGGACCGGACCGGCCATCTCCACCTGGGTCCAGGGACAAAGCATGGTCGAAGTCATGAACGCCATGGGCTACGACGCGACGGCCGTTGGCAACCATGAATTCGATTTTGGCCTGGAGGTGTTGCAACAGCGCATCGACCAGGCAGGCTATCCGCATCTCAGTGCCAACACCCGCTGGCGCGACAGTGGCAATGTACCCCTGGAACTGGACATCCTGCCCTATACCGTGAAGGAGGTGAATGGCCTGCGGGTGGCCATCGTCGGCCTAACCACCATCAGCACGCCCCGCACGGCCAATCCCCGGCATGTTGCCAGCCTGCAGTTCGACGACTACGAGGTGGCGTTACGTGCGGCTGTCAACGAACTGGAAGCCCGGGACCCGGACCTGGTATTCGTGATTGCCCACGTGTGCATGGCCACTCTTGAGCCCCTGGCGCAGGCAGTGGCCGACCTGGAAATTGACCTGATGGGCGGTGGCCACTGCAACGAACTGGTGGCAAAACGGGCGGGTGATACGATTCTGCTGGGTGGGGGTTATCATTTCACTGCCTATGCCCGGGCAAGATTTCGTTACGACACGGCACGTGACCGGTTGCTTGAAGTCCAGTTCGGTACGCGACGACAGACCGCGTCGGCAACGCAGACTGGAGACTCCGCAGTTGCCGCCATCGTGGCACGCTGGCGGTCACAGTTTCAGTCGACGCTGGACCAGGTCGTGGCCTGGAGTGACGGGGCGATAGATTTCCGTAGTGATGAGTTCCGGCAGGCCGTGGTGGAATCCTGGCTGCGCTGGGACCGGGACGCCGATATTGCGATTACCAATGCCGGTGGATTCCGCACGTCATTACCTGCCGGGGAGATTACCTATAATGACCTGGTCAATGTCATGCCATTTGAGAACACAATCGTCGCCACCCAGCTGAATGGTGCCACCGTCAAGGCGGCGCTGCGGTCCGGCGGGCGCCCTGTTGTTGCCGGCCTGGTGCGCCGGGACGGCCAGTGGCTGCTGTCCCGTACCGGTGAGCCCCTGGAGGATGACCGGATATACCGTGTGCTGGTGAATAGTTTCATGTATGACGGTGGAGACAATTTCCAGGTAATCGCCGGGGCAGATCCGGACGGCTTCGATACAGGCAGCCACTACCGTCAGCCATTCGTGAACTGGCTGATGGAATTGCAGACCAGTGAAAACAGCCCGTTGCGGTTGAGTGATCTTGCTGTCGCAATTCCGACGTTGTGACCGGGCGGACAACCCGTTTCCTGCGCCAGGTCATTACCAATAAGACCTGACTCCTATTGCCCCCCTATAATGTCATAAATTGTACGCCGCGCTGAAAAGTGGCTTCGAACGGAGCCGCCGCGCGCTCCTTGTTTTTGCAAGATTCGATGGCTATTGGCCTGCCAATTCAGTGCCGCCCACTGGACCTACACGGCTTCATGTCTTCGATAGACAGGCTCCGCAGAGCACTTCCATAATTAATCAGAGGGTCCTTAGTAAGAAGTTCTTTAATGCAGTCCCGTCAGAGCAGAATGCCGGCGACTGCTCCAGTCATACAGGTTGCCAGGGTTCCGGAGACAAGAGATCGGGGTGCCAGGTTGACGATTTCACGGGATCGGGTTGGACACAGGCCGGATAGTCCCGCAATCATTATTCCCAGGCTGCCAAAGTTGGCAAATCCACACAGTCCGTAGGTGAGAATTACCCGGGACTTTTCCGACAGGCTGTCCGCCGGCAGGTCTGCCATGGCCAGGAAGGCCAGCAGTTCGTTCAGCACGGTCTTGATGCCCATCAGGTTTCCGGCAATGGCGGCTTCGTCCCAGGGTATGCCCATCAACCAGACCAGGGGACTGAACAGTATCGAGAAAATTCCCTGAAGCGTTACCGGGGCCCCCCCGACTTCGGGGAGTAAGGACAGTGCGCTGTTAGCCAGGGCTACCAGGGCCAGCAGTACGATCAACATGGCCGCCACGTTGGCCATCAGTTTGAGACCGTCGGCGGTGGCACGGGTAATGGCATCCATCAGGCTGTGATACTCGCTGTCCAGCGCCGGAATTTCCGAGGCTGATGCCGCATCGTCCGGTGGAATCATGATCAGGGCCAGCATGATCGCCGCTGGTGCGCTGATGACCGAGGCGGTGATCAACTGGCCCAGGGGATTGTCAATCACTCCCTGGAGTATCACCGAGTAGAACACCATGACCGTGCCTGCAATCGTGGCCATGCCACAACTCATGACCACGAACAGTTCGCTGCGGGTCAATGTGCCGATGTAGGGTCGAATGAGGGCAGGCGACTCGACCATACCCACAAAAACATTTGCCGCGGCGCTCAGGCCCACGGCGCCGCTGACATCCAGGCTGCGGCGCAGAACCAGGGAGAAACCCCGGACGATTGCCGGCAGAATCCGATAATGCCAGAGAATGGCGGATAATACGGTAAACACCAGGATCAGCGGCAGGACCCGAAAAGCGAGTATCATTGTCGCCCCGGGATTCTCCACCGTGAAGGGATAGGCCACAGTGTCCGGGTCTCCACCCAGGTAGCCGAACACAAACAGCGTGCCGGTCTCCGTGGCATCGACCACGGCCGCCACTGCCTGATTGATACCGACCAGCAGGCTTTGCACGGGTGGCAGCCGGAATACCAGCAGGGCAAAAACGAATTGCAGGCCAAGACCGGCAACCAGCAGCTTCCAGTGCGGCACCTGGCGCTTTTCACTGCAGGCCACGGCCAGGGCGACGAATACAACCAGTCCGATTACTGCCTGAAAAATAGCCAAGGGGTACTCCTGTTCAGCCCGGCGTCAGCGACGGGGGGACGCGATTCGGCTCATTGGGAATTGCGAAACCAGGAAATATTCGCGGTCAGAAAAATCAGCAGCAACAGCGTGGCGACAGCCCCCAGGGACGAAGTCATGGTGATGAGCAGTCCCGCCGGTCCGTTGCCGCTGAACTGAACGATGGTGGAGATCATCTTGGCGCCAGTGGCAATACCGAAGGTGGTGGCGATGATCAGGGTAGGAATCCAGAAGACCGGGTGATTGTCCAGCATTTCTCTCGATCTGCAGATAGTGGTGAATGCCAGGGTGGCGGTCAGAAACAACAGGGTGCGGATGAGTTCCATGTAGCCGGCGCTGGCAATCGCCACGCGGTTACTCACCAGGTATCCGGTCACCAGGATTGCCACCAGCAGCACGGACTGGGGTACCCAGAACCCCACCAGCGGCAGGTGCTGGGACGTGTAGTGCAGCGCCAGCAGGAAAAAAAACAGTACGTAAAGGACATCACTGGCGATCAACAAACTATCAATCAAAGATTGCGATGGAGCAAGATAAACAAACGCCGCCAGGGTGAAACGTAAAATCCCGATCAACAGGGCCACTGCCAGTAGCCGGGTTCTTTCCCTGCCCTCGGTATCCAGCGTAAACCTGAACAAGAGCAGGCCCAGCAGGAAAATGGCGACGAGGAGATTGCCGATGCTCATCGTCCGCAGGTCAACAGGTGTTGGCAGTCCCGCCGGATTCTGACGAGACGGATTGGTAGACTATGCCCGGAAGACCGCTGGCTGGCCTGATGCAGTCAAGGGCCACCATGGTGGGGCTGCGGTCCAGGGCGTCCAGTGGAACCGGTGGCGCGTCAAGCTTAAGGTGAGCGAACAGGTAGCGACGCCCGTAGGGCTCAGGTACCAGGAAACCGGCGTCGTTGACCGCAGCCGGCAGCAGCTTCATGCCCACCGTGCCACGTACGTTGCCGCCGATCACATGAAACATTTCTCCGGTCATGTCGACTTTCACCACGATGTCACAGTGGGTCCTGGCGCCCACGCCCAGGTGATCGCGTCGTTCCGCCAGCGACCGGTAAGCCGGGCGGCTGCCGCGACACAGCATATCGCCGGGCAGCACTGGCTCCCGGCCGGTATCGAAGGCGACATAAGCGGCGTCGGACCCGTCGTCCCGGGCCAGAATGGCCTGATCGATATAGGTGTGGTGCGCCACGGCCCGGGCGAAACGGTTTTCCTCACCCAGTCCGCTTTCGCACATCACCCAGGAAATGAAGGCCGCGGACCAGGGATCCCGCCATCGGCTGGTCAGTCCGCTGGCCTTCCAGCGGTTGTTCTGACGCTGCAGAATCCAGCCACTGTCCGGTGCTGCAGCCCAGTAGCCGGCGATGCTGCCGGCAAGACGCAAGGCATCTTCGGGGTCGAGCAGGGACCAGCGACGCCGGCTTGAGGAACGCCTGGTGCTGGTTTCCGCCACGGTGTAATCGAGCACGGTGAAACCGAAATAGCCCCATTCCTGCACCGCGGTGTTGACGATCCTGGAACGCAGGTCGGCTGCGGGAAGAACCGGGCAGGACCGGTCCAGTATCTGCATGGTACCCGGCGAACCGCCGATTCGTTCCGCTGGGGCGCGGACAGGCAGTACCTCTTCCGGCAGGCGGTCCAGGGGGACGGTTTGACCCGCGGCAGGAGCGCACAGGCTCATCAGCAGGACGGGAATTGCACCAGCCAGTTTTCCAAAGTCAATCATTACACAACACCGCCGGGTTACTGCTGGCAAACTATAGTGGCTATTGACTGCTGAGTCCAATCCGACGGGCAGCAGGGACCGATTTGGGTTAGAATGCGCTGCCAGTGCCCCGTTTCCATGAGTTTTCTGTCACCTGTCGTCACATTCCATAAACCTCACCTTCCATTAACGTCACATTCCATGTGCAATCACTAACACTTTTACCCATGCCCATGAGACCGAGCTTGAAATTCAGCTGCAGTGTAATGTTTCTGCTGACCCTGGTGTCTGGCCAGGCAGGCGCCCAGGTGGACCAGTTTGAAGATCCCACCGACGACTCCACCATTGTTTATCCCGCCAGCTATTTTGCCGAGTTCAATCCCGTCTCGGCCAATGACATGCTCAACCGGATTCCGGGGATCAGTCTGGCCCTGCGTGGTGGCGGGGGTGGCGGACGGGGCCTGGGCTCCGGCGCGGGTGAAGTGCTGATCAACGGGCAACGGGTCACCGGCAAGAATAACGGTGGCCGAAGCCAGCTGAGCCGGATATCCGCTGACCAGGTGGATCACATCGCCATCATCAGGGGCACTTCCGAGGAACTCGATGTCCGCGGTGGTGGCCAGGTTGTCAACGTCGTACTCCTGGATATGCCATCCCGATCCAGCACGACTCTCGAGCTGCAGACGGACCGGCTGCGGGACGGCACCCTGGACCCGGGCGGGCAATTGTCCTACAGCGGGCAATCCGGGGAACTGAATTACCTGTTCAACGTGGAGGTCGATCCGCGCTATAGCTGGAGAGAAACCAGCGAGTACAGCTACACGCCCGAGTTTGTCCTGCAGGAAGTCCGCAAGGAAGAAAGAATCCGGGATGAAACCGAGTACCAGGTCAGTACCAACCTGGGCTACAGCATGGACAACAGTGTTGTCCAGTTCAACGCCCTTTACGAGACCCGGGGCGAGGCGCCTAATGAAACCGAGCGACTGATCTACGACGTGCTCAACAGCTCGGCACGATACCAGGTGGAAGACAGCGTCAGTGAACGGGATGCCTGGGAAGTAGGCGGCGACTACGAGTACGATTTCGGTATCCTGGGCAAATTCCGTTTTCTCTTTATCGTCAACGACCGTGAATTCCAGTTTACCCGGCTGCGATCCGATGTCGTCGACGGTGAGAACGAACCCAACCTGTACCTGCGTAACATGGGCCGGGATCGGGAACGCATCGGCAGAACGTCCTATACCTTCAATCCCAATCGCAATCACGGCATCGAGGTCGGCGTGGAATACGCCCAGACAATACGCGATTCCGATCTGAAGCAGGGACTGGACATCGAGGGCGGCACGCCGTCTCCGGAATTCGGTAACCTGGTTCCGGTGGAAATTGCCAACAGCGGTTCCACCGTGGAGGAAATACGCTACGAAACCTTTGCCATTCACAATTGGCAGATCAATCCCCGCATGTCCCTGGAAAGCGGTTTCATCCTGGAGACGTCCACCATCGAGCAGTCCGGGGACGTGCGTAACAGCCGGGATTTCGAGTTTGTCAGACCGCGTCTTGACTATCGCTTCGACATCACGCCCAGCCTGCAGCTGCGGGCCAAGGTCGAAAAGGATATCGAGCAGCTCAGTTTCTCCGATTTCTCCGCGACCGTGGACGGCAGTGATGAGGATCAGAACACCCAGGCCGGCAACCCGGATATCCGCCAGGAACAGTCCTGGCGCTATGAACTGAACCTGGAACTGCGCCTGCCCGAAGACCTGGGCGTAGTGAATTCACAGTTCTGGTACCGGGACCAGGAGGATGTGATCGGCCGTGTCGATGTCTCTCCCAGTCCCGACAACCTGCAGTCGGCACGAGGCAATATCGGTGACGGCAAGCGCTACGGCCTGAACCTGGACGTCAGTTCAAAGCTGGACCCGCTGGGAATTGACAACGCGCTGCTGACCACCGGCATACGCCTGCGGGATTCCAAAGTAACGGACCCGTTCCTGGGTACCCAGCGGCGGCAGCAGGGCAACGGTCGCTGGTCATTGAACATGGGTTTTCGCCATGACCTGGTGCAGCAGGCCCTGACCTACGGCATCAATTACTCCAATAATTCCAATGGCGGAGAAGGGCGCAAGGCCGTGGATGTATTCGATATCGAAGAACGTATCGAAGCCCCGTTCGTCTCTGCCTTCCTGGAAAAACAGGCATTCGGCAACATGACATTGCGCTTTGAGTCGAACAACATGACGGAAAGTGAATTCTGTCGGAAGCGTACCCGGTTTATCGGTGCCACGGTAGACGGCATAGTCGAGGAAATCGAAGACTACTGCTCCGGCAATGGCCTGGAGTTGTCGTTCAGAATCCGGGCGACATTCTGATCATGGGCATCATGCCTCTGCACCAAGGGAATCGCCCAGGGGGCCTGGCTGCGGGCGGTGGGAATCTGATTGGCGGCGTAAAAATGCTGCTGGTTGCCGCCGTGCTTGTCCTGCTGCTTTCCAGCTGTGAAGCGTTGATCGCCGTAGCCGACACCGACAATACCGACGGACCGCTGGTGCCCCCTCCCAATTTCACCCGGGGACTGATCATAACCAGCGCGCCTGCGCCCCTGTATCCGCAGCGTGCCCGATCCATGGGGCTTGAAGGGTGGGTGCTGCTCAGCTTCTCGGTGGATGAGGAAGGCATTGTTATCCCGGGCAGTGTCGAAACCGTTGATGAGCAACCGCCGGGCTATTTCCGGGTATCGGCACTGAATGCCGTGCGGCGGATGAATTTCGAAAACACCAGCAACCGGGTTATCGACGATGTGCGTTACGTGTTTCGCTATGAGCTGACCGAGCGGGATGGTCTGCTGGCAGAACCCCGGTCGGAGCCGCCACGCTATCGCGAGCTGATTCCCATGCGTTACATCACGCCGGGCTATCCCGAGGTGGCGCTCGAGCAGGGTCTGGAGGGCTATGTGATCGTCAGCTTTACCGTCACCGAAAACGGGGCGGTGCAGGACATTGTCATCGCCGAGAGCGATCCGGCGGGTGTATTCGATGCAGTGGCATTGGACGCGGCCCGACGTCTCCGCTTCGAACCGCGCCTGGTGGCAGATACGCCGGTTCGCGTGGAGGATGTCACCTACCGGTTCGAGTGGCAGTTGCCGCGGTAACGCTGAGGCCGGGGCGGCCGTTGTCGGTCTGATGCGCTGTGACAGGTCCGGGGCGATAACCACGCTCCCGGAAATCTTCGCCTCACCAGGGTGGGGACAGCGGGACCTGGCTTTTTCTATCGGTCCCGCGTCAGCTGGTCGTCAGCTACCTCTCGACGCGATAGATCACGTCGACACTTTGATATTCCCCGGTCTCTGCCTGCAGAGTAATGTGCTCGGTCAGCGTGTAGTCCAGGGCCAGTTTCGACTGGTGATCGAACAGACCGATGCCGTAGCGCAGGAAAATATCCGGCGTGATAAATTTGCCTACCGTCAGGGTTGTATTGTTGATACTGCCGTTATTGGTGATGTCCAGGGTGTCCAGGCCAAGCTGCTCGCGCACCTGGTTGGTGAGACCCTGGCTCCGGTTCAGACCCAGTCGGGCAATGGAACCCAGCATGGCATCCTGATCACCTTCTCCCTGGCCGATTTCGGAAAACGGCCTGCCGGTGGCCAGGATGGCAATGATATCGCTGTCCGGCAAGGCCGGCGTTGAGAACAACTGGCTGCGGATATTCTTCAGGGTGCCGTTCATCAACACGCCAACCGTGGTATCACCGGCGGTTCGTGTTGCCCGGATGTCCAGGGCAGGGTTGTCGTAGGCTCCGAAAAACAACAGCTTGCCGCCCCTGATCTGCAGCGACTGCCCGTACATCAGGTAGTCACCGCGGACGATCTCCAGTTCCCCGTAGGTAAGATTGGTCCCGTTGGCCTGTTGCCTCACGTTGAGGTTGCCGGCGACCTGCGAAGTGAAGCCGAAGCCATTGAGACTGACATTGTCACCCAGGCTGATATTGACGTCGGCCACCAGTGGGACATTGAACAGCGTGCCCTGTTCCGCGGCGATGGAGCGGGCCAGCTCCGGTCGATCCGGAGGATGGCTGACAATGATTGCATCCCTGGATACATCAACTGCCTGCTCCGGCAGTTCCCGCAGCGTGACGTTCAGCAGCGGTATCACCAGGTCTCCAGTGATTGCGATGCGGTCGGCGGTGGTAGCCACCTGCAGTGCCGGGGAAAGGGCAATGCCAAGATCCGGCAGTCCCGCTACCTCAAAGTTCTGCCCGGACAGGCTGGCGGACAGCTGCCTGCCGGTGGTAAAGGGATCCGTTACCCGGCCCTGCAATTGCAATGAGCCGTCGCCTGACTGCGCCGTCAGGTCAATTTCCATGGGACCATTCTGCTGGCTGTCGATCCTGGCACTGATGTCGGCAACGGTGATCCCCAGCCGGGGGATTTCCACCAGCCCCTCGTCAACGGCCAGGGACATCCCGACCACGGGTTCAGACAGGGAGCCGGAGACGCTGAGATCCCCGGCCAGGCGACCGGCGGCGGCTCCGGCATCGGGCACCAGGGAACCAAGCCAGCCGATATTTTCCAGGTCCAGCCTGACCGCACCTTCCAGAACACCATCGGCTGCCAGCGCCAGCCGGGACTCCAATGCACCACCGGATTCGGTGGTACCGTCGTCAGTGGCTTGTCGCCCCAGCCCGGTTCTGGCCAGCAGCTCCCAGCGGCCCTCGGCCAGGTTGGCCGAGACAGCGGGGTCGATCAGGTTGAAAATCTGATGCGGTATCGGTTCCGGATCCGGATCGGCATCCTCTGGATCAATCGACCCGCGGTTGCTTACCGTGACCGACAGGTCGCGAGGCAGCACCTCGGCCTGCACGGCGGGCAGGCGCGACGGATCCACGGTAACGAGAAAGTCGCCTTCAAGTGATCCGCCCAGGTTGATCGCCTCCGGAAGTTGCGGAATGGCATCAAATTGGAACGAAAGTTCCGGCGGACGGTTAACCGGGTGGTTCAGCACTGCCAGTGGATAATCCCGTAACGCGCCGGTGAGTATCATGACAGGGTCTCCCGCGGTGGTTTCCGTGGTTACCGACAGGCACAATGACGCATCACCCTGCAGCCAGCAGCTCTCCTCGACATCGATAAGTAAGCCCGGGGCAGGATTTTCCAGGGAAATGGCTGATGCAGCCCGGGTCCGCCAGTCACCCAGGGGAGTTTCCAGTTGACCGCGGACCAGGCTCCCCTCCCAGGCGAGGGTTGCCAGATCGGCAAAGCCGCCTTCCGCCAACAGGTCGCCGTTGCCGGCACTGGATCGGGCAACCAGCGCAATCTGGTGCATTGACTGGCTGCCGGTCACCTGCAGGTCGAGACTGTACAGCCGGTCCGTGCGATCGCCGGACTGATAGCTGGCGTCGTTGACGGTCAGCAGACCACGCAGGTTGTCATCCTGCAGCTGCAGGTCAAGACTGAGGCTGTCCAGGCTGGCCCCTTCGTAGCGAACCGAATTCATACCCAGCTGTGCATCCACCTGCAGGTCAGCGGTTGTTCCGGCCAGTTCACCGGAGGCGGTAAGCCTGCCTTCCAGGCCGGGCATGATCTGGTCAAGGCGGGGGGCATTGACTGCCCAGGTGAAATCCAGGTTCTCGGACAGCGCGCCGTCGACCCGCAGCTGGTTGTCTGAGGTGGCAAGTCTCACCGTATCGAACTGCAGTGTGCCGTTGGCGTAGCTGAACTGCCCGGAACCGGTGAACGGGTATTCCCCGAGCTCACCGGCCAGCTCGGTGAGCTCCAGGTTCGCCGTCACTGCGGCATCAGCACTGCTGAATTCCACGCTGCCCGTGCTGCGCAGGTCGGTGACTGCTATCGGCAGATCGTTGGGGTCGTTGTTGACGAACGCCGAGTAGTAGGCAAGGGGTGTCGCCTCTGTCAGCTGATAGCGCAGGGATCCGGAAACACCGCCGTCGAAGGTCAATCCGGCGGAGCCTGCCACCCGGCCGGTCGCGGTTTCCACGGTGTATCGGTCCAGCGTCAGTGAGCCATTCTGCCAGCTGCCGTCGATACCCAGAATCGCCGACGGCAGTCGCTGGCCTCCAAGTCCGGTTGACAGCGACAGCTGCAATCGGTCCATGCTGCCAGCCGTGGCAGCCGTCAGGTTTTCCAGCCGTATTTCACCGGTCTGCTCGAGGGACAGGGTCAGCAGCTCGCCGGAGTGGGTAAGATCGACAGCCGCTTCGCCACCGCTCAGACCGGTCCCTATGCGGCCGTTGGAGACCAGCTGGAAAGGCTGCTGCAGGCGATGTTCGATGGCGAGGGTTGCCAGGTCGCCATCTGCGCTCAGTGTACCGGCGACCGGCCCGGAATCCGGGTAGATGTCTCGTGGGTACTGCCACTGCAGGCTTGCCTGGAGTGGCAGGTTATCCCGCAGATTCAGCGCCAATTCTCCCGTGACGGAAACCAGGTCAGAATCCATTGCCAGTTCGGACACGGTCAGCCGGTCCGTTGACAGGTTTGCCGCCAGCAGCAGCCTGCTGACGTTGAACAACTGTTCCTCCTGGTGCAGCGCAAGCTGTTCGATAGCCAGTTGCTGAACGTCTATTTCCACCGGCAATGGCGTGAAGGAGACCAGGGGGCCCCGGCGGTCCGCAGTCGGCACTGGTCCGGGCTCGGTGGCCGGGGACAGCAGCTCTATCCGGGATCCGGTCAGGCCCAGTTCGTTTATCGACAGGCGGGCGGCCACCAGGGACAGGGGATTCCAGTCCAGCTCCACCCGGGAAACGGTTACCCGCACTGCATCACTGGAGTAAACCAGGTTCTCCAGTGCCAGGTCTCCCAATAGTGAGCCCGAGTTCGTCCCGATGGTCAGCTGCTGGCCCGGCAGGCTGTTCACCAGCGCCGTAACCCTGCCCAGAGCCCAGCGACTGCCTGATTCGGAGGAAAGCAGCCCGGCCACTGTCAGAATGATGACGAGAACCAGTCCCAGCAGGCCGGTGGCCACAATCCTGGCCACACGCCAGGGGCGGATGACCGACTTCCTTTGCTTGGGTTGCCCGCTGGCAGTCACAGGTCCGGTCCCATGGTCAGGTGCAGTCGAAACGCGTTGTCGTTGTCCAGTCCTGACGCCAGGTCGAGGCGAACGGGTCCCAGGGGTGAAAGCCAGCGGACGCCGATCCCGACACTTTTCCGCAGGTCCGGTTCATCAGGTGACAGGAACGAGTTGCCGGCATCGGCGAACACCGCCAGTTTCCAGCTGGGCAGGATATTGAAGTCGTACTCGATGCCGGCTACCAGCAGGTGCTTGCCGCCGGTCTGTTCATCGGAATCGTTGACCGGGGCCAGCGACTGGTACTTGTAGCCCCTGACACTCTGATCCCCGCCGGTGAAAAACTGGATGGAAGCAGGCAGGTTCCTGATTTCATCAGTAACCGTGGTGCCGGCTTCAAACTTGACCATGACGCGGCCGGGCCCCAGGGGATTGATAAACTTGCCGTTGAGATAAAACTGCAGGAAGGTTTCGGTGGACAGCAGGGTATCAGATGCACCGGACAGCCTGGCGGAAAGTTTCCAGCCCCGCTGCGGGTAAAGGGCATCATCGGCCCGCGTTCGGGTCAGACTGACACCGGGAATCAGCATGTCACTGGTTTCCCTGGTATTGGTGTCGAGGAGCGTGGAGTCGTCGTGCTGTACGTTGATAAAATATTCCTGCCGCCAGTTCCAGCGATTCATGAAGGTATACGTCACCCCGTATTTCGTCGTTCTGACGCTGAACGTATCATTGTCTTCATGCAATAGACCGCCGGAGAAAATCAGTCTTTCCGTTGCCGGGTCGTTCCAGGGTATCGAGTAATCAAGGTCGATCATCTGCTGAATCGGGGAGGCACTGGACTGGACGTCGAAGCGGTGACCACGGCGATTGAGGTAGCGATCTTCATAGTCCATTCGGACCCGAGGCCCGATATCGGTGGTTACCCCGACGCCGGTGGAATACACCCGCCGGGGTCGCAGCTGCAGACCCACCTGTACTGGAACCTGCTGATCCACCGCCTGGTCGATGGCCGGCGTCACATTGACCGTGCTGAAATAGAAGCTGTCGTTCAGTACGTTCCTCAGATCTATCAGTGAACTGGCTGAATAAAAGCCGCCGCTCTCGAAATTGAGGTATCTCCTGATGAATTCCTCGGACAGGCCGTCTACCGGCTCCAGGTTCACTTCACCAAAGCGAAACCGGTCACCGGGTTCAAACTCGATCTGTACGTCGGCGGTGTTGTTCTGCAGATCCACCCGCAGCTCGGTACGGGCAAAACGGGCAGAGAAAAACCCGAGTTCCACCGCACGGGAACTCAATTCAGACTTGGTTCTTTCATACAGGGCGTGATTGAGCTGGTCTCCGGCCTCAACTGGAAGTGATGCCAGGGTTTCCTCGAACAGGTCCCGGTGGTCGGCCACCGAGACGTTGACCGCAGCAATCATCACCGGTTCACCGGCATCCACAGAGATGTCCAGCTGCCAGCAACGTTCACCGGCGATGAAACGCGACTGTTCGGTCAGAAAATAGTATCCCAGTGCCCGTCCGGCCCGATTCACCTGTTGGCGAACGTCGGGAAGAAAACGGGACAGTGACCGCGGAGTGGCGTCACAGGACTGGCCGGGCAGCTGTACCAGTGCCCTGATGTTTTGTTCCAGGTCCGGAGGCGCCCCGTTGACCTGCAGTCGGGGCTGCTGGGCAAGTCCGGGGTTGACGGCGAACAGAACCAGGACCGTGGCCAGCGCTCGCAACAGGAGCAGGACAGGTTGGCGTCCGACAACGCGGGCCGTTCCTGCGCGGGGGAAGAGTCCAGTCATAACCTGTAAAGTTACCATGGGCTGCCTGCTGGCAGCATCAGCCGGAGAGGTTGCAGATTAACTGACAGCTGGCTGTCAGAAGTGGGTTGGCGGGAGCCGGCTGCAGCAAGGCGTTGTCGGCTGTCTGATCAGGCGCGTGGTGCCGGTAGTTTGCAGTCATCTGCTGAAGTTTAGAGTATTCCACGCAGGGGTCAACCGGCCGACCTGTCCCGGCAACACGTTTATCCTGCCGGTAATCTCAGTTTTCCGGTAATTTCAGTGCCAGTAGCGAACCTGGAAAACTGCTGGAGGCAACCTGGATTACCAGGTACTGCTGACCGTCGTGCAGATAGGTCATCATGCCGTATTGCCCGGTGACCGGAATTTCCACGGTGGCCAGCAATTCACCGGTCAGCTTGTCGGCGGCATGTAACAGGGGCAGGCCGTTATCGCTCAGCTGTGGAATGCCGCGCAGACCTTCCGTGGTGTATACCAGCAGATCGCCCATGACCATGTGGATGGTTTCACCGCCCTGGTTGGCAAAACCGCCTCCTCCCCAGTCGGACAGGTCCACTCCCCGCAGCGCCGGATGATTCTTCACGCGATCGGTGGGCTCGCCCACGGGAATCCACCAGATCCGTTCACCACGGTTCATGTCGTAAGCTGAAAGGCGATTGTAGGGAGGTTTGAATACCGGCAGTCCATCAACCAGTGGCAGGCTGATTCCCCGTCCAGCCACCCAGCGGGAAACCGTGGTGCCGGTTGTCATGATGCTGTCCGGATCGTCAATGGCAGCGCCTGGCTGCAGCAGGCCACCGCTGCAGCGCGGTTTGTGAGAAGCGTACATGATACCGGTGGTGGGATCGATGATGGACGGGTGGTAGATGTTTACACCGCCTTCACAGCGAATGTTGAGAGGGCCATTGAAGCCAGGATGGTTGCGTGGCAGGAACGGCCCGCCGACATTGTACCTGGCCAGGATCTCCAGGGCGCGGGCCCGGATCTCGGGAGTCCAGTCCACCACCTGGTCTGGAGTCAGGTCGATGGGTTCCATGTATTCCGGTCGCGTTGGAAACGGCTGGGTTGGTGCCGACCAGTTTCCCGGTACCGTGGTCTGCGGCACCGGGCGTTCCTCGATGGGCCAGATGGGTTCCCCGGTGACCCGGTTGAAGGCGAAGATAAACCCATGCTTGGTGTTCTGGATCAGTGCTGGAATAGCACGACCATCTACGTTGAGGTCTGCCAGCAGCGGGACATTGGGCAGGTCATAGTTCCACTGGTCACTGTGAACGATCTGGTAGTGCCAGAGTCGTTCTCCGTCTTCCACGTCCAGGGCAATCACGCTGGTGGAGAAGAGATTGTCACCGGGACTGAAACCATTGTAGTAGTCAATGGTGACGGTGTTGGTGGGAATGTACACGATTCCCCGTTCCAGGTCCGCCGACATGGGTGCCCAGGAGGATACGTCGCCGGTGTAGGTCCAGGCATCGTTCAACCAGGTTTCGTGTCCTGTTTCACCGGGTCGCGGAATGACGTGAAATTTCCAGCGGTAATCGCCCGTCGCTGCGTCGTAAGCGAGTATGTCACCTGGCACGTTTTCAATTCGAGTCTGGTTGTATCCCTGTTCGGCCGAATTGCCCACGACAATAGTGTCGTTGACCACGATAGGTGGGGACGAGCTGGTGATGTAGCCCAGTTCCCGGGGAATACCGAAATCGGGGTCATAGTCCAGGCCGCTGTTCAGCCAGGGTCCCCAGTCAGCCAGCAGATCCGGCAGCAGGTCCACGACGCCGGTATCGGGAAAGTCTGCCAGTGCCACCGGAGAACCCCAATTTTCAACCGGCAGGCCGGTTTCCGCATCCAGGGCCCAGAGAAAAAAAGCCGGGCTGGTAAAGTAGATGACATCTCGACCGTTGATCTGTCCATAGGCGACTCCTTTACCGTAGCTGGCGCGCATGGACCGATCCCAGCGGGTCGTGTGGGGTTCCCTGAATGTCCACAGTGTTTCACCGGTGGCCGGGTCAATGGCGACCACGGTGCGTCGTGACCCGGCTACCGTGTACAGCCTGCCATTGACGAATAGCGGCGTGGCGCGATTGATGTAGTCTACCGACGGTCCGAAATTGTCACCTCGCCACAGCCAGGCGGTTTCAAGCCGGGAAAAATTTTCTCCGTTTATCTGTTGCAGTGGCGAGTAACGGGTCCCCCAGGCGTCGCCACTTTGATAGTGCCACTGTCCGGCCGGGGTGCCCCGGTCCTGGGCCTGCGTGGCGCCTGTCCAGCTCAGCAGAACAGCTGTCAGCAGGCTTAGCCATCCCGCCGTAAGGTCGGCGGGTCCGGTTGAACTGCGGGGAATCGGTTCGTTCATGGTCAGGTTCCGCCCGTTGTGCAGGGTCAATCCCGTGGTTTGGTTTTTTCCACCTTGCGGCGTTGCAGTTCGTTTTCGATGGCACCGACATTCCTGTCCAGTTTCTCGCGGGCTTTCAGCAATTTGCTTTCAAGGACCGCCAGTTCCTCTTCACTGTCGTCGGTAAGACCATTTCGAAACACGCGAACGCATTCATTCACGGCGTCGGTGTAGGTGGAATTGGTTTCCATGAGCAGGGTATCGAGCTCTTCCTGGGTGTGGGGCACAATTTCTTCCGGAAAAAGCCGCTGCTTCAGAATCTCGCAGCTGTCGCTGTCGAAGATTTCGTCGATAGCCCTGGCGACATAGATCTCAAGGCAATCACGAAAGTGCTTGTTACGCACGGAATTGTCGGCAAAAAAATCGTCGATAATCTTGATGTTCTTCTTGTTGCAGGCCAGAAACTGTTCCGCGTCGTCGGGGTTTTCCGGGATGTTGAAGCGAACGGTACGGTGTTGCTCGTCGATTTCATTGATGTAAAGGTCTACGGCACGTGCCACGATGGCCCGCTTGGCGCCGTTCATGGTGTTCCAGGCCCGCTCGTAATACCAGCGGACAATATCGGCACTGGTCTGGCCGGCGAAGGAGGGTCGGGAATCAAACTGTTTCATGGCTGTCAGCTTCTTATCGATCCTCTGATTAACTGTCGAAGTACTCTGGCTTCCAATTAATCAGCGGAATCTTTTTATTGATGTAACAGGTCCGCAATGCAGTGCGCTGGACCCACCGGGCTCATGGATAGCGGCGTGATTCCCGCAGACCCGGTGTTTGCTGTCCTTTGCGTCAGGGGTGAAGATTAACACAGCGTGATCGAGACGGCACTACGGGTACCGTTCCGGGTTGCCACCGTGACAACAGTCTGCCGTTGCCGGCGACCAGGTGGCCTGTACCATTCTCTGTGCAGGCTGCTATAGTTTCATCTTTTCCGGTGCCGTATTTCCCGGCCTGATTCAATTTCCCCTGGTGATCTGAATGGATATACAACAAATTCTTGGCGATGAAACGGAAACCCTGCTGGGCCATACCTGTACGGGGATACCCAGCGACCAGGTGCACCTTCCCGGCCCGGACTACCTTGATCGTGTAGTCAGTCTGAAGCATCGTAACCCGTCGGTATTGCGTTCCCTGGCATGCATGCAGAATCAGGGACGACTCGCCGGCACCGGTTACCTGTCCATCCTGCCGGTGGACCAGGGCATCGAACATACCGCCGGTGCCTCGTTCGCGCCAAATCCGCTGTATTTTGATCCGGAGAACATCGTCCGCCTGGCCATGGAGGGCGGTTGCAATGCCGTAGCCTCCACCCTTGGCGTGCTGAGTTCGGTGTCGCGAAAATATGCTCACAAGATCCCGTTCATCGTCAAGATCAACCACAACGAACTGCTGACCTACCCGACAATGCATGACCAGACCCTGTTTGCCAGTGTCAGGCAGGCCTTCGATCTTGGTGCTGTCGCTGTCGGTGCCACTATTTACTTCGGTTCTCCCGAATGTCGCCGACAGATCATGGAAATCAGCGACGCCTTCGCCGAGGCACACGAGCTGGGTATGGCGACGGTGTTGTGGGCCTACCTGCGCAATTCCGCGTTCAAGAAGGACGGGGTCGATTATCACACTGCCGCCGACACCACTGGCCAGGCGAATCACCTGGCGGTGACCATCGATGCGGATATCGTCAAGCAGAAGCAGGCGGATGGCAACGGTGGCTTCACTGCCATCGGCTTTGGCAAATCCCACCCCCGCATGTATGACCAGCTGGCTTCGGACCACCCCATCGACTGGGTACGCTACCAGTTGGCCAACTGCTACATGGGTCGTGCCGGACTGATCAATTCCGGCGGGGCCAGCGGCTCGGACGACCTGCACCAGGCGATCAGGACCGCGGTGATCAACAAGCGCGCCGGCGGCATGGGACTGATTTCCGGTCGCAAGGCTTTTCAGAAGCCGATGGCCGAGGGCGTGGCGTTATTGAACGCGATTCAGGATGTTTACCTGGACGCCAGCATCGACATAGCCTGAGCGCCGCGACGCTGTGTGACGGGACTCAGCTGCCCTGCGTCAACCGGTTGGTCAGCCACACCGTCTGGTAGGGCTGCAGCGTAATCCGGTCGACGTGACTGTCCAGCATCTCGCCGGTAATCAAGTCTCCCCAGCTCTCCGTGTCAATCAGATTGACCTCGGCCAGGTCCAGAACCTGGGGTTCGTCGCTGATGTTGTTGAGGCAGAAAATACTCTGCTCCCGCTGCATGCTCTGGCGCCAGAACGCAAAAATTTGCCGGCCCAGGTGCAGCGTAAACTGGGTGGCATTGGGATGAAAGGCCGGTTGCCGGGCACGAATACCCATGAGGCGTTTCAGTTCCTGCAGCACCCTGGCGTGGTGAGTTTGCGGATTGGACAGCAGACGGTCCAGGTCGGAGTAGCGCCATTGAAAACGATTGAGGTGACGCTTGTGACCCGTGCGCGCGTAGCGGTCCAGGTTGTTTTCCGTACCCAGCAGGCTCTGGACATAGAATGCGGGGATGCCCTCAAGAGCCAGCATAATGGTATGGGCGCAGATGAAGCGCTGAAACTGGAACTGGTCTTCGCCCTGCAGCGTGCCTTTCAAGGCGTCATACAGACTGATGTTGATTTCGTAGGGCCGCTTTTCTATGCCGGACAGTGCCCGCCAGGAAATTTCGCCGCCAAACCGCAGCATGGCGTTGAGCAATGATTCAATTTCCTCATCTGAAAGCAGTCCCTCGGCCGGACGCAGCCCGATGCCGTCATGGGAGGCGATGAAGTTGAAGTAGAAAGTGCCGAGTTGCGCCGGTGGCATGGTCATCAGCCAGGACTTCAGGTAGCCGCAATCTCCCGCCAGCAGGGTATAGACCAGCAGTGGTGGCAGCGAAAAATTGTAGATGGCGTGGGCTTCGTTGGCGTTACCGAAATAGGTCAGGTTTTCCCGCTTGGGAATGTTGGTCTCGGTAATGATGATGGCGTCGGGTTCGGCGTGTTCGATCAGGGCCCGCAACAGGCGAACAATTTCATGGGTCTGGGGCAGGTTCAGGCAATCGGTGCCGATTTCCTTCCAGATAAACGCCACGGCGTCCAGGCGGAAGCAGTTGATTCCGTTGTCCAGGTAGAGCCGGATGATCCTGATAAACTCCAGCAGTACCTGTGGATTGGAAAAATCGAAATCCACCTGGTCGTGGCCAAAGGTGCACCAGACAAACTTGTCGCCCTCGCTTGTTGCCACCTTTTTCAACAGGTCACTTGTTCGCGGACGTACCACCAGGCTCAGGTCGTCGTCTGGTGACGCAGTGAAGAAGTAGTCTTTGCCGGGATCCTTGCAGTCAACAAAGTTTTTGAACCACTGGTTTTCCGGCGAGCAGTGATTGATGACCACGTCGGCCATTACCCGGTACTTGCGGGAAATATCCTGGATATCCTGCCAGTCGCCGAGCTGAGGCCGGACCTGCTTGTTGTCCACTACGGCAAAGCCGTCGTCACTGCTGTAGGGGAAAAACGGCAGGATGTGCACCGAATTGATGCTCTGCTGCAGGTGGTCGTCGAGAAACTGCTGGAGTACGTGGAGAGGATGCTGGTTCTGTTCCAGGAAGGTATCGCCGTAAACAATGGCGAATGCATCGCTCTGGTCCCATTTATCCAGCTGACGTTGTGGCTGCCGGCATTCTTCATGCAGCCGCATGGTCTCGATGCAGTCCCTGGTCAGCAGGCTGTGGTCAGCCTGGGGATAAATGGTCTTGATGTGGTTGAGCACACGGTGCTCCAGGGCATTGAATACGGCGTCTGTCATAGTGCGGTTTTTTCCTGGCAGGGGGCTCAGTTCCGGCCCCGGTCAGGAAGAAAACTCCTTGTTGTCCTGTTTCACGGCATGGTGAATCTGTTCGAATATATCCGGAACGGCGCTGCGAACCCGGTTCCAGCTGGGGATGAAAGGTGTTTCCATGGGATTGTCCAGGAAGCGCTCACCGGCCTTCTTGATATTCTGGGCAAACAGTTCCACCGCCTGCTCCTCCTTGTGAATATCCAGTGCCAGGCCATTCATCTGGGCATCGTTGCGATAGGTTTCCACGAAGTCCAGGGCGATGCGGAAATAATTGGCCTTCAGAGCACGGAAGGTGGCACTGGAAAGTACCACGCCATTGGTCGCCAGCTTGCGAAACAGGGCCTTGGCAATATCAATGGACATGCGGGACAGGCCCGAGGTCTCGTCGTCCAATGAGATATCCTGGTGCTTGTGATCGTAGGTGTCGGCGATATCCACCTGACAGATTCTGTTGGTTGAATAGTTGCGCTCCATTTCCGACAGCACGCCGATTTCCAGGCCCCAGTCAGACGGAATGCGCAGGTCGGAAATGACATCGCGACGAAATGAGAACTCCCCTGCCAGGGGATAGCGGAAGCTGTCCATGTAGTCCAGGTAATCCATGGGTCCCAGCATGTTTTTCAATGCCCTGATAAGCGGAGTCACCAGCAATCGGCATACCCGACCGTTGATGCTGCCATCGGCCACCCGGGCGTAATAGCCTTTGCAGAATTCGTAGCTGAAATTGGGGTTGGCTACCGGGTATATAAGTCGGGCCAGCAGTTGCCGATCGTAGGTGACAATGTCACAGTCGTGCAGCGCCACCGCTTCGGTGCGGCTGGCTGACAATACGTAGCCGAGGCAATACCAGACATTGCGTCCCTTGCCCGGTTCCATGGGCGCAAGGCCCTTTTCCTGGAGCGTTGCGTCGATCTCCCTCAATCTGGGACCATCGTTCCATAAAACACTGTGCCGCTGCGGCAGCCGGGAGAAAAATTTCAGCGCATGTCGGTACTGCTCTTCATCGGCGCGATCCAGGCCGATGACGACTTCATTCAGGTAAGGAACTTCACAGAGATGTTCCACGATACCCGGTAATGCCTCACCTTCCAGCTCGGAAAACAACGAGGGCAGGATGAGGCACATGGGGCGTTGCGAGGAAAATCTGACCAGCTCCGCTTCAATCTCGTGAAGGGGACGCCTGCTCAGGTTATGCAGGGTCGTGATGACGCCGTTCTGGTAGAAATCACCCATGTTCTGTTCTCCCTTTACTGTTTAAGGAACCTCTGTATTTTTCAACAAGTGCAAGCACGCACCGGTTCCAGCCCTCGGGTCCATTAAGTTCACTGACGGTTACCGGTTTGTCGCTGTGCAGCCGCGGCGGCTCATGACTCGGGGACCTGATGACAACCGGCCAGTCCGCTGCTTCCAGCATGGCGATGTCGTTGTCGCTGTCGCCCAGGGCGATGACTGTGAACTGTCGGCTGAATGTCTGCTGGTACAGGTGTCGCAATCGGTCAAGTGCCGTGCCCTTATCGGTTTTCCCCAGCACGTGGAGGAAACGACCGCCCTGCAGGGTGCCCAGCCCGGCGGCATCCAGGTCGGCAAGAAATTCCGCCCTGGCGGAATCCTTGTCCTGCCAGATAATCGGTTCGCTGAAGCGGCGTCGCCTGGACAGGGCCACCTGATCCCGGTCCAGGCCGGTAAGCTGTTCCAGCTCGACGTCGGACAGGTCGTGGAAGCCACTGAAGTCATAGCGTTTCCGCAGGGGCGCCAGGCGATTGAGTATCTCACCGTAGTCCAGGCCCAGCTCCACCAGGTAGTAGTCCTTGTTGAAGGCGGTGCCTCCGGGTGGTTGCGGAAACCGGTCGCGGGGCAGAAAAATGGCGGATCCGTTTTCCACGATAAACGGATCGTTGACGCCCAGCTGCCGACGCAGCGGACCCAGCTCGGCGCTGGTCTTGCTGGTGTTGGGGATCAGTGGTATGCCCAGCTTCTGCAGCGTCGCCAGGGCTTCCCGTGCCGCTGCAAAGCTGTAGGTAAAGTGATCCAGCAGGGTACCGTCAAGGTCGGTAACAACCAGCAGGGCAGGCGCTGCGTAACCGGGTTCTCCTGTAGTGACTGTGCGGGTCATACCATCAGTGCCCGGGTTGCCTGCTGTCGGGGCGGGAGTGCGTAATGCGGTGCTGCTCATCCAGGAAAAAAACCAGGTCGGCCTGATCCGGTAATACCTCCAGACAGTGGCGGGTCAGGCGTTCAAAGTGCTGGATAAAACGATGCAGCGCCACCTCGTCCATGATCTTGCTGCTGACGGTATCGGTGTCGGAACGGGCAGCCAGTTTCTGTTCCTGCAGGCTGCGCCATTGATAGACACAGTCAAAGGACGGCGCCTTGAGCATGACCAGGAAGTCCAGCCGATGGAACAGGATCTGAAAAGCGGCCAGTTCCTTATTGACGAAGCGGCGCCAGGTACCCTGGGGATCCTCCCGGGCTTCCAGGGGATTGACCGGTGACTCCAGCGCCTGGTCCGCCTGCGGCAACAGGCCGACAAACCAGCCTTCCAACACCACTACGTGGACCGGCAGCTCGATGGTTTCCCATTCCGACCGTGGCCTTGGTTCATCCACGGACTTGTCAAACCGGGGCAGCTGTTCCTGGCCCCGGCTGGCGCCGTCGGCCAGCCGGTTCAGCAGCCTGTTGGCCAGTTTCAGGTCGTGTGTGCCAGGCACTCCCCTGGTCACCAGCAATGGGTGGACCCGGTCCGCCATCGCCTTTCTCGACGCACTGTCCAGGTAAAAATCATCCAGTGACAGGTTGGCGATTCGCAGTTGTCGTTGTCGCAGCATCAGGGTCAGGTACTTGGCCAGGGTTGATTTACCGGTACCCTGTGCACCGTTTATGCCAACTATCAGGGGACGCTGGACGTTGTCCAGTTCGACCAGCAGGCGCTCCGCCAGCGGCTGGTACCAGTGGGTGATGGTCTCGCGGAATGCCGATGGCAGCCTTTCCTCGTCAAGGAAGGCGTCTATCAGTCCGTTATCAGGGGGCTGCATGTAGTGTGGTGTCTGTAACAACTGGCCGGTAAAGCCTGCAGCTTAACGGCTTCCGGGCAGGATTGGTAGGCAGGCCCGGTGATCTGGCGGCAATCGCTGCGCACCCTGGTGCGAATTGGTGCGTTCCGCCGCATGATGCTGTTTTTCGGTGCGTGCCTGGCGGGAAATCAATCGGCTTTGCTGATCACCAGCTGGATTTCGCCCACCGGCAGGCCGAACTTGGACATGGCGGATTCGTTGATAATAACGTCGGGCGCCACCAGGTACATGCGGTCGTCGATACGGATATCCACGTAGCCGTCGTCGCGGGGGATTCGCAGGACGTAGTCCAGGAAAACACTGTTACCGGCAACCTGCACAGCGGCCGTACCGATCACGTCGCCGGCGGTACCCCGGTAGCCGCCGGCGGCGACTGGCTGGAGTGTCCAGACCCGTCGTTGCCGTTGTCCGTCATTGAAGACAAAATCCTCTTCCAGGGTTCCGGTGCCGTCCTGCCAGTACGCCAGGATGTCGGCATTGAAGTATCGGGTCACCCGGCCGCGCCAGTTTTTTACCACGCCATGGGCGGTCAGCCGGCCGTTGAAAAAGTCCTCCATGATCAATCGCGGTTGCTGCCCGGCGTAGCTATTGACCTGGACGGAGGTGCAGGATGTGAGGGCCAGGCACAGCACCGGCACGAGGAAAATTACAGATAGATTCATGGTATTCTCTTCCGCCGTAGGCATTGGCACACCGTACGCGCGGTCATCGTCGCGCCGGGGTAATGGCAGGGCATACGCCGCGGTACCCGGGCACGGTTCACCCGCCGTGGCTAAATTTCACCAGGTAAACACCGGTAATTCGAGACAACTCAATGACTTCCAATCTGGTGCCCGAACGGCCCCTGGTATTTTCACCGACTCTCGCTGCGACCATTGGACTGGAGGAAGCAATCCTGTTGCAGGTGTTGATGGACTTCATCACGCTGCGATCCGGACGCCTGTACGATCAACACCGCTGGGTGGAAATACCGAACCGGGATCTGCAGCAGGCATTGCCGTTCTGGCAGCCCGCCGACATTCGGCGGGTGGTGGTCAGCCTCTACAACCTGGGCATGATCCTGAGAAACCCGGTGACATCGGGTAACGACAGCTACCTGTATGCGCTGAACGAAAAGGTGACCATGGAGCATGACGACAGCCAGGTCCGGCCGGACGAGTCTGCCGGACCCGCCGGACAGGGGGGGACATCGTTATTCCGCCAGGGTACCGGCGGTCGGCCCATTGCTCCTGACTGGATGCCGGGTGAGGAATGGCTGGTGCAATGCCGGCAACACAATATTCCTGATCATTTCAGCCTCGGCCTGGTACCGGAGTTTGTCAGTTACTGGCGGGACCGGGGCCAGGCACAGTTTTCCTGGGGCAACAAGTTTTTCAATCACGTACGCCGCCGGTGGCGGGAGGAACAGACGCTGAAAGGCTCCCATGAGATGGCCAGCAGCATGGATCAGGACTGGCGGCCCGGCGAGGACGCCGTGGACATACTGGTGAATTCCGGTATACCCGCAGACTTCATCGAAGACGCGATACCCGAGTTCGTGCTGTACTGGCGGGAGAGGGGCATCAGGATCAGTACCTGGAACACCAAGTTTATCGAGCACATCAGGCGTCAGTGGAACAAGTACAACGCGTCCTTTGGCCATGATGACACGCCTCGCCCGATACCCGCCGACTGGCGCCCCAGTCCGGCCTGCTTCGAGATCCTGCAGCTGGCGGAAATCGATCCCGAATACGCTCGCCGGAAAATCCCGGAGTTCGTGTTGTACTGGCGTGACAGCCAGCAGTCGCGTCCGTCATGGAACACGGTTTTTCTGCAATTTATCAAACAGGACTGGGCAAGGCGACTTGAGGAACCACTGGAGGTAGAATCGGGTCATGCGAAACATAAATCCCCTGCTGGAGAAAACCGGCAAAGCATTGAAGAAAAACTCCGACAGCTCACCGACCGAAGCTGGGCAGAAAACGCACGACGCTGGTGATCCTGGTACTGTCCGGTACGGGAACGGACAACAGACCGATGATGTGGACAGCGTGTTTGAACCCGGGCTGGTGGATGCCATAAACCAGGTATTCTCCGAGTTTGCCTTTGCCTACCATAACCAGTTTCACAAGGCCTACCCGGACCGCGCCAGCATCGATATTGCCAAGGAATACTGGCTCAGCTGCCTGGCGGAATTTTCACCACGGCAGATTACCCGGGCTGCGCGCAAACTGGTCAAGAGTTCGGACTACCTGCCTACCGTTGCGGCGCTGGTAAAAGCCTGTGAAAGCGGACTCGACCTGTTCGGCTTGCCGGCTCCCAGGGATGCCTACCTGGAAGCCTGTCGGGCAACATCCCCCAGGTCGGCGTACAGCTGGAGTCACCCGGCGGTCTACTATGCCGGCAGGGCCAGTGACTGGTTTGTGCTGACTACCGAACCGGAGTCGGTTGCCCTGCCCATTTTCAGCTATTACTACCAGCAGATCTGTCAGCGGGTCATGCAGGGTGAGCAGTTCGACATAAAACCGCCACCGGCACTGGGCAATCGCCACGGCAAAAAACTGACCAGCGAGCAGCGTAAGGAACGCATGCGGCAGCTGCGCCGTCAGGTAGGTCTTTAGGCGGGGATAGCGGGTGTCCGAAAAATATTTAACGAAAGGTTCAAAACGGGCTGCCAGGCTCAGCCGGGGGAGTGATGTCTTCCTGCTGGAACCGGCGGGCAGGATGGCCGTGGGAACCCTGTACGGTATCGCCGTGTTCCTGGACATACTGGCCGTGATCATGCTGGTGACCGGTGGTGTCTTTACCATCGGTACGGTAATCGGTCTGCTGGTGATCCTGAGTGTCTCGTCATTGTTTTTCCTGTTCGCTGTCGCCCAGCGCAGCAGTCGCATCGTTCTCAATGAACAGGAATTGCACCTGCAGGTACCGCTGTACGGCCGCCGCATTCCCCTGGCATCCATCAACAGCAGCCAGGTCAGGCCCGTCAATAACCTGCCGTCTTCACCCTATCAGCTGAAATGGCGCCGTAACGGCCTGGGCGTCCCCGGCTACAGCCTCGGCTGGTTTTCCTCCCAGGGCAAGGGCCGCATCCTGGCGTCCGTCACAACGTCCAGGGCCCTGGCCATTCCCACCCGCGACGACTATACGCTGCTGGTCAGTGCGAAGGACCCGGATGCATTGACCCGACGTCTCCGCGAGCTCGCCTGACGGTAAACCGGCCAGACCAGTCTCAGGTTTGATCGAACCGTCCATTCGACAAAATTGAATAAATTCCTGGCTGGTTTTTCAGTATCTTGTCACGCTGAAACAACTTGCCGAGGAGTCACCGCAGATGAGGAAGTCGCCGCTATGGGTATTGCTGTTGGCCAGCACTCTGTGGCAGCAGTCGGTTGCACAGCGGGTCAATGAGGATTCGCTAATACCAGGCCCCGCTGATGACGCCCTGATGTCGCAGCCGACCGGCCAGGCCACGTTGCCGTCATCGCTGTCCGCGGGCTTCGCTGAAACGTCGTTGTTCCCGCCATCCCTGGAACTACTGGTGACGCTGGAGAGTCAGCAGGCGCAGTGGCAACAGGCTATCGACCAGCTCATCGCCCGGCGTGGAGTATACGGAGCCGGACTGGACGAGGCCTATCGCCGCTACGGGAAGTGGCAGCTGGCATCAGGTAATCTTCAGCAGGCCACGGCACTGTTTCGTCAGGCCTGGCAGGTCAGTCGCATCAACACCGGTCTGTACAGTGAAGAGCAGCTGGTTCACCTGAACCAGCTGATCGAAGCCCTGGTGGCGCAACAGCAATGGGAACAGGTACACGAACTGCATCAACTGAGTTTCCTCATCGCCAGTCGCGTCTACGCCCCGGACGACCTGCGCTATGTACTCGCAGCGGAGTTCTACACCAGCTGGAAGTGGCAGGCTATCAACAGCAACATCACGTTTGCCGGGTACGCCAGCGGTTTCGAACTGGCCCAGGAGCTGAGCGCTTTTTACGAAGAAGTCATCGATCGGGTGGAACACAGCAGTGGAACCCACTCCCGCAGGCTGGCGAGACTGGTCATGGGCAAGGCAAGAACGGATATCGGCCTGGCCCGTGCTGTCCTGCGGTCCCGTCATGACGCTCGCGGCGCCATGCCTGATTACATCACCGAAACCGAATGCCTGAATACCGGCTATGGACAGACCGGTTCGTCCCGTCACTGTCGACGGGTGCAACTCGCAACTTTCGACCAGGGCGATTACACGATGTCTGCCAATCATTATGCGCTGGGACGCTACCTCGACCAGGTTGAACGCTCCATCCACCGGTTGGTGCGCATCAGGCAAGCGGCGGAAGAATTGTCCGTGGCCGAACAACAGTGGATCGACTCGCTGATCACCGCGCTGGAAAAAGAATCCGGAGAAATAGTCGGTTCTTCCCGGTTGCGGTGATCCGGGCCGGCGTCACTGCCACAGTCCTGCTTTTGCCGGCTACGGACTGTTCGCCGGCAATGCAGTCTGTCGGTAGCCCCACCTGATCGCCATTATCCCGACCAGACGGCTTACAGGGGAACTCGCAGGTAGGGTGACAACCCCGCCAGCCGGTATTCGATCTCCGCCACCTGGTACGGTAAAAACTGGTAGTTGCCTCGCCGTGACCGGGTAGTCTTGAAGATTCCCCGGCGTTGCAGCACGTACAGCCGGACGCCGGGAATGGTGCTGTCCAGGTTCAGCATCAGCAACAGCTTGCTGAAGCAGTCGCGGAGCTGCTCTTCCTGGCCGGCCTGCTGAAGTTCCCAGAGGCGGGCGTAGACGTCGCCGTACATGGCACCGCCGGTCATGACACCGTCCACGCCCAGGCGCATTTCATAAAGCCAGCTGCGGCCGAAGGACGCGGTGATGACACTGCGGATGGGATCCGGACGGTATTTCACCTCTTCCATGATGCGTTGCTGAACGTTGCCGTACTCTTCCTTTATGTAGGCACAATTGGGAAAGTCCCTGGCCAGTCTGACCAGGAAGTCGACAGTCAGTTCGATGTCCGGACCGCCGCTGGTCTGCACGAATACCGGCCGCGCGGTGACCTGGCTGAGGGCCTGGTAATAGCGGTATATTTCTTCCAGCGAGCCGGCGCTTGTGGGGGGTATGGCAATCATCCCGTCCGGTTCCAGTGCTTCCGCAAAGCGCGCATACTCCAGCATGCCGGCCGTATCACCGGCCTGCACACCCAGCACCAGTGCCATGTTCCGGCCGCGGTTGGCGTCAGCCAGCACTTCGAAACCGCGCAGTCGCTCTGCCCGGCTGAGGTAGCGCTGCTCACTGGAATTCTGTGGCCACACCAGTCCCTGAACCCCACAGCGGTCAAGAAAAGCAACTTCATTGGCCAGGTCGTCGTAATCCACCTCGCCGGATTCCGTGTAGGGCGTGCTGAGGATCATCAGGGCGCCCCGCATGGGATTGGCCGGCTGGGCCCAGAGCCTGTTGAAGGGCGTAAGAGCGGTTACCGCCGTGGCGGCGAGATACTGGCGGCGGGTCAGCCTGACATTGTTCACGGCCATAATTAATCCGAGGTTCCGTAAGTGTTGATGCGGGGGTACCGGGATAGTAATGCAATGTTGTCAATGGTCACAAGCCGGCGGTCCGCTGATGGCATGGAGCGGCTATAACCCGGCAACGAATGGTGGCACTGACAAACGTCCGGGAACTGGCTGGCCGAAAACTTGCATCGTAATGGCCGGGGGATGCAGAATCCGCCCGGGGACTCCCCAGTCTCCCCATTTTGGGGCACAATACTATGATATGCGACTTTTTGATAATCGGCGGTGACGGCGACCTTGCCTTCCGCAAGCTCTATCCATCCCTCTACCAGCTGGAGGTCGCCGGGTGTCTGCCGGATTGCCTGAAGATCGTCGGCATATCCCGCTCCGAGGACGATCAGCAGACTTTCCGGGCCAGGGTCCGGGAAAAGTTCGAAAGTTACCAGGACGAATCGCTGGACGAGGAGACCTGGAAAAAGTTCCATGCCCGACTGCATTACGCCCGGGTGGACGCCACCTCGGAATCCGGATTGCTGAAACTGCGAGAGCAGTACTTCAGTGACCCGGAGCGGGACCTTATCGTTTACCTGGCCACGCCGCCGACAATTTTTGCACCGGTCTGCCAGTCACTCTGGGCGGTGGGACTGGTGAGACCGGCTACCCGTATCGTGGTGGAAAAGCCCCTGGGTGAGGACCTGGAATCCTTCCGCGAAATCAACACCAGCCTTTCCGCCCTGTTTACCGAAGAACAGGTTTACCGCATCGACCACTACCTGGGCAAGGAGACGGTGCAGAACCTGCTGGCCATGCGGTTTGCCAATGCCCTGTTCGAACCGCTGTGGAACAACAATTACATCGATCATGTACAGATCACCGTGGCGGAAACCGTGGGCATCGAGGGCCGCTGGCAGTTTTATGATGAAGCCGGTGCCATGCGGGACATGGTGCAGAACCATCTATTGCAGCTGCTCTGCCTGGTGGCCATGGAACCGCCTGCCCGGATCGAGGCCGAGTCGGTACACGACGAAAAGCTAAAGGTCTTGCGGGCGCTGCGGCCGATGACCCATGCCGACGTCCGGGAAAATTCGGTGCGCGGTCAATATCAGCGGGGCGCGGTCAACGGGCATGCAGTTCCGGGTTACCTGGAGGAGGAGGGCGCCCGGCAGGACTCCATCACGGAAACCTTTGTTGCCCTCAAGGCCGAAGTCAGCAACTGGCGTTGGTCGGGAGTGCCATTTTACCTCCGTACCGGTAAGCGGCTGGTCAAACGCTACTCGGAAATCGTTATCCAGTTCAAGGAGGTGCCACATGCCATTTTCGGCGACGAAATTGAACGTGAGGATGCCAACCGGCTGGTTATTCGACTCCAGCCTGAGGAGGGTATCAGGTTGATGGTGCGCAACAAGGTGCCCGGGCTGGACGATCCAATCGAACTGGAGCAGGTATCACTGGACCTGTCCCTGTCGGAAAGCTTTCCCGACCGGCGATCGCCCGATGCCTACGAACGACTGTTGCTGGACGTGATGCGGGCCAACTCCACGCATTTCATGCGATCTGATGAACTGGAGGCGGCCTGGGCCTGGGTGGACGGCATTATTGCCGGCTGGAAGCAGGTCAGCAAGCGCCCCCTGGGATATACGGCCGGCAGCTGGGGACCCTCGGACAGTATCGCGTTGATCGCCCGGGACGGGCGTAACTGGGATGAAGGCTGATACGGCCCGGATATCACCGGCCTCCTGCCACGGCTACAACCCTCGCAGACATGAACGCCACGGCCGGTATTGTCAGGGTCAAGTGCTGATTTGCGCTGGATTACGAAAATGGATGGTACAGAATGAGCTGGAAATTACACTACTTCGACACTGATCCGTTACTGGTGGATGAGTTGGCCGTGGAGATCGGCAGGGTTCTCCAGGCAGCCATTGCCGGCAGGGGACAGGCCAGCCTGGCGGTGTCCGGAGGAAGTACGCCGGTGCCCCTGTTCCAGCGCCTCTCGGAAATCGATATCGACTGGGCGAAAGTCCTGATTACCCTGGTGGATGAACGTTGGGTGGATGAAGATCACCCGGACTCCAATGCGAGGCTGGTCAGGGAAAAGTTATTGCAGAACAGGGCGGTTTATGCACGCTTCCTTGGTCTGAAAACAGATTTTCCTGACCCCTTTGCGGCGGAATCCGATGTGCATGACCGTCTGTCCGCCCTGGGGTTGCCACTGGATGCGGTAGTGCTGGGAATGGGCCGGGATGGCCATACTGCCTCGTTTTTTGCTGGCGCCCGGGGGATCGACAAGGCGCTGGATCCCCGCGGCGTGCAGCTGTGCTGCGCCGTGGAGCCCGAGGCAGCACCTCATGCCCGCATGACACTTACCCTGCCTGTCATACTGGCCGCCAGGCATTGCTACCTGCACATTGTCGGGCAGGAAAAAAAGCAGGTGCTGGAGCAGGCGATAACCGAGGGCCTCGAAGGTGAACTTCCTGTTGCCCGGGTACTGCATGCACCGGGCTGCTGCCTGCAGATCTATCACGCCAAAAGCGGAGAGAATCCATGACAGACTATCACCCCGACCTGGCCAGGCTGACCGAGGAACTCACGGAGCGCAGCCGGTCCTCCCGCGCCGCCTACCTGGATCGACTGAAGCGGGCCCGGGACCAGGATCCGCCGCGTCGCAAACTTTCCTGTGGCAACCTGGCACACGGCTATGCCGCCTGTAATGCCAGCGACAAGCAGGCCATTCGCCTCATGGCAAGCGCCAACCTGGGAATCGTCACGGCCTACAACGATATGCTGTCGGCCCATCAACCCCTTGAGGACTATCCGCGACTGATCAAGCAGTTCGCCAATGACCGGGGTTCCACGGCACAGGTAGCCGGCGGCGTTCCCGCCATGTGTGACGGTGTCACCCAGGGTCAGGTGGGCATGGAGCTGAGTCTGTTCAGTCGCGATACCATTGCCATGGCGACGGCCATCAGTCTCAGCCACAACCTGTTCGACGGCGCTGTTTGCCTGGGTGTGTGTGACAAGATTGTGCCTGGCCTGCTTATTGGCGCCCTGCAGTTCGGACATCTGCCCATCGGCTTTATTCCGGCCGGTCCCATGCCTTCCGGTATTTCCAACAAGGAAAAAGCCAGGGTCAGGGAGCGGTATGCCGAGGGCAAGGCCACCAGGGAGGAGTTGCTGGACGCGGAATCCGCCTCCTATCACAGTCCAGGCACCTGCACGTTCTACGGTACTGCCAACACCAACCAGATGCTGATGGAGATCATGGGCGTCCAGTTGCCGGGCTGTTCTTTCATCAACCCCACCGATCCGTTGCGCAAGCCGACCATCAGGGCCACGGTGGACCGGATTATCGAGGTTGCCGGCAAACCGGACAGCGCCAGTCTTTCGGCTATTGTTTCCGAAGCGGCGATTATCAACGCCGGCGTTGCCCTGCTGGCAACCGGAGGTTCCACGAATCACACGTTACACCTGGTGGCTATTGCCAGGGCAGCGGGGATTCAGCTGCAGTGGCAGGACCTGGACAGAATTTCCAGACTGGTCCCACTGATAGTGCGTGTCTATCCCAATGGCGTGGAAGACATAAACAGTTTCCAGCATGCCGGTGGTACTGCATTCCTGGTCAGGGAATTACTGAATGCCGGTCTCCTGAACGACCGGGTACGCACTATTATGGGACCGGGCCTGTCCGCCTACACCCTGGCACCGGAACTGGCGGGCGTGGAGGGATTGCAGTGGAAAGAATGCGAGGGGGCCAGCAGGAACGAAGAGGTGCTGCGGCCGGCATCCAGCCCGTTCAGCCCGGAAGGTGGCCTGCGGCTGCTGAAAGGCAACCTGGGGGACAGCGTGATCAAGCTGTCTGCAGTCAAGCCGGAGCATCGTCGGGTCAAGGCTCCTTGTCGAATTTTTCACGATCAGCAAAGCATGAAAGAGGCCTTCCAGCAACAGCAGCTGAACTGCGACTGTGTTGTCGTGGTCCGGTTCCAGGGTCCGCGGGCCAATGGCATGCCGGAGCTCCATCAACTGACCCCTTACCTTGGCGTTTTACAGGACCGCGGTTACCGGGTGGCGCTGGTTACCGATGGCCGCATGTCGGGCGCGTCCGGCAAGGTGCCGGCGGCAATCCACCTGTCTCCGGAAGCGTTGTCGGCAGGTCCCATTGCCCGGTTGCGGGATGGCGACGTGATTGAACTGGACGGTGAACAGGGCAGGCTCGAAGTGCTGGTGGACCAGGCAGAGTTTGCCGCCAGGGAAGCGGTGGTCCACGACCCCACCGGGCAGGATACAATGGGCCGCAACCTGTTCTCCTGCTTTCGGGACAGCGTGGGCATAGGCAGCGAAGGGGCTTCCGTATTCAATTTCGACAGCGAGTGATCAATCCCGGGGGGTTCAGGATAAATGAACAGCACGGCAGGCAAAGCTGAAGGATCAACAGGCTCAACGGCAGATCTGCGTGAACTGCTGGCCTCGGTGCGGGTCATCCCGGTGCTCACCGTTCACCGGGTTGAAGACGGTCTGGCAGTCTGTACGGCGCTGCGGGCCGGAGGAATCAGGGCCGTCGAGATTACCCTGCGCACGCCAGAGGCGCTGGCGACCATCGAAGCCGTGCAACAGCAGTTCAACGATTTACTGGTGGGGGCGGGAACGGTCAAAAACGTCAATGACCTGCGTGAGCTGAAGAGTCTGGAAATCGACTTTGCCGTCAGTCCGGGTTTTACCCGGCGACTTTCCGATTGCGCTTTCGAACTGGATATACCGCTGTTGCCTGGTGTTGCAACGGCCTCGGAAGTGTTGTCAGGCCTGGAAGCGGGGCGTGATTTCTTCAAGCTGTTTCCGGCCGGTGCCGTCGGCGGGATTCCCCTGCTCAAATCCCTGGCCGCACCCCTGGCTGAAGTCAGTTTCTGTCCCACCGGGGGTATCAACGCGAACAACTTCAGAGACTACCTGGCGCTTCCCAACGTTACCTGTGTAGGCGGTTCCTGGATGGTGAGCAAGACGCTGATCGAGACGGAAAACTGGATTGACGTTGAACGCCTGAGCAGGGACTGCATCGACAGTTGAAGCCACAATGGCTCAACCTCAGCGCAGTCGATAGAGTCGGGTGAGATACTGCGTAATGGACTTGTCCCAGGTAAAACGGGCCGCGGCCGCGGCTTTCACTATGTCATTCCACGCTTCCGGCTGTCCACGATACAGCGTCATGGCCCGCTGCAGGGCGATAAGCAGGTTATATTGCTTGTCGGTCAGTGATTCACCACCAAAGGTGAACCCGTTTTTGCCATCAATCACGGTGTCTTTGAGACCACCGACACCGTGGACCAGGCACGGTACGCCGGCGCGCATGGCCAGCATCTGGCTGATGCCACAGGGTTCGTATATGCTGGGCATGACAAACAGGTCGCCGAAACCATAGAGGGCGGCGGACAGCTCTTCGGCATAACCGTCCAGGTAAAGGAAATTATCGTGCTGCTGCATGATGCGGGTGAAAAACCGCGAGTAGGCAGGATCGCCACTGCCCAGCATGATGAACGAGCCGGGGTTCAGGCGGTTCAGCATAAGCTCCATGGTAGAACTGTCCCCCATGTTTTGTACCATAAGATACAGTTTCTGCGAGGTAAGCCGGCCGATTGACACCAGGTTGGGTCTTTCCGGGCCCTGTTGGTTGCGCCATTGATTCAGTCTGCGCAGAGCGAAATAGTGAGCTTGCTGATTACCCTTTTCCGCAGTGACCCAGCGGTCCAGGCTGTCCTCCATCAGCTCCCACACCGTTCCGGCAGCCGTCCTGTTCGGTGGCCTGTCGTATTCACAGCCATTGAGAATACCCAGTAGCCTCCCTTCGCGGTCGGCGCGCTGCAGATCATGCTCCAGTCCCTCGCCGCCGACCCGTCCCTCTGTCCAGTTGCTGGGTCTGAGGATCTCCCTGGCGTAAGTCGGGGAAACGGTGTGCACCCGATCCGCCAGGTTTATCCCGGTACGCATAAGGTTGATACAGTCGGCATGGAAGGGGTCGGCAATGGCCTGGTAATTGTACGAGAGCCCGGGAAACCAGCTTTCCAGCGCAGACTGCACACCCCGCAGGGGCCTGACACCCTGTAGTGAAAGGTTGTGTATGGTAAACACGGCGTCCTTCTGGCGAAGCCTGGCATACGCCGGATCGAAGGCGCGCAGCAATAACAGTGTCGCGGCATGCCAGTCATGACAATGCAGAACGTCGAATGGCGGGATAATTTCTTTCTTCAGTACTTCTGCCACGGCCACGCAGAACAGGGCGAACTTGTGCGCATCGGTGGCAAAGGGTCCGGCGCCGTCATCAATATAGATTCGGCCGGCGCCCGCCGCTGAAAACAGCGGATGTTCCAGTATCAGGTGATTGACGCCGGGGATGTCGGAGGGTGCCTTGACTGCAAAAACGGTCAGCTGTTCCCTGATACCACAGAACCTGACGTTGACGGTTGCCAGCTGGTGGGCATTGGTACCGGTGGCAAAACTGCCATATCCCGGGGTTATAACGGAGACACTGCATCCCGCCCTGGCCAGCCCCAGGGGCAGATCGCGAATTACATCGCCGAGCCCGCCCACCTTACCATTGGGCAAGGCATCATTTTCAGCCGCTACCTGTACTACGTGCATCGCTGCATTCCCTGCAAGAATTGATCAGTGTCGTCGGCAATGGGGGTCAGATCACTTCCTGGCCCAGGGATTTTGGGGTTACCAGCGTAACGCCTGCGTCGGTAACGCGGAATCCCTGGCGTCGGTCCTCTTCCGGGTCCACGCCGATGGATATTCCTTCCGGGATATCGCAAGCCCGGTCGATGATCACTTTTTTTAACTGAGCGTTCCGGCCAACGTTGACCTCCGGTAGTATCACCGAATCTTCAACATAGGCATAGGAATTGATTCGCACACTGGAAAAAATTACCGAATGGCGAACTGTCGCCCCGGAAATGATAACCCCCCCGGCAACCATGGAGTCCAGCGCCTGGCCCCGGCGTTCTTCGTCATCGAACACGAACTTGGCTGGCGGCAATTGTTCCTGGAAAGTCCAGATGGGCCAGCGCCGGTCATACAGGTTCAGTGGCGGAGTCGGTTGTACCAGTTCCATATTGGCTTTCCAGTAGGCATCCAGGGTGCCGACGTCACGCCAGTATGGCTGAACTTCGGCATCCGGGTCTTTGAACTCGTAGGCATAAACGCGGTGTTCGCTGATGATGGACGGAATAATGTTCTTGCCGAAATCGTGCTCCGACGACTGGTCGGTGGAATCATGCAGCAACTGCTCGAACAGAAAATCGGCGTTAAACACGTAGTTGCCCATGCTTGCCAGGCAATAGCCCGGTTTATTCGGCAGTTCCGCCGGTGTAGCCGGTTTTTCGTTGAAGTCGACGATGCGGTTGGCTTCGTCCACCGTCATGACGCCGTAGGAATTGGCTGCTTCGTCCAGCGGGACCACCATGCAGGATACCGTCATATCGGCGTTGATCTCGGCATGGTAGGCAAGCATGTCCCCGTAATCCTGACGATAGACGTGGTCGCCGGACAGGATCAGCACATACTGTGGTATTTCGTCACGGATAATGTCCAGGTTCTGGTACACGGCATCGGCGGTGCCCAGGTACCAGTTTTCCGAGTAGCGTTGTGAAGCCGGTAAAATCTCCACGCCTTCGCCAAGTTCCTTCTTGAAATGACCCCAACCGCGAACCAGGTGCTTGACCAGGGAATGGGATTTATATTGCGTGACCACGCCGACGCGACGCACACCGGAATTGATGCAGTTGGACAGCGGGAAGTCGATAATCCGGAATTTCCCACCGAAGTACAGCGCCGGCTTGGCCCGCCAGTCGGTGAGCTCGTGCAGCCGGGAGCCCCGACCACCGGCCAGGATCAAGGCATACGTGTCCCGGGTTAACTTACTGACGAAACGTGGCGCTGTTGCATACATGATGGTCTTACCCGATTGTAGTTATTGTGGAGGTAACGGATTCAGGCTCCCTGAAGGTCTTTCGGATCGAGCTTCCAGATTTCACCGGCATATTCCCGTATCGTCCTGTCACTGGAAAAATGGCCGCTGGCGGCGGTGTTCAGAACGCTTTTCCGGGCCCATTCATCGGGCTTGCTGTACAACTGCGACACTGCCCTCTGCGCGTCCACGAAGGCTCGAAAGTCCGCCGCGGTCATCCACTGGTCGTGATTGCTGCGAATACCGCGACAGATCGGTTCGAAAATGCCAGATTCACCGAGATCAAACAAGCCCTTTTCCAGCATGGTCATGACCGTGGACAGGTCGCTGTCTGCAGTAATGATCTCGTTGGGGCGGTAGTCCTTGCGTTTTTCCGCGACTTCATCGGCGTTCAGGCCGAACAGGAAGAAATTGTCTTCACCCACGGCTTCCCTGATTTCGATATTGGCACCATCCAACGTGCCGATGGTCAACGCGCCGTTCATCATGAATTTCATGTTGCCGGTACCGGATGCTTCCTTGCCCGCCGTCGAGATCTGTTCGGACAGGTCAGCGGCGGCACAGATTACTTCCATGGCGGTCACATTGTAGTCGGGCAGAAAGGCCATGCGCAGCAGTCCTGCCGTTGCCGGATCGCCATTGACAGTGCTGGCCACGTTGTTTATCAGCTTGATGATCAGCTTGGCCATTTCATAGCCCGGTGCGGCCTTGCCGCCAAGGAGTACGCAGCGCGGCGTGAAGCCCTCGGTGTCGCCCTTGAGAATCCGGTCATAGAGGTGAATAACATGCAGCACGTTAAGCAGCTGACGCTTGTATTCGTGTATTCTTTTGACCTGGATATCGAACAACATGCCGGTGTCGAACCCGATGCCGCAACGGCCTTCCACCAGCCGGGCCAACGCTTCCTTGTTGGTCCGCTTGACCTGCATCCAGCGCCGCCTGAATTCCGCATTTTCGGCAAACGGTGCAAGTTGCTCCAGTTCCGTCAGGTCGCGCCGCCAGGAACCATCGATTGCTTCTTCGATCAGTGTCGCCAGCCCCGGATTGCAGAAAGCCAGCCAGCGCCTTGGCGTTACCCCATTGGTCTTATTATTGAATTTTTCCGGCCAGAGTTCATAAAAGTGTTTGAACAGGCCCCGCTTCAGCAATTCGGTATGCAGTGCGGCAACACCGTTTACCGAAAAACTGCCAACAATTGCCAGATGGGCCATGCGCACGGTATTTCCCTGCTCATCGATAATTGACATGGCCTGCTGTCGACCGTCGTCGCCGGGCCAGCGGTTGGCGACGTCATGCAGGAACCGGGCATTGATCTCGAGAATGATTTCCAGCAGCCGTGGCAGCATGTCTCTGAACAGGTCCACCGACCACACTTCAAGCGCTTCCGGCAACAGCGTGTGGTTGGTGTATGCCATGGTGGCAGAAGTGATTTCCCAGGACCGGGTCCAGGCCAGCGCGTAGTCATCCACCAGCAGGCGCATAAGCTCGGCAATGGCGATGGCCGGATGGGTATCGTTCAATTGAAAGCAGTTTTTCTCGGCAAAGCTGCTGAAATCCAGCCCGTTGACATTCACCCAGCGGGACAGGACATCCTGCAGGCTGGCCGAAGTCAGGAAATACTGCTGACGCAGGCGCAGTACCTTGCCGTTTTCGCTGGCGTCGTTGGGATAGAGAACCATGGAAATCTGTTCTGCGGCATTCTTGGTGGCCACCGCCTCGGTATAGCTACCGGCATTGAACTCATCGAGATCGAACTCCTCGGTGGCAGCAGATTTCCACAGCCTCAGGGTGTTGACCACGTCGTTCCTGAACCCCGGCACCGGCATGTCGAAGGGAATGGCCAGGACGTCGTGGGTACCGACCCAGCGTACATGGCGTTTCCCCCGGGTATCCACGTCCACCGTGGTGTGACCGAAAAATTTTACCACCCTGGTATCCTGGGGTGCTTCGAAAAGCCAGGGATTGCCGTTCTTGAGCCACTGGTCGGGCTGCTCCACCTGGTAGCCGTCCCGGATCCGCTGGCGGAACATGCCGTAGTCGTACAGAATGCCGTAACCGGTAACCGGCAGGCTCAGCGATGCACAGCTGTCAAGAAAGCAGGCTGCCAGTCTACCCAGTCCACCATTCCCCAGGCCGGCGTCCCGCTCTTCGGTAGCGAGTTCCTCCAGTGAAACACTGTATTCGTGCAAGGCAGCCCGCAGCTGCTGGTCCATGTCCAGGTTCATGACCGCGTTATTCAATGCCCGGCCCATGAGGAATTCCAGGGACAGGTAGGCGACGCGTTTCGGTCTTTCCCGGGTGTGCCGGTCCCGGGTTTCCCGCCAGCGCTCTACCAGGCGATCTCGCACGGCCAGGGCAGCCGCGGTATAGAGGTATAGATGGCTCTTATTGGATCTGTCTCTGCCCAGGGTCAGGTGCAGATGACGCTGCAGATCACTGGCGAAACTGTCCTTGTCCATTCCCAGCCAGCGATGGGAATCGTCTGCCAGGTTCCTGGCTGTATCATGGTCACTCATAGATGGAATTGGATCCCGTGTCAGTATCGAGAGAAGTGGACGGCTGTCGGGCTTTCAACATCACCGTGGAACAGGAAAACAGGCGCAGCTGCCTTTTTACCAGGCAATTTTCCGGATCAGGTATTCCCGATTCCAGCGCCGTATCGAACAGGATTTCCCATTCCTGGACACCGTCGAGTTGCGGTAGCCTGAAAGTGGTGGCGTCACGGCCGGCATGGAAAATAAAAAACAGTCGTTCCAGGTATTTATTCATCGACTCGCGCCAGCTCAGCAGATGGCCCAGCGTCCTGGCCTGGTGGTCCGACCAGTGACTGGGCTGCATAAGGTCGCCGGACTTGCTGAACCATTCAGCCTGTGGCTTATCGGTTGACTCGCTGAAATGAATATAGCGATCCATGGAAAACACCTGAAACTTTTTCCGCAGGGCAATAACATGACTGACGAATGCCTGCTGGCGTTGTCCGTGACTGCTTATATCCTCCCAGTTTATCCAGCTGATTTCGTTGTCCTGACAGTAGGCATTGTTGTTGCCCTGTTGACTTCTCCCCACTTCGTCACCTGCTGAAAGCATGGGGGTACCCTGGGACAAAAGCAGTGTGGCCAGCATATTGCGCTGTTGCCGCCAGCGCAGGATGCTGATGGATGCGTCATGGGTGGGACCTTCCACGCCGAAATTGTCGCTGTAGTTTTCCCGGTGTCCGTCCTGGTTTTCTTCCAGGTTCAACTCATTGTGGCGTTTTCGATAGCTGACCAGGTCGGCAACGGTGAAGCCATCATGGCTGGTGATGAAATTGATGCTGGCACTGGGTCGGCGTCCTGAATGTTCAAAAATGTCGCTGGACCCATGAATACGACGTGCCAGATCAGGCATTACACCGGAGTCACCTTTCCAGAACCTTCTGACCGTGTCCCGGTATCGATCATTCCACTCACTCCAGCCCGCGGGGAAATTCCCAAGCTGATAGCCGCCGGGTCCGATGTCCCATGGTTCGGCGATAAACTTGGTTCCGGCAAGTACCGGATCCTGCAAAATCGCATCGAAAAATCCGCTGCCCTGATCGTAACCCTGTTGTTCCCGCCCCAGGACCGGGGCCAGGTCAAAGCGAAAGCCATCCACCTGCATGGTTTTCACCCAGTAGCGCAGGCAATCCATCATCAACTGGATTACCCGGGGATGCAGCACGTTGATGGTGTTGCCGCAGCCGGTGTCGTTGATGTAATAGCGCCGGTCCTCCGGCTGCAGGCGATAGTAGGAATAATTGTCGATACCCTTGAATGACAGGGTTGGTCCAAGCCGGTTGCCTTCGGCCGTATGATTGAAGACTACATCGAGAATCACTTCCATGCCGGCATCGTGAATGGCATCCACCATGTCGCGGAATTCGAGGATGTTGTCACCGCTCAGGTAATCCCGGTGAGGCGCAAAAAACGCCATGGTATTGTAGCCCCAGTAGTTGGTCAGGCCCCGTTCCAGCAGGAACGGTTCGCTTATAAAGCTCTGCACCGGCAGCAGTTCGATACTGGTCACGCCCAGGCTTTTCAGGTACTCCAGCATGCGGGGATTCTTCAGTCCCGAAAACTTGCCCCGTTCGGACTCCGCCAGATCCGGGTGCGTCCGGGTAAGTCCTTTCAGATGTGCTTCGTAGATAATGGTGTCGGCCTTGGCGATGCGATTGCGTGGCGGGGGAGGTCGCGAATGATCGGCAATCACCACGCAGCGTGGCATGAACGCGGCGTTGTCGCGTTCGTCCATGACCAGGTCCTGATCCGGGTGGGACGCATCGTAGCCATAGTGATGATCCGACCAGTCGAAATTTCCATGGAGATGCCTGGCATAGGGATCCAACAACAGCTTGTTGGGATTGAAGCGATGGCCGAGATGGGGCTGGTAGGGGCCGTGGACCCGATACCCGTAAAGCGTGCCGGGACCGGCGCCAGGCAGGAATCCGTGCCAAACCTGGTTGCTGACTGCCGGAAGTTCCAGCCTGGCAACCTCGGTGCTGCCGTCCGCAGAGAACAGGCATAACTCAACCCGTTCGGCGTGGGCGGAAAACAGGGCGAAATTTACGCCGCCTTCCTCGCAGGATGCTCCCAGTGGATACGGCTGACCTGCTTCCAGCTGTTGACTCGCGTCGATCATGCAGCACTTTCCTTGTGTCTCAAAATCAGGGTGGCCAGGGGCGGCAGGGTGACGGTCACGGAGAACGGTCGCCCATGACTTGGACGCGGCTCCACTGTGACCTCGCCGAGATTGCCATGGTCGGTACCCCCGTAGAATTCGCTATTGGTATTCAGGCACTCCAGGTAGCTGCCCGGCCGCGGTACGCCAAACCTGAACTGCTCATACAGGGTAGGTGTGAAATTACAGGCGATGATCAGCTCTTCATCCGGTGTCTGGCCTTTTCTGATAAAAATGAATACGGCACCGGATTGTTCTCCGACGGTAATCCATTCAAACCCGTCGGGATCATTGTCCCGACGCCACAGCCCGGGATTTGCCCGGTAGGTGGTGTTGAGATCGGCCACCAGCTGTTGAATTCCCCGATGACTCTGGTGTTCCAGGAGATGCCAGTCCAGGCTATGGTCGTGATTCCACTCGGCGCGCTGGGCTATTTCCCCGCCCATGAACAGCAGCTGCTTGCCGGGGTGGGTCCACATGAAGCCCAGGTAGGCCCGCAGGCTGGCAAATTTCTGCCAGTCATCACCCGGCATCTTTTCCAGCAGGGAGCGTTTGCCGTGCACTACTTCGTCATGGCTCAACGGGAGGATGAAATTCTCACTGAATCCGTAAAGCAGGCCGAAAGACATTTCGTTCTGATGGTACTGGCGATGAATGGAATCCCGGCTCATGTACGTGAGCGTGTCGTTCATCCAGCCCAGATTCCACTTGAAACCGAAACCAAGGCCACCGCTATCGGCAAAGCGTGTGACACCTGGCCATGCAGTGGATTCCTCGGCAACCATCATGACATCGGGAAAACGCTGGTACGCCCTGATATTGATCTGTCGCAGCAGTTCGATTGCAGCAAGATTCTCGCGACCGCCAAGATGATTCGGCAGCCACTCGCCTTCATCGCGGCTGTAGTCGAGGTACAGCATCGATGCCACAGCATCGAAACGCAGACCATCAATATGAAATTCCTCCAGCCAGTAGAGTGCGTTACTCAACAGGTAGCTGCGTACTTCCGGTCGCCCGTAGTTGAAAATATAGGTTTTCCAGTCCGGGTGGAAACCCTGACGAGGGTCACTGTGCTCGTACAGATGCGTGCCATCAAATTTGCCAAGGCCATGTTCGTCCGTGGGAAAATGGCCCGGAACCCAGTCCAGCAGGATGCCGATGTCATTGCGATGGGCCAGGTCTACCAGGTATCGGAAATCATTGGGGCTGCCGTATCGACAGGTGGGAGCGAACATGCCGAGGGGCTGGTAACCCCATGAGCCCTCAAACGGATATTCGTTGATCGGCATCAGCTGAATATGGGTAAAACCCAGTTCCTTGACGTAGGGAATCAGCGAGTCGGCCAGTTCACGGTAGGTCAACAGGTCATTGCCTTCGGCCTTGCGTCGCCAGGACCCCGGATGCACCTCGTAGATGGACAGGGGCGAGTCCACGCGCTGCCGGTCCCGTCGGTTATTGAGCCAGTCCAGGTCCTGCCAGGAATACTTTTCCTCCATGGGAACCCGGGACGCCGTTCCGGGGCGCAACTCCATCTGCCGGGCATAGGGATCGGCCTTCAGTGGCAGACGATTGCCACCGCCGTCATGTATAGCGTACTTGTAGTGCTCACCAGGACTGATAGCTGGCACAAACAGTTCCCATATGCCGCTGTCATGGTGCACACGCATCGGGTGGACGCGTTCATCCCAGTTATTGAAATCACCCACCACTGCGACCCGGCTGGCATTTGGCGCCCAAACGGTGAAGCGGACCCCGTTTACGCCCTCCTGGGACATGAGGTTGGCTCCGAGCAGTCGATAAGCGTACTCATGTGAGCCCTCGTGGAAGAGGTACAGGTCGTCACTGTCAAGACTGGAACCGAATCGGTAGGGATCGTCGATGATCAGGCTGGCAAGGGGATAATTGACCTTGAGGCGATAAGCCTCCAGGTCGGAATAATGTATCGAACCTTCAAAAAAGCCGTCATCGTGCAGTCGTTTCAGTTTTCCCAGGTGAGTCTCGCTGTCCGTGGCGAGAATCTCGATGGATTCTGCGCCTGGAAGGAATGCCCTGATTACTTTCCAATCGACGCCTTCAATGGTGTGCATGCCGAGAATGGAAAACGGATCATTGTGCGTTCCGGATACAATGGCATTGATTTTGGCGTCATCGAGCAGGTGGGTTTCGCTGTTCATCCGCTTACTCTCGCCGATACGAATTCGCTAAGCATGTTTTTACGCTCGGGGCTGTCAAAGAGCTGTTCAATGGTCACCGGCAGTTTTCGCTGCCAGTTGGGGTACTCCTTGCTGGTGCCCGGTATGTTAATGGGTTTTTCCACGAGACACAGGTCCTCCGGCTGTAGTGACACAAGCTGGGATGCGCTGCCGGCATTGGCCTGCAGAATGGCCGTGCAGAGGGCGGCGTCGAAGCGGCGGTGTATGTTGAAGTCCTGCCAGTTTTCGGGAAGCAGGTCTAACTCATTGAGCAGGTGCAGGATCTGTATCAGATCAGACTCCCTTGCGCTAATAGCCGAGTTCAGCTCATCCGGACTTTCGAACAGGCCAATTTCCGATCGAAGAGCCAGGTCGCTTTTCGACCACCAGGCAGCCAGGGTGGGAACGTCGTGATTGGCCACCATTGCCAGGGACCGGGGATTCCAGTCCCGTGGGTGGCGAAAGTACACGGCATCGCTTTTCTCGAAATAGAACAGCAGGTTGGAAAAGACCGAGGAATCCCACATGAGATGCCTGATTTCCGGTGGCACGATGCCCAGATCCTCGCCGATGACCACGCATTTCTGTCGCAGGCTTTCCAGGCGCAGGATGGCGAACAGGTCGTCGGCAGGGTACTTCACGTAGGCACCCTGACCGGTATGACTCCTGGACCCTTCCTGGCCGGCTTCACCCGCGCCTGGCTGGCGCTCCGGACACCACCACAGCCGCATCAGGCTCATGATATGGTCAATGCGCAACGCGCCACAATGGCGCATATTGTCCTGCAGTAATTCGATGAAATGGGCAAAGCCGGTCTGTCTGAGAGCCAGTGGATTCATCGGCGGCAGTCCCCAGTTCTGCCCCTGGGGAGCAAACGGGTCAGGTGGTGCGCCAACGCTGGCCAGTTCACAGAACACCGTCGGATTCAAACAGACCTCGGCGCCGTTGCGATCGCTGCCGACGGCTATATCCCGCACCAGTCCTATGGCCATGCCGGCTTGCTGTGCTTCCAGCTGACAGGCCTGCAACTGGGCATCCGCCAGCCACTGCAGGTAGTAGTGGAACCGGGGATCAGCCGCGTCGGGTACCGAAGCCCGGCTTCGCCGGGCCTGAAATTCCCCAAATCGAACCAGCACTTCCCCTTTCCCGGACACCCAGTGATTGAATGCCAGGCCCCGGGAGCTGGACTCGTCAAGGTGCTGAACCCGGAACCGGTGGAACATTCTGAGAAGCACCGAGTGCTTCAATCGGCTTACCTTTTCGTAATCAACCAGGTCGGTTTCCCGCAACGCCCGCAGCCGGGACTGGAAGTCAGGCTCGTCGACATGGGTGCGGATTTCATCGCTTTCAATGAAATCCGATTCACTTTCGATATCGATGTAAAGGGGGTTCAGAAAGCGCCGGTCCACCGGGCTGTACGGGCTGCAGTTCTGCGGCGCGAGATTGTCCAGGACATGCAGTGGATTGAGCATGATGAAATCCAGCCCGGCCCCGGCACTGTTGGTCACAAAGGTGCGGAGGTCGGTGAAATCACCAATGCCCCAGTTCCGTGACGAGCGCAGCTCATAGAGGTGCAGGGAAATACCCGCCAGGCGTCGACCGGCAATCATCCAGTCGGGTTCGTAGCATCGGGCAGGCGCGGCGATGATCAGGAAATCACGACTTTCACCGGCGTCGAGGGTGAGCCGATGGTAGCCGGCGGGCAGGGCCGGCAGCACAAGTTTGCGGATGCTTCCCCAGTCACCGGCGGTTTCGAAACGCGCCACCTGGTCAAGCTGATCAGGTACAAAAGAGCCGGCCAGGCGTTCCCCGGGCTCGGTGATCATGGACCAGGTGAAGCTACGTTGCAGCTCGTCGCGTAACAGGGAGAGATTGAGCGTGGTTCCGGTGTTGCAGGGCACCACGGTGGCTGCCGGCAGCCAGTGTCCCCGGGCCTGTTCCTGGCAGTCGTTCAGAATCCGGTGCACGTCACTGTCGGCATGGAGTTCAACGCCCATCAGCCCCAGAACCGCGAGGCGATCACCATGCGCTATTTCCTGTTGCTCACCGGCATAGTTGATAAAGTCGGGTATGATGCCGTGCAGTTCCAGCAGCGCCTGCACGTCCGGGCTGTCCGGCAATACCGGTGATAAAGTTCCGGTTTCAGTCATACTGACCATGCCTCCCGGTTGGCCTGGGCACGGGCCAGGCTGGCAGCTCCCAGCAACCCAGGCTGGGGCGTCAGCACGCGGGCCACCGGGATCTGCCGGCAATAGTCGCGGTAGCGTCCCTTGTTGTCGAAATGTTCAAGGAAAGTCATGGCATCGAATTGTGACTGCAGGCTCTGCTGAACTCCTCCGGAAAGATAAACTCCACCCTTGGCGGCGAACGCCAGGGCCAGATCCCCGCATACACTGCCGAACACCTGGGTGAACAGCTCGATGGCCGACTGGCAACGCTGGTGGCCTGCAGCTGCCTTCTCGGTAATCTGTTGCGGCGCCAGGTTGTCTTCCTCGCCTTCCAGCTGGGCCAGCGCGCCATAGATGTTTGCAAGGCCCGGGCCAGAAACCAGCCGTTCTGCCGACACCCGGGGGAACCGCGACCACAGCGTGGCCAGCAGGCGCTGCTGTAACGGCGACTGAGGTGCAAAGCTGATGTGCCCGCCCTCGGATTCAACCACCTGCCCGTCGGGCAGCAGGGCGGCGACGCCAAGCCCTGTTCCCGGACCGATGATCGCCCGATTCCACGCTTCCTGATGGGTCTTCGGGGTCCTCAGCCACAGGATGTCGTCGGCCGGCAGGTGGGGAATGGCGTGGGCCTGGGCCGAGAAATCGTTGACGGTAAGTACCTGGCAACCGAATTTTTCCGCCAGCTGCGCCGGAGTAACGGACCAGGACAGGTTGACCAGCCACACGGACTCGTTCTGCACGTCACCGGGCAGGGCCAGGCACAGCAGCCGGCAGGAGCAGGTGCGGTGCAACTGCCTGTCCAACAAGCCCAGGTAATGGGACAGCGCCGCTTCCAGATGCGCAAATTGCGCGCATTCGACTACCTCGATGCACTGTAATGACGCGTCCGGGGATGGCAGCATGCCGAAGCGGATATGGGTACCTCCCACGTCCACGATGATGGCGAACAGCTTTTCTGGCGTAGTTTCCATGGTGCAGTGACGTATCCCGACAACCGATCAGAGTTTTCTCAGGCCAGCTTTCTGTATTTCACGCGGGTAGGCTGGGCTGTATCCCCTTGCCGTTTCTTGTAATCTTCCTCGTAGTCGGAATAGTTGCCCTCGTGGAAAACCACCTGGCTGTTACCCTCGAAAGCCAGGATATGGGTACAGATCCTGTCCAGAAACCAGCGATCGTGAGAAACGACGATGACGTCGCCGGGAAAATTTAACAGAGCCTCTTCAAGTGCCCGCAGCGTTTCCACATCCAGGTCGTTGGTGGGCTCGTCCAGGAGCAGCACGTTGCCTCCGCTCTTCAGCAGTTTTGCCAGGTGCAGGCGGTTGCGTTCGCCGCCGGAAAGGTCCTTGACGTGCTTCTGCTGGTCCGATCCTCTGAAATTAAAGCGGCCCACGTAGGCGCGGGAATTGATCTCGTATTTACCCACCTGGATGATGTCCTGGCCGTCGGAGACTTCCTGCCACACGGTATTATCGCCATTCAGGCTGTCCCGGCTCTGGTCCACGTAGGCCAGATCGACGGTTTCGCCCATTTCTATGCTGCCGGAATCGGGCTTTTCGTCACCTACCAGCATGCGCAGAAAAGTGGTCTTGCCGGCACCGTTACCGCCGATTATCCCCAGTATGCAGCCCTTGGGCATGCTGAAGCTGAGGTCGTCGATCAGGCTTCGATCGCCGAATCCCTTGCCGAGATTGTGGATTTCGATGACCTTGTCACCCAGGCGCTGTCCGGGTGGGATATAAAGTTCCCGGGTCTCGTTACGTTGCTGGAATTCGCGGGAATTCAATTCCTCGAAGCGCGCCAGGCGGGCCTTGCTCTTGGACTGGCGGCCCTTGGGGTTGGTTTTTACCCATTCCAGTTCGGACTTGATGGTCCGGCGGTGGGCATCTTCCTGCTTCTGCTCCATTTCCAGGCGTTTTTCCTTGGCTTCCAGCCACTTGCTGTAATTTCCCTCGTAGGGAATGCCGTGGCCCCGATCCAGTTCCAGAATCCAGCCGGCCACGTTGTCCAGAAAATACCGATCGTGGGTAATGGCCACCACGGTGCCGGGAAAGTCATGCAGGAAACGTTCAAGCCAGGCAATGCTTTCGGCATCCAGGTGATTGGTGGGCTCGTCCAGAAGCAGCATGTCGGGAGCCGACAGCAAAAGCCGGCAAAGTGCCACCCGACGCCGTTCGCCGCCGGACAGCCTGCTTACTTCCGCATCCCAGGGTGGCAGTCGAAGAGCATCCGCCGCCACTTCCAGCTTACGCTCCACGTCCCACCCGTCTGCCGCGTCGATGGCGTTCTGCAGCTCGCCCTGTTTCGCCAGCAGTTCGTTCATCTCATCGTCACTCATGGGTTCGGCAAAGCGGTCGCTGATGGTATTGAATTCTTCAATCAGCGCCAGCGTTTCCCGCATTCCTTCCTCGACATTGCCGCGTACGTCCCGGTTCTCATCGAGCTCGGGTTCCTGGGGCAGGTAGCCAATCCTGATGCCTGGCTGGGGACGAGCCTCTCCATTGAAGTCCTTGTCCACGCCGGCCATGATGCGCAGCAACGTGGATTTACCGGCACCGTTGAGTCCCAGAACGCCGATCTTGGCTCCGGGGAAAAACGACAGGGAGATATCCTTGAGAATTTCCCGCTTGGGTGGCACCACTTTGCCTACCCGGTTCATGGTAAATACGTATTGCGCCATAAGTTTCCTGCTTGTTGTCCGTTAATCCGGGGTCTCAGTGACCCCATGCTGTTCCTGCCACAGGCCGGAATACCGCAATCCTGCTTCGGCAACACTCGGTCGCCGACGCGTTCGAGCTGACCGGCGGCCCCGGTCTCCGCTGCCCTGCGGCGATACCTTCCGGGACGCGAGCCGGTGCAGACCCGGGACAACCCTGTGGTTGCCTGCGGGTCATGGCTCGCGGCCATGGGTCGATCCTCAACGGGGATATCAGCCTGCTGTGAAATGGCCGCGTATTATCGCATAAATAAGCGATGTTCGCGCGATTCCGCAAACCGCCCGCCGGCAGTCCGGCCGTACATTTTTGGGATGCCGCCCTGACCATCATCATGTAGAATACGCGCTTTCCCGATTTCCACCCGATACTCACTGCGCAAGCGGAGACCCCAATGTTTGACAAAGAAATGACTATTGCCGGATTCGACCCCGAGCTTGACGCGGCAATGAAGGCGGAGATTGTTCGCCAGGAGGAGCACATCGAGTTGATTGCGTCGGAAAACTACGCCAGTCCACGGGTCATGGAAGCCCAGGGCTCGGTACTGACCAACAAGTACGCCGAGGGTTATCCGGGCAAGCGCTACTATGGCGGCTGTGAACACGTGGACGTGGTTGAAGAACTGGCAATCGCACGCGCCAGGGAATTGTTCGGTGCGGATTTTGCCAATGTGCAGCCACATTCCGGCTCCCAGGCCAACGCGGCGGTATACATGGCGCTGATGAAACCCGGCGATACGGTTCTGGGAATGAGCCTGGCCGATGGTGGTCACCTGACTCACGGTGCCAGCGTGAGTTTTTCCGGGCGACTATACAATGCGGTCCAGTATGGCCTGAACCATGAAACCGGTGAAATCGATTATGACCAGGTTGAGGCTCTGGCCGTGGAGCACAAGCCAAGAATGATCATGGCCGGCTTTTCCGCCTACTCCCGGGTGATCGACTGGCAGCGGTTTCGCGACATCGCCGACCAGGTGGGTGCCTATTTCGTCGTCGACATGGCTCACGTCAGCGGACTGATAGCAGCAGGCGTCTACCCCAGCCCGGTACAGATTGCCGATGTCACCACGTCAACGACTCACAAAACGCTGCGCGGACCAAGGGGCGGTATCATTCTTGCCCGGGCCAATGCGGAGCTGGAGAAGAAGCTTAACTTTGCCGTTTTTCCCGAAAGCCAGGGCGGGCCGCTGATGCACGTTATCGCGGCCAAGGCGGTCTGTTTTAAAGAAGCGATGAGTGAAGAGTTCCGCAACTACCAGGTACAGGTGGTCAGGAATGCGCAGGTCATGGCCAGTGGTTTCATGGCACGAGGGTTCGACGTGGTATCCAGGGGAACGGACGACCACCTGTTCCTGTTAAGCCTGATCAGGCAGGACATCACCGGTAAGGATGCTGACGCGGCGCTGGGGCGGGCCAACATTACCGTGAACAAGAATGCTGTGCCCAACGACCCGCGCTCACCTTTTGTAACCAGTGGCTTGCGTATCGGTACGCCGGCAGCCACAACCCGGGGATTTGGCGAGGCTGAATTTAGCGAGCTTACCGGCTGGATGTGTGACATCCTTGATGACATTAACAATGAAAGCAGGATTGCCGAAGTAAAGGACAAGGTCAGGCAGCTGTGTACCCGTTTTCCGGTGTATCGCTGAGAACCGGCAACTCCCGGTCCCGATGATGCCGGATCTTCGGATTGTAAGTAAGCGAAAAGCCGTACAGGCTGGCAGTGTGCAGTCGTTGTCCGTGAACTGGTTCGGGAGAAACTATTATGCACTGTCCGTTCTGTAATGCTATCGATACGAAGGTTATTGATTCGCGTCTGGTGGCTGAAGGCAATCAGGTTCGTCGTCGGCGTGAATGCCTTACCTGTAATGAAAGATTTACCACGTACGAAACTGCTGAGCTGGTAATGCCGAGGATCATCAAGCAGAACGGCGAGCGAGAACCATTCGACGAGGAAAAGCTTCATTCCGGCCTGCTAAAAGCACTTGAAAAAAGACCGGTCAGTATAGAAAACGTAGACGAGGCGATCAATCGTATTAAAAATGTGCTTCGTGCAACCGGAGAGCGTGAAATCCAATCCCGGTCTGTTGGGGAAGAAGTGATGCGGGAGTTGCGCAGCCTGGATGAAGTTGCTTATGTGCGGTTTGCATCGGTCTACAAGAGTTTTAAATCCCTTGACGAATTTACCCGGGAAATCGATGAGCTAACGCGGGAAAGCCTGGCAAAGAACAAGTCAAGCTGACCGGTGCCGGACGACTCCATGTTTCAACCAACTACTTTTTATCTCGGTTAGATCTGTTTTGCGAACTGTTGAATCTGCCAGCCTCGGAATCGACGAAATCGACTATGCCCTGCATATGCGGCATGCTTTGCAGCTGGCTGAGAACGTGATGACCACGGCACCCAACCCCCGCGTAGGCTGCGTGGTCGTTGCCGCCAGCGGGGACAACGAGGTTGTGGGTGAGGGCTGGCACCAGCGTCCGGGTGGCGAGCATGCTGAAATATTCGCCCTGTCAATGGCCGGTGCGCGGGCGCAGGGCAGCACCGTATTCATCAGCCTGGAGCCCTGTGCTCACCACGGCAAGACACCACCCTGCACCGACGCACTGATCCAGGCGCAAGTGGGGCGGGTAATCATCGCTGCTCTGGATCCCTTTCCCCAGGTGGCCGGCCTGGGCGTCGAGCGCCTGGAACAGGCTGGAATCGAGGTCATACTTCTGGCTGATTTCGAGGAGCGGGCCCGGGCGATTAATGCCGGTTACCTCAAGCGTCTGACCCGGGGACTGCCATTCGTACGCTGCAAGCTAGCCATGAGTCTTGACGGTCGAACTGCAGCAGCAAACGGAGAGAGCAAGTGGATCAGTGGTGCGCAATCCCGGGCCGACGTGCAACGGCTGCGCGCCGCCAGCTGCGCCATCGTAACAGGCGTGGGTACCGTGTTGCAGGATGATCCGGCACTGACTGTCCGACCGGCTGAATTGAACCTTTCCCCACGGCAGCGGGAACGCGATGCCTTTGCCCTGTCCCGTCAGCCCATGCGGGTGATACTGGATTCCCACTTACGCACGCCGGACAATGCCAGAATTCTGCAGCAGCCCGGCCAGACCAGGCTGTTTACCCTGGCCGGATGCAACGCATCCCATCTGGACCGGGAACAGGTGATTACCGTTGAACCTGCCCGGGAGAGCAGCGACAGAGTCGATCCACGGGCTGTGCTAGAATTGCTCGCCACGAAATTTACTGTGAACGATGTATTGCTGGAAGCAGGTCCGACCTTGAGCGGGGCGTTCGTCCAGGCTGGTCTGGTGGACGAACTGATCCTGTACGTTGCCGCGAAACTGCTGGGCAGCCAGGGCCGGCCGTTGGTTGAGCTGCCCTCACTCCTGACAATGTCGGACGGGATTGGTCTGACACTCAAGCGGGTCGACAGGTTGGGCGACGACTGCCGCATCGTTGCGGCATTTGACTGATTCGGCCTTTTCCAGAGATACGCTACTACTTTTAACCGGGCGCTGGTGTCAGGTCAGGCACCTGCCCGGGTCTGGCTTCGGGAAATCGGGTTGGCACGACATGTTTACTGGAATCATAGAAGCAATGGGAGCAGTCGCCGACCTCAGGCAGCTGGACGACGAATGGCGGCTGACTATCGATAGTGGCAAACTGGACATGGCGGACGTGAAGCCGGGTGACAGCATCGCTGTCAGTGGTGCCTGTCTTACCGTAGTCGCCCTGGATCGCCGTGAATTCCAGGCCGACGTGTCCGGTGAATCCATGAGGCTTACTACCCTGGGCAATCTCGACACCGGTGCCGCGGTAAACCTGGAAAAAGCACTGACACCCACAAGTCGTCTGGGCGGACACCTTGTCAGTGGTCACGTCGATGGCGTCGGGCAGCTGGAGGAAATCACCTCAGAGGGAAAGAGCTGGGGCCTGGTTTTCAAAGCGCCGGATGAACTGGCGCGTTACATTGCCACCAAGGGTTCGATCTGCATAGATGGCATCAGCCTGACAGTCAACAAGGTTGACGGGGCCAGGTTTACGGTAAACATTATTCCTCATACACAAAAGGAAACGATCATTCAATATTATGAACCCGGTACCAGGGTAAATCTTGAAGTTGACCTGGTGAGTCGTTACCTGGAGCGCTTGCTGCTGGGCGAAACCGCCGCAAGACCCGGCGTTACGTCGAGGGGATTAAGCCGCGAGTTTCTCAACGAGCACGGCTTCGGAGTCGCCGGTGACTGATTCACTCGGGCCGGACCGCGTTATCGGGTGCATTGTCGCTCTTTCTCCGATTCCCAACCGGTGGTCCGGACCGGCGTCACCGGCCAGGAAAACATCCGGGCAGCGGGGATTCAACTGGTGTCAACGGGGTGCGGAACAGACTGAAACGATATGGAACTGAATACTGCTGAAGAACTTATCGAGGATATCCGTCAGGGCAAAATGGTTATTCTCATGGACGACGAGGACCGTGAAAACGAAGGGGACCTGGTGATCGCGGCCGAACGGGTCAGAACCGAAGACATCAATTTCATGGCCACCAATGCCAGGGGGCTGATCTGTCTTACCCTTACCCGTCAACGCTGCGAATTCCTGCGTCTGCCTTTGATGGTGGGTTCCAATAATACGCCGTTCAATACCAATTTCACCGTGTCCATCGAGGCTGCCAAAGGCGTCACTACCGGGATTTCCGCCGCTGATCGGGCCCGCACCATCCAGGTTGCCGTAGCACGGGATTCTCAGCCGGAAGACATCGTCCAGCCGGGTCACGTTTTCCCCATCATGGCTCAGCCCGGCGGAGTCCTGCGTCGGGCAGGTCACACCGAGGCCGGCTGCGACCTGGCCCGACTGGCAGGTTACAGTCCCGCGGCGGCCATCGTGGAGATCATGAACGAAGACGGCACCATGGCGCGTCGACCGGACCTGGAGAAATTCGCGGAAAAACACCGGCTCAAGATCGGCACCATTACCGACCTGATACATTATCGGATTGCCAATGAACGCACGGTGACCCGACAGACCAGCCACGACCTGCCTACCGAGTTTGGCGTGTTCCGGCTGAACACCTATCATGACTCGATTACCGGCTCGACACACCTGGCGTTCACGCGTGGCGAAATAATTGCCGAGGAGCCGGTACTGGTGCGGGTACACATTCCCAACACCCTGCGCGACGTCTGCCAGGCCTATAATGCATCCGGGACCAGCTGGTCATTCAGCAAGGCGCTGGAAAAGATTGCCGCAGAGGGCAAGGGTGTGGCGGTACTGCTGTCAGGAGACGATTATCGGGAAGATGTCGAGAGCACGCTGGAGGCCATGCTGGACAGTGAGCGCCTGCCCGGGTCCGGGACACGTACCGGCACGGACCTGACCATAGGCACCGGGTCCCAGATTCTGCGAGATCTGGGCGTGGGCAAGATGAGGCTGCTGAGCTACCCTGCCCGTTTCGCAATTTCAGGGTTTGACCTGGAAGTTGTAGAATTTGTTCCGTTCGACGATGACAATTGAAACTGCCATTCCCCGGGAGCCGGAAAACCGGGTGTCCTGGCCAATCCGGGAGCTGCTGACAGGGCGGGACCCCAATGCAGGACCGTTCACCAGTACCGACTGTTGATCGGACAGAGGAAGTAAAAGTTATGCCAAATATCAAGACAATTGCAGGCGACTACAACATCGGTTCGGCAAACTTTGCCCTGGTGGTGTCTCGCTTCAACAGTTTCATCGTCGATCACCTGGTTGCCGGCGCCATCGAGTCGCTGACCCGGCACGGCGTGCTGGAAAAAGACATCACGTTGATCAAGGCGCCGGGAGCCTACGAACTGCCGCTGGTTACGCGGCAGGCGCTGGATACCGGCAAGTACGATGCCGTGGTGGCATTAGGCGCTGTTATACGGGGCGGGACTCCACATTTCGAGTATGTTGCCGGGGAGTGCGTGAAGGGGCTGAGCCAGGTGAGCCTGAACAGCGGAATTCCGGTGGCTTTCGGGGTTTTGACGGTGGACACCATCGAGCAGGCCATCGAGAGGGCCGGCACCAAGGCCGGCAACAAGGGCGCGGAAGCGGCATTGTCTGCGCTGGAAACCCTGAGCGTCCTGCGCAAGTTGCAGGGTTAGGGAGTGAACGCAATCAAAAAGGAATCGACACAGTCGCCGCAGCCGGGGCCCGAAAAGTCCAGGCCCGGGGTAGCCCAGCGTCGCAAGGCCCGGCGCCTGGTTCTCCAGGCACTTTACCAATGGCAGGTGGGGGGCGGCGATCTGACGGATATCGAGGCGCAGTTTCGCGCTGAGTTTACCGGCAAGACTGACTGGGACTACTTTCACGAGGTTTTCCCCACCATCGCCAGGCAGGCAGACGAACTCGACGGATTGCTGGCTCCTCTGCTGGATCGTGAAGTTAAGACACTTGACCCTGTAGAAAAAGCGATCCTCCGAATTGGAGCATTCGAGCTAAGTCATCGCCTGGATATACCGTATCGCGTGGTGATCAACGAGGGCATAGAACTGGCCAAGTCTTTCGGAGCCACCGACAGCCATAAATACGTCAATGGCATACTCGATAAGCTGGTGAAAACCCTGCGTCCATTGGAAACACGAGGGACTGGTTCGCGAGACACCGGTTAACAAACACTGATGCCGCAGCTCGAGTTTGACATTATCGACAGGTTTTTCCGCAGTGCAGACCTGAATTTTCCCGGAGAAGGTGTGGATCTCGCCATCGGCGATGATTGTGCGCTGGTGACCATTGCAGCTGGACACCAGATGGCCCTGTCCATGGATCTGTTACAGGAGGGTGTGCATTTTCCCGATTCAGCGCCGCCTGAACTGCTGGGCCAACGCGCCCTGGCTGTCAATCTCAGCGATCTTGCCGCCGCCGGTGCCGAACCCGTCTGTTTTACCCTGGGCCTGAGTCTGCCCGAGGTTGATACCGATTGGCTGAAAGCATTCTGCGGTGGCCTTGCCTCGCTGGCCGGGCGATATAATTGCCCGCTGGTCGGGGGCGATCTCATCAGGGGTTTCCTGCAGATCGCCATCCAGGTTCAGGGGCGAGTACCAACCGGCCAGGCCCTGTTGCGCTCCGGGGCACGGTCCGGCGATCTGATTTATGTCACCGGTACCCTGGGTGACGCCGCTGCGGCACTGTCAATGCTGAATGACGGCGTCAAGGAATCCGCGCTGTTCACTAACGGAAAACTGTCCGGGAAACAACGCGATTTCTTTCTGCAGGCGTTTTACGCGCCGGAACCTCGTATCGCCGTAGGCAAGGCGCTTCGCGGACTGGCCACTGCAGCAATCGATATCTCCGATGGACTGTTAAGCGACCTGGGTCACGTGGTAACGGCCAGCGGCGTTGGGGCTGAACTCGACCTGGTACAGCTGCCGTATTCCACAGCTCTGCGGGAAAATGTTCAGGACGAGGGCCAGCGCCAGGAACTGGCGCTGTGCGGCGGTGATGATTACGAGCTGTGTCTTACGGTTTCCCCGGACAACTGCCGGTCCGTGGAAAAGGTTGTCGCCGATCTGGGAGTCCCCTTTACACGAATCGGCGAGATTGTCAGCGGCGCAGGCATCGAATGTCTCGACAGTTACGGCGAGCCGGTGGCCATCGGGCGTGCCGGTTTCAGTCACTTCAGGGGGGAATCGCCGTGCCGCCAGGCCTGAACCCGTGGCGTAATCCGGTACACCTGCTGGCCTTCGGATTTGGCAGCGGCCTGGCACCAAAGGCACCGGGAACGTTCGGCACGGCAGCTGCCGTTCTGTTCTACCTGCTGCTGCCGCCCGTCCACTGGACAGTATACCTGCTGCTGCTCGTGGTGGCCTTTCTGGCCGGAATAGCAATTTGCGGTAAGACCAGCAGCGACCTGGGCGTTCATGATCACGGCGGAATAGTCTGGGACGAATTCGTGGGCTACTGGATCACCATGTTTCTGGCGCCGGGCGGCTGGGAGTGGGTGGTCGGGGGCTTCGTGGTGTTCCGTGTGCTGGACATTCTGAAACCGTGGCCAGTCAAATGGGCCGATACCCGGGTCCGGGGCGGACTCGGGATCATGCTAGACGACGTCATTGCAGGTATAATGGGCGCTTTGTGCCTGCAGGCAACAGCGTTTCTGCTTGCCAGCGGCTAGGCCTGCCACGTCGGGACCCGGAAATCCTGCATTGCAGGCACCCGGCGGGACACAGTCCTGAACGCATCGTCACCAGAACCAGAACCTATGGAACCTCTGATTAATTATGGAAGTGCTCTGCGGGAGTCTGTCGGGCGTCACTGCAAGGCGTCGTGCGCAGGGAATGGCCGTCGCCCTTGCCAAGCGCGACAACACCTCAGTGGCGCCCGACAGGCCCCGCCGGTCGGGGCTTCCAGGCGAGCACGCTGCCTTCGTTGCTTCGCCTTGACAGGCCGACGGATGCCGGCGGCAAAGCGCCTCGTCAGTGAACTCGCCTGAAAGCCAGAGTATTTCCATAATTAATCAGAGGTTCCCAATAATAACTATGCAGTCGACAGTAAAATACGTTGCGTCAGCAAGGCTTCCAACACAGTGGGGAGTGTTTACCCTGCACGGTTTTGAGGAAAGTAACACGGGCAAGGAGCACGTGGCCCTGACAATGGGTGATACGACCACGGGTGGTCCGCTGCTTACCCGAATCCATTCTGAATGCCTCACCGGCGATTGTCTGTTCAGTCAGCGTTGCGACTGTGGTCCCCAACTGCAGTATGCCATCGAGAGCGTGGCCGCGGAGGGGCGGGGACTTATCCTCTATTTACGTCAGGAAGGACGGGGGATTGGCCTGCTCAACAAGATCAAGGCGTATGAACTGCAGGATTCCGGTGCGGACACCGTGGAGGCCAACGAACAGCTGGGCTTTGAAGCCGACGGTCGCCAGTACCAGATCTGCCAGCCGATGCTTGCTCATTTCAAGGTCCAGAGTGTCCGCCTGCTGACCAATAACCCGCGCAAGGTGGACGCCTTGGGGGAAATGGGGATCGAGGTGGCTGAGCGCCTGCCGATTCACGTCGGTCTTAATTCCCACAATGAAAGCTACCTGGCGGCAAAAATCGACAAGCTGGGTCACCTGAAGAAGTAAGGGCACCGGTTCCGGGGATCGGCCAGCTGCACAGCGAGCAAACCGCCATCAGCATCATCGTCGACATTCTGCGTCATGGACAGCCTGAAGGCGGCGACGTACTGCGGGGTCGAGTGGATCATTCACTGGCGGAAGAAGGCAGGTTACAGATGTGGCAGGCCGTCGGCCTGCTGCCTGCGGTGCCCGGCGAGTCCCGGCCCGGGCCCTGGACGGAAATCATTTCTTCGCCACTGAAGCGTTGTCGCAGCTTCGCGGAAGAACTGGGTGCGATGACGGAAACACCGGTTGAGCTGGATGAGAACTGGCAGGAAATCGACTACGGGGCCTGGGACGGTTTGCCACTGTCGCAATGGCGGGAAATTGCCGCGCCCCAGTTCCGGGCGTTCAGGCAGGACCTTGCCGCGCTTCATCCGCCTGACGGTGAGCCGTTTGTCGACTTCCGCGACCGGGTCGTGCAGGCGTGGCGCAGGGTGTCAGCAAGACCGACCGGTTCCCGGGTGTTGCTCGTTACCCACGGCGGCGTCATGCGGGTGATCCTGCCAACGGTCCTGGGCATGCCGCTCAATCAGACTGGCGTTCTGGAAATTCCCTTCGCCTGCCTCAGCCGTATCCTGGTGTCCGCCGGGGGACACTGCCGACTGTTGGGCCATAACATCGCCCTGGACCCACGCTGAGTCGCGATAAATCTGGCCAGTCCATGGCAGCCACCGGACAATCTCCCGGGGGCTGAATAATCACAGGGGGACACCGGCCTGGTCTAACAGCCTGCTAACCCGGCATGGCCTGATCCTGGCGGACCCGATCGATCTGTTGGCACATACGTGTGGCTCCCTCCAGCGCCCGGGGGGTATGACGCTGTACCAGGTCCGGTGGAATAAAGTAGAGGTGACCCCCTGTCACCGCAGGAAGCTGGGGCCAGTCCTGCCATCGGTCCAGCCACTCCGGGCGGGCGAGGTCCATGCCGCTGGCGATGATCACCTCGGGGCCGCGGTTCAACACGGCTTCAACCGTGACCTTGGGAGCTACCTGCGTTAGGTCGGTGAACAGATTTTCGCCACCACAAAGCGAAATCATATCATTGATCAATTCATTACCGCCGGCGGTAATCAGCGGAGCGTCCCAGACCTGGTAGAAAACACGTACACGTGGTCCTTCCTGGTACTGACTGCGCAATGCCTGTAACGACCGGTCAAAATTCGCGGCAATGCGGTTGCCGGTTTCACTGGTGCCGGTGAGCACTGACAGTTTCTCCAGGTGCCTGGGAATGCTCTGCAATTCACGGGGTTCGGCGACGTATACGGTCAGACCCAACTGCTTGAGGCGGTCCACGGCAGCGGCGGGATTACCGGTCTTCCAGGATACGATCAGGTCCGGTTGCAGCGCAATTATGGCCTCCAGGTCCAGCAGATCGTGACGCCCGATAACCGGGAGCAGGGCGGCTTCCGCCGGGTAATCGCTGTATTCAACCACACCCACAAGCTGATCACCGGCGCCAACCGCGAATAGCATTTCAGTGAGGGACGGTGCCAGGCTGACTATCCGTCTGGCGGGACTGTCCAGCGCGACCAGGATGCCGTTGTCGTCTGTCACCTCAAGGGGTTTGTCCTGGGCTGCTATCGCGGTCGCGACAGAAGCCAGGGCGGCAAACAGGACAATCCGGAGGCGGCAGCGGGTTGATAGCAGGAACGAAAGCCCAATTGAGGTCATCAGAAGTCTATGCCTTTCTGTACCTTGATGCCGTCATTGAAGGCATGCTTGGTGTCCTTGATTTCACTGACGGTGTCTGCCAGTTCGATGAGTTCCCTGCCGGCATTTCTGCCAGTGACGATGACATGCTGCGGTGCCGGACGTCCGGCAATGGCATCCACAACCACCTGCTTGTCGATGTATCCATAAGTCAGCATATAAGTCAGCTCATCCAGAAGAACGACGTCTATTGATTTGTCGGTCAATAACCGGCTTGCCTCTCTCCAGGTTTTTTCCGCTGCGGCGATATCGGTCTCCCGGTCCTGGGTCTCCCAGGTGAACCCGGTGGCCATGACATGAAATTCCACCAGGGGATGATCCCTGAACAGCAGATGTTCACCGCATTCCCAGGTGCCCTTGATAAACTGTACGACCCCGCAGCGCAATCCGTGGCCCACGCTGCGGGCGATCATGCCAAACGCCGAAGAACTCTTGCCCTTGCCATTGCCTGTCAGCACCACCAGCAGTCCCTTGTCCACGGTCGCCCTGGCGATCCTGTCGTCTATGTGGGCCTTCTTGCGTTCCATGGCCCGCTTGTGGCGAGCCGCACGGGCGGCGGATGAGTCAGCGGACATGCAGATTCTCCCGCAGGCAACAGGCGATCCCTGCCGTGCCGAGGCGGAACGGGGATAACGGTACCGCCCGGTGAATGTGGCGGATTGACGGCTGGTTGGTCATTGATCGGGCCCTCCGCCCGCAATTCCCGATCTGTCGGCGATACGCTGCGCAGGCGTCTTCGCCAGAGATCGGGTCCCGGATTCTGACAGGACTGGCAAGTCTAGCCAGACCGTGCCGTGAGGTCAAAGACCGTGCGCCGTTTCCCCGCAGCGAAAACCAGGCTGATCGCGTCCGGATTGTGCTGCCTGCAGGGATACGTTAAGTTAAGGAACCCCTGAGTAATCAGGGGTTCCTTAAGTTTTATTGCTGGCTGGAAAATCCGGAGAGCGTCATGAAAAGAGCAAGAGCGCTGATTATCACTGTTATGGGTCTGGTTATCGGAGGTCTGGGTAGCCTGGCCTCAACCCTGACCATGGCGGCGGACAATTATGAAGTTCCGCGAACCCAGTGGGGGCAGCCCGACCTGCAGGGCGTCTGGAATTTCTCTTCCGATGTTCCCATGGAGAGACCGGTGGAATTTGGCGAGCGCCAGTTCCTCAACGAAGCGGAGATCGAAGAGATCCGTGCCCGGCAAGCCGCCCTGGATGCCGCTTCAGATTCGGCATTGCCCATCAGCGGGGTGGATGAGTCCTACAACGATTTCTGGATCGAAAATGCCGGAATCGGGGATATCGTCCGTACTTCCCATATCATCCACCCTGCCGATGGCAGGCTGCCGGACCTGGTACCCGGGGCCATCGCCAACCAGGGGGTTTATGGCGGCGGTACCACCGGCGAGTCCCGGCCGGTGCGTATCAGTGCCGGCGGTATTGGTACAGATGGGCCTGAAGACCGTGGTCTGTCCGAACGGTGCATCATCGGTTTCAATGCCGGTCCGCCCATGACTCCCAGCCTGTACAACAACAACGTACAGATTATCCAGGGTAGGGATCACGCGGTGATACTCACCGAAATGATTCACGACGCCAGGATCGTGCCGCTTTACGACAGCCCGGCGGATTTCCCCCGGCTGGATGACGACCTGACGTTCTGGACCGGGGATTCCCGTGGCTATTGGGACGGCGATACGCTGGTGGTAGTGACCGGCAACTTCAACGGCCTTTCCACCAGTTTCGGCTCCTCCGGTACCTCGGCGGAAAAAGTGCTGACTGAACGATTCACGCGGGTTGACTATGACACCGTCAATTACGAATGGACCCTGGACGATCCGGCAACCTGGACCGACAGGATTACAGCAATCGTACCCATGACCAAGGTTGCCGGTCAGGTTTACGAGTATGCCTGCCACGAGGGAAATTACGGCATGATAAATATTCTGCGGGGCGCCAGGGTGCAGGAACAGCTGGATGCGTCTGAGTGACAGTGGTCAACGATATCGTGCCAGGGTCAGTTCACGCCACTCCGCCTGGCTGGAGGCAGGAATGACTTCCAGCAGCGATATCAAATTAGTGTGCCTAGACCGCCTGGGACTGGATTTTGCACTGGCGCAACTTGGCTTTGACCGACTGTAGAATTCCGCCGCTGTCCAGTCCCGCCTCTGCCAGCATTTCCGGTGCCTTACCGTGGTTGAGAAAACAGTCGGGCAATCCCAGGTTCAGCACCGGAATCTGGTAGTTGGCCCTGGCCAGGAACTCGTTAACCGCTGAACCGGCACCGCCCATCAGCGTGTTTTCCTCCAGGGTCACAACAAGCTGGTGACGGGTGGCCATGTCACCAATCAGGTCTTCGTCAATGGGTTTGACAAAACGCATATCCACGACGGTTGCGTCCAGGCTTTCCGCGGCCGCCAGGGCCGGGGCCACCAGGCTGCCGAAGGCCAGCATGACCACCGACTTTCCCTTGCGCCTGACCAGCGCTTTGCCAATGGGAACGGCGTCCAGGCTTGCTGTCGTTGCTACGCCGGGTCCCCTGCCTCGGGGATAGCGGACTGCTGCCGGTCCGGAAAACTGGTAGCCGGTATTAAGCAGCCTGCGTGTTTCCTCTTCGTCACTAGGCGCCATGACTAACAAATTAGGAATGCAGCGCAGGTAGGTAAGATCGAAACTGCCGGCATGTGTCGGACCATCTTCGCCCACCAGGCCGGCCCGATCGATGGCAAACAGGACATCGAGATTCTGCAGGGCGACATCATGAATCAATTGATCGTAAGCCCGCTGCAGGAAAGTCGAGTAAATGGCAACCACCGGCCTGACCTGATCACAGGCCATGCCGGCCGCCAGGGTCACAGCGTGCTGCTCGGCAATGGCCACGTCAAAAAACCGGTCGGGGAACCTGCCGGCGAATTCCTGCATGCCGGATCCTTCTCCCATGGCCGGCGTTATGCCCACCAGCAGTTCGTCCCTGGTGGCCATATCACAGAGCCATTGGCCGAAAACCTGGGAATAGGTGGGGCCGCCTGGACTGGCAGTGCTGTCTGTCCGGGGCTTGGAAGGGGCTATTTTCCCCAGTGCGTGCATGCCGAAAGGGTCTTCTTCCGATTTGCTGTAGCCTTTACCTTTCTGGGTGACTACGTGAATAAGCTGGGGGCCGCGGAGCGTCTTGACGTTTTCCAGGATTTCAACCAGCCCCCCGGTATCATGTCCATCGATCAGACCGATATAGTTGAAGCCGATTTCTTCGAACAGGGTGCCTGGTGACACCATGCCTTTCATGTATTCTTCAGCCCGGTGGGCGGCTTTCAGAGCCGGTGGTATCCTGGCCAGCACTTTTTTACCGCCGCTGCGGATAACGTTATAAGGCTTGCTGGCCCACATGCGGGCGAAATAGCTGGACAGGCCGCCCACCGCGTGAGAAATAGACATGTTGTTGTCATTGAGAATAACCAGCAGGTTGTCGTTGACGGCACCGGCATGATTCAAGGCTTCGAAAGCCATGCCGGCGGACATGGCACCATCGCCGATGACAGCGATACAGTGGCGATCGGTTTCAGTCAGGGTGGCAGCGATGCGCATGCCCAGGGCCGCGCTGATGGAAGTGCTGGAATGGCCGACGCCGAAAGCATCGAGATCGCTCTCCATGCGGTTGGGAAATGGCGCCAGTCCTCCCGGTTGACGCATGGTGAGCATGCGGTCGCGGCGACCCGTCAGGATCTTGTGAGGGTAGGCCTGGTGCCCGACGTCCCAGACCAGTCGGTCCTCCGGGGTGTCAAAAACGTAGTGCAGTGCCACGGTGAGTTCAACAACCCCCAGGCCGGCGCCGAAATGGCCGCCGGTCTGACCTACCGAGTACAGCAGAAAGGCACGCAGTTCGGTAGCCAGCTGTTCCAGCTGCGATTCCTCCAGCTGGCGTACATCCGCCGGACTGTCAACCTGGTCCAGCAGTGGCGTCTCGGGACGTTCTATCGGGATCTCGTCAAACATGGCAGTCATTATCTACTCTCTACCCACCCTCATCAATGCGCGTATTGTCCCCGGTCGGGTTCCCGGGTTCCGGGCTGATGGTTCAGCATTCCGTCTCAATTGACCCTCTGCACCATGTAGGTGGCCAACTGTCGCAACATGTCCGCCTCGGCGCCGAAGTCACGCAGGACGTCGATCGCCTGATCCGCCAGTTCAGCCGCCTGGCGGCGCGCTTCGTCCAGGCCCAGCAGTGTCGTGTAGGTGGGCTTGTTCATGGCCTGATCCGAACCCTGTGGCTTGCCCAGCGTGTCGGTATTGCCGATGACGTCGAGAACATCGTCCTGTATCTGGAAGGCCAGCCCCGCTTTTTCCGCGTACTGACGCAATTGTGCCAGCTGTTGAGGCAGGCAATTATCGGCGCTCAGGGCACCCAGTTCCACGCTGGCGGAAATCAGTGCCCCGGTCTTCAGGGCATGCATGGCCTGGAGCTGAGCGGCATCCAGGGTTGCTCCGGCAGCCTGAAAATCCAGCGCCTGGCCGGCCACCATGCCGTGGTGGCCCGCCGCCCGGGCCAATACGCCGACCATGTTCAGGCAGTCTTCCGCTGTCCGCCCTGGCTGACTGCCATCGGCCAGCACGGCAAACGCCAGGGTCAGCAGTGCATCGCCCACCAGGATGGCCGTGGCTTCATCGTAGGCCTTGTGCACTGTCGGTTTGCCACGGCGCAGGTGGTCATCATCCATTGCCGGCAGGTCATCGTGGACCAGCGAGTAGCAATGAACCAGTTCTACCGCGAGGGCGGCCCGGTCGGCACGTGGCAGTGCACAGCCCATGGCCCGGGCGGCACCGTATACCAGTACCGGGCGAAGCCGCTTGCCGCCGCCCAGCGTGGCATAGGCCATGGCATCACTGAGTCCGGCGGCCTGGGTAGTCACCTCCAGTTGTTCCCGCAGGGCCCGTTCCACCCGCTGGCGACAGTGCTCGACGAACTGGGCCAGCGAGAAGTCTGCTGTTGAAACGTTAGTCATGGTGATCAGAGTGGGGTCCGCATCAGGCGATGAGGGCAGGACAGGATCAGGCTTTGCCGATCAGTCCCGGTCGTCGTCGGCGTCGAAGTCAAGGGGTTCGGTGTTGCCGTTATCGTCCAGGAGAATCTGAACTTTCTGCTCAGCCTGTTGCAGGGCGGACTGGCAGTCCCGGGTCAACTTAACGCCTTTTTCGAAGGCCTGCAGGGATTCTTCCAGGCTCAGGTCTCCTTCTTCCATGGAGCTGACCAGTTTTTCCAGCTGGTCCAGGGCTGATTCGAAATCAACGATCCGGGCATCTTTCCCGGCGGTTTCCCCTGGTTTTTCAGACTTGCTCATTGCGCACTTTCCCCCGGACTGCGTTGGCCGCTTATTGTAACCCAATTGCGGAGGCTGACAGCCATGTAATTGACGTGTCGTCGAGTCGACATTACCCTAAGCCCTGTTTTTTTGGCCCCGGGAGGCCGCAAGTGGACCTGACGCCCCGCGATGAAGCCGACACTGTCGAGCACAGGGACCGACGCATCTGGTTCGGACTGGCCGTCACCTTCGTCTGGGTTTTACTGGGCATATTCTACATTTCCCGCAATATTGGCTGGTCATCCTTTGTCAGCCTGCCCATCGACGCCATGGGCACTTTTCTGGAAGGGGCTTTCGCCCCGCTGGCTTTTCTCTGGCTGGTAATCGGTCTGTTCATCCAGCAGACCGTGCTGGCGGAGAACAACCGGGAACTGCGTCGTACCAACATGCAGTCGGAAAAGCAGACACAGGCCATCGCCGCAACCGAGCTCAATGCCCGCCAGGAAACCTTTTTCAAGATTGCCGAGAATACCCGCAAGCAGCTGGGTGCTATCAGCGGGATGCTGTTCATCTCCAGCCAGGGGCCGGCGGGCGAGGAGAATTATTCCACGGATGAACTCAACGAATTCTGGCAACAGTATGCCGGCGGGGACTACGAAATTTTTTCCCGTCGCTTTCTCACCATGGCTGCCGATCCTGAAGTCACCATGGCGGACCTGCTGTATGGTACGGAAATTCGTCAGCGCCACACCAACAACTTCATCGTGGGATTCGATCGTCTGCTCAAACTGGCGCGGGAATGCGATACCGATCATATAATCCAGGACGCCCTGGTCTATTCCGCCCATGGGCTGTTGAACAATCGCATGCGTGAACTGCACCCTATAATCAGGTTCGACGCCATCAGAACCACCGATTCCAATGCGTACCTGGAACAGATCGTCAAGGTGGATGCTCAGCCTAAAACGCTGGACACCGTCGCCAATACTGCTCAAGGTGAACGACCCTAGCGCTGGTCCAGGCATCGCTGGTGCCGCCTGAGAGAATCTTCACCCTGAATTCCCCGGAGGAATCACTATGGAAGCTGTTTATATCGTCATCGTTCTGGCCGTGTTGCAATACTTTTTCTTTGGCACCCTGGTAGGGTATGCACGGGGCAAGTACAACGTCCCGGCGCCTGCCACCAGCGGTGATCCAATGTTCGAGCGCTACAACCGGGTGCATCAGAATACCCAGGAAAGCCTGCTGCTGTTCCTTCCGGGTATTGTCCTGTTCAGCTTCTACTGGAGCCCGGGGGTAGCCGCGGCGTTGGGAGTTATCTGGATTATCGGGCGATTCATCTATTTACGCGCCTACGTTAAAGCACCGGAAAGCCGGGGTCCTGGATTTGCCCTTACCGCCCTGCCCAGCCTGATTTTACTGGCAGGCGCGCTGATTGGCGCGGTGCGTGCGATGCTGTAGTTCCCCTTGTGATGCCCGTGATTGCGGCCGCTACTGCAACAATTTGTCACTTGCCCCCGGAAAGTTTCGGGTAGAAACTATTCCTGACTGGACACGAAGCGCTCAGATGGATGCTGTGTAACTCTGGAGGCAGTTTTGCCGGCGCTTTGGTTCGACGTAGTACTGGCGACGCAGTACTGGCCGACAACGATTTGTCAGGCAATGCCATGACTGATCCAGTGGCCAGGTGACGACTTCAGTGCCAGGAGGATTTGCAGGCATGGCGGATCGTGACTATTCGACTTCCGAAGAAATCGGCTCAGCCCTTCGACGTATTGTCAGGGCCGTGGATCTCCATTCCCGTTCACTGGTTCAAAGTCACGGTCTGACCGGCCCTCAGGCTACGCTGCTGAAGGCGCTGGGCTCGGGGCCCGTCACTGCCGGAGAGCTGGCCAATAAGGTCAATCTCAGCCAGGGCACGGTCACCGATTTACTTAAACGACTTGAGTCCCGCGGCATGCTGCAAAGAACCCGGGATGAAGCAGACCGGCGTCGCGTTATCGTCAGCCTGTCGGAACGGGGAAGAGAGGTTTTGCGGGATTCCCTGCCTTCTGTCCAGGCACCTTTCAACGAACTGGTCGAACAGCTCCCCCAATGGGAACAGTCCCAGCTTCTTGCCGCCCTGCAGCGGGTGGCGCACATGATGGAAGAGCGAAGCTGGGTGATGCCTCGCCGCAGTGATTCCCTGGACGGATCAGGGCCTGCCTGACCAGGAATTGCTGATGGGGTGATTGGCCGGATGTCGCCACCAGCTGCGTGGTCGACGCGCCGGACGCCGACCGCGTTTGTCGACTCTGTCATTTTGCTGAGGTATTCTGATCCCTTCCCCCCTGGCGCGGATTGTAGGAAGCTGACATGGCCTTGAACGGCGACCCTGAAGTTATCCTGACCGAACAGAATTTTACCCGCAGTGCCGGCAGGCAGCTGGCGCTGTATGCGCTGTTCGCGTTGCTGGCCCTGGTGGCTCTGGTTTACCTGCTGTCGCTGGTGATGGGGGAGGCCAGTGGTAACGTGACCGGGTCAGCAATCGATGTCGACAACAACAGCATCACCATCACCTTGCGGGAGGAGCCTCCCCAGCTTGACAGCGGTCGCGCCACGGACGCGGCCAGCTTCGTGGTGCTGGCTCACACCATGGAAGGTCTGATTGGCTACGATGACAATAATCAGCTGGTGCCGGGAGTGGCCGAGCGCTGGGAAATCCGGGAGGATGGCGCCACGTTCTGGTTGCGGGAGGACGCCCGCTGGAATGATGGGCGGCCGGTTACCGCCCATGACTTTGTTTTCGCCTGGTCCCGGGTGGTGGATCCTGCCACCGGTTCCGAATACTCGTTCATACTTTATCCGCTGAAGAACGCCGAAGCCATCAATAACGGCGAGCTGCCGGTGTCTTACCTGGGTGTGGAAGCGGCGGACGATTTCACCCTGGAAGTGACCTTTGAACGACCCACACCGTATTTTGAAAAGCTGGTGGCGTTCAATACCTATTTTCCCGTGCGGGAGGAATTTTTTGCCAGCACGGCCGGACGTTACGGTGCCGATGCCGACATGCTGCTCTACAATGGCCCCTATGTCATCACCGACTGGGTTCACAATGCATCCATGCGCTGGGAAAAAAACCCCTATTACTGGAACGACCAAAAAGGGTTTCTTGACGCCATTAATGTCGGTTACATAACCCAGGACGTCAATGCCAAGCTGAACCTGTTCCGCGACGGTCAGATCGTCGACACTCATCTGGTGGCGCCCATGCTGCCCTCCGCCATGGAGCAGCGTTGGCACATTCAGCTGTTCATGGAGGGCACAGTGTTCTTCCTGGAATTCAACCACCGTGACGGTCGGATTACCGACAACTACCACTTCCGCAAGGCGCTGCAACTGGCCCAGGATCCGGCTGAGCTGGTCTACAAGGCATTGAAGGAAGCAAGCTATCTGCCGGCACCCAGCCTGTTTCCTGAATTTATCAGTGGAGTCAACGGCCCGTTCCGCAAGGAATACCCGCCCCCGGAACATCGAATGAATGTCGAAGAGGCCAGGAAACACCTGGAGATGGCCAGGCAGGAACTGGGTATCGACGAGTTTCCGCCGGTTGTGCTGTTGACCGGGGACACGCCGGTAGCCATGGTGGCTGCCGAGTACTACCAGGCGCTTTACAAGAAGCACCTGGGCCTCGATATCCGCATCGACGCCCAGATTTTTAAACAGCGACTGGCCAAAATGACCTCCGGAGATTTCGATATCGTGCTGGCAGGCTGGGGACCGGACTACGACGATGCCCTGACTTTCGGTGATCTGTTTGCCTCCTGGAACCTGAACAACAGGGGGCGTTACACCAGCGATCGCATGGATGAACTGGTCCGCATAGCCCAGTCCTCACTGGATCCGCAGACCAGGATGGATGCCTTCGGTGAAATTCAGCAGCTGGTCTATGACGACGTCGTGATCATTCCCATGTACGAACGGGGCTGGTCCTACGTCGTGGATCCGCGGCTGAAAGGATTCAAGAGACGCTCCATCGGCCCCGAAGTCGATTACAACTATGCCTATATCGAGAGTGGCAACTGAAACTGCAATCACAGATGTTCCAATAACGAGATTTCTGCATGTGGTTGTATGTTCTTAAACGAATTGTCCAGGGCATAATTACCGTCTGGTTTATTGCCACCGCTACTTTTTTCGCCATGCACAACGTGCCCGGCGATCCCCTTCTCAACGATCGCGCCGTTACCGAGAGTATCCGGGCCAACCTTGAAGCCAAGTACGGCCTGGATCAGCCGCTGATGACTCAGTATTTTATTTACCTTGGTAATCTCTCCCGGGGGGATTTCGGCATTTCGTTTACCCAGGAGAATCGTGAGGTCAACGACATTATTCGTCAGCATTTTCCGGTCTCGGCAATTCTCGGTGTGCTGGCGGTGGTCTTCGCGGCGGTGGGCGGCGTGCTCTGGGGTGCACTGACTGCCCTGTTTCGAAACCGGCTGCCGGATTACGTCATCATGTTCCTGGTTATCCTGGGGATATCCGTGCCAAGTTTTGTCCTGGCGGCGCTCAGTCAGCTGGCGCTGGTCAATATCAACAGTATTTTCGGTACCACTGTACTGCCCGTGGCCGGGTGGGGCACGGTCAGTCACATGCTGGTGCCGGCGCTGGTGCTGGGACTCGGCACCATGGCCTACCTTACCCGGCTCATGCGCTCCTCCATGCTCGAAGTGATCAGCTCCGACTATGTTCGTACTGCCAAGTCCAAGGGCCTGCCCGCCACCCGCATTTTCACCAGGCATCAGCTGCGCAATGCCATCCTGCCGGTGATCACCGTCCTGGGCCCGGCAATCGCTGCCATCACCACCGGGGGGTTCGTGGTTGAACTGGTATTCGCCATTCCAGGTCTGGGAAGATTTTTCGTGGAGGCGGTACAGCAGCTGGACTACACGGTCATCATGGGCACGACGGTCTTTTACGGCGCCTTCCTGGTGTTCATGGTAATCCTGGTGGACCTGCTTTATGGCTTTATCGATCCGCGGGTGAGGCTGCAGTGATGTCGGAATTGACTCCCGCTGATTTCCAGCCACTGCAGACCAAAGGGCAAATCCAGGGTATCGCCAGGCCCTCCCTGTCCTACTGGCAGGATGCCTGGCTGCGGCTCAAGGTCAACCGGCGGGCGTTGTGCTCGTTGTATATCGTCATCGGCCTGCTGCTGTTCACAATCGCAGGACCGCTGGTGTGGCGGGTGGATCCGGGACTGCAGGACCTGGATCAGATCAGCCAGGCACCATTCACCGACAGGCGGGCGATAGTCGTCGAGGAGTACCAGCCCTGGGACGGCCGGTCGTTGCGAACGGATGTCAACGGCCTGCACCTGGCCCAGCCGGCCACTACCCAGGCAGTGCGGCTCAAGTGGGATGCATTACCCGGCGCCTCCGGACACCGGGTTTACCGGAACCTTTTCCCGGTGGGGCCGGAACTGGCTTTCGGCGTCCCCCTGGCCGAGTTTTATGACAATGAAACACTGTACTTTGAGGACCGGCTCGACCTGCGACCCCAGCGATACTATTACTCGGTTGTGGCCCTGGAACCCGACGGCCGGATCAGTGATACCTTCGAGACCCTGGAGGTACAGCTGCAGCGCGTGACCACCCTCAGCGAGGCGGTGCAGCGGGGGCTGGTCGGTCCCGATGCCGAGCTTCAGATCGGCGACCCGGTGCTGCTCAGCGCACACCCGTTGGGTACCGATTACCTGGGCAGGGACATGCTGGCCAGGTTGATGGAGGGGGCTCGGGTGTCCCTTTTTATAGGAATTGGTGCGCCGCTGCTGTTCGTCCTCTTCGGCGTCGCCTACGGCAGTATCGCCGGATTTATGGGCGGACGCGTGGACTCGGTGATGATGCGCTTTGCCGATTTTGTCGTGGCACTGCCATTCCTGCTGTTCATGATCCTGTTCAAGATCGCATTCGGTATCGGGCCCGGGGAAAGCGGCGTGTTTCCGATGCTGGTGGCACTGGTTATTCTCATGTGGCCGGCCACGGCACGGCTGGTGCGAGGCCAGATTCTGCAGATTCGTGAACAGGGCTATATTGCCGCCTCCAGGCTGCTTGGCGCCGGGACCGGCTACCTGGTGCTGCGCCACATGATCCCCAACACCATGGGCGTGGTGCTGGTCACGCTGACTTTCGCCATCCCCAGCGCCATCTTTACCGAGGCCTTCCTGTCCTTCATCGGCATGGGGGTTGCGCCTCCCACTCCCTCCTGGGGGAGCATGTCCAATGAAGGTATCAAGACCATGTTGACCCATCCCCACGAGTTGATCCTGCCTGCGCTGTTTATCAGTATCACGGTGCTGGCCTTCAATCTGCTGGGGGACGGTTTACGGGATGCGCTGGACGCACGCATGAGGAACCAGGAATGAACCGGCAGCAGCCAGGAGTGGCAGGCGCGGTACCGCTGCTGGTCGTGGAAGACCTGGGCGTTGAATTCGACACCTACGGTGGCACGGTTCAGGCGGTTCGAGGCGTCAGCTTCAGCGTGGCCGCCGGCGAAACCCTTGCCATCGTCGGCGAATCAGGCTGTGGCAAATCGGTGACGGTACAAAGCATGATGGGGCTGATTCCCATCCCCCCGGGACGGATCACCGCCGGTTCGGCGCGCCTGCGGGGCAGGGAAATTCTGGGCCGTGTATTGATCGACGGCAAGGACATCCGGGGATCTGAAATCGGCATGATTTTCCAGGACCCGATGACGTCCCTCAATCCCACCATGACCATCGGCGACCAGATTGCCGAACCCCTCCAGGTGCATCGGGGTTACAGTCACAGCCGGGCATTCAAGCGGGCCATCGAGTTGCTGGAGCTGAGCAGGATTCCGGAAGCCGCCAGGCGCGCCCGGCAATACCCGTTCGAGTTTTCCGGCGGCATGCTGCAGCGGGCCATGATTGCCATGGCCATAGCCTGCAAGCCCGCTATCCTGATCGCCGATGAGCCCACCACCGCCCTGGATGTCACTATTCAGGCCCAGATCCTCGACCTGCTGCAGGACCTGCAGCGGGAAACGGGCATGGCCATTGTTCTGATCACCCACGATCTGGGTGTCGTGGCGCGACTGGCCGATGAAGTGGCGGTGATGTATGCCGGCAAGATCGTGGAGCAGGGCAGCGTGGATGACGTTTTCTATCGTTCCGCACACCCTTATACCCTGGGGCTGCGGGCCGCCATGCCCAACAACGACCCGGCACGGCAACATCAGCTGGAACCCATAGAGGGGTCGCCACCGGACCTGTTTTCACCCCCGGCCGGCTGCGGCTACGCGGCCCGCTGTCCTCATGCCATGGCGATCTGCCAGCAGCGTCACCCCGCGGACTTTGCGCTGCAGGGGGAACATTTCTCCCGTTGCTGGCTGCATCACCCCGATGCACCTGATCGACCACCGGCGCTCTATTTCCGGGAGGGCGGGGCGTGACCGCACTGCTGGAAAGCAAGGGGCTGACCAAGTACTTCAGGATCGGGCGCGGCCAGGTAGTACATGCCGTGGACGGCGTGACGCTGGCCATCGCACCCCGGGAAACCGTCGGGCTGGTTGGCGAGAGCGGATCCGGCAAGTCCACCTACGGCAAGACCGTGCTTGGTCTTCACGACAAGACCGCCGGTTCGGTCACGTTTCGAGGTGAGCAGTTGCCGCAACGTTACCAGCCGGGAGACTTTCAGCGGCTGGCTGCCAGCATGCAGATGATCTTCCAGGATCCCTATTCGTCACTGAATCCCCGCATGACCGTCGGGGAGATCATCGGTGAGGGGCTGCGCCTGCATAGCAGGAAATCAGGCAGGGAAATCAGGGACCGGGTGGCGCTGTGGCTGGAACAGGTGGGCCTCAATGCCGATCACATGTCCCGCTATCCCCATGAATTCTCCGGGGGCCAGCGACAACGGATCGGCATCGCCAGGGCCATGATCCTGGAACCGGAATTCGTGGTCTGTGATGAACCCATCTCGGCGCTGGACGTGTCGGTGCAGGCGCAGGTAATAAATCTCCTGGGCGACCTCAAACAACGCATGGGACTGACCCTGTTGTTCATCGCCCACGACCTGTCCATGGTGCGGTACGTCAGTGATCGCATGGCAGTCATGTACCTGGGCTCACTGGTGGAACTGGGACCGGCGGACCAGGTTTACTTCCAGCCCAGGCATCCCTACACCCGGATTCTGGTGGATTCCAACCCGGAACCTGATCCGGAATCGGAACGGAACCGTCAGTCCACCACCATCAGCGGCGAGATTCCCAGCCCCGTCAATGTCCCGGCCGGCTGTCGCTTCGCCAATCGCTGTCCGGAAGTGATGGCGGTCTGTCGACGGGAAACACCGCAACTGGTGCCGCTTAAGGATGTTGATCGCCAGGTGGCCTGCCATCTCTACCCGGCAGATTCCACCACCGGTCCGGTCAGGTAACCGCTACCGGGCCGGGCATCCCCGTCGACCGCGGAACCAACCGATCCCGGGATTGGACTGTCCTGCCTTTCACCTATATGCTGTCATCTGGTTGTAATCAATTCGTCATATCCGTTCCCGTCGTTCAGTAAAAATGCTTCGCACCCTGCTGCTCATCCTGTTGCTGTTACCCCTGGGGTTGACTCTCATTTATGACGCCGACAGCCACCTGTTGCGCCTGCTGGGTGCGGGCCTGGCACAGGTATTGGTTTTCTGGCTGATTCTCACCATCCTGCAGTCCGGAAATCGCAAAGCGCATCCGCTAACTCGCTTGACTGGCGTCCTGCTGTTCGTGGGTTGCGGCCTGTTTCAGGTATTGCGCCTGGTTTCTTTCTATTTTCAGGGCGAATCCTTCAATCAGCGTTTTTTCTTTCATTTCAATATCGATTCACTGACGGAAGCGGGCGCTGCTTACCTGGTTCTACAGCTCTGTGTCGCTGTCTATCTGCTGACACTTGGCGCCTTTTCCTGGTACGTTCTTGGCAAGCACCGATCGTCAGCGGCGCTCTCGCCGACCCCGGCCAAACCGGCGGCACTGGTGGTGGCGCTACTGTTGCTGCTGGTCATTGAACCCGATCTGTCAGCCATGCTGAAGTGGCGTTACCAGAACACTACCGCCGAGGAACTGCTGCTTTCCCGGATAGACTGGGAAGCGCTGGATCTGAATCGTCAGGCACTGGTTCAGGAAGGTGAAAACTATAGTGCCGGCAAAAATCTCGTGCTGGTTTACCTGGAGAGCCTCGAGCAGACCTATTTTGACCAGGAGCGTTTTCCCGGCCTGGTACCCAACCTCACCGAGCTTCGTGAGGAGGCGCTGAACTTCACTTCAATGCGCCAGATCGCGGGTACCGGCTGGACCGTGGGGGGAATAGTCGGCAGCCAGTGTGGTGTGCCCTTGTTGACCAGTCTCGACAGCGTCGGTAACGATCTGCTGCAGAACGGTTTTCTCAACGAAGCCCAGTGCCTGGCCGATGTGCTGGCGGCAGCGGGATACCGGCAGGACTTCATGGGTGGCGCTTCCACCGAGTTCGCCGGCAAGGGCAGTTATCTGCGACAACATGGGTACGACCGTGTCCAGGGGCGTGAAGAACTTCTGCCTCTCATCCCCGATCCTGCCTACCTGTCCGGCTGGGGACTGTATGACGATGACCTGTTTTCCCTTGCTGTCCGGCGTTTTCGAGAGCTGGGGGAAAATGGCCAGCCATTCAACCTGACCCTGCTGACCCTGGACACCCATCACCCCGATGGCGAAGCGTCACGCAGCTGCGCGCCCTATGAGGCCATCGACAACTCGATTCTGCACGCGGTCCACTGCACGGACTTTCTGCTGGGCAGATTCATTCAGGCCCTGCAGCAGGAAGCCGCCTGGTCCGACAGCCTGGTGGTTCTGTTCAGCGATCACCTGGCCATGCGTAATGCCGCCCAGGGCTTCTATCCACCGGATGAGCAGCGGAAGCTTTTTTTCAGCGTGCTGAACGCCGGGCGCCGCGGTGATATCAGCAGGGCCGGGACACACCTGGACGTGGCACCGACGATCCTGTCCCTGCTTGGCATCGATCCGCCGCCGCAGTTCCTGGCAGGAGCAAACCTGCTGGCCGCGGATCCCCAGCCGGAGGTGCCAGCCGACCAACCCGAGCGTCTGAATGTCCTGGCCGCCATCAACACCCGGCTGCTGACGGCGACGGAAAGTGTCTGCGCCAGTGAAGTCCTGCTGGAGTTGCGCGATGACCGGCTGCTGGTTGGTGGCCATCCGGTTACACTTTCCCAGGAGGGCAATCGTACCGACGTGATGCCCCTGGCCAGCAGCCACGCGCTGCTGGTGGTCCTGCGGCCCGATGGCTCGGTGTCTCTTACCCTCAGCGTGGACCATGTTGACCTGTCCCGGGTGCTCTATCAGCTGCGCGACGAAGTGATGCTGGTGGTGGGCCGCAATACCGGCATTATCAGCAGGCTGACGCCGGCGACAGTGCCCGCGGATGCCCTTGTTGCCTTGATGGGTAGAACCGAGATCAACGTACTCGGCGTATTTGCCACGCTGCCGGAATTGCGGGTAACGGAGCCGCGGTGCGACGACCTGCTGGCCCGCGCGTCGATAGCCGATCTGCCGTCCGCCTGGCCCGGACCTGCCGATCTGTGTCTGAATTTCAATCCGGCTATCGACAACAGGCTGGACCCGGTCAGCGGGACTATCGAGCTGGGCGACGTGGTTATGGATGATCTGCTCTACCGAGCGCAGCTTGCTCCGCTGGGCAACGAACGTTACCGGGGCAGGATCGTGGAAGCCAGGGGAGCTGTCGATCCCGGCACAGTTACCGAGTGTCATGCCCTGATGGAGGACCGGGTCCTGTATATCCCCCAGCTCAGCAATGAAAACCGGTATCAGTCATTAGTGCTGGAAACAGTACCCGACCAGGACCTGGTTTTCTCCCTGGTGGAGAAAGCGGACCTGTAAGCTGCCTGCCGGCACCAGGTGTCCCGCAACCCGGGTTGATACCACGACCAGCAACTGCCCGGGATGTCCCGGCCGTCCTGCAGTGGTCAGGAACCCACGGCGACGATTTCCAGCTCCACCCGCCGGTTCTGTGCCCGACCGGCCTCGGTGTCATTGCTGGCCACGGGCTGGTCCGGACCCACGCCCTGGGTGATAATACGATTCTGGTCGATTCCCCGGGCAGCCAGGTAGTTGCCGACACTGCGTGCCCGCCGATCGGACAGACCGTAGTTGTAATCCCGCGCACCGGTGGCGTCGGTGTGGCCGGTCACCCGGATGCGCGTGTCCGAGTACTTGTAGAGGATCTCACCTACTGAATCCAGCACCGGGTAGAAGTTTTCCCGGATGGTATAGTCGTCGGTGGGGAAGGTCACGTTGCCGGGCATGACCAGTTCCAGTTCGTCGCCATTGCGGACAACCTGGACTCCGGTACCCGCCAGTTGCTCGCGCATCTCCTGTTCCTGGGCATCCATGTAGGCGCCGACCCCGGCGCCGATTGCCCCGCAGCCAAGTGCCGCATTACGTGCGCGCTGGCCACTCTCGGCAGCCCCGATCAAGCCGCAGACCACGGCTCCGGCAGCACCGTACTGGACAGCGCGACTGGTCTGCTGTTGCCCCGTGTAGGGGTTCATGGTGGTACAGCCGTTGAGGGTAACCACGGCAAGCACTGCGGCCAGCCTGATCCTGTAAGTTGACATAGTTGACTCCAATTCAAGGTTAACCATTGGGATCCGGGTCGACGGAACAGTTTGTGGCGATCCGAATGTGCACAGTTCCCTCCCTACCGGAGATTTGTCAGTCCGGTGACGCGGAAGTTCCCTGATCCCGTCTTAATAACATCCGTTGCGTAATAAAAGTTCACGGTAACAAGGTATCAGGCCATCTCGTTGTAGCACGTTATAGAGCGCAGACACTGCTGTCCACGGGGAAATCGCCAGTGGGATTGAAAATGCTGCTCAGGTCACCCTTTATTCAGGGTTCGGTGCTACCTGGAAACCCTCAGGGAATACCTTCAGGGGAAAACCGAAGTGGGCCACTGCCGGGCGCTGCGTACCAGCTGCTTCAGACCAGGCGTTTCAGGATCCGCCACGTCAGGATCAGGCGATTCAAAATTGGTGCATGGTGAACCGGGATGGTTCATCGTGGCTGGCGTTTCCCGCCAGTGCACTGCATTCCTGGTCTGAATCCGGCTTCGCCGGCCGCTTAGATCGTGACAAATTCCCGGCAAACGTGTCCCGGACGGCAATCCGGAGTCAAACAGGCCCACCATCAAAAATTCTGGCACGGCAATTGCTGCGTAAGTCCGCGAAGGGTTTTCAACCGAAGGAAAATCGAAACACTAAGTCAACAGACTGAACTTAAGGAACCATTCTTAGAAACTTTTCTTGGAAACCTTCCTTGGGTTAACGATTGAATTGCTGCCTTTATTCTAAAAACCACAGTGGCAGGCGTCGGTTTTTATTGTCATGACTATTCATGAGGAGGCATTGCATCATGGTATTTCTGTCACATCTGTCGCGCGCCTGTCCGCGACGACCCCGGCTCGCCAATTCCTGTCCCGGTAAGAAGGGATTTCTCGCTGCGCTGATACTTGCGCTTGTTTCCCCGGGCCTTTCCGGCAGTGATTTCCATACATTGCAGCTGGAGATCGCCGCACAGCGGGATGTAGTTCGGGATCTCGAGAGTCGATTTAATCGCATCGATCATCGATTGCTGGAACCACTTCTGTCCCTAGCCAGGGTGCAGTCAGAAGCCAACAGGTTCGACGATGCGGAATCGACAATTGACCAGGCCCTGCGGGTCGTGCGCGTCAGGGATGGCCTGTACACTCCCGCACAATATCCGTTATTGGAACAGGCAGTCGATAATAACATTCGCCGCGGCTCCTGGTATGCGCTGTCCCAGGACCTGGAGCATCTGCGCTGGTTGTATTTCGATCAGTTTGAAGGCAGTGTCGATGACCAGGTACAACGCCTCATGTGGCTCAGCAGTATCTACCAGCTTGGTGCCTTTCGCGACCTGCCCCACCGCCGGGTGGAACACCTGAAAGGTGCAACAGGCGTCAACGAACTGGCCGCCAGGCTGGCGAACCAGGACGAAGGGCTGAGCCTGGAGAACAGGATTCAGGCCATGTATGCCCTGGCGCTGCAGTACCAGGTCGAAGCCAAGGGAATACTTTCCGGTGGCGAGTTCAGCCTGTCGATTCGAAGTCACCAGCCGGAATCCGGCAAAGTGGACCGGCGGAAGCTGGCGTTGCGGAAACGCTATATCTACGGGCTGCGCCTGTTGAAATCCATCAGGGATGCCATTCAGCTTGAATTGCCGGACGACGTCGAAGCCCTGATCATGGCAGACCTCGGTATTGCCGACTGGCACCTGCAGTTCGATCGTGGGGAAGCCTTCGACCACTACTCGCACATCTATCAGAGTATGGTTGAGGCAGGCTTTCCAGTCGACAGGATAGACACGTACTTTGGCCGACCAGTGAGTCTCCCGCGACCGACCCTGGCATTGAACCTGGATGACGCATTGGCGGATCAGCAGGCCGACACCAGTGAGCCGCTTACCCTGCTGGAAAAATCATCCAGTTTCCCCGGGCTGGTTGAGCAACTGCTGCCTGGCGCCATTCCCCGGAGTTCAAGCGTACGCAGATTCGACCGCATCGGAGCCAGGGTCAGCCTTGAACCCCGGTCCGGTTCCCGGCACTGGCTGGCGGGCACTTACCGGACAACCCTGGGGACAGCGACAACAGTTGAATTTCTCGCGCCGGCGGACGGGAGCGGGGCAGCAGATCAGGTCCCGCACCTGAAGAAACTCGAGAAGAATCTTCGGGAACTGCACTTTCGACCCGTGCTGCTTAACGGCGAACTGCGATCGTCGGACGTGGCGATACAGTACCTGGTGCGGCGTAACGAATGGACCCGTGAAATCAGCCTGGAGGGTAATCTTGTCGGACAGCTCTAGAGCCAGCGGCGCGGTGGTTTGCACCACGCCACCGGCTGGGTGGAACGCGGCGATATGGAAGCCCCTTCGCTTGAGGCCTGTCGGTCGCCATTGCGCTGTTGTCGCAGCTTGGCAAGGGCGATGGCCATTTACCTGGGCACGACGCCTTGCAGTGACGCCCGACAGACTCCCGCAGAGCACTTTCAGAATTGATAAGAGGTTCCTTAACGCTTGCGGGCGGCCTGCCGCTGTCGCTGGCCTTTTTCCCGACCGCTGATCTCACCGTCGCGCCGCAGCAGGTTATTGATATGTGCCACACAGCTGACGTACTGGCCGTGATTGCGCGCCTGTTCGGTGCATTCGTCATAGGGATCGGTTTCATCGGCTCCCACCATCTCTAAGGGGCCCGCCCCGGTGAGATCGTTCTGTAGCAGGATGTAAGCGTCCATAAAATCTGCAGCCAAACCGTCCTCGCTGACCTCCGCCAGCAGCTCTCCTTTGGCACCGAACAGCCAGAAGGAAACACGGGTCACTGCATCGATGAACAGGGCGCTGGACCAGCTTTCAGGCTGGCCTGCTCCCGGGGAAACCGGCCCGGTCGGAACCAATACCCTAACGGCATCCAGGACCGGCAGCAATCCGGTACAGGGTTGAAACGTGCTCCAGGTCACAGGCTGTGGAACTATTGGGTACCCCACCGTCTTCCGGCGCCGACGGGGTTTTGCATCCCGGACTGTCTGCCGAGACCCGCAACAGGGCAGAAAATAAGCGATTTCCATGTCACAACGCGTTGAATTATGGCAATATTCCGTGCTGGGGCATGGCAGTGGCAGCGCAGGTTCGAATTGCACCCTGCCTGCTACCCGCCAGGGATCCGGAATGACAGAACAATCAGAAACAAAAGCAAGCGAGGAGGGGTCAGTCAACAGCCATGCGTGACTATTTTATCCGGCGTCTGCTGCTGATACCCCCGACCCTGCTGGGCATCACCATTATCGTATTTATCATTACCCGCCTGGTTCCCGGAGGCCCCATTGAGCGGGCCATCATGGAGGCGCAGCTGGCGGGTGGGCAGACTTCTGTCGCCGGGCAGAACATGGCTCTGTCCGAGGCGCAACTGGACCGCCTGCGGGAGTACTACGGTTTCGACAAGCCGGTACTGCAAAGCTACGTGGAGTGGGTGGGCAAGGTCGTTCGCGGCGACCTGGGAACTTCCTACCGGTTCAACCAGCCGGTATGGGATGTTATCGCCAGTCGATTTCCAGTGTCGCTCTATTACGGCCTGATTACGCTGGTCATCACCTACCTGGTCTGTATACCGCTGGGTGTGCTGAAGGCGATCAAGCACAAGACCATTGTCGATAATTTCACTTCCATACTGATTTTTATCGGTTACGCCGTGCCCGGCTATGCCCTGGGTTCCCTCCTGCTGCTTTACTTTTCAGTACGCCTCGAGTGGTTTCCCATGGGCGGGTTCGTCAGTCTGCAGTTCGACGACATGAGTTTCTGGGGGAAGGCCCGGGACCTGCTGTCCCACTCCGTGCTGCCGCTCATCTGCTACCTGGTGGGCAGCTTCGCCCTGGTAACGCTGCTGTTGAAAAACCACCTGATGGATAACCTGGCGTCCGACTACATCAGGACAGCCGTTTCCAAGGGCGTATCGTTTCGCAAGGCGGTGACCCGGCACGCACTGAGAAACTCGCTGATCCCCATTGCCACCACCTTTGGTCAGAATATCGTGCTGCTGGTTTCCGGCTCGTTTCTCATCGAGACCATTTTCGATATCAACGGTTTCGGCCTGCTGGGCCTGACATCGATAATCGATCGTGATTACCCGGTGGTCATGGGCGTGGTGTTCCTGGCCAGCCTGCTGCTGCTGGTAGGCAATATCATCTCCGACATCCTGGTGGCTCTGGTCGATCCACGCATAAGGTTTAACTAGCGGTCGTATTGATGGCATTGATGAGACTCAATCCCCAGACAGTCAAAAAGCTGCGACGCTTCCGCGAAATCAAGCGAGGCTATTACAGCTTTGTCATCCTGATGACGTTCCTGGTTCTGAGCCTGTTTGGAGAACTGCTGGTAAATAATCGCGCCATTGTTGTAAGTTACGAAGGCGAGCTGTATTTCCCGACCTATTCGGCGTTTCACCCGGGCACGGACTTTGGCCTGAGTTACCCTTACGAAACCAACTACCGCGAACTGCAGCAGCACTTTCAGGAAACCGGCTCTGACAACTGGGTGCTGATGCCACCGGTACCTTACAGTCCGTTTGAGAATGACGCGAGTACCGGCATATTCCGCCCTGAGCCACCCAGCCTGGACAACAGGCACTACCTCGGTACAGACACGACAAGTCGCGATATTCTCGCCAGGCTTTTTTACGGCACGCGGATCGCCCTGGTGTTTGCCCTGGGATTCATGGCGTCCGTGTACCTGATCGGTGTCATGGTGGGATGTGCCATGGGCTATTTCGGCGGTGTCTTCGATATTATTTCCCAGCGCCTGATCGAGATATGGAGCAATATCCCCTTTCTCTACATGGTGATAATAGTCTTTTCAGTGATACCTGATGCCTTTACGGTAACCACGCGTATATTGATTCTGCTGCTGGTGATGGTGCTTTTTTCCTGGACCTCGATGACTTACTACATGCGGACCGAGACTTACAAGGAAAAAGTGCGGGACTATGTGTCGGCGGCACGCATCATGGGCGCATCCAACAGCCGGATCGTGTTCCGGCACATATTGCCCAACGTCCTGGCAACACTGGTGACTTTCATGCCCTTCACCATCGTATCGGCAATTTCCGCAATCACTGCCCTGGATTTCCTTGGCTTTGGACTGCCACCACCCACTCCCAGCCTCGGTGAATTATTGAAGCAGGGCACCCAGACGCTGCGCACGGCCCCGTGGATCGTGATGTCGGCGTTCGGCACCCTGGTAGTTCTTCTGACCCTGGTAACATTTATCGGTGAAGCGATCAGGGAATCGTTCGACCCGAAGAAATTTACAATCTACAGGTGAGATAATCGGAGTGAATTACGGTCTTTTATTCCCACGCGCCAAACGTAACTTCAGGAGAGACTGGCACATGAACGAATTTCCGATTTTTAAATCTCTTGCGACTCTGCTGCTGGCTTCACTGCTCACCGCCTGTGGTGGTGACAGTGAGCAGGCAGGGACGGACGAGGTTCGGGATGTGACCGCAGAGGTGCAGGAGTTTTACGCCTCCAACCCGGATCTGATAACCATTGCCACCATCGATGACCTGCCCGCTGACCTGGATTGGGAAGACGGCATGGATCAGCCGGAAATCGGCTCTTCGGAAGCCACCAAGGGCGGCACTTACTACGAATTGCTGGATGATTTCCCACCCACTCTTCGTACCGTCGGTCCGGATTCCAACAGCTCGGCTCGATCCTGGATCGAAGGCTACTACGGCCTGACCTATGCCTGGCCACATCCCAATACCAACGAATTTATCCCCGGTATCGCCGAGGCCTGGGCCATCGACGAGGACCGCAAGTCCGTGTTCATCAGAATCAATCCGGCAGCCCGCTGGACAGATGGTGAGCCCATCACCACCGATGACGCCCTGTTCGCCTTCTTCTTCTATTATTCCGATTATATCCAGGCACCGTTTTCCACCAACTACTACAAGACCGAGTACACCAATATCACCGTGTACGACGACTACACCTTTTCCATGTCGGTACCGAAGGTCAAGCCGGACATGGCTTCCCGGGTTCTGCAGATCGTCCCGGTACCCGAACATTTCTATGGCGAGCTGGGACCGGATTTTCCGGAACGCTACCAGTGGCGCTATGAACCCCACGCGGGGCCTTACTATATCGATCCGGACGAAATCAACATGGGCGTCAACATTGTGCTGCACCGTCTGGATGACTGGTGGGCCAAAGACATGAAGTATTTCCGCTATCGCTTCAATCCGGATCGGATAGTGCTCAATGTCGTGCGGGATCCGGCCAAGCGGTTTGAAGCGTTCCGGCGCGGCGATTCGGATATCCTGCGTATCGGCACAGCCGAAGCCTGGTACGACAACCTGCCTGACGATGACCCCGATGTCCAGAATGGCTATATCCACAAGACCACCTTCTACAACCAGGGTCCCCGCAGCAACTGGGGGCTGTGGATGAATTCGGCCCGGGAGCTGCTGGATAATCGCGATATCCGCCTGGGAATCCAGTACGCGGCCAACTGGGACCTGGTAATCAGGAGTTATTTCCGGGGGGATCCGGAACGGCTGCGAACCCAGGATGATGGCTATCCGGAATTCTCGCATCCGACCCTTACCGCCAGGCCATTCGATATCGAGCTGGCGGAACAACACTTCGCCCGTGCCGGTTTTGACCGGCGGGGCCCTGACGGGATCCTGGTTAACGCGGAAGGTCGGCGACTGGCGTTTACGCTGTCCACCATCTATGACCGCTTCGCCGACATCTTCACCATTCTCAAGGAGGAGGCGGCCAAGGCGGGCCTGGACCTGCGCATTGAAATCCTGGATGGAGCTGCCGGTTTTCGCAAGGCGCTGGAAAAACAGCACGAGATTTTCTTCGTGAGTTTTGCACCGACCATGGAAATGTATCCGCGCATGTGGGAGTACTTTCATTCCGACAATGCCTATGACCAGGCGTTCCTGGATGACGGCAGCGTCAACCCCGACCGCCGGCCCAAGCCGCAGACCAACAATCTGCAGAGTATCGCCATTCCGGAGCTGGATGTGCTGATTGACGAATACCAGAATTCCGACAACAAGGAACGCATGATTGAACTGTCCCATCGCATCATGGAAATTCATCATGACTACGCGTCGTTTTCGCCGGGCTGGGTGGAGCCTTACTACCGGACCGCCTACTGGCGCTGGGTGCGCTGGCCGGAGGGCTTCAACTATCAGTACACTGCCCAGCCCCACGAGTTGTTCGTTCACTGGATCGACGAGGAACGTAAAGCCGAGACCGAGACAGCCATGCGCGACGGCCGCAGTTTTGAACCGCATATCGAGGTGTATGATCAATACCGTACCAGTCCCTGAGCACGACGATTTACGAAACGGGAGAATGCCATGACCAATCGGGTAAATACGCTTGCCGCGATAGCCGTAAGCCTGTTGCTCACCGCCTGTGGCGGCGAGTCATCAGACAGTGCGGATCAGACCGTGCAGAGCATCCAGGCGGAGAAGGAGGCGTTCTACGCCGCCAACCCGGACCGTTTTCGATTCCGCACACCGGCAGATCTGCCGGCGGACCTGGAATGGGAAGATGGCATGGACTTGCCGGAGATCGGCTCCCCGGAAGCGGTGAAAGGCGGCACCTACTACGATTCCATCGCGGATTTTCCACCAACCCTGAGGACTTATGGCCCGGATGGCAACAGCTCGTTTCGTCGCTGGATCTACGACGACGTGGGCATGATGCTGGCCCACCGCCACCCCAACGACTTCGACTATTATCCGGGCATTCTCGAGTCATGGGCCGTATCGGAGGAAGACAACACGGTCTACATGAGAATCGATCCCGCTGCCCGCTGGACCGATGGTGAGCCGATTACCGCAGACGACATGGTGTTTACCATGTTTTTCGGCATGTCCGAGTACATCAACGACCCGTGGCAGAATAATTACTGGAACAACGAGTTCACTCACGTTACCAGGTTCGATGAACTGACCTTTGCCTACGGCGTGCCCGAGATCAGGCTGGACACGCTGGGCGTGGCCATGGAAATTTTCCCGGTACCCGAGCACTTTTTCGATGAACTGGGCCCTGATTACACGGAACGATACCAGTGGCGATTTGTACCCACTGCCGGACGCTGGGAAATCAGGGAAGAGAATATCGACATGGGCACGAACATCGTGCTGACCGCCGTGGAGGACTGGTGGGCAAAGGACAAAAAATTCTGGCGGTACCGGTTCAATCCCGACCGCGTCAATCTTACCGTGGTGCGGGACCCGGCCAAGCGGTTTGAACTGTTCCGTACCGGCGACGTGGATATGTTTGCCATTGCCACCCCGGACTTCTGGTACGACTTTCTCAGTAACGACGATCCGGACGTGGCTAACGGCTATATCCACAAGGTGCAGTTTTACAACTACGGGCCGCGGAGTAACTGGGGACTGTGGATGAACTCATCACGACCCCTGCTGGACAACCGGGATATCAGGCTGGGCATTCAGTACGCGGCCAACTGGGACCTGGTTATCCGGAACTACTTTCGTGGCGACATGGACAGGTTGCGGACCCAGCATGATGGTTATGGCGAATTCACCCATCCTGACCTGACCGCCAGGCCTTTCGATATCACCAGGGCCATGGAGCATTTTGCCCGGGCTGGATTTGACCGGTCCGGTCCGGACGGAATACTGATGAACGGGCAGGGGCAGGGGCAGGGGCAGGGGCAGGGGCAGCGGCTGTCGTTCACGCTGTCGACACACTATGACCGTTTTGCCGATATTTTCACCATTCTCAAGGAAGAAGCGCTCAAGGCCGGGCTGGAATTCCGTATCGAAATTCTTGATTCGGCAGCGGGTTTTCGCAAGGCCCAGGAAAAGCAGCATGACATTTATTTCGTCAGTTTCAATTCGGCCCTGGAGCCCCTGCCCAGGTACTGGGATTTTCTCCATTCCGACAACGCCTACGACGACGCCTTCCTGGAGGACGGCAGCGTCAATCCGCAGCGCAGTGTCAAACCGCAGACCAACAACCTGCAGAGTGTTGCGGATTTCGAGCTGGATGCGCTTATCGAACGCTATGATAATTCCACCGACCCCCACGAGCTGCAGGAGCTGTCCCACCGGTTGCAGGAGCTGCACTATGAGTACGCTTCATTCAGCCCGGGGTTTGTGCAGCCGTTTTACTGGCACAGTTACTGGAACTGGGTGAAGTGGCCGGAGGGTTTCAATTATCGCTACTCGAAGCGGGGAGATCAGTTCATGGTGCACTGGATAGACCAGGAACAGAAGCGCGAAACACTGGCGGCCCGACGTGCCGGTCGACGCTTACAGCCTCATATCGAGGTCTACGATCAGTTCCGCAATCCATAGCACGCCATGTCCGCGACGCTTCTTCGAGTCAACAACCTGATTACCGAATTCGACACCGACGAGGGACGGGTGCGTGCTGTCGATGATGTCAGTTTCAGCGTGGATACCGGTGAAACCCTGGGTATCGTCGGCGAATCCGGGTGTGGCAAGAGCGTCACTGCACTTTCCATCATGCGCCTGCTGCCGCAGCCCATGGGTCATATCATGGGCGGAGAAATCCTGTTGCGTGGCGAAGACCTGACCGGCGTCACCCTGGGCCGCATGGAGGAAATCCGTGGCGGCAGTATCGGCATGGTTTTCCAGGAGCCCATGACCGCGTTGAATCCGGTTCACACCATCGGCAGGCAGCTTACCGAAGTGCTGTACCTGCATAAAAAAACCAGCAAGCAGCAGGCCACCCGGGAAGCAGTGGAAATGCTGGACAAGGTCGGCATCCCGTCGCCGGACCTGCGCCTGGGAGAATATCCCCACCAGCTGTCCGGCGGTATGCGCCAGCGGGTGGTGATCGCCATGGCACTGGCCTGCAAGCCCAGCCTGCTCATCGCCGATGAGCCCACAACCGCGCTGGATGTCACCATTCAGGCCCAGATACTGGAATTGATCAAGGAACTGCAGTACGAAATGGGGATGGCCGTCATCCTCATCACTCACGACCTGGGAGTCATCGCCGAAACCTCCAATTCAGTAGTGGTGATGTACGCGGGACGGGTTGCCGAACAGGGCACGGTTTACGATATCTTCGATCGGCCGCGCCATCCTTATACACAGGGTTTGCTGGCATCGATCCCGCGGCTGGATACCGAGCCGAAATCGGAACTGCCGATCATCAGGGGGATGGTGCCCGGATTACAGGATCTGCCCGAGGGATGCCGGTTCGAGAATCGCTGTCCCCATCGCATCGACGCCTGCACCCGCCATGCCCCGCGACTGGAAAAAATGCGGGGCATGCACGGTGTCGCCTGTATCCGCTGGAAAGAAATCATGGAATCAAACGGGTAATCGGATGGACGACCCCAACGCACCTCTGCTTCAGGTTCGCGAACTCAAGATGCACTTCCCGGTGAAGGAAGGCATTCTCATGCGCGCGGCGAAGTACAACAAGGCGGTTGACGGAGTCAGTCTGACTATCGCTCCCGGGGAAACCCTGGGCCTGGTGGGTGAATCCGGCTGTGGCAAATCCACCCTGGGTCGCTGCATTACCCGCCTGTACGATCCCACCGGCGGCCAGATTCTCTTTAACGGTCACGATATCACCCATATCAAGGGCAGGGACCTGATCCCCTATCGCCAGAACATCCAGATGATTTTCCAGGACCCCATGGAGTCTCTCAACTCCCGGCACACCGTGGGTGATATCCTGGCGGAACCGTTTATCATTCACAGGATCGGTAATCGGAAATCCCGTCAGAAGCGGGTGGCGGAACTGCTGGAAATCGTCGGTCTGCCGGCGAGGTCGGTGACACGCTTTCCCTTCGAGTTCTCCGGTGGCCAGCGTCAGCGCATCGGCATCGCCAGGGCCATCGCGCTGAATCCCAAGCTGATTATCTGTGATGAACCGGTTTCCGCGCTGGACGTTTCCATTCAGAGCCAGATCATGAACCTGCTGGTTGATCTGCAGAAAGAATTCAATCTGTCCTACCTGTTTATCGCCCACGACCTGGCGGTGGTCAAGCATGTCTCTGATCGGATAGCCATCATGTACCTGGGCAAGATCGTGGAAGAGGGGCCGGGTCAATCAATTTATGCCCATGCCAGTCACCCCTATACCAAATCGCTGATCTCGGCAATCCCCGTCCCCGACCCCCGGCATCATTCCCAGCGCCAGGTGCTCACCGGCGATGTACCTTCACCCATCGACCCACCAAAGGGCTGTCGTTTCCATCCCCGGTGCCCACAGGTAATGGCCGAGTGCAATGCCAGCGAACCGCGGCTGCTTCCGCTGAAAGATCAGCCGGAGGAATACGATGCGCGCACCGGTAAGGGCCAGCAGCTGGTTTCCTGCTTTCTTTACAAGTGATGTCAATTGTAGTGTGCTGAATAGGTAATCGGGGTCAAACAACTCTTGCTCTGTTGTTTAGTTAATGGTCAGCCCGAACGGGGCGACATCGTCGAACTTCAGGAATCCGCGGTCGAAGACGGTTTACCGGAGGTTACCTAGGCAGCAACGAAACACCCGTGAAATCCCAGCGTCAGGCAGCGCTCCATTTCCGCAACAACGATTGGCCCGTCGGCGAGGGCGTCACTGCGCAGAATGGCAATACCCGTGCTCTCTTTCTGGTAATTGAGAAAGCTGTGCAGGATATAGCCGTCGGTACTGTTGGCTCCAGTCGGAATGAATTGCGGTTCCTCCACGATTAAACCAGGCCCGTAATCGTATCGCTGTTGCCTGCCTGTTTCCGGGTCTACCAGCGCGATAGTCGACTGTAACGAGCCTTCCCGCTCGCGCTGATCGCTGACGCCCAACACCGCCTGTGGCCGGAAGGGATGGCGGCGGTCGAAACCCGGGAATTCCAGATTCGTGCCCAGGTCGTCGATCACTGCCATACCTTTGGCGAGATCAATCTCGTAGCGCATGAGGCGTGTGTCGTCTTCATACGGCCCTGAAAGCCCTTTGGCGAGACGGGCCATGCCGTGGGTCATAAACCGGCTGTTCCGGTACTGGGCTGCCGTGAATATAATTTTCCCGTTTTCTTCCCAGCCATTGCCGAAGTGAAAGACAAAGACAGGTGGCACCTCGATCACCTTTTTCAGACTCAGATCCTGCTTATTGAATATCATCAGTTGACTGGGTCGATCCGGTTCCCAGCGAAAGCGATCCACAAATGTGTCGCCATCATGGGCCACCGCCGAGCTGTTCAGAAAAATCAGGTAGTTGGGCGTAAGCACGAAATCGTGCTGGTAGCCGCCGAACTCCTGTCGAAACACGGAGCTGTTCTTGAGCCGGCCATTGGCAGCAATGTGATAGATAACCAGTGCATTGATACCCGGAATCGGTAATGAGCCAAAGTTCCATAGATCGCCGTTTTCATCGAAGCGAGGGTGCGCGGAGAACGGCGCGCCGGCCAGTTCGTCACTCCAATCGCGAATTCCCCGGGTAGCCAGCGACGCCGGATCAATACTGTAAGCAGACCCGCCCTCCCACAGCGCCAGCAGTTCGTTCCCGAAAGGCTGTACGTTGATGTTGGCCACGTTGGACGAGTTATTGTTACGCGGCGGCAGGGCACCATTGATTTTCGTTCCTGCACCGTTGTAGAGGATGCGCCCGGCAGCTTCCTCGGCCAGATATTTTTGAGTACGCACGAAGCGGCCCCGATGGCTGACGCCTCTGCCGTCGAGGGCAAAGGCCTGAATCATGCCGTCGGGATCGAACCAGTGGCCGTAGCGTTGACCCGCCCGTTCGAACAGAGCCGGACCGTTACGGTATAAGGTGCCGTGGCAGGCGTCGGGGATTCTGCCACTAACTTGCATTGCTTTCTCAGGTAGATCATGTTTCAGGCCCCGGAAGGCAATCGCCCAGGGGGATCGCTCGGGGTCGGGCTGACCCGCAGCCAGCACCGGGTTAATCAAAGTGGCGGAACAACCGGCCAGTAGGGCTTGTGTAAATTCACGTCGATTCATGGAGCTTACCTCAGGCGGATGGTGATCTGGGTGTCGTTACTGATTTTTACGGCAGCGTCGCTGAAGCTGGCCGGGCCGAAGTGCCCGGCATTGTTACTGAACCCGTAACCCTCCTGGGGCAGTCCCAGCGCATTAGCGTCGAGCTTGCCGTTACCGTTGGCGTCGTGAAACAGTTTGACGGCGTAATCCCCGGGCGGCAGGTCATGGAGTGTGAATCGCAGGGTGTCGGCAATGACCCGACTCTGACCGGCCATCAGTGGGCTTTTGTTAGCGGTGTAACGGGTTTCACTGTCGTAAACAGTCCAGAGCACTAAACCGTTCAACTCGGTGATGTTCTCCACCGTGACACCGAAATCCGCGGCGTGCAAGGGCAGGGCAGCCACGGCTGTCAGCAGTGGTGCTACCAGTCTGGCGAGCACGAACTTCAACGAATGATGACTTGGATGCTGGTGTGATCGAATGGCAGGCTGTAAGAATTGTGAATGCATGAGTTATCTCCCTGTTGAGTGTTCACATTGTGGTGAAACCAGATTCCTGGTACAGGTGAGAAAAGTAATGACTTCAGTCTGCTAAAACCATGACTTCTGGCAGGGGACTGCCTGACCGTGCTGAGCTAAACTGTTTCAATGGAAAATTCTGAACAGCAGCAGGCTGATATCGCCGGGTTGTCCGCAAGGGAAAATCATCTCCTCGTTGCCAGCGGAGTGCTGGCTATTGCATTGACCGGCGGCTTCGCAGGCCGGACCTTCGGTTTCTGGCCCGGAAGTCTGCTTTACCTGGCCTTTGCTGCGGTTTTCGTGACAATTATCTATGCTGTTCGGCTGCAGTTAAGCGACCGCGTGCGGCGCTATGGGCTCGGTATTCTGGTGCTGTTGTCTGTGCTCACCTGGTTTGTTACGCCAATGGACATCAGCCTGATCCTGACCGTCGTGGTAATGGCAGAGGCGCCTGCCATTCTTTCCCGTCGTACCACCTGGTTGCTGATGCTGGCGATCAACGTGGCATTTCTCGCAGTGTTTCTGGGCTATTGGCAGGCTCAAGATGTACTTGGCACCTGGCTCTCCATGGTGGCGTTACAGGCTTTTGCGGCAACATCCAGTCTGGCGCGGGTGCAGGAGGCGGCCTTGAAACAGCAGTTGGTGAAGCAGAACCGGCAATTGAAGTCGGCGCGCAGCGCGCTGGCCAGGCAGAGCCAGGTGGAAGAGCGATTGCGGATCGCCGGCGATCTCCATGACGGTATCGGACACCAGCTTACGGCGCTGCGACTGCAGCTTGAAGCAATAGCGCAATCAGTCCCTGATGAACTGAAGCCACAGGTTGCGGCCAGTCAGCAGCTTAGCGGTGACCTGCTTGAGAACATCCGGTCAATCGTTAAACGTATGGCCACCGAAAAGTTCCCGACGCTGGATGAGTTGATAAGAAAGATTGACGCAGAAACACCCGGCCTGCAAATAACTCTACATGGTGAATTGCCATCGCTGAGCACGGAGCTGGAGCAACAGTTGGCGTCTTGTGTTCAGGAAGGAATCAGCAATGCGATACGCCATGGCAAGGCAACCTGTATTGATATCGGTTTCAGCAAGAGTGGCGTCGTCATCGACGATAACGGTGAGGGTGTTGAAGAGGGGCTCGAACCGGGATTCGGTCTGCGAAACCTGATGACTCGCCTGGAACCTTTCAACGGACAGATACACCTTAAGCCGCGTGAGCCTCGTGGATCACGGCTTAGCATTACTGTGGATACCAGATTCCAGGGAGGGGCATCCACATGATTCGAGTTGGACTGATAGACGATCAGGCGCTGATACGCGAAGGAATCGCCCATCTGATCGAAATGTCCGGTATTGCCACCACCGCCTGGCAATTGGAGAGCGGTGAACAGGCCCTTGCACAGCTAAAATCCGACGCAGTTGACGTGTTGATCTGCGACATCCGAATGCCCGGTCTGGATGGTATCAGCCTGGTGAGGCGTCTGCGGGCAACCGGTGATCAACAGCCGGTTCTGATGCTCACCACTTTCGACGATTCCAAGCTGTTTATCGATGCACTGTCAGCGGGCGCGAACGGATTTCTACTGAAGGATGTCTCGCTGGACAAACTCATGGAGGCCATACAGACTTTGGCAGGCGGCGGATTTATTGCCGAGCCCCGCCTGGTCTCACAGGCGGACACTCACGTCAGCGAAATGGCGCCGGACCCGGGCAACAGCCTGACCAGGAAAGAGCGGGACGTATTACGCCTAATTGCCGGCGGACTCTCCAATCGGGAGATCGCCACCGTTATCCACTTGACGGAAGGAACGATCAAAAACCACGTCTCCAGTATTCTGTCCAAGCTGAACTGCCGGGATAGGACACAGGCGGTACTGTATGCAATTCATTGGCGACTGCTCGATTGATGTTTCCTTAGGCTCACTGGGCAAAAGCCCTTGGTCTTAAAATTCGCCCAGGTCTGCTGGATTTTTGACCTGCTACCTGCAGAACTAATCAATCAACTTATTTCATAGAGCGATCATGCTCCCTGAAACGTTGGCAACCCGGTACTTTTTGTCTGTTTTCTGACTGGATAATGGACATTCAGGGGCATGGATCAGCTGAATTGAAGGATGGTCAGAGAATCGGTAAAAAACGCAAATTCTGGTAGGGCGTGGACCAATAATCCGGAAATCAGAACCAGACGGTAAGGAATGTGTCAGGATGTCTGTTCCTGCTCAACAACCAGCCGGGTCAGGGTCCGAAAATCGGTCTTGCCGCTGCCCATGCGGGGAAATTCCGGTATCACGACAAATTTCTTCGGCAGTGCCAGGTTGGGCAGGTGGGCGGACAGTTTTTTCAGGATTTCCTGTTCGTCGATCTTTTCGGTGGTGACGGCAACGATGCGCGAGCCGCGTTTGGCGTCCGGTAACTCGACCGCGCAGCACTCGATCTGTGTCGGCGTCACTTCGTCGAGGGTTTCTTCCACGTTGACCAGGGACACCATTTCGCCGCCGATCTTGACGAATCGTTTCAGGCGACCCTGATGCCAGAGGTAGCCGTCCTCATCCAGGTAGCCCAGGTCACCGGTATCGTACCAGCCGCCTTTCAATCTCAGTGACGTTTCTTCGGTATCATTCAGGTAACCCTGCATCACCCCGGCGCCGCGAACCAGGATCTTTCCGGTTTCTCCCGGCGCGCATTCCTGGCCGGTTTCGTAACTGACTATTTTTACTTCGGTGCCCGGGATGGGCCTGCCGATGCTGCCCGGCCTGTTGGCTTCCCGGGGATTGGCGGAGATGACGGGCGAAGTCTCGGTAGTGCCGTAGCCTTCGATGATTTCAATACCGTGCTTTTCGCGGAAGCCCTGACGCAGGGACTCGGGGCACTTGTCCGCACCGGAAACCACCAGGCGCAGGCTGTCGAAGCTGCCGGGGCTGGAACGTTTGAGATAGCCTTCGAGAAAAAACGGCGTACCCACGACGATTTCCGGCTTTTTTTCCCGGATAATGCGCGCCACTGTCTTGAACTCCAGGGGATTGGCGTAGTCCATGGACGTCATTCCGTGAGTCAGGGGAGTCCACAGGTTGACTGTCAGTCCGAACACGTGGAAATAGGGCAGCACCGACAGCATGCTATCGAAGTCCTTGATACGCATCATTGCCGAAAACGCGTCGATATTGGACTCGATGTTGCGGTGGCTCAGCTGTACAACCTTGGGATCTTTCTCACTGCCGCTGGTAAACAGGACAACGGCACTGGCTTCACTGTTCTGTTTGCCGTTCAACAGGCATAACAGCGATGAGGGCAGCCTGCTTTTCAGATAGGCCCAGGCTTTCTCCCGGCGACCAAGACTGCCCAGCAGGTCCTCGATAAAGACCATATCGGGCAGTACCGGACAACCGGTTTTTTCCAGCAGGGTCCGGGTGGTGATTATGGTTTTGAAGTCGCACTGCCGTTGAGCATACAGGCAGTTTTTTTCCGCACCGGTGGAATAGTTGATCATCACCGGCGCCAGTCCCGCCATGGTCGCGCCGATGATAGCCAGGGCGCCGGCCGACGAGGTGGGCAGCATGACGCCGATACGGCCTCCCTCCATTTTTCTGAATCGTCTGGCCAGCACCAGGGATGCCACCAGCGCCTGTTCGTAACTCACGTCGCGATTGAGGTTACAGTCAATAATGGCGGTCTTGTGCCGGTTCTTCCTGGCAGACCTGATAAAGTTATGGTGCAGCATTGCACCATATTAGCCCAGTAAAGTCCGACTTGGGAATCTTCCCGTCAGGGGTTTACTGAAGATCGACAAAACAGGCATTGCCCTTGCCTGACTCCGGTTCAAGGGGGAAAATCAACAGGAGGGTGGGTCATCGTCCTGGTTATGGACGATTCACGCCGGCGTTTCTGCTGAAGAACCAGCAGTCGTGGCCCTGGAATCACCTGTCAGCAGCAACAGAATATTGCATTCATCGGACTCACTGGAATAAATCAGGAAACTACTATGCTCGAAAATATTGATACCGCGGTGCTCCTGGAGTACGCAATAACTTATGGCACCAAGCTACTGGCGGCCATTGCCACATTGGTAATCGGTCTCTGGATCGTCGCGATCATTGTGCGGGTGGTCAAACGGGTTTTTGAACGCAGCAACGTGGATCCCTCGCTACGGGGCTTCCTTGGCAGCATGATATCAATCCTGCTGAAAGTGCTGGTCTATATCACCGCGCTGGGTGTGCTGGGCGTGGAGATGACATCCTTTATCGCTATATTGGGTGCCGCCGGCCTGGCCGTTGGCCTGGCTCTATCGGGCACACTGCAGAACTTTGCCGGCGGGGTCATGATCCTGCTGTTCAAGCCGTTCAAGGTGGGTGACGTTATCGACGCCCAGGGTTATCTTGGTTCGGTAAAGGAAATTCAGATTTTCGTCACCATTCTGACCACACCGGATAACAAGACCATTATTATCCCAAACGGACCCCTGTCGACGGATTCACTGGTCAATTTTTCCACCCAGGAAACGCGGCGGGTGGACTGGACTTTCGGTATTGCCTATGGGGACGACCTCGACAAGGCTTACGCGGTTCTCGACCGGCTTATTGCCGCCGACGAGAGAATACTGAAAGACCCGGAACCTTTCCGTGCTCTCACGGAACTGGCGGACAGCTCGGTCAATATCGTGGTTCGCTGCTGGGTAAACGCCTCTGACTACTGGGGTGTGTACTTCAAGATGAACGAAGAGGTTTATAAAACTTTCGACAAGGAAGGCCTGTCTATCCCGTTCCCGCAAACCGATGTGCATCTTTACCGGGAAGGCGTCGAAGCCGACGCTCCGGGCACGCCGGCTATCGCACCGTCGGCCGGTGGCCAGGACTGAGCCGGTCAGCTTCCCGTGTCTTCAGCGGATTGCGTCAGCCGGGCTTCAGGGCCCGGCTATCGATTACCAGTCCATCAATTACCAGGCTATCGCTTTGCCGTCCCAGTCAAGAAACACCAGATCATCCCCATGATCCTGGTCCATCAGCGTGATCAACCGCCGGGCGACGAAATCGGGCGTGAAAAGTTTACCCTCGGGAACCGATTTCTGAAACGGTTCTGACAGCGGCGAATCGGTAGTACCCGGGTGGAAAGCCATCAGGCGCACGTTGGGCGCACGCCGGGCGAGTTCGATGGACGCGGTTTTCAGCAGCATGTTCAGGGCCGCCTTGGACGCCCGGTAGCTGTACCAGCCACCGCGCCGGTTGTCGGTGATGCTGCCGATGCGGGCGCTGAATATTGCGACCTTGCACGGGTTCCTGCCTGTCAACACCGGCCGCAGAGCCTGCAGCCACAGGATTGGAATCACCGTGTTGACTTCCAATACCGTGTGCATCGCCTCGCGGGTCAGGTCTTCCAGGCGTTTCTCCGGCTGCAGATCGCCCTGGTGCAGGATACCGTTACAGAGAAACACCCTGGAGAAAGAGCCGCGCTGCTTTTCCAGGCTGGCGCCTGTCCGGGCAATGGAGGCTTCGCTGTAGTCGCTTGCCAGCCACTCCAGTCGTTGACCGTGCCGAACGGACAACCCGGTGTCTGGTGCCCGGCTTACCGCGACTACCTGCTGAATCTCCGGATCATTGAGCAGTTCATCCAGGATGGCTTCGGCGATGGTACTGCCAGCGCCGATAACGAGAGCGCGGTTCACCTCAGGCATGGTGACGGGTCTTTAATGGACGGCCCGGGGAAGGCGGCATTTCGCCGCTTCGTAGCTGTCGAATGACCCGCTGTGCAGCTCATGATCACCTGTCGCATCCGCCAGCCTGTTTCCTGGCATTACCTGCGTCGCCAGCAGGTATGCGGCACGTGTCACAGCGCGCCTGGCCGGTGAGCAGGTAGCTGATGGCGTAGCGATAGCGGGCAAACACCCGGTAAGCGAGATCACTTAAAACCCGTATCACCGGCAGTCTGAGCAGCCTGAGCCAGCGGTGCTTGCCTACCATGGACCAGGCCTCGGCTGACACATCCAGCCCATAGAGCATGGAGCCGTCGTCGCGCTGGGCGTGCAGCCTGCGGTCGGCCTCGTCGGCATCGATATGCGGCCAGTCCGCCGCAAAGTCGGCATGATGAATATCGACGAACCGAAGGCGGCCGGCCGTGTCGAGGCTTTGTAACTGCTCTACCTCCGCGGCACACAGGGGGCAGTGGCTGTCGATGAACAGGGTCAATTCGGCACGCTCTTTATTAACAGCATCGTCGGTGCCGGCATCGTCTCTGCTGCTGTCCGGGCTCGTGGTGTAGTAGTCTGCATCAGTCATGGGATTGTGGAATTGATTCCTGCCCTGGTTGTCTGTGGATTGTTGCTCACCGGCACGCGTTACGAGGGTAGCGGGCCTGTATTAACCTATAAAGTCCAATACGCCGATAACCCCGTTCTGGGTCAGCAAGGTCCGGATTCGATTCCGCTGCGTAATGCCGGATCAACGGAAATAGCAATCAACAGGTGCCCGCCCGATGAAAAAGTCCTATGAATGTCTGCGCCTGATTCTGGGTGATCAGCTTAACAGCCAGCACTCCTGGTTCGACGAAACCGATGACAACATCCTGTACCTTATCGCCGAGCTGCGACAGGAGACCGACTACGCGACCCATCACGTGCAGAAAGTCTGTGGATTCTTTGCCGCCATGCAGCATTTCGCCGGAGAGCTGAAGGCTAAAGGACATCACGTCCTGTACCTCGATCTGGATGATACGGCCCGGTGGTCGGATTTAGCGGAACTGGTCAACGCCATGGCGAAGCGCTTCCGGGTATCCCGGTTCGAATACCAGCGGCCCGACGAGTTTCGCCTCATGGAGCAGTTGGAGAACATGAGCCTGCCCCAAGGGACCCATCGCCAGGTCAGCGATTCGGAGCACTTTTTCCTGCCCTTTGCCGACCTGCCGCATTACTTTACCAGGGACTCCCATGTCCGGATGGAATCGTTCTACCGGAAGATGCGCCGCCGCTTCTGCATCCTGATGGACGACGATCAGCCCGAGGGCGGAACGTGGAATTTTGACAAGGAGAACCGCCAGCGATTCCGGGATGAAGATATCGAGGCTATTCCGGAGCCTTTGCTGTTCGGTAATGATGTCAGTGCCATCCTGGCGCGACTGCAACGACACGAGGTCGCAACCATCGGCACCGCCACGAAAGAGCTGGTGTGGCCGGTCAACCGTCAGCAGTCACTGACGCTGCTGAAATTTTTCTGCCAGCAGTGCCTTGCCAATTTCGGCAGATACCAGGATGCCATGACCGGGCAGGGAGAACCCCGGTGGAGCCTGTACCATTCCAGGCTGTCCTTTGCCCTGAACTGCAAAATGCTGTCGCCGGCGGAGGTTGTCGACGCGGCGATCTCCCGTTACCGACGGGCGAAAAAGAATACTGTCACTATTGCCCAGGTGGAAGGCTTTGTGCGGCAGATCCTCGGCTGGCGGGAGTACGTCAGGGGGGGTTACTGGACCAATATGCCCGATTACGCCACCCGCAACCGACTGCGGGCCCAACGTGGTCTGCCGGACTTTTTCTGGACCGGAGATACCAGAATGTCGTGCCTGCGGAATGCAATTTCGCAATCGCTGGAGTTTGCCTACGCACATCACATACAGCGGTTGATGGTGACCGGCAATTTTGCCCTGCTGGCCGGTATCAACCCCCGGGAGGTGGATGAGTGGTACCTGGGTATCTACATGGATGCCATCGAGTGGGTGGAATTGCCGAATACGCGGGGGATGAGTCAGTATGCCGACGGCGGGTTGATTGCCACCAAGCCTTACGCTGCCAGTGGCAACTACACCAACAGGATGAGTGACTATTGTGGTTCCTGTCACTACCAGGTTAAAGAAAAGACCGGCGAGCGTTCCTGTCCGCTGAACAGTCTCTACTGGCATTTCATGGTCAGGCACCGGGATCGGTTCAGTGGCAACCAACGCATCGGCATGGTCTACCGCAACTGGGACAGGATGAATGCCAGTGTGCAACAGCACACCCTGGATCGGGCCCGCTGGGTGCTAGAGCACCTGGACGAGTTGTAACGGTGGTACAGCGCTGACCGGTTCCGGCGGCGAGAGGCATCCGTTACTGGTCGATTACATATTGATTCCTCTGGTCAAAACCACTACCTTACGCGGGTTGAGTTAACTCTCCTGGAGAAATTATGAAGATTTTCATACTGTTAATGACAGCTGGAGGTCTTGGGATCGCTGGTTTGAACGGTGCCGTTGCCCAGTCGTCCAGTGATTTTGAAACACCGCGTACGGAGTGGGGCCAGCCGGATCTGCAGGGAGTCTGGAACTTCTCCTCGGATATACCCATGCAGAGACCGCAGCGATACGGCGATCGCCAATTCCTGACCCAGGACGAGATTGCCGGAATCGAGGCCAGGCGAGCCGCCGCGGCCGCAAGGGCAGCCCAGCAGGCCGACCCGGCGGCTGCCAACCGTGATGCCCCACCAGCCGGCGCCAGCGGACCCGGGGGCTACAATGATTTCTGGGTGGAACAGGCCGGTATCGGCGAGACTCGCCGCACCTCTCATATAATCTACCCGCCCGACGGTCGTTTTCCGCCCAGGGTGGAGGGTGTGCCGGTGCAGCGCGGCGGGCTGGGGCCGGATATTCCCGGAGAGCGGCCGGTGCGCTACACCGTGGGCGGCATTGCCAAGGACGGTCCGGAAGACCGCGGCCTGTCGGAACGCTGTATCGTGGGGTTCAATTCGGGCCCGCCCTTCAATCCCAGCCTGTACAACAACAACGTCCAGATTTTCCAGAATCGAGATACCGCGGTGATCATGACCGAGATGATCCACGATGCCCGGATCGTGCCGCTGTATGACGGCCCCGAGGACTTCCCGGAGCTCGACGAGGACCTGCGCCTGTGGTCCGGCGACTCACGGGGCTACTGGGATGGGGAGTCGCTGGTGGTCGTAACCGGCAACTTTACCGACCTGACCACCAGTTACAGTGCCTTTGGCACCGCCTATGACAAGGTGCTGACGGAACGGTTCACGCGGGTGGACTACGATACCGTCAACTACGAATGGACCATCGAGGACCCGTCGACCTTCACCGACCACATTACGGCCATCGTGCCCATGACCAAGGTGGCAGGACAGCTGTATGAATATGCCTGCCATGAAGGCAACTACGGGATGGTGAATATACTGCGTGGTGAAAGAATGGCGGAGCAGCGGGCTGCTGAAGGTGAAAGCACCAGGTAGACCCGTGTCATCGCCCGGACACCGAATGTTCCATGAGTAAAGTAATCGGAATTTAATGAAAGAGATCAGGGTTATTCAATGAATATGAAAAATAAAGGAAACAGCCTTGCCATCCTGGCAATGTTAACCATCGGCCTGCTGGCCACTGCCGGGCATGCCCAACCACTTGACGAGATCCCGCGCACGCCCAGTGGCAAGCCGGATTTCAGCGGAATCTGGCAGGCCATCACCTCGGCACACTGGGATATCGAGCCCCACGTGGCGGCTTACGGGGAGGTACCGGAACGCTTCGGTGCCCTCACCGCGGTACCGCCGGGTCTGGGCATCGTCGAAGGTGGCGAGATTCCCTATACCGAGGCGGCGCGACGGATCCGCGACGAAAACAAGGCCAACACCCTGGAGCGTGATCCGCTGGCGGCCTGCTACATGCCCGGTGTCCCCCGCGCCAACTACCTGCCGTTTCCATTCCAGATCGTACAATCCCAGGACATCATTCTGATTGCCTATGAATTCGCCGAGTCAAATCGCATTCTTTACGTGGACCAGCCGGAAATCGAGTCCCAGGTGGACGCCTGGATGGGTCATTCCAACGCGCACTGGGAAGGCGATACGCTGGTTGTCCGGGTAACCGGACAGATGCCGGATACCTGGTTTGATCGGGCAGGAAATCACCATTCCTATGAAATGGTCGTCGAGGAACGCTGGACCTATGCCAGCCCCAATCACATCAACTACGAAGCAACCATTACGGATCCACAGACCTTCACCCGACCCTGGCAGATAAGCCTGCCCATCTACCGACGCATCGAGCCGAACATGCAACTGCTGGAGTTCAAGTGCGCCGAGTTTGCCGAGGAGTACCTGTACGGAGAATTCCGCAAGCCGGGAACGACCCGGGCCGGTGCGCGTCCGGATACGGATCAGTAGTGTAGTTCTGAGGCACCGCTGAATAGGGCTGGAACTGATGTTCCGGCCCTTTTTTTTACCTCATCCGAAAGTCTGGTCCCTGTAAACAGTTGCTTACCGATGACAGGGCCTCGATTGACTCACGGGACCTGCGGAGAGAAATTTTCCTCGTCCCTCCGGAAAATTTCTCTCCTCCGGCCATCACACGCCTTGGTCTTCACGGGCTTCGAAATGGCGCCAATAGCTGGGGAGATGGGTTGATCCAGGCGACAAGTTTTGAGGTTGATGGAACGAAACCACAGCGACCAAGGCGTGTGATGGTCGGAAGCCGTGAGTTTTCCCGCGTCTCAGCGGGAAAAGTCGCGGCTGCAGACCCCAAGACCCCATAACTGGATTCCACAAAAAGTAGCGTAGTGGTGTTTCTCGACCCAGCAGGCACGACTGCTTACCTGGTACGCAGCAACGTGGATTCAGACGACCACAAACTGGCCCATCATGCCCTGATCCTCGTGTTCCAGGATATGGCAATGGTACATGTAGGGGTTGGACTCGTCGGGAAAGTCCTCGAAGCGCATGACGATACGGACCAGTTCGCCCGAGCCGACTTTTACCGTGTCCTTCCAGCCCAGTTCATTGGCCGGAGGCAGACGGCCGTTGCGGTCCAGGATCTGAAACTGACCGTGGTGAATGTGAAACGGGTGGGCCATCGGCGAGTCGTTGGTCAGTTCCCAGATTTCCGTGGTGTTGACCGGTACGGTTTCGTTGATGAAGTCGATGTCCATCATCCGTCCATTGATGGACGAATGACCGCCGCCATGGCCGCCTCCCAGCCCGGTGCGGGCACCGGTACCCGGGCCCCGGTCCTCGCCGCTGCGTGAACCGAAACCCATGGAGAGTCGAAGCTGGCGCACCTGCATCTGCTCGCTGATGACGGGGCGCCCGATGGCGGCCAGTTGCAAGGGCAGGGTGGCGTTGTCCTGCAGGGTGGTTGCCGGGCTGATGCGCAGCAGGTCGAATGACTGGGCATTCAGCGAACGCATAATGCGACTCATGGCCCCCTGGAACACCGGAAAGCTGTTCTGTTGCGGCAGGCTGACCAGGGTGACGTCACGGCCGTCGCTGAAGTCGACGATGATCTCGGCCCGCTCCCCAGGCGCCAGCTCAAGATTGGATAGCGCCACCGGGTGTGCCAGCAGGCCGCCGTCGCTGGCGACCTGGCTGAACTGCCTGCCGTCGCTGAAGGCGAAGGTAAAGGTGCGGGCATTGGCGCCATTCAGCAGCCTGAATCGCACCAGGCGCGTGGTGGGTTGGAAAGCGGGTTGCCAGGTGCCGTTTACCAGGATGGTGTCACCGTGCATGCCCTTGACCATGTCATCGTAGATGGACATGTAGCTGAAACTGCCATCCGCCGCGAAGCGCCGGTCCTGGACGATCAGCGGAATGTCGTCGATGCCATAGTCCCGGGGCAGGCCAAGCGTGTCCTCGGCGACATCGTTAACCAGGATCATTCCGGCCAGTCCCCTGAACACCTGTTCACCGGCATTGTGAAGCACGTGAGAGTGGTACCAGAAGGTGCCACCATTCTGCATGACACGAAACGACGGGCTCCAGGTCTGCCCCGGCCCGATCTGTTGATGGGGACCGCCATCCTCGCTGGCCGGCACGTGAAATCCATGCCAGTGCAGACTGGTGGCTTCGTCCAGTTGGTTGGTTACGGTAAAGGCGACCTGTTCATCCCGGCGCAACAACAGGGTTGGGCCCAGGTAGTCACCATTGATGCCCAGTGTGTCAGTGGAGGTATTGGGAAGGAACTGCCGATTCCCCGATTGCACCTGCAGCGCATAGTGGCGGACACCGGACTCCAGGCGGCCGGTTTCCAGTGGCGGTGTGGCCAGCGTATTGGCAAACGTCGCGGCATCGACGGCGGACTGGGCGGCAGCGCGGGACAACCGCCCGGGCAGGCCTGTCGCACTGAGCGCGCCAAGGCCCAGTGCCTGAAGTGTTCTGCGTCTGTTTATCATCAGCTTATCCGGCCGTACTTCCGGCTATGAATCGGTCACACCGGGTAAAGCCGTTGCATTGCTTCCCGGATCGGTGGCCGTACTCTTCTTCGGAGGAGGAATTGTAGCGGAATTTCGCCGTGAAATTCGACTCGACTCCAGTGATCGAAGCATCGCGGCAAAGTTCGCAGTGTCGCGCCTGGATTCACGATTCGCAATTATGTGGCCCCACTTGATTTAATGGGACTGCGGGAAAACTTTTCTCCTCTGGTGATTTTTCCGAAGCTTTTCACTTCCGCCCATCACCCATCCAGGTCTTCACAGGGTTCGAAAGAGTGATTCCAGTGTGATGGTTACGTTGAGCAAGCTGCTGACTTCCGGGTTCGGCTGCGGATTCAACTGGTTATTGCCACTGAAAGTCTTTCAACGTCTGCTATCAAGCGAACCGTACATTTGTAGTTGAGTCAGGTTTAAAGACTACTTGATGATCAGAGGTTCCCTGAATGCACCTGATGTCTATTGCAGTCCACCACCTTTCGGTTCTTCATGTCCAGTATCCCCTTGAGAAACAACCTCATCAAGCCCGGCGCGAGTTTTTGAAAAATAGTGTTAACTTTTTTCCATCAGCCCGCGTCTGAATAAGTAAGGATGCGCACCTTAACCATTTGTTATTCTTCGGGAGACAGTATGATGAAGAAGTTTATTTTTTCTATGGTAGTAGTATGCGCGTTTACTGCACCGGCCGTGGCCAGTGCAGGTGAAACAGCTGGTGAAACAGTTGGTGAAACGGCTGGTAAAACAAAGGCCGGCATCGTACAAGAACAGATCAGAATCACTTACAGCCCGGAAATGGCGTCCACAGTCGAGGGGCGAGAACGATTGGAGCGTAAGATTCGCGAGGCGGCTGCCGAAGTTTGCGGCCCGCAACACCTGCGTCGCGCAGGTTCGCTCAGTCTGATGATCGCGAACCGTAACTGCTACCAAAAGGCGGTGGCGGATGCGATGAGTGCGATTAAGCTGCCCCGCATCGCAACTACGGACTGAACTTAAAGCAAACTCCTACGTACGCCTCCGGGGCAGGTCAAAACGGCCTGTCCCGGCCAGGTCTAACCGCATGGACATTGTTCCCAGCCCCGATCAGGTCAGGTGTCTTTACTGAAATACGAGGGTGTGCCTGGATTTGCCGAAGCCACAGAAGCTTAAAAGCTTTGCTCAACGTATACGCAGCCCGGGAGGCGGTAAAACTTTTCGGTTGTGATCGACCAGGAGCGGACTCATGACAGTGAACAAATTACTGAAATCGGCTTATAAGCGGACATAGGTTAACTTACAATCTCGAATTCAGGCATATACAAAGATCAGCCTTATAATTCGAGAAGATTCCGCAGAGGATTTAGGCTAGTCAATTTGAAATCATAGCAACTACCTATTCCTTCTGACCATGGCAAATGCTTTTCTAACCAGATCGCATTAAATCCTACCTCTGATGCGCCTACTACATCTGCTATTGGATCATCCCCCACAATCCAACTTTGATTAGGAATTATCTCAAGCTCTTCTGATATGGATTCGAATGTTTTCTGATTATCTTTATTCATTCTTTGGTCACACATTTGGAAGTAAATTTTCAGGATCAAACGGCGGATACCGTATCCATTCCCAGACTACGAGCCATTCTCCTCTTCTTCCAATAAGACACACACCGTAGTCACCAGCGTAGTCTTCATCGTCACACCTGACAATATCATTGTGAGGTGGCCTGAATATTAGAAAGAGTTCACCGTTCACTTGTCCCTTATACTTAGTGCCAAAGTGTATAGAGACTGATCCATTAAGTTGACCTGCCTTCAATCGTTTACCACCAGCTTCTGAGATCAATCGAGTTAGTAATTCTGATTGCGCACAGCTCAGAACAATCAAAGACTCACTTTGATCACGTACAATAAAGTTACTATCTTCAGGTAAGTTCTCGCATTTTGGTCGATTATCATAGAGTTCTCGCTCATCCAAAGTGTCGGTTACCTTTAAGAAAAAAATACCTTCTCCCGAGAACCAATTAACTGAACGGTAATCCTTCTCAATAATTTCTAGAGTTATAACTGAATCTGGTGTTTGAGTGAGGTTGAAAAAAGGCGGCGTATCTGGTTGATTTGTTGTTGCGAAGCACCAAAACAACCAATGGAGATACACCACCTATGAGCAAGAATAACGTTGTAAAGCTGTCCAGTCGAGACACGATTGATGATCCGTTAACCGAGTTGCTGAGGAAAGGCGCCGGGCAGTTGATTTACCAGGCTGTGGAGTCAGAGTTGCAGGAGTTGCTGGCGGAACACAGCGAGCGGCGAACGGAAGGCGGCAAAGCAGGCGTGGTGCGTAACGGCCATCTGCCGGCTCGCCAGCTACAGACAGGGCTGGGTCCGGTTACGGTCAAGATCCCCAAGGTACGCGCCAAGACCGGTGAGCCGGTGACGTTTCGCTCGGCCTTGGTACCCCCGTATGTGCGCAAGACCAAATCGTTGGAAGCGGCGCTGCCCTGGTTGTATTTGAAAGGGATTTCCAGTGGCGAGATGGGCGATGCACTGAAGGTCTTGGTGGGAGCGGATGCAGAGGGTCTGTCGGCCAGCACAGTGTCGCGGCTGAAACAGGTCTGGGCGCAAGAGTACCAGCACTGGAACGAGGACCGTCTGGAGAAGGATCGCTGGGTGTATGTGTGGGCTGACGGTGTCTACAGCGGCCTGCGGGCGGAGCAGACTAAGCTGTGCGCCCTGGTGGTGATTGGTGTGAATGCGCGTGGACAGAAGCGTTTTCTGGCGATTGAGGATGGAGTGCGGGAATCCACCCAGAGCTGGCGCGAGGTGCTGCTGAAGCTGAAGGCGCGCGGAATGAATATACCGGAACTGGCCATTGGCGATGGGGCCATGGGCTTTTGGGCGGCGCTGGAAGAAGTGTATCCGGCGAGCCGTCAGCAACGCTGCTGGATGCACAAGACCGTGAATGTGTTGAACTGCCTGCCGAAATCGGTCCAGCCGAAAGCTAAAAAGGCACTGCATGCCATCTGGCAGGCACCAACCAAGGCCGAGGCGGAAAAGGCCTTCGATCTGTTCATCGAGACGTATGAGCCGAAGTATCCGAAAGCCACCGTCTGCTTGCAGAAAGACCGGGAGGAACTGATGGCCTTCTATGATTTCCCAGCTCAGCACTGGCAGAGCATACGGACCAGTAATCCGATTGAATCGACCTTCGGGACGATCCGCCACCGGACCAAACGTTCCAAGGGCTGCCTTTCACGAGACGGTATGCTGCACATGATGTTCAAGTTAGGTCAATGTGCCGAGAAGAAATGGAGACGATTAAGGGGTTTCGATTACCTGGCGAAAGTGGTAACCGGAATCAAATTCAAAGATGGTGTTGAGGTGACAACAGTCGATCAGGCCGCCGCTTGATTCAACTGATCAAACACCAGATTTGACAATAACTCTAATTTCTAGTGCCAATTCCGTAAGAGGAGAAATTCTGAATAGGAGATAGAGTCTGGCCTGAAGAGTGTCCGGTATAAGCCAGTTTTTCGCTGCATAATAAAATCCCAAGAGTGACAACATAAAAACAATCAGGGATGTGGCTATTACTGCTTTCCAAGTAATTTTCATACAAGTGGGCCGTGTATCTCCAATCCAAAATCAGTATCCCACTGAAATGGGGAGATTTCTACAATCCATACCTAGGGACCATCTGAAAAACTGACGTTTTTATAAGATGGGGTTAGATTTTTGGAAAAAATGACAAAAACAGGCATAACGAGCACCATTTACTCTCTTGTTTTCGCCCTCCGGCGCCCAATGGGCGCCAGACAGGCGCACCTGTCCCTATGTCACCAGATATTTTCTCGCCATCATCATATTACTGAACCCGGCAAGTATATAAAGCCGCTCGGTGTTCTTGGCAAGTCCTCGGTAGCGCACTTTGTTGTACCCAAAGATTCGCTTAATGTAGAAGAAGCTGTGTTCAACTTTGGCTCGCACACCCGCTTTCAGTTGTTCCAGTTTTGCAACCGGATCGCCTTCAGGAAGCTTCGCTCGCTGGCCTGGACGCATGGCTATTTGCCAGTCAACCTCTCGCCCTTGATGTTCGGGTCGTTGCCCAATCCCAAGGTACCCCGCATCGCCCCAGACTCTTTGTTCCGCGCCATGCAAAAGCTGATCAGCTACCGCAATATCATGAACATTCGCAGAAGTGGTGGCGATGCTGTGAATCAGGCCGAAAGCATCGTCCGTGCCAATGTGCATCTTCATTCCAAAGTGCCACTGATTACCTTTCTTGGTTTGATACATTTCTGGGTCTCGCTCACCGCTTCTGTTCTTGGTAGAGGACGGCGCGCTCAGAATCGTGGCATCAACGATACTGCCTTCACGCAGGATCAGACCTTGTTCAGCCAAATGACCATTGATGGTTTTAAAGATCATTTTGCCGAATTTGTGTTCTTCCAGAAAATGCCTGAAGTTCAAAATGGTTGTCTCGTCCGGCAAATTACCGCTGAGCCGAAGACCCGCGAACTGGCGCATAGACTCAATCTCATACAAGGCATCTTCCATTGCCGGGTCGCTCAGGTTATAGAAAAGTTGCATCGCATGAACGCGCAGCATTACAGGCAGCGGATACGGTGGCCGGCCCGTTTTCCCCTTGTGATACTTCTTGATCAGTTGCTGTTCCAGTTTCTTCCAGGGGATAAGCTTGTCCATTTTTTCCAGAAAGATCTCTCGACGCGTTTTCTTTTTCTTGATGGCAAACTCAGCTTCGGCAAAGGTCAACTGGCTCATAATTGACTCCTTCTGGTTGGAAGCTACATTATGCCAAAAAATACGAGTTTTTCAGAGGTTCCCTAGAATGGTGGAAATGGCGGTTTGGATTCGTGATTTCCGCTTTGGGTTCTTTGGAGACCCTTTAGCTTTCGGTACTGAACGTCAGCTATTTTCGAAGCGGAACTAGCACAACATTGATTCTAGTGCCGAAATCGACTTAAAAGCGGACCTTGTGAAATGAGTATCCAACTTCGAACTAGATTGCTGGGAATTTAATTCTCACGTCGAACATTACAATTGGCCGCTGTTACCGCCGGGCGATTCAAGGCACGTCACCACCGGCTTTATGAGCAACAAAAAAACGGCTCCTGACACAAGAGCCGCTATTTTGGATGATTACGTGACCCGCTGGCGGCGCTGGGCAGTCGCCGGGTGGGGTGAGTTACAAACAGGCCGACTTTTGTCTCTTATACCGTGCCAGCCTGAGACCGGCTAGTCCCAGTACGAGGAGAGCCAGCGATGGGGGCTCTGGCACGGCGCCAGTCATACATTCAGGGAGGCTCGGATCGACGTCGCACGGAAAAACTTGTGCCGCGGTGCCTTGCACGCCCACCGTGAAGCCGTTCCAATTCTCGTTCGATAGGCTACGCCAGCTAACCGTGTCAAACGCACCAGTGAATCGCAGCGAGCCATGGGGTTCGCCGGTGCCAAGTAGTTGGTATTCGAAAACCCCACCGCCGAGATCGACGACCACTTTGTTCGAGGTACCAACGCCCCACCAACCCTGATCGTTAGGCCCGTTACCATCAATGTCGCCGCCGGGGCCACCAAAACTCAGGATTTCGAAATCCTGGTCGAAAGCGTAGCCATTCCCGTTGAGGCTGACGTATGAGAATACCGGATTGGCGATCGCCTGCGAAAAAGTCAGGGTCTGATTGCCAGCCTTGTTCAGCGCAATCATCTCGCTAGCGGTGGGGATATTGTCAACACCATTGGATCCGGTGCTTGTAAACGGCGAGGTTGCGGCGTTTCGACCGAGGCCGCCACTACTCCCCTGAGCAAAATAATCTGTCCCGGTGCCGCTTTGGAAGAACGAGATACCTTGCGGATTGTTGTAGGTGACACCGATGGTCTCGGAGCCAGAAGTAATGGTACCTTCCGCGGTGAAGCCATTCGTGTTTGAGGAAGTCATCCAATCCGTCCAATTGATCGGCACGGCATTCGCGTAAAGACTGCAGCACAGCAGTGCGACAGCACTCAGGTAAACAGTTGAATTGCGGGTAATGGTTGTTGTTATCGTCATCTTGGTCTCCTGGCGTGCAGGGATCTCCATGTGTCAAATTAACTTTGCTTTGGGCTTTAGACCCAGCACGTACTGTGCCAACATCGACAACTCATTGTAAAAACAGAAGTTTTAGGATGCGCATCGGGGCTACTTGGCGAGGATTGTAAAATCTATTGACAAATTCTTCCCGGCTGGAACGCCCGTTTGGAGGGATAACAATTATTAATCATACACACACGAATAAAATTTCACGACCGAGCTGCGTGTCATCCGCGTCTTCCATCCAAAGATTATTCCTCAAAATTAGTCACTTAGACGAAATCATCGATTGCAACAAATCTTGACAGATTTCCCAGATTTCGATCCATTGGATCGTGATGGACGCTCGTACATTAGCTATCGCCAAACGGCAGCTTCGGGTTTAAAAGCGGAAGTTACTGTAAAGAATCCTGACAGGTTGTTATCTACCTCTAGTCTGCGGGCGCCAGCTAGACTTCCCGGCATCGAGTAATTGCCTTCGTGGCATGCATACTCATAAAGTTGACCATCTATGGTGTGAAAACTAAGCTCCGCTGTCCAGGGTTGACTGTACAGGTCACAAATCCCAAAACATAGGATAACCCATGATATCATCATGTATTCCATATCTGTTTCTCGCTATTTCGGTTTCTTGTTTTGAGGGTACTAAGCAGTTCCGAAACTTATACTAGCAGTACGACATAATTTACAAGATTCTAACCCCAGCAGAACGTAAACGTCCCATTCCGAGCTACTTGTTATGCACCCAAAACCTGGGGATCATTTTCAGGAGTCGTGTCAGATTAGGTCTAAAATTAATTCAATCTAGCCGTCATGCAATAGGCAGTATGTTCGACACCGTTGGGGATTCTGATGACGCCATTCGGCGTCTCGGGGTGGATTTCTTCTCGAAAAACTTCATTTCGTCGCCAAAAACAGTGCCAAGCGCCAGGCTTAGTGGCGTGCTGTAGCACGTATTCCCGTCGAAATCCATTTTCATTAGTAATATAAAATGAAATTTTCCACCCTTGCTCTAAAAGTTGAGGAAGGCCAACTTCCGAACGTTCCCACCAAGGGTCAGGAGATTGCGCTAGAGACGTAATATAAAGGAAACATACAAATATCGTAATACAGAATTTTTTCACTTGTTCCTCCTTGTACGATATATGGACTAGTTATTCCGCTTGGAGCAATTGTTGATACTGTCTGCGATGCGCCATTGTAAAGAGGGGGCACTATCTCGAGACATCTTTGACTTCTCGTATCTGATCTATACGCCACAGCATCCTACTGAAACAGCGTAACCGTCCGGCAAACCCATCTTGTCACCTCCGCCCGATCCGCCGATAGTGTCCACCTATTTTTAAGTGGACACCATCATGAACGAGTTAAGCGTATTCGCCACACCTGTTAAGCGTCGAAGGTTTACGCCGGAGTTTAAACACAGGATCGTTGCAGCTTGCAAAGAACCCGGTGCGTCGGTTGCAAGGGTCGCCAGGGAACACGACGTTAATGCCAACTTGGTCCATAAGTGGATTCGTCAGGCCAAAGCGAACACGTTACCGGCGGTCACACCAGCTTTTGTAGCACTGCCGGTCAATTCAGTGCAAGCGTCACGACCTGGTCCGGGTAGCGGAGCGGACGAGCGTATCCAGCTGGAGATTCCCTTCCGTCAACAATCGATCAAAGTGAGTTGGCCAGTCTCTCAGTCGGATCGTTGTCTGGCGCTGCTGCGTGAACTGCTACAGTGATCCGCATTGACGAGATCTGGTTGGCCACCGAACCGCTGGATATGCGCGCCGGACCGGACAAGGCGCTGGCCCGGGTAGTCCAGGTGTTTGGCAGTGCCAGACCCCATTGCGCTTATGCTTTTACCAACAAGCGCGCCAACCGCATGAAGGTGCTGGTGCATGATGGCCTTGGGCTCTGGCTGTGTGCTCGACGCCTGAACCGGGGCAAGTTCCACTGGGCCGAACCCTGGCGCGGCAAGCACCTTGTTGTGGATGAAGAGCAACTTCAGGCGCTGGTTCAGGGGCTGCCGTGGCAGCGCCTCGGTGAGGCGAGCGTCATTCGTGCTTTGTAGTGAATGCCGGGCCCCGTTTGTGTCGCACTGACCGCCCATCGATGGCATACTTGGTCCATGTCACATCCCGACGTGAGCCAGCTTAATGCCGAGCAACTACGAGCCCTGACTGCCTCGTTGTTCTCGCGCCTCGCCGAGCAGGAATCGTTGCTAAAAACACTGAAACAGCGGGAAGAAAACCTGCAACAGCAAGCGGATCATGCTACTCGCCTTGAGCATCGCAACCGCTTTCTTGAAACACTCAATGCAAAACTGACCCACGAAATGGCGTTACTCAAACGCCACCGATTCGGCAAACACAGTGAACAACTGAACGTTCTGCAACGCACTCTCCTGGAAGATATCGTTGACGCCGACGTGGGCGGCATCGAGGCGGAGTTGGAGGCGGCGCAGGCTGACCCGCTCTCACAGACCAAGCCAAAACAGCAACCCAAGCGTGTGGCGCTGCCACCGGAGTTGCCGCGCTGGCTGATTGAGCACGAGCCGGACAACACCCGGTGCCAGTGTGGCTGTCAGCTCCAGCGGATTGGCGAGGACGTCAGTGAGAAGCTGGACTATACCCCCGGCGAGTTTACCGTTGAGCGGCACGTCCGTGGCAAATGGGTGTGTAAAGACTGCGAAACGCTGGTTCAGGCCCCGGTACCTGCGCACGTAATCGACAAAGGGCTGCCCACTACCGGCCTGCTGGCTCAGGTGCTGGTGGCCAAGTACGCCGATCACCTGCCGCTGTACCGTCAGGAAAAGATCTTTGAGCGAGCCGGGCTGGCCATTCCCCGTTCCACGCTGGCCGAATGGGTAGGCCGCTGCGGTGTGGCGTTGCAGCCCCTAGCTGATGCCTTACGCGAGACCATCCTGAGCCACCCAGTGGTTCATGCAGACGAGACGCCGGTGCCGATGCTGTCGCCGGGCAAGAAGAAAACCCACCGCGCCTATATCTGGGCCTACTGCACAACGCACAATGCCCAGACCCGGGCAGTGGTCTATGACTTTGCGCCCAGCCGTGCCGGGGAACATGCCCGGGCCTTCCTGGGCGACTGGCAGGGCAAACTGGTCTGTGACGACTACAGCGGCTACAAAGCCGGCTTCGGTCAGGGTATCACCGAGATCGGTTGTATGGCCCATGCCCGGCGCAAGTTCTTTGAGCTGCACGCTGCCAACAAGAGCACCCTGGCGGCCAGTGCGCTGGAGACCATCGGTCAGCTGTACGAAATAGAGCGCCAGGCCAGGGATCTGGATGACGAGCAACGGTATCGATTAAGGCAGCAACGAGCTGGGCCACTTCTGGATACCTTCCATACCTTGCTGCTGGCGCAGCGGCAAAAGGTGCCGGAGGGTTCGGCCATAGCCAGAGCTATCGATTACAGTCTGAAGCGCTGGCGCGCGTTGACTCGCTACCTGGAAGATGGCGCGGTGCCTATCGACAACAACTGGGTCGAGAATCAGATCCGCCCATGGGCGTTAGGTCGTTCCAACTGGCTGTTCGCCGGATCGCTGCGCAGCGGTCAGCGCGCGGCTGCTGTGATGAGTCTGATACAGTCAGCCCGGATGAACGGGCTTGACCCCTACGTCTATCTGAAGGATGCCATGGCCAGGCTACCGACTCAGAAGGCCAGTCGCATTAATGACCTATTGCCACATAACTGGCTACCGGAATAGCAAGACGTGATGGCCGGACGCTTACGAAACAGCGGCCCTCTCACTATAATTAAAATGCAGTAAGTGTCGCCGAGCGAGCAAGCAAACTCACGTGAAAATATTTACCGGAAGTCTGAGCGACGTTCCCGAAACAGTACATTACTACCGGTTTCGGCTTAATAGCAGACATTAAGAAGAGAGCATCTGGCTTCGAATCATCTTCTCGCAGAATTCACGTGACAGAAAACGCGAGACTACGATGCTTCGAATAAGTTGTTGGTGTCCCCACTATCTGTGTAAGCTAGATGCTTTTCAGGCCGTAGTCGGGAATCATAACGCCCTGATTATAGAGTAAACTGCTTAGCAATTTATCCTTGATTGAACTGATAGCTATATTCTTCGATGATGGCTTCGTAGGCACAGAACGACAATTTTTCATCTAATATAAAACTTATAAGATCTTCAACATTATCGGAAAGCTCCAAGATACGACGCTTATTGATTCGAATGTCAATTCTATGGCATGGGTTGGAATCTACGTTTTCACCATCTTTATATAAAAAGTACAGATTTACAGACCCCAACTCAACGGGAATCCAACCATCTCGATACTTAAATTCATCGCCAACACTAAAACTACCTTTTATAGAATTCAATACTAAGAATGTGGACGTAGTATTATTTCTAGACTGGAGCCTTTCCCAGGCAGGGCTTTCTCTCCAATTAATAGCATCCTTATGAAAGCTATCAATCTCGTCTGTTAATTGACCATATGAAATTATGCCGCCGACTTTCTTCGCTATGACGATATCCGTTGCCTGCCTCAGATCCTTAGGTAAATCTTTTGGGTCATATTCGAATGCCCATCCTTTTATGCAGAAGGATAAAGCTATAAACATCCAAAATGAATATTTCATCTTCAATACCTTATGGTAGCTAACAAATCTCAAGAAGGGTTTTAGACCAACCAATATATCAGAATTACTTTACCAATTCTCCGGAAAAAATAGGCTGGTACTAAATCACAAATGTTACTAAAGTGGAGCTCGCCTTTGTACAAAACAACTTCAGCTATGGGTTCTTTGCTGCCGGTCTCCGGACCATCGATGAAAGTCGGCTTTCATGATAGCGGAAGTAGCCTTAGGCTGCCTCTAATGCCGAAAACGGCCTAAAAGCAGATGTTAAAAATGTTCTTTAACGCCTACTTAAGCGGAAAAATATAGCTTGCCAAAATGTTGAACGTAGCAAAAAATGCCAGCTATATTTTTTCCGTTTGAATTTTTTTTCAGTTGTTTTTTTATCTTATTAAAAAATATATATAAGCTGACAATAACGACATAAATAGCCCCATAACAATATATAAAATTGATGTCGTATTATTTGGCTTAATAGAGTTGGCTAAATAATATTCATTTATATTCGAAACCAATTTCGATAATAATTCTTTATCCTTTGATCTATTCAATTTTAATTGGCCTGTACCAATCCAGCTTTGGATAGCAATTTGAACGTCTACATTTATGTCTGTCAGCCTAATTAGTGAAAGTTGCTCCTCAAATTGAATTTTGTTTTTGTTTAGTGAGTAATGTAGAGCACTTCTAAATGAATCATCAGTAATACCTATTGCCATAAAGCCCTGCATTTGAATCCACATAAAAGTTAATAGACCGACTAACATTAACGGACTAATGTAAAAGATTAATCCCATATCGCCAGTAGACATCAAGAGCCTTTCAAGCGACATAACAAATTGAGGAGAAAAAGCTAACAGCATAAATATAAAGAAAATCTTTGATGACAATAACAAAGGCCTCTTTGAGGCTATAATTTTAATGCCAATATATAAAAAGAATATTGCAATAAAAGCAAAAATCAGTGGAGAATAAATATTCAAAATAACACTCTGTGTTGACTAAAAGCTAACAATTGCATAACACACTCTTTATCCGTTAATGCATTATAACTACCATCTCGCTCTTTTCCTAAAACGACTGCTTCGGGTTCAAAGCGGACGCCGAGACTATGTCATCCAGTTGTCGCAGAATAAACAACAGCCGACATTGACACGGTTTTGTTGGAGGACTTCTTACCGCCTCGGCCAAGAGAAGAAATTTCAATTCAGCAAAACTCTAATTGTTATCTACCTCTAGTCTGCGGGCGCCAGCTAGACTTCCCGGCATCGAGTAATTACCTTCATGGCATGCATACTCATAAAGCTGACCGTCTATGGCGTGAAAGCTAAGCTCGGCTGTCCAGGGTTGACTGTACAGGTCAGAATCTTCCACCGTAAAGCGGTAAACAATTTCCGTGTCAGAGTAACGACTGAAACGCTCAGTTACTTTGCCATATCTCGTGATCGCTGTAGAGCTTTGTTGCATTTGCTGAGGATTGACATTGATAGTTTCCACTACCAGGGCACCATCTTCGTACCAGCCTACAGAGTCTCCCATGTATTGCTGTAAGACCGCCGGACGGCGATTGGCCCGCGCTTCTTCGGCCGAACTGAACGTGGGGATGATTCGCGCATCATGCATTTGTTCCACATTTATCATCATGTAATCATCGGTTTGTACGAATTGATAATTGTTATTATACAAACCGCTCTGCATCGCCGGACCGGCTTTACCTTCAGAAAGAATACAACGCTCCGACAGGGGCAGGGCCTCGGGGCCGTCAGCGTTGCCGACGCCGGTAACGTATCTGCTGCCGAAACTGGTACGCTTGAAATCTGTGGTAGGATTTTCCAGTAGCGGGACTTGTCCGTTCTCCGGATCAATTATGTAAGACGTACGATACTCGCCCTTGACCAGAGCCAGATTGGAGCCGGGATCGACCCAGAAATGATTGTACGCCCTGCTGCCGAAGTCATCTGCGCCCACGGCAGGTGTGTTATTAACTCCATCACCTTCATCAAAGCCTCCTTCTATACCACCAATCGGTATGCCGGCTGCAATGACCAGGGCTTCCTCCGGAGTCACTACCAGTGATTCCACTCCACTCCGGCGCGTTAGATTGGTTAACGATGCATTGGACCAAACGCCTTCCAAATCAGGCCGCATTGCGTTTTGGCCCAGCGCGCTGGAACATGCCAGAGTGGTGCATAGCAGCACTGCTCCGAATTGGTCGGTGTGCTTTATCAGATATGCCATTTGCTACGTCCCTGGGTTTTGTCCGTCGGTGAATCTCGGGGACAGTGACCCTAATCGCGATTCATGAAATAGTGACCTCAAGTCACGGCTCCATATATACCAGAATGAGGATGAACTTGTCAGTACTCTTGGCAAGGTTAATCAGAGGGTCCCTAATTAGCGCTAACTCCAAACGCGATTGGATAGTCGCCTCTTGTTTCAAAACCTTCGTCTTCAAGAACTTTAAGAATAAATTCTGTTTTTCCATTCAGATAATCTAATCGGTTCTTGCCCACTTGTTCAGCCAATCTTTTCTTCAGTGATGCATACGCTTTCATGAGTTTGTCATTTTTCCGTAAGGCATCTCGGAACGCCAGTGTATTTATATAGTGCCGTGACTCTAATTCCGCAAGAGAGACATGGTGGCGACGCAGTCCTTGAATAGTGCGCGGAAAGTAATGCCTATCTGGAAGTTCGTCGTCTGGGCGATACAAAAACCCAAGATTTTTAAGTGCTGGAGTAAGTTGTAAACTCTGTTCGAAGTCTTTGATCCCTACCAATATATCTATAATAGGTTTTGCGTCGAGACCTGGCACTGAAGTACTACCAACGTGATTCACCGTAAGCATAGAGTCACCACAAATTGATTTCAGTTCGGCCCGAACACTTTCGAATTCTACCGCCCAGGCAGGATCGTAGCGAAAAATTTCTATTTCACGTCCGACTTTCATTCCTATTGAGCCACTCGGTTGCACCTGAACTTTTCCTCGCAATTATTCAACCAATGATGGCGTAAATTTGCGGCCAGGAGCCGACATCAAAATTACTGTATTTTACTCTGACCCCAATTATCAGGTCATCAACACCCACATCGGTCTGTTGCCACCTTCGTAGGTTTCCATAGGGATCAGTTCGCCGCTGCCCTGGTCAATTTGATATGAAGCGATTCGGCCTGAGTCCAATCCAGCGACATAGACAAAGCGACCCAACGGATCAACATTGAAGGCCCGAGGCACAGGCTCGGTAGCAACCCAACCCGTCGCGGTCAGTCGGCCAGTGGCATCATCAACACCGAAGCTGGCGACACTGTTGTGGCCGCGGTTCGGGGCATAAAGAAACTTTCCGGAAGGTGTTATTTGAATCTGTGAGCAAGTGTTTGGTTCCTTGTATCCTTCTGGCAGGGTGGAAATGGTCTGAAATGGTGCCAGCGTACCTAAAGTCGTGTCCATTCGATAGGCCGTAACGCTGCAACCCTGTTCGTCAGAAAAGTAGACGGCATTCAATGACGGATGAAAAACAAGCGCACGCGGTCCCAAATACGCGTCTGGGGAATGTCGCGGTGGGTCGTTAGCAGTCAGGCGGCCTGTGGTTTGGTCAAACCTGAACTGGAAAATAGCATTAGGCCCACGGTTGGCGATGTGAGGTACAAACGCGAAGCGGTTCGAGGCATCAGTCTGGATGGCGTGCGCCCCGTGCGAAGTGTATCGCCATTCCACTGGAGGGAAAGTGGCTGCACCGTCATTTCCCACCGCGTGGACTGCCGCAGTGCTTTGGTAGTAGTACGCCGAGAGTACGAATCGGCCGCTGCGGTCGGTTGCCACATACACCGGCTCACCCTGCAACGGCACGTCACCTATAAGCGATAGCCCGCCGTTGGAGCGGTCGATTCGGTAGCTGGACAGCTGCTGACTGGCTCTACGACCAACATGGAGTACGCTTTTGTCCGGACTGATAGCCAGCGGTGCCGGTCCACCCTCGATAGCTACATCCTCTTGCCAATGTAACTGACCGCTAGCCGGGTCCACGGTGAAGATTGAGATCTTGTCGTCATCCTGGAAGCTGACATACATGTGAATAGTTGTTTGCTGATCAGCCATTAGTCACCTTGTTCTTATTTTAATCTGGACTTATAGCGCCCTTGATAATAGGAGCAACGCGAGCTGCCTCCTTAACAATTTTTAACGCAAGCATTCTGGTGGCAATGGCTGATTTCGGCCAAGAGCGGTCATAAACTTCTTGAATATCGCTTAACAATTGAGGCTGACGCTTATTGATCGGGCATGCCAAACCGCTGATAGAAGTCTCCAAGAGGAATCGTAAAATCCTCGGCTTGATAAAACTCCTCATCGCTCATTTCAGGCTGTTCCCATTCTCGATACCAGTCAGCATACGATTCAAGGTCTTCCGAGTAGACATTGTAATGCGTTGAATAGGTCCTAACTTGTAAGCGGGGATTCTCGCTTCCCAGGTAAAACGTTAATTCCCTGTACCAGCCGTCTCCGACACCGGGCACGCGACCGGCCCCGCGACCTGTCGCAGCAGGCGGTTGCCCTGCATCCATAGCAACCTGACCTCTTATCTGGTAGTCAGCCAGCATCTGGATGACTTCATTTCCGGCGTCATTTTCATCAATGCGAAGGGATTGCCCGGGTTGATGGCCGCATAACAGGAGAAGTATCTGGTCATTTTTGCTGATGAATTTCTCCCAGATTTCCTCAGCATAGTTGTTATGTTCAGGATCAAGTAATGCCAGGTCCATGTTGTTACTGGGCCTGCGTTCACCCCGCGCACTCAGATAGTCATGCGTACTGATAATCGCTGGCACGCCTGGGTATTGATCCAATACCGACTGCGCCCACACTAAAACCTCGTCGCCAGCTTGCATTTCAAAGGCCAAATGCAAAAAGCGATAGCCTCCCGCGGAAAACAACTGAACACTACTACTCCCTCCGTTGTACCCACCGATGTACCAGTCCTTGTCGCGGAAGAACTCGCTATCGCTTCCAAATATACGTGTGAAATTAGTCAGCCCCCCAATGTGGAACATCACTGGAGAATCTGATAATCCGTCTGGATCAGGATTTTCCATCGCCCTCCAGGCATCGTAATCATGATTTCCTGGGGCAACTCCAAACGGGATGCCTGACTGTTCGATAATTCTGTAACCCTCGATGGCTTTAGGGATTTCAAAATTAACCGTCATCTCAGGGTTTACAAATCTATTTGTAACAGGGCTGACTAACTCCGGGCCGACGCCCCTGGCAAGGTGCGCTGGATCTGTGTCGCTGAAGACGTGTTGCCAGACATCACCAACAGAAGCTACGAACTCAATATCCCCCCCATTCGATCTGCTTTTACTTGCGATGTATCTCATCTGGGTAATAAACAGATCCGCACTGTCCAACGCGAAACCTTCAGAGGTTTGTAGCTCGAAATCCAGGTATTGTTGAGTGTCAGGGATCATTGCGACGGTAAAGCTCTGTTCCTGAGCAATGACAATAAACGAACTTGAGTAGCTTGCGATTAGGAGGAAAAGCAGGTGTGCTGGCCGATTGATTAACATGCCAAATTCCTTATTGTTATTGTTGCAAGCCATCAATGATTCATGGCCGGGCCATGGAATTATGCAGTAGTTTATAATAATTGCATACGGAATCTTCAGCGAAGGCCAACCTTGGCAAGTTCAATTCGGAAATCTTGCCTTTCAAGGAAGCTGCCGGCCAGAATCGGACATTTATCTCTGCACCGTTGTTGTTTTATCTTTCAACTCATCAAACCAGTTTTCCACAACCTTTAATGTAATTTTTTCTGGCTGAGCATCTGGCTCTGTTACCTCATCGGATTCAAACTGTATGAAGCGTTCGCCGTCACTGGACACCGCGTAGTTGGGAGGATTGCCCGTAAGAACAGGGAGTCCGGTAATTAGAACCTGTGGCGGATTTGGAGAGAATCCATTTTCAGAATCGAATTCCACCGACACCAGATCTGTTCCTTGCGAGTAAAAAAGCTCTCTACTGTTGGGATTCCATCGTGGCGTCACACCACCGTCGTTGCTTATCTGCCATTTACCGTTTTCGATATCAGGGTAAGGCCTGACATAGATCTCCGCCGCGCCTGATTCGTTTGATGTATAAGCAATCCAGCGGCTATCCGGTGAAACCGAAGCCTCGAATGTATTGAATTCGGAAACCAACAGCGGTGACGAACTCCAGGCACCATCCTGATACGTTAAAGTTTTGATATCGACATCGCCTATCAGGCTCACCAGGTATACCAGTTGGTTGCCGTCGTCGGTGAATGATTCGGGCCTGTTCTTTTATTGATTACTGATGGTTGAGTCTAGCATATGAAGAATATCGGCCTAAATGTCCGCATTCGCGAACTCCGATACAGGGTTTGAAAGGAAATTGCTAATGTTTAATAAGGGTCGATAACCGCTTTTAGAGCGCTTGCTCGATAAAGCGACTAGTACGACGGGATTTCATTTCTGACAGTTTCCGCTGTTGGAATGGAACGGACCATTTGGTTAAATCCTAACCGCTAAAGATCGCGGAACGGCTTACCGGCGGGCTGTCGACCCGTGACGAAAGTAAGCAATTTCAATCTCCCTGACACCCGTCCCTGAAAAACTCGGTAGAAAATTCGGAACCGTGGTGGGATACTCCCCTTCAATAACGAAAAAGACGACTCCCTCAGTGTCCCGTGCTCTATTCGGTTAACACCCCAGGTCATAGAGACATTGATCCGGTGCACTGCGGAGCGATCGATTGATCGGTGGAAATAACAAAAATGTTGAAAATGTTTAAGAATGGCGTAGCGGTGCTTTTAATCCTCATTATAGGCGCACTGCTGATATTGCGCGTGACGGGTCTGGAACCGGGACATCCCAGTGCCCGGGAATACGCTCAGGCGGGACGGTCGGCGAGGCCGGGTTTGTGGTTGACGGGGGAGATTGTCCGGGAGCCGGTGACGAACTGGGACTGGGTCAATCAGTTCGATGACACTTTCGGTGAGAACGCAACGTCCCTGGAGACCCGTACCTGGTACGGGATTCCCCATTCCGTCAGGGTCCTGCTGGTTCCCCGTGGAGACAAGCTCTATCTGCAGTCCAGTGCGCAGACCTTCAGGTTGGACAGGGAGTTTCCTTACGGCAAGGCGTGGTGGCGAAACGTTGAGCGTGATCCTCGCGTGCGGCTGAAGATTGGCGGGAAGCTCTACGAAATGACGGTGGTTTTGATTCACGACCGGGCCGAGGTTGCCCGATTGCGAGGGGGAAGAGACCCTGTCGTGAAAGAGGTGGATGCCGACGGCAACGAATACATTGCCGAAGAGTGGCACTACTGGCGCGTATTCCAGCGAAATGTACCGGAATATTATCCAGAAGAAATTTAAAGGATCCGGATGAAAAGGGTCTGGATGGTTAGGATCTGGATGGGTAGGATCTGGATGAACAGGAACTGTATGAATAAAGTCTCAGAGATATCATCCAGGCCCGTAGTAAAGATTCGGCCCGGCCCCGGGCAGACAGAGGCGAACCCTCAACAACACGCGAGTTAATACAGTCAACGAAAACGAACACTGGAAGTCAGAATAAAATGAATAAACTGTTGCTGGTTTTTGCTCTTACAGCCTTGCCGCTGTTTTCGCATCAATTATCGAGCGCCGAGGTCAGTCTTACGCAGGCATTTAAAAGCGATATCATTTTAAAAGTTGCGCAGATACTGGAGGATGAATACGTATACCCGGAACGGGGAAAAGTGGCTGCAAACGAATTGAACCATCGGTTCCAGACCGGTTATTTCGATGAAATCACCGATCCGCAGATTTTTGCGTATCGAATAACCGGGATTCTTGATGTTATTTCAGACCTGCATCTGTGGGTGAATTACCACTCGGATCCCATCCCTGTCGGTTACAGTCACCTCGATCCAGGTCCCGAACAGCAAAAAGAGTACGCAGCGCTGCTGCGTCGTCGCAATTTCGGATTCGAAAGAATCGAGCGTTTACCCGGTAATCTGGGTTACATTGAGTTCCGTGATTTCTATTACGAAGAAGAGGCCTCTGAACGGGTTCTGGCCAATGTAATGGAGGTTGTTGAATACACCGATGGGCTGATTATCGATTTGCGACGTAACGGCGGCGGACACCCGGAAATGGTTTCTCTGTTGCTAAGCTACCTGGTGGAAGGTGGCACACTCGTCGGCACTCTTCGCTATCGGCAGGACAATAAAATTGAAGAATACTGGACCCGAGAAGAGGTAGCCGGGCCACACTTCAGAGGAGGCAGGCCGGTTTACCTCCTGATCAGCCGCAATACCTTTTCGGCAGCAGAAGCCTTCAGTTACGCCCTGCAAGCACGGGGACGAGCGATACTTGTGGGTGAGAGGACGCAGGGAGGCGCACATCCTTCTGACAATGTCCGAATGCATGAGCATTTCATGATGTCCGTACCGGTAGCGGCGTCTATTGACCCGATAACGCAATCGAATTGGCAGTATGTGGGCGTAAGGCCCGAGCTCGAAGTGTCTGCCGAGGAAGCGCTCTCGGTCGCTCAAAAACTGCTGCTGGAAGAGTTGATTGCTGCCGGTGAGGACTCTGATGCAAGGCGTGAGCAAGAACTGGTCCTGCGGCGATTGGATAACCAGGCACTGCCATAATTAGTCTGAGGTTCCTTACTGAGGTTCCTTAGAGTGGCCAGAGTATTTCCCCGGTCCTCCATTGGCTTACTGAATTTTCGCGTATTGATGCCCGCTTCCGGCTGAGAATTGCCTGTCGTCATGCCGAATAGCATCAGCGAATTGCCATGACACCTTCCTGGTTCTTGTTTGACGATGAATCCAGCAATATATCGCATCAACTTGTATAGAAGATAATGTTTAAGACTAACAGCCTGCAATTCACAATCCTTGGAGAAACAACATGTTCAGAGTTTTAGCCGCCAGTGCCCTTGCCCTCGTCTTGCTCGCCTGTCAACCTGAGACATCCGGTACCAACGCCGCTGAAGCAGTCCAGCAGTCCGCGGCACCGGAATACATGAATCCGAATCCTCGTGCGCCTTATTCCGAAGGTGTCCGCTACGGCGGACTGATTTTTCTGGCCGGAAAAACAGGAGGCCCCGGAGAGCCTGGCGTGCAGGCAGAAACACGGCGCACGCTGGAATCGATTCAGGACGCACTGGAGCGCTTCGGCTCGTCGATGGACCGCGTTGTGAAATGCACGGTGTTTCTGGTGGACATGGCAGAGTGGGGCGCCATGAACGAAGTCTACGCGGAATTTTTCCCGGAAAACAAGCCTGCCCGTACGGCAGTCGGCATCAGCCTGGGAGGAGACACCCGCGTGGAGATCGAGTGCATTGCAGCTGCCTGAGATAGCGAGTTGGCTGCGCAACGAGGATGAAGATGTCAGAGTTATCGCTATTACTCCGACACGAGTAATTTTGCGCTGATTTTTCAGCGGGTAAACACAGCCGGCGACGCCACTATGCGCATCCCGGCGTTGTGGGTTCTGGCCAATCAGGACGGGCGGTGGGGTATGAAATTCCGCTCTTTGATGGCCCCTACGGTTGACTGGACTTCAATAGGTCAGGAAAAATACCTGTAGACGGGTAATAATAGAAAATCAATGCCAGGCCCCGCCGGTCGGGGCTTCCAGGCGAGCCAACTGCCCTTGTTGGGTCAGAAAGGGTTGCCTCGCCTTGACAGGCCGACGCATGCCGGCGGCAAAGCGCCTCGTCAGTGATCTCGCCTGAAAGCCAGAGTATTTCCATAATTAATCAGAGGTTCCTTAACTTGTCAGTGTCCTTTTGTTCTACATATACTCGCAGGTCCACTCAATACGCTTCGAGGTGCTCCATGTCTGCTCGCAATCAAATCGTCTCCTTTGCAGCTCTGTTCGTCCTTGCTGCATTCCTTGTACCGCCGCAATCCGTTGCTCAGAATTCCACCAATCACTATGCGATCGTCGAAGGATGGGCGAAGCTGCCGGGAGGAAGGAAGATGGGCGCAGTCGGTAAGGCAAAGGTCGACCCCGACGGGCGCCATATCTGGGCTGTTATCCGTTGCGATGCCGGGCCTGATCGTTTCGGTTCGGAGTGCCTCGATTCAGATCTGGATCCGGTCTTGAAGTTCGATCCCGACGGCAACGTGGTCGAATCCTTCGGCAGCGGAATGTTTATCTGGCCCCATGGAATTGACGTCGATGCCGACGGCAACGTCTGGGTTACTGACGCCGTGAGTGATAACAACATTCCCGCGGGCGACGATCGAGGCCATCACGTCATCAAGTTCAGCCCTACCGGCGAAGTGCTCATGACTCTTGGCACACCTGGAGAACAGGGCGATGGCCCGAACCACTTCACTTCCCCCAGCGATGTGGCAATCGCGGCTAACGGCGACGTATTCATCGCGGACGGCCACAACGCGAACGGCAACAACCGGGTGGTCAAGTACAACAGTCGTGGCGAATTTCTCATGACCTGGGGAGAGACTGGCTACGCCCCGGGACAGTTCCGTGCCCTGCACGCCATTGCCATTGATCCGGATGGTCGAGTATTCGTGGGAGATCGCAGCAACAGCCGGATTCAGATATTCGACCAGCAGGGCAACCACTCTGCCACCTGGACCCAGTTCGGGCGCCCCAGCGGAATCGCTTTTGATGACGAGGGGCGGATCTACGTCGCGGACTCCGAATCGGACAACGTACAGAACCCCGGGTATGAAATGGGAATTCGCATCGGCGAATATGACACGGGATGGGTGCAGGAATTCATACGCTTCCCGTGGGCGAATCCCAATATCCTTCCGGGGAACGGCGCGGAGTTCGTCACCGTCGATAGCGAGGGCAACATATACGGCGGAGAGCCCGTCCCCAACCCGCATATCAATGACCGAACGCTCAGGAAGTATGTGCGAGTGCGTCCCTGAACATCGCCGGTATGCAACTTTTCCAGCCTGGAGAAGTTGCCTGCCGGATCAGCCAAGTTCGGGTTGCAGTGCCTCGGCCAGTCGGAAGGCGCTGGTGAAGGCGGCTTCCACCCGGCCGCCCAGGCACCAGTCGCCGCAGGCAGCCAGGCCGTTATGCCGGTCGAGAAGAAAATCCTGCTCCATGGGCACAGTGGTTGCGGCGTAACGCCAGCGGTGAATATCCACGTGGTCCGGGGTGGGCAATGCGGGGAGGAACGCGGTGAGGGCATCCATCATCTGTTGCTGGATCACCGACAGTGGCAGTTCCATGTGATCGTCGGCCCAGTCGTTGGTGCTTTGTGCCAGCAGGCTGAAACCCTGGCCGCGTCGCGGCTTGCTGGAATTGACGGCCAGCCAGCCAAGTGCCGGGTCCTTGATTTTAGCAGCCTGGAACGGCAGATCCGGGTCGGTATTGAATCCCAGCATCAAACTGAAACAGCCGCTCATGCGGACTTTCCGCAGCGCCTGGTGATATTGAAATGATTCGGGCAACAGCTGCCTGCATTGGGCGGCCGGCGCCGTGCAGACCACCCAGTCAAAAACGCCGCGGTTGCTGCCGTCCTGCAGCACAAGCGTCCAGCCTGATTCCGTGCTTTCGATTCTTTCCACCCGGGCTTCCAGGTCGATGTGCTGTCCGTCAGCCAGTGCCTTGCCCAGGTTGTTCATGGCCGGAACCCCGACCCAGTGCGGTTCGAACCAGGGGCGGACATAAGGTTTTTCGTTATTGCCGAGAGTTAGAGTCCGGGGCTGCCAGTCCTGGACGATACCGGTATCGCTGTATTGTTGAATAAAGCGCTGGAATTCCCGGCTGCGAGCCGTGAAATACTGAGCGCCGTGATCGAATTCAAAGAGGCCTGCGCGACGGGTGGCCATGCGTCCGCCCAGGCCGCGGGATTTTTCCAGCACCGTCACGTCTGCGCGACCGTGCAGACGCCGGGCCAGGGTGAGACCGGCGATGCCGGCCCCGATTATTGCCAGTTTTCTCACTGCCTTGCCTTTTCGTTTGGCAGCCCGTTGTCGTGAGGCTGCCGGACTTCTGCCCGTGTTTCCGGCTGGTGACCCAGGTGTACGGTTACCGGCTGCGAATGGATTCGCCGTATCTTCTCAACCGCTGCCTGGGCTTGACTGAAACTGGCACTGCAACAAACGATGATCATTGCCCGCTGCCGGTGCACGGAGACCGGCATGACAGACTGACCGGGACTCAACACCCGAAGAAATCCGTTCGCGGTGGCAAACTGCCCGTAGCCAACCGGTTCAGTTCCCGGTACCATCCGTCCTTCATCCGGTGTGGTAAACACCTGGGAAGTTGGTGAGAGTCCAACGCTGCCCCCGCAACGGTATTCCTGATGACGGGTACGACTGGCTGATTGCCGGTCCGTGACCTCGCAGGTAAGTCCGATACCAGGCCCACATCTTACTACGTTGAGGAAGCGGCGGGCTTCGCATGTGGCTGGATTCTATACTCCTGCCTGCTGTGCCCGTGACTTCCAGAAAGGTTTTCGCCAGCGAGAACCGCGACAAGTCTCCAGGGGCATAACATCATGAAAAACCTGCACTACACTGCGCTTGGGATGGCGCTGCTTTGTCTTCCACCAGGCATCTCTGCCCGTCAAGGGGCTCAGGACGTGGAGGAGGTGATTGTCACCTCCAGCCGCATCGAGACCCCCCTGCGCCAGATCGGCACCTCGGTATCGGTGGTGACCGAGGCGCAGATCGAGGATCATGGCAACCTGTCCCTGGTGGATGTGCTGCGCCAGACGCCGGCGGTGGGCAGCAGCGGTAACGGCGGTGCGGGCAAATCCACCTCCCTGCGTATTCGCGGCGAGGAAGGCTTCCGTACCCTGACGGTGTTCGATGGCATCCGGCTGTCGGATCCCAGCCTGCCGCAAACCGGACCCCAGGTAGAACAGATACTCAGCGCCGGAGTGGGCCGTGTCGAGATACTGCGAGGCCCCCAGGGGCTTGGCTACGGTGCCGACGCCGGGGGCGTGGTGAACATTCTGACGCGCCGGACACAGGCCGGCATGCGGGCCGATCTGGATGTGGAATCCGGCGATTTTGGTACGCGGCGGGTAAGCGGCACTGCATCCGGGCACAGCGACCAGCTGGACTATTTTTTCACTGCCACCGATTTCACCACCGCTGGTTTCAACTCGCGGACCACCGACCAGGTACTGCGTGATGATGACGGATACGACAATCAGACGCTGCACGGCAGGCTGGGATACCGGCTGAGCGACAACTGGCGCGTGGACCTGGTGCACCGCAATGTCGCCGGCGAGTCGGAATTTGACGGCTGTTTTTCCCAGGTGACGGTTCATGACTGCGAAGCGGACTATCGCCTGGGTGCGACCCGGCTGTCCGTGGAATTCGACAATGACAGCCTGACTCACCAACTGTCCTACGCGGTGACTGATACGAAGCGGCGCAGCTACGCCCTTGGCGCGCTGGCGTTTGGTAATGACGGTCGGCTGGAGCGGTGGGAATACCAGGGCAACCTGCGCGATCTGCCGGGGTTTGATCTGGTCTTCGGTGTGGACCTGGAAGAAGCCGACAGCGGCAGCACCAGTCGAAATAATACCGGTGTTTACCTGGAATACCTCAGTGATTTTTCTGATTCCCTGTTTATCACCGCCGGTCTGCGCCATGACGACAACGACCACTTCGGTACCAACACCAGTTCCCGCCTGAGCCTTGCCTACCTGATAGATACCCGCTCGGCAGCCCTGTGGAAAATCCGCGCCGCCTACGGCACCGGCTTCCGGGCGCCCAGCCCGTTCGAGATCGAATACAACCGGGGCCCGTTTGCGTTTCCGCCGGCGTCCAGTGTCAATCTGCGCCAGGAACAAAGCCGCGGCTATGAGCTGGGCCTTGAGTATCGGCGTGACACCAGGCCCAATGCAGCGGGTCAGTTCCGGGCCGAGGTGGTGGCCTTCGATCAGCGGATCGAAGACGCTATTTATTTTGACCTGTCCGGCTTCAGTGGCTACCTCCAGGAAACCGGCAGCAGCAGTTCAACCGGTATCGAAGTGTCCGCTGGCTGGTCTCTTAGCAGCGCGCTGGAGCTGTCGGCCAACTACACGCATAACGAGACGGAAACTTCCGACGGCCAGCAGCGGATCCGTCGACCGGAGCAGTTGGGCAATCTTGGCCTGATATACGGAACATCGGAAGATCGATTAAGGCTGGGCGCGTTTTACCGGGTATCCCGGGATGCAGTCGATGAAGTGTTTGGCTCCCGGGTACCGCTGGAGGATTTCCAGGTTCTGGATCTCAGCGTGACCTACCAGTGGCATGACAACCTCAGCCTGTTTGGTCGGGTCGAAAACAGTACCGATGAGGATTACCAGGAAGTGACCGGCTTCAACACGGCCGGAAGGGCTTTTTACGTGGGTATGCGATTCGCTTTTTAAGGAACCTCTGATTAAGGAACCTCAGATTAATTACCAGGGGTCCTTTTGTGACGGCAGCGAGTGGAGCAGTACTTCACCTCGTCCCAGCAGGTTTTCCACTTTTTGCGCCAGCTGAATTCCCGCCGGCAGGCTTTGCAGATCTTTACGGGAAGATGCTGCTTGTTGCCTTCAAAGGCGCCAGGTTGATAGGTAATGTCTTTTTTCACAGTAAGCCATGGAATCGTGATGGCGGCAACCCTGTTACTCTGTTGTCAGAACGGATCGGGGTAATCCGCAAGACTCGAAGCGTTTTGGGCAGCCAGTTCAGTAATGCCCAATGGAATGAATTCCCCAGGTAAAAAAAAGGCCGGCAATCGGCCGGCCTGATGGAGAATTGTTTCGAGCGACACAGACGCGTGCCGCGAAGCCTCACTGAGGCAGGACGACGGCATCGATGACATGGATCACGCCGTTATCGGTTTCAATGTCGGCGCTGATCACATTGGCATTGTCAACTTTCACACCGTCGGTGGCGTCAACAGACAGGGCGCTACCCTGAACGCTTTCAACTTCGGCGGTCTGACCGGCTATGTCGGAAGACATGATCTTGCCGGGAACGACGTGATAGGTGAGTACCGCGACCAGCTGATCCCGATTCTTCGGCTTCAACAGGTTTTCCACAGTGCCTGCGGGCAGTGCAGCAAACGCTTCGTCAGTTGGCGCGAAGACGGTGAAAGGACCGTCACTCTTCAGCGTTTCGACCAGTCCGGCAGCCTGCACGGCGGCTACCAGGGTATTGAAACTGCCGGCAGACACGGCCGTGTCGACAATGTCCTGAGCCTTGGCGGTCACTGAGGAGAGGGCAATGGATCCTGCAGCTACGGCAGTCAGAAAAGTTCGCGATACAAAATTCATATGTATTTCCTTTAAAAGTTAATTTCAATTTACGCTTGGGACCAGGAACTACGCGTTGAAAACTAACCTGGTTCAAATTTATTTTCGGCGGCGCAGGAATTTCAGCCGGGGTAGCAGCACGGCAATGAATTTCAGCTCTCATATTGATCTATGACCGAAGTTTTTAAACCAGGCGGTTGGTAAAGTCATCTGCCTGGCTCTTTGCAGCGTAGTTATTGCTCTATAAAGGCAGTCGCTGACCGGCAGCGACATCGGACGCAAACAAGTGGAGACGAACATGAATGGTTATTACGATTACCGGACTACACGGGCAATACAATCTGCCTTGCTGGGGCTCGCTATGCTCGTGGGAGCAGGAGGACAGGTGATGGCGCTGGAAAAACCGGAATACCAGGTCGTGTTCGAGTGGGATGACGTCGAATACCGTCGCTACGACGCCTACTTCGTGGCCGAAACCCGCATAACCCCCGACGCTGCCGGCAGTGCTGGCGAGTCGGCATCTGACCGGCAGTCGATGGACTACAACGACGCCGCCAATGAAGGTTTCCAGCGGCTGTTTGACTATATTTCCGGCGACAACAGTGCCCGGCAGGAAATAGCCATGACCAGTCCGGTGCAACAGTCCCGCAGGGCGGAACAGGGCGAGAAAATTGCCATGACTGCGCCGGTTCAACAGGTGCAGAACGACGCAGACTGGGTGGTCAGCTTCATGCTGCCATCGAAGTATTCACTGGCAACCGCACCGGTACCTGCGGACAATCGCATTCGCATCAGGCAGGTCCCCGGGATGCTGGTAGCCGTGCGGCGTTACTCCGGCCGCTGGACCGACGCCAATTTCACCCGGCACCGGGACAGATTGCTTGATGACCTTGTCAGCCAGGGCGTGGAGCCGGTGGGAAGTCCGGTCAGCGCGGTGTACAACCCGCCGTTCATGCCGCCGTTCCTGCGTCGCAACGAAATCCTGGTTCCCGTGGATCGGATTCCGCCGGCTGGCAGCTAGTGTCCTGTCCGGACGCGGCGGACCCTGCTCACCGCCCGTTTTCCTGTTACCTGCTGCGCTGAATTAACGTGGGCTCCAGCTGCGGGTAGCTTACGCCCAGCTGTTCCAGGTAGGTATCGTACTGCGCCGGGTCGTAGTACAGCGCCTCGAGACGATCCTTGAACTGCGCCATGATCTCGGCGTTCTTTTCGATGGCCGGAGGATCGTCAGCTCCGATAAACGGCGTGTACTGGTGGTCTGCGGTCTGCACGTCTTCGAAATAGTCCCAGGCATCCGCCACCAGCGACTCGTCCTGCAGCATGTCCAGCATGGTGGCGGCGATCACCTTGGCACCGGCAGTGGCGCCCTTGTGGGCAATGGGCGTCGCCATGGCCATGGCACTGGACCAGTGATGGCCCTGGAGGCCGCGGACGTTGGCGGGAAATCTCAGGGTGACCGTGGGGACATTCCAGGAAACGTCGCCGATATCGTCCGAGCCGCCGGACACGGGGTTTTCCAGTGGTTCCTGGATGCCGGAGAGTTCGGAGGGCAGGCCCTGGGGATCTTCATTGCCCATCAGTTCCTGCAGCGCCCTGGCAAAGATCTGGTCGTCTTCGGTCCAGGTGGGCAGGCCCACGGCGTTAATGTTGGCATCCATTGCCAGGGCGATGGGACGATTGAAATGCCGGGGATAGGCCGTGCCCACGATACGCCGGCTGACCGCGGTATCGGTCATCATGGCGGCACCTTCGGCAACCCGCTGCAGCGCCGCAAAGTTATTGCGGATACCGTCGGCGGTGACCTCCCTGATGAAGTACCAGACGCTGGCGTAGGACGGGACTACGTTGGGCTGGTCCCCGCCGTTGCTGATGACATAGTGAGAGCGTTGCAGGGGGTGCAGGTGTTCGCGGCGGAAATTCCAGGCCACGTTCATCAGTTCCACTGCGTCCAGCGCACTGCGTCCCTGCCAGGGATCGCCGGCACCGTGAGCGGCCTCGCCTTCGAACATGTACTCCACGGAGACCAGGCCGGTTCCCCGGGCATCGCCCCAGCTGACATTCATGTTGCTGGAAACGTGGGTGAACAGTACCGCGTCCACACCGTCAAACAGGCCGTCCCGGGCATACCAGGCTTTGGTGCCCAGCAGCTCTTCCGCGATACCGGGCCAGATGACGATGGTACCCGGCAAGCCTTCCCGTTCCATGATTTCCTTTACCGCCAGCGCCGCGACGATATTCACCGCCTGCCCGGAATTGTGGCCCTCGCCATGGCCGGGTGCACCTTCGATCATGGGCTGACGGTAGGCGACGCCGGGCATCTGGGAGGCCTTGGGTATACCGTCCACATCGGAGCCCAGGGCGATAACCGGTTCACCGCTGCCCCAGGTGGCCCACCAGGACGAAGGTATACCGGCGACGCCGGTTTCCACAGTAAAGCCGTTTTCTGCCAGCAGTCCGCCAAGATAGCGCTGGGTTTCAAATTCCTGAAAACCCAGCTCGGCAAAGGAAAACAGCATGTCCACGATTTCCTGGGTCAGCTTGGCCCTGGCCTCGATATAATCCGCAGCCTCTCCCTTGAAGCCGGTGAGTTGGGCCAGCGTGGGCTGGATCCAGCCCGCTGCAACCACGGTCAGCAGGAGCAGCAGACGGCGACTTGACTTGATAAGCATGGCAACCTCGCACATTGGGAATCGACGGTAGTCTGGCAGAGATTACGTGGTTTTAGCGGTGGCTGCCAGTCCGTCGAATGGCGTATGGCGGTACCGGCAGCCCCCGGGAATCCAGTGGCTCTGCCGCGAGGGCAGATGTCGCCCGGCCCCCGCGATTCTGTTCGTGGGCAGTTGGGTTTGGCCGACGGATGGAGTAGGGTATTGATGCCGTGATCGGGCCTGGCCGGGCAAGCCCGCTGCAGACCTGCCGGATTGGCGGAAGGTTGGGGCTCAAGCCGTTGGTTAAAGTACGGGGCGAGTCACGGTTGTAAAGCACACCGGTGTGCAGGGCAGGGCCCGGCGCGCCCGGCCCGCATGCAGACGGGGACACTCAGTAACAGGGAGAGAAAAATTCATGATCGTACGCACAGTCATCGCACGTCGGGCCCTGTGGAGCCTGCTGTTGTTGAGTTTAAGTTCCATGGCCGCTGCGCGTTGCACCGACACCGGCCTGGCACTGCAGATACTGGGTTCGGGCGGACCCTTCGGCGATGGTCGGGCCGCGACCGGCTACGTGGTCTGGGTGGACGGGACGAGCCGCCTGCTGGTGGACGCCGGCGGCGGAACGTTCAGCCGCTTTCACCAGGCCGAAGCGACCCTGGAGGATCTGCAGCTGATCGCCCTGAGCCACTTTCACCCGGATCACTCCGCCGAACTGCCGGCCCTGTTGTGGCCCCGCAATGGCGAGCTGCGGATTGCCGGCCCAACCGGCAGCGCGGGGTTTCCACCGGTGGCGGAATTTCTCGCGGGCCTGGTGGGCCCGGACGGTGTGTTCCGGGTGCTTGAACCCAGGTTCACCTTTCAGGTTGTGACGGCGCCGACTGACGGGACCGTGAGCCGGGTGCTCGATGAGTCCCGGCTTGTGGTTACGGCCCGGAGTGTACCCCACGGCGACGTTCCCACGCTGGCTTACCGGGTGGAATACGCCGGTGCCAGTATCGTTTTCAGCAGTGACCAGGACGGTTCGGATCCGGGATTCGTGGACTTTGCCCGCGATGCCGATTTGCTGGTCATCCACCTGGCCGCGTCGGAAAACGCGACGGGGATGGTGGCACAACTGCATGCCAGGCCCAGTGTCTGGGGGCAGATTGCCGCCCGAGCCAACATTGGCAGGCTGGTTCTGAGCCATATATCATCCAGGCAGGATCTGGAAGCCAACCTGGAAATCCTGCAGGCAAATTACCAGGGCCCGTTAACCGTCGGGGAAGACCTGCTGTGTGTTCTTCCTTGACTGGTCAGTCAAGAACAGAGGCCAGGCAACTGATGTTGTCAGGCCAGTAACCAAGTCAGACAGCAACAAGGAATCAATAAGGAAAAAATGATGAAGAAAGAGACCCTTTCCATTCACGCCGGTTATGAAACGGACCCTACCACCAACTCGGTCGCGGTGCCCATTTACCAGACCGTTGCCTACGAGTTCGACAATGCCCAGCACGGGGCGGACCTGTTCAATCTGGCGGTACCCGGCAACATCTACACCCGGATCATGAACCCCACCTGCGATGTGCTGGAACAGCGTATGGCGGCCCTTGAAGGAGGATTGGCAGCCCTGGCTGTTTCCTCCGGCATGGCAGCGATCAACTATGCCATCCTCAACCTGGCCAGGGCCGGTGACAATATCGTCTCAGTTCCGCAGCTTTACGGCGGCACCTACACGCTGTTCGCCCATATGCTGCCCAGCCAGGGTATTGACGTCCGCTTTGCCGAAGACGACTCGGCCGCCGCCGTGGAAAAACTCATCGACGACAAGACCCGGGCGGTCTTCTGTGAAACCATCGGTAACCCGGCGGGCAATATCGTGGACCTGCAGGCCATTGCCGAAGCGGCTCACCGCCATGGTGTGGCGGTGATCGTGGACAACACCGTGGCAACGCCCATTCTATGGAATCCTATCGATCACGGTGCCGATATCGTGGTGCATTCCCTGACCAAGTACGCTGGTGGTCACGGTAATTCCATCGGCGGCGTGATCGTGGATTCAGGCAGGTTTCCCTGGGCGGAGCACGCCGCCCGGTACCCCGGACTTAACCGGCCGGAACCGTCCTATCACGGCGTGGTTTATACCGAGGCCCTGGGGGAGGCCGCGTTTATCGGCCGGGCCCGCACCGTGCCCCTGCGTAATACCGGCTCGGCGCTGTCGCCGATGAATGCCTTCCTGATCCTGCAGGGTATCGAGACACTGGGCCTGCGCATGGAACGGCATTGCGACAATGCGCTGGCGGTGGCCCGCTACCTGAAGGGTCACGACAAGGTGGAGTGGGTGCAGTACGGCGGCCTGGAAGGTGACCGTTACCACGAGCTGGCCAGCAGGTACTGTGGTGGCCGACCGGCTTCGCTGCTGACCTTCGGTATCCGGGGCGGCTTCGAGGCCGGCGTCAGGTTCTACGATGCCCTGGAGATGATCAAGCGCCTGGTGAATATCGGTGATGCCAAGACGCTGGCCTGTCATCCGGCTTCCACGACTCACCGCCAGTTGACCGAAGAAGAGCAGGCGACGGCCGGCGTAACACCGGAAATGCTGCGCATCTGCGTCGGTATTGAGCATATCGACGATATCGTCGCCGATCTGGAACAGGCGTTCGAGGCGGTTTAGGGAACCTAAGATCAGGCATGGAAGTGCCCGGCGGTTAAAACCCGGGTTCAAACGGGTTGAATGGGTTAGACTTTTGGCACGAATAGGATTAGTCTTTCAGCGACGAAAAACCCGTTATTTCAATGGCTGCCCGTTCATTGGCTGCGCATTTAATGGCTGCGTGTTGAATGGCTGCGTATTGAATGGCTGACAGTCACCCGGAAAACCCAGGTTCCATCAATGCGGATACCTGTTCCAGAATAATAGAAGGATTCCACGATGTCTAACATACCCACTTTCTCCATAAGGAAGCTTCGGTCCCTGCAGTTGCTGTCGCTGGCTGTCGGCCTCTATGCCGGTGCCGCGGCGGCAGCCGACGCACCCACGTTCTATGCCGATGCCCTGCCGGTTTTCCAGAAGAACTGCGTCGCCTGTCACCAGGAGAATCCGCCGGATGTCGGTGGTATTTCCGCACCCATGTCGCTGGCCAGTTACGACGAGGCCAAGGTCTGGGCGCCACTGATCCGCCGGGCCGTTGAAACCGGTTACATGCCCCCCTGGGGAGCCCATGAGCGCCACAAGGGTGAGTTCATCGGCGAACGCTATCTTGAGAAAGCCGAGAAGGAATTGCTGATTGCCTGGGTTGACGGCGGTGCGCTGGAAGGTGATCCGGCGGACGCCCAGAACAATGCCAACCGGAGTATCGAAGTCGGTGGTACTGAATTACCACCTTCCGGCTGGTGGATCGGTGAGCCGGACCTGGTCGTCCAGTTCGACGAACCCATCCACGTACCCGAGGACGTGGAAGACTGGCAGCCGACGGTTTACATGCCGGTACCCGAAGGTGCGCACACGGAGCCCCGGTGGATCTCCAAGGCGGAGCTTGATCCCGGCGGCCCCTGGGTTCACCACATCGTTTCCAGTCACATGGGCGTGGGCGTCCCCGGTCGTGGCCCGTTCACCTACCCGGAAGGCTGGGGCGTGCTGCTGCCGGAAAATCCCTTTATCACGGTGAACATGCACTATCACAAGGATACCGGTCCGGGTACTGCCGTTGACGACCTGACCCGCGCCGGCTTCAAGTTTTACGAAGACGGTGACGTGATCGATTACGTGGTGGAAACCAACCTGCTGCCCCACCGTGAATGGACCATTCCGGCCGGCGCCTCCAATCACGAGGTCAACAACACCTTCGATGTCGAAGAGGATATTTACCTGCTGAGCATGGGACCGCACATGCACTACCGCGGCAAGGCCATGCGTTACGAACTGGAATACCCGGACGGCGAAGTGGAAACCCTGCTGTGGGTGCCCAATTACGATTTCAACTGGCAGTTCCTCTACGAATACAAGGAGCCCAAGTTCGTCCCCGCCGGCTCCACGTTGCACATGAGCTGGTGGTTCGACAACTCCGAAGCCAACCCCTGGAATCCCGATCCCACCCAGGAAGTGGTTTACGGCCCGGCTACCACCGACGAGATGGCCAATGCGCGTATTTACTTCGCGCCGGCCAATCCCCGGGGTATTGTCGTCGGCAAGGACATACCGACGGACGTGCTGACGGCCGCGCGGGAGGCTGAACGGCGCCGTGCCGAGCGCAGCAACATTGACTTCGGCCAGCCCCAGGGCGACGATTTCAGCTGGCTGACCGAGGACGAGAACTAGTCTTCGCCCAATAGCAGTAAGAAGGGACGGAAGGGACAGGCTATCCCGACCGTCCCTTTTTGGTTACGATGCCGGTAACTGCTGATATAACCTGCCATAAAATCAAGCCATAAAATTAATAAAGGGGAGTCATACCATGAGCGACCCAACCGACCAGCCCGACGATCAGTGTCCTGATCAGCCAACCCGCCGCGGACCCGATGTCACCCGCAGAGCATTCCTGCAGGGCACCGGCGCCACCGTGGCGGTCACGGCGGTGGCCCCGGCAATGGTGGGCACCGGACCGGCCGCTGCCCAGGTAACCGGGGAGGATCCCGGTACCGACATCAGCCTCACCGTCAATGGCGAGCGCCGCCAGGTCACCGTGCAGGATCACTGGACCCTGGTGGAACTGCTAAGGGACCACCTGCAACTCACCGGCACCAAGATCGGCTGCAATCGCAGCGAATGCGGCGCCTGTACCGTGCTGGTGGATGGCGAGCCCCTGTATTCCTGCAGTCAGCTGGCGGTGTGGATGGACGGGCACAACGTCACCACCGTGGAAGGACTGGCCAGCAATGGCGAACTGTCACCGGTGCAGCAGGCCTTCGTGGACCACAACGGCGCCCAGTGCGGCTTCTGCACGCCGGGTCAATTGATGACCGCCACGGCGCTCCTGGCCGGTAATCCCCGTCCCGACGCGGAACAGGTCAAGGCCGCGCTGGTGGGGAATATCTGCCGCTGCTCCAACTACAATGCCATCGTCGAGGCGGTGGTGGATGCCGGTCAGCGTAACGGAGGTGCAGCATGAGCGAGCAGATCAATTACGCCGTGGAACCCCTGGCCACCATTGGCCGGGAGACGCCTCGCATCGATGCCGTGGAGCGGGTCACCGGGCAGGCCCGCTATACCCGTGACATGCGCCTGCCAGGCATGCTGTATGCCCGCGTACTCCGCAGTCGCCTGCCCCACGCGCGCATTCTCGCTATCGACACCAGCCGGGCGGAACAGCTGGACGGCGTGGTGGCGGTGATTACCCACGAAAATGCCCAGGTGGTGTGGGGGTCCGGCTCGGTATCCGGAGGACGTCAGTACAACGACCCCATCAAGGACACCACCATTCATCGTCGCTATATTTTTAACAACCCGGTGCGTTTTGTTGGCGAACCCGTGGCGGCGGTGGCGGCCGTGGACCGGCACACCGCCGAGCAGGCACTGGGCCTCATCGACGTGGAATACGAGGAGCTGCCCTTCGTGCTGGAACCGGAGGAAGCGCTGCAGGAGTCGGCGCCGCAGATCTGGCCGGAAGGCAACCTGGCGCCGGACACCCGTAACAACTTCGAACCCATGGTCACCCGCCGGGGTGAAATCGATGCCGGGTTTGCCCAGGCGGAGCAGGTATTCGAAGACCGCTACAGCACCTCGTTCATTCACAACGCGCAGATGGAACCGCGCTGCGCCCTGGCCCAGTGGGAGGGCGACAAGCTGACCCTGTATTCCCCCACCCAGGGCATTGCCAACTGTCGCCACGACACGGCCAGGGACCTGGGCCTGGCGGATCACCAGGTGCGCATCATCTGCCAGTACATGGGCGGTGGTTTCGGCAACAAGAACCAGAACCAGGATACCGACCTGATCGCGGCAACGCTGTCCCGACGCGCCAATGCCCCGGTGATGCTGGAATACTCCCGCCGGGAGGACTGGCTGGGCGTACACGGGCGCTGGCCCACCGTGCAGTATTACAAGGTAGGTGTCACCAATGACGGCACGGTGACCGCAATGCAGATGAATGCCTACAGCGGCATGGGTCCGTACCGCAAGAATTCCGGGGGAATCAGCGGCATGGACGGCTATGCCTGTGAAAACCTGGAGCGCACCATTTACCCGGTCTATACCAATCGCACGGTTTCCGGTAATTTTCGCGCACCGTCGGAACCCCACGGACACTTCGGCATCGAATCCATGATGGATGAGATTGCCTACCAGCTGGGCATGGACCCGGTAGAGTTTACCCTGCGCAATATGCGCCGACCTACCGACGCCCGTCCCTATACCAGTTATACCCTGGATGAGTGTATTGCCCGGGGAGTCGAGCTGTTCGACTGGCCCGGTCGCCGTCAAGTGACACCTGGCGCCTATCCCGGGCCGGTGAAGCGCGGTGCCGGTTTTTCCTTCATGATGTTCCGCGCCGGGCTGGGTACCAGCAGCGCCATCGTGCGGGTGGATGCCAATGCCAGGTACACGCTTTACGTCGGTGTTACCGATATCGGCCCCGGAGCCAAGACCACCATGGGCATGATCGCGGCGGAGGCCCTCGGCATTCCCTTGTCGCAGCTGGAAGTGGTCTCCGGCGATACCGACCGCTGCCCCTACTCGGTGGGCGAATCCGGCAGCCGCACCACGATCATGACCGGTTATGCCGTGGTCCAGGCCTGCAACGACCTGAAACAGCAGATCGACACCCGGGGCATGCCCCGTGCGGGAGATGTCCTGATCGCCTCGGCGACGCCGAATCCGTCCACCGACGGCAAAGTGCGAAACTGTTTCGCCGCCCATTTCTGCGAAGTGGAGGTTGACACCCGGCTGGGCACCACGGTGGTGAGCCGGTACGTAGCGGTTCACGAATCCGGGCGACTCATCAATCCGCAGACTGCCCGGGATCAGATCCGCGGGGCAACCATCCAGGGCATCGGCCAGGCGCTGCACGAAAACACCCTGTACGATCGCGATACCGGGCAGCCCCTGACCTCGGGTTATTACAGCGGTCGTCTTGCCACCCACGCGGACGTACCGGATATCGAGGTGGAATTCATCGAGGTGGACGATGGTTACGGTCCGTTTGGCGCCAAGACTGCCGGGGAATCCGGCATTATCCTGTCGCCCGCCGCGGTAGCCAATGCCGTCAGTAACGCCATCGGGCATCGCATGAAGGACCTGCCCATCACCCGGGAAAAAATCCTGGAGGTCATGTCATGAGAAAATTCAGGAACGTCAATGCAGCCTCCCTGCAGGAAGCCGTGACCACTGCCCGCCAGGCCAGGGAACGTGGAGAGGTTATCGCCTTCTCCGGCGGCGGTACCGACCTGCTGCAGCAGGTAAAGGACGGTACGGAATCCCCCGACCTGCTTATTAACCTGAGGACCGTGACCGGCGAGGACCAGGTGACAGAAATCCCCGGCGGAATACGTATAGGGGGCCAGGTAACACTGTCCGAGCTGGCGACGAATGCTGCAATCCGGCAGGGTTTCCCGGTGCTGTCGGAAGCCGCTGAGTCGGTTGGTACGCCGCAGATCAGGAACGCCGGTACCCTGGCGGGCAATGTTACCCAGCGGCCATGGTGCTGGTACTATCGCAATGGCTTTAACTGCTACAAGGCCGGTGGAGACCGCTGTTATTCCGTCAACGGCGAAAACCAGCAGCACGCTATTTTTGGTGGTGGTCCCAGCTTCATTGTCCACCCCTCCGATGTGGCGCCGGCCCTGGTGGCTCTGGATGCCCGCTTTGTCGTTATTGGACCGGACGGTCAGCGGACTGTTGAAGCCAACGAGTTCTTCCAGTTACCGTCACAGAACCCGCGCTATGAAAACAGCCTGGCCCGGGACGAGCTGCTGGCCGCCATCGAGCTGCCGACTCCTGTTGACGGTACGGTCAGTTCCTACCACAAGGTGATGGACAGGCAGGCCTGGACCCATGCCGTGGTCAGCGTGGCTGCGGTGCTGAACCTGGCTGACGGCGTGTGTCAGTCTGCTGCCGTTGTCCTCGGTGGTGTGGCACCTGTCCCCTGGCGTTCCGCCGAGGCGGAGGTACGACTGACCGGTCAGCGCCTGACTGCCGAACTGGCCCGTCAGGCCGGTGAAGAAGCGGTGGCCGATGCCCGGCCCCTGGCCAGGAACGGTTACAAGGTGCCCATGACCAGCGCGGTAATCGAGCGCACGGTGCTGACCCTGGGCGGTATCCAGGCGCCGGCATGAAGCGTCGCGACTTTCTCCGTTTCAGGTCGAGCGGTGGCCAGCGTATCGTCTACCTTTCCTGCCAGCGTCTGTACATGAATCTCTGCGACGTCAGAACCGGCAGGGAAGCGGCTGTTGCCGCGATGGATGCCGGTACGGAGGACGAGTGGTGGACCGGAGAGCCTCCTGCCGTTGTCGAATCCGGATCCGTCGAGCAGCTGTGGAACGATGTGGCCGCCGAGATAGAAGCTGCCGACGTTCTCGTACTTGAGGCACGGGAGTGGTTGCAGGGCAATGAGCTGTCCGCCAGGCTGGAACAGCTGCTCAGCACTTACCGGGAGACGGGCGGCGAGGTCCGCATTGCCCTTGACCAGGCCGGGAGACATGGCACCGCACACGCTCACGGGCGATGACCCGGGTAATTGCCCGGAATGCCGGTGATTGCCCAGTAAACGGAAAAACGTAAAGGCTATTCGATGAGCGTAACGCAGGTCACCAACCGGTAGTCGGCAGGTTTGCAATTCAACAGACAGCGTTTCCGGACACACATTTCAGATTGATAGCAACGCCAAGACCGCGCAACAGGAACACTTAAGGAACCTCTGATTAGCTATGAAAACAACCAGCCCGCAACACGTTCTCCTCCTGCTGTTCCTGTTTCTGGTCATCAGTGCCTGCAGTCCCGCGGACAACGACGATGAAAGATTGCAGCGGCAGGTAATTGCCGCCATTGCCTCGGCATCGGACCTGCCGGGTGAAAATCTGCAGGTATCGGTGGACAATGGCGTGGTCACCGTCAGTGGCTCACTGTCCTGCGACGACTGCGGTGGCATGCGTACCCCGGGAGGTGTGGATACCATTCAGCAGAGCCTGGGAGCGGTGGTTCGTGCGGTCCCCGGTGTCGAGACGGTAGAGTTTGCGTTGCAGGAATAGGGCGAGCCCCTATAGCCGCAGAATGGTCTGTAGATAGACGTAGTGGCTATCACCCTTGTTGACCCGATCCATGTAAGAACCGGCATTAATCCACGTATAACCACCATCGATGGTCAGCCTGTTGGAAAACAGGTGCCAGCGCACGCGGGTTTCCAGCTGATCGCCCAGGAAATCCTCGCCCAGGTTACCGGGATGGCGATAGCGGGTGGTGCGCCATCCTTGCGCTTCTTCCGCCAATGACGGACGCTGCCACCTGACGTAGGCATCGATATTGGTCGCAGGCTGCAGGTTCAACATGAGCCCGGGCGAGCTGGTATTGACACGCTGAAAGGCCCGGAACAGGCCCGTGGGGCCGAAATCCGGCCGTGGTACCCCGAACAGATGATCCAGCTCATTGGATTCATCGTCCAGGGGATCCTTGTCACCACTGCCATAATGGTAGATGAAGCTTAGGCGTGGCTGCCAGCTCGCTTCGAAACTGTAGCCCAGGCTCAGGTGGAGATAGTGGGCCTTGTGATCCAGCTGTTGCGACTCGGCGTCCAGGGCGGGTGCATCGCCGAACTGGTACAGGGCCTCGGTATCGTAATGCCAGCGTCCGGGCGCGGGATTGCGAAACAGTCGAACACCAGTATTGAGCACATCGAAGCGCTGATTGGCGGGGCGATCCCGTCGTTCATCAGCCCCAAGCAAATAGACCTGCAGGGTGTCGGCCTGAGCAGTCAACTCTGTGGTAACGAAGCCGCCCCAGAAGCGGTCGCTGGATTGCCTGTCGAGGCGGGGATCGTTATCAATCCAGTCGCCGGAGACCCGCCTGGTAGTGGGCCGGGTGTAAAACAGCTCAATGGAAGAGTTACCGTTCTCCAGTCTGGCCTGTATACCACCGAAGGAATTGATGGTGTTGCGAAAGCGGTTGCGCGCCACGAAGCGGCGACTGCCCTGATCCATGGTGAAGCGGCCGATCCTGATAAAGCCCTGGTCTTCCTCATTGAGCAGACCGGCAAACGGTATGGTCACATTGGCCTGCAGGATATCGATTGGATTGTTGGTAAAACTGTCGAGAGGGGTGTCCCGGTCGACGAGATAGGTGCGCATGTCCGCCACTTCGGCGGTAATGGAAAAGCCCTCGAAATCGGCTTCCGCCGTGAGCGCATTGCGCCATTCCAGGCCCTGGTCGCTGCCATCGAGGCCCGCGCGAAACTGGCCGTCCAGGTGCTGATACCTGGTCTGTTGCTCAAAATCCAGGGAAAGCCAATCCGGCAGCGCTGAACCTGATTGGGCGCTCGAAGGTGGTGAAATCCCGATAAGCGAGCTGCAGGCAAGTAAGACAAGGGAAAGGATTGAGCAGGGACCGGTCCGGAAAACGAATCGAGTTGGTGACATAAAAACAATTTCTTTTGGAATTAACAGGGAGTTGGGATTGTATCCACTCTGGCACCTGCACTTCAATTCTCTTAGTAATTCGTAGGTTCCCTACCTGTTTGTTACCCAGTTGGCTGTTAAGTGCTGACTTGGATGAGGCAGCCAAAGAATTCTGGCTGCTGAATGAGCCCAGCGGCCTGTTCTCCGGTTTTCTACTGAGTTAGTCCTGACCTTTAGGACCAACGGTCCGATTTGTCGGAACAGTGACAGCTTCGACTGAGTACTCCGCAGCACAAGCACAAGCGAACTAAATATTTTAAGCACAGGTTTTGCCAGGTCGATTGATCAGAATAACTCTATCGCTCTGGAGATAAGCTCGAGTTCTTTGGGCGACATTGCTTTAAACGTGTCGTCCATAAACGCGTCAAAACTCTTCAGTTTGCCCTTCTCTCCCGATCGTGCTGTGTGCAACATGACCCTGAGAAGCAGGCTTGAAGCGCCCTGTGCCGAGATATCTGCAGCCTTGTCGGCCACTGAAGAACCGAATAGTTTATCGAGTCCCTGCTCCACGAGTACGCCTTCCGCCTTTGCAAATTTATTGCCCAGGTGACGAGAAACAAAGGTCTGAAGCTTTCCCCTGAACCAACCTGACAGTTTTCCACCTATCAGGCTTCCAGCAAGTCCTGCGAGCGTGTCCTTGCCAATACCAAAGAAATCGAATTTTGTGTCGAGACCCATGGCTATCTCCGCGCCCTCCCTGGTCGACGAGGTAGCCAGCGTGTAGCCGATGCCCCAAAGCATACTGCCTGCCTTGGTTAGCTTACCCACTGGCAGGGCGGAAACTACGAACTCAATAACCTGAATGGCAAAAATTGCACGGTCGGCACCTAAATGCAGGGCCGCATAGTATTTCCTGGATATGCGTGCATAGCGGTTGTAGTTAGCCACACCAGTGACGAAGGATTGCTGTGCCCCTGAAAAATCACCGCGGTCATTGCGATTCATAGCGCGAATGAACGGACGGCTGATCTGCGCTTCTTGTATGATGTCGGGCGGCGTCGGTCGCCCGCCAAGCAGGTATGCGTAGAAATGCCGGGTAGGCATATCTTTTTCCACGCTTTTGACGTGATCGAGGTATCGATAATGAATCGATGCCGCCTCACCTAAAACAATACCGATTGCCTCGTGAAGCGGCCGCAGTTTAGCGCGCTTTTTTGTGGCCCGATGGCCAGAGTGACAAGGAGTTGATCGCCAGTTCCCTGCCTGACGGGCTTGCGCGGGCGCTTCCAGTCCACCGGTTCCCGGGGTCGCTTCCAGTCGGTGGGTTTTCGGCTGGACTTCGACGTTCTGATCAAGCGTCGCCCGGCAGGGCGGGCCGCTCCTTCTTTACTCGACGGATCGCTCACCTTGGGCTCCCAACATTCCTGAAATTTTTACACGTTGGCAAGATAGCCTTAAGCAATCGTAGAACACATGGGATAGTTGACCCATGTGTTTTCATACAGTGATCAGTGTCATTTATTTCAGCGTAGGGAAACGCCGGACTGCAGCAACAATGGTTTATCTGCCGGTAACCGCAATCAAAAATTCAAGTTTGTCTCCAACGGTGATCCACACTGGCTCAGGATACGACGGTTTGGTGACCTTGTACGTTCGCTTAGTATGATCGAAATCCGGCCATACGGTAACAACTGTTTCCTGCGTTTCTGAGTAAGCGGAGGTGCGAGGAATCGATTTTTCCGACCCAGCCCAGACAATTCACATCGAAAAAAAACGGGAGAAGTTGAAACAACTTCTCCCGTTTCGGCTACTGCGTGGCAGGTGCAATTGATTCTGCCTGCACCTGGTTGCTAACCAGTGTGACTAGTGTCCGCCACCGGAGCCGCCTTCTGATGCGGCGGGCAGGGCCATGGCTGTCAACATTGGACCGTTTTGCAGAATGATGTACTGGTGTCCGTCGTGCATCCAGGAACTCATTCCGTAACGGGTCTGGGCCGGCACCTCGATGCGTCCCAGCTCTTCGCCGGTCTGCTTGTCGATGGCATACAGCAGGGCGGTCTGGCCGTCATGATCCGTATCCGAGTAAATCAGCAGATTAGCCGTGGTCACCATGGACGGGGCTCTGCCACTGCCGGTGTCACCCACATCCACGCCTTCCAGGGCAGGATTGTTGCGGATACGGTCCGGCGTTTCGCCTGAAGGAATGCGAAACGCTATTTCACCGGTATTCATGTCGTACGCAGTGATGCTGCTGTACAGCGGTTTCACATAGGGCAGGCCGGATGCCAGTCGTGGTGGACGTCCGCCAGGACCATTGGCGTACTGGGCAAACGTCGTTCCGGTAGGCTCGGCGATTCGCGCGTCGGCTTCTTCACCCGGGATTACCCGCTGCCAGCTGCAGTTGTTTGCAGAAGCAACATAAAGGAAACCCGTGGTGGGATCGGCCGTGGGCGGCGCGTAGATATTGGCACCGCCACCGTCACCGGGACACATGGCCGAACTGATCTTGCCCTCGGCATTGGTGTCATGGATCGGCGGGTTGAACAGCGGGCCCATCTTGTAGCTGGCCATCACTTCCAGTGCCTCGCGCCGCAGCTCCGGGGTGAAGTCGATCAGGTCCTCTTCGGAGATTCCCTGCATTTCGAAGGGTGGTGGCTTGGTGGGAAACGGCTGGGTAGTGGCCAGTTTTTCACCTGGCACCTGGGAAGCCGGTACTTCACGTTCCACCATGGGCCAGACCGGTTCACCGGTCATGCGGTTAAAAGTGTACACGAAACCCTGCTTGGTGACCTCGGCCACGGCAGGAATAACACCCCGGCCTGGAACATTGAGATCCAGCTGGATGGGTGGCGATGGATTGTCGTAATTCCAGACATCGTGCTTAACCGTCTGGTAGTGCCAGATCCGTTCTCCGGTTTCGGAGTTCAGCGCCAGTACGCTGGTCCCGAACAGATTGTCACCCGGCCTGAAGCCGCCATAGTAATCGATTGTCGGGGGGTTGGTGGGAATGTAGACGATATTGTTTTCCGGATCGGCGGTCAGCGGTGCCCAGGAAGACACATCGCCGGTCCATTGCCAGGCATCGTTTTCCCAGGTTTCATGGCCGTATTCACCGGGTCGGGGAATAACGTTGAATTTCCACTTGAATTCACCGGTGACCCGGTCATAGGCAAGGATATCACCGGGTATGTTTTCCACCCTTGCCTGCAGGTAACCCTGCTCGGCGGAGTTGCCGACTACAATGGTGTCGTTGATCACGATAGGCGGTGATGACGTGGTGATGTAACCCGTCTCCAGTGGTATGCCTTCATAGGGATCGTAGGGATGACCCAGGTCGGCAAGCATGTCCACGACGCCGGTTTCGGGAAAGCCTTCAACGGGCACCTGGCCGCCGAACCCTTCCAGCGGCGCGCCGGTTTCGGCATCCAGGGCCAGCAGGAAAAAGCCGGGAGTTGAAATGTAAACCACGCCCCTGCCGTTGATGCGCGAGTAGGCAATACCCTTGCCGTAGGAGGCTCGCATCGAATATTCCCAGCGACCGGTATTGGGCAGCCGGTAGGACCACAGGGTTTCACCTGACTTGGGATCGATGGCCACCACCGTACGCCGGGGACCGGATACGGTAAACAGCTTGCCATCCACGTAGGTCGGCGTTGCGCGGCCAGAATAGCCACCAAAGCTGGAGCCGTCCCACTGCCAGGCTACTTCAAGTTCACTGAAATTTTCTGCGGTGATTTCATCCGCCGGGGTGTAGCGCGTGTGCGCGTAGTCACCGCCCAGGGTGTACCACTCGACGGTATCGTCGGTGACAAGGTTCTGCCCCAGTCCTGCCTGGGCAATGGAACCGAGAAACGCCGCGACACAACCCAGGATGGCAAACTTCCTGGTTTTCTGCCGTGGCGTTATCGAAGATCGGGAATTCATTATAGTTTCCTTCTATTGGCAAGCTATCTATTGGCAAGCTATTAGCAAGTTTTGCGTAACTCTGCCTACTGCAGACGGAACTTAGTCAGCTCCCGGTACGGTTTCGGCAGGTTACCCCTATCACCTGTTTCGCCACTACACTGGGTCAAGTGTCCACTGGGTTGGGATACCGCATTGGCCTTTTTCCTCAGACCTCGGACCTCAGACCTCGGACCTCAGACCTCACTGGCAAGGCAGTGTCGACACAACACCTTAATTGGCAATGTCTTGTCAAGACTGCCGTGAAAGGCGGGCCTGGCTGTGTTCAGCGGGATTGGCGATGACCGGAAACTGTATCATAGCATCGGCAAATTGGAAGCGAATTGAGGTGATTTCACGGCTCCCACGGGTATATCGTCGCCTTTCTGGTGGCAGCTGTATTGCAATCGGTGGGCAGATTCACGTCGAGCCGGGGAAAAGTGCCTGGAACAGGGCCCGGTTTATCGGATATCAGGCGATTTCCGGGCCGGTTTTCAGCAGGCTCTCACCGTGTCGAAGTCCATTATCCCGCCGATACCGTCTTCGGGTTGCAACGACCGGCGGGTCCCAGGCCGCCTGAGCCCGGCTGTACACTGACTCACACGCCCGAAGGGGCTGCCAGGCAAGCCAACAGTCTTGTTTACTTCGCCTGTGCAGGCCGACACATGCCGGTGGCAAGGGTCCGGGTTAATGAAATCGCCGGAAAGCCTGAGTATTTTCGTGATTACTCAGAGGTAACTGGAGAGCCTGCCGCTGTGTGTCCGCCTGTGCCGAAAACGAAACGAGGCACCTGTCAAACACACTTGTTAAAGACACCTGGTTCCCGGTGCCTGGCATCCAGTAGCCTATGGTCCTGTCAGTCAATCAATAGGCCAGCGAATAAGCTTCCCGCCGGGGATCGGCGGCAGCGGTCAGTACGCCGGTATCCGGGTCGTGGTGGATCATCTGTGCACCGCCGAAAGTGGCAGTCCAGCCTGGAATTATCTGCAGGTCGTGGCCCAGGCGGTAAAGTTCGGCCAGCACTGCCGGATGGGCGCGATCCTCGATGGCTACCCGCAGTCCACGGTACGAACGGAAGCGGGGCGCTTCTATTGCCTGCTGGGGGGGCATGTCGAACACCAGCATGTTGTGCACGATCTGCAGCAGTGACTGGGTCTGGCTGTCTCCGCCCGGAGTGCCCATGGTCAGGGCGAACTCACCGTCGGGGTAAAGCGCCAGCAAGGGGGACAGCGTGTGATAGGGTCGTTTGCCCGGTTCGATGCGGTTGGGATGACCTGGCTCCAGGGTGAACAGGGCACCGCGGTTATGCAGCAGTATCCCGGTTTCCGGTTCCAGCAGACCGGAGCCAAAGCCGGCAAAATTGCTTTGAATCCAGCTCACCGCGTTACCCCACTGGTCCACCGCGGTGAGATACACGGTATCTCCGGCATCGTCGCGGTCGGTGCTGTCGGCGGGAGACGTGTTGCCGAATCCCGGGGCCACGTTGTCCGCGGCACGGGCGGTATCAAACTGCCCGGAACGGCGACGCAGGTAGTCGGGGTCCAACAACCGGTCCACCGGCACGTCGGCTTTTTCCGGGTCGGCGATCCAGCGGTCCCGGTCGGCAAAAGCCAGCTTCTTCAGTTCGATCAGCAGGTGCAGGTAAGCGGCACTGTTGTGGCGGAAGGTTCCCATGTCATGGTGGCCGGCCATGCCGAACAGGGCCAGCTGCGTCGGTCCCTGGGTGTTGGGCGGCATGACGAAAAAGTCGAGGCCCAGGTATTCACCCTGCAGTGGCTCCACCCAGGTGGATGTGTGGCGATTGAAATCCCCCACACGCAGATGCCCACCCCGGTCCGCGATGAAATCCGCCAGTTGCCGGGCGATGTTGCCGTGGTAAAAGCCGTCCTTGCCCTTGTTGGCCACGGTTTCCAGGGAGTTTGCCAGCGCCTTGTTGACCAGCAGTGAGCCCACCGGTGGTGGCGCGCCACCAGGCAGGTACAGGTTTCTGCCGGGCTGGTTGAGCGCAGCACCCTGTTCCTCGAAATCCATGGCCAGGCGCGTGGAAACCGGGAAGCCATCGCGGGCATAGTCAATGGCCGGGGCCAGCAGGGAGTGGAACGCCATGGTGCCGAAGCGTTCGTGGGCATCCACCCAGCCGGCCACGGCCCCGGGTACCGAGACGGACAGCGCCCCGGTTCCCGGTATACGTTCCAGTTCCGCAGCCTGGAAAAATGCCGGCGTCGCCATTTCGCCGGCCCGACCACTGGCATTCAACGCGGTTACCGAACCGCTGGCGGCATCGTAGAACAGGCCGAACGCATCGCCACCGATGCCGTTCATGTGGGGTCTGACCACGGCCAGTACGCCGGCCATGGCGATTATGGCGTCAGTGGCGTTACCACCTTCCTGCAGAACCCGCAGGCCCACCTGGCTGGCCAGGGGGTGATCGGAGGACACCGCGCCGGTCATGCCACGGACGTCGGGACGATTCTGTGGCGAGTAGGTGGTCGTGTCGAAGGCCGGCGCGTCTGCCGCCGGCTGATCATCACCGGTACAGGCCGTGACCTGGATGGCAAGCAGCACTGCCGAGGCAAGCCGCAACAGCCTGGTAGTCCATGGATAAACCCGGGTATTGTCCGTTAACGCGGATTGTGGGGAAAAATGGTCCATACAGTCACCCTGGTTCCTTAATGACAAGTGGCACATAGCTTTAACTATCGACATCAAATCTATCGACATCAAACTGGCTGCCTGACTGTTTCCCGGGGTTCCGGCCTGAGCCGCGGTCACCTGCCAGGTCGTTGTTACCCTGCCGAATACAGCAGGCTGTAGCCGTATTCCTGGGCTCGTGTGGCTGCCACAACTCCCGCCGGAACGAAGCGGCCGTTGGGGATGCTGTTGCTGATCAGTTCCTGGTAGACGGCATCACGGGATTCACCCGTTGACCTGGCCAGCATGCCCGCCATGCCCATCGTGGAGAGATTGCAAATGGCGAAATGGACGCCGCGGGAACTCATCGCCGCCACGGTGTTGCCGCGATTGCCATAGGTGCCTGCCACGCTGAGAGGATTGATTTTCAGGGGAGCGCCGGTGTCGGCATCGCGGTGACCGGTCCGACCGGAAAACAGTTCGCCGTATTTCTCCCACATGGCGTCATTGAAACCGAACGGGGAGGAATCATGGCGGAAACAGACAATCATGGCATAGTCTGCTTCGCTGGCGCCCTGGTAAGCGTCGGCGTGAGCGGACATGATGTTGCTGGCGAAGTTCATCGCGGCAACACCACCTGCACCGGTGGACGAATCCACGAAGGCACGATGGTTTCCTGCTATCTGGTCCATCCAGTTATCCTCGGGATGGCGAGCCGGTGTAAATCCGGACCGATTACGCTGGGCGTGACTGGGGGTGCCCGTGGCTGAAACCACGGCCGCGCTAGTGGCCGCCAGGCCCATGCCGGTTAGGAATCGTCGTCGGGCGGGCAGCCCGGAATCGCTGTTTTTCATAGTCGTTGGTTCTCCTGCCGGTGAAAGCCTGATCCTATTGCGGCTGACGAGGCTTGTCCAGTTTCCTGGTGTCCCGTCATCGATGCCAGGCCCAGAGCCGCGACGTGAACGAAAACCGGCGCTGGTTCGTACCTGTACAGAAATGATTAAGGAACCTTTGATTGATTATGACAACAACTTATCTCGACCGTTTTTTTGCCAACCTGGAAAAGCGCAATCCCGGGCAGGATGAATTCCTTCAGGCCGTGCGGGAAGTGATCAACGACGTCTGCGACGAAATACTCGATAACTCGATTTACGAAAAGGAAAATCTCCTGGAGCGTCTGGCGGAACCGGACCGGGTTATCTCGTTCCGCGTGGCCTGGGAAGACGATGAAGGAGGCATTCAGGTCAATCGCGGCTGGCGGGTACAGCACAGTAACCTGATCGGCCCCTACAAGGGCGGGCTGCGCTTTCATCCCTCGGTCAACGAGTCGGTGCTGAAATTTCTTGCTTTTGAACAGGTGTTTAAGAACGGACTTACCGGCATGAGTATTGGCGGGGCCAAGGGCGGTTCGGATTTCGACCCCCGGCAGTGTTCCAATCGTGAGATCATGCGTTTCTGTAATGCCTTCATGGACGAGCTGTATCGCCACATTGGCGATGACATTGATGTCCCGGCGGGTGACATCAATGTCGGGAGTCGTGAAATCGGCTACCTGTTCGGACACTATCGTCGCCTTGCCAATAACTTTTCCGGAGTGCTCACCGGCAAGGATATCGAATTCGGTGGCAGTCACGTCCGCCTGGAAGCCACCGGTTTCGGCTTGATCTATTTCGTGGAAAAGATGCTGGCCACCCGTGACGAGAACTTCGACGGCAAAGTGGTCACAATATCCGGCGCCGGCAACGTTGCCGCTCACGCAGCATTGAAAGCAGTACAGCTGGGTGCCCGGGTGGTGACACTGTCATCCAGCAAAGGTTTCCTGAAAGTGGAGGAGGGCCTGACGGAAGAGGAGTTGCAGAAGCTGCTGCAAGCCGAGGGCAGTTCCACCGACAAGCTGAAAAACCTGGGCACCGGCAAGTGGATTGACGGCAACAAGCCCTGGGATGTGCAGTGCGATATCGCCCTGCCATGCGCCACGCAGAACGAGCTGGACGAAAAAGACGTTGAAAAGCTGGTGCGAAACTCCTGTGTGCTGGTGGCCGAAGGGGCCAACATGCCCTGCACGGAAGCCGCAATTCGCTGCCTTGAAGAGCGCCAGGTGCTCCATGCCCCGGGCAAGGCGTCCAATGCCGGAGGCGTGGCCCTGTCAGCACTGGAAATGGAGCAGAACCGGGGCTTTGCCCGGCGGGACTTTGACGACCTGAATGATGAACTGAAACAGATCATGGGGGAGATCCACCGGAAATGCCTCGATTTCGCCGATGATCATGACAATGGCTATACCAATTATCGTCAGGGTGCCAATCGCGCGGCATTCAGACAGATCAGCAGTGCGCTGTTGAGCCAGGGCATCGGCTAGTGAATTTGGTTCCTTAACTCGGTTAAGTGGCACGCCACAGGCTCGTGTTATCAGGCCATGCACCGGCGAGCCGGTGCAGCCCGCTCACGGATTGTCGATGACAAGATTTATCGCTGCGAACAGGTCTATGCACCCATGTGATTCCAGCGAAGTGAATTCATCTACGAACCTCTGGTCGATTATGATGAGCCACTGATTATTCGATCAGAGGAACCGTCGAACGATCTATACCCGTATGTCCGGTTTTGTCTTTCGCCTGATGATTTCAACCAGCTGGTCAATTTCCGTTCCGGGGTTGCCGCCATCCATGGCAAGATTGAAAATATTCATGGACTTGATTTGCGCGGCAACGTCGTTACCTCCGCTTGTCCATTTCTCAACCAGGCCCATGTCGCAAAGCCTGGCCGGAACGATCACCGGGGATCCGTTCAGTTTTGCGTAATGCAGGGCGAGAAATATCTCGTCCCTTACCCAGGGGCTTTGCAGGCTGGCTTCGGACAGCAGAGGGATGAACACATCGGAATTCGCGATAGCCTCCCCCAGTGTCTGGGATAATTCGTCCCCGGCGCGCACCCCTTCAATATCCTGAAAACAGCCAAACCCACGTGCCTGCAGACCGCTGCGCAGGACCTCGGCCAGTTCTCCGTCACTGCGTGCATAGCTCAGAAAGCAATTGTCACCCATGGTGTAGGAGGATCTGATTGCTATCCAGAATAACGGTCCCACCAGGCAGTAGATGACAACCGAGAACGCACTCAGGATCACGAAATTCAGTAAATCCGCTTCCCTGTTCAGGTCAAAAGAGATCGGGCTGACCACCGCCCCCAGGTACAGAATTGCAAAAATCGCGTACAGAATCGTGTATTGGTTGGCAGTCCGGAGTTTCGGCAGGCCCAGCTTCCACGTGCGGACGGCATGGCCCAGCAACAGCAGGTCCCTTCGTGGGAGTACAAACCAGAATAACGCATAGACCGAAAGAAATCCCGAAAAGGACAGGAAAATCCAGAAGTGCCAATCCAGTAATGTTGTCGGGGCGGGCTTGATATAAGCGACATAATTAATCAGCAGAACACTGGCGGCCATGAACACCACGCGGATGGATTGAATCGTATTGAGAACGGGGTCATCTGATTGGTATTGCCTGGTCAAAAACCAGACGAAGGCGTCCAGCGAGAAAAAGACGCCGGTCAGCATGCAGGCAAAGGTAAGGTATTGGTGGATGCTTTCTACCCTGGCGATGATAATCGGCAACACCAGCGAAAGGATGCAAAGCGCAATATAGAAAGATAAAAGTCGCAGCCTCATGGTGCGGATGTCCCGACTCTGAAGCGAAGACCTGGCTGAAGCCCGGCTGACCTGGCAGTGATAGTTGTGGTCGATGGAACTACACTGGCTGAAGATAGCCTGATGCTATCAGCCGACCGTTGATGCAGCCGAAACGGGTCCGGTACCAGGGGATAGCCCGCGGCAGCCTGGAAGACCTTGTGTCTTTTCGGTTCCTTAAAACGGTTGCTCACCGGGAAGACCTTGTTGCCGGTCAGCTTCTGCTGCCGTGGGATCTGGAATTAGAAGAAAACCATACCATATTGGAACGTAAATTAAACGAATTTCGCGGAATGCCTGGTTGACCCGGAGATAGTCACCAGGCTTGCATTGGGATCTGCTTCGGGCCAATGTGCCGATCAGAATCACGGGAGATTCTGTATCTACCAGTTGGTCGGTTTACAAAAAGCAACAGAAAGTGTCAATGGAGAAGACCATCACTGATTGCAGCATCAATGATGCGCTTTCTCCATTTACCGGAATCAACTCATACCGATCCTTAAAAATTGTGACGAATCAGTCTGCCGTGCCGGATTTCAGCAGATTTTCCTTCAGTAACCTGCGCAGAACTTCCACGTTGTTGCGGCCAATATTTCTGGCCATCCTGTTTTCGATGATCCGGAAATGCTCGGCAGTGATTTTCTGCGCTTCTCTGCCTTTGTCGGTAATGACAACGAGTTTTTCACGTTTATCCGATTCAGCCGACTCCAGCCTGACGATGCCTCGCTCAATCAGTTTATGCACCGTCTGGTGCACAGCCTGCCTGGAAATTGAGAGATACCGCGAAAGTTCTGAAATGGATCGGCTTTTCCCGCGCAGTGCGGCAAACAGCCTCATCTCGGCATTGGAAGCACTGGCATAGGGTGAGTCCTGCAGCAGCACCAGTTGCTCCTGCTCAATCCAATCCAGGGAATCCCGCAGCAGAGCCTTGATGCTCTCTCGCAGTTGAAGATCAGTTTTAGCGTCAACCATGGGACCATGATATGTCAATAATACTTGACAGTCTAGCAGTGGCCCCGTAATCTGGGGATAACGTCAAGATATCTTGACATTAGTCAGGACAGGAGAATTCTCATGGGACACTATCGACTGTTCACCGCGTTTATTTGCGGTGTATTGTTTACTGCAGCAGCAAGCGCGCAACAATCAGCCTTCTTAACAGAAGAGGAATCAGCCGAAGGCTGGTATCACTCTCACGATATACAAACCTGGCTTACCAAGGGTGCCTCACTCAATGTGATTCAGGCGGTTCTTGACAATATTGAACGCTCACAGGGAGTAAAACGGATACCCGAGTTCGTGGACACGCAGATCGAGTTTGCACCGGGTAACTGGTCCTACGAGTGGATTCAGGCTGGCGACGAGGCTGTTGCCGAGGCCCAGGATCTGACCGGTCCAGGTCGGCTGGCGAAGCTTCGCGCGGCGTTGACTTACTACACGACCGGTTCCTGGCCACATCTGGGCAGGACTGATGATGCCCGGGCCCTGGAAAAGGCCATCGCCACTTACCTGGAAGCCGGACAGTTAATGAATGTGCCGGTCAGGCATATTGAGTTGACCGTTGGCGATGTGCCGGTCAATGCCTATCTCCATCAGCCGGCTGGACAAGGTCCATTCCCATTCGTGATCAACACCTTCGGTTCTGATGTCACTAAAGAGGACAGCTTCGACTTGTTCTATTGGGAACTGGAATCTCGCGGTATAGCAATGCTGGCTGTCGATATGCCAGGTATCGGCGAAGCACGAGCACTCTCAATGCAGGACGGCAGCGACCAGATGCTGGAAGCAGCGCTGCGTTATCTGCGGCAATATGACGGTGCCCGGCAGGACAGCATTTTTATCGTTGGCGGCAGCTTTGGCGGCAATGCCGCCGCCCGGGCCTTCTACCGACTGCAAGTTGCCGGCGTTGTCAGTATGTGTGCACCACTGCATTCACCGTTCGTTATGCCTGCGCAAGCCCTGGACCAGCTGCCCCGCCTGACTATGGATGGAGTTAAGGCAAGATTTGGCCTGCTGGACAGGCCTACCGCGGAGTTGAGCCCACTGGTCGCGCAAACCTCCCTTGCAATACAAGGCTTCATCGGCGGGGAAACGGTCATTGATACGCCATTACTGGTGATCAGTACCAACAACGACCCGGTTTCCCCCCTTGATGATCTGGCGGTTTTTCTGAATTCAGCGGCAGACAGGGAAACCGTGATTCTGGACCTTGACGGACATTGTCCGCCGCGCTGGGTGCGAGAACCCATGATTGCCAGGTGGGTGGAAGACAAAGTCAGGGAACTGGATGCGAATTGATCGCAATTAGGGGGTTGGGCAATGTTTGCGTGTCGACAATCAATCAGAACAGCGCACGCAGTGATTGGTGGCAGGATTAATCGCCAGTCTCCCCAAGGCGATTTCATCCCCACAGGATAGACAGTAGCCGAACTCCCCGTTTTCTATTCGATCCAGGGCTGCCCTGATTCGCTGCAGCTCCTGTTTTCTCCGACGCCCGGCTTCCAGGGCCATCTGTTGTCCCTGCAGGGCATCCATGCGGGATAACCTGCCTACGCTGCTTTGATCAAGCTCGACCGTGGCAGTCGAATCTTTGGACAGGGATTCCAGACCGGCCAGCTCGGCCTGCAGTGTCAGCAGTTGTGACTTGAATTTTTCGACATCGTGTTGATTCATTTCACTTTCTTCCAGTCCATCGCCGATCTGTAGTCAGTCGAGACAGAATAGCGGCGACAGTGAAGTCGCCTGACTGCCAGAGTATTTCCATCATTGGTCAGAGGTTCCTTGGTGTAGCGGTATTGTCGCAACAAACTAGCTGCCGGGTTCCGGTACGGAAGTCCGCGCCGGTCTCGCCAGGATGATATCCCGCTGGGGATCCTGACCGACCGGGTAAATATGTTCTCCAACGGTAACGAAGCCGAATTTCCGGTAAAAAGTAATCGCCCTGGGATTGTGTTCCCAGACACCCAGCCAGACGATATCGGAATTCCGCTGGACCATGTTGTCCAGGCAGGCAGCCATTAACTGGTGGGCCACGCCCCTTCCATGCCAGTGCCTGTCCACGTAAAGCCTCAGAATTTCACCGGGAGAAGCTGCCGTGACGCAGTCAGGAGGATTTACCCACCGCAGCTGAGCATAGGCGATCAGTCCTTCCTTTTCCTCCACGACCAGCGTGTGGTAATCCGCGCTGGAGATCTCTCTCGCCTGGATATCCTCGCCATATGTGGATTGGCAGTGGACATCCATGTTCTCAGCAGTGTTCTGGGCAGCGAACGCGTCCCTGAACGTTTTTTCCGCAAGTTGGGCAAGTTCCCTGGCGTCGGACAGGTCTGCAATTCGAACACGAGCCATGAGGTTTACGGACAGATAGTTCCAGTACCGTGGTTATTGTGTCGGTTCGATGCGCAGCAAGGCGCCATCGTCCTCGTCATCGGTGAGCAGGTAGAGCAATCCGTCCGGTCCTTGCCGTACCTCGCGAATCCGGCGTCTGAGTTCCGTCAGCATCAGTTCCCGACGAATCTCTTCGGTTCGTTCATTGAAGACGATCCGCTGCAAGTGTCCCGTACCGGGTATGCCGCCCATACGCAATGAGCCGACAAACAGATTGCCCTGCCAGGCCGGAAACCGGTCACCGGTGTAGACTGCCATGCCCGACGCGGCAATGGCGGGCAGCCACACCAGCAGCGGAGTTTCGAACCCTTCCCGCGTGGGATGCTGGTTGACTCTTTCGCCTGAATAAAAGCGACCGAAGCTGACCACTGGCCAGCCGTAATTGCGACCCGGCAGGAGGATGTTGATCTCGTCGCCGCCGTTGGGCCCGTTTTCGTGTTGCCACATGGCCCCGGTTATCGGGTGCATCATCAGACCCAGGGTGTTGCGATGTCCCAGGGTGTATATCTCTGGCCGGTAGGCCAGGCTGTTCACAAAGGGATTGTCCGGGGGCACGGAGCCGTCGTCTTCCAGTCTCAGGACTTTACCCCGCAGGCTGGCGGGATTCTGCGCGGCATCACCCACGCGCCCGCCGGTGGACATATACAGCTTGCCGTCGGCACCGAAAGCGACCCGTCCGTTCAAGCCGGAGTTGCCTTCGTAGGCTTCGGTGACCATCAGGTCACGTACATCGGTAAGCCGGTCACCGCTGAGCCGGCCAACAGCCAGGGACGGGGCGCCCCAGCCGTTCTCCACCGGCTTGGTGTAGGTCAGGTAAAGCAGCCGGTTCTGGGAAAATCCGGGATGAATCGCGACATCCATCAGGCCGCCGTTGCCATCGGTTCTGACTACCGGTACACCGGCGATAGGGACCGGGTCCAGCTTATCGTCGTGGATGTGGCGCAGTCGTCCGTCCCTTTCGGTTACCAGCATGTCGCCATCCGGCAGAAAAGCGATAGCCCAGGGATGAGCAAGACCCCTGGCGACGACACTGACGCGAATTTTGTGCTGTTCGGCGGTATCAAAAACCCAGGGTCCTTCTCCCAGCGGCTGCACCGGGACGCCGATGGTCTGCGCGGTTGGCTGGCCTGCTGCGAGCAGAAACAGCAGGGACAATACGGCCTGGTACGAAATGCTTGAGCCCTTCATGGCAGCCTCCATTTATATTTCTATCTCTAAGAATGATCTTCAGTTGCAGCAGAGTAAATCGAAAACAAGCATATTCTAAGCTCTTGTTGATGATAATTGTTGCCTTTTAGTGAAGCTAATCCTTAATCACAAATCTGGCTAAAGGGAAACAAGTTCGGCTTATTCAACCTAGCTTTTTCTAAATGTTCCTTGGCTGAACAAGTCGCTAAATCGTGCCAGCGCAATCTAATCCATGTCATCTATAGTCAATTTGCCGTCCAAATTGTAGTCGAATAAGGTCTGTGCAACATTGATAACATTCCGCCATTTTTCTTTAAACTCGCTTTTACCTTCCAATGGAATGCTTCCCTTGGCGACACTAATGATTTCCTTCCTTGGTTTATCCAGACCTAATTTTGACGAATATAGAGACAGACTTGCTCTGCTTTTCTCCTGTCTAAGTTCAAATTTTATTTTTTCTATCTCAGATACTAATTTATCCAGCCGTCCACGTCTGTCCGTATATTTTGCGACACTGGGAATACGGTCTGCACCAGTTGACATCGCAACTCCTTTGGCGAATGAAGACAGACTCGTCAATCGTTTCCTGAAAATCTCGGACCTTATAATCAGTCCTAGACTGTTCTCGATACCATTGCGTATATTCTTATAATTACCTGTGATTTTTTCTAATCTGCGAACATACTTACGAATATCCCTAAAATGTCGATTGAGTGATAAATAGCTTTCCGTAGCTGTTTTGTTTTTATTGAATAAACTACTCGAAACTAGAAACTGGAGCGGTACTCCCATATCTCTTCGCAGCTTCCTGATGCTATCTGATAATTCCAGCAATTCATCGTCACGTTTAGAAATCCAGTTCTCTTGACCGGAGAAAAAATTAAAATTTTGAGCGTTTGTATTTAGAAGTTTTCTTAGTTCGAAAGTTTCAATTTCCAGCCTTTTCGCAGCAGCACTCATCGTTCGCTGCAAAGCTTTGACGGCGTTGATCTGCTGCCGGCTTGATAGTTTATAGCTGTCCCAGATATGAAGTAACTTGGTTGCGCCAGGTCCGTACCCATCTCCACCAAAACTGAAGCTGGGCCGTAGAGGTTGCCTCCGATTATAGAAGTTTATGAACGCGTCTATTTGTTCAAAAGTAAATGGAGGGTTTTTTTGGGGTATATAAATCTTGCGGTTTGGATCAGCGAAATCTGTTCGCCCAAGCGTACCTGGTGTTTGGTGTGAAGGATGATGACAATGCCCGCAAATTAGTCGTCGATTACCCATCGCATGGCTCCATATGTCGCTGAATACCAGTTGGAAATACCGAAAAAAATGCTCAATTCGTAAGGCATTTGGTGTTGAATTTGATTGCTTCTACTTCTTTTGCCTTAATAGGTCAGCCTGCTTCAAGATGCACTCGGATTTTTCAGTTACCGCACTAGATGGAAAGAAACCACGAACTCCCTGGCAATGCATCGATCAGTTTGCAAAGTAAGCAAATTATTCGAAATTTGATCGTAATTTCTCAGATTCAGTTTTTTCCACCTGCACTTATTCACAACATTTCGCAATAATAGCCAGATTCGAATATTTCGTGTATGCGATGCAGAATCCATGTATATACTTACAGAAGTCGAGATTTGATAAAAGTTCAAATAACACAGATATTCATCGAACCTAAGGACTCCAACGAATCAGTATTTTAAGGTTTACCGCACTTCCGAAATGCAGGTAATTTTCAAGTTAAGACCTACCTGTGCCTAGGGGTATTAGGCAACTTTTTAGCGTATTCGATCTGGAATCTTGGCAGTGATCTTCAGTTTGATCTCGTCGGACAAATTAAATATCTATAGTTTAAGGTCCTGTGATTTTCTGTAATTTCAAGAGATGCGCCTGCACCGACAATGCCTACTCATATTTCAGGTCCATTACCTGATTGGGATCGCCGCGGAAAATAATATAGCCGATGTTGTCGGTGACGATTTCGTGCCAGCCATGGGGCATGCCCTTGGGAATGATGGCAATGTCACCGGGTTTCACCTTCTGCAACACGCCGTTTTTTATTACGCCACGCTGCATTTCGCCCAGCAGATTGCTGTGGGTGATCTGCACGTCGATAAATTCACCACCGGTGACCATGGTGCCTTCCCCGGAGACGATGTAGTAGATTTCATCAAGATCGGTGTGGGCGATACCGGTTTCCTCCTCGGTAACCTCCTTGCTGCTGCGCTGTACCACCGATACGCCCATAAATTCCTCGCCCACATCCACGTGGCGTACCACGATGTCGCTGACACTGCGGCCAGTGGCCAGGTTTACCAGGCCCTGGTCGAACACCGTCTCGACTTCCTTCTCATTGATAATAATGGAGCCACCGCCCTGTGCCACTGCCGAAGTCGCGAACAGACCGGCAACCAGCACCGACAGCATCGCGTTAAAAGAAGTATTCATGGGTCAATCTCCTGTTGTTGGTTGATTGTACTGGCGTATCGTTGTCGATTTTTCCGGGGTCAGCAGGTCGATAAGGCTGTCCGCTGAAAAGCGGCACTGCGCCTTCGCCTTATCCTGGTCAAGGTGACTCGCCAGGCGCTGCGGCGCAACCCGCGGGTTCGTTGACACAGCTGATGTCCCTTGCCGGTCGGCCGTTGACCAGGTCGTCCACCCAGTCCACGAACCGGACTCCCTCCACCTCGTACTCGTAAAAAACCGGGCTGACCAGAATGGTATGCACGGTACCACCGGCGGTGTAGCTGTGAAAGTCGTCCACTCCGCTTTCTATTTCCACGTAATGATTCAGAATGCGTTGCGCCAGGCTGAAACTGTCGATTCTGTCCCCGAGAAGATAGGAGAAATTGTACTGTACCCGGTCCTCGGCCGCGTTGTACTGGGCGATGGTCAGGTTGGGGCTGTGACTGGCGCTGGCGATATAAAAGTCTTCAAAGGTGAGGCTGTCATTGGTCTCACCCTTGTATTCCGGCCAGTCCGGCAAAATGGCTGCCGTATCCCAGGCATTGAAAGTGTCCGCGAGGTTGGGTGGATTGTATCCGCCGGCGGCATCGGCCAGAAGTACGACGGGTACGTCGGCATAATGCTCAGCAACCAGCCCGGCGTAAAAGGACGAGCCGATGGCGCCGGCGCTGCTGCCGCCGATGACCACCCGCGATGGTGAACTAAAATTGCGATATACCCATTCCAGGACTGTCGTGCTGTTGGCGAAACCATTATGGAACGTATTGATGGTAACCTCGCCGCCCTCGGCATCACGGTAGGAATAAAATCGCTCGCCGGCACCGATGTGGACATCACCCGTGCAATAGGGCAGTACCACCATGTGGTAATCCCGAAACGGGTTGTCCGCCATGTTTTCGGCGAAAATGCCGTGGGCCAGTGACGGGTTATTGCCGTCCATGTCGGCAAACGGGCTGTGTACATTGGGCTGACTGTTCAGGTCGCAGGCCTGGCCGAACCAGCAGGCACCGCCGCCATTGAAGTAGATCAGCAGGTCGTCGCTGGCGGCGGAAGTCCTGGCATAGAACTGGTAGGGTGTGCCGGCGGAACAGAGACCGCCGGTGGGTATGGCATGCCAGCCTTCGTCCAGGTCCGCTGCCGCCGGCAGGGCATTCTGGGCGAACAGTGTGCTGGAAAAAAACAGGTTTGCTGCGAATATTACTGGCTTGTACATCTGTTACCTCTACTGCTGTTACTTCTACTGCGCTGTTTCGACAATTTTCGCCTCGTCCTGGCTGCCCTCATGATGTTTTTCAACAGCCTGTTCGACAACTATCAGGTAGCGGCTGTCAGCTTTTCGCGTTCCCGCTCTACCAGTACGCGCCGCAATATTTTTCCAGAGCTGGATTTGGGTATCTCGTCGACAATCTCCAGGCGCCGGATTTTCTTGTGGAATGCCACCTGGTCTGCCACCCAGTCCATGATTTCCTGGGGATCCAGTGGTTCCTTCAATACCACAAAGGCCTTGGGTACTTCACCGGCCTCCTCGTCGGGGCTGGGAATTACCGCTGCATCGGCAATGGCTGGATGACTGACCAGCAATGCTTCCAGTTCCGCCGGTGCCACCTGGTACGCCTTGTACTTGATCAACTCTTTCAGCCGGTCAACCACGTAGAAATAGCCGTCGTCATCGACATAGCCGATATCGCCGGAGTGAAACCAGCCATCGGCGTCAATGGTATTGGCGGTGGCCTCGGGATTGTTCAGGTAACCCTGCATGACAAATGGCCCCTTGATCCAAATCTCTCCTTTCTCCCCGGGCTCCAGGTCTCTGCCGGATTCCACGTCCACCACCCGGGTCAGGCAGTTTGGCACCGCCGGTCCCACGGATCCGGATTTGATCGCTTCGGGGTTCGGTGGATTGACGTGGCTGGCACCACTGACCTCGGTAAGGCCATAGCCCTGGTAAACAATACAGTCCAGACGTTTGCTGACGGCTGTTTCCAGTTCACCGCCCAGCGGGGCGGCGCCGCTGCCGATCATACGCAGTGACGACAGGTCGTAGTTATCCACCAGGGGACTTTTCGCCAGCGCCAGCACCAGCGGTGGTACCAGGCTCATGTAACTGAGCCGGTAGCGCTGGGCGATTTCGAGAAACTGTTCCAGTTCGAAGCGGGGAATGGTGACCATGGTCCCCCCTTTATACAATCCCATATTCAGGATCAGCACCATGCCGTAGATATGAAAGAACGGTAACAGGCCGAGAAAAATATCCTCTTCACTGGCGTGTCCCTGTGATGAGGCGCAGACCATGTTGGCCACCAGGTTGTAGTGAGTCAACATCACCCCCTTGGACAGGCCAGTGGTCCCGCTGGAATAGGGCAGGGCCACCAGGTCCTTGCGTGGGTCGATAGCCACCTGCGGTGGTTGTCCATCGTTGTTCAGCAGTTCGGCTATTGGCGTGGCACCGGCAGCTTCGCCGAGAACGAATATTTCCTGCACCGGGGCTTCCGCCACGGCCTGGGTAGCGGTTTCCATGAACTGGGGAATGGTCAACAGGAACCGGGCACCGGAGTCCCGGAGCTGAAAGGCCACTTCCTTTGGCGAGTACAGTGAATTGATGGTGGTGTTAATGCCGCCGATAGTTGCGGTTCCCAGGAAGGCCACGGCGTACTCGGGGACGTTGGGCATGTAAATGGCCAGAACGTCACCCTTGCTGAACCCGCGGTCAGCCAGGCCCCTGGCGAACTTGTGGATCAGTCCATGCAACTGCTGGTAGGTGAATGTCCGACCGGTGGGGCCGTCAATCATGGCCGGTTTGTCGGCCAGTTCGCCGGCGCGATGCATGACAACCTCGGTGAGGTTCCGTTCAGGAATTTCCAGGTCAGGGAGGGGACTCTTGTAGATCATGGGCTGTTCTGCGCTTCTTGTTGTTATCGAAATCGTTGTCTCGGGGCATGCCGGTCGTTCCAGATGTTATACCGGCCCAGTATGACTGCCATGCTAACGCCAGATTTCACGCTTGTCGACCTGGCCGGCCGGGTCTGCGTCACGGCAATGCTTCCGGGATATCCGTGGGTAAATCGGACCGGCGAAACCAGGCAGCAACACTGATCCTGTCCTGCGCTGCCGGGAGTACTTCATGAGGATAGTCCTCGCTAAGGAACAGTACCAGGGTACCCATTTTCGGCAATACCCGGACCAGTTCCGTGGTGTCGTTGGATTCCGGGTCAGGTGAATAGAGTACCAGTTCGCCGCCCAGGTCCTGTTCCCAGCCGGGATTCAGGTAGGTAACCAGGGAAAGGAAGCGGTTAGCCTGTCCCTTGAAGGCATCCCGGTGGCGGCGGTAATAATCGCCGGCGTGGTAAAGGGAAAAGTGGGATTCCATGCTGCGCAGCCCAAGATACAGCCGCCGGTTCAGAAAGTGCCGCAAGTCATCGAGCCAGCCCAGCCAGGCTGTGCCCTGGGGATGGTTAGCCTGGATCCAGTGGATTCGATCCCGTCGCACCGACCGGTCCTGCCACCGGCCGGTACCCCGGCCGATGCGGGCTTCCCGAAACTCATCGTGCCTGATCGTACGGAAATACTCCAGCAGGCCGGCTCCCAGGGCCCTGGGCAGTGCGTCCTCAACTACTGCATAGCCCCGGGCCTCAAGCTGCCTGACAAGTTTTTCGAACAACTCACTTTCGTTTGCCAGATGTGTCGGGCTAGGGCCAATTACGTCGTCTACCATTTTAACTCCAGGGTTATGCCGGGTCATGCGAATCCAGGTTTGAACAGAGTAGCTAAGTATATTTGCGACCATCGTTATTGAGAACTGCTTTGTGGTCTAAAGAATCGGAAAGTCGCGAGCGAAGTATCGTGCAGCAAAAAAATGCTTACGACATTCCTTTTCATGACAATAAGACTCGTTTAGGAATCTTAGATCAATAATGAAAATACTCCGAATTGCAGGGGAGATCACTGCTGAGGCGCCTGACCGCCGGCATGCGTCGGCCTGTCAAGGCGCGGCAGCGAAGGCGGTGGGCTCGCCTGAAAGCCCTTTCAGGCCCGACAGACTCCCGCAGAGTCTTCTCATAATTCATCCAAGGTTCCGTAATGTGAATGTAATCACAAAACGCGAATCAGGCTGATGAACGACCAGTAGGATCGCTGTATGCTTGGCCTTCATGCGTCTAAGTGTGCGTTCAGTGAGCGCGTGCTTCAAAGAATGAATCCCAAGGAACGGGACGGAATGAATATTGGTCCATAGGTTCGAATTAAGAAGAGGCGACACTCATGCGAGCGAAAGATCTTACAACTTTTCCCCGGCGGGGAGAGTGCGGGTCGACCGGTAATGTCCCAATCTGTCGAGTTCATGGATTCACGATAATCGAGATGTTTATCGTTTTAACTGCCCTTGGAATTCTATTGTCTATCGGTGTTCCGGGATTCCGCGATACTGTAGAAAACGTCGCCACACGCGCCAGCCAGAAAGAACTGGTGGCCAGTCTGAACCTGGCACGTTCCGAAGCGGTAAAGCGGGGTACGGATATTCATCTATGTGCAACAAACAACCTCGGAACGGACTGTGAAACCGATCAATGGTCTACAGGTTGGATTGTGTTCGAGGATGCCAACGGAGACGCGGACGGTGCGGCAGGGTCCATAGACATCGGTGATGAAATTATCAGGGTTGTCGGAACAGGACGTTCTTCATCGGCTATTAGCTCTACTGCCGGATTGATGTCGTTTGACAGCATGGGATTCAATGCGACGGGTGGTCCGCAGGAATTCGAAATCGAATCCGAAACCTCATCACCTTATTTCACACGTTGTGTCCAATTGTCTGTCGTGGGCAGACCGTTGATTATTGAAGGTGAGTGCCCATGACACTATTTCCTGTTTTTGAACGATCACCAAGTCAAGACAGCCAATCGGGATCTACAATGATCGAGGTGCTGGTTTCGCTGTTCGTGGTCTCGGTTGGCCTGCTCGGTATGGCAGCGTTGCAGGCAGAAGGGATAGTTGGCAATCAGGCCGCCTACTTTCGCACGCAGGCCGTTACTTTGGCCAATGATATGACTGATCGAATGCGGTCAAACATCACCGCAGTAGTGTCTGGAAACTATGACGATTCAGCCGGTGCTTCGAGCGGGGCCTGCTATACAGCCGCTAGCTGCTCCTCAGCACAAATGGCTGCCAATGATTTGTTTGAATGGGATGCAGCAGTAGCGGCGAACTTGCCTGGCGGGACCGCCGTCGTTTGTCGCGACACTACCCCCAATGATGGCACACCTGCACTAAATGCTTGTTCAGGTGGTGGAGACATCTATGCGATCAAAATCTGGTGGGATAGCGACCGCGACGGCACTGCCAATGAGAGACTGGTCATTGAGTTTCAACCGGAGTAATTGATGTGAGCAATCGAGTTACAGACAGGATCAATCTCCCACGCCGGATGGCGGGCCTGAGTATAGTGGAGCTCCTGGTTGCAATGGTATTAGGGCTGGGTCTGTCAGTTGGTGTGCTGGAGATATATACCGGGAATGACGCTGCTGAACGCAGTAGTGAAGCCAACGCCAGAATTCAGGAGAATGGCAGGTTTGCGTTCAACTATCTGAGTCAGGAATTGCACACGGCTGGCTATCTTGGCTGTCAAAGTATTCAGGATGATAGCAATGTCAACAATATCCTGGATGCCCCTCCCGCGAATTTCCAACCGGAAACGGGTCTGCAAGGATGGGAGGCCAATGGGACTGACCCGGGTTCCGTATTCAACAGCCTTGATTCGATTGCAACCGTCAGCAGCAATAACGGTTGGTGGGGTACTACCGGCGGGAATATTTTGCCGGTACTGCAGGTAGTTCCCGGGTCAGACATAGTCTGTGCATGGAACACATCAGGAGATGTTGGGGTGGTAAACAGTGTTACTGCCGGCGTCAATCCAGTTGTCAATATTTCGCCGATTGATATTGTTGCCGGAGATGTTCTGGTGCTTAACGATTGCGAACAGATAGATATCGTGCAGGCATGTGCTATTGCAAACGGGGCAGGAGTTTCACTTAATATCACACTCAGTACCGGTTGTAACCCAGGAAATATAGCTAACCCGGTAGTAACAGTACGGCCAGGCGCGGAAGTAATGAAACTGGAAGGAACGATATTGTATGTCGGTAAACGAGATGATGCGGCTGCAAATGTACCGTCACTGTTCCGAGCCCGATTAGGAACGACTGCCGCTCCAACCGTGATTGAAGAATTGATAGAGGGCGTGGAAAGCCTTCAGCTGTTATACGGTATTAATACCGATGCAGACAGTCAAAATACAGCTGATAGCTATGTCCCAGCTGATCAGGTTCCAGCGACCGATTGGGGACGGGTAGTCAGTGTTCGAGCCAGTCTGCTGTTTCAATCACCCGATGACTCAATCGTACCGGTTGCACAGGCTTATCGGTTCAATGGTGTCGAATACGACGGCGAGGGAGCGAATGGTGATTTGCCCGCGGATCGACGTTTAAGACGGGTTTTCAGCTCTACAATAAGTGTGCGAAACCGCGCACTTGGCCTGTAATAGAGGTAAAGGAATGTCACACAATTTATGGAAATGCTCCGGCTTTCAGGCGAGTTCACTGGCAAGGCGCCTGGCCGCTGGCATATGTCGGTCCATCAAGGAAGGTACCGGAGGCTGTGGGCCCGCCTCAACGCTGGTTCGGGCAGAATCTGTCGGGGACTTTCATAGTTGATTAAAGATTCCTTGGGATTAAGAAAATGAAAACCAGATTTGAAAAAGCAAAGAGATTTCCAGCAAGGCAGCTGCATCGTCCCGATAAACAAAGGGGAGCAGTACTAATCTTTTGCTTGATCTTTCTCGTTGTTCTGACAATGATGGCGGTAACTGGAATGGAAACGAGCGTTCTAGAAGAAAGAATGTCAGGAAATCTCCAGGATCAAACCGCAGCATTTCAGGCTGCCGAGTCTGCGTTAAAAGTGGCTGAAGAGTGGCTGGATGCTCAGATTGAATTGCCAGATACCAGTTCCAACGGGTCCACAACAGTCTGGGTTCGAGATTCCATGGATCCAGACGGTAGTGACGCACTGGCATGGTGGCAGGATCCCGGAAACGATGGGTCGTGGTGGAACTCCAACTCTAATTCATTGGCGGACTTTTCCACGGTAAATTCTCAGCCCCAGTACGTCATTGAGCATTTACTTGAGGCCTCAGTTGGTCAGTCCATCGGCATAGGTAATGGTAATGTTCCATTGCCACGTGTGTTCCACAGAATTACGTCAAGAGCGGAAGGCTTTACCGGGTCCGCCGAAGTTACGCTTCAATCAACATTCGTTAAGTACTACGAATAATCACGCTTTCGTATGCGATTTACTGCCGGAGGATGGCATGGACATCTCGACACATTTTAAACTACTAGTAACCTACGTGTTATCAGTATTCGGATTGAGCGTTTCTCTGGATACGGTCGATGCCGCGGAATTGAATTTAGCTAGCAGTCCACTCTATCTGGGTACACTGATCGACCCGAATATCTTTTTCATGGTCGACGATTCCGGCTCCATGGACTGGGAAGTTTTAACCAAGGATTATCAATATTATTTTAACTACTGGGGTGACAACAATGTTGCGCACGTTGAAGACGGACTCTTTACTGCGTATGCCTCAAGCGGCACCTGTTCCGGACGAAGAGATTATGCGTACATTTACGACGAGTCGGATGCGGCTTACAATAGCTGTTCGTATGCGGTGCTTGAAGACAACGAACAGAGGGTAACAGATAGAGATTGGCGCATTCGTTCATCAGATCTGAATGTGATGTACTACAACCCGACCATAACCTATAGTCCCTGGGTAGGCTTTCCGAATGCAAGCTTCGTTGCCGCTCGCAGTAATCCGCAGCCTGGAACAGATGGTTATTCCTCTACCCGCGATTTAACCGGTTTCATATATGAGGTCTATACAGACGATCACGGGTATAATGGAACGCAGGTTGACGGTCCTAACGATGTGACCGATACACCGAACGGAAGAGTTGATCTATATGATTCTCATACTAAATACACAGTTAATTCTTCGGATGTACTGAGACAGGAATTCGTTACTGCGGACGCAGCCGGGATTCAGGCTTTGCCAGGCTGCGATTTAGATGATGCTCAGGACGATCCGCCCTATGAGGATTGTTTCGGTACGGTACAGACAGACTCTACGCTGTCTGGTTCAGATGTTGATGGTTTTGGACGTTCCGTATCGGAGGTACAGCAAAATATAGCGAACTGGTATCAATATTATCGCAAGCGATCCTTTGTCGCCAAAGGTGCTATAGCTAGAGTGATAACTGCCTATAGCTCCTTTCGTTATGGCCTCGGCGTCATCAATAACTACGATGATCTTTTCATTGAAGTTCCGGATGATGGTGACACCAACTACAATGATGATAATGTAGCCCTGTTGCAGGCGATGATGAGTTACGAATGGGAGTCTAACGGGACTCCGCTTCGACGCGGACTGGAGCGTGTTGGGCGCTATTATTCAAACTACTACTCGGCTTACGCTGACCCCATAACAGCATCCTGCCAACAGAATTATTCACTACTTCTTACAGATGGATACTGGAACGGTAGTTCACCGCATACCAGCGCAATTGGTGATGAGGACGGCGACGGTATCAGTGATACTGTAGCTGATGTTGCGCGCTACTTCTATGAAACAGATTTGAGTTCACTACCCAACCAGGTGCCAACCACCTTGCTGGATGACAACAACAAACAGCACATGGTCACGTTTACCCTGGCATTCGGAGTCAATGGCGAGCTCGTGGATACCGATAACGACAATTATCCGGATCCCGAACTGACAGAGTCCTCGGATTGGGGCGATCCGTTTGATTCTGATCCGGAAAAAATCGATGACCTCTGGCATGCTGCCTATAACAGTAAAGGGTATTTTGTGTCAGCCCAATCACCAGAGGCAGTAGTGGATGCACTTGCCGTGGCACTGTCGGAGATTGCGGACCGAGTAGGATCGTCAGCTTCGGTTGCCACAAATACCGGATCGCTTAAAGCAGACTCGGCTATATTCCAGGCAAGGTTCGACAGTACTGACTGGCGGGGTGAGCTGCTAAAGTACGAAATCAGGTCCGATGGCTCGATTGAGCCTGAGCCGGAATGGGATGCAGGTTCCAGGCTTGATTTGCAGAATTACAATACAGGGCGGGAATTAATCACATGGAATCCGGAGATAGATACCATCCCTGGTGGATCACCGGAAGGCAAGGGTATCCCCTTTCGTTTTCCAACCAACTACAAGCTGCCCAATAGCTTGACAGAGCTGTCGACTGATCAAATCGAACGTTTGATGGTCAACGCACCGCATTCCCTTACGACAAGCAATCCCACCGAGATAGCTGAGAATCAGGCATTCGGAGAGGACCTGGTTAACTACCTGAGGGGAGATACATCGAATCAAACAATAGGACAAAACTTTCGATACAGAAGTGGCACAATGGGTGACATAGTAAATTCTGATCCTAAATACGTAGGTGCCCCCGGATTTCGGTTTCCGGATACGATCGAAACCAGAAGTTACAGCGATTTCGCGTCGGATTGGGAGAATCGATCCGGAGTAGTTTACGTAGGTGGAAATGATGGTATTTTGCACGGCTTCGATAGTTCAACAGGCCAGGAAATCCTGGGCTTCGTTCCCCATGCCGTGTATGAAAATCTTGCAGAACTGGCAACAACCGACTACATCCATCGCTACTTCGTTGATGCCAGTCCGAATATCATGGACGCGTATTTCGCGGGAATGCTGGACCCGGTCACTTCAGTTTCAGGTACATGGCGTACCGTGCTGGCAGGCGGATTGGGGGCCGGAGGCCAAGCGATCTATGCGTTGGACGTGACCGATCCCAGCGTATTCGACGAATCCAATGCGGCGGATATCGTATTGTGGGAATTCGATGATACCCATGATCAGGATCTTGGTTATACGTTCGGCAAACCACAAATCGCCAAGATGGCAGACGGAAGCTGGGTCGCAGTTTTCGGTAATGGCTATAACAATACAGAGAATGATGGGAATGTCAGTACCACTGGTAATGCCGTAGTTTACGTAGTGGATATACAAGATGGAAGCATCATTAGAAAGTTTGATTCTCAATCCGGTAGTGCGCAAGACCCTAGCGGTATGTCGACACCTAACGGCATGGCGACGCCACTTTTAATCGATCAAGATGCGGACAGCGTAGTCGACTATATTTACGCGGGCGATATTCAAGGTAATCTCTGGAAGCTTGACGTTACCAGTTCGAATTCATCGAGCTGGGACTTTCATTCGTATGCATCTGGGTCCCCTGAGCCGTTATTCACGACGGCAAGTTCACAGCCTATTACAACTCAACCACAGGCAGCTTTTCATCCAAACAAACTCGGTGGCTTTATGGTGTACTTTGGCACGGGTAAGTACATTGAGGTAGGAGACAACGATAGCTTCTCCCAGCCTACCCAGGCATTTTACGGAATATGGGATAAGAATGTGAGCGGGTATACAAGTGTCTCCAGTGGGGATTTGCTTGATCAATACATTCTGGACCAGTACACGCAAACCTTTGATACCGATGACGATGGTGTTGATGATACTGAGTACCTATTGAGGGACCTGTCTGACAATGAGATAGATTGGGATGTGCACAAGGGCTTTAAATTGGAGCTTTTGCCGCAAAAAGTTGAAGGGGTTGCGAATGCGAGCAATTTCGGCGAACGACAAGTCTCTAATGCTATTGTGCGTGGAGGTCGTATTATTTTCAGTTCATTGATGCCATCGCAGCTTGAATGTGAATACGGTGGTCAAAGCTTCCTTATGGAACTTGACTATCGCGATGGAGGCAAGCTGCCGTATCCAGCCTTTGATTTGAATGCGGATGGCGAGTACACGGAGGCAGATACAGACGCCGCGGGTCGGGCTTCCACTGTGGGCATCATGCCGACGGTGAGTATTATCTACGATGGAACAGAAGACGTGGCTTATGCCAGTGGAGCGAGTGGCGATATTGATGTAATCGAACTGAATATCGGTGCACAGGGTTACGGCCGACAATCGTGGCGGATGGTTGAATAAGCTCGCTAGTACGCGGTGGATGCCAATACTAATTATATGGAGGACGTTTTATGAAGAAATCTTGTGAACAATGGTTGCGAAAAGATCTGGTCAGCATGATCACAGGAATTGTATTGCTATTGAGTAGTACGATGTCATTCGCAGCCAATATGCCTCTTCAGGGGACGATCCAATCGTTGCAGCAGGATGGTGGAATAATTCGAATATCCGGTCGCGATCTTAACTACCGGGATGACTCGGTTACGATCACGCTTGGCGATACAGAAATCAGTGCAGAAAATCTTAGCGAAGGGATGATCGTTCGCTATACGGTCAGTGCGGCAGGATTTCTCGAGACAATAGTAGTAATTGGCCCGCGAACCGTCGTTGGCGAAGTTGATAACAGTTGATCAATAAAATAGAGACTTACGCGATGAAAAATAGTAACGAGCTAGGATTTACAATACTTGAACTGTTGATTGCCGTTGCTATCCTCGGTGTGCTATCGGCTATAGCAATTCCTTCATATCTTGAGAATATGGGCAGATCACGACGGGCGGAAGCCAAGACTCTGTTGGTCCAGGTTGCTTCGGAGCAGGAAAGGTTTTTCTCAAGCAATCTGACGTATACCACCGATGACTTTCCTCTGACCGGAGTCGAAGATGGTAGAGAGTCCGAAAATGGGTTTTACGATCTAAGCGTGGCAGCCTGTGGTGGGGGAGCTATATCGAATTGTTTCATTGCCACCGCGACAGCCCAGAACGAGCAAGCGGGTGAAACATGTACGACTCTTACGCTGAGCAATACCGGAGTTCGTGGGGCAACCGGTGGCAGCGTAGACGAATGCTGGCTGCGCTAGCCAGTGCCTGTTCGTCGATTAAATCGGTTGAATATTGAATCCGCATGAATCTCAACCTAACCTGGCACGCAGCTGAGTAAGCAAGGAGTTCCGCGATTCCTCTAGGGCACCTTTGATCAATATTGGAAGTGCTCTGCGGGAGTCTGGCGGGCGCCACTGCCAGAGGTTGTGCGCCGGGCATGGCCGTGGCCTAGGCGCCTCGTCAGTAACCTCGCCTGAAAGCCAGAGTATTTCCAATATTGATCAGAGGTTATCTGGGAATTACAGCTCCCTGAGAGTCCCCCGGACGGAATCGACGGGAAACTGCAAGTACGACGATGATCTTCAGGAAACGGATTTTCTCATTCGGAGTCAGGATTTGTAAGCAGTTGCCTGGGCCAGGTTCAACAGCTCCCGCAGGGCTACCGCGAACATCGCGTAGTCCGGCTGGGATTCGGTTTGCAGGTGGTTCATCATGCTGCTGGTTCGTCGCAGGACTTTTTCGTGCTTGCCAGCCCACTGTCGCACCTGGGACCTGGCCGAACCCCGCCGTGCAACCGAGGCGACGACATTGCAGGTCAGCGCCCGCTGTTGCCAGTCCAGGTCGTCGAGGTAGGTTTCCTTTGCCAGCGCCTGCCAGTAGTTTGTTACCGGCAACTGGCCGATATTGCTGCCCAGCCAGTTAAGCCGCAGTTCCTCCCCGAGGGCGTAATAGATGTCAACGACCGCGCCAAGCTTTTCACCGGTGCTGCCGCTGACCTCGATCAGGCTGGTTGCCGGGAACAGAAAATCGGCCCGACAGGACAGGTGAGCGGTATTCCCGGGTACGCCATTGTCCACCAGGCGCTGGTATTTCTGCTGGTACATGTCAGCCAGGTCCGACGGCAGGCGCTCCGGCAATAGCCTGCTGAGTTGTTTGATACGGCCGGCGAAGAAGTCCACCTCCGTGACAAAGTCGAGACTGGATCGGCGATTGCGCAGAAACCAGCGACTGCTGCGGCGAACCAGGCGAATCAGCCCTTCCATCATTTCACCCTGGATCTCGCTGCTGACCTGATAGTCGAGAGACTCGACCTGTTGCCAGGCTTCTTCAACAGCGTAAATATCCCTGGCAATGACCGCCGCCTTGATAACCTCACCCAGGGATGAGCCGGTGGAATCCACCATGCGGTAAACGAAGCTCGGACCAAGCAGGTTGACAACCGAGTTGGCCAGCTGCGTGGCGATGATCTCCCGGCGTAACGGATGGTCAAGTATTTCTTCCCGGTAGATCCTGACCAGTTCCGCCGGGAAAGCGCTGAACAGGCAGGGCAGCAGGTAGTCGTTGTCGATGTAGTCAATGTCCGCCAGCCTGGCTTTCAGGTACATCTTGGTGTAGGAAGTGAGTACCGCCAGTTCCGGCCGGGTGAGATACTGCTTCTTGCCGGCTCGTTCTTCCAGTTCTTCGTCCGGTGGCAGGAACTCCAGTTCCCTGATCAGCCCGGCACGATTTTCCAGGTAGCCGATCAGGTCGATGTATTCCTTGTTGCGCGTTGCAATCTGCTGATAGGCCACGCCGATGGCCTGTACCTGGCTGTAGTTGTTGTCCAGCACCAGCTCGGCCACGCTGTCGGTCATGGATGTCAGCAGGCTGTTGCGTCGGGGTTCCGTCAGCCCGCCGCTGTCCAGCAGCCTGTTTAGCAGGATCTTGATATTGACCTCATGGTCCGAGCAGTCCACACCGGCGGAGTTGTCGATAAAATCCGTGAGAGAAATACCACCCTGCAACCCGTACTCGATTCGTGCCAGTTGCGTCATGCCCAGGTTGCCGCCCTCGACAAAAACCCGGGCCTGCAACGTATCGGCATCCACGCGCAGCCCGTCGTTGGACTTGTCGCCGACCTCGGCATGAGTCTCATCGGAAGCTTTCACATAGGTACCGATTCCGCCATTCCAGATCAGGTCGACGGGGCTTTTCAGCAGGTGGCGAATCAGCTGATCCGGTGTGACGGCATCCGCGTCTATGCCGAAGCGGGCCTGCATCTCCCGGCTCAGCGGAACCGACTTGGCAGAGCGGGCAAACACACCGCCACCGGCGGAGATCAGCGCCGGATTGTAGTCGGACCAGGAGGAGCGGGGCATTTTAAACAGGCGCTGTCGTTCCCTGAAAGAGCGAGCGGCGTCCGGGTCCGGATCGACAAAAATATGCAGGTGATTGAAAGCCGCCACCAGCCGGATGTGTCGGGACAACAGCATGCCATTGCCGAATACATCACCGGACATGTCACCGATACCTACCACGGTGAAGTCCTCCTGCTGCACATCGATACCCAATTCCCGGAAATGACGCTGGGTGGATACCCAGGCGCCGCGGGCAGTGATGCCCATGGCCTTGTGGTCATAGCCGTTACTGCCACCGGAGGCGAAGCCGTCTCTGAGCCAGAATCCGTACTGTGCGGAAATTTCGTTGGCTATGTCGGAAAAGCTCGCGGTACCCTTGTCCGCGGCAACCACCAGATAGGTATCCGCCTCGTCACGGCAGACGACATCGGCAGGTGGCACCGGTTTGCCATCCACCACGTTATCGGTGAGGTCCAGCAGCCCGCTGATAAACCGGCGGTAACACCTGATTCCCATGTTCATCATGGCCTCACGATCGCCGGCGGGAATCGTTTCCTTGACCACGAAGCCACCCTTGGCGCCTACCGGAACGATCAGTGAATTCTTTACCTGCTGTGCTTTCACCAGGCCCAGTATCTCCGTGCGGTAATCCTCCTTGCGGTCAGACCACCGTAATCCGCCCCTGGCTACCCTGCCGCCGCGCAGATGTACGCCCTCCATCTGCCGGGAGTAAACGAAGATCTCGTACTTCGGCCTGGGCAACGGCATACCGTCGATCTGTTCCGGATTGAACTTGAACGCGAAGTAGTCCCTGGTATTGTCCTGGGCATCGCGCTGAAAGTAATTGGTTCGCAGCGTGGCATCCACCAGGTTCAGGTAAGCCCGCAGTACGCTGTCCTCGGCAAGGTTGACCACGTCGTCGATGGCCGCGGTAATGGTATTACGACTCCTGGTTGTCTGACTGCGACTGGCAGGGTTGCGTTGGGGATCAAACAGGGTATAAAAGTACCTTACCAGCATCTGGCTGATTGCCGCGTGCTGGGAAAGTGTTTCGGCGATAAACTGCGGTGTGTATCCGAACTGGATCTGTTTCAGGTAGGCGGCGTACGCACGTAACAGTGCCACGTCTCTCCATTCCAGGCCAGCGGACACAACCAGCATATTGAAACTGTCATCGTCGGTCCTGTTGTTCCAGATAGCACCAAAGGCCTGTTCGAACTTGAGCTTGGAAGCCTCGTCGAACGGTCCTTCGGACTGGTTGCGGTACAGGGAAAAATCATGCAGCCAGATATGTTCGCTGCCTTCCGGCTGCAGCTTGATGGTGGTTTCGCTGATGATATGCATGCCCAGATTTTCCAGAATCGGATCGACATCGGATAGGGCCAGCTGCTGCTGGTAGCTGAAAATCTTGAAGTTGAGTTCGGCCCCACCGTCAGTTGCGCAATCGTCAAGGTCCAACGCCAGTTCCTGCGTGTGCAGCACTTTCTCGATGCGGGCGATATCCTGCACCCCTTCGGCGGCACTGTAGGTCTCCTTGTAGGCTTCCGGGTAACAGGAGGAATAGAGTTTATGCAACCGATCTGCGTCGGCGTCAGCGTACTGCAGGTGCAGCGCTTCCAGAAAATAGTCTTCCCAGGGTTTGATAAGCTGTGCCAGCTGTAACTCCAGCTCGTCCTGGTCGAATTCGACATTCTGTACTGCCGGCGAACGGACAACAACGTGCAGGCGTGCCAACAGGGATTCGGAAAAGTAAGTAGTATGCTCGACTTCTGTCCCTGCCAGGCGATCGGCGAGAAAATCCTGCACCTTCAGGCGTACTTTAGTGGTATAGATATCCTTTGGCAGATAAACGAGGCAGGAGAAAAAATTGCCGTAGTGGTCGCGGCGGATGAACAGTTTGCTGGTTCGGGTTTCCTGAATACGGGTTATTTCCAGGCCGGTGTTGTATAACTGACTGGTTGAAATCAGGAACAGCTCATCACGGGGAAAAACATTGATTACCTGTAGCAGGTCCTTGTAGCTATGGCCATTCCGGGTAAATCCCGACCGCTTAAGCACCGCGTTCACTTTCTGTCTGACCAGGGGAATATCCAGCGCCGCCCGGTAGTAAACCGAGGACGTGTAAAGACCGACAAAGCGGTGAATCACGGCCACGTTGCCCTGTTCATCGAATTGTTTCAGCAGGATGTAGTCGTAGTAGCCGGGTCGATGAATGCGGGAACGGGTCGAGGACTTGGCGAAGCTGCACAACCGCCGGTCGAGAATCACTTCAGCAGTGCCCGCCGCCAGCGATTTAATGCTGATCCGCGCCCTCAGGTCCGGCCTCAGTCTGGAGACACCCAGCAATGAGTCTTTACTCAGCACCATGACGGGGCCATTCTTCATTTTCCCGATGCGGTATTCCTCGTAACCCAGGAAAGTGAAATGGTTGTTCAGCAGCCAGGTGACAAATTCCACTGATTCCTGCAGATCATCACCGGTAATCGGCAAGCCACTGGCACTGTCCGGCAATGAATCCCGGATTGCGGCGGCCTTGCGACACATCGGCCGGTAGTCACGCACTGCGGCTGCAACGTGCTTGAGGATATCCCGCAGTTCATTCTCGATCTGCTGGAACTGGGAATCACTGATGTAGGCGCAGTTAATGCAGCTGAGTGCTTCGGCCCTGTATTCCCGTTGTGGCGTTGAGGAGATCGCCCGCAAGCGGCCAAACCGGCTGCTGGACTTGTTCCGGCGCTGTACGTGAATGACCGCGTTGTTGACGTGGCGCACTGTAACGCCGATACGATTCAAGCCCTGGCGGATAGAGTCAATCACGAACGACATGTCATCCAGCAGCAGGTAAATTGCCGTATCGATTCTGCGACCCGGGTCCCGGTTTTCCGGGCATTGTACGAACTGGATCTTGGGACGGCTCGAAGACCTCTCCTGGATGAATTCCCAGGCATTGATCAGTGACTCGTAATTGTCTTCCTCGCTGGAGCGGGCCAGTTCGGACCGGGACGCGCTGGCGAAATACTGACCGGCGAAATTCCTGAGTGTCGCCGCGCGGGCCTTGCTGAAATTTTTTTCAATGAGTCGGTAGACTGGAAGCAATAGATCGGAGTCTGCCGGAGAACTGGTTGCCATTGTTAAGGGACCTCTGATTAATTAGGTAAATACTCCGGCTTTCAGGCGACTTCACTGACGGGGCTTCCGCAGAACGCTCCCATAATTAATCAGCGGTTCCTTAACAGTCTGTTAATTCGTCCTGGTCCTGTGTAACAGCTGTAGGGCCGTAGACAGGAAGTGTTGCCCTGCTGCCCCCGGTCCACACCGCGGCTCATGGCGAGCCCTGACATAACCCGATGTCCGCCGGTACCTGAATTACCGGCTTCATTGCAGATTTCACGGTGATGGAACCGACGCTGCCGGATCGCTGTTACCGTCATTTACTGTCCGTGATTCCGCCTCTACGAAAACCCGTCGTTCATTGAGAAACCTGCTCTTGATATCGCGGTCCAGTCGGGCCACCGACTGCTCGATTTCGGTGGCATCGGCCTCGTCACGGAATTCCACGCTGATGTTCACCAGGATGTATTCCGGTCCCATGTGCATGGTGAGAACTTCATTGACGTGGTCGATACCGGGCAGCTCTTCCGCCAGTGTCCTTATCCCGTCAACCACTTCGATATTGGCACGTTCGCCGATCAACAGTCCCTTGGTCTCCACCGCCAGCCACACCGCCGTGCCGCCAAGGATCAGGCCGATGACAATGGATGCGAAACCATCGAAGTACAGGTTGCCGGTGACCTGGGTGAGAACCATGGCCAGCAGTGCCACCAGCAGTCCCAGCATGGCCGCGGAATCCTCGAACAGCACCACGAACATGGACGGATCCTTGCCCCGCTGTACTGCTTCGAGGTAACTCATGCTGCCCCTGGACTTGTTGAACTCGCGGAACGCGAAGTACCAGGCTCCACCTTCGAACACGATAGCCAGGGACAGGACAACATAATTGATGGTCAGGTTGTCCAGGGGGTGGGGATCGGTGATGCTGTGAATACCCTCGTAAAGAGAGATGCCGGCACCGACTGCGAAAATCAGGATGGCGACCACGAAACTCCAGAAATAAATCTCCTTGCCATGGCCGAACGGAAATTTCTCGTCCGCCGGTTTTGCGGCCCGCTTCAGGCCGTAAAGGAGCAATACCTGGTTACCGGTATCGACTACCGAATGCACGCCCTCCGACAGCATGGCAGAGCTGCCGGTGATAAAGGCGGCGATAAACTTCATGATGGCGATCAGGCCATTGCCGATGAGGGCGGCATAGATGACTAATTTTCGCGATGAGGCCATAGGATTCGACTTTTTTAGCGGGCGGGTTTGTTTAGGTCACTCACTTTGAGCCCGAAGCCGGAACCTCCGGTCAAGCAGTCGGCAGCAACAGTTAATCACGTTGACCTCTACCGGGACAGCACGTCGCAGCAGGAACCGGTCCATGCGCTGTCCCGGGAGCCATCAGCCGTATCCCGGCAGGTCAATGGGCGGGTCGTGATCTTCAGGCTTTGCCGCAGCTGTCAGCAGTTGGAGTAGGCGCGGGCGCGGCAGGCAATTGCCAGCTCCCGTGCCTGCTCGACCTGGGCAGCGGACATTTCCTCTTCAAGGTTTCTCTGTAACAGGCGGGCGCTGGAGTTGCCGTTGGCGGCTGACACGTTGATCCACATGGCAGCCTTCACCAGGTCCCGCATCAACCACTGACCCTGGTGATACATGGCGCCAAGCTGGTATTGGGACTGGGGATGACCCTGTTCCGCAGCCATGCGGAACAGCTGTTCCGCCTCGATCAGGTTGATATCGCCGCCCTGACCGAAATAATACATCATGCCCAGGCTGTAGATGGCCGGCAGGTAGCCCTGGTCGGCAGCCCGCTGCAGCCAAATCCTGCCCTGGTCGTAATCCGGGTCGGAAGCCGTACCGGACTGGTAGAAGATGCCCAGTTCCTGCTGGGCTTCCGGCAGCCCCTGTTCGGCCGCCGCGGTCATCAGGCGCAAGGCTTCAGCGGGATTGCGTGGGACACCGATGCCGATAACGTACATATTGGCCAGTTCCCGCTGGGCCGGGGCGTGGCCCTGTTCCGCCGCCAGGCTCAGCATCTGGGCGCCGGCAGCCATGTCCAGGTTGACGTACTGTCCGCTGCGGTACATGCGTGACAGGATATACTGGGCTTCGACACTGCCCTCACTGACCAGGGGGACCAGCTCGTTATAGGCTGTTTCATAATCGCGCATTTCATAGGCGCGCAGGCCTTCGTCCAGGTCGGCACTGGCCATAAGGGGCGCCAGCATCAGCAGCCCGCCGGCCAGCAGCAGATGAAGGGAATTGAGGGTGATAGTGATCTGTTTCATGGCAATTCGTTTCTTGATTTGAGAGAACCGAGAGTATACTTGCTCCGGTCCAAGTTTGCGAAACCTGCGGAACTTCCAGGCCGATCGTGATCAATCAGCTGAAAGACTTCGTTCAGGCGCACCCGCGCCTGCTGGTGTTGACCGGGGCCGGCTGCAGCGCCGGATCCGGTATTCCAACCTATCGCGATCATCGCGGTTCCTGGCAACGCAGCAATCCGATTCAGCACCAGGAATTTATCAGTCGCCCGGCCAGTCGTAAACGCTACTGGGCGCGTAGCTACGTTGGCTGGCCGCCGGTGTGCAATGCCCGGCCAAACCCGGCTCACCTGGCCCTGGCCAGGCTCGAGGGCAGGGGAGTGGTGACGACCCTGGTCACCCAGAACGTGGATCGACTGCACCAGAAAGCGGGACACCGGCAGGTCGTGGACCTGCACGGCCGGCTGGACCAGGTCCTGTGCCTGAACTGCCGGCATCTCACTGAGCGGGATGAAATCCAGCGGCGGCTGGATGCACTGAATCCCCACCTGGCGGAACTCGATGCTGCCTGGGCACCGGCCCCGGACGGCGATGCCGACGTGGCGGATCGGCTGGTGGAACAGATGCGCGTGCCGGACTGTCGCTTCTGTGGCGGAACCCTCAAGCCCAACGTGGTTTTTTTCGGCGATTCGGTTGATCGTCAGCTGGTGTCTTTTGTGTTCGACGCGCTGACGGACAGCGATGCGCTGCTGGTGGTTGGCAGCTCACTCATGGTGTTTTCCGGGTTCCGGTTCTGTCGTCATGCAGCGCAGCACGGCAAGCCCATTGCCTGTATCAACGTCGGCCGGACCCGGGCGGACGAGTTGTTCAGCCTCAAAGTGGAGATGGATTGCGGCGACGCATTGCAACAGCTCGAAGGAGTCCTCGACATCGGCAGCCGTGGGTTACCACCGCAGTCAACGGTGAACAGCAGGCTCCAGTGAATTCCTGGTCTTCAGTCTGCTATCGGTAGTCCTTGACTGGTTCAGAACCGGTAGTTCAAATAAAAACGAACCGACCTGGGTTCGAAAACATGGTAGTGGAAATCTTCCACTGGATCCGGTTCACCGGGTAGCCGGGACTCGTAAAAATACTCCACGTCGTGATCATCGGAGTCGAACAGGTTCAATGTATCAAGGGTAAACTGTAAACGAGACGTTACCTGGTAGCCCAGGCGGAGATTGACCATGCTGCTGCCATCGGCTTTTCTTCCTCCATCAAGTGGAAAGTCACCAAACTGACGAAATCTCAGGTAGGCATTGAAGCGTTCGCTGGGCTGATAACTGATACCGCCACTGAATACATCATCCAGGCCCCGGGGAACCGCCCGGCTGCCATCCACGGCATCAGCGAAGCGGGCTTCGGTGCGGGAATATTCAAGGTCAAGTTTCCAGTTGTCATTGACCTGGTAGTAGGTGGAAATCTCCACGCCGTGGCGGTTACTGGATACGCCGGTATCCTCGGTATTGCCGGCGTCGCCGACGAACAGCAGCTCCGAGTCAATGTCCAGCTGCCACAGGGCGATGGTGGCGTTCAGCTTCTCGTTAAAAAAAGCACGGTAGCCGATTTCCGCGCCCAGGGTGTCGACCAGCGGGTCCACCGGGAGTACGCTGTCGCCCGTTACCGGGTCCCGGGATATCACCGTGCCCCGGGCATCATTACTGTGAAAGCCCTGACCGATACCGATATAGATTTCGTTGTTGTCATCCAGGGCATAAGCCAGGCTGAGGCTGGCAGTCACAATATCGTCGTCCGCCCTGCCGGAGTTGGCATTCAGCGTGGCCGGATTGGCGGCAGCCAGGGCCTGAACGTCAAAGTCAAAGTAGTCATAGCGTAAACCGAATACGCTCCTAAACCTGTCGGTCAGTTGCAGCTGGTTTTCCCAGAACAGGCTGGCGCTGAACTGAGCCACTGCATCCAGCCTGATCTCGCCGAGAAACTGACGTGCGGCAGTGCTGCGCAATCCTACCTTGTCGATATCATCGTGACGAAACTGCAGGCCAACGCGGTTGCTCATCTCCTTGTTGTTCAACAGGGTTGTTTGCTGCCACTCCAGCTGGCCTCCCGCCAGCAGGCGACTGTCCACCTGTTGGAACTGGTCTCCCTGCGGTTGGGTGAAGTAGCTGAAGTTGGACCACAGTTCCATGTCGTAGTCTATGGCATAAAGTGTTCCCGACCAGTTGCTGGTCGGGTTGTTCTGCTGCCAGTTCAGAGACAGGCTGTAGCGGGAGGACTCACCCCCTACGGTAGGATCGATGGAGCCCAGCTTGCTGATCAGGCCATTTTTAACCGAACGATCAGGAACCTGGTCCGCCGAGTTCCAGCTGTTGTCGTAACCCATGAATGTCAACGCGAAGTCGTTGTTGCCCGATATCCATGACTGCTTAAGCCAGAGATTGGTTTTTTCTATGTCTTCGTCGATGACGTCCCAGGGGCCCTCGTAGCCTTGCAGTTCCAGGCCATAGACCAGGTCGCCTCCCAGGGTTTCCGCGCCGCCAACTGCCAGCAGGCGGGCGAAATCGTACTCACCGAGGGCCAGGGAAAGACGTGAGTCCGGTTGATGGGCCGGGGAGCTCATCCTGGCAGCACCGGCACCGGAAAAATCACCTACGTCCGCATAGTAGGATCCCTTGCGGTAGACTATTTCCTCCACCAGCTCCGGAATCAGGAAATTCAGATCGGTATAGCCCTGGCCATGACCGTGGCTGCGCATGTTAATGGGCATGCCGTCGATAGAGGTGGCGAAGTCGGTGCCGTGATCGAGGTTGAAACCGCGCAGAAAATACTGGTTCGCCTTGCCACTGCCGCTATGCTGGGTGGCAACCATGCCGGGCACGGCTTCCAGCAATTCCCCGGTGCGCAGCAACGGGCGGGCCTGCAGTTCATCATGTCCGACCCGTCCCTCCGATGCGGAAATCGCCGAGCCGACAAGATTGACGCGACGCCCGATGACCTCGATGGAATCAACGGCGCCGGATTGGGCCATGATCGCGTCGGGCCAGATGGTCAGACCGGCAATCAGCGCCGCGGGTAATATTCTGGACATAGCCTGGTGCTCCTGCTTCAATACGACTCTCCGTTTTTGGCTAACGGCCCCTGGATTCCGGCGCATTTGCGAACCGGCCGTGAAACTCAGGCTCTGCCGGGGGCAATGCCCCGGGCAGTCAGGTGACCCGGAAAAAATTAAATGGCGCCAGGAGTATTCTGAAGAGGCGTCGCGTAAACAAGGCCGGTATTGATTTGCTTGTAAAAATATAAAATAAAAACAACAGGATATGCGCAATGTCCGGGGCGATATCAGCCCGGTAAAAACCGATTCACTATCGAAGTTTTTGTTTTTAGAGCAATCTGAATGGAACAGTCACGCCATGCCCACAATGCCCTGAACAGTACCCTGGGAGAATTGGAGCTGCTGGTACTGGAAAAAATCTGGGTGACACCGGGGGCCAATGCCAAGACCCTGTTGGCCACCCTTGCGCTGGACCGGAAAATTTCCCTCAGCACGGTTCAGTCCACTCTCGAGCGACTGGTCAGAAAAGGTTTCCTGGACCGTGACAAGGATGGCCACTCCTATCGCTATTTTCCGCGGCAAAGTCGCGGTGAACTGATGGGTACCATGTTGCGTGAAGTCATTCAGCTGCTGCACGATGGTCATGCCAACACAATTCTGAGCAGCTTCGTCAACGTGGCCGACGGGCTGGATGACAGGGCCCTGGACCAGTTGGAGGCGCTGATACAACAGAAGCGTCGTGAGCGGAGCAGGCATGACTGAGTTGCTGACTTCCGCCGGCTCCTTTGCCACGGTCTGGCTGATTACCTGGCTGGTCTGCTGCCTGGTCCTGACCCTGGTACATGGGCTGATGCGTCGACAGTTGCGTCGACTGCATCCGGCTGACGCCACTTCGGTACTGCTGTTGTTGCTGGCGTTCCCGATCCTGCTGAGTCTGGTTGTCACCACTCTCCTGTTTACCCCGGCCATGGAAGCAGGGCTGGTGAGCGCGCATTGCCATGAAAACTGCCTGGCCCATGTGCCGACGGTTCATTCGGTCCGCCTCGCCGGTCTCGGCCTGGTTTTCCTGACTGCGGTGATTCTGCTGCTGGTAACGAAACTGGTTTTCCACCTGAACGTGGCGCGTCGACTGATGAGCCAGTTGCGGGTGCTGGCGGAACCGGTGGATAACTACTGGGTGCTGGAAGATGACAGGCCGCTGGTCTTTACCCTGGGCTGGTGGCGGAATCGCATTTTTCTGACCAGTGGCCTGCTGAGGCATTGTAACGAAACCGAACTGGCCATCATTCTTACCCATGAGAACGCCCATGCCCGACGACTGGACAATGTCCGCCTGTTGCTGGCCCGCCTGTTCCTGCTGGTGCTGCCACCGGCAATGGCGAAGAAGCTGTACGCCGACCTGCACGTTCTCACCGAGGCTGCCTGCGACCTGGTTGCCGCCGGGAAATCCAGCAAACTCGACGTTGCCAGCACCCTGCTGAAAGTCCAGCGCCTCACGCCGCAGCAGTTCGGCTACGGCGACGCGCTTGTCACCTCGGCGTTCACCGGGGCGGAGACGGAACGGCGCATCAGGATGCTGTTGGACAATCCGACTGCGGCAGAGGCGCGGCGTCCGACGGGTGCCGCCTGGTGTGCCCTGGGACTGCTGGTTTGCAGCGTTCTGCTGGTGGACCCACTGCACCATGGTGTGGAGCTGTTGTTGCAGTTCGCTCGAATCTGATCCCCGGCCCGGGCCTGTTCAGGGAGTACTTGCCCGGTCGAAGACCCGCACCAGGGCTATGGGTGAACCGAAGACGAAAGGCTCCAGGGTCATGACCACCCGCAACCGCTGGCCCTGGTTTTCCAGGCTGTAGGTTTCCAGCGTGTAGCCGCCGTCCCGGGGCCGGGCTTCCACGATCAACTGATTGCCGCTCCAGTTGCCGAAGGAGAAGTCCACGCCGCCGCTGTCAAAATAGTCGCTGACCCCTGTCGTCCGGCGACGCCCATCGGTGTGGAACCGTCGCCGGTAGTTGTCGGCGTACTCGAATACCAGTTCCGGTGGATTGTGGCTGATGGTGAGCACATCATCGTATGAGATCCGGTCATAGAGCTCCTGGTCGGCAGGTCCTCCCCGATAGCGGTCTTCCTCGGGTTTGCTGAACCAGCGGCGCCGGGCTACCTTGCCGCCGGCAGCGCGAATGGCGGCTTCCACCTGTTCGTCGGTATTGTCACTCAGGTCGTCGTTGATCACCCAGTGACCGGCGATGGCTTCCCGGATATCCGCCACGGCGGTGTCCTGGGCCCCGGCCCCGGTGGCAAACGCACACAGGACCAGCAGCAACAGCCGCTGCCTGGGAGAATATTTCCGGTTAACCATGGACATAAGACAGACCTGTTCAGCATGACCTTCTGGTCGTCGCAACCTGTTACTACCGAGTCAACATAGGCAAAAATGGCATCACGCGCAAGGCCCGGGGATCGGCGCCCCGTCAATCCGGCTCTTATGGAGCCAGCCCAGTCAGGTTATACTTGCCGATTCGAGCAAGAACAATCAGACAGGAGAGGGTAACGCTGATGGATAAATTAATCTTGAGCACCGCGGCTGCGCTGCTGGCGGTATGGCAGCTGGTGGCAGTACCGGGTGCCGTCGCCCAGGGTCAGGCCGATTCCCTGGCAGTCGTCATTCCCGGCTCGGGAGACTACGGTCGTCAGATATCGACCGATTCAGCCGAGGCCCAGCGGTTTTACGACCAGGGCCTGAGGATGACCTGGAGCTTCTACTTCCCGGAAGCTATCGCCTCCTACCAGGAAGCGGCACGTCATGACCCTGACGAACCGATGATCTATGCCGCCATGGCCCACGCCATGGGGCCCAATCCCAACAGCCGATATGCCGGTCTGCCCGACGATCCCCAGGGCGAGGGACTCAAGGCCATCAACCGGGCCCTGGAGCTCATCGATAATGGCACCGAGGTGGAACAGGACCTGGTGAGAGCCATCCACGTGCTTTACGACCGGGACGCAATTCCGGACGATCAGGAACGCGACATCGCCTACCTGAACGCCCTGGGCGCCCTGCACGAAAAATACCCCGACGATCCGGATATCGCATCCATGTTTGCCGCCGCCTACATGTCCATGGGGCGCTGGAACTACTGGCTTGCCGATGGCACACCGCGCCCGGGGACCGCCATAGCCGCGGCTGCGCTGGAGCATGCCATGGCGGTGGAACCCTATCACCCCGGCGCCAACCATCTGTATATTCACCTGATGGAAGCGTCCATGCAGCCGGAGAAAGCACTGGCGGCGGCCCACAAGCTGGAGACCTCGGTGCCCATCTCCGGCCACATGGTGCACATGCCCGGTCACATTTACCTGCGGGTAGGTGATTACGAAAAAGCCATCGACATCAATGAACGTTCCCAGATAGTGGACCTGCAGTTCGCCGACATCTGGGGAGAAACCAACTTTCCCAACATCGGGACCTATGGCCTGTCCCATCGCAGCCACTCCGGACACGCCCTGGATTTCGTCCGCTACGCGGCTTCCCTGCAGGGTACCTATGCCACCGCCATCGAGGCAGCGGAGCGCGGAGCGGCCGGTGTGGAGACAGCCCCCGACGCGGCCCGCCGGGGCCAGAAACGCGTGGTGTCAGCCTGGCTGGTGGACAAGATTTTCGGTAAATGGGACCGGATCCTCGACATGGAACAGTCCCACACCGGTACGCCTTACCTGGATGGCATGTGGAGCTACGTGAAAGGCAGTGCCTATGCCAGCACCAACCAGATTCCCCGGGCGGAAGACGAACTGGACAACCTGCGGCGTCAGCAGCGGGATGAGGCTGTCGATATGTCCAGCGCCGGCCCAACGCCGGTATCCCATATCCTAAACTTGGCAGGTTATGCCCTGGAAGGCGAGATTCACGAAGCCCGGGGTAATCTGAATGCCGCCATCGAAGCCTATGCCCGGGCGGTGGAACTGGAAGATCAGAACAATTACACCGAACCACCGGACTGGCCCCAGTCAATTCGCCTGTACCTGGGTGCGGCGCTGCTGGATGCCGGAAGGCCGGTGGATGCTGAACAGGTCTACCGGGAAGACCTGCAGTGGAATCAGCATAACGGCTGGTCAACCTGGGGACTTTACCTGGCCCTGCAGGCCCAGGGTCGGGATGAAGAAGCCGAAGTCGTGCGCCGGCAGTTCGAGTCCCTGTGGCGTAATGCCGACGTGATGCTGGAGCGCTCGCGACTGTAAGTATCACCTTGACAGGACACTCAAAATCTCAGCCGGCCATGCGGCAGATCAGCGCGGTGCTGATAATGACGGGGCTGCTGGCCGGCTTCGTCATCACGCTCAGCGTGCTTTCCGGCGACGAGCAGGGGCGGGTCAACCTGTTGTACCTGCTGCTGCTGTTTGTCTTTCTGCCCATTGCCGGACTGGCACTCAGCGTCGTATTCCTGCTGCGGAAATCCGGGAGGGGACTGGCCGGCTGGATTCTTGAGCTGCCGCTGTGGCCGGCTGCCCTGCGCCACGAACTGTTGAGTCTGACACCCGGTCGTGAGCGCAAGTACTGGCTGTTTTACCAGACTCAGCTGCTGAGCCTGGCCTTCGCTGTCGGTGGCCTCCTGGCATTCCTGCTGCTGCTGGTGGGTACCGACATCAGTTTCGTGTGGCGCAGTACACTGCTGGATGCGCCGGACCTGTTACCGCTGCTGCAGTTACTGGCGCTGCCCTGGCGCCTGTGGGCCGACGCCCAGCCCGACCTGGCGCTGCTGCAGCAATCCCAGGATTACCGCCTGGCCACTCCCGAATTCACCGCGGCCCTGCTTGGTCAATGGTGGAAGTATGCCATTGCCGCGCAGCTGACCTATACCCTCTTGCCCAGGGCGATACTGGCACTGCTGGCGCGCTCGGCGTACCGATCGCAGCGTGCTGTCGCCACACCTTCGCGGCGCCGTAAAATCCTCCACGTGGATGCCATGAATACTGTCCCTATGCAGGGACACTTGGCGCCTATTGTGGATTCAGTGCCCGCCGGTTATGTCCTGGTGGACTGGGCAACGCTGCCGGAACAGGTGATGAACAGGCTGCAGAAAGTGCTGGGTGATCCCCTGGCAAGCTGGGTGGCGGACCCCCTGGTCCCACCGGATCCCCAACAGCTGCAGAAACTCGGCGAGGCTCCGCTGGTGGTTACCGTAAAGGCCTGGGAACCACCCATGGGTGAGCTTGAAGATTACCTGAAACTGCTCAGGGAGAACGGCACCGACTTCCCGGCCCTGATTCTGCCGCTGGACTGGGAGGGCAATTCATTACACCTGGCCCGTGAGATCAATCTCAAGGAGTGGCGCCGTTTCTGTGGCACCCTGGGCGGCTGGTCCGTGCTGCAGCCTGCCGCGGACCGGGGCGGCGCGTCATGACGCCGGCGTTCGCTATTGTCGGGCACCCGAACAAGGGCAAGTCGTCCATCGTGGCAACCCTGGCCCAGGACGACAGCGTCGCCGTTTCCGCCCAGAGTGGCACAACCACCGTGGCGGAAACCCTGCAGGTCGAGGTCGGCCGCAGCAAGTTTACCCTGATCGACACACCGGGATTTCAGCGACCGCGGCGGGTGTTGCAGTGGCTGCAGCAGCATGCTGAAACCGCCGAGCAGCGCCAGGCGGCGGTAGAGCGGTTTGTCAACGATGCCGAATGCTGGCAGCAGTTTCCCGATGAGGTGGAGCTGCTGCGCCCCATCGTCGACGGTGCTGTCATCCTGTACGTCGTCGATGGCTCACGACCCTACGGAGCCGAGTACGAAGCGGAAATGGAAATCCTCCGCTGGACCGGCCAGGCCAGCATGGCCCTGATCAATCCTATTGAAAACGAGCAGTACATAAACTCCTGGCAGCAGGCCCTGTCCCAGTATTTCAAGGTGGTGCGGGTGTTCAACGCGATTCAGGCCGACTTCGACAAGCAGATGTCTATCCTGGAGGCGTTTTCTCACCTGCGGGAAGACTGGAAGGACCAGATCAGCGACCTGATTGCGGAATATCGACATTTACGCGACGAGCAGCGCCACCAGACCCTGCTGCTGCTGGTGGAACTGCTGTCAGACATCTGTTCGTACCAGGTCTCACAGAAAGTGCTCAGCAGGGAGCAGGCGAGGAAACTGCAGCCGGTCCTGGAGAAGCGCTTTTATTCCGCGCTGGCCAGGCGTGAGCGGCAAGCGCATGATGCCCTCAAGGATCTTTACCACTACCACAATCTGGCAATCAAGAGCAGCGATCTGCCCACCGAGGAAAACCTGTTCGATACGGAAAAGTGGATCATCTGGGGACTGAACCGCCGGCAGCTGTTGATCGCCGCCACCATGGCGGGAGCCGCCACCGGTGCGGTCGTGGACCTGGGGCTGGCTGGCCACAGCCTGTTTCTCGGCGCACTGACCGGCGGCCTGATCGCCGGGGGAAGCGCCTGGTTCGGTGCCGACCGGCTGGCCGATTTCAAGATACGGGGCCTGCCCATGGGCGGCTACGAAGCCCGGCAGGGACCGATGAAAAACCGCAACTTTCCCTATGTGGTACTGAACCGTTTTCTGTTTCTGTACGATGCCCTGCAGCAGCGCACCCATGCCCGCCGTGACAGCCTGCGTATCGAGGAGGGTGACCTGTCAGCCCGGATCGAACAGCTGGATTCCGCTGCACAGAAACAACTGCATCGGCAGTTGGAAAAGCTCAGCCAACAGCAGGTTACCGATTCCCTGGAACTGGCATTGACGCCACTGCTCGACTAGCCATCAGGGTACGGTCCCGGTTTCAACTACGGCATGGCAAAAGCAACCAGCTCTTCGGTCGCGCTGATCACCAGGTACTGCCGCCCATCCCTGCCTAGAAAGGTCATGGGACTGGCATTACCGCGGTTACGCAACCGGGTTTCCCAGAGTTGCCGTCCGCTGCTGGCGTCCAGGGCCCGCAGGCGGTTGTCGTCGGTAGCGGCGATAAACAGCAGGCTGCTGGCGGTAATCAGCGCGCCGGCACGTCCCGGTCTGCCGGTAGCCTGCCTGGCCGCCGGCAGGGATTCGCTCACTCCCAGCGCCTGCTGCCAGACCAGTTCGCCGGTTTCCGTGTCCACCGCGCTGAGCTGACCCCAGGGTGGTTTCTGGCAGGGCAGGGCCTCACCGTCGATCACCACCTGAAAGCTGCCGGGGCGCGGACCACTGCGGCGATAGGGCAGTGCTGCATCGTCCGCTGCCGGCTCCATCCATCCCAGGGTACCGACATCGGCGGCGAACACGAAAGCCAGGCGGGAATTCGGGTCGTAGGCAACGCCGCCCCAGTTGGGGCCGCCACCGAGGCCCGGGAATAACAGCGTGGTTCTGTCCGTGGCACCGGCGGGGCGATACACCCAGGGCGTGTAGGGGCCATCGTTCACCAGGGTGCCGACATCGTTCACCAGCGCGGCACAGGCCGACGCATGGGCAGGGGAAGTATCGGCGGCAGTGACCAGGTCCGCCGGGCTGTAGCTCACTCTTGCCATGGGCGGAGTCACTGTCGGCACGGGCTGGGTGGGATAAGCCTGTTCTCCGGGCACCTCGCTGACCGGCACGGCGCGCTCCGTAATCGGGTAGACCGGCTCGCCGGTAGCCCGGTCAAGCACGAACAGGTAGCCTGACTTGGTGGTGACGGCCAGGGCCGGAATGCTGCCGTCGTCGGTGGCGATATCGAACAGCGTTGGTGGTGCCGGTGGATCATGATCCCACAGGTCGTGGTGTATGGTCTGAAAGTGCCAGACGTAGTCGCCGCTGCGAATATCCACCGCGACCAGCGAGTTGGCAAACAGGTTGGCACCGCCACGATCGCCGCCATAGGCAAAGGGAATTGGCGATGCCAGTGGCAGGTACAACAGCTCCCGCTGGCGGTCCATGGTGAAATAAAAGGGCCAGGCATTGGCACCCAGCCGGCCCACCCAGCTGTCACCTTCCCAGGTGTCGTGTCCCGGCTGGCCGGGTTGCGGTACGGAACTGAATTCCCACAGCTGTTCTCCACTGCGGGCATCGTAAGCCCGGGGATTGCCGATACCCCCGGATTGACCCGGTGGCGTATTCGCGCCGATGACGACTATGTTTTCGTACACCAGCGGTACGGAAAGATAGGGGATACCGAGGTCCACCTCGCCGTCACCCCCGAACCCGGCAGCTGGCCGGCCAGTAGCCGCCTCAAGAGCCATCAGCCTGGAGCCCACCGTGAAGATAATCCGCGGCGGCGACCCCGGTTCGCCGGGCCAGTAGGCAACGCCGCGGCGGGACGGGCGGCCGTCTGGACTGTAGTAGCGCCAGATTTCCTCACCGCTGACCGGGTCCAGCGCCACCACGCGATCCGCGGCGGTCAGGTACATGACGCCGTCCACCACGATGGGTGTCACCTGGGAATTCGGTCGTGGCGCGGTTCCGGTGTCGCCGGTCAGGGAATAGACCCATGCGGTATCCAGCCGGGAGACATTCTGCGCGGTAATCTGGTCGAGACTGGAGTACCCGGTTCCGGTCAGGCTGCCCCGGTACAGGGGCCAGTCAACGCCACTGCCGCTGTCGGCAGGCTGCGCAGAGGCGGTAACGGGAATGAGTAGTAAAAAAATGCCGAAAAAAGTCGAGCCGTAAGAAGAAAGGCCGGCAGCAGCGTTCAGCTTGATCATGGCACAGGGTTCCTCGTGTTTTTGCGTGTTTGCCCGCGACCAGCCGGTGTCCGGGCGTTGCTATGGACGTGCCCAGGCCCCTCACGCCCGACAGACTCCCGCAGAGGTTTACTAAGGCGGTGGCGCCGGCTATTCCGCAAGTCATGATTCCACAGCATAACGCAAAGGTCTACCGGGGGCTGCTGGCTGGTTCCGCTGGCATCCCGGGCGTGTTATCTTTTACCAACAATCCGGCACCAGCACACAGGGCCAGTATAACTGACAGGAAATTGACAGACCCGGCAAGATACCGCTACCTCGGTTCCCTGGAACAGCAACAACAAAGGAGATTGTTCATGACTCATTTACACGTTCTGCCAAAAAGCCTGCTCGGTGTCGCCAGCCTCGCAGCCTTCCTGCTTTTCACAATGCAATCAGCCTGGGGCCAGGAAGGACTGGCACCGGACGAGCACGGTTTCGTCCTGGGAACCCCGGACAAGCTGGTGCCACCGGAAGGCAGGCGCAGCATCAATATCGTCGGTAACCCGTCCGAACCCGGTCTCTATGTAATCCGCATTACCTTCCCGCCGGGTGCCGGCAGTCGACCGCACTATCACAGCACGGCCCGGTACATCACTGTCATCAAGGGAACCTGGTGGGTATCCTCCGGACCCGAGGCGGACGTTTACGACCCCGACAACATGCAGCCAATCCCTGCCGGCACCTTCGTCTATCAGCCGCCCAATGGGCACCATTACGACATGGCGAAAGATGAAGAGGTAACGGTGCAGATCATGGGCATGGGGCCGGTTATCACCACATCCATCCCCCAGGAAGGAGAATAGAAAAACCCCGGATCAAGGCAGGTTGTCAACCGGCCTTCTGTTGGCGCGTTATAGTCAGTAACAGGTGTCGAATGCATGGCGCCTGTTCGGACTACAGGGCGAACAGGCGCTATTGAAGAGGCGTCGCGCCACGGACCAACAGGAGACAGGTTATGAGGTTACTGACAACCACCATTGCTGTAATTGGACTTTCAGTTTACGCCCAGGCGGGATTCGCCGAACACGCGGGGTTCGACGATCGCGGCGATCGCATCGAGCGACGCCTGGACAACCGGGGTGATCGAATCGATGGGCACCTGGATCGTCAGGGCAACCGCATAGACAATCGACTGGACCGCAAGTCACGTCAGGCCGATCGTGCCGGACGGGAGCGACTGTCTGATCGGCTGGATCGCAAAGGAGATGTCATCGACCGCCGCCTGGATCGCCGTGGCGACCGCATTGACCGGCATCTCGACCGCAAGGGTCGCAGAATCGACCGCCGTATAGACTGAGCCATTTTCAGGGTGCCGGGACCAGGTGACCATTGCTGTACTGGCGAGTGGTCCAGCTGGCCCCGGTATCCGGGTTACTGCATCCGTTTCCAGCAATTGTCGTCAGGTCATTGGCGGGACTTTGCGCTATTCCACGGTGTATTTCCACGCCAGTTTCTGTTCGGCTGAATAGAACAGGCATTTGAAAGCCATGCCGTAGAACAGGGGAAGCAGGGCAAAGCCCAGATTGGCGTAGTGTGAATGGTCGGTCAATAAGTCGGGATTTTGTGAAAACCCGAAAAACCATTGAATTGCACTCATGAAAAACACGACACCGGCCACCAGCAGAAACTGATTGCCGGTAACACAGAGAAATCTGCGTGCCAGGCGCACGCTTTGGGGGGAGCAGTCACTGGAATCGCTGAAACTGAGTTTCAGGGCAGTCCTGGCGGCCTGCATGGAGGTTGCCCCGATGCCGAGTAAAATGCTTGCTGGAACAGTTGCCAGCAGTGGCGGGGGCAGGATGTACCACAACCCGTAACCACCGGTAGCCACCGCCAGTGCGAACATCAAGCCGAAGAATATTACGCTAATCAGATAGGCCATAACGGACCCTCGTTGTTGCCAGAAAAAAAGGCAGGAACTGGTCAGAGCCTGCCGCCAATACCATCGATGAACGCTTGCCAGGCTGTTGCTGGCATACAGCCGGCTGGCGAACTCTTCTTCGAGGTCACCAAGCACAGGTTCTCTCAGTGTTGCGGGCAGAAAGAACGAAAGCATGATTCGTGCCTTACCCGGCGGACTGGGTCCGCTGGCATCCGGTGGCAACTTGGGTTGATGGTCTGTCATTAACCCTCCTTTTTTAAGGCACTTCAGAATTACCCGACGCTCATGCTTCGTGAACCGGTCGGCGAATCTGAATGCCGTCCCAGAGAATCTCAAGATTGTTGCGGGCGTCACGCAGCGCTTTTCTTCCCTTGCCGGTGACGCTGAAATACTTCTTTGCCCGGCCTCCGCGTTTTGCTGTTGCTTCACCCATGCGGGACTTTACGTAGCCCTTGTTCTGCAGGCGTTCCAACGTGGTATAGATGGCTCCGATGGAGATATCACGCTTGATCAGTTCCTGAATGGTAGCCCGCACCGACATACCATAGGCGGCGTCACCCAGTCTGAGCAGCGTGAGTAACACGATATGCTCGAATTCACCAAGAGAATTGTTGCTCGAATCCTGCTTCCCGGCCATGGATGTGCCCTCGGAGTGTTATATCTACTAAATAGTAGAATAAATAAGAGGGATGTCAAGCATATTTACTACATTTTAGTCTATATAATCTCTGAGCCCCGTGGGTGATGGATCAGGCTGTCGACAACAGGATGAACCGTTGTGTGTCGACAATTCCCAAGAATCACGAACTGAATAGATGTTGCTGACTGCAGTAAACGGAGAATGCTTTCTGGAAGTCGGTGGTTTCAGTAAGCATCATCGGATTCTGGACCGGACGATGCAGGAGCGGCAACAGTTATAACTGCGATCCACCGAATTGTCAGCTAACAGCAATGATCCACCGACAGCGATTTGAAAGTCGGCACACCAGTCGATGGCCGAACCAGGCGTGTATACCGGATAGAACGAAAGTCAGTCTGCAGGCGCGATTGCCTGGAGATCCGTTCCGGGCAGGTTTGACGAAAGAATTTCTACAAGACTTGAAATGGTAAACGGTTTGGTCAGGTAGTCATTCATTCCCGCCTGAATGCATTTTTCCCGATCACTGGAGAGGGCATGGGCAGTCAGCGCCACGATGGTTGTAGGTTCGCTGCGCTGGTTCTCTTCCCAGTTCCGGATTTCCCTGGTGGCCTCGTAGCCATCCATGACCGGCATCTGGCAGTCCATGAGGACAAGATCGAAAGATTCCTGTTTGAGTCGCTGAAAAGCCTCCAGTCCATTGACGGCAAGTTCGACGTCACAGCCCAGCTGCTCAAGCATTTCCTTGGCGACATACTGGTTTGCCGGATTGTCTTCAGCCAACAGCAGGCGCAGGCGGGTTGACTCCTGGGTTTCCGCACCGGCAGCTGAATTCTGAATTTCCTGAGAATCTGCCATTTCATCTGAACCTCAAGGTCAGGAGCTATTGGTGGCTCATTGACGGGCCAGCCCGGGGTTATCGAGATCGCTGGTATCCGCTCCAGAAGCGCAAAATTCCTGGAGGCAATTCAAGGATTCCTGTAACAGCGTAGTCAGCTGACCGGTCAACGCATCCAGCTTTTCAAGCTGTGTATTGCGGGCGGCAGTTTCAATTGCGGCCAGAGTTATTGCGAGGCCTGCACAGCCCATCATGGCGGCGCTGCTCTTCAGGCTGTGGGCGTTGGACGCCAGCTCCTGAATCCTGTTCAGTTCGTAGCAGGAACAGATATCCGCGATTTTCTTACTGGCGTCCCGGGCAAACACCACGGTTACCTCGTCGAAAACAGGCTGTCCCAGTGTGTTCGCCAGGCCCTGCGTAATGTCGGTGTCAAGAACCCGTATACCGGGATTCTGCGCGCTGGCATCATCATTATCGCTGATGTCGGCCTGGAAGCTTGTCTGAGTCATAGTTGTATACACTTTGCAGACCACTGGGGGCAGGAACAAATGATAAGTGATGGGTCCTTTTGAAAAACGTGACCCGTGTCGCAGAATAGGATGCTGACTTGATTGTAGGTTCATACAAAATCAATCAGATAGTCGTTATGCTTTGAGCGAAATATTAGAATGACACAGTCGAATTATTAGAATGAAGCAGTTTCAGCTGGGAGAGTGACCTGTTCACTGACGCTTTCGGTAGACTGGTTGGAAAACTATGGATACACCAATGAATATTCTCGTTGTTGACGATGACAACGTAATCCGCACAATCCTGATGCGGTTTCTGTCCCGGGACTTCACGGTCCACGGTGCCAGTGACGGGGAAGAAGCCCTGGCGATTCTTGAGCGCGATGACCTGACCGTTGACCTGGTGCTTTGCGACATCGAGATGCCGAAACTGGACGGGCTCCAGGTGCTGCGCACGGTGTGTGCGCAATATCCACAGACAGGCATGATCATGATTAGCGGCAGTGCCGATACGCGGACCGCCGTACAGGCGATTCGTGACGGGGCCTACGACTACATTACCAAGCCGTTTCACGACATCGAGGAGGTTGCCTTCACCATCCAGCGCTGGAAGAAGCAACAGAGCCTGGAAACCAAGCTCAATCAATACGCCAGCCTGCACAGGGAAATGATGAAGAACATGAAGATCAGGACGTTCCTGGCGGTGGACGTCTCCGGATCAAAAGCGCTGAAACTCGGCGAGGATCCGTTTATCGTCCAATACTCCTTCAAGGCCTATCAGGATTTTATAGAGTCGAAAGTGAAGTCTCATGGCGGGCTTATACACAGTACGTCAGGCGACGGTGCCATGGCCTGCTTTGCAACAGCTGGAGATGCTATCTCCACCGCACAGGAGATACTTGCCGACCTGTCGCGGTTCAATCGGGAAGCCAACCAGTTGCAGCAGGAGTTCCGGCTGCGCATGGGGCTGCATACAGGCAAAGCTTTACTGGGTTCGGATGGCATGGTCAGCGAGATGTTTGCCGAAACCCTGGATATTGCCGGGCATTTACAGAAGGGGGCCGGCGAAAACGATGTACTGGTCAGCGAGGATACCGTACGGGAACTGAACAACTCCGATCTTGTCAAGCCGGCCGAATTGAAAGTTGACGGTATTAAAACGTTTCACCTGCTTCACTACGTTCCCGAGTCCAGGCGATCAGCGTCCTGATTTAAGGACCCTCTGACTATTCAGAGGGTCCTTAACTTCCTGTCTTGAATACCAGTTCCTCATTGCTATCGACCTGTGCGTTGATCGCAATGTCTGCAGTTTCCGTTTCCGACGCTTTACTCTTAACAAGGGGTATTTCCAGCCTGAATACGGCTCCGATCGGTTGACTCGGGGTTTTAAGGAACAGCGTCCCGCCGTGGATTTCGGCAAAATGCCGACTGATGGCCAGCCCCAAACCGGTTCCCGGGGTCTTGTTGTTGTTCTGCTGTCGTACCTGGTAAAACTTCTCGAACACTTTCTCAGCATCCTGGTCGGCTACACCAGGTCCCTGGTCTTCCACTTCAATCACCAGTTGACTGCACGTTGTTTCGACCCTGAGGGTAATGGTCCCGCCTTCGGGGCTGAACTTGACAGCATTGGAAAGCAGATTCAGCAGGATCTGCTTGATTTTTATGGCATCGAGAAAAGCATGGAGATCGGCAACCTGCTCATGCAGGCAGGGATCCATCGCGACTGATTTCTTGGCGGCGGTGTCGCTCATCATATCCAGACATTCGGCAACCAGCGGTTCAATTTTTACTTTCTCAAATTCAACTTCTGTCTTGCCGGACTCGATTTTGGCGATATCGAGCAGGTCGTTCACCAGGTCCAGCATGTGCGAACTGCTGCGCAGGATATTGTCGATATATTCTTTCTGTTTCGACGTCAGTTTGCCCGTATACCCTTTAGCCAGCATGTCAGAGAATCCGGTAATGGAATTCAGCGGTGTGCGCAGCTCATGAGACATGCCGGAAAGGAACTGGGATTTTGCCTCGCTGGCCCTCTCCAGTTTCTCACGCATACTCTGCTGCCAGTCGATATGAGTTATGGCCAGAATACTGAAAATTACCGTAACGGCAATGGCGCAGCCGATTTGCAGCATGGCTGAGGCCGACTCGCTGATGGTAACTTCTGGCAGGATTCCCATCCTGTGCGCCCAGGCGAGAATCATCAGGTGCAGGATCAGGCAGATGGCAATGGCTACGCCAAAACGGTAGCTGATGAAGAGGATGCCGGCGAGCGGTACAGCCGGGGTGAACACCAGGGAGGGTGAATAGGGACCACCGGTGGAAGCAGTAAAAACCATGATCAGCAGCATGAAGATAATGATGAGTGCCACGGTTGGTTTTTTTATCCTGCCGGTCAGCTTCATTGCCACGGGTACGGCGAAAATGGCTATGGCTGCCAGGAACAGCGTGATGGACTGAAAGCTGAACAGGCCATTCAACCGAATCCGGTTGGCAAGAAAAATCAGCACGATGCAGACCACGCTAAGACTGACAATTACCACAGTTCTGCCGTTGAACTGCTCGTCATCCTGGGTTGCCAGGAGAGTGTCAGGAACGAAGTATTCAATCAGCTTGTTCAGATTCATTGGCGTGGCCCGGGCATCTTCTTCGATTGTTTCAGCGTTTCGTGACAGGTGCATGCGGAACGTCGGGGCAATTGCCTGCTGTAACCAGTCTAACAATTATTCATCAATGAAAATAAAGACATAGATCACAAATTTACCTTGCTGTATCGCTGATAATCAGCCACGTTGAATGCTGACCGGCTGTTCATGAAGCGCCACACCGTTATCGATCTCGCGTTCTGTGACTACGGCGGCTTAAGACAACCGGCAGGCTTGCCGTAGAACTACGTGAATATGCGCGCAAAGTGCATGAGCTGGGGATAATTCAACGAATAATCATGATAAGCCTGAAAACGTTGCTGACAAAAACCTGTGAACTGCACCGTAATCTGCGGCGTTCCCGGACGGAACTCGAAGCACTCAAACTTCGTAAATTCCACAAGCTGGTTGACTATGTGCAGCGGAAGTCTCCCTACTACCGAAGAATAATCAAGGAGAATCAAATCGACCCGGGCCATTGCCGGCCGGAGGATTTTCCTGTGCTGAACAAGTCCAGGCTACTGGCCAATTTCGATGAAATCGTCACTGACCGCAGTGTTACCCTTAAGGGGGTGAAGGAGTTTCTAGCCGGCTCCAATGATCCGAAGGAGCTGTTTCTTGACCGCTATCGAGTCCTGCATACCTCCGGTTCCACCGGCGAGGTAGGCTATTTTGTTTATTCAAACAAAGACTGGACCCGGGGAATCCTGCAGCTGGCCCGGCAGCTGGATAGGACGACGAGCAGGCCATTGTCGCGTAGACTGCGAATCGCTTATTTCGGCGCTGTCAACGGGCATTTTGCCGGCGTGTCGATGATCAGCGTGGTCGAGAGCGGACTGTTGAGCCGGCTGTTCAGGCTTTCTCTCAACGAGGTGAACAGTCCACTGGTAAATGTGGTCCAGCGCCTGAACGATTTTCAGCCGGATATTCTATCCGGGTATACGTCGGCCCTGACAATGCTTGCTGAACAGCAGCTTCTTGGTGACCTGCGGATATCACCATTACTGGTGTCAGGCGGGGGAGAAGCCATGTCGGAGGATAACCGTAAGATTCTGCACAACGCGTTTGGCTGTCGGGTAAGAAATACTTACGGTGCGAGTGAGTTTCTGGTGTGTGGTTCGTCCAGGACAGACGGTGCCAGCATGCGGCTTTTTGACGACGATCTGATATTTGAATTTCACCGGGATCACAGTATTGTGACCAATCTGTTCAATTACACCCTGCCGCTGATAAGGTACCGGACCGACGACGTATTCCAGGTTCATCAGCGTAGTCCCGGCAGCGATGATCCCTACCTGGTTGTGGATGATATCGTCGGGCGTCGGGAGCATATGGCCGTGTTTACTACAGAAACTGGCGGGAAGGACTGCATCAGTCCGTTTACCGTGATCGATTTTTTTGTACCCGGCGTGCGCCGCTTTCAGATGCGTCTGCTGACTGAGACGAAGTTTGATTTCGCTATCTGCCTCGAAGATAACCTTGATACCGATGCCCGCGAAGTAGCCATCAGCCAGACCAGGGAACGCTGGCGCGATATCCTGGCTGAGAAGGGCATGTCAAATGTGCAGTTTGACGTTACGGTGGTTGATAAGATCCCGGCAGATCCCTTGACAAGAAAATTCCGACTGATCGTTAGAGCTCCGCAAGATTCTTCGCGTCAAGCCGATAGCTGGCGTCCTGATGGCGCGTCGGTGGATAGCGTAAGCCTGGAGGTCAGATGACATCCTCCATCGACGCACCTGCTGGTGAGATAAAAGGCAGCGGCGTGATCTGCAGGCTGATGGTTTTCCTCGCCGTAGCGGGCTGTATGGCCGCTTCTGCCGCACAGGTTCAGGTGGGTGACGTGCGAGTGGCAACTACCCTGACCAGTGGCACGCAGACGCTGGTTCTGCGCAGTGCGGGTGTCAGAAAGGAATTGTTCATGGAGCTGTATGTCGCGGCGCTGTACCTGGCTGATGAGCCAGTGGAGCCCACCGACCTGGTGCTTGCGGATCAACCCATGGCGATTCGCCTGCATATCAGTTCCGGGCTGATCACTTCGAAGCGCATGACCAGCGCGATTGAGCAGGGATTCCGGCAATCTCTCGGGGGGGAATCCACGCGATTCAGACCACAGATCAATGCGCTGCTGGAAGCCTTTCAGGACACTATTCAGAAAGGTGACGTGTTCGATATCGTTTATGTGCCTGGCTCCGGAGTTCACGTTTCCAAGGCAGGTAATGCCGCGATCGTTCTGGGTGACCTGGCTTTCAAACGGGCGCTATGGGGTATCTGGCTGGGGGATGATCCGGTTGACCGGCGACTGAAGCAGCAACTGACCGCCCGATAGCCCGGCTGACAAACATCCCTGGCAGTCGGACCTGGTCAATCCGTATGTCCCTGCCGGGCGAAGTCGCAGAAACCACTTCAGGCCGGCGGTACGATGGGCTATGCTGACTCCATGTTGCAAACCATACGCTATTTCCTGTTATCAGCAGCCTGGCTGGGGCTGAATTATGTACTGAGCAGCCGCGTCGAAACCGGTCCGCTGTGGTTGCTGATAGCCGGCGTGGCCAATGCGGGATTACCGGTATTGGCCTTTGGACTGTATCGTATAACCATACGTCGTGTTCACGGTCTGAGCGCGTTCCGGCAGAGCGGCATACTGTATCGTGTCCTGAATGGCCGCATCGTGATCGGACTGCTATGGATCTTTTACAGTATCGCCTTCGGCTTTATTACCCTTTTCTGGTTTTCCACGTTCACCGTTATTGAATGGACGTTCTGCCTTGTAGCCATACCGGCCGTACTGCTGGCCTTCCGGCAAATGCGAAGGCTGGCTGCGGAGGAATTCCGCCCCTATATCGTTACCCATCGGGCCTTGCAGTTGACCGGCTGGATCGTGCCTCCGTCACTGACACTGGCCTACCTGCTGGCACTTGTGTTTACCGGTTCCGCGGAACCTGTCGGGGAAGCCATGTCGTCACTGCTGGGGTCCGTGGCAGCCACGCCGATCAGCGATCAGGCCAGTCTGCTGGCACAGCTGGCCCAGCGCTGGGCTGATTATTATCACCAGCTAAGGGTATTTGCCTTCAATCAGGTAAGCGGGGAAGGGTTGTGGGCATCACTGATTGTCGCGGCATCCAGCCTGGCCATGATCCTCAACCTCAATCTGTCCCTGTCGGCTTTCCTGGTACCACCCGGCGAATACCGACGTGTTATCAATCCACTGGAGGACTGCGAGGATCCGGCACCGGTAACAGTGTCAGCCTCGGCACGGGCAACAGCCGTTTTTGTCGTGCTGTTCGTTTTCGTTTATATCCGCCTGCTGGTCAGTGTGGAGAACGCGCTGATTGCCATTCCGCAATTGCCGGAATCGGTCATGGCGGCAGAACAGGAAGCGATCAGAAATGTTGAGCAGATCGAGGAGCGCTACTTTGCAGTCGGCACCATTGCCGCCATCGAAAGCGCCCGACTGAACCTGGACCTGGCCCTGGAACAATCAAGGCTGCAGGTGGCACAGTATGCGCAGCAGGGGTTTGCCGGTTTGCGGGACAATGTCGAGGTTTACCTCGATCACTATTACAGCCTGCCCGCCGAGTACCTGCGCCTGGGGGCCATGCTCACCAGCAACCTGGAACAGAAGCTTCACGATGACCTGAACAGTTACCTTGCAGCCGGTGATCCGTTTGCCGCGTATCAACAGGCGGTGGATCAGTTGCTGGCTACAGACGCCAGGCTGCGCGAGGAATACCGGGCCAGCGTCGATGAACTGCTTGCGGCGAACAGGGTGGACGCGTCCGATGGCGAGGTTCGGGTTGTCGACAATCGTTCTCTGGACAGCCTGGCGTTGCCTGGCGTTCCGGAAATCACCCTGTTACCGGACAACGGTACCGACGTGCGTGCCGGTGCCGGTGCCATCAGTGCGGTGATCGCGTCCACTGTTGTCGCCAAGCTTACCGCCAAGGGCTCGCTGAAGCTGGCGGTACAGGCCATGACCAAAGCGGCGGTCGCCAAGGCAACCTCCGGTGCCGCCGGCGCTGCTGCTGGAGGAGCCATTGGTTCCATCGTACCGGGCGCCGGTACCGTCGCCGGAGCCGCGGTGGGTGCCGTTGTCGGCATCATCATTGGTGTCAGTGTCGATGCGCTGTTGCTGAAGGTCGAGGAATCCCTGAACCGCGATGAATTCAGGGACCAGATCCTGGCAGAAATCAACAGTGAGGAAGCCCGGTTACTGCAGCGGCTGGACGGGACCGAACCGGCGCTATAGCACCGACCCGGACAGCGCACGACGTTGCCGTTGCGGCGTTTCCGAGCACGGCGATAGCACTGGCGCCAGGTGACATGTCCTGTCTCTCGTTTCGCGCTGTTTCGAGTCTTGAGGGAATGACAGCCGACAACGGCAAAGTCACCTTCAACTACCCGGTTCCCTGGCCGGTTTGCGCAGGGTTCGGCATGGCCGCACCTGCATGTGCCAGGCAGCCTTCCAGGACATGCCGGTCATGTAATTGATTTCGTCTACCCGATGCCGGCAGCCTTCCTGAATGGTTTCCATGTTGAGCAGTTTACCGAGGCTGTCGAAGTCGTTGTTGCTGGCCGCGTAGAGGGACACCCAAGTGGTCCGGTAGTGTGCCGACAGGGAAACCGCCTGCTTTTCCCCGTTTATGCTGATTGCCAGGGTTCTCAGGTAGCCAAGCTTCTGCAGTTCCCTCACCACCCGCCTGACTTCCTGCCTTCCGGCCTCGCTGGCATGGTCGGATTCAGCGCCGAAGTTTTTCACGCTGAGGCGGAAAAAAGTTTCGGTCTCGTCGGCATCGCTCCACACCAGTTCCGGGTTGAACCATTCCCGCACTTTCCGGACATCCCGAAGAAAGCCCTTGCGCTTGTCCTTGGAGAACTTCTGTTGAATATGATGGTGGAAATCGTACTGAAAATCGGCAGGAACCAGGTAGTATTGCGCATCCTGTTCGGCAAAATTGGCTGCATACTCCGGAAACCGTGCCAGCAGCGCGTCCACCCACTGGCCGTCCAGGTCGAAGAAATCGGTATGCGCCGGCAGTGCGGCAAAGTATTCCGGAAAGTCTTCCGGGCGTATCCACAGTACCCGGCCGTCCGGGTAAGACCCGCCGAACAGTTCATGGCTGCCGTCGGTGGTGTCTTCCACCAGGGGAATCAGGCCATCCATTGAGCCGCCGGTTTCAAGGGTCATGAACTTTGGCAGGAACCGGGATTGGTCATGGAAGGCGTTCATCAGTTCCCAGTCGTCCCAGGCACGCAGGTGCGGGCTGAACTGCTCCCACAATCGCCGGCATTCCGCGATTTCCGAGGTAAAGGTAATCATGATTCCCGCAGGTAACCCCAGCTGTGCAGCTTGTCGCTGTCCTCGAACCAGCGATCGCCGATGTCCACCCGGTAATACATGTGTGGAATGATCAGGTTCCTCACCCGGGAGTAGGCCTGGCGCTGCGCCTGTTTCATCGTCGGTCCGACGCCCACCACGACGAGAATGACACCGGAATTTCCGGTGATAACCCATTCATCATTGACCAGCTTCACGTCCTCAAAATGCACGCCTTCCTTGCTCTTGCGAAAGTGGATGATGGTGTCCTTGGACTTGACGGCAAAAGTCTCCGGGTCTGAAAACGGGAAAGGAGGTACGACGATGCGGACACCGATCTGAAAGCCGGTGCGCGTGCGGAAAGTTTTACGCGTGCCACTGGCCAGCCCATAGAGCAGTTCGGCAATGGGCGTGGTGATGCCCTCCTGCTGGATAAAGATCGTGGGGTAGCCGAACCGGGCGGTGAACTCCAGCGGATAGATATTGCTGCCGCTGACAATGCAGTTCAGGTCGATGTATCCCACGTAGCCTTCCTCGGCCAGCCTGCTTTCCAGTTTTTTCAAGGTCTGGTTAAAAATGCGATTTGGCCCGGACCAGAACATGGCAGTGCCCATTTCTCCCGTGGACGGGCCCAGGTCTCCGGGGAACAGCTTCTTGTGCTCGAAATTTATATTGATGGGGTAGGCGAATTCGCTGCCATTGAAAAACGCGCCTACCGCCACTTCGACACCGTCAACCCTGCGCTGCAGCTGAAAGGTGGGGATCTTGTTTGACCAGGCCTGCTGGTAGTCTTCCAGGACCTGCAGGACATCGGAGCCGTCTTCCTCCTCTCCGATAAACAGCAGGCCTTTCATGTTCTGGGCTTCACCGGAGGGCTTGATGACATAGCGGGAAGGATGCTCCCGGACAAAGGCGATGGCTTCGTCGAAGCTGTCGAAATGCCGGTAAGGGATAATGGATATGCCGTGTTTCTTCAGCTCTTCCTGACCGAATGAGCGGTCGTCCTCAAGCATGTCTGTGTAGGGCGTGCCGCCCACGACGTGCTTGCCCATGTCCCTGAGTTTTCTGGCCTCCGTCCCCATGCCCAGCACGTCGTCGAACACGACCACATCGGCCCAGTCGACTTCGGCTTTCCAGTCTTCAACCATTGGGACGAAACCGGACCCGACTTCCCGGTCCACGGGATTCTTGATGGAATACTTCACATCGTGACCTTCCTTGATCACGTTCCAGGCCAGGTCCCCGATCAGGCTATCGTAGGAGACAAAAAGAAACTTCATTAATCACTTCCCTGGCTGCACGAGGCCGGCAAATAACGCGTAGAGTAATCTTCCTGGGCAGGTTTGGCCAATACTAATGGCGACGTTCATTCCCCGGGCAGGACGCCTTGCAGTGGTGCCCGACAGATACCCGCAGAGTGCTTCCCTGATCCGTCAGGGGTTACCTGATCAGAGATCCCTTGAGCAGAGGCCTCCTGGGCGGACGGCTCCTGGTATGGTATACGCTTGGCGTCATTATATAGTCCAGGCCAGACCTTCGTGAAGAAAGACACCGGCAGTAAAGGGAGTTTCATTCAGTCCAGTACACCAGTCCGGTGTCAGAACCCATCGGCGAGGATAAGCGCTTGTCAATGCTGGCCCCTCTCGCAGCCGTCGGCCTCGGCGTGATTTCCAACATGGTACGTTACGTCGTCCGGCTTTCGGCGCTGCCTGCTGCGGCGACGCTGCTGCTGTACCCGGTGACCGTGTGGCCTTCGGGATTGTCACTGCGCCGCTTCGCCAGTGGAATCTGGCCGACCCAACTGCTGGCTTTCTCCAGTCGTTCTTCCGTGGCATGCCTGCCGATGATGCTCGAGCGCGCCCATGGTGCCTCGCCTAGCCGGGCCGACGCATGCCGGCGGCAAGACGCCTCGTCAGTGATTTCGCCCGAAAATCTGAGTATTTCCACAATTAATCAGAGGCTCCTTAATAAAAGCGAAACAGTATCAGAAGGTTAAAGGAAGTCATTCAGTTGCGGACGGGTATTGTTCCGAGATTCCTTAGAAATTAACCTTAGCGATGGTATAGTTGTCAGTACTTCCTAAGCTCTGTGGAGGGCGGCATCATTCGCGTCCTGGCAGTCGATGATAATAAATCACTCATTCAATAAGTGCAGAACTACAGGACACATCTTCGACTTCTCTTCAAAGACGTGTGAGGCACGGTCGAGCCCGGAATTGCTGTTCCGGGGAAGATGGCCTGCCAGAGTCTGCTTTCAGGAATACATTCAATGACACGATCAACGCTGCTGCAAGCCTGCTTACTGGTATTCCTCCTTGTCGCTCCCCCGGGGTTATCCGGCCAGACCGATTACGGCCCGGAAGTGGAGAGGACTTTTGGTCAGGGGTTACCCCGGGATCGCGACATGTTGCTGTTCAGCGACGATCAGTATCCCCAGTGGCCACTGACGCCCGGGCAACAGCGATATGCGCGGATTGACGGTGACCGCATGAAACAACACGTCATTGCCCTGGGTGCAATTGCCGTGGACTACCGTGACCGGGGCAACAGGTGGTGGGGCCGCCTGCCGGGCACCGTGGCGGACCGCGAGGGCATGGCCTACATGACCACCGAGTTTCAGCGTCTCGGCCTGACCGTGGAGCACTTTCCCTACAGTCTGCCGGCGGACTGGCGACCGCGGGACTGGGCGGCCAGCTACACCACGTCCGGCGGCGAAAGGATCAACCTGACCACCGCGTTCCCCGTGGCGGGAACCCGGGAAACCGGTCAACGCGCCCTGGAAGCGGAAGCTGTCTGGGTGGGCTTGGGTGCCGGGGCGGACTTTATCGGCCGTGACGTGGCCGGCAAGGCGGTGGTCATCTACAGTGCCTTCGTCCCCGGGGGGCGCAGTCATTCCGCCAGCGACCGCGCCAATCTGTTTAACGCCAATACCCGGGCGGTGGAGCAGGGCGCGGCCATGGTCATCAACGTGATGGGGGTGCCGGGCAACGGTCAGTTTCAACCGGAAGGGGGAATCCCCGAAGTACCGCACTTCACCCTGAGCATGGATGAAGGATTCGCGTTACGGGAGCGGCTGGATCTCGGTGAAACAGTGACAGTCCGTTTTCGCCTGGAAGTGGACCATCTTGAAAACGTGGAAACCGCGTATACCATTGCCACGCTGCCGGGAATGAGCGACGAGGAAATCGTGGTGATGACCCATACCGACGGCTACTTCCAGGCGGCCTCCGACAACGCCGCCGGCATGGCCAGCGCCCTGGAACTTGCGCGTTTCTTCGCCGCCAGGTCGATGGACCAGCGACCACGTACCATGCGCTTTATCCAGTTTTCCGATCACCATCACGGCGAGGTGGCGCGGGGGCGTCCCGGTGTCGGGATCAACGATGCCTATCCCTGGCACAGGGTAGCGCTGAAGCTGACCATGGAGCACCCGTCACAGACCCTGTTGTACCTGTATAACGATTCCCTGACACCAACCAACGCTCTGGGCGCATTCCGTTGGAATGCTCTGGGCAGCGTGGCTTTCGAAACCATGGTTTTCGACACCTTGCAGGAATTCGGCGTTTCGGTCTACGCCATGGAAGATGGGCCCAAGAACGGCAACTATGCCCCTTCTTTCCACATCATCGACCATATTATCTATCACACTTCGCTGGATATTCCCGAGCTGGTGCCGGCAAGCGGCCTGGCGCGAAGTACGCGGGCCTTTGCCGCGGCCATCGACCGGGTGAACGGCATGACCATGGCGGAACTTCGGGGCGATGACTGGCCCCCGTCGGACAGGCGGGGAACTGTCCGGGGTGCCAGGCAATCCCATTGAAGGTCTGGCAGGGTGGTTAAAACGTGATCTTCACACCGCCGTTGACCACAAATCCATCCGGTGGCGCATAAATGTCGTTAAAATCCGGGTTGGTGATGGGAGCTGTATAGATCGGCCCATCCCGGGTCTGACGGGTATCGCCAAAATTTTCGAAATTGAGGAACAGGGAAAACTGCTCGTTGAAGATATTCTCGGTCATGAGGCTGAAGTACCTGGTTTGCCGTATACGGGCACAATGACGTGGATCGGGATGGCAATTTCCACCTGAAAAGCGCATCATATTGATGACGATTGCCCGCCGGTTTCGTCGTTGGCAGGTAACGTTTGCCTTTTAATTACTGACAACCGATACCGCAGGCTGCGGCCCCTGGCGCCAAGGTGACTGCTATGCAACGATACAATTCCGTGGCTTTGATGGCCATCCTGCTGACCCCGTTAGCGGCCTGCGCAACGGGAGAGCGCACCGTGTCCCAATCCCTGTCCGACCAGGAGGTCTACCAGTACAACCTGGACAAGCCCCTGCGGGAGAAAATTTACTGCTACGAGCGGACCAGGACGGGATCCCGGATTCCCCGGCGAACCTGCATGACTGTGGCGGATTACATGGATGAGCTTGACCGCGATGCCGCTACTCTCAGCGTGGCTCAGCCGGTCACTGACCGAACGTTCGATCCGTTCCGACGAGGCCGGTAAACTCTGCCCGGTTGCCCGCTGGCACGACGCCGCTAACTGCGATCTGCTCGGCTGGCCGCCTGTCGCCTCCACTTTACGGGCCGCCACAAAATCTCCAGTAATTTCCACCGGCGTGCTATCAAACAGCCCCAACTAGTCAGACGGTCCTTCTATGTGTGTAGTGCCGCACTATTTGAACTTTTTGTCAGAAATACTCACCTTTTCGTTGATTTCAGTGAGTAAATTTCAGAATCAGTCACTGAAATTTCACAATTCGCAAGCGGATTCAGTGCAGAAGGCTATAAACTGGATAAATCCGGTTGGATGGGCTTCCCCAAGTAATTGAAGAAGCGGGCTCTCAAAGGACTCAGGCTGTTCATTTCATGAGTAGTCGGCCAGCCGGTTCCGTACCGGGCTGCTCCCGGTCCGGTAAAGGTCTGACCGGAACTCAATGAGGGATGGTGGGCTGTTTGGCAACACCTTGCGGCGCGAAGGCAGAAGCAGAAGACTTACGCGGGAATCTGGCTGATCAATGAGTGCGCTCAACAAGCTGGACAACCTTGCGTTTCGGATATATCGTTCGACTTCCGCAGGTAGCAGGTTAATAAAGTAGTAGGCTCATAAACATAAAGTAGTAGGCTAAGAAAAATCCGACTGCTGCCGAGAAGAGATCTACTGCCAAACTTTCTATAAGAAAATAACAAAATAACCAAGAGGCGTCCCACAAATGCTAAATCCAAGAGAAAAATCTGGTGTTCGCAGGAAATTACTATTCACCGGTATCGTTCTGGCTCTATCCCAGGCAAACGTATCGATGGCACAACAAGATGATGCAGTAGATATAGAAGAGGTAATCGTAACCGGTTCCTTCATCCGCAATAGCTCCTTCAATGGTGCTTCACCGGTTGAAACGCTAACTTCAGAAAGTATTGCAGACCAGGGCAGTGTCAGGATCGGTGATTACATGCGTGATCTGACGTTTACTGCAAATACTGATACCGTATCCAACGTTCTCGGCGGGCCCGGGGGCGGTCAGGATGGAACCTCCACCGGTTTCAACCTGCGCGGTCTTGGTGACAGCAGTACGTTGACCTTGCTGGATGGGGCGCGAGTGGTTAACCAGGCGGAAGTCGGCGCCCTGCTGCCAAGTATTGCGCTTTCCCGTATGGAAGTGGTTCTGGACGGCGGCGCAGCGCTGTATGGTGCAGATGCGGTAGCTGGTGTGGTCAATATTATCCCTATTAAGAATTACGATGGCATCAAGGCCAATGCTTTCTACCAGAGAGATGACGGCGGAGATACGGAACAGATGAGGTCCTCGGTGTTATACGGGGGTTCCTGGGAAAATCTTAACTGGGTCGTTGCAGCAGAGTTTACAAAAAGCACACCGCTGATGCGTCATGAGCGAGGCAAATACCTGGCAATTGAAAACGACGAGTTTCAGGACGGCCCTGCCGGTACCTGGAGAACCCGCGATTCCAGCGCTTCCCTGGTCGACCCGTCCTGCGGTACTTTTAACGAAGGGAATGATGTCAAGGGCCGCCGCGGCTTCGCTCCCAGCGGTCGGTTTACTCCTATCAGTGCAACGCAGGATCGCTGCGTTTTCAACTACGGCCAATGGATTCAGTTCGTTCGCCCGCAAGAGGAACGAGCAATTTGGGCAAATCTGACCTGGCAGACTACTGACTGGCTGCAAACCGAGCTGCAATTCGGCTACAACGATCGTCTGTCAACTTTTATTACGGAGCCCATGAGCCCTGTTTCCAGTGCCTGGAAGTCCTCCATGGTAATGCCGGCAAGCCATCCGGCTAATCCCTGGGGAGAGGATGTTTTCCCTCTCGCCCTGCGCCTGGTCAGTGGGTACGGTCAGGGGCCAGGAACCACGCCCGGCTACGTGGCTGGTTATGGGTCCGCGGAAGATGACTCAAATTTCGTAACAGACCGGACTAAATTGAGATTCAACTATGACTTTGGTAATTCTAGCTGGAGTGGGGAAACTTCGTTTACCTATCAAACCAGAAGATGGAATTACCAGACCTATGAGCCCCAGTACAGCCATTGGGTAGCGGCCATGAACGGCCAGGGCGGGCCCAACGGTAACGAGTATTACAACCCCCTGTTATCCTCGGATCCTCGTTCTCCTCACTATGTCGCCGGCGTAACCAGTAACTCGCAGGAAGTATTGGACTGGATGTTTACTAATACAGACCAGGAGCTTAATCGAGACAGGCTGATGACCTTCGACTCCTATGTCACGGGTGAAGTGCTGGACTTACCGGCCGGACCTTTACAATTGGCTTATGGTGTTCACGCCAGAAAGTTTATCGATACCTCTCAGCCAAGGTATATTGACAGAATCGGTAATAACTGGACAACCACGCTGGGTGCGCCGGGACGTGGAGAACCACCAAAAACCTACGATACGCAGTATGTAAAGTCGACGTTTCTGGAATTGGAGATTCCCATACTGGAAAACCTGTCCGCACAGGTAGCAGGCCGATACGAGAAATTTGAGGAAATCGGCATCCCGACGGCAACGCCGAAAGTTGCCTTGCGCTATCAACCGCTTGATTCCCTGGCCCTTCGAGCCTCCTGGGGAGAAGGCTTCCTGGCACCTGCGCCATCTCAGATCGGGGCTTTTCGCCTGACCAGTTGTGGAACCGAACGTGATGGTGCCGATCCGATTACGGGAACCACTCTGTTAGGGGTAGAGTCCTGTAACTCACCTAACCCGAACCTGGACACGGAAGAGTCAGAAATCATCAATTTTGGTTTTACCTTCGAGCCTATCGATAATCTGTCCTTGAGCGTCGACTATCAGGTCATTAAGTACGATGGCCGCATCGTGTCTCCCGACAGTATCGATATCGTGCTTGATGACTTCGCCCGGATGCTGAAAGCCACAGGCTATACCGTGGACAATTATGATCCTACTCCAGGGACACCGAGCCGAATTGCTGCCAACGCCTGGCTTGATGCCAACCCCAACCCGCTGGTAACCCGGGATGCTAATCGAAACGCAACTCTTTTTATCGAAGTACCTGAGAATGTTGAATCGGTGTCTGTCAAGGTTTTTGACTATGCCGCCAACTATCGCTGGAACACGGATAACCTGGGGCAGTTCGGTGTAAATTTCAGAGCATCCTATATCGATGAATATATCTTCGATACCCTGGACGGTTCCTTCGTCGCAGTTGGGTTCCAGAATGGCCAGACTGCGAAGGCACCACCTTTACCGGAGTGGAAAACCAATGTTAGCCTTGATTGGCTGATTGGAGATCATAGGGCTCGGGTTATGACGCGCTACACATCGGACATCAAGTTCAATAGTAACGCACCTATTACCACCCCCCGGGAGGGACTGCCCGAGACGCTTAATATCATCCGACCCAGCTCGGTTGAAGGCGGCTATCAGGTTGACCTGAATTACAGCTATACTTTGGGTAGCGTTTTCGGGTTTGGCCAGGACGTTACGGTGGGAGTGAATGTGAACAACCTTTTTGACTGGATGCCGGATGCGTTGCCAATTCCTGGTGGTCTTGAAACCAGGCTGTATGATCCGTTCGGAAGGACGATTTCACTCAGTCTGGACTTTGCCCTGTAAGTCTGATTGTCAGGTATTGAATCGGCGCCAAACTGTTACAGTTTGGCGCCGATTTTATTTTTTCCGCCGACTCTGAATTTTCGGGTCTTTTATTCGGCTGTATTTCTTACCTTTTAACTCTGTTTTGACCCAACTTTTTCTCTGCATTGAATTCTTTTTTCAGAGAATCCTCGTGAGTCTACAGAACTTTCAAGTGCCCTCAAAAAGGTGAACCTGTCTCCAGGTTCCCTGATTGGAAAAGTCGCTCGTCCTGGCGCTCACATCTCCCACGCAACAACTCACGCAACAACCCACGCAACAACAAGCAGCAGACTGCAGCTGAGAATCAGCATCGCTTCTTTTCCTCGATTTCGAGATACCTGGCCAGGCTCTTGTCCCGATCCGGTGCATAGATCCTGCCGGTGTACTCCATGTTGCGTATGCGATCGAGGCGGAAATTGCGAAAATCCCGTCGCCCTTCGCACCATGCCAGCAACAACCAGACCGGGCCGAAAAATGTCAGTGCCAGGGGTCGGACTGACCGTCGCGAGCTCTGCTCCCGCAGGTCGGTGTAATCAAATACAACTTTTTCTCTGCGCCGAATACTGTCACGTACCGCTGAAAATTCCACCTCCCAGGGAATCCTGGCCCTGCTGGGTTCGGACGACGTTGCCAGTTGCTGCATTTCGTGCAGCAGACTGTCCGGTATAACCGCCTGAATCTTGTCCAGGGCACTCTGGGCTTTCGCGGCGAAGCGGTCATCGGTCCAGGTGCGGACCATGCTGATTCCCAGGGCGATGGCTTCCAGTTCGTCGGGATCGAACATCACCGGTGGCAGGTGGTATTTTTTATCGATGACATAGCCGACTCCGGCTTCACCGTAGACAGGTACACCTGAACTCATCAGGTCCTGGATATCCCGATACACCGTGCGCGAGCAGATACCGAATTCGTCAGCGATACGCTGCGCCGTCACCGCGTAACGCATGCGGCGCAGGTAGTGCACAATCTGTATCAGTCGATCTGCTCTGCGCATGACTAGTACCACTCGGCTTGGCGTTTGCTGGACACCCCCTCTAACAGGAGCAGGCCCTGACCTGACAATCATAGCCTACTGCAAGTCTACTGACACCATGCTGTCAGCAGGCCTGCAGTATGCTGGCCATTCCTGTTACAAAGAATACACCAGAGGAAGAAACGCTATGATCGGCTATATAACTCTTGGCACCAATGACCTGGAACGCGCGGCAGCATTTTACGACCGCCTGTTCGCCACTATCGATGCGGGAAGATTCCTGGAGGAACCCGGCTATTTTATCGCCTGGGCCACGGCACCCGACGCACCGTCAGTGGCTGTGGCCAGACCATTCAACAAGGAGCCGGCAACTGTTGGCAATGGCACCATGGTGGCGCTGGTAATGGATTCCCGGGACAAGGTCGATGGCCTGTATAACAAGGCACTGGAACTGGGTGGCACCAGTGAAGGTGAGCCGGGATTCCGCCCTGAAGACAAGTCGTCGGGTTTCTACGCGGGATATTTTCGGGACCTGGACGGCAACAAGCTGAATGCTTTCTGTATTGTTCCCTGACGATACCCGGCCACGGTGATTGCCGGCGCCCGGTGGTCCTGATTTCCGCTGCCGGGCCCTGGTCCGGTGGCAGCCTGGCTGGCATCCACGTCGCGGCCAGGTGTGAAGCCGGATCACCGTTCAGCCAGTCTGAGCCTGAACTCCCGCAGTACCAGCCAGACAGAGAAACAGCACTGCAGGACCACCGACAAAACCGAGATGTACCAGATATGCTCGATGCGATATTCCGGCCGTGAACTGGCCCAGAACGCCAGCGGCACGAAAATGCCGATGCGCAACAGCGAGCTGACCAGGGCGGGGCGGGTGTTGCCCAGGCCCTGGAACACACCTGACGCGGTAAACACGATGCCCTGGGTAACGAAGTTGAGTGACACTATCTGCAGAAAGACAGCGGCAACCCCAATGACGGATTCCTCACTGGTAAACAGCCGGACCACCACTTCGGGGCTGATCTGCAGGATCACTGTCACGGTGAGCATTACCGCGCTGCTTATAGCTATTCCCTTGAAAAAGGTCTCCCGGATACGCGGAAAATTGCCTGCACCGAAAGACTGGCCGACGATGGGACCAACGGCGAAAGCGATAGCCATGGTCGGCATGAAAATGGACTGCATAACCCTGCCGCCGATACTGAATCCGGCCTGGGCTGTAGCGCCAAAGTCCTGTATCAGAAAGTAAACGGCTGAGAAATAAACGAACAGCAACAGCATCTCGCCGCCCGCCGGCAGTCCGATCTCCAGCATGCGTCGCCATAGATGGAAGTGGGGACGCCATTGACCGGTATCGAAGGCCACGTATTTTTCCAGTTTGACGAAATAGATAACCAGCAGGCACAGGCCGAACAGGGAGGCGACGGTTGTTGCCAGGGCAGCACCCTTGACACCAAGCGCCGGACCGGGCCCCCATCCGGCGATGAGTATCGGGGCAAGAATGATGTTCACGATAACCGTGGCGACCTGGATCAGCATGGCCGGTTTCACGATGCCCGTACCGCGCAATGACGATGCCATGGCGATCAGGGGAAACTGCAATGCCATCCCCGGAAGCAGCCAGTACAAAAACACCATGCCCTGGTCATAGGTGACACGTTCCGCGGTTACGCTTGCCAGGAAGTGGTCCGCAAACAGGTAGCCGGCAATCAACGTGACCACGGCACAAAGGCCGGAAAACACCACGGTCTGATTGAACACCTGGTTGGCCGAAGACTGATCCTGGCGACCAACGGCCTGGGAAATCATTGCCACGGCAGCAACGCCAAGCACCTGGGTGAGCGCTGAGACCATGAACATGAGGGTGCCGGCGGCACCCACGCCCGCCACGGCGTCGGCACCCAGCGTCGCCACGAAATACAGGTCAACCAGCAGGTACAGCGTCTGGAACAGCATGCTCGCCGCAACCGGGATTGCCATGGCGAGAATCGTCCCGACAACAGAACCGGTAGTAAGGTCTTTCATGTGTTACCAGGCGCCTTATCAGTGAACTCGCTTGAAAGGAGGGGTATTTCCATAGTCAGTCAGAGGTTCCTGATTATTATTTTTCCCTGGTGTGCAGCACTCAGGTAATAGTGTAGCGCGTCAGATACTTCATCCAGTGAAAATTGGCTGTCAATGATGGTAACCAGCTCGCCCCGGACTGCCAGGTCGGCCAGATAGTCGAGATCCAGATTGGCTTTGAGTCCAATCAGCTTGAATCGGCGCCCGGTGAAGAGTCGATAGAACGGGGCACAGACCAGCATCAATAGAATGCTGATCATGTTGCCACCTACAGTGGCGTAGGTTCCACCAGGTTTGAGTGCCCGGCTTATGGACGCGGGTAGACGTGATGTTTTTGTATCGATAATAAGATCCCATTGCTTGCCCGTTCTGGTGAAATCTTCGGCCTGGTAGTCGAACACCTGACTGAATCCCAGCTTTTTCAACATTGCCAGCTTGGGTCCGCTGTCGACACCGTCCACGGTGACCGCATGCTGTCGGGCTAGTTGCACGCCGTATGTGCCTACGCCCCCTCCAGCCCCGTTGATCAGAATCGTCAGGCCATCACGCAACGGGCCTGCCGCGTTGAGGCCCTGCCAGGCAAGTATTCCCGCCTGGGGAATTCCTGCAGCTGACAAAAAGTCGAGATCTGCAGGTTTGCGGATAACCTGGCTTTCGCTGCAACAGACAAATTCGGCGAAACCACCAAAGCGGCCACCGCTGAGATCGCCGAAAACCTCGTCGCCCACTTGCCACCGGGTTACGTTGCTGCCGACTTCCACGACACGCCCGGCGATATCACATCCTGTTATTTGAATTTTAGGTTTGAAAAGACCCAGAAAAAGCCGGATGAACAACGGACGACCGGTGATAATGCCTATATCGAAATCGTTGACAGCGGCCGCCAGGATCTGGATTCGAATTTCGTTCTCACCAGGTTCTGGCAAAGGCACGTCTTCGACCTGGAGAATGTCAGGAGTACCGTATCTGCGGTTAGTAACTGCTTTCAACCGGCCACTCCGGGTTCTGGCGTTACCCTGCCTGATATTGATTCCAGCATTGTCCGCATGCCGTTATTGAATCCGGCTGTGACTGGACATTTCTGTAGTCTTTTCGGGGAGTTCCCGGGATCAGACGGTGTCACTGTCAGTTCCTCGGGGGGTCAAACAGCGTGGCAAAGAACAGGCTGTTGAGAAACAGCTTGTTGGTGCCGAAAAAGTAGGCACGGAAATTGGGGTTATCGGCGAACAGCACCACGCTGCCCTGGCCGTGACGCTCGGCGATGAGCGAGGCCTTGCCGGCCAGTTCATCCTGGTTTTCCCGGGATGAGAAACCGGCCAGCAGGGGACTTTCCGGAATCTCGATGACGGTTGCCCAGGGGTTATCCGGCTTGTCGAAAGCAATCAGGGTGTTACGCAGGCTGGGTATGGCGCGATTGGCGATACCAAAACCAATGGGATGGGTTATATCCAGATCACCATTGAATATCGATCCACCGATTAGTTGTTCTGCTTCTATGGCATCCTTGTCGGCATAGTCGAACCGTTCCTGTTCCTCTTCTCCGGGTTCTTCGGTGTCGGGCTGCTGCCCGTCATCGGGATACAGTATCCGGTCATGGGCCCAGCTGGCACCCTGGCGAATACCGATCAGCGTACCACCACTTCTCACCCAGTTGTCGATGGCCTCGACCCGGGACGTCAGGTCGCCATGAGAACCTCCTACCAGCACCATGTGGGTGTAGCGCTCCAGGTCCAGTGAGCCAAAGCGACGCATTTCGGTCATGTGGACCGGTATATTCATCCGGGCATCAAGCAGGTGCCATACTTCACCGGCATCGTAGGCTGAAATGCCCTGGCCTACCAGGAGCAATACTTCGGGTTTTTCTATATTGCCGAAGCTGGGGCTGCCGAGGTCCATACCGGCTGACGGTGTGCTGCCTGACCCCACGGCATGAACCTGGATGCCGTCTTCCGCGGCGATGGTGCTGACCAGATCATGGATCTGGTCGTCCGGCAGATCACCTCCCTGCCAGCCCAGGGGAACCAGAATCGCACCGCGTTCCAGTTCGACGGTTCCGCGCATCGTTGCCACGGTCAGCTGGCTGGTGGCCACCTTGGGGCGAATACCGGCATCCAGCAGCCTGTACAGGGCGCGGGGTGCGAAGTAATTGGTCCAGGAAAACAGGTAGGCGAAGCCGGCTTCCGGTGGTGCCGGTTCCGCGGGGAATTCCACCTCCGCCAGATCGCCTACCAGGGATTGCTGAAATTCCCGGGAAGTAAGCGGCGCATAGTCGAAATCGAATGCCAGGGGCAGAGTCCACGCTGACACATCGTAAAACGTATTGTCCTCGAACGTGGTGATTTTTTCGAACAGGCCCTTGACCATGCGGTATTGCGGCTGGTTTGTTTCAACCAGGTAGGAATTCCCGGTTTGATAAGCATAACCGTCCACGTTGATGTCCCGGGCCAGGTGTCTTACCTGGATCTGGTGACGGCTGAGCAGGTCGAGTGCATGGTAGGCGCGGGCCTTGTCGCCCGGCACGGAGAACACGTATCCCCTGATATCGTCCTGTGCAGCGAGTTCCATTGTCTCCCTGGACAAATCACGCTGAAACTGTAACAGGTCAGTACGCAGCTCCAGCCCCGCCCTTATCATCTCCAGGGAAGTACGGTACTGGGTGCGGATATTGTCGCGAAACGACAGGATGCCATGAGGAGTTTCCAGCAGACCCTCGGAGCTGGCCTGTTCAAACAGCATCCCCATGCTGCCATGCATATGGGGATACGTGGAACCTTTACCAATATAGTAATTGTCGTAATTCTCCTCGTTGAAATACAGGCGCTGCTCCTGGTCCAGCCAGGACCTGGCCCGGGCCGATACCTGATCCAGTAACTGAATTGAGCGATCCGGAATATAAGGGAATGTCCGGTCCGGTTCACCGGGGTGAAAATAATAGGTACTGTTTTGTCCCATTTCGTGATAGTCCACCGTGATGTTCGGACGCCACTCGTGGAACTTGGCCACCCATCCCCGCGGTTCCGGATGCTGGACGATAAGCCACTGGCGATTAAGGTCGAACCAGTAGTGGTTGGTTCTACCACCCGGCCAGGCGGTATTGTGCAGCCGGTGGTCGGGATCCGTAACCGGGACGTAGGAGCCGTACATGTGGTTCCAGGCCGACATCCGGCTGTTACCGTCCGGGTTGAACACGGCAATGAGGATGATTACGCTTTGTTCCAGGGCCTGCTGGATTTCCGGTCCCTGTGCCGCAGCCAGATGGTAGGCTACGGCCATGGACGCATCCGTTGAACTGACTTCAGCGCCATGTACACCGTAATTCAGCCAGGTAATCACCGGCATATCGTCCGCAACCTCACCATCGCTTTCCGGATCGCTGAGCGCGATGTGGGCCGCCTTTATGTCATCGATGCGACCATGATTCTCCGGTGACGTGATGGTCAACGCCAGGATGGGTCGGCCTTCATGAGAATAGGCCATGACTTCGGAAGTTATGCGCGGCGACAGCCCGGCCAGTGTCTGCAGGTAGCGGACCAGCAGGTCATTGCGGGCGATACGATGCCCAAGCGGGTGGCCTATGACCGATTCCGGAAGCGGAATGGACGGATCGAAACTGACGTTTTCCGGGTAAAAGGGCGTATCCCGCTCGACCTGCCCGTAAGCTGAAGTCAGCGGGCATATGGCCAACAGGACAGTTGCAATGACTGGCAAGGTGATTTGCAGGCTCACGGATTCAAGGGGCCGGATCATGGTAATGGACTCCGTTACGGTGATCTCTGATTGCGGCTGGGCATTAAGCATCCTCTGGATGATGAGGGCAATACTCAGGGATTCCTTGAAGTGTATCGTGAAAGTCGTCGCGGTTGTAGCGGGCCACGGTTCCGGGTGCAGTTCATTGAGAACTAGGGCCACGTAGAACGACTGGCCAATTCAGCGTACTTCTGATCAGTAATGTAAGTGCGCTGAGGGGGGTGTCCGGCGCCACAGCAAGGCGTCGTGCGGCGGGAATGGCCGTTGACCTGGTTGTGCGCTGGAAGTGCACTCTTTCGGGTTACAGTCCCACAGAACCGGACACGGCTCCATTGACCAGGGTGTGCAGAAAATCTTTCGATGCTGCAATGCTGACCAGCGGGGCATTGATAGGGAAGTCAGTGCTGCTTTGTAAGTGATTGAGTTTTCCCAGAGGGAGGACCGGTGGCACATTAAGTGTAGTCCCAGTGCAACTTTTTGATCGATTAATCAAATCGCCGGTTGTAATCCCACAATAAATGTGTAGGATTAATGTCGCAGCGTTCTGCATGCATTTTTTTGCAACGCCTTCTGCGAAATCTCTGGTCAATTATCCACGTATCTTGCGGGGTTACCGGGTTCTTGAATGCTTGATCAGGGCATTTCTACAACAACACGACAGAGGGATTTATCATGCGATTACTCGTAGCACTAACCTTTCTCTTTATTTCAAGCCTTGGTCATGCGGCAATTCTGGTGGTTAACGTCTACCAGCCACTTGCCGGCAAGGGGCCGTTAACCGCCTCGTACATGCAGGAAGCGCAGGGAATTCTACGGGAAATGGGACAGCAGGCGACCTACAGCGTGGATCTGGCCGGGGTCTATCGATTCAATATGTATTTCGAGGACAATGAGTCTTACGGCGATCTTTACCAGCGACTGGGCAGCAGTGCGACCTGGGCGGCATTCACGGCGAAAATATCCGCTACGCCATCGGCGACCCAGATCGACAATCTTATTCTGAATGAAGTAAAGCCGGGTCCCGCGGCCCAGCCCGGCATGGTGGCCGAGGTAACGACCTGGTCGGTGGATCTGCCCAGCCGGAACACGTTCATGCAATCGGCCCTGGGTGCGGTGCCGCATCACGAGCGACAGGGAGCGGCCGGTGTCTCGATCTGGGCCGATGCCTTTAATGTCTACTACATAACCCATCACCAGAACATGCGGGCATTGGGTCGGTTCAGGGATACGCCAAACCCGGAGTTTCAGCGGTATTTCCAGGAAGCATCCGGCAGCTCCCCCGGGGCCACCATGGACCGTCAGACCATAATCGTCACCGGTCGCTGAACACCGGCGGCGGGTGACCAGGGACGATTCGTTGCCCAAAGAAACCTGCCGTTCAATTATCTACAGGCAGCGGCTTTTCCGCCGTATGCCGCGACTGGACGGAATCCGGGATCAGGCCACCCTGTTGCTATTGCCGCAGGGTGGCGATCTGGATGCGTGCGGCTGTGCTGTAGATGGCAGCGGGAACGGTGTCCAGCCTGGCCGGCGGAATCAGGTCCGGCCAGGCTGATTTGACCTCGGCGAGCAGTTCGCCGATGGCGGCTGCCATCTGCGGCGCGTCTCCCCGTTGTTGTATCTGCAGCAGGTACTCGCCAGCGACCTCCACGAAGCCCAGACTGTCCTGGTACTCGTGGGCATTGACCACGCTGCCGTCGTCGGCCCGGGCGATGTTGTATTCCTCCGCTGCAGTTGTCACCAGCGTGTAAATAACCTCGCCCATCTGCCGTGAACTCAAGTCCACTGCGCGTTCTGCAGCGGAAATTTTCTCCACCAGTTCCTGGTAGGCCCAGTTTACCCTGCCCACCGGCATGCCGTTTTCCACCGCCGTAGCCAGGTCGGTCAATTCCTGGGCCATTGCCGGGGCGCTGCGAGCCACCAGTGCGGGTTCCAGCGCCGCGTAGATTTCGTCTTCCGGATGCTTCATGTGGGTCGCGGCCTGTTCCAGCTCACCGCGTCGGTAAAGCTGTACGCCAACCAGCAGGTGACCGCGCATCAGCCCCAGCTGGGCGACAAACGCCTTGTCGTCGGTCATCACCTGGGCCGCCACTTCCGGACCGCCGTAGTTGCTTTCACCGCCGGTGGTGGTCTCGGTCAACGCTGTCGGCGGTGGTTCGGGGGGCTGGTACCCCGGGTTGTTGTTGCAGCCAAGAATGGCCAATGAAACGGTGAAAACGGTCAGCAGTCTGCCGGGTTGCAGTGTCATCGTGATTCCCTTGAAAAAATTCATGGTCTTCCAGGTAAACGTCTTACGCGTACCAGTGCTGGTGCGCCATCGGCCTTGTACACGGGGCATATAGCCAGGTTTGGCTGTATGCAGGTAGCTTACCCATGGCCCTGCCCGGTCGACAGGGCCTTCTTCAGGGCAGCCGGCTATGTTATCCCCGGCGAGTGGCTGAACAGCGGTCAGGGTTAGCTGGAAGCCTAGCGCAAATAAGAATCATTCACAATATCCTTGCCCGGGCAGGCTGTTGCATTGACTGGCCAACACCCAGCTGGGAACATGCCTGACCAGACTGCTGCCATGCCCACGACCAACCCGCTGAGGACCTTTATGACCGATTCAGACACCCGGATTCGCGATGCCCTGTTCGATGCGGCGGAGGCGCAGAAACTCGCTTACGCACCTTATTCCGGCTTCAAGATGGGAGCGGCAGTCGTTACCGACGCCAATCACGTAGTCCGTGGGGCACTGGTGGAAAACATTTCCCTGGGACTCTCCATGTGTGCAGAACGGGTTGCCCTGTTCAATGCCGTAGCCGGCGAGTCGGGTAAACCGGAAATTCTCGCCCTGGTATCCAGGCCTACCGGTGGGGCATTGACCTGGCCCTGCGGTGCCTGTCTGCAGGTCGCCCTGGAATTGTGTGACCGGGATCTGCTGGTGGTGGTGTCCGACGGTCAGCGACAGGAAAGCGCCAGGCTCGGTGAACTGGTATCAAGAATGCCGAAAAAAGAATGAGGGCCCGGCTTGAAGGCCGGCGCTGTGGCTGGGGGGTGATGCCGGGGGGGCGAAGTTGAGGAACGCAGACGTACCTCCCCGTGCGCTCGACCTCGGCATCCCTGCCGCCTGGGACCTCCTCAACTCAGGAACCCGATAAGACCTTGCTGCACCCGCAGAACACTTTCATGGTCAATCAGAGATTCCCTGATGCAGAGCTTCCCTGACCGGGGGCAACTGTCCCGGTCGTCAGCCAGGCGTGCAAGCAGCCCTGGATACGACCAGGTGCAGTGCTCAGGGACAGGGATCTTCACCAGCCACCGGCGCCGCACCTGATGGCAGGTAACGGCAGGGGTCGGCGGATTCCAGCGACACCCGCGTGCCGGTGCGGATGAGGGCACCGGCGCCGGGTCCCTGGAAGAAGCTGTAGCCTTCCCGGGATTGCAGCCAGGCCAGGGGTCCGCCCACGTGGCGACCGGCGGCCAGGGTCTGGTCTTTTACCCGACTCACCAGGGCTTCGTATTCCGGGTCACCCTGGCGCCTGCCGGTAAAACTGCCCAGGTCGGAACTGGCGACGAACACCACGTCAACGCCCGGCGTATTGGCTACCTGCTCGATGATGTCCACGCCTTCCGGTTGCTCGATCATGGCGACGATCATGATGTTTTCATTGGCGGCCTGTCGGTAGTCGTTACCCCAGATGGCGCGGTACTGGCCGCCACCCTGGCTGCGCTTGCCGATGGGCGGGTATTTGGCGAAGGTGACCGCCGCTTCAACTTCTTCCACCGCATCCACCATGGGTACGATGATGCCCAGTGCGCCGATATCCGTGGCTTTCTGAATATCCCCTTCAGTGGCCGCGGGGATACGTATAAACGGTATCGCCGGAGCGTCCTTGCAGGCCCAGATCATGTCCGCCACCTGGGAGTAGCTCAAGGGGCTGTGCTGCATTTCTATCCACATGAAATCGAAACCGGCATTGGCCATGGCACAGTAAATAGCGGGATCGGCGGTATCCACGGTGCCGCCCACCACCTGTTCACCGTCAGCCAGTTTCTGCTTGACGGTGTTGAACAGCCTCACGTTACCCTGGGCCAGCACCGACATCGGGGCTGACAGGGTGACAACCAACAGCATAGCCAGGGTTCCGGTAAAACCCCATTCAAGTCTCTTCTTCATCTCGGCCTCCTCAGGTTCGCCACTGGGGCGAACAGTTTTTATTTTAAGCCTGGGGTCCACCTGACCCGGTAGCGATTTCACCTACAATAGCGGATTTTCAGGGACACCGCCGGTTCAATTGTCGTTAATCAAACATGACACAACAGCCGGGTTAACACAATTTGCCCTGGCATCACCCCCGCAACCACAGAACCAGCTTTCAATCTGTGCCATCACCAGTTCCTTGATGTCGACCGCCTCGTTGCACCGGGAATACGCGTTCATCCACTGCAACTATCCACCACAACTATCTACCACAACTACCTGCTGACCAGCCTGCGAATCCAGCCGTCTCCCTTGGTCAGCAGGTACAGCTCTCCGGTGTGGTCGACGCCAAGCCTCAGGTCGGCCCGGTTGCCGGCGTAGTAGGTATTACCGAAACCCAGGGCGGCTGCCACGTTGCGGGTTTCACCATCGATTTCGATCTGCAGTTCCTGCAGCGGTGCCGGGCGGCCGGGTTGCAGGCCGTCGCTGTCGGTGTAAAACACCCGGCCGGTGACCATGTCTGAAAAGACCAGCTTACCCTGCAGCCGGGGAATACCCGCGCCCCGATAGACAAACACCGAGCTGACCGCGGCACTGGGTGCGTGACCGTACTGGGCCACCGGATATACGAAGCTGTCGTCGCCCTCCGGTAGGGGGTACACCGGGTTGGGTCGCACCCGCCCTGCATACACCGGATCGAACGCCGTGGCGAACATGCCTTCCCGAACGCGCCAGCCATAGTTGGCTCCGGCAATGCCAAGGTTGATTTCCTCGACCTGGGCCTGGCCTATATCAGCGATATACATGGAGCCGTCCCGGTCAAAGGAGAAGTGCTGTGGATGTCGCAGTCCGTAGGCCCAGATTTCCGGCGCGGCGTCTGCCTGGTGGACAAAGGGATTGTCAGCCGGAATACCATAGGCACGCCCGTTATTGCCGCCCAGGGGATCGATGCGGATGATTGACGACAGCGGATTGCCCGTATCCTGCCCGTTTTCATTGGGGTCATTGGCAGCGCCGCCATCGCCGAAACTGGCGTACAGCATGCCGTAATCCGCATCGCCCGGATCCGCTGCGTGATTGAATGCCAGGGTGCCGATGTTGTGGTTCTGGGCAAACTGGCCGACCCGCAGCAATTCCCGGGAACTGCCGGAAAACACGTTGTCGGCGGGGTTACTGTCGGTCCACTCGCGAATCACGCTCTCATGGTTGTTGTCGTCAGCCTCCAGGTAATCTGCCACCCCGCTGTCCGCACTGGCACTGTAGGCAGTATAGAATTTGCCGAACCCCGGTCGACCTGCATTGCCGAAATCCGGGTGGAACGCAACACCGGCAACGCCGGTTTCGTTGGGAAACATGGTATCGTCGAAATCGACGTCACAATCCCTGAGGTCCAGGTACAGGGCAACCCCGGCCGTTTCACTGTCAATCAGGTAAAGCAATCCCCGCAGATCATTGACCACCAGGCGACCGGAGCCGTCCGGTAACGGCTGCAGGTACTGGATGCGCGCGTGGGCATCGTTGGTCTGGGGCGGCGAGGCGGACTCTCGCGTTCGAGGCAGTCTCACAAATTCCCTGGCAGCGACGCGAATTTCCCCGTAGGCAATGTCATCGGCAACAGCAGCGGTGATGGCCTGCGGTGGCGCTTCGGCGGTCCTGGCAATGCCGGGAGCAATAAGCAGCAGGAACAGAACCAGGTTGAGTCTTGTCATAGCGGGTCCTCGTTGGCGAGTATTGGCGGTAAGCGAATACGTGTTGGCCGGCAACAATCCTGCGCCGCGGCAAGGTGCACGGTGACGCGCTTTCAGTGTTGCTCTACTGGCCGAAGATCCGCTAAACCTTATGCCGAACCCGCCTGGTTGTCCAGTTCTGGAAGAGGAATCCAGGCTCTCGCCGGCCGATATCGGTTTCCTAGGCAGCCAGTGAAGCCAGCACCCGGCGCTTCCCGGTAAAGGGCCTGCGCCCATGCATTACCAGGAAGTTGTCAATAAGTGCCATGTCGCCCGTTTTCCAGTCCAGGTCAAAGGTCAGCTCGTCGCTCAGTGCATGCAGAATGGCAAGATGGTCGTTATCCAGGTGGGAACCGTCGCCAAAGCGAATTGAGTTGCTGGCCTGGTTCCGACGGTCCTGCCAGCCTCGGCTGGCGGCGATTACCTGGTTGAAGAATACTTCCCGTCCGTCCGGCAATTGTCGCACCGCCGGCAGTACCGCGGTGATCACCCGCAGGCTGTCATCGTTCAGCCATTGCCAGGAATACCCCAGCTGGTGCAGCCTCGCCTCGGCAGCTTCCCGGTCTGCGACCCGCAGGGTGCGACGCCAGCTGCGACCCTGGCCGGAGGCCGGATCGTCATCGCCAGGCATGACATTGCTGTAGCGAATGCCCAGTGAGCGACATTGTCGGACAAACTCGGGGACACGTTGCTGAAGCCTGGTCAACAGGACATCCGATCGACAAAGTGGTGTGGCACCACCGGATTCCGCGGCCTGCTCACAGTAAAAAAACAGGCGAGACGGATAAAACGGGGTCTGGGCCATTTCATGATGCAGGTAAATGGCGATCTCCGGCGGTGCCTCGTTGGCGGTGAATACCCGTTGGGTAACGTTGTGACGGACGGCGTTGGACAGGGAGTTGTCGTAGGCGAAATTGTCGAGATCGAAGGACTGTACCATGCGGTCGAAATCATCGGCCCCGGCCAGGGGAAAGCCGCGGAACAGCAGTGCGCCGTGTCTTTCGGATTCAGCCAGCAGCCGGTCGCGATGTTCCCTGGTCCAGCGTGCAAACGCCACGAGGTCGGCGGCATCGTCGCCAGCGCGGTAGACCAGCGGAAAAACCTCCGGCGAGGCCTGCTCACCGTCGATGGCAGTGGCAATGGCTGTGTGATCATTCCCGGACGCTTTCACGGCAGTTGTCACCGGTCAGTCGAAGATTGGGTAAAAGCGGCCGAATGCCTGTTCACAGAAAACGCCGGGGTCGTTGAATCGCCGGTTCCGGTTCAAGGCCGAAATGGCCAGCATTTCCTCGCTGGTCAGATCAAAGTCGAAAACTGCCAGGTTTTCCTGCAGGCGTTCCGGCCTTGACGTTTTGGGAATTACGGCGGTGCCACGCTGTATTCCCCAGCGAAGAACCACCTGGGCCGGCGATCGGCCGGTGCGCTGCGCCGCTGCGATTACCGCTTCCTGGTCCAGCACCGTGTCACCGGCGGCGGCCATGCCCAGTTCCACGTATGACAGCGCGGCCAGAGGTGAAAAGGCGGTTACGCTGACTCCGTATGAGTTGGCCAGGCGTAGCAGCTTTTCCTGGGTAAGGTAAGGGTGCGCTTCTATCTGCAGCATGGCCGGCGGGATGCTGGCATAGGCCATCAGGTCGTTAAGCAGCGCGGCGTTATAGTTACAGACGCCGATGTGCCTGACCAGGCCCTGGTTCACCAGTTCCTCCATGGCCTGCCAGGTCGCCGCCAGCGGAACCGGGTCGATTGCCATCGACGGCTCGTCCGCCGCGGGATCAGCCAGCCATTCAGGCGGGTATCGTTCCTCGAAGGGGACGTACTGCAGCGCGATGGGAAAGTGGATGAGATAAAGGTCCAGGTAATCGAGCTGCAGGTCAGCCAGTGATTTTTCACAGGCGGGCCTGACGTGTTCAGGACGGTGGTAGGTGTTCCACAGTTTCGAGGTAACCCACAGCTCTTCCCGCCGGCAGTGCCCGGCTGCCACCGCGGTAGCGATACCGGCGCCGGCCTGCGCTTCGTTGCCGTAATCGGCTGCGCTGTCCAGGTGGCGATAACCGGCGGCGATGGCTGCGTTCACCATGTCGGCAGTCTGCTGCCGCGGGATTTTCCATAGACCCAGCCCAACTGCTGCCATGGACGTGTCTGCCACGCTGATACTTGTATTCAATGTACGGGGAACCTCTGGTCCAGGAATCTCTGTATTTCAGAGAATCCCTAATTTTAGGCATGTTCTGTCAGGCCAGACAAGTTCACTGTCGAGTCGCGCTGTCGCCGACAGGTGTCGACCTGTCAATACGGCGCAGTGAAGTGAATGCACTTGCCTGGAGGACTCTTCGGGCACGGCCAGTCGCAAGCTTTGGTGTCCTTGCCACGCATTGCCGGCGCAGGATCTTTGCCACAACACGCGGCACGCTAGTTGCAGGGAAACACGGTTGCCAGGTCGCCAAGGCCTTCACGGTCAATGAGCTCGTCCACCTGGACGGTGTGCCCGGATTGCATCGACTGCTGAGCGGCCGTGGCCACTATCAGGGACGCCAGGCCCTGTCCGGGGGTAGCACAATCAGTATGCCGGCCATCAAGCTGATCGGCCAGGGCGATGTGTTCATAAAAAGTAGCGCCATGATGCCCACTTTTTTCAATCATGCGCGGGTATCCCGATTCACTGTGTCTCGATGCTCCTGATTCGCCCAGTTCCACGGTAACACTTGTCTCCGCGGGCGTCTGCTGATGAATACTGAACCGTTCCCGGGTAATAAGCCTTCCCAGGTCACCACAAACGATCATCTCTTCATTGAAATCCGGGCAGAACATGTTGAGAGTGAAGCTTGCCCTTATACCATTTTTGTAATCGATGAGCACGAAAGCGTGGTCGTCAATGTCCGACCGGTGGCCGTCTTTCTCGAAATCAAGAAAGTTCACGGCCTGTCCTCCGCTGGCGAAGACCCGGGCCGGTTTCGATGCCGCCATCAGGTTGATGAGGTCGAAATAATGGCAGCACTTTTCCACCAGGGTACCGCCGCTGTAGCGATTGAACTTGTTCCACTGTTCCACCTTGTCAAGGAACGGTGGACGGTGCTCGCTCATGGCGACGGTTCTGATGGAGCCCAGCGATTTTCTCTGCTTTGCTTCGTGAAAGGCTTCCACGTATTGGGCCTTGTAGCGGTATTGCAGGCCAATCTGCACGAAGCTGCCGTAGTCCATGGCGGCGCGAACCATGCCGGCGGCATCGCTCAGCGAGGTGGCCATGGGTTTCTCGATAAACAGGGGTTTGCCGCTCCTGGCTGCAGTCTGGAAAATTTCATAGTGGGTGAAATTGGGCGTGCAAATCAACAGGGCGTCGGCCTCCGGATCGTTGCACGCGCTGTCCAGATCCGGGTAGGTGACCAGGGTATCCGGGCAGTAAGTCTCGAACTGCGCCTGTGCCGCGGCCACGCTGGAAGGTCTGCTGTCGTACACACCGTGAATCCGGCATCGACCGAGCAGTGTCGCGACCCGCATGTGCTCCTGGCCGATGGTACCGGTACCGATTACAACCAGGTTATGGGAAGGCCGGGGTGGCTGGTACAGGTAGCGATCGCTTCCCTGGATGTGTTGCTGATTGGGAGCGGTTTCGAAAAAACGCAGCCGTGGCTTGTTTTGAGGGTTCATTGATCCGACAGCCTGATCCGTGATGAGTCTGTAACTGCCTGTCGGTTGCCGCGCAACGACCACCACCAGGCCACCAAATTGACCACCGCCAGCAGGCCGAGCAGCGGCCCGAAAAGGGGACCGATGCCGCCCACAAGACCGATTGGTGAGAATAACAGATACAGGCCGGCCACGCAGGACATCAGCGTGACGGCGCAGGGCCTGGCAAAGCGCCAGGGTTGCAGGTCCACCTTGTTCCGGGGTTCGTGCTGCCAGCTCCTGGCGGCCGGACGGAAGTGACCAAAGGCGAACATGATCAGGACCTCGACCAGGAACAGGATGGCATACAGGTGGAGAAAGTGCAGCGTGACAAGGTCTCCCAGGGCAAACTGCAGCAGGCCGTAGGCGAGCACGTGAAAGACGATGGCAACCTTGGCGCCGATGGCGGGCACCCGGGTGGTAAACAGGCCGACAATTACTATGGCGATGACAGGGATATTGTAGAAACCGGTGAATATCCGGATGATCTGCCACAACCCGTCCGGCGCATACTGGAGCAGCGGTGCAACAGCAAACGAGAACAGCGCGATAATGACGCTGGCAAGTCGCGCCACTTTTACCAGGTGACGGTCGCTCACCGGTTCTTTTCTGAGTGGCACGTAGACGTCGAGGCAGAACAGGGTGGCGGCGCTGTTCAGCAGTGAATTGAACGAACTGAACACCGTACCAAGCAGAACCGCAAGGAAAAAACCGGTGGCGTAGACCGGCAGCACGTCCCTGATCAGCTGCGGGTAAGCCTGGTCTATGGATGTCAGTCCGTCACCGTAGAGATGATAGGCAATGACGCCAGGCAGCATCATCAGCAGTGGCACCATGACCTTGAAGTAGCCGGAAAACAGCACGCCCTTCTGCCCCTCGGCAAGGTTCCGCGCGGCCAGGGTACGCTGGATGACGTACTGGTTTGTGCACCAGTAAAACAGGTTGGCGAAGATCATTCCGGTGAACAGTGTGCCAAAGGGTGTCGGATCCGAGGCACTGCCGATTGCATTCAGTTTTTGCGTGTCGGTAGTGGTGATAATCTCTAGACCCCGGAAGATACTGCCATCGCCCAGTAATGACAGGCCCAGTAATGGAACACAAAGTCCAATAACAAGAAGCCCGATGCCGTTCAGTGTGTCGGACACGGCTACGGCCTTGAGGCCGCCGAAAATGGCATACAGCGACCCGATACTGCCGATGGTTATCGTGGTGAGCACCAGTCCCTGGCTGTAGGTTACGTTGAACAGGCCGGGAACATCGAACAGCAGCATGACCGCGATGGAACCCGAGTAGAGCACGGAGGGGATGGTGATCAGTCCATAACCGACCATGAACAGGATCACGGTCAGACGTCGAACAGTATCGTCGAACCGGCTGTTCAGGAACTGCGGTAGCGTGGTGAACGCACCGGCAAGGTACCGAGGCAGGAAAATAAACGCCATGCAGACGGTAGCGAATGCCGCGGTGACTTCCCAGGCCATGCTGCTGAGGTTGAAGCCGTAGGCCGATCCGTTCAAGCCGATCAACTGCTCTGCATTGAGATTGGTGAGCAGCATCGAACCGGCGATAAACGTGGCTCCCAGCCCCCGGCCGGCGAGGAAGTAGCCGTCGCGCGTGCTGACTTCCCCCCGGGTCTTGAGGTAAGACACCCAGGCCACCAGCGCCATGAAAAACGCACAGCTCAGCAAGGTCAGAAGAAGATTGTTGGCGTCCACCGGTAGGCTGTCCCCGCCCTGTCAGTCAGCTGCGATTGGTGCCGCACAGCCTATCCTTTAATCGCCGGACCGATCAAGGCACAATCGGGCCTGGTGATAGAATCGTTCCACCAGGACGGATACTCAGCAAATGAAGAAATTCTCCCGGATTCTGCAAAGGGCAGAACAACGCAAAGGCGGTGCCGCCGGTCTGCAAAAACTGCTGCCGAAAGTCGCTTCCCAACGGAAACTGCGGACCACCGGCGATGACCGCTACCTGGCGATGATGACCAGGGTGATCAACCAGGCCGGCTTCAGCTGGAAGGTCATCGACAACAAGTGGCCGCAATTCGAGGAAGCCTTTCTGGGCTTCGATACGTTCAAGCTGAGCCTGCTTTCACCGGAGCAGTGGGAAGCGTACACCAGCGATCGACGAGTGGTGCGAAACTGGCAGAAAATCCAGGCCCTGCAGGAAAACCTGTATTTTGTCCGTGAAACCGCGCGGGAGCATGGCTCGTTTGGCCGGTTTGTCGCCGACTGGCCGGTTTCCGATTACGTCGGCCTGTTGGCCTTCCTGAAAAAACACGGTTCCCGGCTGGGCGGCAATAGCGGTCAATATTTCCTGCGCTTTATGGGCAAGGACGGTTTCATTCTCGGCCGGGACGTGGTTGCTGCGCTGCGGGGAGCCGGCGTGGAAATCGCCGAACATCCCACCAGCAAGCGGGACCTGGGCAAAGTCCAGGATGTGTTCAACAGCTGGCACGAGGAAACCGGCCTGCCCTACAGCCACCTGAGTCGGATTGCCGCCTGTTCCGTGGGTGAAAATTTCCTCTAGCGGGCAGTGGGCTGGACTGCAAGCCCCTTCCGGCGCTGCTCATCACGTCGGTCAACAGCCAGCCAGACTGCCCGGCAGCGGGTCAGATCACCTGCATCTCCTCGATGAAGCGGTTGGACTCGGCGATGGACTCCTCCATTTCCCGGATCAGGGTGGCGATATCGCTTTCGATGGTGGCGACTTCGTCACGCAGCGAGGCAATGGCCTGGGAGTTGAGGTTGTGACGCAGGAACAGCACCTGGTCCCGAAACGCATTGAGCACCGGGATCATGGTGTCTTCCGCGGTATGCATGGTGGCCACCAGCTGGATGTAGCGATTGCGGGTGTTCCGCAGGGTGCGCTCGCTGGATCGTCGCAGACTCTGGTCGGTATACAGGTCAAGTTCGTCCTCCCACTCGTCAAACAGGTCTTCGGAAACCCGCTCCACGGCACGTATCCGGTCACTGACTTCTTCTGCGCGGCTTTCGCTGCGCTCAAATTCCCTGTTCAGTCGGTCATAGACTTCCTGCAGTTCGCCACCGTCGAAATTCATCAGCACGGTGAATTGTTCCAGCGCTGAATTGAACTGCTCCTTGGCGTCTTCCTGGGCATCCCGCGCCTCTTCCACGCGATCGACGAGGATGTCCCGTTTTTCCACGCCGAACTGCTCCATGGTGTTGTAGTAAACCGAGCTGCAGCCGGCAAGCAGGCCTGCGCCGATGACTGCCAGGAGGGGGCTTAGTAATTTCATAGTTTGCAGATTCCTACACTTGGTTGGGTAATCAGAAAGATTTTGAGGCTTTCCTGAATTGGCTTGCCACAGATAAACACGGCCAGGGGGGCAGGGCGATCGCCAGCAGGTAGCGCATGGTCAGATTCTCAAATCGGGGTTTCAGCCGCAGCAGTATAGTCATTTGCCGGTGCCAGGCAAAGTCGCCCTGCGGGGAGCCGCCTCATTGGTCATCCTGTTTACCGGGTTGATTGTCGGTGACGCTTGAATTCGAGGCGGCGGCTGTGCAGCAATGGTTCGGTATAGCCGTTGGGCTGTCGGTTACCCTTGAACACGAGGTCGCAGGCCGCCTGGAAGGCAATGGAAGCTTCCAGGTTCGGGGTCATGGGCAGGTAGTCGGGATCCCCGGCATTCTGCTGGTCCACGACCGCGGCCATGCGTTCCAGGGTATCCCGCACCTGTTGTTCGGTGCACAGGCCATGGTGCAGCCAGTTGGCAAGTTGCTGGCTGGAGATCCTCAGCGTCGCCCGATCCTCCATCAGGCCGATGTCGTTGATGTCGGGTACCTTGGAACAACCGATTCCCTGGTTGATCCAGCGCACCACGTAGCCCAGGATGCCCTGGGCATTGTTGTCCAGTTCCCGCTGGACAGCTGCCTCGTCCAGTTCACCGGGATCCGCCAGGAGAGGAATGCTCAGCAGGTCGTCCAGGCTGGCAGGTTCGCGGCTGGCCAGACGCTGTTGACAGGCGCGGACATCAACCTGGTGATAGTGGATAGCATGCAACACCGCGGCGGTGGGCGAGGGCACCCAGGCGGTACTGGCGCCGGACCGGGGATGGCCGATTTTTTCCTCCAGCATCCGTGCCATGAGATCCGGCATGGCCCACATGCCCTTGCCAATCTGGGCGTGTCCCGGCAGACCACAGGCCAGTCCCACGTCGACGTTGTGGTCTTCGTAGGCCTTGATCCAGGTGCTGTCCTTCATGGCAGTCTTGGGGATCATGGGTCCGGCTTCCATGCTGGTATGAATCTCGTCACCCGTGCGGTCAAGAAAGCCGGTATTGATGAACATCACACGATCCCGGGCACGGCCGATACAGGCCTTGAGGTTCAGTGTCGTGCGCCTTTCCTCGTCCATTATTCCCAGCTTGATAGTATTTTCCTTCAGGTCCAGCGCCTGTTCCACGCCTGCCATCAGGTCACAGGTAAACCCGACTTCGTCGGGACCGTGCATCTTGGGCTTGACCACGTAAATACTGCCTGCCCGTGAGTTGGTCAGCAGCGACCTGCCCCTGATGTCGAGACTGGCAATAGCACAGGTGAGCATTGCGTCCATCAGGCCCTCGTAGACCGGTTCACCCGCGCCGTCGAGAATCGCCTCATTACGCATCAGGTGTCCCACATTCCGCACCAGCAGCAGGCTGCGTCCCGGCAGCTGCAGTTTGTTACCGTGGGGATCGATATAGTCACGATCCAGGTTGAGAATCCTGGTGTGTTGTTCACCGTTTTTACTGAAAGTTTCCGTCAGGTTTCCCTGTATCAGTCCCAGCCAGTTGCGATAAACAGCCACCTTGTCCCCGGCATCGACGGCGGCCACCGAGTCCTCGCAGTCCTGAATGGTGGTAAGCGCCGCTTCCAGTAAAATGTCCCGGACGCCGGCCTGGTCGAGACTGCCCACGGCTGACTTCCGGTCCAGCTGGATTTCGATATGCAGGCCATGGTTGCACAGCAGTATCGCCGACGGCGCGGCGGGCTCACCCCGATAGCCGCGGAACCGGGACCGGTCCTTCAGCATCGTCGCCGCGCCGGACACGGTTACCTGCAGGCTGCCGTCCACCACGGCAAACCGTTCTGCGTCGGTGAAACTGCCGTTCTCCAGCGGGCAGGCCTCATCGAGAAAGCGCCGGGCGAATTCCACCACCTTGCCGCCTCGCACCGGATTGTAGCTGCTTCCCCGGTCCGCACCGTCGCTTTCGGAAATGGCATCCGAGCCGTAGAGGGCGTCGTAAAGACTGCCCCAGCGGGCATTGGTGGCATTGAGTGCGAAACGGGCGTTTTTTACCGGTACCACCAGTTGCGGGCCGGCCACCTCGGCGATCTCGGCGTCGATATTGGCAGTGGTGACCTGAAAATCTTCCGGCGGATCTTCCAGGTAACCGATTTTCTGCAGAAAACTGCGGTAATCATCGATATCCCGGGACTGGCCCTCATGGCGACGGTGCCACCGGTCAATTTCCTGCTGCAGCTCATCCCGTCTGGTCAGCAGCCGGGTGTTACGGGGCGTAAAGGTGCTGACCAGTTCCGCAAAATGTCGCCAGAAGCGCTCTTCCTTCATGTCCAGGAGAGGCAGCAGCTCCAACTTGACAAAATCCGCAAGCAGCGGTGCAACCTGCAGGCCATGGATCAGAATTCTGTCGGTAGACATGGTGACCTCCCTCGGCGGTCGGCTGTGTGGTCAACCCGGATGGGCTATTATAGGGAATCAGGTCGCCCAGGGTTAGCCACAGTGACAGCAAAGATTGCCAGGGCGCTGCCACGGACGTTTTTCACCGCACACAGGAGATAGTGTTGCCGTTGTCCGCTTCAGCCCGTTTGCTGGATCTGCTGATCGTTGGCGCCGGTATTTCGGGAATCAGCGCCGCCTGTCACATGGCCCGGCACTGTCCTGAAAAGTCCTGGGTCATTCTCGAGGCCCGGGATGTTATCGTAAAACACTGAAGGGGGGCTTGCCGATGACGGCGTGCTGCAGTTCAGCTGACTCAACGAATGTCTACGAATATCTACTAAAGGTGCGCCGCCGGGCCCGGGGCGCAGACAGCGCCCCGGGCCCGGCGGCGCGGATCGACTGGGCAGGCTGGCCCAGGTGCTTGCGAACCCGGCAGACCGAGCCCCCTGTTACAGGGGGACAAAGGCCAGGGCGAAATTACCGTTGAGCGGAATGACCAGTTGATTCTGCACCGAGTCGTAGCACATGGATGCTGCGCTGGGAATGCCCGAGGCGATGATTTCAGCCTCCCCGCCTGGTGGAATCCGGGAGACGCTGCCGAAGCGTACACTGCTGACATACTTGGTGCCGTCGGGCAGGACCACCACACCGTCATTGCCACCTTCCACCGCGTGTTCGATGCGCACCACATCACCTTGAGGATTGTAGGTGATCACGGCATTGTCGCCCACGTTGACCACGACGATATTGCCGTCCTGATCGATAGCGACACCATTGGGCGCTGCCAGCGGTGCGCCCTCGGCGAAGACGGATACCTCGTTGTCCGCGGTTACCCGGTAGATTACTTCCGGGCTGCGGGTATTGGAGGCATAGACAGTGCCGTCTTCGGTGACAGCGATACCGTTCAGAATCGTCGATCCCGGCACCGGCACCGATTCAAGCGGTCGACCAGTGGCCAGGTCGAAGGACCTGACATGACCGGTATCGACGGTGTAGAGCACGCCATTGGCGATGGCGCTGCCCAGAGGATGATGCAGTTCCAGGCCGTCCCGGGTTACGCCGATCCATTTTGGCGTGTGTACGGAGCCGTCGGGATTGATCAGCGAGACAAACCCGTCGTTTTCGGTGCCGTCGCCGCGCTCACCGTTGTTCATGGCGAGAATCAGGTTACGCCGGGGATCGAACGTGCAGCTTTCGGAAAAGTGGAAACTGCCATAGACCTTGACGTTATCAGACAGCAGTACGCGTTCTCCGGCCTCGTTTACCGAGCCGATGGGTAATCCGGCACGAAACTCCTGGGCCTGTACCGCCGTGGCGGAGACCAGCAGTGACGCGGAAAGAAAAGAGGTCAGTGATAGCGGTAACTTAAATCCTGGTTTCAACATTAGTTTATTACACTCCTAGTATTGCTTTGTCAGTTCAGGTTTACAGCGGGTAATCCGGCTATTGTAAGGGGTTGTGGTTCCGGTACCATAGCAGCAGTGGCTGCACATCGGACAAAGGCTACCATTGAACGCCTTTAGGGGCTACGGACCGCTCTCGGTGTGCCCGCCGTGGAAACCCGGGGCGATCTATGGCCGCATTGGCTGGCGACGCTTAACCGTACTGTGGTGTGTCACGAAAGCTCTGCAGAACCCGGAGAAACGCCGGTCCGTATTTTTCCAGCTTGCGTTCCCCCACACCGGACAGTTCACTGAACTGGTCCAGGTCCTGGGGCAGGTTGACACACATCTCCTGCAGGGTGCTGTCGTGAAATATCACGTATGGCGGAATGCCCTGTTCTTCCGCCAGTTCCCGTCGACAGTCGCGCAGCGCTTCCCATAGTGCCACGTCTATTTCTTCAGGCAGCGGAGTCCGGGTGCGCTGTCTGGCCACCTTCCTGCCGCTGTCCCTGCGCAGGTCGAGCTGCTCCTCGCCACGCAACAGGGGGCGGCATTTTTCTTCCAGGCGCAGGGCACCGAATCGCTTCAGGTTGACACTGAGATAGCCGCGGGCTACCAGCTGCCGGAATACCGAGCGCCACTGGTTGTTGTCGAGAAACTCACCCTTGCCGTGGAGTGGCAGGCGATGGTGGTCATACTGGAAAACCTTGTCGTTCTCGGCCCCGCGCAACACATCGATCAGATGGTTTACGCCGAAATTCTGACCGGTACGATAGGCGGCGCTGATGGCCAACCGCGCCGCTTCCGTCCCGTCCCAGGTTTTTACCGGCTCCAGGCAGGTATCGCAGTTGCCGCAGGGTTTTTCCAGGGATTCACCGAAATAACTCAATAGCGCCTGGCGCCGACAGCTGGTGATTTCACAGAGTCCAAGCATGGCGTTGAGTCGCTGCTGCTCGGCACGCCGATGGTCTTCACCGGCCTGGGACCCGGCCATCATCTGGCGCAGCTTGATCACATCCTGCAGGCCGTAAATCAGCCAGGCATCCGCCGGCAGGCCGTCCCTGCCGGCCCGGCCGGTTTCCTGGTAATAGGACTCGATGGTCTTGGGCAGGTCGAGGTGAGCGACAAAGCGGACATCGGGCTTGTCGATGCCCATGCCGAAGGCAATGGTGGCCACGACGATGACGCCTTCCTCGCGGAGAAAGCGGGCCTGGTGTGTGGCACGGGTCTCCGCGCCCAGACCGGCGTGGTAAGGCAGTGCGTTGAAACCCTGATCCTGAAGCCAGGCAGCGGTTTCCTCGGTCTTGCGTCGGGACAGGCAGTAGACAATACCGGCATCACCACGATGTTCATCCTTCAGGAACCGCAGCAATTGTTGCCGGGGATTCTGCTTGAGGGCGATACGGTAACGAATATTGGGCCGGTCGAACCCGGCAATGAACTGTCGGGCATCGGCGAGATCCAGGCGACGGATTATTTCCTCCCTGGTGCGGTCGTCAGCAGTGGCCGTCAAGGCAATGCGGGGCACGTCGGGAAACTGCTCATGCAGCAGGCTCAGCTCAAGGTAATCGGCGCGAAAATCATGTCCCCACTGGGAAACACAATGGGCTTCGTCGATAGCAAACAGGCTGATGCGGGCGGCGTGGAGCAATTCCAGCATGCGGGGCTGGCGCAATCGCTCGGGCGCGATATAAAGCAGGTCCAGGTTGCCTTCCAGCAATGCCTGCTCGACCTGTTGCGCCGCGGCGGGCTCCAGGGTGGAATTGAGGAAGCTGGCCCTTACACCCAGCAGTCGCAGGGCCTGGACCTGGTCCTGCATAAGCGCGATCAGGGGGGATATCACGATTCCGCAGCCGGCTCGCAGCAGGGCGGGAATCTGGTAACAGAGGGATTTGCCGCCGCCGGTGGGCATCAGCACCAGGGCATCCCGGCCATCGAGCAGCGACTCGATAATGGCGTCCTGGGGCGGTCGAAACTCCTGGTATCCAAAAACCTGCTGCAGTACTTCCCGGGGTTCTTCCATGGCTGATCAGTATACCTCAGAGGATGCCTCGTCGGGCAGCTTTGCCGGCCAGGAAATATCCCGGGTACCGGCATTCTAGACGTTTTCTCCGCTATTTTCCTTCTGCCCCCGGTTCTTACTGGCGATGATAATTCCGGCGGTGTCCGCTAGTGCCGGTGCACGACCGGCTGGTCAGGGTCTTTGCCTCTTGCACCGTCGTTCCGACCTGTGCAGAATGCGCGCCCAGGACTTTAAACGCCGGTACCGAATCGGCGACTGTCAGGCCAGGATGCTGTCATCCAGCCCGGGCCGGATTCTGCGCTACCCTGAGGAATTCCAGTAACCATGGATATCAACCGCCAGCTTGCCGAAGAACTCGACGTCAAACCCGAACAGGTCCACGCTGCTGTCACCCTGCTGGATGACGGGGCGACGGTGCCGTTCATCGCCCGCTATCGCAAGGAAGCCACCGGAGGTCTCGATGACCTGCAGCTTCGAGACCTGGAGTTCCGGCTCCGCTATCTCAGGGAACTTGAGGACCGACGCCAGGTTGTTATCGACAGCATCGCCGAGCAGGAAAAACTCACGCCCGCATTGAAGAAGCAGCTGCTTGCAGTACAGACCAAGACTGAACTTGAAGACCTCTACCTGCCTTACAAGCCTAAGCGCCGCACCAAGGGCATGATCGCCATTGAAGCGGGACTGGAACCCCTGGCGGACAGCCTGTTTGCCGATCCGATGCTGGACCCGGCTGCCGAAGCCAGCGCTTTTGTCGATGCCGAAAAAGGCGTTGAAGACATCAAGGCTGCGTTGGAAGGAGCCAGGTATATTCTTATGGAGCGGCTGAGTGAAGATGCGGAGCTTACCGGCAGATTGCGCAGCTATCTGTGGTCCAATGGTGTGCTGCAATCACGGGTCCAGGCGGGCAAGGAAAACGAAGCAGCCAAGTTCCGCGACTATTTCGACTTCCAGGAACCATTATGCAAAGTTCCGTCACACCGGGCACTGGCCATGTTTCGAGGACGCAAGGAAGGTTTCCTGTCCGTTTCCCTGGCCGTGGGGGAAACCCCGGACCAGGACCGCGATCAGCAGCGGCCCGATCCCTGCGAGGCCATGGTGGCCAGGCATTTCGGCATCGAGAACCGGGGCCGACCGGGGGATGGCTGGCTGCAGGAGGTAGTGGGCTGGACCTGGCGGGTGAAACTGCTCAACAGGCTGGAAGTGGATCTGCTGGGACAACTGCGTGAACAGGCTGAAGATGAAGCGATCCGCGTGTTCGCCCAGAACCTGAAAGCCATTCTCCTGGCATCCCCGGCTGGCGGCCGCGTCACCATGGGGCTTGATCCCGGTTTACGCACCGGCGTCAAGGTGTCGGTGGTGGACGGCACCGGGAAGTACCTGGAGGACACCGCCATCTACCCCCACGCGCCGCGTAATCAGTGGGACGAGTCCATCGAGCTGCTGGCCAGGCTTTGCCGGAAACACGGCGTGGAGCTTATCAGCATCGGCAACGGCACTGCGTCCCGGGAAACCGACCGCCTGGCCGGCGACCTGATCAAACGCTACCCGGACCTGGCCGTGGCCAAGGCCATGGTCAACGAGGCGGGCGCCTCGGTGTACTCGGCTTCGGATACCGCGCGGCAGGAGTTTCCGGATCTGGACGTCACCGTGCGTGGCGCCATTTCAATTGCCCGACGGCTGCAGGATCCCCTGGCGGAACTGGTAAAAATCGAGCCACGGTCCATCGGTGTCGGTCAGTACCAGCATGACGTCAGCCAGCACAAGCTGGGACAGTCTCTGGACGCCGTGGTGGAGGATTGCGTCAATGCCGTGGGCGTGGATGTCAACATGGCGTCGGCACCGCTGTTGACCCGGGTCGCCGGATTGACGCCGACGTTGGCCAACAACATTGTCCGGTTTCGCAATGATCACGGTCGATTCCGGCGCCGGGAGGACCTGCGCCAGGTGCCGCGGTTCGGCGAGAAAAGTTTCGAACAGGCCGCCGGTTTTTTACGCATCATCAACGGTGACAACCCACTGGACGGCTCGGCGGTGCATCCCGAGTCGTACCGGGTGGTGGAAAAGATCAGCCAGGTCAGTGAGCGCAATATCAACGAGCTGATCGGTGACGGCCGTTTTCTCCAGAGTCTTGACCCGGCTGCTTTCACCGACGAACAGTTCGGGCTGCCCACGGTTACCGACATTCTGGCCGAGCTGGAAAAACCGGGTCGCGATCCACGACCGGAATTCCGTACCGCGGACTTTCGCGACGGCGTGGAATCCCTGGCCGATCTCGAGCCCGACATGGTGCTGGAAGGAGTCGTCACCAACGTCACCAACTTCGGAGCATTCGTGGATGTGGGCGTACACCAGGACGGCCTGGTGCATATCTCGGCCCTGGCTGACCGCTTTGTCAAGGATCCCCATACGGTCGTGAAAACCGGCGACGTGGTCCGGGTCAAGGTGATGGAAGTTGACGAACCGCGGCGACGTATCAGCCTGACCATGCGTCTTGATGATCAGGCCGGAAGCAGTGCGCCCACCAGGGCGAGTTCCCACGGAAAACGGGAGCAAGGGCCTGCAGCGGGTGCTGGTGGTAAAGGCCGGCGCAGAAGCAGCCCAAGCGGTACCGGCAGGTCATCGGCGGGCAATGGCGCCTCCTCGTCGGGGGCATCCGCCCCCCGGGATGGCAGGGAGCGTGGCGGGGCGCGTCGTCAGGAAAAACCTTCCACCGGCAAGGTTGGCAGTCTTGGTGATCTGCTGCAGGCCGCACTTGAAAAGAAGCAGTAGTCTGTCCAGTTACGGGATTTAACGAAACAGTAGTCTGTCCAGTTACGGGATTTAATTATGTGGTTTAAAAATATTCGACTGGTTGTGCTGACCGAACCTTTTCAGCTGACGCCGGAACAGCTGGAGGAAAAACTGGTGGACAACCTGTTTCAGCCCTGCAGCAGCTATGACAAGTCCAGCCTCGGCTGGATCAGCCCCCTGGGCAGGGATGGTGAGATGCTGACGCATACGGTCGGTAAATACACCATGATCTGCGCCCAGGAACAGGAGCGCCTGTTGCCGGTTTCCGTGGTCAGGGATGCCACCGATGAACGGGTGGCCGAGCTGGAGGAGCGACAGGCGCGCAAGGTTTTCCGCAAGGAACGCCGGCAGATACAGGACGAGGTCTACGCGTCCCTGCTGCCCCAGGCTTTCGTCAGGAACCAGCTGTTGTTTGCCTACCTGGCACCGGCAGAAAACCTGCTGATTATCGACACGCCGAGTGCACCCAGGGCGGAGGCCTTGTTGAACCTGTTGCGGGACAGCCTCGGCTCATTGCCGGTGGCCAATCCCGAGGTCAGGCGTTCCCCGGGAGACGTCATGACACGTTGGCTCCAGGAGCAGAAGGCCACGCACAAATTCACCATCGAGCATGATTGTGAGCTGTACAATCCGCTGGATGGCAGCAACGTGGTACGCTGCAAGGGACAGGATCTGTTGACCGACGAACTGCGTGTCATGCTGGCCGCCGACAAGCGTGTCAAGAGCCTGGGGGTCATGTGGAACAATAAAGTGAGCTGCATTGTTCATGACGACCTGTCGATCCGGCGCGTCCGCTTCGAAGGGATGCTGGAGGAAAGCGGTGACGTGGCCGATGTTGACAGTGCCGCGCAGCAGTTCGATCAGGAATTTGCCCTGATGAGCCTGGAGCTGGCCGGTTTCTTCAAGGATCTGTTCGCCGCCTTTGGCGGTTTACGCAAAAGCGGCTGAGCAGTCTGCCGCCATCAATCAAGGCCCACGGCCATCCCCGGTCACGGCTGATGCAGGCCCTGGGATCTCTTGGCGCGGCGTGCTACCGGATCAATCTTCGCGGACGCAACGCGGATCCGCCGCCTGCATGCCGAGAATCGTTTCCCGGGGAACCGGCAAGGGCGCGCAGCCGTGATCGGTGCCACAGATAAGATCCCATTCCGGCCGGGCCAGGCGGTGACAGTCGAAACAGTTGCCGCCGAACTGGTTGACCACTTCGGTGGTGCCGCGTGCCGCGAATTCGCTGCCATCCGCCGAGACATTCAACTCGATGAATTCCCAGTCGTTGGTCTCCGGATTCCAGCCCTCGTTGTGTTTCACCATGACTTCGGTGGGGATAAGGGAAACCACCGAGCCCGGCGGATAGGTGCCGCCGGTGGACGAATTGGCCACGGCCAGCGTTGCGTCCAGGTTGCCAAGCAAATTATCGACGAAGAAATCGCCGCCGTCGGCCCTGGTCATGGCGGTCAGACAGTCGAACAGGGCGGCAGTGAGATCCAGCTGCAGGTCGGCATCCTGGGAGTGGCTGCGGTTGTTTACCACCAGGGTGGCTGACACCAGGAAAATTGCCGGTAAAATGACTTTCAGACGAAGTAATGACATTCGGGTTTCCTCGGAAGATCGAATGGTTGGTTGAGCTGCCGGACCTGCGGGCTGCTATTGGCAGAATGCAGATTACAGCAGGCGGGGGCAGTGCCGCAAGGAGCCCCGTTCCGGCACCGGCCAGGCGGATTCCACCGGGCCCGGCCGGGCGATCGCAACACGGAGCCAGAAGCACTTGTGGTCAGATAAGAACAGTCCATCCGGAAACGGCAGGGGATACCTGGCGCCGGGTGCAGGGCGTGGCCGCAACCAGGCTCTTTTCTACTTTGCCTTGTTGATACTCGCTTACCTTCTGTTTATCGGCCTGGCCAGTTTTTACCTGGCCGATGCGGTGACGGCGCGACGTGCTGCCCGTGCGGGAGCCGATGAGCTGTTTTTCCTGGCCGGTGAATTTCGCCTGCGCTGGTGGAATCTGCGGGACATCTCCACCAACATCCTGCTTTACATGCCGCTGGGGTTCCTGGTGGCCCTTTTCCTTGGTGAACGGCAGCGGCTGCGCCGGGCGGGGATCTACCTGTGGCTGGGCTTGCTGCTGAGTATTGGCGTGGAAATGGTACAGGCTTTTATCGGCCGCTTCTCCGACGCCACCGACGTGATCAGCAACTGTGGCGGGTATATCCTGGGTTTCGTCATCGCCAGGTCGGCGATCCTGCGATTCGGCATGCAGCCCGCCAGCCTGCTGGGCCTGAACAGCGTTGGTGGTGATGACCGGCTTAATCACCTTGCCGGGCTGCGGTTCATGTACGTGGCCGTCGTCGTGGTCACATCGCTGCTGCCCCTGGATATCAGTGTTTCACTGGGACAGGTTTTCAGCAAGCTGCAGGCCGGTGATGGGGCCATGCCAGGACTGATTGTCGATCCGTTCTACCATTTTCGCGACCCGGTCCCGATTCAGTACCTGACCCTCAGGATACTGCCATTCCTGCCCCTGGCTTTCCTCAGCAGCTATATCCAGCTTCGCCGGGGCAGAACCGGCCTGATGATCCCGGCAAGCCACTGCCTGCTGCTTGCCGTCCTGGTGGAGTTTGCCAACCTGTTCATTCGCTCAGGGCGCAGCGATGTGCTGGTGCCGGTGCTGGGGTTTACCGCCGGGCTGGCGGTGGCGTGGGTAGTGTCGCGGTATGCAAGCCTTGCCGAAAAACAGGATGCCAAGGAGATTGGCAGCCGTTCGTACCTGCTGTTCAGCATACTGCTGCTCTACTGCATTGTACTGGTTTCCGTTTCACTGTCGCCCTACGAGTTCGAGCTGTCCATTCGCGCTGTCCGCGACAAGTTTTTATCCGACAGCAACCTGCTGCCATTCCGGCTGCATTTTTCTGCCCGGTCCATCAGTTCCGCCATCGATATCGTGCGGGAATTTATTCTCTATGCGCCACTGGGTGCCTGCCTGGCAACCTGGTTGCCGACGACGGTGCTGCGTCTCCGGCGGCGGTCGCTGTTGCTGGTTGCCGGGGTTGCCGGCCTGTTGTTCGGTGCCTGGATGGAACTGCTGCAGTTGACGGTAGTCGGGCGTTACGTGGATATTACCGATATCCTGCTGGCTGCTTGCGGGTCACTGGCCGGTGCCCTGCTGGCGCCGGTATTTGCCGCTGAACAGGGCCGGCCACGACAACCCTGAAGCTGGTTGTCCACCGGATTCCATGTAGAATACCCGGTATTCAGATAACTGGTGAGCACCTCCCCATACCTTCAGAGGTTCCTTAACTGCAACAGGTGACGGTTTGAATGCCGAAATGATCAGACAATTGCTGCGACCCGCGTTTTTCATCCTGCTCAGCGTTGCGTGGGGCTGTGCGGTCAATCCCGCCACCGGCCAGCGTGAACTCAGTTTTGTCAGCGAAGCGCAGGAGATCCAGATGGGGCGGCAGGCGGATCCCGCTGCCACCGCCCAGTTCGGCGGCCTGTACCCGGATGAAGACCTGCAGGCCTATATCACCGACCTGGGTATGTCCATTGCCGACATTTCCGAACGGCCGGCGCTGCCCTGGTCGTTCAAGCTGGTGGACCATGAATTGATCAACGCCTTTGCGCTGCCTGGCGGGTTTATCTATATAACCCGGGGTATCCTTGCCAACATGAATTCCGAGGCGGAACTGGTGGCCGTACTGGGCCACGAAGTGGGTCATGTCACCGCCCGTCACTCCGCCCAGCAGATTACCCAACAGCAGCTTGGCATGATCGGCCTGATCGGCGGCGCGCTATTATCCGAGACGGTCAGGAACAATTCCGATGCCTTTATGCAGGCGCTGCAACTGCTGTCACTGAAGTATGGCCGCGAAGACGAGGCCCAGGCAGACGAGCTCGGCTATCGTTACATGTTGCGCACGGAATACAATCCCGCCGGCCTCAGTGACGTGATGCGCATGCTGGAGTCCACCAGCCCCAGCGCTGAGGAAATGGGCGTACCGGGCTGGATGCTTTCCCATCCCCAGCCCGGAGACCGGGTGGCGGCCAATGAAAGACGCCTGGCCAGGGCAGAGCAGGACTTTAGCGACTATCGAATCGCCCGGGACGAGTTTCTGGCCCGGCTGGATGGCCTCGTGTACGGGGAGGATCCGCGTCAGGGGTATTTCATTGATCAGCGTTTTATTCAGCCGCAACTGGCCGTCGAATTGACCTTCCCTGCCGGCTGGAATACCCAGAACAGTCCACAGCGGGTCCAGGCGGCGGCACCCGGTAACAATGCCGTCATGCAACTGTCACTGGCCGAGGCCGCGTCGCCGGCGGCGGCGCTGGCGGATTTTCAACAGCAGCAGGGGCTTACCTTCAACCAGAGTAACCGCCAGACCCTCAATGGGCTTGAGGTGGCCTGGGCCGAGTTCAGCGTCACGCCTCCGGAAGGGCAGCAGGGCAATCCCGTTCGCGGCCTGGTGCTGTATGCATTGAAGGATGCCATCGTCTATCAGGTAATCGGGTATACACTGGCAGACCAATGGGCAACCACGGGCACGGATCTGGCGGAGGCCATCATGAGCTTCAGCCCGGTTACCGGTGCCCGCTACCGGGACGTAAGCCCTCATCGTATCAACCTGGTACGATTGAACCGGGCCATGACAGCCCGGGAATTTCTGCGTCGCTTTCCTTCCACCGTCGACGATCAATCGGTGCTGCTGGCCAACCAGGTTGATGCGGATGAGCGCCTGGAGCGGGGACGGTTGATGAAGCAGATCACCGGGGGCCGCGTACCGGATTCCTGACGCCCCGTGGTCCTCGACAGGCCCTGTCCCAGGGGGCTTACAGGCATAACCCCCAACCACAGGACCAGCTTTCAAACTGAGCCATCACCCTTTATTGCTCCGCCTCGACAGGCCGACCCATGCCGGCGGCAAGGCGTCTCGTCGGTTAAAGCCAGAGTACTTCCCTAAATAACCAGTGGTTCCTTAAAACGTGGTTTGCACCGTGAGCGTCAAGCGGCGATAGCGACTGCTGCAGGAATCCTGAATCAACGCCACGGTGCCGTCGATGGTGGTGCCGTCGAAGCGCTGCCGGATGCGGCATTCCGAGGCATCAAGGGTGTTGTCCGATTCCAGCCGGAAGGTCCAGTCGTCGAACATGACTTTCTGCACGAACAGGTCCAGCGAACGTTGCCGGTCGTTGCGGGTGATGGTCACGATATCAATGTCGTAGTAGCCACCCCAGATGGAGTGGCGGTAGTCAAGCCCGTAGCTCAGGCCTAGCGCGGTCACGTCATGACGGAAGCCGAAGTTGCCGAATCCCCGTCCGCCAGTGCGCTGCTTGTTGTTGAGGAAGGGATCGATAATTTCTGAATCGAACAGGCCCACGGTCGCCGACACGATGGCGTTTGGCAGGTTGAAGTAATTCAGGCGCAGGCTGGCGCGGTTGAACATCCCCCAGCGCTTTGCCGGTCCCACGTTACCCGTCGCGGACAGGGGTTCATCGGGATCGACAGTGGCGTTGATCCGGCCAATCTGGTTGTCGATGTCGGCATAAAACACGTTGCTGGACACAACCCCGGCGTCATTGGGCAGACGGTATTCCAGTTCGCCTTCATAATTCCAGCTGGTCTCCGGTTCCAGTTCCGGGTTGCCTGCCAGCGCGTTGCGATCCCGGTCTTCTTCATTGGTGGTGGCGGCAAACGAGGAAAAACTCAACTGCGAAACCTCGCGTCGGATGGTGCCGCGGAAGCGGAAATTGTCAGTGAAGTTATAGCGGTAGTCGAAGGAGGGGCGCCAGAACTGAAAATCCCGGGACTTGTTGACGACCCCGCTTTGGGTAATCTCCGAGGTCTCGTAGACCAGGCTGCTTTCCAGCGAGCTCTTGTCACTCAGGGTCCAGTTATGAAAGGCAAAGCCCTCGTATCGTATTTCCTGTACCCGGGTTCCGGGGTTGGAGATGGAGCGCAGTGGTGAAAGGCCGCCAAAATCCGGCGACGGGGGTTCAGAACCGAACAGGCTGCCGATGAAGAGCCTGGAGTCCAGCTGGGTGTCGGCGCGTTCCATCCCCACGCGCAATGACTGGCTGCCGGTGAGTGAGAAGTTGTAGTTTCCCTGCACGATGAATTCACGCCGTTCCCGCTGGGAATCGATAAACAGGTTCTTGGTCAGGGGCTGGTCGGCCGGCTCGGCCTCAAACCGTTCACGCACGGTGTCGCGGATCTCATCGTTGGCGACGAACAGCAGTGAGAGCCGGGAGCCATTGTCGAAGGAATACTCGTAGTCTCCCCCCAACTCCCAGTTGCGCTCCTTGTTGTCAATTGACTCCTCCTGGATGCTGTCCACCGGGCCGTCATCGGTAAAGTCGACGAAGTCCCGGCGAATCGGTCGCGGGTGATCGCCTTCGCTGGCCAGGGTGTTCAGCTGAACCCGGTGTGGCCCGGTGCTGTAGCTCAGGTTGGCCGTGAAAATGTGTTCGTCTTGGTCCCGGATGTTGGTTTCGAACAGGGTACCCAGCAACTGCCCGTCGGGAGTCACCCGCACCTCCCGGTTGTCACGATTCTCGTAGTTGGGACGCGACCTGACATTGATCAGCGACTGGAAGTTTCCGGATTGCCGGGACCAGGCCACTGACCCGCCGGTTTCGAAGGTATCGTCGTGGTTCAGCCTGTTGACCAGTTCCACGGTAGTGCTGGAGCGGGATTCCGCGGCGATGAGAATCAGGTTGACGACTTCGCTGGCGCCGCGGACGTTCAGCGCGCCGGACGTGTCGCGAATTATCTCGATGCTTTCCACTTCGGCCGCCGTGATGCGATCAAGCTGATCTCTGGCGGAGTTGCCTTTGCCGGCAATACGCTGGCCGTTTATCAGCAGGTTGCCCCCGGTGCCCAGGCCGCGATCATTGCCTCCGCCGCCGGGACCGCCGCGACCGATACTCAGGCCGGGAATGCGTTCCAGCATGTCGTTGGCAGTGATGGGGTTATACTGGGCGAAATAGGCGGCGGGGTAGACCACGGTGGAACCGGCTGCTGCCTCATCTTCCGGTACGTTCTGCTCGGCGGCATCGCCCTGGGCCGAGCTGATTGGCGGGATCAACACGAGAGCCAGGGCAGTAATCCATATTCTCATAGTCTGACGCTGCTGTTTGTTGTTGATTCTTGTTGTTGATTGTTAATTTTGTGGTGGATTCTTGATTGCTGATGCGTGATGCCTGGCTCTGCCGAACCCGGCTGCCAACCACTGGTACTGAGCTTACTCCTATTAAACAATTTGTTTATTCGGTACAGAAGACCGAGTTGACCCGAATACGTGTCCTCTCATCCGTTTGGCCATGGGTGGAAAACGTTAGCCCTGCCGCAATCGCCACTTAAGGTTTTGCCACCAAAGTCGACAGAGCAGTAAACCTGAAGGCAATTCCGCCGGCCAATTGCAATGACATCAAGGGACCTGATTGCAACTGAACAACAGACTTACCTTAACCAGGGCAGTTTATGAAGCTCCAGGGCGCCATTACGATCAACGGCAAAAAATACAGCAAGGGTGACGAAGTGCCGTGGAAAATAGTGTATCCGTTCTTCATGATCCACATGCTGGCGTTCGGCCTGTCCGGCTTCTTCATGGCCTATTCACCGGAAGGGCCTGGAGTCTTTTTTCTTTACCTGCACGGCGGTTTCGCCATTCTCGTTTACCTGGTGTTTTACCTGACCATGTTCGGACGCGAGCAGGTGCGCTGGATGTTCATCAATGCCGGACTGGGTCTGTTCGGGATATACGCGGAGATTGGCTGGATTCTGGACTGGTTCGGAACGACCCTGGAAGATTATCCCCTGCACGTTCACGTTATCCCGTTTCTGTACTATATCCTCTATACTTTCCTGCTGCGTCAGGCGCTCCTGGATATCAGCCACGCTCGGGACGACCAGCAGCGTCGCAGGCGCGTCGAACGTTTCTATATTATCGCATCGGTTATTGTTTACGGCGTGATATTCCTGACTGGCCGGACCGGGTAACAAGGCTTGTCGCGGGTTACTCCCAGCCCGATCTTCAACTCAATGTCATTCTTAAAACTTCGCTGTCCCGTTGTTACCGTTCTGACGCGGGAGTTTCTCAACCGTTTCAAGCCGGACTTCCGAGGGCGTTTGCCGGTTCCTGTCGACTTGTGGCGATAAGGAGGCACTTGCAGGGCAGGTGAAAATGACGACGACTTCGCCTCAGAAAAAAAAGCGGGAAAGTTGGACTTTCCCGCTAACTGGAGCCATTGCAATCTGATGCAACAGATCAGTGGATCAGCAGTTGGTGGGGGGTAATGGCGGGGGCTGTTGTCCGGCCACTGCCCCGTTCCAGCTGTTCAACTGCCTGGTTTAGAAGTCCATGTCCGGCATACCGGCGCCGGCAGAGTCCTTCCTGTCTTCCGGCTTGTCGGTGATCATGACCTCGGTGGTGAGCATGAGACCGGCAATGGAGGCGGCATTCTGCAGTGCCGAGCGGGTAACCTTGGTCGGGTCGATAATACCCATTTCCAGCATGTCGCCGAATTCCTCGGTCTGGGCATTGTAGCCGTGGCTGCCGTCGCTTTCGCGGACCCGGTTAAGGACCACGCTGGGCTCGGTGCCGGCGTTGGCAACGATCTGGCGGAACGGTTCCTCCATGGCTCGCAGGGTGATGTCCACGCCGATTTTCTGGTCGGCGTTGGCCGTCTTCACTGTCGAGCGAATGGCATCGGCAGTGCGTACCAGCGCGACACCACCACCAGGGACAATACCTTCTTCAACCGCGGCCCTGGTTGCGTGCAGCGCATCGTCCACCAGGTCCTTGCGCTCCTTCATTTCCACCTCGGTGGCGGCACCGACCTTGATAACTGCCACGCCACCGGACAGTTTGGCCAGGCGCTCCTGGAGCTTCTCACGATCATAGTCGGAACTGGTCGCTTCAATTTCGCCGCGAATCTGGGTGATACGACCGTCGATGGCTGACTTCTGTCCGGCACCGTCCACCACGGTGGTGTTGTCCTTGGAAATCACCACGCGCTTGGCGCTGCCAAGGTCATCGATATCGGCTTTTTCCAGGTTCAGTCCGACTTCCTCGGAAATCACCTTGCCACCGGTCAGCACCGCCAGATCCTGCAGCATGGCCTTGCGTCGATCACCGAAGCCCGGTGCCTTGACGGCAGAGACCTTGAGCACGCCACGCAGGTTGTTCACTACCAGGGTGGCAAGGGCCTCGCCTTCGATATCCTCGGCAACGATCAGCAGCGGACGTCCGGCCTTGGCGACGGATTCCAGTATTGGCACGATTTCCCGCACGTTGCTGATTTTCTTGTCGAACAACAGGACGTAGGGGTCGTCCAGTTCCACCTGCATTTTTTCCTGGTTGGTGACAAAGTAAGGAGAGAGATAGCCCCGGTCGAACTGCATACCTTCCACCACGTCCAGTTCATTCTCCAGGGACTTGCCTTCCTCAACGGTAATGACACCGTCCCGACCCACCTTGTCCATGGCCCGGGCCAGGATGTCACCGATATCGGCGTTCCAGTTTGCCGATACTGTCGCTACCTGGCCGATGGCCTTGTTGTCGTCACAGGGTTTGGACAGTTTCTGCAGTTCTTCCGTGGCCGCCCTTACCGCGGCCTCGATACCCCGTTTCAGGTCCATGGGGTTGTAGCCGGCGGATATGGCCTTGTGACCTTCCCTGACCAGGGCCTGGGCCAGGACCGTGGCCGTGGTGGTGCCGTCCCCGGCGACGTCGGCGGTTTTCGAGGCCACTTCCTTGACCATCTGGGCGCCCATATTTTCAAACTTGTTTTTGAGTACAATTTCCCTGGCCACGGTGACACCGTCCTTGGTGATCTTGGGAGCACCGAAGCTTTTGTCCAGGACCACATTCCGACCTTTCGGCCCCAGCGTGGCCTTGACCGCATCGGCAAGAATATTGACGCCAGCCAGCATGCGCTCCCTGGCGTTGTCACTGAATTTGATGTCTTTAGCGCTCATGCCGCTTTCTCCATGGTGTTGTCTTGATCGATCACAGCGAGGATGTCGGATTCGTTGATAACGAGTACTTCCTCGCCATCCAGATTGATTTCCGACGGGGTGTATTTGCCGAACAGCACCCGGTCACCGACCTGGACGGTCAGGGGACGGGTTTCACCGTTCTCCAGCAACTTGCCCGGGCCCACGGCGATCACTTCGCCCTGGTTGGGTTTCTCGCTGGCTGAATCGGGGATAACAATACCACCGGACGTGGTGGTTTCGGACTCTAGTCTGCGTATGACCACGCGGTCATACAGGGGTCTGATATGCATGAGAAAAACCTCCTTCCTTTAGAAGACAATCTCAAGTTTGTCGTGGTTAGGTACCTTTGTTTAAGTCGTTGTGTTTAAGTCGTTGTCTATGCCAGCCGATGATCTTGCTGACAGGTTGGTAATAATCAGTTACACCGGGCCGGGAACGGGTCCAGGTCGATGTGAACGCTCTAATAGGGTCAGTCTCGGCTGTTTTCAAGCTACCGTGGAAAAAATTTTTTTCCGTCACCGATCGGCAACCTGGCCGGGCGGGAATGCGCCGGTTTCTGGCCCGGTGTCAGTCCCGGTGCCTTCCTGTCCATACCATGGCGCAGGTCAGGACCTGTCAGTGCCGGGGTTGCTGCGAAGAAACGGCGGGCCGACGATACTGTTGAAGCGTGAACTGGTCGTGGTAACGACGTTGATTTTCCGGAAATTATTGGCATATAGTAGGGTTGATTGGTTCGCAGTCTGGAGGTGGCCATGCTGTTAGATTCCAGCCAGGTACCGATAACGGAGACATCCCTGGCGAGTTATTTCAAGAAACGCCTGACCCGTTACGCAGAGCGACTGCGTCCTCCCCCCCACGACGACACCTGCTGGTACCTCGGCAGCATGCTGGACCGCTTTGGCCGCAGTGAACAACTGTTCTCCTACGAGGATGGCCAGATGACACTTCGACCGCTGGCCCTGTTATATGGCGATGCCCTCAAGGCCGGTAACGATCGGGAACGCTGCCTGTTACTGCAGCAACTGGGTGACATGTCCCTGTTCCTGGGCGCCTTGTTTCCGGAACGCTTCGCCCGCCACGGCATTCGGCGGGACTATTTCATCGGCATGGGCGGTAGCGCCTATGACTACCTGGCGGATAACGCCCGTCAGAATCGGCACATATTTTCGGAGCTTGCCCATACGTTCGGGCGCATGCTGGAGATGGTGGCGGATGCCTGTGCCAGGACACATACCCTCAGTGCCGAGGACATACTGGGTGTTTACCAGCGCTGGCTGAGTACCGGTGACGCCGTGGCCGAGAAACAGCTTCGTGCCCTGGGAATCGAGCTGAGCGGTAGCGACCGGCTGCAATAAGGCCGGATCAGATGCCGCGCGGCGAGCCATGTTTCCCGCCATTCGCCGTTCCTGCAACAGCGCGCAGGGCAGGTCCTGCTCATGGACTTGGCCTGCCAATCCTCATATGCTTCGAAAGCAATAACAAAAAGGAAGCAGATTTTGGCGGACATTTTTTTATCCTACGCGCGGGAGGATCGCGCCAGCCTGGAAGCACTTGCCGGTACGCTGGAAGCACAGGGCTTTTCAGTCTGGTGGGATAGAAATATCAGTGGTGGCGCAGAGTTTTCCCAGCTCATTGAAGCGGAACTGACAGCAGCCGCCGTGGTGATGGTAGCCTGGTCGGCCAGCTCCGTGACCTCGCACTGGGTACGGGACGAGGCCGAGTTTGCCCGCACTGAACAGAAACTGTTGCCCGTGTCGCTGGACGGTACGGTGCCGCCACTGGGTTTCCGTCAGCTGCACGCCCTGGACTTCTCCAGCTGGGACGGCACCGCAGAGGACGCGGTATTCCAGCAACTGCTGTCCTCACTGGGCCCGCCTGCCAATGCCGGATCCGGCTCATCCGCCGCCGGGAGCACTTCCCGCGACGCTGCAGAAACCGGCCACGATGCGGCCGCAGTCGACCACGGCTCGCCATCGACGGCAGCGGTCGGGGGCGTTCAGTCCGACTCCAGGCCCGGGATTGCGATCCTCCCACTGGTCAATATGTCCACAGACGAGGAGATCGAGTACCTGGCAGACGGCATGTCGGAAGACATGCTGACCGCACTTTCCGCCAACTGCCATCTCGCAGTGGCTGCCCGCACCTCGTCTTTTGCCTTCAAGGGTAAATCCACGGATATCCGTGAAGTGGGAGAGCTGCTGGGTGCCCGCTACGTGGTGGAAGGCAGTATCCGTAAGATGGGAGACCAGTGTCGGGTTACCGTACAGCTGATCGAATGTGACAAGGGTGCTCACGTCTGGGCGAAGAAGTTTGATGTGAATCTGGAAGCACTGCTTTCGTCCTCTGACAAAATACTGGAACGGATAGTAGGTAATTTGTTTACGCAGATTTATGCAGCCGAGGCTGAACGTGCCACGCATGCGCCTTCCGAAGTCCTGGGTGCCTGGGAATATTCCCAGCGTGCCGCCATCTCTATCGGTCGGGGTGCGGGTTCGCTGGCAGGCTGGCAGCGGGTGATCGTCGATCTTGACAAGGCGATCGAACTGGCACCGGATTACCCGCTGGCCAATGCACTCATGGCCTGGGCCTGCAATGCAGCCTTGATTAACGGACTTTACGATGATTCCACATACCAGGCACTGGTGGAGAAAGCAAAGACTCATTTCAGTCGCGCCCGTGATCTTGTTCAGGACGACCTCCTCACACTGACTTATATCGCCGCCACGGAGAATTTTGCCGGCATGCAGGAGCGCGCCCTGTTTCATATCAACCAGGTTCTACAGCGCAATCCCGCCAGTGCGGAAGCCTGGTATATCTCCAGTTTGATTAACAATTACATGGGCCGTCACGATACTGCACTCGAGGCTATCGAACGTGCCGGTGAGCTGGCGCCGGAAAAAGGGTATTCCCACTATTTCGACTGGGTAAGAGGCCAGGTGTATTTCGTAAAGGGAGATTACGAGGTTGCCGCGGCACACCTGGAGCGCAAGGTACGCGATGAACCCGGCTACGGCTACGCCAATGCAATCGCCGGCCTGTGTGCTCATTATTGCGGTGATGACAGCTCGGCACGGAACTACATCGCCCAGGCCAAAGAGCACAATCCTCAGCTGACGCCGATCAAACTGCGCAGCATATTCTTCGGTCAGCCGGATAAAGGCAAGGCAACCCGGGAATTTACCGATCTTCAAACCCTCTGGCAGGAATCTGACAAGTCGGTCCCGGATACCATGGCGAAAGACAGCGAAGCCATAGAACGAGTTATGCAGAACCGGCCGGGTATCGCCGTTTTACCGTTCTCCCTGCGGTCAACGGATCCGGATATCGAGTTTCTGGCTGAGGGACTGACCGAGGACATTATCACCGCGCTGTCGGCAAACCGGCACATCCGGGTAACCGCCCGGGCTGCCACCATCGGCTATCGCAACCAGTCAACTGATGTGCGTGACATCGGCCGCGACCTGGATGTGCGCTATGTTGTCGAAGGCAGTATTCGCAGGCTGGGGGCGCGTTTGCGCGCTGCCGTGCAGTTCATTGAGACGGACACCGGTTCAACGGTGTGGGCCAAGAATTTTGATGCGGCGGCGGAATCCGTGTATGACGACTACGACGAATTCGTGGCCCGTATCGCCGGCAGTCTGTTCGCGCACTTCACCACGGCGGAAACCGTCAGGGCAAGAGGACTGCCGGAATCGCAGCTGGGCGTATGGGAACTGTGCATGCGCTCAGCCGTGGCCGTGGGGCAACAACAGACTGCCACCGATTCTGCCGCTTTCAAGACCAACCTGGGTTACCTGGAAAAGGCCCTGGAGCTGGCGCCGGAATCGAGCCTGGCCCATGCCATGTTGAGCTGGGCCTGCAATGCGCTGCTGGTCAACGGCATGTTTACCGACGAGGAATTCAACCCTTTGCTGGAAAAGGCCAAGAAACATCTGCGGCTGGCAAAATCCCTGGCCCAGGATGACCTGTATTCCATGATGTGGATCGGCGCGGCGGAAAGTTACGCGGGGCTGCAGGAGCGTGCCATCGAGACCCTGGAAGCTGTCCTTGCGCGTAATCCCTCCAGTGCCGAAGCATTGCTGGCCATCGGCCAGGCCTACGCGTACCTGGGCCGCTATGACGATGCGCGGCAGGCCATCAGGCGGGCCATGGAAATCGCGCCGGAGGCCGGCATGTCCAATATCCAGCCCTGGTACCTGGCCCTGGTGGAACACCTGGCCGGCAACTATGAAACAGCACTGCCACTGGTGAAGCAGGAAATCATGCAGTACCCGGCTTACGGGTATGCCAATGTTGTTGCCGCTATCGAGCTGGTGTTGCTGGGCAGGCCGGAGGAGGCGCCGAAGTACATCGCCCGAGCCAGGCAGCATAATCCGCATCTTGATCCCCGGAAACTGGCATTGATGATGCTGGCACAACCGGACAAGGAGAAGGGCCAGCGGGAGCTGGAAGTCCTGAACGAAATCTGGGGAAGCTGATGGCCGGGCGTGAAGCCGACCCATAGAGCGGTTTGTTAATTGCTGAAAAATGTACGGTTTAAAATAATTCCTTCTCAAAAAATACTTTGTTAATTTTGCGATCGGATTCTTTCCAGCCAAGATGACGATATATCGCCAGATTTTCTATGAGTAATGCATGAGTAGCTAAGCGCAGTTTGGGATATCCATGTTCTTTTGCTTGATTCTCCGCAAAGCTGATTAGTCCACGCCCCAGTCCTTGACCCTGAAAGTCTGAATCAACCGCGATGTTAGACAGGGTCGCGCCAGCGTCATCAAAACTCATGATGAGCCCGCCGACAATGTTGCCATTCATTTCGGCGACCCAGGTAGGGAAATTCGCAATCTCTGCTGCGTAGTCAACTTCCAATGGTGGTAATGAGCCAATCGCAAACCGCGTAGCATATTCAGAGTAGGCTTTGTGCATACATTGCATCAAGCCATCCGCATCCTTAACTTTGGCAGTTCTGATTTTCCAGCTACTCATGAGTTCGAACCGGGAGATAGTCGGAGTGCATAATACTAATGAAAACTGTTGTGGCGCATCCGCATCCAGGTCCGGGGTTGTCGCCAGGGATAGAGCGCCCAATCATTCAGTGCTGATTTTTTATCTCGATCAATCAGGAAGGGCATCCAGAGAAGACTCCAGGCCCCGTGGGTTGTTTGGAAGAACTGCTCTGCCGACCGGATTTGACAAATACGATATGTCAATATACCGGCGAAAGCACCGATTTACGCTGTATAACGTCTTAGATAACCGGCAAAGGCGCAGCCGATTTCCGGCGCCGAAGGCGCGAAGTTAGTCGTGTTTTTGTAAGGCATTGGCACCATCATTGACTTTCTCGTAATGCTCTACCTCAGGAAACGGATCATAGAAGTGGTGAAGTAACGCTTTCCACTCCTGGTAAGGCTCGGATTGCCGGAAACCCTCCGTATGATCTTCAAGTGTCTCCCAATTCACCAACAGGAGGTATCGATTTGGTCGTTCAATACAGCGTTGTATCTGGTGGGATAGATAGCCTGGCATTGCCGAGATGATGTGCTGTGCCTGACCGAAAGCATACTCGAAGTCTGCTTCTTGACCCTCTTTGACATTGAGACTTGCTACTTCGAGAATCACGGTACTCTCAATTCCTGACTAGTCACATAACGCGCTTCCCTGTCTGCGTCGCAAGAAGAACGGTACCGAACAGGACACCGCGGTGTGCCAGTCGCGCGGTGTCCCGTCAGTCGCTCAGATCTGTTCGATCAGATCCGGCCTGAATGTAACACCGAGGCCCGGGCCCTGGGGCACTTTGATAGAGCCGTCGGCTTCCAGGACAGGGGGATTCTCGAAGACCTGCCAGCCCTCGAAGATATCCGCGTGCGGTGGTTCATGAATGAACTCTGTTATCGGGCCGTTTGGCATGGACGCGATAAGGTGGATTCCGCAGATATTGACCAATCGTCGTTCAAAGGGAGCCGAGTGCGGCGAGACCTGTCTGTTGTAAGCCGCTGCGAGGGTACCGACAGTACGGGACATCAGGGGTCCTATATCGCCAATCTCCGGCATGAGGACGTCGAAACACCCCTGCTCAAGAAGCCACCTGAACTCGTGGATGCCCCAGTTCGCCTCGGCGCCGGCCATGGGCATGGCGAGGAGCCGATTGAGCTCGGCCAGGCGCTCGTAGTCGTAGCGGGGCAGTGGCTCCTCGAGCCAGTAGACGTTGAGCCGCTGGTACTCCATCGCCGTGTCGTAGGCACGCTTGAAATTCCAGAGCGTGGGATCCTCCCCATTGGCATCTGCGTCGCCGGGGGCCTTGTTGCCGTCGCAAAGGATGTGGAAGTCATCGCCCACCGCGTCCCGGACCAACTCCACGACGCGCACGTCCTCCTCCATCGTCCTGAAACCTGAACGCAGTTTGATGGCCCGCCAGCCGTCCTCTTTGAGTCCAATAGCGATTTCGACCCGATCCTCCACGGTGCCGATGCCCCACATGGCCGCGTAAGGCAGGACTTTATCGCGGCCACCACCCCACAGCTTGTAGAGTGGCAGATCCGTTGCCTTGCCCAGCAGATCCCAAAGCGCGATCTCTACCGAGGCGCCCCATCTGCGCTGCGGGCGGTATAGATCGGCGGCATGCTGATTGATCTCGAAAGGATCTTTACCGACGAGCAGTTGCTTGACGTACTCGAGGTTCTCTGGCGGAATACCGGGCCCGATACCCACCAGGCCTTGATCGGTGTGTACTTCAGTCACGGTGAAGTTACCAATCTGAACGTGCAGGCCACCGCGGGGCGTATCGACGCGTCGGGCAAGAATGCCCTTGTCTTCGATCAGCCTGATCCGGATCAAACGGACATCGGTGATCTTCAGGCGCGCCGACTGCGCCGCCATGGCAGCCTGCGGCAGCATCAATGGCATTGTCGCAATGCCGGGCAGCGTGGTTAAGAAATCTCGTCTTCTCATCTCAGCTTCCTGTCTACAGTCAATTTAGTGGAATCACCATATGATTATTATTGCTTTTTTACAACTACAACCGGGAGCCGCCCCTTGCTTCCCGACTGACCTTGAAACTTACCCATGATCAGAGCCATGCGCAAAGCAAGTGCAGTGAGGCGTCCAATTGGAAACTTTGTTCTGTGCCGGAAAAGACTCCCTAGCAGCATCCTAACAGTCTGTTGCCATGTAGGAGAGAAATCTTGAGCTCAGTCTTGGGGAAATAATTCTCCAATAAGATTCCTCGCCAACTGCCCGCTGATATTCATAGCAGATACTTCTATGTACTCGATCCCATTCAGACTCTCCAAGAATCTCCGCATCCCGGGAATAAAAGCCGCTTTCAAGGCTGGTGAAAAGATTCTGGAGAAGGAGGGTGAGCAACATCCCGTCATCGGTTTGCTGGTTGGGGATTTCCTCTCTTCGAGCCCAGCGTCCAAAGACTCTAACCTGATCCGGGCTCGACATAATATTGTTTCGCCAATCATTGAAATTGCGAATTTCCTGTTGATACGCGGCGGTCCTGGTTAATTCTGAATTTTCCCGTACTTCGATGATGAGGAAGATCAAACTGACTACCACAGCAAATCCGCCTACGATTTCCGCGATAAGGGACCATTTTTGTAGTTTTTCATTCATTGGTTAATCGCAGAGTGAGTTATTAATTCATTTCTTATTGTTGGCATTTCGTTATACACAAAACGCCGGTTTTAAGGGGCGGGTTCGCCGCGCCTGTTTTGCGAATAAGATGGCGTGGCATTCCGCAAAGCAAGAGTGGTGAAGCGGGCCCTGCTGACTTGTCTGCTATCTTGTCTGCTATGTGTATGTATGACACTATTCATACACATAGTTCTGATTATACACATAGGCAATAGCGATGCGAACTAATATTGAAATCGATGACAAGCTGATGAATGATGCATTGAAAGCCACGGGTGCACGAACCAAGAAAGAAGCAGTTGAATTGGGTCTTAAGGCATTGATTAAGCTGAAGAAGCAACAGAGTATCAAGGACTTTAGAGGCCAATTGAGTTGGGTCGGTGATCTGGATGAGATGAGAAAAGCTTCGTGATTGTTGTCGATTCGAGTGTCTGGATAGACTATTTCACCGGAACTGATACTGCTCAATCTGACAAGCTGGATGCTATTCTGGGAACTGAACCAGTAGCTATTGGGGATCTTATTCTCATAGAAGTGCTTCAAGGCTTCAGGCTTGATAAAGAATACGGGATAGCTAAATCTCTAATGGCCGAATTAGTGCTCTTTGACATGCTCGGTGAGAGGATGGCGATTAAGAGCGCCGAAAACTTTAGAAGGCTTCGCAAAAAGGGAATTACTATCAGAAAAACAGCAGATGTAATTATCGCCAGTTTTTGCATCGAAAGAAAATTCCCCTTGTTGTTTTCCGCCAAAGACTTCAAGCCGTTTGTTAATCATCTCGGATTGCAGGAAGTGTGATTGGACACATAACCGCCGTAGTAATGTGCCGGTTCGCGAGCATGGTAGGCGGATAAAATAGCCGCCAGGCCATTCGTCCACCACAGGCAATGAGCCGGCTCCTGCTTAAGTTAATTGTTTTGTGCTGCTTCCAGCTGTTCATAAAGTCCGTTTACTTCCACGATATCAAAAAATTCTGGCTCAAAGTATTCTCCAGCCCACTGGACCAGATTTGAGTGATCTGGATGACTCGAGTTCAAAAAGCCCTCCAGGAATTCCTGGCAGGCATATGCGCCACCTACATCTTCAGGAGGGCAGCTTCTTTCACCGGATATGCATTGTGGTAATTTTATATCGTGCGTATAAGGCAGTATCTCTTCAAGAGTTATGGTGTGTTCCCAGCCATCCCCAATCTCCAGCTAGCGCATAACGCCTGTATCAAGGGCGTGGCGCGCAGTGCCACGTCCCGTCTTTAATTCATTGTTATGTGTCAGTTCACCGTCCATAGTAAGTTAATGATTCAAGTCCTATCAGGATGTGCTCCACGTACATGGCAAACCCCAGCTGGTCATCCGGCGCACGACTTTGATAAACCTCCCTGGCTGTATCATTCAAAGTACGAACATAGCCCGATCCATCCATAGCCAGGTAGGTGATATAGATTCCATCGCTGAGCTTATGCATCGGCGTATTGCCACGACTGGCCCAGTAATAAATATCGCCAGACCTGGTGATTCTGACGGAAGACGATTGTCGCTCTAGTCCAGAGATGGTCGTCCTGGCAGAGGATCCTGCTTTTATCTCAATCTTCGTAGAAGGTATTCCCTCGAACTCGATTATTTCCTGTCCGTAGGATGGTGCGGACAAAAATAAATATATCAGAACCAGTATTCGTTTCATTGGCACATTTTCAAACCTGAACATACACCGCCCGTAGTAATGGGCACAGTCTGTGGAGCAATGGCTGGTCCCGGTATCCGGGCGATTTTTGACTCAGTGTATGCCTAAGCCAGCTGTATTGGAACCGTTTGAATCCACATCGTATGTCTGGCTCCTGAAGGCCGAGGATCTCGTTTATCCGGGATAGCAGAGCCGCGAATTTCAGGTAGCGAGTATCTCTGTAGTCGGGGCAATGGCAAAACATATCCTCTGAAAAATCACGCGTTTTCCTGGGCCTAAGTCGATAACCGTGACGTTGCTTACCAGTCAGAGTGCGGTATTAGCTGAATGCCCTTTGGTGAGCTGCTAGTGAAATGGCAAATGTGGATGGGGTGGGAAAAGGTGAGCGGCAGGGAAAGCGGGTCACGGCAGATGCCAATGACTGTTTTCAACGGCAGGGGAGGGAAGGACAGGAAGACTCTGTTGAGTCCTTCGTTGAAGCCTGGACTGGCGGACCGCATGGAGTTCGCAAAGAATGTTCAGCGTCACGATAGATTGAGGGGCGCCGGCTGAATCAGGCGGCGCGGCCCTCGGCAAACTGCAGACTCGCCAATTTGGCATACAGGGGGCAATTGAGCAGCAGTTCACGGTGGGTGCCCTCGTCAATCAGTCTGCCGCTGTCCAGCACCGCGATACGGTCCACGTTCATTACCGTGGCCAGCCGGTGGGCGATGACCAGGGAGGTGCGATCGGCCATCAGCTGTTCCAGGGCCATCTGGACCTTGCGTTCACTTTCCGCGTCCAGGGCGCTGGTGGCCTCGTCCAGCAGCAGTATTTCCGGGTCCTTGAGGATTGCCCGGGCAATGGCGATACGTTGTTTCTGACCGCCGGACAGGCGAATACCCGATTCACCCAGGTGGCTGTCATAGCCCTCGGGCAGCTTGTGGATGAAGTCACTGGCAAAGGCCGCTTCGGCCGCGGCATGAACCTCCTCGTCGCTGGCATCGGGGCGGCCATAGCGGATATTTTCCCAGACATTGCCGGTGAACATGGTGGGTTGTTGGGAGACGATGGCGATATGACTGCGCAGGTCCAGCGGGTCCAGTTCCCTGATGTCGATGCCATCGAGGCATATCGAGCCTGACTGGGGGTCATAGAAGCGCAGGACCAGGTCGAACAGCGTGGATTTGCCGGCGCCGGATGGACCCACCAGGGCCAGGCTTTCCCCGGGACTGACGGTCAGGGAGACGCCGTCAAGGGCCGGTGTCTCCGGGCGGCTGGGGTAACAGAAGCGCACCTGGTCGATGACCAGCAGGCCCTTGAATTCTCCGTCCAGCTGCCGGGGATTATCCGGCGCAACGATTTCATTCTCTGCCTCCAGCAGTTCCATCAGCCGTTCCAGTGCGCCGGCGGCCCGCTGCAGTTCGCTGATCACCTGGCTGATAGCACCGACGGCCGCGGCTACCAGAACGGCATAGGCGACAAACGCGGTCAACTCCCCCGGCGACATACGGCCGCTGATGACATCCTGTCCGCCCACCCAGATCATGGCGCCCAGAGCACCGAAGACCAGGGTGGTCACCACGGCGATCAGTACCGAGCGCATCCAGATGCGGCGCCGGGCAACGTCGAACGCCTTTTCCACCTGGTTACCGAACAGCCGATCGTCGTGCTGCTGGTGATTGAAGGCCTGGACGGTCTTGATCTGCTGAATGCTTTCACCCACGTAGGCGCCGACGTTGGCGACCTCGTCCTGGCTGCTGCGGGAAAGGCGCCGCACCCGGCGACCGAAATAGAGAATCGGGCCCACTACCAGGGGAATACAGATCAGCACGACGCTGGTGAGCCTGGGGTTGGTGATAAACAGCAGCACCACGCCGCCCACCAGCATGAGTGTGTTGCGCAATGCGATGGATGCCGACGAGCCCACTACCGACTGGATCAGCGTCGTATCCGTGGTGATCCGGGACGAGATTTCTCCACTGATATTGGCCTCGAAGTAGCCCGGGTGAAGATCGATGAGGTGATTGAACACCGCCTTGCGGATATCGGCGGTGACCCGTTCTCCCAGCCAGGAGACCCAGTAGAACCGGGTGAAGGTGCCCACGGCCTGGGCTACGGCAATGAAGATAAAGCCGATGACCGCGGCGTTGAGCGAGGCACTGGATCCCGCCACGAACCCGCTGTCGACGATGATGCGAACATACTGGACCAGTCCCAGGGTCAGGCCGGCGGTTACCACCAGTGCAACCAGCGCGATGGCCATCTGTTTCTTGTACGGTGCCAGGAAGCGCAGTGCCTTGCGCAGTAAGGTGGGTGTCGGGGTTTGCATGACGGGACTCCAGCGGTCCTGGGAACGAGGGGAAACCGGGGAGTTTACTGCATGTAGACCCGCTGGTCAGGGCGGATCTTGTTATAGGTCCAACCCTGGACCCGCGTTGCATAGCCGTGGGGGCGGTAGCGCACATCGGCGCGCCCGTCTTCGCCGGCACAGGTGGTAACCGGGGTCTCCCGGCGGGCGGACAGTCGCAGGCTGCCGATTCGTCGGTTACAGACCACGTCGTAGAGGACGATGCGCAGGGAACTGCCCGGGTTGACGGCGTACCAGGTGATCATTTCGGTATCGGCGGGGGGAGGGGCGGCGCAATCCGTCAGCAGCAGGGCACCCAGCCCCACCAGCAGCCGATGGCGCCACACTCGGATTGCCACGGCTATTCCCGAATCCGGTGCAGGGCACAAAGCTTGTTGCCATCCGGATCCCGCAGGTAGGCAATGTACAGATTGCCGGAACGGCCTTCGCGGATACCCGGCGGGTCTTCACAGGCTGTTCCGCCATTGGCCAGGCCGGCAGCGTACCAGGCATCGGCCTCCTCGGGGCTGCTGGCGCTGAACCCGATGGTGCTGCCATTGCCATGACTGGCCGGCTCACCGTCGATCGGCCGGGTGATGGCAAAAACCCCGGACTTGTCCAGGTAGAAACAGCGACCCTTTTCGTCCATGACCCCGGGCTGGTAGCCCAGCGCGCCCAGCGTGGCATCGTAAAATGCCCGGGACCTGTCGATATCGTTGGCGCCAAGCATGATATGGCTGAACATGGTTTGACCTCGTCGGTGATGTGGTTATCGCCACCTGTTGCTGGGTTTCGTCGTGCACCCTGCTGGTGCGGATGTCTTCGACTATACCAAGATCGATGTAACTATCAACGTGGACAATGTAGGCAACGTGGACAATGTAGGCAACGTGGGCAACGCGGGCAACTCGGAGCCCTGGTTACCTGTCCGGGGAGTCCGGTGGCGCCCGGTTTGAACACGGGTCCGGCCTCACTCTCACCCTCGGCGAGAATTCCAACCGGGTCACCACCGCGGACCGGTACGCTGACAGGAAAGGTGATGGTTGTCCGCTGACAACTAGCGGCCGAAGTAAAAGCGCGCCTGGATGCCGATGATGCTGGAATCCGGATCGTCGGTCCAATCACCGGTGAGGCCGATGGCCAGGCTGCTGTTGACGCTGTAGACCAGGCCGACCCCAAGCCCGGTATCGTCATCGCCATTGCCGCCAAAATCGACGTAGTCGATGCTGACGTTGAGCTCCAGGCCGTCGGCCAGCCAGGTGCGAATACCGGCACCCAGGCCGATACCATCGTCATCGAAGCTGCCAAAGCGACCGAGCTCAACCTCGCCTTCCACCCAGGAAGCGGACAGCACCAGGTCGGTGATTTCGGTGAGCGGCGCGTTGAATCCCAGCCCCACTGACTTTGTCGTCACGTCCAGGCGCCGGAAGCCGTCGGGTTCGATATTGGCGTAATCGAAGATACCGAACAGGTAATCGTTCAGGGCCAGAGAACCATTGATGCCGTAGCCCTCGGCGTCGATGTTTTCCACTTCGCCTTCTGCGTATCCCAACTCCAGGTAGGTGTAATTGAATTGCTGGGCAAAAACACAGGTATTGCCGAGTAATAGCAACAGGCCAGTGGTCAGTAATCGTCGTCGCATGCTGTTCTCCCTGAAAATCAAGATGATGTCTCAAGCCGGTTTTAGAAAACTGTATGTCTGCCCCGGGAAGCCGGTCCTGCCTGATTGGAGATCCGTTGTCAGCAGTAACCGCCATGAAGGTCGCGCCTGAGGCGAATCCTGGTGTCTTCCCGGAGGAGACGCCGTTTCCGGACCCTGAGCTGTCGGTAGAAGCTGCCTGTGTCGCCCAGGATTAGGGCAGGAATGTCACGGCACCGATAGCCACGAACGATAACCACGAATATCGTGGCACTCTCTGCCGGCTATCCTAGCAGATACGCGGGAAGGTTCCCTAGTTCGGTCGGCGCTTGTACATGACGATGGGTTTGTAACTCAGTACCAGCTCGTCATTCTGATTGAACACTTCGTTTTCCAGGAACAGCATGCCCATTTCCGGGCGGGAACGGGATTCCCGTTTGTCCTGAACGGTGCTTCTTACGCGGAGGACGTCCCCGGGAAACACCGGTTTGACCCAGCGCAGTTCATCAATACCCGGTGAGCCCAGGGATCCGGAGCAGTCTTCCGGCATGTGGTCCACCACCATCCGCATTGCCATGGCGCAGGTATGCCAACCCGAGGCGCACAGGCCACCGAAATGCATGGCCTTGCCCGCTTCCTCGGAGAGATGGAAGGGTTGTGGATCATATTTTCCGGCAAACTCGACAATCTCTTCCCGGGTCACCGGGTAATTGCCGAACTCCTCACTGCTGCCGACTTCGAAGTCTTCAAAATACTGTTTCTTTCCCATATCGCTTTCCGGGCTGTGGTCAATTTCTTGTGTCGCAGGCGGTTCCAAACCGGTGTAATCCGGGTGTGCTGAAGATGGTGTCGCTGGCCAACAGAACGTCAGTCGTCAGGACCGGCACTGTTCGTCAACCGGTAGAGAAAAACCGCGGCACGCTTGGACTGGTCGGGCAGGGCCGCCAGGTAACCGGTTTCATTGACGGTGTGGCCCGCCGAACCACTCATGCCCAGTCCGTCGATGGCCCTGTCCACGAGTCCGGCAGTAAACGACACATCGGCGGCCCCCGCCAGGCGCGGATTGACCGGCGCCACGCTGCCCTGTCCGAGGTCCTGGCTGGCCTGGCTGTAAAGGTCCAGCAGTTCCCTGTTACCGTCGGTGGGTGCCAATGGCGGATAGCCGTCACTGAAACTGATAGTGGCGCTGGTGTGCGGAAAGTTGTCGGCCACGATAGCCCGCATGGTGGTTCGCGCCCGCTCCAGTTGGTCAAGGGACACCGCCCGCAGATCACCGGTGACCCTGGCATACTCCGCCACCACGTTGTTCTTGCCAAAAGCCGAACCGCTGCTGGCGCCATCATCGAAGTCAATTTCGGTGCCGCCGACAATCCGTCCGGGATTGAAGGTCAGGTTTTCCTCCTGCTGCAGGTTCTGTAGGAACAGCGTCAGTATGCGGGCGGTTTCGTAGATGGCTCCGGGTCCGATATCCTCGCGAAACACCTGGGAGGAGTGAGCGGGTGTGCCGGTAACCTCGAGAACCCAGCCGGATGCACCACGGCGGGAAATATTGGCGGTGGCCGGATTGCCGTCACCGTTTTCAAAACCCACCGCGATGTCGGCCCACGCAGCCGCATCGGTCAACGCTTTTTTACTCAGTTCAAGCGGATCCCCGCTGAGCTCTTCGTCACCGGTCAGGACCACGGCGATTTCCATAGGGGCCAGGGCGCCCACTTCATTCAGTGCCCGCAGCGCCTGCAGGATAATGACGATGCCACCCTTCATGTCGGCGATACCCGGTCCGGTGGCCCGGTCCGCATCCAGCCGGCTATAGGTTTGAAACGGACTGTCAGGTTCAAACACCGTGTCCAGGTGCCCGATGAGCAACAGCCTGGGGCCGTCACCGCCCCCGTGATATTCGGCGACCAGGTGTCCCGCCCGGCCGAAGGTCGAACCGTCTTCCCATCGGGTTGCGAAGCCCAGTTCATCAAACTGTTCCTGGAACAGCAACCCGACTTCCCTGACGCCGGCGAAGTTCATGGTGCCGCTGTTGATATTGACGCTGGTGATCAATAGTTCCACCGCAGCTTCGTTGGTCCGGTCGACCACGGCAATCATTTCCTGCTCGGTAGCATCAAGCTGGGCCAGTGCGCCGGATTGGCAGAAGAGAAGGACGCCCAGCAGGCCAAGTTGGCGAATTATCATGGAGTGTGTCCTGCACAGCAGTTACAGAAATAAGGATGGGCTATTGTGCCGGAAGTGGACAGGCTTCGGCAAACTCGGGGGAACAGCAGGCGACATCCCGGCAAAATGCGGAGTTGTTCAGCAGGGATTTTTCGGCCTGGACGGGCAAAGGTTTCCGGTCTCCCGGTTTTTTCGTGGCGAATGGCAGTGAAAGCATCACATTATGCGTTAGATGGCTGATATTGAACTTCAGAAACCAGCCTTTCGAGCCGTATTAGCAGCAAGTAACGAAGTTTGCCGGCAAGTCGACAAAACCACCAAAAACAGTCAACAGTGAGCCCTTAAGAACGATGGAACAAGCCGACTCGATCGACAGCGAAATTGAAGCGAGACTGCTCGCTGCCGTGGACAGGATGCCTGCGTTTCCCCGCAGCGTTCAGCAGATTCTCGAGATGAGCAATAATATCAATTGCCCGCCCAAGGATTTTGTCCAGGTGATCGAGAAGGATCCGGTGATGACCATGAAGGTCCTCAAGGTGATCAACTCGGCCTATTACAGTCTGCCCAATAAAATCAATTCCGTCAGCCAGTCGGTAGTCTACCTGGGTATCAACACTGTAAAGAACCTGGCCCTGGCCATCGCGGCTGTTGGCGTACTGCCGAAACGCAATCCGCGTAACTTCGATATACACCAGTACCTGGTGCACTCGCTGACCACGGCGGCGCTGGCCCGGCAGCTTTGTGGTCTGGCCAAGGGTAGTATCGAACCGGGTGACGCCTATATCGCAGGACTGCTCCACGATTTCGGCAAGGTAGTCCTCGCACAGTACATGTCCGATGAGTATCAACAGATCATGGAAGCGGTGGATCAGGGGGGTGTTTCCCTGCACCAGGCCGAGCGCAGGGTGTTGGGTACCGATCATGCCGTGGTCGGCGCCATGCTCACCCGCCGCTGGCAGTTTCCCTACGAACTGTCCCAGTGTATTGCCGACCACCACAATGCCCAGGCGGAAGCGACGGTGCTACTGGACTGCGTCCGGGTTGCCAATCAGTTGAGCCGTCGCCACAAGCTTGGCGACGGTCACAATCCATTCCGCCCCGGTGAACAACTGGCGTCGACCCGTTTCGGTACCAATTTCGACGCTGTGATGCATTCATTGGGTGACATCCAGGTCATCGTTGACGAGGCGCAGATGTTTGCCAGCGTCAGCGCTTCCTGAGGACGCCGCCATGAAAGTGCGAATGTGGGGCGTGCGGGGATCAATTCCGTCGCCGGGAAAACACACCCAGGAATTCGGCGGTAATACCACCTGTATCGAGATACGCACCGATGCCGGGCACCTGATTATTATCGACGCCGGCACCGGCATATTCCCCCTGGCCCAATCGCTGCTTGCCGAGCTGCCCATCGAGGCCAGCCTGTTTGTTACCCATACGCATTGGGACCACATCCAGGGGCTGCCTTTTTTTACGCCGCTGTTTATTCCAGGCAACCGGCTGCAAATATATGGCGCACAGGATATTGTCAGTGGCAAGGGCATCGAGCAGGCCATGGACACGCAGATGCAGTACAGTTACTTTCCCGTCCGGGAAGCGGAATTGAAAGCGGGGCTGGAATACCGCACGGTGAATACCGGGCGCCCGATAACCGTGGGTGACGCCCGGGTAACCGGTACGCTGTTGAACCATCCGGTGATCAATCTGGGCTACCGTGTTGACTGCAACGGTAAGTCGGTTTTCTTTACCGGCGACCACGAACCCTATACCAATATCTACGAGCCCGGTGACGACGCCTACCGGGACTACCAGCGGGTAGTCAACGAGCGCCAGGCCCAGGTTGACGAGGCCATGCGTGGTGTCGACGTGCTCATTGCCGACAGTTCCTACACGCGGGAAGAGTACCAGTCTAAAATCGGTTGGGGTCACGGATCGTATGATCACAATATCGAGATGGCCGACCGGGTGGGCGCCGGGATGCTGCTGTGCACCCATCATGAACCCACCCGCAGCGACGATCAGCTCAAGCAGGTGTTCGCCGAGGCCCTGGCACGACACCCCCGGTCCGCCGAGTCCGCTGACGTGCAGCTGGCCTACGAGGGGCTTGAGCTGCAAATCTGATTTTTCTGTCTTCCTGTTGTTTACCCTGTCACTTTTTCAGCACTCGCGTTAAAGTTGGCGTAGCCAGTCACAACAACGACAACAGGGAGCAGGCTTATGCTATCGACTTCTATCAGCCCGGTTCGTGGAATTATCGCGATTCTGGGCCTGTCCATTCTACCGGTTGCCACCTTCGCCCAGGATTTCGACGCCGTCCAGATCACCACTATTCCGGTGCGTGACGGCATCTACATGCTGCAGGGAAGCGGTGGAAATATCGGCGTGTCGGTGGGTGCCGACGGTGCATTCATTGTCGATGACCAGTTCGCGCCACTGACCGACAAGATCGAAGCGGCAATCGCCGAGCTGACCGACCAGCCGGTCAATTTCGTGGTCAACACGCATTTTCACTACGATCACACCGATGGCAATGAAAACCTGGGACGGGCCGGTGCCTACATCGTCGCTCACGACAACGCGCGACGGCGCATGGAAAGTACCCAGGTACTGGCCAATGGCCGGGTCCAGGAAGCCTACGACAACGTGGGGCTGCCGAAAATCACCTTTTTTGACGTCATGCGCTTCTATTTCAACGGCAACACCGTCGAGCTGGTCAATACCGGGGATGGCCACACCGATGGTGACGCCCAGGTGTACTTTCGGGACGCCAACGTCATCCATACCGGTGACATGTTTGTCCGCTACGGGCTGCCGTTTATCGATGAAAACAACGGCGGTACCCTGGATGGCATGATCGAGGCGCTGTGGAAACTGGATGGCCTGATCGATGATGACACCATCATTATCCCCGGCCATGGACAACTGGCCGACCGACAGGACCTGCGTGACTTCCGTAACATGCTGGTGGAAATTCGCGGTAACCTGGTGCGGGCCAAGGTTCAGGGCCTGACAACTTCGCAGATGCTGGCCACCGAGCCGGCGGCGGGCTTCGCCCCGGCCAATGACAGTACGGCCGACTGGCTGTCCCGGGCCTACGCGGAATACCTGTGAGCCGACGGGGACAATCGCCCGTCGACCGGCGACGCTTTCTGCGGGCCACGGCCGGCGGAGCCGCCGGTGCCTGGCTGGGCAGCTGGCCCTGGCGCATCCTGCTGGCGCAACAGGCAGGCTCGACGGTGGCGGAAGACTGGGATGCCGGTCAGGTACGTCACCTGCTGCCCGGCGTCAGCGACAGTCGCATGCTGCTGAAGGCCTCTTTTGCCGGGCCGCTGGCGCGACCGCCGGTGTTGCGCCTGCAGGCCGGAAACTTTTCCCACCGCATCGAGGGCAGACAGAACGATACGGCCGGGGAGTTCTGGCAATTCTACGTGGAGAACCTGGCCCCGGATACCCGGTACCAGCTGTCGCTGCTGAATGCGGCGGGCGAGGCCCTGTGTGAGGCCTGGCCGCTGGCCACTTTTCCGGCGCCGGACCAGGATGTTGACCGACTGCGCCTGTTGTTCTACACCTGTGCCGGTGGTCCGGAAGGGAGTTACCGTGGTATCGGTGACCGCAGTGGTTACCTGCCCACCGCGATTCGCAACCGGCTGCTGCGTCGTGGTCTGTCCTTTGCGCCGGATGCCGCCATTGCCAATGGCGATCACATCTACTGGGATCTGCATACCTGGCAGGGTGAAGGCGCCGGGGAGCTGAGCCCGGCAGGCCGCCAGTCCGATTTCGATTTTGCGGCGCGGGTGACGGGTGGCCATAATGAAAACGCGCTGAAGCTTGCCGCCGGGCCGCAGATAGTGCCCGTCTACGGCACCGATTTTCGCTCCACCCCGGTATTCTTCCTCCAGGACGACCATGATCACTGGGAAAACGATTCCCCGCTGACCTACCCGGTGTCCTGGTTTCAGCTGCAGTTGGCGCGAACCACACAACAGCTTTATTACCCGGAATTTCTCGCAGATTCCACCAGGCCCGCCGGGTTGCCCTGGTCCAGTCGTGGCCCCGGTGGCGCCCTGTCGGAGAGTTTCGGTACCCTGCGCTACGGAAACCTGGCGGAAGTTCTCCTTTACGACGTCCGCCGCACGCTGCAGGTGGGAGAACTGAACGCCGCGTTTCTCGATCCAGTGGTGGAAAACTGGCTGCATGAGCGCACCGCTTCTCGGGACACCAGGCACCTTGTACACGCTCCCTCCAACCCGCCAGGGTGGACTGCGGGGAAATGGGGCGAGTGGTATCCGGATACCCTCGATCCCGATAGCGGGGAACTCACCACCGACATTGCCAAGCCCTACTGGCGGCAGGGCTGGCTGGATCAGCACGATCGCCTCATGCAGTCCCTGGCCGCCATGGAGCATCGCTCGCCGCTGGTGATCAGCGGCGACCTGCACGCCACCGGTGTCGGTGCCATTCATGGGGCCGGCGCCCTTGACTTCAGCCACAACCCCATCACCACTATTCTCAGTGGTCCGGTCAGCACGTCGATCCGAGGTTTTCCCTCGGTGGTGCGCAACGCCCGTCCCATGCCGTCGGCCTACCTGGACTTCGACGAACAGGTGGTTCCCTGGGAGCAACACGGGTTCACCGTGGTGGATTTTCACCGGGACCGTATCGTGGCACGACTGTTCAAATGGGATGTCAACAGCCAGCCGGTGGAGGCCATCGACAGCCTGGAACCCTTTCATGTCGTGGAACTGGGTTGACGGGCGGTATCCGTCATGAAAAGTGTGCTGCTATACTCGACGCCGGCAAAAGGAGAATACCTATGCGAATAACAAAAATCTGCTGCCTGGTTCTGCTGGTGATCGTCGGGCCATTGACCCAGGCGCAACGACCCAACCGGCAGTTGTTCCCCCTGCAGGCCTACACGCTTACCGAGTACCTTGCCGTAGAGTACCGGGAGGCTTTCGCCATGCCGGATGAGTTCGACGGCGAATCCTACGCCGCGATTGCTGTCAACGGTCGCGGTAACCTGGTGGTCTTCAGTCGTGGCAGTACCCCGTTTCTGGAATTCGACAGTGCCGGCCGGTTTGTCCGCGCTTTCGGCACCGAAGGACTGGTGCGCCGGGCCCATGGTCTGCAGATTGAGGCGGACGGTACCATCTGGGTGACCGACGTGGCCGACCACGTGGTGTTGAAACTGGATGGCAACGGCAACGTGCTGATGACCCTCGGCACCCGGGGCCAGAATGGCTTGTGGGACGAAGCAGCGGGTCAGCACCTGTTCGATCAGCCCAATGACGTGGCCCTGGATTCCAGGGGTAACATCTACGTTGCCCAGGGGCATGGCCGGGGTGAGCCCCGTGTGCTGAAATTCAGTCCCGACGGCCGGTTCCTGGCGCAATGGGGCAGTCGCGGCTACGGTGAAGGGCAGTACACAGCGGCACATGCCATAGAAATCGACGACAGCGACATTCTGTACGTGGCCGATCGTGAAAATATGCGCATTCACCGCTATGACACCGGGGGCGAGTACCTGGGTGAGTGGAATTTTGACGCCATGGTCTGTGCCATTTATCTGCATGACGACGGCTACCTGTACATTACCACCGGATTTGACGGGCAACTGGCGAAAGTGGCCATGGATGGCCAGGTGCTGGGTGCCATCGGTCGACCGGGTACCGGCAACGGCGAGTTCGGGGAAGCCCATGCGCTCACGCTGGATCGGCAGAACAATGCCTACATTACCGATGTCATCAATCGCCGCATTCAGAAATTTGCCTATCGCCCGGCTTCCCCGGGGCCCTGAAGCCCCGGTTCAGCGCCGGCAATCAGGGATCACCGTGCAGCCAGGCAGGCAGTCAGTCCAGGTGGGTCAGCCCCACCAGGCGATTCAGCAGCTTCTGGAACTCTTCCTGGCTGATGTCGATGTGTTCGATAACCCGACCGTAGAGCATGATGGTGGGGACATTGCGGTCACGCATCTCCGCCTGTGCTTCCCGCAGGCAATAAAGGATGATCCGCTGTTTGCGGGTCAGTCCATCCCTGGCGTCGGGGATACTGTCTATCAGGTCCTGCCAATCCAAAGGAGGCCTCCCGGCAATTTCCTGTGAAAAAATCCTCAGCCAACTATGAAATTAAATCAAAGGCTGTCGATACTTAAATAGAGTACCGCTAGGAATGATGTTTTTACAGGTGCCCTTACAAAGAAACGGCTCCTCATTTGCCGCAAAAACAGCGTTCTGGTCAATCCAGGCTAAGCGTCGAGAAAATCGTAGTGAAGTTGCCTGATCCGAAGCCGGCATGTACTGACCAAACTTTTTACACACACCTATCAAAAAGGGAACATTAAGCCGATGAAGACAGAAGTACAAAGTTTCTGCGATACATTCTCCAAAGAGCTTGATCCTTTTGGCCCGCGGCTTGAACGGGCCATTGGCGCACTTTCCGGACAGTCTGGGCAGGAAGGCCTGACAGGGCTCAAGGAAACCGTGCTTAACCTGCTGGACGTGCAGCAACGCTTCTCGACCCTGCAGGAAAAGATTGCAAATCAACAGGCCTACCTGCTGATTTTCGGTCCTCTGAAAAGCGGCAAATCGACCCTGATGAATGCTATCGCCGGTGCCTACGTCAGTGAAGTCTCCAGTCTTCCTGCCTACCCGTCGCTGGTTTACGTGAAAAACGGTGAGGAACGACGTTTCAAAGCCACTACCTACGAAGGCAAGACCCGTGATTTCGCTGACAACATGGCAATGACTTCGGCGGTACAGGAAGATCACACCAGGCTGGTGAGCGCTATTCTCGACGTGGAGCGTGCCGGCAACGAGTTCGATCCCAAGCAGCACTATCCGCAGGCCATTCGCCGGCTGGATGTGGAACTGCCGGCCCAGGACCTGGCGGAATCGGGCACCGTGCTGGTGGACACACCGGGACTCTATAGCCGAATGAAGTTCGGCTACGACCAGATGACCCGCGATTTTCGGGATACCGCCGCCTGCGCGATATTCGTGGTCAAGACGGACAACCTGTTTTTCGAAAAGGTATTCGAAGAGTTCGAGGAACTGCTGGGTTGCTTCAGTCGGATATTCCTGGTGTCCAATATCGATACCTCGAAAAAGGATCTCCAGCCCGACGGCACGCTCAAGGCCAGCCTGGAAAGTTCCAACCCCGAAGCAGTCATCGAGGCTTTCCGTTCATTGTCCATCAGCGCCAGCCTGCAGAAAGCCATCGACGACGGTCGCCTGAATATCTACTCCGTGGACCTGTTGAAGGCGGCGTCCAAGCGTTTGAGCAAAGACACAGTCGAAGACATCGATGATATCGAGCTGCCGGAGCTCGAATCAGAAGAGCTGTCGGAGACCGGGGAAGAGTCAGCGGAGCTGCCGATGATGCGTAAATCCGGCGAAGATGGATTCGACAACTTTCTGGAAGATCTCACCAGCTACCTTAACAGTAGTGACTACTTGCATGATTTTATGGCGGACAGCCTGCGAATGGCCAAGGACCTTACCACCGATGCCGTGCGCCTGGCGGTAAGCGACGCCACCACGGAGCTGCTGGAATCCTGTGAATTGCTGCGCGAGGAGGTCACCAGGCAGCACGGGCGTATCGAGGCCCTGGGCAAACTGGAAAAAATGGACTGGACGGCGAATTTTTCCCAGCTTAAGGAAGAAAAGGATCGCCTGATTGAAGAAATGAACCAGGATTACGGTCGCAAGGGAACGATACTGGAAAATGCCCTGGCGGAATGGATGCAGACCGACGAGCCCTGGCAGGACCTGACCCGGAACCATCTCAACAGCCTGCTGCAACAGGAATCGCGCAAGGAGGCTGAAACCATCCTCGAACACCTGCGCACCGCCATCAATAATTCCTACGGTGGCGCCCGGTTCAACATGGCCCAGATGGACGATATCCGGCAGGGTGATCTGCGCATCGAGGAATGCATGCCCGAACTGCTGGAAGGCCTGGGGCAGAATGTGGACAGCAGCGTACCCCGTATAAACCTGAGCCGGGATGAAATACCCATGAAGCGGTCGCTGATCGACGTTATGCTGTTTCGCAAGGGCGACCAGGTACGCCAGCAGTTCTTTGGCTTGGACGGTGACCAGGTTATTCCCGCAGCGAAAAAGCAGAAGCGACTGGCCGGCGCCGGCGAAGAGTATATCCAGGGCCAGCTTCAGGAATTTGCCCGGAACCGATTGCCGGATCTGCAGAAGGATTACGTCGACCAGATCCTGAAACAGTACATCGAGCACTTCTCCAATACCCTGAAGAAGAAAGCGAGGGCACTGAACGCCGAGGTCACCCAGGGAATTGCCGATTGCGAAGAGACCCTGCGGGAACGACAGCAGGCACTGGGGGTCATGGAAGGCATCAAGACTACCGCCGAAGGCCTCACTACCGCACTGGAAAGCATCCAGGAAGAGTATGGCATTGAACTTGCCACCGATTTCGACGGCACTACGGTGGACAGTGAAGAGGCCAGCCAGGAAGACCAGGACGCGGACAGCCTGGAAGTGGAAGTCCTGGATGACAACGACGACGCGCTTGAAACCGATGACGAGGGCTATCTGCAGATCGGCAAGAACGTAGCCAGCGCCGGCAGTTGAGCTTCGACTCGGAATGGCCAGGCGGTTGCCTGGTCGTTCCGTGATTCGAATCAGCCGCTGTCATCCCCTCGAAGTCCCGGGTTTCCGTCTGACGCCGAAATCGATGCCTGTCGCGGGATACTTGTCCTCTTATGCACTACCCGATCAGCCCCGCCTGTTTTCCACAGACCAGTACCTGATTCCTTCCGAGCCAGGGCAGGCCACCGTGTCGGTGAGTGTGCTGTCCCCGGTGCCCTTGGAGTGATTGCCGGGGATACGCTAGTATGGCACGGCGTATTGCAACTCTTCCGGCACGGGAACAGACAGGCCGGAAAGCGGAGTGCAAAGGCTCTCTTGAAGGGAACAGGTCTATGTGCGGATTGGCAGGTTACTGGTGTCGGGACGGACAGCCGGCAGTCGCACCGGTCGCAGTTGCATTCAACGGCAGCTCGCCGGAGCAGCTAGCAGAAAAATTGCGCAGCGTTCGCAGTTAGCCGGGCGATGGCCATGCGGATAAGTAAGATAGAAAAATCTGTTGCCTCAGGTGCACAAACCATCACGGCCCACATAGACAACCTGACCTTCTGGTTTCGTTTCCCGGAAGACCTGGATGTCCAGTCAGGTGATGCCTCGCCCTTTGTCATATCGGCCCTGGCGCCGGCCATGATGCTGGGTGAAGATATCGTCGTCGACGATCCTTACACGGTATCGCCCACTCTGCTTGACAACCTCCAGGAAGTTCAGGCCATCTACACCACCTGGAACCCGGTGTTCAAACCCGTCAACGTGCGTGGTTCCCGGGCCGAACCGGCGCCACGGGACGGATCGGTTTGCAGCTTTTTCTCTGGCGGGGTGGACAGCACCTACTCGCTGCTGCAGCATCGTGACGAGATCAGTCACCTGGTCGTGATCAACGGTTTCGATTTCGACATGCCCGTTGACGACTGGGTCTATTTTGTCAACAGGAATCGAACACTGGCAGAAAAATTCGGCAAGCGACTGGTCCCGGTGGAAACCAACCGGCGCAGTTTCAATGCCGCATTCGGCTTGTCCGGATACGTAAACTTCGGTGCCTCGCTGGCCACCATCGGGCAGCTACTGGGCTTCAGTAAGACACTGGTAAGCGGCTCTGCTACCTATAAATCGCTGTTACCTTCTGGCAGTCACCCGCTGGTGGACCCGCTCTACAGTACCGCCTCGTCAACAGTGGTGCATACCGGGCTGGAAGCTGACAGAACGGCAAAACTCAAGCTGATCCAATCGAACCGTGATGCCCTGGAAAATCTCTGGGTGTGCTGGAAATCACCCAGGTTCAATTGTGGCAGGTGTTCCAAATGCCTGAGGACATTCGTGTCAATGCAATTGAACGGGATAAACGATTTTCCGTTCGCCCATCGACCGCGGATAAAGGACATACGCAGAATAAATATCCGCAACCGGGAAATACTGACGTTTTTCGAACACTTTCTCCGGGACGCCAAAGAAAAAAATCAGCGGCAGCTGGCCCGGGAACTGTCCAGGCTGCTGTTTTTCACGAAACTGAGGATGCTGTTGAACGACCTGGAACAGACCTATTTCAGAAAGTTCAGGGCATGGCGTCACCGGCGGAAGCCCGAAGGCGACGACCTGGTGTCTGTGAACCTGGAACCACGTTATTCCGACGAAAACACCATTCGTCATCACCGGGAACTTCTGCACAGTGGCTACAGTCAGGAAGTGACCGACCAGGGCAGCTACTTCCATGGGAAAGGATAATAAAGGGGGCTGTACCCGGCACCCGGGCGACTGGTCATAAAGCTGCCGGTCGTCGGTATTTAAGGCCGAATAATGGCAGTTACCAGGAAGATAGCATTGACTACTGCTTGAATTTTAATCAACTCCGTGCGATTTTCTTACCTGCCCCGGCGCCCTTTAACAATCGGCCTGGTAACCTGGACCCTGATTGACTTCGCCATGGGCCCGAACAACCTGCCAAGGAAGTTGTTGTCATGCAACCATACGCCCGCATTCTCAGTTGTGTTTTTCTTTCCCTGATTGCTACACAGGTCGTTGGTCAGGCCAATGAACCGGCCGGCGTGCAGCCGGGTGAGCCGGACTGGGACACCGTTCAACAGGAAACCCTGGAGCACTTTCGGGCGCTCCTGCGCTTCGATACCAGTGATCCACCGGGTCGCGAATTACCGGCGGCGGAGTACCTGCGGGATGTGCTTGAAGAAGAGGGGATTCCGGTTTCACTGTATGCCACGGACCCGGAGCGTCCCAACGTGGTGGCGCGGCTGGAAGGTTCCGGGGAGGCGGAGCCATTGCTGATCATGGCGCATACCGATGTCGTCAATGTTGATCCGGAAAAGTGGATCTTTCCGCCTTTCAGTGCCACCGTTGATGGTGGCTACGTTTATGGTCGTGGCGCAGTGGACGACAAGGACAATCTGACCGCGGCCCTCATGGTGATGCTGTACCTGAAACGCCTGGAAGTGCCGCTGGCCCGGGATGTCATCTTCCTCGCCGAATCCGGGGAAGAGGGCGCCACCGAGTACGGCATCGAGTTCATGGTAGAAAACCATTTCGACGAGATTGATGCAGAATTCTGCCTCGCCGAGGGTGGCGGGGTTACCCGGGTCAATGGACAGGTTCAGTATGCCTCGGTACAGACCGTGGAAAAAATACCTTACGCCGTGGAACTGGTGGCCACGGGGGTAGCCGGCCACGGCTCGGTACCACTGCAGACCAATTCAGTGACCCGCCTGGCCAGGGCAGTAGCGGCCATTGCTGACTGGCGTACACCAATCCGGCTTAACGAGACAACAGCGGCTTATTTCCGGCGGCTGGCCAGTATTTCGTCTCCCGCAGATGCGGAGCGGTACCTGGCAGTGCTGGATCCACGGCGGGTCAGTGATGTCGACGGCTATTTTCTTGCCAACGAACCGCGGCATGCCTCGATGCTGCGTTCCTCGCTTTCGCCAAATATTTTCAATGCCGGTTACCGGATCAACGTCATTCCCTCGGAGGCCAGGGCCAGCGTCGACTTTCGCGCTTTACCCGACGAGGATGTACCGGCTTTTCTGGATCAGATCCGCCGGGTGATCGACGATCCCGCCGTGACCGTGAGTCTCGGTGAGCGCAACACCCGACCGCCGGGCCAGGCACGGCTGGACACCCCGGCGTTTACCGCCATTGAGGACAACGTCGATGAACATTATGGCGTCATCACGCTGCCGACCATGAGCACCGGGGCGACCGACATGGCCTACCTGCGCAATGCCGGGGTGCAGTGCTATGGCATCGGTCCAGCCATAGATCGGGAAGATGGTCCCCTGGGCTTCGGCGCCCACAGTGACCAGGAACGCATTCTGATCGACGAACTTCACCGTTTTGTCCGATTCAAGTGGGACGTGGTGCTGGACCTGGCAGCGTCTCGGTAACCGTCACAGGTGGACACCGACAGCTGCCAGTTTTCCGGGAACACCTGGAACCTGTCTTCGAAGGCACCGCAGATCCAATGCAAACCCGTCGGGCCCTGGTGCCATTCTTTGTATTGAGCTTCGCCATCGCCTGGGGGATTGTTGCCGCCTACCTGCTGGCACCGGATTTCATGGCTTTGTTCGGGCCGTTAACCGGCAATCACCCACTGGTTTTCTATGCCGGATTTTTTATCAAGGGACAGTAACTGGAAGATCCGTTTCCCTTCCCGTCTCTTGCCCGCTGGGGTCATGCACTATTCAACGGCCAGGCCATGGCCGGCGATTACCTGGTACAGATGCCGGATACCGTTCCGCTGGATCCGGGTGATCAGCGCAGGCATTACGGCCTGGGCGTGGCCGAATTTGTCGACGGTGGATTCGGTCCGGTATACGGGCATGCCGACAGCATGGGTGCCATTGAAGCACGCCTGGCCGACCTGTTGATGGATTAGGGAAACTCTGTTCAATTCAGAGGGTCCCTGGTATCGCAGTGACATGGCAAGCCAGGTGGGATGAATGACTATGTGGATGTTTTTCAGTGGTGGACTGTTACTGGCGACAGTGATGATACTGCAATTGTGGCGATGGTCAGACCGCCATGCAGACCGGGCCCTTGGCAGCAGGCTTGGCAAATTGCAGCCGGTCAGACCAGGTCGCTTCGACAGCCAGTCGGTGACGGACCTGCCGGATGCGGCGAGACGGTATTTCCAATTCAGTATTCAGCCAGGTGCACCACTTTATACCGTGGCCAGGATCTCCATGGAGGGGAAATTCGCCCTGGGTGACAGGGAGAAACCCGGCTACCTGGACATGACCGCGGAGCAGACCCTCGCTGCGCCCCATGGGTTTATCTGGGGGATGCGCGCGGCAAAGGGCTGGATGCACCTTTCCGGTTCGGACTCCCAGTCCTGGACCCGGTTCTGGCTGGCGGGGGTCCTTCCCGTAGCCCGCCAGGGGGGCCAGGCTGACCACCGACGCTCTGCATTCGGTCGTTACGTGGCCGAGGCGGCCATCTGGACACCGGCGGCCCTGCTGCCTGGTGACGGAGTCACCTGGGAAGGTATCGACATGCATACGGCGCGGGTCACCGTGACTTACCGGGATTTAAGTCAGCAGGTGGACATTCATGTTGACGACGAAGGCCGGCCGGCCTATGTCAGTTTCCAGCGCTGGAGCAATGCCAATCCGGAAAAGCAGTTCAGGTTGCAGCCATTCGGCGCGTACCCGTCTGAATTCAGGGAATTCCAGAGCTTCACCCTGCCCACCCACGTGGAAGCAGGAAACCACTTTGGTACCGAATCCTATTTTCCCTTTTTCATTGTCGACGTAACCAGGCTGGAGTTTCCCCTGGGCAATGCCGACGATCAATCCGCGTAACACCCAGGGAAGCTCTGATAAGGCATTAGTCAGAGGTTTCTTAAATGAAAACACCACCAACAACTGCAACCTGGCTCCCTGGGCATTGCTGGCGCCACAACAGTGCTTTCTGCATGCTGGATTGTGGCCGACGACCCGCTTTAGTGCAGGCTGATTCGGTAGTCGCGTGAAAACCCGCGAATCCTGGTGTCGAAACGCTGGCACAGCAGTTGCTTCCCAATTACTTTTAAGAAACCTCTGACTCATTAATCAGAGGTTCCTTAAGTTGTGGTTCCGCAATCGGGATGCAGGCTGTTCCGGATACCTGACCACGTTATTCTGTTTTTCCCTATCTGCCTGTCAGCCTGCCAGGCAGGCGAGAACACGCTGATGGCCAGACTACTTCGGGGGCTGCGTACTTTCTGTCTTGCAGCCCGCCACCTCAGTTTCAAGAAAGCTGCGGATGAACTGTGTCTCACCGCCAGTGCGGTAAGTCATCAAATCAGTGACCTGGAAGCGGACCTTGGAGTCAGGCTATTCCAGCGCCACACGCGTTCTATATCGCTGACCGACAAGGGCAGGGAACTTTTCGAGGACATCGAACCGCATCTCATGGCCGTGGAAGAAGCAACCCGGCGGGTCAGGAAAAATGCTGCCCGTGTACCGTTGCTGGTACAGATGCCGGAGTTCTTTACCAGTGAACTGTTGATGCCCATCATCAGTAACTTTTCCGACCTTTATCAGGACATCGATCTGCGAATCGAATCGATGGACACAGACGGGCCCATGAATCCCGCGGCAGATATCAATATCGTCCTGTCCCGCCACCGGCCCGCCATGTCCAGGGTGGAAAGGCTTTTTCCAATTCGCTACATCCCGGCATGCAGCCGGACATTGTACGAAGATTGGCAAAAGAAGGGGTTCAGCGGTATTGATGCCATTAACGTTGCCACCATCCTGCTGCACAAGGCCCGGCCGCATGCCTGGACGCGATGGGCGCGTCATGCCGGGATAAGCAACATGGAGCCAAAGCAGATTATCTACGTGGACAGCATGTTTGCATTGGCCCGGGCAGCGCAGCAAAGCGCCGGTATTGCCCTGATCCCCATGCCGGTTAGCAAGGCCTGGTTTGATTCAGGCGAACTGGTATCCCTGCATGATTCGGTACTGGTCACCGAGGACTGTTACTGGATGGCATTGAACGACGACAGCCGTAATAAAAACGCGGCGGATACTTTCTGGAAGTGGATTGCGAAAAGATTGCAGCAAAGGATTGGCGACAGGGATGAACTGACTTCAACTGTCGCCTGATGAATCATACTTTGTCGAACACGAATTCGATACTTACTATGTGAATCAAACAGCGAGAGTAATGGAACGCAACAACATTTCTGATCACTTTAGAGGTATCCAGATGAAACACTTAAGCAAAGGAAAAATGGTAACAGCCTGTGTAGGGCTTTGTACCCTGTTTATGGCTGGCGCGGCATCGGCTGAATACCGCGTAACCGCTTTCGGGCAATCCGCGGGATTCAAGGCCATCCTGGCTGGCGACATCGACTCGGCATCCGCGGTTCTCGGCAGGCGCGACCTGTCTGAACTGGATTTTGTCGACGCCAATAACCTGTGTGTTACCCAGATCCTGTCAAAACATTATGAGGCGGCCGTGGCCACGTGTTCGATAGCCCTGGACGAAGTTGAATCCGACCTGTCCATTGGCGTGATGACGGAAAGAACTGCCAAGGCGTCGATTATTTCCAACCTGGCAGTGGCGCTGGCGCAGACCGGTGATTTCACGGCTGCCGGTGCGGCACTGGAAAAAGCCCTGTCACTCAATTCCCAGGATCGGAATGCGCTGGTCAATTATGACCTGGTCAGCGCCAGGATTCCCGACACGGAACTGGTACAGGGGTTCTGAACTCACCTTTCCAATATTAACACCGTCTAAATTTCGTCCGGACTTTCTCCCTTCGATCCGGGCGGTTTAGCCCAGGCGACTGTGGTTTGCCGGAAATTCACCAATGTGTTCATTGGCGAATTTCCGGCTTCTTTTTGCCACCGAACTGTGTGCCGCCTGCATATGTCGGGTGCGTGAATCCTGTCTGCCCGGCACATCAATCATGGGCAGCACCCGCCATACAATGCCCTGGTACAGCGCGGCTGCGGGACTTATCGCGGCTGCTGGTCGTCGGTCTCGGCCTCGAAGGCCTTGATCTGCTGGATAATTTCACCCACCAGTTCGTTGGGAATGGGAAATGTCAGGTGATACTGCGAAATTTTCCAGCCAGCCCCGGTATTGATGACCACACCCGACCCTCGCGCCGTTCCGTAGCTGGCGCTGTCCAGCACTTCGTCAAACCACGCCGTGTCACCGTCCGGTGTGAAATCGATATGCCTGTCCACGGTCCGGTAGATCCAGCCGCTGCGATTGCCGGCATAGGCGCGGAATTCCTCGCGGGTCCAGCGTTCACCGACATCCGTGCCAAGAAAGACGCTGTTTTCACTCATCAGGTCGAAGTAGGTATCCCAGTCCCCGACAGCTGCCGCCTGGTGATAGGCATCCAGCACATCTTCGATAGCTTCCGGTGCGTTACCCGCTTGCGCCGCCACCTGGGTGTTGCCCATGCACAGAAGCATGGCGCCAAGTACACATTTCAGTTTATGCCCGGGTCTGCTGCGGGTCATTTGAATCCTCCGATTAATCCTTCAATGGCGTTGTGCGAACACCGGCCGTGGCAGGTCGGAACGTTCACACCGGGTGCACGGTCGTTACTGATTTGCAATTGTTGCTGTCTCCTGGTTGCAGGCAGTTTACCCCGCGTTGCACAGTGGCCCCGAACAGGTCCACGGCCTGGTACCGCTGTTGAGCCAGGCTTGCCGGTCAGTCGATATTGTCGGCAAAGCGGAACGTTGAGGGTGGGTCGGCCTGTATCAGGTGCTCTACAAAATAGTCCCAGCGTTTTTTCATGAAATAACGGCTGTTACCGAAGCCGTGCCCGGCGTCCGGTATCAGCAACAGGTCGAAATCCTTCTCGGCGTCGATCAGTGCCTGCACCACCAGCAGGGTGTTGGACGGGTGTACATTGCTGTCCATCAGTCCGTGGGCCAGCAGCAGTTTTCCTTCCAGCCGCCCGGCCAGCAGCTGATTGGCCTGGCTGTCGTAGTTGGTGGATGCCGACGATTCATCTGTGCTGACTGCCACGGGATTGGTTTCCGGGTAGGTTTGCAGCAGGCCCTGCCACTTTTCACCCCAGTCATCCTCGTAGTTGCGGTTATCGTGGTTGCCGGCACTGGAAACGGCCACCTTGTAAAAATCAGGATAGCGGAGGATGCCGGCGGTAGAAGCAAAGCCGCCCCCGGAATGACCCCAGATGCCCACCCGTTGCAGATCCATCCACGGCCGCTGGGCCGCCAGCTGACGGATGGCGGTGATCTGGTCCGGCAGTCCGTTGTCGCCCATGTTGCCGTAGGTGGCATCGTGAAACGACTTGGAGCGACCCGGGGTTCCCATGGCATCCACTTCGACCACGATAAAGCCAAGCTCGGCGAGGGACTGTTTGTCACGCCTTGAAGCCTGGAAGGACCAGCTGCCCACGCTGCCGGCCTGGGGACCCGGGTAAAGGTAGTTCAGAATCGGGTAGGATGCCGACTTGTCCAGGTTGGAAGGCTGGTAAATCAACCCGTACAGATCGGTCTGACGATCCCGGGCCTTGACCGTGAAGGGTTCCGGTGGCACCCAGCCGTGTGCTACCAGGGCGTCGATACCGGCAGTCTCCAGATCGGCGACCATGGCGCCGCTGCGATTCCTGACCACTGACCTTGGCGGCTGCTCTGGAGTTGACCAGGTATCGAGGAAAAATTCACCGGAGTCTGACCAGTCGATGTCATGATGCCCGATTTCAGGCGTCAGGTTTACCAGTTCGCTGCCATCGAAATTGACGCGGTAAAGGTAGTGAAAATAGGGATTTCCGGGTTCGCGATTGGATCCGGTAAAAAACAGTTGCTGGCGGTCGGAATCAACCTGTTGTACCTGCAGCACGGTCCAGTTGCCGGCAGTTATCTGCTGCTTCACGGTGCCGGTATCAAGATCGTGCAGGGCGAGGTGTCCCCAATTGGTTTTTTCCGAAAACCACAGGAATTCGGAGCGCTCATCCAGTACACGCCAGTTGGCGGAACGGTAACCGGATTCGTAATAGGTATCCACCGTTTCCGTAAAGACATCCCTCACTGTGCCGGTGTCCGGGTCGGCAAGTCGCAACGTTGCGGACTTGTGGTCCCGGCTTGAAGAGACGAAAGCCAGTCGAGAACCGTCGTCGCTCCATTCAACGTCCAGCAGAACGCCGCCGCGCCCGGCAATATGGTCGGTAGTGGTGGACCGATGCGGGTCCGGTGGCATCTGCAGTTGCACGATTCGCGGTGACTCTTCCAGGTGGATGACTATTCGCTCGATCATGAATATAGACTCGTCGCCGGGCAATGGGTATTTCCAGGCGTCAAGTTCCGGGTGTCCCACTTCAGTGGAATACAGGTACATCTCGCCGACCTGACGGCCATCATGGCGGAAAGTGGCAATCTTGTCAGAGTCCGGCGACCACAGCAGAACCGGTCTGTCCCGGCGGGTCCAGCCGGCGTTGTTGGTAGCGTAACCGTAGTGTTCTTCGCCGTCGAACGTCAGCTGGGTGCGTTCACCGGTATCGGTATGCCGGATCCATAGATTGTAATCCTCGATATAGGCAGCCAGGCTACCATCCGGCGACAGGAATTCGTCGCTATCGTTCTCGGCGATTTTCTCCAGGCTGTAGTCAGACAGGGCCAGTCGATAGCGGGCGTTTTCGAAGGTAAAGTTTACAGTTTGTCGGGACTCCATCAGTTCGATGGCCGTGAGTTCGAGATCTGTCGCCGGCGGCGCTTCCGTCCCGGTATCTTCCAGATTGGCCAGGGCAGCCGCAAGACGCTGGAGGTCAAACAGGGGGTCACTGTCGCCAGTCTCCGGATTCACCACGATATAGTCCAGCCCCGCGGGCGTCCGCTTGCGATACACAAGCCGGTCGTCGTCCTGCCAGTAGCCTGCCAGGATCACATGATGAACCAGCTCGCTGGTATTGGGCCCCAGCAATTGTTCCGCGCGCTGGTAGTCCTCCAGGTCAACCGACGCAACGATGCCGGGAGTGTCCTGCTCATCCACCGCCGGCAGGCAACCGGAAATTCCGGTAGCCGCTGCCATGGCCAGGATCACTGGTGGCAACAGGGAGACTGTTTTCCTCGGGATAATCAGTATCATGACACCTGCGTCCCATGGTCTGCTGGTAAAGGGTTTCGTTCCGGATACCCGGGGTAGCGAACTGGTTGCCGGGCGATTGCCGCAAGTGTACCGTGGATTCCGTCATGACGGTACGGCCCGGGGATCTGTACAACCAACGGCGCAGAAATACCGGCATGACACGTCGAATTTTTCAGTGACAGGGTTGTGCCCAGCGGGTAATGTACTGTTGAAAACCCACTCGTAGGCTTCAGCATGGCCCGGTCAGACTGCGTCTGGCGGGAACCCGTCGACCTGAAACGTCGAGTTCAGCCAGGACGTTGAGCGGTGGCAGAGCACTTGCATACTTAATCAGAGGTTCCCTAACCGATCAGTGGTTCCTTAATCAGCAGTTCCTGAACAAAGAGACATCCAGGTGAATTTCAGACTTTATTTCCAGGCACTGGCGCTGACGGCCCTGATGGCCGGTTTGCTCAACCAGGGCACATCGGCACAGCCGGTTTTCGACGAGGCCATGATGACGGTGCCGGAGCGCACCGGCTATGCCCGTACTTCCACCCACCAGGAGGTTCTGGAGACCATAGACAACCTGGTACAGGGCACGTCCCTGGTTCACCGGGAAACCATGCTGGTTACCCGCGACGGGCGGGAAATTCCCCTGCTTATCGTCGCCGACCCGCCCATAACTTCTCCTGCCGCCGCACGGGCCAGCGGTAAACCGGTAATCTATATCCAGGGGAATATCCACGGCGGCGAGGTGGAGGGCAAGGAGGCAATACTGATCCTGTTGCGGGAAATTCTTCACGGCGACCGGCGTCACCTGCTGGCCAACCAGATTATCGCCCTGGCACCGATTTACAATGCCGATGGCAACGATGCCATGACCGAGAACTCGCGGCCTAACCAGGAACTGAGTCCGGTAATGACCGGCCAGCGGTTCAGCCATGGCTACGACCTGAACCGCGATGGTATGGCGGTGGAGACCCCGGAGACCCGGGGGCTTTACCGCAATGTACTGCAACGCTGGGACCCACAGCTGTTCGTGGACATGCACACCACCAATGGAACCTGGCACGGTTACGCATTGACCTACGCGCCTTCCTACCACAGCGCAGGTGACCCGGCCACAACCGACTACACCATGAACGTGTTGCTGCCGGCAGTTACCCGGGCGGTAAAACAGAAGTACGATCTGGATTTTTTCCTGTTTGGGGACTTTTCCCTTGACACCTGGCCACCGACAGGATTTCGCACCTTCCATCACGCGCCGCGCTACCTGACCAATATGATGGGCCTGAGAAACCGCATGGCCATACTCAGCGAGACGTTCTCCCACGACCGGTTTTACCAGCGCATTCACTCCGCCAAGGTGTTCATCGAGGAAATTCTTGAATTCAGCAATGACAACGCGGCGATCATCCAGCGTATCAACCGGGAGGCGGACGCCAGAACCGTGACCACGATCCGGCAGCAGGGTGGGCGGGTCCGCAACGGCGTGGCCTTTGACATGGTTCCTCTGTCCGAGCCGGCGTCGATCCTGTCCTACAACCATATTCCCTATCGTACGGCCAGCGGTGAGGTCCAGTACGCCTGCAGCGCCGAGCTGATAACCATCGAGGGCGTCGCCAATTACCAGCAGTTTCGCCCGGTTCGCAGCGCCGTCATGCCCCGGGCCTACCTGATCCCGGCTGAGCTGACGGCGGTAATTGAAAAGCTGACGCAACATGGTATCGCCGTGACGCAGCTGTCGGCACCGGACACCCTGGCGGTTGAAGCATTTTCCATCGCGTCCCGGGAGACCCGGTCTTTTGTCCAGAACGGACACCGGAACACCAGGCTCAGTGGTGCATACCAGCCCATGGAACGCTCGTTCAATGCCGGTGATTACCGGGTCTCCCTCGAGACCCCGCTTGCCAACCTGATTTTTTACCTGCTGGAACCCGAGGCTGACGATGGACTGGCCTACTGGAATTATTTCGATCAGTACCTTGCCGAGCTGGAAGAAAGCGGTGAACCGCTGGTCTACCCGGTTTTCAAGGTGATGAATTGAGTGGTCCGACGTCGACTTCCGGGTTCCTGCAGAATCGGTCAGCGGTGTCCGCAGTTCGAAGAATGGTTGTTGACGGGGCATTAATCCTGGTCTGATCTGCGTTAAACTACGTAACTCTATCGGGCGGTGCTGCATTGAGCAGTACTGAGTTTTACTTAACCTTACTGACTCTCCTTGCCGGTATCGATCCAGGACATCACCTTGCGTATTCCAGTTCCAGTCCGCCAGCTGTTTACCGCGCTGGCCTTTGCCGGTCTGTTCGTGGCCCTGACCCTGCCTAACCGGGTTGCCTGGATTACCCGGGAGGCCTTCATTTTCTTTCCCCTGGAATTCATGGTCATCGGCCTGTTACTGCTGGTGCCCGGGCGGCTGGGCAATGGCCTGCGCGTTGTGCTGGCGGTCCTGCTCGGCCTCAGTCTGCTGCTGCGCGGCGCCGACCTGGCGTCCCATGAAATTTTTGCGCGTCCCTTCGACCTGGTTTTCGACAGTCACCTGCTGGCCGATGGCAGTCGCCTGCTGACTGGCGCCCTGGGCAGCTGGTCCGCTCTTGGTATCGGTCTGTTGCTGGTGCTGGTCAGCGCACTGCTGGGCTGGCTGGCGTTTTTCCTGCTGGGGCGGATTCAGGATGTCCTGCGGAGCAGGGCGAAAGTGGCCGGGATCGGGCTGCTGTCGTTATTGCTGGCCTGGACTGCACTGCAGCAGGCCGGCTGGTCGCGAACCGGTCACTTCGCCTGGGATCAACTGGTCATTCACGGCCGGGATACCCTGGAAAGTATTCGTGATATTCGGGAGTTTGCGGAAACCGTCAGCCAGGATGAATGGGTGAACCGGTCCAGCGAGGCGCTGTTTGACCAGCTGCGCGGTAAGGACGTATTCGTGGTATTCGCCGAGTCCTACGGGCGGGTGCTGCTGGATCGGGAGCCGTTCGCAGCCTCGGTGTCCGCCACGCTGCTGCAGGCCCAGCAGATGCTGGAAGCCGAGGGGGTGCAGATGCGCAGCGCCTTTCTGACGTCTCCCACCGTGGGTGGCCTGAGCTGGCTGGCCCATGCCTCGGTGCTGTCCGGTGCCTGGATCGACAGTGAAACCCGCTACGAGAGCCTGGTTCTCAGCGAGCGGGTTACGCTGAATCAGCTGTTCCGGGACGCGGGATGGCGAACCGTGGCCGCCATGCCCGCCATCACCCTGGCCTGGCCCGAGGGTCAGTATTATGGGTACGACCAGATTTACGACGCCCACAATTTCGGCTATGCCGGATTGCCCTTCAATTGGGTAACCATGCCGGATCAGTACGTGCTGGCTACGCTGCAAAAGCGTGAAAGGGATGTCAGCAACCGTCGGCCGATAATGGCCGAGGTTGCCCTGATCTCCTCCCATGCCCCCTGGACTCCGGTGGCGCAGCTGGTGCCCTGGGACCAGGTGGGTGACGGGCGGATATTCAACAGCCAGGCGCAGTCGGGACCCACCCCGGAAACAGTCTGGCGGGAAGTGGATTCCATTCGCGACCACTATCGACAGGCCATCGAGTACATGCTGCAGACCCTGGTGTCCTACGTGCGTGAATACGGCGATGACAACCTGGTCATCCTGATGATGGGCGATCATCAGCCTGCACCCATGGTCTCCGGTGATGCCGACGGCCGGGATGTCCCGGTTCACCTGATCGCCCGGGATCCCGCCATCATGGAGGCGGTTGCTCACTGGCAGTGGGAACCGGGCCTGTTACCGGGACAGGGTGCCCCGGTGTGGCGGATGGACCAGCTGAGAAACCGGTTCGTGGAGGCATTTTCCCGGAGTCACGGGGCGGCAGAGTAGGGTAAGCCGATTGTCGCTGTCGGCTTCTCAGAATACAGCCCTGGCCGGTACGGCAGCCATTGACGAGAAGTATCCCGTTGACGCAGCAGGTGTCAGTCGGTGGGAGGCAGGGCCAGTACATCGCTGTGTCCCACCCGGCAGGTGCCAGATTGCACTTTTTCAAGGCGATAGTCCGTCCAGTCCTTGAGCCCGTCCCCATCGAGAGACGGATCCGATGCCACCGCGGTACTGATACCCTGGATGAGAGCGCTGACCAGTCGGTGGTCAGATCCGTCAAGCAGCCAGGGACTGTCGGCGGAATGAACGACGAAACCGGCGTCGGTGAAGATTTCCTCCAGGCAATGGCTGGCTTCCGGACCCAGCGCCGGACCCATACCCTTGTCGCGGCGCTGGTCATTGTTAAAGGCCTCCAGCACCGCCTCATCCAGGGGGTGGGCAGGTGTCCAGCGGGTGATGCCGTCGTAATTAAGCGCGGCATAAATGCCGGTCGGCTGGCGCCGGCTGTTGCGGGCCAGGACGCTGGCCAGGTCCCGGGTGAAAGCGGCGGACACCAGGTCGAACAGGGCCGAGGCGGTTACCAGGCAGCTGTCCTGTAACGGCAGCTCTGCTGTCGCGGCGAGGTTCATGACACAGGTCTGCAGCCGGTGTGAGGCACCGTGACGACGCCGGGCCTCGGTGAGCAGGTTTTCATCGAGGTCCACCAGCCGCCAGGCCAATGGCACGGGGGACCCATCGGCCCTGCTGGCCAGGGCGCGCAGGGTCGACCCCGTGCCGGCACCCAGGTCAACCACCACCCTGGTGGCATCTGCATGGCAAGGGGAGTTGGTCAGCCACTGCCAGGTCCGGAGCAGCAGTTCCGGATCCCGGGCGCGTCCATCTGCGGCTTCCCGCAAGTCAAGCCAGTCAACACTGAATCCCGTCATGGGCCTTGCACCTCTCTGATTTTGCCGGCCACCAGCTTGGCGGCGTCACTCCAGGAAGGCAGGCTGTTCGCTGCGGCGCGGGCACCCTGCCGCAGCCTCAGCCGCAGTTCCCTATCGTTCAGCACACGTGTTATGGCCGCGGACAGTGCCCTGGCGTCATCCGCTGCCACCAGCAGGCCGGCGGACTCCGGCACCACGTCGGGCACCGCGCCGGCACGCGCGGCGATAATGGGTAGTCCCGCCGCCAGCGCCTCGGCGAATACCATGCCATACCCTTCGAACCGCGACGGTAGAACAAAGACATCGGCATTCCGGTACTCGGCCTGCAGGTCATTCAGCGGACCGGTGAAGCGGATACGGTCGGCCAGCTGCAGGCGGTTTACGCGTTCACGAAGACTCTGTGCCCACTGTGGGTCCAGTGTTTCACTGCCTACAAAGCGTGCCGACCAGGAAAGCGCCTGTAATGGCGCCAGGGCGTCAATCAGGACATCGTGAGCCTTGCGCGGAATCAACGACGCCACGGTCAGCAGGCGAACGGGATCACCATCGCCGGGGGCCATCGGCACCGGATCGGTACCGGGCAGGGCAACGCAGATCCTGTCCCCGGGTATACTGAATGTCGAAACCAGCAGATCCCGGGTATTGGGGCTGGTCACCAGGATCGCCCGTGCATGGTTCAGGGCTCGATGTTCAGAGACCAGGAAGGCCTGGCGCTGCGTGTCGCTGAGTCCCGATTCCAGCGCCAGGGGATGGTGACAAAGCGCGATCAGCCGCAGACGCCGGGCTTCGGCGGCAGCCAGGTCGTCGAGTACACCGAAGGCGAGACCATCGACGATAACCACCGCGTCATCCGGCAGGGCGGCCATGAGCCGGCTGCTGGACTGACGCGCCTGCTCGTCGGGAAACGGAAATCCCTGCGGAAGCGAAACCGTGTGTACCTCAAGCCCGAGATTGCGCAGTTCGGCAATAAGGCGACGGTCATAGTGGTATCCGCCGGTTGGCGTTTCCAGGTCTCCCGGGAAAACAAAATACACAGTGGTATGATTCACTTGTCGATAGATCCGCTCTGACGGGTGTGTCGTATAAACAGGGTCATCACGCTGAATCCCGCTGCAATCGGCGTGTCAGAGGCCGGGCTTGCTTACAACACACGCCCAGCATACCATTATTTCCAGCACCCCGATTCAAGGCAGGGACTCGATGTCCAAACTTAAAGTAACGCGTGAAGTGAGCACCCGGATACCGACCCCCCACGGTGATTTCCAGCTTTGTTATTACAGTAATACCGCTGACAGCAAGGAACACCTGGCCCTGTTTATGGGTGATCTGAGCAGCGCCGGGCCTGTGCTTGCCCGGGTTCACTCCGAGTGTTTTACGGGTGACGTGCTGGGCTCCCGCCGCTGTGATTGCGGTGAACAGCTGGATCGGGCCATGGCACTGGTGGCCAGGGCCGGTACCGGCGTGATCCTGTACCTGCGCCAGGAGGGGCGTGGCATCGGTCTCATGGAAAAGCTGCGTGCCTACAACCTGCAGGACAAGGGCTACGATACCGTGGATGCCAACCTGATGCTGGGACATGCTGCCGACGGTCGGGATTATTCCCTCGCCGCGCGGATACTGGAGGACCTGGGCGTGGGCTCAGTGCGCCTGATCACCAATAATCCCGCCAAGATTGACGCGTTGCGCGGTGCCGGCATTGCCGTCGCCGAGCGGGTTTCCGTGGAAATACCGGCGAATACCGACAACGCCGGGTACCTGCTGACCAAGGCCCAGCGCATGAACCATTTATTGCAAATTAAATCTGCCAGCAGTCCGTGACCTCATGGATCTCAATCAACGCATTGAGCAATGGTTTGAGAAAGCACAGCAGGAATTTCACGCGGCTGTATTGACTCACGGCAGTCGGCGCCCTCACGTCACCCTGAGTTATGCCCAGAGCTGGGATGGCAGCATCACCACCAGTCCCGGCGAAACCCTGGTGCTCAGCAGTGAAACCGGCAAGCAGCTGACGCACCAGCTACGCAGCCTGCACGACGGCATTCTCGTGGGTATCGGTACGGTGCTGGCGGACAACCCACAGCTGAACGTGCGTGAGTGGAGCGGTAAAGACCCGCAACCCATTGTGATCGACAGCCAGTTACGCATACCCCCCACCAGCAAACTGTGCCGCAACGGTGGTAAGCGCTGCTGGATTGTGACCACGTCCAGTACCGCCGGAGCGCCGGCAGACTGTGAACCCATTGTGGTGCCAGGTGACGCGGCCGGGCAGGTGGATTTACCGGCGACGCTGGAAGCGCTGTATCGTCGGGGTATTCGCAGCCTGATGGTGGAAGGCGGCGCCGCCATTCTTACGTCCTTCCTGCAGACCAGGCTGGCCGACGCTATTGTTTTAACGGTGGCACCCGTGCTGGTGGGTGGCTACAGTGCCATCGGCCGGCTTTACCCGGAGGAACAGGCCACCGGGTCGAAGCAGCCGGGCAAGGCTGTCTTCCCGCGGATATCCCCGCTACACAGCCAGCAACAGGGCGACGAGCTGATAGTCTGGGGCAGCCTGCATTATGGAGATTGAACCGGTGAGTGAGCAGAACACATCCACCAAGGCCGTACAACTCTGGTTCACGGCACCGTATCAGGTGGAGAGTAGGGAAACAGTTCTACCTGCTCCTTCTGCGGATCAGATCCTGGTGCGCAATCGCTATTCCGCGGTAAGTGCCGGCACTGAATTGCTGGTTTACCGGGGACAGTTGCCTGAATCACTTGCACTTGACAGCGACTTGCCGTCGCTGCAGCAATCGTCGAGCTTCCCTCTCCAGTATGGCTATGCCTGTGTGGGTGAGGTGCAACAGATCGGCAATGCCATTGATCCATCCTGGAAAGGGCGCCAGGTATTTTCTTTTCAGCCTCATGCCAGCCACTATCTTGCCGGCGTGGACGAAGTGATCAGGGTGCCAGACGATGTGTCTGCACGGGATGCCGTGTTCCTGCCCAACATGGAAACGGCGGTCAACCTGGTCCACGACGGAGTGCCGCTGTTGGGAGAGCGTGTGGTGGTTCTGGGGCAGGGGGTTGTCGGTCTGCTGCTGACGGCCCTGCTGGCGGAACACCCTCTCGCCTCGCTGGTTGTCGTCGAAGGGCAATCCTGCCGACAGGACATGGCGCGCCGGCTGGGCGCAGATCTGGCCTGCACACCCGGGGAAGCCGGTAATCCAGGGGCATTGTCCAGCGATGTGCAGCGGAAACTCACGGATGCCGACCTGGTGTACGAAGTCAGCGGCCGACCGGAGGCATTGAACCTGGCCATAGACCTGGCCGGGTTTGCCAGCCGCATCGTTATCGGCAGCTGGTATGGCAGCAAAAGCGCGCCGGTTGACCTGGGCGGTAAGGCCCACCGGAATCGGCTGCACATTCTCACCAGCCAGGTCAGCACCCTGGCACCCGGGTTGACCGGTCGATGGACCAAGCAGCGTCGCTTCGATATTGCCTGGCAAATGATTCGGCGGATCAGGCCGCAGCAGCTGATTACCGAGTCGGTGGCCCTGCAGGAAGCCGGTACCCTGTACCGGCAGCTTGACGAGGAAAAATCCGGGCTGCTGCAACTGCTGTTTCATTACCAAGACTGACTCCCGCAGAGCACTTCACTACTTAGTCAGAGGTTCCTTATGTATACCGTAGCCGTAACCAAGGATTTCATTGCCAACCATTTCCTGGTCGGCGGAGACTGGGGTGATGAAAACCACCCCCATGCCCATCATTACGTGCTGGAGGTGCGCATCGAGAGCGAATCTCTCGACCAGCACGGGTACCTGGTAGACATCGTTGAAATAGAAGCCGCGCTCAAGGAAGTGGTGGATTATTTTCGCGACAGCATGCTCAATGACAAACCGGAATTTGCCGGACTCAATCCCAGCCTGGAGCATTTCAGTCGAATCCTCAGCGAAAAGCTGCTGGCGGGTATCACGCCACCGGGGGACGGCACGCTGACGGTAAAACTGTGGGAAAATGAAAGTTGCTGGGCCGCCTACCGCACGGCCTTTGGCCAGTAACCCCGGCCAGGTGTTCTCACCTGCCGGTTGCCATCGGGCCATGCAGGTCAGTCAACCGCAGATCCCGTCGGGCCGGAATTCCCGGTGGTGGCGGATGCCGGCTCCGCCACGGTGTGGCGCTGCAGGCCCGACAGGCAGGCCAGCCCGACGATGAGGATGACTGCATCACGCAATCGCGACAGGGCAATCAGACCGGCGGCTGCCGACAGGGTCAGGGACAGGAAGCTGAAGGACCAGTACAACGACGCCTCGATGGTGCCGATACCCCCTGGCATGGGCAACAGCATGGCCAGGCGCATCCCCACCATGATCAATACGACCTGTAACGGGGTCGGAGACAGGCCAAGAAAGCCAAGCAGCATCACCAGCTCCACAAACAGGGCCAGCCACACGGCCAGCGACAGGCCGAGCGCCAGCCACAGGCGCCGTCGTTGACCCGACAGCACCTCACGTACCAGGGTGATAAATGCCACCCAGCCACTGTCGTCATCACCGGTGCGGGACCCGCCACGCCAGCGGGCGATGAGCCTGCCCAGGCGGCGGGCCAGCCACTCAGGGTGGCGTAACAGCAGTGTGGCGAGCGCAAATAGCCCCACCAGCGCGGCCAGCAGGATGCCGGAAACCTGAAGCCACGCGTTCACGGGCAGGATGGCAGTCCCCAGCAGCATCAGCACGCCGGTCAATAGAACGGCAATATTGATGGCGGTTTCCATGAACCGTTCCAGGCCCAGGACCACCGCGGCCCGGTGCAGGGGCAGGCGGTGAATTCGGTGCAGCCAGTAGAGCTGCAGCGGCTCGCCGCCAAATTGTGGACCTGGCGTTATAAAACTGACAGCGCTGCCTGCCTGGCGCAGGCGAAACAGGGCAGTGGCGGACAGCGTGGCCCCTGCTGATGCCGCCAGTACCTGCCAGCGAACCACCGCCAGGTACAATATTGCGCAATTGATCGCCGCCCAGGACGACCATTGCCACCAGTCGAGCCGTGCCAGTCCGGTCAGCATGTCGGCAACCGGCAGTTGCCAGAGCGTCCAGCCGGCCAGCGCCAGGGCCAGCAGCCAAAGTGCCGGGGTGACTGCTTTCAAGTGACGTTTTTTCATCGCGAAGAATCCCGATCGCGTCCGGCCCGGCCACTGACGTGCAGCCAGTCCCGGATAAAACCGGCCAGTACGGGAACCATGAACAGCACGCCGACGGGGCGGGTCAGCTCAGCCGGCAGCGGCGGCCAGAGCACGGTGGCCACCAGCCCCATCTGGAAACCGGCCAGCAGTCGACGCAGACGGCTGGGCGGCAACGGGTACACCGGCTTTGCCTGCTGTCGGCGCCAGTGAAGGCCCTGTTGAAACAGGTAATAGGCGGCGCTTACCAGCAGGTAGCTGCCGTGCAGTTTGCCAATGAACACCGCCAGCAACGGTGCCACCAGCAATCCCAGGGCATCCAGTGCCATGTCCAGTTCCCGGCCCAGCCGGGTGACTTGCTGCAGGCGACGGGCAATATAGCCGTCAAGGGCATCGCCAAGGGCGGCCAGGGTGTACAGCAGGGCAGGGACATAGGACAGCAGTGGCATACTGCCCACCCCGGGCGTGGCAAGAAATCCGGCGGTGGCGGCGATCAACAGGCCCCGACCAAGGGTCACCCTGTTGGCCAGCCCCAGCGAGGGGTTCAGGGTTTCCTGGGCGATATCGTGGTTCTGCTGCAGGCGGCGGTGAGCCTGCCACCATACCAGGCTCCAACAGGCCAGGGCGGCCACTAACCAGCGCAGCGCGAACACAGTGCCTGCGGTGGCGGACAGCAGGAAGGCCATGAACAACATCGATCCGACGCCCAGCGCCGCAATTCGTCGCAACTCGCGGCGCAGGTTTGCCACTGGCACTGGCAAAGTCCGGCTGGACGATGAGAAAATAGGCGTTCTCCTCGAAATGTTAGTAGGTCTGGCGCTACCTGCGAAGTATACGTTCTGCTTCTCCATCGAGACCAGTGGCCACCGGTGATGTTGATCCACCGGTGCCGGGGTGGCGTACTCGTCTCGTCGGCATCCACGCAGCGGCTGCAGATTCCCGGCAGACTGTCACCGAAATGAACGCAAACGAAGAATTCAGAGGTCGCACCAAGAGGTTCCATAACATGATGCACCAATGCTGGCGACCTGTGCGGGTCATGGCACTGCTGGCGGCCTGTCTGACTCTTGCGTCGGGGGTATTGGCCCAGGACGACGCCGGAACAATTGCCGCCGGGAATCCTGCCCGGACCCCGGTCCCCTCGGACGGGCCTGGCCTGGCTTTTTCCCGCCAGTGGCTTGAATCCAGGGCAGCGGCGCTGGCGAACAGTGCCTTTGCGCCCCGGTCCATGGCTGCAGACAATCCTCTTCGCGCCCTGGACTACGATCAATACCGTCGAATCGTTTTCAATCCGGCGGCCGCCATCTGGCGCAGCGAGAGCGTGCCTTTTCAACTGCAACTCTTTCACCCAGGCTGGCTGCACACCGAGCCGGTGGACATTTTCCTGATGGATAACGGACTGGCCCGGCGATTGCCGTTTGCCACCAGCGTTTTCGATTACCACCCCAGCCTCGATCCCGTTGCTGCTGAAGACGCCGGCGGCTACGCAGGGTTCAGGATTCACTATCCCATCAACACGCCGGCGCGGTACGAGGAGTTCCTGGTGTTTCTGGGTGCCAGCTATTTCCGCGCTGTGGGGAGGAACCAGTTTTACGGGCTGTCAGCCCGGGGTCTTGCCGTTAACACGGTCGGCCCGGGAGGCGAGGAGTTTCCGCGGTTCACTGCATTCTGGATAGAAAAACCCGCCCCTGGCAGCCAACAGATCCGGGTGCACGCCCTGCTGGACAGTCGGTCGGTTACCGGCGCCTACCATTTTCTGGTGAAACCTGGTGAGACCACGCGACTGGACGTGGAGGCGACCCTGTTTCCGCGCCAGGAACTGACCCGCTTCGGTATCGCGCCGTTGACTTCCATGTTTCTGTTCGATGCCACCAACCGTAACCGCTATGACGACTTTCGCCATGCCGTCCACGATTCCGATGGCCTGTTCATCGTGCAGGCCAACGGCGAGAGGGTCTGGCGTCCCCTGGCCAATCCGGTCCAACTTCAGGTTTCGGCTTTTGGCAGCTCCACGCCAGCGGGATTCGGCCTGTTGCAGCGGCATCAGGACTTCGGCGATTACAACGACGCCGAAGCCCGCTATGACAAGCGCACGTCGCTTTGGATCGAACCCCTGGAAGACTGGGGCGCGGGTCACGTGGAACTGGTGGAAATTCCCACCGGTGAGGAAATCAACGACAATATTGTTGCCTACTGGCAACCGGCCGAGGCCCTGCAGGCAGGTAATTCCTACCGGTTCCGGTACCGCATGCACTGGGGGCAGGAGTCACCCGGCTTGCAGCGGCAGGGCAGGGTTGTCGATACAGCCACGGGCGCCGTCGATGGCAGCGATGAGCGGGTTTTTGTCATCGATTACAGCGGTGGTGAGCTGATACAGGATGTGACAAGCGACCCCGATGCCATGGCTATCACGGCCACTACCAGTGCAGGTCGAATAACCGATGTCAGCGGCACCCTGGTTGAAGCAACCGGTCGTTACCGGGTTTACATCAAGCTGGAACCCGGCGATACCGAGCTGGCGGAACTGCGGGTTACGCTGAATGTCGGCGGTCGGCCCTGGGGTGAAACCTGGCTTTACCGGTGGACCCGATGACGGAGACTTGCACCGCAACACCGCCGGAACAGCCCCTGGCCATGCCGACCCAGGTATTTTCCCGTCATCCTGGTGCCCGGGTTTCCACGCAAGACCCTGTTCCCCTTCTGGCACGGTGGATTACCTTTGGTGGTGCCCTGGTGTTGACCGTGTTTGCCAGCCGCCAGATGGCCCTGGTACTGCCCCTGGACCAGGGCACCGCCGAGGCATGGGGTGCCTCATCGCCGTGGATGATAGCTGCACTGTGGCTGTTGCTGGGCCTGTTCACCGTGACCTTCGGCTGGGTTGCCCTTACCGCCATGGCAGCGGTGGCCGGCCTGGTTTGCGGCCAGGATCGCCGGCGTGCTGCGGCGAATACCCCGCTCCGGGGCAGGACGGTGTTGCTGATGCCGGTTTATCACGAGGACCCGGTCAGTGCCTGCGCGGCACTGGCGGCCATGGCCGATGAACTTGCCGCGATGAAACTGGCGGAGCACTTCGAAATTTTCATCCTGTCGGACAGTTCGGACCCGCGTACCCTTGCCGCGGAAGCGGCCACGGCGGACTGCCTGCGTGAGCGGCTCGCCGGCGTAATGCCGGTCTGGTACCGGTATCGTGGTCGGAACACTGCCCGCAAGGCGGGCAATATTCGCGAGTTTGTCAGTCGCTGGGGTGATCGCTATGACTACATGGTGGTCCTGGACGCCGACAGCCTGATTGCCGGAGAGACACTGGCCACGCTGGTCCGGGAAATGGACGCCGATCCCGGCACGGGTATACTGCAGACCCTGCCCCGATTACACGGTGGCAGGTCCCTCTATGCCCGACTGCAACAGTTCGCCGCAACGGTATACGGACCGGTTTTCGCCAGGGGTCTCAATGCCTGGCAGGGACACGATGGCAATTACTGGGGACATAACGCCATCATTCGCGTACGTGCCTTCGCCGAGTCTGCCGGTCTGCCATCCATGCCGGGTCCGCGACCCTTTGGCGGCGAAATCCGTTCCCATGATTTTGTCGAAGCCGCGCTGATCCGTCGTGCCGGCTGGGCCGTCAGGATGTTGCCAGGACTGTCCGGATCATGGGAGGAGTGCCCGCCGACCCTGCTGGATGCGGCAGTTCGCGATCGGCGCTGGGCACAGGGTAATGTCCAGCATCTCGGGGTGATATCCGCCCGCGGCCTGCGTTGGCCTAATCGGGCACACATGCTGATGGGCGTAATGAATTACCTCACCTCGCCGCTGTGGCTGGCCATGGTAATGGTAGGCCTGGCACTCAGTACACAATTGAGCCAAGGCCCGCTGGCTGATGGTAGCGGCGCGGACTGGTGGTCGTTTGACAGCCTGGTATTCGATGCCCGGCGCATGATTCAGCTGTTTTTTCTCACCATGGCGCTGCTGTTGCTGCCCAAGCTTGTTGGAATCGTCCGCGGTCTGCTGAACGAGGAACTGCATCGAGGCCCGGGACGCTTGCGCATGTTACTGAGCGCGGTACTGGAATTAGTGTTCTCGGTATTACATGCCCCCATCGTAATGATGCTGCACAGCCGGCATATGTGGGAGATAGTCAGGGGTCAGGATTCCGGCTGGTCAGCGCAGCAACGACGTGGACACGCGGTACCCTGGCGTCAGCTGCTGCATCGTCACGGTGGTCAGATGGCCGCGGGCCTGCTGGCGATGGCCATGCTGACCTGGATGTCCTCACCCCTGCTGTACTGGATGTTGCCGATGATCATCGGCCTGGTTCTGGCCATCCCGCTTTCCGCCCTGAGTGGGAGCCTCTCTGTCGGCGGGATGTTACACCGCTACAGGCTGCTGACCACGCCTGAGGAACATGAACCGCCGGTTATCCTGCTGCGCAGGCGGCAGGCCGAGCAGTCTCTGCGCGGTTCACTGCCAGCCGGTTTTCCCGTAGCACAGTCCGGGGCTGACGCCTCGCCTGCACCGGATGGGCCACAGGAGTTTTGAACCCATCGACGTGGTCCCCGACAGACTCCCGCAGAGCACTTCCACAATTAATCTGAGGTTCCTTAACAGGCTGTTAATGAGAGGTTCCTTAAAACTCATTTCGGAGTATCTTGTCAATCTAGGCCGGCATCGGCCGGGGACACCGCTGTTTCCTGCTTTTTCACTTGTTACCGGAGTAATCTCATGAGAGCCTGTTTTAGACTGCTTATTATACTGCTGGCGGGGTGCCTGCTGGTCGCCTGCGGCAGTTCCCGGCAATGGCAGGCCAGCGAAGAAGCCCTGGCCGGCAATCCCCTGGCCATGCTGGAGGACGGTCTTGACGCCGTCAGGCAGGGTGAGGCTCTGGTCGACCGCGGTGAAGACAGAATCGCCGACAGCAGGCGCATGGTGAGCGAGGGCAACGAGCTGATCCGGGAAGGCAATGATCTGATCATCGTGAGCCGGCGTGACTACCGGGCGGCATCCCGCACAGCGGGTACGGCATCCACGCCGGAACAGGTGGACAGGGAAGGTGAGCGACTGCGGAACATCAGCCGTCGCTGGGAGGATGGCATCACCGGAATCGAACGAGGTAATCGACTTGTGGAAACGGGGAACGAACGTATCGGCCGCGGGCAGAGTGAAGTCAGGGAAGGACAGGCTCTGATGGAATCGGGACGCAACCTGATCAGGAATGCCGAACAGATCGGGAATGAGATTAACGAATGACGAGGACACTGCACGATGTCGGGAAACAACATAACCGTCGGGTATAAGAATACAACCGGCAAGGCCGCTGAAGAAACCAGCGTTATCAGCCTGGACCTGAAACGGGCCAACCGTCACGGTCTCATTGCCGGTGCCACGGGAACCGGTAAGACGGTAACCCTGCAGGCTTTGTCAGAAAGTTTTTCGGCCCAGGGCGTGCCGGTGTTTCTGTGCGACGTCAAGGGGGATGTGTCAGGAATCAGTCAGCCAGGTAAATCACATCCCAAGGTGAATGAACGACTTGAACGCCTGGGGCTGCCCACGGACGCCTGGCAGGGGTGCCCGACGATGTTCTGGGATGTATACGGCAAGCAGGGCCATCCGGTACGGGCAACGATTTCCGATCTTGGGCCACTGCTGCTGGCCAGGTTGTTGAAGCTCAACGAGACCCAGGAAGGCATTCTCAATATCGCTTTCGCCGTGGCCGATGACCAGGGATTGCTGCTGCTGGACCTGAAGGATCTTCGCGCCATGCTGCACCATGTTGGGGAAAACGCCAGGGATCTGCGTCTGCTTTACGGCAATGTTTCCACGGCATCTGTAGGGGCGATCCAGCGACGCCTGCTGATTCTGGAACGCAGTGGTGCGAAACAGTTTTTCGGTGAGCCGATGCTGGACCTGTCGGACTTCATGCGCAGGGATCCCGAAGGCCGGGGTTATATCAATATCCTGGCCGCCACGAAGCTGTACCAGGAGCCTGCCGTCTATTCCGCGGTGTTGTTGTGGCTGCTGTCGGAGCTGTTCGAAAACCTGCCCGAAATCGGTGACCCGGACAAGCCCGTGCTGGTGCTGTTTTTCGACGAAGCTCACTTGATGTTCCGGGATGCACCCAAGGCGCTGGTGGAAAAAGTCGAGCGGGTGGTTCGGCTGATACGCTCCAAGGGTGTCGGTGTCTATTTTGTGACGCAAAGTCCGGCGGATCTGCCGGACACGGTGTCGGCACAGCTGGGCAATCGCTTTCAGCATGCGCTGCGGGCATTTACTCCCCGGGAACAGAAAGCCGTACAGGTCGCCGCCCGAACGTTTCGGGCCAACCCGGAGTTCCCGGTAGCCACCGCCATCAGCGAACTTGGCGTCGGTGAAGCACTGGTTTCGACGTTAAACGCCAAGGGCGCGCCATCGATGGTGGAGCGAACTTTTATCAAGCCGCCGGTGTCCCGGATCGGTCCGGCAACCCGGGCCGAACGGCAATCGGTGATGCTGGACAGTCCCTGCCAGGGTGTGTACGAGGAAACCATCGACCGTGCGTCGGCCTTTGAGCTGCTGCAGAGCCGGGCCGCGGAAGTGGCGAAAGAGGCGGAAGAACACCCACCGACCAGGTCGCGAACCCTGTCCAAGCCAAAACCCAAGGCTCGGGGTCGACAGCGGCAGGGCCTGGTGGAGGCCTTTGCCAAGAGCATGGTGCGAAGTATCGGCAGTCGCGCGGGTCGTTCACTGGCCCGGGGTATTCTCGGCTCCTTGTTCAAAGGTCGTTGACGCAGCGGAACGTGCAATGATCGGGTGGTCAGGACAGCCTTGTCGGTAAGCCATGCCGATTACCCGTCGTCGTGGTCGATTGGAACATTGGCAGCGAATTCTGTATACTCGCCAACCCATTCTCAACTCAAGAGATTTTATGAAGGTTGTCAAACTTGCCGAATTGGAAGGCTCTGATCGACAGGTAACAAGCCCGGATGGCTGGACCAGCTACAGGTTCCTGCTGGCCAAAGACGGCATGGGCTTTTCATTTCACGAGACTGTTTTCCCCCCGGGTCTCGAATTCCAGATGTGGTACAAGCATCATGTCGAAGCCGTGTACTGTTACAGCGGCAACGGGACCCTCACCGATCTGGAAACCAACAATACCTACACCATTGAACCGGGAACGCTTTACGCCCTGGACAAGCATGATCGTCACATTCTCAGGGCCGAAACAGAACTGCGCCTGATCTGTGCGTTCAATCCCCCGGTTACCGGTCGCGAAATACACGACGAGGACGGCGCTTACGCCCTTCCCGAATCGGAACAGTCCTGACCGGACGCCCCGCAGATTCACCCTAATTCATACCTGTTTTCCCCCTGGAGGATTTCATGCAGAAGAATCCTGACAAGGGCTATATCGCATTGCTGGGCTGGAGCCTGGGAGCGATAGAAGCCGCTGAAAATTTTGACCGTCGTTATGTCGTGGTAGCCCCGGAATGGGCAGAATCCTATGCCAGGGAGAACGACATACCCTACCTGCCATGGAATTTCGAACGGCTCAACGATCGTTCCATGGAGATTGCCGAAACCCTGAAGGAAAAGGGCGTCGATATAGCGGTTCCCCTGTTCGAGGAAACCGTGGAGTGGGCTGGCGCCATCAACGCGGTCCTGCAGGACAACCCGCGGCTGCACGGACAGGCCGTGTTGTTCAGGGACAAGTCGCTGATGAAACGCCGTGCCCAGCTGGGCGGTATCCGGGTCGGTATTTTTGAGGAAGCCCATGACCGGGACGACGTCGTGCGCTTTCTCAAGCGCGTCAACCAGACCCTGCTCAAGCTGGATGGTGACACCAACGACCCCATCCACCTGAAGGCTTTCGACAAGGCCGGTTGCCTGGGTCACCGGGTGATCCGTACCGCGGAGGACGTGGATACTATTTCTGATGAAGAATTTCCGGTGCTGATGGAAAGCCATCTCGACGGCTGGGAATTCGCCGTCGAGGCCTGGGTCCACGACGGCAAAATTGCGTTTCTCAATATTTCCGAGTACGTCACCCTGGGATACTCGGTGTTTGTTCCGGCAACGCCGGAGCTGGAGAAATGGCGACCCCGGATCACGGAGGAAGTCGAAAAGCTGATCAGGGCATTCGATATCAAGTTCGGACAGATTCACCCGGAGTACTTCGTCACCAACGACGGCACCCTGTATTTTGGTGAAGTCGCTTACCGGCCACCGGGCTTCAAGGCGTTTGAATTGATCGAGCGGGCTTATGGCTTCAACGCCTACCAGGCGTCGATGCTGGTGTTCGACCCGAAGACCACGCCGGAGGAAGTGACGGAATTTTTCCCGGAGCCGGTGACGGGAGCCCAGGGTTACGCCGGCTGTTTCGGTGTCTATCCCCGTCGGCGCGTGGTCAGCGAACTGAAAATACCCGACGAGACGCAGCAACATCCCTATTTCGAGTTTCACGAATTGCCGGCGCCCCTGGAAGCCAAGGTCACCAAGCGTTCAGCATTCGGTACCCACTGGGGACTGGCGTTCTTCTTTGGCGATGACGCGGTGACCATGCGTGACCTGTTGAAATCCCAGGAAGACCTGGATTTTTACGTATGAACCAGCGCCATCGTGTGTTAACTTTTTTGATCACTGACCCCACGTTATTCACTGACATTGGCAGGCATGTTGCTCAATTCCGGAACCACCCTGGCCGCTGAATCGTTCCAACGGGCGCTGCTGAAACTGGAACAGGCTCCCCGATTCGCCCGGCCGGGCTATGCCAACAAGCTGGTTTATGCCGCGCGGAAACTGCTCCTCGAGCCCGGCGGTGCCGAGGCCGTTTTCGCCGAGGCCCATCGATTCGAGGCCGCCGGACTGTTCGACCATTCCGACTGGGCCTACCCGGAGCGGCTGCAATCAAGGCTGGTGCCGGTCACCATCAAGTCCGGCAATGAAGTCCTGGTGGTGCTGGAACTGTTGAGCGAACTGCGCCTGCTGGCCGGCGTCACCGGGCGTTGCCAGGTGACCGGCCTGAGTGCCGAACAGGCCGGGCATTTTCTCAAAGAAGTACTGGCACTGTGCCTGGAATATGTCTTTGTCCAATCCACCGAGGAGTCGCGCTCCCAGGCGGTACAGTTCAGGCTGGTGCATGTGGTCATGAGCCTGATTGCCGAGCAGCTGGGCTACGAGGACCTGCTGGGACAGCTGGTGGAGGAAATCTGGCGGCTGTTGCGGCAGCGACCGATTCGCGTGGAGCCTGCCAGGGAAATGATCACCCGACTTTCAGTCTACTGTTTTAACAGTGGCGGATCCGTTTATCCGCCACCGGGGGCGGAAAGTCTCATCAGCGCGCTTTACGGGCCGGCACCCGCCTGCCGGGAAGATCCCGGCCTGGACGTGTACCGGGACAGGCTACAGCACATGGATACGCGGCAACTTGCGGACGAGGCCGGTGCCTCGGCCCGCTCCATGTGGGATACGGGCCTGGTGTCTTCCTATCATGCCGTGCTGCTGCGTTACCTTGTCGGCAATGAATCCGACCTGGTTACCCAGGCACTGGGATTATCCAGCACCGGCACTGACTGTCTGCTCTGCTACCGCGACCTGGTTTATACCCTCATCGACCGGGCGGTGTATGCCGAAACCTCCCAGGCCGTATTCGGCCTGGCGACCACACTGGAACGGGCGGTTCTGCACCAGCCATCGGTGCCGGAATCTCTCTGGCGACAACTTAACCTGCCGCTTTCAGACCAGGCGCGCCAGCGGATAGAAATTGCCTACGGTACGGAACAACCCGCAGACGTATTCCTCAACGCCGGCGTACTGTCGATTCTCGGTCTGCCGCTGGGTGTGGGCCAGGGCGACAATCCCACCTGCCAGGCCGCACGAGCGCTGTCTTTATGGTCCTATTCCAGTCCCGACTACCTGTTACAGCTGCTGGCCTGGGCGTCGAGGGATGACAATATCCAGATGACATTCCATGACCGCAAGCTTAATTCACGTGAATTGCCGGCCGGCGGTGCCGGTGAAATCGGCGTGGACCTGGACCCGGTGTCATTGATCCTTTCGCCTCACCTTGACCGCGTCTACGGGGAAATGTCCCGGCTGGCAGAGGGACGGGGTGAGGATCCGCATATCCATGTCAATCCGGAATTTCACGGCTGGCGGGTCGGTCGCGGCTTCGCCATCGCCGTGGACATCAACACCGGTAAGCTGAAGGCGTTCGACGCATTCGTCCGCCTGTTTTTCGCCAATTACCACCCGGCATATAACGGCGGACATCCCGTGGTACATCCGGTACTGGTGGGCATCGCCGCCACCGATTCACTGGCGCGCTTCATCGGTTGGCATGCCATAACCATCTTGCGAGTCGCCCTTGATGCATCCGGCGCCACCCGGGTGTATTTCTATAATCCCAACAACGACAAGGGGCAGAACTGGGGCAACGGTATCCAGGTTGCCACCGAGGGACACGGCGAGTTTTACGGTGAATCGTCACTGCCGTTCAACGAGTTCGTATCCCGGCTTTACCTGTTTCACTATGATCCCGTGGAAGTAGGTGACCCCGGTTCTGTTCCTTCCGGGGAGGTGCAGGCAATTACGGAGCAGGCCCTGGCCAGCTGGGCCGCGGACCGGTAGCCCGGCCGGGCAGGGAACAGTCAGGTCCGATTCCCGACTGCCCCGGGAAGGGTAGAAGCCAGTACCGGGCGAGTCTGCCCTCGATGTCGCACGGTCACGGCGTTCTGCTACAATGGCCCACGATGGCAATGGGCGAGGGTCGGTCAATGGGATTCATTACGAGCCAGGCGGCATAGCCCCGTGCTACAACTGCTTTTTTCAGGCCAGTACCTGGTCTTCGCCACTATCCTGGTGGCTATCATCTTCTCCCTGACCCTGCATGAGTTTGGTCATGCCTCCTGCGCAATGCTGCTGGGCATTCCCATTTTCAACTTTCTGATGCGCTTCAGTCGCTCGCTGATGCCCTACCTGGTCTTTGTGGGATAACACGCAACGTGTTCCGTACCGACTGTGGAATGCGGGAATAAACTCTCCTGCGGTCGGCGTTGACCACGCTCAATTCGTTTCCTGTCCTGGCCGCGACAATTTGTCGCAGTTTATCGTAAGCCCCTGTAGACGTGAGAAAAATAGTTGTTACAGGGCCAGGTGCGACACTTTGCCACATTCCGGTTCCCCGGTATTCAATCTAGAGTCTTCCAGTAACCAGGTCATCAAGGAAACGCCATGAATACCAGGAACAAACCGCTGGTCGTCGGACTGGCAATGGCCACGGCACTGCTGAGTGCCCGCTCGTCCATGTCCGCAGAAGCAGTCGCAGACAGGGTGGTAGACGAAATAGTGGTCTGGGGTTCGGCAAGCGATCGCAACTTTGCCACCGTGAATCCCACCAGCGTGCTCAATCAGGAAGATTTTGCCAGTATCAACATTGCGACCACGGAAGACGTGGTCAAGTATGAACCCAGCCTGGTGATCCGCCGTCGTTTCATCGGCGACTCCAATGGCGTGATGGGTATGCGTGGCTCGAACATGTTCCAGACATCACGGTCCATGGTATTCGCCGACGGTGTGCCGCTGCACTATCTGCTCCAGTCCCGCTGGAATGGCGCGCCACGCTGGACCATGGTGTCGGCCAGTGAGATAGCCCGGGTAACCGTGTTGTACGGACCGTACTCGGCTGAATACAGTGGCAATGCCATGGGTGGAGTGGTGGAGATTGAAACGGCCATTCCCCAGGAACGTGAATTTCATTTCGACAGTTCGTACTTCAGCCAGTCCTTCGACGCCTATGGCTTCGACGATGCCGTGACCGGCTACAAGTCCTTCATGTCCTATGGTGACAAGATTGGTAATACCAGCTACTACCTGTCCGTCAACCGGCTGGAAAACGAGTCGCAGCCGCAGACCTTCAGGTTTGGCGGATCAGGATCTGTCGCCAATCCGTTGATGGTCAGTGGTTCCATCGTCGGCAATGATGAACGGGGCAATACCAGGAACTGGTTCATGGATACCGGTGTTGTCGACGCAGTGACCAACAACTACAAGTTCAAGCTGGGCCATGATTTCGGTCAATGGTCCACGCTGCTGAACGTCGCCTACGAAGATCGCAATACGCTCCAGGACAGCGCCAATACCTACCTGCGTGATCTCGACGGCAATCCCGTCTACCGGGGTGACGTCATCGACGACGGTCGCCAGTTCTCGGTGCCGGCAAGTCGCTTTGCCACCAGCGACCTGGAACGACGCAGCCTGTCGCTGGGCTTGCGTCTGCGCGGTCAACTCACCGATACCATCGAACTGGAAGCCAATATCAACCGGTTTGACGTGTTGCGGGACGAGTCGCGAAATTCCGGGTCACACCCTGACGATCCCCTCCATACCCTGTACGGACAGGTAGTCGATTTCGGCGATACCGGCTGGAATACGGCGGAGGTCAAACTGTATTTTGACGATCTCGGTGTGCCCGGACTCGGGCTGGTAACCGGACTGCGACAGGAAAGTTACGAGCTGAATCTCGATGTTTTCAATTCCAGCAACTACGTGGCCGGCAGCAAGGACAGTTTTGCTGCACGCAGCGGCGGTAACACGGAAATCCTGGCAGCCTTTGCCCAGTTCGACTGGCAGTTTGCGGAAAACTGGGATGCCGCTTTCGGTATTCGCTGGGAAGACTTTGAGAGCAGCGACGGCTATTTCGATAACGACGAGGCATCGACCCCGGGATTCGATCTGGTCCAGGTGCCGTCGCGGTCGGACAGCAAGGTTTCACCGAAATTTTCGCTGGGTTATCAGCCCAATCAGACCTGGTCATACCGGTACTCCGTGGCCAGGGCCTATCGCTTTCCCATCGTCGAGGAACTGTTCAGCCAGTTCGAAGCGTTCAATGCGGTGGCATTGTCGAATCCGGATCTGAATCCCGAAGATGGACTGCACCACAACGTCATGATCCAAAGGGAAATTCCTGATGGCTATATCCGGGTCAACTATTTTCACGAAGAAGTGAAGGATGCCATCGAATCCCAGACAGCGACCCTGGACAGTGGTATTTCCCTCAGGACATTCATTCCGGTGGATGAGCTGCGCACCAGTGGGCTGGAGTTTATCGTCAATGCTTCCGACCTGTTTGTTACCAACCTGGATGTTCGTTTCAACACGGTATACACCGATTCCGAAATCGTCAGGAACGACCCGAACCCGGCACTGGAAGGAAACGTGTATCCGCGGATGCCGGAGTGGCGGGTCAACCTGCTGGCCAACTACCGTCTGTCACCGAGCTGGGATATCGGTGCCAACTACCAGTATGCCAGTGACAGTTTTGGTCGAATCGACAATACCGACAGGGAGGACAATGTTTACGGAGCCCAGGACAGCTACAGCCGGATCGGCCTGAAGTCCACCTATCGCTTTGCTAGCGGCCTGTCGCTGGGACTCGGCGTAGACAACATCACCGACGAAATTGATTACGTCGCTCACCCCTGGCCGGCCCGGTCCCTCTACCTGAACCTGGCCTATGACCTTTGACACGGAGCGTAAGTCGTTATGCCTGACCTGAGAATATTGACCAGTCGATCAGTTAACATGGCCATAGCCGCGCTGTTGATGATGGCCGCCAGTCTGCTGAGCTTCAGTGCCGGTGCCCGGACTGAGGGCTGTCAGTCGGCAGCAGGCTATCCGGTATCCGTACACTGTGGCGGGGCGCCAGGTGCTACCTTCGATGACCGTGGCCGGTTGTGGGTGGCGTTTGTCCAGGATCAGCAGGTTTTCGTCAGTTATTCAGACGACACCGGCAAAACGTTTTCCAGGCCGGTCGCGGTCAACCCGGTTCCGGAAGACGCCGAGTACAATGGCGAGAACCGCCCCAAGATTCTGGTCAGCCAGGATGCGGTGATCTATGTATCCTGGACCCTGAAGACCTCACCGAGGTTTACCGGCGAAATACGCTTCAGCAGGTCAACCGATGGCGGTAAGTCATTTTCTGAACCTCGAACGGTGAATGATGACGGGCTTTTTACCGGCCACCGGTTTGAAAGCCTGTTCCAGACCGAGTCCGGCCTGCTTTACCTGGTCTGGATCGACAAGCGGGATCTGGAGGCCAGCACGCAGAAAGGCGAGGACTACACCGGTGCCGCGGTTTACTATGCCGTTTCCCGTGACCAGGGAAGGTCTTTCTCGCAGAACTACCGGGTGGCGAATCACAGCTGTGAATGCTGTCGCATCGCGGTGGCCCCGGGCGAAGCGGACAACGTCGCGATTTTCTGGCGCCACGTATTCGGTGCCGATACCCGGGATCATGCCATCGCAATCCTGACTCCCGGTGGACAGGTCCGGGACATGAACCGCGCCAGCTACGACGACTGGCAGATAAACGCCTGCCCACATCACGGACCCACCATGATCCCTGCGGACGAGTCCGGCAACTATCATCTCGGCTGGTTTACCAATGGCAACGCCCACCAGGGTATTTATTATGGACGCTACTCGTTTACCGCGGGCAGAACTGTGAATGTCCGCCGTATCGATGGCAATCCCGGTGCGGGACATCCTTTCCTGCAAACCTTCAATGGCACCCTTTACCTGGTCTGGAAAGGGTTCGATGGTCAACAGTCCCTGATCAGGCTGATGACATCCAGCGATGATGGAAAAACCTGGTCCGAGGCGGAAACGCTGGCGACCACGAGCCAGGGAAGTGACTATCCGCTGATTGTTCGCAACAGTAACGGCCTGTTTCTCAGCTGGCTGACGGATGAACACGGTTATATTGTCAGGCGGATTTCGCCTGGCAGCGAGTGACGGAGTGACAATACCAATGACTTTTCTGAGTTACCGAATGGCCCGATTCAAGATTGGCAGGCTGATTCCGTTGCGGGCCCGGACACGGCACATGCTGTTCCTCCTGTTGCTGGCCAGCGTGGCCTTCCTGGCGGTTTCCCCTTCCCGGGCAGATAATTTCCGGGAATTTACTGCGGATTCCTTTACGCAGATCAAGGCGCAATACCAGGGTCAGGAATTCCTGCTGGGATTATGGTCTGTGGACTGCCCGCCCTGCCTTGCCGAGCTGATGTTCATGGGAGAGCTGATCCAGCTGAATCCCGATCTGCCCTATGTGCTGATTTCCACCGATCCCATTGAAGAACGCCAGTCCGCCGTGGAGTTTCTCGAGGACTTCGGCTTGTCCGGGATGGAATCGTGGATGTTCGCGGACAGTTTCGTCGAACGACTCAGGTTCAGTATTGATCCTGGCTGGTATGGCGAACTGCCGCGCAGCTACTACTTCGACGACCGGCACAACAGGCAGTCCCATAGCGGAATCGTGACCCGGGAGCTGTTGGAGTCCTGGTTTCAGCGCGAGCTGAGGTTCGAGTAGCCTGAATCCCGCCATTTCCGGATTAGCGCCGGAGTTCAGCGACTTGGAAAAGAATACCTGGCGCCTTCCTTCTGGCTGCTGGCGGGCCAGCGCTGGGTCATGGTTTTACGCCGAGTATAAAAGCGAATGGCATCGGGGCCGTAGGCATAAAGGTCGCCGAACAGCGAGTTTTTCCAGCCACCGAAGCTCTGGCTGGCGATGGGCACGGGCAGTGCGACGTTTATGCCCACCATGCCCACGTCCACCGTATCGGTGAAGTAGCGGGCTGCCTCACCGTCCCGGGTGAACAGGCAGGTGCCGTTGCCGTACTGGTGGCCATTGATCAGCTGGACCGCGGCGTCGAGACTGTCGACACGCAGGACGCAAAGCACCGGACCGAAAATTTCCTCCCGGTAGACACTCATGTCCGGTGTCACGTGATCCAGCAGGCAGCCGCCGATGAAGAAACCGTTCTCAAATCCCGGAACGGTCAGTCCGCGGCCGTCAACCACCAGCTGCGCGCCCTGGTCCTGGCCTTCCTGCACATAGCGGGTGACGCGCTGGAGGCTTTCCGCGCTGATCAGTGGACCCATGTCATTGTTATTGTCCCGACCCGGTCCGATACGCAGATTTCTCACCTTGTCGGCCAGGCGCTGGACAGTCTGATCGGCAACGGTGTCGCCAACGCAGACCACTACGGAAATGGCCATGCACCGTTCCCCGCAGGACCCGTAGGCGGCGCCCATCAACGTGTCCACCGCCTGGTCCACGTCGCCGTCAGGCAGAATTACCGCGTGGTTCTTGGCGCCGCCCAGGGCCTGGACCCGTTTGCCACTGGCGCTGCCGCGGGTGTAGATTTCCCGGGCTATGGCCGTCGAACCGACAAAGCTGAGGGCCTGGACGCGGGTGTCGTCCAGCAGTCGTTCTACGGCAGTCCTGTCGCCGTTGACGACGTTGAAAACGCCATCCGGCAGTCCCGCTTCGCTGAGCAGTTCGGCGACAAACAGGGGTGGGCCGGGATCCTTTTCCGAGGGCTTGAGGATAAAGCAGTTGCCGCAGGCGATGGCCAGGGGATACATCCACATGGGTACCATCACTGGAAAATTGAACGGCGTTACCCCGGCCACGACTCCCAGGGGTTGAAACTCCGACCAGCTGTCAATACCCGGTCCTGCATTCTTGGAATGTTCGCCTTTCAGCAGTTCACCGATTGCGCAGGCATATTCCACCACCTCGATTCCCCGGCCCAACTCACCGCCGGCGTCGTCCAGGACTTTGCCGTGTTCGGCGGTGATAAGCTGGCAGAGCGTGTCGGCATGCTGTTCCAGGAGCTGGCGAAAACGAAACATCACCCGGGCCCGGCGGTGAGGCGGCGTATTGCGCCAGGCCGGGAATGCCGCCTGGGCGCTGGCAATAGCCTGATCGACAACGGAGCCATCGGCCATGGCCACCTGCCTGCTGACCTTCCCCGTGGCGGGATCATGTACTGGCAGAGTTGTGCCCCCGCCGGCCACCCGGCGACCGTCGATAAAATGACCCAGAATGGCGTCCGGCTGATCTGTTTCTGGTGGTGCAAACTGCTCAGTCGATTTCATCGAGACTTTCTCCCAGGGCTGAAACCAGATCCCGGATCTGGGATTCGGTGCTGACAAACGGCGGCGCCAGCTGGATGGTATCGGCGCCCCAGCGCACGTAGTAACCCTTGTCCAGGCAGCGCAGACCCAGCTCGAAGGGGCGTTTCATGGGTTCGCCGGGGAAGTGGGCGATACTGAGACCGGCGGCCAGACCGTAATTGCGAATGTCGGTAACCAGTTCATGGTCACGCAGTGCGTGGACCGCGTCTTCCAGTACCGGGGCCAGGCGCCGGACACTGGCCACCAGGTCCTCGCCAGTGAGAATGTCCAGCGCGGCGAGACCGGCGGCACAGGCTACCGGGTGGGCTGAATACGTATAACCATGGGGAAATTCCACCATGTAGTCCGGTCCGCCATTTTCCATGAACGACTGGTATATATCACTGCGGACAACGACCGCTCCCAGGGGGATGGCGCCGTTGGTGACCTGCTTGGCCAGTCCCATAATATCGGGTGTCACGCCGAACTCCGCGGCGCCGGTCAATGAGCCCATGCGGCCCAGTCCGGTGATCACCTCGTCGAAAATCAGCAGGATATCGTGTCGGTCGCAGATTTCCCGAAGTCGATTCAGGTAACCCCGGGGTGGTGGCAGCACACCGGCGGTACCGGACAACGGTTCCACGATCACCGCGGCGATGTTGGAGGCGTCGTGCAGCAGGACCAGTTGTTCCACTTCGTCGGCCAGGTGGGCTCCTTGTTCCGGCATGCCGCGGGAAAAACGGTTCTCCTCCAGCACGGTATGGGCGATATGATCGGCTTCTATGGTCTGGCCGAACAGCTTGCGATTGAAACCGATACCGCCGACACCCACACCACCGTAATTGACCCCGTGGTAGCCTTTCTGCCGGCCGATGAAGCGGGTCTTGCCCGGCTGGCCCCGGTTGCGCCAGTAAGCGCGGGCGATCTTGAGGGCGGTGTCCACGGTTTCCGATCCGGAGTCGGTGAAAAACACGTGATCCAGCCCTTCGGGCGTCAATTCCACCAGCCTGTTGGCCAGCCTGAATGACAGTGTGTGACCGTACTGAAAGCCCGGTGAGTAGTCCAGCCTGGCAACCTGGTTGCTGACAGCCTCGACAATTTCCGGGCGGTTGTGCCCGGCGCCGCAGGTCCACAGTCCGGAGAGGCCATCGAAAATTTTCCGGCCGTCCATGTCGTAGTAATAAACGCCGTCGGCCCGGTCCATCATCCTGGGGTTGTTTTTAAACTGGCGGTTGCCGGTGAAAGGCATCCAGTGTGCTTCCAGCTCGCCGCGATCCAGGGTTACCGACTTGTCCGGCCGTGCTGCACTTTTCGATATACCTGTGGTTTTCATCTTGGTAATAGCGTTCCTTGATTTGATGCCAATTCTTTCACGTGGCTTTACATGACTACCAGGCATGACCACCAGCCCGGGTGGCCCGTCACTTCAATGCCACGCTCACCGGGTCACCCTTGTTGTCCTGTCGTGGCTCAGCAATGTCGTCGAGCTCCCGGGTAAAATCGTCCTTCAGCCGGTTGTCCGGCCACAGCCTGGTCACAATGTAACCCACCACCAGAGCCGACAGAAAGGAAGGCGGCATGGTTTCCAGCGACACGAAGTAGGGGCCGACCGTGTCCAGCTCCTGCAGGACAAACTTGCTGACAATGGTCATCAGGAAACCGGTGACCATGGACGCGATGGCGGCGCGCTCGGTAAAGGCCGGCCAGAACAGCGACAGGATGATCATCGGACAGAACGTGGCGGCAATTCCCGACCAGCCGAAAATAACAAACCAGAATATGGTGCGCTCCGGGGAGAGTACCGAAACCAGCAGGGCCAGGCCCAGTGCCAGGACAGCCATGACCAGGGTAACCCGGCGACAAAGCAGCCTGGCCTGGCGGTTGGTAATGTCAGGATTGACCAGGCGTTCATAAACATCGTGGGTAACGGAGCCCGCCGCCATGACCAGCAGCGATGAAACCGTGGACATGATGGCGGACAGCACGGCGGCCACGTACAGGCCGACAATCCAGGGTGGAAACGTGTATTCCACCAGTTCCGAAAGCACGTTCTGGGCACCGTTGCCCAGGATGGTGTCCGGTGCCACGCCCTGGCTGGTGAAAATATAACGGCCCAGGACGCCGATGCTGACGGCGGAGAATCCCACCAGCAGGGTGAACAGCACCGCCACCCAACTGCCCCGGTTGATCTGGGCTTCGTCCCGTATGGCGATGTGGCGCGAGAACACCTGCGGCGATCCCAGGAAGCCCAGGCCGATCAGTCCCATGCCCACCACAACCGACAGGTTCATCAGGTTGAAGCCGCCGCTTCCCCAGATATTCACCAGGCCCGGGTCGATAGCCTCCAGGCCTGCGTAAATCGATCCGCTGTTGTCCAGGGTCAGAAATGCCACCACCGGCAGGAACACCAGGCAGATCAGCATGACCGCACCCTGGAACATGTCGGTCCAGGCCGCCGCCAGGAAACCGCCGGCGATGCAATAGATCGCCACCACGATGAACCCGGCCACCGCCCCGGTGTGGTAGTCCCACTGCAGGAAGGTTTCGAATGCCGACCCGGTGGCGTCGATCTGGGCGGCGATGTAGATCAGCACGAAAATGGACAGGGCCACGGCGGACACCAGCCGCAGGGTATGGGAACGGGACCTGAAGCGGGAAACCAGGTAGTCGATGACCGTCATGGATTCGTACCTGTCGGTCAGCCGCTTGAAGCGCGGGGCCATGAGAAACCACGCCACCGCCACTCCCACTACTTCGCCCACCACGATCCAGTAGGCGCTGAAGCCCACCATGGCGCCCATGCCGGTGACACCCAGCAACAGCCACGCCGATTCCCCGGTGGCCTGGGCCGAAAAGGCCGCCACCCAGAAGCTCAGGGTTTTGCCGCCGATGACAAAATCGTTCATGGAGTGGATACGTCGCGACGCCAGGTACCCCAGTACCAGCAGGATGACGCAGTACAGGCCGATCATGGCGTATTTTTCGAACATGTAGCGCAGATCTCCGTGATGAAGCCGCAGTGTAACTCCCTGGACCACGACAATACAGCCCGGCACCTTGCCTGCTCCGGTAAGCGCGGTATAGTTAACCCAGAGGTACAGTGAAGCACTAACACCAGCGGAGATTGCCATGACTCGACTATCACGACGCAGATTTATCGGTTCCAGCACCGCCCTGGCGGCCGCAGGCCTCGGACTTCCCGCCCAGTCGCTACTGGCCCAGGCTCCAGCGGTGTCAACATCCGCCGCACCGGACTACGTGGTAATCAACGCCCGGGTCTTCACCATCGATGCAGACCAGCCCCGCGCCGGAGGATTCGCTGTCACCGGTGACCGGTTCGTGGCGGTGGGCGCCAGCGACGAAATCCGCAATTTGGCCGGTGCCAGCACGGAAATCATCGACGCCGAGGGCATGACCGTTGTACCCGGATTCATCGACGCCCATTCCCACCCCTCCGGCGCCGGGGTGAATGAACTGGTGCAGGTCAATGCCGATCTGCGTTCCGTCGCCGCGATCAAGTCCGCCCTGGCGGACCGGGCCCGGACCACGCCCCCGGGGGAATGGATCCGGGCATTCAAGTACGACGACACCAAGCTGGCCGAAGGCCGGCCCATCAACCGCTTCGATATCGATGAAGTGGTGCCCGACCATCCCGTGGTTATCGGTCACCGGGGTGGTCACACCGGCGTCTATAACAGCATGGCCCTGCGACTGGCCGGTGTCACTGCGGAAACCCGTGACCCCGACGGCGGCAGGTTTTACCGGGATGAAAACGGTGTGCTTACCGGCCTGGTGGCGGAACGGGCCCGGGACGTGTTCCGTGGGCTTATCCCCAGCGGATCCACCAGGGAACAGCGGCGTGACGGGGTGAAACTGATCTCGGAGCTGATGACTTCGGCGGGACTGACATCAGTGCATCAGACCGGTGCCGGCACCAATGACATGATCGCCTACCAGGATGCCCGGGAAGACGGCGGCATGCGTTTCCGCATGTACCTGTTTCCCCGCCAGCAGCTGTTCGAGGACCTGGTGCGTTCGGGGATCCGCACCGGGTTCGGTGACGAGGTGCTGCGCATCGGTGCGGTGAAGTTCAGCGCTGACGGATCCGCCAGCGAGCGGACCATGTACATGAGTACGCCCTACGAGGGACGCCCCGACGACTACGGCATTCTCACCATGTCCCAGGAAGAGATACACGAGGCGGTGGAAAACGCCCACCGTAACGGTTACCAGGTGGGCATACACGCCAATGGCGACCTCACCATCGCCATGGTACTGAATGCCTATGAGCGGGTTCAGACCCTGTGGCCGCGAGCCGATACCCGTCATCGCATCGAGCACTGCTCGCTGGTCAATCCGCAACTGCTGCAGCGTATTGCCGACCTGGGAGTGATACCCGCCCCCTTTTATACCTACGTTCACTATCACGGCAATAAGTGGGTGGAATACGGTGAAGAGAAAATGCGCTGGATGTTCGCCCACCGTTCGTTTCTCGATTACGGCATTCCGGTGGCCCCGGCTTCCGATTACACCCCCGGTCCCTATGAGCCGCTGATGGCCCTGCAGAGCATGGTCACCCGCAAGGACTTTGACGGACGGATCTGGGGACCGAATCAGCGTATCTCGCTGGACGAGGCCCTGCGCATCTGCACCCTGAACGGTGCCTACGCATCCTTCGAGGAAAACATCAAGGGCAGCATCTCGGCCGGGAAGCTGGCGGACTTTGTGATCCTGGCCGACGATCCTCACGAAGTGGACCCGGATCAGATCAAGAATATCGAAATCGTGCGCACGGTAGTGGGGGGCAGGACCATGTACGGAGCCTGAGGGCGCCGGGCAGATCAGCGCTGACGCGGGCCGGACGCCGCACCGCCGAACCGGCAGTGATTATCCTGCGTCGCTGCTGCATCTGCCGACGTAGGCCAGAGCATTCAGGCCATAGTCGACGAACACAAGGACGTAATTCGCCCCATCGGGATGGATCGAGAATGTCGCTTCACCAAAGACGATATCCGTTGCCCGGCAGACGACGTAACCTTTGTTGGTTTCGCAGGTTCCGCTGAAACCCTCCAGGTCCGCACGACGCCAGCCCTTGTCAGTGTCCACCACCCAGCGTTGTCTGCCGAGTTCGCCTTCGTCGTCGTTGGACGTGGCGATACCGAACTGGTCCAGGGAAACTCCCCGGGTGTCTTCGCAGTAGAAGGTTTCCGCACCGACAGCCGAACTGGCCGTAAGCAGAGCGGCCGTCGCTATCGCTGTCAGGGTCCGGGTGCCGGGTCGAAGTCGGCCCCGCCGGGCGTTGCTGGATGATGTTGTCATATAGCGTTATACGAAACCGTCAGGATTTGGATTGGTTCCCTGGGTCCTGGTTGTTGATATTCGGGGGACCGGAAACTGTCAGGATAATTTACAGTTTAGCAATGGCAGCGGCGAAGGTGAAATATAACCTATTGAAATTGCGTAAAATTATAAACTGGCCCGTTATTTGCTGATACGTAGGATGCTAGAAAAGTACCCGGGCAATAACTGGCAATACGCTGCAGTCCAATGGCTGTTTCCAGGGCCTGCCCGTCGATTTGTCGTAATGAAAAGGAAATCAACAATGAAAAAGCTACTCGTCTTTGCCGCCTGCGCGCTGGCAACTTCCACGGTCCTGGCCGGTGGTGTGCAGACCTATCAACCAATCCCTCCCTCAGTACCCGAGCCCGGTACCTTTGGCCTGCTGGCCATGGCAACCACTGCCCTGCTGATTACCGCACGTTTCAAGCGTCGCAAGTAACAGCCTGGTCCGGACCTGGCGGCCACCAACAGGGGAGCGAAGTAGATGGAGAATCTGATACTGGCCAGTGAACAGACGATTCACGCCAATCTCTATTTCGGCACCCTGATGGTGGCCATGCTGCTGGAACTGCTCATTCCATTACGAGCCGGTGGCTTTCCGCTGCGCTCCCGCTGGATCGGTAATTTTCTGTTGACGGTGGTCAACCTGGCGATAGACCGGTTGGTTATGCCCATTGCCGGACTGGCTCTGGCCTACCTTGCCCTGGAACGAGGCTGGGGACTGTTCAACCTCATCGAAGTACCCCTGCTGGTAAATATCGTCGTCACTATTCTGGTTATGGACCTGGTCAATTACACGCAGCACCGACTGCTGCACGGGGTGCCCTGGCTGTGGAGGGTGCACAAGGTCCATCACAGCGACCCCGATGTCGATATCACGACTACCATAAGATTCCACCCCCTGGAGTCGGTATTTTCCACCGCGGTGAATTTTATCCCGGTAATCGTATTCGGCTTCGCACCGGTGGCATACTTTATCTACGCCATGCTGCTGGTCATCCTGGGATTCATTTCCCATAGCAATTTCCGCATTCCCGGCAGGCTGGAGCAGGTGGCCGGATTGCTGTTCGTCACGCCCTATCTGCACCGGATCCACCATTCTTCCCACCAGCCCGCCACCGACAGCAATTTTGGTTCCGCTTTTTCGTTCTGGGACAGGATGCTCGGCACCTTTACGCCATCCCGGGCGATGGATCAGCAGACCATGGAACTGGGCCTGTCGGAGTACCGTGATAAAAAGTACCTGCAGGTTCACTGGCTGCTGGCCATGCCGTTCATCAAGGACCCGGCTTCAGCCTCTGCGCCGCAACCCCTGGCCGGGGAGAGCCGGCAGGCCACCCTGTAACTGCCGGTACACCCCTGGAATAGCCGACAAAGACAGAGGGGTGTTCACCTTGAGTAAGGGGTCTGCCTGCACAGCGGGCATCGTTCGCAACTGGTCTCAGTGACAATTGCTGTCTCTGGCCGGAACCTTCTACAGGTAAACTGGCACAGTGGTCATTGGCTCCCGGTTGCCAACTGACCGAGGGGCAACGCACTGTTCAATCACCTGGCTCCCTGCCAGGTACATCGGTACTTCGCGACGACACTGTCGCAGCCTCTTGCTGTAACTCTTCAGTCACAGAAGTATGCTAGCGTATGTCCCGAAAAATACCCGGGTCGGAGAAGGCCCGTGGCTGTCAGCCGGTAGTGGCAGGCGGTAGTGGCAAGCAAAGGAGCAACCGATGACTATCCGCGTGGGCATCAACGGGTTCGGCCGCATGGGCAGGCTGGGCCTGCGGGCCGCCTGGGACCAGTCAGATTATCAGCTGGTCCAGGTCAATGACCTGGCAACGGACGCGGCGGGATCCGCCCATCTTCTAAAGTTCGATTCCGTGCACGGAACCTGGCATCGCCAGGTCGATGCGGCGGGTAATCGGCTGCGGGTGGACGACCGGGATATCCGGTATTTCTCCGAGCCGGCTATCGACGGAGTTGACTGGTCGGCCTGCGATATCGTAATCGAGGCCACCGGCCGCCACCATAAAAACCCGGATTCCCTGCAGCGCTACTTCGACCTGGGCGTTAAAAAAGTGGTGGTTGCGGCGCCCACTGAAGGGGCGTTGAACGTCGTCATCGGGGTCAACGATCACCTCTATGATCCGGCGAGGCACAACGTGGTCACAGCGGCATCCTGCACCACCAACTGCCTGGCGCCCCTGGTCAAGGTGATGCATGAACAGGTGGGCATCGAACACGGCTCCATGACCACGATCCACGATGTCACCAACACCCAGGTCATTGTCGACCGGGGGCACAAGGACCTGCGTCGAGCCCGGGCCTGCGGCAATTCGCTGATTCCCACGTCCACCGGGTCGGCTCGCGCTATTACCCGGATATTCCCGGAGCTTGAGGGCCGACTGAACGGTCACGCCGTCAGAGTGCCGTTGCTCAATGCCTCGTTGACCGATTTCGTCTTCGAAGCCAGGCGGCGTGTCAGCGAGGAGGAGATCAACGGTTATTTCAAGGCGGCTGCCGAAGGTCCGCTGCAGGACATTCTCGGTTACGAGGAGCGACCGCTGGTTTCCGTGGATTACCTCAACGATCCGCGTTCAGCCATTGTCGACGCCCTGTCCACCATGGTGGTCAACGGCACGCAGGTAAAAATTTATGCCTGGTACGACAATGAATGGGGCTATGCCAACCGACTGATGGAACTGACTGGCAAGGTCGCCCAGAGTCTCTGATGGTCCCCGGCCTGCGCAACTACCTGGTGGTTACCGGGGGCTACTGGGCTTTCACGGTTACCGATGGGGCGATTCGCATGCTCGTGGTGCTGTATTTCCATGAGCTGGGGTATTCGCCGTTTGCAGTGGCGATGCTGTTCCTGTTCTACGAGTTTTTCGGCGTGGTCACCAACCTGGTGGGCGGCTGGCTCGGCTCCCGCATCGGCCTGAATCTGATCATGAATCTGGGCATGGGGCTGCAGGTACTGGCCCTGGCGATGCTGACGGTGCCGGATCCCTGGCTGACAGTGGCCTACGTGATGACCGCCCAGGCATTGTCCGGCATCGCCAAGGACCTGAACAAGATGTCGGCCAAGGCCTCGGTGAAATCCCTGGCCAGTGAAGGCCTGGAAGCGCGTCTGTTCAACTGGGTGGCGGTGTTGACCGGGTCGAAGAACGCGCTGAAAGGCGCCGGGTATTTTGTTGGCGCGGGCCTGCTGGACTGGATCGGATTTCGCGGCTCGCTGGCGGTGCTGGCAGTGCTGTTGGGACTGGTTCTGCTGCTGGTGCTGGCACTGTTACCCCGGCGCCTGGGTACCACCCGTTTCAAGGTGAGGTTCAGCCAGGTTTTTTCGCCGGTAGCGGCAGTCAACAGGCTGTCGGCCGCGCGGTTTTTCCTGTTTGGCAGCCGGGACGTGTGGTTCGTGGTGGCCTTGCCGGTGTACCTCTACGAGATCCTGGGCTGGTCGTTTACCGCCGTGGGATCTTTCCTTGCCGCCTGGATTATCGGCTACGGCTTCGTCCAGACGTTCTCACCCCGGCTGTTGGCCGCCCTGGGCCTGCATCCCTCCCGGCAGACGGCGGTGGGGGCAGTGGCGCTGCTGGCGGGTCCGCCGTCGGTTATCGCCCTGGCGCTGAATGGCGGGCTGTCTCCCGGCGCGACAATCGTGGTGGGCCTGGCGGCGTTCGGTGTCCTGTTCGCCGTCAATTCCGCCGTGCATTCCTACCTTATCCTGGCTTATTCGGACAGCGACAGGGTTGCGCTGAACGTCGGCTTCTACTACATGGCCAATGCCGGCGGGCGGCTGGTGGGTACGGTGCTGTCGGGACTCATTTACCAGGCCGCCGGTATCCAGGGCTGCCTGTGGCTGTCCAGCCTGTTTCTCCTGGGGGCCGTCGCCGCGTCGCTGACACTGCCACCCCTGGACTCCGCCGACGACCCGGGAAACCACGGCATTCGTTCCCCGGGTCACGCCGATTGACTACTTGCGGTCAAGACGTTCCGTCAATGCCTGCAGGCGCCAGCGAACAGCCTGCCGGATCCGGGCGCCAAGGGAATAGACCTGCCATCGCAGTTTTTCCGCGGCGGTGGTTGCGTCGATATAGCGGCCATGAAATTCCACCACCAGGTACAGCGCCGGCTCATCGCTGATTCCCCGGAGACCGTGCAGGGCCCGGGCCGGGTGAAAGATAACGGCGGGTGCCTGTAGTGTCCTGCCCAGGGTGGCGACTGCTCCCTCCAGCAACAGGATGGCCACGTCGTATTCGTCCCGGTGTTCTGCGTACCCGCCGGATTTCCTGACGCGACTGAAATGGAGGTGCAGCTTGTCCAGGTGATCGGTCCTGCCTTCGAACACGCGTGAAGTGGCCCACGGGCGACCGGCATCGAAGTCCCGTTTCCGGAAATTCCTGTAGACAGCGTGTTCCAGCGCGTCGTCCTTCGCCTGCAGGGGGGCATTCCAGCGGAACATAAGGTAACTCACCGGTGACCTGCCGGTGCCGCGGATGGTATGGAATTGGCAGGCGGGGTAGTAGGCGAGATCGCCGGCACCAACGCGTTCCGTTCGTGGGGCAGGGTCTTCGGCGGAGTTTGCGAGAATCAGCTCTGCTTCCCCATCCAGTACAACCAGCAGTTCCTCATCGTAGTGACTGTGGGGGACGTGGGGACTGCAGCCCGGCTCAAGAATCGACGCGTGACAACTGAGCTTGCGTAGCACCGGCGACGAGCCGGCAAAGAACCGGGTGGGACGCCAGCCCCGCCGGGGATCCTGCTGCAGGCTGCGGGGAATGGTATAGGCCTTGTTGACAAGGGCCCTGGATGAATGTGGCCATTGCGCCGGTGGCGATACGATGCGATTGACCTTGCCGGGGTCTTTGCCGGACATCAGGATTACCGGTGGCCGGGGCGTTGTTTTAAACTTGAATGGCCAGTCTAGTATAGTCAGGTCCGGTATATGGACGGGCAGGTCACTGTGAGCAAACTGCAGCAGCAAGGCGCGACGCGTGGTCTGCTCCTGGACGTTCAGCGAGCCGTGCCAGAGCCGGCCGTCGAACAGCAGGGCCTGCCCGTCGGCAACCACGGTCTGCACCAGCGCACAGTCGTCGGCGATTGCGCGGGCCATGGCGAAGCTCGTCATATCGTCGCGTTTGTCCCTGGCCAGGTCCTGTTCCGCAGCCGCCTGCTGCAGCGGGATACCCAGCCGGTGCGAGCCGGCAATCAGGCCCAGGGAACTGCGCGCCGAGGTGTTTTCCAGGGCAATCCATACTGTCAGGGCGTTTCCGGAGGACGTGGCGGTCTCGATATCCGTATGCCAGCAGTGGGATTTACCCGGCTCCCGTGTCACGACATGTGCACCCCACAGGACAATATTGTCCTTCAATACCGATCTGACCAGGCTGGTTATCCGGGAGCTGCTGGCAATGTCGTAAACCACGCGATCCGACGCCGCCAGTCCTTTACGCCAGTCCAGGGGCGCCGGTCTCCTGCTGGAATCCAGGTGGCTGTTGAGCAGGCGGCATTCCCGCTGGTTCAATACGGGCAGGGGACCCAGCCACCCCCAGCGGTCGTAGTCACGCAGCTGGGAATCGGTCAGGTTGAGCGGGTCGGCGAGCATAGTCGTCACAGTACGAGCAAGGTTCGAGTTACCGGGATTCTACCCGAGAACCGCCGGTCTGCGTCAGGGCTAAAAAAGCTGAACGAACAGCCTGTGCCGTGGATCACAGTTTGCAAAGGCAGTCTTGAGCGACCTCCAGGGCACCACTGCGGTGTTCTCGCGCTTGGCAAGGGCGACTGCCATTCCCGGCGCACGATGCCTTGCAGAGGTGCCCGACAGACCCCCGCAGAGCACTTCCCTGATTGATCAGAGGCTCCGCCAATTTCACAATGAGACATCACGCTTGTGGAATCATTGATTTATATTTCACGTTATTGCTGCCTCACGTTGACAGACACATAACGCCGCACTGAACAGTGGCCTCGGACGCAGCGATCGGCAGGAAGCTTGTGCCGCTGCGGACCACGCTCCTCCGGGGAACCTTCACGGTGAAAAATGCCCTGAAAAGCGGTTATTTTTCGCCGTTCAGCGCAGGTCTTTTATAGCAGCGGCACAAGCTTCCTGCCGCCCGCTCCTTGTTTTTGCAAGAGTCCATGCAATTTGGTCTGCCGGTTCAGTGCCTCGAATTGAATCTGCACGGTTTCATTAAACCGAATTTCTGCTTATATCCAGGTGGCAAGTGTATTAGTATCGCTGCATGGATATCAGCGTCGTCATCCCTTTTTACAACAGTGGGGCATTCATCACGGATGCCGTCACTTCCGTGCTTGCACAGACACTCCCTGTCCGGGAAATCATCATAGTCGACGATGGCTCCGACAGCTCCTGCCGTCAACTGCTGGACAGTTTTGACGACCCGGTCCGGGTTGTTCACCTCGACAGGAACCGCGGAATTTCCGTTGCCAGAAATATCGGTGCAGAACAGGCAGCGGGGGAATGGCTGGCCTTTCTCGATGCCGACGACACCTGGGAAAAAGACAAGCTCTACCAGCAGCGACAGTTCCTGCAGCAGCATCCCGGGTTGAATGTCTGCCACACCGGCGTGGAGGTATTCAGTGGTGACCGGGTTGTGGCCCGTTACGTCGACAAACCGGAATGGCTCACCACGAAAGACGCCCTCATGATAGCCCAGGTATTGCCCTCGGCGCTGCTGATGCGCAGAGCCGTGTTCCTGTCCGTGGGTATGTTCGATACCAGGATGCCGGCGTCATCGGACCGGGAACTGAGTATCAGGCTGCTGGAGGCGGGAGAGCGGATAGGCTGCCTGAACGAGAGTCTTACCAGGCTGCGTCGTGAAAATCACGGCAACATTTCCAGCAAGTGGTCGCCGAAGCTGCGAGGGCACCTGTACATCCTGCGCAAACACCTGGCGCTGTTTCGCCGGGAACAACTTGTTCGTCCCTATCTTCGCTGGACTTTTCAACACGTGACCAGGAATTCAACCGGTGCTACCCGGATGCTGTTCTGGTGCCTGACCAGGGCGCTGTAGTCGTGGTACGGGAACCCGGACACGGACTGGTCATTTTTGCGGATGATAATCTGCACCGGATAGTACTGAGTTGGACAACACCGGGAGTTAAAGGACTATGCGAATCACGATATTCGGTGCGGGATACGTCGGCCTGGTGCAGGCCGCGGTTCTTGCCAGCGTGGGACATGAGGTCTGCTGTGTCGATGTCGACCGTCGGAAAATAGCGGCGTTACAGCAGGGTATTGTACCGATTTTCGAGCCTGGCCTGGAGGCGTTGGTCAGAGACGCCCTAGCCGACGGGAAACTGGTTTTTACCGCGGAGTCGCAGTTCGGTGTCGACTACGCCACCCTGCAGTTTATCGCCGTTGGCACTCCGCCGGACGAAGACGGTTCCGCCGACCTGGCCCATGTCCTGCAGGTGGCCGATGCCATCGCCAAGGACAGTACCGGCGACAGGATCGTGGTGATCAAGTCCACGGTGCCGGTTGGCGCCGCCGACAGGATTGCCCAGCGAGGGCAGGAAATCATTGCGAAAAAACCCGATTCTGCCGCGTTTGTAGTGGTTTCCAACCCGGAATTTCTCAAGGAAGGCGCGGCGGTGGCGGACTGTCGCAGTCCGGAGCGAATCATTATCGGCACCGATTCCCAAGACGCGGAACAATTGCTGCGCGAACTGTATGCGCCGTTCAACAGAAACCACGACAGGATCCTGGTCATGGACCGGCGGAGCGCGGAGCTGACCAAGTATGCCGCCAACTGCATGCTGGCAACCCGCATAAGCTTCATGAATGAAATGGCGAATATCGCCGAGCTCACCGGGGCAGACATTGAAAATGTACGCCTGGGGATCGGCAGTGATTCCCGCATAGGGACACGGTTTATCTACCCCGGTTGCGGGTTCGGCGGTGGCTGTCTGCCAAAAGATATCAGGGCCCTGCAACGAACCGCGGTCGAGCTGGGTTACACGCCGCAACTGCTGGAGGCTATCGACGACATCAACGAGCGTCAGAAGAGCAGGCTGTACGAAACTATCTGCAGGGTTTTTACGCCGCTGGGCGAAGGCACGGTGGATCTGTCTGGCAGGTGCTTTGCCCTGTGGGGATTGTCGTTCAAGCCCGACACGGATGACATGAAGGAAGCGCCAAGCCGCGTACTGATCGAACTGCTGTTGAACGCCGGGGCAAGAGTGCAGGCCTGGGATCCCAAGGCCATGGACGAGGCGGGACGGATTTACGCAGGCGATCCGGATTTCCTGCTTGCAGCTGACAAAGAGGCCGCCCTGGAGGGCGCCTGCGCCCTGGTAATCTGTACCGAATGGCAGCAGTTCCGCGCACCGGACTTTGCCCTGATCAAGTCGCAGCTGCAGTACCCGGTAATCTTCGACGGTCGGAACATGTACGATCCGAAGCAACTGCAGGCATGGGGCATCGAGTATTACGGCATGGGCCGCAGCAGTACTGTGCCGCGGTCCGGGCTTATTGCCGGCCAGCTTGCCTGATACCGCCGTTCTGCAGCAAAATGCCGTGGCGGAAACCGGTGTTTTCCCCCCGATAACCCGCTGCCGGGTCGGTGTTCAGGCCGGGCATCGCCGCCGGCACGGCATACGTGTAGTGGGCAGAATTCTCCGGCGTGTGTCCGGGAAAGATTGATCAAGCGGAGTGAAATGATGAAGAACCTTAACCTTGCGGCATTTCTCCTTGGCGTGCTGCATCCCGTCCTGGCAGTTGCCGAGCCGGCGTCAGCTGACGACATAACGGGCGCCTGGCTGGCATTCAGCAATGCCCGGGGCGAGGCGTCGCTGATCCTGGGGGACGTGGAGCATCCGTCTGCCAATGACGTGTTTCGCGTGATACCCGAGGTCGGCGGCGACAACCTGGACGAGGAAAAACTGGCGCTGGGTACCGACCTGTTCAACGAGCCGCGACTGTCCCGGGACGGGTCCATGGCCTGCTCGTCGTGCCATATCGCCATGCTGGGAGGCGTCGATCGCAGCCCGGTGTCCTTTGGCATCGGTCGCGCCAGGGGCAGGTTCAACGCGCCCACCATCTTCAATGCCGCGTTGAACTTCCGTCAGTTCTGGGATGGCCGTGCCCTGACCCTGGAAGATCAGGCGCTGGGTCCCATTGAGAACCCCATCGAGCTGGGTCATGATCTCGACGACGTCGTGGCAATGTTGCAAAGCATTCCAGAATACCGTGACGCCTTCAATCGGATTTATCCCGATGGCGTAAGCGCCGCCAACCTGGCGGACGCCATCGCCTATTACCAGGTAGTGAATTTTACCGGGCTTAGCTCACCCTTCCTGCGCCAGCTTGAAGAGCAGCTGGAACCACTGAACAGCAGGGCCCGACGGGGTCAACAGCGGTTCGTGGAAGTTGGCTGTGCCAGTTGTCACAACGGCGTCAACCTGGGCGGGAATTCCTATCAGCGGCTTGGCGTTGCCAGGCCCTGGTACAGCAGTGATCGACCGGCAACTGAAGCGGATGACGGCCTGTTCGCGCGCACCGGCCGTGAGCAGGACCGGCATGTGTTCAAGGTGCCGACGCTGCACCATGTCGCGGCCACCGGGCCCTGGTTACACGACGGCAGCATCACTTCCCTGCAGCAGGCGGTGGATCTGATGGCGCGCCATCAGCTTGGCCGTTACCTGGACAACGACGATATCGACGACATCACCGCCTTCCTGCGCGCGCTGGGGGACAGTCTCGGCATGGTGGGCGACTGCGCCGTGAGCGGCAGCTACAGTATCAGCATGGATTGTGATGTCAGCCGGGCCGGCGCGGGTGAAACACAGGATAGCGAGGTCTTCCGGGCGCCGCTGCCGGATCCGGCCACCCTGGTGAAGCGACACCACGAGGAATACCTCAGGGCCCTGGCACATGTAGCCGGCGCGCCGCAGCGAATCGCCGAAGAAATGCGGCGTATCCGCTCCGGAGACGTAGCCCACTATGACTTCCTGCAATACGCGCACTTCGACATGATGCGCCATGCCCGGGCATTGTCCTTTCCGCCGGCGGATGTCGAGCAGGAGGCGCGGGAGGCCCTGCTGTTACAGGCAGCAGGCTTGCAGGAGTCGGCCGCACGATACGAGCTCAGGATTGCCGATTTTCTCCGTGCCCACGCACTGGTCAATAGCGCCAGGTCTGCCATTCAGGACCTGCTGCGGATAATGGCTGTCGACGCCGATGAGCAGGTCAGGACGCGCCTGGCAAAGGCAGAAGAAAGCGCCCAGGCGTTTTACCGGCAGCCCAATCCGGAAACCCAGGAAAACCTCGACAGGGCCACCCGGGCCCTGCACGGTATCGATCTGCCTCCCCGGCAACTTGAGGAATTCCGGCTCCAGGTCCGGTTATTGCAGGAAAATATTGCGCTTCCCCCTGGATGATTAGTCGGCTTCCTTTGCCGGCCGCGCAGTCCCAGGTCGGCTGGCGGCCCGCATTCCCCGCGGACAAAATGCCAGCTATCGATCCTGTGCAACTTTGCGATCGCGCAACCGTACAATCCGCTGTCGCCGTCGACCGATTCCCAGTGCGGCCAGGCCGAGTCCCAGCAGGCTGAGTGCGGCAGGTTCAGGTACCGACGGCGACGATTGTCCATTGGTTCGCAGGTAGTCAATACCAATACTGCCCGGGCCACCTATTGCAAAGTTATGGGAAAAGTTAAGTTGCAGGCTATTGGAATTGGCAAGATTGGATCCGTTACCTAATTCGAAGTTGAAGGACGAGAACAGGAATTCGTAGATTCCCGGCGTGGTGATTACCAGGGGCCCAGATCTCGAGAGGTTGCCAGTGCTCTGGTAAGTTGTAATAGCAAGGCTTGGATTGGATACTACCGAAGATACCGACACGATGAATCTGTCGGCACCTCCGGCCGTGAAATCGAACCCGCCAAGACCGTAATTCAATCCCGGGTCGTTCTCATTGCCATCATAGTAGACGCTGACGCTGGAGATACCGGCATTAAAATAAAAAGTCGCAGCGCCTCCAGTAGATGAGTATGACGCATCGGTTGAGGGCTTAACATCCCGTTCACCTCCCAGCATGGTTCCGTCGACGGTAAGAGGAGTGGAAGTCAAGGCGGTTTCCCCATCGAACTCATCGATTGAAAAAGGCATGGCGCCAGCCAGGCCGGGGAACAGACCTGTGGTCGCAATCAGGACAGCCGGTGAAAGTCTTTTCAAAATCATATGGTATTCCTTCCAGTTTGAAATATTCTTCGTTTTCCAGGGCCGCTTAAACTGAGTGGCCTGGTTCCTTTCCGGATTCGAATGTGCTGCAGTGGATCACATCGACGGTTCAATTTGACAGCATCAGGGGTCAGATATCCCCCATAAAAACAGCAGTCTGTAGGAAAGCAAATTACATGCCATTCACGCTGATGGGCGCTAGTTTCATGATTTTTCTTAAAAAAATGAAAAGAGTAGAGTTCGTTCACCTGTCGATGTAAAAAAAATTGACATCCTTCAACAAAGTCACAGCGATTCCGAAGAGGCCGGTTTGTCGCCTTCCGCCTACAATTCCCGGTCAACAGTCATATTGATTGCGAGTTCTTCAGTGCCCGGAAAAACGGCCCGTCCAGTGAAATCTGCCGTAAATAAGGTAACTTGGCACCTGATCGGTTTTCTGAACACAGAGTCTGGACTTTAATTATGTCAGGAATTATTCCCGTTGAGTTCAGGAGATACTGTTCACGGAAATCCGATGACTCAATGTCAGGAAATTTTACAAATCCGTGCCACCACCAGCCCGCTGACCGGGAAAAAGCCCGTTATTACTGGCCTGGTACAGATTTTGCCTGAAAGTAGAGGAGGTTCACTGATCTATCCAGCGAATCTGAACAAGGACAAGGGCAAAAACTGCCCTTAGCGGAGGAAAGTCTGATGAAGTACCTGTCAACAGCAGTAGCGGTAGCCGCCACTTACCTGGCAACCACGGGGACGGCCATGGCCGGAATGCATGCGGCGCTGGTTTCCGTCTCGGAACCCGGTATTTTCCCCCTGCTGGCCATGGGCGCAGCAATTACCGCCGTGGCTTACCGACTGCGCCGGAAGAAATAGCCAACGGACGACCTTGCAGGAAACATGCAGGAAAGTAGTTGCAGGAAACGGGTAGCGAAAACAGGTACCGGTAGCAGGTGCTGGAAACAGTTGCCGGGCTTTGTTACCTGGCGTATTTACCGGACACAGTAGTCAGGTCCGGATACCGTGCTGAGGTACCAGGCTCGGGCACTGAACTCAGGTACCGGGCTCAGTTACCGGGAGAGTCAGAGTTGCAGTCGACTCTCCCGAAGTCATCAATAACTTCAGGATGGAGTTTGCCGTGTCGGAATCTGCCATACCGGTGTTCCAGAACGTGGAATTGTTCTGTTTCTTCCTTTCCATAGCCGTGCTGTCTATGTGGGAGCTGAGGACACCGTTACGTCAGCTGATGTTGGGTGTGCCGCTGCGCTGGCTTAACAATATCGGGCTTTTTCTGTTCAATTCCGTACTCATGAGACTGCTGAGTCCCACGCTTTCCATCGTGCTGGCGTTTCAGTTGCAGGAGCAGGGCTGGGGATTGTTCAACGTTCTGGTACTGCCGGAATGGATGACGGTAGTCGGCGCTTTCATCCTGCTGGATTTCGGTTTCTACCTGAAACACCGGATCGCCCATGCCGTTCCGTGGTTCTGGCGCTTTCACCGGGTACACCACAGCGATGCTGATTTCGATCTGACCACCAGTATCCGGTTTCACCCCCTGGATGTGGGTTACCAGACCCTGACCCAGATTCTCTCCGTCATTATTATCGGCGCGCCGCCATTGGCTATCGCGGCTCACGCGGTGTGCTTCATGGTGATCGCCAGGTTTCAGCACAGCAACGTTCGCCTGCCGGAAAAACTGGAGAAGAAACTGCGCCGCTTCCTGGTGACATCGGACATGCACCGAATTCATCATTCGGCGCGGCAGCCGGAAACCGACAGCAATTACGGCGGTCTGTTTCCGTGGTTTGATCGACTGCTTGGTACTTATGTCGATGAACCCGTGGGCGGTCAGACCGGCATGCAGGTGGGGCTCAATGAATTCAGCCATCCGAAGCACATGACCCTGTGGTGGATGTTGGTGAATCCGTTGTTACCGGGTAAAACCGCAGTGGACGATGCCGGGTCCGCGGAAGCCGGTAATGAATCCCCCGGTCTCCCTGGCCAGCTGCCGTCCGGCTGACACGGCTGACAGGACCGATTAAGACGCTTCCTGCTGCGTGACACGCCGCGCGACTCTTCTGTAGACTGTAGCGCTGATTCCCTCATTTTACCGTCGCTGCCGAAGGTTTTCTTAACCGCCAGTCAGACGGAGTGCGCGTGGTTCTGTCGGTTGCCATAAGTCAGAGGTTCGCTAGTCACAACAGTGACCATCAATAGAGTGAGCAAGCCCTGGCTGGCATTACCCTTTCGAGATAGGTCTGATGAATTCGGATAACCCACGCGCATCCATTGTCGTTGTCCAGCGGGAACGCTTCAGCACAACCCGGCGTTCCCTGGAATCGCTGCTGGCAAATACCGACAAAAGGTACCCGGTCTATTATGTCGACAACGCCTCTCCCCCGGAGATACACCGGTTTCTGGCCGGGCAGGCCGCCGATGGCGGTATACAGTTGATACGACATGAAGCTTACTCATCGCCGGCACAGGCCAGGAATGCGGTGTTACCGTTAATCGAAACGGAATACGTGGCATTCGTGGACAATGATGTGCTGTTTACACCCGGCTGGCTTGAAGTGCTCCTGAAATGTGCCCGCGATCATCAGGCGGATGCAGTCACGCCGCTGATATTGCAGGGAGAGCTTGAAGACGGCGTCATCCACACGGCCGGGGGCAGCGTCGGAATTCACGAAACCGAGGCCGGTCCCGAATTGCGTGAAACCCAGCGATTTCTCGGCAGGCCGATGGCGGACGTTGCGGCTGAACTGCAGGAAGAGCCTACCCAGATGGCAGAGTTTCATTGCGTGCTGGTGCGAACCGATTTCCTGCGGGACCTGGGTGGCCTGGATGAAAACTACCTGGCCACGTCAGAGCACCTTGATTTTGCCCTGGAATTGCAGAAAGCCAATGGCTCGATGTGGTTCGCCCCCGGGTCCGTCGTCAGCTATGTTTTTCCGCCACCGGTGGCCAGGGAAGACCGCAGGTATTTCTGTCTGCGCTGGAGCAGGGAGTGGACGCGGCACTCCGAGCACCACCTGTTCAGCAAATGGCAGGTTATCCCCGGTGATCGCCTGCTGCGGTTTACCACCAGGCACCGCAGAAAAGCGTTTGCCGCAATGCACCGATCAGCGAGTAAAATCGCCGGCACCAGGTTCGCCAACCTGATGGTCAAGCTGCTGGACTGGTGGTATGGCAAGGTTTCGAAACGACTTGAAAGTGACGAGGTGAAAGCACTGCTTCGAGCCGGCAGTTGACCAGCTGGCCATTTCAACTTCATCGCTGCCGCGGCAATCTTACAGCGCCTGCTCCTCGGACCCCGGTAAGCTCCATGGTGCGACAGTACGACGCCTGACTGCACGCTGAGCTGTTTCAACTATCCCTGGAAAGACGTCCGGTTCACCGCGGCGACTGTTGCGGTCAGTTCCCTGGAGACATCCGGTGAATAATCGGGGTCCAGTCTCAACCTTTGCAGATGATTGAAAATCAGGTTGCGCTCCTCGTGGAAATTAGGCCGGTTCAGGAATATTGCCGTGTCGGTCTTGTAGCCCGTGGGACAGTCCACCCATTTCCCGACGTCATGAATCCGTGGCTTGCCGGTGCCGCTGAAACTGACGAACAGATCCTCGGCATTGTGTACCTCCGCTGCATTGTGCAAACCAAACTTGCCTAAAATGTGATACATGGTATTCAGTATTTTTCGATTCAGAAGATAAACCCGGTTCAAGACGTCTACCTCTCTCTCCCCCACGAAGGGCCTGGGGACCGCGGATTCCGGATCGGACTGCCAAACCTGACCCTGCACGCCGTGGGGTACGTCGGGATTTTCAAGGAATCTTGAATAGAGCAGGTCGACTTGTTGCGGAGACAGAAAAATATCGTCATCGATAACGATAAATCTTTCGCCGCTGCTTGCCCTGGCCAGGTCATAGCGGTAACCACAGGCCGTGGGCTGCTTCTGGTTGATTAGTCGAAATCTCGGGTCGGCAGTGAACCGGGCCACGTCAACCTGTCGGGCAGGGTTGTTGTTGGTCAGAATGACTTCGGTTACATAGGGCAGGGCCAGGACCGATTCCACGATGAACGGCAGATTCTCCTCCCGTTTAAAGCTGGTCAGTATCACCGTTAGCCCCGGTCGACCGGGGAAGCTGACCTTCCTCGCTGCCAGCAGCTGGCGACGAAAACGATACGCCTGGCAAATATAGGCCCACAGTTTTCGCCTCCCTCTGGTCGGATAATGCTGCGGGTTTCGTACCGCATCGCTGCTGCGCTTAAAGACCAGCGGGAAAAACTTCATGTGCCATGAGACTGCATAACTGATGATCACCATGGGCCGAAACCGGAGCAGGAAAGTATAGGGTGGATTCCGGAGACGGTAAAGTTAATGCTTCAACAGCAGGCGGCACTGCCTGAAGTCGGCCGGGGGCAACGGATTAAGTCCCGGGCAGGGAAGCGGTGGAGTGGCTGGGTACAATCCTGTGCCCTGGACCCGGGCACCCGCAACCTGGCAATCCCGGGCTTCCTTGCCCGGGCTTTTCCCGCCTGTCAGTATTCCTCCAGCCCGACGCGTCCCTAATAATGGTACGAACGATATACTGTTTTTGCCGGGCTCACCTGGTCGGTCAGGAACTGCTAGAACTGGTAATTTATCCTGCCGTAGATCACGCGTCCAAGGGGGTTGTGCAATTCCTGAACGGAACCACTGGTCATCCCCACTTTTTGCGCCTCACGGTCCGTCACGTTTCGCGCGCCGAGAGTGAAAGACAGGTCTCCACCAACCGAAGGTAACTGCAGGCCACGGTATGAATAGAAAACGTCCATCTGCTTCCAGGCATCGATCCTGTCCACGGAACGGAAATTGCTGAACGGGAAGAAGCGCTGAAAGCTGAATTCGTTTGCATCGAACTCCACGTCGTCGATATAGCGCAGCGTCGTGCTGACGGTGTGGGGGCCCAGGGACCAGGCAATGCGGGTATTGATCCGCCATTCGGGCAGAGCCGGGGCAATGCCGGTGTTGTTGTTCTGTTTGCCTACGGCCCGTTGCACGGGATCGAATTCCGTCGCCTGGTAATCGAAATCCGTTATATGGGTCCCGATGATATTGACACGGATGTCACCCCAGTTCCGAATGGGGCGGGAATAGTCCAGTTCCAGGTCCCATGAACGGATAACCACGCTGGCGGCGTTGGAATCACTGGTGTTCACCCGCTGAATGATCTCGATGTTGTCGGGATTGCGAATTATCCGTTTTTCCGATCGCGGGTCATTGATCCACTGCCGCAACAGATCAAGCGGTGGAAAATCCGTGTCCGATGCCGGAGTAAAACCCGTCGCCTTCTGGAACTCGGCAAAATCATTGTCGGCTATCTGCTGGCCATCGGTGGTGACGATACGGTCACTGAAGTCCACTTCGCTCCATGTGGCTGATAACGTCAGGCCTTCCATAGGGTTCAGGTCTATTCCGGCGGACAGTACATCGGAAGTTTCCGCCTTCAGATCGGGATTGCCGCCGCTACAGTCGGTAATAAAGCCCTGGAAACTGGTGAACGGATCGTTGATGTTTTCCAGACCGCAACTTTCCGGTGCGTTCAACTGACTCAGTGAAGGTGCCACAAAAGCCTCACCTCCGGTTGCACGCAGGCCCAGCCAATCGAATGGCTCGTAAACGACGCCGTATTTGTCGATAAAGGCGCTCTGTCCGGAACTGAAATTCTCATCCCTGAAGTTTGCGCTGATTTCCAGGTTCGGCAATACCGGCAATAACAGTTCCGCGAAACCGGAGTTGACGAACCGACTGTCGGATTGCGGGTCGACCTGGTTGGTATTGAAGGCATCACCGGATGCCTGCGTCAGCGCGGGAATGCGTTTCTGCTTTTCCTCGCGACGTTGATAGCCAATGGCGGCACCGATCTCACCGCCCGGCAACTGGAAGTCGCCAAGCGGAAGGGTGCCGTTAAGGATGATGTCAAAGGTCTGCAATTCGTCCTCGTAATCACGTCGAAAATTGGTGGCAATGGAGTCGGCTACGGCCTGGGAGTTCCTGAATTGCGGGTCCGTTGCGGCAAAGGGGTTGAAACACGCATCAATGTCATTGATCACGTCGCAGGTAAGACCCTGTTCAAGTGCGCTGAAAGAAAAATGCTGATTTTCAGTCTGCAGATCCTGACGCATGGAGTAGGTGTAGAATGCCGTGCCTTCCCAATCCTGCACAAAGGGGACATCGAAATCCGCGGTAAATGCGAACCGCCAGTTCCGTATATCGACGTCATCGGAATTTGTGCCGTCGTCCTCGAACCTGGCCGCGTGGGTATTCGCCCGGGGTTTGCCGAATGGCAACCAGGCATCCAGACGCACATCTTCGTAGAAAGGGACCCCGCCCTGGGGATCGCTGGTCAAGGAAGCAAACTGATTGGGCGCCAGAATGACGTTGCCGTCACTACCACGTTGCGGTAAGGGCCGACCGTAGCCATCGACAACGATACTGCCATCGGCGTTCCGGCGTGGCACGGCAAACAATTCCCGGCCGTCGGCACTCATCGCGCGAAAAGGGTTCCCGGGCTGCTCGCCACGTACGGGTGGCAGGTCTTCAATGCGCCCGCCGGGAAACGCGGCAATCTCTCGTTCAATTTCCAGTAGACGGGAATAATTCAACTGTGCAGACAGGCGCAATCCCGGGCTAACATCGTAATTGATATTGCCATAGAAATTGCTGAGGTTTCGTGGATCACGGAAGTTCCAGGTTTCACCAAACTCGGTAAAGCAGGTGTTGCCGAACAGCACGCCGAACGGATTACTGCCAATGATCGCGGGGTCTTCAACAACGGAGCCACAGGACGGTTCAGGTCTTACCTCGGATTCGCCGGTCAGCTGGCCGTTTTCATCACGCAGCGGTACCCGGTGATTACCCGGATTGGAACCGCCGTTGGCTGTCAGCCCCGCTGTCATCAATTCCGGCCGCTCCCGCCACTGCAGTTCACCCTGTTGCCTTATGCTGGCACCAAAGACCACGTCGATGTTGTCACTGATACTGGTACCGGCAAGGATGGAAAATTCACGGTCGCTGAAATCTCCCCTGCTGTCGCGTTCTTCGAAGTATTCGATATCAACGCCATCGTAGCTGGTATAGGGGATGATGTTGACAACTCCCGCCACGGCATCGGTGCCGTACAGGGCCGCTGCGCCATCGGGAACGATTTCCAGTCGCTGAATGGCAATGGTCGGCAGTAACACGTTGACATTGTCGGTGGCGACCCGCTTGCCATCCACCAGCTGCAGCGTGGCCCTGGTACCCAGACCACGCAGGTTGAAACTGGTGCTGGCATCATCGGTTCCCTGGATCCCCTCGGTAATGCTCGTCCCGGCATTGAAGGTCATATTCTGGACTACTTCACCCATGTTGATGGTGCCTTCGCTTTCCAGTTGTTCGGCGGTCATCTGGGTTACCGGTGAGGCGGCGGTAAAACCGGCGCTGCGTCGGATATAGGAGCCGGTGACAACGACCTCTTCAACTTCCTGTTGATCCTGCTGTGCAATCAGGTCTCCTGATGAGGACATCAACGCGATGGACACTGCCACAAACAGGGCATTACGGATGAATAGCGGATTATTGTGCGTGTTGGAAACATGAGACATTGTTATGGGCCCTCTCTATCGCTACTGGTTATCAGTCAGAGCAGGTGCAGAGAAGATTCAACACAACGGGGGCATTGGAGCCGCGTCTATACCGGCGGTGTACAGGGAGTCGCTGGTATTCCCCGTCATTGACGCTTGAAGAATACTCTTCCTGCTCGGCAGTCAAGGGGATCAGCGGGTGATATACAGTAAGATGGACTGTTGAGTTACAAGGGCCGATGTCCCTGACTTTCCCAACTTATTGAATTTTAACCACGAACTATTTGTGCAACATTGGTGTGTACCTGTTGTGATTCTAGTTCTGAAACGGCACGGAATTGATAGCACAGGAAATCAGCAAAAATCAAGACTGCGAAAGGCGCGGTGCCCGTCCCCATCCCGAGACCAGCAACGACGATCCAGTCTGAGCCGCTAACAAAGCAAGGTATCTTTCTTCATGCTTCATGGCCGGCCCGATCGCGTGAATCCCTGCCACGCAGATCGGACACAATCTGCCAGGAGTTTGTGACGTGCTATTGCATGTTCCAGGCATGTTCCAGGCCTTTTCCGGGCAGGACAGACCTTAATGATTCTGGCAGGGCAACTGGTGGCAGAATTCAAGTGGTTCATGGCGTTTACGGTTGAACCTGTCAACACCCTGGGCTACAAAAACAGACAGCACGGCACCGGGCAGGGTGATCCTGCATTGAAATCACGCGACGAACATGTTGAGATAAAGTTCGCGGTCCAAACAGCCTGCTAAGTGAAAGCGCTCCAGAGGCGGGTCGGTGCTTCCTGCCTGGCTGCAATAATAATTCCGTACAGGCCCGCTTCGAACAGGACCATGACGACACGACGGCACGGCGGCACGAGAATCAGGACCACGACGAACAGGACCACGACGAATAGGGCTACAACAAACAGGACTACAACAAATAGTGCCACTAAAGAGGACCAGGTTATGTTTACACGCGACCGAAGGTTACAGAGTCCGTCCCGTTCCGCGGTGATCAACGGGCTTGCCATTGTGGGAATACTGTTGGCGGCACCGCCACTGCTGGCGCAATCCACGTCTGCGCCTGGCGGGCCGGAACTGCACCTGTTTGCCGCCGAGGATTTCGGCATCGATCAGGGCGCGGTGACCTTTACCGAAGATATCGCACCGATTCTGCAGCGCAGCTGCATCCGTTGCCACCGCCCGGGCGGCGCGGGTCCCATGCCACTGACCACTTACCAGGAAGCCCGGCAGTGGGCGCCGTTGATCATGTACAAAACCGCCATCCGTGACCGGATGGGTGCCATGCCGCCCTGGTACGTGGAAAAGGACATCGGCATTCAGCATTACAAGCAGGATCCCTCCCTCAGTGATGAGGAACTGGCCATGATCCAGGCCTGGGTAAACAACGGCACACCCCAGGGGGACCCGTCCATGATGCCCGAAATCCAGGATTACTCCCAGGAAGGCTGGACCATCGAACCTGATCTGGTGGTCAGGTCAGAAGATATTTTCATGGCCGGCGGGGCGCCGGACTGGTGGGGGGAAATCGACCCCATTCCCATCCCGCTGGAAGAGGATCGCTATGTCAGGTCAGTGGAGATACGTGAGGTCAACGACGTGCCAACGGAAGGCACCGGTCGGCAGACCGTCGGTGGCCGCTGGATAGTCCATCACCTGATCTACCGCACCCAGGTACCGGGTGAGGACCGTGAGGAGGCCGTGGGCTGGCCGGTACACGAAGTGGGCCGGAACCCCGATCTGTTCAGCCCGGAATCGGGTCGCCTGCTGAAGGCCGGTTCGGAAATCCGCTCCGAATCCGCCCATCTGCACTCCACCGGGATAGACACCACCGGTCACCTGGAATTCGCCTTTGAATTCTTTCCCCCGGATTACGAACCGAAATACGAAGAGGCTGGCGTAAGTCTTGGCGACGGCCTGAATATATCCATCGAACCCAACGCCGACGACCAGGAACTGCATGCCTACCGGGTATTGCAGGATCACGTGAAAATTATCGCGTTCGAGCCGCACCTGCATGCGCCGGGTGACCGCATGTGTCTGGAGGCTATCTGGGACCGCCAGATTGAAACCCTCAGCTGCGTGGGCTACGACCACAACTGGGTGCGTACCTACACGTTTGCGGAAAACTACGAACCGTTGCTGCCCAAGGGCACCATCGTGCACATCACCGGTTTCATGAATAACACCGAAAGTAATTTCAATATTCCGGATCCGCGCAACTGGCAGGGGTCGGGTAATCGCTCGGTTACCATCATGTTCATCGATCTTGGCATCATGCTGCGTCTCAGCGATGAGGAATTTGTCGATGAAATGGCGAAGCGGCGGGAAGCCCTGAGCCTGGACGTCAACGATCATGTTATTGGCTGTCCCCTGTGCCTGGCGAATATTCCCCGCTTCGACAGCACGGACAAAGCCATGGACAAGGGGGACGTCGCCGGGGCAGCGGATGGCGCGCCGACTTCCGGACCGACTGACAGCCTGGCGTCGGGAGGTCAGGAATGATCAGGAGTACACATTTACCGTGGTCGGCAACCACTGTATTTGCCGGCCTGATGCTGGTAGCAGTCCTGGTTTTACCCGCTTCGGCCAGCGCGCAGCGACTGGCCTATTCGAAAGGTCAGCCGCTGTTTCCCGCCTATGAAGGCTGGACGGAACGCGATGACGGCTCCCGCAGTTTTCTCTTCGGCTACATGAACGACAACTGGGAGCAGTCGCTGCATATTCCCATCGGCAATGCCAATTTCTTTTCTCCGGGTCCACCGGACCAGGGGCAGCCGACTTATTTTCAGCCTCGTCGCAACCGCTTCGTCTTCGAAGTGCCGGTACCGGAAGGCTTCGCCGATGACGACGAACTGATCTGGAGTGTGGAGGCCAACGGCCAGACCTTCAGTGCCCATGCCACGCTGCGGCAGGATTACTACGTGGATAACGTGGTCATCATGTCGGAGACCGGTGCACTGGGCGCCGGAACCAGCAGTCCGGAAATACGGGCCAACATACCCCCGACCGTTGAACTGGAAGGGCCGGAGCGCATGCGCAGTGTGCGCGCCGGCGAGCCGTTGGCGCTGGTGGCAAAGGTCACGGACGATGGGCAGCCACCGCCGGAAGGATTCCGCAATGCCACGGCACCGGAACCTGACGCGACGCCGCAGGAACTGCTGCAGCGGGCCCTGACACAGACCCGTGGCAGCACCGTGGCCAAGGCCGTGGGGTTGCATTTCTCCTGGTCGGTTTACCGGGGACCGGGCGATCACGTCAAGTTCGATCCACCGCAGATCAAGACCTGGGAGGATACCCGTCAGTTTGCCAATTCCCCGTGGGCACCGTTCTGGATACCGCCGGAACTGCGCAAGCCGTCGGAGCTGCCGGAAGACGGTCGCTGGCAGACGCGGGTGACCTTTAAGGAACCCGGTACCTACGTGCTCCGGGGGCGGGCTGATGACGGCGGACTGTATACCGATCAGTTTATAACTGTCCGGGTTCGTGACCAGTAGGTAGACGGGGATTTCCCGAAACCGTGGTCCGGCGGGAGTCAAACAGGATGTTACCCCGGGGGACCGAAGTGCTGTCATGTGCGGAATAGCCGGATTCTGGCGACTGAACGGACCGCGGGATGGAGACTGTGATCGTCTCGCGCGAATGTCCCGGCTGCTGGTGCATCGGGGTCCGGACGACCACGGGTATTTGTTTGCCAACTCCATGACGGGCAGGCACTGCCTCACCCAGGCAGAAGAGCCCGATTTTGCTCCCGATGTATTCCTGGCCAGTCGACGTCTGGCCATTACCGATTTGAGCAGTGCCGGTCGGCAGCCCCTGTGCAATACATCGGGAAGTATCTCCGTAGTCTTCAATGGTGCGATTCACAACTATGTGGAACTGCGTGATCAGTTGCAAGCACGGGGTCACGACTTCCAGACGCTTAGCGACACCGAGGTCCTGTTACGGGCATACGAAGAATGGGGACCTGCCTGCGCGACGCATTTCAACGGCATGTGGGCCTACGTTATCTGGGACCGACAGCGTCGTCGCCTGGTGTGTTCCCGCGACCGCTTTGGTATTAAACCGCTGTACACGGCACGCATCGGCGACACGTTTTATTTTGCGTCGGAAGCCAAGGCCATCGCGGCCATCGAAACCGGCGCGCGAGAGCCGAATTTCAGTCGTATTCGCCACCTGCTTGACACCTGGACACCCCAGGAAGGGCGACACACGCCCTTTGCCCGAATCGGGCAGTTACCGGCGGCCCACAACCTGGTGCTGACCCGGGACGGTGACTCCCTTGACCGCTACTGGCGTTATGACGATCAGTCCGAAACCTATGATTACGCCAACCCCGCAGCAACCTTCCACGAATTGTTCAGCAGCGCAGTGGACTTGAGGTTGCGTGGTGATGTGCCCGCCGCCCTGTTGCTCAGCGGCGGACTGGATTCCTCGACGGTGGCTGCGGTGGGTTCGCGCAGGGCACCCGGAGAACTGCGGGCATTCACCGCCCGGTTCAGCGGATTTCAGGATGATGAAAGCCACTTCGCCAGCGTAGCCGCCAGCCATGCGGGCGTTCGCCTCGACTTTGTCGATTACAGGGCGGAATCGTTCCTCACGGATTTACAAGAAGTGACCTGGCACATGGATGCCCCGGTAACCAAGGGACAAATGCTGGCCAGGTGGTTTCTCATCGAGGAAGCCTCACGTCATGCCACTATTCTGCTGGAAGGGCAGGGGGCCGACGAATTTCTCGGTGGCTACCCGGACAGGTATTTTTTTGCCTACCTGCGCAGTGAAATCAGGCAGGGAGGATGGAGCGACTGGTTGAGCAGGGTTCTCCGTGTGGTCAGCGCCAGTGTCACATCGGACAATCGAAGCGTGGTGCTGGAAACGATGCGGAATAGCATGCGACCCGGGCAGAAACCGGGTATTGAACTGCTTTCCGGGGACTTACTGGCCTTGTCCAGCGACGGTTCTCGGGATGACACCGTGGACGATACCTTGTTTGACGATTCGCTGACCCAGGCGCTGTACCGTGACCATTCCCGACTGATTTTGCCTCACCTGCTGCATTTCGGTGACGCCATCAGCATGGCCCATGGCGCCGAATCGCGGCTTCCGTTCCTGGATCATCGCCTGGTGGAATTCGTGTTCGGGCTTGGCTATCTGGACAAGATCAGTGGCAGTAAATCCAAGGTAGTGCTGCGTGAGGCGTTCAGCAATGAACTGCCGGAACCTATACTGGCCCGCCGCAAAAAGGTTGGCTTTGCCACCCCGCTGGAAACGTGGCTGGGAAGTCACTTTCACCGGGAAATCAAGCCACTGCTGCTGTCAACCAGGCTCCGGGACAGGCAACTTTTCAACGAACCTGGCCTGCTTGCGCTGATCGCCGAATTCGAGGCGACGGGAAAGCGATCCTGGCAGGTGTTTCGCTGCCTGTGCGTGGAATTGTGGTTTCAACAGTTCGTGGACGGTGATGGCTTGAGTGCGGATAAAATCTGAATCATTGCCTGCCTGAACAGCGCCAACCTTCAGTTTCTGCTTGATGTTGTACAGGTGCGTGCCCACCGTACGGGGGCTGAGTGACATCACCTCAAAACCCGCATGGAGACGACACTGGTCAGCCTGCCTTGTGCTGCCTGGTTAGCCGTAATCGTCGCAAGTGATTGAAAGCGAGGACTATCCCGGTAAGAGAGAATGCCAGGCCAGCCGACAACAACAGTGTCATGGTGAGTATCCAGAGTGGGCGGTTATCCACCAGACCAGGGAAATCCAGGCTGTGCAGCCCGTTGTACAGCCATCTGTATGTCCGTCTGCTACGGTCCATGACCGAAACGATCTCACCATTTTCTGAATTGATATGGACCCAGGTGTCACTGTTATCGTCAAGTTCGATGCGATAGGTTCCCAAAGGCAGGCTGCCTTCGCGAAGACTGGTATAGATATCGTCTTCAGGAACAGTGGAAATGTCCGTTATTGCAGTGCCTGGCCACGCCTGCCCGGTGGCGGTAACGAGTTCTGACCGGGTGATTGTCCTTGTCAGCGGGTCGCCGGAGCCGGTTCTGCCCAGGATGAGTGTGTTGCCGGCCACGGCATGAAAACTGATTTCCTTTACGGGGGTGAAGGTTGTCAGTTCCGCCCTGGATGTCTGCCCGGCGATTTCCCTGAGGGACCTGCCTCTGAAGTTGGCAACCTGTTCAGCTGTCGGGTCCGGTATGGAAAACAGTCGCCCGTGGTCCATGGACAGCCAGCCGCTGAAAATCCAGGTGAACACCACCAGACCCGTAACCAGTCCCAGGACGTGGTGCCAGCGCAGCCAGCCCCGATACGGACTTAGCCCTGCACGCCTGAGTCGGCGAACGCGAAAAAACGCCGAGCCACCAAGGTACAGGCCGATCAGCACGCCGGCAATGCCCGCCAGGGACAGCCACCACACGGTCCTGTCCCAGAGTGCCCAGTCCTTGCGCAGCACGGTAGGGTAAATCCAGTGAACTACCGCGCCGACGTAGTTCCAGGCCCGTTGTCGTGCTGTGGTCTGCAGCACTATCTCGCCAGTCCGGCTGGAAAGGTACAGCTGCGTTCCTGCGGCGTCATTCAGATCCTGGCGGAAAAACGGCCGGTAGGGATCGAAGCGTTGATGCACCACCCATTGATCATAATCGAACGGCCCCCGGTTCCCGCCAGCGGAAATCGCCGGAACCGGCACGGCTGAACCGTCGTCCGCGAAAACCGCCGCAACGGCCATCGATTCGACATGGCAAATATAGGCCGGGCGACCGGCAATGCTGATCAGTCGCAGTCCCGATAATCTGCCTGCCGGACAACGGGAAACCGCAGTGCCCGGATCGATGCGGATTCCTGAGGCAGCAATAGTGTCGAGGTAGGCTAAACGATCCTGATCGGGCAGAGACGGGAAGGGTACATACATCATCACCATGCCACTGGCAAACCACATGGCGAAAAACAGGCACAACACGATCCCCAGCCACCGGTGCACGGTTACCAGTAATCGCGTCATCCTGCTGTCCTGATCATTGACTCTGTAACCACTTCCCTAGAATGCCATGTCCAGGCTGATTTCCCATGCACGGGGAGCACCCAGCAGAACCTGGTTGGCATACAGGAACCCCGGATCATTCTGTTGCATGTAGAATATGTCCGACCAGGGGGAATAGTCTTCATCGGTGGCGTTATATAACCGGGCCGTGATGCGGTAATTCTGCAGCGACCAGCTGGCGTACAGGTCCGTGATCAGGTAATCGTGCAGGGTTACCGTGTTGGCGTTGTCGCCGAACCGGTCGTCTACGTAACGGATGGAGCCTCCCAGGTCCAGGGGCAGTCCTGCCACCTGGCTGTAACTGGTCCACAGGTTGGCGGTCACTTGCGCAACGTTGGGTGGCGTATTGCCGGCGAAGGTGATGAAGTTCACCGAGGAATCGAATTGTGCATCGGTCCAGGCGGCATTGGCACCCAGGCGCCACTGATCGGTGGCACGCAGGGTGCTGGCGATCTCCAGTCCCCGGGCACTGCGACCGCCGACGTTGGTGGCGCTGTCGACGCCGACCTGCTCCAGTACGTCATCCCGGTCAATATCGAACCAGGCCAGGGTGGCTTCGGAGCGACCATCCATGAATACTGTTTTCAGGCCGATTTCCCACTGTACCGCGTCGGTCAGATCAAGGTTCTCACCGGCGCTTACCAGGAAAATATTAGCATTGACCGGATCCTTGGCGTCGCTGTACTGGGCGTAGGCAACCAGGTTGTCGGTGAAGCTGTATACGCCGCCAAGGCGCCAGCTCCACCAGTTAAAATCCCGGTCGAAACTGGATGACTCAAGGGCACCGGCGGCGTTGAAATTGAGTCGGTTCAGGTCCAGTTCCTCGTAGCGCAGTGCGCCAACCAGGGAGATATGTTCGCTGATGGTAAGCGCGTTTTCTGCGAAAACGGCACGGGTCTCGATATCTGTCGGACTGATGCCGCGCAGTTCTTCCGGCCCGTACACCCCGGGAACGGGACTGAAGGGATCGACAGCATCGCCGGGCTGCAGCGGCACACTGCGCCGGAATCCCCTGCTGCGAACGAAATCCAGGTCGGTTATTTCGAAACCGGCCAGGATCCGGTTTTCCATGTCCCCAACCTGGTGATCATATTGGGCGGTAAACCGGTTGCCCATCAGATCCTGGTCGTGAAAGACGAAGAAGTAGCCGTAGTAGCGCTGGATGACATCGGTCCGCGTACAGACATCCACCACCTGGGTGCAATACACGTAACCTTCGGCATTCAGCCACTCCCGGTCGGCATCGAATTGATACAGTGTGTTGCGAATCTCCAGGTTGCTGGCGGGATTCCAGATCAGGTCCGCTCGCAGAAACAGCTGGTCTGACTCGGCCCGGCTGTCGCTTACGTTATAGTTGTTGAATCGCATCCTGGCATCGACGGTTTCACCGGTGGTGGTGGAAATGACATCGGTCATGGGAGAGCGGGCCGAGGAAGTCGGCACCAGCGGCGTTCCCCAGTAATCGGCCAGGTCATCGTCAAGGAAGTCGGCCGCCACCCGGATAGCCAGTTCCTCGCTGGCCTGCCAGTGCAGGCTGCCGGTCAGGTTGGTTGACCTGGGGTCCATTCGATCCACGTAACCTTCTGAACCGAACTGGCTGATGTCCGCCCGGTACCACAGGGAATCGCTCAGGGCGCCTCCGGCCCCCAGGCCTGCCTGGTAAGTGTCGAAGCGACCGTAAGACGCCATGGCATCGACGGCCTGTGGCTGGGAATGGTCGGCACTCTTGTTCACGGCATTGACGGCACCGCCCACCGCGCCCTGGCCGTTCAATACCGAAGACGGTCCTCGCAGGACCTCCACCCGATCCAGGTTAAAGGTATTCTGTGGGCGCATAACCATGTTGGCGGGACCAACCCAGAGGCCGTCCCGCAGAATGGTGATCTGGGAGCGGGTAAAACCGCGCATGGAAAACATGGAGGGTGCTGCCGGGGATTCTCCGGACACCACTCCCGGCAGGCTCTGTACGGCATCGGACAGTTTCTGGTAGCCGCGGGCCCGCATCACCTCGCTGCTGATGACCTCTACCGAGGCGGGGGTTTCCATCAGCGACAGGCCCAGTCGGGACCCGGCATTGGATGTCTGGTCCAGTCCCAGCTCACCGATGGGATTGCCTGCCACCACAATCTCCTCGATCTGCTGCGCCCGGAGCGCGCCCGTGGCAGTGAGACCTGTGGTGATTGCCAGCAACAGAATTCGTGAATGCTTCATAATCGGAAAATCCTTTTATTCGCCAGTACCTGTAGACCCGGTAAACATCACCGTCAGGGGACAATCAAAGAGATGCTATTGTACTGATGACGTGGCGCCGTGGGGCTTAACCAACGTTAAGAAACCGTTAAGAAAACGTTAACGAACCGGTGATTAATCAGGGAAAACCTCTGGCTTCCATAATTTATCAGAGGTTCCTGAAGGAACCTGTCATTACCTTCGCGGAGGAGTACCAGCAACCTGTTTTCGATTGCATTCAGGGATAAATGCAGTTGTCTGGTGTGCGGTCACAGATCAATCAGTCCGGATCTCATGGCGATAATCGCCAGCTCGGCACTGTTGGAGGCATTCAATTTCTGCTTGATGTTGTACAGGTGCGTGCCGACGGTGCGGGGGCTGAGTGACATCACCTCGGCGATCTTCTGCACGGATTGGCCCCTGGCCAGGGCGAGAAACACCTTGAATTCCTTTTCGCTCAGGGCGTCAACCGGATTTTTCGATCCGGAAACCCGCTCCGCGGCAAGCTCCTGGGCGATCCCCGGTTCCACATAGACCTTGCCCGTGGATACCGTCCGGACAGCTTCAAGCAGCACATCGGCTGCGCTGCGCTTGGTCAGGTAACCGGTTGCTCCCGCCTTGAGAACCCGCTTGGCATGCATCACGTCTTCGTGCGCTGAAAGCACGAGTATTTTCTGTTCCGGCTCCTTGGCGAGCACCCTTTCGATAGCCTCCAGGCCACCGATGCCCGGCATGGAAATATCCATCAGCATGACGTCCGGAGCCAGTTCCTGAAATTGCCGGACGGCGTCCTCGCCACTTTCGGCTTCGCCGACCACCTCGATATCCCGTGCGCCTTCCAGCAGCAGGCGAAAGCCCATGCGCACCACGGTGTGATCGTCCACCAGCATGACCTTGATACCGGGCTCAGCCATAAAACCTCCCTGGGAACGACACGGGTCAGCGTGCCCTGCGGTGACCGGCGACGGGCAACATTGCCACTATCCATGTACCCCGGTCCTGAGTCGAGTCCACCTGAACCTCGCCGCCGAATGCCTGGACCCGTTCTTTCATACCAAGCAGGCCGAACCGTCGACCCTCGGAGAAGTCCGGACCCAGTCCGCGGCCATCGTCCATCACGCGTATCTCCAGTCCCTCGGGCATATTTTGCCGTTGGCGAAGCGATAACCTTACCACCACGTGCGACGCTTCCGCATGCTTTACCGTGTTGGTCAGGCACTCCTGGATAACCCGGTAAACCGTAATATTGAACTGCTCTGCAAAGCGATTCAGTTCGCCGCTGATTTCGAGGTCTATGGTCAGGTCCGGATGCTGGCGGCGGAACTGTTCGACCACGTCGCGCACCGCATCGGCCAGGCCCAGGTGATCCAGGGCGCTTGGTCGCAACTGCCTGATTATGGAGTGAACGACATCGTAGATATGGGTGGCAACCTCGACAATGGTATTGGCGTTCTGCCGGTTCTCCGGCTGGTCCTCGCCAGACCGGTTGGCGATTGCCGTGCCGATGGTCCTGATTGCAGTGACACACTGTCCCAGTTCGTCGTGTAACTCCCGGGCGATGCTTTTCCTTTCTTCTTCCAGCTTCACCTGTATCAATTGCGTCAGTTTCCGGCTCTGTTCCAGTTCCACTTCGGCGGCCATTCTCTGCCGGTGTTCGGTCATGTCCCGAATGGCGTAAATCTCACCGATCACTTCTTCCCGGGAGGGCTCGATCAGGGGCGTGATGGAAACCGCAACCTCCACGAGTCTGCCCTCCCTGGTGCTGATCTGTGTTTCCAGGAACTCGGTGCGCCGGTCGTTGAGCACGCGATCCTGGATTTCGGCAAGTCGCCTGTCACAGTCCGGGGGAATGATTATGCTGGTTGGCGACCCGACAATTTCAACGGCATCGATGCCGAACAACCGTTCAAGGGCCGGGTTGCAGAATGAAATCCGGCCGTCCAGATCCCGTATCATGATGGCGTCGCTGGACTGCTGGGCGATCAGCGCCAGGCGCGCGTTCTGTTTCAGTGCGTCTTCCAGCGAGGCAGCCATCCGGTTAAAGGTGTGGCTGATGGCATTGAACTCCGGCAGTTTGTAGTCGGGCAGGCGTGAGGTCAGCCTGCCCTGTTCCATGTCCGACATGGCGGCGAGGATGCCCTGCAGTGGTTTCATGGACCGCCCCAGCATGCGAAAAACCGCGAAATTCAGCAGGACGAAAAACACCAGTATCAGTACGCCAAAGCTGCTCAGTTCATCCCAGGCATCCAGCACCGACCGGGACGAGTCAGGTGTCACCAGTATCGAGGCGACGTCCAGGTTCAGCCTGAATTCCTGGGAGTCGGGTGCCACCAGTCTGGAAAACCAGCCAGGGGCGTAGCGACCCTGCTTGTACTCGGAAGGCGGTGATTCGTAAATCAGTTCATTGTCCGCGTCATACAGGCGGACTTCGTTGGCCCGCACCCGGCCGACGCTTCGCAGGTACTGGGTCAGGCCCACTATCGGGTCCGATTCCGGTTGAAACGTGGCGGGATTCAGCGAGATGGATTCCAACAGTTGAATCGTCACCCGGGTTCCGGCATCTATTTCCTCGCTTATCGATTGACGTTTGTAATCGATCAGTATGTAGGCCGTCACGGCGACGAACAGAATGCCCAGCAGGGAGATTGCCAGATTGACCCTAAATCGCAGACTCATGCCTGTTCCTCAATCGGTCGCGAAGCCGGTTGGCTTCCTCGGTCAATGCCGCGGCCAGTTTTCCGGACATGCCATCATGCCCTGCATCATTCACCAGGCGCAATGTGCCCCGCGGTAACAACTTGCCAAGACGAAATGCCGTAATAGGGGGGCAGATGAAGTCAAGGCCGCCCTGGACGATGGTCACCGGCATGGTGATGTCCGTGGCCGACTCCAGCAGCTGATTGTCATCGAGGAAACAGCGGTTCTTCAGGTAATGCAGCTGCACCCTAACTCTGGCCAGCAGTGGGTCGCCGGCGGGCAGCGGGATATCCCTGTTCTGCACGGTGTCACTGGCACCGATGCGCATGGTCCGGGCTTCGTAGCTGGCCCAGCGACGGGCCGCCCGGGAGGCGATTGCCCGGTCCGGTGAATTCACCTCCCGGTAGTAGTATTCCACCAGGTCATCAACCGTGCCATCGGCAAATTCCTGCCAGGCCCCGGGCGCAAACCTGGCCAGTCCGTCAGTGAACCAGCGCACTTCTTCCCCGGTACCAAGGAAAACACCGCGGAGAATCATCTCTTCGATTGCCCGGGGATACCGGGTGGCGTAGGCCAGGGACAGGGTGCTGCCCCATGATCCGCCGAACAGGCAGACCCTGTCACCCAGCTCCAGGCTGGTCCTGATGGCATCGATATCCTCCACCAGCTGCCAGGTGTCGTTTTCCGCGACTTCTCCCAGCGGTGTGGACCTGCCACAGCCGCGCTGGTCGAATAGCACGATATCGAAAAAACCAGGGTCGAAGTACCGCCTGTGGTCGGCATTGCAGCTGCTGCCGGGGCCGCCATGAAGAAACAGCACCGGGAATCCTCCCCTGGTGCCGCTTCTCTCAACATAAAGGGAATGAACAGGGGACACCTGGATCTGATTTGAAAAGTAGGGTTCGATGGCGGGATACATGGCGGTCAGTCAGGTTGTCAGTTCGAGTGATCAGATCCGGTGGCCGGATTGAACGTGGGGTCGGATGGAAAGTGAGGTCGGATCGAAAGTCCCATGGTGCAATTAAACCCTCAATGCAGTCCTGGCAACAACAGCGTGCAGTGCGCCGTCGTTCCACGGGTCCCCCGTGCTGGCGCTGCTGCCGTGGCCGGAAGCTGCGGCGTCCGGGACCTGGCGGGCTTTTTCCAGCCCTGGTACCGGACCGGGGTCCGGTTAATTCTAATGAAAATCATTAGGCCGCTTTACTGAAAATCCTGCAGGCAGAATCCGGGGACGGGCGCACAATGGTTCTGTCATGCCAAGGCAGATTAACGCTTGTCGGATAGTCCGGAAAGCGGCAACTGTACCGGCATGGCGCCAGGCAGGCAATTCCGGTCCAGCTGAACCGGGAGTTTGTCAGGCTTAATGCAAATTACACAGGAGATAAGAACCATGTGGACCAAGCCAAAGTACACAGAAATGCGTTTAGGATTTGAAGTTACCATGTACGTCGCCGCCCGCTGATCCAAGCCGGATGGTACCTGGAAACGCCCCGGTCCGGGGCTTTCCTTGTCACTTCGACACTTTTCACTTCGACACTTTGTCATTCTGCACTGATTGCGCAATTCTTTGTCGACGAATGATTGTCATTTTCCAGACCGTAAACCAGAAAAAGACTAAGGAACCTCTGATCAATTATGGAAATACTCTGGCTTGCAGGCGAGTTCACTGACGAGGCGTCTTGCCGCCGGCATGCGTCGGCCTGTCAAGGCAAGACAACGAAGGCAGTGGGCTCGCCTGAAAGCCCCTTTGGGCGGGGCCTGTCGGGCGCCACTGCGGTGTTGTCGCGCTTGGCAAGGGCGACGGCCATTCCCTGCGCACGACGCCTTGCAGTAGCGCCCGACAGACTCCCGCAGAGCACTTCCATAATTGATCAGAGGTTCCCTAAATCATGCGGATAAGAGTGCTGGGTTCTGCTGCCGGCGGTGGATTTCCACAGTGGAATTGCAATTGCCCCAATTGTGATGGGGTCAGAAAAGGCACAATCGATGCGCAGAGACGGACCCAGTCATCCATCGCCGTGTCGGGGGATAACATCAACTGGCTGCTGTTCAATGCCTCGCCGGATATCCTGACCCAGTTTCAAAGCTTTCCGGAGTTGCAGCCGGCCCGTACCATCCGCGACACCGCGGTCAGATCCATCGTTCTCATCGACGCCCAGATCGATCACACCACCGGACTGTTCATGCTGCGGGAAGGCAAGACTCCACTGAACATCTACTGTACCGACATGGTCCATGAGGACCTGACCCAGGGCAATCCCATCTTCAATATCCTGGACCATTTCTGCGGGGTATCCTGGAACCGGATCGCAACGGAACCGGGAAACAGTTTCGAACCTGCAGGCGTTCCAGGTCTCAGGCTTACAGCGGTTTCGTTGAGCAGCAAAGCGCCTCCCTATTCGCCTCACCGCCACGACCCTCATGACGGGGACAACCTGGGTATACAGATTGAAGACACCGGGACCGGAAACAGGCTGTTTTACGCGCCCGGGCTGGGTGCCATCGAGTCCCACGTCCTGCCGTTCATGGAGCAGGCTGACTGCCTGCTGGTGGATGGAACCTGCTGGACCAATGACGAAATGGCCAGGCTCGGCATCGCCGACAAAATGTCACTGGACATGGGACACCTGCCGCAATCGGGACCCGGCGGCATGATCGAGGTTCTTCGGCCGCTGCAGGCGTCCCGGAAGATTCTGATTCATATCAACAATACCAACCCCATCCTCCGTGAAGACTCGGCGGAGCGCGGGACACTGACAAGTGAAAATATCGAAGTCGCCTATGACGGCATGGACTTCACTGTCTGATTGATTCCAGGTGGATGATGCAGCATGAGCACAAGCAGGACACCATGGTCTGTTGAAGACTTCGAAGCAAGGCTTCGGGGCAAGGACAGGAGCTATCATATACACCATCCGTTCCATATCGCGATGAACTCCGGTCAGTGTTCCAGGGAACAGATCCAGGGCTGGGTGCTCAACCGCTTCTACTACCAGGTCATGATTCCCATCAAGGACAGCGCAGTCCTGTCGAATATGCCCGACCGGGAGCACCGCCGTCTATGGGTACAGCGGATTCTCGATCACGATGGCATCGGCGATGACGAAGGCGGTATCGAGGCATGGCTGGCGCTTGCCGAAGCCGTTGGCCTGTCCCGGGACAAGGTGCTGTCCCTTGAAGGCGTGATACCCGGGGTGCGCTTTGCGGTCGACGCCTATGTCAATTTTGCCAGGAACGCACCGTGGCAGGAAGCCGTCTGTTCTTCGCTTACCGAACTGTACGCACCCACCATTCACCAGAAGCGCCTGGACAGCTGGCCGGCTCACTATCCCTGGATCGACGAGGGTGGTTACCGGTATTTTCGCAAACGCCTGTCCGAAGCGCGCCGGGATGTCGAGCACGGACTGCGCGTTACCCTTGACTACTTTAAAACCCGCAGCGAGCAGGAAAGCGCGCTGCAGATCCTGCAGTTCAAACTCGACGTGCTGTGGACAATGCTCGATGCCATGCAAGTTACCTATGGACTGGGCGAAGATCGCCAGGGCCTGATAGCCAGGATGCCGACGTGAGCCTGCCGGAAGACAAACCCCTGAGCCTGACAAGGCAGTACCGGTTTCAGTGGGAGCCGGCCCAGGACGCCTTCGTGTTGCTCTACCCGGAAGGGCTCATCAAGCTGACTGAAAGCGCAGGGCAGATTATCAAGCGTATCGATGGTCATGCCAGCGTCAATGACATCGTAGCGGACCTGGAACAGGCATTCCCTGACGCCGACCTCAGACAGGATGTGGTCGAATTTCTGGAGGAGATACATGACAAAGGCTGGATCCGAATCGTTTAAATCACCGGCGGGCCCGCTCTGGGTCAATGCAGAAATCACCTACAAATGCCCGTTACACTGCGTCTTCTGCTACAACCCCCTGAATTACTCGTCGACGTTTGGCGCGGAACTGTCCACGCAGGAATGGCTGACCGCCTTGCGTCAGGCGCGGGAACTGGGTGCGGTGCAGCTCGGCATCTCCGGCGGCGAACCGCTGGTGCGGGATGACGTGGAAGAGCTGGTCGCCGAATCCAGCAGCATGGGCTACTACGTCAACCTTATCACCTCGGGTGTCGGGCTCACCGAAAAACGCATCGCCGCTTTCAAGGAAGGCGGGCTTGGCCAGATCCAGCTGTCCTTCCAGGATTCAACCAAAGAAATGAACGATTTCCTGTCCAGCACCAGGACATTCGAGCTGAAGATGAAAGTGGCCAGGCTGATCAAGCAATACGACTACCCCATGGTACTCAACGTGGTGCTGCACCGGTTGAATATCGATCATATCGAACAGATCCTGGAAATGGCCGAGGCCATGGGGGCTGACCACGTAGAACTGGCCAACACCCAGTTTTACGCCTGGGCACTGAAAAACCGCGAACACCTCATGCCCAGCAGGGAACAGCTGCAGCGGGCGGAAGAAGTTACCAACCGTTTCCGGGAGCGGCTCGGCAATGCCATGAAGCTCTATTTCGTGGTACCGGACTATTACGCAGACCGACCCAAAGGGTGTACCAACGGATGGGGATCTGTATTTCTGAATATCGCGCCGGATGGCCTGGCGTTACCGTGCCATGAAGCCAGGATGCTGCCCGGGCTGGAGTTTCCCAATGTCCGTGATCATGAGGTGAGCTGGATCTGGAACCAGTCGCCAGGCTTCAATGCCTACCGCGGCGACAGCTGGATGAAAGAACCCTGCAGGAGCTGTGACGAAAAAACCAGGGACTTCGGCGGTTGTCGCTGTCAGGCCTACCTGCTTACCGGTGATGCCACCAACGCGGATCCGGTCTGCAGTAAATCGGCCCACCATCATCTTATCGAAGAACAGGTTGCCCTGGCGCAGCAACCCAAGCCTGATGCGGACGAAGTCCGACCGCTGTTGTTCTACCGGGACGACAGCAACTCGCGACGGCTGACCCAGGAAGAACTCCTGCAGCCTGAGAACCGCGGATGATTCTGGCCCGGGAACTGGTCAAGCAGTTCGGGGAGTCCTGCGCCGTGAACGGCCTGTCGCTGCGCATTCCCGAAGGCCAGTTCTTTGGACTCCTTGGTCCCAACGGTTCAGGAAAAACCACGACCATCCACATGCTGGCGACGCTGCTTGCACCAACCAGTGGCTGCATAAGCATCGCCGGTCTGGACACCGTGACCGAGCCGGTGCAGGTACGGCAGAAAATCGGCCTGGTCTTCCAGGAACCCGCACTTGATCGATCTATGACTGTCGAAGAAAACCTGCTTTTTTCCGGCGGACTGTACGGACTTTCCCGGCAGTACTGTCGGGCCCGAATCGACGGGCTGTTGCCCCTGTTCGAGTTGCAGGACAGGCGTCAGCAGAAAGTCGGCACGCTCTCCGGCGGTATGCGCAGAGCCGTGGATCTGATCAGGGGAGTATTGCACGACCCCCGGGTCCTGTTCCTTGACGAACCGACGGCGGGACTCGACCTGCCCAGCCGCAATAAAATGTGGCGTTTTGTCCAGGACCTGATCAAAGACAGTGGGCTCACCGTGGTGCTCACCACCCACTACCTGGAAGAAGCCGCACCCTGTGACCAGGTGTGTTTCATCAGGGACGGCATGGCCATAAAATCCGGCGCGCCCGGCGAACTGGTCAGCAGCCTGGGGGATCGTATTCTTGAAATAGAGACAGCACGGGTTGACGAATGCCTGTCGGTGCTGGATCTGACACCGGGGGAATTCCTGGTGGAGGGACGGGCGATCCTGGTTCGAAAGGTCGACAGGACTCACGCCGGGATGGAAGAAATCCAGGCGCTGCTGGCGGACAGGGCCGATACGCTGCGCATCAGGAAACCGAACCTGAACGACGTGTTTCTCTGGCTGTCTGCCGGCGAACGGGGGACAGGTTCATGCTGAGTGCAGTTCGAGCCGTGCTCCGCCGGGAGCTTGTGAAGATCTTTCGCCAGAAGTCACGGCTGCTTTCCAGCCTGGTGCGACCATTGATCTGGCTGTTCGTGATTGGTGGCGGTGTTGGTTCCATCATGGATGGTGACAATATTGCCCGGTACCAGCAGTTCCTGGTGCCGGGAGTGCTTGGCATGACGTTGCTGTTCGGTGCCATGTTGTCCGCTTTGACCACTGTCTATGATAAAGAGTCAGGTGTCATGCGCATGATGATTGTCGCACCCATGCCGGCCTACGGCATGGTGGTGTGTAAAATGCTGGCCTCGGCCCTGGCGGGGCTGGTGCAGGTCGGCCTGTTATGCCTGGTGCTGCTGGTCCTGGGTTTCCTGTCGATTACGGACCTGGTATCGCCTTTATTTATCTTCGCCCTGGTGACCACGGCGATTGCCTGTGCCGGTCTCGGCATGATCACTGCCGCCGTCGCCGAGACCCTGGATAATTTCGCCGCAATCATGAACTTCGTTATTTTTCCGGTGTTTTTCCTCAGCGGTGCACTTTACCCGGTAAGCGGACTGCCGGGTGTCCTGTCCCTGGTTTCCAGGCTGAACCCGTTCAGCTACGCCGTCGATCTGCTTAAGCATGCGTTGACAGGTCCGGGCGTCGCCGCTGATTTCCCGGTGATACTGGATATCGCCGTACTGGCAGGATTTTCGTTGCTGGCCCTGCTGTTCAGCAGTTGGCGCTTCGGCCGGGAATCCACCCAGCGCACGCTGATCAGTTCCCTCACCGGCTCCCGCCGCTGAATGCCGGAAATTTTTAACAACTGTATTCCTGCAGGCAGTTTTACTGGATGAAATAGGCTCCGATGTCCCCCACATCCGGGTTCATACCCAGGCAACCCGACAGGTTACACACCAGGGCAACGACAATGTCCTCTTCGGGGTTGATCATGAACAGCGTGTTTCCTCCCACCGAGCCTCCGGTGTGACCGACCCACGGTGCGTCTTCGTCGAAGATCATCCAGCCCAGGCCGTAGTTCTGATCAGCGATTTCGCCATTGGGTAATAGCGGCGGACTGAGCAGCAGCTTCAGGGTCTCCTCCTTCAGGATACCGCTATTGAATACACCGAAGCCAAACTGCACCAGGTCTGACGGCGTTGACAGGAAACCACCACCGGCCCATTTATAGCTGTTGTCAACAAACGGGGCATTGACCAGTCGTCCGTCTCTGCGGCTATAGGGTGCAGCGCGGTGACTGATGATCAGATCGGTGTGGTCGGCAACGGTTGCGATCAGGTTCAGTGGCCCGAATACCGTTGTGCGCATCAGGGTGAGGAACTCGACACCGCTGGCTTCCTGCAGCACGGCACTCAGCAAATTGTAACCATGACTGGAATAGGAATACCGTGCCCCGGGCACATCGATAAGCGGATCTGCGGCAAAGACCTCCAGCGCATCCAGGACACTGTCGTAATGTTCCTTGATCAGGTTGTCCGACCCGTCCGGGAGATAGTGGCGCACACCGGCACGATGGGAAGCCAGCAGCCTTAAGGTGATTATGCCTTGCTCCTTTTCTGGAAAGTCGGCCAGGTAGGTCTGAATCGGCACATCCAGGTCGATCACGCCTTCCTCGAAAAGCCGGGCCAGGGCGATGGAGGTCATGGTCTTGGACACACTGCCGATGCGAAACCTGGTCAACGGCGATACCGGTACCTGGTTCTCGACATCTGCATAGCCGAAACCCTCGGCCCAGACAAGGTCACCGTCAACACCAACGGCAATGGAAACGCCGGGTGCGCCATTGTCCATCAATTCGCGGATCTCATCCCTGGCCCGATCGATGGCGGACTGGTACCGGGACGCCGGTTCGGCAAAAGCGAACGGCTGGGCCTGAAGGGCAGCAGACCAGACCACGGCGGCCAGCATCAGGGCTGTTGTAATCAGAGTCGAGCCTGGAATGTGAGCTGGCATGGTTTTCATTGGTAACCCTCATTGTTGTGTCAAAGTTACAATTTTTTTACGCCGCGTTGAAGAGTGGCCCCGGAACAGGGTCACCGGCAGGACGCTTGTGCTGCGGCGGACCTCGCCTCGCCGGGTTACCTTTATTTTTGATAAATACCTTATTCCCCCGGCCTGTCGTTGACAAGCGTGGCGGACTGCGCCTCGGGGTGTACCGGCTTTGCCTGCCGGTTGGCTGCCCGACGCCCCTTTCGCGTCAGCACGGGGTAGCAGAATACCACCGCCAGGATGATCAGGGCACCCAGGTAGAAGGAGCCATTCAGCTCGTGCTGCTCCGCCAGGATCAGCATGGCCAGGATCATGGCGTATATCGGTTCCAGGTTGACCGCCAGTACCGTGGCGTAGGCTGACAGGTGACGCATGGCCTTCAGGCTGAGGGCAAAGGGTAACAACGTGCAGGCCAGGGCCAGTACCACCAGCAGCAACAGGTCGGTGCCGGAGGGGACACGCCACAGGTCGTAGAAACTGATGAAGACCGTGGCGTCGAGATCAGCCATCGTCGGCATCAGGCTCATGCTCAGGATGATGGCGAGGACGGTGACGGCACCACTGGACATTTCCACGCCGGTGGCGGTGAGGGAGTCGGTCTGCAGGATCAACAGCTTGTTGCAGGCACCGAACAGGGCGGCCAGCAGGGCGGCAAGTACGCCCACGGCGATCCCCGCATTCATCTGCTCCGGCGTGCCACCCACGACCAGCGCCATGCCGGGGAGCACCAGAACGCCAAGCAGCAATTCCTTGCGGTCAAAACGTTTGCCGGTGACCAGCGGCTCAATGACGCTCATGAATATGGGTGCGGTGGCCATGCAGGTGGCCGCCACCGAGGCGTTGGCCAGTTTCACCGATCCGTAGAAGCTTATCCAGTGCAGTGCCACCAGCACGCCGATGCCGGAGAACTGCAGCAGCAGCCTGGGTGACAGTCGACCCAGGCCCCGCCACACCCTGGGAATAGCCAGCAGCACGCCGGCAACCAGCACCATGCGCCAGAGCACAAGCTCCATGGCCGCCATGCCGGTCAGCCTGCCGATAATGGCGGTGAATCCCCAGAGGAATACACAAAAATGTATCTGCAACCAGGCAATAGTGTAATCAGACATGGCGCCTGTACCTGCCGGACCACTGCAGGACACGGCCGGCCGGCAGCAAACCTGTGTGGCTGGAACTCAACTGAAGCTGGCTCAGCGTCTTAAATTTCGCACCCGATCGGCCATATCCCTGAGTACTTCCGCGGCAACGTCAATCTCGTCCTGGGCCGCGTCGTACTGCCGCTGTTCGATTGCCTCGCGGACGCCGGGGATGGTCTTGACCCCGTAACCGGTGTAAAACCCCGGGGCATAAATATGGTGAGTGTACCAGGGCCGACCCGGCAGGCCATCGTCCCGGGTCAGTACCCGCTCGCTGGTGTACAGCAGGATATTCTCTTCTGCCGACGCGCCGCTGGCAGTACTCGTTTCCCGGTAGGCGACGGCCGCCTGTTGCAGTTCGTCCAGTGCGTTTTTCAGCGGGGCAAAATTGAAGAACGGCACTTCGGTTTTTCGTGTCGGCGGTCCCAGGCTTCGAGTAGGATCAAGGGCCAGGGCATAGACACCCTCATCGATGCGGGCATTGGTGGCCCGGGTCTGCTCCCGCATGCCGGTAGCCAGTTCCTCGATCTCGTTCACGTACCCGGCGATGTTGTCCGCCAGGCCGGTGAACTCGAAGGGTAGTCGTGGCGCGTTGGCCAGTCGCAGGGTGGCCCGTCCGGCAGTTTGCGCAAGGGCGACCCCGTAAGCCATACCCGGATCGCGAAACCGGGTGTAGTGTTCGTAGGTGTCGTACAGGGTGTGATAGGAACCGTCATTGCCTTCGCCGCCATAGGAGATATTCAACGAGGCGATGCCCAGGTGCTGGAGAAACGGCGAGTAGTCGGAACCGGATCCCAGTGGACTGATGCGCAGGTCCGCACGGCTGTTCAGCTCGGCCCTGTCCCGGTCGCTGCCGTTGACCTCGATGTAGGCGCGCCGCCGGGCGGCCACCGATACCCCGGTCTGCGGGTCGGTAACGTCATTGATTACCTCGTTGACCAGTTTTTCCAGCACGTGGCTGCCACCGACGCGGACGAAACCGCGGCTGTTGCCGTCAGTGTTGATGTAGGCCACCGCCTTGCGATCCAGTTCCCGGTGGTTGTCTTCCACCCACTCGGTGGAGCCGATCAGGCCCTGTTCCTCAGCGTCCCAGGCAGCGTAGACAATGGTGCGTGCCGGCGGATTACCGGCGGCCGCCAGTTCTGCCACGGCCCTGGCTTCGGCCATCAGGGCCACCAGGCCGGAGATGGGATCCGCGGCACCGTGGTTCCAGCCATCGTGGTGATTGCCGCGAATGACCCACTGATCCGGGTGCTCGGCACCTTCCAGGCGGGCAATGACGTTATAGGCCGTGACCATGTCCCAGTTGAATTCCAGTTTCAGGCGCACCCGCGCCGGACCCGGCCCCAGGTGGTAGGTAATGGGCAGTCCGCCACGCCATTCCGCCGGGACAACCTCGCCGCCCATGGCCCGCAGCAGCGGCAGGGCGTCCCGGTAGGAGATGGGCAGAACAGGAATCTCGGTAATGGTGGGTGCTTCCTCCCGGGAAAGACGCTGGACGTCACCGGTAGCGCCGACAAAGGGTGTCAGTACGTCCCCGGGGTAGGTTGGCATGTCCATCACCGAACCACGCTGGACGCCGCTTTCATTTTTGAACGGTCCGTCAGGATAGGTATCCCCGGCGCCGTACCCGTCATCGGCCGGATCGGAATAAATAATGGTGCCAATGGCGCCTTTCTCCGCGGCCAGCTTGGGCTTGATGCCGCGCCAGGAGCCACCGTAGCGGGAAATGGCAATCTTGCCTTCCACGGAAATGCCGTAGCGATCAAGTACCTCGTAGTCAGCCGGCGTACCGTAATTGACGAATACCAGTTCCCCCTCCACTTCACCATCCGTGGAGAAGGCGTTGTAGGGCGGCAGCAGGTTGTCGGTGCGGAAGGTACTGGGGTCCTCTTCCAGGGAATCCTCCGTCAGGGTGGCGACATAGCGATCCGGCGCCAGCAGTTCCAGTTCACGGGTCCGGGGGGAGGGGAACAGCACCTCGTACTCGGCGATGTCCACGTCGTAACCCCATTCGGTAAATCGCGCCGCGACGAAATCCACCACTTCGCGGCCGGCGGCCGAGCCCACATGATGGGGTTCCCGCGACAGGATGCGCAGCCAGTTGTTCAGGTCCACGGCAGAAATACGGGAATCGAAGTCTGCCTCCAGGGCGCGCTGGGCCACGGTACCGGCCGGGTCGAAGCCCAGCAGGCTGTCCTGGGCCTGGAGGCCCGGTGACAGTGGCAGGAACAGAAACAGCAATAGACGGGTCAACTGGCGCATGATGCAGGCCTCCGTATGGGCGCAGTGGGGTTGGAGAAGAGTGGAAAATGGTTCAATGGGGTAACGGTAGCGATAACCCATGATCTTGTCCACTGGCTGTGGTGTCCTGGCCCCGGCGAGTTGTGGCCCGACGCCGGAGAACCGGCTGCAGCCCGGGATTCATTGCCGGTGCAACGATAGGACAAGTGTCCAAACAGGCCCAAATCCGGCATTTGCCCGATTTCCCCGGGGGTTTTCCGGCTTATCTTGTGATCAACGCAATGGGCGAAGCGCCCGGGAGGTCCAAGATGAAAACACCAACACAAACACCAACGCAATCTTACCCACGGCTGGCCAAGATGATTCACCTGGGACTGGCCGGTTTCGGCCTGGCCGCCTACCTGACCGCTGAACTGGCGGAAGGCGGTACCGGGTCGTTCGGTTACCTGTTACATGCCTATCTCGGCCTGTCCCTGGCAGCTGTAATGCTACTGCGACTGGGAGCGGGTGCAGGCAACAGTCTCATCCTGGGATTTCGACACTGGTCCCTGTTTTCAGCCAGCCAATGGCGCATGGTGATTGACGATCTGCGTGGCCTGATAACCTTCAGGGTGCCGGATCGGGGTCCTCATGAAGGGCTGGCAGGCCTGGTCCAGGCCCTGGGTCTGCTGATTTTTGCCTGGATGGCAACCACCGGTGCCGGGCTGTTCCTGCTCGGAGGGGCTGAAACGCCCTTGTTCGAACTGGTGGAAGAGGCCCACGCCCTGGGTGAAGGATTGATACCACTATACCTGCTGCTTCATGTGGGTGCGGTAGTTCTGCATACTCTCATCGGTCAACCGGTCTGGGGACGCATGTTCCGCTTCCGACGCACTGATTCCCACTAACGCGGCAACTGCGAGGACTCGATTCTGAGCACAGCAAGTACGGAAAATTATTGCTGTGCCACAAACCCCAACGAAGATTCATGGGCAGGGAACACTTTGGAACTGAGGTCATCGCCTGTCCATCGCAGAATTGAAACCGGTCAGATCCAGTTAGCGGCACTGAACTGGTTGACTGATGAGTTTCGACTTCTGCAAAAAACAAGCACCCGGCCGCCCGCACCGATCGAGGCCACTGTACAACGCGACGTAAAGCGTCAGTAACTGTGGGATAGAAAATATAGAAAGTACAGAAAGCACAGAATCAGTATAGTCAGTATAGAGAGTACAGTGAAATGAAAGTCACACGCTACCTGCCAGCCGCCGTGCTGGCAGCTGCCATGCTGTTTTTCGCCTACGACATCCTGGTCGACATCCTCACCGGTCTGGACGGCGTCTGGCACGTGGCCATCGAATTCGTGGTGTTTCTTGCCATCTCGATTGTCCTGGCTGGCGAGTTACGTCATGTGCGGCGGCTGCATAGAGAAATTACCACGGTAAAATCCAGGAATGCGCGTCTGGCCGGGGACATGCTTGCGGTGATTGATGGCCAGTTCCAGCAGTGGGGCCTGTCCGATTCAGAAGCGGAGGTGGCGCTGTTGCTGATAAAAGGCCTCTCCATGAAAGAGATTGCCGAGGTGCGTGCCGTCAAAGAAAAAACCGTGCGCACCCAGGCTGCCAGCATCTACGCCAAATCGGATCAGGCCGGCAGACACGAACTGGCAGCCTTCTTTATTCAGGACCTGATGAGCGTGGTTCCTGCGCGCTGAAAATCAGACTCAGATTTGTCTATTGATGCCCGGGATAGCAAGGTAGTATTCCGGGCATTTCGGTAAAGTTATGACCATAGCACTTATTTACCAGTATATATTCGGCGCGGCACTGCTGGCGCTGCTGGCCATCATCGCCAGCGTGTTTACGCGACGCATCGGCGCGCCGATACTGCTGGTATTCCTGGTGCTGGGTATGCTTGCCGGGGAAGACGGGCCCGGTGGCATACGATTTGACGACTTCAGCCTGGCTTTTCTGTTTGGCAACCTCGCCCTGGCCATCATTATTTTCGACGGCGGACTGGGCACGCAGAAAAGTACCTTTCGCGTCAGCCTCAGGCCAGCGCTCTCCCTGGCGACGCTTGGCGTCATCGTCACCGCGGCGATCACCGGGTACGCCGCCCATGTCATCCTGTCGCTGTCCTGGCAGGAGGGACTGCTGATCGGTGCAATTGTCGGTTCCACCGATGCCGCTGCCGTGTTCGGCCTGTTGCGCAGTGCCGGCCTGGAGCTCAAGGAGCGGACCGGTGCCACCCTCGAGATCGAATCGGGATCCAACGATCCCATGGCTATTTTCCTCACCATCACGCTGGTGCAGTTACTGCAGCTCGGCGACGCCGGTAACCAGGGCTGGACTATTGTCAGAGAGCTGGTGAGCCAGATGGGCCTGGGGCTGGTCCTGGGATTCGCCGGGGGTTACCTGCTGTCCGGGTTCCTGGGCAGGCTGTCGATACCGTCGTCGCTGTTCCCGCTGCTGGCCCTGGCCGGCGGCATCAGCCTGTTCGGTATCACCAACCTGTGGGGCGGCAGCGGGTTTCTTGCCATTTTCATTGCCGGCGTTATTGTCGGCAACGCGCCACTGCCCTACAGCAACGACATCCACCGATTCCATGACGGCATGGCCTGGCTGGGCCAGATCGGCATGTTCCTGATGCTGGGCCTGTTGATTACTCCGACCCACGTGATCCCGCTGATCCTGCCGGCACTGGCCATTGCCTTCGTACTGATTTTCATCGCCAGGCCACTGGCTGTGGTCGTGGCGCTGCTGCCCTTCCATTTCCCCTGGCGGGAACAGGTGTTTATCAGCTGGTGCGGTCTGCGCGGTGCGGTGCCCATTATCCTGGCCCTGTTTCCCTCCCTGGCGGGAATGGAAAATACCCAGACCTACTTCGAGCTGGTGTTTTTCGTGGTCCTGGTGTCATTGATCATCCAGGGCTGGACCATCGCCCCGGTTGCCAGGTGGCTGCAGATCGAGGTGCCGCGCACCGCCAAGGAACCGGAGTTCCTGCAGCTCACCGTCCGGAAAGAACACGACAAGGCGATTTTCATCTACCCGGTAATGGCGGACAGCCACGCCGTCGGCCTGCGGGTGGACCGGTTGCCGGCCGCCGAAGGCAGCCAGATGATGGGCGTGATCCGCCAGGGCGTGCTGCTGGGAGAGACGAAACGGCAGAAACTGATCGCCGGCGACCAGGTGATCTTCCTGGCCACCAATGACGCCAGAAACACCCTGGGACGTGTATTCGCGCCGGCGGCGCGCAATGCAGACCTGGAATCCAGCCGCTTCTACGGCGAGTTCAGGCTGTACCCGGAAGCTCCGATAGGCGCAATCGCCGGGGTCTACGGATTTACGGTGGACCCGGCGGAGGCGGAATCGACGCTGGAGCAATACCTGCTCAAGCAGTTTTACGGTAAACCCGTGGTCGGGGACCGCGTACAGCTGGGCTCGGTAAAACTGGTTATCCAGGAAATGAAGGACGGTCGGATAACCTCGGTGGGTCTGAGCCTGGCGCAGCCATCCTGAAAACAGGACTCCTGGCACGTTAGCGGAAAACATCGCCGCCCCTTGAATTCGTTTTCCGGGGACACCACATAATCAGTCTGTCCACCAGTTGGCTGCTTATGCCATGACCCGTTCACCACCGTCCCCGTCAGGGGGACCCCTGGTTTCCCGCCGAATAGCGCCACTGGTGATGTTGTGCCTGTGGAGTCTGCTTCTTGGTGCCCGGCCTGTTCCAGTTGATGGCAGTGACCTGGCAGCGCCACTGCTGGCCGACCTGGCCGGACAGCAGGCCCTGGCCGGCAGCGTTGATCCGTTGCGACTCAATCCCGCCAGCCGCGACCACCGGCAGTCTGCCGAACCCGATGGCGCTGACCATCCGGACGGCTGGCCGGGAACCTGGTTTACGGTGCTCTGTGCTGTCAACCTGGCCATTGCCCGGCCCGTTGCCCCCGTCATTGCTTCCTGCCAGTACCCGCGCAGCGCTGCCTGCCGCCTGCCCGTCCCCCGTGGACCGCCAACCGTTTAATCCTCCAGTTACACCGTTTTACTCCCCTGGAATAAACCTGAACAGGTTCTGCAATGTGCTGCGGAACCCTGGCGGGTCCTGTTCCTGATTCGAGTTTCCCCGGGTTCTGCCGGTGCCGGCGACCCGGTTCTATGAGGATTACACATGAAATCTCTTTCCTGGAGGACTGTTGTCTACAGCCTCGCCATCGTTCTGGGGCTGCTCAGCGCCATGCCCAATGTCCTGCCCGATGCCGTTAACGCCAGGCTGCCAGGCTGGTATACCGACAATACCCTGGCCCTGGGACTGGACCTGCGTGGCGGGTCCCACCTGCTGCTGGCAGTGGACACCGAGGACCTGCTGAGCAGCACCAACCGGCAGCTGGTCCAGCAGATCACCCCGGCCCTGCGTGAAGCTGGGGTCCATCACGAGCCGATTGCAGTCAGCGCGGATGCCATTGGCATCGTGGCAACCACGACCGACCAGCTGGATGCCCTGGAGACCGTCGTCAAGGAAGTGATCAGCTCGATGGCGGATGCGTCGTCCTACTCGGTTCGCCAGCGCGACGGGCAGGTCATCCTGGACCCGTCGGCAGACTACCGTGACAGCCTGACGGCGGATGCCCTGGAGCGCAGCCTTGAAATTGTGCGCCGGCGGCTGGACGAGTCCGGCCTGGTGGAGCCCAGTATCACCCGCCAGGGCCGGGACGGCATCCTGGTACAACTGCCCGGGGTGGATGACCCGCAACAGGTACGCCAGCTTCTCGGTACCACGGCTAAAATGACCTTTCACTGGGCGGCCCGGGGCGGTTCGGGCAGTAACGCCGATAGCGTTACGCGTTACGATGAAGCCGGCGGGCCTTACCGCCTGGAACAGCGGGTCGCCCTTGAAGGCGAGCACATCCGCGATGCCCGGCAGGCCTTCAACCCGGACACCGGCGAGCCGGTGGTCACTTTCCAGCTGGACCGGGAGGGCGCCCGGCTGTTCGGTGACATGACCCGGGAAAACATAGGCCGCGCCCTGGCCATTGTCGTTGACGACCGGGTCATCACGGCACCGGTAATTCGCAGCGTCATCGCCGCGGGCAGCGGCGAAATCAGCGGCGCCTTTACTTCCCGGGAAGCGGGAGACCTGGCGCTGATGCTGCGGGCCGGTGCTCTGCCGGCGCCCCTTGACGTCATCGAGGAACGTACGGTGGGACCGGATCTGGGCAGTGATGCCATCGCCATGGGCTTGACCACGGGGCTCATCGGGGCGGCACTGGTAGTGGGATTCATGATCGCCGTTTACGGTCGCTGGGGATTGATCGCCTGCCTGGGCCTGGGCATCAACATGGGCCTGGTACTGGGTATTCTGAGTTTCCTGGGCGCTACGCTTACCCTGCCAGGAATCGCCGGGATTATTCTCACTATTGGCATGGCGGTGGATGCCAACATCCTGATCAATGAAAGGATCCGGGAAGAAGGCCGACGCGGCCGGTCCGCCCGGGTGGCATTGAATGAAGGCTTCAGGCGCGCCTACGCCACTATTGTCGACTCCAATCTGACCACGCTTATTGCCGTGAGCCTGCTGTTTCTCTTCGGTAGTGGCCCGGTACGGGGCTTTGCCGTCACCATCGGTATCGGGCTGCTGACCTCGCTGTTCACCGCCGTTGCCGTGACCCGTCCGCTGATGGGATGGCGGGTGGCGAAAGCCGGCCGGCGCCCGCTGCAGATTACCGGCCTGAACGTGCTGGATCGACTCAGCAGCAAACCGGTGAACTTCATGGCCGGACGCAAGGCCGGGCTGGTGCTGTCGGCGGTGTTGTCCCTGGGATCGGCCGCGCTGTTTATGCAGCCGGGGCTGGATTATGGCATCGATTTCAGCGGTGGCACCGTGGTGGAGGTGGCGGCCCCGGCGACTTCCGTGGAAAGCCTTCGCTCCGCCCTGGAGACCCGGGGCCTGAACGACATGGCCATTCAGGAATTCGGCGAGACGGGCCGCTACCTGGTGCGCCTGGCCATGACCGATTCAGCCCGGGGAGCGGAGCAGGTGGCCACGGGCCAGGCCGTGGCACTGCTCAAACAGGCGGTGCTGGAGGAATCCCCCGACGCCGGGTTTCCCCGGGTGGAAATGGTGGGACCCCGGGTAAGCGGCAGTTTCGCCGACGCCACGGTGGTGACGCTGCTGCTGGCCGGGGCCGGCATGCTGATGTACCTGTGGCTGCGTTTCGAGTTTCATTTTGCCCTGGCCGCGATCCTGACCATTGCCCTGGATCTCACCAAGACCATCGGCTTTTTCGTGCTGGCGGGGGTGGAATTCAACCTGACGGCAGTGGCGGCACTACTGGCGCTTATCGGCTATTCCATCAATGACAAGGTGGTGGTGTTCGACCGGGTAAGGGAAAACCTGCGCCAGGCACCGGACCGACCGCTGCTGCCGCTGCTGAACGAAAGCATTACCGCCACCCTGGCACGCACGGTATTCACCTCGGTGTCGACGTTCCTGGCGCTGCTGCCCATGGCGGTTGCCGGGGGTGCCGCGGTTGCCAGTTTCGCGCTGCCGATGCTGTTCGGTGTCGTCGTTGGCACCAGCTCGTCGATCTTCATCGCGGCGCCCATCGTGTACATTCTTGGTCAGCGACGGCTACGCCAGGGTCTGCCCCAGTTGCGGCCAACTGCGGAGGAGGTGAGCAAACAGCTGGAAACGATTCCGTAGCCGGCAGGCCTGCTACTGGATGCCGGGCTTTCTGATTAAGCAGCGGTCCCTTAACAGACTGAACGATCTAAAAAGTGAAGGGCCGGAAATGACGGTCAACCGTGGTGACGGACAGCCCGGTCGTTCATGCCTGTGGGATACCTGTTACCCGGCAGGCTGCTAATAGACAAATTTGTCGTTATTCAGCCGGTCCTCGCCGTTCCAGCGGTAGGCCACCAGGTCACCGCCCTTGGCCGCCGAGTAGTCCAGGCAGGCGACATTATGGCGCAGCATGCGGGGGTGGTCGTTGGCGCCACGTTTCATCCAGTAGTGACCCACGAACACCGGCGGCGCCGATTCCGGGTAACCACACAGCAGCTCGTCGCTGGCCTCCAGGTCGAGGATGTCGTCGTCGAAATCCTCCGGGTGCACGATAACATCGCGCAGGCGACCGCGGGCATGCCGGAAAAACCAGTAGCGGACATTGGTGCGCGTGTTGCCGTCCTTGTCCTTGTGGGTAAGGCCGTCGGGCAGGGTGTGCTCCATGCCTTTCAGCAGGATTTCCAGCGCCTGGAAGGCCGGCGTTCCCGGCGTGCTGCTCTCCACCAGCAGGTCTGCCGTCAGGGTATTGCCCGGCCCCAGGAGAGGCTGCAGCACCTGCATGGATTCCGGGTGCCAGGCGGCATGGACTATGCGCAGCCCGCCCAGGTCCAGCCACAGGGGCAGGGCGCGGAAAAAGGCCAGGGCCCCGTCCAGGGCTGCCGCTTTCCCGGTGCCGAGGTATTCGTTGAGAAAGGCCAGATGCTGCTTGATGTTCTTGTCGTCCCTGGGGCGCAGCCAGGTTCCGGGGCGGCTGGGGTGCCTGGTGTGGAACGCCAGGGCGTTGTACTCGTGGTTACCCATGACCGACAGGGCGCTGCCTGCTGCCACCATGGCCATCACCGTGTCCAGGACGCCCTGCTGCCGGGGACCCCGGTCGATGAAATCCCCGAGAAAAATGGCCCGGCGTTCCGGGTGGCGGTAGGCGCCTTGTTCACACCGGTAGCCGAGTTTATCCAGCAACCGGTGCAGCTTGTCGGCTTGACCGTGAATGTCGCCGATGAGATCGAAACCGTGTTCAATACCGTTCTTTTTCATAGTCCTCCTTTTCAGGTTAGTTTTATATCGTTATCTCGTTGCAGTCCAGGTTATGGGCCAGGTTGAGAGCCGGGTTAAAAGCCAGGTTAAAAGCCGGATCGAAGGCCGGATTTGCAGACCAGGGTGTTTCCGGATTCGCAAACCGGCACAGCGGCCAGCACCAGCCATGCCGCGACCACCCGTCAAGGAGCGCAGCGGCTCGCGGCGGTTCTAAAGCAGTCGTTTCAGTTGGTTTTAACGGTTGAGAATGAGGCTTCTCGGAACGGCGGCCCGGGGAAGGGCAGCGCTTTTTTCAACAGGTTCAGAATAACATATGGACCGTTCGGTTGGAAGACCGCGAAATGTCGCTGCCACCCCGACGAGCCACTTGCACTGTCCCGGTAAATTTGTTTGAATATCACCTCAGCACCGATTTGATCCAGCTTGCGGGGTGCTTAACAAATACCAGCTAAACCGGGAACCTGAATATTACTGAACCCGATTTGGCGCCGCTGGATCGGGTTTTTTAGTGAACGGTATTTGATTTCCAGCTTGTACACCGTGGCATTCCGCCAGAAGTACTAAAGAGGTGAACACCATGCTATCGAGACGACAGTTCCTGCTGGCCACCGCCGGCACCCTGACCCCCGGTTTTGTCCTGCCGAATTTCCTCGAAAAAGCCGTCAGTTACCTGGAGACCTACGACAGGCCGCTGCTGCTGCCGCCGGAAAATCCTGAGCACATTCTTTATGCCTCTCATAATGAGGAGGGGAGCTATTACCTGTTCCTGGACGAGCCGACGCTGCAGCCGCCACGGTTCACCTGGCGCCAGTTCATGGAACACTATTTTGGCAGCGTGGAAGAGTACCTGGGCATTGACCACATCAGCGAAGCGGGTGAAGTCTGGCGCGAAGACCTGGATGCCGAGGCTGAATTCGAGACTGTCCTGGATTGCTACATGCGCCGTGAATCGCCGGAAGCCAGGGCATTCTATTTACTGGAACCGCTGAATCTCGGCCTGCGCGGCAATCATCCCGATGCCATGGGTGAGCTCGAATTTATCGACGGTCCCATGCCGGGCAGTTTGTACCTGGCGGTGTATGCGCAAGACCGATTGACTCTGAGTATCCTGCAGCACGAGCTGAATCGGCTGGGGCAGTCGGTGAGAGTGGAAATTGAAAATCTCTGAGTGATGATGAAAGTAAGGCTGAAGTTTACCCATTGATTCACCTGGCCAATCGGGCATTTGTCAACCAGCTTGTGCGCCCGCAATACAGCAAAGCACTAAAAGGAGAGAAGTATGTGTGCACAACGTGCAGTGCAAGATCGCGGCAGTCCCCCACCGGGGATTTCACCTGCCGTTAGTCCTGTGGAAATAAGTCTCGCGGAAACAAGTACCGTGGAAACAGGTCCCGCGGAAATAAATACCGTGGAAACAAGTCCCGCGGAAATAAATACCGTGGAAACAAGTCCCGTGAAAACGAGACCCGTGACAGCCGTTGCTGCGGCAACCGGTTCAACGCGGCTGCCGCAGCAACCGGGACGGACCTGCCGGTACCTGGCCTGGTAACAGTGGCCAGGGCGGTCGGTGACTGACTACCGGACCCGCTACTGCCTGAGTCGGGAAGAGGGCCACTGGTACCTCTGGCATTGTCATCGTCAGACACCTGACTCTGTTGATTTCAGCGCCCCGCGGGGATTCCTGAAGCTGACGCCCACGTGGCAGCTGTTATCCTGGTGCGTGGATGCCGGTCTCGCCCCGCGTCAGGCCGCGGTTGTGCTGCTGGGCGGCAAAGCGCCACGGGGGCTGAAAGTCGTGGCAACCGTCGCGGCGGGAGGCTTAACACGGTGACCAGGCCACGGCCAAAATTCTGCGTCGGCGAAGTGGTGGCTATCGACAGCGTCCTGCGGCCGGATCTCAATTGCCGGGCTACTGAAGTCCTCGACTGTCGCTACCACGACCTGGTCAAGGTGCGGAATATCCCCTACACCGGCTGGGTCTACCGGGTAGCGGCAAATCCCAAGCGCTGGTGCGAACCCGCATTGCGCAAGCTGCCGCCGGTAGAGGAAAACAGCTTCGACCGGCTGATGGACAGGCTCAAGGACCGGGAACCGGAAGTGGCTGGAAATGTTGAGCCAGACTGATCGCACCTGTGTCCTTGCTGCTCATTCTACCCATTGCAGTAATTCCATGGATAGAGCCCTGATCAGCAGGCTGCCGGGCTGCCGGATGAGGGCGCCGGCGCGCTTTACTGCCAGCAGTTTCAAATCGGGCGCTATGCTCTCCCCCCACCGGGGGTGGTGTCTCAGGTTGAAAGTACGTAGCGGGTCGAGAGTGAGGCCGGGGTCTGACGCTGAGGACGTCCGAGGCATGGATGCCGAGGCCGAGCGCACAGGGACGTGCGTCTGCGTTCCTCAGCGTCGGACCCCGGCCTCACCCATAACCACCGAACAAAACTTCAAGCTGAGCCACTACCCCCACAAGCATTCTTCTGCTGTTTTCGGTAGTATTGAGTCAATTGCCATGCAGGACCGACACGTCAGCGTGAGACAGAAATCCGCTATTGCCCGCAGAGAGACGCAGCGTGATTACGTCCGTGCAGTCGCGACGCTGTCGCCTCCCGAAAGGGGACGGACTACGCAGGAAACACTGCAATCCTGTCGGCCGGTTTTTGGCAAGGCCAAGGCTTTTTCCGCTTACGCCTGATCACCCACAATGGAGAATAACTCATGAACAAGCCCCGATGTATGCCACACGCTGTCGCGCTGACCTTTTCCCTCGTACTCCTCGCTTTCGCGCCGCTGAGCGGGCTGGCCCAGGGGGAATGGACTACCCTGATTGACGGTACCGAGGGCCTGGAGAATTTCGATGTCCTGGGCGACGCCAACTGGACTGCGGAAATGGCGTCGATTCGCGCTACCGAGGGCAGCGGCGCGTCCTGGCTGGTGAGCAAACAGAGCTACAGCGACTTTGAACTGCGGGTTGAATTCTGGGCGTCAGATGATGCCAACAGCGGCGTGTATATGCGTTGTCAGAATCCGCAGCGCATTACCGACCGGGATTGCTACGAGGCCAATATCTTCGACCAGCGTCCGGACGCCGCCTACGGCACCGGTGGCATCGTGCATGTCGCGCCAGTGTCAGAACCACTGCCCAAGGCCGGGGACCGCTGGAATGTCTACAAGCTTGTCCTTGATGGTGATCACCTGATCGTGGAGCTGAATGGCGAGAGAACTGTGGACGTGCGCGACGACAAACTGGCCAGCGGACCCTTCGCCCTGCAATGGGGTCGTGGTGAATTACGCTTTCGCAAAGTGCAGATCAGACCGCTGCCGTAGTTGATGGGGGGGACAGAGGACAGGGGACAGAGGACAGAAGGCAGAGGACAGAGGACAGAAGACAGAGGACAGAGGACAGAGGAAAGTTAGTGGAAGACAGAAGACTGAAAACAGCGGGTGGCAAACTGAAGTGAGATAAACCGGCCGCGGTGTTGGGAATTTTTTGCAGATTTCAATCAGGCTGAGGGGAATTGCTATGAGACAGGTAACCACGAGAAGCGCCCTGGCGCCGGCGGCAACTTTTTTCGTCCTGGTGTTACTGGGTTTTGCCGGGCCGGCCGTCGACACCACGCTGGCTCAACCTGTTGAGCGGGACTTCGTCGGCGTCGCTGCCGGCTACTCGCTGACACCCGATATCACCTATCACCGCGCTGGCGGTATGGATCTCAAGCTTGACGTTTACCGGCCACGGGGCAGCGCATCGGCCAATCCCACCCTGGTGTATATCCATGGCGGCGGCTGGACCAATGGCAGCAAGGAAAGCTCGGCGCTGACTTTTCTGCCTTACCTGGAAATGGGCTGGTCGGTGGTCAACGTGGCCTACCGGCTTGCCGAAGTCGCCCATGCGCCCGCCGCGGTTGAAGATACCCGCTGTGCACTCCGCTGGGTATACCGCAACGCGGACCAATACGGCTTCGATCGTGACGCCATCGTAGTCACCGGTAATTCGGCCGGCGGACACCTGGCACTGACCACCGGCATGCTGCAGGCATCGGATGGCCTGGATGCCCAGTGTCCGGGGGACCGCATGCGCACCTGGGCAATCGGTCCCGCCAACACCGATACCCTGCGCGTTGCCGCCATCATCAACTGGTATGGCATAACCGACGTCGTGGATCTGCTGGACAGCGGCCCCGGATCATCCGGCAATTTTACCGAGGCCTGGTTGGGAAGCGCAGTAAACCGCCGGGAAATCGCCGCGCGGGTGACTCCCCTGAACCATGTCCGTTCGACCCTGCCTCCCATCCTTACCATTCATGGCACCGACGACACCATCGTGCCCTATGAGCACGGCGTGCGTTTGCACCAGGCACTGGATGAAGCGGGTGTGCCGAATCGGCTGATCTCCATCGACGGTGGCGGCCACGGCGGATTCAGCTATGACGAGATGCGCATGATCTACGGGGAGATCCGCGAGTTTCTCGGGCAGCTTCAGCTGTAAGGTACCGGGTCAACAGCCTGTGAATCAGAGGTTCCTCAGGTTTGTCCCGACAACCTGTTTTTCTCAGGCAGCCTATCAATCGTTGTTCGAGTTCCTTCATTTATAAACCGCCCAACGGCATTCACTACGACATGGCCAGGAATGAGGGAGTCGTTGAACAGCGATCTGTTCTGGGTCCAGTGGCAACTACGCCCATCAGGTCCGAGTAAATCCCGACTGCGTTGTTGAATTCACCGGATCCGGCGAGGCGATGAACATGCTTTTCGGCCACATCGCTGCGCTGTGCGGCGCCTGAAAGCAGTGAGCTTCGCCAGTTGGACGCGCCATCCCATGGCTGATGTGCGAGGCAATAAAAAACCCGGTCACGTGACGTGACCGGGTTTTCTGATGGCTTACTGCCTGATTGCCGCAGGTTTACTTCACCGGTCGTACGTAGCGCTTGATGCCACCGACCGGGCCCACCTCGGCGCCGAAAATGTTGCCGTGCTTGTCGGCAACCACACCTTCGGCAGTACAGGTTCCGCGGCAGTCTGGTTGTGGATCCGGGATCAGGAATTCCACTTCACCGGTTATTGCGCTGCCTACCCGGATACCGCGAGTCCAGTCGCCGTGAGCCGGGTTTACCGAGCCGGACTCGGAGTCGGCGGCGTACAGTACATCATGGTCGTCGATATAGATGCCGCTGTTCCGGCTGAACTGATACCAGACATCGATAAGGTTGCCGTCCTGATCGAATATCTGGACACGGTTGTTACCCCGGTCGGCGACGAAAAGACGGCCCCTTGTATCCATGGCCAGGGCATGTGGCTGACGGAAATTACCCGGCTCTTCACCCCATGTGCCCCACTTCCTGATCAGGTTGCCCTGGGCGTCGAACTTGTACATGGCGTTAGGCGTGCCTTCGGCGCTGGAGTGGCCTTCACCGATGAAAACCGAACCGTCGGGTGCAACCAGCACGTCGTTGGGCGTGTAGCAGCACTCACCGTTGCTGCCGCCGCCTTTCACGCCGATAGACATCAGGTGGACACCGGTGGGGCTGAACTTGTGAACCTGGTGGCCGTAAGGCTCACCGGTGTAACCCTGCATCTGATCGGTACCACGGGCGTCGGCAATCCATACGTTGCCCCAGGGATCGACTTCAATGCCGTGGGGCCAGGTGATGTAACCGGCACCGAAACTGCGCACCAGGTTCCCGTCCTTGTCGAAAAGCATGACGGGATTTACATCAGGGTTCTGAATACAGGCATTGGCATTGCCGCCGCAACGCTCCGCCACCCAGACGCTCTCACCGTCCAGATCGATTTCTACAGTACTGGATGATCCCCACTCGCGGCCGGCCGGCAGCTTGAAAAAACCGGATTGGGTGATGTAAGGATTGGGCAGGTCGTTGACCGGCTCCATGTCAGCCTGGGCAAGCCCAAGTGCCGGTACCATGCACAGTGCAAGACAGGCTGATCTGATGGCTCTAAGGTTATTCATGTTACAACTCTCATTATTGGAAAAGGGCTGACAAGCATAAACCAGCGGTCTGACCATTTCAAACCCGCGACAGGGGCCAGGATGACGCCGTAACCGGCCGGCAATGGAGGGTTGACCGTGACCACGGGATCAATGAGGGTAAAACGGGCGCAGCCGTGACCTGGCAGGAACTGCTGAGCAGGCGCGGTTTGCCAGGTGTCCCGTTGGATTCTCAGCCGGTCTTTCAGCGAATTCCCGGCAGGCGCAACAGTCCTTCCACAGCCTGGCGAAGTCAAGTGCACGGTTGACTCAAACCCATTGATTGGTGCCACGTGATGGTGAAAGGCACCGTGGTGCCGGCTGTTCATCCAGCCCTTAAAAATCCCCGACGCAGAGGTTTCCATCAATGATGAAAGCCGTGAGCTGGCCGGGTCGTGGCCAGTCGATCCGGACGCCTGACGTGGGCAGATATGGAACTACCGATATAAAACAGTCGGTCGAATATGCCCGGAGTGACAGCTGGAGGTGTCGAGGGGCGGTTAGATAAAAACTGGATACAAACCGGAGAATTGAGGTTATCCTAGTCCGCGTCAATAACTGTTGAAAAACAACCTGGTGAATTTATGGATATTCTGGACCTGGCAGTAAAAGCACTTGGCAACAATCTCGGTGACAAGGCGTCACACACTGAAGCCGCTCGCGGCGTACTGAGCAAACTGGTGGGCAAGGGTGATTCCCTGGACCTGGCAGGCCTGGTGGACAACCTGAAGGGAAAGGGACTTGGCAGTATTGCCGATTCCTGGCTGGGCGATGGTGACAACAAGGAGATAACGGCGGAGCAGGTCAAGGATGTTCTGGGCGAGGAACAGGTCGCCGAGGCGGCGGAAGCTCTGGGAACGGACAAGAACGAGCTGCTGGACAGCTTGAAGAAGGTGTTTCCGCAAATGGTGGACAAGTCCAGCAAGGGCGGTTCTTTGATGGATTCCATTGGCGGGATCGCGGCGAGGTTTTTCTAACCCCCCGCCACAATGCCTGCCGGAAACTGCATCAGTGGGTGATGAGCGGGTCCAGGGTCTTGGCCTGTTCCACCCACTTTGTGACCACGGTGGCGCTGGGGGCGGCACGGGTCAGCTTCTTTTCCTCGTTGACCTTGGCCATCGCCGCGGCCAGGTTTTCGGCATTGCGGTTACGCAATTCCTTGACGGTATCCACGCCCGCGGCTTCCAGCAGCTCCGAATACTCCTCACCAACGCCTGAAATCCGCATCAGGTCGGCCATGTTGGCCCAGTTCAGCAGTTGTTTTTCGGTACAGCCGGTTGATTCGGCAACAGCCTTCCGACCGGCCTTGTCGCAACACTTCTTCAGCAGGTCATCGGTGGTGGCAATTTCAGCCGTTGCCAGCTTCGCCTTCATTGCAGGGCCGATGCCCTCGATATCGTCTATTTTGTAAGCCATGGTAAATATCCCTCAATTGGTTGGATTGATCGAACAACAATTTTTCTGCGTGTAAGTACTACGTGCTTATACCTTACCGCAATCACGATTGCACTTTGGATTATTAAAAACTCCAGACAACGGTGACCGCAGTCTGCGTGTCGGTTTTCTCACGACCGGCGGGCACGTCAGTCTGGTGCTTGACATAGAACGACAGGCGCAGGGCGAAGTTTTCCATCAGCGCACTCTCGATGCCGGTTTCGGAACGATAAATATTGGTTTCTTCACCCAATTCTGACGCCACGTTCAGGAAAAAATTGGCGGTATCCGACATCTGCCACAGGTATTCCCCGGCGATCCGCAGGATTGCCTCGTTGAACTCGTCGGTTTCAGTTACCGAGCGACGAAAACCAGGACCGATGTCGGTGGCCAGGCTCATGTCGTCCCGAGTGTTGAACCAGGTGCGACCGTAGCTGGCGGTGACGTCCGTCTGGTAGTCAAAACCACTGAAGCGGTCGTCCTCGTAAGCACCCCTGACGGCCAGGTAGCTGATGTCGCTGAGGTCCCGGCGACCCCGGGCCACGTGGTAGAACCGTTGTGCGGTGACATCGCCGAGTCGCGAGTTGCGCAGGCCGTCTGAGGTGAACTGGTATTCCCAGTTTTCGGTGAGATAGTCAACCGTCACGCCGTAGGAGACGTTTTCTTCTTCGGTATTTCCCGAGGTGAAGATCGCTCCCAGTTGGATCTCGGTGGCAATGTCCCCGGGCTGTTGTGCGAAGGCGCCGCAGGGCAGCAGCCAGATTGAAGCGAACAACACCTGTTTTGTAACTTTCCTCATAATTGCAGTTCCAGAATTTCTAATTTTCAGTTACTGGTATCTCCAGAAACAGCGTGGAGACGTCGATGTATCAGCGTGTCTGTCCTGTTGCGGGAACGGGTTGGATGTCCTTTCTTGGTGAAGGTTCTGCAAGCCTGTTCGGTCGGATAAAGGAATACACACCGGCAACTTCCGACACCGGTCAGGCAGCGGACAGCACCACTACGTGGTTGGCTGCAGCCTGGATCACTTTGCGGAAGGGCTGCGGATCATAGAGGATCGTTCCGTGGTTTGCAATCCGCTCAGCCTCCCGGCACGCTGACCCGGCACAGGCTGTTGATGTATATCAATTCGCGTTGTAAGTTTCTGCGGGACCACGAATATTTCAGCGGGGGATCTGGTGCACGGCCGCGTGATGTACTTCAAAGCATCCAGACGCTGGCGATAGTAAACTCCTGACAAGTTCAAACAAGAAGTCAAGCAGGCAAGAAGACAAGTAGACAAGAAGATAAGCAGACAAGAAGATAAGTAGATAAGAAGATAAGTAGACAAGAAGACAAGTAGAAAAGAAGATAAGTAGACAAGTAGATAAGTAGGCAAGTAGACAAGCAGTTGTACCCGGCCAGGGTATGACCATGTCACCCGGACAAGCCACTGTTGTCTGACCCCAATGATTGAAGGAAGCAACAAACATGACAGTAGCGGCTGAGCCTGCCCTGGATTCTCTGGATTACCCCACCCTGATTAGCCTGCATGGCGACCTTATTTTTTCCGGGGAGGCGGACCTGTCGGATGCCTTCAACGACGTCGAGGAGGGCATTTACAATCGCGTCAGCGATCACCTGGACGATGCCGGCAAACTGACCGAGCTGATTCCTTCCCCGCCCCATCACCTGATGGCGCTGCTCAACAAGCTGGACCAGCCGGACTCCAGCTTCATCCAGATTCAGGAAATGGTGCGCCAGGACCTGGGACTGATGAGCGAGATTATCAGGATATCCAACAGTCCCCTGTTCCGGACGCGAGCCGGGGACATCACCTCCATAGAACGGGCCATCGCCATGCTGGGCACACGGGGCGTCATGGAGATTGCCTCCCAGCTGATGATGCGCCGCATCATCGACGTCAAGTCGTCGCGGTTCAAGCACTTCAGCCGGTCTCTGTGGATGCATTGCCTGAAAAGCGCCGAGGCGGGGACCGTGCTGGGGGACAAGGACGACGCCTTTACCAACTACCTGCTTGGCCTGGTCCACTCCATCGGCTATGTCGTCGCCCTGTCCGGCTACGTGGCCATCAGCGGCAACGACCGCCCGGAAGCCATCAACGACCTCAAGGTGGTCCGTCACATCTGCCTGGAGCAGGGGCCGTGGCTGTCCATGAAGGTCGCCGAGGAATGGGGCCTGCCCGACCTGGTGCTGCAAACCCTGGACGAGTTCGACCGGTTCTTCGGTGCGCTGATCCTGGACGCCGAATTCGATATCTCGCTGAATACCACCAGGACGCTCTACCTCAGCAGCACCTGCGCACAGATTCATTCCCTGGTCACCAACGACCGGCTGGCCCGGGACAGCGGCTATGCCTTTCTTAACGGCATCGGCCTGGATATGGATGCCCGGCGGATGTCGGCACTGTTCGAGCGGTTCAAGACCCTGGACGCCCAGGAGTCCTGAATCCCGGAGTCCACTCCGTTACCGGATCTCCCTGCACTGCAGATCACTATCCCGGGGCGTTGCCGCCGGGAGGCTCCGGCCTGTGCTATGATGCGCGCCCCTCATGAACAGGTGATGCAGTGAACAGTTCAATAGACACCCCGGCGTTCACCACGTTGCCCCTGCGCGCCGAACTGCTGGCGAGTATCGCAACACTGGCCTATCAGTCGATGACGCCTGTCCAGGCACAGACCCTGCCGCCATTGCTGACCGGTAAGGACCTCATTGCCCAGGCCATGACCGGCAGCGGTAAAACGGCGGCCTTCGCCATCGGCCTGCTCAACGGCCTGGAGGCACAGTCCTATGCGACGCAGGCACTGGTGCTGACACCCACCAGGGAGCTGGCGGACCAGGTGGCGACGGAGATCCGCCGGCTGGCCAGCACCATCCCCAATGTCAAGGTGCTCACGCTGTGCGGTGGTAAACCGATGGGGCCACAGCTGGCTTCACTGCGGCGTGACCCGCATATCGTCGTGGGCACCCCCGGTCGCATTCTGAAACATCTGGAGAAACAGACTCTGCGCCTGGGAGCCGTCCGGACCCTGGTACTGGATGAAGCCGACCGGATGCTGGACATGGGTTTTCATGACGACATCATGGCGATCATCGCCAGGACCCCCGCGGCCAGGCAGACCCTGTTGTTTTCGGCGACCTACCCCGACAGCATCCGGCAGATCAGCCGTACCGTGCAGCGCGATCCCGTGGATATCCGGGTGGAGAACAGTCACAGCGCGCCGGACATCGAACAGGTTTTCCTCCAGGTGGACGAGGACCAGCGGCTCCAGGCCCTGCTCAGGCTCATTGCCCATTATCAGCCGGAAACAACACTGGTGTTCTGCAATACCCGGGAAAAGTGCCAGCGCCTGGTCAACGAACTGAGGCAGCAGGATCTGCATGCTCTGGCCCTGCACGGCGACCTGGAACAGTTCGAACGTGACCAGGTGCTGACCCGGTTCTCCAGCCGGAGCAGCTCCATACTGGTCGCTACCGATGTGGCTGCACGGGGGCTCGATGTGAAAGAGCTGGCCGCGGTGATCAATTTCGAGCTCGCCCGCGATCCGGAAGTGCATACCCATCGCATTGGACGTACCGCCCGGGCGGGCAGCAAGGGTCTTGCGGTAACGCTGTTCAGCAGCTCGCAGCGCCGGCACCTGCGCGCCATCGAAGAATTTCAGGGAGCGGCCGCGACCCTGATCAGCCTCGCTGATCTGCACGATCCATTGGACTTCAAACTCTACCCGCCCATGGTCACCCTGCAGGTAACCGGGGGTCGCAAGGACAAGATCAGGGCCGGGGATCTGCTGGGCGCCCTGACCGCCAACGGTGAACTTGCCGGCAGCCAGATCGGCAGGATCACCCTGTTTGATAAAGTCGCCTACGTCGCCGTCGAGCAGCAGGCGGCGAAAACAGCATTGGCGATTCTTGGCGATGGCAGGATAAAAGGGAGGAAATTCCGGGTACAGCGACTGCGTTGATTGCGCAGCAGCAATAATGGACAGATTGCTTTGCAGCTGTGTGCCTGAGACTCGTTGCCGTGATTCGGGGTATGATGAGCCGCGACCGAGTGCGACGCGCTATCCAGGCCGGGTCGTCAACATTGCCTGACGGGAACTGGGCGTCCCGCCAACAACCAACGCGAACCGGAGGCGCAGCTACCCTGATGAGCAACAGCAGGCCAATCTATATTTCCTACGCCGGACCCTCTCTCCTGGAAACACCCCTGCTCAACAAGGGGTCGGCATTTTCCGAGAAGGAACGCCGTAATTTCAACCTGCTGGGCCTGCTGCCGCCCCGCTACGAAAGCATCGAAGAGCAGGCCAAACGGGCCTACATGCAGTATCGCAGCTTCGACGATGCCATCAACAAGCACATCTACCTGCGCGTGGTGCAGGACAATAACGAGACCCTGTTTTACCGGCTGCTGACCGATCACCTGGTGGAAATGCTGCCGATTATCTACACCCCGACGGTCGGTGATGCCTGTGAACATTTCTCCGATATCTACCGCAGCGCCCGCGGCATCTTCGTGTCCTACGAAGAGCGCGAGTTCATGGACGATGTACTGCGCAGCGTGACCAAGGACAAGGTTAAGGTCATCGTGGTGACCGACGGTGAACGCGTGCTGGGCCTGGGTGACCAGGGCATAGGCGGCATGGGTATCGCCATCGGCAAGCTCAGTGTCTACACCGCCATCGGCGGAATCAGCCCGGCCTACACGCTGCCGGTAGCGCTGGACGTGGGCACCAACAATCGCAAACTGCTGGACGATCCGTTTTACATGGGCATGCGTCATCCCCGCATCACCGATGCCGAGTACGACCGTTTCGTGGATGCCTTCATCGACGCGGTGCAGGAACGCTGGCCGGGCGTGTTGATCCAGTTCGAGGATTTCGCCCAGCCTAATGCCATGCCGATACTGCAGCGTCACCGCGACCGCGTCTGCTGCTTCAACGACGACATCCAGGGTACCGCGGCCGTCACCCTGGGAACCCTGCTGGCTGCCTGCCGCAAGAAGCGGGTAGCGCTGCAGGACCAACAGGTCGTGTTCGTCGGTGCCGGCTCCGCCGGCTGCGGCATCGCCGAGCTGATCATCTCGGCGATGATCGCCCGGGGACTCAGCGACAGCGAGGCCAGAGCAAGAATCTTCATGGTCGACAAGGACGGGCTGCTGGTGGAAGGCATGCCGGGGCTGCGGGATTTTCAGCAGCGCCTGGTGCAGTCCCGTGCCGCCATCGCCGGCTGGAACCTGGCGGAACCCGACCGTAGCCCGGGACTGCTGGATATACTGAAAAACACCGGCGCCGGCGTCATGATCGGCGTTTCAGGCCAGCCCGGGCTGTTTTCCGAAGAGGTAGTGCGTACCATGCATGCCGGCTGCGAGCGGCCCATCATCCTGCCGCTCAGCAATCCGTCGCGGCTTACCGAAGCCCATCCCGGTGACGTCCTCAACTGGACCGACGGCAAGGCCCTGGTGGCCACCGGCAGCCCGTTTCACGACGTGGAATTTGCCGGCAGGAAAGCCACCATTTCCCAGTGTAACAACAGCTACGTGTTCCCGGGTGTGGGCCTGGGTGTGATTGCGGCAAAAGCGACACGTGTCACAGACGAGATGCTGATGGTTGCCAGCACCACGCTGGCCGAACTTTCCCATGAAGCAGACGACTCCAGCGCCGTACTGCCACCGTTGACCGACCTGTCGGCAATCAGCCGCAAAATTGCCTTCGCGGTGGCCAGGACCGCCCAGGAACAGAATCACGCCCTGGCCACCAGCGACGAAGACCTGCTGGCGGCCATAGAGCGGAATTTCTGGACGCCGGAGTACCGGGAATATCGCCGCGTGGCCATGCGTGCGCGGTGACTGGCAACCCCACGACGCCTGCATCGCTGCCGGGGCTGTCCGCCGCGCAGCCCGATGATCTCGTGCGGAATAGTTTGAGAGCACCTTGGGAGCACCTAGAGAGTACCTTGAGAGCACATTGAGAGTACCTTGGGAGCACCTAGAAAGTCCCTTGACGCTGGATGGACAGAAGCGTGTAAGGAGAATAAAAGTTATCGCCTGACCAGTGCTACGCTCTACCTCATTTAGTACACTGCCACCCTGACAGATTACTAACCGTCTGGTTAACCTCACGAGATGCAAGTTGACTGATTTCCTTCTTCTCGCCTTCATCTTCCTGGTCGCGGGCATCATTGCAGTGCCGCTTGCGTCCCGGTTGAAACTTGGTTCTGTTCTGGGTTACCTGCTTGCAGGTATCGCCATCAGCCCGCTACTCGCCGCGTTACACGTCGATGTGATTTCAATCCAGCATTTCGCTGAGTTCGGGGTTGTGATGATGTTGTTCCTGGTCGGCCTCGAACTGGAACCCCGCCTGTTGTGGGACATGCGATCCAGGCTGCTCGGGCTGGGTGGCCTGCAGGTTGGCGCCACCGCCCTGTTGGTGGCCGGCATTGCCTATTTGCTCGGACAGCCCTGGTCTGTCGCCCTCGCTATCGGCCTGGTCTTCTCCCTGTCGTCAACCGCCATCGTGCTGCAGACATTGAATGAACGTGGCCTGATGCGCTCGGACGGGGGAAATTCCAGTTTTTCGGTCCTGCTGTTCCAGGATATCGCGGTCATCCCCATGCTGGCGCTGCTGCCACTGCTGGCGTTGCCGGAGCCCGTGAGTTCCGCGCCGGCAACGGGACTGGCGGTTGCGGACACGGCGCTCGATACGGTGACCGAGCACCAGGCCGCTGATTTCAGTATCGTGGCCGGTCTGCCAGGCTGGCAGGCCGCCCTGATTACCATTGCCGCGATTGGCGTGGTGATTGTCATTGGCAGTCGTCTGACCACGCCGTTGTTTCGTTTCATTGCCATGGCAAACCTGCGTGAAATGTTCACCGCCACCGCCCTGATGATGATCATCGGCATCGCGCTGTTGATGTCTCTGGTCGGGCTTTCGCCGGCGCTGGGCACATTTCTGGCGGGTGTGGTACTGGCAAACAGCGAATACCGGCATGAACTGGAGTCGGATATCGACCCATTCCGGGGATTGTTGCTTGGCCTGTTTTTCATGACTGTGGGGGCAGGCATAGACTTTGGACTGCTATCCGAAAACTTCTACACCATAGCCGGTCTGACACTGGCACTGATGGCGCTCAAGGCGATGGTTCTGCTGATTCTTGCCGTCAAGTTCAAGGTGACCGGCGCGGACCGCTGGCTGTTTGCCCTGGGACTGGCGCAGGCCGGTGAGTTCGGGTTCGTGCTGCTTTCCTACGCGGTGGGCATAGCTGTCATCCCGGCCGACGTTGCAGACCGGCTATTACTGGTGGTTGCCATGTCCATGCTGCTAACACCGCTGTTGTTTGTGTTCTTCGATCGCGTCATCGCACCCCGCTATGCCAGAACCGAAGAGCGTCGGGGAGATGCCATTGATATCAGAACCAGGGTGATTATTGCCGGGCACGGCAGAGTGGGCGGCAATATCAACCGGATTCTGCGAGCGAGGGGCTACGAAACCACTGTCATTGACTACAACTCCGAACATCTTGAACGCCTGCGTGCATTTGGTTTCCGAGTGTACTACGGTGACGCCACGCGACCCGATATGCTGCATGCTGCCGGAATCGAGGACGCAGCAATCCTGGTGATTGCCATCGACGGCCGGCAACAGATCACCAACCTGGCCAAGTATGTAATGAAAAAATACCCGCATGTTAAAGTGATCGCCCGTGCTGTGGAAAGGCACCATGTCTATGACCTGTGGTTTGCCGGTTGCCGTGAGATCATCCGCGACACGTTCGACAGTTCCCTGCGTATGGGCCGGGTGGCATTGGAACAGTTGGGACACCCGACCCGGGAAGCCAGCGACTTCGTCGAGGAATTCCGGGCCACGGACGCCCATTACATGCGTGAAATGGCCGACGTCTACGTGCCGGACGTACCGATACACACTGTCCCGGAGTACGTCAGGAAAGCGCGGGAGTTGAACGCGGTAACCGAAGCGCAACTGCGCGCTGCCAGCCAGGGCGGCAGCGTTTCAACACAGTCGGCGAGTGCCGACTCCAGTGAAGAATAGTCCTGGGGCTGGGCAGTGTCATTTACGGGGACAGTGACTGGCAGGTTGATATTCATAATAAAAATAGAGGGTTGTCATGAAAAATCGTAGAGAATTCCTGCAAGACTCGGTAAGGAGCTCACTGGCACTGGGAACGCTTACCATGATGCCACCAGGATTGCTGGCCAGTGAATTACCGGCTGACCTGACCGAGCTGTCTGCCTCGGCGCTGTCAACCGCAATTCGTCAGCGCGATGTCAGCTGTGTCGAGGTCATGAAGGCTTACCTGTCCCGCATCCATCGCTACAATCCCGTGTACAACGCCATCGTGAGCCTGGTGGACGATGATCAGTTGCTGGCCCGGGCACGTGAGGCGGACAGCGAGCTGGATCGCGGCGAATACCGGGGCTGGCTGCACGGCATGCCCCATGCGATCAAAGACGTAAGGCCCGCCGCCGGTCTCCCCTTTACCAGTGGCTCGCCCCTGTTCGCCGACCGCATAGCCGACGAAGACCACCCACTGGCGGCCAGGATACGGGCGGCCGGTGCCATTTTTATCGGCAAAACCAACGTGCCGGAGTTCGGCCTTGGCTCGCAGTCCTACAACCCTGTCTTCGGCGCCACCGGCAGTGCCTGGAATCCGGCGCTCACTTCCGGCGGCAGCAGCGGGGGAGCGGCCAGTGGCCTTGGCACCCATATGCTGCCCAGCGCCGATGGCAGCGATACCATGGGATCGTTACGCAATCCTGCCGCCTTCAATAACGTCATCGGTTTTCGACCCAGTATCGGCGTGACCGTCGAGGACGACCCGGACAACAGGAGCATCTCCACCACCGGTCCCATGGGGCGATCCACGGGTGACGCCATACGTTTATTGCAGACACTTGCCATCCGGCCAGTACCCGATCGCTACAGTCCGGCGGATCTGCAGGGAGTCCGGATCGGCTGGTTAGGCAACCTGGACGGCTACCTGGCCATGGAGGCCGGTGTGCTGCAGACCTGTGAAACCAGCCTGGCCACGCTCAGCGACGCGGGGGCAATTATCGAAGCAGTTCAACCGCAATTTGTACTGACCGATCTATGGCAATGCTGGACCACCTTGCGTCACTCGCTGCGCGCCAGTTTCCGCGACTATTATGATGACCCACAGCTGCGCCCGCAGCTTAAGCCGGAGCTGATCTGGGAGATTGAACAGTCAATGATGCTGACGGACGCAGATCGGCAAGCGGCGAGACGCATCCGGGCGGACTGGAACCGGGAACTGGACCGTCTGTTTGCCGACTACGATTTTCTCGTCCTGCCCTCGGCCCAAGTCTTTCCCTTTCCAAAAGAAATCCACTGGCCCCGGGAGATCGCCGGCCGCAGGATGGATACCTACCACCGCTGGATGGAGGTGGTGATCCCCGGAAGCCTCGGTGGCATTCCGGTGCTCAGTGTGCCAGCCGGCTTCGGCCGCCGGAACAGACCCATGGGCATGCAGCTGATGGGGCGGTTCGGCACAGATCAGCAGGTGCTGGAATTCGGCCTCGCTTATGAAGCCGTGACCGACCACCTGGCACAACGACCGCAATTGGTTGCTGCCGCCGGGTAATCAGCCAGGTTCCCTGGTCGTTTTTTTAATCCTTCACGGATTCGTGGTCTGGTCGATCTCCACCAGCCTGGCCTTGAACCGCCAGCCCCCCGGTGTCTTGACCAGTTCGTCCCTGTAAATGCCGGTGACAACGATTTCCGCGGGCTGCGTACTGACTTTCCACAGCATCAGGTACGCGATACCGGCGGCGCCATCGGCAGTAGGGGTGATATGGATGTTGCTGTTCCAGTGCCTGGTAGCGGGATTGGCGGCAATAAAGTCATCGGCAAAAGCGACAAGTGCCTGCGTTCCGACAAAGGTATTGAAACTGCCATCGTCAGTAAACGTAGCAGCCCACGCCTGCGCATCTCCCCCGTCCAACATCAGGTTGTAGTGCGCGTAAAGCCGGTGGATTTCCGCCAGGTCATCGGCGCTGAGTGCGTTCTGTGCCTGGGCGACTGTTACCGGGGCCAGCGTAAGTGACAAGACGAAAAGTGACAGGACGCAACAGGAGGCGGGAGAAAAGAGCAACTGCCGGAATGAAGTGCGATTTATTTTCATTGTTTTGGTTCCATGTGGCCAGATAGAGCACCTGGAGAAAAGTACCGCAGTTTATGGGTAGAGTCCAAGGGAATGAACGCTTTGGGCTTGTGGTTGACACAACATGTCTGATCTCTGAGCTGTCCGTTGCTTCCAGCAAAGGGATGATGTTGATCAACATGGCTTGATCCGGGATGAGTCAGCTGCCTGTTTTAACTCCCCAGCGCTGCTCGATCAATAATTCATTGTTTTAGCGCTGCTTTTGATTACCGCTCCCTCTTCGGAGGGAGAGGTGGCAGACCGATCCAGGGAAGCTCTGGTTGCCACTGACTCTGAGCTTTGACGTAGGATTCGCTCATAATATGTCTACATTATCCACATTCATCGACATATCTGAGGGATAGGTCGATAACATCGACACGTCAATAAAACATGTCGATACTTTTGGAAAATGTGGACATGTCAGCTACGAGCGCCAACAGTTCATAGAGGCCTGGATCCTTCTTTGCTGCTTTCGGAGCAGATTTGTACAACGGCGAGAAAGTAACACCTCGAATTTTACCTTCAGGATCAGGCCAAATCGGGGGAGGGGCATTGTCCTTAAAAAAGTTTGAGTTCATGGGTGACGCTGCATACCCGGTCACCATGCCGCGGCTTGACTCACCGAGGTCATCAGGGCTCGCAAGCCGCGCAATAGATCCTCTCAGAACTTCCTCAATGAGCGTATTTTGCTCGCAGGCAGCAACAGCTGTTGAATTGCATGGTCGATTGACCTCACTTTCAACCCTATCCGCATTGAATAATTGAATCACTGAGTACTATTGGTCTGGAGCGACTCAGAGAGATTTGAAGGGTCAGATTTAAATGCAATTGCCGGATTAAAATACGCCGCAAATCAACACTTATTTCGGCTTTTGTGGGGACTCAAGAGGCTACCGGGACGGTACGAAGAGCTCAGCCGCCACGGGATAGTGGTCTGATGGCCAGCGTCCGTCCACGCTGTGCAACACCGTGACGGCGCGCTTCACGCTGACGGGTCCGCCGACCAGGATCCAGTCGATGCGGCCCTCGCGCCCCGCCAGTGGTGGGTAGAAACCGTTCGATGTCAGCGGCGGTCCCTCCCGCTTTTCCGCGATCACCCAGGCGTCCCTGAGGCCCTCGCTGGTCGCAACAGCCCACGTCTCGCTGGTTTCCGCGACGGCGTTAAAGTCGCCCATGACCACCACCACGCTGTCGCCAGGAAGCTCCGCGATGCGCGCGTTGATCTGCTCGGCGGACCGCAGCTGACGGGGACCGCGACGCGTCGTGAAGTGCGTGTTGTAGACGTACACCTGTCGGCGCGTCTCGATATGATGGAAGCGGGCCCACGTGACAATGCGGGAGACCCGACGACGTTGCGTGGGTGGGTTCGGGTCGTCCGAGAGCCAGAACGTGCCGGACTCGATGGGGACGAGCATCCCGTGTTTGTAGAAAATCGGGGTCGCCTCACTCAGCCCGATGCCGCCGTTAAGACCGCGGTCGACGCCCAGCCATCGGTACTCGGGCATTGCCGACTGGAGAAAGTCGATCTGTTCGGTGAGGGCCTCCTGGAGGCCGAGGACGTCGGGGTCGGCGGCGCGGATGGTCTCGGCCACGAGCTCTTTGCGCCTCGGCCACACGTTGTCGCCGTCTCGGCCGATCGCGGTGCGGATATTGAAGGTCATCACGTGGAGTCCGAACGACGTGTCATCCGATTCCGCCTCCTGGGCGAGGGGCGGTGTCGGGCCGGCCAACAGGATGACCGCAGCAAGCGCATGGACAGCGTACCGACGCAGCGTGCGTGTCACGGGCACCCCTCCTTGCGGAGGAGGAGCAGGTAGCCAAGGAATCCCTCAGGGCGGCCGATCTGCAGGGCCTGCTTACCGATCATGTTCCCTAAGAAGGAGACTCCTGGCAGACCAAGCGTGCGGTAGAGCGGTCCGAGCCACCCGATGACGGCGTCCCGCTGCCGCGCCAACCGGATCAGTGGCGTGAGATTGGTATCGTCCAAGAACTCGAGCCTCCTCGGCTGTTTATGGGAAGACTGAACGGTATCTCTGAATTTGTGCGTTGTCCAGTTTGGCGATCATCTGCTTTCCAGCAGTCCGGAATCGTTCAATCCTTCTGGAAAATCACCTTATGTTGTGCGTTAAGTAGGATTCCGGACCATCGTGAACACCTGTTCCGGGATGGTGAAAACCAATTCCGGAAAAAGCCAAAAAGTGTTCACGATCGATCGGAATCAGTGTTCACAGTGAATCAGAACAGGTGCTCACGATGAACCGGAATATGCAACTGTTCAGTTTAATTATTTGTTACTTGGGCTAAGTGATGCGACCAAGTCAATTTCCATACGGCTCGAACATATTATTTTCTTGATTGAAAAGCTCTCGATACGACTGCTGAACTTGATCCATGCCATCAACAGGTACGTGCATATGGCAATCCAGATGCGTGTCAGCACCGCTTTCCTGGAAGAGCTAACAAACGATTTGATCTTCAGGTTTTGCTTGATGACCTTGAAAAATATTTCTATCTGCCAACGGAGTAGAACCCATTCCAGCATGAGTTGAATAGCTTTTCGTACATTAATTCGATATGTCGTCAACGATTTGAATTTGTGCAAGTCCCATAATCAGCTCAAAGTAGAACTATGTCCGTACTCCAACTACTTCACCCCGCTGGATCAGATCGGACGGCAACCTGAATGCAGCCAGAGGTCCGAGAAACTTCTTATCCTTCAGGGTCACGTCAGTCGAGTTGATCCCGGCCTGAGAGAACGCCTGGGTAAGGAACTCTGTGGTGAGTTGTGGGTCATGGCTTACTCGCCTTTTAAGCATTTCCGCTGCGACCTCTCCCAATCGCTCCGCCTTTCCCCGGGCCATACCGGTTTTCATTGCGCTTTCTATCAGCTGAATTTTGCTGGCACGTATCCTGGGTTCATCTCTAGGTGGGTAAGGTACATTTTTGTTCTGTGCCAGCATTGTTGACATCAGTACTTTACCACCCGGACTCAGTACTCTTCCCCAGGCATTGATTACCTGCTGCCTGGCCGGCTCAGGAAAGAATCCCAGAAAGGAATGCGCAATCACTGCGTCCACCGGATCGCAATTGATAGTCCTTATATCTCCTTGCCTGATGTCTGCTTCCAAGCCCAGATAACTTGCCATAAGGCGATTCTGAGTAACCGTTGTGAGGCAGCGATCTATCAGAACAATTTCCGGTACCGCATCAAATTCTTTGAAAATCCTGCAGACCAACGTCATCAATCCGGTATCCGCAGCACCAGATATCAAGACGCGCTTTCGATTCAATTCAATCAGACTGCTCAACTCTCTCTGGAAAAACTCCATTCCTGCGGGTAACGAACCGCCCTGCTGAAGGAGCCTGACTGAGCTCCAGCTACGGTGATAGTCACAACAGCCATGTTCTGGATCGCACAACAGAGGTGCCCAGTCCCAGCTGAACCGAGCAAGTCTGTCGAGAGGTTCAATCTCCGACTGAATAACAGAATGCGAAAAAGGTTGGTACGAAGACTGCGTCATTGTCTGCAGAGTATCCAGCATGCTATCGGCAACAGCCACTTGGCTCAATCAGGGCATCGGCATCCCGTCACCGGGACCTGGTAGCCAGTTCCTGGAGTAATTCCCAATTACTTTCAATCATTGCCTCAATCCTGTCCATTTCTGCCTGGAACTCCGCGCCATTTTTTGGCTCGATCACCAGGTTCAGAGCGCCTGCCGCAGCCCGCATCTCGTCGCTAAAAGCGACGGTTTCTACAATCGTCGAAAGACAGTCAACAAGCTTTGAGTCAGCACCACTGGAAATGCTTATCGCCCGATGGATCTTTGCCAGCTCTACTGTCAGCCGGGCGATTTCTTGTCTTTCGCGCTGCTGCTCGACATTCAATTCACTGGACAACTGCTCCACAAGACCTCCTGCCCCGGCCAGGTATAAAGCTTCGGGTAAAAAAGGGCTAGGGCCCTCGGAGAGGGATACAAATGTTTTCAATCCTCCCATGGATTTAATTTGATTGGACAGTGAGGCCGCTCCAAGGTAGAAATAGTCAACATCTCCTCGTAGAACTGCAAGCAAGGCCTCGGAAGATCCGCTGTATCCTCGAACCAGGTTAGTGTTCCAGCCGAGGGCGTAGCCAGGTAGCAGGATCCTGGCGAAATCGGTGTTACTTGCCATCGCAAATAATCGTGTTTCGGAGCTCTCAAGAAGCATAGGGTTGTCTCTTCTTGTAACCCAGGCTATGTTCTCCGTATAAAGGGATGCCAAAAAAATCAGCGAACTCAATTCTTGGGAATCTCGTCCCAAAATCATGTCATTAAGCAATACGTTGGGATTGAACAAGCCCAATACCAGGTCAGAGGGGCCAGCTTTTACCAGCGCGTTTACACCGATCATCGTACCCGCCCCGGGCATGTAGCGAATCAGCATTGAACTACCGGTAAAAGCCTCGAACTGCGTGGTGAATAAACGAGCATAACTGTCGAATCCCCCCCCGGGACCATAAGGAAGAATCAGGATAAATCGCTTGCCATTCAGCATCTGCTGGCACTGCTGCGCTGACGCTGGTGTGGCTATGGCCAGAAACAAGAGAAACGCGAATAGTGGAAATATCGTAGTTCTAAATCTGGTAAATATGGAATCAATAATCATAAGTTCTGTCGCGCGGTACGGCCTTCTCGAAATCCTGATCGGCATCATTATGTCAGCTGCTGGTCGGTTGCGGAAGTCACGGAGATAGAAACTCTCGCTGATAGCGAGGCATTTTTTAGGTATCAAGAATGTCAGCCCACGACTGCGAATCTCCTGTGTCGAGCATCAGATTGTATTGCGCGTAAAGACGGTCGATTTCCTCAGGTCATCCGCGCTGGGTAAATTTTGTGCTTGGGCGACTGTCACTGGAGCCAATGTAAGTGATGTGACGAAATTGAAAATGGGAGTCAAGAGAATTAGTAGGAATGAAGCGCGGAACACTCTCATTATTGTTGTTCCTCACGGCTAAACTAAGGACTTAGAGTAAAATACAGTAGATCAGGCGCAGAGTCTAAGGGAATGAAGGCGTGGAGTTACATGTTCATGCGCAGTAGTTGAAGGGCCGGTAGCGGTTGGCTCCATTGTTGACGCCAGATAAATTTGTATTGGAAAAACCGGTAAAAACTACTGGATTTTTACTCTGACCCCTTTCGTCTCGGTTTTGCTCTTCCTGTTGGCACGGCATTCCGTGGGTCTTCCGGCCACGGATGTTTCGGGTACCGCCCCTTCATTTCCTTTCTGACGTCCTGGTAGGACGTATCCCAGAAGCTGGCCAGATTCTGAGTGACCTGCAATGGTCTACCGGCGGGGGATAGCAGATGGACAGTGAGTGGTACCTGGCCATTGAGGACTGTGGGTGTATCAACGCAGCCAAACATTTCCTGTAGTTTTACTGCCAGTATCGGCGGCGTTGCGGTGTAATCAATTGCGTAACTGGAACCGGAAGGCACCTGCAGGCGTTGCGGCGCCAGAACGTTCAGTTGTTGATTCTGTTCCCAGGTCAGCAACCCAGTAAGAATTGATTTCAAATCAAGTTTCTTGAAATGGCTTAGCAGGTTGATGGGTTCCAGATACGGCCCGAGCCAATGGTTCATGGAAGCTAACAGATGTTCGTCGGATACCTGGGGCCAGTCCGTAATTCCGGTAGTGGTCCGGACCAGTTCGACGCGCGCCTGCCATTGCCGAAGTTCCTTGGTAAAAGGCAAGATTTCCAGTCCTGAAGTTTGAACAGTTTTTATGAGGGCTTCCCGCTTGGCGTCAGCCGGAACCTCAGTGAGTTTGCTGCGGCTTAGAACCAGTGCGCCGATCTGTTGTCTTTCCTCGGCAATGAAACGCTTTGTTTTACTGTCCCACTCGACGACGGTGTTGATTGCAATCTGGTCCGCAAGTAATGAATCAAACAGCGTTGCATCTAAAGCAGCAGCCGAGTGAATTGTGTCGCCTTTTGATTTCGCCCGGCCGCCGGCTTCAGCGACGGCCAGCCACTTCGATTCTCCAAGGCGATGGTTTCCTGCGATGCTTACCCCCCGGCCGTTCGCCAGTTGAAAACCACCGGCGTGTCGACGCCTGGCAATTCGATCAGGGTAGGCACAGGCGATGAGATATCCTGATACCTGATCGTGCTTTATCTGCTGCGCGTCCGGCTCAATTTTCAGGCCGTTGATTTGCGCTCTGAATTGTTCGGCGAGTTGATGGCTGCGACGAAACCAGCCACGGTGTTGGTTCGGGCATTTCGCTTGTTCCGTCAGGATATCGAGTCTGTCATTCATATCAGGCGTGTCCCGACCCAATGGATCGCGATCGGAGAGGATGCTTGCAAGAAGGCTGGCGGTGTCTGCTCGCCCAATCGAGTGACCGCCTATCAGCATGTGCGCAAGACGAGGGTGCACGGCAAGGCCAGCCATCTGAGTACCGTGATCGGTCAGTCGCAGGCCGTTATCAGTGTCTACTAGCGCGCCGAGCTTGATCAGCAACGCTACTGCCTGCAGCCAGGGACCGCGACCGGGTGGGTCCATCCAGGTGAGTTCGTCGGGGTCATTGATGCCCCATTGCAGAAGCTGCAGCGCAACGGGGGCGAGGTCGGCGTTCAGTATCTCCGGCGTTGCATGAGGAGCCAGCTGATCCTGCTGGCTTTTTGACCAGAGACGATAACATTTTCCTGGACGCAATCTACCGGCTCGACCTGCTCTCTGGGTGCTCGATGCCTGGGAAATCCTGCGAGTATGCAGACGGGTCATGCCCGATGTCGGGTCAAACACTGGTTCCCGGGCCAAACCAGAGTCGATAACAACATCCACACCTTCTATGGTTAAGCTGGTTTCCGCTATGTTGGTTGCCAGCACGACTTTACGTTCACCGGGGTTTGCTACCGGAGCGATGGCTGCCTGTTGTTCTTCCAGGGAAAGGTTGCCATAGAGGGCTCGCAGCTGCACGTCGCTGATCCGTCGACTCTGCAGTGCTATGGCAAGCGAGTCTTCCACTCTTTTGATTTCGCCCTGGCCAGGGAGGAATACCAGAATGCTGCTGTCGGGATTGTCGGCCAATGCCCCTAATACTGCCGTAACAGTCTTGTCATGGATGGGGTCTTTCGGCTGGCTGGATTTTCCGTAGACGATGTCTACCGGGTATTGTTTCCCCTCGCTCCGCACAACCGGCGCCCCAGTGAGTTCTTCCAGTTTCTGGCTGTCCAGCGTTGCCGACATGATAAGCAGTTTAAGCGGATCGTCCTCCCTGAACAGAGATCTTCCCTTCAGGCACAGGGCAAGGGCCAGGTCCGCGTCCAGGCTACGTTCATGAAACTCGTCGAAAATAACCAGCCCCACATCGACAAGAGAGGGATCCTCCTGAAGCATGCGGGTGAGGATGCCTTCTGTAATCACTTCGATTTTTGTGGAAGACGAAACCCTGGTATCAAGTCGCATGCGATACCCCACGGTCTGGCCCACCGATTCGCCAAGCAGGTCCGCCATCCGGTGCGCCGCAGCGCGGGTGGCAATGCGGCGTGGTTCCAGTATCAGTATTTTTCTGTCGCCCAGCCAGGGTTTAGCTGCCAATGCCAGAGGGACAAGCGTGGTTTTTCCGGCGCCGGGTGGCGCCTGCAGAATTGCTTCGTGGTGGCGGTTGAGAGTCGACTTCAATTCGTCGAGGATTTCGGTAACCGGCAGATGAATGCTGGAGGGAAGCAAAGGCATGGTCTTGTCAGGGGAGACGGGGTCGCCCATTAGTATAGCGCAGAATCAGCATGTTCCTGTCCTGCGCCCCATTTTGACTATCAGTGAAAACTTAGTAAAGTTCAGTTCAGCCTCATTAAGCGATGGGTGAGGCTGCCCCATTTCGTAGAATTGAATCCAGGAGTCAGTGTGTCAGAAGCAATCCAACAGCAGAGTGGTAAAGCCAAGTATTCCGTCGAAGAAATACGTGCTCGAAGGAAGCGTGATTGTGCGCTGGGCTATCGATTGTTTGCAGCGCAAAGATGGGGCGACCTGGGTGATGGTCACATCAGTGCACGAGATCCTGAAAGAACGGATTGCTTCTGGATATTGCGCTATGGTGTTTCTTATCACGCGGCGATGGTCTCTGATCTCGTTTTAGTTGGCCCGAATGGTGAGCTTGTTGAAGGTGAGGGATTCATCAATATTGCTGGCTACTATATCCATCATCCTATTCTCGAAGCACGGCCCGATTTAATCAGCGCCGCTCACGTTCACACTGGCTGGGGCACACCGTTTTCAGCTGAAGCAAGAATGATAGAGCCGATCTCGCAGGAATCCTGTATTTTTTTCGAAGACCATGCACTGTGGGAAGACGAAGAAGTACAGGTTCAAAGTGTCGCAGCGGGGCGCCGCATTGCCGCTGCCCTGGGTCAGAACAGAGCGATAATTCTTAGAAATCACGGTTTGTTAACCGGTGGTGATAGCGTCGCCGAAGCGGTAGGAAGTTTCGTCTATATGGAGCGTGTTGCAGAAGTTCACATGAAGGCGCGCAATCCAAAACCAATCTCCGCAGAATCAGCCCGGTTTGCCAAACAAGATTTAGTCAAATTGGGTGTTGGACGTGCTGCCTTTGCCAGCATGTTGAAACGTTACATGCCTGATCCGGAAATCGTAAACTGAAATATCAGGGGATTCCCGTTATTTTTTTCCGGCTATTTTATATCCGGAAAGGCCTCCCTCAGCCACTTCGCAAAGTTCCGCTTTTGCTTGAACTTCTTGAGCATTTCCGCGGCCAGGACAACGAATGCACCGTACAATTTCTTCGGCAGATGTTGCCTGCAGGATTTGAGGATGTCGATGGCGGTTTTATAGCTCTGATTATTACCCTGATTGACATGGAACGCAGCGACTCTGAAGTACAGCGGCAGGGTCCGGTCCGGGAGTTTTTCGTTGGCCTGGGCAATATGCAGCAGCAAGTCGGGATTAAGCGCCTTCGACTCGGCCAGTGCCAGGGCCTTCTCGGTCTGATCGGAGGCGAGATGAATCTCCGCCTCGGTATCCAGCGCCGCCTGTTGCTTTACCGTGCGGTCGGCTGCCTGTGATTGAATATCCCGCAGCTTGGCCAATGCGCTTTTCCTGACGGCATTTTCCTTGCCCGCGCCAGGTACACTGACAATGGCCTGGTAACGTTGCAGGCTGGGGTCGTCGAGGAATTGCCGCCAGCGGCTTTTCAGCACGGCGTCGTAATCACCGCCATGGGACCAGATGGCGATCTGGTTTTCCTCCAGCGCCGCCTGGCTGTGATAAGGTTTGTTGCTGGCGTTTTCTGCCTTCCGTCGCCAATATAGCGCCTTGTCTGCCTGGTCGTTCCCCAGGCACAGCGCTGAAAGCTCCAGATAATCCCTGAATCCGGTTGCGGTCTTTGCCTTAAGGGCGATCTGCGCTTCTTTGTCGTCGGCTCGTTCCGCTTCCTTCAACAACGGCTGCTGCAGGCGCCAATAGACAAACTTCTGGTCCCAGTCGTCGGTGGACAGGGGCGGCAGTGCATCCCATTCGCGGCGTATGATGGCGATGAAGTGCTCCAGGCCTTCGGTGCCCAGCACCTCCACGTAATCATCCGGTATGGCGGGATAGAGATCGTTGACCGGCTCCGTATAAAGCCCATAGAGATAGCCAGCCAGCCTTTCGGGCGACATGTTACTGCGCGTCAGGGTTTCCAGATGCAGCGACGTCAGCAATGCCACCGCAAGAAACCGAAATCCGCCGGAGTCGTCGACGGTTTCCAGCGCCCGCTCGATACGCGTCATGGCGTAGTCGATCAGCTTCAGCGCCTTGTCGGGGGAGAGCGTTTTTAACTGCGGCGCGAGAGTCTCCAGGACACTTTCCACCGACTGGAAATAATTGCGTACCTGGGCATAGCGGAAAAGATGCCTGTTGTAGGGGATGGCTGCGGTGATCTGTTTTTTGATGGCCTTGTCGTCGAACGAGCCGGCGGCAATGTCCGCCTTGATGCGCAGCGCGTTCAGGCGTGGCCTGTCGTCGGCCAGTAATTCCAGCGTCAGATCCACCAGGGCCTGTTTCTCCCAGGTCAGAAGATAGGCGGGCAGCCGGTCTTTCCCGCTGCTTCTTTTCAGTTGATCCTGCTGCTCGAGCTCGTCCCGGTAGGCCATGGCCGTGGCCACACAGTGTTTGCAGAAGTCGAAGTTCTCCGAGGCGGGGCAATCACAGGAGCCTTCGAAGACGGCGGTGGTGTGCCGCAGCGTGACACGCCAGGTCTCGGTGCCTTCCACCAGCGCGGTGATGGTCCTGCCGCGGCGCTTGAATTCGGCCACCTGTCCCTGCTCGTAGTAGGCTTTACCTCGTTTGAAGGCGCCAGGACCGGCCAGTTTTTCAAGGAGGTTGTCGGTGATGGCTTTCATGGGGCGGAGGGTGATGATTTCACTTATTCTGTTTTAAAAAGCTCGTCAGTTACAGTGACACAAATTCTGCAATTCATGCAAACTTCTACCGTCCTGTCTCGTGTACACTCTGACTTGACTTATAATAACATATAAGTTATTAAATGCTAATGGTAGCTGTAAAAGAATATGAACAGGAAGACGGGAAACATCCGTTTTCTATCTGGTTCGATTCCCTGAATGTCCAGGCGGCTTTGAAGGTTCGTACGGCCATTGCCCGTATGGAAGCCGGAAATTTCTCAAATGTAGAGCCGGTCGGACAAGGGGTGAAGGAATACAAGCTAAATTTTGGTCCTGGTTACCGTATCTATTTCGGCAAAGACGGTGACCAACTTGTAATCCTGTTAGGCGGGGGCACCAAGAAACGGCAAAGCCGCGATATTCAAACCGCTCAAAGCCTTTGGAAAGAGTATAAGAGCCGAAGGAGAAAGAGTAATTAAAATGCCATTAACACGAGATTTTAGAGAGACTATTCTTGAGCGCGCCCAGAAAGATCCGGAGTTTCGGATTGGCTTGCTCACGGAAGCTGCAGAATGCATTCTTCGCAATGAAATCGATGAAGCTAAATCTCTACTGCGTGATTATGTGAATGCGACGATTGGATTTGAAGAGCTAGGACATATCACGCACAAGAAACCCCAGAGCCTAATGCGCATGCTTAGCGCTTCGGGGAATCCCAGTTTGGAAAACATATCCAATATCATGTCCACACTGCGTCAGAATGAAGGTGTGGAGTTACATGTTCATGCGCAGTAGTTGATTTGATAGCGGTAACAAGAGCCAGTGTAAAATGTTGATCGAGAGCGTTCATGGCAGGCTTTCCATATAGGGACGCATAACATTTGCCACTCGGCACAGTGTGGCATAGCGCCAGACCTCGTCCATGCTCACGCGCCTGGCTTGCCATGCTTCCTGTAGCGCTTCCATCGCGACATCGAGGCCGACCTTGTTGCGGAACTTGAAACAGTCAGCCACGGTGCGGGCGACGTTGGTTACCCGAACGGTCACACTATCGATCTGGCGCTCTTCGATGCCTTCGGTCAGCGCGGCTCCCGAGAAGCGCACGATACGCAGTGGAGGATAGTCCATCTTAGGTGCACGCGCCTTGTTTGGAATCGCCAGCCAGACCTCGAATGGTGACTGTGTGGTCAGATTGTGTACCCGCAGCGCCGACAGAAGGCAGGCGATGGCCTGCGGATGTTTGCGTGCCACTTCGGCCAGCATGCCATGCGCGGACACTTTGCGATCAGGAAGGGCATAAAGATCGCGGCTCACGCGGGTGAGCAGCCCCTGCCGAACCAGCCGAGTGAGAGCGACACTGGGCAGACCCAGCGCATCAAGATCGCGAGGGCGTATGAGGCCGCGCTGTGCTGCAAGTTCCAGGATTTTCTGGTAGGAGCTTTTCATGGCTGCGTGATGTTGCATTTTGTAGGTAGATGTCAATATATACCGACAAAATGCAACATTAAAAAACTGGGGTTGGGCAATGAAAACCCCAAAACGAGCTTGGCTAGCGCTTGGTTGTGATAGCAAGACTTGAACTTACATCGCTGTAGTTCGAATCTAAAAGAATTTCCATCGGAAGATTTCGATAGATGTTCACTCAAGTGTTGCTATCAACGGTTGGTGGGCGGACTTCTCAAGATTCCTTTTAGTGCGGTTTCTGATTGCTAAAACTGGCTCGATACAGCTTGGGCTGGAGTGTCACAAAGTCGTCGATAGAGCCTCTCAGTTGAAATAGTCTGGCGCGTTCACGAAACTCGTAGACACGATAAAGACTGTAATGGTTCGCATGCTCACGAGAGAAGGCCAGTTCATTGTCGGTGATTAAAAAAGGTAACTCTTTTCCGTTATTTGTGGTTTTTACTTCGATGAAGTGTTCCTCGTCGATCGCCCCACTGTCCTTGATTAGGAACGAACGAATATCGTAGCCGAGCCCGTCGCCTTCTTCCTTGCTACTCCAAGACACTTCCTTGGCAAGGTCACTTCGACCCAATCTTTCTAATCGGTGCTTTTCAAATTCCAATACGAATCTCTCGCCCGCTTCGCCAAGACGGCGGTTTCTGGCTTCCCGTTCGACATAATTGGTCTTTCTTGCCAAGAATCGTCGTTTCGGTGTTTCGATAGGGGCTAACCCTTCTGGCAGCTCCGGGTCTAAGACCTTGTCCCAGTCAGTCACATAGGGCGTGCTCGCGGTATCTTGGATTTCCTTAGTTTCTGAAATCGCCTCGATGGTATCTTGATGTCCGGCTAAATGCGCCAATACAACCTCTTTCAATTGATGTTGGTAATTGTATCGGGGCTTGTAACCCGCAATATAGGGGTAACCCATTTCCACCAATACGGCACTGATATTTTGATGCTTAAACTCAATCGAGCCTTCCGAGCGACTATTGAGCTTGTTGGTGAGAGCACGACGATGCTCGGCTTTGTTGTAGCGCTCGCCGTTTAGCTCTTTGAACAACATGCTGAAATAGTCTGCCACGCACGCTTCACACTCGAGCCAATCCCAGCCGTCCACTTCCAGTATTTGTTGACGGGCTTCGGTGGTGATTTCGAGGTTTTTATAGAGTGCTGTTCGGAGTAGTTCTCTGACTACGTGATTACCCAACAGTTCAAATAATTCGTCATCCAGGTAAGCATAGGAAATGGTCTGCTGAATAATGCCTGGACCACTAGCAGTAGTGAGCTTCGCATATTGATCCGCTTGCCCGGGCCTGACTTGGTGATGCCAAAAGCCTTCACTACGCAGGTGAAAGAAGGGAAGGTGAGGATTGTCGCGATCTTGCGGACCACGTAATTCGTCAAACCGCTTGGTGAAAACTCCTGTAAGTATCGTGTTGTATTCAATTACATTTTCCGAGATTGAGTCTGCCTCGATAAGGTCCATTACGGCCAGGAGCATAGCCACCTTGTGTGGGCTGACGCTGCCGTGTGACTTGTTCGGGTTGAGTCGAGCAAATGCGCCTTCGAAAAAGAGCAAACTCATTCTTTTTTGCTCCAGTAGTCTGCTCTCTCAGGTATGAGCCAACGTACTCCGCCTCGAGGGTCGTGCGTGTCGCCGTGGTATCGGGGAATCAAATGGATATGGAGATGGTTGATAGTTTGGCCAGCCGCGGGACCATCGTTTATACCTACATTATAAGCGTTAGGAGAAAATTCATCGTCTAACTGGGATTTGGTTTGTTCTATCAGTTCTAGCAGTGCAAATTGCTCTTCTCTCGAAGTTTCAAAAAAAGAACGCAAGTGTCGTTTGGGAATTATCAGGCTGTGTCCGGGCGAGATAGGGAACCTATCTCGAATGACAATTGCCAAATCATTTTCCAATGTGACTCGCTTCGTCGCATCGTCTTTTAGAATCTGGCAAAAGGCACATTGCTCCGGCATGACTAATCCAACCTCGGCAATCTTTCTGTATGCTCTATATTTTTCATTAGAGCCTGTAATTTTGCCTTGCTTATCATCCGTTGCCCATTTTTTTGCATTTTACCGGCTGCATCCCAAGCTAGCTTTCCAGGGCCGTTATAGATCTCTTCTGATTCCCCTTGATCATTAATCCCTAGCACTAACAAATGTTGTGGTTGAGAACGTATGCCGACGAGATTTCGTTGGGTTGCCTTTATCTGAACGAGTTTGCCTTCTTTGTTTGCCGCATCGTGTGTCTCTGCCGAGGCTGGTAGTAATTTTAGGCCGTAATGATAAGCGCCGAGGACTTCTCCAATGCTTCCTACCAAGTGTCCATCTGGAGTGAAATGACGCCCTGGGAATAGCGTCTCCAGTTCAGCAACAATTGCGTAGAGTTCTTGTATTTTTGTTGGTATCTTTTTAATTGCATCCATCTGAACTTAATTCCGGGTAGGTGAATAGCAGTTTGAACGCCATAATTTTAGTACTAGTCACTTTCCTTAAAGCTTATCTGCTGGTCATTGAAACGGTTCACGAGTATCTCGAGGGCTTCAACCGTTCTTCTTCCCCACATTTTGTGAAATGCATAGGTCTTGCCGTTCGCAAAAATTAACTCATCATCACTTGGTTCTTCCCACTCCAAAAATTCCAGAATCGAGCTCTCAGCATCTTGGTCCGTACCCATCTTGTCCAAATATTTTTCGTATATCTCGACAGCCTTGTTAAATGTTAATGTAGAAACCATTGCGGCATATCGGACAGCCTGTAGCTCCATATGTCCGCCGTCTTCCGTGCGTTTTAACTCTATGACTACTAGATTAGCTCGTTTGTCGATACCTAACAGGTCAACTCTGCGCCGACTATCTTCCCAGTCGCTAAACTCCTCGGCAATAATAAGGGTGTCTGGGGATACAATATCTATTTGATCACGAAGCAATCTTTGTAAATCATTTCGCTCTTTTATGCCTTTTGAGGCAAAAGTGGTTGTCTGGATCTCGACCAAACTATTGTCAGTGACTTGGTAGATCGTCATTGTTCGATATTTCTCGTTTTTTGTATTTAAATTCGCTGCTCAGCGTGCTGGACTGACATAACAATAGCTGAACCCGACAATTAGTGGGCTGATTTCCTTTAGGATTTAGTTTAACCAATTTCTTAATTGTTGGTATCGGTGTTGAACTAACTGGTTGCAATGAAAATCGGTTGGCTAAACTAGTCAGTCGTGTAGAATACCCGAAAAACCGTGGGAGTTGGGGTGCCATTTAGTGTCAGATTTTAGCCACCAACGCGGAGAGAGATGGGTTTTCAGGTATTCCACGGAAGAATTGTAGTCAACTAGGAGAGAGCCTAAGCGCTTTGAAAACATCATAGCCCAGACCAATGGACTCCCAAGAAAAAAAACAACTAAGCGAAACAGACATCTGTGACTTGTTTATAACACCAGCCATTAAAAAAGCAGGCTGGGATCCGATCACCCAAATTCGCCGCGAAGTCACCCTGACCCCCGGCCCAGTAATCGTCCGCGGCAACTTATCCTCACGCAACAAGAAAAAGAAAAAATTCGCTGACTATATCTTGCAATGGGAAGCGGGCGTACCCATTGCCATTGTTGAGGCTAAAGACAACAAACACACGGTCAGTCACGGTATGCAGCAGGCTCTAGGCTATACCGATATCCTGAACGTTCCCAGCGCCTTCAGCTCCAACGGTGATGCCTTTGCGTCCCATAACAAGCTGGCGCCGACCACAGGCGAAGAAATCGAAACCCAGTTTCCGTTAGAGTCATTCCCATCCCCGGCCGAACTCTGGCAGCGCTACAAAACCTACCGCGGCATCGAAGATGACGAAGAACAACTCGTTACTGAGCCTTACCAAGATGATGGCTCAGGCAAGGAACCTCGCTACTACCAAGCTGAAGCGATCAACCGCGTCATAGAAGCAGTCGCCAAAGGTAAAAAACGTCTGCTGCTGGTTATGGCCACTGGCACCGGCAAAACCTACACCACTTTTCAGATCATCTGGCGTTTATGGAAGGCGAAGAGAGCTAAACGCATCCTCTTTTTGGTCGACCGCAACATCCTGGCCGACCAAACCCTGGTCAATGACTTCAAGCCCTTTGGCTCTGTCATGACCAAAATTAAAAACCGCAAGATCGATCCGTCCTACGAAATCTACCTCGGCCTCTACCAGGCGCTTACCGGCCCGGACGAAGAAGACAAGATCTTCAAAAACGTCTCGCGAGATTTCTTCGACCTAATAGTCATCGACGAGTGTCACCGTGGCAGCGCGGCCGAAGACTCGGCCTGGCGCGAGATCCTCGACTACTTTTCCGATGCCATCCAGCTGGGCATGACCGCCACGCCGAAGGAAACCGAGTACGTCTCCAACATCAGTTACTTCGGCGACCCGGTCTACACCTACACCCTGAAGCAGGGCATCGAAGATGGCTTTCTGGCGCCCTACAAGGTTGTTCGCATCGATATCGATAGGGATATTCTAGGCTGGACGCCACCACCTGGCATGACGGACGACTTGGGTAAGGAAATCGAACAGCGCGAATATAATCAACAAGACATGGACCGCATTTTGGTGCTTAATAAGCGCACCAAGTTGGTGGCCAACTGTGTGATGGAGTTGCTTAACGCAACCGACCCGTATGCCAAGACTATTATCTTCTGTGAAGACATCGACCACGCCGAGCGCATGCGCGTTGCGATTACCAACGCCGCCGGCCAGCTTGCAATCGACAATCCTAAGTACGTCATGCGAATCACGGGCGACAGCCCGGAAGGAAAAGCAGAGCTCGATAACTTCATCGATCCGGAAAGCAAATTTCCTGTCATTGCCACGACCTCCGAGTTGCTTACTACGGGAGTTGACGCGAAGACCTGCAAGCTCATTGTCTTGGACAAAACCGTCAAGTCGATGACCACGTTTAAGCAGATTGTCGGCCGCGGCACCCGTATCGAGGAGGAACAGAATAAGTACTACTTCACCATCATGGATTTCAAGAAGGCCACTGAGCTCTTCAAAGACCCGGATTTCGACGGCGAACCCGTGGTGATCTTCGAGCCAGGCCCTAACGATCCGCCCGAGCCACCCGACCCCGACTACCCAAATGACGACCCTGACGATGGTGTCGAAGAGGAACCCGGTGTTTACAAAGTCCAGGTCAGCGGCGTAGAAGTCAAAATCCTCGCCAAGCGCGTTGAATACCTAGGCCCGGATGGTCAGATGGTGACCGAATCCTATCGCGACTACTCCAAGAACCAAATCCAAAAGGAATTTGCCTCTCTCGATGACTTCCTCACCAAATGGAACAGCGCCAAAAAGAAGGAAGCCATTATCAAAGAGCTGGAAGAGCATGGCATCCTGCTGGCCAATCTGGCCCAGGAAGTGGGCAAGGAATACGGCGATTTCGACTTAATCGCCCACATCGCCTACGACATGCCGCCGCTCACCCGCAAAGAGCGAGCCGACAACGTGAAGAAACGCAATTACTTCACCAAATACGGCGACGAGGCTCGGGCGGTGCTGGAATCGCTGCTCGACAAATATGCCGACGAAGGCATTACCACCATCGAAAGCCCGCGCGTGCTAAGACTTCGGCCCTTCGACAGCATGGGCACGCCTATGGAAATCATCAACAATGCCTTCGGCGGCAAAGAACACTACGAAAAAGCCGTCCAAGAACTTGAACAAGAACTCTATTCCCAGGATAAATCGGCATGAGCAATGTCAGCGGTATTATCAAGTCCATTCAGGACATCATGCGCAAAGACGTCGGCGTCGACGGCGACGCTCAGCGCATCAGCCAACTGGTGTGGATGTTCTTTCTCAAGATCTATGATGACCGCGAGGCCGAAATAGAATTCTTGGAAGACGGTTACAAATCACCCTTACCCGAGCAGTTGCGCTGGCGTAACTGGGCCGCTGATCCAGAGGGCATGACGGGGGAGGAGCTCAGCAAGTTCATCAACGACGAGCTCTTTCCAACCCTGAAAACCAAGCTCAACCTGCAAGGTCCCACTGGTCAGCGCGCTCTGGTCATCCGCAATATCTTCGAAGACGCCTACAACTACATGAAGTCGGGCACCCTGATCCGTCAGGTCATTAACAAGATTTGCGAAATCGACTTCAACAATACCGAAGACCGCCACACCTTCGGCTCTATCTACGAACAAATCCTCAAAGACCTGCAAAGCGCCGGCAACGCGGGCGAGTTCTACACACCCCGCGCCGTCACCCAGTTCATCGTCAACCGGGTGGCGCCGCAGTTAGAGGAATCCGTGCTCGACCCGGCCTGTGGTACTGGCGGCTTTTTGGCTTGCACCATCGATCATAAGCGTGACACTTATGTGAAGTCCGCCAAAGACGAAGAGGTGTTGCAACAGAGTATTCACGGTGTGGAGAAAAAAGCCCTCCCACACATGCTCTGCACCACCAACATGATCTTGCACGGCATCGACGTGCCCGTGCAGATCGAGCACGACAACATGCTCAGCCGCCGCGCCTATAAAGACTACGGCGAGAAAGACCGCGTCAATGTCATCGTCACCAATCCGCCCTTCGGCGGTATGGAAGAAGACGGCGTGGAGAACCAGTTTCCCGCCACCTACCGCACGCGCGAAACGGCCGACTTGTTTATGGCGCTGGTGATCAAGCTGTTAAAGAACAATGGTCGCGCCGCTGTGGTGCTGCCCGATGGCTTCCTGTTCGGCGAGGGCATGAAAACCCGCCTCAAGCAAGACCTGCTGGAAAAGTGCAACTTGCACACCATCGTGCGCCTGCCCAACGGCGTGTTTAATCCTTACACTGGCATCAAGACCAACATCCTGTTCTTCACCAAGAAGCCCGAGAGCGAACAGCCCGGTACTGAACAAGTCTGGTTCTACGAGCACCCTTACCCGGAGGGCGTCACCAGCTACAACAAAACCAAGCCGATGCGCTTTGAAGAGTTTGCTACTGAGATTGAGTGGTGGGGCGATGAGAAAGATGGTTTCAAAGCCCGTGAGCAGACTGAGCAGGCCTGGCAGGTCAGCATCGATGACATTAAGGCCCGAAACTACAATCTCGATATAAAGAACCCGCATGTTGGTGAACAGGTCAGTCATGACCCGGAAGAACTGTTGGCCGAGTACAAGCAACAGCAGAGTGAATTACAGGAGCTGCGTGATCAGCTGAAAACCATTCTTTCCGATGCGCTGACCGGGGCGAATAAGTAATGGCAGCAGCCGAACAGCTCATTACCGAGAATCTTGATATCTGGACATCGGCCGTCCAGGCCAAGTCGGCGGCCGGGCGGGGTAAAGGCAACAAGCTGGAGCTTTATGGCATTAAGAAGCTGCGCGAGCTGATTTTGGAGTTGGCCACGAATGGGCTCCTCGTAGAAACTGATTTGGATGGCGCTGACGCCTACAAAAAAGTAAGTGATATTGCTGACCTGGTAATGGGCCAGGCACCACCTGGATCAGAGTGCAACAAAACTGGCGATGGCACGATTTTCGTGAAGACCGGAGAGTTTGGACTGCTTTATCCTGAAGTTATAGAGTGGACAACGAAGCCGCTTAAGTTTGCGAAAAAAGGCGACGTGCTCATATGTGTTGTGGGTGCAACAGTAGGGAAACTCAATCTCGGCATTGATTGTGCGATTGGTAGGAGCGTTGCCGCAATTCGACCGAAGGAAGGCATAGAAACAAAGTTTCTCTATTACTCTTTAATGCCATTTACGATCAAGATCAGGGCTAAATCTAAAGGTTCTGCGCAGGGCGTAATTGGGAAAGCCGTTCTGAATGCTGTAGAGCTGCGCATTCCGCAGCCCGAAGAACAAAACCGCATCGTCGCTAAAGTCGACGAACTCATGGCCCTCTGCGACCAGCTGGAGCAGCAGCAAGAAACCAGCATTACCGCCCACCAGACCCTGGTGCAAACCCTACTCGACGCACTGACCACGGCCAGCGAGCGCGACGGCTTCACAGCCGCCTGGGCGAGAATCGCCGACCATTTCGACACTCTCTTCACCTCCGAGTGGAGCATCGACCAGCTCAAACAAGCCATCCTGCAGCTTGCTGTTATGGGGAAGCTTGTTCCGCAGGATCCCAATGATGAGCCGGCTAGCGAGTTGCTGAAGAAAATCGCTGCCGAAAAAGCCCAGCTGGTGAGGGGCGGCAAGGTTAAGAAGCAGAAAGCGTTACCGCCCATTGAAGAACATGAAAAGCCGTTTGAGCTGCCGATGGGATGGACGTTTGTCCGGCTTGGTGAAACACATGACGTCACATCAAGTAAAAGAATACATGCGAAAGACTACTGTGAGACTGGAGTTCCATTTCTTCGGTCCAAAGAAATAGGCGAGCTTGGCCGGGGCGAGGAAGTATCTACAGAGCTATACATATCGCGAGACCAATACCTAAAGTTAGTGAATATGCCGGGATTTCCAAATAAGGGCGATTTTATGCTGGCTTCGATCGGGGGGAGTATTGGTAACAATTGGCTGTGTGACGAAAGAGAGTTTTACTATAAAGATGGAAATATAACTAAAATTGGTAACCATAAGCATGCGGATATGCATTACCTGAAAAAATTTATGGAAAGCAATTTGTTTTGGAGTCAGGTGACAAGCGGCGTTTCTGGGTCAGCATACAATGCGCTAACTATTATTAAGATAAAAAATTTAGTGTTTCCGCTGCCTCCTTTATCGGAACAGCATCGCATCGTCGCCAAAGTCGCCGAATTATTGGACCTCTGCGACACATTGAAATCCGGCCTCAACACCGCCCAAACCACCCAATCGCGTTTAGCCGATGTGATGGCTGAACGGGCGGTTGCATAGGGGAATATGAATGACTTCTAAGTGGACCAATCTGGACGATATTCGTGAATGCCTGGATTGAATCGCCCCGGTATTCCCGGAGACTCTATTCTTTGAGAGGATAGAGCAATGAGCAGATCAAGTCGATATTCCCCGGAGACCCGGGAACGGTCCGTTCGTCTTGTGCGGGAGGCGGAAAAAGAACACAGTTCACAGTGGGCAGCGATCCAGTCTGTGGCAGCCAAAACTGGTTGCACTAGCGAGACTCTGCGCCGCTGGGTTCGCCAGTCTGAACGGGATCAGGGCGAACGTGCTGGACTGACAACCGATGAGAAGGCGGAATTGAAGCAGTTGCAGCGTGAGAATCGGGAGCTGAAACAGGCAAATGAGATTCTGCGTAAGGCGTCAGCTTTTTTCGCCCAGGCGGAGCTCGACCGCCGACCGAAGTGATGGTGTCGTTTATTGACGCCCATCGAGATGCCCATGGGGTCGAGTCGATTTGCAAGCAGTTGCCAATCGCCCCATCGACATACTACGAAGCCAAGGCAAGACGGGCCGACCCGTCACGGTTACCAGCCAGAGCGCAGCGTGATGCTGAGCTGATGCCAGAGATTCAGCGAGTGTTCGAAGACAACTTCCAGGTTTATGGCGCCAGGAAGATCTGGCTGCAGTTGAACCGGGAGAACTGGGAGGTGGCCCGGTGCACGGTGGAACGTTTGATGGCGCAACTTGGTATTTCAGGCGCAATCCGCGGCGGCAAGAAATACCGCACGACGATCCCTGATGAGTCAGCAGACAGACCTGCTGACCTGGTGCAACGCCAGTTCAGGGCCGATCGACCGAACCAGCTTTGGGTTGCAGATTTTACCTACGTCGCTACCTGGACCGGTGTGGTCTATGTAGCTTTCGTCATTGATGTATTCGCACGTCGAATCGTGGGATGGCGGGTGTCGCGCTCAATGAAAGCGGAGCTGGTGCTGGATGCCCTGGAGCAGGCATTATGGGCTCGAGGAAATACTGAGGGACTCATCCATCACAGTGATCGAGGTAGTCAATATTTGGCCATACGATACACCGAACGACTTGCCGAATCAGGCATACAGTGTTCTGTGGGCACAACAGGTGACTCTTATGACAATGCCCTGGCGGAGTCTATCATCGGCTTGTATAAAACGGAGGTAATTCATCGACACGGGCCTTGGAAATCGATTGATCCGGTGGAATATTCCACCCTGGAATGGGTAGACTGGTTCAATCAGCGCAGGCTACTTGGCCCAATCGGTGATGTACCACCTGTGGAGTTTGAGCAGACTTACTATGAACAGTTGGAAGAGTCAGCCAGCGTACCCTGACTCACACAAAAGGGTCTCCGGTGTACCCGGGGCGATTCAGATAGATTTGCCGCCAGCGATAGTTATCCTGTCGCGATTGTATTGTCGGGTGATTGGGGTACAGGCAAGACGCATCTCTGGCGCGAGACACTGGACCATAACAAAGAACTTGCCAAACCAAACTACAATTTTTCGGGTAATTTTTCGGGTCAGAGTAAAAAATAAAGTAGTTTTTGCGATTTGAGGGATCAGAGTAATTTGATCAGGATAGACCAGGCTGCATATATAGGGAAAGTTGTTGTATTGAAGAGGGTGGAAAATCGCAAGTATAAGGTATGCCAGTCATCCTGCTTGGTGCTTGAAGCTCTCGCCAAATTAGAATCGGATAAATCACACAGATGAACTTCCCAAAATCCATTGATATTGGCTCATGCGAGCAGTTCTTAGAAAAACTGGATGAGAGCCAGGAGCAAGTGTTGGAACTTCCGGTGCAGACGTCAGCGCTGGCTTTCGGTGGCCTAGCTAGTTCCATTCAGGCTATCAATACCTGGATGAGAAATACAAAAGAAAGAGTAATCTTTTTACGGGAAAGTAACAAACAAGATGTCTTAAGTGACGTCACTGAGCGCCCACATAAATTTGTGGCAGCTATGTGCGCAACATCGATAGCTATCTCAGGTAGGCCTGAAAACGACCTGAGGCGTACGATAAATTTGCAAGCCAAAAATGCTATAGAAGGACAGGGAAAGAGTCCATTTGGTCAACAGCGTGGCGGTCTTTGCTGGTTCGGGTTTATTGACCATAGTTCTAAGGCCTTTGATCGTAATTTTTATATCGAAAGGCAGGGTGGAAGCATAGAGCCCAGGCAGCCGGAGCAAATTAGGGCTGTAATCAAGGAAATGGTTGATAGATCAATGGCGGTCGCTGGAGGTGCGAAGCCTCTGTCCGGAGAAACGCTCGAATACATTGGGCGAATATTCTTTGAGTTATTCCTAAATACACACGAACACGGTACTCGAGGGGCTGTTCGTGCCGATTGGTTGCGGCCTGGAGTGCGTGTACTCTATGCGCAGGGCGTCAATCTGAGTCAGAAAGGCAGCGACAACATCACTGAGCGTCAGCCTGTGTTGCACCAATACGTTGAATCTACTGACCCACAAGGTATGCATGAGAAAAAGCGCTTCGTTGAGATTGGAATCGTTGACTCAGGCCTTGGCTACTGCGGACGATGGCAAGCGGATCACCCGACGTCCAAGTCATCATCTGAATTGTCGTTAGAAAATGAGTATCAGCTATTTAGAAAATGCTTTCAGTTTCGCCAGACATCCACCCGGCGTGATAGTAAAGGGAATGGCCTGCCTGTCGTTATGGACAGACTTACTAAACTGGGTGGTTTTATAAGAATTCGTAGCGGTCGATTGGCGCTTTATCGAAATTTTATCGATGCTCCCTATGAAGCAACTGATCAATGTCGGTTCTACGATTGGTGCAGTCAAGAATCAGGAGAAGTGAATCTCACAAGAATGGCTCCATGTGCAGGTGTGGCCATAACGTTATTGATCCCACTTGAGGCAAAAACGTGAGCCACTGCTTTGCCTTCCGGTTCTTCGAGCCAGATGACCAGGTACGAGAGAGTCTGGCCGTTTTCGCTGAATTTAAAGTCAGTCTCGATGCGGTAGCAAGAGTTCTAAAGCAGGATGTCACAGATAACCTGGTGCCCAGGAATGTCTATCTCATTACTTCTTCACAGGTAGGGTTTAGTCTTGATGAGTGTAAGAATGATGAGAGCTTCGCTAGCGAATTTGACTCATATGTAGGGGAAATTGAATCTCGGCTTCGATGCATTAAGAGCAACCCTGTTGGTGCTCTTAATTACTGTGATGGAAAGGCGGTAGAGGAAAAGCTTTCATTCTGCATTCTTCAGTGCGGAATGATAGCATTATTTAAAAAGCACAGGGGCCTGATTGTTTCCAATGCAGCTTATCATTTTGTCAAACCTTCAGAGGCCCATTGTGATAAATTCATCCGCGCTTCAAATCTCCTGATTTCCAGTGGCGAGGTAGCTTTTCTCGCCATTTCACTACTTCCGTTTCTAAAGCCTCACTTAAAGCGCATCTATGTTGATACGTCATCGGGTTCTACCCCGATTTTACGGACACTTCAAAAAAGCCTCATAATAGGTAAAAGGAGTGTTTATGTCCAAGCGAAGAAAGTACAGTCCCGAGTTTAAGCAAGGTGCAGTGGAACAGGCCCGCCAGCCGGGAGTCAGTTGCGCTCAGGTAGCCCGAGAATTGGGTATTGGTTCTACCTTGCTGGCGCGCTGGAAACGGGAAGCCGATGCTCAGGGGCAGCAGGCCTTCGGTGGTTCCGGCAAGCCCAGGGATGAGGAAATGGCTCGGCTCAAACGAGAGTTGGCCCGGGTGAAGAAGGAGCGGGATTTTTTACGCGAAGCGGCAACGTTCTTTGCAAAGGAGTCGACCTGAGGTACCAGGCGATTCAACGTTGTCGCGCAGAATTCCCGGTTCGTATGATGTGTCGTTGCCTTAAGGTGTCGGCAAGTGGCTATTACGACTGGGAGAGTCGCCCTATCAGTGCCAGGCAGGTTGAGAACGATCGATTGTTAGGCCGAATTCGTGAGATTCATGCCGACAGCCAAGGTGCGATAGGAGCGCCACGCATGCACGAGGACCTCACAGAAGAGGGTGAAACGGCCAGCAAGAATCGTGTAGCCCGCCTGATGGCGGCTGATGGCCTGCAGGGCTGGCCCCGCAAGAAAAATAGGGGGCAGCGAGGTAAGCCGGGCCTGCCGCCTCCTGGTGTTGAAAACCTGCTTGAGCGTGATTTCACCGCACTGGAGCCGGAGACCAAGTGGGTAACCGATATTACCGAGATTCTGACTAACGAGGGCAAGCTGTTTTTATGTGTTGTCCTTGACTTGTTCAGCAAGCTGGTAGTCGGCTGGTCGATGCATCACCGCCAGGATCGTCAGATGGTAATTCGGGCTGTAGAGATGGCTATCTGGCAGCGCCAAGGCGGATGGTCCGTCATACTGCATTCCGATCGCGGCGGTCAGTTTCGTAGCAGCGACTATCAGAAATTTCTAAAGAGCAACACATTGATCTGTTCAATGAGTGCTGTTGGTCACTGTGGCGACAACGCGGCTTGCGAGGGGTTCTTTGGGTTGCTAAAGCGAGATCGGGTGAACCACCAAAAATACCGCACATTGGATATGGCCAAAGCCGACTTATTTAATTACATTGAACGCTTCCACAATCCTCGGATGCGACGAAGAATTGCGAAGAGTGATCAGGAGTTTTCAGACGTTTTATAACCGTCCGTGGAAACGGGGTAGAACCCATCAATATCATTTTTGATTAGTATAGCGATCCGGCTGTATGCAAATTTCGAATGCGGCGCTCCAGCTATTGAAAGCTTTGAGTCCTATGAAGCGCTAAATGAGCCGTATGATTTTGTCGAAGACGAATCAAGCCTAATCTTTGTTTCGGCAACAACTAGCGGCTCATTGGCGAGAAGATTACTCAAAGATACAAATATTCTTAACAGTCAGATAGTTACTCTTTTTCATATCAACCTTCCACCTGATCAAGTTGGTATTTTTGATGTTTCAAGTGCTATAGAAGGTGGATTGATCTCCACAACTAACCGGGATTGCGATCTCTGTAAGCGTGGGTCCAGGCCAATACGCATAGGAGGTGATCAGTTCCTCCCTGAAAACCCAAAGAACGAGTTATTGGTAATTAAAAAGACTGATTTTTCTGGCAGTCGAGAAGGGTTTTTCAAGCAATTTGCAGCATCACAGGTTCTGGCGTGGAACGAGATTGGAGTTTCTGGAGATGGTGAGAAAGAGCACTTTTATATAGACGTCAGCGCGGCTCTAAGCATTGATTCTGCCGAGTTTTCAGGAAGTCTTGAGAAGAGCGCGAAGCGACACATTTCTCAGGATTTGGAGACAGTCATTACTCTCGATGATGCGGGATCGCAAGCGCTAACTCAAGCAGCCAGGCCCCATTTTAAGAACCTGTCAGGTGTTAGATTTCTTGCGGCGAGTGAGTTAAATGATTCTGAGTTAAAGAATGCCGGGTCCGTCATGGTAATCGCTGGAGCGATTACGTCGGGCAGAAGTTTACTATCAGTCGCTCGAAAGCTGCGTAGTATTCATCCTTCATCTACGATAGTCTATTTTGTTGGTTTTTCCAAACTACCTGGTGAAGAGTTACAAAAACAGCTGGCAAAGGATCTAAAACAAGGAGGCCATGAATTTGTTGTATTAAGAACCAGCTTCCTCCCACGCATCAAGGAGTACACCAAAACGGCTTGGGATTGGGAGCGTGACAAACTTATTCCATACGGCGATGATGACCCCTTGAGCGAAGTGGACGGCCCGCTCCCAGCTTTGATTAACTTGCGACGGCAAGCTGTCATTTCGAATTCGCTTGATTCGGACTCCCTCTTTTTACCTGATCCTGGCGGCAATTCTTTAAGGCTACGCCGAACGTTCGCATTCTGGTCTGACCTCGGCTTTGATGCAGAGCGTCTTAAGAATGCAACGCAAGCAGATGTTTATTGGACAGTGCAATGTGTCCTTCATGACTTGCGACTAAAAAGTGAGAGCGGTGGGCTCGCTACTGCCTATCATACAACTCTTATTAGTCCAGCTAATTTCGATCGTTACAATGATGGTGTTATTCAGGCATCTATACTGCGGGCAGCAAATCCGGTGGAATTGGATTACAGGGTAGATCCAAAATACAGCCGTCAAATGTCGGACGTATGCATGTCCATCATCAGAAATTGGGAAAATGACCAAGGAGAAGCTGCATTAGAGTTTTTGGTTGCCATTTGGGCAGGGAGAATGCATTTGCTAAAAGAGCACGTAGCTGAACTTGCTCAGTGTCGAACTGAAGAAATGTCTGAAGATTTGAAATTTTTGTTGCGTCTAATAGATGAATAGCGACTAATTAATGGGGTTGACCGTACCCCTGTAAATCGAGCCACCTTGAAAGTGGGATTTCCCTATAATCTGAACGAGAGGAGATCCCAATAAATTAAATGGGGTCAGAGTAAAAATACAGTAGTGTTTGAAAATATTTTGGCTAGGTACTACATTGCTGTTGTTGATTTGAAATTTGCTCTATTCATGGATGAATACGATGCCCAGAAGAGTCAGGCTGTGTCCTGCTGGTGACTTTTCGAGAGAAATGGCTTTGGGTTTGGAGGTGAGGGCGATGGCGGTGTTGATGTGCCAGAGTCGGTACTTGGCATTGTGCCTGGATTCGCCCGCGTTATGTTGGGCCAATCGTCTACGAATGGGGCGGTGGGCAATCTATAAATTAAATGGGGTCAGGGTAAAAAATACAGTGTTTTTAGAAATATTTTGGGTAGTCCACAGAATAAAATCAAGGTGGAAATGAAAAACAAAAAAAGAATATGAAGACTATTACTAGAATAAAACTGCACAACTACAAGCGATTTCGTGATTTTCAATTACCGCTTCATGAAAAGCTGAATATCCTGATTGGTGAAAATGAAAGCGGCAAGAGCTCAATTCTTACAGCTATCGCCCTCGTATTGAGCGGTAGCAGATCGCAGATAGAAAAATTGGGGATGGAACGCCTGCTCAATCAGGAGGCGGTGGAAGCCTTCCTGCAATCAGGAAAGCGCTATGAAGACCTGCCGACGATGTATGTTGAGCTATGGTTGAATGAGCAGAATAATTATGAGTTATCCGGCCAGAATAATTCTGAGGACACAATCTGTGATGGCCTGAGAATGGAGTGTATTCCAATTGATAATTTTGGCGGTGAAATCCGGGAAGTTCTCGCCCAGGAGGAAGCCAATTTCCCCTTTGAGTTCTACGAAGCTCGCTTTACCACATTCCAAGGTGATGCCTACTCTGCATATAAAAAATTCCTTCGCCATATCCTCTTAGACACATCACAGATCGGGAACGAATACGCCGTCAGGGAATACGTTGGTGACATGTATAACACCTATGCCACCGATGTGGAGATCGTAAAACATCAAAACGAATATCGTCGGGTGAAGACACAATTCAGGCAGGAAAACATGAACGAGTTAAATGACCGGGTTGATGACTATTCGTTCGGGCTGAAAAGTGACAGCAAGTCCAATCTGAAATCCGATTTGACCCTGATTGAGCAAAATATCGGTATCGAGAATAAAGGTAAAGGGCGGCAGTGCTTTATTAAAACTGAATTCGCACTTAAAAAAGCAGAAGGTGTGAAAAACAAAATCGATATTGCATTGATTGAAGAGCCTGAAAACCACCTGTCTCACATCAACATGAAAAAACTGGTTTCCATGATCGGAGAGTCTGATGACAAGCAGCTAATAATCGCAACTCACAGTAACCTGATCAGTTCCAGGCTGGATTTGCGCAATACTATCCTTTTGCATTCCTCCACAGATCAGCCGGTCTTACTGACCGACCTGCCTGAGGACACCGCGGAATTTTTTATCAAAGCGCCTTATCATAATATCTTGGATTTCGTTTTATCAAAAAAAGTATTACTCGTAGAAGGTGACGCGGAATTTATCCTCATGGAAAAATTCTATGAAATGGCAACCGGACATAAGCCTGATGATGACGACGTTCACATTTATTCAGTTGGCGGCACTAGCTTCAAGCGCTATTTGGATGTGGCCGGCCTGCTTGAAATCCAAACATCCGTTATTCGTGACAATGACGGAGACTACCAGGCAAATTGCGTTGCTCTTTATGAAGAATACACGGACGACAACAGGCAAATTTTTGCAGATCAGGGGCATCAACGAAACACCTTTGAAGTCTGTGTCTACCAGGACAATCAAGATTTTTGTGATGGGCTGTTTGCTGAGGGGCGCAAGACGCTTACTGTTCAGGAGTGGATGCTAAAGAACAAAGCGGAGGCTGCATTGAAAATTTTGGAAAATATAAACGGGGATTTTCAGGTCCCCGAATATATTGGGAAGGCAATCCAGTGGATAAATGCCTGATATTCGCGGTAGCCGGGTCCGGTAAAACACAATACTTGATTGACCAGCTCGATCTTGAGAAGCGCGTCCTTCTCGTCACTTACACAATAAATAACTATCGCAACATCAGGGTGCGCATAATCCAGAAATTCGGCTACATGCCACCCAATATCAACATTTTCTCCTACTTTTCCTTCCTCTATTCCTTCTGCTTCAAGCCATTCTTGCTCATGCGGTTAGATGTGAAAGGTATTTTGTTCGAGGAATGCCAAAATAGATACGCTAGGGGAGATGATCGCCTGATCTCGCCATCCCGCTGGGTCTATTACAATCGTCTTGCAAAATTAGTGGCTGACAAAAATATCATGGATAATGTCAGGGCCAGGCTGGAAAAATATTTTGATGTTTTGATGATCGATGAAGTTCAGGATTTCGCCGGAAATGACTTTAATTTCCTTGTAGATATTGCCCCTTCAAACATGGACATGATTTTCGTTGGTGATTTTTTTCAACACACGTTTGATACCAGCCGGGACGGCAATGTAAACCGCAACCTTCACCAGAACTATGAAGCCTATAAACAGAAATTTGAAGACATGGAATTTGAGCCTGATGAAGACACACTGAGCTACAGCTATAGATGCAGTCCTTCTATTTGCAGGTTCATCACTGAAAATTTGCAAATCGAGATGCAGTCACACCGCGATGATGAAACTGAAATAATCCAGCTTTCTGAAATGGCTGACGTTGAGCCTATTCTGTCGGACAGAGACATTATCAAGTTGTTTTTCAGGGATCGGCGAAAATACCCGCTTCAATGTAAAAATTGGGGGGAGAGCAAAGGCGAAGATCACTATAATGATGTTTGTATCGCTCTCAATGATACGACGTTAAAGGCTTTCGAGAAAAACCAATTGCATGAATTGGCCCCCCAGACAAAGAATAAGCTCTATGTCGCTCTGACGCGCACACGCAACAAGCTCATATTTATTCCTGAAAACAAAATCAAGCACCTGAGGTCATAAGTGAGAAAACAAAGGGGTCAGGCCATTTTGATCCTAATTTGATCAGATTTCAGAACAATTGGGTCAATATATGGGGTCATAAATGGGGTCAGAGTAAAAATACAGGGGTTTTTGGGGATGTTTTGGGTGGGGACTATACTGTGGTTGATGATTTGAAATTTGCGCTGTTCATGGATGAATACGATGCCCAGAAGACTCAGGCTGTGTCCTGCTGGTGTTCCTCAGCATGTGGTTCAAAGGGGCAACAACCGCCAGGTTTGTTTTGCTTCTGATAAAGATCTTAAGGCTTACGCGAATTGGTTGTATGAGGGTTCTCAAAAGTACCATGTTCAGGTGCACGCATGGGTATTTATGACGAATCATATTCACCTGTTAGTCACGCCATTGGAAGATATGGCAGTTCCCTCCATGATGCAATATATCGGACGCCACTATGTCCGGTATTTCAATTACTCGTACGGCCGAACGGGCACGCTATGGGAAGGACGTTATCACTCGAGTCTGGTCCAGGAAAATGAATTCCTGTTGGGTTGTCAACGATATATTGAATTGAATCCGGTTCGGGCGGGGATGGTGAAAGACCCGGCTGACTATAGCTGGTCGAGTTATCGAGCAAATGGACTTGGGATAAACTCAAAGCTGCTGACACCCCACGCACTCTATCTTGGGCTAGGGAGTTCGAAAAGAGCAAGGCTGAAAAACTACCGGGAGTTATTTAAATCACATGTCGAAGGTGAGCTGCTTTTCGACATCCGTTATGCGTTAAACAAGGGCTTGGTATTGGGTAATGAGAAATTTGAGTCAGAGGTTGAAGAGCTTACCGGCAAACGTGTCAGACCATTAAAAAGAGGCCGGCCGGTGAGGTAAACTACTGTATTTTTACTCTGACCCTAATTGTAACCTTGCATCATCCAACCCCGAGAGGTATGGTTGGAAACATAAAAACAAGGACAAATTGATCCCGCCAGTCCAGGGTCAACGCGAGGTGAAGATGCGATGTCTGTCAGTGTCTAGCCGAGTGATGTTGTCCGCCAGTCTGGCGATTACCGGTTTCCTTTCAATCAATGCCAGCGCCCAGTCCGGTGCTGAGTATTTCAGTCACGAAATTCGCCCGATCATGGAGCGCACCTGCTGGAATTGCCATGGTGACGCCATCCAGAGTTCGGGCCTGAACCTCAGTACCCGGGAGGCTGCCCTGGAGGGTGGCAATCGTGGTCCCGCCATCGTGCCCGGTAACGCCGAGGGGAGTCGGCTGTTCAGACAGATTGCCGGCCTCGAGGGGCCCAGCATGCCCCTTGGTGTGCCGCTGTCGGATGAAGAGATCGAGAAGGTCCGTACCTGGATCAACGACGGGGCTGAATGGGATGACGGGCCGGCTTTGACCGTGGCCGGGAATGAGTTCCAGGCGTTTGCCACCCAGGTGCCGGATTCCGCGCGTCAGTACTGGGCATTTCAGCTTCCGGAGCAACAGGCGCCACCGTCACCGCCAGCGTCACCACAAAGAGGAATCTTCGATCATCCCATTGATCGCTTTCTGCAGCAGAAGCGCCGGGACAGTGGCGTGGTGCCAGCCCCGGAAGCCGATAAACTCACGCTGCTGAGGCGGGCTTATCTCGACCTGATCGGTCTGCCACCCACGCCGGATGAAATCGATGCGTTTCTTAGCGAGTCGGCGCCAGACGCATGGGAGCGGCTGATCGACCGATTGCTGGCCTCGCCGCACTACGGGGAACGCTGGGGCAGACACTGGCTTGATGTTGCCCGCTATGCGGACTCCGATGGCTATGAACAGGATGTGGACCGGGCCAATGCCTGGCGTTATCGAGACTATGTGGTCGACGCCTTCAACAGTGACAAACCCTATGACCGGTTCATTACCGAACAGATCGCCGGTGACGAACTGGATGAAACAACTCACGAAACCCGGATAGCCACCGGTTTTCTGCGCGCCGGCCCGCGAGTCAATTTTCGGGAAAAGGACAATCCCGAGCGGCGCTGGGATTATCTTGACGATGTGGTCGCCACCCTGGGTCGTGGCGTGCTGGGTATGACTGTTCAGTGTGCCCGCTGTCATGATCACAAGTTCGATCCGATCCTGCAGAAGGATTACTACAGCCTGACCAGCGCCATTTTCGGCTACGTGGAACTTGACTGGCCGATGCTGCCCGACGAACAGGCGCTGGAGTACCTGGCTACAAAGGCTGACATTGATGACCGGGTCTCGGCGTTGCGCGAGCAGATCCGGGAGATCGAACAACCCTACCTGACGGCACTGAAGATCGAACGGATACGCAACGAATTTCCCCAGGATGTGCTGGATGCCGTGCTGACGCCTGAAGAGGAACGCAGCGATGGGCAGCAACTGCTGGCTGCCCAGGTACTTACCATTGGTATTCCCAGGGCGCAGGTTGACGAGGCCATGGCCGAGGTCGACAGGACTCGCCGGGAAGTGTTGCGCCGCCAGATCGAAGAGGTGCAGGCCCGGCGTCCGGAAGAGCCGCCGATGATGGAAATCGTCACCGATGGTGATTACCGCTATACACCGGACCGTGCTGGCGACAACGTGCTGGGTTGTCCCGAGTGCCGCATCAGGATGGAAGAGCCGGGGAGTTTCATCCACCAGGGTCCCGATCGCTACGAAGTACCGCCGGCCAATTTCCTGATACGGGGCGATCCCTTCAGCCTGGGGCCGGAACTGGAACCGGATTTTCTGACCGTCGCCAAGTACGGCAATCCACCGACGGCAATACCACGGGCCAATGGGCGCACCTCGGGGCGTCGCCTGGCGCTGGCGCAGTGGATTACCTCGCAGGACAACCCGCTTACCGCCAGGGTCTGGGTTAACCGGGTCTGGCATCATCACTTCGGCCGCGGCATCGTGGCCAGCCTGGATAACTTTGGCATGGTCGGTGATCGGCCAACCCACCCGGAACTGCTGGACTGGTTGGCTGTGGAGTTCATGAACAACGGCTGGAGTACCAAGGAACTGCACCGGCTGATCATGACTTCTGCTGCGTACCGGATGGCATCATCCTTCGAGAGCGAGCAGAATACCCGGGCCGACCGGGAGAACCACCTGTTATGGCGCTATCGCCAGCAACGTCTGGAAGCAGAGGCGATCCGTGACGTGATCATGGCCGCCAGCGGCAGCATCGATCTCACCCTGGGCGGCAAGCCGATTTTTCCTTATATCCCCCAGGAGATTCTCGATACCGCTGTTCTGTTCGGTCGCTGGGATAACCAGGCTGACGGGCCTGACGTATGGCGACGCAGTCTTTATGTCTATCGGCGGCGTACCCTGAGCTTTCCGTTTTTCGAGACTTTTGACCTGCCGGACCAGAACATCACCGCCGCCTATCGCAACACCTCGACGGTGGCGCCCCAGGCCTTGACCCTGATGAATAATCCGTTTGTGCTTAACCAGGCCAGGTTGTTCGCCCGCCAGGTCGAAGAACGAGCGCCTTATGATATCGATGCCCAGGTGGACCTGGTTTATCGGACTGCCCTTACCCGTTCACCCGATGAGGAAGAGGCAGCCATCGGACGAACCCTGGTGGAAACGGGGTCGCTGCAGGATCTGACCCATGTGGTGTTTAACCTGAGCGAATTTCTGTACCGGAGATAAAGCATGAGCGACAAACCCAAGAAAAAATTCTGGTCGCGCCGCGATTTCCTCATGCAGTCCGGTGGCGGAATTGCCGGCGTGGCACTGGCCAGCCTGCTGAACGATGACAAGGTCTTCGCCCAGGATGCCCTGTTGGGGGGCGAGCAATGCAGCGCCCAGTTCCCCGGGGCGTTCGAGCCCAAAGCACCGCATTTTGCACCCAGGGCGAAGAGCGTTATCTCGCTGTTCATGAGTGGCGGCCCCAGCCAGATCGATACGTTTGACTACAAGCCAGCGTTGACCCGGTATGCCGGTGTGCCGCTGGAAGACCTGATCGGTGAGAAATTCGCCGTGCGCCAGGGTATGCCCGGGCCGCTGATGCCCAGCCCGTTCAAATTTGCGCAACACGGTGAAAGCGGCATGTGGGTTTCGGAGCTGTTTCCGCATCTTGCCAAACACGTGGACGACATCGCCTTCATCAAGTCCCTGTACGGCCGGTCCAACGACCACATTCAGTCCACCTATGAGATGCAGACCGGTCAGATCCGCATGGGTTTTCCCAGTGTCGGCTGCTGGGTAACCTATGGGCTGGGCTCGCAGAGCTCCAGTCTGCCGGCCTTCGTGGTGATGACCGATTATCGCGGCGGACCGCTGGGTGGGCCCAATGACTGGGGTTCCGGGTTCATGCCGGCCAGTTACCAGGGCACCGTGTTCCGCTCCAGCGGCGATCCAATCGTTGATCTGGAAGCCCCGGAGGGCATGACACCGGACCAGCAGCGGGCGCGCCTGGATGTGCTGGCAAGACTCAACCAGAAGGACCTGGAAAAGTATCCCGGCAACTCCGAGCTGGCGGCGCGCATCTCCTCCTATGAACTGGCTTACCGCATGCAGGGCTGTGCCCCCGAGGCCATCGATATTCGTGCCGAATCGGAAGCAACCCGGAAACTGTACGGTCTTGACGAAGCCATCACCGAACCGTTCGGCAAGCAGTGTCTGATGGCGCGGCGGCTGGTTGAACGCGGCGTGCGCTTCGTGCAGTTATTCATGGGTGGCGTCGGTGTGCAGAACACGGACACCTGGGATGCCCACAGCAACCTGGTTGAAAACCATACTCTCCATGCCAAGGAATCAGACAAGCCAATAGCCGGCCTGATTGTGCGTATTCCTGTGAAGCTGAACAGTGATTCCTGCTGAACGTGAACACCTGATTTCCCAACGCATCACGTTAGCGGGTTTTTAACCCAGGTGTTCATCTTCAGTCAATTGACCGAGGGTTTTTCTCATCGACTCCCCCTTCAACGGCATCCGGTGCGCATTGTGCATTAGCCGGTCCAGAATGGCGTCTGCCAGGGTGTTGTCGCCAATGGCGGCGTACCACTGATCAGTTGGCAGCTGACTGATCATGACCGTCGATGTTGCGCCGTGCCGGTCGTCCATGATTTCCATCAGGTCGTTACGCTGGGCAGCGGAGAGGGCATCAAGTCCCCAGTCATCGATCAGCAGAAGCTGTGTTTTGGCGAGTTGTTTCAGCACCTTCTGGTAGCTGCCGTCGGCCTTGGCCTGTGTGAGTTCCAGCAGTAACCGGGACAGACGGAAGTAGCGTGTGCTGTAACCCTGCAGGCAGGCGTTATGGCCCAGTGCGCAGGCCACATAGGTTTTGCCGCTACCACATGGGCCAGTGATCAGCAGGTTCTGGGCGCGGTCAATCCACTCCCCCTGTGCGAGCCGGGCGATCTGGTCCTGCTTGAGATTCCGCGGATGCTGGTAGTCGATATCCTGCACACTCGCCCGGAGCTTGAAGCGCGCCTGGCGCACCAGCCGGTCCTGCTTGCGGTGCTCCCGCTCCAGACACTCCTGCTCGACCAGCAGGCCGAACCGTTCCAGGAACGACAGGGCATCGTAGGTGCTCACCTGTTCCAGTTGCCGTTCCAGTGCCTCGGCCATGCCAGAGAGGCGCAGGTCACGCAGACGGGTGAGGGTGATAGCTGTTGTCATGAGTTTCTCCTTCAGTGGAAGTTGTGTGGACCGCGTATATTTTCATGGTCCTGGGGTAGCTCAGCCGCAAGGCTGAGTTGCTCGGGCAGTTGGTCCCGATTGCTCTTGAGGATGGCCCGGATCTGTTTCAGGCGGTTCAGACCAGAACGATTGGCGAGGTGGCAAGCGGCATCAACTCGCTTGGCCGGGTATTGCTTGTTGAGATTCAGCAGCCCCAGGCAGACCTTGTAGGCCTGTTCCGGGTGCGGGCGGCCCTCCAGTTGGGCTGCAACCCAGACCAGGGTGTCCGGACCGATCTGCTGCGCCCAGCGTTTCAAGCGACCAGGCGTCCATTGTTGTTGGGCCCGGTGGCGTTTGGGCATATGGGCGGGATTGGTGGTAAACCCCGGCGTGTATTGACGTGGATGAGTGGCTATCAGTTGCCGCCGGAAGTAGATCTCCACCAGGTTGTCACCAGCATAGATTTCCAGATACTCACCGACGTACTGGTGAGGCACTGAGTAGTGGTGGTTCTCATAGCAGACATGGTAGTCAATGTTGACCTTGACCGGCTTGATTGCGATGTAGCTGTAAGGGTGTGTGGGTAGTGGCTTCAGTGCCGGCTTGTCGAGTTGTTCAAATGCCGATCGGCGACAGCCGGGTAACTGCTTGAAGGAGCGGCCGTTGAGATCCTCCAGTAAGGCGCGGATACATTGGTTCAGCTCGACCAGGGAGAAGAAGGTATGATGTCGCAGGCGGGCCAGGATCCAGCGCTGGACTACCAACACTGCGTTCTCCGCCTTCGCTTTGTCTTTGGGCTTATAGGGCCGTGCCGGGACCACCGCCACGCCGTAATGCTCGGCCCATTGCTGGTAACTGGGGTTGAGGTCCGGATCGTAGCGGCAGGCCTTACTGACGCCACTGCGGAGGTTGTCGGGAATGATCAGTGTCGGGCTGCCGCCGAAGTAGTCCAGCATCCGCACATGGCTTCCCAACCAGTCAGGCAGTGACTGTGTCCAGGTGGCTTCGGCGTAGGTGTAGTTGGAAGCGCCGAGGGTGGCGACGAAGATCTGTGCCTCCCGGATTTCCCCGGTACTGCTGCTGATCACCGGTACGGTAGAGCCGGCATAATCCACAAAGCACTTCTCCCCCGCCTTGTGGTGTTGGCGCATCGAGCGACGTTGCTTGCCAACCCAGACTTTGTAGCGGTGGCAGAAACGGGAATAGCTCAGACTGCGGTTAGGATACTGCTGAGTATATTCCTCCCACACCAGCTGCTTGGTCATGTGTGGTTGCTTGAGTTCCTGATGCACCGTGGACCAGTCTGGTATCTGGAGATGACTGGATCTGCTGGTGTCGGCTGTGGGGTAAAACAACCGCGCCAGTTGGCCATCGTCCAGGTCTTTCGGCAGCGGCCAGGTGAGCTCAAGTGCCTGCGCCTTGACCAGCAGTTTCTGAATGCTGCCAACACTTACCTTGGTGCTACGGCTGATCTCGCGGATGGAGCAGTCCCCAGACAGGCTCATCCGCAGGATATCTCTGAGTTTACGCATTGTGATCCTCTTCGCTGGCATGGGCTTTCCTCAAAAAGCGGAAAGCGTACCAAATAGTCGGAATATCAATGCGTTGGAAAGTATTCTCGCTGAAGGTGAACACCGGTTCTCGCAATGTGAACACTGATTCCTGCAAATTGCGGAAAAGTGTTCACATTCAGCAGGAATCGCTGTTCACGTTCGGCAGGAATAGGTGTTCACGTTGAGCAGGAATAGGTGTTCAGCTTGGGCGAGAATATGCAGATTGCCGATCTCAAGGCTCGTGGCCTGCTGGATGATACCCTGATCGTCTGGCACGGTGAGTTTGGCCGCATGCCCATATCCCAGCGAGGCATTGGTCGTGATCATAATCCGGGCACCCAGACGGCTCTGATGATCGGCGCCGGCATCCAGGGTGGGCAGGCAATCGGCGCGTCCGACGAGTGGGGGTACAAGGCACAGGAGCAACCGATTTCCGCCCACGACATGCACGCCACCATCCTGCATCTGCTGGGCCTGGACCACGAGAAGTTGACCTACCGATACAGCGGGCGTGATTACCGGTTATCCGATATCGACGGCACGCCCATCCCGCAGATCATTGCCTAGCAGGTAGTTGCAATAGCCGGATCACGTGTATTTTCAGGTAGAGTCTGCAAGTGACGTAAAGTTGTAAGCAGCGCCCGGGAACAGGGCGTCGCTGCGGCCAATGCCAGCGGAAACCGGACTGGATTACCGCCTATTGGCGATTGGCCCGCTGTCTATCGGGCAATTCCAGGTCGAGAGTGAAGGAAACCGGAATCGACTGAGGCAGGAAACAGATGGCATCATCACAGGCCTGGTAGTCCAGCGTACCGCTCAGGGTCAGGGCATCAAGGTCTGCCATTATGGACTCGGCCTCCGCCGACGCATCCATAACCACTTCCTGAAGCAGGGTGAATTTTTCCTGATACACCGGCACATACTCGTCCAGCGGTTCGAAGTGATAGATCTCAGAGTCCGGGTACGTAACGGGCTCAAAGCGCGCCAGAGGCGTGGGTGCCAGATTAAATCGTATCACCCGATAACCCCTTTCTTCCGCACCCGGCGCATAGACATGCATGTTGGGCCCAGGCTCCACTTCTAGAGCCAGTGAAAAGCGGGTACCAACTGTCACGGTGGAATTGCTTGGGTAGGCGGTAAACTTCAAATGGGCAGTCGACCCTTCCACTGCCGCGATCGGTGATAGCCCGACGCCAAGCTTGAGCATGACATTCGTGGTGGTATTGCGCTCCCGGTAAAACTCTTCGAAAAAACGTGACGTTACGCGATCGCGATTGTCCAGCATGAAGGTGCCGGGATAGGGTGTGCCCACTATCAGTTGGCTGGCACCGAATACTGAAACGTATTTTGCCACGTCAGCCTGAACATCAGGATTGTCCCCGTCCGGCCCAAGGCCTTCTTCGGCCACGGTGTTCAATATGCCGTATTCGGTGATTACCGCTGAGTCGTCATCAGACAATAGGGGGAAAGTAATGCCGCGGCGCGCGGCGAAATCGGACAGCACTTCCACGGAATCGTAGCTGATTGCCGCTACCCCGATTCCCTGCTGTTCGAGCTGTTCCAGCTGACCCTGCAACTCCACGAGTTGCGCTTTACAGTAGGGTCACCAGTCAGCGGAACGATGAAACAACAGCATCGTCCCGTTCTGACCCCTGATGTCTTCAAGGGTTCGGTACTGACCGTTCTGGTCAGGAAGCCTGAAATCAGGTACGCGTTCGCCGATCTGCGGACCCAGGCTGGCCACTTCAATGGCCTCGCGCCCGGCATCCTGCGCAAAGGCCGGCACTGCTATCAGCAGGGCAATTAGAAAATTTCGGAATTTTGCCAGAATTGTTGTTCTCATGAGACCAATCCTAACACGTAAATTCCCTGTTTCCAAAATAAGAAAGGGTCACACTGCATGCCGTTGGTCAATGCCCTAATGTAGCTGTGTCAGCTTGAACAGGAATCGGTACGTTTGACATTGCAGGACCTCTCATCGACTCGAATCACTTTAGTCCATGGTATTGTGTTACTGGTATTCGTGAGTGGTTTCTTATGATCTGTATTGTGGCTTGGCAATTACAGTATTAACAGATTGGGACCTCCCTCTTACAAAAATGTGCGAAAGATAATTTACGATATCGCGTTGCGGAATTAAGTGTTCACGCTTAAAAGAAACCACTGTTTGACTTCGCAGCAATGCGTAGGCTGTAGTTGCGACTAGAGCTGATATAGTTTCTCAGTTCTAGTCTACGACCTGATGAAAAAAGTCCTTTAAGAGTTTAGATCGTGCAGCTTTTAAAGAGGGACGCAGTATGCAGGTTATTTGCTCACTATCGCCGAAAATTTCGAAATTCGAATTAAGATTAAAGCAATAACATTACTTGTTGCAATAGCAAACCCTTCTCCGATGGTGTCCCGCGTAGGTAATTTCATGAGAATCCAAATTGCGGAAAAATCTCCAAAGTAAATTAGGCATCCTAGAATGAATGCGATTAGTGCAGAAACAAGAAACCAAAATTCTCCTGATAATCCGAATTTTAGGAACGCAAAAGTAAGTGCGGCCTGTATAAAAATCTGTAAAGATATTACGCGCCAAATCAGTTCGTAAAAACCCTTAACAAAAGAATCAGTAAGAGGAAATGACTTGAAAATAAATGAATGTAGTACGTAAATACCGAAAAAAATAAGTAGCTCAATCACCAGATACAAAAGGACGAACATTGAGCTGTCAATGCCATTTTTCATCATTACGTACCGCTTCGAGCAAAATCCCATCATTGATTGCTGCAATTCGATTCGATGAGTTCTGCGCTAAAAATTGAAGCTTACTTGTCTCGCTATATCTTGATTAAGAAGGTCAACGGAAGAACCGCTAAGCTTTTTTACGGGACAATCATCAGTTTGTTTTCCGCTGCGTCTGGGAAGGTCCACACCCTGACATCAGTTAACGGGAAAGAATTCGCAGAGGAAAGAACCATTTCCAACCAACTCAGTGCCAGGTTCTGCACAGCGCATCCCTATGCTTCAAGGGGAAGGGGACTGAATGAAAATGCCAGCGGTTTAATCCGACTGAACTTCCCAAAGGACAGGGACTTTATGTTTCTCCGTAATGCTAACGAGGTACAATTTCCTCATTACTTGATAGATCGATACGTACCGAGTTGCTTTCCAAGTCTACACCATAAATCAGATGCTAAGGTTCTGGATAAAAGTACCCGAAATCCAACCATACAAACTATAACGCGGATTCCGAAGGTACAAAGCTTAGTCTAATCGAATCTATTTCAGGATCTGGTACATTTGAAAAGATGTCAACAGGAAATGGTATTTTGCTGCCTCTAGCTGTTAGGGTTAATGAATTCAATCTCAATTCTCCATTCTTGAAGATCATCGCCGTCTCGATTTCAATGTTTTCAGAACTGGTTGGATCCGGCAAAAAAATTACTAACTTTTGTAGGCGAGATCGGGACGGAACTAATGGATTGTCCTCAAGTAAGGTTGGCAAAAAAGAAACCAACCAAAATGCAACAAGTCCTAATCACCTCCAATTTCTCCATATACCGATTGTATAAACCAGGTTTTGGTGCGGTTCAGCTTTATCCTTAGTAGCAATCCCTGCCCAATTGCGAAGTCTACAGGATTCTTGCAGGAGGCTTTTCGATATCATCGACTAGACAGGATTACATTGGCTCGTGATTGAAAATACACTCAATTTTATTCAATTAGTACCCAATCTATAACTGAATATTCTGATTCTCGTTCAACCACAATCCAAATAGGCTCCGAACCATGGTTACAGATGCTGCCTAACACTATACCGTAAATTTTATTCTCATCGCTTGGAGCATTGTTGATCGAGTTATTTGTAAAAAAATCGGAGTACCTTTGAGGGTTTTCTATACTTATTCCCACAAGCTTCTCTATTGTGATTTCGTTTTCATTGCAAAATCCCACCCCATAGCTGAGTATCGCTTTCCGGATCATATTCCAGTTTTTTGTTACGAAATTTAGATCGTCGGGAGTCGCCGATCCATATAGCTGAACTTCTCGCGTGATTGACTCACTCGTGTCGCAGCTAACCGACGCTACCAGGAATAACAATATTAGGAGAATGTATTTATGTACCATTTAACAGCCCCAACGTTTCAAACCTCGAACTTGCATTTATACACCCTAATTAGGATTCAATGCCCACAAAGGTTTCATTGGCCAGGATGAAGCAATTTTCAACTGGCTAGTATTCGAATGGGGAAATCTTGGAATTACCCCGCCTATGACACCCAGATTCTTGTTAATCACAAATTGTTTAAGGCTTTTTCTTTTCCTAAAGCAAGTGTATTCGAGGAATTTACAGACAGCGATATAGATTGGAGAAAATTCGGTGCTGTTCAACTAGTTGGATCGGCGACTGCTATGAGAATTATCCTCTATACCGAGAATCTCCCTTGCCGAGCTTACCGGCAATCGTGTCAGACCATTAAAAAGAGGCCGGCCGGTGAAATAAACTAATGTATCTTTACTCTGACCCTAATTATTTCCTCGCTTTTTCAGAGTAATTATCCACAAACCATCTTGGTATTTTTGATGTGTCGATAGGGTCCCATTTTTTGTTGTCTTTTTCGATTTTAAAATGGGCAAATGGCTCCGCGTGGATGCTCTGTGAGGTTTTGGAGTTATCAAAGAAATACGCCTGATAGGCCAGCTGTGCCGCGTCGTAGAGCTGTTCTAGTGATCGTAAGTAACGAGATTTGATCTTAGTTTCCGGGACATCATGTCCGCCGCGCTTGATACGAATGTCTTTGATGCGGGCAAGATTGATGGCCGGGTCTTCGGTTGCCACAAAATAGAGGTAGATGCGATAGCCCCTGACCTTTGCCGCCTCCATGAAGGCCAATTTTGAAGGGTGGGAAAACACTGTTTCGAACGACAGCTTCTTTCCCTGCTCAATGAGTTGCCAACGCAGATACTCGGCTAGAATTTGTGCCACGCGCTCGCTTCGAGCTTTGTTCTTGAGAATAAGCGAATCGTCTTTTTTTAAAGTGAAGCAATTGCTGAATTCTTCGATGGTAAACCTTGGAGAGACAAGGCCGGTGCTAGCCACCAGCTGAATAAACTCAGCACGGTTGACCTGGGTAACCCCATATCGTCGGAAGGAAAATTTGTCTTCTGTCAGCAGGGCGGCAATGTCATCGGCATTCACGTAGACGCCAAAGTCTATAGGCCTGCCATTTACCCTTACATTTCGAATTGCTTTGATGATGGTGGTTTTACCAGATCCATTCGGACCGGCAAACACCCTGAGACGTTTTTTAGAGCTAGTCGAGGACAACGTCGGCAGCTGTTACTTGGGGGATTTTCTTTATCCGGGTTGTTTTCCCGTTTTTATACTGGCGCACCACCCAGCCGTTTTTCATCGTGACCACAGAGTCCGTGACTTCATAGGCTTCACTGGATGCCTTTTTAATCGCTTTTGCTGTGGCACTCTTGAGGCGACGCTTGGTAAGGTAGTTATCTTGCTTTGCTGTGCTGCCCATGGGTTATATTCAACAACAAATATAGGTTTTCTGATGAGTTTGCCCGGCTTCGCTGCGCTACGCCGGACACTACTTCGCCTGAATCGTCTACGAGCGACACTCCCTGCTTCGTTTCGCTGCGCTCAACTACACATGGCGTGCCACGCGTAGTCGAAGGCGAAGTGTGGTGGAGGCGGGGAGAGTTGAACTCCCGTCCGTCAGTTCGCTGCCTTTGGCTCTACATGCTTAGCGTCGTCTATTGAGTTAACCCGTGTCCGCCCGACGGGCAGGGTGACTTGGGCGAGTCCAGTTAAGTTTAACGGCTTGGTCCTGGACGAACCTCCCCGCGATCCTGTTCTATATGACGATTGCGATCACTGGTTTACAGGCATCCCGGTGGCAATCGCTAGCGGCCTTTTAGGCTGCTAGAGCGTAGTTGTCGTCGTTGGCAACTATAAAGTTGTAGTAATTGATTTACGAGACTTACTACCCTCTCGGCATGCACCTCAGGTTTTGATACCGGCGTCGAATCCGAATCGCCCCCAATGGTGGAAAAAGAACACTGTCTTGGTCGTATGGCATTCGCTCGTTACTGACAGAGGTCGGCTACCACAACCAACAAGACCGTCCTTCCTGCTCTTTCCTTCCAGCCCTGGAGTCGCTCACGCCCTGGCTGCTGCCGCAGTCTATCACTTTCCCGCGGCCTGGTCTGTATATCCGGCCTCGCCGGCGATTTTCAACTCCGCCGCCGGGTTTCCGGCCCTTCTCCGGGGCAGGTGTACGCCACGGCCCGGTAAAGTCACTGGTTTTTCGCTGGTCAATCGGCTGTAATGGGCGCCATGACTGTTGGCCATTCCTCCAATAAGCCTGACTGGCGTCTGCCGGGCGTGCTGGCGGCGGCGCTGTGGGCGCTTGCCGGGGGCCTGTCCGCCGCGGAATCGGGGACAGAGTCCGGTTCCGGGGAAGCCGGGGCGGCGGCGGTTGTGGACGTGGAATCCGGAGTAGTGGAGCAGGAGGTGCCGCCGCCGGTGGCACCGCCAGTGCCGCCCCGGCCGCAGTTCGGCGGCGCCTGGGAGAAGGATTTTGCACGCAGCGATCGCTGGGAAGACGAGCTGACCCGGCAGCTGGATCAGCTGCGGCGGGATGCCGAACGGGGTTATCAGCTGGAAACCCGTCGCGTGCAGGCGACACCGATGGGTAACCGCCGCAGCCGCAGCGGGGCCAATATCGTCGAGCTGGCCCAGCTTACCGGGTTCATCAATCGCCAGACCACCCTGCGCATTCAGCAGTCGGCGGTGGAGATCCGCATCGAGCGCACCGGCGATGCCGACCTGGTGTGCAGCACCCTGGAGAACATCACCTATTCCTGGGAGGACATCACCGGCGAGGAGGTGTGTGGCTGGGAAGGCGGCCAGCTGCTGTTCAGCATCAACCTGCCGGAGGGTGTGCAGATTCTGCATCGCTTCAGCCTGGCGGACAACGGCCAGTGGCTGAACATGGCCACCACCACGTCGTCGGCCTCGGCGACCTTTACCCAGATACAGTTTTTCTATCGCTACGATGCGCCCAGCGAAAACTACACCTGTATTCAGACCATCAGTCGCGGCAACACCTGCAGCCTGGGCGATTCGGTTCAGTATGACTGACACCGCGGCAGCCAGGCAGGCCAGGCAGACGCGACCGGCGCTGGTCCTGCTGCTGTCCCTTGTAATTGCCGCCTGCGGGTCCGCGCCGTCACAGCGGGCCGAAGTGGCGGTACCGAACCTGGTGGGGGAGGTGGACCTGCAGCGGGCCGAGCAGGACCCGCCGGCATCACGGCTGCTGGATATCGGCGTGCAGGTGTTCGACGCCGGGCCGGTGGACCCGGATACCGCCCAGGTGGCGCCCTGGCTGACGGAAGAGATCCGCCTGAAGGAAACCCATTACCTGCCCTACGTGCTGCGCAACATCCTGGCCGCCTCCAATCAGTGGGGCGCGGTGCGGGTGCTGCCGGCGGTGGATCCGTCGGTGGACCTGCAGGTTTCCGGCACGGTAATTCACTCCGACGGGCTCAGCCTGGTATTGCGGGTGCAGGCCCGGGACAGCACCTCGCGGGTGTGGCTGGACGCGGTGTACAGCGACCAGACCGAGAACCGTGACTTCGTGGGCAACGACTCTTTCTATGGCGAGGGCGTCACCTTGGACAACTATGCCGAGGCCATGGCCGATCCCTTTGCCGACCTGTACACCCGGATCGCCAATGACCTGCTGGCGGTGCGAGAGCAGCTGGATAATGAACAACTGGTCAATATCGACAGGGTCTCCCGCATGGTCTATGCCAGTGACCTGTCGCCGGACACCTTCGACCGTACCCTGGTCGTTGGGGATGACGGGCTGCGGCGGGTGGTGAGCCTGATGGCGGACGATGACCCGATGTTGCGGCGGGTGGGGGACATGCGCCTGCGTCACCACCTGTTCATCGATACCGTGGACGACTACTACCAGTCGCTGTACGACGAGATGCGGCCGCTGTACGACCTGTGGCGCAGCTATTCCCGGGAACAGATCCTGGAAACCCGGGAACGGGCGCCGGGGTCCCGGGAGCTGGGCGGTGGTTCCGGCATCCAGGCACTGACCCAGAGCTATAACCGCTACAAGTGGGCGCGGATCTACGAGCAGGAATTCGCCGGGCTGGCCCAGGGCTTCAACAACGAGATCGCCCCGGCGATCCTGGACCTGAACCGCCGGGTTCACGGCCTCAGCGGTTCACTGGAAGAACAGTACGGCCAGTGGCGACAGATACTGCGGCAGCTGTTCGAACTGGAAATCGGGCAGGCGTTGTCCAACGTACCCTGAGTCCGCGCCGCATCTCTTGACTCCACCCGCCACGCAGCGCCGCGGGTGAAAAGCGATCACTGGCCCCAGAGCTCCTCAAGCCTCGCGTCCCGGCGACAGCCGAAGCGGTAGAACCGGTAGCGCAGGGGATTTTTCTCGTAATAATCCTGGTGGTAGTCCTCGGCGGCATGAAACTCCGAGGCCGGCAGGATGGCGGTCTGGATTTTTCCTTTCAGCCTGCCGCTGTCCGCCAGGGCCTGCCGGGAGGCTTCCGCCTGTTCCTGCTGGTGGGCGTCGTGGTAGAAGATGGCGCTGAGGTACTGGCTGCCGCGGTCGCAGAACTGGCCACCGCCGTCCAGCGGATCGATGTTGCGCCAGAACACGTCCAGCAGTTTCTGGTAGCTCACCTGCGTCGGGTCGTAGGCCACCTGCACCGCCTCGTAGTGGCCGGTGCCGCCGGCGGACACGTCCTCGTAAGTCGGATTCATGGTGCTGCCGCCGATATAGCCAGAAGTAGTCGACATGACCCCTTCAAGCTTGTCGTAGGGCGGTTCCATGCACCAGAAGCAGCCGCCGGCAAAGGTGGCCACGGCCGTGGTGCCCGCCTCGCTGTCGGTGGACTGGGCCGCGGCCCACTGGCTGCCCAGCAGCAGCGCGACGGTCAGGCTGGTTACAATCCTGGTGAGGTTTCCCATGGCAATCCCCCTGGTGGCGGCTGAATTTCAAGTCTCCAGGACATCCTGGCGACTTCTACCTATGTATCTGAAACCAGATACCTGGTACTTGAAACTAACGCTGGAACAAGCGATCCGGTTCCCTGATACAGTCGACCGGGCAGCCGGCTATATCTTGCGTCTTAATTAACGGACAGGACTATATTTGAACTCCCGGCAAGGACGTAACCGTGTGCTGGCAAGGACTATTTCGTACCCGGCTTTTCCGCGTAGCCTGCATGGCCCTACTACAATCCGGTGGCATGCACCGGCGATCTGCAGCCGCGGTGTATTTGAAGCAGCCACGAACCAGTGCAATAGTCGGGTAGCCGCCGTTGGAAGATCAGCAATATCGAAAGAGTGGACAAATCACTTGTTGTGCTGGCGCACGATACGCTGTTTGTCGATGTTCCACTCCCGTTCCTTCACCGTGGCGCGCTTGTCGTGACTCTGCTTGCCCTTGGCGAGGGCGATCTGGGCCTTGACCAGGTGGTTTTTCCAGTACAGCTTGGTGCACACGCAGGTGTGGCCTTTCTGCTCGGTGGCGGCGAACAGGCGCGACAGCTCCTTTTTGTGCAGCAGCAGTTTGCGGGTGCGGTCCGGTTCGCAGACGGAATGGGTGCTGGCCGTATCCAGGGGGTTGATGCGGCAGCCCAGCAGCCAGGCCTCGCCGTCTTTCATCAGCACGTAGCTGTCCACCAGCTGCACTTTTTTCAGGCGCAGGGCTTTGACTTCCCAGCCCTGCAGGGCAACGCCGGCCTCGAAGGTGTCCTCGATAAAGTAGTCGTGGCGCGCCTTCTTGTTGACGACGATGGTGTTGTCGGGTTTTTTCGGTTTCTTGGCCATGGGCGCGGATTATAGCGGAAATCGCCGGCGCCGCAGGAAAATTCACCAACGGGGCAGGATTGCGGACCCGGTTCCGCACCGCGGGGCAGGGAACCCGGCAGCGGGCCGGATCCGGGATGATCTGACCGCGACGCTGGGGTAGAATCGCCGCTGGTCCTGCCGATGGTGCAGGGGAAGGGCATCCAGAAGAGGCATGACATGGTGGAAGATCGTGGACGGTTCAGTTCTAGACTGGGATTTGTGCTGGCGGCCGCGGGCTCTGCCGTGGGCCTGGGGAACCTGGTGGCGTTCCCGGTAATGGCGTCGAAGAACGGAGGCGCCGCCTTCCTGTTCGTCTACCTCGCCTTCGTGGCCCTTATCTGCTATCCCGTCATGCTCTCGGAAATCGCCATGGGGCGTCATTCCCAGCGCAACCCGGTGGGTGCGTTCACCGCCATCCCCGGTGGCGGCGGCATCTGGCGCTGGGCCGGCAAGCTGGCCATCCTGACCCCGTTCATGATCGCGGTGTTTTATACCGTGATCACCGTGTGGATCGTCATGTACCTGGTCTACACCCTCACCGGCAACCTGAATTATCTCAGCAGTCCCGTGGCCTTCGGTGAAGTCACCAACTCCACGGCCCTGTTCATTTACCTGCCCCTGCTGCTGGCGGTGATTTTCTATATCCTGCTGGGCGGCGTGCGCAACGGCATCGAGCGCCTGGCCCGCATCCTGATGCCGACGCTGGCGGTAATGCTGGTGCTGCTGGTGGTGTTCGTCCTCACCCTGGAGAACGCCAGCCTGGGCCTGGCTTATTACCTGGTCCCGGATTTCACCAAGCTCAACGGGGCGGTGATCAACGGGGCCCTCAGCCAGGCGTTTTTCTCCCTGTCACTGGGCATGGGCATCCTCATCACCTACGGTTCCTATTTCAGTCGCGAGGACAATATTCCCCAGTCCACCCGGCTGGTGGCCATCACCGATACGTCCATCGCCTTCTTTGCCGGCCTGCTGATCCTGCCGGCTATTTTCGCCTTCGATCCCAACACCAATACCGATGACCTGTCCACCAGCAGTGTCGGGCTGATCTTCAGTTTCCTGCCACAGATTTTCCTGTCCATGCAGGAGGCGGTGGGCTACGTCGGCGCCAGCGTGGTGGCTTCGGTGTTTTTCATCCTGGTGTTTTTCGCGGCGCTGACCTCGCTGGTCTCCATCATCGAGATTCCCATTGCCTACATGATGGACGAGTGGGAACTGACCCGGAAGCGGGCCGTGTATACCCAGGCCCTGCTGCTGACCCTGTTTGCCGTACCGGCCACCCTGTCCCTGGGCATGGTGGACGTGCTCACCAGCTTCACCAGCTACGGTGGCGTGGACAAGTCCTTTTTCGACGTGATCTCCGACGTTTTCTACGAGACCATTCTGCCCTTCGTCGGGCTGCTGGTGTGCCTGTTCTGTGCCTATCGGTGGAAAATGAACGGCCTGTCCGACGAACTGACCATCGGCGATGCGCCGTTCAAGGGATCGCGGCTGGAGAAGTACCTGAGCTTTTCCCTGGGCTCGGTGATACCCCTGGTGCTGTTCCTGGTCTTCATCAACACCGTGGCCACCAAGTATTTCGCCGTCTCGCTGTTCGGTTTCTGACAACCCGTGTCACCGCCGCCATGACCCGTATCGACAGAAGTGCCCTGGTTAGCTACTCGGCCGAGCAGATGTTCGAGCTGGTCAACGACATCGAGAGCTACCCCAACTTCATGAGCGGCTGCACCGCGGCCCGGGTAATCTCCGCCAGTGAGGACGAACTCATCGGTGAGCTTACCCTGTCCCGGGCCGGCATCCGGCAGACCCTGGTTACCCGGAACAGGCTGATTCCCGGACGGCGGATGACCATGGAACTGGTGGAAGGGGCGTTCAAGTCATTCAGTGCCACCTGGTACTTTGACCCTCTCACCGATTCGGCCTGCAAGGTGCGGCTGGAGATGGAGTTCGAATTTTCCGGACGCCTGATGGACTTCGCCATGGAGAAACTGTTCAGCAGTTCCGCCAACTCGCTGGTGGACGCCGTGGTGCAGCGTGCCCGGAAGGTCTATGGCAGCCAGGCGTAAAGCGTCCGTATCTGTAGGGCAGCAACGCGAGAACAGGGCATGGAAAGGGCATGGAAAGGGCTTGGCAAGGGTATGGGAACGGTATGGAGACGTTATGGAGACGTTATGGAAAGCAGCGTGGATAACACGGCAAGGCAGGCAGATGACGACAGCACACACCGGCGGTACCGGACAATCCCCTGAAGCGGGCCAACCCGGCGACGAGGCGGTGCAGGACGACGGCGCCGACGTTATCCCGGTGGAAGTGGCCTACGCCACGCCGGAGCGACAGCTGATCATCGCCCTGGACGTTCCCCGGGGCACCACGGCCCTGGAGGCGGCGGAGCTGTCGGGAATCACTGCTGAGTTTCCCGGCATTGACCTGGCGAAGGACACCCTGGGGATTTTTTCCAACCCGCTCAACGGCAAGGGCTGGCCGTTACCCGGCGAGTACCGGCTGCAGCCCCGGGACCGGGTGGAAATCTACCGGCCGCTGCAGATCGATCCGAAACAGGCACGGCTGGCCCGGGCCAGGAGAAAATCGTGAAGCTGATCATCGGCAACAGGAACTACTCGTCCTGGTCGTTGCGTGCCTGGCTGCTGCTGGCCTGGCACCGGCTGGAATTCGACGTAGTCCGCATTCCGCTGTTTGCTCCCGGCTACCGGGACAAACTGCTTGCCTATTCACCCACCGGCCAGGTGCCGGTGCTGGTGGATGACAGCCTCGTTGTCTGGGATTCGCTGGCCATCTGCGAGTACGTCTCGGAGCGCTACCTGGACGGTGCCGGCTGGCCGGCAGACCGGGAGGCCCGGGCGGAAGCCCGCAGCGTCAGTGCCGAGATGCATGCCGGGTTTGCCGCCATCCGCCAGCAGTTGCCCATGAATGTCCGGGCCTCTGGCCGGCAGGTGGCGATGAACGCGGCGTTGCAGGCAGAAATCGCACGGATCGACAGCCTGTGGAATGACCTGAGAACGCGGCACCGGGATCGCGGTCCCTGGCTGTTCGGCGACTTTTCCATTGCCGACTGCCTGTATGTGCCCATGGCCCTGCGGTTTGCCACCTACGGTATTCAGTTGTCCGCACCGGCCGGGGATTACCTGCGTACCGTGGCGCAACAGCCGCTGGTGCAGGCCTGGATTGCCGCCGCCCGGGAGGAACAGGAGACCATCGATATCGCAGAGGTCGGGATACCGCCGGCGTAGCAGGCTGTTGGACAACTGGTGCGCCTTGCCCAAACCTCTGCTCGTTCTGTTGCCGGTTGAATCCCCGGTGTTTGATTCAGGCCCGGACTGCCACTAGACTAGGGAATCTCTAATTAACAGCCTGTTAAGCATGGAAGTGCTCTGCGGGACTCTGTCGGGCGCCACTGCAAGACGGCTCGTCAATGAACTCACCTGAAAGCCAGAATATTTCCATATTGAATCAGAAGTTCCCCGGAAAACTGCCGGTCGGGAATGGCGAACAGGCTGATAACAGGAACCACAATCGTGAAAAAACCCAGCAACCAGGACGGTGAACCCGTCGTCTCCGGTACCGGAGTAAAGAAGCAGAAGGGCGTGTTCCAGCGCCTTAACGACAATCTCTACGAGTTTTACGTGGCGCCTTATCGGCGCACCTTCGCCCGTGCCCAGCGGGACGAGGAGGACCTGTTCATGCTGCTGGTGTTCGCCGAAAGCATGGGCGTGCCGAACCCGGCGGCGTTCTATACCCTGGAGCTGTTACCGGTGGTCTATGAGCGCTTTCACGAGTGGCATAAACGCATGGGCATGGAACGCTCGCCGCTGGATCACGTCCATTGCTGCTAGAGTCAGCCCGCGGGCACAGAATACTGTTTTTCGGTGGTAAGGGCGGCGTTGGCAAGACCACGGTTTCCGCCGCCACGGCGCTGGCCATGGCCAACGAGGGTAAAAAAGTGCTGCTGGTGTCCACTGATCCGGCCCACAATCTCGGTCACCTGTTCGATCGCCGCATCGGTCCCCGTCCGGTAAAGCTCTGCCCCGGCCTGGACGGCCTGGAACTGGATCCGGAACAAACGGTAAATAAACACCTGGAGGAAGTGTCGTCGGCCCTGCACCGGCTGATGCCGATTCAGTTGCGCGGCGAGGTGGACAAGCACATGGAATTGTCCCGGGATGCACCCGGCATGCAGGAAGCGGCGATCCTTGAGAAAATCGCCGAAGTGGTGGAGCAGGGCATGGCGGACTACGATCTTATCGTTTTCGATACCGCGCCTTCCGGGCATACCGCCCGGCTGATGGCCCTGCCGGAAATGATGTCCGCCTGGACCGAAGGCCTGATCAAGCGTCGGGAGAAGGCGGACAAGTTCGCCTCGGTGGTGGCGGACCTGGGTCGGGAATCCGACCGTGACCTGGGCGGCAAGTACTTCGAGGAAGACCAGGACGCGCAGCGGGAAAGTCGAATCCGCCAGATCCTGCTGCGGCGCCGCAACCGCTTCGTGATGCTGCGGGATGCCCTTGCCGATAGCGAAAAAACCGCGTTCGTTATCGTCCTGGCGGCAGAGCGGTTGCCGGTGCTGGAGACCGTGGAACTGGCTGCCCAGCTGGAGCGGTCCGGCGTGACCATCGGCGGCCTGGTGGTCAACAAGCGCATGCCACCGGGAGTCAGCGAGTTCATGGACGAACGCAAGGTTCAGGAAGAAAAGCACCTGGAGACGCTGACCAGGGCGCTGCCGCGGATTCCCCGCCAGGACCTGTTCCTGGTGGCCCATGACGTGGTGGGCCTGGATTCACTGGAGGCCTTTGCCGCCAGCCTGGCATCCTGACCCGGCATAACCCCCAACCACGGAACCAGCCTTCAAACTGAGTCATCACTGTTTATGGGTTAGCTGGAAATTCCCGGCCTGCTGATCAGAACTGGTTCGGCTCAGTTCAGGGCATCCGGGTTGGGCTGGTAGTCACCGGCGATGCGGATCAGTTCATCGTTTTCGAAATACACCGTGACCCGCTCGCCAACCCGCTGGCCGCCGCCGGGCTGGAAGTTATAGACATAGTCCCAGCGATCCTGGTGGAAGGGGTCCCGCACCAGTGGCGTGCCCATGACGAAGATGACCTGCCGCTTGGTCATGCCGGGCCGCAGCTGGTCCACCATGTCCTGGGTGATGATATTGCCCTGGGGGATGGAAAGTTTGTAAACGCCGGGAAACTGAAACGGACCGCAGCCGCTGAGGCCGACCACCGCCGTGATGAGTAACAGATAGCGTCGTGTCGTGGACAGGTTCATTACTGACTGGTTTCTTTCCGCTGGTTCAATTGGTTTGTCCTGGTTGACCTGTTAGTCAGGTTTTATCCCGTTAAGTTCCGCTGTGTACGTTGCCGGCCGTGGCTCTCTTTCTTCCAGTCGGGGAAAGCGGCATAATAACCCACTATTTCGCCAAGCGAAATGCCTGCAACGAGACGGCGCTCCTGGCGTATCGCCCGGCGATGGAGCCCCTCGAAGAGAGTGAATTATGGCAACGGAAAACCAGGACCTGCGGAATGCAGGTCTGAAAGTCACGCTGCCGCGTGTAAAGATTCTGCAAATACTTGAAGGATCTGATGACAAGCATTTCAGCGCCGAGGACGTCTACAAGGCGCTTATCGAGGCCGACGAGGATGTCGGCCTGGCCACGGTGTACCGGGTACTGACCCAGTTCGAAGCAGCCGGCCTGGTGATGCGCCACCACTTCGAAGGCGGCCATTCGGTCTTCGAACTGAATTCCGACGATCATCACGATCATGTCGTGTGCACCAAGTGTGGCAAGGTGGAGGAGTTTTACGACGAGGTGATCGAGAAGCAGCAGGACAAGATTGCGGAAAAGCTTGGGTTTCGGATTACTGATCATTCCCTGTATATATACGGTATCTGCCCCGCCTGCCAGAAAGCGGACGATTAGCGGTCTATTTTCCCGATAGCGGCGTTGGCTCCGTGCTCGGTCACTCACCTATCATTTGATAGGCTCACGCCCTGCGCGCGGTGCCGCCTTGCTCTCGGAAAAATATCCTCGCTACTTGTCCGCTTTCCCCTGCTTTGGAGAGCTGTGTTTTTTCATGACGATCAGGGGTCACTTTCCCCGATAGCGGCGTTGGCTCCGTGCTCGGTCACTCACCTATCATTTGATAGGCTCACGCCCTGCGCGCGGTGCCGCCTTGCTCTCGGAAAAATATCCTCGCTACTTGTCCGCTTTCCCCTGCTTTGGAGAGCTGTGTTTTTTCATGACGATCAGGGGTCACTTTCCCCGATAGCGGCGTTGGCTCCGTGCTCGGTCACTCACCTATCATTTGATAGGCTCACGCCCTGCGCGCGGTGCCGCCTTGCTCTCGGAAAAATATCCTCGCTACTTGTCCGCTTTCCCCTGCTTTGGAGAGCTGTGTTTTTTCATGACGATCAGGGGTCACTTTCCCCGATAGCGGCGTTGGCTCCGTGCTCGGTCGCTCACCTATCGAATGATAGGCTCACGCCCTGCGCGCGGTGCCGCCTTGCTCTTGGGCAAATATCCTCGCTACTTGTCCGCTTTCCCCTGCTTTTAAGAGCTGTGTTTCATCATGACGATTAGCGGTCACTTTCCCCGATAGCGGCGTTGGCTCCGTGCTCGGTCACTCACCTATCATTTGATAGGCTCACGCCCTGTGCGCGGTGCCGCCTTGCTCTCGGAAAAATATCCTCGCTACTTGTCCGCTTTCCCCTGCTTTTAAGAGCTGTGTTTCTTCATGACGATTAGCGGTCACTTTCCCCGATAGCGGCGTTGGCTCCGTGCTCGGTCGCTCACCTATCATTTGATAGGCTCACGCCCTGCGCGCGGTGCCGCCTTGCTCTCGGAAAAATATCCTCGCTACTTGTCCGCTTTCTTCTACTTGGAGAGCTGTGTTTCTTCATGACGATCAGCGGTCACTTTCCCCGATAGCGGCGTTGGCTCCGTGCTCTCGGGAAAATAGCAGCGCTACCTGTCCGCTGACACGTCCTCGAACAGTTTGTGGAGCCAGTCCGTGGCTTCGGGGTAGTGGTGGCAGTCCAGCACGAATTCCTGGCCTCGGGAGGCGGCCTGCAGGAAGGTGTGGTCGCCGGCTTGCTGCCAGCGGGCGGGGTTGGCGTGGTAGGACAGGGGAGGCCGGTTCGGGGCGGGATAAAACCAGGCGGGCAGTTGCCAGTGACTCGGGCCGGGGGCCCGGGATGAGGTCAGCTGCCGGTGGGGATGAGCGCGGTGGAACAGGCCGGCGCCGGGGATTGCCGGCAGGGTACGGTGGGGCAGCTGCAGCCGGTGGGCCGCCAGGTAGAGGACGTTGCCGGGGGTGGGGGGATGCTTGAAATGCGGGTGGTAGCAGGCCCAGGGGTGCCGGTCTGCATCCCAGGCGGCCACCGGGCGGCAGGCGTCTATCTGCAGCCAGCCGAACAGCCGGTGCTGCCGAGGCGCACGGCGGATAAACCGGTAGCGTCCGGCCACCTGTTCCACCTGCTGGAACAGGCCGAAAAACAGGAAGATGTCGCCCCGGGTGACTGCCTGGTTGCGCAGGTGACCCTGGGCCGATCCCAACTGGCCGAACAGGGGGCGCCAGCCCGGCGCCCGGGGCAGGGCGTTGCGCTCAAGGTCGGGATCGAGATGGGCGCCGCTGCCGGGCCTGATCCGCCGGCCGGTGAGGTCGCTGACCAGTTTACCGATTTCGCCGTCATCGCCGACACCGGCGACAATATCCCGATAGCGGATGGTGGATCGCCGGTCGGGTATGGGCAGTGACCACAGGGTACCGTCGGGGAGCAGCGGGCTGGGTACGCCACCGGCGCTGGAATCGAATCCCTTTCTGCTGAGAATGATTTTCATCGGCTGCGTGGCTCCCGGCGATGGGTCCAGCCGTGCTCAGCCCATGCCGGAATCGGCGGCCGGGCAGTCGGTGACGACTAATCGCTGGCTACCATCTGTTCCGCGTGGGCCAGGGACTCGTCGGTGTAATTTTCACCGCCCAGCATGCGGGCGATCTCCTTCACCTTGTCGCGGTCGTCCAGTGCCATAATGGTGGTCCGGGTCTGCCGGTTCTTACTCTGTTTCTGCACCACCAGGTGGTGCTGTCCCTGGGAGGCCACCTGGGCCTGGTGGGTGACGCACAGGATCTGGGTGTGGTTCGCCAGCTGCCGCAGCAGTCCACCCACGGTGCGGGCCACGCCGCCGCCGATGCCCACGTCCACTTCGTCGAACACCAGGGTGGGTGTGCGGGAAGTCTGGGCGGTGATCACCTGGATGGCCAGACTGATGCGGGACAGCTCGCCGCCGGACGCGATCTTTGCCAGCGGTCGGGCCGGCTGTCCGGGGTTGGTGCTGACCAGGAACTCGGCGGTCTCCAGGCCGTGGAGGGCCGGCGCGGTGGACTTGACGCTGCTGAGCTTCACGTCCAGGCGGGCATCGTTCATGCCCAGCAGGGCAAGCTGGGAGTTGATGCTGGCGGCCAGTTTTCTGGCGGCCAGTTTGCGCTGCCGGCTTACCTGGCCGGCCACGTCACCGAACAGGTCGCGCAATTCGCCATCCCGCTTGCGCAGCTGGTCCAGCTGCTGGTCCGAACTGTCCAGCTGTGCCAGCTGTGCTGCCAGGTCCCGATGCAGCCCATGGAGCTGTTCCGGCTTGACCTTGTGCTTGCGGGCGACCCGGTGCAGCGCGGCCAGCCGGCTGTCCACCCACTGCTGTCGTTCCGGATTGACCTCGATACGGTCCAGCTGCGCCTGCAGGTCGTTGGCGGCCTCTTCTACCTGGATGGCGGCCGTACCGAGAAGGTCCAGGATATTGTCCAGTTTCAGTCCCGCCGGCGGCATTGACTGCAGCAGGTTCCGGGCCTGGCTGATGGCCTGGCCGATATTGTAGGTCTCGTCATCCTGGCACAGGGTCAGCACCTGTTGCAGAGTGGCCATGCTGCTTTCGGCGTTGGCCAGGCGCTGGAACTCGTCCTCCAGCTGCTGGAATTCATCCTCTTCGGCTGCCAGTTCCTCCAGTTCCTCCACCTGGTAACGAATCAGCTGACGCTGGGCGTCCAGCTCTTCCTCCTGTTCCTCCAGGCGTTTCATCAGGTGCTGGTTGTGTTTCCAGTCGCGCCAGTGGGTGTGCATGGCCGCCAGCAGCGCCGCCTTGACGCCGAACTCGTCCAGCAGCTGCAGATGGGTGGCCCGGCGCAACAGGGAATGGTGTTCGTGTTGACTGTGAATATCCATCAGCTTTTCGCCGAGTTCCGCCAGGTTGCCCAGGGTCACCGGGATACCGTTTACATAGGCCCGGGAACTGCCATCGGCGGGGACCACCCGACGGATCAGACAGCTGTCGGCCGGCGAGGCGGCGTCCACCAGGTCGTGTTCCTGCAGCCAGTCCCGGGCCGCCGGGTTGTCGTCGAGATTGAACCGGGCGCTGATGTCGGCCCGCGGCGCGCCGGACCGCACCACCCCGCGGTCTGCCCGGTCCCCCAGAGCCAGGCCCAGGGCACCCAGGATTATGGATTTGCCGGCGCCGGTTTCTCCGGTGATCACCGTCATACCCCCGTGCAGTTCCAGTGCGAGGGTGTCGACGATGGCGTAGTCACGGATTGTCAGCTCGGTCAGCATGGTCAAAGTATATGGGCGCCAATCGACAATTGGAAAGCATTGGCGAAAGAAATAAGCGGCCGTCTCCAGCACCTGGCGTCGGTCCGGCCATTTGCCGGCAATTGCTTGAAACCCTGGCGGTTGTCCCCATATACGCCCCATTCACCGCTGCTTGCGGCTGGGCCTTTGCCGAACGCCGACAGTTGAGCCGGCATCGGCGGGTTACCGGTGGCGCGGAGCAGGCTGAATCCGGCAGTCGAGGAATGGACCAGGATAAAGGCCAGGCACGGACCGGGATCAGATAAAGACAGGGTTAAGATCAAGCAAAGACCAAGCAAAGACCAAGTCAAGTAAGGAAGGCTAATGAGCGAAGACACCAATTCTTCCCCGGCAGGTTCCAACCAGACCACCAGGACTGACGCTGACGGCATCGACACGGCAGAAGTCAGTGCGCAGAAACGCAAGAAGTACGAAATCAGAAGCGAAGAAGGCGACAGCGCCACACCGGAGTCCCCCGCCATGGAAGATTTCGAAGCGTCGGCGGAACAGGACCTGGCCCAGGCCCTGCTGCGAATCGAGGAGGCTGAAAGCGCCGTGCGCAAACACCAGGACGACATGCTGCGTCTGCAGGCCGAGATGCAGAACCTGCGCCGCCGTACCGAGCAGGACGTGGAGAAGGCGCACAAGTACGGGCAGGAACGGCTGGTCACCGAACTGGTGGGCGTCATCGACAACCTGGAGCGTGCTCTGGAAGCCGCCAGTGAGGAAAAGGACAACAAGTCCGACGACGCCCGACACGAAGAGAAACTGAAAGCGATCCGTGAAGGTGTCGAGCTGACATTGAAAAGTTTCCTGGACTGTTTCCGCAAGTTCAACATCGAACCTATCGATCCACTGGGGGAACCCTTCGACCCGCAGAAACACGAAGCCATGGCCACGGTGCAGAATGACGACGTAGAGCCCAATACTGTCACCGCGGTAATGCAGAAAGGTTACCTGCTCCATGGCCGGGTGGTAAGACCGGCCATGGTGATGGTCAGCAAATAGCGGGACTGACCTTGAAATCCCCGACGGCGGGCCAATATTGACAACTATCTGGCCGGGACCGGTTACCAGCACGCAGCCGCCGTGACGCCGAGTCGGACAAGCCGAAGTGGACCTGCCCCGGCGAACCCCGACTGACCGTCGCCGGTAGGGCTGAACAACGAATTTGACAGATCACCATCAAAGACAGGCAAACAGCTGATAGCGTCATTGGCCTATTACAGCAGAGCAGAAAATATCGGAGAAAGTAGACATGGGAAAGATTATTGGTATTGACCTGGGAACCACCAACTCCTGCGTTGCTGTAATGGACGCAGGTAAACCCAAGGTAATTGAAAACGCCGAAGGCGATCGCACCACGCCTTCCATCATCGCCTACACCACTGACAAGGAAACCCTCGTCGGCCAACCGGCGAAACGCCAGGCGGTAACCAACCCCAACAACACGCTGTTTGCCATCAAGCGCCTGATCGGCCGTCAGTTCGATGACGAAATCGTGCAGAAGGACATCAAGATGGTGCCCTACAAGATCGTCAAGGCCGATAATGGCGATGCCTGGGTTGAAGTCAACGGCGAGAAAATGTCGCCACCGCAGATCTCCGCCCAGGTGCTGAAGAAAATGAAGAAGACGGCGGAAGATTATCTTGGTGAGAAAGTCACCGAGGCCGTGGTCACTGTGCCTGCCTACTTCAACGATTCCCAGCGTCAGGCCACCAAGGACGCCGGCAAGATTGCCGGGCTGGATGTGAAGCGCATCATCAACGAGCCGACGGCAGCCGCGCTGGCCTACGGCATGGACAAGAAGAGTGGGGACAGCACCATCGCCGTCTATGACCTGGGTGGTGGAACCTTCGATATCTCCATTATCGAGATCGCCGAGACCGATGGTGAGCACACCTTCGAGGTGCTTTCCACCAACGGTGATACCTTCCTGGGTGGCGAGGACTTCGACCTGCGGCTGATCGATTACCTGGCGGATGAATTCAAGAAGGAATCCGGCATGGATCTGCACAGCGATCCTCTGGCCCTGCAGCGACTCAAGGAAGCCGCGGAAAAAGCCAAGATCGAACTGTCCTCTTCGCAGCAGACCGAAGTCAATCTGCCCTATATTACCGCTGATTCCAGTGGACCCAAGCACCTGGTGCAGAAACTCACCAGGGCCAAGTTCGAATCACTGGTCGAGGGGCTGGTGGACAGGACCCTGGAGCCGGTGAAAATTGCCCTGCAGGATGCCGGACTGGATGTGTCCAAGATCGACGACGTCATCCTGGTGGGCGGTCAGACCCGCATGCCGCTGGTGCAGAAGAAAGTGGCCGACTATTTCGGCAAGGACGCGCGCAAGGATGTCAATCCCGACGAGGCCGTAGCCGTGGGTGCCGCAATCCAGGCGGCCGTGCTGTCCGGTGATGTCAATGATGTTTTACTGTTAGACGTGACACCTCTTTCCCTGGGTATCGAAACCCTGGGAGGAGTCGCCAGCACGCTGATCGAGAAAAACACCACGATACCCACCAAGAAGACCCAGGTGTTTTCCACCGCCGAGGACAACCAGACGGCAGTGACTATTCACGTGGTGCAGGGTGAGCGTAAGCAGGCGGCCCAGAACAAGTCCCTGGGACGATTCGACCTCACCGACATTCCGCCGGCGGCCCGCGGCACGCCCCAGATCGAGGTGGCCTTCGACCTGGATGCCAACGGGATATTGAACGTGTCGGCGAAGGACAAGGCCACCGGCAAGGAGCAGTCCATCGAGATCAAGGCTTCCAGCGGACTCACCGATGACGAGATCGAGAAGATGGTCAAGGATGCCGAGGCCCACTCCGCGGACGACAAGAAGTTCGAGGAGCTTATCACCGCGCGCAACACCGCCGATGGCCTGGTCCATGCCACCAGGAAAACCCTGGAGGATGCCGGTGACAAGGTAACCACCGATGAAAAGGAAAAGATCGAGAAAGCCATCACCGACCTGGAAGAAGCCGTGAAAGGTGACGACAAAGAAGCCATCGAGGCCAAGACCAATGCCCTGACCGAGGTCTCCTCAGGCCTGGCGCAGAAGATGTACGCCGAGCAGCAGGCGGAGGGTGCCCAGGCCGAGCCGGAAACATCCGGGGACTCCCGATCCGGCGATGCCGGTGAAGAAGAGGCGGTAGACGCCGAGTTCGAGGAAGTCAAGGAAGAGGACAAGTAACCGGCCGCGTGCACAGCCCGGCCTGAACGCCCGGATTCAGCGAAATCCGGTCTAACCGGGGGGCCGGGTAAAACAGCCTGGTTTACAGCCCGGGTTATACAGCCCGGAGAAAATAGAAAGCCTGGCTGCGCAAACTATCAGGCCCCGTGCGGGAAGCCGTCCCTTGACATGTCAGGGCCGGGTTTCGGCACGGGGCTGTTGCGTGTCAGCAGGGATGACCCTGTGCGGTCCTGCGAACGGCATCAAGGTGCCGGGCTGTCGGGCAGTGTATGGTGGTGTGACCGTAGTATCCACCCAGGCAGCGTGGCAACCACCCAGGCAGCGTGGCATCCACCCTGGTAGAAAGAATCGTGAAGCGTCGAACGGAGTCCAGAGAATAAAGTTCTATGTCGAAAAGAGATTATTACGAAGTACTGGGGATATCACGGGATGCCACCGAGGCCGAGGTCAAGAAAGCCTATCGCCGCGTGGCCATGAAGTTTCATCCGGATAGAAACCCGGACAGCAAGGAAGCCGAAGACAAGTTCAAGGAGGCCAACGAGGCCTTCGAGGTACTTTCAGACAGCAACAAGCGTAATCGTTACGATCAGTATGGCCACGCCGGCGTCGATGGCCAGACATCCGGTGGCCAGGCCGATTTCAGTGACATCTTCGGTGACATTTTCGGCGATATCTTCGGTGGTGGTCACGGCGGCGGCCGCCGCAGCCACGTCAGGCAGGGAGCCGACCTGCGCTATACCCTGGAACTGGACCTGGAAGAAGCGGTTCGGGGTACGACCTCGCGCATTCGCATTCCCACCACGGTCGCCTGTACCACCTGTGACGGCAGCGGCGCGAAGCCCGGCACCTCGCCGGTGGATTGTTCCACCTGTAACGGCGTCGGCCAGGTGCGCATGCAGCAGGGTTTCTTTTCGGTACAGCAGACCTGTCCCCGCTGTCGTGGTACCGGCCAGCAGATCAAGGACCCCTGTAGCACCTGTCACGGACGCGGCACCACCGATGAACGCAAGACCCTGTCCGTTAAAGTGCCCCCCGGCGTGGATACCGGCGACCGGATCCGGCTGGGCGGGGAAGGACAGGCGGGAATCCACGGCGGTCCTCCGGGGGACCTGTACGTGGAAATTTCGGTCCGGCCACATAACCTGTTTACCCGGGACGGTCGCAACCTGCACTGCGAAATTCCCATCAGTTTCGTCGACGCCGCCCTGGGTGGCGAACTGGAAGTGCCCACGCTGGATGGCCGCGTCAAGCTGAAGATCCCGGCGGAAACCCAGTCCGGCAAACTGTTCCGGCTGCGCGGCAAGGGCGTCGTGCCGGTCCGTGGCGGATCAGCCGGTGACCTGCTGATCCGGGTAGTGGTCGAAACACCGGTGAACCTGACCAAGCGCCAGAAAGAATTGCTGGAAGAGTTCCAGGGTATTCACGAAGAGCAGGGGGAGCGGCAGAGCCCGAGGAAGTCCGGGTGGTTTGACGGGGTCAAGTCATTCTTTGAAGACCTGGGCCTGGGCGGACAATAGCCCCGGAGTTGCAGGAGTCATTCCTGCCGCCGGCAGACTCGTCCTGCCAGCGCTTTTCCACCCGCATTCAGGAACCCCCGTCACAGATCCCTGACCGACCGGCCCCGATTCCAGTGACCCGGCAGGTTTCAGGGACTGGCGATGCGTGAACAGCACTGAAGCGGGACCTGTCGGCAACCCTTCATTTCAGGCCCAGCTGCTGCAGAATGCGGACATGTTCTTCCGTGGGCAGGCGCGGCCCGAAACTTGAAACCGTGGTGGCCGATGCCAGGCTGGCCAGTCTGCCCGCGGTGGCAAAATCGTGATCCTGGGTGATGGCATAGAGGAAGGCCCCGGCAAACATGTCGCCGGCGCCGTTAGTATCCACGGCATCGACCTCGTGGGAGGCGATATCGATATAGTCGTTGCCGTCGTACAGGCGGGCACCCTTGGCGCCACGTGTCACAACAAACTGGCGTGCATGTGATTGCAGCTGTTTACAGGCCTGCTCGAAAGAGCCGGCGTCGGTCCACAGCATTGCCTCCTTCTCGTTGCAGAACAGCAGATCGACGCCGTTGCCCAGCACATCGGCCACCGCCCCGGTGAAATACTCCACCATGGACGGATCGGAAAACGTCATCGCCGTCTTCACGCCGTGTTTTTCCGCGACGCGCTTGAGCTCCGCCGCTGCAGCCTTGGCGGTGGGCGAAGTAACCAGGTAGCCCTCGATATACACAAACTTCGAGGCGCTGATGGCTTCCTCGTCGATTTCATCAACCGAGACTTCCTCGGAAACTCCCAGGTAAGTGTGCATGGTGCGCTCGGCGTCGGGGCTGATCATAACCAGGCAGCGCCCGGTGGTGCCCTGGTCGCGTTCGTCACCCAGGTTGGTTTCGATATTGTGGTGGCCCAGCTGCTGCACGTAAAAATCGCCGGTTTCGTCGTTGGCAACTTTGCCGGCAAAATAGGCATTGCCACCAAACTGACTGAGCGCGTACAGGGTGTTGGCCGCGGAACCTCCACCCGAACGCTTCTTCAGACCTGCCTTGCTGTACAGCAGGGATTGCAGCTGGTCCTGCTGTTCATGGGTGACCAGGGTCATGAAGCCTTTTTCGATATCGTGCTCCACAAAGAAGTCATCTTCCACTTCGAACTCCTGGTCCACCAGGGCATTACCGATTCCATACACATCGTATTTTTTCATCTGGCCTGTCCGTTGGTCTGATTCAGAGTTTGCCATCGACTACTGCCGCAAATGCCTTTTCCGCGGCATCCAGGGTCAGCTGAATTTCCTCGCTGCCGTGTGCGGCAGAGAGGAATCCTGCTTCGAAGGCAGAAGGCGCCAGGTAGACGCCATTCTTAAGCATGCTGTGGAAAAACAGCTGGAAATGATCCATGTTGCAGGCGGTAACCTGGTCGAAGCGGCTGATCCGGTTTTCCTCGCTGAAAAAGCAGCCAAACATCCCGCCCACGTGATTGGTCGTAAACGGAACGCCGGCGGCATCGGCACGGGCCTTGAGTCCATTGAGCAGCTTTTCGACATTGCGGGTCAGGGCCTCGTAAAAACCGGGTGCCGATATCTCTTCAAGGGTGGCCAGACCGGCGGCCACCGCCAGCGGATTTCCCGACAGCGTTCCCGCCTGGTATACCGGGCCATTGGGCGCCAGCCGGTCCATGACTTCGCGGCGTCCGCCGAAGGCACCGACAGGCAGGCCACCGCCGATCACCTTGCCCAGCGTGGTCAGGTCCGGTTTTAACCCGTATACCTGCTGCGCACCGCCCAGGGCCACCCTGAATCCGGTCATGACTTCGTCGAAAATCAGCAGCGCGCCGTGCTGGTCACACACTTCCCGCAGGGTCTGCAGGAATTCCGGTTCCGGTGGCACCAGGTTCATGTTACCGGCGATGGGTTCGACGATGATGCAGGCAATATTATCTCCGTCCTGGCCGAAAAGCTCCCGGACCGCCTCGGGGTTATTGAAGGGGAGCACGTGGGTCAGCGCGGTAAAGTCCCTGGGTACGCCCTGGGAGTCTGGCTCACCCAGGGTAAGGGCGCCGGAACCGGCCTTCACCAGCAGGCTGTCGACGTGGCCGTGGTAACAGCCCTCGAACTTGACCACCTTGTCGCGGCCGGTGTAGCCACGGGCCAGCCGGATGGCGCTCATGGTGGCCTCGGTTCCGGAATTCACCAGCCGCACGGTTTCGATGGACGGCAGGATGTCGCAGATTCGCTTGGCAATGCGTACTTCACCCTCGGTGGAGGCACCGTAGCCGAGCCCCCATTCGAGCTGCTGCCGCAGCGCTTCCATCACCGGCGGATGACAGTGGCCCAGAATGAAGGGTCCCCAGCCGCCGACGTAGTCCACGTAGCGATTGTCGTCGGCGTCGATGAGATAGGCGCCCTGGCCGGCCTTGAAAAACAGTGGATGACCGCCAACGCTCTTGAAGGCGCGCACCGGGGAGTTGACGCCGCCGGGGATGTAGCAAAGTGCCTGGTCGTACAGTTCAGTGGAATGCCTGGTAGTGCTCTGGGTCAAGGTCATGACTTCCTCGGTTGAGTTATTCCCTGTTCGCTGTGGTTGCTGCCGGGTGTCGTCCATCAGTCGGCTGCCTGCCATCGCTGAACGCGCAAAAATGATCCACGGGTTCATGCCGCCGAGTCGCCGGCGCCAGACGCGTAATTTATCACAGCCAGCCTGTCGGTGCCCGCCCGCCGGAAGACCCGCCGGCCCGTGCAGGGCGCCGGCAATGCCCGGGGCGGACGGATACTGCCACGGGGACTAGAAGCCCTGTTTGCTCCAGGCGCTGCGGTTGGGGATATGCTGACCGAAGCCGATGCGTGTGCCGTGGCTGAGTGATTCCCAGGTAAACCGCTGTGCCTGCTGGATGGCATCGCGAAGATCGGGGCCATGGGCAAGGTAGCCGGCGAGACTGGCCGCCAGCGTGCAGCCGGCACCATGGTAGCTGTGTTCCAGTCGTGGCCAGGTAAACAGGGACAGGCCGGCGTGGGGGGAGAAGAACTTGTTGACCACGTCGGGCGTCGTGGCCTGGGTACCGGACATCAGGATATGTTGACAACCTGATTCCAGCAGTTCATTGGCACAGGCCTCGACGCTGTCGGCGCTGGGTGCCAGCTCCATGATTTCCTCGATATTGGGCGTAAGGACCGTGGTCAACGGCAGCAGCAGGGAACGAATGGCGTCGGATATTTCCCGGGAACCGAACTGGAAGCCGCCGCCGGCGCGCATCACCGGATCGACAATGACCGGCACATCCGGGTAATCCCGCAGCAGCGTATGAATGACCTCGACGATGGCAACATCACCGGTCAGGCCCACTTTGAAGCACTGTACCGGTATATCCTCCAGCACTGCCCGGGCCTGCTCGATGATGGTGGCAGGCTCGATGGTGGTAATACTGCTGGCATTCTGCGTGTTCTGGACGGTAATGGCAGTGGCCACCGGTAATGTATGACACCCGGTACTGAACAGCGTTTCGATGTCAGCCTGCAGTCCGGCGCCGCCGGTGGGGTCGAGTCCGGAGAAACACATGACGTTGGGAAACACTTGATCAATACCTTGCATAGACTTTACTCGTGACGGGTTTACAACCGGAACCTGCTGTCGCCGGGTGATGGTTCAGTCTGAAAGCGGGCTCCGTGGTTGGGGGGTGATGCCGGCTTCCGTATCTGAGGAACGCAGACGCACATTGTTGCCTTGGGTTCTGCACTGTGCATGTTCAGCTGTCCGGTGGCCAGGGAGTCGGGGCTTCAGGGTTTTACCACGATCAGAATGACGATGGCTATCAGCAGCAGCACGGGAAACTCGTTGAAGTACCGATAGAAACGATGACCGCGGGTATTGGTCTCGTCGCGGAAGGCCAGCAGAAAACGCCAGCAGACGAAATGGTAAACGACGAGCACGGCAACCAGGGCCAGCTTGGCATGCATCCACCACGCGGAAAGATAAAATGCCGTGTTGTAGGTGATCAACCAGGCCCCCAGGACGATGGTGACTATGGCGGAAGGCGTCATGATGCCGCGAAACAGCTTGCGTTCCATCACCTTGAAACGGTCCCTGCTGACCTGATCCTCGCTCATGGCGTGATAGACAAACAGCCGTGGCAGATAAAACAGGCCGGCGAACCAGCAGATCACGGCGATGATGTGGAAGGCTTTTACCCACAGCATGAACAGGTCCTCGACTGACAAAGAAGGTAGAAGTTACCACAGCCGGTGTCGTGCATGTAGTCAGACAAGGCGTCCGATCCCGTCATGATCCGGGTCTCCCACCGCCGACTCTCGCGGGTTGCATCACCTGGCCTGGTGACGCGGTGGCTCGCTGCGACCACGGTTTTTGCATTATCACTTGGTCTGTGTAACATACCTGATCCCGGCCGCCGGGACTGGCGCCCGGGTGGCGGCATTGGCTCGACATGGCGTTGGGGAATGCGGGTCCGGATAGATGAAAAGAGGAGTATAACGTGGTCAAAGTAGGCGTGGTTGGAGCTACCGGGTACACCGGCGTGGAATTGTTGCGACTGCTGGCTCACCGCGAGGATGTCAGCGTGGCCGCGGTAACTTCCCGTGAGCGCCAGGGGACCGCGGTGGCGGACCTGTTTCCCAGCCTGCGCCACCATGTGGACCTGGATTTCGAAGCCCCGGACAGCGGTGCCCTGCATGACTGTGAAATCGTGTTCTTCGCCACACCGCATGGTGTCGCCATGGAGACCGCCCGGCAATTGCTGGACAGTGGGAGCCGGGTGATCGATCTTTCGGCGGACTTTCGACTGAAGGATATCGCCGTGTGGGAACACTGGTACAAAACCGAGCACCGTTGTCCGGACCTGGTGGCCGAAGCAGTTTACGGATTGCCGGAAGTCAATCGGGAAGCCATCGGACAGGCGCGCCTGGTGGCTGCCCCCGGGTGCTATCCCACCGCCATTCTGTTGGGCTACCTGCCGCTGCTGCGGGCCGGACTCGTGGACACCACGCAATTGGTGGCGGATGCCAAGTCCGGGGTTACCGGTGCCGGTCGCAAGGCCTCTGTCGACTTCCTCATGGGTGAGGTCAGCGAATCCATCAAGGCCTATGGCGTCCATGGACATCGCCACGTACCGGAAATTAGACAGGAACTGAGCCTGCAAAGTGACGCAGAGGTCAATGTGACTTTCATTCCACATCTGATGCCCATGATTCGTGGTATTCTGGCAACACTGTATGCCCCGGTTGCGGTGGCGGAAGGAATGTCCGTGGAGGTACTACAGAACCTCTATCGGGACGCCTACCGGGATGAGCCGTTTGTCGACCTGCTTCCCCAGGGACAGTTTCCCGCCACGCGAAACGTGAAAGGTGCGAATACGTGCCAGATTTCCGTGAATTACCTGGCGGACAATAACCGGGTCGTGGTGCTGTCGGCCATCGACAACCTGGTGAAGGGAGCGTCTGGGCAGGCGGTACAGATAATGAATATTATGCTGGGCATCCCGGAGACAACCGGGCTCGATAACGTGGCACTGGTGCCGTGACCGGCGTACCGGATAACCAGGCCTGAACAGTCCGGACTCGACAAAGAGTCCCTGAATCAGCGACGACGCTGCAGATGCCGAATGTAGTCAAGGGTAGCAGGCAGGAAAAAATGATGGTGGTTCCTCACCGACCGGGGAGGCGCCTGCTCACATTTTTTGTCATTGTCCTGTTGGTAGTGGGTGGCACGGTCGGTGGCCACTGGTATGGCGTCCGGGAAGGTGGCAATGCCGGCGCTGAACTGGCTGACCTGCGACAGCAGCTCACCCTGGTTGAGAACGAAAATGCCAGGTTGAACCAGGAAATTGCCGTTCTGGCGCGTTCCAGCGATATGGACAGGCAGGCCAACAGCGAAATCCAGGCGACCATTTCCGAGTTAGGCGAATACATTGCCAAGCTGGAGCAGGACGTGCAGTTTTATCGACAGGCCATGGCCAGTGATTTTGAAAACGAGGGACTCATCGTCGGCGAGATGGATCTGCAGGGTACCGCAGATCCCCTGCGGGTGCGCTACAAGCTGGTGATGCGCCAGGAAGAATCCAACGGGGAGTATCTCCTGGGCCACGTCAATGTCGATGTCGTTGGGCAGCTGCAGGGACAGAAAGCAGTTTACCCACTGCGGGACCTTTCCCCGGATCAAGATCAGCTGGACATCAGGCTGCGGTTCCGCTATTTCCAGAACATCGAGGGGATACTGGCGTTACCGCCGGAATTTGAACCACAGCAGGTAGTGATCAATGCCGTGGCCACGGCACCAATGGCCAGGACTATCAACAGAACCTTTAACTGGGTCGTGGAGGGCGAATAAGCATGTTTGGTTCGGGAGACAAGACCGAGAATCACGGTCCGGCCCATACGCTCATATCCCGCACCACCGAAGTCGTCGGTGACGTGCATTTCGGTGGCGAGTTGATCGTGGAAGGCAAGGTGAAGGGCAATATTCACGCCGAGGACGATTCCGACGCCCTGGTCCGGATCGTGGAACAGGGTTCGGTTGAAGGCGAAATTTGTGTTCCGTCGATCATTATCAATGGCCTGGTCCAGGGTGATGTGCGCTCGGCCAAGCATGTTGAACTGGCAGCCAAGGCCGTGGTGGTAGGTAACGTCTACTACAATCTCATCGAGATGGTCATGGGCTCGGAAGTGAATGGCAAGTTGATGCACCTCAGCGCCGCACCCCAGGAACCCCCGCGGCTGAGCGACGAATCCGGTAAACAGAAGTCCAAAAAGCCCGTTGACGGGGCACTTGAAAAAAGCTCCTGACAGACCCACATTTCAGCTAATACCTGACTACCACCCTTGGTTATTGCTATACTCGGCGGTAACCGCTGTTCAAGCCCGCGGTCTGGCCAATCGCCGGAACCCGGGCGCAACATCAATTGGAATGACAATGTCCGTAGTTGAATCACAAGAACCGGTGCTGCTCAGCCTGACTGACAGTGCCGCCGCCAAAGTTCACAGCCTGGTGGAGGAAGAGGGTAACGACAACCTGAAATTGCGGGTCTTCGTTACCGGTGGAGGCTGCTCTGGCTTCCAGTACGGGTTTTCCTTCGATGAAGAAGTCAACGATGACGACACCGTGATCAACAACAAAGGCGCCAGCCTGCTGGTGGACCCGTTGAGTTACCAGTATCTGGTAGGGGCGAAAATCGACTGGGTGGAAGGCCTGGAAGGTGCCCGGTTCATCGTCGACAATCCCATGGCCAGCACCACCTGCGGCTGTGGTTCGTCTTTCGCCATCTGATCCGTCTGCCTCTGCCCCGCCGGGACAGTCAGAAGTTCCTTACTCAATCCGCGAGGTAAACCCCGCCAAGTATCACTGGCCGGGCTGCGCCGGTGATACTGCAGGTATCCTGGGGACTGCCCGCGAGGCGCTCCCGGGCGAGCCAGGCAAAGGTCATGGCTTCGACCCAGTCCGGTGGAATACCCAGCTGTTCGGTGGAGGCGACGTCGCTGTCCGGCAGTAACTGTCGGAATCGTTTCACCAGGGCGGTGTTGTGGGCACCACCGCCACACAGGAAAACCTGGTCCGGCCGCAGCTGATTGTCAATTTCGGTAACTACCGTGCTGGCAGTGAGTTCCAGCAGCGTGGCCTGGACATCCGCCGCCGGTACCGGCTGACCCAGCCGGGACAGTCTGTCCTCGAGCCAGCGTCCGTTGAAGTATTCCCTGCCGGTGCTCTTGGGCTCCGGCGCGGCGAAATAGGGATCGTCCAGCAGCAGGGTCAACAGTTCCTCGCTGACCTTGCCGGACGCGGCCCATTGCCCCTGCAGGTCCACGGGCTGCTGCAGATTTTTATCGATCCAGTAGTCCATCAGCACGTTGGCAGGACCGGTGTCATAGCCCAGGAATTCGCGGCCGTCGGCAATAACCGACAGGTTGGCGATGCCGCCCAGGTTCACGATGACCCGTGAGGTGTCCGGCGAAGCAAACACGGCCCGGTGAAACAGCGGTGCCAGCGGGGCGCCCTCGCCACCGGCGGCCATGTCCTTGCCGCGAAAATCGGCAACGGTGGTGATGCCGGTATTGAAGGCGATGGTGTTGGGGTCGCCGATCTGCAGGGTGAACGCCAGGGGCTGTTCCGGCTTGTGATAAACGGTTTGACCGTGGCTGCCAATGGCCTGGATCTGTTCAGGTTGCAGTTTTTCCCGGGCGAGCAACTCGTTGACCGCAGCGGCAAATTGCTGACCCACCGCAACGTGGGCCTCGCCCAGTAATTCAAGGGAGATGTCGGTCTGGCTGCACAAGGTCATCAGCTGCTGGCGCAGTGCCGGGGAATAAGGACGGGAGTGGGTGGCCTGGAGGGTCGGCCGGGCGCCGTCGAAACTGACCAGCGCACAGTCGATGGCGTCGATGCTGGTACCTGATATGAGCCCGATGAAACCGGCCGTTTGGGTCACGGGACAGGCTGGCCTATTCCGCGCCCAGCTGTCGCTGCGTCAGCTGGCGGGTCTGTTCCATGGCGGAAAAGCGGTTCAGCAAAGGCGCCACCTGTTGATGAAACCGGTCCAGCTCGTCTGCCGCTACCGATACTGCCTGGGGTAGGCGATCCAGCACGGTGCGGGGATTCTGGTGCACGCCGTTGACGAGAAATTCGTAGTGCAGGTGTGGGCCGGTGGCGCTGCCGGTAGAGCCGACAAACCCGATGACATCACCCTGGCGCACCCGGGCACCGTTCCTGATGCCGTTGGCAAAGCCGTTGAGGTGGGCGTACTTGGTCTGGAAACCGCCGTTGTGCTTGATGACCACCAGGTTGCCGAACGAGCCGTTGCGGGAGGCCCGGATCACGGTGCCGTCACTGGTGGCACGCACCGGGGTGCCGCGGGGTGCCGCGTAGTCGGTGCCCTTGTGGGCGCGTATGGTATTCAGAATCGGATGACGGCGGGCCAGGCTGAAATTCGAACTGATGCGGAATACGTCCAGTGGTGTACGCAGGAAGGCCTTGCGCATGCTTTCGCCCAGGGGATTGTAGTAGCCGATGCCGCCGGATTCGTCCTGGTACTGCAAGGCGATGTGCTGCTCTCCGCGGTTGGTAAACTGGGCGGCAAGGATTTTGCCGGTGCCGACGAATTCACCGTCCAGGTAATTTTCCTCGAAGAGGATGCTGAAATGGTCGCCCGGTCGTGGGTCGAGGATGAAATCGATCACCCCGCCGAAGATATCCGCCATTTCCATGATGGTCAGCGGCGGGATGTCCTCCCGCTGACCCGCCAGGAACAGGCTGTCGGTGATGGTGCCGTGTTTGAAGGTCTGGCGTACCTCCGGTTCACGGATTATCGTCTCTACTTCGTAGAAACCGTCCACCAGGGTGAACAGGTAGCCCTCCATGGGTGACTTGAGCACGCGCAGCTGTTCCAGCTGGCCTGGCTGTGGAATAAGGAAGGAGAGCTGGTACCCCGGGTAGATGCGATTGAGCACCCTGGCTTCGTCATGGCTGTTGACCACGTGAAACAGTTGCGTGTCAGACAGGCCGACACGATTGAAGATCATGGACAGGTTGTCCCCGGACTTGACTTCAACATGCTGCCAGGATTGGCTATCCGCCTCCTGTTGACCGGGGCCGGGCAGCTCCACTGCTTCCGGTGAGCGCTGGATTTCGCCCTGGTTGTCGGTGTTTTCCGGTGGATAAACCGGCACCGCAGGATCGGCTGCGGCACTCTGAAGATCAGGCGCAGCGGCGGTTGACTGCAGACCCGCCTTGTCAGTGGTTGGCAGGGTGGACAGTGGAACGGGTCTCAGTTCACTGCGCTGCTGACTGGCGTGGGTCCGGTCGCTGGCATAAATCGCCAGCAGTAACAGCAGCAGCAAAGTAAGTAGACCTGCTGCCATCATGTGTTGCCGGGGGTAATACCTGATGAGGAACTGCCTGGAAATATCAATAAGCTGCATAAATGCCTGACTACTGTCCGACTTTCGCCAGTGTCTCGGAGCGCGGAATTATATCAGCAAGGTAGACAATTCCCATGAGAAATTGTTCCCCTGTGGGTAATTTCAGATCCACTGGTGTAGAATCGGCGATTTTTCGCGGGCAGTCGAATGCCGTCGAGGGCAAAGCCTGCCAAGGCTGCGCGAATGTGATGACAGCTGCCGGCAATTGTCGGACTGGCAGTGACAGCCAACGGGTAACACGCAGGAATTTTTCGGACTGAATCCATGTCATTTGAAGCCACGGACATCATTGCAGAATTGCGCAGCCGGGGGTTGATCACTCA
>OZ244938.1:1075000-2740000 GCA_965222175.1 uncultured Pseudohongiella sp.
CAGATTTTCTGAAGTAAGAGGATTAAGGCGCCGGAAACTCAGTGGGCAGTGGTTTTATCTGTCTTCTGTCCTCCGTCAACTGTCCTCTGAACGGAGTCATTCAATAACAGAGTTATTGAATGACGGAGTGACCGCGTACCTTTTGTATAATGGGTCAGCGAGTTATTGTCAGTAGCGAGGTTAACCGTTTAGGGGAGCCGTAGGGAAACCGAGTCTTAATAGGGCGCTTTAGTTGCTGGTAATAGACCCGAAACCGGGCGATCTAGCCATGGCCAGGTTGAAGGTGCCGTAACAGGCACTGGAGGACCGAACCCACCTATGTTGAAAAATGGGGGGATGAGCTGTGGCTCGGAGTGAAAGGCTAATCAAGCCCGGAGATAGCTGGTTCTCCTCGAAAACTATTTAGGTAGTGCCTCGTGTTTGACTACTGGGGGTAAAGCACTGTGTCGGCTAGGGGGTCATCCCGACTTACCAAACCGATGCAAACTCTGAATACCAGTAAGTTTTATCACGGGAGACAGACGGCGGGTGCTAACGTCCGTCGTCGAGAGGGCAACAACCCAGACCGCCAGCTAAGGTCCCAAATATCAGTTAAGTGGGAAACGATGTGGGAAGGCTTAGACAGCTAGGAGGTTGGCTTAGAAGCAGCCACCCTTTAAAGAAAGCGTAATAGCTCACTAGTCGAGTCGGCCTGCGCGGAAGATATACCGGGGCTAAACTGATAACCGAAGCTGCGGGTGCAGAGGACAGATTACAGAAGACAGAGGACAGATGGAAAGTGACCACGGAGGGTCAGGTATTGAAAGATGTTACGGAGTTGGAAGTCTTTAAGCTTGGTTATACTGTTTCATTAGAAATACATGAGGCAAGTTTGAAGATGCCAAAACACGAACAATTTCATGGCCTTGCAGACCAGATGCGTAGAGCCAGCAAAGGTATATGCGCAAACCTGGCAGAAGGATTTGGCAAACAAAGTATTTCCAAAGCTGAATTCAAACGCTACATTGCAATGGCCATTGGTTCTTGCGATGAAATGCGGGTTTGGCTTATGTATTGCCGAGACCTGAACTACATCAACTCCTTTCAGTTCCGATCCTGGAACGATTCTTATAGCAATTTAGTCAGAATGCTTTCTGGCTTACATAAGAACTGGAAGTAAAGGTAGTCACCTTCCATCTGTCCTCAGTCTTCTGTCATCTGTCCTCTGTACGGTAGAGGAGCGTTCTGTAAGTGGTTGAAGCTGCATTGAGAAGTGTGGTGGACATATCAGAAGTGCGAATGCTGACATGAGTAACGACAAGGGGGGTGAAAAACCTCCCCGCCGGAAGATCAAGGTTTCCTGCCCAACGTTAATCGGGGCAGGGTGAGTCGGCCCCTAAGGCGAGGGAGAAATCCGTAGTCGATGGGAAATCGGTTAAAATTCCGATACCGCTCTTTACTGCGATGGAGTGACGGAGAAGGCTAGGCTGGCACGGCGATGGTTGTCCGTGTTTAAGCGTGTAGGGAGGTCTCTTAGGTAAATCCGGGAGATCAATTCTGAGGCGTGATGACGATTCCTTGGGGCGACCCTTGGGAGAAGTAGTCGATGCCCTGCTTCCAGGAAAAACTTCTAAGCATCAGGTAAAGAGTGACCGTACTGTAAACCGACACAGGTGATCAGGTAGAGAATACCAAGGCGCTTGAGAGAACTTGGGTGAAGGAACTAGGCAAAATGGTACCGTAACTTCGGGAGAAGGTACGCTCCCTAGGGTGAACGATTTACTCGGTAAGCCTTGGGGAGTCGCAGTGACCAGGTGGCTGCAACTGTTTACTAAAAACATAGCACTCTGCAAACACGTAAGTGGACGTATAGGGTGTGACGCCTGCCCGGTGCCGGAAGGTTAATTGATGGGGTTAGCTTAGGCGAAGCTCTTGATTGAAGCCCCGGTAAACGGCGGCCGTAACTATAACGGTCCTAAGGTAGCGAAATTCCTTGTCGGGTAAGTTCCGACCTGCACGAATGGCGTAATGATGGCCACGCTGTCTCCACCCAAGACTCAGTGAAATTGAAATCGCTGTTAAGATGCAGTGTACCCGCGGCTAGACGGAAAGACCCCGTGAACCTTTACTATAGCTTCACACTGGACTTTGACCTTATTTGTGTAGGATAGGTGGGAGACTTTGAAGCGGCAGCGCCAGCTGTTGTGGAGTCGCCCTTGAAATACCACCCTGGTAATGTTGAGGTTCTAACCCAGGTCCTGAAACGGGATCGGGGACAGTGTGTGGTGGGTAGTTTGACTGGGGCGGTCTCCTCCCAAAGAGTAACGGAGGAGCACGAAGGTACCCTAAGAGCGGTCGGAAATCGCTCGTTTAGTGTAATGGCACAAGGGTGCTTGACTGCGAGACTGACAAGTCGAGCAGGTGCGAAAGCAGGTCATAGTGATCCGGTGGTTCTGAATGGAAGGGCCATCGCTCAACGGATAAAAGGTACTCCGGGGATAACAGGCTGATACCGCCCAAGAGTTCACATCGACGGCGGTGTTTGGCACCTCGATGTCGGCTCATCACATCCTGGGGCTGAAGCCGGTCCCAAGGGTATGGCTGTTCGCCATTTAAAGTGGTACGCGAGCTGGGTTTAGAACGTCGTGAGACAGTTCGGTCCCTATCTGCCGTGGGCGTTGGAGATTTGAGAAGAGTTGCTCCTAGTACGAGAGGACCGGAGTGAACGAACCTCTGGTGTTCGGGTTGTCACGCCAGTGGCACTGCCCGGTAGCTATGTTCGGACAGGATAACCGCTGAAAGCATCTAAGCGGGAAGCCTCCTTCGAGACGAGATCTCCCTTGGACGTAAGTCCACTAAAGTGCCGTTCGAGACGAGGACGTTGATAGGCTGGGTGTGTAAGCGCCGTGAGGCGTTGAGCTAACCAGTACTAATTGCACGTGAGGCTTGACCATATAATCGCAGGTTTTCGGTTTTGTTCTTCGGGACAGAGCCAGGCTGACAGGAAGGTAGGAGTCAGCAACCGATGGTTATAGAAGGCAAGCAATCGTTAGACTTTGAAGACAGGTCTGACTTGTATAACGACTCTGGAAACAAGAGTGAAAGCAGTAGAAGTGGAAGTAGAAGTAGAGGTAAAAGCAGCGGCGAGAGCCGGTGTGGATACAAAGTTTCCAGAGAACTGACAGGACAGGCAGCATACAGACAGCAAAAAGCAAAAAGCAGACAAACAGACCCGAACTTCATTCATTGAATTGTCAGAACACGGATACAAGGGGTCAGAGTAAAATTTGTTCTGACCGCACAGAGCCACCGCGGGCCCGAGGCGCAAATTTTACTCTGACCCCTTTATCCAACCGAATTGCCTGACGAACATAGCGAGTGTGAACCACCTGATCCCATCCCGAACTCAGAAGTGAAAGTGCTCAGCGCCGATGGTAGTGTGGGGTCTCCCCATGTGAGAGTAGGACATTGTCAGGCATCCAAACAGAAAGGGCTCACCCGTAAGGGTGGGCCCTTTTTGTTTGGATGCCGTACTGTGCGCGCTGCCTAAGCAGCGCGACATTGTGATTCGGCTTTTGCGGGGGCGCAAAAGCCGTAAGCGGCCGGCGAACCCACCTTGCTAGCTCAGTTTGATCAGCCGATAGTGTCCACCTATTTTTAAGTGGACACTATCATGAATGAGCTAAGCGTATTCGCTACACCTGTTAGGCGTCGAAGGTTTTCCCCGGATTTCAAACACAAGATCGTAGCGGCTTGCAAAGAACCCGGTGCGTCTGTTGCGAGAATCGCCAGGGAACACGACCTTAATGCCAACCTGGTCCACAAGTGGATTCGTCAGGCCAGGACGAATACGTTACCAGCAGTCACGCCAGCTTTTGTAGCACTACCGGTCAACACTGCGCAAGCACCACGGCCCAGTCCAAGTAATGGAGCGGACGAGCGTGTCCACCTGGAGATTCCCTTCCGTCAACAATCGATCAAAGTGAGCTGGCCAGTCTCTCAGTCGGATAGTTGTCTGGCACTGCTACGTGAACTGCTGCAGTGATCCGAGTTGACGAGATTTGGCTGGCCACCGAACCGCTGGATATGCGTGCCGGGCCGGACAAAGCCCTGGCCAGGGTGGTTCAGGTGTTCGGTAGCGCCAGACCACACTGTGCTTATGCTTTTACCAACAAGCGTGCCAACCGGATAAAGATTCTGGTGCACGATGGATTGGGACTGTGGCTGTGTGCCAGACGCCTCAACCGCGGCAAGTTCCACTGGGCTGAGCCCTGGCGTGGCAAGCACCATGTTGTTGATGAAGAAAAGCTTCAGGCGCTGGTTCAGGGGCTGCCCTGGCAGAGCCTGGGTGAAGCAGGTGTTATCCGCGCTTTGTAGACCAACTGGCCGCACGATGAGGTCGCGCCGACAGAGCATTAGTGGCATACTGTGCCTATGTCACAGCCTGACGTCAGCCAGCTTGATGCAGACCAATTACGAGCCCTTGCCGCCTCGTTGCTATCACGCCTCGCCGAGCAAGAGAATGCGCTGAAACAGCAGCAGGAGATACTGCAACATCGTACCGAACACTACGATCGCCTCAGCCAGCGTAACCACTTTCTCGAAACACTCAATGCAAAACTGACTCACGAGATGGCGTTGCTCAAACGCCACCGCTTTGGCAAGCACAGTGAAAAACTGAACGTTCTGCAACGCACTCTACTTGAAGACATTGTCGATGCCGACCTGGGTGGCATCGAGGCGGAACTGGAAGCGGCGAAGATCCATCCCACGCAGCCTGAACCGAAACAGCAACCCAAACGTGTGGCTCTGCCACCGGAGTTGCCACGCCGGCTAATCGAGCACGAGCCGGACAACACCCGGTGCCAGTGTGGCTGTCAGCTCCAGCGGATTGGCGAGGACGTCAGTGAGAAGCTGGACTATACCCCCGGCGAGTTTACCGTTGAGCGGCACGTCCGTGGCAAATGGGTGTGTAAAGACTGCGAAACGCTGGTTCAGGCCCCGGTACCTGCGCACGTAATCGACAAAGGGCTGCCCACTACCGGCCTGCTGGCTCAGGTGCTGGTGGCCAAGTACGCCGATCACCTGCCGCTGTACCGTCAGGAAAAGATCTTTGAGCGAGCCGGGCTGGCCATTCCCCGTTCCACGCTGGCCGAATGGGTAGGCCGCTGCGGTGTGGCGTTGGAGTTATAACTGAATCTGGTGTTTGAGTGAGGTTGAAAAAAGGCGGCGTATCTGGTTGATTTGTTGTTGCGAAGCACCAAAACAACCAATGGAGATACACCACCTATGAGCAAGAATAACGTTGTAAAGCTGTCCAGTCGAGACACGATTGATGATCCGTTAACCGAGTTGCTGAGGAAAGGCGCCGGGCAGTTGATTTACCAGGCTGTGGAGTCAGAGTTGCAGGAGTTGCTGGCGGAACACAGCGAGCGGCGAACGGAAGGCGGCAAAGCAGGCGTGGTGCGTAACGGCCATCTGCCGGCTCGCCAGCTACAGACAGGGCTGGGTCCGGTTACGGTCAAGATCCCCAAGGTACGCGCCAAGACCGGTGAGCCGGTGACGTTTCGCTCGGCCTTGGTACCCCCGTATGTGCGCAAGACCAAATCGTTGGAAGCGGCGCTGCCCTGGTTGTATTTGAAAGGGATTTCCAGTGGCGAGATGGGCGATGCACTGAAGGTCTTGGTGGGAGCGGATGCAGAGGGTCTGTCGGCCAGCACAGTGTCGCGGCTGAAACAGGTCTGGGCGCAAGAGTACCAGCACTGGAACGAGGACCGTCTGGAGAAGGATCGCTGGGTGTATGTGTGGGCTGACGGTGTCTACAGCGGCCTGCGGGCGGAGCAGACTAAGCTGTGCGCCCTGGTGGTGATTGGTGTGAATGCGCGTGGACAGAAGCGTTTTCTGGCGATTGAGGATGGAGTGCGGGAATCCACCCAGAGCTGGCGCGAGGTGCTGCTGAAGCTGAAGGCGCGCGGAATGAATATACCGGAACTGGCCATTGGCGATGGGGCCATGGGCTTTTGGGCGGCGCTGGAAGAAGTGTATCCGGCGAGCCGTCAGCAACGCTGCTGGATGCACAAGACCGTGAATGTGTTGAACTGCCTGCCGAAATCGGTCCAGCCGAAAGCTAAAAAGGCACTGCATGCCATCTGGCAGGCACCAACCAAGGCCGAGGCGGAAAAGGCCTTCGATCTGTTCATCGAGACGTATGAGCCGAAGTATCCGAAAGCCACCGTCTGCTTGCAGAAAGACCGGGAGGAACTGATGGCCTTCTATGATTTCCCAGCTCAGCACTGGCAGAGCATACGGACCAGTAATCCGATTGAATCGACCTTCGGGACGATCCGCCACCGGACCAAACGTTCCAAGGGCTGCCTTTCACGAGACGGTATGCTGCACATGATGTTCAAGTTAGGTCAATGTGCCGAGAAGAAATGGAGACGATTAAGGGGTTTCGATTACCTGGCGAAAGTGGTAACCGGAATCAAATTCAAAGATGGTGTTGAGGTGACAACAGTCGATCAGGCCGCCGCTTGATTCAACTGATCAAACACCAGATTTGACAATAACTCGTGGCGTTGCAGCCCCTAGCTGATGCCTTACGCGAGACCATCCTGAGCCACCCAGTGGTTCATGCAGACGAGACGCCGGTGCCGATGCTGTCGCCGGGCAAGAAGAAAACCCACCGCGCCTATATCTGGGCCTACTGCACAACGCACAATGCCCAGACCCGGGCAGTGGTCTATGACTTTGCGCCCAGCCGTGCCGGGGAACATGCCCGGGCCTTCCTGGGCGACTGGCAGGGCAAACTGGTCTGTGACGACTACAGCGGCTACAAAGCCGGCTTCGGTCAGGGTATCACCGAGATCGGTTGTATGGCCCATGCCCGGCGCAAGTTCTTTGAGCTGCACGCTGCCAACAAGAGCACCCTGGCGGCCAGTGCGCTGGAGACCATCGGTCAGCTTTACGACATAGAACGCCAAGCTAAGGATCTGGATGACGAGCAACGGTATCGATTAAGGCAGCAACGAGCTGGGCCACTTCTGGATACCTTCCATACCTTGCTGCTGGCGCAGCGGCAAAAGGTGCCGGAGGGTTCGGCCATAGCCAGAGCTATCGATTACAGTCTGAAGCGCTGGCGCGCGTTGACTCGCTACCTGGAAGATGGCGCGGTGCCTATCGACAACAACTGGGTCGAGAATCAGATCCGCCCATGGGCGTTAGGTCGTTCCAACTGGCTGTTCGCCGGATCGCTGCGCAGCGGTCAGCGCGCGGCTGCTGTGATGAGTCTGATACAGTCAGCTCGCATGAATGGGCTTGATCCCTATGCCTATCTCAGAGATGTGCTGGCCAGGCTACCGACTCAGAAGGCCAGTCGCATTAATGACCTGTTGCCACACAACTGGCAACCGGAATAACAAGGTGGGTTCGCCGGCCGCTTACCAAAAGCCTCACCCTGCGGGCGTCTCGCGTTGCTCGACGTCTGCGCCGCTGCGCGGCTTTCAGGATTCCCGGGCTTCGATTAATGATTAGGCAATAGACCTGGCCTGTTGATGCGCGTGATGCCTGTGTCCTGCAACAAGCAGCGTGACATTGTGATTCGGCATTTGCGAGGCGCAAAAGCCTCACCCTGGGGGCGTCTCGCGTTGCTCGATGTCTGCGCCGCTGCGCGGCGTTCAGGTATCCCGGACTTCGATGAATAACGGGAATGGTTGTCGACCCGGTGTGGAGATGTACCGAATGTTATTGCGCTACAGCCATTGAGTGGGAATTGAGTGAGTGTAGGGTGAGCACCGGTGCCCGCAGGGCAAACACAGCGCCGCTCTATAACAGTCAGGAATCAAACTGAATTGGATCGCATTCAGCTAAGCGGTCACGCTTGGGGCTCGCTCAGATAAATCTCGTTAGTGTCTACGCCCACTATGCCGTTGGGCATAAAATTCATGGCCAATGACTTCCTGACGTTTTCATTCTCATGCCTGTTAACTTTATGTTTCAGGTACGACGGAAATATCAGGATTGTATCGTTAGCCATTTCGAATACGTAGGATGGACCGTTTAACACATTGTAAGCTTTTGGCTTGAGGTCTATCTGGCTGGCGGTTGGTTTTTCAAAGGTGATTTTGGCGTTCTCGCCATCTCCCAAACCAAAATAGTAGACGGCACTGAACATCGAATTGCCGTGGTTATGCAGTACCGAAATCTTGTTTTTCTCGGTCTTGGTAAACCAGGACGTTGTCATATGAAATTTATTTTCATACAGCATCACGTTTCTGGCATAGTCGTTCAGTATATCGACAAACCGGTCCCTTAGTTTCCAGTCCTCATTCAGCACTTTCAGATTCCGTGATATCTTCAGGAAGTAATCCGGATTATCCTCGGAATTTGTACTTTTCCATTCCTGCCTGTCATACAGGCGCTGGAGCCTGTCCTGCTCAATACCGATATCGTTATAAGTCACGATAGGTTCGGGGAAAATCGGGAGTAGTTGTGGTTTCATCCGGAAACATGTCTCCAAGTTTGCTAGTGGTACTGCTTTGCAAAAACTTGCGGCCAAAAGTAAATCCAACTTGGGTGTGCGAAATTCATTTCAATTGTGTTACGTGGAAAAGTTGTCCCTCCAAAATCCTGATTGGCCACGTCTTGAGATAATGTAACTGACTACATCAATTAAAAACGGGATTACATCGACAAACAGGAAACAGTTTGCACCTGGTTCAGCAGGCATTGGGCACAGCGATCAGCTGTATCGCGAAACACGTGAATCTTGACATGAAAAACACTCCGAGGCCTCCTGTATTTTCGTGATAAATTGTTACAGGATCCGGAAAGGCATGGTCCTCGGGGGCATAAGCACCCGGCTTTCCGCTCCGTTACAGGTCACCGTTCTGTTCGGCTCGGCGTGAAGCGTTTGTCACTGCAAAGTAACCTGAACTTATTCTGCATGAATGGCCCGACAGCCTCTTACCTGAGCGGGCACAGGGAGGTGTGAGACATTGTCATTCGATTCAGGTACCTGCTGGCAGAATCAGCTGAATCAGGAACAGCTTCAGGGTTACCGTGACAGGTGCAGGATCTATAGATGAACTGTGTTCATCCGGGGTAAGAGAGTTGTAGAAAAACGGGGCCAGAGTAAATTTACTTTCACCTGGACTGATCTCCGGTGCTGGATGTCTCAAATTTTGCTTTGACTTCATTTGCTTCGAGGAATTCGCGCATTGCGGAGAGCACTTCTTCCCGGTGGGACTGAAAAACCCAGTGGTCGGCATCAATGAGTTCCATCACCCTCGAATCGTTAAGTTCGCTGCGGAACTTTTCGATCTGAGCCCGCTGATAGCTGTTTCTGAGTTTGTGCAGTTTGACAAGCGCCTGCCTGAGTTGGGGGTCGTCCTCGTCATACCACTTTTCCATCAGGCTGTCTGCCGAAGCAGCCAGGGCGAAAATGCCCAGGGCCGGTACATTGATACTTGCATAGTCCGGGGCGCTCAGACCTGCCATGATGGCTTCCAGTACCCTGGCGTCCAGCCTTCTCGACCCCAGTTCCAGGTTGAGCATGGCCATGATTTCGCCTTGCGGTATCGGGTTTGCCCCCAGGTTGCCGATTCGATCGAGATATTTTTTAAACGCTTCGTAGCTGGTCAACTCGTTCCTGTGTGGCCTTGGTTGTGCGGGCAGCTTCCGGCTCAGTTCGGCTATTTCACTGTTTTCCCGGGAACGGTCATAGGCGGCATCGAGATAGATCAGTCCGGCGATCCGGTCCGGGTAATGTGCTGCGATCCAGGACAATTCCTCACCCCCAAGTGAGTGACCAGCTAGCACGGAGTTGGTCAACCCAAGGGTATCGATCACCTTGAGTACATCCTCGCTGAGACGCCTTATCCCGTAGCCATGGTCGGGCCTGGTCGAAGCACCGGTACCCCGCCTGGTAATACCGATGACGCGGTAGTCCTTGGAGAGATGTGGCGCCAGGCTGTCGAATGAGTGTGCACTGGCGCCCAGTCCGGGGATCAGCACGACGGGCTGCCCGGAACCTCCCCAGTCCAGTACTTCAATTCGCACGTTATCTTCAACAGCAATGTAGTTCACCTCATGGGGCGAATCGTCCCGCCAGCTTGACTGGACTACCGGGGCGACGTCGCCAATGGCCGGCAAGGCACACCCGGCCGAGGCGTCACCAAGCGCACCGTCGAAGGAAAGCGTTCTAGTGATGAGATTCCTGACTTCGTAGCCCGTCACCATGACCGCGGATTCTTCGCTCAGTGATGCTGCTTCAAGCCGGGCCTCGTACCGACTGCCACCGACTGATTGCAGCAAGCCCGGCATGTAGGCGGGAAGGCCGGCGGCCACCTCGCTGCTTGGGATTGCCGGCAATGAAGTAGCGATGTAGGTAGGTCGCGGACCCCGCTTGAAACATTCAAGTTGAATGCTGTTACTGAACTGTTCCCGTGTTGCGCGACAATGGCCTATTCCCTGAAGTTGGCGCCATTCGCCGTCGGTGGCCAGCCGATGTTCAGCCGGCTCCAGCAGCGCCAGGGAATAATTGAAACTAATGTCGGCATCCGCTGCCTGTCGCAGCTCCACCACCCGTTCGCCCGGTATCAGCCAGTGGTCGGTCAGGAGGTTGTCATACTGGGCGTCTCTGTCGGCACTTGCACTTGCGGAGGATAAGCCGCTGGAGACTTCAGGTGAATTGCTGAAGCTGGCCCGTGCAGGCCGCAGGACCAGCGGTGGCATCGTACTGACGCCGGCAAGGCTTGCGGTTACCTTCAGTGTGGCGACCCGCCAGTTCCGGGGAATATTCCTTGCGGCTACCGTGGTGGAAAATGTCACGGAACCGGGACCGGCGGCGATCAGTTCCTCGTCTTCCCAGAAGCCCTGACCAACCAGGCGTTGCGCAGGATCGATCCCCGTGGACCCGGCTCCGGGATTGACCGCTGTTGCCGGAAAACAGCTGTAAAGGGAATCAAGGCGTAAACTCTCTGCGACCTTGCCCTCGGCACCGGCAATGACCTGCTGCAACAGGGTGAAATACGTCGGCCAGGCAGGAACCAGAAAAGGCAGCAGCACGATGAGCACGGCCGCCACAAACCCGCCGCCGAACAGGGTGTTTGCCAGAACGAAATTTCTGCGTTCATACTGTTGCCAGTAGATCACCGCCAGCAGCACGACGAAAACCAGGTAGAGGGGTGCCACGATCAGCCAGATAAGGGCCTGGGTGGCGACATCGTCCTGGAAGGCGTTGGCAGGTCGGGGCAGCGAATCCATGATCAGTCCCGCGGTACCGAACAACAACACAACTCCCACCAGCAGCACTATGCTGTGAAGCAGCGACCGGGACAGAATTGCCACGCCGATAAACAGCAGCGTAGCCAGCAGGGTCCAGGGCGCCCCGGCAATACTGGCCTCGATCATCGCCGCGGTAAGAGTCAGGCCGTCCTGCAGGTTGAACAGCAGCCGTGCGATGAATACCGGCAGGGTGATGGTCAGCAACAGGAAAAGGATTTTGGCGACAAACAGGTCGAACCGGGACAGCGGCCTGGCCAGCCAGTCGTGACTGACGCTGTTGGCCGGGTCCTGCTGGAATACGGCAAACGCCAGTAAGCCGATTACCAGGGTATTGATTTGTGGTAAAGCGGAAACGACACCATTCAGAAACGGGTTACCAATGGTCAACTCGAGGCTTGTCAGTGCGACTTCGACGGCCAGCATGCCGATGGTCAACACGACAAAGGGCAGGAGGCTCCGCAGGTCTTTGCCAAGCACGGCAACTACAGTGCGCAAGTGGTGATTCATGCCGAAATTCCTCGCGAGCTGCGAATCATTGCCTTGGTGATTGCGCGCAGGTTCATGGCTTCGGTGGTGAATCTGACGGCGCCGAAATGACTGTTCAACGTGGCCAACAGGGCGCTGTCTTCCTGGTAGTCGCTGTCGACAAACTGCAGCGCATGACCGCTTATCGTCGGCGTCAACCAATTGGTCGGAATAGGGTCAGGCAGGTCTTTTCTGGAAGACAGTGTCACGTCGACCTGTCGAAACCGGGCCCTCAGTGATTCGATGGATTCCTGGAACAGCAGTCGACCCTTGGCCATGAACGCGATGTGAGAGGTGAAGTTTTCTATTTCAGCGACTTCATGGGAGGAAATGACGATAGTTGTCTCATCGGCCTGCAACAGCAGGCCTTCCACCACCTCGTCGCGAACCAGGGAATCGAGCCCACTGAGGGGTTCGTCAAGAATGAGTAGCCTGGGACGAAAGCAGAGTGCTGCTGCCAGGGCAGTTTTCATACGCATGCCATGGGAAAGTTTATTCAGCACCCGGTCCGGTGGTAAATCCAGGTTCGCCTGGAGTTCTTTCTCCAGGCCACGGTCCCAGCCCGGATACAGGGAACGCAGGTAGTCAAAGTAATCCGCAACCGTCAGGCGGTCTGGCAGGCGCTGGTTTTCAGAAACATAACCGATCTGCCAGAAGTCCTTGTAGTTCAGCCGGGTAGAAGGCTTGCCCAGCGTTCTGACCATGCCCGAGCTGGGCTGAACGATATTGACCATGGTGCGCAGCGTGGTGGTCTTGCCAGCGCCATTAGTACCCAGCAGTGCAAAGGCGGAGCCCTCGGGAATCTGCAGGTTCAACTCCTGCAAAACGCTGACCTTGCCATAGCGCTTGCCGACATCGTGGGTCTCAATGATCATCGGACACTACCTTCAATGGCTGCAGTGCCCGCCAGTGTGCCTCCACCGAGGCCTGTACTTCGTCCAGCGTGACACCAACCCGTCGGGCCTCCACCACCAGCTGTTCGATTTCCTGCTGCAACAGCTTCTGCCGGTCACCGCTGCGCGCCTTGGGTGGTGAGGCAACCGTGGTGCCTTTTCCCGGGGCGACATTCAACCATCGTTCCTGGATCAGATGCTGGATGACCTTGTGTGCAGTGTTGGGATGAATTTTCAGATCAGCCGCCAGGGTTCGCACTGATGGAAACGGATCACCGGGCTGCAGCGCTCCACCGAGAATGGCCTTGGTGGCGGCAAACACGACCTGGTCGAAAATTGATTCGCCGGATTCAAGATTTACTCTGAATGGTGTCATGTCTGTAGTGTGACACTCATAACGCAATTGTCAAGCGGAAAATTGGAACGGGTAGCCAGGTCGTGATGTGGTACTAAAGTCCCAGCGATGCCAGATAGATCAGTATCAAGCTGACGGTAGCAAGACTGGTGATGGCAGAAAGCAATGTGCCCGCTGCAATAGGTGCCAGCCCGCACTGATATCGACTGGCAAACGCATAGGCATTGATGCCCACCGGCATGGCTGAGGCAAGCAGTCCAGCTGCAGCCAGCCGGGGCGGGATGTCCAACAGGTAAAAAAGCATGAACCATGAGGAAAGGGGCGTCACCACCAGCTTTAGGAGGGTGATGGCAGTCGCGGCCTGCCACTGGTCCCTGATCTGATATTGGGTCATGGATGCGCCAAGTACGAACAGCGCTGTCGGTACTGCGGCCGAAGAAAACAGATGCAGGCTGGCACTGACCGTTGTCGGCAACGGCACAGACAGGAGATTGACCAGCAGCCCCGCTACCAGCCCCAGGGTAATGGGGTTGCGCAGCAGCTGGCGAAGCAGCAGGTTGATTGATTCGAGTACATTGCTGAACGACAGGTTTTCCCGTTCGGCGAACAACGTTCCCAGCGAAAAAAGTACCAGGTTCTGAATGGAAATAATAATAAACAGGCCGGTAAGGGCTTCCGGGCCCAGGGACTGAAGGACCACCGGAATGCCGATGACGGTGGCATTGGGGTAAGTGGCACCCATGGCGAAAACGCTCTGCTCCCGGGCGTTATAGTTGAACAGGATTTTCGCCAGACCTATGGCCGTGAAGAACGTCAGCAATGCCGCTGCATAGTAGCCTGCAAGAAGATTCAGACTGGCGCGGAGATTAAGTTCTGTTTCCGCCGTGTTGATGAACAGCAGGCAGGGAATCAGCAAGCCGTAGGAGAATTTGGACAGGGCATTAATGTCCCGGGCGCTGAACCACCCCAGCCTCGCCGTGACATTGCCGATCAGGGCCAGGCCCACAATCGGTAAAAGAATATCCAGCAAGGCCATGATTATTTCCGGTTTTTGTCAAACAGCTGTTGTCAGTTGTGCTGGCACGAAAAACAGTTTCTCAGTCGATCAAGCAAAAAACCCGGGCAGAAACCGCCGGTAACTGGTCAATCACCCATGAACTGTAAAAACGAGACTAACAGTTTTCCGCGACATTTTAATCTGACCATAGAACAGGTATTCGACGATGGGTTGAGCCCACCTACCTGGGGAACCTCCGATCAGTCATGGCAATACTCTTGCTTTCAGGCGAGTTTACTGAAGAGGCGCCTTATCGCCGGCATGCGTCTGCCTGTCGAGCCGAGGCAACGGCATCCCGGAGGATGTACACTGGTATCCGCTGCCCTCAGCATTGCCGTAACAAAGAATTACAAATCCTGGCGGGCAACTCTTGTTAACTTGCTGATTTACAAAAGAAAAAAGATTGCAAATCCTGGCGCTACACTTGCTTGTGCAACATAGATTGGTTATCCTTCCGTTCCCGATCTCTGGCTACGTTCCAGCCTGAAGGATATGCGCTTGGTTCAGCCTTGGAATTCGACTGCTTCGGCCAGTTGTCTGGCTGAGATACGCGCACTGAGCGATATTGCTGCTTAACTGCACGAGTCGATATGCATTCAGCCTGTATTCATTGAACAGTGTGCAAGATTAATTGTAATGACATCGAGAGAGTTCAAGATGAGAACAACCAACAGTTTGATTTCGTCATTCCTTATCAGCGCCGGCGCGCTGGTCTTCACGCCAGCGGCGTTGAGCCAGTCCGGCACCAGCGTTAACGAAGGTGACTGGCCGGAATACCACGGTAACGAATTCGCCCAGCGTTACTCGCCACTTGACCAGATTAACGCTGAAAACGTCGGCGATCTCGAACTGGCCTGGCGCTTCTCCACCCGCAGCTTCGGACCAACTACGGATTTCAACAACCCCTCTACACCACTGGAAGTGGATGGCGTGCTGTATGCCAACATAGCCAGCACCCGCAACGTGGTGGCACTGGACGCCACTACCGGCCAGGTACTGTGGCTGTGGCGACCCCGGGAAGGTGAGCGTTTCGACGAGGCGCCACGGAAAGGGGCGGGCCGCGGTGTGGCTTACTGGAGTGACGGCGACTCAGCCCGGGTGATAGACGTTACTCCGGGCTACCACCTGGTTTCACTGGACGCCGAGACCGGTGTACCCGATCCGGATTTTGGTGACAATGGCATCGTGGACCTGTTCGTGGGCCTGCGCAATGCCGATGATCCGCGGTTTCCCTATCCCGATATCGGGATTTCCGCCGCCCCCTTCGTCATGAACGACGTCATTGTCGTCGGCGCGGCACACCGCGTGGGCATGCGACCCCGGTCCAAGGCCAATGTCAAGGGCGATATTCGTGGCTACGACGTGCGCACCGGCGAACATCTCTGGACTTTCCGCACTATTCCCGAGAGAGGCGATTACGGGTTCGAATCCTGGCTGGACGACGGCATTGAATTTACCGGTAACGCCGGGGTGTGGGCACCCATGTCCGGCGATCCGGAACTGGGCCTGGTCTACCTGCCGGTAGAGTCGGCAACCGGCGATCGCTACGGTGGCGACCGCCCCGGCGATAACCTGTTTTCCGATTCCATCGTTGCCCTGGATATCAGGACCGGCGAGCGACGCTGGCACTACCAGCTGACCCATCACGATATCTGGGACTGGGACATTCCCTCGGCACCGGTGCTGGCGGATCTGCCCAACGGCAACAGGGTGCTGATGTCGGTGACCAAGCAATCCTGGGTTTACACTTTCGACCGGGAAACCGGTGAGCCCATCTGGCCCATCGAGGAGCGTCCGGTTCCGGCCGGCGATGTCCCCGGCGAATGGTATGCCCCCACTCAGCCGATTCCAACCCGGCCGGCACCCTTTGACCGCCAGGGTTTCACCGAGGATGACCTCATCGACTGGACACCGGAAATTCGTGCCCTGGCGTTGGAAGCCATTGAAGGTTTCCGCCTGGCCCCCAGCGTCTACTCGCCACCGTCACTGGCCGATGCGCCCGACGGGACCCGTGGAACGCTGAGCCTGCCGTCCGCTACCGGCGGTGCCAACTGGGAAGGTGCAGCCATCGACCCGGAAACCGGCATTATCTATATTCCGTCACGGACGGCCCTGGCAGTCATGTCACTGGACAACGATGAGAATTCCGATATCGACTACAGCGCGGCGTTCGGCGTGCGGGTTCCCCGGGTACAGGGACTGGAAATCGCCAAGCCTCCCTATGGACGTATCACCGCAATCGACATGAATACCGGTGACCACCTGTGGATGATCGCCAATGCCGATACCCCGGATCGAATCGCCAATCATCCCCTGCTGGAAGGTGTCGATCTGCCCCGTACCGGAATTCCAACCAGGTCCGGCATCGTTCTGACCAAGACCCTGCTGTTTGTCGGCGAGGGCACCGGCGGTCCCGGTGCCAGCCCGATATTCCGCGCCGTCGACAAACAAACCGGTGAAATTGTCGCTGAAATTGATTTGCCGAATAATCAATCCGGTTTGCCATTTACCTACGAGCACGAAGGTAAACAATATATCGCCATGTTCGTGGGCGGCGGAGGCCAGCCAGCGGAACTGGTGGCTTACGCTTTACCGTAACTTTTATCAGGAGTATTTATAATCATGCGAATTATCTACAAGACTGTGTCGCTGGCGGCAATAGTGCTGTTCATTACCCTGCCGGCTCGCGCAGCGGAGTGGGTCCTGGATCCCACGCAATCCGTCGTAATTTTCAAGTATTCTTATGGCGCCGAGCCGTTTCAGGGCGAGTTCAGAAATGTTCAGGCAACATTCGACATCGATCCGCTGAATCCCGGTTCCTGTGATTTCCAGGTAACGATCCCCATCGAAGATCTTTACGTGGATTCGCCGGAAGTGAAGGACTACCTGCTGGACTATGAACTGTTCGACGTGGATACCTGGCCGACCGCAAGTTTCCAGGCGGAAAACTGCAGTCTCGAGTCACTCAACTCCTTTGTATCCGACGGTACACTGACCATCCGTGATCAGACTCATCCTGTCAGCTTTCCGTTTAATCTCACCGTGGAAACCTGTGACGGACAGGTCTGCTTTCATCTCACCAGCGAAGTGACAATCCAGCGTCTCCAGTTCGGTGTGGGCCAGGGCTACTGGGCCAACACGGCTGAAGTCCCCAATGAAGTCGACATTGAAGTTGATGTCTACGCAATCCAAAACTAGAAGGGCAGGTACATTCAATGATTTCCAGTTTAGTTAAAAACCTGGGTCGGGTTTCAGTAATCCTGTCCTGCTCCGTACTGCTGATGTCGTGCGACCGGCTGCTGACGCCGGACTTCAATACTGAAATAACCGAGCTGCGTTCCGGGGCCTATGCCCTGGATCCGGACCATGCTGCGCTGTTGTTCAAGATCAATCACCTGGGTTTCTCCACGTTTATCGGACGCTTCACGGAATTCGACGCCACCCTGGATTTCGATCCGGAGAACATCGAGAATTCCAGTCTTGAGGTCATCGTGGACATGGCTTCCATCGACATCAATCTTCCCGAATTTGCGGAAGAACTGCGGGGCGATAACTGGCTGGACGTGGAAAATTTCCCCCAGGCGGTGTACCGGTCCACGTCGTTTGTGGAATCAATTGACGAAAATTCCTTCGTCTTCGCCGGCGACCTGACTTTTCACGGCGTGACAGCACCAGTGAATCTACGCATTGATTTCAACGGTGGAGGCAGGAATTTCCTGACCCGGAGCTATACCCTGGGATTTTCGGCAAGCGCCTCGTTTCAGCGCTCGGACTTCGGCGTCGACCGATTCACCAGTTTCGGTGTCGGCGACGAAATCGAACTGGAGATTCATGTCGAATTCATGGATGTCAGTTAGGCTCCAGTCCTCCGGAGAGACTTAAGGAAAAACCCCGAACCTTGTTCGGGGTTTTTTTTGCCTGCCAGAATCAGTTTTCTGGTGGCCGGGACCAGCGGTGGGGTGAATCTGTGTAGGAACCCGTCACCATTCCCAGGTCCAGGGGCGTCATCACACGCAGTGAACCACCTGCAGAAAGTGGCGGGGATCGACTACCAGGACAGGTCTCTTTCTTTCCCCGAATCATGGGAACTGATCCGTTCAGGGAAGGTTGTCGTATTTTCCGGGCAGGTGTCGAGTAACGGCTGCCTGATCGATTTCACTTTGCTACCTTCCGCTCAGTATGCAGTACATCAACAATATCCAACGACAAATTTCCGCATTCAGCGCGCTGAGGACCGTTGTCCTGGCACTGGCAGTGTTAACGGTAGAGGCCGGCTTCGGGCAGCAGTCCGATGTCGTTCCGGATTCCGGGTCCGCAGTGGCCGATGATTCCACGGTAGTCTACGAAGCCGGTTACTTCGACGCCTATAACCCGGTATCCGTTAATGACATGCTGGACCGTATTCCCGGACTGGATCTCGGTGGTGGCCGACGCGGTGGCGGGCGTGGCCTTGGCACCGGCGGTAACCTGTTGATCAATGGCCAGCGCATCGCCGGCAAGGAGAATTCCCCCCGGGACCAGCTGGATCGAATCCCCGCCCAGGAAGTCCAGCGCATCGAAATAATCCGCAACACCTCCGGCAGCCTCAATGTCCGAGGCGCCGACCAGGTCATCAATATCATTCTCAGGGAGGCGCAGTCCCGCGCCAGCACCACGGCGGAAGTCGTCGCGCGGCACAATCACGACAACACTTACGAAGCCGGCGCCACCATGTCCCACAGTCGCCAGATTGGTGGCTTCCAGATGCTGATGAACCTGGAAGCCCGCCCCAACTACGAGAATCGCGACACCCGTGAGGTACGATTCGGTCCCGACGGGGACCTGCTCAGCACCCTGTCGGAGACCAACATCCGCGATCAGGATGAATACGAGTTCAGTACCAACATGAGCTTTGTTCACGGTCCTCACCGCGTGCAGTTCAATACTCTGTACGGTGACCAGACCCATCCGCGGCCAATACGCCGGGATTTCGTCGATTTCGACGACGGGCAGCCGGTAGCCCGGGCTGAGGAAGAGTCCATAGACAACACGGAAACCAATTGGGAAATCGGTGGCGACTACGAATACACCTTTGCCAACAACTCCCGGCTGCAATTGCTGTTCGTTGCCAACGAGGAAGTTCGCGACAGTATCCGCGAGCGGTTTGCCACTGCCGAGGGCGATCCCGCCGGAGTTCTCGACAAGATCCTGTTTATCGAGTCCAATCGCAACACCCAGGAACGCATAGTCCAGGGCAACTACAGCTTTGCCCTTACCGAAGCCCAGAGCCTGCGCTTCGGTATGGAGCGTGCCGACACGCGGCTGGCTTCCAGCCTGTTCATTGGCAGTCAGTCCGGTTCCGAACCCCCTTCCGACCGCACCGGCGGGTTGCCACCCCTCAGCCAGCTGTTCAATCCGGGGACAGCGGTTCAGGAGATTCGCTACGAAGGGTTCGCCTTTCACAACTGGACACTGAACGAGCGCATGAGCCTGGAAAGCAGCCTGACCTACGAAACGTCGGAGATTACCCAGGCCGGCGACGTGGACAAAAAGCGGGACTTCCAGTTTTTCCGGCCCTCGGTGGACTTTCGATTCAATATCACCGACAACTTCCAGTTCCGGGCCTCGGCACAACGCAGTGTGTCGCAGCTGAGTTTTTCCAGTTTCGCGGCCACGGCAAATGACGAGGACCGGGATCAGAATACCAATGCCGGCAACCCGGAACTTGTCCCGGAAAAGCGCTGGCGCTACGAGACCGAAGTGGAGTACCGTCTTCCCGACGATGCCGGGGTACTCAATGCCCGTCTCTTTTACGATGATATCGACGACTACATCGGCAGGATCAACGCCACCAGGGACCCGGAGGTTCCGCTGTCCGCCACTGGCAACGTGGGACCTGCCAGGCGCTGGGGCATGTTTGCCAATGCCAGCACGCGCCTGGGGTATTTCAATCTGCGCGATGCGATCCTGTCAGCCGACCTGGCACTGTTCGATTCCGAGATCATCGACCCCTTCCTGGGTACGGAACAGCGCATCAACGGGCGGGGTTTCAGCAGCGTCAATTTCCGCCATGACGTCACCGACCTGGGGCTGAGCTACGGGATAGAGTATCGCTACCCGATTATTGGGGGTCGGTACGATATCGACATCAATACCATCACCCGCAACGACGGCCAGCCCTCCCTGGACTTGTTTGTCTCCAAGGTCTGGTTCGACAATGTCACTGTCCGTCTGGAATCCGACAATACCCTGAATGATTCCCGCTGCCGGGAGCGCAGGCGGTTCAACGGCACCACCATAGACGGTGACCTGTTGCGCATCGAGGATTCCTGCAGTACCCGATACCGCCGGCTGACCTTGTCGGTACAGACGACCTTTTAGCAAACCCTGGACTCAGTCCGGAAAGACAACCACCGGCATCGGCGGCTGTCACCTGTGCCGTGCTTTTCAGCACTTGTCAGGAAATCCCTGGTCAGCCAGCGTCCCCAGGACCGACTTGAGCGGAGCCAGGTAGCGTTCATAAGGTTCCCATGCCCTGGAGCTGCCCTGGTACATAGGTTGCCTGACCTGGTTTTTACTGACAGTGCGGACAATTCTGGGGTTTTCGTGAAAGTCCAGACAGGCCTGCTCCCATTCCAGGCCACAAAGTGCCAGTAATTCTTGCGTCTCGGCAACCTGGTTTTCCGTCAGGCGTTCATAGTGACAGTCATGGATTTTTCCGGGAAACAACTCGTTCCAGAAAGTCATCAGGCCAGTATAAAGCAGGTAGAATTCGCCGATGTCACGCAGGTCGCAGGAATACCCGTTGGACGTTCCGGCGAACGCTGTCTTGTAAATTGACCAGCAGACTGCCATGGGATTTCTGCGGGTATGGATTATCGTGGCTGATGGCATTGCGGACAGAATAAACCCGATCCACAGAAAGTTTACGGGCATCTTGTCGGTTTTCACCGGCGAGGATCCAAGCTTCTTCAAACCCTCAAGATAATGGTCCCGCAGCTGCGGCAGGTAATTGTCCAGTGCCGCTGCCCGACCGTGCCTGGCATAGAGTTTCAGATAGCCGAAACACCATTGTCCCATCAGTTTCAGCTCACCACCGCCGAGCACCTGTGAATGGGAGGAAAGAATCTGTTCCACCAGCGTTGTCCCTGATCTTGGCATGCCCAGGATAAAGACCGGCCGTTCCTCCAGCGGTTGGTCCAGCCGGGTAACCGACTGGCTGCCGAACAGGTCCGTGACTGCCGCCACCGTGCGGCGGGCGTCTGCTATCGTGTCGGTCTTGCCGCGCTGGTGATACCGGTTGGCCGTTTCCAGAAGCTGGAAACAGCGTTCGGTATTCCCCAGGTCATCGTGAACCTTGGCCAGGGCGAAGCCGAGGACAATGCCTGCCTTGCTGGCGGGGTTTATACCCGCGTAAAGCGTTTCCATGGTCTGCAACAGGTTGTCATCCCCGGCCCAGGGCTGTCGGTGGGCCAGGTCGCTGAATGCGGTTATCTGCTGCTGTAGTCGGGCGAGTGAAGGGGAGGTGTCCGCTGGCATGAAATCACTATATAGCGCCTTCCCGGCAGGTTCAATCCGCCGGAAATCCGGCCCTGTTGCGGTAGTAACCGGGCGATAGTGACCGGGCGAGGGATTCCGCTGTCAGGATTTCTTGACCTGCCGCAGAGAAGCAGGTCAAGGATTGAAATAGTGTTAACCGGCACTGGCCCCGTTATAATCTGTCCGGACGATTTCCATAGGGGGCCCTTTTTCCGGGTACCGAGAGAGCAGAACCTTGCATGAACATAGCGACGGGCAGGTAAAACAGCCCACCACTGCCGAACAACCACACCTGGTGGATACTTTCCTGGTACAGGCTCACAGCCTGGCGGCTTTCGCGGCCCTGCTGCTGGCGGTGGTTTTCGGCATCATTGTGTCCCTGCAGTTTTTCTGGCCGGATCTGGCCGGGGCGCTGCCCAGTTGGGGGCGGCTGCGGTTTGCACATACCCAGGGCATCATGCTGGGCTGGCTGGGCAACGCCTTCCTGGCTTTCCTCTATCACGCCGTGCCCGTCCTCAGTGGTCGTCCGGTGACCAGCAGGAACCTGGGGTTGTGGCTGTTCGGCCTGTGGAATTTTGCCGTCATGGTGCCCGGCTGGGCCCTGGTATTGATGGGCGTCAGTCAGCCGCTGGAATGGGCGGAATTCCCCCTGGTTGTGGATGCGCTGGTGATCATCGCCTTCCTGCTGGCGGCACTGCAGTTTCTGCCGCCGTTTTTTCAGCGCGGCTTTGAAAATCTCTACGTATCCAGCTGGTATATTATCGGCGCGCTGGTTTTCACCCTGTTTTCCTACCCCATGGGCAATGTTGTGCCTGAATTCGTGCCCGGCGCCGCGGGGGCCGCCTTCAGCGGCCTGTGGATACACGATGCCGTTGGCCTGTTCGTAACCCCCCTGGCACTGGCGATTCTCTACTACGTGATTCCCGCCAGTACCGGACGTCCCATTTATTCCCATTTTCTTTCCATGGTGGGTTTCTGGGGACTGTTTTTCCTGTATCCGCTGAACGGCATTCATCACTACATTCATTCGGTAATCCCCATGGCCGCCCAGGGCACCGCCATCCTGGCGTCGTTTCTGCTGGGAGCGGTGGTGGTGATCGTGGTGACCAACCTGTTGCTGTCGCAACGGGGCGCCGGCCTGATCCCTGCCGACCCGGCCCTGCGCTTTGCCTCCCTGTCTGTCATTTTCTACCTGGTGGTCAGCCTGCAGGGTTCCTTGCAGGCCAATATGACGCTGCAGCAGAGTGTTCATTTCACCGATTTCGTCATCGGCCATTCCCACCTGGCCATGTTGGGCTTTGCAACTTTTGCCGGCATCGCCGGAATAATCCACGCGTGGCAGCGCATTCCCGACGCGCCCTACCACGCCCGGGCCCTGGACTGGGCCTATGGCCTGCTGGCGGTGGGGGTGACCCTCATGGTGGTGGATCTCACGCTGGCAGGACTGGTGCAGGGTGATCTGTGGCTTGGTGGCGCGCCGTGGTTGGAGTCGGTGCAGGCCTCGCAACCCTACTGGGTGCTGCGCAGCCTGTCAGCAATTCCCATCGCGCTGGGATTTGTGGTGCTGCTGTTCGGCCTGTGCAGCGGTCTCCGCGGGGCGGGGGCTGCGGCTGCCGAAGCCGCCAGGCTGCCCCGGGAAGCCGACCGGGAACCGGCTGCCGGGCACGGCAGGATGCAGGACCCGGCCAGGGCGGTGCGTATGTCCTACATCGTGGCGTCGGTGGCCGGTGTGGCATTTTTCGTTTTCTCGGTGTCCTTGCTGGGTGTGCTGCCACGGGAATCGCTGTCCCGACAGAGCACGGTCCTGGGACCGGGCCAGGACCTGCCGCTGACTCCCGCCGAGCTGCGGGGCAGAGCAATCTATGCCCGCGAAGGCTGCGGTTACTGCCACACCCAGCAGATTCGCTACACCGAGGGCGACATGGATCGCTTCGGAGCGCCAACCCTGGCCTGGGAGGGGCGCCTCGATTTTCCACACATGCTGGGCACCCGACGCATCGGACCGGACCTCTCCCGTGCCGGTAACACGCGGAGCGCCGACTGGCAGCTGGCACACCTGTTTTCACCGCGCGCCGTGGTGCCGCTCTCCATCATGCCTGCCTACCCGGAGTTTTTTGACGGCTCCCCGCTGCAACCAAGGCGGGAGGCCCTGGATCTGCTGGCCTATCTCGAAACCCTGGGACGGGCGCGGGAGCTTGCCTGGCCTGAAGGAGACCTGGCTGCCCGGGCTGCGCTGCCCGACGATGACAGGGCACAGATGTCACTTCGTGTTGCCCGGCTGAACACTCATGCAGCGCGGACCAGGCCCCGCGGTGGTGCACCGCTGCTGGAACCACGGCCGGTCAGCGCTGCCGGCGAACAGCTGTGGCAGGAAAACTGCAGCGGCTGTCACGGTGTCACCGGACTGGGTGACGGACCGGCCTCACCATGGCTGGAGCCGGCACCGGTCAACCTGACCCAGCGGCAATACCGTAGCGACCTGCTGGCGGATATTCTCTGGAACGGCGTGCACAATACCGCGATGCCAGCCTGGCGGGACATCAGCCCGGCCGGGCTCGCAGCGCTGGCTGCCCAGGTAAATTCCTTCAGCGCCGTGGAAGCAGTGGCCGGCAACCCCGGTCTACTTGACCAGGGAGCCACGGTTTATGCCACTCACTGTGCCGAGTGTCATGGCGATGACGGTGACGGGCGTGGATTTGCAGCGGACAGTCTGCCGGTGCCCATTGCGCCGACGGATTTCACCAGGGAACGCCTGACCCTCGAGGAAAGCATGCGGGTATTGCGCAACGGCGTGCCCGGAACATCCATGGCCCCCTGGGGGGATCGTCTCGACGACAATGATATGCTGGCGGTAAGTCACTACCTGCGTTCCCTTTTCCAGGCGGATGTCGACGGCCTGCAACCGGGAACCGGAAGCCGATGATCAGTGAAATGGTAGTAGGGCTGAGCCTGCTGATGGTCGCTGGCTTCGGCCTGGTTTATCTTGCCGTTCCCGGATGGCGGTATCGTATTGAACGACCGAAACACAACTTTCAGGATCAGTTGAGACAATTTGACAGTTCGCTGGGTCATGCCAACGGCGAGCGTGGGGAAAAGCATGAACAGAGCAGCCAATAGCAAGTCCCGGTATCAACGCGGCAGCGTATTGACCGCAGTGCTGGCCACTGTGGTTCTGGGCGTGGGCGTAATTGTGGGCGTGGTCGCCCTGCGGCCCGTTACCGATAATCGGGATCCGGAACCCAGCGTCGAATATGGCCGACTGCTGGTGAGGGAAACCGCGGCCATGATGGGCCCGGGCCACGAGGATCCCGCCATGCGCTACTCGGGCACCTATATGGACTGTGCCTCCTGCCACCTGGAAACGGGAACGAGGCCGGGTACCCTGTCATTGCTGCAGACCGAGTCGCGCTATCCACGATTTTCCGGTCGGGACGGAGGAAGCCGGGACCTGCGTGACCGTATCAATGGCTGTATGACGCGTAGTATGAACGGTCGCGAATTGCCCCGTGACAGTGTCGAAATGCGTTCCATCGAAATGTACATTCAGAATTTGAATGATCAGTACCAGATCATGGGCGAGACCCGTCGGCAGCCAGACGAACCACCACCCTTTGTGGAGCCCGACCGTGCTGCAGATCCAGTGGCCGGAGAAACAGTCTACCAGGAGCGCTGTGAGGTCTGTCACGGTGAGGATGGCCAGGGGTTGCCAGCCTCCATGGATATGCGCGAGGGCTACCTGTTTCCTCCTCTATGGGGGCCCGACAGTTTCAATAACGGGGCGGGCATGACCCGGGTACTGACCGCGGCACGATTCATCAAGGCAAGAATGCCCCTGGGGCAGCCGGACCTGACCGACGATCAGGCTTACGACGTGGCTGCTTTCGTCAACTCCCATGAGCGGCCGCAGCGTGCCAACCTCGAGCAGGACTACCCGGACCTGACCAATAAGCCGGTTGACAGCCCGTACCCGCCGTATGCCGATGATTTTCCCATCGAGCAGCACCGGCTGGGTCCTTTCGGACCCATCCGGGAATACTATCGAAGTCTGGAAGACGCTGACGACCGCTGAAGCGGTCCAAGGGCGGAAAGTTTGACCGCCCGAGGGTGACTGACCGCCTGAAGGAATCAGCCGGCGGCGAACAGCAGGCTGTAGCCGTACTCCTGGGATCGCGTAGCGGCCAGTACCCCGGCAGGTACGAACCTGCTGCTGGCAACGTTGTTGCGAATCAGTTCCTGGTATACGTCTTCCGCGGATGTGTTCATTGACCGGGCTATCATCCCGGAAGCCGCCCTGGTGGCCCGGTTGCAGATAGCAAACTGAACGCCTCGGCGGCCAAGCTGGTCGACGGTATTTCCCCGATTCCCGTAGACCGCCTGCTGGATATTCATCGGATTTACGCTCAGTGGCTCGTCACCGCCCGGGGTCTTGAAGCCGGTAAAGCGACTCAGGACAGTACCGTACTTTGCCCACATGGCATCATTGTAGCCAAAGGGCGTGGACATGTGGCGGAAGCAGACGATCATGGCGTAATCTTCATCACGACCGCCGTATTCCTCCCGGTGGCTGGCAAGTATATTACTGACGTAATTGAGGGCATTGGCGCCGCCAGCACCAGTGGAGGAGTCCACGAATGCCCGGTGTATGCCATCAATTTCGTTCATCCAGCTGTCCAGTTCATGCCTTGCCGGTGTGAATCCGGTGCCGCCGTGGTGTTCTGCAGACCGGGCAGTTGCCGCCAGTGTGGCGCCCGTGGCTACCACGCCCATGCCGGTGAGAAATCGTCGTCTTCGGGTAAGTATCGTGGAGTCTTCACTCATAGCCAGTTGCCTCGTCTAGCCTGCCTTATACCAGGCAGAATTGGTCATTAAAATCAGCTGCGACTGTGTTGCCCTGCAGTCAGCAATGCTGCCTGCCTGTTGCTGTAATTAACCTCAGTATCCAACTACAGTCTCCAGTTACAGCATTCAACTACAGCGGACTGTCGTTGTCGAGCCTCGACTGTCAGGAACCTGATGCAGCTCAACTTATAGAAACGCCCGGCAGGTAGTCTGGGTCGTTGCCGACCACGCCCCTGCGGGGCAACTTCACGCTGAACAATACCCTCAAAAAGCGGTCATTGTTCGCCATTCAGCGCAGGTCCTGTATTGCAGCGGCGCAGGCTGTCTGCCGACCGTTCCTTAATTTCCCCGTCGCGTTACGGTTGAACCGGCTGTTCCACAATCTCCAGGGATTGACCGGCGGCCACTTCGATTGCGGTAGTGTTACCGCTGGGCCAGTCGATGACAACGGGAACGCGATCGCTACTGCCCATCGGTAAGACCAGGGTTTTACTGTTCTGGCTCTGGAATCCGGCAGTGGAGCGAACAAAATGATAGCGTGTCTGGTCGCCGGTACCGTACCTGACCCGTGCCCCGATGGCGTCCCGATTGCTGTCGGTTCCCGTGAGTCTTATCCAGGCGGCATTGGGAGCCTGGTCAGTCTGCCGCATGAACAGCTTGTTGGTTTCCCGTGACTCGGTTTTCTGGCTGAAATCGAAGGGCGGGTGCCCGCCAAGGTTGAAAAAGAACTCTGTCAACCCGTCGCCGTTGATATCGGCGAACGCCACGCCATGGCCCCGGGTCATGCGATGCTCGCCGTCCGACTCGACAAACCGGTCGAGACAGCGCTGGAAGGTGCGCTGCCCCTGGTTGCAGAAAATAACGTCTGCGGCATTGAACATCGGGTCCCCGGTGCCTATCACAATATCCGGATAGCCGTCATCGAACAGGTCGCCGATGCCGAGACCCATGGTGTTTTCGAAAGGGGCCATGTTGACTTCTTCGCCGGTGGGGCTGTCCTGGCGAGCCTGGCGGCGTAGAGCACGTGCTTCATTAGCCATCGGATTGGTGTCAGTTTCAGACAGCTTGACATGGTTTACGGTGTCGATACCGTTTTCCTTGCCGACACGGTGAAAACTGCCGTCGCCGTTACTGAACAGAATATAGTCCTGGGAGTCCCATCGACCAAGGTAGATATCTTCCAGTCCGTCCTGGTCAAGGTCGGCGGTAGCAACAGCGAACACGGCGGGCTGCCCGCTGTGACCTTCGAGGGGTTCGGTGAAGACTTCGTCGGTGACTTCCTGAAAAGTCGATCCATCGTTGCGGAAAAAACCGTGCCAGTCGATGCCTGCCAGGTACAGGTCCTGATCGCCATCGTTGTCGTAATCGATCCAGACCGGATTCTTGGCGTTTCGATGGCCAAAATCCCGCAGTCCCATCTGCAGTCCCACCTCGCTGAAAGTGCCATCTCCCTGATTGTGAAAAAGCAGGGGCCGATCTGCCAGACGGGTCACCGCCAGGTCCAGCCAGCCGTCGTTGTCAAAGTCTGCCCAGGACGCCCCCCACCAGGCGTACGTCTGGTCTGTGGATTCGGGAGCTGAGATCCCTGCCTGGATTGAGATATTGACGAATCCCTGACTCTGGGCGATGCGGTTTTCCAGCAGCGCCAGGGTTGAGCTGGTGGTGTAGCCGCCATTGACTACCAGCATGTCCGGGTCCCCGTCATTGTCGAAGTCGGAAAAGGATCCGCCCCAGGTGCCGAGAAAGTCATCGGGGTCCAGATTGAATTCGCCGGGACGGAAATTGCCGCTGCCATCATTGACGTAAAGAATGGACATGCCATAGGGGCGACCGAACAGGCGACCGTCCGTGTCCGCCACGAACAGATCGTCGTCGCCATCAAGGTCTATGTCCACAAACGAGGCGCCGCGACCGTAGCCAATGACTCCGCCGAGACCGCGGGACTCGGCAACCTGCTCATAGACATCCGGGGTCGACCCGGTGTTGCTGTTCTGTGCCAGGACAGGGCCGGTCAGGACCGACAGTGTCCAGGACAGGGCGATGATTCCTGACAGCGACAGGCGGAAGTGGGGAAGCTGCGGGTTCATGTGACACCTCTCTGATTTCTTTTCAGTTGCCGGTATAGCCGGGGCCATGGAGAATCCGACCGGGCCGCAGCCCGGTGTGTCGACCGTCGGCCACGACGATTTCGCCATTGACAAGGACGTACTTCATGCCCACGGCGTATTGATGGGGTTCTGCAAATGTCGCCCGGTCGCTGATCTGCTCGGGGTCGAAAACCGCGATATCCGCGAAAAAACCCTGGGCCAGCAGGCCCCGGTTACGAAGACTGAGGCGTTGCGCACTCAGGCTGGTCATCTTGCGGATGGCTTCTTCCAGGCTGATAACACCCCGTTCGCGCACGTAGTGGCCCAGCACCCTGGCGAAGGTACCGTACTGGCGCGGGTGTGGCGCGCCTTCCCCAAAGACGCCCAGGGGACCGTCGGAGCCCACTGCGGCTGCCGGGTGTCGCATTATGCGATCGACATCGTCAGCGCCGATGGCATGGTAGACCGCCGTGGCACCGCCCCCCCTGATAATATCGAAAACCACCTCGGCGGCATTTTCCGGTGTCGGTTCCATGCCCCGTGCGGAGGTCAGCTCGGCCAGGTTTTTGCCTTCCAGATTGCGATCCCAGGTGCTGCGCGAGATGAACACGTTGCGGGGATGACCCCCGCCGCGGTCATAAAGGATTTTCTCGACAACGGCGTTTTTCACTGACGGGCGGGTTTCCGGGCTGTCGATTCGCTCCAGCATGCGTTCACGTCCGCCCTCCTGGGCCCACTGGGGTATCAGCGCGGTAATCCCGGTCTGCGAAGCCGTGTAGGGATATTGATCCATGGTCACGTCGATACCACGGGCCCGGGCCTGGTCCACCAGGCGCAGCGAGTCGACGGACATGCCCCAGTTACCGGCGCCGATGACCTTGTGATGGGTGATCTGTACCGGGATACCGGCCCGTTCACCGATCTCGATGGTTTCCTGTACCGACTCCAATAATTGGGCAGCTTCCTCCCGCATGTGAGAAATATAGATCCCGCCGTAGTCGGCTGCCACCCGGGAAAGGGCGATCACCTCGTCGGTGGGGGTAAAACTGCCCGGGACATAAAAAAGCCCGGTGGAAAGTCCCAGGGCACCCTGTTCCATGGCCTCCGCCACCATGGTCTGCATGCGCTGCAACTCCTCCGCTGTGGCAGCCCTGTCCGTAGCCCCGATGACCTGACTTCGAATCGTACCCTGACCGACAAAGACTGCCCAGTTGGTGCTGATGCCGGTTGCCTCGATCTGCCGGTAGTGTTCATCGATGGGGAACGGTGAACTGCCGTCGTTGCCCTCGGTGAGGGTAGTCACGCCCTGAAGCAGCGCGCTGTCTGCGGTGGGGACATCGAAAATGCCGCGCAGTGCATGGGTATGGGGATCGATAAAACCGGGGGCCACTACCAGGCCGCGGGCATCGATTACCGTGGTGGCAGTGGCCGTGGACAGATCGCCGATCCGGACAATCCGGTCGCCGTCGATGCCCACATCCCCCCGTACCCACGGATTGCCCGTGCCGTCCACCAGCCTGCCGTTGCTGATGATAATGTCAAAGTTTTCCTGGGCAGTGACTGCTGCCGGAATGAGCAGGCAGAGGCTCAGCAGCAAGGGGGCAAGGCCGCGTCCCTGCAGAAAACACCGGTAAGTGAACGATGCCGGAGAACGCCGGCCGGATGGTCGACATCCACCCATCAGGGTGCGCAGCGGCCGGCGCAACAGGCCAAGTAACAGTGTTCGGGTGGTCAGGGTCATGGCGAAAGACTGTCCTGTGGGGAGTTGATGAAAACAGGCTTGCCCTGAGCATAAAAGCATTTGGCAGTCCTGTCCACGAAGGGTCCGCAAAAACCACCGGATGCTCATTGTTGTCCGCCGCACGCCGGCAAAGAGCTGATGGGACATACCGCCGAGGTTAAGTGACGCTGCTGACCGGCAGTGCCGGCGTGGACCCTGCCGGAGTTGTCGGTTTCGTGAGTATTCTCCGGTGCCTGCTGCGGGTCTGCAGGCAGGTGGCCGTGAACCGCTGTGTCCTGTCATCCTGGTGGTGGCCCACCAGGACTTCAAGGGATCTGATCCCGTCGGGAACCGGTTATGGTTTCCCGGCGACATGGGCAGATATCGTCAGGGTCAAGGAAATAGACATGGCACCTGTGGATACTGGCGATTTCGCCGCAACGTGCATGAACAGGGCAATGAAATTGTTAACGGGTCGCGTGGTTCGGGGTGAGAGAGTCAGCGTGGATCCTGCTGCAGTTCTTTCCGGTAGCGTTTGAAATTCTCCACGTAGTGCTCGGCGCTTTCCTTCAGGGCATCCTGCTGTCGGGGCGACAGCGTCCTGACAACCCGTGCAGGTGCGCCAACCACCAGTGAGCCGTCGGGAATTTCCTTGTTTTCGGTGATCAGGCTGTTGGCGCCGACCAGGCAGTTCCTGCCGATGCGTGCGCCATTCAGGATCACCGCATTGATTCCGATCAGGGAACAGTCGCCGATGGTGCAGCCGTGGAGCATGGCCTTGTGGCCGACGGTCACATACTTGCCGATGGTCAGCGGTATTCCCGGGTCGGTGTGCAGGACGGAGCCGTCCTGGATATTGGAGTTTTCGCCCACGGTAATCAGGTCATTGTCGCCGCGAATCACCGCGTTGAACCAGACGCTGACATTGTTCTCCAGGCGTACGCGGCCGATCACGGTGGCGTTGTCGGCGACAAAAAAATCGTCGCCGACGATTTCGACGGCGCTTTGCCCCAATCGGTAAATCATCGGTTCATCCCTGCCAGTGCCTGTTCTCACCAGTGTGAACAGGCACTGATGCAATCGTTCGGTTAAGGCAGCCGGAAGACAAACAGCATGTTGCCACCGCTACGCTGCTGGATTTCCGGCGTCAGCATCCGGTAGGTGACACCGCCGCCTGCGGCAATGGCAATGTACTGCACGCCGTCCACGCTGTAGGACACGGGAAAACCGCCGGCGGTGGAGTTGAGAATCTGCTCCCAGAGGACTTCGCCGGTGTCGGCGTCGAAGGCGCGAAACCGGCGGGCATCGTCGGAAACGAATACGAGACTGCCCGCGGTGGTCAACACCGAACCGCCGATGCCGGCGCGCTGGCGATGTACCCAGCGGGGCTTGCCGGTGGCGACATCAATGGCACTGAGAATGCCCACCCGGCCATCGGATCCGGGACGCTGCACGATGCGTGAAGTGGCAGAACGGTGATGCAGGCCAACAGTGGGTTCCACCGGGTTCAGGTAGAAGTCCATGCAGGCATTGTTGGTTGGCGTGTACAGGGTATTGGTCTGGGGACTGTAGCCCACCGACTGCCAGTTTATTCCGCCCCGCGTCGTTGGGCAGACCAGTTTCTGCTGGCGGATTTCCTGGATGGCTATCTCCGGGTTGGTGATGCCCTTGCGGCCCTCGATATCGACGCCGACGATGACGTTCTGGTAGTTGGTTTCAATTGCCCACAGGAACTCGCCGGTAGCAGCGTCCAGGGTCCATACGATTCCCGGTTTGCCGGGGATCCCGGTGATGACCTTACGGCGCTGGCTGGACTGAATATCGGGGTTGATCCAGGAAACGGCATCGGCGTCCGGGATGACCTCGGTCTCGACGACAAGACGCTCGAAAGGGTGGTCCTGGTCCCAGTTGCCACCGGGAATATGCTGAAAGTACCACTCGATTTCGCCGGTATCCGCATTCAGCGCCAGCGTGGAGTTGGTGTACAGCACATCGCCGCCACCGGTCATCCGCTGGATGTCGCCCCAGGGTATGGGCACGGCGACGCCGACGAATATCATGTCCAGGTCGGGGTCGTAGCTGGCCGGCATCCAGGCAGAACCACCGCGACGCTGTTCGTTGGGCACATCACCCCAGGACTCGCCGTTGGGTTCACCTACCCGGGGTACCGTGTTGGTTCGCCATAATTCTTCGCCGGTATCGGGGTCGTGAGCGGAAACCCAGCAGAAGGTATTGATGTAATAGCAGCCGGACATGCCCGCGATGATCTTGCCATCCAGCACCTGCGGACCCCCGGAATAGTGTTGCCCCACCTCCCAGTCACCCATGCGCCGTTCCCAGGTTACTTCGCCGGTGCGGGCGTTCAGCGACACCAGGTAGGCATCGCGGGTGGCGATGATCAGCTGGTCCTGGTAAAGCGTGGCATTGCGATTCGCGCAGGACAGCGGTGCCACGTGATCAACCGGCGGCCGGCGATATTCCCACAGCAGCGTGCCGTCGGTGGCGTCCACTGCCTCGATAAAATCGCAGGCCTGGGGGAGAAACATCACGCCGTCGTGAACCAGTGGCGTGGTTTCCTGCATTCCCGGCTCCATGGTCCAGGCCCAGGCCAGGCGCAGGCTGCCGACATTGTCCCGATTGATCTGGTCAAGGGGGCTGTAGGCCCAGTGGTTTTGCGTACGTCGCCACATGAGCCAGTCGCTGGCCGGCGGGTTTTCCAGCTCGTCGAGCGTGACCGGTGTATAGTCGTCAAGCAGGGACTGGGCGTGGACCGGGGCGACCAGCATCAGGAGCAACTGGCTGGAGAGAAGAAGCAGAAAGCGGGCAGGTAGTTTGCTCATGGTATTGTCCTTATTGTTATCGCGCCAAGGATAAAATTTCCTGGCCCAAGTGTCCAACCTGATTATTTGGTGGCAGTGGTTCAGTTTTTGAAAAAACAGGGGGTGGGTACAGGGTGAGGTCGGCCGGTGCAGGTTTGCTGCCGGTGCCCGGTCGGGGGTGGGAATTCTGCAGTCTCCCCCGACCGGACACAGGTCAGTCCGCCGATTCAATCCATACCGGTTGAGTGAAGGCACCATTACGGGCGATGTCCCACACTTCCATCCTCACCCATTGCATACCGCTGAGATCGGCATCGATGCGAATCGGCATGGCACCGAATTCCCTGGTTGCCGACAGGTCAAAATGCGTGCGGTATACCCGGTCCCCGTCACCGGTGACGATGCTGAGGCGGGAGAGGGGATAGGTCCATTCCAGCTGCATTTCAATGGGCATGCGGCGCAGGTCGGTGGTGCCGGGGATGGTGTCGCCGCTGTCGTAGCCGGCGACGACAAACTCCGGAATCAGCACTTCCCCGGTGGTAACGAAAAACCGGCCCCCGCGCAGCGCGTCCAGGACCGGTTGCCAGCCATCCTGAAAGCGGGGAATCGTCTCCAGCTTCAGGTAATTGATATTCATGGCGCCGTACAGCTCGGAGTCGGTGGTTACCCGGAATACGTCCACTTCCCCCAGGCTGTACTTGCGGTTGCCCCAGTTTGCCATGTCGTTTTCCAGGTCCAGCACCCGCCAGCCCAGGGTGTTCCGGGAATAGTCCGCCGGCATGGCTTTCCAAGCACCACCGAGGAAATGATCACCGGTAAAAAACGCTTCACCCCGGTACCGGTCCGGGAAGCCGGTTGAGCCTTTCACCCGGGGATGGGCGGTCCAGGCCAGACCGTTTTCCAGCTCCAGCAGCCTGGCCACATCGGCCGGACTGCCAACGTGGTACACCGTGCCGTATTGTGCAGACTCCTGGACGAAAGGTTGAGACCGGTCCCGGTTCAGCACCCAGTTGACCGGTTTGGGAAACAGGCTCAGCCAGTGGCCGCCAAGGTGAACGTTGGGCTCCTCGCCGGGAATCAACAGGAAATCGTCACTGGACAGCCGCTCAAACTCATCATGCATCACCTGCAGCTGGGCCAGGCGCTCCGCGGTTTCCAGGCGCGGCGTGCGACCAAAATGGAATTCCGCCATGTGCACCATGTCCACGCCCATCGCCTTGAAAACCTGCACAAACCCGGGATTCACCAGATCCGGCGGCAGATCCGGAGACTGCTGCTGCCGGTTGATGACCTCCATGGCGTGTTCATGATGGTAGTGGCTGGACAGCGTTTTGAAACCGGGCAGGGGCTTGAACGAATCGCTCCGCGTGTAGGATTTCACCACGTCCAGGTTGGCGTGGCCGGGCAACGCGGAGGGAAACAGGAGCACCCCAAGCTGTTGCTGACTGCCGGGCCTGGCATTGACCCAGGGCACGAACCGCCGGTCTCCCATGGGAGGTTGGCGTACCCCCCAGGCAAAGCCTTCCACCATGTCCAGGTAGTCGACACCGGCCCAGTTGTAGCCATAGTTGTCGGCAAAATCCAGCGGATAAAGGTACTGATGAGGAAACGGTGAGATGGCCAGGGAACCGGTTGCCGACGACAGGGCCATGCTGCGAAACCGCGTGGCATAAACCCTGGCTGTATCCCTGCCGGCGGCACTACGCTGCAATTCACCGGTGCTGTCGATCCAGTGCAGCTCATGCCCCTGGACATCCGCCCTGGCCAGACCGACATGGTAAAGGAACGCGGTAGCGGGACGTTCCGTGCTGACCCGTGCCTCCATGTGGATGAAGGGACTGCCGTGATACAGGGTGAAAACCAGTGAGCCGCTGAAACTGGGGCTTTCCAGGCCGTCGAACTGGACAGTGGCGCGACTGCGGCTGGTGGTGACGCTGATGTTTTCCGGGGTCAGCACCGCCTTTTCCACCGCGTAGGGTCGCCGGTGGACCCGATCGAAAAAAACCATCCAGCCGTCGTCAAGATCGCGGATATCCAGGTCCCGCTGACCGACGAAGAACAGGTAATGGGGATCGACGTCGGTTATGGTGGAACGGCCGTCCTGGCCGATTTCCCTGATCAGGGGAGCGGCGGCATTGTTTCCCTGCCGGGGTATCACCTGGAATTCGATATGGGATTGGCCCGATGGCGCATCCCAGGTGATTGCCAGTCCGTTGGTGGTAGGGGTCAGGTTGAATCCATTGTCGGGATCGTAGGCGCGAATATCGAGTTCAGCACCGGTGGCTGCAAGGGACAGCATCAGCAGCACACATGCAACCAGTCTGCGCAGCGAAATTGCCATGGGTTACTCTCCTGTTGTTATTATTCCGCTACAGCTGTCGGTTCCAGCCTTGCCGTTCCACGTCCTGCCCTGCTATCCGTCCCGGTTGCTGTTTCAGGGCAGGGCAAACACCCAGACAACCCTGCCCTGGGGGACGAAAGTCCGGGTGCCGCGTTGCTGATCGATCCGGGCAGTCATGCCCGCGGCGTCCACGCCCCACCCGGACTGCACTGCGACATACTGCTTGCCGTCCACCGCAAAGGTCGAGGGTACTCCGATGATTCCCGAGTTGGTTCGGAACCGCCACAGTTCCTCTCCGGTGGTTGCGTCATGGGCGCGGAAGAAGCGGTCGCTGGTGCCACCGCTGAATATCAGGTTACCGGCCGTTGTGAGGATGCCGCCCCAGTTGTGTGACTGGAACTCCCTGGTCCACACCTGTTCGCCGGTATCGATGTTCCACGCCTGGATTTCGCCGATATGGTCTTCTCCTTCCCGCAAGGTCATCTGGGACCTGGCACCGGTAAAGGAGCTGCCGGGCATGTAGGTGACTTCGCGTCCCTCGATGATACCGCAGTGATTTTCGTTGGCGGGAATATAGACCAGGCCGGTGTCCGGGTTGTACGCGGCAGGGGGCCAGTCCTTACCGCCCCAGAGTGAGGGACAGAAGGAAGTGGAGGCGCCGGTTACCGGTTTGTGTGCCGGGTCATAGGTAGGGCGACCGGTTTCCGGATCGATACTGGCGAAGGCGTTCTGGAATACATAGGGCTCTGCATCGATAAAACCGATCCTGTCCGCATGTCGCTCCAGAACCCACAGGTAGCCGTTTCGACCGGCGTGAACCAGGGCATTGATTTCCCGGCCATTGCGTTCCACTGGCATCAGTATCGGCGTGGAAACCTCGTCCCAGTCCCAGGATCCATTCCAGTGATATTGATGGTGATTACGAATTTCCCCGGTTTCTACATCCAGGGCAATGACGGAATTGGTATAGAGATTGTCACCGGGGCGCTGATCGCCGACCCAGGGGCCGGGGTTGCCGGTCCCGAAATAGGCCAGGCCCAGCTGCGGGTCGTAGTGCCCCGGTACCCACACCGCGGCACCGCCAGTGCGCCATGATTCTCCAGGCCAGGTTTCATTGCCGGGTTCACCGGGTGCCGGAACCGTGTAGGTTCGCCACAGCTCCTCACCTGTTTCCGCATCCAGCGCCACCACGAACCCGCGGATACCCAGTTCGCCGCCTGATGCGCCGACCATGATTCTGCCGTCGATAGCCAGGGGCGCCATAGTGATGTAGTAACCGAAACTGTTGTCCTGAACCGTGGTATCCCACACCTTGTCACCGGTACGCGCGTCAAGTGCCACTACCCGGGCATCCAGGGTTGCGGTATAGACCTTGTCGTCGTAAAGAGCGACACCCCGGTTGGTGCGATGGAAAGCGATCAGGCTCTGGGGAAGGTCGTGCTGATAGCGCCAGATCAGTTCGCCGCTGGCAGCATCCAGGGCATAGACCAGGTTGCCCGGCGTGGTGACAAACATGACGCCGTCATTGACGATGGGGGGCGACTCGTGGCCGCCGGTCACGCCGGTGGAGAACGACCAGACCGGCTGCAGTTCACTGACATTGTCGGTATCGATCTCCTCAAGGGGGCTGTATCCCCAGCCATCCAGTGTGCCCCGGTAGGAGAGCCAGTTGTGATCCTCGGGATCGATCAACCGGCTGTCGGACACGGCGCTGTAATCGGTACCCGGCATTTGCGCCGTAGTACTCGCGGGGATCAGGCACAGTGCCAGGAGCAGCCCGGTCAATGCCGGCGGGGTTGGAATGGCGGGTAGTGGTAACAGGCGGACTGAATGCATCGTGATTCCTCTGGAAATTCTTGCTGTCATTGTTATCAGTGTGGCGGAATCGGAACCCGATTGCCGCAGCCGATTTCAGTAATTGCCTCCAGGAAACTGCCAGGGAAACCCGGCTGACCTGAACTTTCCTGAAAGGTATGCCCTGGCCGCCGGATTGTCCAGCAGCAAAAACCCCGTTCTGCCGGCAGGCTACCGCCTCCGCGCTCGTCCCGACCGCTGATTCCGCCGGACAATGCGGCACTGATTCCAGGGCTACATGGTCCTGGCGGCGCACTGGCGCAACCGGAACAGCCGGTCATCACCATGGGTCTACTCACGGAACCGGTAGAAAGCCGCGGCGGCCCGGTAGAGGTTATAGACATCGACCTTGGAACTGACGGCAAACGGTGTATGTATCGACAGCAACGGCACGCCGAAATCGATAACCTCGATGTTCTGGGAGGAAAAAACGCCACCAATGGTACCGCCGCCGGCGCTGCCCACCCGGTAAGTCGATGTCTGCCAGGGAATCCCGTTGTTATCCAGCAGGGCACGGGTCCAGGCAATGAATTCCGAGTTGGCGTTGTTGCCCTGACCGTACAGCTTCAGGTTGATGCCATAACCCAGTCTCGGGGCGTTACCGGTTTCCCATGCGCCCGGGTTCATCGGGTTGATGCCGGGGTTGACATCGATGGAGATGAATCGCGTAGCACGCATGGCGGCCCGCAGTGCCGGTTCCCGGTAGTCATCGCCCAGCTCCGCCAGCAATAGCCGCGACAGCAGATCCGCATAGTACGCCGAAGCCGCCCCGGTGTTGTTGCGATTGCCCACCTCTTCATTGTCCACCAGGTAGGCGATGGCCGTTGTCTGCGGTGTGCCCAGGTCCGCCAGGGCGCGTATGCTGGTATAGGCTGCCAGGCGATCGTCCTGTCCATAGGCGGCGATCAGGCCCCGGTCAAAACCCATGTCCCGGGGAGCGCCGGCAGGCACCAGCGAAAGTTCCGCGGATACCAGGTCGGCGGTGGTGATGCCGTAAGTCCCGGCGAGATAGGCAAGCACCTGTTGCCTGACTGAATTGTCGGATCCCTGTCCGGGGATATGTCCCACCACGGGATCCAGGTCTTCCGGTTCCAGAAATTCATCCAGTCGCCGGCTGCCGCGACCGCGATCAACATGCGGTGACAGTTCCGGAATCATGAACACGGGATCGTCAGGCTCCAGCCCCACGGAAATGGCCACCACCGACCCGTCTTTCCGGTCCACTCTGCCCATCAGCGCCAGGGGCAGGTTGGTCCACTGGTGATACTTGATGCCGCCGTGATAGTTGGTCTGGAACAGGGCAAATTCGCTGTTTTCGTATAGCGGTCGCCCCTTGAGTTCCAGCCGTGGGGAATCGATATGGGAGCCGATGACATGAATCCCTTCGACCATGGAGCGCTGGCCGATTACCATCAGGCTGATGGTGCGATCGCGATTTACCTCGTAATAGCGTTCGCCGGGTACCGGTTCCACGGAATCGTCCCAGGGCTGGAAGTCGTTGGCTTCGGCGAAGTCAATGGCCTCGGCGACAAAGCTCAGTTCCGTCCGGGCAAGGTGGATGAAATCCTTGTACTGTTCGGCAAACTGAAACACCTGTTGACGTTGCTGCGCCGACAGATCAAGCCAGGAAGACTCGCACGTCAGGGTATCCTGGCAGTCCGGCTGCGCCTGCCCGTGGCCGGCGAAAAACCCTGACACCATTATGGTCAATGTAAGCTGCAATGTTGATTTTTTCATCTTGTTCCTCTTATGACCTGATCAGTTCCGGTAACCTGCCGCGGCCCGGTCGAATCCCGCCTTGTGCCCGTCCCGTCCCTGGGTATTGAAGCATGGGCGACATGGCGCTTCTGCCTGGTAGCGTAGAATGTCCAGTGCCGGACCGCGGCTCAGCGATCCACTACCTCGAACAGCCAGACAGAGCCACTGGTAACACCCTGGCCGGCACCCTCGATGACCTGGTCCGGTCCACCGGCATACTTCCTGATAACTTCAGACATTACCTGGTCGGTAATGGGTCCGCTGGTTATCCGGCGCAATCGCTGTTGATAAATCCTGTCGTCCACCCGGATCAGTATCCGGTTGTCCTGTTCCAGGTAGGTTGGCCACTGCTTCCACAGCCTGCCCAGGGTCGAACTCATGTAGCCGCTGACGATATAAAGGCGGCCGTCCACCACCGGTACCCACACTGTCCGTGATGTGGGTGGATTCAGCGTCTGGATTTCAATTTCTTCCCGATCCCTGATGAAAGTCCAGTCCGCTGGCGACGGTTCTATCTCGCCGCTGCGAAAGGGACCACCGATGCTGATGGTGAACCAGGGCCAGAATTCAACCGGCCCGTCGTTGAAGCGCATGGCGGCATAGGCAATTCCGGTGAACAGAAATACGCACAGTGTGGCGACGACGATCCAGGTGGAAACACGCATCAACAATGACTTCGGCATATCGGATACCTCCGGTTTCGATGACCCTGCGGTCCGGTAATTTTCCCACGCAGGCTTCGGGATAGTAACCTTTTACCTCATTGCTGTTCCACCAACGGCACTGGAGATTCAGGCGCAGGCAGGGCCCCGGCATCACGCGGCTGCCACGGCAGCTGAACCGGGTGGGTGACCAATGGGACCCTGGTGGACTTGCCTGGAAATTACTTCTATGCTGTCTGCCAGCTGCAGACCGCTTGATGTCAGGAGGAAAAGAAGATGAACAGGAAAGCCCGACTGCTGGTGTACGGCCTGCTGCTCGCGGCCGGTTCAACACTTGCCCAGGAACCAGACTACCAGGTACCGCGCACGGAGTGGGACCAGCCGGATTTGCAGGGAGTGTGGAATTTCGCGACCAACATTCCCATGGAGCGGCCAGCCTCGCTCGGTGACAAGGCTTTCTTTACGGACCAGGAAATTGCCGCCCTGGCCGCGCAGACAGAGGCCGGCCTGCAAGCGCTCAACAATGCGGGCGCCAACGGCTACAACACGTTCTGGCTGGAGATGGGCAGTGGCAACGACAACCGCACTTCCCTGATTACTTATCCCGAAAACGGCCGGTTGCCCGCTCGCAGAGAAGGGGTATCCACCGTCAACGGCGGGCTGGGTGACGACGTTAACGGAGCCAGGCCGGTGCGCTTTATCGTCGGCGGAATTGGCAAGAATGGGCCGGAAGACCGGGGGCTGTCGGAACGCTGCCTGGTCGGTTTCAACGCCGGGCCGCCATTTACACCCAACCTCTATAACAACAATATCCAGATTTTTCAGCATCGGGACACGGTGGTCATCATGACTGAAATGGTGCACACGGCACGTATTGTCCCACTAAATAACCCGGAGCATGTTGATGACCGGATCCGGTTGTGGTCAGGTGATGCCAGGGGCTACTGGGATGGTGACACGCTGGTGGTAGAGAGCCGCAATTTCAACGGCCTGACCAAAAGCTTCGGCGCTTACGGGGATTCAACGCAAAAACTGCTCATCGAGCGATTCACCCGGACCGGACCGTTTACCATGGAATACGAGTTCACTATAGACGACCCGGCCACTTTCACGGACCGGTTTACGGCCATGATCACCATGTCCAGGATAGATGGGCAGGTCTATGAATACGCCTGCCACGAAGGCAACTATGCCATGGTCAACCTGCTGCGCGGTGCCCGCATGGAAGAGCAGGGCGATGTGGGTAACTAGTGTCCTGTGCGGATTGCTGCGTCCGCCTGACCTGTCGGGCGCGGTTGAGAAACCCGGTTTACCGTGAGGTGGATATCTGTAAAACCTGGCCCACCTTCAGCAGGTCGTCATCCAGGTCGTTCTCCATCATGATGCGTGACACACTGGTGCCGTAACGATTTCCGATACGCCACAGGGTCTCGCCTTTACTTACCTTGTGGGAAACCCGGGTAATTCGGGCCAGCTCGTTTGTCGATGGCGTGCCGGTGGTGCGCTCTGGCGATGCAGGGATCTGCAGTTCCTGGCCAATGTGGATGAGATCGCCGGATAGTCCGTTGACGGACCGGAGTTGTGCGACGCTAACCCCGGTGAGGCTGGAAATGCCTGACAGCGTGTCGCCGCGTCGAACCACGTACCGACTGGTGCCACCAATCATTGATGCCACGTAATTTTCGTAGCTCTGCACGTAAACCGCCACATGGAAGTGGGGTGGTCGTCGTTCCCGGGTTGCGTCCAGGACGCCCTTGGCTTCCAGGGACAGCAGCGTGCGTTCCAGCCAGGCCCGGCATTGGCGGGTTCTCGGTACCCGCAGGTCCACTGCCATTCCCGCCGGATGCACGGAACGTTCTGCAGCATTGGGTGGTTGTTGATTTACCGGGCGGGTCAGGCTGGTAACCGTAAGCTTTTCACCGCAGGCGTTGCGGTACTGGCCACTGAGGCGATTGACGAACAGCTTTACCCCCGGTCGGGCGTAGGGAAAGGAAACATTGTGCAGGTCCATGTTGGGCGTCGGCGTAACCTTGACCATCTGTCCGCCGTTTACCAGGCGGGCCATATGGCTGGCGGTCTGCACGAAGGTGAACCCGTAGTTGATCGCCAGCCTGTTCTGGCGGTCGATGGAAGTCTGGGAGCCACGCAGTGACTGTGCCTGGGTTATGGAGGCCTGGGAAATTATCAGCAAAACTAAGAAGCCAGGTATAAGATTTTTCAAAACTTGGTTCCCTTGGATTGGATTTCTTATTACTTACGTGTTGCGCTGTGCCGATCCTGGTCGGATTTATCGATCTTTTGTTCGTTCTTGACCTGTAGCCGCGTGCACCAGCGCCTGTGGTTCGGCGGGATCGGGGCCTGGATGGACCCTGACCCGACGGGCGTGGTCTGCAGGCGCATAATGTCGCCCGAAACCGGGGGTCTTGTCCAGTACCTTGCTGAATTTAATGACAAAACTGTCGGAATTAGTATTGCTTGTGTCATACTTTCGCCGGAAAACTTTAGTTTTTAGCCAATATTTTCCGACTTTTTGACCTGGATCACGCTGCTGACCGGAGGGGGGCATCCGCCGGTTGCAACCGGATTCTGCCGGTGATTTCAGCTCTCAGGAGGAGGGGCTGGCAACCGCCCGGGGCTTCCGGCGGGCTCTATTGTTACCGTACGCCCCAGGGTTGGCAGGTTTTCAAGCAACAGGATTTAAGTGACAATGAACAGGTAATGAACCAGTTTTCGAGGTACTTCCAGTGATCCGATTCAATCCCGTACTCCGACTTGGGCTGTTCGCCCTGCTGCTGTGCCCCGCCCTGGCCCAGGCCCAAAGGACCTATATCAATCCCGCCCTCGCCGGTAATGAAGGCGATGCACCCTTCAGCGGTGCCGTCCAGGTGGGCGATACGCTTTACCTGTCGGGTATGCTCGGTCTGGAAGGGGGGCAGGTGCCCGACGATCCGGCCGACGAAGCGCGAAATGTGCTTAATGCCATTCGGGGCACACTCGAGCAGGCCGGAATGACCATGGATGACCTGGTCTACGTACAGATTTTCTGTGCGGATGTTTCCCACTACGATGCCTTCAATGCCGTGTACCGGGATTACTTTACCCGGGAGTTTCCGGCCCGGGCATTCGTCGGTGCCGGCACTTTGCTGTTCAACGCCAGGTTTGAAATCCAGGCAATCGCGGTCAGGCGCTGATCGGCGATTCCTGATGCAGCCAGGTCATAGCCCGGAAGTCACAGCCCGGTACAGCAAGTTGCTGCACTGCCCGAGCAGCGGGCATGGCGCTGATGGATGTTGTTGCCAGGAGTGGCTTGCCGGGGCAAGGCCATGAGCAAGTACCGCACGGCGCCGCTTCCCTCCACCTCCATGCCTGGAGGAATTCCCTACATTATCGTCAATGACGTGGCCGAGCGCTTCAGCTTCTACGGAGTTCGCGCCATCCTGGTCATATTCATGACCCAGTACCTCATGGGCGCGGACGGTACCCTGAGGACCATGTCCGCGGAGGACGCCACGTCCTATTTCCACCTGTTTACGGCAACGGCGTATTTTCTGCCGATTGTGGGGGCAATTCTCGCCGATGCCTTCCTGGGCAAGTACCGCACGATCATATTCCTGTCCCTGGTTTACTGCGCCGGTCACCTCTCGCTGGCGGTGGACGATACCCGCGTCGGGCTGTTCCTGGGACTGACGCTTATTGCCATGGGGTCCGGTGGCATCAAACCCTGCGTGGCGTCCCATGTGGGCGATCAGTTTGGCCGGAGTAACCAGGGGCTGCTATCACGGGCCTTTTCCTGGTATTACCTGGGCATCAATATCGGTTCATCTACGTCTTCCCTGCTGGTTCCCTGGTTGCTGGACAATTACGGACCTGACATAGCCTTCGGGGTACCAGCGGCGTTCATGCTGGCCGCGACCCTGACGTTCTGGCTGGGTCGCTACAGGTTCGTTCACATTCCGCCCACGGGGAAGTCCTACCTGGCCGAAATCACCGGACCCACAGGCCGCGGGGTAGTCCGGCGACTGGTTGTCATTTATGTGCTTGTTGCGGCATTCTGGTCACTGTTCGATCAGATGGGCAGTACCTGGGTGCTGCAGGCGGAACAGATGGACAGAACGCTGTTCGGCTATGAACTGCTTTCCGCCCAGATTCAGGCGGCAAACCCGTTTCTTATCGTCACGCTGATCCCCGTATTCACCTATATCGTCTATCCCTTTGCGGGACGGTTTTTTGAGGTTACGGTAAAGCGCAAGATGACCGCGGGGATGTTTCTCGCCGCAACACCGTTTCTGGTCACGGCATGGTGTGAACACCTCATCCAAAGTGGTGCCACCCCGCACATCGGCTGGCAGCTGTTCGCCTATCTGCTGTTGACCAGTGCCGAGGTGATGCTGGTAATAACCTGCATGGAGTTTTCCTACACCCAGGCGCCACGCAGAATGAAGTCCCTGGTCATGTCATTTTTCTACCTGTCTATATCCATGGGCAATCTTTTTACCGCTGCCGTCAACCAGTTTATCCAGAACCCCGATGGCACGAGCAAGCTTGAAGGAGCCATGTATCACTTGTTTTTCGCCGGCTTTATGGGTGCTGCCGCCCTGGTCTTTTCTCTGTACATCCTGTTTTACCGGGAAAGCTATATCGTGCAGCAGGAACAGGTGCTGAACAGTCAGCCGGCACTATAGAAACCGGGTCACCCGCACCGGAGGAAACCGTCATGAGCCTGGAGCCGTTCACCTACCCCCGTAGCGAGGCGCTGTTCGCCCGGGCCAGCCGGGTCATTCCCAACGGCATCCCCGGTCACTTCAATCCCGTGGTGCAGAAACCTCACGGTACCTATCCGTATTACTGCGCCAGGGCCGAAGGCGCCCGCTTTCAGGATCTCGACGGGAACGAATACGTGGACCTGATGTGCGCCTACGGGCCGATGATCCTCGGATACGCCAATCCGGTGGTCGACGCAGCCTATCGCCAGCAGATGGCCAGCACGGATACCTGTTCCCTGGCCTCGCCGGTGATGGTGGAGCTGGCGGAATTCATGGTTGACCTGCTGCCGCTGGCCGACTGGGTAACCTTCGCCAAGAACGGCGCCGATGCCACCAACATGGCGGTGCTTATCGCCCGGGCGGCGACTGGCAGGAATCGCATTATTGCCATCGAGGGGGGCTATCACGGGGCGTCTCCGTGGATGCAGGGGAGAGAGCGCAGCGGCATCACTGACAGTGATCACGTCAATGTCATACGTATTGCCTGGAATGATGTGCCGGCACTGGAACAGGCCCTGGATGACAACTCGGGGCAGGTGGCGGCATTTATCAGCTCACCCTACCATCATCCCGTCAACGCAGACAGCAGCATGCCTGCTCCCGGGTACTGGCAGTCAGTACATCGCCTGCTGGGCCGGCACGGCGTGGTATCCATCTGTGATGACGTGCGCACCGGCTTTCGAGTGGACATGGCCGGTTCCAACGTCCTGTTCGGTTATGAACCGGATCTCAGCTGTTACTGCAAGGCGCTGGCAAACGGGTACCCGATCTCGGCGGTAGCCGGTCGGGATTCCCTGCGGCCTGCGGCCGCGGAAATATTCCAGACCGGGAGCTTCTGGTTTTCTGCCGGCCCCATGGCCGCCGCGCTTGCCTGTCTCAGGGAACTGAAGCGCCAGGATGCACCGGTTCGAATCCAGGAAATCGGTGCCAGGCTGCTGGACGGTCTGGTGGATATAGCCGGCAGCCATGGACACGAACTGAAGGTTACCGGCATGACCTCCATGCCCTACCTGCGTATTCTCCACGAGGCCGGACCGGCGTTTCACCAGGCTGTTTGCGGCGAATGTACCCGTCGGGGACTGTTCATGACATCCCACCACAATCTGTTTGTCTCCGCCGCCCACACCGAGGCCGACCTGCAACGGGCCTGGGATATTTTTGACGAGGCATTAAAAAAGGTCAGGCTGGCTGACATCACTGTCAATCCAGCCTGACCTCTGACCTCTGACCTCTGACCTTTACGCTAACTTTTGCCCAGGGGGCGCTGTCAGCTGCCCTCAGGCCAGCACCTTGCGGAATACCTCAACAGCTTTCTGCATCTCTTCCATGCTGCCCAGCGAGATCCGGCAATGGGTGTTTTGCAGCGGTGGAAAATCACGTCCCACCAGTACTTTTTCCTGCAGGCAGGCCTCACGGAATTGACGTGCTGGTATACCCAGGTTGACAAAGATGTGATTGGTGTTGGAATCGGGCACCTGGTAACCCATGTCGCGAAAAGCCGCGATAGTGAAATCCCGGATGCGGGCGTTTTCCTCGGCCTCCCATTCAATGTGTGCCTTGTCTTCCAGCGCGGTCAGGGCGGCAATGGCGCCCAGCATGTTGACGTCCCCCATACCCCAGGCACTGCGGATGGCCTCCAGGGTCTGTTCCTGGCCCAGGGCGTAACCGATGCGCAGACCTGCCAGGCCGTGGGCCTTGGAAAATGATCGGGTAATGAATACATTTTCAAATTCCCGTGCCAGTGGGAGCGCGGTTTCCATGGCTCCTGGCCGGGCGTAGTTAATGTAGGCCTCGTCGATATGGATCATCGTTTCCGGTGATTCCCGCATGATGCGACGGACAAACTGCTCCACGGCCCGGGGACCGTGAACGGTGCCCGTGGGGTTGTTGGGATTACACAGGTAAACCAGCGCCGCGCCACGACCGGCTTCGGCCAGTGCGTCCAGGTCGATTGCCATGTTGCTGTCCAGGTCGACATGGGTGACCGGGGCACCTATCTGACGCGCGGTGGACTCACTGGTAGAGTAGGTAGGCATCGGTGTGACGAATCGCCCGTCCGCTGCACAGAAGGCTCTTACTGAACCCTGCAGCAACGGCGTCGAGCCGGTGGCCAGCTGCACATTGGCCGTGTCCAGGTCATAGTAGTCCGCCAGTGCCTGTCGCAATTCGTTGACATGGTCCGGTGAGTAGCCGCGGCCCACGCGTTTGGTGGTGTGGGCGTGAATGGCTTCCATGGTCTTGGGTCCCGGACCGCGGGCACTTTCGTTCTGATTCAGCTGCATGATGCCGTTATCGTAGATGCCGGTCTTGTGGGCCTGCCGGGTCTGGGCATGGGCGGCATTGCCCAGCAACGAGGTGCCGGAGAGCAGCCCCGCGGCGGCGGTGCCCAGCCCCACGGTTTTCACAAAGCCACGTCGAGTTGTTTTCATTATTTCCTCCTGCAGCGCCGGCCTGGCGCTAATGTTTCCAGTTACGCTTCAATGAATTGAGAATGCTGTTTGCACACGGATGTCAGGCCTGCCGGATGGTGTCGGCCATGGCCTGCAGGGCATCTTCCAGGACCACCCGCGCGGACGCGACGTTCATGCGCATATGTCCCTCACTGCCGGCGCCGTAACTGGCCCCGGGATTCAACAGGACGCCGGACTTGTCCACCAGCCAGTTCTGGAAGTAATGTTCCGGTGAACGGAAGCCATGGGCCTCGGCCATCTCGGCGGCACCGATGGCGTCCATCACCTGGCTGAAGTCCATAAATGTGAGAAAGGTTCCCTCGGCGCGTTTGAATTTCACCGTGGGCATGTGCTTGTTAACGAATTCTTCGGTAAAGGCGTGGTTGGCATCGATGTAAGGCAATACCTGGTCGAACCATTCGCCGCCTTCCCGGTAGGCGGCCTCGTTGGCCACCACGCCGAGGATGTTCAGGTCCGCCCGGTGGTTCTGCTGTATCCTGCCCAGCAGGGTCGGGTTGCTGGTGTAGAAATACGCATTTTTCATTCCCGCCAGGTTGAACGTTTTGCTCACGGCATTGAATGAAATGCTGTTGTTGACGACATCGCGGTCGGGAAGGCTGGCAAAGGGTATGTACCGGTGGCCCGATCTGACGAAATCTGAATGAATTTCGTCAGCCAGCACCACGACCTGTTTCTCCAGGCACAGGCGCCCGATACGCAACAGTTCCTCCTCGGTCCACACATTGCCAGTCGGGTTCTGGGGATTGCACACGATCATGGCAGTGACGTCCGGTGTCATTTTCGACTCCAGGTCCTGCCAGTCGATTTCCCAGCGGCCGTTGCTGAAGACCATCGGGCTGTCCACCGTGTCAACCTTGGTGTGTCGGCACATGGAGTAGAATCCGGAATAAATAGGGGTCACCATGACAACTTTTGAACCGGCCGGGACAAATGAGCGCAATCCGGCAATGACGCCCGGGTATACTCCATGGGAAATGGTGATGGATTCCGGGTCAATGTCAACGCCGTGACGATTGCCGTTCCAGTCCACGATGGCGTCGCGAAGGGATTCGGTGCTGCTGATATAGCCCCAGCTGTGGTGCTGGCAGCGTTCGGCCAGGGCCTCGGTAATACAGGGAGGTGCTTCAAAGTCCATGGAGGCAATGCCCATGCCGAACTTGAACTTGTCGCCGTACTGCCGGGCGGGGGAGTCCCAGCGGGCACAATTCCAGCCGGCACGATTATAGGGGGTATCCAGATCGTATCGACCGTTAGCCAGTCGTGAACTGCTGGTTGGAGTGGCCGCCTCGGCCGATGGTGTGAACGCCGCGCTGCCGGTGGCGCCGGCGATTGCAGTAAGACTCGCGTTCCTGAGAAATGCCCTTCGGTCCAGACCAACGACTTTAGTCATTGTTGCCTCCTGTAATTATTGTGCGGTACCGGGAATAATTTCTGCCTGAGCTTGTTGCAGGATATTACTTCTGACGCCAGAGCGCAAAAAATCTGCTATTGACATAATGAACGAGCGGTTTTCCCCTGCCGTGGCCGCCAGGGAGGTCATCGCAGTGCAGCAGCGCTTTGACTGTCCAGGAGCTGTCGGAATCCGCCCCCGGTGGCCCATGGCCACTCGTCAGCGGGAGCCGGGGACCCTATAATGGCGGCAAACCTGCGTTGTGCCGGGAATGCCGGCAGCGGCTGCCGGCCCGGAAGCAGCAGCACTCCAGGGGAACAATATAATGACGAAGGGAACCGCAGCACACCCGGCCACTGCGGATCGGCAGAATCCAGGCAGGGGCGGTTGCCGCCGCGGCATGGGTAATTTGCCGGGCCTGGCTGCCGTCATCGGTACGCTGGCAGCCTTGACTGGCGGGATGGCGGTTGCCCAGGACGCCGATCTGATCTTCCTGGGTGACCATATCATCACCATGGATGACTCCTCGATCACTGCCGTGGCCGTGCGGGGAGATCGTATCGTCGCCACCGGGGACGCGGCGACGGTGCTGCAGCTGCAGGGGGAACAGACCCGGGTAGTTCGCTTGCGTGATCAGGCACTGTTGCCGGGATTCATCGATGCTCACGGTCACTTTTCCGCAGTCGCCCGCAACCTGGCGTTACTTGACCTGTCGTCACCTCCGGTAGGAGAGGTGCGCAGTATCGACGATATCGTGCAGCGGCTGCGCCAGGAAGTCAGTGACCGACAGGTTCCACCGGGCGAACTGGTTTACGGTTTCGGCTACGATGACTCGCTCCTGGCCGAAGGGCGCCATCCCACGCGGGACGACCTGGATCGCGCCACCACTGAACATCCGGTGGTCATCAGGCACGTGTCCGGTCACCTGCTGGCGGCCAATTCGATGGCCCTTGCCAATGCCAGTATCGATGCCACCACCCCTGATCCCGATGGTGGCATCATCCGGCGCCGGTCCTCCAGCCGCGAACCCGATGGTGTCATGGAAGAGACAGCCATGGCCCTGTTGTCGACTGCAGGAAGGGGGCAAAGCCCGGCGGCGCAGGCCAGGCTGCTGCGGCAGGCGGTCGATCTCTATAGCGGTTACGGTATCACCACCATTCAGGACAGCAACGTGTCCAGTGCCCATGCTGCACGGCTCAAGGCCCTGGGTGACGAAATGCCGTTCAAGGTTGATATCGTGGCCTACATCATGGCCAATCCGCTCAGCGACGCGGCCCTTTCGGCAGTGGTACCGGAACGCCGATACCAGGGCGGAGTGCGGATCGGCGGAGTCAAGTTCACCCTGGACGGGTCGCCCCAGGGCCGGACCGCGTGGCTCAGCTCGCCCTATACCGAAGGCCCGCCGGGACAGGCGGCAGATTACGTCGCTTATCCCAGCTACAATCCCGATGCCTACCTTGAGCGCATCGGTGGATTGCTGGCCCGCAGGGTTCCGGTGCTGGTGCATGCCAACGGTGATGCTGCCATCGAGCTGATGATTGACGGCGTCGAACGGGCGCTGGCCGGCCAGGCTGTGCCTGATCACCGTTCGGTAATTATCCATGCCCAGCTGATCCGGCCTGATCAGCTGGACCGGGTCCGGCAGCTCGACATTATTCCCTCCTATTATTCCGTGCACCCCTTCTTCTGGGGTGACTGGCACAGACGCAGTTTCGGCGACCTCCGTGCCGGCTTCATCAGCCCGGTTCGTGCTACCGTTGAACGGGATATTCCGTTCACAATCCACAATGATTCCCCGGTGGTACCGCCGGATATCATGCGGCTGGTGGCCATCACCGTGAACCGGGAAACGCGCAGCGGCTATATCCTCGGGCCGGACCAGCGGGCCACGGTGGAGGAAGCACTGTATGCTGTCACCCAGGGTGCGGCCTACCAGTATTTCGAGGAAGACAGCAAGGGAAGTATTACTCCGGGCAAGCGCGCCGACCTGGTGATCCTGGCCAGGAATCCGTTGCTCGCCGAGACGGGAGAACTGGCGGACATCCCCATCATCGAAACCTTTGCCCGGGGACAGTCCGTCTACCGACGATAGAACAGCCGCCACCTGCCGGCCATTGCCGTCAGGCGGCGATCCGGCCGAGTGTTCGGTCTCGATGTCCCGGGCAGGAATGTCACCCTGGACTGATAATTCAATAACGGCGACTGCAGCCGTAAGGAGAACAACGTGTTATTCCCACTCAAGCGAGCCACTCTTCTGGGATTGCTGGCCGGGCTGCTGTTGCTGGCTGCCGGTGTCGTGCAGATGTCCACCAAGGCGCAACAGCCACCACCCCCACCGGGCGCCTACGATGCCGCACCTTATCTTGGCCAGATTCGCAATGCCGTGGTTTATGGCGATATCTGGGAGCGCCCCGGCCTTTCACTGCGGGATCGCAGCATGATTACCATAGCGGTGAACCAGGCGCTGTATGCCACTTACGAACTGCGCCTGCACCTGGGCAGGGCACTGGACAACGGCGTATCCCAGGCGGAAATAGCCGAAATAATCGCCCATGTGATGTGGTATGCCGGCTTTCCCACGGCGGTGAACGCGGCAAGAGTGGCGGGTGAGGTCTTCGAGGAAAGGGGACTGCCCCAGGTTCCCCCCGGGGCATCACCACGCCAGCCCCCGGCGAACCCGGAGATCGAGTTCCCTGGTGCCTACCCCCAGACGCCTTATCTCCGGGACCTGCTGAACCAGCTGGTGTATGCCGAAACCTGGAACCGCCAGGAACTGTCGCCGCGGGATCGCAGCATGATTACCGTTGCTGTGGGCACCGCGCTGTACGCGTCCAGCGAAGTCCGCTATCACATCGGCAGGGCACTGACCAATGGCGTGACCCAGGATGAGATCGCCGAAGTTATCACCCACGTTACCTTTTATTCCGGGTTTCCGACCGGGGTCAACGCGGCGCGCATCGCCGCCGAAGTCTTTACGGCCCGGGGGCTGGAGCTGCCGGATTCCCGGTTCCCAGGGGCGCCGTACCTGGAAACCCTGATCGACAACCTGGTTTATGGGGAAACCTGGTCACGGGCGCAGCTGTCACCCCGGGATCGCAGCCTGGTTACCATCGCCGTAACCCAGGCCGCCTACCAGACGGACCAGCTGCGGGTGCATTTGAATCGCGGACTGGACAACGGCATTACTCCGGCGGAGCTATCGGAATTGATGGCCCAGGTTACGCTCTATGCGGGTTTTCCCTCTGGAGTAAACGGTTCCCGGTTATTGGGCGAGGTCTTCAGAGAGCGCGGAATCAGCATGCCGGACTGACAGGAAGGCAGTAGAGTTGTTTCTGTAGGTTTCAAATGGAACCTGCTGAATTTTCATAAGTTATTTTGCTAAACGGAACTAAATCACAGTGCCGGGCGGTCGATTACCTGATAATTCGGGCAGTGCGCAATGCGCCTGTCAGCGTACACAGGAAATACCGCGATGCTGCGCAGCATCAGCAGGGGCCTGGAAACTCAGCACAACCCAGAGGAATATAGATGGCCGAACGCCCAGACAAGCAAGCAAATCCTGACCAGCGGAAAAACGGGGAGAATCCGAAGAGTAGCGCGGACAAGGACGCGGACATGGAAAGGCGCGTTGGCGAATGCCGCATCGAGGAGCGCCGCAAAGAGCAACGGCGGAAGATCACGTTGACTCATGAACAGCTGTGCGAAATCGACCCGGATTTCGAGGAACGTCGCGTCAGGGATCGCCGGGTCCGGGATCGTCGCCAGACGGGCCGCCGTCACCGGGATCGCCGGCGCTGAAGCAGTACCTGCCATCACTGAACTGACAGGTTGGCCGCCGTAGTGCCAGGACTGCCGCGGTTTCGCGGCGATCAGCCGGAGGCAGATTCCGGACTGGGCGGCCTGTCCAACCCATCCGGGTCCATCAATCCATGAACTCTCAGGAACTGGTAGACCGCATCACCAGCGACCGGTCCCACGGGGCCACCGAGTTGGCCCTGCTGGCGATAGATGGTCTGGCTGAGCTTGCCCGTGCCGGTGCCGGTGACCCGGACGGGCTCCGCCGCATACTGGCCACACTTCTGCCCCGTCTGCAGTCCTGTCGGCCCAGCATGGTTGCCCTGCATAACCTGTTACAGCGGATCCGCGACGGGCTGGCTGACTCCCCCGGCGGGCAGCCCGGGGACTATCCGAACCGCGTGGTAGCGCTCTGTCGCCAGGTGTCCAGCCAGGCACGGCAGGCGCAGACAGAAGCAGTCCTGCATATGCTGGCACTGGTTCAGCCCGGGGATGTGGTCATGACCCATAGCGTGAGTTCCACGATCAAGCTGCTGTGCAGCAAACTGGCGGAAACCAGGGCTGGCATAAGATTGATTGCGACGGAATCCCGTCCCGGCTATGAAGGCAGGCTGCTGGCAGCGTATGCGCGGGATCTGGGGTTACCTGTCACCTTTATCACCGAGGCCCAGGTGGACCTGCTGGTCCAGGAAGCCGACAAGGTGATCGTGGGAGCCGATTCGGTACTGCCCGACGGGTCCATCATCAACAAGGTCGGCACGGTGTCGCTGGCACTCTCGGCGCGTTTCCGTGACCGGCCTTTTTACGTCTGTGCCGAGTCGTTCAAAATCAAGAGTACGGAGGAATTTGTTCTTGAGCAGATGAGTCCGGATGAACTCGGCCTGCAACTGCCCGGACTCGATACCAGGAATTATTATTTCGAACGCGTGCCGGCCGGGCTGATCACCCGCTGGGTGAGATGACCGGGTCGGCAGCGATGCTGTGTCCATGGTGCTGCATTGGCCGGGCGGGACTCCGTGCTGCAAACTGATGCCCTCCTGCACGCTTTAAGGGCATGGCCCGGGTGCTCGCTGAATTCACCACGGTGTTTTCCTGTTTCGCCATGGATAGTTGACCTCTTGCCTCAGTATCCTGTTACCAGGGCTGGTCCTCAAGCCCAGAAGCGGTACAATTCAATTCCCTTACGGTTCTGAACTTCCAGAGATTTGGAGAACGCTTATGCATCGAATTCGTCAGATAACAGGCCGGTCAGGCCTAGCTGTCATCCTGCTGGCGCTGGCAACAACCGCCCTGGCACAGGTACCCATCATACAGCCGGGAGCTCCCGGACAGCCGGGTCGGGTAATTTCTCCGGAAGAAGCCTCCGATCTGGCGGTAGTGGAATACACCGACGCAGATATCCGATTTCTCCAGGGCATGATCTCCCACCACGCCCAGGCCATGGAAATGTCCGAGCTTGCCGAGGCCCGGTCAAGCCGCGAAGCCATCGAATTGCTGGCCGACCGCATCAATCTGTCCCAGCAGGACGAGATCGCCATGATGCAGGACTGGCTGGAAGAGCGGGGGCTGGAGGTGCCTTCGGCCCAGGCTCACCACGACGAGGAGTTCGAGCTGATGCCCGGCATGCTGACCCCGGAGGAGTTTGCCGAACTGGAAGCCGCCACCGGCCCCCAGTTCGATCGCCTGTACCTGCAGTACATGATCGACCATCACCTTGGCGCCCTGGAAATGGTGGAAAATCTGCTGGATCAACGGGGCTCCGCCCAGGACCCGGTGCTGTATGCCTTCACCTCGGATGTCACCTCGGATCAGACCAGCGAAATTGAACGCATGGACACCCTGCTGGCCAGCTTTTCACCTGACCCCCGGGTTGGTCTGGCGGCCGGATTTCGTGAAGCCGGCGAAGCCGCACTGAACATGCGGCTGCTGGCTACGCTGCCGAAACCTCCCGGCTTCTTTGATCCGGCCAACCCTGCCGGCCTGCCGGTCAGTCGTCTCGAGGAACTTGAAACGCTGGAACCGGACGGCGAGGAAGACGCGGAGCAGGATCAGGAAGTCGAGGAAGAGCTGGAAAATGTCGCCGTAACCGGTGAGGCGGAAACGCCACAGGACGAGGACGAGGGCGAAGACGAGAATGCCGATCCAAGACCTTCGCTGCTGAGTTTCTCCAATACCGATCTGCTGTTCAGCGGAGAACTGCTGGTGGCCGGTAATTACCACGGCTTCAATATTTACGATATCAGCAATCCCAGGACGCCGGAACTGATGAGCTCCGTGGTCTGCCCGGGCGGCCAGGGCGATGTCTCGCTGGTAGGGGATCTGTTGATTATGTCGGTCCAGGAAACCCGGGGCCGACTCGACTGCGGACTCCAGGGTGTCGCCGCACCGGTGAGCAACGATCGGATACAGGGTATTCGTCTGTTTGATATCAGTAATGTCCGTCAGCCGGTACAGGTAGGGGCAGTCCAGACCTGTCGGGGTTCCCACACTCATACCGTTGTATCCGACGGGCGGGAAGACGGCAATATTTACGTTTACGTTTCGGGTACGAGCCGTGTACGCAACGACGACGAGTTGGCAGGCTGTTCCGACGATTCACCGTTTGAGAATCCGGAGTCCGCCCTGTTTCGCATCGAGGTGATTCAGATTCCCGCCGACAGTCCACAGGACGCGCAAATTGTAAACCGACCGTTCATTTTTTCGGATCCTGAATCAGGCGTTCTGGCCGGTCTGTGGCGCGGTGGTGATCACGGTCCCGATACGCAGAGGACCAGCGAGACCAATCAGTGTCACGACATCACCACCTTCCCGGAAATCGGCCTGGCGGCCGGTGCCTGTTCGGGCAATGGCATCCTGATGGATATTTCCGATCCGGCCAACCCGGAGCGCCTGGACGAAGTGATCGATCCCGGCTTTGCCTACTGGCATTCCGCAACCTTCAACAACGATGGCAGCAAGGTGATTTTCACCGATGAATGGGGCGGCGGTGGTCGACCCCGTTGCCGGGCGCAGGATCCAATGGACTGGGGTGCCGATGCCTTCTACGATATTGTCGACGGCCAGCTGCAGTTCCGCAGTCACTACAAAATGCCGGCTCCGCAAACCGAAACGGAAAACTGCGTCGCCCACAACGGGTCACTGGTGCCGGTTCCCGGCCGGGACATCTTTGTCCAGGCCTGGTACCAGGGCGGAATTTCGGTGGTGGATTTCACCGACTCCGCCAACCCGGTAGAAATCGCCTTTTTCGATCGTGGTCCCATTGACGAGGAAGAGCTGATAACGGCCGGTTACTGGTCTGCTTACTGGTATGGTGGCTATGTTTACGGGACTGAAATCGCCCGTGGACTGGACGTGTTCGCCCTGGAACCCAGCGATTTCCTCAGCGACAACGAGATCGCTGCCGCGTCGCTTCGCGAGGCGGACGCGGTAGTCAATGCCCAGACCCAGGAACGGGTGGTTTGGCCGCCCGTACCGGTAGTGGCCAGGGCCTACCTGGACCAGCTGCGCCGCAATCAGGATGTCGATGCTCCCCTGGCGGCAGCGCTGAACGATACCCTGGACAGGGCAGAGCAGGCATTGGGCGGCGGCAATGCTGACCCGGCAACGGCCCGCGAACTGGACAGCCTGGCGGATACCTTCGAAGCCCAGACCGGCGGACGTCGGGGGATTACCCGACAACGGCTTGCTGCGCTGGCGGAAACCCTGGGAGGAATCGCCGATTCATTGCGTTGATCGCCAGATCACCCGGCAATCTTGCAAAGCCGGCACCCCAAGGTGCCGGCTTTTTTTATCGGGGAGTGCAATGATTACCGGGTAACTCCTCCACCGGCTTTTGCCGACCTGGAGATTACGGTACTCTTACCAGGCCCGGTGACTTGCGATTCCCGCGCGCCAGGACCTGACACCACGAAAATTCTGGGAGAGCAATAATGAAAACAGCCTGGTTTCCAGCCCTGAACAACCCGCTTCCGAGACTGCTTCTGATCCTGTTGCTGACCTGCCAGGTGGCAACCGGACTGGCGCAACGCCTGCCGGGCACCGAAAACGGTGAATGGCGATATCTCGGTGGTGACGCTGGTAATACCCGCTCATCCCCACTCGACCAGATAAACAGGGAAAACTTCGATCAACTGGAAGTGGCCTGGATCTGGCGTAGTGATAATTTCGGTCCCAACGTGGACTATTTTTTCCGGTCCACCCCGGTTTATGCCGACGGCATGCTTTATACGGTAGCCACGCCACGAAGACAGGTTATCGCCATTGACCCGGCAACCGGTGAAAACCTCTGGACATTCCGTGAGCCGGAAACCATTCGTCACCAGCGTTCGCCGCGCCAGGCGTATGGCAAGGGGGTTGCCTATGCCGAAGTCAATGGTCGGGGGGTTATCTATATCACTACTCCCGGGTTTTTCCTGTGGGCCCTGGACGCCAAGACCGGCAGGCCCCTGCCGAACTGGGGCACCCGGTTTCCGGTGGGCGGATTTCCGGAAACCGGCGTCATCGATCTGCTGCCGCAGCTGGTAGACGGCTGGGGTCCCTGGCAGGATTACCTGGTGGCCGGTGGCAGCTATGACCCGGATTACGGGATCCCCCGTGAGTTGGGCATGGTGACGGCATCGGCTCCGCCCATCGTGGTTAACGGCGTGGTGGTGGTCCTGGTGGGGCATCAGCCCAGCTACGGTCAGACCCGGATTGAAAACGTTCCCGGGGATATCATGGGTTTCGATGCCGAAACCGGCGAATTTCTGTGGAAGTTTCACGTCATCCCGCGGCCGGGTGAAGTTGGCCATGAAACCTGGCACAACGACGCCTGGCGCTGGTCCGGTGATGTTTCCACCTGGGCTCCGGCTTCCGTCGATCCCGAACTGGGGCTGGTTTACATGGTCACTAACGCGTCCACCGTGCAGTCCTATGCCGGACACCGGCCTGGTGACAACCTGTTCGGGGGCAGCGTTCTGGCCCTCGATGTGGCCACTGGCGAGCGTCGCTGGCATTTCCAGATTCATCACAGCGATCAATGGAATTACGATCTGCCCACAGCACCCATCCTCATGGACCTGACCATCGACGGACAACAGGTGCCGGCGCTGATTCAGAATACCAAGCAGGGACTGATCTTTGCCTTTAACCGTGAAACCGGAGAGCCCCTGTGGCCAATTGAAGAACGACCGGTTATTCAAACTGAGGTGCCCGGCAATTACACCTCGCCCACCCAGCCATACCCCACCTGGCCGGAACCGGTGGACCCCATCGTTCTTAATGGCATTACCGAAGAGTTCGTCATTGACTACACCCCGGAACTGAAAAATCAGGCCATGGAAATTCTCAGTCAGTTTCGGGTCGGTGGGCTTTACGTGCCGCCATTGCCGGAAAACCATGACAATCCGTTTCTCAATAACGTCGGCTGCCTCGGCGGCGGCAATGTCATCCCTCATCCCCCGGTTGCCGATCCCGACACCGGCATGATGTTCAACTCCCACCGACGTAACTGCACGGCGCCGGGATTCATGCGACCCACCAATGGCGAAGACCGGGACAACCCCAATTATCCCGAGCCCGGCGCCGGTGGGGCGACACCAAACAGCACACCCACCACGGGCAGGACCGTGGCGGCCTGGCTGCCGGGTGGTGGCGGGGGGCTGCCCCGCATAGACGGGTTGACCCTGTATAAGCCAATGAATAATCAACTGACTGCCTACCAGATGAACAGCGGCGCAAAAGCCTGGTCACTGCCGGTAGGGGAAACACCGGCGGAGATCCGAAACCATCCACTCCTGCAGGGCGTGGATGTGCCCAACACCGGCGGCACGGGCTGGTCAATCCAGATGCCCATGGGCGATATCCTGGTGCAGACACGGGCCCTCAGTGAAGGCATGGCCCAGATGGAGCCGGATGCGCCGCTGACGCTTAATGCCAGGGACAAGTTTACCGGTGAAGTCCTGGCCAGTGTGCCGCTACCGGCCCCCGGGCAATACGGCATGATGACCTACATGCATCAGGGCAGGCAGTACATCGTTGTTCAGGTTGGCAGCTCCCGCACCGATTTCCCGGGTTCACTGGTGGCCTACCGCTTGCCCTGAAGCGGCAATCCGACGGCTGGATGCCCTGATTCTGTGAACCTGATAGCGTTCTGGGCAATACGGCCTATACAGAACTCTCCGCCCGTCCTAGGATGACCATTGATTTCGTGGTTGAGTGCGGACGGTACGGGAGTTCTGATGAAGAGAAAACGTAACCAAATTATTGATATGTCTCTGGGCCTGATGGGCATGGCCATCGTGCTGGGGGCGGTAGTGCTGTCTCCTGGCATCAGCCTGCAGATGCAGCTACTCATCGTAATAGTGGGACTGCTGTTCATCGAAGCGGGCGTCTGGGGCCTGGCTGCCAGAGTGATGCCCAACCAGCGGCGTTTTACCCGACTTCGCGAGGAAGGGGACCGCATGCTGGTCATGATCAGGCAACTGAACAATGCTGCACTGGCCCGTGACCAGGGTCTTGAGGACGGCACGCGGTTTCAGGCAACGCTGGAGGAAATGCACGCCACGGTCAACCTGATGGCGGAACTGGCTGCGCTGGAAGACGGACAGCAACTGGAGCAGTCCCTGGACGTTATCGACAGGCGCGATCCGAAGAGGCTTCAAGGCGAGACCACTGACTTTGTTGCCTCGCCTTGACAGGCTGACGCATACCCGCGGCAAGGTGTCTCGTCATTGAGCTCGCCTGAAAGGCAGGAAATTACCATAGTTATCCAGACCGCCACGGTCACGGCTGGCCGTCCGCCACGTTTTCCGCCTGGTCAGGGCAGGGAGTCAAATCCCGGGGGCGGCCTTCTGTGCTTCGTCCGCTGCTCATAGGCATAGGCCATCTCGATAAGTATCCCTTCGGCGAAAGGTCGCCCGACAAACTGCAACCCCGCGGGCAGTCGATTCTGCCAGAATCCCATCGGCACGGTCAGAGCCGGAAGACCGGCATCCGGGGCCAGCTGCTGGCTGTTGTCCCCCCGGTATTCCTGGCGTGCCCGATCGATGGGAGCCGGCGGATTGGACCAGGTGGGAAATATCAGGGCATCGATACCGGCGGTGTTCATCGCTTCCAGGGTGCTTTCCAGCAGCCGATGACGCTCCGGGTGATCGGGCCAGGTTGAACAGGGTGGCTGCCATTCATCCGGCGGAGTGTCCAGGGGGAAACGGGCATAAAACTCGAAAGCGCTCCTGCTTTCCTCGGCAAATTCTCCCCTTGCCAGCAGTTCGTTGACATCCAGCGTTGGGGGTGAAGGCAGTGTCCTGAGGTATTGCCCGACATCATGGCGGAAGCGCCCGCAGGACGGAATTGCTTCACTGAGCTGGACGAAATTGTCGATGAAAAACGGATCCACGATGGTGGCTCCGGCTTCCTCCAGGTCGACCAGGGCATCCAGAAACAGCTGCCTGATTTCCGGGTCTGCATCCTCCTGGTCCACCAGGGTCCTGAACACGCCCAGTCTTTTTCCCTGCAGCCCGCTCGCCCGGAGAAACAGCCGGTAATCCGGTTCACGTCGTCCCGGGAGCAACAGGGGGTCGTTGACATCGTATCCCGCCACCACGTTAAACAGGCGAACTCCGTCTTCCACGGTGCGTGCCATGGGACCGGCAATATCCCGGTCGAAGGACAGGGGAATGACACCGTCGCGACTGGTCAGACCCAGGGTTGAACGAATGCCAAACAGCGCCAGGTGAGAAGAGGGGCCCCGGATCGAATTTCCGGTGTCACTGCCCATCCCGGCCACCCCGAAACTGGCTGCTACAGCGGATGCCGTGCCCCCGGACGAACCGGCCGGTACCCGCGTCAGGTCATAGGCGTTAGCCGTCCGACCATGGGATGAAGAGACCGTTTCCCGCGGGCTGAACGCCCACTCCGCCATATTGGTTTTTGCCATTACAATGGCACCGGCCTGACGCAGTCGACTGATCATGAACGCGTCGTCCGCCGGTATTGACCCGGCAAGGGCAACGGAACCCCCGGAGGTCACCATGTCGAAGGTATCGAAGTTGTCCTTGATCAGTAAGGGTGCACAGAACAGGTCCGGCTGCGCCTGGCCATTGTCGATACTGCTGTCGATTGCAGCGGCATAATCCAGCGCCCGGGGATTGATCGCGGTGATGGCATTGAGACCGCTTGCCTGGTCGTAAGCCTCGATGCGACGAATATACAATTCGACGATTTCCCGGCAGGTTATCGTGCGGTTCAGAATTGCCTGTTGCAGGTCGGCGATAGTCGCTTCTACGAGGTCGAGGCTCTGCGGCTGGGATTCAGCCGCCGGCATGATAAGCAGCAGCAACAGCAAACTGACGAAGTTACAGTGACGGGGCATGGTGGTGTCCTGGATTGCGGGTCTGGAAAAGGGTAATGGATTATCTATTCCATAACTAGTAGGAAATCAGTTCATTGTTCAACACGGGAGTACGGGCCGGCAGTCGCCTGGCCCTGGTAAGTTGCTCGAAGGCGTAGCCCAGCGCCAGCAGCCGGGGTTCACTGAACGCCGTGCCAAGAAATGAAATTGTAACCGGCAGCCCCCGACCGGTGAACCCTGCTGGAACGATCATGTCGGGAAAACCCGACATATTGGCAAGGCTCACGGGGGATTCACCGCCACCCGGGCCGCTGTCCGTTACCGGGTCCGGGTCTGCCCGCCCGGGCCTGGTGGTGGAGGTCGGGTACACGATGGCGTCCAGTTCAAGTTCATCCATGATGCCTTCCAGCACGCTGCGTACCAGTGGCAGTGCATGGTCGCGCACCGCCAGGTACTGGTAATCGTCAAGTTCACCGCTGTCGTCTTCGCGCATCATCAGGTTCCAGCGCCCGGGATTGGGAATCACGCCGTCGGCGCGCCTGGAAGTCAGGGTCATCGACTGCCTGATAATGTCATCCAGAGTTCGCGGATACCCGGGTTCGAGCGTGGCGAGATAATCTTCAATCTGGGCACGGAATTCCCGGTAGCGGATCGTCCGGTAATAGCGTCCGCGAACATCCATCAACCAGTCCGGTATTTCCACGTCCACGATCTCGGCACCGGCATCACGCATGGTCTGCAGGGCGGATTCGATGATCCAGTCCACTTCCCGGTCGCTGCCCATGAATACCCGGGCGATTCCGATCCTGGCGCCGTCAAGTGCACTGGCATCGAGGAAGCGGGTATAGTCCGTTTCGAAGTGGCCGGCGCTTTTTTGCGTGGATGAATCGGCAGGATCTATCCCGGTCATAATGCCCAGTGATACCGCGACATCATAAACGCTGCGGGCCATGGGACCCACGGTGTCGAATGTCAGCGCCAGGGGGATTACGCCATCACGACTGAGCAGGCCGTGGGTTGTCTTCAGTCCCACGATGCCATTGGCCGAGGATGGACCGCGCACCGATCCCCCGGTGTCGGTGCCAAGTCCCATCATGGCGAAGCCGGCGGCGATGGCAGCGCCGGTACCGCCGGATGAGCCAGCCGGTGAACGGTTGGTATCATGCGGATTGTAGGTAGGACCACCCAGGGAACTCAGCGCGCCGCCGGAGGCGAATTCACTCATGTTGACCTTGGCGATAATGATGGCGCCGGCTTTCCGCAGCCTGTCGACAACGAAGGCGTCGTCCGCTGGCAGGGAATCCTTGAGCAGGAAGGACCCTCCCGTGGTGGGCAGGTCACTGGTGTCCATGTTGTCCTTCAGCACTACCGGAATTCCGTGTAGCGGTGAGCGTCGGCCGCTGGCGATTCTCTCCGCGTCCAGAGCCCGGGCCCGGGCGAGGGCATCGGGGTTCAGGGTCAGCACGGCATTGATGCCGGGACCCTGCTTGTCGTAGGCCGCCATGCGGGCATGAAACAGCTCGACCAGTTCGACGGAACTGAGTTCACCGGCGTCCATGGCGGCATTAAGATCGGCGATGGTGGCGTCGGTCAGCTGGTATTCGACACCGTGGGCCAGTGCCCCGAGACCGGTGAGCAATACCGTGGCGAGCAGCCGGGTCAATGGCGGAAACACGGAAATTCGGTTGAGGTGCCAGGCGAACAGCTTCATGGATTTTCTCCTTGCCGGTGGTTCGGTTGTGGGCACATTGCCCGGTTTCTGTGCAGTCTCTTTATCATGACCTGCAGCCGATTTCTGGTTACCAGAAAGCTTACCACTACTGCAGCGCGTTAACGGAGCCTCACGGTAAGCAGTGCCAGGCAGTGCAGCCGTGGTCCGCTACGGGGTCCTTGGTCTCGTCAGGACAACCGGATGGGCTTATACATAGCTAAAGAACCTCGGAATAAGTATGGAAATACTCTGGCTTTCAGGCGAGGTCACTGACGAGGCGTCTTGCCGCCGGCAGGCGTCGGCCTGTCAAGGCGAGACAACGAAGGCAGTGGGCTCGCCTTGAAGCCCCTTTGGGCGGGGCCTGTCGGGCACCACTGCGGTGTTGTCGCGCTTGGCAAGGGCGACGGGAAGGGTTGCTATATCCGGAAAGCTCTGCTTAATTACCGTCTGTGACGCTGAAATCCGCCAGGTTGAACCGCTGGACGGCTTGTTGCTGAACCACGAAGGAGGAGACATTTCATGACGATGCTTAATTTCAAGATGATGGCCAGGGCCATGAACTCTCGCTTGCCGGTCCTGTTATCGGCCATGCGGTCCGGATTACTGTGTCTGCTGTCGGTACTGTCACTGACGTTGCCGGGCCTGGTGTTTTCCCAGGCGGAACCGCCCCCGTCCGCACCTGCAGACTGGGGCCCGGTTTCCATCAACCTGGAGGAAATCGACTATCCCTATCCGGTGAAAACCATGAACTTCAGGCTTTACAACCAGGATGTCCGCCTGGCCTACATGGACGTCGCGCCCACCGGCCCGGCCAACGGCAGAACCGTCATCTTTCACCACGGCGGGCTGTATTACGGCTGGTACTGGCAGGCGCAGATCGAGGCACTGGCTGCAGCGGGCTACCGGGTCATCGCCAAGGACCGGCTGGGCTGGGGCAAGTCCTCCAAACCGGTTATTCCTTACAGTATCAGCCTGTGGGCATCCAATACGGCACGACTGATGGATCATCTGGGCATCGAACAGGCCGCCATGGTCGGTCATTCAATCGGCGGGCAGATGGTTACCCGGTTTGCCTTTCTGTACCCGGAACGAACCACCCACCTGGTCACGGTAAACCAGATTGGCCTCACCGACCGGCGAGCGGGACGCGGATTTCGACCACTGACCGGCGAGGTGAACACCAATCCGGACATGGACGCCGTTTATGAGTCGCTGCTGCGCTGGGCCGACGACAATTACGTGACCTGGAAACCCGAATACCTGAAACACATGCGCATCCGTTACGGACAACGACTCAGCGGAGACTGGCCCCGGATGGCTTACGTGAGTGCGCTGACGGGCCACATGCGTGGCATGGATACCGTGGTAAACGACTGGCAGCATATTAAAACCAGGACCCTGATCATGGGAGGGGAGGAGGATTACCCGACCTTTGCGGAGGAGGCCCGTCACGCGGCCGGCGTGTTCGAAAATGGTGAGGTCTTTCTTATTCCCAACGTCGGGCACAATCCCCACGAAGAGGTGCCGGAAATTGTCAATGACAAGCTGATCAGCTTTCTCGGTTCCTGACGCCACCTGGTTGGCCTGGAATGGGTGGCGCCAGTTTCCTTAAGGTGTTCGTAACTCTTGAGCCACGGCGTCAGGACTCCAGCCCTTCCATGGATTAAGCGACAAGTGGCCCCAGTGAAGCGTTCCTCCAGGTTTAAACCGCTGCTGATACTTCAGCTGCGTCCCGAAGACGAAACCGCCGACAATGAACTGGAGGCCATCAGGAAATACGGGCAGCTGCATCCCCGGGAAACCGTGCGCCGCCGGGTGGAACGGGACGGGCTGGACGATATCGACCTGGATCGGTATGCGGCAATAATTGTCGGCGGCAGTCCTTTTGATGTCGGCTTGCCGGAACAGCGGAAAAGCAGCATTCAGCGCACCGTAGAGCAGGGATTTTTCCGTCTCTTCCACGACATTGTGGAACGGGATTTTCCTTTCCTGGGCTGTTGCTCCGGCAACGGCCTGCTGGGACGCTATTGCGGTGCGTCCATATCGACCCGTTACGGGGAGGCGGTTGGCGGGACCACGGTGAGCCTTACCGGGGAGGGACAGCGCGATCCCCTGCTGCAGGGCCTGCCCCGTCAATTCCGGGTCCTCGTGGGGCACAAGGAAGCCTGTGACGAGGTGCCTCCCGGATGTACGCTGCTGGCTACCGGCGACGCCTGCCCGGTACAGATGTTTCGCCTTCAGGCTAACATCTATGCCACCCAGTTCCACCCGGAAGGAGACGCCGCCGGGTTTACCGTACGAATCAATGCCTACCGGAATCACGGCTACTTTCCGCCGGACCAGGCCGCTGCCCTTATCAACAGCCTGGCGGGGGAGAGCACACCGGAGGCGCAACAGATTCTGAGGCGCTTCGTCGCCCGTTTCAGGGACGACCGGGAATTCTCACACTGACATCAGCGGTGTGCTTTCAGCACAGACAAATCCCTGGTGACGGGTTGCGTGGATGCGACCCGGGCTTATCGGAGGATGGGGGTGTCGCCCCTGGGGACAATAGTGGGTGACCAGGCTCTTGCGCGTAAGGTCGGGGCGGGTTCGTCGAGTGCCGCCATGGTACAGGCCGGAGCTCCACAGCAGCACGTCACCCTTGCCGGGTGTAAAACGCTGCAGGCGCAGGCCTGCCGCTGTTGCCGCCTTGTCCAGCTTTGCACTGTAGTCACTCAGATCGCCACTGGCCCAGATATTGTCATCGGCGAAGGTCACGTCCGGAAGTCGGTGGCTGCCCGGGTAATAATGCAGTTCACCACTGCCTGGCCTGATATCTTCCAGGGCAATCCACGACGCGATAAATTCTCTTGGTGAGTCGACATGCACGAAGGCGACATCGCAATGGGTGGGTTGCTGGGAACCATTTTCGAAGGCAAGAGACTGGAAGGCAACGGGCAGGCGTTCAAAAACCAGGGTAAGAAAGCGATGAACAGGTGGTGAGAAAATTGCCTGACGCGCCGCTTCGGAGACCATGTGCAGATCTAGCAGCTTGGCTTCCTCCTCCTGCATGTGTTCCCTTGCTGCGTCTTCCCAGTGCTTGACGCCATCCCGCCAGAAGGACGTGCGGCATACCGCGGGTTGGGCCTCAAGCACGCGGCCGATTTCCCGGTTGACACTGTCAACCACGGTCCCGGGTATGGCCTGGGGAATAATCACGTACCCCTGGGAGATCCACTGTGCCAACAGGTCAGCTTCATCATCGTCGATCCAGCCCAGGGCTTTTCTGCCATCCAGCAGATCCATGCCAGTTTCCAGGTCGGTCCAGAAACCGCCATAGGGGTTTTTGAATCGGGTTTTCTGCGTGGGTGAATCGGCCATTGATTTCCGGGGTCCTGCCCTCGATTACTGGTACGCACTGATGTCTTAGGCAGATGTCAGCAGGGATTGCAGGCAGTGTTGTCAGAGATGGAGATGCGAAAAAATATATTCCAGGTCGATTTTGAATTCGTTTTCATCCAGGACGGACTTGATGGTTCGGCCGTCCGGCTGTTCCTGATACTGGCGGGTATCGACAATCAACGGTTGACGGGTTCGCTTTTTTTCGTCCAGCACGATGGAAACCTTGGGATGGAGCCGGCTGGTCTTGTTGCTGTCAATAACCACGGCGCCTTCGCCGCTGTGCAATTCCACCAGGGACCCGGTTGGATAAATTCCGAGGCAGGCAATGAATTCTTCCACGAGCCAGCCGTCGAATTGTGAATCGCGACAGGAAAACAGGATCTTGATCGCCTCGGTCGCCGGCCTGGAATTGTCGTAACAGCGATTGGTGGTTATGGCATCGTAGGTATCCACGATGGAAATGATGCGGGTGTACAGGCTGAGACTCGATGCCTGCATCCCCCGCGGATAGCCGCCGCCATCAATGCGTTCATGGTGACTCCAGGCCGCTTCGATGGTTTCCTTCGGCAGTTGAGTATCCTCTGACAGTATGGACTTGCCGATTTCGCAGTGGGTCTTGATGATGGCAAACTCTTCCTCGGTAAGCCGCCCGGGCTTGTTCAACACTTCCGGATCCACGTGCATTTTTCCCACGTCGTGCAGCATGCCACACAGCCCCACCAGTTCCAGGGTTTTCTCGTCCAGGCCAAGGTGCCGGCCCATGGCGATGGCCAGGATGCCGACGTTCAGGCAGTGTTCCGCGGTGTAGGCATCGCGGTTACGCAGGCGGCCAAGCCACAGCATGGCGTTGGGATTTTCCACGATACTTGTGACACATTCCTTGACGGTACGCCGGACCTTGGTGACATTGATTCCCTCGCCGGTCTTGACGTCGCGCAACACGTCATTGATGGTATCGAGGGTGACCTGGTGCTTTTCATAGGCCGAATCGAATACCTCCTCCACTGGCCTGGTGGTTACGTAGCGGTCCGGGCGGGCGCTTTGCAGCCGCTTGCGATCGATCGGGGACATTTTCGATTTTTCGCCGGATTTGCGTACTGGTGCCGGTAGTGGTTTTTTCGGCGGTTGGACGTGGAGGCTCTTGCCCTTGTCCACGTAGATGAACTCACATTCCTTTCTGACTTTGTCCAGGAGTTTTTCGTTGTCGATCAGAAAACCCTGGAACAGGAATGGTGTTTCCAGCCAGGGCCGGTCGGCATAGGCCATGTACATGCCTACCTGGATTTCCCTGGCACTGATTTTAATCAGTTCCCGATCGGTTTGCGGTGGGTGGTTTTCCATGCAACTTTCTGTTCGGCAAGCATTTCGGCGAGCTGTTCGGTGAGCGCTGTTGGAAGTGCGGGTCAGCACTGATTATACCCGAGTCGCGAGCCCCGCTGATAGTACTCAAATCACGGTTTAAGGGAAAGGCCGGATTGGCGGGGTAACGAATTTGCCGGGAATTTGCGGCAGGTTCTGTTACTGCCGGTGGGATTGTTGTCGTAAGCCGGAACAGCTGCTGGCGGCCAGCTAATTCTGTTGCGGCGGGGTAAACGGTTCACCTATACTAGACGCGGACCAGCGTGATTGTGCAGCTACGGGTCAGGTCACTTCAGGACGAAGTAGCTGTTACCGCCGGCATGACAATTCGCGGTAGAAAATCGTAGTACAACGTCGTAGTCAAACTTTGTAATAGAACGGCGTAGTAGAATGCCCGGATAACCATAAATCCGGGCCGGATTATAAGAAGTATATCCGAATCAAGGGGGATACCATGCGCAATACCTTTCCCGGCAGGCCAAGGGCGCTTGCCATTGCTGTTATGTTTGCAGGAATTACGCTGACGCTGCCCGCGTCGGCGCAGCAGCAGGTCGAAGTTGAAGAAGTGGTCGTAACCGGCTCCTACCTGCGAGGCAGCCCCGAGGATGCGCCGTCCCCGGTGGACGTCATCGACAGGGACAGCATCGAAGCACAGGGCGCGTCCGCCATCTGGGACGTTATCCGCAACCTGGAAGTCAATCAGCCCTCCAACGCCAATGTCAACGGATCCACGGATGCCGGACAACTGGCGGGCACAGCGTCGGTCAACCTGCGCAACCTGGGTGGCAATTCAACCCTCACGCTGATCAATGGCAAGCGATTCACCCCGGCGGCAGTGGTGTCCAGCTCCGGTCAGGAATCCGTCGATCTGAACAGCATTCCCCTGGTGATGACCGAGCGGATCGAAGTATTGACCGACGGGGGTTCCGCGCTGTATGGCTCCGATGCCGTTGCCGGCGTGGTGAACATCATCATGCGCACCGATTTCGAAGGCCTGGAAATCTACGGTGACGTGCAGGGTATCCAGGAAGAAGGCAGCACCTACGAGGAAACCATTTCGGCAATCTGGGGAACCAGTTTTAACGAAGGGGATACCCGGCTGGTGATTTCCGGAGAGTACTTCGAACGGGACCCGGTGCTGCTTGAGCATTCCAGTTTCTACGACCCGGAGCGGACCGTTTCCACCGGACGGGTGGGATCATTTGACGTCAACACACCATTCGGCTCCAATTTCAACCCGGCCTACATCAATCTTGCCCCTGACGGCCCAGAACCAGGCAGAGCGGGTGGGCCTGGGGGAAAGCATCAGCGGCACGCGGGGTATCGTGTGGACCGATCCGCTGTGCGAGACCCTGTCAGGCAACAACGGTGACTTCTTTGTTGACAACCGCTTCACCGGCGTTGGCCGGCGCAGCGGTACCTGCGTGGAAGACACGATTTCCGATCAGTTCATCGCCCTCGGCCAGGAGCGGTCCAGCCTGGCGGGCTCGTTCGAACACACCTTCAGTGAGAACCTGGAGTTTTATTCTTTCTTCCAGTACTCCGAAGTGGACACCACGCGGGAAGGCAGCAGCTATGCGTTTTCCCGGTCTTTGCACGCTATACCGACTCCGGCCCTGCTGGGGGCGTTTGCCGAGTTTGCCGGAAATACCCCCGGGCTGCCGCCAGCCAACAACCCGAACCTGGCTGCAAACGGTGGCTTTGGCGAGGGCTTCCTGACCCCCGGCAGCACGATTTCCACCGGCTGGCCCAGGGAAGATGAAGACCTGATCACGTCGAACAAGACATCCGGCCTGCAGGCGGGTTTTCGTGGCGATTTTGAACTGGCCGATCGACCCATGACCTACGACGTGTCGTTGTCGTTGAGTGAATCCAGTATCGAGCAGGAATACAATACCATGATACGGGACCGCACCGAGCTGGCGCTCAGCGGGCTTGGCGGACCGAACTGCACGCCCAACGGCACCACGGATTTCAATTTCCTGGCCGTGCCTTTCCTGTCGTCTTTGTCCGGCGTATTCGATATTGTGTTTCCCAACTATATCCTCAATACCCGAGAAAGCTTTTCCCTGGCGCTGACCAGCACCAACCACGGTCAGGATGGCTGCCAGTTTTACAACCCGTTTCTGACGTCCCTGGTCAACCCCGACCTGGCGAATTCACCGGAACTGATTGACTGGATGACAGCGTCGAACCTGCTGCGCGCCGACAAGCGTAACCAGCTGGCGGTTTTCGATGCCGTGGTCTCCGGTGAACTGTTCGAAATGGCCGGCGGCACGGCCCAGTTCGCTGCCGGTTACCAGCACCGCGAACGGCAGGCTTCCGGCAAGGCGCCGGAAATCAATCAGCCCGGCCTGGAACGCGTGATTATCGGCTACGGCCCCGGCGGGCTTTTCGCGCAGCCGAACGAATACGCGGAAAATATTACCAACAATCTGGAGTGTGCCAACTGCCTGTTCAATTTCGACGATGAGCGGGACATCGATGCCCTGTTCGTGGAACTGTCCCTGCCGTTCCTGGACAACGTGGAAACCCAGATCGCGCTAAGGTACGAGGACTACGGCGGTAATATCGGCAGCGATATTTCGCCCAAGATTGCCGCCAGCTGGCGACCGGTGGAAGAGCTGCTGTTCCGGGCGTCTTATTCCCAATCGTTCCGGGCACCCAATATCGGTGTCGTCAACCAGGCCTTCGAGGCTTTTGCCACTACGGTGCTCGACCCCATACGGAACCAGGATGTTCGTGCCGGGCTGTTGCCGGCAACCAATGAAAACGCCATCTCCGAAGGCTCGTTCACGGTTGGCGCGCCTAACCCGGACCTCGGCAACGAGAATGCCGACACCTACAACATCGGTATTCAGTGGACCCCCGGTGGCGTGCTGGACGGCTTCAATCTCGGTGCGGACATCTGGCGTTTCGAAGTCGATGACCGGGTCTTGCCCAAGATTCCACGGGCGGCCCTTAACCCGGAAATCGCGGCCTTCAACCAGGCGGTGCAGGACCCGTCCAACTTTATTTTCAATGACACCATCCCCACCGATAACCGTGGTCCGGACGGCATGCCGGTAGCCTGTAACCCGGCGGCCCTGGAGGCCCAGTTCGGACGGGACTCCGATGAGCGTCGCAATTGTGTCGTCAATCCGGCGGCCTACGTGGTGGATGGCGTACAGCGTCTTTCCAACGACACCGATGCGGACCTTGTCACCCTGGTGCTGCCGGCGGTGAATGCCGGTAATATCGAGGTGCAGGGTATCGATCTTCGGGCAGGTTTCAGCTGGGACAACGACTGGGGTCAGTTCCGGTTGGGGGTGGACTACACCCATGTTGACGAGTACAACGTCAGCAACGTACCCGGACTGGAACTGGGCCTGCAGGAAACCGGCAAGTTCGATGCCGCCGGTACCGATGGCGAACAGAATATCGTTCGCGAATTACCCGACAACAAGGGCAATATCAGCTTCAGCTGGGTCTACGACAATCATCGCGTGTCGGTATTCAACCGCCACATCGGCTCATACCAGGTACTGGGTCACGATGCTTACGTGGAGAATCCCCAGCGTACCGATCTCGACCTGCTCTACGCCAGGGCCAAGGTCGACAGTTATGACACCTGGGATATCCAGTACACCTACAACCTGCAATGGGCCAATGACAATCTAGGTTCGACCATATTGACCGTTGGCGTTATCGATCTGACCGACGAGGAATTGCCGCTGTACCGGCGCAATACCTTTGACGGTGCGGTCTTTGATGGTCGTGGTCGTCGCTGGTATGCACGGGCCCTCTGGCAGTTCTGATGCCGTCCGCCGGGGTCCGTGCCGCAATACGGATCCCGGCGCAGCCTGGTCCATGTTGCTGCCAGGCAGCCGGATCTGCATCGCCGGAATTCCGGCGCTATTGCTGAGCGTCCTTCGATTTTTTCAGTCCGCGCCGGAGATTCTGCAGCGACTTGTCGATGGCATCCTTTGCGGCGGCGGACACGCTGCCGTCCGTGTATTCTTTTTTAACGGCGTCTTCCACCTGCACCAGGATCGAATCGATGCCCCGGTAATTCCTGTCGTCAATATCATGCTGGTTGAAGAGGTTGATGGCCTTTTCGGATTGCCGGCCAAACTGCAGGAGTGATTCGAACAGGCAGTCATCACCCTTGTTGCGCTGCACTGCATCGACGATAAATACCACCACGGAAAGGGGGCTCATCAACAGGTCCCGCAGGGCGTCGACGTATAATTTGACCTGGAAAACAAGCAGCTTTCTGAGCTGCGGCCAGATAGTGGCAGCAGACCCCTCGGCGGGCCGGCTTTCCGTTGATGCCGCAAGGGCCTCGTCTTCGGCCTCGAAATCCTGTTGTTCCCTGTCGTGTTCTTTCTTCTCTACCATGTTCTCCGCCCTCCAGGACCAATTCAACCGCAACTCAGTTACGCTGAACCATACAGTTTTCATGCCAGGTTACCAATCATGGCGATGCCAGGCATTCGAAGGCATGGCAGGAAACAGAGTTGGCCAATCTGATCAACCGTTGGCGGAATGTGTTATCGACGCAGAGTCGTCAGGCGCCTTATCGGTAGCGTAAATTGACCACCAGCTGATCGCCCAGGATTCGTTTTCTGTCTAAAAAATCCTTCAATGCCAGCAGCTTATGTGGTTTTAGCTAAATTGAAATAGGACCGCAGGTGGTTTATGCTTCGTCTTCATCGTCGGTCAGCAGTGGCAGGAAACAGGACCATGGCCTCAAGTAGAAAACGTCGCGGCAGCAGTGCCGGCAGCAGGCGCAATAAGAGTAAAAGTAGTAGTAATGGCGCCAACGTCAGCCGCCAGGTTGTCCAGTCTCGTTCGGGAGGTTCGACAGCCGTTCTTCAACCCGCCGGCAGTGTTTATCAGCCCCTGCTGTTTCCCCTGTTGCTGGCGGCAGCCCTGTTTACCATTTCCCTGGGTCCCCGCATTCAGCAAAGCGCGGTATTGACCTGGTCATTCTGTGGAGCAGCGCTGTTTATCGTCGTCTGGCTGGGATGGCTGTATACGCGGCTCAGGCAGGAAGGCACCGCGCGCACGTTTGAATACCGGTTACGACCCCAGCACTACGTGCAGGCAATGGTCCAGTTCAGCCTGTACCTTTACTGGGGGTACTTCTGGCAACCGGTTTACGATCATATGTGGCTGCTGGCAGGACAGATACTGTTTGCCTACAGCTTTGACATGCTGCTGGCCTGGAGTCGGCGTGAACAGTACACGCTGGGATTCGGCCCGTTTCCCATTATATTCAGCGTTAATCTGTTTCTGTGGTTTCGCGATGACTGGTTCTACATGCAGTTCCTGATGATCGCCGCCGGTTTCATGGGCAAGGAATTTGTCCGTTGGCAACGGGAAGGCAGAAGCGTACATATTTTCAATCCCTCAGCTTTCGCCCTGGGACTGTTCTCGCTGGTGCTGATCCTGACCGGCACCACCGACCTGACCTGGGGTCGGGAAATAGCATCCACCCTGACCCTGGCGCCTAATATCTATACGTTCCTGTTCCTCATCGGCCTGGTGGTGATGTATTTTTTCTCCATCACCCTGGTGGCAGGTACCGCGGCAATAGTGATTTTCGGTCTCAGCGCCGGATACTCGACTGTGGCCGGCGTGCCTTATTTTATCGATTCTGAAATTCCCGCGGCCGTGTTTCTCGGACTGCACCTGCTGATTACCGATCCCTCGACTTCACCACGGACACCCCTGGGTAAAGCCGTGTTCGGAGCGCTTTATGGAATCGGCGTGTTTGTTCTGTACTGGTTGCTGGGTGAACTGGGCGTACCGACTTTTTATGACAAGCTGCTCTGTGTGCCCCTGTTGAACCTGAGTGTCATCGCCATCGACCGGTCGGTGCGAGCCATCAACTCGGCAAACCTGGTAAACCTGTGGTCTGAGAACTGGCAGGGTGTTAAGCCCAATCTCGCCCACATGGCTATCTGGATAGTCGTGTTTGGCGGCATGACCCTGCTTGGCAAGACCGATGGCCGGCACACGGGAGACAGTGTGCCATTCTGGCAACAGGCCTGTGCCGATGGGGTGAGCAACAGTTGCCAACGGCTGCTGCAATTGGAAGGTACCTACTGCAGCGACAGTTCCGCCTGGGCCTGTAACGAGCTGGGCATCCATTACCTGGAAGGGCGGATCGTGGAAGCTGACCGGGAACTGGCCCTGGGATATTTTGCCCGGGCCTGTGAGCTGAAATTCCAGGCGGGTTGTGTCAACCTGCTTGAACCCGGGACGTTAACCCGGGCAGTGCCACGGGAACTGGACCTGCGCCTGATGTTGCGACAGGGTGGCCTGAACCTCATGGATATGCCGGAAACTCAGCTATACACCCGGGCCTGTGACCACGGTTGGGCGTTCGCCTGTGCCCGCCTGGTTGCCGCTCGATGAGCCGGAAAAATCAGCGCCCGGGCAATGCACCGGACGCCGGTCAATCAGTGACATCCGCCGAGACGCGCGGCGCCAGAATCGGCTTTATCATCCTGGCGGTACTGGTGAGTTTCGTCGCCGTCTGGATGTATGTCCAGGGCAGAAAGGCACTTCAGGAAGAGGTGCGGGCAATCGATGCATCGCCGGTCAGTATCAGTGGTTTCCGGTCTGATCTGTGGCAGTTGCCGGAGGAACGACTGCTGGGCTTTGTGGAGATTCCCGCCGGCGAATTCCTGATGGGATCGGACCCGGGCGTAGATCGTCAGGCCTACGCGAACGAACGCTGGTCGGCCACCCGGCAGCAGGGCACTGTCGACCTGCCGCGATTCTTTCTCGCACGTTACGAAGTCACCGTGGCGCAATATCGGGCATTCATCGAGGACACGGGTCACCCGTTTGTGCCGGAAGCCCTTGCCAACGAACCTGACCATCCGGTGGCCAATATCACCTGGACCGATGCCCTGGCCTACTGCCGATGGCTGCAGGAGCGTCTCCTGGCAGCGGAAGAGACACCGTCCGCCCTGCGGGAACTGCTGCTGGCCGGCTGGCGCATTACCCTGCCTACAGAAGCGCAATGGGAAAAAGCCGCTCGCGGCACCGCGGGCTCTGTCTACCCATGGGGAAATCAGCTGACTGGAAACCGGGCCAACTTTAATACCGACCAGACCCGGCCGGTCGGCAGTTTTCCCTGTCCGGACTGCAATTACGGCCTGGCCGACATGAGTGGTAACGTGTGGGAGCTGACCCGCAGTCCTTACCAGCCCTATCCGTATACGACGGCCGACAATGGCACCAACCTGGAGCAGGACGCTCTCTGGGTGATGCGCGGCGGATCCTATGCCGATGGCCCTGCCAATATTCGCTGCGCCGTTCGTGGCGGTGTTGACCCGGGAGTGCGTAACCCCACCATAGGCTTTCGCCTGGCACTGTCTCCAGGCTGAATCCCGCACAGGATGCCGGCACCAGTCGCTGGCGGCCAATCTGTACACGGATAACTGACCACCCGTTGCGCTGCCCCCGTCGCCGGGCTGCTGGCAGGACTTTTCCGGCAGCAATAAAAAAGCCCGGGCAGAGATGCCCGGGCTTTAGTGTCACCGAAAACCAGTATTACCTGTCGGCTTCGTAGTACTGGTAGAAGCCGAAGAACATCTCCTGCCAGGTCTGTTCACCGAAGTTAAGTTCGACAGACGGATCGGGGTTGTAGGGATTCATGGCCGAATTGTCGAAGGTACCGTTGAAAACCATCTCGGTACCGGCAGGAATGAATTTCGGTTCCTTGAAATCATAGGTGGTCTGCCAGTTGAACTGGTAGTTGGGCACGTTGAGCAGTCTCTCCTCGGTGCCGTCGGGATAGATCAGCGTGAAATCCGCATCGTAGCCACGGTAGTGCATGTGGGGTCCCAGCATGGTGAGGTAGCTGTCCTGGGGAAAGACCTTGGATGCTGTCATTTCGTGGCGTTTCGCATGCGGCGGCACGGCGATGTTCAGGTCCGAGGCTGAGCCACCGAACACGGTCTTGGCGGGTTTCTCGTCGTGCAGGTAAATAGCGATTTCCGATGCGTCCACCGTTTCCTTGCCGGATGTCGTGTAGTGCATTTGCAGAAGCAGCCCGCCGTTGGCCCGCAGCGGGTAGCCGCTGTTGTCGGGAAAGGTGTTGGGGGCGTTGCCCGGCGCATAGGCGCCCATACCGATACCCTGGTTCAGGACATCAAACTGGTTGACGCCATCCGGGCCGAAGGTAAAGGCGATGATGTGATGCAATACCTGCCGGTCACCGGGTTTGAATTCAACGCCTTTAACCCACAGCTCCTCCTCGTTGTTCAGGGGCAGAGCAATGTTGCGGTAGTCAACAACACCGGTAGCAGGTATTTCCTGGGGTGGAATACTGACTACCATATCAGGTTCGCCCCAGCGCTCGGCCAGCTCCCATTCCGGGGCTTCATGGACAATTTCGGCAAGTGGATCGTTGTCGCCGGTGTTGGGCGCCCCGGCCTCGATCCAGTGGATCAGGGTCTGGGTTTCTGCAATGGTGATGTGGCTCTGATCCTGGTACAGGTGCACAAAATCCGGGTCGATCTGCGCCGGGGGCATACGCTTGGTAAGGAGAGTTTCCCGGATCATCGGTGACCAGCCCTGCAGCATCTGGTGGCTGTTCATGGCGAACGGGGCAATTCCACCATCCTGATGGCAGGAAACGCAGCGGCGCTCGATAATGGGCACGATATCGCTGGCGTAATCGATCCCGGCGGCAGCGTGTTGCCGGCGACTGTCAAACACAATGGCCTCGCCGCTGCTGGGCTGACCGGCCAGGCTGAACTCACCGTCTTCAATAACGGTTTCCAGTGCTTCGCGCAGGAAGTGATTCCGGGCCCGACGGCGATCACTGCCGGCCATGAAACGGTCGTTCAGCGCGCCACTGTAGATTATTTCCCGTGCTGCTGGATCGATCACCACGACCTGGGCGGCACGGGTAATCCCCAGCTCCTCGCTGACCAGCTGGGTATCATCTACCAGGATGGGGATGTCGATCTCATCCTCTGCTGCCGCGGCGGCAATGACCGATTTGTCGGCAATGCCGGTGGACTCGATCATGAAGAAGGCGACATTGTCATCCTCGAAGCGTCCCATTTCGCGATTGAAGTCACGCAGCGCGTCTTCCACCACCTCACTGTCCCTGTCATAGACGAACAGCACCAGGGCGTCGTGATCCGCATAACGGCTTACCTGGTGGAATTTGCCGTGATGATCGATCAGTGAGAAGTCGCTGACGCGTTGGGCCACGGCCGCAGAACTCAGGCCCACGGTAAGGCCGGCAGTCAATGCGGCTATTCCCAGGGTCCTGGCGACGTTTCCGAATTTGAACATAATTTTCAACCTCAGCTGAAAGGATTGGTTAAGGACTGGTCAAGGCGCAGTGAAGAAACCGGTCAGCCGGTGCCCTCACTGGAATAGACGCATGGTAAGCTGCTTTGGTTACGAATACTTCCTGAAAATTGCAAAAGCCTTGTTTTTCAACTTTCAGATAGCCAAAAACTTGCGCTTTATCCCGAATTGCGTGGCAGGCACGAGTCGATGCAACCGGCGGACAGCAGCATTTTAAACAATTGAAATGACGCTACCCCTGGTTTACTCTGCCGGCTCGAAAATCCCCGGCAGTCCGAATAGCCGGGCATGTAAACGCGGTGGCCTGCAGTGCTGGCGGATCTGGGCCAGCGTGGGTCACGGACGGAAGGCCGAAATGAGAAAAAGAAACCTGTGTTACCTGGTAATAGTGGCCTGTTGTTTCTGGACAGGCCTGTCAACACCGCCGGCGACTGCCGAGACGGTGCGCATTGCCCACTGTTTTGCTGGTTGTCCGACGGGCACGCCTGAACAGAATTCTCTCATTGCCAGGGCCATCTACACCCTGTCGTTCAACCCGACAACGCGGATTGCCGACTGGGTGGCTTACGTGGTGACTCCCGGTTCTATCGGAGTGGCGACCAATCTTTCCCGGGATCCCCGTCCTGACCCTTATATCGACGATACGCTGCAACCGGGGGAGGCCGGCAGCGCGGAAAGTGAGCTTGAGCTGCACTATTTTGCGCCGCTGGTCAGCTTTGCCGGCACCCCATACTGGCCCGAGGTCAATTTCCTCACCAACAGGGTGCCGCGGAACAGTGAGCTGAATCGGGGTTCCTGGTACGGACTTGAATGGGCGGTCAGAAACCTGGCTAATCGTAGCGAGGCGGTGTATGTATTGACCGGGCCTGTTTATGGAGACTTGCTGGAAAGTGGAGAGGACGCTGAAGCCAGTTATGAATTACCTGGCCAGGACGACCTGTTCGGCGCCAAGGTGCCTGGTGGCTTCTTCAAAGTCGTGATAGACGAGACTGGCCGGATGGCTGCCTTCGTGTTCCCGCAGGATCTGCCATTTTACGTTCATCACTGCGATCAGCTGATCCCTGTGACGGAAGTGGAAAGTCTGACCGGGCTGGACCTGTTCCCCGAACTGGCGCTACCACCCGCTGAAAACCTGAGTGAATCGCTGGGCTGCTTTCGCTAGAGAACCTAAGATAGTTGAGTCGGGCAGGGCGTTGTGCCCGGCCCGACGACAACATCGTTTCTACTGGATTTCAATCAGGAAATACTGGTCTTGCAGAAGGCCACTGATAGTGCGATCGAGGGCATTGGCAAGTGCCTGTTCGATACCTTCGGACTGCGGGGCCGTGCCCCGACCGAACAGAACAGTCTGCCAGATGGTTCTTCCGGATCCCCGAAGTTGGACCTGGGTGCGAATAGTCAGGCGAATGGAACTGACGCCATTCTCATCCAGCATAGTTGCTTCCGATGACACCACGGTGCCCACCAGCGTCATGTTTTCGCCGGATTCAGCCAGCTGGGCATTGGCTTTTCCCAGGCCCTGGACCAGTGCGTCGCGAACAATCTCCGCCAATGGTCGATCGGCGATGTAGCCGCCGGCCGCATCGGCAATCAGGTTGGGATCACCGTCCCGGGAATCGCTGAAATTTCCGATCTTGAGCGGACCCCTGGACATGTTTGCCAGGTCCACCCGGGGTTCACCGCCGTAGGTATAGTCCACGGTGATTTCCTCTGCCGCGAATACCGGTGACATCAGCATCATGCACAGGGTGATAAAACTTAGCTTGTATTTCATTATCGTCTCCGTAGTTACTGCCTGTTCCTGCTTTTTTCGGGATGTTAGTGGCGGATGGGCAGATTGTGGAAGGTTTTCAGTAAAAAGGCCACCTTTCGGCGGCCGTTTTGGTCTGTTTCGCGACAGACTGACCGCTGTTGATCGCGGCGGAAGGCTTATCCGGGGATCGCCGGTGCCTGCAGCGTAGCGGCCATGGCGGTTGCTGCAGGCATTGCGCTGGTTACGAAAAGTGCCAGTTGAAACATCACCGGTGGCCTGCTCAGGCGCTGCCCGTGGTCCGGTCTGATCAATAAAAAAGCCGTATCGGTTCTCCCGATACGGCTTTTTGTCTCAATCTGGACGATTGAAGTTCCGGCTGTTACTCAAGAGCTTCCGCAGGCCAGGTTGATGCGCGATCACGTTCTGTGACCGGACGCATGCCCTGGTAGACGAACTTCTGCACGCGCTTGCCCTCATAGGTCTCGGTTGTGTAGATGTTGCCCTGGGAGTCCGTGGCTATACTGTGCGGCGCGAAGAACAGGCCAGGCTGTCGCCCGCCATCACCAAAGGTGTACAGCACTTCCATTGAATCCCTGTCGATGATGTAGACCTTGAAGTTCTGTCCATCTGCCAGGTAAATGAATTCCTGTTCGTCGTCCGGTGAAAAGGCGATATCCCAGGTGGAGCCCTGGGCCAGGGTTGCCGGAGAAATAATCACCTCGCGCACGTAGGTGCCATCCTTGCGGAAAACCTGGATACGGTCGGCACCCCGGTCGCAGACGTACACCAGGCCGTCATTGGAAGGCTCGGCGCAGTGGACTGGTCCACGGAACTGCTGGGGACCCGGTTCCCCAGGCGTGTAGGTAACGTCGGCTTCATCGTCAGGACGATTGCCGTAGGCTCCCCAGTAGCGCTTGAACGCACCGGTGGCGACATCGACCACGGCTACCCGGCGATGGGCATAGCCGTCGGCGAAATAGGCTTCACCGGCCTCTTCGTCAATGGCGATTTCGGCAACACGACCGAAGTGGGTCTGGCTGTTGCTGTCAACGTCCTGACCCGGCATACCGATAGTGCGAATGTATTCGCCATCGCGGGTAAACACCAGGACATGGGAGTCAGGGCCGCCGTTGCCGCCGATCCAGATGTCACCGTTGGGGGCGACTTCGATGCCGTGGTTGGATTCCGGCCAGACGTAGGGAGCTCCTTCTACCGGTCCACCCCAGGCATTGATGAGCCTGCCGTCAAGGTCAAACTCCAGGATTGGTGGTGCCGGGGTACAACACTCGGCGACGCCGGAATACAGGCCAATCTCCTGGATTCGCATGAACTGTGATTCGGAGTTTCGATGCACGATGAATATATGGTCCCTGTCATCAACATCTACGCCGATGGTGTTGCCCTGTACCCAGTGGTTGGGCAGGGGATCCGGCCACAGCGGATCGACCTGGAAGTGCGGTGCCATCACATCGTTGGCAGCCGCCTCCACGGCCTTATCCTGCAGTGTGGCTTGTCCCACACCGAGAGCGACAAGGCCTGCTGCAAGGGTCAGGCCGATGAAAATCTTAAGCTTTTTCATTATTGTTTCCTCCAAATGCCAGTGTTGAGTCATTCAACACCTGGTGGACTGAGTAGGGTAAATCCCCCGGACCACCGAGTATATGTCGATTCGGGACCATATTGAAAGGGCTCCGCGCGACTTCGTGAGCCCGGTGTCGGCCGCGTATCACCCGGAATGCGCCGGCGGGGACCGTGCCCCTGCAACCGGTGGCGGGGACGGCCCATGGGTTCGGCGCTGACAACAGGTCTACAGGACATCATGCCGGGTATAAAAAAACCGCGGCAGGCCAGGCCTGTCGCGGTTTTTCAAGGTCAGCTTACGGCTAAGCCGTAAAGACTCGCTAGAGTTCCTCGGCTGGCCAGGTCGGTGCGCGATCACGCACGGTTACCGGCTGCATGCCCTGGAACAGGAACTTCTGCACGCGCTTGCCTTCATAGGTCTCGGTCGTGTAGATGTTGCCCTCGGAATCCGTGGCAATACTGTGTGGCGCATAGAACAGGCCTGGCTGACGTCCGCCGTCACCGAAGGTGTACAGTACTTCCAGCGTTTCCCGGTCGATGATGTAGATCTTGAAGTTCTGGCCATCGGCAAGATAGATGAACTCCTGGTCGTCGTCCGGGGAAAAGGCGATATCCCAGGTGGAACCCTGGGCCAGGGTTGCCGGCGAAATGATCACTTCACGGACATACGTGCCGTCGGTGCGGAACACCTGAATCCGGTCGGCACCACGGTCGCAGACATAGACCAGGCCATCATTGGACGGTTCTGCACAGTGTACCGGGCCGCGGAACTGCTGGGGTCCGGGTTCGCCGGGGGTGTAGGTGACGTCGGCATCGTCATCGGGACGGTTGCCGTAAGCACCCCAATACCGCAGGAACTCACCGGTGGCCACGTCCACTACCGCCACGCGACGGTTGCGATAACCATCTGCCAGGTAGGCTTCACCGGCATCCTCGTCGATGGCGATTTCCGCCACCTGGGAGAAATGCGTGGTGGAGTTGCTGTCCCGGTCTTCGCCAGGCATACCGACGGTACGGATGTAGTCACCGTCACGGCTGAATACCAGCACGTGGGAGTCACCGCCGCCGTTACCGCCAATCCACACATCGCCATTAGGCGCGACTTCTATGCCGTGGTTGGAGGCCGGCCATACGTAGGGGGCACCCTCCCGAGCACCGCCCCAGGCGTTGACCAGGTTACCTTCTATGTCAAATTCGAGGATAGGTGGCGCTGGTGTGCAGCATTCGCTGACACCGGCATAGAGACCGATCTCCGTGCGCACGGAAAACATGGATTCCTGGTCCCGGTGGACCACGAAAATATGATCGCGATCGTCAACATCGACGCCGATTGTCCGACCCTGTACCCAGTGGTTGGGCAGCGGTTTGGGCCAGAACGGATCGACCTGGAAATGTGGCGCCATAACGTCATTGCTGGCAGCTACGGCAGTTTCCTGGAGTTGAGACTGGCCGATGCCAAGTGCGACCAGCCCCGCGACCAACGCAACTCCAAGCGTGATTTTAATTTTTTTCATTCTTACCCTCCGAATACCCACTTCACGGATTTATCATTGATTTAGCATGCCGGAGTATACTCACTTCCCGGGGACCCGTATACTCGCTGGCCTGCATCCGGGGGGCTTAGTTACAATTACTGACAATTGACCGATCCAGCGCAATTGACATCTGTCGCCAGGACATGACAATCACCCTTGAACCGGGGCCATGCTGTGACATAAGGTTGCGCGCAATTTTAAGAAAAATCCGTGGGTCAACGGATACAATCCGCAACCCCGGTGCCGAATCCAGGTTAACCCTGACAATAAAAGCGCGTCGACGCCAGGACTGATCCAACATGCCAGCTGCCATTCCAACCATGGGACGAATCGTTTTCCGCTACCTGTTCCCCTGTTTCCTACTGCTTTTCTCCTATTCAACCGTGGCCCACGATATTCCGTCGCGAGTGACGGTTTACGCCTTCGTCAAGCCCGAGGGCAATCAGCTCAATGTCCTGTTGCGGGTGCCGATGGAAGCCCTGGGCGAAATCGTGTTTCCCACGAGAGGGCCGGGATATCTGGTGATTTCCGAGGCGGATTTTGAGCTCGAGGATGCAGCCCGGGTTTATGTTACTGAATCCATTTCCTTCTTTGAGAACGGTCAGGAACTGGAGGAAAAGACCCTGCAGCGGGTCAGGGTATCGCTGCCGTCCAATCGATCGTTTCGCAGTTACGACGAGGCGCTGGCCAATATCACCAGTCCGCCACTGAGCGACGATGTCAACCTGTTCTGGCGCCAGGGCATGCTGGACATGCAGGTTACCTTCCCGATTTCCTCGCCGCAGTCGGATTTTTCCGTCGATCCGCGGCTGGGCACGCTGTCAGACCAGACCACCACGGTGCTGCGGTTTCTGCCCCCCGGTGGCGGCGAGCGGGTTTTCAACTACGTGGGCAATCCCGGCGAGGTACTGCTGGACCCGCGCTGGCATCAGGCACTGTTCCGGTTCGTTTCCATGGGGTTCGTGCACATCCTGGAGGGACTGGACCATCTGCTGTTTCTGTTCTGCCTGGTTATTCCGCTGCGCAACATCCGCGCGCTGATCCCGGTGGTGACCTCGTTCACGGTGGCCCATTCCATCACGCTGATCGGCTCTGCCTTCGGCCTGTCCCCGGGCACACTGTGGTTCCCCCCGCTGATTGAAACGCTGATAGCCCTGTCGATAGTCTACATGGCCTTCGAGAACATCGTCGGTGCGAAACTGTCCCACCGGTGGATGGTGACCTTCGGCTTCGGACTGGTACATGGCTTTGGCTTTGCCTTTCTTTTCAGCGACACCCTGCAGTTTGCCGGGGGCCATCTGTTTACATCGTTGCTGGCTTTCAACGTCGGTGTGGAACTGGGTCAGCTGATGATTCTGCTGCTGGTTATCCCTCTGCTCAACCTGTTGTTCCGCTACGTGGTAACCGAGAGAATGGGCACTATCCTGCTGTCCGCATTGATTGCCCACAGTGCCTGGCACTGGATGACGGAGCGGGGCACCCTGTTGAGCCAGTACCAGTTTCAGATGCCGGTACTGGATGCCCAGTTCTTCGCCGGCCTGATGCGATGGGGAATGCTGGCCATTATCGCGGCCGGTGCGGTGTGGGTCATGTACGAGGTTTTTCGCCGGTTCGGCGCCGTAACGGCGATCCTCCCCGGCGACGGGTCCGATAACAAGCTGGAACCGCAATAGGCGGTGGTCGCTACCTGCGCAGGCGGTATTTACGCAACCTGCGCTGGGCTACTTCAGCACCGTAGACATTGCCGTCTTCGTCGGCGGTTACTCCCTCGGCGACGCTGGTGCCCCGCGCCGCGCCGGAATTGGGATCCGGTATAAAGGCAGTGACAAAGCCGTCCACGGCGCTGCCGATGCGGATTCCTCGGTACCATCCCGGGTTGCGGCCGGGACCCGTATTGGACTCCGAGTCCGCGGAATACAGCACATCGTTGGCGTCGATATACAGGCCGCTGGGTCGTCCGAACTGAGTCCAGGTATCGATATGATTGCCGTCCTGGTCGAAGATCTGCAGCCTGCTGTTGGCGCGATCGGCGACGAACAGGCGACCCTGGGAATCCATGGCCAGCGCGTGGGGCACCCGGATTTCCCCGTCTTCAGCGCCGGTGCCACCCCATTCCATCAGGTACTCACCGTCACTGTTGTACTTCACGATCCGGTTGTTGCCATCTGCCGAATGGCCGTCGGCCACGAAAATGTCACCGTTGGGTGCCACCAGCACGTCGTTGGGCTGGTCGAATATATGGTCGCCCTTGCCGGCGAGGCCCGGCTGGCCGAGGCTCATGAGCAATTCGCCCTCAGGGCTGAATTTATGTACCTGGTGACCCTTGCCACGGGCATTGTCGCCACGGGCATCGGCAATCCAGACATTGCCTTCCGGATCCACGTGGATGCCGTGGGGCCAGACAATCATCCCGGCGCCGAAACTCCTGACGACGTTTCCCTCGGGATCGATGAGGAATACCGGGTCGATTTCCGGCGTGTCCAGGCAATTACTGTTGGCTCCGCAGCGCTCGGCTGCCCAGAGATAGCCGTCACCGGCATAATAAACAGTACTTGTTGCTCCCCAGCTGCGGCCATTGGGCAGGGTGACCCAGTCCTGCTCTCCCGGATTAACGGTTTCATAGGGGTTGGGAATGACGTTGGGATTGTCCAGCTGGGCGACGGTCTGACCGGTCAACAGGAAGACTGCTGCAAGACCGGTGAAACCGGTTGCCATTGTGCGCAAGAGTGACATTGCTTTCCTCCGCTCCGTCGGGAGCTGTTACCTGGTTAAAGGCAGATCACTTTACTGGATTACCGGCTGAATGTCTTGATCTTCGGGCGGCTTACCGTGGTGGTCGGCGCCGGTAATGCGGCCGGCGGTGGCTGCTGAACCCGATACATGCACGGGATCGCCAGCAGGCAGCCGCAAACCTCTGCGAGGCGGAGTCGCCGAACACCGACCCGGGCGGCCCGGGCCATTTTCCGGGCAGGGACCTGGAATCACCGCAGTGCTATTGCGTTGTGTCCGCGGCTATTAACTTGTTATTATTCGGCGGCTGTTTTCTACAATAATAACCAGGGAGCGATATATGTCCTCGCTTTTCATCATTATCTTCGGACTTGTTGGATTTACTTTCGGCTGGTTCGTCTACTCCAGATTCATCGCCGAGAAGATCTATCGTCTTGATCCGAATTATGAAACCCCTGCGCATCGATTCAATGATGGTATCGATTACGTGCCCACCAACAAGTTTGTCCTGTGGGGGGCGCACTTTACCGCGGTAGCTGGCGCCGCCCCCATCGTGGGTCCTGCCATAGCGGTGTACTGGGGATGGGTTCCGGCTCTACTGTGGGTGACCCTGGGCTCTATTTTCTTCGCCGGCGTCCACGACATGGGGGCACTCTGGGCCAGTACCCGACACGAGGCAAAATCCATCGGTGCCCTGTCAGAGAGCGTGGTGGGCAAACGGACCCGTGCGCTGTTCATGGTCGTCATTTTCCTGCTGCTGTTGATGGTCAATGCCGTGTTCGGCACCATCATCGCCAGCGAAATGGTGGACATTCCGACCTCGGTATTTCCCGCCTGGGCGGCAATTCCGGTGGCCATCGCCATTGGTGTGCTGATCCGGCGTAAGTTCAACCTGCTGTTGATTTCCGCCATCGGTGTGGGAATTCTCTACTTCACCATCTGGGTCGGCAGTGTCTGGCCGCTGTCCCTGCCCGCCGATATATTCGGCCTGGGGGATAACGGCAACTGGATCATCCTGCTGTTCCTGTATGCCGGCATCGCCTCCATGCTGCCGGTCTGGCTGCTGCTGCAACCGCGGGACTACATCAACGGGGCGCAGCTGGTCATCGGGCTGCTGGTACTGTACACCGCCGTGCTGATTGCCATGCCGGAAATCACGGCACCGGCTTTCAACCAGAATCTCGCGGCGGGGACGCCACCACTGTTCCCGATCCTGTTCGTCACCATCGCCTGTGGCGCAATTTCCGGCTTCCACGGGATTGTGTCATCGGGAACCAGTTCCAAGCAGATCAGCAATGAAAAGGATGCGCGATTTGTGGGATACCTGGGTGCTCTGGGAGAAGGATCGCTGGCGTTGATCACTATTACCGCGGTAACCGGATCGCTGTACGCGGCAACCGGGGCCGACTGGAGTGCCATCTATTCCAGCTTCAGCGGCGGACCGGGCGCGGGTGGTTTCATTTCCGGCGGCGCCCTGCTGATCACCGAGGGCTGGGGGATACCCCTGTCGTTTTCCGAGACCATGCTGGCGGTAATGGTAGTGCTGTTTGCCGGTACGACCATGGATGCCGGTTTGCGTCTGCAACGCTACATCATCCAGGAGTGGGGCGATATCTATAAGATCAATCCACTGAAGAACAACTACATTTCCACCCTGGTGGCAGTGGGCTGCTGTTTGACCCTGGCGTTTGGTGCCTCGGTAGAATACCCGGGGGACGGTGGCATGCGGATCTGGCCTATATTCGGTGCCTCCAACCAGATCCTGGCCAGCCTGACGCTGCTGGTGGTATCCATCTTCCTGATGCGCCTGGGCAGACCGGCTAAATTTACCCTGATCCCCATGGTGTTTGTGGTGTTTGTCGCCTTCTGGGCAAGTGCCTGGTACCTGCGAAACTATTTCCTGGAAGGGCAATGGCTGCTGTTTTTCCTGAGCCTGGCGGTGATGGCTGCCAGTGTCGTGGTGATGCTGGAAGCCATGTCGGTAATTTCCAAGATCCGTAAAGGGGAAAGCACCGGCGATGACGAGGAAGCGGTAACCTCTGGCAGCGAATAGGCAGCTACTGTGCTCCCCGCGACCTGGTGGTCAGTTGCTGCACCGGGTCGCGGTTGCCCCTGTCGACCGCCGGCGCCGCCGGAATCCTGGCATCCATTCACCCTGGCTGGTTACGACACAGCCGGGATGCCGGGCAGGAGGTAAATTAAATATTGTTGCTGCCCTCAACAAATCAGGCACCGCGCTGACCCGACCCCGTCTCCTGCCATCGATGCGGATTTCAGACCGGGACGTCACGTTTTAACCTTACCCGCAGTGTCCAGTCAGGATTGTTTTTATCATGCGATGTCCCTCCGGCTGCGAATTGCAACCGGGGAAGTTACATCGTCTGATTGTCCGTGGGACCGGTGTTGGCCCGGAATTGGAAAGTTCGCCAGGGGGAGTTCACGATGATAGACCAGGCACTGCTGCAGACCCTGGCCCATGGGCACTGGTATAACAGGCAGCAGTGGCCGGCAACCGATAGAAGGGATCCGACCGGGCTGGCAGTCCGGGTGGCGGCGCTGACAGAACTGGGGCTGGAAGTCGAATTTGACACCGACAGAGGCTATCGGCTGGTGGAACCCCTCAGGCTGCTGGAACGCAACCGGATCCTCAATGCTCTCCCCGGAACACTGCAGGAATCGCTGCGGGTTTTCGATCTGCAGTTGACTGTTGATTCCACGAATTCTGCCGCCCTGCGCTGGCTGCGATCAGGCGGTACAGGCCGGGGTCTGTTCCTGGCGGAGCGGCAGGAACTGGGTCGGGGTCGTCGTGGTCGCAGCTGGGCAAGTCCCTTCGCCGGCAATATTTACCTGTCACTGGCCTGGCCCGTGGGCAACTCGCCCTCGGCACTGGACGGATTCAGCCTGGTCACGGCGCTGAGCCTGGTAGCCGGATTGCAGGCCGCCGGGCTGTCGGGGACAGGAAAACTGCAGGTCAAGTGGCCCAATGATGTATGGCTTGACGGGGCCAAGCTGGCCGGAATTCTGCTGGAGCTGAATGGCAGCCGGGAGGCGTCCAGGCACGTCATCATCGGCATGGGTGTCAACGTGCGCATGCCGGAGTCCGCCCTGCAGGGAATAACACAACCGGTTACCGACCTGTACACCCACGGCAACGTGGATGTAGATCGTAATGCCGTGGTAGCGGCGGTGTTGACCAGCCTTGAAGCCAATCTTGACACGCTGGCAAATGACGGCTTTTTCCCGTTCCGGGAACATTGGCACAAGCTGGATGCGCTGTATCACCACCCTGTTGAAATCAATGACGGAAGACGAGTCCTGTCCGGGGTAAACGCCGGGGTGAGCGAAACCGGAGCGCTGATTTTAAAGACTGATGAGGGTGAACAACACTTCAGCGGTGGTGAAGTGGCACCGTCCGTCAGGCCACTGGCAACGGGCAGGCACAGCCTGTAATGGTAACCGGCCGATGATACTCGACCTGGACGTAGGCAACTCCCGCATCAAGTGGCGCGTCGGTGAGACGGGGGGACAACCGGTTGCCAGTGGCTCAGTTCCTGCTGTTGACGATCTGTTTACGCCGCCACTGGCACAGTTCGACATCCAGCGGGCGCGGATCGCCTGTGTCAGGGGCAGCGAACTGCTTGCTGGACTCGAAAACAGCCTGGAGGCCCGCTGGAAGCTTGTTCCCGAAGTTGCCAGGGTGAGCCGCCACTGCCAGGGAGTCAGCGTTGCTTACGCAGATCTCAACCGGCTGGGCGTCGATCGCTGGCTGGCGATGCTGGCGGCCTACCGGACAGCCTCGGGCCCGGTGGTGGTGGTTGACTGTGGCACTGCCCTGACGGTGGACCTGGTGGCAGCCCACGGGGATCACCTGGGCGGCTACATCGTACCCGGACTGCGACTGGGCACTACGGCGCTCACCGGGAATACCACCATCAGGCTGGCCGCCCAGCCGGATTGGGGGCTGGACCCTGGCCAGTCGACGGAAGATGCCATCTATCACGGCAGCCTGATGATGCTGGTAAGCCTGATCGAGGCGGTGATCCGCCGAGAGCGTGCAGGACTTTTCAGGTCAGCAGCCCCGGTTGTCCTGCTGACCGGGGGTGATGCCGGGCTGATCAAACAATTCGTCGATGCAGCACGGCTGGAGGTCAGGGTAGTTCCCGACCTGGTTCTCGACGGCCTGGCCCTGGCCCTGCCGTAAGGGACTGAGCGGGCACCGCGGCAGGGCAGTCCGCATGGCTGGTGAGGAGAATGGGGCGACGCGTAAAATGCCCGAACTTCCGCCGCTTTGCCATCGGCTGGATAGAGCAGAAAATCTCGGTTAAACGATTGCACAAGTAACTCAATTCCCATAAAATGCCGCGTCTGAATCAGAGGGCCAATGGAAATTGCTCCGAGGGAGCTCTGCGGGGAGGGGTTCCCGAGCGGTCAAAGGGATCAGACTGTAAATCTGACGCGAAAGCTTCGGTGGTTCGAATCCACCCCCCTCCACCATCTAGAGGTGACAAGCGCTGTCGTATCTAGCAGGCGGGTATAGTTCAGAGGTAGAACCCCAGCCTTCCAAGCTGGTTGCGCGGGTTCGATTCCCGCTACCCGCTCCATCCTATAAGTATTAGGTAGCAATAGACAGGCAAGACGGATAACAGTCGGAACACAAGCCACAGAACAAGCACATAATAAGCACTAATAAGAAAGATACCGGATAAATTGACGTTACGGACTGCTGGCATCCGATGGACAGGTTTTAACCGGTGAGAGGCTCGCATAGCTCAGGAGGTAGAGCACTTCATTGGTAATGAAGAGGTCTCCGGTTCGACTCCGGATGTGAGCACCATGCCGCCGGGCAGCCCTGTTTTCGGTGCAGGACGTGACCCGGCATGTACCAGGGTGATCTTTAAGTTTCAGTATTAGTTTCGGATAGTTATCGAAGATACAGAATCTGACCCACGGCCGGACGGTGCGCGTAACCCGGCCGACAGATCTGTTGACAGTTGTAGGACACTTACTCAGCGACAAAGAAGGTAGAGGCAGTCAAAAATGGCGAAGGAAAAATTTGAAAGAACGAAGGTACACGTAAACGTTGGCACGATTGGTCACGTTGACCATGGCAAGACGACGTTGACAGCTGCTTTGACGAAGGTCTGCGCGGAAGAGTTCGGTGGTGAGACCAGGGCGTTTGATCAGATCGACAATGCGCCGGAAGAGCGGGAGCGAGGCATCACGATCGCGACGTCGCACGTTGAGTACGATTCGCCCAATCGTCACTATGCCCACGTTGACTGTCCGGGGCACGCTGACTACGTGAAGAACATGATTACCGGTGCGGCACAGATGGATGGTGCGATCCTGGTAGTTTCAGCAGCGGATGGGCCGATGCCGCAGACACGGGAGCACATACTGCTGTCCCGCCAGGTAGGTGTGCCTTACATTGTGGTGTACATGAACAAGGCGGACATGGTTGACGACGAGGAACTGCTGGAGCTGGTTGAGATGGAAGTCCGAGAGCTTCTGGACAGCTATGAGTTTCCTGGAGACGACACGCCGATCATTATCGGTTCGGCGCTGAAGGCGCTGGAAGGCGACGAGTCTGACATTGGTGTGCCGTCGGTGAAGAAGCTGGTGGAGACACTGGACAGTTACATACCTGAGCCTGAGCGGGATATCGACAAGCCGTTCCTGATGCCGATTGAAGATGTCTTCTCGATTTCCGGTCGGGGTACGGTAGTGACAGGCCGAGTTGAGCGGGGCATTGTCAAGGTTGGCGACGAGATTGAGATTGTTGGTCTGAAGGACACGACCAAGACCACCTGTACGGGTGTGGAGATGTTCCGCAAGCTGCTTGATGAAGGTCGAGCGGGTGAAAACGTGGGTGTGCTGCTTCGTGGCACCAAGCGTGAAGAGGTTGAGCGTGGTCAGGTACTGGCGAAGCCGGGCACGATTACGCCGCACACGAAATTTGAGGCGGAAGTTTATATTCTGAGCAAGGACGAAGGTGGACGGCATACGCCGTTTTTCAAGGGCTACCGTCCCCAGTTTTACTTTCGTACGACGGACGTGACGGGTTCGGTGGAGCTGCCGGAAGGTGTTGAGATGGTAATGCCGGGTGACAACATCAAGATGGAAGTGTCGCTGATAGCACCGATTGCGATGGACGACGGCCTGCGCTTTGCGATCCGGGAAGGCGGACGCACAGTGGGCGCCGGCGTGGTTGCAAAGATCATCGAATAAGAAAAATCCGGTTAGAGACGTTGAGCCGAAACACCTGAAAAGGTGTTTCGGCTTAGTCATCTTTAGGAAAAACTGAATTTCAGCATGTTTTCGCAGTCAGCTGACCTGGCCCGACCAGGTTCAGGCGCCGCCGATAGCCATTTCTGGCGGCGCTGACGGGGTAGTTAGAAATTAGGCCAGTAGCTCAATTGGCAGAGCAGCGGTCTCCAAAACCGCAGGTTGGGGGTTCGATTCCCTCCTGGCCTGCCAGCTTACCGGCTGTGCAGGGAAAATTGATTACGGGTCACGGGCAGTCATTTTCGTTGTCTGCGGAAGCCACAGATAGTCGGAACTTTTATGTCAGATAAGGTAAACGAACAGGATAAAGGACTGGACTGGTTGAAGTGGGTGGCTGTCGCCGTGCTGGTTGCCGGCGGCATCTATGCCAATTCCTATTTTGCCACGGAGTCACTTCTTCTCAGAACCATAGGGTTGCTGGTACTGGCTGGAGTGGCTGGCTGGATAGCCGTGCAGACCCAGCGTGGGCGGGCTTTCTGGAACCTGTGTCTCGAAGCGCGGGTGGAAATTCGCAAAGTAGTCTGGCCGACCCGCCAGGAAACCACCCAGACCACTATCGTGGTGCTGATCGTGGTATTCGTGGTGGCGCTGATTCTCTGGCTTCTTGACTGGGGCTTGAACGGCATCGTTTCGGTCATCATCGGCTAAGGGACTTCGCAATGGCTAAACGTTGGTACGTGGTACATGCCTATTCCGGGTATGAAAAGAAGGTCATGCACGCATTGCAGGAACGCGTAGCACTTGCCGGCATGGAAGATTATTTTGATGAGGTCCTCGTGCCGACAGAGGAAGTGCTGGAAATGCGAGGTGGCCAGAAGCGCAAAAGCGAACGAAAGTTTTTCCCGGGTTATGTGCTGGTGCGCATGGAGCTGAACGATGATACCTGGCACCTCGTAAAGGATACTCCCAGGGTGATGGGCTTCATCGGTGGTACACCGGAAAAACCGGCACCGATTACGGACAAGGAAGCGAACAAAATTCTTCAGCGCATGGAAGACAGCGAAGAAACACCGACTCACAAGACAGTTTATGAACCCGGTGAAATGGTTCGGGTAACTGACGGTCCCTTCAACGATTTTACCGGAACCGTCGAGGAAGTGAATTACGAGAAAAGCCGATTACGGGTAGCAGTCCTTATTTTCGGTCGATCCACACCTGTGGAGCTGGAATTCAGCCAGGTGGAGAAGAGTTAGGGGCCCGGCAACTGCGGAGCGCCCCTTGAAGGGGAAGACGGTATCCAGCCGGGATGCACTGCGGCGACACGGCAGGGCAGACCAGGATGAACACCGTTTCCATTAATGAAAGTCGAGCCCTGATGCAGGCTGTACAGGGCGCGCCGGGGAGCCTGATGACCGCACCGTGACAGTGGGCGGCAATACTCAGGCGATTGAACCCAAAGGAGTAATAACATGGCAAAGAAAGTACTGGCGTACATCAAGCTCCAGGTAGGAGCCGGTCAGGCCAATCCCAGTCCGCCCGTGGGTCCCGCGCTGGGTCAACACGGTGTCAATATCATGGAATTCTGCAAGGCATTCAATGCCCAGACCCAGGGCACCGAGCCGGGTCTGCCCATTCCGGTGGTGATCACCGTCTATGCGGATCGCAGTTTCACCTTTATTACCAAGACGCCACCGGCGGCGGTGCTGTTGCGCAAGGCAGCGGGCCTGAAGAAAGGCAGTGGCAGACCCAACACCGAAAAGGTTGGCAAAGTGAACAGGGCGCAGCTGGAAGAAATCGCCACCCAGAAAATGCCGGACCTCACCGCGGCCGATATGGATGCGGCTGTAAGGACGCTTGCCGGCAGTGCCAGGAGTGCTGGCATCGAAGTGGAGGGGGTCGAGTAATCATGGCAAAACTTACCAAAAAGCAAAAGGCTATGCGTGACAAGCTGGCAGAGAAATCCGTTTTCAGCATCGAGGAAGCGGTTGCCCTGCTAGGCGAATTCGGGTCCGAAAAATTCAAGGAATCTATAGACGTTTCAGTGAACCTCGGTGTCGATCCGCGTAAATCCGACCAGGTTGTCCGTGGTTCCACTATCCTGCCAAACGGCAGCGGTAAAACCGTCCGGGTTGCAGTGTTTGCACAGGGCGAAAACGCCGAAAAAGCCAAGGCAGCCGGCGCGGATATTGTCGGGTTTGACGACCTGGCAGAAAGCATTCAGGGCGGCAACCTGGATTTTGACGTGGTTATCGCCACGCCAGATGCCATGCGGGTTGTCGGCAAGCTGGGTCAGGTTCTTGGACCGCGTGGCCTCATGCCCAATCCCAAGGTTGGCACAGTAACGGCGGATGTCGAGGCTGCAGTGACCAATGCCAAGGCCGGCCAGATGCGTTACCGGACCGACAAGAACGGGATAGTCCACGGTGGAATCGGCAGAATCGGTTTCGAGGTGGATGCCGTCAAGGGCAACCTCGAGGCGCTGCTGTCAGATCTGAAAAAAGCCAAGCCGGCTTCGTCCAAGGGTGTCTACATCCAGAAAGTCGTGCTGTCTTCAACCATGGGTCCAGGCCTGGTTATCGACCAGTCATCACTACAGATTTAAACAGGAATTCGCGCTGCTTTCGAAGCGGCGCACGGATGGGACAGGATGGCCATGGGGCCGGAAATTTCCGGGCTCAGTCGCGTCATGATAATCAGTCCCGTCCAGACCGACTTTGGGGTTCTGTCCGGCTGTTGCCGGCAGGGCCATCAAAGACCGTAGGTGTGAGGTGCTTGCATGCTCACTTAATTAACGCCTACGCAGATGGTGTAACCCGATCCGGAATTTCCGGGTCAAGCTCACCGTTCATAAGTCGACACGGTCGTCTCCGGCAACCGTGTCATTTCTAGACTGGAAACAGTCAAAGGAGTATAGCTAGTGGCTATAAGACTTGAAGACAAGAGACAGATCGTCTCGGAAGTCAACGAGGCTGCTAACAGTGCTTTGTCCGCAGTGATCGCCGATTATCGTGGTGTCACTGTCAGCGACATGACCGAACTTCGCAAGAATGCACGGGAAAACAATGTTTATCTGCGTGTCGTCAGAAACACTCTGCTCAAAAGAGCCGTTGACGATACCGATTTCGAGTGCATCAAGGAAGTTCTGATTGGTCCCACGATTCTGGCATTTTCACAGGAAGATCCCGGCGCCGCTGCACGCGTGCTCAAGGATTTCGCCAAGGAAAATGACAAGTTCGAGATCAAGGCATTGTCCATTGGAGGCAAGCTGCTGGATGCCAGTGAAATAGACGTATTGGCTACACTGCCTACTTACGACCAGGCAGTATCGATGCTGATGAGTGTAATGCTGGCACCGGTTACCAAGCTCGCCCAAACCTTTAACGAGGTTCCCTCAAAGGTTACCCGTGCAGTTGCTGCAGTGCGTGACCAGAAGCAGGAGGCGGCCTAGCCCCGGATTCCGAAAACGATTTTCACTTTAAACTGATTAGATTAGGAGATAAGAGTCATGGCTCTTTCCAATGAAGAAATTCTCGATGCAATTGCAGAAATGTCAGTCATGGACGTGGTCCAGCTGGTAGAAGCAATGGAAGAAAAATTCGGTGTGTCAGCTGCTGCTGCAGTCGCTGCTGCACCTGCGGCAGCAGCCGGCGGTGGTGATGCCGCTGCGGTTGAAGAAAAGGACGAATTCGATGTCGTTCTGGCCGGCGCTGGTGACAAGAAAGTTAATGTCATCAAGGCCGTCAGGGCAATCACCGGACTCGGACTGAAAGAAGCCAAGGAAATGGTGGACAGCGCACCTTCCACCATCAAGGAAGCTGCACCAAAAGGCGAAGCTGAAGAAGCCAAGAAGCAACTGGAAGAAGCTGGCGCGTCTGTTGAACTCAAGTAGAACAGTCGTTGCCAATGCGGTAACGCCACTTCAGGCCGGGGCAATCCCGGCCTGATGCTGGCTTGCAGAGTGACACCAAAGTAGATGATGCTAGGAAAACGCTAATGGCCTATTCGTACACTGAGAAGAAACGTATTCGCAAGAACTTCGGCAAACTGCCTTCGGCGATGGATATCCCGTATCTGTTGTCGATCCAGGTCGGTTCTTACAAGCAGTTTACCCAGGTTGATCTGTCCGCTGAAGAGCGACTGGACCAGGGGCTGCATGCTGCATTCAAGTCGGTATTTCCTATCGTTAGCTATTCAGGAAAGGCAGTACTGGAATACGTCAGCTACGAGCTCGGCAAGCCTGTTTTCGATGTCAAGGAGTGTCAGCTCAGGGGCTCCACCTACTCGGTATCCCTGCGCGTGAAAGTAAGACTGATTCTTTACGATAAGGAATCGACTACGCAAACCATCAAGGATATCAAGGAACAGGAAGTATACATGGGCGAGATTCCGCTCATGACGGATAGTGGAACGTTCGTTATCAATGGCACCGAGCGTGTCGTTGTTTCGCAGTTGCATAGATCGCCGGGTGTTTTCTTCGACCACGATCGCGGCAAGACCCACAGTTCAGGCAAGCTCCTTTATTCGGCCCGGGTTATCCCTTACCGTGGCTCCTGGCTGGATTTCGAATTCGATCCCAAGGACCTGGTTTACGTTCGAATTGACCGGCGCCGCAAGCTGCCGGCTACGGTGCTGTTGCGGGCGCTGGGTTTCAGTTCGGAAGAAATCCTGTCCATGTTTTATGAAAATGACCAATTCAAGATATCCCAGGCCAAGGAGCCGACTTTCTCACTGAAGCTTGTGCCGGGTCGTCTGCGTGGAGAAGTATTGCCTTTCGCAGTCAAGGACAAGAAAGGAAAAGTAATCGTAGAAGAAGGTCGCCGGGTAACCAGTCGCCATATCCGGGAAATGGAGCAAGCAAAGCTGACCGCCCTCAAGGTCACGAGGGAATACCTTCTGGGTAAATCCCTGGCCAAGGACATCGTCGATGTCGATACCGGCGAAATCAAATTCGAGTGTAATTCGGAGATAACCGAAGAGGTACTCGACGCCCTGATCGAGAGCAAGGTCAAGGACTTTGAAACCATTTATACCAACGATCTGGATTGCGGATCGTTTGTTTCAGATACATTGAGAATCGACGGCACGACCTCCAAGCTGGAGGCCATGGTAGAGATTTATCGAATGATGCGTCCGGGCGAGCCGCCGACCAAGGATTCAGCAGAAAACCTGTTTGCCAACCTGTTCTTTTCCGCCGAGCGCTATGACCTGTCTGCTGTCGGTCGAATGAAGTTCAACCGGCGACTGGGTCGACCGGAAACGGAAGGCGAATCGGTCCTGAGTGTGGATGACATTGTTGACGTATTGAAAACCCTGGTAGCCATCAGGAACGGCTTCGGTTCAGTAGATGATATCGACCACCTGGGCAACCGTCGTGTCAGGTCTGTGGGTGAAATGGCAGAGAATGCTTTCCGGGTTGGGCTCGTTCGAGTGGAAAGAGCCGTCAAGGAACGGCTCAGCATGGCAGATTCGGAAGGCCTGATGCCACAGGACATGATCAATGCCAAGCCGGTGGCGGCAGCTATCAAGGAGTTCTTTGGATCCAGCCAGCTGTCCCAGTTCATGGACCAGAACAATCCGTTGTCGGAAGTCACTCACAAGCGCCGCGTGTCAGCACTTGGACCAGGCGGCCTGACCCGCGAACGAGCCGGATTCGAGGTTCGCGACGTGCACCCCACACACTATGGACGTGTCTGCCCCATTGAAACACCGGAAGGCCCTAATATCGGCCTGATCAACTCCCTGGCGACCTATGCCAGGACCAATGCCTACGGCTTCCTGGAAAGTCCTTACCGGAAGGTCAACAACAACAAGGTAACCAACGATATCGATTTCCTTTCGGCAATCGACGAGAGCGACTTCGTTATCGCCCAGGCCAGTGCGCCGCTGAACAGCAAGGGTGGATTCGTCGACAACCTGGTGACCGTGCGCTACAAGGGTGAAACCACTCTTAAGCCAAGGGAAGAAGTAGACTACATGGACGTTGCGCCCCAGCAGATGGTGTCCGTGGCGGCAGCACTGATTCCGTTTTTGGAACATGACGACGCCAACCGTGCACTGATGGGTTCCAACATGCAACGTCAGGCCGTGCCTACCCTGAGGACTGAAAAGCCCCTGGTTGGAACCGGCATGGAAAGGAACGTGGCCAGTGATTCCGGTGTGTGTGTTGTTGCTGATCGCGGTGGTGTCATCGAGAGCGTGGATGCAGCCCGAATCATCGTGCGTGTGAATGACGAGGAGACGGACGCCGGTGAAGCCGGTGTGGATATCTACAACCTGACCAAGTATACGCGGTCAAATCAGAATACCTGTATCAGCCAGAAACCACTGGTGGGTGAAGGAGATGTGATCAGCAAGGGCGATATTCTTGCCGACGGTCCATCCATCGATACCGGAGAGCTGGCTCTTGGGCAGAACATGCGCATAGCGTTCATGCCATGGAATGGTTACAACTTCGAGGATTCGATCCTGATTTCAGAACGGGTGGTCAAGGAGGATCGATTCACCACGATTCATATTCAGGAGCTGACCTGTGTCGCCCGTGATACCAAGCTTGGATCCGAAGAGGTGACCGCCGATATTCCCAATGTCGGGGAAGGGGCGCTGAGCAAGCTGGACGAATCCGGGATCGTGTACATTGGCGCGGAAGTCAAGGCCGGCGATATTCTCGTGGGCAAGGTGACACCAAAAGGTGAAACCCAGCTTACCCCGGAAGAAAAACTGTTGCGCGCCATTTTCGGTGAAAAGGCCTCGGATGTGAAAGACACTTCACTGCGGGTTCCCACCAGCGTCACCGGCACGGTAATCGATGTCCAGGTATTTACCCGCGATGGTCTGGAAAAAGATCAGCGCGCCGTTGAAATTGAACAGATGCAGCTGGACAAGGTGCGCAAGGATATCGAGGACGAATACCGCATCGTTGAAGGGGCCACCTTCGAACGTCTGGAAAAAGCCCTGTTGAACAAGGTGGTGGCCGGCGGTCCGGGCATCAAGAAAGGATCCAAGGTCACCAAGGAATACCTTGGCAACCTTGACCGTGATGACTGGTTCAAGCTGCGCATGTCCAACGATACGGTCAACAAGCAGCTTGAACGGGCCGAAGAACAGCTTAAAGAGCGACGCAAGGATCTGGACGAGCGCTTCGAAGACAAGAAAAACAAGCTGACCCAGGGTGATGACCTGGCCCCGGGCGTGCTGAAGATCGTCAAGGTTTACCTGGCCATCAAGCGGCGTATCCAGCCGGGTGACAAGATGGCGGGACGTCACGGGAACAAGGGTGTTATCTCGGCAATAATGCCGGTTGAGGACATGCCCTACGACGAGAAAGGCGATCCGGTGGATATCGTGCTGAATCCGCTTGGTGTGCCGTCGCGAATGAACGTGGGTCAGATTCTGGAGACTCACCTGGGAGCGGCCAGTAAGGGACTTGGAGAGCGCATCAATGCGATGCTGGAACAGCAGAAGAAGGTAGCGGAAGTCCGTAAGCTGCTGGAAGAAATCTATAACAAGGTCGGCGATCGCAAAGAGGACCTGAAGAGTCTGACAGACGAGGAAGTTCTCGAGCTGGCCAACAATCTGCGGGACGGTGTCCCCATGGCAACCCCGGTATTCGATGGTGCCGTGGAGCCGGAAATCAAGCACATGCTGAAACTCGCGGAGATGGATGAAAGCGGCCAGGTGGTGCTGCACGATGGGCGTACCGGAGACCCGTTTGATCGCAAGGTCACGGTGGGCATCATGTATATGCTCAAGCTTAACCACCTGGTGGATGACAAGATGCATGCCCGTTCCACCGGATCCTACAGTCTGGTCACCCAGCAGCCGCTGGGCGGCAAGGCCCAGTTCGGTGGTCAACGTTTTGGCGAGATGGAAGTCTGGGCACTGGAAGCTTATGGCGCAGCCTACACACTGCAGGAAATGTTAACGGTCAAATCTGATGACGTGGCTGGCAGAACCAAGATGTACAAGAACATAGTGGATGGCGATCATCGCATGGAGCCAGCAATGCCGGAGTCATTTAACGTACTGGTGAAAGAGATCAGGTCCCTGGGTATCGACATGGAGCTCGATCAGTCCAAGTAGCCAGGTGAAAGAATCCGTTAATTCGAAACCAGTGATTTTATGAGACCCGTTACCTGCGCAGGTAACGGGTGGAGGAAATAGAATGAAAGACCTTTTAGGTTTACTCAAGTCTCAGTCATCATCAGAAGAGTTTGATTCCATTCGCATCGGGCTGGCGTCACCGGAAATGATCAGGGCCTGGTCTTTTGGTGAAGTGAAGAAGCCGGAGACTATAAATTACCGGACTTTCAAGCCGGAACGGGACGGCCTGTTCTGCGCCAAGATTTTCGGGCCGGTGAAAGACTATGAGTGCCTTTGTGGCAAGTACAAGCGTCTCAAGCATCGTGGCGTAATCTGTGAAAAGTGTGGCGTTGAGGTCGCTCTTTCCAAGGTCCGACGTGATCGCATGGGTCACATTGAACTTGCCAGCCCGGTTGCCCATATCTGGTTCCTGAAATCCCTGCCTTCCCGTATCGGCCTGCTGCTGGACATGACGCTGCGGGACATCGAGAGAATTCTGTACTTCGAGTCTTTCGTCGTTACCGATCCAGGCATGACAACGCTGGAAAAGGGACAACTGCTGACCGACGAGCAATATTATGAGGCCATGGAGGAGTTCAGCGATGAATTCGAGGCCAAGATGGGTGCGGAAGCTGTACAGGAGCTGATGCATGATATGGATATCGAAGCCGAGGTAGCCCAGCTGCGGGAAGAAATTCCCCAGACCAATTCCGAAACCAAGCTGAAAAAGTTGTCCAAGCGGCTCAAGCTGCTGGAGGCCTTTGTCAACTCCGGCAACAAACCGGAATGGATGATCATGTCCGTATTGCCGGTCCTGCCGCCGGACCTGCGCCCCCTGGTGCCCCTGGATGGTGGTCGATTCGCCACCTCTGACCTCAACGATCTGTATCGCCGGGTGATCAATCGCAACAATCGACTCAAGCGGCTGCTGGACCTCAATGCGCCTGACATCATCGTGCGCAATGAAAAAAGGATGCTGCAGGAAGCCGTCGATGCGCTGCTGGATAACGGGCGACGCGGACGGGCAATTACCGGTTCCAACAAGCGGCCGTTGAAGTCCCTGGCAGACATGATCAAGGGCAAGCAGGGTCGTTTCCGACAGAATCTCCTGGGCAAGCGCGTCGACTACTCCGGCCGTTCCGTCATCGTCGTGGGTCCGACGCTTAAGCTGCATCAGTGTGGCCTGCCCAAGAAAATGGCGCTGGAGCTGTTCAAGCCGTTCATTTTCGGCAAGCTTGAACGCCGCGGTCTGGCCACCACCATCAAGGCAGCCAAGAAGATGGTCGAGCGGGAGACTCCCGAGGTCTGGGATATCCTGGCAGAAGTGATTCGCGAGCACCCGGTGCTGCTGAACCGGGCGCCAACGCTGCACCGACTCGGTATTCAGGCATTTGAGCCGGTGCTTATCGAGGGTAAGGCAATTCAACTGCATCCACTGGTCTGTGCCGCCTATAACGCGGATTTCGACGGTGACCAGATGGCCGTGCATGTGCCACTGACGCTGGAAGCGCAGCTGGAAGCGCGTACGCTGATGATGTCCACCAACAACATCCTGGCGCCGGCCAACGGTGAGCCGATAATCGTACCTTCCCAGGACGTGGTGCTGGGCCTCTACTACATGACCAGGGAGCGCGTAAACGCCACCGGTGAAGGCATGGCGTTTGCCGACCCGGAAGAGGTACAGCGTGCCTACCTGACCGGCAAGGTTCACCTGCAGGCCCGGGTCAAGGTAAGAATCGATGACGTGGATATCAACGATGAGGGCGACAAGGAGTACGTAACCCGTATTGTGGATACAACGCCGGGTAGGGTGCTGCTTTACAATATTGTGCCCAAGGGTCTGCCTTTTTCCATGGTCAATCAGAAAATGGCCAAAAAGCAGATTTCATCTATATTGAATGCCTGTTACAGAAACGTGGGCCTCAAGGAAACTGTTATTTTCGCTGACCAGCTGATGTATACCGGATACAAGTATTCAACCCGGTCCGGTGCGTCCATCGGGGTCAACGATTTTGAGATTCCTGACGAAAAAGCCAAGATCATCGGACAGGCTTCGGCCGAAGTTGAAGAGATCGAATCCCAGTTTGCTTCCGGTCTTGTCACCCAGGGTGAGAAGTACAACAAGGTAATCGACATCTGGTCGCGGGCCAATGACCTGGTGGCCAAGTCGATGATGGATTCACTGTCAACTGAAGTGGTAATCAATAAGGAAGGCAAGGAAGAACTACAGGAGTCCTTCAACTCGGTTTATATTTATGCGGATTCCGGCGCCCGGGGTTCCCCCGCCCAGATTCGTCAGCTGGCCGGTATGCGGGGTCTGATGGCGAGACCGGACGGTTCCATCATCGAGACACCGATTACCGCCAACTTCCGGGAAGGGCTCAACGTGTCCCAGTACTTTACGTCGACCCACGGGGCGCGGAAAGGCCTGGCGGATACCGCATTGAAGACAGCCAACTCCGGATACCTTACCCGGCGACTGGTGGATATTTCCCAGGACCTGGTCATCACCGAGGACGATTGCGGAACCAGCAGTGGCCTGAGCATGTCACCCATTATCGAAGGTGGTGACATTATTGCTGCACTTGGTGAGCGTGTCCTCGGTCGGGTACTGGCCGCCGACGTTATCGCCGAAGACGGCAGCGGTGAGGTGATCGCCGAAGCCGGTCAGATGATCAACGAACGACTGGTGGAGAAGCTGGAAACCGGTGGTATCGATGAAGTTTTTGTCCGCTCCCCCATCACCTGTGAAACGCGTTTCGGAATCTGCCGCCTGTGTTATGGCCGAGACCTGGCCCGTGGTCACCAGGCTAACGTCGGTGAGGCCGTGGGTGTGGTAGCTGCACAGTCCATCGGCGAGCCGGGTACCCAGCTGACCATGCGGACTTTCCACATCGGTGGCGCGGCGTCCAGGGCCACGGCTTCTGACAGCGTTCAGGTCAAAAATGATGGCACCATCCACCTGCATAACATGAAGACTGTTGAAAACAGAAAGGGTCAGCTGGTGGTTGTTTCCCGCTCGGGCGAGTTGATTGTCAACGACACCAATGGTCGGGAACGCGAGAAATACAAGCTGCCTTACGGAGCGCTGATTACCATCGGCAAGGAAAAAGAGGTCAAGGCAGGCCAGGTGGTGGCAACCTGGGATCCCCATACCCACCCGATCGTTTCGGAAGTGACCGGTAAGGTCAAGTTCGAGGCGATGGAAGAGGGCATCACGGTACGTGAACAGACTGACGAAATTACCGGCCTGACCAGCATGTCGGTAATCGACCCGGCGGAGCGCTCGTCGTCAGCGAAGGAATTGCGCCCGGCAGTGGCGCTGCTGGACAAGAAGGGCAAGGAAATCTGCCTGCCAGGCACCAAGCAGCCGGCGCACTATTTTCTGCCGCCTCACGCCATCGTCAACATCAAGGACGGTGACGATGTCGATATCGGCGACATTATCGCCCGTATCCCCCAGGAAGGCTCCAAGACCCGGGATATCACCGGTGGTCTGCCCCGGGTTGCCGACCTGTTTGAAGCGCGGAAACCCAAGGAACCTGCCATCCTGGCGGAAATATCGGGTACCGTCAGTTTTGGCAAGGAGACCAAGGGCAAGCGTCGACTGGTTATTACCCCCAAGGATGGTGTCAACCCCATTGATGGCAGTGATCACTACGAAACCCTGATACCCAAGTGGCGAACCATGACCGTGTTCGAGGGTGAGCATATTGAAAAAGGTGAAGTTGTGTCCGAGGGCCCGCCCTCGCCACACGATATTCTCCGGCTCAAGGGTGTCGAGGCACTGGCCCAGTACATCGTCAACGAAGTACAGGACGTCTATCGGTTGCAGGGTGTACGGATCAACGACAAGCATATCGAGGTGATCGTGCGGCAGATGTTGCGCAAGGTGGAAATCACCGATCCCGGTGATTCCAGCCTCATCAAGGGTGAGCAGATTACCTACACCCAGATGCTTGAAGTCAACGACAAGCTGCGGGAAGAAGACAAGGCCGAAGTCAAGTACGAGCGGATGCTGCTGGGTATTACCAAGGCCTCCCTGGCCACGGAATCGTTCATTTCGGCGGCGTCATTCCAGGAAACAACCCGGGTTCTCACGGAAGCGGCTGTTACCGGCAAGCGGGATTTCCTCCGCGGTCTGAAGGAAAACGTGGTGGTGGGCAGGTTGATACCCGCCGGCACGGGCCTTGCCTACCACGAGGCTCGCAAGCTGGCCGCCGAAGAAGGTACCGGCAGCCAGGATGGAGTCAGTGCCGTGGATGTCGAGGCGGCGCTCACCGAGGCCTTGAAAGAGGAAGCGGAAAGCGCAGGGGACAGCGCCGACTAGCTGCTGACCCCTGGCAGGAAAGCGCAGCCAGCGGGATTATTGCCCGCTGGTGTGCGCAACAGTTGACTAGAGGAGGCGGGATCATTAAACTTCCGCCTCCCTTGTCGGTACGATCCGCCGAAACAGGTATTTTCGGTAACCAGAACGGTAACCAGGCAGGGCGACGAGCAGTAAATACCGAAAGACCTGGTAGGGCACGGGCTGGCAAAGGCGCCGGCGATCCAGGTTTGCGGCATGGCAGGTAAGACCGGCCACAAGCCTTTTTTACTAGGAGCAGAAATGGCGACAATCAACCAATTGGTGCGCAAGCCCCGCAAGAGCAAGGTAGAGAAAAGCGACGTACCCGCTCTTCAGGGCTGTCCGCAACGGCGGGGCGTCTGTACCCGCGTTTACACAACGACACCGAAAAAGCCCAATTCGGCTTTGCGCAAGGTCTGTCGTGTGCGACTCACCAATGGCTATGAAGTGTCGTCATATATCGGCGGCGAAGGCCACAATCTCCAGGAGCACTCCGTGGTTCTGATCAGAGGCGGCCGAGTCAAGGATCTCCCCGGTGTGCGTTACCACACTGTCCGCGGCAGCCTGGATACCTCCGGCGTTTCAGACCGCAAACAGGGTCGCTCCAAGTACGGCGCAAAACGCCCCAAGGGCTAGCAGGCCGTCGAGCCCGGATACTGGACGCTGGCGCGGTGAATTGCGAGCGGACAGGAGCAGAATAGCGAAACAACAACCGGCCAGCACGACGTATAGCAGCGGGTTGGGTTTAACGTTAATAAAAAAATCTGGCATTCCACGTGTTGCCAGATTTTTTGTATATGGCGTTCCACAAACCGCGGTTGGTACACCAGACACAGGAAGTAGTCTTTCACCGGCTCCCGTGGGGTCCGGTAGGAAAGTAGAGCAGAGAGTAAGGCCAGGTCGCGTTCATCAGGTAACGGCTGATCCTGGATAACCCTGAATAAACATGAGGTCTCGATAATGCCCAGAAGAAGAGAAGTGGCAAAACGTGAAGTTCTGCCAGATCCCAAGTTCGGTAGTAAAACACTGGCCAAGTTCATGAACCACGTGATGGTTGACGGCAAGAAGTCGGTGGCCGAGAAAATCGTCTATGGCGCCCTCGACGTTGTGGCGGAAAACGGCGCTTCCGATCCGCTGGAAGTCTTTGAGCAGGCCCTTGAGGCGATTGCTCCCATGGTCGAGGTGAAATCACGTCGGGTCGGTGGTGCCACCTACCAGGTTCCCGTGGAAGTCAGGCCGGAACGCCGTAACGCGCTGGCCATGCGCTGGCTGGTTGAGCATTCCCGGGCACGTGGCGAAAAGTCCATGGCGTTGCGCCTGGCCGGAGAAATTACCGATGCCTCACAGGGCCGCGGTAATGCCGTGCGCAAGCGTGAAGACGTGCATCGTATGGCAGAGGCGAACAGGGCGTTCTCGCACTACCGGTTCTGATTGGACGAAAATCATATTTAAACAGGCAAGCAGATAGAGGGTTTAGTTGTGGCCAGAAAGCACCCACTGAAACGTTACAGAAACATCGGGATCGTCGCTCACGTGGACGCCGGCAAGACCACCACCACCGAACGGGTGCTGTTCTACACCGGTATTTCACACAAGATCGGCGAAGTGCACGATGGTGCCGCCGTGATGGACTGGATGGAGCAGGAGCAGGAACGTGGTATCACCATCACCTCTGCTGCCACCACCTGTTTCTGGAACGGCATGGACAATCAGTACGACGAGCACCGGATCAACATAATCGATACACCGGGGCACGTTGACTTCACTATCGAAGTGGAACGCTCCCTGCGGGTTCTGGATGGCGCCGTAGTGGTGCTGTGTGCTTCTTCCGGCGTGCAGCCGCAAACCGAGACCGTGTGGCGTCAGGCCAATCGCTATGAAGTACCCCGGGTGGTGTTCGTCAACAAGATGGATCGTGCCGGTGCCGATTTCCTCCGTGTGGTGAAACAGATGAAGGAGCGGCTCAACGCCAATCCGGTACCCATGCAACTGGCGATTGGTGCCGAGGATGAGTTCAAGGGTGTAATCGATCTGGTCAAGATGAAGTCCATAGTCTGGAACGAAGAGGATATGGGCACCACGTTTAGCTACGAGGAAATTCCGGCAGATATGCAGGCGGAATGTGAAAAGTGGCGTGAACTGCTGGTCGAGGCAGCTGCCGAAGCCAACGAAGAGTTGATGGACAAGTACCTGGAGGGGGGAGAACTGACCCAGGAAGAAGTGGTCAAGGGAATTCGGCTGCGAACCCTGGCCAACGAGATTGTCCCCACGTTCTGTGGTTCGGCGTTCAAGAACAAGGGTGTGCAGGCGGTCCTGGACGCTGTGGTCGACTACCTGCCGGCGCCTACCGAGGTCAAGGCCATCGAAGGTGTGATGGAAGATGGCACCACAACCACCTGTGAGGCTGACGACAAGGCACCTTTCGCCTCGCTGGCATTCAAAATCGCCACTGACCCGTTTGTCGGTACCCTGACGTTTTTCCGGGTGTATTCAGGTGCGCTGAACTCCGGCGACAGCGTTTACAACCCCATCAAGCATAACAAGGAACGTATCGGTCGAATGGTACAGATGCACTCCAACTCCCGTGAAGAGATCAAGGAAGTCATGGCTGGAGACATCGCCGCCGCGGTGGGTCTGAAGAATGTCACCACCGGTGAAACGCTGTGCGATCCCAATCATATTGTGACCCTGGAAAAGATGGATTTCCCGGAGCCTGTGATTTCGGTGGCGGTAGAACCCAAGACCAAGGCAGACCAGGAGAAAATGGGCATTGCCCTGGGCAAACTGGCCCAGGAGGACCCGTCGTTCCGCGTGGAAACCGACGAGGAATCCGGCCAGACCATTATTTCCGGCATGGGTGAACTGCACCTCGATGTCCTGGTTGACCGGATGCGTCGTGAATTCAATGTCGAAGCGAACATCGGCAAACCGCAGGTTGCCTACCGGGAGACCATTCGCAAGCCTGTGGAAGTGGAAGGAAAACACGTCAAGCAATCCGGCGGTCGGGGTCAATACGGGCACGTCTGGCTGCGCCTCGAGCCGGTGGATCCTGACGAGGAGTATGAATTCGTCAACCAGATTGTCGGTGGCGTGGTGCCGAAGGAATACATACCGGCAGTGGACAAGGGTGTCCAGGAACAGATGCAGAACGGCTGCCTGGCAGGCTACCCCCTGCTGGCCATGAAAGTGTCCCTTTATGATGGCTCGTTCCACGATGTCGACTCCAGTGAAATGGCGTTCAAGATTGCCGGTTCCCTGGCCCTGAAAAAAGGCGCACTGCTGGCCGACCCGGCTCTGCTGGAGCCGATCATGAAGGTCGAGGTGGTCACTCCGGAAGAATACATGGGCGACGTCATGGGCGACCTGAATCGCCGTCGCGGCGTCGTACAGGGCATGGAAGACAGCTCCAGTGGCAAGGTGATCAACGCCGAGGTGCCGCTTGCAGAAATGTTCGGCTATTCCACCGATCTGCGCTCGGCAACCCAGGGGCGTGCTACCTACACCATGGAGTTCAACAAGTACGGCGAAGTGCCCGCCAATATTGCAGAAGCAATTATCAATAAAGGTTAACTGGAACTTTACCCCATTTAATAATACTGATTGAGGTGAAATTGTGGCGAAGGAAAAATTTGAAAGAACGAAGGTACACGTAAACGTTGGCACGATTGGTCACGTTGACCATGGCAAGACGACGTTGACAGCTGCTTTGACGAAGGTCTGCGCGGAAGAGTTCGGTGGTGAGACCAGGGCGTTTGATCAGATCGACAATGCGCCGGAAGAGCGGGAGCGAGGCATCACGATCGCGACGTCGCACGTTGAGTACGATTCGCCCAATCGTCACTATGCCCACGTTGACTGTCCGGGGCACGCTGACTACGTGAAGAACATGATTACCGGTGCGGCGCAGATGGATGGTGCGATCCTGGTAGTTTCAGCAGCGGATGGGCCGATGCCGCAGACACGGGAGCACATACTGCTGTCCCGCCAGGTAGGTGTGCCTTACATTGTGGTGTACATGAACAAGGCGGACATGGTTGACGACGAGGAACTGCTGGAGCTGGTTGAGATGGAAGTCCGAGAGCTTCTGGACAGCTATGAGTTTCCTGGAGACGACACGCCGATCATTATCGGTTCGGCGCTGAAGGCGCTGGAAGGCGACGAGTCTGACATTGGTGTGCCGTCGGTGAAGAAGCTGGTGGAGACACTGGACAGTTACATACCTGAGCCTGAGCGGGATATCGACAAGCCGTTCCTGATGCCGATTGAAGATGTCTTCTCGATTTCCGGTCGGGGTACGGTAGTGACAGGCCGAGTTGAGCGGGGCATTGTCAAGGTTGGCGACGAGATTGAGATTGTTGGTCTGAAAGACACGACCAAGACCACCTGTACGGGTGTGGAGATGTTCCGCAAGCTGCTTGACGAAGGTCGAGCGGGAGAAAACGTGGGTGTGCTGCTTCGTGGCACCAAGCGTGAAGAGGTTGAGCGTGGTCAGGTACTGGCGAAGCCGGGCACGATTACGCCGCACACGAAATTTGAGGCGGAAGTTTATATTCTGAGCAAGGACGAAGGTGGACGGCATACGCCGTTTTTCAAGGGCTACCGTCCCCAGTTTTACTTTCGTACGACGGACGTGACGGGTTCGGTGGAGCTGCCGGAAGGTGTTGAGATGGTGATGCCGGGTGACAACATCAAGATGGAAGTGTCGCTGATAGCACCGATTGCGATGGACGACGGCCTGCGCTTTGCGATCCGGGAAGGCGGACGTACAGTGGGCGCCGGCGTGGTTGCAAAGATCATCGAATAGCGCCGGAGGGCCAGGTTCGGCAGCGGTCGAATCCGGCCCTGATTTTTTCGCCGGAAGCCGGAGTTTCCCTTGACACGGGAAGGGTGCGGCCTTAGACTTTCGGCTCCGTTTTTTCCGGGCTTGCCGGGAACTGCTTGAGGACTACAGGAACATACTGTAATTCCTTGTTTTTTAATAAGTTTTTTGGAGTTTAGGCTAGATGCAAAATCAACGAATCAGAATCCGGCTTAAGGCCTTCGATCACAAGTTGATTGATCAGTCTACCCAGGAAATTGTCGACACGGTGAAGCGCACCGGTGCCCACGTCAAGGGCCCGATTCCGCTGCCCACCAACAAGGAACGGTTTACGGTATTGATATCTCCTCACGTCAACAAGGACGCCAGGGATCAATACGAAATCCGCACCCACAAGCGGTTGCTGGATATCGTGGAGCCCACGGAGAAGACGGTTGAAGCACTGATGAAGCTGGACCTGGCAGCCGGTGTTGAAGTGCAGATAAGCCTGGGATAACAATCAGGCCAAGCAGTAGACCGGTGCAGACCCGCGGTCCGGCGCCGGTGCTAACAGTCCGTTTAACTTTTAGCAGGAAGTACAGAATTTACAAACCAGCCTGGTAGACAGCGCTGGCTCAGGGCCACTCACCATTTCGGTTTTTGGCGGAAACGGGTGGCAAACATGGTGTAACGCACTGGAAATGAACGGTTTCCACCGCGGCCATAGTGGGTTAGAGCCCCGTACACGATGAGGTTTAGACAATGTCGATTGGACTAGTCGGTCGAAAGAGCGGTATGACCCGCGTATTCACCGAAGAAGGCGTATCAATTCCGGTAACTGTTGTGGAAGTGCAACCCAACCGGGTTACGCAGATCAAGACGGTAGACACTGACGGGTATGATGCCATTCAGGTCACTACCGGTTCACGAAAAGCATCTCTGCTGAAAAAATCCGAGGCAGGTCATTTCTCCAAGGCGGGTGTGGAAGCCGGCGACGGTCTGTGGGAATTCCGCACTGAGGGCGAGGACCTGGGCGAAATTACCGCGGGCAGCGAAATCCGTGTTGACCGATTCGAGCCCGGTCAGAAGGTGGACGTCACCGGTACGTCCAAGGGCAAGGGTTTCCAGGGTGGCGTCAAGCGTCACAATTTCAGCATGCAGGATGCTACCCACGGCAACTCGCTTTCCCACCGGGCACCGGGTTCCATCGGTCAGTGCCAGACACCGGGACGGGTCTGGAAAGGCAAGAAAATGGCCGGTCAGATGGGGAACGTGAAAAAAACCACCCAGAGCCTGGAAGTGGTGCAGGTAGATACCGAGAACAACCTGCTGTTGATCAAGGGTGCCCTTCCCGGCGCAACCGGCTCCAGCGTTATTGTTCGTCCAGCAACCAAGGCCAGGGGGTAAGAGAGCAGTGGAACTGAATCTTGCAACGCCCGGGGACAGCGCGGGTAACGAGAAAATTTCGCTGTCAGACGATACCTTCGGCCGCGAGTTTAATGAACCCCTGGTTCACCAGACCGTTATTTCCTATCTCGCCGGCGCCCGTCAGGGTTCGGTGAAGCAGAAAAATCGCTCGGAAGTCAGGGGCGGTGGTCGCAAGCCATGGCGTCAGAAAGGGACCGGCAGGGCCAGGGCAGGAACCATACGCAGCCCGTTGTGGCGTTCCGGTGGCACCACGTTCGCAGCCCGGCCCCGTGACTACACCAAGAAGCTGAACAAGAAAATGTATCGCGGCGCCATGAAGTGCATCCTGTCTGAGCTGATTCGCCAGGATCGCCTGCTGGTGGTCGATAATTTCGAACTCGACAGTCATAAGACCAAGGGCCTGGTTAACAAGCTCAGGGAATTCAACCTGGAGAACGTGTTAATAGTGGCTGAAGAGGTAGCTGAAAATCTCTATCTCGCCGCGCGAAACCTGCACACGGTTGACGTGCTTGATGTGTCAGGCCTGGATCCGGTGAGCCTGATCGGTTTCGAAAAGGTGCTGATCACCGTGCCGGCACTGAAAAAAGTCGAAGAGGTGCTGGCATGAATGTAGAAAGAATGTATTCGGTGATTCTCGGTCCCCATGTCTCTGAGAAATCAACCATCATGGGCGAGATGAACAACCAGTATGCGTTCAAGGTTGCCCTTGACGCCAGTAAGCCGGAGATCAAACAGGCGGTGGAAAAGATCTTCAACGTAGTCGTTGAGGAACTGCAGGTGTTGAATGTGAAAGGCAAGACCAAGCGCACCGGTCGCGGCAAGGTCCGACGTCGGTCCGATTGGAAGAAAGCCTACGTCAGGTTGGAGGCGGGTCATGAAATTGACTTTGCCGACCTGGGTTAAGGGGGAGTATCAGTAATGCCAGTAATCAAGTGTAAGCCCACTTCGCCCGGTCGCCGCTTTGTCATCAAGGTTGTCAATCCCGATCTGTATAAGGGTGCACCTTATGCGCCTCTGCTGGATGTGAAAGCGAAAACCGGCGGGCGTAACAGTCAGGGTCGGATCACTCGCCGTCATGCCGGCGGAGGGCACAAGCAGAAATACCGGATAATCGATTTCCGTCGCAACAAGGACGGTATCGAGGCCAGGGTTGAGCGTATCGAGTATGATCCCAACCGGTCGGCCTACATCGCCCTGCTGCTTTACGCGGATGGCGAACGGCGCTACATCATCGCCCCGGCCAAGGTCAGCGCCGGTGATACATTAATTTCCGGAGAGGATGCACCGATCAAGGTGGGTAATTGCCTGCCATTGCGCAAGATCCCGGTGGGCAGCACCGTACATTGCGTGGAAATGAAGCCAGGCAAGGGTGCCCAGATTGCACGAAGTGCCGGCACCATGCTGCAACTGGTAGCCCGGGAAGGCGAATACGCCACACTGCGCCTGCGTTCAGGCGAGATGCGCCGGGTGCCGGCAGACTGCAGGGCGACCCTGGGGTCCGTGTCCAATTCTGAACACAGCCTGCGCTCACTGGGCAAGGCCGGCGCAGCGCGCTGGCGCGGCATCCGGCCGACGGTCCGGGGTGTTGCCATGAACCCGGTGGACCACCCCCACGGCGGTGGCGAAGGCAGGACTTCCGGCGGGCGTCATCCGGTATCTCCATGGGGGACGCCAACCAAGGGTGCCAAGACCAGGACCAACAAGCGAACCAACAACATGATTGTTCGCCGCAGAAAATCGAGCCGCTAGGTAAAGAGAGGAATAGACAGTGCCACGTTCGCTGAAGAAAGGACCTTTTATAGACCTTCATCTGATGAAGAAAGTCCAGACAGCTGCTGAAAAGAACGACAAGCGGCCAATCAAGACCTGGTCGCGTCGATCAATGATTTCACCGGACATGCTGGGCCTGACCATCGCCGTACACAACGGTCGGCAGCACGTGCCGGTTTTTATCAGCGAAGATATGGTCGGGCACAAGCTGGGTGAGTTCGCGGTAACCCGAACTTACCGTGGCCATGTCGGGGACAAGAAGGCGCGCTAAGAGGAATTTGCAATGGAAGTGATAGCAAAACTGAAAGGTGCGCGCATTTCGGCGCAGAAGGCCAGGCTGGTAGCTGACCAGATTCGCGGCAAGGGCGTTGAAGACGCGCTGGAGATCTTGACTTTCAGCCCCCGGAAAGGTGCTGCGATCATCAAGAAAGTGCTGAATTCCGCGATCGCGAATGCTGAACACAACGAAGGCGCAGATGTAGACGAACTGAAAGTGTCGACAATCTGCGTCGACGAAGGAATGACCATGAAGCGTATTATGCCTCGTGCCAAGGGCCGGGCAGACCGGATTTTGAAACGCTCATGCCACATAACTATCACCGTCGCTGACAGCTAGGAGTAACGGATGGGTCAAAAAGTACATCCAACCGGAATTCGGCTTGGAATAGTCAAGAAGCACACCTCGGTGTGGTATGCCGACGGGCAGAAATATGCTGATCAGCTGTTGATTGATCTGCAGGTGCGCGATTTCATCAAGAAGCGACTGGCAAATGCCTCTGTGGCGAGAGTGGATATCGAGCGTCCTGCACAGACCGCCAAGATCACCATTTACACGGCCCGGCCAGGTATTGTGATCGGCAAGAAAGGCGAAGACGTGGAAGCCTTGCGCGGAGTGCTTACTGAAAAAATGGGCGTGCCCGTTCATATAAACATCGAAGAGATACGTAAACCTGATCTTGACGCCCAACTGGTGGCGGACAGCGTGGCTCAGCAGTTGGAGCGACGGGTGATGTTCAGACGGGCCATGAAGCGGGTTGTGCAGAACGCCATGCGTCAAGGCGCGGAAGGAATCAAGGTACAGGTCAGCGGTCGCCTCGGTGGTGCCGAGATTGCCCGGACGGAGTGGTACCGGGAAGGACGGGTACCTCTGCATACCCTGCGTGCGGATATTGACTACGCCACGTCCGAGGCAAGCACGACTTATGGACTGATCGGAATCAAGGTCTGGATATTCAAAGGCGAAATCCTGGACCTGAATGACGCGACCGCGGCGACGCCGGGCAAGTAAGGGGATAGTTAGATGTTACAACCCAAGCGCACCAAATATCGCAAGATGATGAAAGGCCGCAACCGCGGCCTGTCGCATCGAGCCAGCAAGGTGGATTTCGGTGAGTACGGACTGAAAGCGATTACCAGGGGCAGATTGACTGCACGACAGATCGAAGCGGCGCGTCGAGCCATGACAAGGCATATCAAGCGCGGCGGGAAAATCTGGATCCGGGTGTTCCCTGACAAGCCAATCACCCAGAAGCCTCTGGAAGTACGTCAGGGCAAGGGCAAGGGCAGTGTTGAATACTGGGTGGCGCAGATCCAGCCGGGTCGGGTGATGTTTGAAATTGAAGGCGTGGATGAAGAACTGGCCCGGGAAGCGTTCCGACTGGCGTCTTCCAAGCTGCCCTTCGAAACGACTTTCGTTAAACGGACGGTGATGTAATGAATACAGTCGAGCTGAGGGAAAAATCCGTCGACGAGCTGCAGCAGCAGCTGGGTGAACTGCGTAAAGACCAGTTTAACTACCGGATGCAGAAAGAGACCGGACAGCTGGGACAGCTGCACCTGCTGAAGACAGTGCGGCGCGATATAGCCCGGGTGAAAACCATTATCTCCGAAAAGCAGAAGAGTGAATCTTGATTATGTCGGAAACAAACACCAACAAAGTTGCACGGACTGCTTCGGGCAAGGTGATCAGTAACAAGATGGATAAATCCATCGTGGTGCTGGTTGAGCGCCAGGTGAAACACCCGGTGTATGGAAAATACATCAAGCGTTCAACCAAGATCCATGCGCATGATGCGAATAACGACTGTCTGCCCGGTGACGAAGTCACGATTAAGGAAGTCGCACCAATATCAAAGACAAAATCCTGGTCGCTGGTGTCTATCGACGAAAGGGCCGAGCAGGTTTAACAGGCGCGACAGGGCTTTAGCAAATTGACAAGGGTTTTTGGTAGCCGTCGGCCGGGATAATTGCCTGTAGACCCACGGCTACACATGGAGAGGATCGATGATTCAGGTACAGTCGTATTTAGATGTGGCGGATAACAGTGGTGCCCGTCGCGTTATGTGTATCAAGGTGCTGGGCGGTTCCCATCGTCGATACGCGCGCATTGGTGACATCATCAAGGTCACCGTGAAAGAAGCGATCCCTCGAGGAAAGGTAAAAAAAGGTCAGGTGTTGACGGCATTGGTCGTGCGCACCAAGCAGGGAGTCAGACGCGGAGACGGGTCGTTGATCCGATTCGACGATAACGCGGCAATCCTGCTGAATAACCAGGAGGCTCCAATCGGTACTCGAGTATTCGGTCCGGTGACCCGTGAATTGCGCAACGAGAAGTTTATGCGAATTATTTCACTGGCCCCGGAAGTACTCTAGTCCGAAGGCCGGCGGTTCGAGAATCAGGCAGAGGCAAAAATGCGCAAGTTAAGAAGCAACGACGAAGTAATCGTGATAGCCGGTAAGGACAAGGGCAAAAGAGGGACTGTAATGCGTCTTGTCGGTGACCGTAAGGTGATCGTATCCGGCGTAAACATGGTCAAGCGTCATACCAAGCCCAATCCCAATATGGGACAACCGGGTGGAATCGTGGAACGAGAGGCGGCAATCGACATTTCGAATATCGCTATTTTCAATCCGCAGACTAATAAGGCTGATCGGGTAGGAATCAGGATATCGGAAGATGGTGGAAAATCACGCATCTTCAAATCAAACGATCAGGAAATTGATTAGCTACAGGCTGACGAGTTATCAAGATGGCTCTTAAAGAGAAATATCAGAACGAAGTGATACCGGCGCTTACCCAGCAGTTCGGTTACGACAATCCTATGAGTGTGCCCAAGATCACCAAGGTTGTTCTTAATATGGGCCTGGGTGAGGCGGTTGCGGACAAGAAGGTGCTGGAAAGTGCAGCCAGCGATCTTGCCATGATCAGTGGTCAGAAAGTGGTTATCACCAAGGCAAGCAAATCCATTGCCGGCTTCAAGATCAGGGAAGGCTGGCCTGTAGGCTGCAAGGTGACCCTGCGCGGCAGGCGCATGTACGACTTTCTGGATCGACTGGTAGGTATTGCTATTCCGCGAATCCGTGATTTCCGCGGACTTAACCCCAAGTCGTTCGACGGGCGCGGCAATTACGCGATGGGTGTTAACGAGCAGATTATTTTCCCTGAAATCGACTACGACAAGATTGATGCCCTGCGAGGCCTGGATATTACCATTACGACAACGGCGGAATCCGATGACGAGGGCCGGGCATTGCTGGCGGCATTGAACTTTCCATTCCGTGGAATGAACATCAAGAAAGACGCGAAAGCTGAGGAGTCTGCCGATGGCTAAGGCATCAATGATTGCACGTGAAGTCAAGCGGGCCAAGATGGTAGCGAAGTACGCTGAAAAGCGTCAGTCGCTGAAAGCGATTATCGCCGATCCCAAGGCCAGCGATGACGAAAAATGGGCGGCCCAGGTAAAGCTGCAGAAGCTGCCCCGTGATGCCAGCCCGGTACGTAAGCAGCGCCGATGCCAGGTCACAGGCCGGCCACATGGTGTGTATCGTAAATTCGGACTTTGTCGAAACAAGCTGCGCGAAGCGGCCATGCGCGGCGATGTTCCCGGCCTGCATAAGGCAAGTTGGTAAGCTGGAGTAAGTTTATGAGTATGTCGGATCCTATAGCAGATTTTCTGACCCGAGTTCGTAACGCGCAGCTGGCCGGTCTGAAGACCGTTTCCTGCCCGTCATCGAAAATCAAGGTGGCCATTTGCAAGGTGCTCGAAGAGGAAGGCTATATCGCCGGACATTCAGTTGACGCGAACGATGGCAAGCCGGTGCTGAACGTGGAACTGAAATACTTTCAGGGCAGACCGGTAATCGAGGAGATCAAGCGGGCCAGTCGTCCGGGTCTGCGCTTTTACCGGGGCAAGGACGATCTGCCCAAAAACCGCGCCGGACTGGGTATTTCCATCTTGTCAACCAACAGGGGCCTGATGACCGACAAGCAGGCACACGCGGCCGGTATCGGCGGCGAAATACTTTGCACTGTATTCTAAAGATCAGTTATCAGCCAGTTAGAGTAAAAAGAGATTAACTATGTCCAGAATAGCAAATGCACCGGTTGAACTGCCCAAGGGAGTTGAAGCAAAACTCAGTGGCGACGGTATTGCGGTGAAAGGCGCCAAGGGCAACCTCAACCTGGCGCTGCATGAGTGGATTGCAGTGGAACAGGATGGAGACTCACTGAAAATCTCCGCGCGTATGGGTGGGCGAAAGGCAAATGCCATGGCTGGCACATACCGGGCTCTCATCAATAACATGGTTGTAGGGGTCAGTGAGGGGTTTCAGAAAAAACTGGAGCTGCAAGGAGTAGGGTATCGTGCCAAGGCGCAGGGTAAGACGGTAAACCTGACGGTGGGCTATTCCCACCAGATTGATTATCAATTGCCTGACGGTGTTACCGCCGAGACGCCTTCGCAGACGGAAATCGTTATCAGTGGTGCCGACAAGCAGCAGGTAGGCCAGGTTGCCGCAGAGCTCCGTGAATTTCGACCACCGGAACCGTACAAGGGCAAGGGTATTCGCTTCGCAGATGAGCGGGTTTACCGTAAAGAAGCGAAGAAAAAATAGGGCTAGAGATTATGAACGTGAAAAAACAGGCCCGGTTGCGGCGCGCTCGTCGCGCGAGGGCAAAGATCAGCGGGCTGAGAGCCAATCGCCTGTGCGTTTACCGTACACCGCGACATATCTATGCGCAAATAATCGCGCCTACTGGCGACCAGGTGCTTGCCAGTGCATCGACGCTGGACAAGTCTCTGCGTGGCGGTAAGACCGGCAACGTTGAGGCAGCAAAGAAAATTGGTGAATTAATCGCCGAGCGCGCCAAGGCTGCCGGAGTCAGCAAGGTGGCTTTTGACCGCAGTGGTTACAACTACCACGGACGGGTCAAGGCACTTGCAGAAGCGGCACGTGAAGGTGGTCTGGAATTCTAAGGGTTTGAGATATGGCATTTAAAGACGAGCCGAACAGAAATGAAGAGGGTCTGCAGGAAAAGCTGATCCAGGTTAACCGTGTGGCCAAGGTGGTAAAAGGGGGCCGGATCTTCGGTTTTACTGCACTGACTGCGGTAGGCGACGGTAACGGCCGCGTGGGCTTCGGCAGGGGCAAGGCACGTGAAGTGCCCCTGGCTATCCAGAAGGCCATGGAGTCGGCGCGACGCAATATGATAACCGTCACCCTGGATGGCCATACGTTGCAGTACCCGATCAAGGCTCGTCATGGAGCGTCCCGGGTTTACATGCAGCCGGCATCGGAAGGTACCGGTGTAATTGCCGGTGGCGCCATGCGCGCTATCCTGGAATTAGCCGGTGTACAGAACGTTCTGGCCAAGTGTTATGGGTCCACCAACCCGGTAAACGTGGTCCGCGCAACATTCGAGGGTCTCAAGCACATGCGTGCTCCCGAAGAGATTGCTGCCAAGCGCGGTAAAACTGTTGAAGAAATTTTGGACTAGAGTTATGGCCAGCAACAAAATCAAAGTGACATTGGTACGCAGTCCGGCGGGACAGATGGCGAATCATCGAGAATGCGTTCGTGGTCTTGGCCTGCGGCGGATGCACCAGACTGTCGAAGTGGAAGATACGCCAGCCGTACGCGGGCTGATCAATAAGGTGCGTTACCTGCTGGCCGTTGACGGCGAGTAGGCGAGACGAACGGTTAACGAGGAAAGACTGATGCGATTGAATTCATTGAGTCCCGCCCCAGGTAGTATTAAGGCGCGAAAGCGTGTCGGCCGCGGGATCGGCAGTGGCTCGGGTAAAACCTGCGGTAGCGGACATAAAGGTCAGAAGTCGCGCAGCGGAGTTTCAATCAGCCCCGCGTTCGAGGGCGGTCAGATGCCCTTGCACATGCGCCTGCCCAAATTCGGTTTCAACTCACGCATCGGTCGCTCCACGGCGGAAGTGAGAACCAGTGAACTGAACAAGGTGGATGCCGAGGAAATCACCGTCGAGGCGCTGCGCAAGGCGAATCTCATTTCCTCCAATGTCACGCGAGTCAAGGTCATGCTGTCCGGCGACATCACCAGGGCAGTCAAGCTGAAGGGTATCAGCGTAACGAAGGGAGCGAAGGCGGCAATCGAGGCGGCAGGCGGCGAAGTCCAGTAGACAGCCCGCCGGCCAGGTTTTCCGCTGTCGTCCACGGGGTGACGGGGAAGCCGAACCGTTGCAGGAATCATTCAGGTCTACGTGATTGCCCGGTAATGTCCGGGACAGAACGTGGCTGACAGGTAATAAAGGCGAACATGGCAACGAAACCGAACATTAATCCGGAAAACATAGGCGCCGGTCTGGGTGAACTGAAATCCAGGCTGCTGTTCCTGCTGCTCGCCATTTTCATTTACCGCATAGGTACTCATATCCCGGTACCGGGAATCGATCCCATACAGCTCTCGCTGTTTTTCGACCGCAATGAAAACACCTTTGCCGGTATGATCAACATGTTTGGCGGTGGCGCACTGGAACGCATGAGTATTCTGGCGCTGGGCATCATGCCCTACATATCGGCCTCGATTATCATGCAGTTGTTGACGGCGGTAAGCCCCCAGCTGGACCAGCTTAAGAAAGAGGGTGAGTCCGGGCGACGAAAAATTACCCAGTATACCCGGTACGGGGCTCTGGGCCTGGCCCTGGTGCAGGGCTCCGGCATGACCGTGGGCGTCCTGTCGCCCATGGCGTATGCACCGGGCCTGGCATTCAATGTCACTGCCATTATTTCCCTGGTTACCGGGGCGATGTTCATGATGTGGCTGGGTGAGCAGATCACCGAGCGGGGCATCGGCAACGGTATATCCATGCTGATTTTTGCCGGCATCGTCGCCGGTTTTCCCGGCGCCATTGGCACCTCCCTGACCCAGGCTTACGAAGGTCAGATTAGCGGAGTACTGCTGCTGCTGGTGGGCGTCATCGCCGTGGGGGTAGTAGCTTGCATCGTCTACGTTGAACGTGCACAGCGGCGCATCACCGTGAACTACGCCAAGCGTCAGCAGGGACGTAAACTTTACCAGGCCCAGTCCAGCCACCTGCCGTTGAAAATCAACATGGCCGGCGTGATCCCGGCAATCTTCGCCAGCAGCATCCTGCTGTTTCCCGCGTCACTGGGGCAATGGTTCGGACAGTCGTCCCAGGGATTCGAGTGGATGCAGGACCTGGCATTGATGATCGGCCCCGGGCAACCGCTCTACATCATCATTTTCAGTGCCATGATAATTTTCTTCTGTTTCTTTTATACGGCACTGGTTTTCAATCCCAGGGACGTGGCGGACAACCTGAAGCGATCGGGGGCTTTCATCCCGGGGATTCGACCCGGCGAACAAACCGCCAAGTACATTGACGGGGTGATTACCCGACTGACCATGTTCGGCGCTATTTATATAACCCTGGTCTGCCTGCTGCCCAACTTCATGCAGATGATGGCCAATGTGCCATTTAACCTTGGCGGAACTGCGCTGCTTATCGTGGTTGTGGTTACCATGGATTTCTGGTCCCAGGTCCAGTCACACCTGATGTCCCATCAGTACGATTCGCTGATGAAGAAATCGAAATTGAGTAATTACGGGCGCAGCGGATTATAACCAGCGCTTCAGGAGCATAGCTGTGAAAGTACGAGCATCAGTCAAGAAAATTTGCCGAAACTGCAAAGTTATCAAGCGGAACGGCACGGTAAGGGTGATTTGCAGGGAGCCCAGGCACAAGCAGCGTCAGGGCTGAAACAGCGCGGCGGGTCTCGGGTCAATCAGTTGATTTTTACTGAACCTGAGTATATGCTTTCGCGCCTTTTGTGACAGGGTCAGGCCTGCTCAACCGGAGCAAGCAGGACCGCGTCAATCGACAGAACTTAAGCGGAGTAAACTATGGCACGTATTGCCGGTGTCAACATACCAGATAACAAGCATATCGTGATCTCATTGCGGTATGTATACGGCATTGGTCCGACCACTGCAAAGGCACTTTGTGACAGGACGGGCATCGTACCGTCCACGCGGACCAGTGAGTTATCTCCTGAGGAACTTGATGCACTGCGGAACGAAATTTCCAATCTGGCGGTGGAAGGTGACCTGCGACGAGAGGTTTCCATGAACATCAAGCGACTGATGGACCTGGGCTGTAACCGCGGCATCCGCCATCGTCGTTCTCTGCCAGTTCGTGGCCAGCGTACCAAGACCAATGCCCGTACCAGGAAAGGTCCGCGCAAACCCATCAGAAAGTAAACCGATACCAGTTGGAATAAAGTATGGCGACTCCAGGCTCCAAGGGAACCAAGAAGAAAGCACGTAAAGCCGTTATCGACGGTATTGCCTTTATTCATGCTTCCTTTAACAACACGATCATTACCATCACTGATCGGCAGGGCAATGCGTTGAGCTGGGCAACTGCCGGAGGTTCGGGATTTCGAGGCTCCAGGAAAAGTACACCCTTTGCCGCCCAGGTGGCAGCCGAAAAGGCTGGCAAGCAGGCCATCGAACTGTACGGATTGAAAAATCTGGACGTGAAGGTCAATGGCCCCGGTCCGGGACGCGAGTCGGCAGTGCGAGCCCTCAATGCCTGTGGCCTGAAAGTGAGCAATATTACGGACGTGACGCCTATTCCACATAACGGCTGTCGCCCGCCGAAGAAACGCAGGGTTTAAATTGCGAGTCACTGTTATGCAGAAACTCCACCCGACTGGATAAAGACCAAGTAACCGCGAGTTACAGGAGAACGTTATGGCCCGTTATTTAGGCCCAAAATGCAAACTGGCCAGGCGCGAAGGCACCGACCTCTTTCTGAAGAGCGGCGTCCGCCCCATAGACAGCAAGTGCAAAACAGATACTATCCCCGGTCAACACGGTCAGCGGCGCGGCCGACTGTCTGACTACGGGGTGCAGTTGCGTGAAAAACAGAAGGTGCGACGCACCTACGGTGTTCTGGAAAAGCAGTTCCGTGGTTATTACAAGGAAGCCGCTCGAATCAAGGGTGCGACCGGTGAAAACCTGCTGCAGTTGCTGGAAAGCCGGCTGGACAACGTGGTTTACCGGATGGGGTTTGGATCCACTCGTGCGGAATCCCGACAGCTGGTCACTCACAAGGCAATTCTGGTTAATGGCGAGGTGGTAAACATCCCGTCCTACCGGATCAAGGAGGGTGATGTCGTAGCGGTTCGCGGGAAGGCGAAGGAGCAGCTGCGAATCAAGGCCGCCCTTGAACTGGCCGGTCAGCGCAGCCCGGTGGAATGGATTTCGGTTAACCATTCCAAGTTGGAAGGTGAATTTGTACGTACGCCGGATCGTGCCGATTTACCCGCCGAGATCAATGAAAATCTGATCGTCGAGCTTTATTCCAAGTAGCAACCCAGTTAATTGCCAAGGCAAAGGTGGATTCATGCAAATTTCATTGTCAGATTTTTTAACGCCACAAGTGATTCAGGTCGAGGAGCATGACAAGTGTCATTCCAAGGTCGTTCTTGAACCACTGGAGCGTGGATTTGGTCATACGCTGGGTAACGCGCTGCGCCGTATTTTGCTGTCTTCCATGCCGGGTTCCGCTGTCGAAGAAGTCGAAATCGACGGTGTGGTCCACGAATACAGTACTATCGAAGGCGTTCGCGAGGACGTTATCGAAATCCTGCTGAACCTGAAGGGACTGGCGGTGGTCATCAACAGTGGTGAAGAAGCCGTGTTGAACCTGTCCAGGAAAGGGCCGGGCGTGGTAACGGTGGGCGATATCGAAACCGACCACGATGTGGAAATCATCAATCCGGAACATGTAATCGCCAACCTGAATAAGAACGGTGAGCTGAACATGCGCATTACCGTGCGTAAAGGTCGCGGCTATGCCCCGGCGGACAGCAGGGTGGGCGATGACGATGAGACCAGGGCCGTGGGCAAACTGCTGCTGGATGCGTCCTACACGCCGGTAACCCGGGTTTCCTATGCCGTGGAAAACGCCCGTGTGGAACAAAGGACCGACCTGGACAAACTGATCATAGACCTGAAGACTAACGGAACCATTGAGCCTGAAGAAGCCATCCGTCGCGCGGCAACCATCCTGCAGCATCAGTTGGCCGTGTTCGTGGACCTGCAGAGCGAAATCATATCCGAGCCGGAAGAGCGGGAGGACGAAATCGATCCGATACTGCTCCGCCCGGTTGACGATCTCGAACTCACCGTGCGTTCGGCAAACTGCCTTAAAGCAGAGGACATCTACTATATCGGTGACCTGATTCAGCGTACCGAGGTGGAGCTGCTGAAGACACCGAATCTTGGCAAGAAGTCACTCACCGAAATCAAGGACGTACTGGCCACCAGGGGACTTTCCCTGGGCCTGCGTCTGGAAAACTGGCCACCAGCAAGCCTTAAATCAGACGATCGGGCTGCTTGATAGCTGATATCAAAAACGGCCGAAACCAAAGGGTAGGAAGTAGTTATGCGTCATCGACACAGTGGGCGTCAATTAAATCGGAACAGTCCCCACCGCAAAGCCATGTTCCGTAACATGACTGTCTCCCTCGTGGAACACGAGGTCATCAAGACCACCCTCCCCAAGGCGAAGGAATTGCGAGGTGTGGCGGAGCCATTGATTACGCTGGCTAAGAAAGACAGCGTGGCAAATCGTCGCCTGGCTTTCGACCGTGTCCGTGACAAGGCTGCAGTAGGCAAGCTGTTCACTGAACTGGGTCCACGTTATGCAGAACGGCCCGGGGGTTATATCCGGATTTTGAAGTGTGGCTATCGACCCGGCGACAAGGCACCCATGGCCTACGTCGAACTGGTTGATCGACCGATAGTCGATGACGAGGATGGCGCCGAGGATTCAGTCGCAGCAGAGGAATAACCAGGCACCGTCGTACCGCCAGTCAATCATTGATTCAGCGTGAAGGAACGGCGGGCCGAAACCCCATCACGCAACCGCACAACGAAGCCGGGTAATACTCGGCTTTTTTGTGGCAGTCACTCTCTGCCTCCCCCGGCCAATGCCGCAGGTATGCGGGCTGCAGCAGGGGCTGCTGGATACTGTTTAACACCGGAGTAAGTTCATGACCTCATCTTTCAATCCGCCAGTAAGAACCCTGATGGGACCCGGACCCTCAGATGTAAATCCTCGAGTGCTGCAGGCACTGTCACGGCCGATCATCGGTCACCTGGATCCGGAATTCATCACCATGATGGATGAAGTCAAGGCGCTTCTGCAATACGCGTTTCAGACTGAAAACGAACTGACGCTGCCGGTTTCCGCCCCTGGTTCGGCTGGCATGGAAACCGTATTCGTCAATCTGTTGGAGCCCGGAGACCAGGTCGTGGTCTGTCAGAACGGCGTGTTCGGCGGACGTATGAAAGAAAACGTCGAACGCTGTGGTGCCACGGCCATCATGGTCAATGACGACTGGGGAAGGCCGGTGGATGTCGAGGCTGTGGCTGCCACGCTGGCAGAAAATCCTGATGTCAAGGCACTGGCCTTTGTGCACGCTGAAACCTCCACCGGTGCACGCAGCGACGTGCAGACCCTGGCAGCCCTGGCCAGGGAACACGACTGTCTCAGCATCGTCGACAGCGTGACCGGGTTGGCCGGTATCGAATTGCGGGTGGACGACTGGGGAATCGATGCTATTTATTCCGGAACACAGAAATGCCTGTCCTGTATCCCGGGCCTGTCTCCGGTGAGTTTCAGTGACCGTGCGGCCGGGGTCATCAGAAATCGCAGGCAGCGCGTGCAAAGCTGGTTTCTCGACCTCAACCTGGTGATGGACTACTGGGGCGGCGGTGCCCGGCGCAGTTATCACCATACTGCACCGGTAAATTCGCTTTATAGTCTTCACGAAAGCCTGGTGATTCTGAAAGAGGAAGGATTGGAAAACTCCTGGAACCGCCACCGGGAAAATTACCTGGCGTTCGCAGCCGGAATCGAGGCCATGGGGTTGTCCTTCATCGTCGAAGAAAATTACCGGCTTCCCCAGTTAAACACCGTAACCGTGCCGGAACGGATTGACGAGGCGGAAGTCAGGTCCCGGTTACTCAACGACTACGGCCTGGAAATCGGTGCGGGCCTGGGGACGCTGGCCGGCAGGGTCTGGCGCATCGGCCTGATGGGATTTGCCTCCAGTCAAAAGAATGTTCTTTTTTGCCTGGGCGCACTTGACAGTGTATTGTCAGAGCTGGGGGCCGGTATCGAAAGCGGTGCTGCGGTCAGCGCCGCACGGAATTATTACCGCAGCGCCTGACAGTAACCGGTTGAAAACCCGGCGCCGAACCGGCTTACAGCCTCCACGCGAATCTCCCCATTGATGCCCCATTCATGAGGGCCTGCCCGGCCGCATTCGCGGTATTACCTCCGTGGCTTGCCAGCGTCCCGTCACCTCCCGCCTGCCGTGCCCGGCTTTCCGCCAGGACCATCGGGTTTGCCGGTTTGCGACCTGGGTCAACGTTCATTGCTTCTCCGTTGTACGAAAATAGTGCTTCCAACAAGCTGGAGCGAGGGACTGCGCTGCCATCCGGTTGCCTTTCCGGGGAATTGGTGATTGCCCGACGCTTTGCGACAGCCCGATCTGCGACAGTCTCGGGCTGTCGGTCCGGCTGAGGGGCCAACCCAACTGTCAGGAAGCGCTACCGGGGAGTAATAATGCGAACAGATTCAGTCATGCAAGTGGTGGAAGTCGATACCGCGAAAGCGGAGAAATCACCGAAAGTCGCACCACGCTTTGATCTACAGCCACCACCCTTCGCCGAGCTGATGGATGGTCCCGATTACGGGAACTGCCAGGTCGGCGTTGAAATTCACCGGAACCAGCGCATCAAGGGCAAGCTGTGCCGATTCGACGCGGATGCCGAGGTCCTGGAAATTCTCGAAGCCAGCAAGACCGTGCCGACTGAGCTTGAATTCGCCAATATCAAATTTATCCGCTTTGAAAAACCTTACCAGATCAACGTCGAGCAGAAGACCGGCGAAGACTCCGCCCAGGCCCTGCCTGTGGACAACGAGGCGCGGGATTTCCAGGTATTTTTCAAGGACCGCCTGGAAATCACCGGCAAGACCTATGGCTCACGAATAGACAAGAATGGCATTCACTTTTACGAACAGCAGAAGAAAGGGCGCAAGTGGCGCTACTGTACGCATCTGTTCGTGTCGAAATCCGCGGTTGAAAATTACATCATCGGTGAACAGATTGGTGGCATGCTGGTTCGCAACAAGGCCATCAGTCAGGACGATCTGGACGAGGTGTTGAAAACACAACAGGAACAACGGTCGAAACTGCTTGGCGAGTACCTGCTCGGGAATCACATTGTCGAAGGCGAAGACCTGGAGAAGGTTCTGGTCAGGCAGCAGAGTATGCCCAACGTGAAACTGGGCGAAATCCTCTTGAGTGAAGAACTGATTACCGAGAACCAGCTGCAGGAGGCGTTACGGCATCAGAAGCGTCAGCGGAAAAGTTCCCTGGGAGAGATCCTGGTGGAACGGGAGCTGATAGACCGGGACCAGATTTACCATTGCCTGTCCAAGAAGCTGGGCATCCCGTTCATCAATCTGCGCAGTTTCAATATCCGGCCGGAAGCCATCAACCAGGTCTCCGCGGAAATCGCTTTCACCAACAAGGCCGTACCGCTCTATACTTACGACAACAAGCTGGTCGTGGCTATGGAAGATCCCATGGACTGGCAGGTTACCGACGCTCTGAGGAACTGTGCCAACAAGCAGATCGAACCGGTGATGGCGTCCCGGGACGATATCAGCTGGGCGCTGAATTTTCATTATTCCTCGGAGGACCTCATCAGGGGGCTGTCCACAACTACTGATTCCGGGGAACCGGAACAGGATTTTGATACCGGCCTGTTTTCCGCCTTCGAAATTGCCGAAGTAACCGGCCAGTCGGTTTCCCGGATTATCAACAGGATAATCGAGGACGCCTACCGCAACCGGGTGTCGGAAATACATTTCGAACCGCAGGATGACAGCGGCACTGTTGCCGTTCGATTTCGCAAGGACGGCACGCTGTCGGTTTACTTTCGTTTTCCCCTGAAGTTTGCGGCTGCGTTCAATACCCGGCTGAAAACCATGGCGCAGCTGAACGTGACGGAAAAAAATCGATCACAGTCAGGCAAGATCGATTTCCGCAAGGTGGCGCCAATCGATGTGGATCTGAGTATTGCCACCATACCGACGTCCGAGGGTAACGAAGACGTGGTTCTTCACCTGTTGGGCAAGAGTCGCTGTATGCCGGTCAATGCCCTTGGCTTCGCCGCCGGGGAACTGGACAGCCTGCTGGATACCATATCGCAGAAGCAGGGCCTGTTTATCCTGACCGGACCGGTGGGTTCCGGCAAAGCGTCCACCATGCACTCCCTGCTCAACTACCTTAACCACCCGGAACGAAAGATCGTCTCGGTGGAGGACCCTATAACGATTCGTCAGCAGGGCATCAGGCAGATTGAAACCAGCAGAAAAGGTGGCATGAACTTCACCGATGCCCTGCAGGCCGCCCTGCGGGCCGATCCCGATATCCTCATGGTGGGTGAAATCCGTGATGCTGAAACTGCCCGGGCGGCGGTAGACGCGGCCCTGAACGGCCGACTGGTCATTGCCGGCCTGGCCGTGGAGTCGGCAGTGGACGGTCTGCAAAGATTACTGGACCTGGGTATCAGTCACCTGGATGTAGCCGATGCCGTACTGGGCATAGCATCCCGCAGACTGGTCAAGTCCCTCTGTATTTCCTGCAAGAAACCTTATCAGGCCGACACCAGGGAATTGGTCTTCCTGGCCAGTGAATTCTGCGAGGACATCACCGGTAAAACCATGACCGCCGAGTCAATGAAAGAGGCTGTTAACCGGGTAATCAAAGCCTGGGAACAGCGGTTACAGGTAAAAAGTCACTTTAAGCTCTACAAGGCAACCGGCTGCAAGGATTGCCTTGATACCGGTTACCGCGGACTTACCGGGGTACACCAGCTGTTGTTGATGACGCCGGAGCTGCGTCGCCTGGTAGTCAACAAGGTATCGAGGCAACAGATACAGGAGAAATCCGTGATGCTGGCGGTGAAGAGTCTTAAACAGGATGGTATCGAGAAAACCCTGCAGGGCTATACTGACTTTGCCCAGGTGCGAACCCTACATTCCTGAGCCCGGCTCCGGAAATTTGGACTTCCCAGTAAAAAACCCGTTATCTCTCGATAGCGGGTTTTTTTGTTTAACCGGTCTCCCGGTCAGTGTGCGGCAGACATGGTCTCACTGTCATCGGGCAGAGCCATGGCTGTCAGGCTCGAGCCAGTCTGCAGGATGATGTACTGCCGACCTTCATGGACCCAGGAACTCATGCCGTAGCGGCTTCGATCCGGCACTTCGATTTCGCCGAGGATATCGCCGCTGGCCTTGTCGATGGCATAAAGCATGGGTGTGCCGTCGGTGGCCGTATCGGAGTAAACCAGCATATTGGCAGTAGCCACCATGGGTACCAGATTACCGGTTCCGGTATTACCGACATCCAGTCCGTTTTCGTCGATAAAGTTCTGGATACGCGACGGCGTCTCGCCGGTGGGAATCATCCAGGCATGATCGCCGGTGTTCATGTCGATGGCCGTAATACGGCTGTAGGGTGGCTTGTACAGCGGAATACCCTCCGGATGACGGGGTGCACCGGCACCCGGGCCATTGGCGTACTGCGCGAAGGTCGTTCCGGTAGGTGCTTCCCACTGCAGGTCAGCTTCCTCACCGGGAACCAGCCGGATCGGGCTGCAGGCCGTATGTGAAGAGACATACAGCATTCCGGTAGTGGGATCCGCAACCGCCGGTGCTGTAATGTTGGCACCGCCACCGCCCCCCGGGCAGAACATGGCGGCACGCTTGCCCAGTTCATTGCCGGCATGGATTGGCGGATTGAACAGCGGACCCATCTGGTATTCGGCAAAGGCGTCGATAGCCTGTTGTCGCAGTTCCGGGGTCCAGTCAACCAGGTCGTTTACGCCGACACCCTGTATGTCGAACGGTGCAGGGCGGGTGGGAAACGGCTGGGTCGGTGACAGTTTTTCACCGGGGACAATGGACTGGGGTACTTCCCGTTCCACGATGGGCCATAGCGGTTCACCGGTCAGTCGATTGAAGGCGTAAACAAAAGACTGCTTGGTTACCTGGGCCACTGCCGGTACCTGGCCTCGACCTGGCATATTCAGGTCCAGCAGCACCGGTGCCGTGGGGTTGTCATAGTTCCAGATATCGTGATGCACCATCTGGAAATGCCAGCGGCGTTGGCCGGTGGACGCTTCCAGGGCGATCAGGCTGGTACCGTAGAGGTTGTCACCGGGGCGGAATCCGCCGTAATAATCGATTGTTGCCCCGTTGGTCGGAATGTACACCAGGTCATTTTCCGGATCGGCGGAAATCGGTGCCCAGGACGACACGTCGCCGGTCCATTGCCAGGCGTCGTTTTCCCAGGTTTCATGTCCGTATTCGCCGGGTCGGGGAATCACGTTGAACTTCCATTTGAATGCCCCGGTGCGGGCATCGTAGGCAAGAATGTCACCAGGAATGTTTTCGACACGGGACTGGTGATAACCCTGCTCCGCGGAATTACCCACGATTACCGTATCGTTCACCACGATGGGTGGCGAAGACGATGTGATATAGCCGACTTCCAGGGGAATGCCTTCGTAGGGATCAAAGGGATGACCCAGGTCTGCCAGCAGATCGACGACGCCGGTCTGGGGAAACCCTTCCACCGAAACCGGGTTGCCGAATCCTTCCAGCGGCGCGCCGGTTTCCGCATCAAGGGCGGTGAGGAAGAAGGCCGGTGAAATGATATAGACAACTCCGCGCCCGTCGATTTCAGCGTAGCCTACGCCCTTACCGTAATCGGCGCGCATGGAATATTCCCAGCGCTCGGTATTTGGTTCCCGGTAGGACCAGATTGTTTCACCGGTCTTGGGGTCGATCGCGACAACGTGACGTCGCGCCCCGGCCACGGTGAACAGTTTGCCGTCGATGTAACTGGGCGTTGAGCGTCCGCTTTGTGCATTGAAGCTCGAACCGTCCCATTGCCAGGCCACTTCAAGGTCGGTAAAGTTTTCGGCGGTGATCTGGTCGGCAGGGGTGTATCGGGTGTGGGCAAAGTCATTGCCGAGGGTGTACCACTCGACCGTATCCTGGCCCATAACGAATGACGGTGAAAGCAGCAGCAGGGCGGCGATTCCAGAAATAAATTTCTTGAAATTCAGTGCCTTACCAATCGCCTCCACGGGAGTTGTTGTTTTCATTTTCTACCTCTCTTGGATAGCTGTAATAATAGGCGCGCCGCCAGGTGTACGCAGCGCTCAGCCTTGCAAAGGCTACCGCAAGGACCGCCGGATGTCCATCAGCTGGAGGTGACTAAACGTGCTGTTATTGCGGGTAAAAATCCCTTAATCCGGCCATCCGGAAGTCACGTTGCCGCAGTCCTTCCTCAAGCCGGGTCTGCTCCCCCGGGGACAGCGTGGTCAGGGGCGGCCGAAGCCGGTTCCAGTCCGGATCGCCGGAATAACAGGCTACCGTGGCTTTCAGCGCGGCAATCATCGGGAAGTCCTGGAAAAAGCCGCGAGTTTCGTCCAGCGCATCCTGCAGCCCCGGGGCCGCGTCGGTGCGCCAGTTTTCCCACAGGTTGACCAGTGCGCTGCCATTGACATTGGCGGTGGCGGAAATGCAGCCAGCACCGCCATTTTTCATGGTCCGCAGGAGAAAACTTTCCGATCCGCAGAACACGCGGAAATCCTTCCAGCCGGCTTCCAATAGCGCGTGGGTGTTGTGCCAGTCGCCGGAACTGTCCTTGATACCGGCAATGACCTCGGGAAAGGCATTAACCAGCCGGTCGACAAGGGCAAGTGAAAGGGGCACCTGGGCTGTCGGTGGAATATGATACAGGTAGACCTGCAGTCCAGGGTCGGCGACTCTTTCGATAACCTCTGCATAATAGCGGAACAGGCCTTCGTCGGTGACATTCTTGTAATAAAACGGTGGCAGCATCAGCACTCCCCGGCAGCCCAGGTCGGCCGCGTGGCGGGTGAGGCGCACGGTATCACTCAGCGCGCAGGTGCCGCTTCCGGGCATCAGCCATTCCGGATCGACGCCATGCTCGGCCAGGGCATCAAGCAGCCGTATTTTTTCTTCTACCGACAGTGAGTTGGCTTCGCTGTTGGTGCCGAAAACCGCCAGCCCGACGCGCTGTGATCGCAGCCACTTGCAGTGGCTGATCAAGCGCCCGGCATCCGGATTCAGGTGACGGTCGAACGGCGTGACCACCGGTGCAAGAATTCCCTGGAAACGTTGACTGCCCACGATCTTCATACTCCCCTTGCTGCTTTTCCATACCACTTAGTGACATCCGCAAGATGTTGCCTGCTGCGTCCGCTGCCCGCCAGGTAGCGGACATCGGCTTGGCAGGAATCCGGCAACGACAATAATCGCGTAGCACTTTACGTTGCGGTTGCGGCATACTAGCAAATCCCGTCATCTTTCGGCGAGGGAAAAGCCTTTCGATACCCGACACTTAGGTCCAGGGACAGTTGTTGTCGCAATCCCGGGGCGCTATAGTTACGCCGCGATTGAACAGGATTGATTATGGACAGCAGGAAAACAGAAACCGGCGGTAAAACAGTCGTCACGGGAGTCAAGTCGGGCAGATTCCGACTTCGGGGCCCCCGGCGGCAACAGGCAGGCAAGGCCATGACCGGCCTGATGCTGCTGCTGATCTGTATGGTAGTGGTGGCGACGCTGATCTGGCTGGTCGCCGGCTACCTGGAACGCTCCCGCGTCGAGCAGGCAGTTGCGGCACTCAACGGTACCACAGCCGCGGTGTTTGCCTACCAGGACCGCTACGGGCGGACCCCCGGCGATGACGGTCCCACGGCATCGCTGGCAGCAAGAGGTGCGGCCTGGTCCAGTGTCATCGCAGGTGACGTCGACGGTCGGCTGGACGTCAGTATCAACCAGCTGTTTACCGGCAATGGTGAATCGGCCCCGTTCTGGCAGCAACTGCGGGCGGCGGGTTTCTGGTCCGGTGATCCGGCGATCGACGGTCAGCAGGCCCTGCCGGTAAATCCCTGGGGTGGACTGGTGAGCGTGATGGCAGACGATATGGGTGGCGGCCTGGAAGGCAACAAGGTGTGTATGAGCCAGGTACCCGGAACGGCGGCACAGGCCATTGATCTCGAGATGGACGATGGCCAGGGTGCCAGTGGACGATTGCGGGCAACAAGGGGGAGCCGTGGCGCCAATACCAATCCTTCCAACGGAGTGCTGCCGGAACCCTACTCGGAAGATTCGGTTTATACTATTTGTTACCGGATGTGAGCGGACGTGGAGTCCGCGTGGACAGACATGGTCCCCAACGCCCGGCAGGTCTACCTGGTGCGGCTGTCGTTGCTGGAGTCTGCCGACTGGTTTCGGTCAGCCTGTCCGCCAAACAGGCTGAGCAGGACGATTGGCCAGATGCCCACGTGTACCATGACATCGGCGGTATTGAAGACATAGTTCCAATAGGGAATATGTTGAATATCGATGAAATCGATAACGCTGCCGTAAACAAACCGATCCATGACATTGCTGGCACCACCGCCGACAATAAAGCCGAAACAGACATACTCATAACGGTGTATACCCTGTCCGATTGCCAGGTAGAGAGTGACGCCGGCCAACAGCAGGCCGCTTATCAGGGCGAAAAGCCAGCCGCTGCCCTGTAGCATGCCGAAAACGCCACCATGGTTGCGTATGTGGGTAAAATGAATAAGGTTGTTAATTTCAACGGTGCTGTTTTCAGGAATACTGGCATTGACCAGGTAGCCGCTGAACTGGGCGAATCCCAGGGTTGCCAGGGCAATGGCGGAAAACAGCAGCAGGTAACTTGAACGTTGGTGCATGCTGTAATCCTGTATGAAATCCCGGGTCGCTTGTTGCCGTGTTGGTCGCCAAGAATAGCACAGTCGCCGAGGTGACACTCCCGGCCTTGACTCCCCGGGTGGTGTTCCCCGTACCTGGCCTGGGTCGCCCGGCAATTCCCGCTACCTGATCACTCCGGGTTCCCTGCAGCAATGACCGACCCTGCCAAGCAAAGACGCCATCGACGCCGGGTAGTTATCGTCTACCTGTTTTTCAAAAAAACCCAGCGCTATCTGCCGCCGGTGTTGCGCGGGCTGATAGGACTGCTGCTGGTATTGCTGGGCCTTGTCGGCTTCCTGCCTATAGTCGGTTTCTGGATGATCCCCCTGGGCCTGGCGGTAATGGCCACTGATATTCCGCCGCTTAAGCGCTGGGTCCGGCGCCGGATCCATTTTCATCGTCGACGCAATGACCAGCTTCGCTGAGAGCAGTGGCAGCCGTGTAATCCTCGCCGGCATAAAGAACAATCCGGCCATTACCGGCAGTATCGACGTCGACGATGCTGTGGGCGCAGTTATGTAATTTCGGTGGATCCCAGAGGCGGTCAAGCGGGCGGTTTTCGACGTGACAAAGAATCGATTTGAGAATGGCCCCGTGACTGACGATTGCCACCTGGTCGTGCCCGGGCAGACAACAGACCTCCCGCAGCGCCGCCATGCCCCGGTCCTGCAACTGTCGAAAATTCTCGGCACCGTCCAGGGAAAACCGCTGGGGTTCATGCCAGAAATTATGGAATTGTTCAGAGTCCTCGTGTGCCAGATCGTCGTAGAGGCTGCCTTCCCAGGGCCCCAGGTTGATCTCCCGCAACTGGTCATGGTAGCTGATCTCCACGGTGGCATGGTGAAACAGCAGGTCGGCAGTTTGTCGGGTTCTGTGGCTGGTACTGCAATAGACGCGGCTGATGTCATGGGTCTGTAGATGCCTGGCCAGTTCCCTGGCCTGATTCCTGCCGCGCTCGGTCAGGCGGGATTCCTGCTGTCCCTGGATGCGCCGAATCGCATTCCAGTCGGTTTCGCCGTGGCGAATGAGGTGAATCAGCACGTCTAGGGACTCCGCTTGCTGCGGGTTCTTGCCACGGCATCCAGCCAACCGGCATAGCGCTGCGTTCTCCAGGATTCGTCCTTGTTCGGGGAAAACGAACGTTCCAGCAACCAGTGTTCTGAGATGTCCGTGGTAGAGCTGAAAAAGCCCGCCTGCAGTCCGGCCAGGTAGGCTGCTCCCAGTGCCGTGGTTTCGATAACGGCGGGACGGTCTATGCGACAGCCGAGAATATCCGCCAGGGCCTGCACCATGAAGTCATTAGCCACCATGCCGCCATCAACCCTTATTGTGGTAAAACTGGCGCCATCGCGATTGATCGCCTGCAGCAGGTCGCGAGTCTGGTAACAGACGGAAAGTAAGGCGGCGGTGACCACCTCCTTGATACCGGTATCCCGGGTCAGGCCGAAAATCGCACCGCGGGCGTCGGGATCCCAGTAAGGCGCCCCCAGTCCGGTGAAGGCCGGAACCAGGTAAACGGACAGCTGGTCACCGGTCTGCCGTGCCAGGGCTTCGGATTCGGCGGCATTGCTGATCAGTTTCAGGCCGTCCCGGATCCACTGCATGGTGGCACCGGCCATAAATATACTGCCTTCCACGGCGTAAGCAGTCTCGCCCGCCAGTCGGTAGGCAACAGTGGTCAGCAAACGATTCCGGGATTGCAGAATTTCCGCACCGGTATTCAGTAATAGAAAGCAACCCGTTCCGTAAGTGCTTTTTGCCATTCCGGCATCGAAACAGCATTGCCCGAATGCTGCCGCCTGCTGGTCGCCGGCGATTCCCTGGACTGGAATTTCACTGCCAAGAACATCGACAGCGGTAATACCGAAATCTGCCGCACTATCCCGCACCTCGGGTAAAATGCCTGCTGGAATGTCAAACAGTTCCAGCAATTCCTCATCCCATCGTTGTTCACGGATATTGAACAGTAATGTGCGGGAGGCATTGGTTGCATCGGTACAGTGGGCCCTGCCGCCGGTCAGTCGCCACAACAGGAAACTGTCCACGGTGCCGAAGGCCAGTTCTCCGCGCTCCGCTCTTTCCCGGGCACCGTCGACGTGCTCCAGGATCCAGTTGATCTTGGAAGCCGAGAAATAAGGATCCAACAGTAAACCGGTTTTCTGCTGTATGCGGGACTCCAGCCCCCTTTTTTTCAAGGCTTCACAATATTCGGTAGTTCGCCGGTCCTGCCAGACGATGGCATGGTGAACGGGTTTGCCCGTTTTCCTGTCCCAGATCACCGTGGTTTCACGCTGGTTGGTGATGCCGATGGTGTCAATGTCACGGGGCATCAGCCCGGCTTTTCGCAGGGCCAGCCTGCAGCTGTTCAACGTGGTCTGCCAGATTGCTTCGGGATCGTGTTCCACCCAGCCATTGTCGGGGAACAGCTGTGGAAATTCCTCCTGGCCGATGCCCAGCCGGTTACCCTGCTGATCGAAAACAATGGCGCGGCTGCTGGTGGTCCCTTGATCTATAGCCAGAATATTGCAAGTCATCCTGTCCTTCCGTAATCGGTTACATCCGGTAGCAAGATACGCCAAAACCGGGTGTCAACGCCATTCTGGTTTCCGGCTATGCCGCGAAGGTGGCCCGGTGGCCATGCACCTGGAAAAGCAGTGTATCCTATCCGGCCGGCACTGCGTAAGCGGACAGCGGCACAGCTACCTGGCGGGGCGAAACCGACGACATCCTCCAGCCGATAACTTATGCTCGATCCGGTGGATTGCTATACTGCTGCCCTTTGCGCACCAGCAGGACCTTGACACTGTGGCAGGGTCGGGCGGTAGTCATTCATGAAGACAAGCCGGTGAGCTGTACTTTCCTCCTGTCACTGGTAGCACGGGATGCCCTGATATGGACAATTACGACCTTGCGATTATCGGCGGCGGTATCAACGGCGCAGGCATCGCCGCCGATGCAGCGGGCAGGGGTCTGCGGGTCGCACTATTCGAACAGGCTGACCTGGGAAGCGCCACGTCGTCGGCGTCCACCAAGCTGGTCCACGGGGGTCTGCGCTACCTGGAAACCTGGGAATTCGCGCTGGTGCGCAAGGCGCTCAAGGAATCCCAGCTGCTGCTGGAACTGGCACCGCACCTGATTCAGCCTGTCGATATCCACCTGCCGTACCAGAAGCATCTCCGCCCCTGGCTGATGATTCGTGCCGGCCTGTTTCTCTACAATCACCTTGCTTCGCGTCCCTCTTATCCTGCTGCCAGGGCGATTCGATTCGCACCGGACTCGCCACTCAACAGCGATCTGACCCGGGGGTTCAGCTTTTCCGATGGCCAGGTGGACGACTCCCGCCTGGTGGTATTGAACGCGATACAGGCCCGGAACCAGGGGGCTGACGTGTTTGTCCGGCATCGCTGCAACAGGCTTCAGCCAGGGGATGACTGCTGGGAGTTGACCGTTGCAGACCTTGATGCCGCGGACGACCGGAGATTTACGGCCAGGGCCGTGGTCAACGCCGGCGGGCCATGGGTCAGTTCGCTGTTCGACAACTGCACCGGCAATCAGGCCAGCCACCGGATGCGTCTGGTCAAGGGAAGTCATATCGTCGTGCCGCGGGTTTATCCCGGGTCACAGGCTTATATGCTGCAGAACGAGGACGGTCGCATAGCTTTCGTTATTCCTTACCAGGAAGAATTTACCATGATCGGTACAACCGAGGCCGAGTTCGCGGGAGATCCCGGCGCCGCAACCATTTCTGACCAGGAAGTGGACTACCTGCTGGAGATATTCAACAGCTATTTCAAGACCCGGCTGGACGCCACGGATATCGTCAACACCTGGTCCGGCGTCCGCCCCCTGATCGACGAAAGCGACGCGTCGGCCACCCGTGCCTCCCGGGATTATCGACTGGTTTTCGAGGATACCCCGGTGCCGCTGCTGTCGGTTTACGGCGGCAAGTTGACCACGTACCGGTTGCTGGCGGAACAGGCGGTTGACAGGTTGAAGAAAGTTTTCCCCGATCTCGGCCCATCCCGTACCGATAGTGACTGCCTGCCGGGAGGAGATTTTCAAACGCGGGACACTCTGCAGGATGCCCTGTCCCGGGAATATCCATGGCTTGAAGCCGGACTGCTGCGGCGCTGGATAGCCAGTTACGGCACCCTGACCAGGACGCTACTGGCTGATTGCAGCCAGCCTGCAGATCTGGGCACCGGGTTCGGTCACGGACTGAGCCAGCGGGAGGTGGATTATCTGGTAGACAGGGAGTGGGCCAGGACTGTCGATGATATTCTGTGGCGTCGAACCAAGCTTGGTCTGCACTTCACCCAGGCCGAACAGCAGTCTCTGCAGGCGTACCTGGACCGGCGACCGGGCGGTAATTCTTCCAGCGCAGAGGACTGAACGCCCGGCTCGTGGCCGGCGCGACAGGCACTGGTGTCATTCCGGTAATGGGCACCGGCAACAGTTCGACTTATCGGAACAGCCTGGTCTGTTTCCGGGACTGCTCCACCTGGGCGGCCAGTGCCCGGCAGCGGGTATTCCACTGCTCCCGCATGCTGTCGGCATGACCGGCCAGGGCAGGGGACAGCTCAAAGCTCAGCTTCATGCGGGTCTTCCCGTTATCCTCGTAGAGTTCCATGGTCAACAGCACCAGGGCGGCAGTTTCCGGATCATCACCGATGGTACAGGACAGTTTGTCCGGACGACGGATCTCGCGATACTCGCCACAAAGCAGATGCCGGTGACCCTGCCGTATGACTTCGAGAATAAAGCTGCCGCCGGGCAATGGCCTGTTTTCCAGCCGGATGACTTCCTGATCCGGATCCTTTGACCCGAACATCCAGCTGCCTGCCAGGTAGGGAATCAGCCAGGCATCGAACACATTTTCCAGGGTTGCCGAAAAACTGCGGCGAATCTGAAATTTCACCGGCCTGGCGCTGGCCTTTTCCCCGTCTGTGAAAAAAGTCATCTGCTTGTTGCTCATGGCTTCCCCGGACAGGACACTAGTCCCCGGCTTGCTCCACGTCGTCAATCCTGGCGCCGGCAAGTACGCCGGGCAGGGAGTAATTGCCTTCATGACAGGCATACTCGTATAGCCTGTCGCTGGTCAGCTTCATGGGTATTTCACCGCTGAAATCACTGACGAAGGTTACCGGATCATGCACCGTGAACTGGTAGTTGATGGTATCGTCGGCAACTCGGGTGAAGCGTTCCGTAACGGTCATTTCCGGTGAGGAGTTCCTGAACCGCTGGCCGGGATTGAAGCGGGTTGTTTCCACCACCAGGGTGTCGCCGTCCCAATATCCCGTGGAGTCACCCATCCAGGGCCGCAGGACTTCCGGTAACGGGCTGTTGTCGATGCGGATAATACGGGCATCGTGAACCATTTCCACCAGGATCATCACGTAACCGGGAGACTGAACTATCTGGTAGTGATTGTTGTACAGGATTGGCAGCATGGGTGGGCCCGAGTTGGAACCGAATGACATGAGGCAGCGTTCCGGGAGCGGCCGGGCTTCCGGGCCGGAAAACGCGCCCCGTTCTTCCCGCTGTTGCCTGGCCCGGTCGATTCGCGCGCTGGCGGCAGCCGTGTAGTCCGGCAACTGACCGTCCGGGGGGTCTACCAGCAGGGAACTGCGGTATTCGCCGTTGTAGACTGCCACGCGGGTGCCGTCATCGAACCAGAAGTTGTTGTAACTGTCTTCGAGGTCAATCTGGTCTTTCTCCGGTGGTGGTCTATCGGGGTCGCTGGGCTGATCCTGTTGCGCCGAGTATTCTGCCACCTGGCGTTCCAGGGCAATCGCCTGTTCGCGGGTCAGTACCAGGTTGTCGAATTCTGCTGGCCTGGTCAGCGGCGTGATGGTGTTGTTGGTCCAGGTGCCCTGCAGATCCGGGGCACCGAACGCTGTCCGTGGTGCCTGGTAGCCGTTTTCCTGGGCAACAGCTGTTAAAGGACACAACAGGCCGAACCAGGCGATTAACAGGCCGGGCCTGGTGGTCCGGGCCACTCCTTTACGAATTCTCATGGGAATCTCCTGAATGGGTTCATACCTGTACGTTAATACCACGGCGCCCCGTCTGCAACCGCCGGCTGGCTGGAAGCACAGTGCGTTGTTTACTCGAGGCCGACTCCCCGTGCCATCAGCACCGCCAGCAACGGCATCACTACCAGCAGCGCCAGTTCCAGGCGCAGCAACCAGACCAGGGATGGCGGAACCGGCAATTCATCGACGTCGGTGTTTCGATGCCGGATAAAAAACACGGCCGGGTAAATGGAGAGCAGTGCAATGACCACGAAAATGCCAAGCTTGGCCTGGAACAGAACATTGCTGGAATAAAACTCGACGGGCCTGCCTACCCACAGCCACAGCGTCAATCCGAACAGTAAAACCAGCAGGGCGCTGAGCCCGTAGACGGCATCGATCTTCGCCAGGTTACGGGCATCTTCACCGGTGATTTTTCGTGCTATGGCCATGTTTTCTATGACCAGGGCGCCTGCCAGGATCACGATAGCGATGAGGTGCAGGTATCTGAACAGGATGTAGCTCATGGTGGGCCTGCCGGTCAAAAGACTGCATTGTAGCCTACTGTTGCGGTTCCGTGGCCACTACGGAGCCCATCCCGGGCGGCGACGGTCGGGCGCAACCGGGTAAAGTTGTCGGCATCCGGAATCGGGGCAGCGCAGTCCCGGTCCCGGGCATTGGTCGCTGTCAGCATTGACCCACTTGGCTATTCCGCTATCATCCATCTACCACCCTGAATCAGCTCACAGGAACTTGCCCCGGAATGAATAAGAATTTTTTTGCCCTGATCGAAGCCCGCCTGAGTGAAGACCCGCAGAAAACCTGCCTCAATTGCGATGGAGGTGCCAAGGTCAGCAATGCAGAGATCCTGGAACTGGCCGGGTCTATCAGCAGTTTTATTGGACACAGTGGTATCGAATCAGGTGACCGGCTGGTGGTGCAGGTGCCTAAGTCAGCCTACGCCGTTGCGCTATACCTGGCATGCCTCCGGGCCGGGGTAATCTATATCCCGCTGAATACCAGCTACACCGCAGAGGAAGTAAGTTATTTTCTGGGTGATGCCACGCCGAAACTGTTCGTTTGCGATCCACGATCCGCCGATGCTTTACAACCGGTAGCGGCAGAGCACGGGGCAACGCTGTTGACCCTGGACGGGAATGGTCAGGGCAGCCTGCCTGACAAGGTTGCGCAATCAGCACGTGATGCCGGTGCCGATGCCGGCGTAGCCACCACGGCAGACGATGATATTGCGGTAATCCTGTACACCTCCGGGACCACCGGCCGTTCCAAGGGGGCGATGCTGAGCCACCGGAACCTGGCCAGCAACGCCCTGCACCTCATCGATATCTGGGGATTCTCCGACGACGATGTGTTGCTGCATGCACTGCCTATCTATCACGTACATGGTTTATTCGTGGCCCTGCACTGTGCCCTGTTGAGCAATGCCACCATGCATTTCCTGTCGGGATTCGATGCCGACAAGATAATCGCTTACCTGCCACAATCCACGGTATTGATGGGCGTGCCAACGTTTTATACACGGTTGCTGAAGCATACCGGTTTTACCCGTGAGGTCTGCCATTCGATGCGTCTTTTCATTTCCGGATCGGCACCTTTGCTGGCGGAAACATTCACGGAATTCGAGCAGCGCACCGGCCATCGGATTCTGGAACGCTATGGGATGACCGAGACCGGCATGCTGGTCTCCAATCCCCTTGACGGAGAACGGGTTGCCGGCACCGTGGGCTTTCCCCTGCCGGAGGTGGAGACCCGGATCGTTGACGACAACCGGGAAATCCTGCCGCCCGGGGAAGTCGGTATCCTTGAGGTGAAAGGCCCCAATGTCTTTCAGGGATACTGGCAGATGCCGGAGAAAACGGCAGAAGAGTTTCGTGAAGATGGTTTTTTCATTACCGGCGACCTGGCAAGCCGGGATGACGCGGGTCGCATCACCCTGGTGGGGCGCAACAAGGATATGATTATTTCCGGAGGGCTGAATATCTACCCCATTGAAATAGAAACCTGCATCAATGAAATGCCCGGTGTGGTCGAGTCTGCCGTCATCGGCGTGCCCCACGAGGATTTTGGCGAGGGTGTGGTGGCGGTCATCGTCAGCGACAGGGAAGCCGGGATAACGGAAGAACAGGTTTACGAGACCTTGTCCGGCCAGATTGCCCGATTCAAGCAGCCGAAGAAAACAGTATTCGTGGAAGCCCTCCCCAGAAACAGCATGGGTAAGGTACAAAAGAACGTGTTACGCGATCAATACAAAGACCTGTTAGCCAACTAACAAGCACGGTTTTAGTACAAAAGAACGTGTTACGCGATCAATACAAAGACCTGTTAGCCAACTGACAAGCATGGTTTCAGGTCCAGAAAAACATATTTGGTGAACAATCACTGCTGCCCTGCAGTTACTGATACTTTACGCCGCACTGAACGGTGGCCTTGAACGGAGCGGGTGGCAGGAAGCTTGCACCGCTGCGGACCACGTCCTCCGGGGTACCTTCACTTTGAAAAATGCCCTGAAATGCGGTCATTTTTCGCCGTTCAGCGTAGGTCCTTTATTGCAGCGGTACAAGCTTCCTGCCACCCACTCCCTGTTAATTGCAAGTATCGATGCTCATTGGCTATACAAGTTCCGTATTGCTGACAGGAGCTACGCAGTTTCCTATCCAGCATGGACAGGCGACGTGCTGAACACTAGTATCAATACAACGTTATCTTCATTTGCCTTCCCACAGGAGCTGACCCAGTGAAACTACTTCGAAACACGGTGACGGGTGTCATCCTGCTGTTGGGCCATGCCGCGTCAATGGCCGCTCCGCCTTCAGGCTTACCGCTTGCCGATTCGCAGTCGGCGGACATCAACCCCGAGAACCTGGCCGGTATTACCCAGCTGCTGCAGCAACACGTTGACGAAGGTCTGATCGCCGGAGCCGTTGCCGGTATAGCCCGCCATGGCGAAGTGGTATACCTGGAAAGTGTCGGCTGGCAGGACGTGGAACAGCAGCAGCCCATGCAGACTTCATCAATTTTCCAGATCCGGTCCATGTCGAAACCGGTGACGGCGGTGGCGGCATTGCAGCTGATCGAGCAGGGTAGACTGTCCCTGGACGATCCGGTTTCCCGTTTCATTCCGCGCTTCGGCTACATGTTTGTCTATATCAACCCCGACGAACCTTTCCTCAGTGCCCAGCGCAAACCGGAGCGGGAAATCACCGTACCGGACCTGTTGCTGAATACCGCCGGACTGAGCCATCGCAACAGTGTCCTCTATCGGCAGATGCGGGTCAGATCCCGAGCCGATACACTGTCCCAACTCGTCGATAAAGTAGCGGGTGTCCCTCTTATCGGTGATCCTGGAGAACAATGGGTTTACAGCATTTCCATCACGGTGCTGGGCAGGATTGTGGAAATCGTGTCCGATCAGGCGCTGGACGACTACCTGGATGAACATGTATTTGGTCCGCTGGAAATGCCGGACTCCGGATTCTTTGTGCCTGCTGACAGGGTTCAGCGCCTGGCGCGACCGTACCAGGCGCCGGATGGGCAGCAGCCATTGACCCGGCTTGACGAAATGGCAATCCCCATTACCGAGGATCCGCCGCTCCTCGAGGGGGCGGCCGGCATGGTCAGCACGGTACCCGACTATCTGCGTTTCCTGCAGGCGCTGCTGAATGACGGGGAGCTGGACGGCAATCGAATACTGCAGGTCGACACGGTAAATGAAATGACCCGCAACCAGGTGGATGAAGCGCTGTTTCCGCTGGGCACCAACCCGGCCAGACCGATGCGCGATCGGGGCTGGGGATATGGCCTGGCCGTGGTGGTGGACGCGGCGCAAAGCACGTTCGGGGTCAATAACGGCGAATTCGGCTGGAACGGCTCCCTGGGGACGTTTTCATGGGCGGATCCGACAACCGGTACGGTGGCGGTGCTGATGATGCAGATTCAGCCATCCGGCGCCCATGACCTCTCCGCCAGCTTCAAGGACCTGGTGTACGACGCAGTGGTCGGCTACGGTCAGCGCTGAAACAGGTAGGAAAATTTCACAAAGAACTGCTCGCCATCCTTGCGCAGGTCACTGGTGGTGATCAGTTCCCGCTCGCCCTCCATGTCAACAATATCGAAATTGCTGCGGTTGGTGTTGTAGCCCAGGTAGAAAGCTGACCAGGGATTGATTACGTACCGCAGCAGCAGGTCGAAATTGAGATTACGGTCATCCGCCAGGCGCGTATTGAAACCGGCATCCGTTTCCTCGTACTGGGCGATAAAGCGCAATGACCATTCCCGGTTGAACTGGTAATTCCAGTTGCTGCGGATTATTTCGTTGGCAAATATCTTGCCCTGTCCCTGCCGGGATTCAAGTTCCGTATGAAGATAGGTATTGGCAACGCGAAGGCGGTCGAAGGGGCGCCAGAGCATGTCGATATCGATGCGGCTGGTGTCCGCTACCGACGGCAGGTTGCCCTGGGCCGGTACAAGATTCAGCGTGGTCCCGAAACTGTAGCTGACGCCAAACTCCAGGGTATTGAGGGTATTGTTAGCAAGGCTGATCTGCCAGTTGTCGTAGTCGTAATCCGTAGTGCTGGTAATGCCGGGAAAGTCCCCGGGCCGCAGTACTTCGGTATAGTCCACGAACTGAAAGCCGATGTCCGTCGTGTCAAAGCTGAAATCGAGACTTGGCTGCACCTGTTCAAACAGCCTGGTGCCTTCCAGGTCTTCGAGGTAAACCAGGAACAGCACGGGATTCCAGCTATTGAGGTTGGAGTTGTCGGGATAGAAAGTAAGACCGGCGCGGTTATGAATGCCGGATGTGTCGTTGCGGAAAAAGCGATTCTGAAAGCCCAGCTCGGTACGAAAGTCATTCGTCGTTTCGATAAAATGGGTATGGGTGTTGACCGTGCGTCCGGTACGGTTGAGCTGGATGTTACGCTGGTAGCCGGTGGTTTCCGGCCCGCCGAGCGCCGACTCGGATTCGGTGCCCACCAGTTGCACATTGGTGATCCAGTTATCGTTCAGCTTGATGCGACCGTCCAGGCTGGCCACGCGATTGTAGCCGTCACCCAGTTGCCGGTCGCTCACCAGGAAGCCGACACGGGACTGTTCGGAGATGTCCCGGAAGCCGCGAACAATGCCGATACCGGCTTTTTCGCCACGTAACGGATCGTCCGCGGCACGATTCAGTCCCGGCGCCTGGTCGTTCATCATAATGGCGCCAAATCCGTATTGACCGGAACGTCCGGTAAAGCGCAGCCCGCCCTCCGGGTCGACGATCCGACGGGTGAATACCAGGATGGAATCCGTGGCAAAGAAATCTGCATTCTCCACGAAGAAGGGGCGCCGTTCGGGGAACTGGACTTCGAAACGCTGGTTGACGGTAACCTGGGGTTGATCCGATTCAACCTGGCTGAAATCGGGGTTCAGGGTCAGGTCAAGTACCCAGGAATCGTTGAATACGAACTTGGCGTCTACGCCGACATCCTGTTCGGTATTATTAACCAGCCGCGGACCGTTGGCGGCGCCGCTACTCAGAGAATCGATATCCCGGGCAAAAACAAAGGGAATCACCTGGTAGTTGTTTCCCGGCGATACATCCGCGATACCGGTCATCATGGCCGTCTGGTTGAGCCTGCCCTCGATATTGATGGAATACGGAGGCCAGTAGGCTTCCTCGCTGAGACGGGGAATCTGCCGACCAAACTGTACCCGCCAAGTCTGTTCCGAGGAATCCGGAAAGCGGAGACTGCGCAGCGGGACGGCCATTTTTACCATGTATCCCTGTTCCGTCAGGCGACCTTCACTGTCCCAGACCGCTTCCAGCGTGGTATCGAATCCGGCCCGACGGGAATTGCCTTCCGTCCACCGCGCATCCCACTGGATGCCAAGTGGCGTGGTCCGGAAAGAAAAGGCGGCACGTTGATCATTGAACGTATCAATGGTCATTTCCACGGAGTCGTCGCCGTCAATGTTTTCCCGGGAGGACAGGTTGGCCCTGATCAGTTGCGGCTGCGAGTCGAAGGCGAGGAAAATCGCATAAAGCTGCTCGCGGTCATAGCCGACATAGACCTCGGTGCGTTGCGATGCAGGGTCACCGTCATCGGGCAATCGCTGGGTGAAACCGCTTACCCGAGCCATGGAACGGGCCAGTACGGATGCCGGCTGCATGCCAGTAAAATCTTCGAATTCCGGCTCCCCGTTTATTACCGGAATTACCAGGCCTTCCCCGGCGGCGGTGGCCCGGATTGACAGGGTCGATAGAAAAACAAGGACAGCGATCAAGCCGACCCGGATAGCTGAAATCATGGCATGATCACCTGTACCGTAGAGAGGCGGGGCGGCTGATAATACCCGTACCGGCATGCGGATTAAAGCCATTGCGGGATGCGGGATGCAAAGTGTGGGGTAAACATGACCGGGCGCCCGGGCATGTCTATCGGCATCATCAGCAATGTCACGTTTGCCCGGGTCTCACTGCAGGTGGCTTTGGTCGACAAAGCCGTCACGATTCGGCATCTCGATGGCCGGCAGGGTGTCAGCATCGATCACCTGGTCACGTGCCACGATACCGTTCAGGTACAACACGTAGGCGGTGACCTGGTACACCTCGCTGGCAGATAACGACTTGGGGGCATCAGCCGGCATGGCGCGACGAATAAAGTCAAACAGGGTGGTGGCATGAGGCCAGTAGCTGCCAACGGTGCGTAGCGGTGGTCCTTCCGACTGCATGGAACCACCCACCAGTACCGTCGCCGACGTTCGACCTTCGCCGCTTTCACCGTGACAGGACTGACAGCGGCTGCGAAACACGGCTTCACCCGCCATGGCCGTGCCGGAGCCGGCGGGCAGGCCTGATCCGTCCGGCCCCACGATCAGGTCAAATTGCGCCAGGTCCGCCGGCGTAACCGGTGTGCCCAGGCCAGGCGTTTCGTTGTCCGCTGCCATGCCTGTGTGCATGGCAGCCAGCGACGCCACCAGCAGCATTGCCAGACGAGCGGGCAGGGAAGATTTCCTAGACATAGACATTCCTCACATTGCCCCCGCTGGTCACCGCCCAGCTTTGCATGCCGTGATAATGATAAAAGCCCAGGCTACCCCGCTGGGTCAGTAGCGACGCCCTTGTGGGCTGAACGTTGCCCTGATCGTCGCTGGCCCGACTGAGCAGAACGGCATCCTGGCCACGCCATTCCCAGGGTATCCGGAACCGGGTGAGGGCCTTGGCCGACCTGCCGGATTCCAGCAGGGCATCGGCCCAGCTGACGCCGCCGTCGGCTGACACTTCCACACGACGAATGGCGCCGGCGCCGGACCAGGCGATGCCGGTAACCTGGTACAGGCCCTGCCGGGTCAGCGACATCTGGCCGGAAGGACTGGTGATCAGGGATTTACAGCCCATGGGGAAGGTAAACTGCAGGGCCTTGCGGTCAGGACGCAGATCCGTGTACTTCGAAGTTTCGTCGCGAAATTGCGCGGGACCACTGGCCAGCTTCAGCTGGGTCAGCCACTTGACGCTGATGTTGCCCTCCCAGCCAGGCACGAACAGGCGCATTGGGTAGCCCTGTTCGGGGCGTAGCGGTTCACCATTCTGGTACAGGGCGATCAGCACATCGTCCATCGCCTTGGTCAACGGGACAGAGCGTCCCATGCTGGCACCATCCGCGCCAACTGCATTGATCCAGGAGGTACTGTCAAGCACGCCGGCCTCGTCCAGCAGCGTCGACAGGCGGATGCCAGTCCACTCCGCGCAGGAAACCAGGCCATGAAGACTCTGGGCGGTTCCTTGCACCGGCGTGTCGCCAAACAGGCTGCCACTGTTACCGGAACATTCCAGGAAATACACCCTGCTGGTCATCGGGTAGGCCAGCAGGTCCTCGTAGGAAAAGACCAGGGGCTGGCGGACGAGCCCGTTGATGACCAGGGCGTGTCCCGCCGGATCTATGGCGGGAACACCGGCGTGGTGGCGCTCGAAATGCAGACTGTTGGGCGTAATGGTGCCCTGCAGCTGGTGCAGCGGCGTACGGGACGAGCCACCTCCCGGATAAAGCGGATTGGGGTTACCTGCCAGCCGGCCAATGTGTTCGGTATGGGGGGAACGTTGTCCATATTGACTGGGCCCGGGACCGGGTCGACGGGACCAGGCAGGGATTTCAAACTGCAGGCCGGATTCTGCGGCGAATGTCTGGCCGGCCGCAGCGGCACCCAGACCTCCCAGGCCGAGGCGCAGCAGGTGGCGTCGATTGATCAAGCCGTTGCCGGCTACCTTGTCCAGTGTTTCCATCGAATTCGTTACGGTCATCTTGTTGTGCTCTTGTTAATCCAGAATACCGAAATAAAGGCGTCCCAATCCTCTGGGCAGCAACCAGGTTGACAGGTCTGTCGGGCATGCCTGCAGATCGCCCCATTGGCATTATGCGCAAGTGCATGCATTGATTCCAGTGCTGCGGCGGAACGCTGGTGTCTCAGTTTGAAAATACGTTTCAGGCCTCACCCAAAACCACCGAATAAAATTTCAAACTGAAGCACCACCGGCAGAACCGGATTGCCCCGGGCGGCCAAGCCGGGCTAGTCTTGGGCAATTGAACAACGGATTCACGGGGTAATCCTTATGTCAGTATCGCAGCAACAGCCAATTAACTCCGGATTCGGCGCCAGGAGCGAGCCCGGGGAGATCCTGGCAGACCGTGATTTGACCGGAAAAGTCGCCCTGGTGACCGGTGGATACAGGTATCGGCCTGGAAACCACGCGGGCGCTGTGCCGGGCCGGCGCCCGGGTCCTTGTCCCGGTTCGATCCGCCGCCAGGGCCGCGGAAAACCTCGATGGGATAGAAGGCGAACTCGAAACCGATGAAATGGACCTGGCAGACCTGGCCTCGGTACGTCGATACTGTGAACGCGTCGTGTCCGGCGAGGATAGACTCGACCTGTTGATCAACAACGCCGGTGTCATGGCCTGTCCCGAGCAACGGGCGGGCAACAACTGGGAGTACCAGTTTGCCACTAATCACATCGGCCATTTCGTCCTCACCAACGGCCTGCTCCCCCAGTTGAAGGCAGCCGGCAGGTCCAGGGTGGTGTGCCTGTCCTCGGTGGGACACCGTCGCTGCGGCATTCGCTGGGACGATATCCACTTTCAGCAGGAACCCTATGACAAGTGGGCGGCTTACGGTCAGGCTAAAACGGCAAATGCGCTGTTCGCCCTGGCCCTGGACAGGAAGTTCCAGTGTCAGGGGATTCGGGGTTTTTCAGTGCATCCCGGGGGGATAATGACGCCGCTGCAACGCCACCTTGACCGGGAAGAAATGGCAGCACTGGGATGGCTGAATGAGCAGGGCGAGCTGTCGGAGCTGGCCCGGCAACTGTTCAAGACCCCCACCCAGGGTTGCACCACAACGCTGTGGGCGGCTACCAGCCCGCAGCTGGAAGGCATGGGCGGGCTGTATTGCGAGGATTGCGACGTGGCGGAACTGGCAACAGAGCAGACGCCGCGCTACAAGGGCGTGGAGTCCTGGGCTGCCGATGAAGACAGCGCCGGGAAATTGTGGGAACTGACCGCAGCGATGGTGGCTGAAAACAGCTGATCGTGGGGCTGTGACCTGGTATCGACGGGCCACTTTCGGGTAATAATCAGAGATTCCTCAACTGCAATCGTTTGCCGATTCCTTACCGTCAAGCCGGGACATGATCAGCGCCTGGACGGTGGACGACCTGAATTCCCTGCGGTAAAGCACCAGTACGGTGAGTGCGCAGGCCAGCATGAATATCCAGGGATTGATAAACCAGCCCAGGACTGCCAGGGCAAAATAGTAGGCCCGCAGACCGAAATTATAGCTGTGAGCGGCCCGATCCAGGACCTTGGCCATCGCCTTGAAATCCCGTTCCTTGGCCACCGCCCGATAGTCCTCTGCCCTGTCGTAATACCTGACGGTATTGAAGGATGAGCCGAACAGGATAAAGCAGAATCCGTATTGCCGGATGGACCAGGTAAAGGTGAAGAATCCGTAGGTGAAAATAACGATAAGCAGCAACAACTTCAGCTGGATTACCTGGATAGAGGTTGCCGTGACGAAATTGAGTGAGCCCAGGTTCATGAAGATATCACTGGCCGTACTCAATACGCCGACGAGACTGGCAAGAATCAGCAGGGAAGTGGAAGCAAAGAAGGACACCTGTCGCTCCAGGCTTGCCAGAAGCTCCGAGTCGACTTCGCTCATACCGGTACGGCTGAGTTTTTCAATCCATTCCTTGCGAAACCGGTAAAGCACACTGGACAGGGTATCGGTGGTTTTGGCCGCACGTCGAGCAAAAGTTGAGTAACCGATCCAGCAGACCAGGAACCAGGTGAAGGCGACGATGTCCAACAGGGTTAGTCCCATACAGTGTCACTTGTTCCGGCGGTTTGGATAAAGTTCCAGGGTTGACTGACCGGCTGGTACAGGTCGCCAGTATAGCCAGGAATTGTGTCATTTTTCTGGCAGCGGCATTAAACACGAAATCAACTTCACCGGGCAACTAGTTTATGCAGAAATCCCGCGATAACTCCGCCAGCCTGGTCGCTGTCAGCGATGTTCGCTTGCGCGTAAACCGCCGCAAGGTGCTGACAGTTGATGAGTTCACAATTCACCGTGGGGAACACTGGTGTGTTCTGGGCGGAAACGGCGCCGGGAAATCATTGCTGGCGCAATTGATCAGGGGGCAATTGCCACGAGCCCGGCAACATCTTCGATACAGCCCCGGTTTCGATCCGAAGTCGGATCTGGACGTGGTGTCCTTCGAAGAACAGCAGCAGCTCTGGGCGCGGGACAATCGACATGACATCAGTGAATTCAGCAGCGCGGCCAGTGATCCCGGTACGACGGTAAGGCAGCTGATCTGCAGGAATAACGGACCAGGTCTGCTGGCCAGTGAACCGGCCCGGGAGATACTGGCTGTATTGCAGATTGATTCGCTGCTGGAAAGTGGCATTCGCTATCTCTCTTCGGGACAGATCAGAAAAGCGATGCTTGCCAGGGCACTGTTGGGCCATGCAGCGCCACCCGGCCGTCTCCTGGTCCTGGATGATCCCCTGGAGGCAATCGACCGCCAGGCGCAGCCCGGGGTCCGCAACCTGTTGTCCCGGTGGATGTCCGGGGACAACGCCAGCCTGCTGCTGTGTCGTCGACAAGGAGAGGTGCTGCCGGGTATCACTCACCTGGCGTTGATGGAGGATCTGCAGCTGCTTGCCCAGGGTCCGGTTGACAAGGTCAGGGTCAGCAGGGACTTTACCAGGGTGGTCAAAAAACCCGCAGCTCAACCTGGCAGCATTCCGGTTATCAGGAACCGGCAGTCAGCGGTGACCGATCCGGTGGCACCGGTTCTGCTGGAAGAGGTATCAGCAGCCTACGGTGACACGCTGGTGTTAAACCGGGTCACCTGGCGAATGGAACCGGGACAGCATACCCTGATCGAAGGACCAAACGGTTGTGGCAAGTCCACGCTGCTCAGCCTTATCGACGGCGAAAATCACAAGGCCTATGGCCAGCGGGTTACCCTGTTCGGCCGACGTCGGGGCAGTGGTGAGTCGGTGTGGGATATCAAGTCCCATTTCGGTGTAGTGTCCAATGAAATACACAACAAATACGTCAAGGGCTGGCGGGTTCTGGATGTGGTGGTGTCCGGTTACTACGATTCGGTCGGCCTTTATGACGACAGTGGCGCCAGTCAGGCCGAATACGCGCTGGCCTGGCTGCAGTCGCTGGGGCTGGCTGAACTATCCAGGGAATATTTCCATGAACTGTCGTTCGGGCAGCAGCGGCTGGTCCTGGTGGCGCGTGCCATGGTGAAAGCGCCGGACGTACTGATTCTTGATGAGCCCTGCGTGGGACTGGATGATTATTACCGGCAGTTGGTATTGGCAGTGGTGGACTGTATCGCTGAACAGACGGAGACACAGTTGATTTATGTAAGCCACACGGAGGGAGAGGAGCCCGCGTGCATCAACCAGCGATTACGTTTCGAACCCGCTGCCGGTGGCGGCTATCACCTGGTGGAGCGCTAACTGCAGGGTACGCGCAAGCCTGTGCGGCTAACGTCTGCTAACCCTTGATATAGCTTTCAAGCTGTTCGATGGTGGATTGTTGTTCCCGGATTACGGCCTTCACCAGGTCGCCGATGGAAATTACCCCGGCCACCTTGCCACCGACGACCACGGGCAGGTGCCTGATGCGTCGCTGGCTCATCAGCGACAGTGCTTCATCGACCTGTTGTTGCGGGCTGGCGGTGACGACCTCGCTGGTCATGATGTCCTTTACCGGAGTCTCCTTGGAGGAACGACCCTTGAGGATTACCTCCCGGGCGTAGTCGCGCTCCGACACCACCCCGGCCAGTTGTTCCCCGTCCATAACCAGTAATGCTCCGACACGTCGGATGGCCATGACCTGGATGGCTTCAAACACCGTCTGGTGCGGCGCCACTGACCAGATTTCTGAGCCCTTTTCGGCAAGAACCTGACTGACTGTACTCATACCCCGTCTCCTGGTCCTGTTGTGGAAGTGGGGTGGCGGTGAGTGAATTCGCCGATGACGGTCCGGCGATTTCCGACAGGCAGAATGCTGCTAGTTACCGCGCGTCACTGTCACCCGGGCGAATCCCACGTTGTTGATATAAAACCCCTGCCCGTCGTTGACGAAAAGCTTCAGATCACCGCTGCAGGGAGCCTGGTAGATATACGCACCGGTGTTTTCGTCAAACGGCAGATCGGTCAGTCCCACCAGGCTTTCCCGCCGGCAACCGTCCTGGTAGAACATCAGTTCAAACCAGCGATGCTGCCTTGACCGCTTGACCAGGGAAAGGGCATCCACGGGCATCTGGCTGTCGGCAAAACCCGCCGGTCCCAGGGGAGCGCCGTTCTCATCCGCGTCGATATCGCCGTCGATCCAATTGCTCACCAGCGGAATCTGCACACCGTAACTGGCGCCGCTGGCCAGGGTCAGCCCCGTCCTGGCAGCCGGGTCCGTGGTAAAAAAGCGAAATGTCGCCGACTGGCCCGGCGCCAGGGCTCGACCGGTATTGCCGGGCTCCTGGTCGATGTACATGCGCGCGTTACACGCGCCTAACAGGCCGAGAGTGAACAACAACAGGTAACGCATGGACTACACCTCATTGGAATACGGTCTGGCACGGCTTTTCTGTTCAGGACTGTTTGAGGACAATTCGGGGCCAGTATGTCTTTCCCGGTCCGGGCCAGGCGCTCGCTCTTTCGTACTGTCGACATCTGTCCCCAGCTACCCTGAAGAGTGCCTGCCCCGGGTGAGCAGGTCAAGTTTTAAGAGGCCCCCCGACTGACCCTGGGAGTGGCCGGGGGGCCTCCGCTGCTCTACCGTGTTCCCACATAACCTGCTAAAGTCAACAGGCGGCAGGCTGCCGAACCGTGCTGTCATTCCCGGGAATCCAGCGCCTGTCCAGGTTTTTTCAACAGATAATCAGGGTGAGACCATGAAAAGATTGGCCGTTTTGTTAGTGTCGTTGATGACGTCACTGACGGTGAATGCTCAGCAGGACGTGAATTCGGCGCTGCAGGAAATTACCAATTACCGGCAGTACACGCCGACTTTCGCCAGCGCCGGACAACCATCCCGGGAACAGTTCCAGGTAATCAGTGACCAGGGGTTCGAGCGGGTTGTGTACATTGCCTTCACCAACAATCGCAATGCGCTGCCCGATGAGGATCAGATCGTCAAGGGACTGGGCATGGAATACATGCAGATTCCGGTGGATTTTTCCAATCCGTTACCCAGCGAATTCTACGCCTTCGCCGATTCCATGCAGCGTAGCCCGGACAAGAAAACCCTGCTCCATTGCCAGGTCAACGCCCGGGCCACGGCATTCAGCTTTCTCTACCGGGTTATCTATCAGGATGTGCCCGTGGCAGAGGCCAAGGCGGACATGAACAGTGTCTGGCAGCCCAACGAGGTGTGGCGGGATTTTATCTTCGAAGTGCTGGCGCAGAACGGCAGATCACCGGATTGCCCGGACTGTGACTGGACGCCACCGCCGCCTCGTCAATAAGCCTGATCCGGGAAGGGTCCGGGATTCAGCCCGGGCTCCGTGGGAAAAACAAAAAAGCCCCGCAACAGCGGGGCTTTTTTATGGTTTATGGCCTGTCACAACGGGCAGCTAAACAAGCCTGTCATTCGCCGCTCTGATCGCTGTATTTCCAGCTGTAAAAGCCCATGAACATCTCTTCCCAGCTCTGTTCTCCCCAGTACACCGTGGTGTTCGGATCCGGGTTATAAGCGTTCTGGGAGGAATTGTCGAAGGCCCCGCGGGCGACGATCCTGGTGCCCGCTGGAACAAACAGGGGTTCCGCCAGGGCGTGGGTCAGCTGCCAGTTGAACGAGTAATTCGGCACTGACAGGAGCAATTCCTCGTTGCCGTCTGGGTAGACCGCAGTGAACTCCATGCGCTTGCCGCGGAAATGCATGTGCGGCATCAGGCTGTGGATATAGGCATCCTGGGGAACCACCGTTGATATTTCCATCTCGTGGTCCTTGGCCTGGGCCGGGATTGCTATATCAAAGGCATTGCCGATACCGCCGGCCATGCGTTCGGCAGGAATCTCCCCTTCCGGGTAAAAGTAGATGCCGATTTCCGTGGTGTCCACGGTTTCCTTGCCTGTGGTGGTGTAGTGCATTTGCAGGCTAAGGGAGGATCCGGCCTTCAATAGACCACCGGTACCATCCGGGTACATGTCCGACGCGGTGCCCGGCGCATAGCCGGCAACCGAGGCCTGGTCAGGGTCCCCGCTGGAACCGAGGAACAGGCCGATATTGGCGTCCGGTCCCAGCGCTTCCAGAATTTCATTGAAATTCGGTTGCTGGCCGGTGGCAGCTGCGGCAAACAGCATGGCCCGTACCGACTGGGCGCGCTCCTCCGGCAGGCCGTTGATCACCTCCATGAGGATTTCACCCGGATCGCGCAAGCCTTCCGGTGGCACTACCGAGGTGATGACATGGTGCACAACACTGGGATCGCCGGGTACGACTTCACTGCCGCGGATCCAGACGTCCTTTTCCAGACCCAGGTCAACGGGTATGTCCATGTAGTCGACGACGCCGGTTGCCGGAATCGACTGGGGTTCTATCTGGACCACCAGGTCCGGCTCCCCATGACTCCACTTGGTATCCGGCCAGGTGAGTTCCGCCAGGGGGTCCACGTCACCGTCCACCGGCGATCCGGCGTCCACCCAGTGGATAAGGGTCTGCATTTCCGCATCTGCCAGGTTCATTTCATTGCGGATCCGGTGACCGACCTTGTTGTCAATCTGGCCGGGCGGCATACGCCGGGTCAGAACCACTTCACGGATCATTGGTGACCAGCCCCGGGCTGCCAGGCTGCTGTCCAGCGCAAACGGCGCGATTCCGCCTGCCCGGTGACAGCTGGCACAGTTTTCCGCGATGATGGGGGCTACTTCGTCCACATAGGAGGGGATATCTGCCTGGTGGGCCGCCTTGACCGGAAAGCGGATTGCGGCACCTTCGGCGGCGGCGGTAACCTGCACGTCACCGCTGGTGAGAAACTGGTCCAGAGCGTTGCCCAGGTGTTCCTTCACCGCTCCCCGGTAAACCACTTCGAAGGTCCTGGGGTCGTAGATCACGGCTTCGCCAATCCGGGTTACACCCAGGGTTTCCGCAACCAACTGCGTATCGTCCATCAGTACCGGGGCTTCGATTCCCAGGCGGGCAGATTCTGCCAGTACGCTGTTCCGGTCAGTTTGCAGGCCGGGATTAAGCAGCATGAAGACCACGCCCCGATCCTGGTAGCGGGTCTTGAGATCCTGGAAAACTGGCAGATTTTCACGGACTTCCGTGGCGCCGTTAGCCTGGACCATGAGCACGATAGCTCGCTGGTCATCGTACCAGGCCATGTGATGAAAGGTCCCCTGGTGATCGATCAGGGCGAAATCACCAGCCCGTTCAGCGGCAGTCGCTGACGTGGCTATCGTGCTGGCGGTCACAATGGCCAGCGGCATCAGCATTCTTCCTAGTGTCTTCGATTTCATAACAGTCTCTTTCCCCTCGTACAGAGCAATTATTGGGTAATCCACCGCTGCAGGGCTGGCTTCGACTATTGCTTACCGGCGACTATCGGTGGAAGGTACCACGGCCAAGTTATTGCCAGTCGCGTTGTCTAGCCCATCGCCTGATTGGACAGGGATTCAGCAGCATCAGAAAACCGCTCAATAATACCCTTTCTCCCGGGAACCTGAAGCGCTTTCTTAGCAGTACGCAGGAATGCAGTATTCCGTTACCGGTTTTTGCAAATTGCAGCGGTTTTTGCCGCCATGACAGGTATTTCTGTCATTCCGCGGCCAGCGGATTGATCTCCCGGGATCAGTAACTGATTTTTGCAACCGCTGTATCCCGCGTTTTTCGTGGCTTTACTCTGCCAGTGTGGCAGAATAGTGCGCAGGAAACTGAATATGCCTTTAAAGGCTGGGAAATTGCCTCTAGAATTCTTCCGTTCACGTGGTAATTCACCACTTTCAAACAGGAAGCCAGCATGGCCAGAAAAATTAAATCATCGGCACCTGAACGACTCATTACCGGTGTCGCTGTTCCCGGTGCATTCGACGCCCGGGTTATTCCTTTGGAAACCGGCATTTAGACAAGGTGATCTGCATTGCCAGCGAGTCGCGCCTTGCCAGAAACCTTGTCTGGCTCGCTGCAATGAGGTGAATTATCCGGACAGGACACCAGCAGGCTGTTGCAAAACTATTGCGCTTGCCAATACGTCGTTGAAGGCTGTCTCAAATTGCTCATTTTCCCTGGGTAAACCGCGCGACCTGGACAGTTTTCGCCTCGTCCTGGCAGCGCTCATGACGTTTTTCGACAGCCTGCCAGTCGCTACACCGCGCAGTGTCAGCGCCGTACTGCCAAGAGAAGTGATCCGGAAACCGCATCTGACCGGAAGCCCCGGCGGAGGATGAGTTATGACCACGTGTTTGACCGTTTGCCGGACCGCCCGGCCAGTTGCGCTGCTGGCGCTGCTCGGGGCGGTCGCGATGTTCAGTCTGCCACCCGGTGCCCGGGCCCAGGATACGGTTGCGGGTCCCTGGTTCGGTATCGATCTCCCGCCGCGACTGGTCCCGCATACGTCACCGGCGATAATCGGTGACCGCGGTCCTGCGCCGGCGGTAGTGCCGCCCGGCGAATCGGGCTACGCAGAACTGGCCGGCAGCCGTATCAGCCAGGACCTGCGCCAGATTGTTGACTTTGCTGTGCAAAGTCGTCGGTCTGCCGAGCTGGGCGGGCAGCAGCTGTGGGGCAGGGTAAGCGGGTTCCCCTCCGCCCGGGCAACTGCGGACTGGGTTGCCGGCCAATTCCGGCAGGCCGGTATAGAAGACCTGCGCATCCAGCAGTTTACCCAGCAGGACGATGCCCGGTTGTGGCTGCCGGTTCGCTGGGAAGTGACCTTGCTGGGTGACAGGGCGTTTGGCGCCGGCAGTCACGACGTTTCCCTGACCACGGCGGTGGCACTGGCGCCGTCGGCAATTCCCGGCGGTACCCTGGAAGCACCCTTGCAATACGTGGGGACAGGGAGCGCTGCTGAGCTCATCGATGTGGACCTGGCTGGTAAAATCGCTATCCAGCGCATAACGCCGCAGGCCCACCTGGTTTTCCAGCGCGCCCAGGCTGTTCCCCAGGCACGGGCCATGATGGCTCGCGGGGCACTGGCCGTTATCAATCTTATCGACCTGCCGGGAAATGAGATGGCCCGGGACATGTCCAATTGCGGAGGGCCATGTTTCAACATCGGCGGGCGGGACAGTCACTTCCTCACCCGGGTCATGAATGCCGCCGCCGAATCCGGCAGTATCGACAGACTGCGCATGCGACTCTCGCTGGAATCGACCACTCACGCCGACCTGACAGCGGAGAACGTGGTGGGAGTGATTCCCGGTCGCAGTGACGAAACCATCGTCCTTAATGCCCACTACGATGCCTGGTACGATGGCGCCGGCGACAATGGCGACGGCCTGGCGGTGCTGCTGGCCCTGGCCAGGCATTTTTCACGTGCCGAAATTCCCCTGCAACGAACCCTGGTGCTCATTGCCAGTGCCGGACACCATACGCCCGGATTGAACGGACCTCGCAATGCCGTCGCCATGAATCCGGCGCTGTTTGCAAACAGCGTCCTCATAGTCAACCTGGAACATGTCGCCCAGCGCAATTTTTCACCGGCGCGAAGTCAGCACGAGGACGGCTACCGGCAATTCGTCGCCGACTCCGGCGAAGCGCCCATCGTGGCGGGAATCACCAATCAGTCGCCATTCCTGCAGCAACTGTTCAATGACGGCGTGGACCGTTATGGCACCAATTTCGTCTCTGGCGACTTCACCATGGCCAGCGGTGAAGGCGGTGGTTACCGGTCTGCCGGGGTGCCCATCGTAACCACCATGCAGGCGCCGCCGCTTTACCATACCAGTGGTGAAGTGTTCGAGGTGGTGTCTACTCCCGGGCTGGAACGCATGGCCCGATTCATGGCGTGGTTTGTCAGACAGGTGGACCGGGCCGAAAGGAACCGGATTGATCCCTGAGCGTTGTAAACCCTGATTACGCAGCGAACGTAGTCTGTGGCACGGGCGCAATATAAGAAGCCATTGACCTAACAGCATTCTGCAACACGACGTGGCAACATCACACCAGGACAGCGATAACCGATATGCGAGCGATACTTATTTTGAATCTTGGCACACCGGCCACTCCCACGGCCAAGGGATTGAGGCAATTTTATCGCTATTTCTTCGCGGACCCGTTCGTGTTCGATATCCCTGCCTGGGCGCGCTGGGCTTTGCGTAATTTCATCATTATCCCGTTCCGTGCACCGAAGACTGCCAGGGACTATGAAAAGATCTGGCTGGACGGTGGCTCGCCCCTCAAGGTCTACACGGATCAGTTGCGCCAACGCCTGCAGGATGCCATGGACCCCACCCGCAGTCGCATGCGGGTCTTCATCGGTATGGGCTACAGTGAACCGTTTATTGCCGAGACCATGGCGGAGATCGAGGAGCAGGGCATCAGGGACATCCTGGTGTTTCCCCTGTTTCCGCAGTACTCGACGGCAACTACCGAATCCGTCCTGCATGGCGTGACCCAGGCCGCCGGCAAATGGCAGGATCCGCCGAAGATGACTGTTATCAAGGACATCTTCAGTGAACCGGCGTTTATCCGCGCCTGGACGCAGTTAATTGACAAGTACCTGCGGCAGGATCATCCGGAGAAGCGCGTTGACCACGTGATATTCAGCTATCATGGTCTGCCGGAAAAGAACATCAAGAAAGCCGATGACAAAGATTATTGCCATTTCGGTGACTGCTGTAACGAGATCAACGCAACCAACCGTTATTGCTACCGCGCGCAGTGTATGGACACCACCCGGTCGATAGCCGCGGCACTGGACTGGGACCAGGAATTTTATTCAGTGGCCTTCCAGTCACGTTTCGGCAAAGATCCATGGATTCAGCCCTACCTGGATGACTACCTGACTGAACTCGCCGATCGGGGTATCAAGCGGGTGGCGGTACTTACGCCGTCCTTTGTCTCCGATTGCCTTGAAACCACTCATGAAATCGGCCTTGAATACCGTGAACTGTTTCAGGAGAAAGGCGGCGAAGACCTGGTGTTGATTCCCAACTTGAACGACGAGGAATTCTGGTTCGATGCTGCTGCCGAGATTGTCGAGCGGCACCTGAGTCGTTCGGTGTTTCTGAGCCCTGTTTGAACTCACACTGACCGGGCAGGTACCGCGCTGAGTTCGTAGCAGGGGTGGTACTTGCCAGTACCGATCTTCATTCGTTGACTGGCAACACACTCCGCCAGCAGCCCGTCAATGGCGTCCATTAATTCCCTGTCTCCCTGTAACCGGTACGGACCCGACTGTTCAATCTGCCTGATACCGAAGGGTTTGACGTTGCCAGCGACTATTCCGGAAAATGCCCGGCGCAGGTCGGCGACAAGCTCTGCAGCCGGTAAGTCGCTGAACAGCCTGAGGCCCGCCATATTCTCGTGGTTGACATTGAACGGAGACTGCATGCTTTCTGGAATATTCAGTCCCCAGTTAAAGGCGTAGGATTCATTGCTGCTGTTGCGCTGGTTGGTTACCAGGTTGAGATTGCGGCGAGTGAGTTGTGCGACCTGGGCAGCATTGTTATTGACTACCTGGTAGTGGCGGGTCGCTTCCTCGCCAAGGGAATCCCGAATGAACCGGTCGATTGAGCTGAAATAGTTTTCATAGCCCGCCGGCGCGGTGAAGATAACCGGCACCGGTATCGCCGCATTCTCCTCGCGCATCAGGATTCCCAACAGGTAGAGAATTTCCTCGATGGTGCCGGCACCCCCGGGGAATACCACGATGGCGTGGGCAATGCGCACAAAGGCCTCAAGGCGTTTCTCGATATCCGGCAGAATTACCAGCTGGTTGACGGAAGGATTGGGCGACTCCGATGCGATGATTCCCGGTTCGGTGATACCGACATAGCGACCATCCCCGATCAACTGCTTGGCGTGGCCGATCATCGCTCCTTTCATCGGTCCCTTCATGGCCCCGATTCCACAGCCGGTGGCAATATCGAGACCGCGAAGACCCAGTTCGTAGCCCACTTCCTTGGAGTATTCGTATTCCGTGCGGCTGATTGCATGTCCTCCCCAGCACACCACCAGTCGCGGCGGCGTGTTGGGCTTGACCACCTCGGCATTGCGCAGAATACGGAATACCGTATCGGTGATGCCTTCACTGGTGGAGATATCGAAGCCACCGAGACTCTCAATCTTGGCCTGGGTATAAACGATATCCCGGAGGGCAGAAAACAGGTGTTGCTCAATGCCGCGAATGAGTTTGCCATCCACAAATGCCGATGCCGGTGCATTCTGGATTCGCAGCTTGATGCCGCGTGGCTCGGGAACTATTTCGATGCCGAAGTCGGCGAATTCCCGCAGCATGTCACTCGGGTCGTCTGTTTCGTTCCCGGTATTCAGCACAGCCAGGGCACAGTTTCTGAATGTCTGAAAGACATCCTCGGCGGTGCCCATTGCCAGCAGTATTTCCTGGTGGGAAAGCAGGTTCAGGCTGGCGGACGGCCTGACGAAGCACTCTCTGATTTTATCCAAGGGGGAGGGTTCCTGGTGACTAAAGTCTGATTTGTATCAACTCGGGATGGCGAAATTTTATTATTCTTGGAACTGCAAATTTTAGCCCGGGAGAAGAAAAGATGGGAGAACATGTCCAGGAACGTCACGAAAAACTCGGTCCGGTAGCACTGAAGATTCTGGCCTGCTATCTGGTCATCATGCTGGTCGGTTACGGAGTAGGCAGCCTGCTCTAAAATGCAATCAATCAGGGGTAACTGGCCCCGTTCCAAGCCACAAAAAAAGCCGGCGGAATCGCCGGCTTTTTTTACGCTGCGGTTACTGGTCAGGCACTTATGGCGCGCTTCACCAGGTTCTGCAACAGGGGTACTTTAAACCCGTTGTGAGCCAGTTCCCTGGCTCCATCGGTGGCCATGGCGGCAACTGATTCCCCGGTTGCAGCCGTCTTGGCCTGGCCGCGTACGGCGTTTTCAACACGGGTCAGTCGGCGTGGTGTTGCCTGAACGGCGCCGGCGACGATGCGGCTGTCCTCTATGGTGCCGCCACTCACCTTGAAGGCCGCCGCGACGTTGACCAGGGAGAAGTCCCAGACATTGCGGTCTGCGACTTTTTCGAAGTAAAACGTCGAGTCAGCCCAGGTGTTGGGAATCCGTACTGCCGTCAGAATTTCGCCCGGCCGCAACACGGTGGTATTTTCGATATCGATAGCCGGTCCAACGAAGTAGTCTTCAGCGGAAACGGTACGCTCACCGTCGACACTGCGAATCACCATGGTGGCATCGAGCGCCACGATGGCCGGGGCGGTATCCGATGCACTGGCGGCAACACAGCGACTGCCTTCAAACAGCGCGTGTTCGCGATTCATGCCTTGCGGCGTATCGGCGTAGCACAGATTACCGCCGGCCCGATAACAGGACAGGCCCCGTCGGTAGTACCAGCAACGGACATCCTGGGACAGGTTGCCGCCAATGGTGCCGATGTTGCGAATCTGCGGACTGGCGACCACGCCTGCCGCATCCGACAGGACCGTGTAACGTTCTTGGATCAGCGGGCTGTTGGCGATTTCGGTTAGTGTCGTCAGGGCGCCGATTTCAATACCGTCAGCAGTTTCCCGGATACCACGCAGGGATTCGATCCCGCTGAGGTCAATAAGGGCTTCCACCGACTTGGCACGGTCTTTCAGCCAACCGTAGGTGTCCTGGCCGCCACCCACCAACCAACCTCTTTCTGCCAGTCGGTCAGCTATCTCTAGTGCGTTCTCTACCTGCGTAGGCTGGTAGAGATCCATATTTGGCATTACATCATGTGATGGCATAGTGAACCTCAGAAAGTGTTAGTTTTTAGGGTCTTGGAACTGTAGGTGTTACCAGCCAAGTGATTGATGATCATGTCCGTGGTTGTCGGCGCCGTGTTGAACAGGTGGCCATCCAACGCATCGGACAGGGCACTGGCCAGGGCGGCTGCCGAGGCACCCTGGGTGGGCTCACCGATACCACGGCCGCCAACCGGGTTCTGTGGATCCGGAATATTCACGGCGGCAACCTTAGTCTGGGTGGGTACGTCCAGGTAAGTCGGCGGTTTGCTCTGGTAGAGACCGGTATTGGCCGGCAGACCATTCTGCGGGTCATACACATGCCGCTCCAGACCGGTCAGCCCGACACCCCACACCGCGCCGCCGCGCATGGCATTGTCGAAATTCTTGGGATGCACCACGGTGCCGCAGTCGGCCACCATGGCGTAATCCAGAATCTCGTACTTGCCGGTGTCCAGGTCAAGTTCAACCTCGCAGAATCCCACCTGGATGCCCGGTGGCTGTCCCTGGCCCGGAATATTGTCCCTGGCAACACCGATCAGGCCGGTTCCCTGAAGTCCCTCAACAGCACGCTGGGTAATCGGATTAATGTCGTCCGGATACTCCATGCCACTGTAAGTGCCGCCCATGGCGATTGCCCGCTGGGCTGCTTCCGCGTAAGTCAGGCCCTGGTCGGGATCACTGCTGCGGAATACGCGCTCACCGCCGATGTCGTAATCGTCCGGTGTCCCGCCCAGCTCCGCCGCGGCGATTTCCTTCAGCTTGGTGATGGCGTCCTGGGCTGCCACCCAGTTGGCCCGGGAGTGGGTGAATATCGTGTTGCTGCCACCCTGGCCCGAGCTGTGGGGCAGGTGACGATCGGTTCTGGCCCGCTCGATCACGCTGTTCTCCCAGGGCATCTGCAGGGCTTCTGCCGCGACACGGCTGGTGGCCGCGTAGGAATAGGTACCCAGGTTACCCACACCGCTGTGAATATGCAGGGTGCCATCCGGCGCTATTCTCACCAGGCCGTCGTAACCCCGGCTGCCGGCACCGTGGTAGCCGATACCGACGCCGACACCGCGAACCTTGCTGCCGTTACGTTTTGGCTGGCTGATCTTGTCCTGCCAGCCAAACAGGCGCTCGCCCTGGTCCAGGGCCTCGGCCACGAAGGCGCTGGTCAGCGGACCGCGGCTGCCGCCCTGAAAACCGTCGCTGTCGGCGGCATTGACCCGGCGGAACGCGATCCGGTCCATGCCCAGGGTCCTGGCCACCTTGTCAGTGATGGGTGCCAGCACCGAGGCCATTTCATTCTGACCGGGACCCCGTTGGGCGCCCCTTGGCGTGGTGTTGGTGTAGACGGAGATGCCTCGGTAACGCATCGCTTCCGGCTGGTAGGCGATGGTCACGTGCTGGGCAGAGGAGTTACCGCTGCCGCCGCCGGTGGCGCCGCCGTCATTGACAATAACCAGGTCGACAGCAGATACCTTGCCGTCGTCCTTCACGCCCACCTTGATCCAGCCCTGCATCCCGGAGCGGGCGGAGCCGATGTAGAACTCCTGCTCCCGGGTAATGCGCAGCTGCACCGGGCGGTTCAGCAGGCGGGAGAAGTTGCCGGTAATGGCCATGTAGGGATAGGGGCCGATCTTGGAGCCGAAGCCGCCGCCGGTGGCTTCGTTGATGAATACCAGGTCGGCGGGATCGATGTTCAGCATCCTGGCCAGGCCATTGTCGTTGGCGCTCTGGCTCTGGGAGGAGCCGTGAAAATAACACCTGCCGTTTTCCCAGTAGGCAAAACAGGTGCGTGCCTCCAGGGAGTGATGGGGATAACCCATGGTCACGAAGGGTTCTTCAATAATATGGGCCGCCTGGGCAAAGCCGGCCTCCACGTCGCCGAAGGCCCATTCCTGGGTGAATTCGCCGCCCGCCGGTTCGCGGCCTTCGCGAATGGCATCGATGGCGGACTGCGGCCACTTGATATCGCGGATCTCGGCGCCGACGATGGGAGTGCCTTCCGGACCTTCTTCCTGGGTACGGACCAGAACATTGCCTTCAGGGTAGGCGTTGGGCCCACCCGGGGTCAGGCTGACCAGCGGGTCCACGACGAAATCCCGGCGCTCGAAATCCACCCGGATTCGGGAAATGGCCGTCTCGGCTATTTCCTCCGACGTGGCCGCCACGGCAAGAATGGGCTGGCCGACAAAAGTGACGTATTCCGACGCCAGGGCCGGTGTGCCCGGTGGTGGCACCGGTGGCAGGTCCTCGGCGGTGAATATACCGACGACGCCGTCCATGCGCAGGGCTTCGGATGCATCGATTCTGACAACCCGGCCGCTGGGCATGGGGCTGGTGAGCAGTCGGGCGAAAACCATGCCTTCCCGCTTGTAGTCTTCGGCATATTTGATCTCACCTGTGACCTTGCCAGGGACGTCAGGTGGTGTGAAATCTTTTCCTATATGCATCGTCATACTAATTGCCCCGAGGCGCGCATCACGCCATTCAGATAATGTTCATAGGCACCACACCGACAGAGGTTGCCAGACATGGCATGGAGAGCTTGTTCCCGGGTCGGTCTGGGGTTGGCCCGCAGCAGGCCCACCGCGGACATCACCTGGCCCGGAGTACAGAAGCCACACTGGGGGGCATTCTCTTCGACGAATGCCTGCTGCACCGGGTGCAGGGTGCCATCGGCGGCCTTGACACCTTCGATGGTGGTGATGGCCTTGCCGGTCATGTTGTGAGTCAGGATTGAACAGGCGTAATTCGGAATGTCATCCACCAGCACTGTACAGGCACCGCACTCGCCCCGGTTGCAGCCGATCTTGGTGCCGGTCAGATCGAGCTTGTAGCGGAGGGTATAAGCCAGGGTTTCGGACGGCATGACATCAACTGGCCGGTCTCTGCCGTTTACGTTAATGGTTATCAAGCGCTCGGCGGCGGCCTGGCCCGACTGGGCGTTGGCAAGGTAAAAACTGGCGCCGGTTGAAGCGGCGGCACCGGAGAATATTACCCCCTTGATAAAACGTCTGCGTGTAAGTTTAGGGTTCACTGACATTGCTCCGTTTCATTGTTTTGAGGAGAGGTCGCAACCCGACGGGTTACAACGCTGGATAGCTTTGAATTGAACGTTTATAGCTAAGTGAAAGGCTACGATTTTCCGGCTTCAAATGCAACCGGGACGGCGCTGTGCAAAGGGGCTAACGAGCCCGTAAACAGGCTGTTCTGACGATGTTGCAGCCGAAATGGACAAACTGTTACGAAACTACCCAGTTTGTCGTCTTCCAACAGCCGGAAGATCGGGGCGTGTACAGGTTTTCCTGCCGATGTGCCGTTAACGATAATGGCTTCGGTAGCTGCCCGGTGTCCTGTCCGGTTAATTCCCACGCTGCAATGATGTGAATCAACCGGACAGGCCCTGGCCCAATACTTTCTTGATGAAATGACCGGTATGGGATTGCTTGATTCTGGCCAGCTGTTCCGGGGTGCCCTCGGCAATGATCTGACCGCCCTCGCTGCCGCCCTCCGGTCCCAGGTCTACGATCCAGTCCGCCGTCTTGATGACATCCAGGTTATGTTCGATAACGACGATGGTATTCCCCTGGTCGCGGAGATGATGCAGTACTTTCAGCAGCTGACGAATGTCCTGAAAATGCAGCCCGGTGGTGGGTTCGTCAAGAATATACAGGGTCTTGCCGGTATCCCGCTTGGACAATTCGCGGCTCAGCTTCACCCGCTGGGCCTCACCCCCGGAGAGGGTGGTGGCAGCCTGTCCCAGGCAGATGTAGGACAGGCCGACATCCATCAGGGTTTTCAGCTTGCGGGCGATGGCCGGCACGGCACTGAAAAACTCTGAGGCGTCCTCGATGGTCATGTCGAGAACTTCGCTGATGTTTTTGCCCTTGTAGGTTACTTCCAGCGTTTCCCGGTTGTAGCGCTTGCCCCGGCACACGTCACAGGCCACGTAGACATCCGGCAGGAAGTGCATTTCCACTTTGACGACACCGTCGCCCTGACAGGCCTCGCAGCGTCCTCCCTTGACATTGAAACTGAAGCGCCCCGGCTTGTAGCCCCGGGTCCGTGCTTCCTGGGTACCGGCAAACAGTTCGCGGACCGGCGTGAATATGCCGGTGTAGGTGGCCGGGTTGGAACGCGGAGTCCTGCCGATGGGACTCTGGTCGATGTCCACCACCTTGTCCAGCTGGTCCAGGCCTTCTATGGCATCGTGGGGCGCGGCATTCAGCGATGTGGCCTTATTCAGCCTGGTGGCGGCCAGGGGATACAGCGTGCTGTTGATCAAGGTGGATTTTCCCGAGCCGGAAACGCCGGTCACGCAGGTGAACAGGCCCAGTGGAATTTTCAGATCGACTTTCCTTAAATTATTACCCCTGGCGCCTTTCAGTCGCAGAATGCGCTTGTCGTCGACACTGAGACGCTTATCCGGCACGGCGATTACTTCCTTGCCGGACAGGAACCTGCCGGTCAACGACTGCCTGGATTTCATGATCTGCCGGACATCGCCCTCAGCGACAATCCTGCCACCATGGACGCCGGCCCCGGGGCCGATGTCGATGATGTGGTCGGCACTGCGTATCGCCTCTTCGTCGTGTTCGACCACGATCACCGTGTTGCCCAGGTCACGCAGATGAAACAGCGTGTTGAGGAGACGGCTGTTATCCCGCTGATGCAGGCCGATGGACGGTTCGTCAAGTATGTACATGACCCCCACCAGCCCTGCGCCGATCTGGCTGGCCAGGCGAATCCGCTGGGCCTCGCCTCCGGAAAGGGTTTCGGCACTGCGATTAAGGGAAAGGTAGTTAAGCCCCACGTCCACCAGGAATTTGAGTCGGGCCTGCAGTTCCTTGAGGATTTTTTCAGCGATCCTGGCCTGTTTGCCCCGCAGCTTGAGGCGGGTGAAGTAATCCCAGGACTGCGCCACCGTCATCTCGGTGATTTCCGGCAGGTTCCTGCCCTTGATAAGCACGTGCCGGGCATCCCGCCGTAACCGCGTGCCCTGGCACTCGGGACAGGGCTGGGAACTCAGGTACTTGGCCAGTTCCTCGCGAACCATGGCGGATTCGGTTTCCCGGTATCGCCGTTCCATGTTGGGCATGATGCCCTCGAAGGGATGACTGCGGATCACCGTGTCGCCGCGATCGTTGATGAAATGGAAATCGATACTCTCACCCTTGCTGCCCTGCAGAATAATCTGACGGTGCTTGCGGGCCAGTTTTTCGAAAGGGCGATCCAGCTTGAAGCCGAAGTGAGCGGCCAGGGAGTTCAGCATCTGGAAGTAATACATGTTCCGCCGATCCCAGCCGCGGATGGCGCCTTCAGCCAGCGACAGCGAGGGGTCGGTGATTATGCGCTGCTCATCGAAATACTGCTTCATGCCCAGCCCGTCGCAGCTGGAGCAGGCCCCGGCGGGGTTGTTGAAGGAAAACAGCCGGGGTTCAAGTTCACTGATGCTGTGGCCACATTGCGGACAGGCAAACAACGAGGAAAAAACCAGGTCCGGCTGCCGCTGGTCATCATCCATGAAACTGACCAGTGCCAGGCCGTCGGCGAGCTGCAGCGCGGTTTCGAAACTCTCCGCCAGGCGCTGCTCGATTCCCGCCTTTACCTTGAGACGATCCACCACCACCTCGATATTGTGTTTCCTGTTCTTTTCCAGCTCCGGGGGATACTCGATTTCGCAGACCAGCCCGTCCACCCGTGCCCGGATAAAACCGCTGGTGCGCAACTCGCTGAACACATGCACATGCTCACCCTTGCGATCCCGCACGATCGGTGCCAGGACCATGATTCTGCTGTCCCGGGGCAGGGCCATGACCTGGTCCACCATCTGGCTGACCGTCTGTGCCTCCAGCTTGAGACCGTGCTCCGGGCAATGGGGTTCCCCGACGCGGGCAAACAGCAGCCGCAGGTAGTCATAGATTTCGGTGATAGTGCCCACCGTGGACCGGGGGTTGTGGGAAGTGGATTTCTGCTCGATGGATATCGCCGGCGAAAGACCTTCGATGTGATCGATATCCGGCTTTTCCATCATCGACAGAAACTGGCGGGCATAGGTCGACAGCGATTCCACGTAGCGGCGCTGGCCCTCGGCATACAGCGTGTCGAATGCCAGGGAGGACTTCCCTGAGCCGGACAGCCCGGTGATCACCACCAGCTTGTCCCTGGGAATGGTGATGTTGATGTTCTTGAGGTTGTGGGTGCGTGCGCCCCTGACGAAGATGTTTTCCATGTGGTTTCGGTGCTGCAGCGAAAGGCCAAACCCGGCATTATCTTTAGTTTTTATCCGCGGAGTAAAGGTGCTTGTGTCAATTGCCGCGATTGGCTGATTTATTTCTATTACCAGCCTCATGGTATAGACTTATCAGGCATCCAAAAATTTCAGGTTCTGGCGGGAGGTCAAGGTGGCAAGTCGTGGTGTAAACAAGGTGATTCTGGTGGGCAATGTCGGCGGCGACCCGGAAGTCAGGTACATGCCCAGCGGCAATGCCGTCGTCAACCTGACGCTGGCCACGTCGGAAACCTGGAAGGACAAGAACAGCGGCGAAAACGTCGAGAAAACCGAATGGCATCGGGTGGTTTTCTTCAATCGACTGGCGGAAATCGTCGGTGAATACGTCCGCAAAGGCTCGAAGCTGTACATTGAAGGCCGGTTGCAGACCCGCTCCTGGGAACAGGATGGCGTCAAACGGTATTCGACGGAAATTGTTGCCAGCGAAATGCAGATGCTGGATTCCCGGGGAGCCGGCCAGGGGGCTGCGGATTTCGGTCAACCGGCCTCCAACCAGCCTGCGCAACGGAAAGAACCGGAACAGGCGCCGGCCAACTTCGACAATTTCGACGATGACATCCCTTTCTGACGCCGGACCCGGTCGTCAGACTTATTACCGCGTCGCCCAGCGTGCCTTCAGCCGGGATCTTTCCCGGCCCATGGGGGATTGACCTTTTCTTACCAGGGGCCTGACGCTACTATCTTACCTGTCGGTCCGGTGGTCCGGGCAAACTGTCTGCCGGTCCGGCTTCTGGCCCGGTCACCGGCGGACAAAGATAGGGTCGCCGTTATCACCAGGATCTCGATGTTTGCCCGCCAGTCAGCGTCACGCTGATTGCAGGCGACCTGTCAATCCTCGGCCGGGGCAAGGTGCCGTCAAAACGGGAACGGAGCAGAGTGAAGCTACTTATCGCAGGCGCAGAATCGCCAACCGGTCATGAACTGGTGCGGTTACTGCAGCAACAGGGGGTCGGCCATGAGTCCATTCCGACGCGGTTGCTCGATGGTGACCGGTCTTCACTGGAACAGTTTGTCGCCGGGCAACGGGCCGATCAGCTGATCAACCTGCTACGCTACGAGCCGGCATCACAGCGGATGCTGGCGGCAGCGGAGCAGGACGAGGCAACGTGTGCCCGGGTTCAGCGAACTTATGCCACGCTGCTGGCGGCTATCAGTGATCAGTTCGATTTACCCCTTATCCACTTATCTTCATGCTATGTGTTCGACGGGGAAAAACGCCTGGGCTACAACGAGCAGGACGAAGTGAATCCCGCAGGGATTTACGGGCGCACCACCCTGCAGGGTGAAATGGCGGTGCAACAGCTGGAAAAACACCTGATTATCCGCACCGGCTGGCAATTCGGTCGTCGCCAGCACGATGTCATCAAGTCCTGGATCGACTGTTGCAAAGACAGCGGGGGTAAATTGCAGGTCCTGCAGCGACGCTTCAGTCCCACGCCCAATGCAGATGTCGCCAGGGTGATACTGGCGGTTTGTCGGCAGGTTGATTGCGATGCCAGTGTCTGGGGGATTTACCACTATTGCGGCCTGGAAACCAAGAAGGAAATCGAATTCGTCCAGCAGGTCCTGAAGTATGCCTCCCAGCATGATGAACAGGTTTATCAGTTTCTCGACAATTTCACCATGAGCGAAACACCGACGGACCCACCGGAAGTGAAGAATTCCACGCTGTCCAGCAAGAAAATATTCGACACTTTCGGCATCAAGCAGCGGTCCTGGCACGGCAGTCTGAAGGCGGCATTGAAAACCATTTATAGCGAACCCGCGGGTAACGATGCCGACCAGCAGTCCGAACCTTTGGCGGGATCACCGGGCAGTATCAGTTCCGGGGGGCTGCATTAGTCCATGGAAGCCAGTCTCACGCCACTGGACAAGGCACTGGAACTCCTGCTCGGCGGTTTGCAGGTGACCGCCGCGGAGCAAACGGTGGAGCTGCGATCGGCTGTCGGCAAAGTCCTGAGTCGGGACGTTCTGGCTCCGGTGGATGTGCCCCCGGCAGATAACAGTGCCATGGACGGTTATGCCGTCAATCCACAGGACGTCGGCTCCGTCCCCGTCAGCCTGCCCGTTAGCCAGCGCATTCCGGCAGGTCAGGCCGGCACGGAATTACGCAGGGGCACCGCCGCCAGGATTTTTACCGGTGCACCTCTGCCTCCCGGAGCCTCGGCCGTGGTCATGCAGGAAAATACCGAAGCGCAGGAGCAGTCGGTGCGCATTCTGCAGTCGGTGGACGAGGGCGAGAATGTCCGCAGACAGGGTGAAGACATCCGCCGGGGCAGCCAGCTGCTGTCTGCCGGTCATCGCATTACCGTGCCCGACATGCACGTCCTGTCTGCCAGTGGAATCGCCAGGTTGGCGGTGCGTCGCCCTCTCAGGGTTGCCGTGCTGGCCACCGGGGATGAACTGGTGAGACCTGGCAGTGACCTGCAGCCCGGCCAGATTTACAATTCCAACTTTTTCCTGCTGTCGGCCCTCCTGGACAGGCTTGGTATGGAAGTCATCGACTGCGGTACAGTGGCTGACCGGCTGGCTGCAACCCGCAAACAGCTGGTTCAGGCTGCCCGCGCAGCTGACTGTATTATTACCAGTGGCGGTGTGTCCGTGGGTGAAGAGGACCATGTCAAGGCGGCGGTGCAGGAGCTCGGCCATATCGGTCTGTGGAAACTGGCGGTGAAGCCCGGCAAGCCGTTTGCCTGGGGCGAGGTTGAAGCCAGGCCGTTTTTCGGACTGCCAGGCAACCCGGTATCCGCTTTCGTCACTTTTGTACTGCTCGTTCGGCCTGCGCTGTTAAAGCTCTCCGGAGCCAGGGTGTCTGCACCACTGGCGATGAGGATGCCGGTCGCATTTTCTGCCAGCAGCAGCGAACGACAGGAGTACCTGCGGGTAAAGCTGGTAGCTGTGGAATCAGGCGATCTGCAGCTGCAGGCGTGCCGAAACCAGAGTTCAGGCGCTGGTTCATCTCTCGGCGAGGCCGACGGCCTGGCAGTTCTGCCTCCGTTTACATCGGTGCAGTGCGGCGACAGGCTGGGATTTATCCCGATGTCGGAACTTGTCGACTAGCACCCGGTCTACTGGTCGTGAAAAATCGCAATCTGTTAAGGAACCTCGGGTCCCCATGATGAGAGTCCGCAATTCGTTGTTACCAGGATGGTTATTGCTGCTGGTGTTGACCGCTGCACTGGCGGGCTGTCGCTCGCCTGAATCTGGATTGGATGTTCCAGATCCAGCGCCCCGGCCGGTGGCAGAACAGCCAGGCGAGCCGGAGCCCGGTGAACTGCAGCTGCAAGCCTGGGAAATCGAGTTTCGACGACAAAGGGTGATCGGTGATCTACTCTATGATGCCCTGCATGCCATGGCTGAGGACCGGCTCCTCTATCCGGCCAACGATAACGCCTACAATCGGTATCGGCGTGTTCTGGCCCTGGATCCGGACAACCGGCTTGCCCGGGAAGGACTGCAGAATATTGTTGCCCGCTATCTGGAACTGGCTGCCACCGCCAGTCGGCAGGGACGATTCGATGCGGCCGGGACGTATATCCAGCGTGCCAGGGCAGTGGACCGTGATGATCCGGCCATCGCGGCAGCCGAGGCTGCGTTGGCGGAAGACCGCAATTCGGGGGATCCCGTTTATGAGCTGGACCTGCAGGAACTCGAGGAGCAGTCCCGGGCGCTGGTGGATCAGCTGGCGGAGATAGCGGAACTGGCTGTCGCCCGGCGTGCCTTTGTCTGGATAACAGCACCGTCCGATGAGAAAGGTCGATGGATATACAGCACCATGCGGGAGCAGGCGGACGGCTTTCGACTGCGAGGTAATATCGAGCTTGGCGCCCGGGCCCTGATTCGACTGCGGTTACCCGATGACTCTGCGCAGGTCTCCCTGGAGCACCAGCCGGTGGAGACAACCCGGCGGACGTCCGGTTGACGACAGGGGCTCTGAGCGAAGTTGCCAATGCCGCGATTATTGATCTGCGTAGTCTTCTTGCCCGGGGTTAGACGCTATACTTGACGCTGAACGCGGTTACGCAGGACTTCCAATGCTACACGCACTCGAGACAGAACAGGAATACCTGGACCTCCAGGTGGAATTCGTCCGGTTGCAGACCTGGATTCACCAAAAGGGCAAGCGTCTGCTGATCATCTTTGAAGGGCGGGATGCCGCCGGCAAGGGGAGCACTATAATGCGCTTCGTGCGCTTCCTCAATCCACGGCACTATCGCATCGTGGCTCTTGCCAAGCCGACGGAGCTGGAACGGGGTCAATGGTATTTCCAGCGCTATATCAAGGAGCTGCCTAATCCCGGTGAAATCGTCTTCTTCGATCGCAGCTGGTACAACCGGGCGGTGGTGGAACCGGTAATGGGTTTCTGTACCCAGCGGCAATACCGCTTTTTCCTCGAACAGGTTGTGCTGCTGGAGCATATGCTCAAGGAGGACAAGCTGGAAATCATCAAATTCTGGTTTTCCATCGATGAAGATGAGCAGGAAAAACGTATCCGCGAACGCAAGACCAACCCTCTCAAGCAGTGGAAACTCAGTACCGTCGATGCGCTTGCCCAGGCCAAGTGGGACGAATACACGCGCTACAAGGAAGCCATGTTCGAAAAGACCTCGACCCGTCGCAACCCCTGGCTGGTGGTGGAGGGCAATGATCGTGACGTGGCCTGTCTTGAAGCCATGCGTTACATCCTGAGCCAGATCAAGTACGACGGTCGGGGTGATTCCGGCAGTCGTATCGAGCCGGATCCGGAAATAGTGCAGACGCAACCCGCGTTCGATCTCAAGCATCTAGGCTATCTACGGGAGTAGCGGCGTCCTGGCGGGAGTCGTACCCCGGCAGTCATCGAGGACAGTGGCAGCACGTGACCTGCAGGCGGTGGTTTTTGCAATCAGGGGACGACAGGGCATTACGGCATGACAGGTAAACCGGAGGGCAAGGACACAGGGTGGATCTGATCAGGCAATACCTGCCGATACTTGACTGGGGCAGGCGATACAGTTCAACCAGCCTGATGGACGACGGCATTGCCGCGGTTATCGTCGCCATCATGCTGATTCCGCAGTCGCTGGCTTATGCCTTATTGGCAGGATTACCCGCGGAAATGGGGCTTTATGCCAGCGTCTTCGGGCTGCTGGCCTATGGCCTGTTCGGCACCAGCACGTCGCTGTCCGTGGGACCGGTGGCCGTGGTGTCCCTGATGACGGCGGCGGCGCTGGAAAGGGTAGCGCAGCCCGGCACCGTGGACTATGTCAGTGCCGCTTATACCCTGGCCCTGGTGTGTGGCGCCCTGCTGGTGCTGCTGGGTATTTTCCGGCTGGGCTTCCTGACCAACTTCCTCTCACACCCGGTGATTGCCGCGTTCATTACCGCCTCTGCACTGATAATCGCTGCCGGGCAGCTGCAGCATATTCTCGGTATTTCCGCAGGTGGTCACAATCTGCTGGACGTTCTGCTGGCCCTGTTGCAGGGGCTGCCGGACAGCAATTTCACAACGCTTCTCATCGGCCTGCTGGCGCTGTTGATGATCATTGCCATGCGCCTGGGACTCAAGCCGCTGATGATCAGGCTGGGCCTGTCGGAGCGCAATGCCGGTCTGGTGGCCAAGGGCGGCCCGGTGATCGCCGTGGTCATTACCGCGCTGCTGGCGTTTGTCCTGCGCCTCGATCAGCAGGGCCTGACACTGGTGGGAGACATTCCCCGCGGCATGCCCGGAATCGTCGTGCCAAACCTGTCCCGGGACCTGATTGCGGTGCTGTTCTGGCCGGCAGTACTGATTGCCATAATCAGTTTCGTGGAGTCCATCTCCGTGGGTGAAACACTGGCCACCAGGCGACGGCAGCGTATCAACCCGGACCAGGAACTGGTGGGCCTGGGAATGTCCAACGTGACCGTTTCGCTGACCGGCGGCTTTCCCATTACCGGGGGATTCTCCCGATCCATCGTCAATTTCGATGCCGGTGCGGCTACCCCCGCCGCCGGTATTTTCACCGCGGTGCTCATCGGTCTGGCAACCCTGTTCCTGACACCGCTGATTTACTGGTTACCCCGGGCAACCCTGGCTGCAACCATCATTGTGGCAGTCATGTCCCTGGTGGATTTTTCCCTGTTCCGGCAGAGCTGGAATTATTCCCGGGCCGATTTTTCCGCCATGATGGCAACCCTGGTGCTGACGCTGGTAATCGGTGTCGAAGTCGGCATTGCGGCCGGCGTTCTGGCATCCGTCCTGATGGCGTTGTACAAAACTTCCCGACCCCACGTGGCCATCGTGGGCCGGGTACCCGGCACAGAGCATTTTCGCAACGTCGACCGCCACAAGGTGCAGACCTTTGACAATATCCTCTCCATCAGGATCGACGAGAGCCTGTACTTTGCCAACACCCGCTACCTGGAAAAACTGATCTACGATACTGTGTCCGATCATCCCCGGGTCCGTCATGTCATTCTCATGTGCACGGCAGTGAACAAGATAGACATGAGTGCCCTTGAGTCGTTGCTGCAGATAAATCAGACCCTGGCGGAGCTTGGCATCAGGCTGCATGTGTCCGAAGTCAAGGGGCCGGTTATGGACCGGCTGCAGCGTACGGACTTTTTCACGCGGCTCAATGGCAACTGTTACCTGACACAGAACCAGGCCGTGCAAGACCTGCGGGATGACTACATGCCACTATCCGGCCTTTAGCCGGTGCCGGGTCGCCTGTTCAGGAACCCACGAACAGCCAGGCCATGTAGGCGAAGTATCCTCCCAGCAGGACAGTGCCTTCCATCCTGCTGATGCGCAGCCGGGTCCAGGCAAAGGGCAGCAGGATAATGGCGTAGGCGAGCATCACGCCGAGGTCCACAATATCGAACTGACTCCCTGAAATATTGCTGACCAGGGCGGTGATGCCAAGTATGCCCAGGATATTGAACAGGTTGGAGCCGACAATATTACCGACTGCCAGCCCCGGCTGGTTTTTACCAGCGGCGACCAGGGAGGTGGCAAGCTCGGGGACACTGGTGCCGATGGCGATGATGGTCAGGCCGATCACCGCCTCGGTGATGCCCAGCAGCCGGGCAAGCTCCACGGCACTGGCCACGAACAGGTTGCTGCCGTAGATCAACAGCGCAGCACCGATTATCAGCAGGACAAGGTAGAAAGTCACCGATCGCCCGGGAGAGCCGATGGCGGTCCCGGCCACGACAAGCTCGCCGACCGCCTTGTCCTGACGCGCCTCCCGGTAACTGAAAGCGAGAAAGCCCAGCAGACCGGTGCACAGGAAAAACCCGTCACTGATTCCCAGCTGCCTGTCCAGCAGCAACAACCAGAGGAAGATCGACACCGCGATGACCAGCGGAATCTGTTTTCGCACCAGCTGCAGGTCGATATCGATTGGCGCCAGCAGGGCTGTCAGACCCAGAATCAGGCCGATATTGGCGATATTGGAGCCGATTACATTGCCCAGTGCAATGGAACTGCGACCGCCGATTGCTGCTTCAACACTGACCGCGAGTTCCGGGGCGCTGGTTCCGAAAGCCACGATTGTCAGCCCGACAACCAGCGGGCTGATGCCCAGTTTCAATGCCAGGCTGGAACTGCCTCTCACCAGCATTTCCGCACCGGTGGCGAGAATCAGGAATCCTGTGATGAGAAAAAACAGGCTGGCGGTCATAGACTGCTGATCGACCCCGCTTCAACAGCCTGCCAGGTTCGACGTTGCGCAGCCGCTGGTAATCACTGGATTTTAACAACCATTTTGCCGAAATTATTGCCGGAAAACAGATCGAGAAACGCGACCACGGCATTATCCAGGCCATCGACCACGGTTTCCCGAACCTTGATCTTCCCCGCTTTAATCCAGGCCACCATGTCCTGTTGAAATTGATCCTGCAGTTCCATGTGATCGGATACGATAAATCCCTGGATGCGCAGTTTTTTACCCACGATGAGCATCAGATTGTTGGGGCCTGGTGCCGGCGTGGCGTTGTTGTAAGTCTGGATCATGCCGCAGGCGACGATTCGTCCGAATGGCTTCATATTGGCAAGGGCTGCCTGCAGATGATCGCCGCCGACGTTTTCAAAATACACGTCGACGCCCTCCGGTGCCGCTTCGTGCAGTGCCGCCGAGAGATCGTTGCAAGTCCTGTAGTTGATCACCTGGTCCACGCCACATTCCTGCTTCAGCCATTTGGCCTTTTCGTCCGAACCGACGCTGCCAATTACCCTGCAACCCTTGAGCCTGGCTATCTGACACACATTGGCTCCCACCGCCCCGGAAGCCGCCGACACGAAGACCGTATTGCCGGCGTCCAGTTCGCCGAATTTAAGTAATCCCACGTAGGCCGTCAGGCCTGGCATGCCCAGTGTGCCCAGGTACCAGGAAAGGTGATCGCGATCAAACGGTTCGATCCGGGACACCGTGCCGGCATCGGCAATGAACCGGTCACGCCACGCACACTGGTTAAGTACGATATCCCCCGGTTTAAGCCGGTCGCTGCGGGACACCTCCACTTCGCCGACAGCACCGCCGTACATGACCTTGTTCAATTCATAGGCGGCGGCATAGACGGCGTCTTCCCGCATCCGGCCGCGCATATAGGGATCCACGGACATGTACAGGTTCCTGACCAGCACCTGGCCGGCGGCTGGCGCTGGCAGTTCCCGCTCCACCAGGCGGAAATCTTCCGGAACCGGCATGCCGACGGGTCGTGAGACCAGGTGTATTTCGCGGGCTGTTGTCATAGACGGCATTCCTCGGTGTAGCGTGTCAAAACAGGTTGAGCCGGTGGCCGTGCGCGATTGTCCGGTGTGCTTTCAGGTGGCAGCTTCGGCCTGCTGTGACTTGATACGACGCTGCCAGAAGATTACCGATAACAGCAGGATTGCGCCGACAAGGTGGTAGAAAATACCAAACGGCATCCACATGAGTAAAGCTGCACTGAGCAGCAGCACCGCGGCGGTGAAAACGTTGAGACGTGTCTCCAGGTGCCAGTGCAGCAGTCCGGCCAGCGCGTATAGCCCCAGGCAGGCCCAGCCAAAGACCTCGAGGCGCTCGGGCCAGCTGCCCGAGACCAGCGGCGAATAGGCGAACAGCAGGGGAACGAGGTAGAGGCCCTTGGCGACTTTCCAGCTGGTCAGTCCGGTTGCCATGGGCCGGGTGCCGGCGATGCCGGCAGCGGCGAAGGAAGCCAGGCACACCGGCGGCGTGACGTTGCTGTCCTGGGACAGCCAGAAGATGATCAGGTGAGCACTGAGCAGCAAGCCGGTGAGCAGCTCGGGATCGAGCATCTCCTGGCGTATCAGGCGCTTCATTTCCAGTGGCATCTCCTGGAGCGCGACAGCCGGGTCGCCACCAAACAGGCCGAGAGTGGCCTGTACATTGGTGGGCAGGTCGCCGGCCTGCAATGCGGCCAGCAGTTGGGAGTGGCTGATCAGGTCGTAAATCAGCGGCGCCGACAGGGTTGCCAGGACAATATAGGAAGCCGTTACCGGCAGGCCCATGCCCAGCACCAGCGAGGCCAGCGCCACCAGCACCAGGGTTATCAGCAGGCTGCCCTGGGCCCACTCCACGATCATCAGGGAAAACGCATTGCCCACACCGGTAGTGGTTACCACGTTGATGATGAGACCGACGGCTACCAGCAGCAGGGCCGTGGACAGCATCGTGCGTACACCTTCCAGTACGGCATTGTAGATGCCGTCCCACTTCATGGGGTTGGGTGACAGCCAGCTGGCGATAATCACGCTCAAGGTTGCAAATGCGGCAGCCGTGGTCGGTGTCCTGCCGATGAGGAGCAGGGCGACAAGCACGACCATGGGGATAATGAAATGCCAGCCCTGTTTGAGGACGGCGCCAATCTTTTCAGATTCAGCGGTGGTTTCCGGAACCAGGCCCAGGCGCTTGGCCTCGATGCGGACGAAATACGACACGGTGAGAAAATACAGGATGGCCGGCAGGACGGAAACCGCGATTATGGTCAGGTAACTGATCTGGGTATAGCTCGCCAGTACAAAGGCACCTGCCCCCATAACTGGCGGCATCAGAGCGCCACCGGTTGACGAAGCGGCGACAACCCCGGCGGAAAACTGACTCTCGAATCCTGATTTGCGCATCATGGGAATAGTAATGACGCCGGTAGAGACGGTATTGGCCACGGCAGAACCGGAAATCGAGCCCATCAACCCGGAACCGACGACGGCAACCATGCCGGCACCGCCGGTAAATCGACCAGCCAGGCAACGTGCCAGGCTGACGATGAAATCACCCGCCCCGGAATGCAATAGAAACGAACCGAAAATAATGAACATGAAGACGAAGGTCGCCGAGATATTGGCGGTCAGGCCGAACATGCCCTCGCTGCTGAAATAGCTTCGGTACAGTACCGTTTCCAGGCTGAGGCCGGGGAACGAGAAGACGCCGCTGATGTACCGGCCCAGAAACAGGATGTAGGACAGGCTGATGAGAATCAGCACCGGCATGAACCACCCGGTGGTACGGCGGGTGAACTCGATGGCCAGTCCCACGGCGATAAGCGAAAACAGGTAGTCGCTGAATATGTATTCCGCTTCCCGCTCATACAGGGCGGTTTCAAACAGAATCAGGTAGGCGGTCACTGCCATGCCCAGTGCTGCCAGTCCGACGTTCAGCCAATACCTGAATCGGTGCCGCTTGACTTCCTCGCGCTCGTTTTCCATGAAGGCGCACAGGGCAACGAAACCCCCGAAGTGAATGGCCGACAGCCACAGTTCGGAAATGCTGGCGAATACATTGCAGTAGATATGGAACAGGGCGAATAAAAATGCGCCGAATCGGAGTGCGGGTGAATTCATCGAGTAAGCTCTTGGCTTTGTTATTTTCAGGGTGACACTGTCTGAATCGATTCCTCTGGAATTAGCCGCGCCGGAATATTCAGGCCTTGTTCGCGGTAGTAGCGCAGGGCACCGGGATGCAGCGGGGCACCCAGTCCGTTAATCGCTATCTGCAGCTGCATATCGTTGGTTGCTCCGTGAATTTCCTGCAGCGTGGCGAGATTCTCCCAGATCACCCGGGTGATCTGATAGACAGCTTCCTCCGGGATGTCTTCCCGGGTGACAAGCACGTTCGGTGATGCCACCGTGCGTACCAGGGTAGACTGGTTGGGATAGGTTCCAGGGGGAAAATCGTACCAGTCCCACAGCGGATACCTGGCATTGAGGGCATCCATCTGTTCCTGGGTCCAGTTGAGGATGGTTATGCGGTTGCCCATCAGGGCGAAAGCCCGGGTGATGGAACTGACCGGGGCACCTGCAGGGATATTCATGCCAACGATATTGCCATCCTGGATGGCGTTGGTGGTGGGTCCGTACCCCATGTAGCCCAGGGTGAATTTTTCCTCATAATCGATGCCCAGGGTGTCCAGGATAAACCGGCCTGTCTGTTCCGCGCCGGAATTTCGCGCACCCAGTACATACCGTTCGCCGTCGAGATTGTTCAGGTCCGACATGTCGCCGTTGGCAACGAGGCGGGTCAACAGGACAAAATGCTCCACGTTTTTCCACAGCGCTCCCACCGAGCGCATGTGGGTCTGCGGATTACGTATCGGCCCTTCGCCATTCCAGGCCCAGGCACCGAAAGGTCCCTGCAGGATAGCGAACTGGGCCTGGTTGTCGCGCAGCAGCTTGACGTTTTCAAGGGACCCTGCGGAGCTGATAGCGGTCAGGGAGATGCCCTCGGTTTCACTCAGCTGGGCATGGGTAATGGTGGCGATGGCCACGCCGACGGGATAATAGGTTCCGCCCGTGGTTGCTGTTGTCAGGACATAAGGACGAACGCCAAGGTCATCGCTACAGGAAACCAGGGCAAGCAGACACATCAGGCTGAGCCGGCGGACCAGGCGAAGAGGGTGGTGGAAGCTGGCCGGTTTGACAGCTGAAGTAAAGCGAATCATCAGGTTACCTTACCTGGTTGCAAGCGACCAGATGTAAACATATTTCCCCTTAAATCACAATAAAACCGTTACCTTCGGCAACCTGCTTAAATAAGGCTGATCCGCAATGGCCAGAGGCTGTCACCGCGTCCCATGCCGAGTTCCCGGTATGCTGTCCGCCGAGTTGTCACGCGCGATAATGTGTGTCTGCAAATGCGGGTTGAACAGGCGGTTCAGGTTCCCGTGACAGATCCATTTTATTTAATAGACCTGGCACAAAATGCGTCGGGATACCGCTTGACTGCGCTCAGTGCTGCCCCTTGGATGCAAACAATTTGCGCCGCGCTGCGCGGTGGTCTCGAAAGGAGCGACTGGCAGGAGCAGGTCAGGTCCCTTCAAGTTACCAGCAGTGGACGGGAAGATGTCTGATTGGTACAGAACCGGCAGACGAGCGTCTGCCCTCCCGGGTTTCCGGTGTCAGGGGTTGTCGGAACCATTGTCGTCGGCGGACCGGCTGCGGTCGGCCTGATCTGCGGCGGCGGCGCGGGGATCGGTTGCGCCACTGCCCTGCCGTCCTGGCGGCGTGGCGGCATTACCGGTATTCGCCGGTTGGTTGGCGGGTCGCTGTTGCAGGGTGTCGTTGCCATGACCGGTCAACGGCCGTTCTTCGTCGAATTTAGATACCAGGGCAAAGGCCCCGGCGAAAACGGTGGTGCCGACGGTAATTCCCAGTACCAGCACGAGGCGCAGAATCATTGGAATACTGAATCCGGTGGCCTGTTCCGCGATCCATGCTCCCAGGTTCACCAGCACCAGGGAGACGATAAAGGCAATCCAGACAGCTTTTTTCAAGGACTATGCTCCTTACGCTCGACTTACAATCAGTACCCCGAGAGTAACAGCAATCCTTCTATTTGAACATTGTCGCGCCGGGTAAATACAAAGATATCGTCGCGCTGATCACCGTTCAGTTCGACGTTGACCAGGTCGCCGGCGGTAATTGCACCGTCGATAGCCAGCACGTGATCGGGGTTACGCCCGGCGACGCTGTCCAGTTCCGCCGTCCCGTTGATTGACACGTTGCTGATGATTTCCCGCAGGTCGATTTCATAGTCATCCCGGTTTCGACTGTAGCCAAGCCCGTCCAGAAACGGGTCGGTGCGGGTGACCGGTTCGATGCTGTTGAGAAAGACTTCCAGGCTGTTGTTTGCCAGCACCAGCAGATCCTCCCGGTCCACCGTGCTGTCGACATTGGCGGTAACAGTCGGCGGGGGTTGCTGCTCGCCGCTATCCCGGGCTTCCCGGGCGATGTCCATGGCCTGCCCCGCCAGGCGCAGGGCGGAGGGGAATTTCAGGTTGACCGTGAGACGACGGGCCGGTCGTCGTGCGAACCGCTGACCTTCGTTGGGGTAAATAAAGGCCTCCACGGTTATATCGCCGGACAGTGCCAGCCACAGGAAAAGGTCGCCAACAGAAATGGTTTCCACCCGCCACAGCCACAGGTCCTTGAGTCCGTCTTCATTCTCGTCGAACAGAAACACGCTGAGCACGTTGCCGCCGGAGCGCAACACCTGGCGGGGCTGCGCCAGGTCCATGCCGGAGGCATTGCCGATAAACAGAGAAACCTTGCCCCCTTCACGCAACAGCAGGTCATCGATACCGTCACCGTCCACGTCCTCGAGGATTTCCTCGTGGGTGATGGCGAGAATGCCGGTCAGGTTGGAAAAGTCCAGCCGATCCACATCGAATTCGCCCAGGCGCTCCTCGATGGCCGCGATATCCAGGGAAAAACTGGGCGTGGGCGGGAAATAGCGGGCCGCCTCCCCACCGGCGAGGAATACGTCCAGTTGCGTGTCGGTTCGCGATATCAGGTCTGTCGCGCCATCGGCATTGACGTCCCGCAGTTCCATCAGTGGAATGGTCAATGCCTGACCGGCTTCCCGTTCCAGGCGTCCCGGCGTGAGGACGGTGCGCATCTGTACCTCGGTCTGAACTGTGATTCCGGATTGATAGCTGCCGTCTGGGTTGCTGATATAGAGGTAGAGCACGCCGGCCCCGGGAACGACCAGGTCATCACGACCATCGCTGTTGATATCCTGGGAAAAGCGCAGACGGTTGACACCCCTGGTGAGAAATCCACCGGGGGCGGAGAGGACGACACGAGGTTCGCCCACCTGTCGGTCGGCAACTTCCCAGCGCAGTACGTCCCTGCCATCCACCAGGGCTATCAGTGCCAGTCCGCGGCCATCGGTACCGGTGCTGAGGTCCCAGCCAACGGTGTCCCCGGGCATCGCAATGGACTGGAATCCGGCGTCGAAATCAAAACTGCCGTCCCGTTGAAAGTACAGTCGAAACTCGCTGTCGGATACGGCCAGCAGCTCCTGCAATCCGTCACCGTCGACATCGGCAACTACCAGCTGTCGGGTTTCCGCGGGCAGGGTAACAGGCACCTGTCGGTAATTTTCCAGCGCCACTGCCGGGGGCAGAAAACTCCAGGCGCAGGCCAGTGCGAGAGTCAGCGATACAACTGGTGAAAGCAGCCTGGTTGTCATGTGCCAACTATCAGTCCGGGTCATGGCGAGGCCACCAGCAGGGTAAACGAGGTGCTGTGACGAAGAATGAGATCCGGCACCTGGTCCTGGTTCAGATCCTTGACATCGAAGCCGATCACCGAGCGGGTGGGAACGTACTCCCAGAACGGCTCCTCGGCGATACGCAGGTCCTGGTCGATACGGTTGGCAGCCAGCGCGCCTTCACTGGTGATGTACAGCGCATCGGGACGTCCGTCACCATCAATGTCGTGACGCAGGGTCATCTGTTCAGCAAGACCGCGCACGTCACTGGCGGAAAAACTTTCTTCCAGCCGGAAAGCCGGTCTCCGGTTAAACAGACCGTCCGGATTCCGGCCATAGATCAACTGGGTGCGCACGATGCTGGTGTTACGCAGCGCCTCCACCACCGGAATGGTGTAGTAGCTGATGTTCAACTCGGGGGAGTCATCGCCGTCGAGATCGATCAATTGCAGAGTGACATCGTAACCGGAAAAGCGCATCACCTGGTCCGGGTTGGCAAAGTCGAACGTGCCATCCCGGTTTACGAACAGGAACAGGTCCCACTGATCCCCCTCACCAGTCAATCGTGTCATGTCCATCAGCCCGTCGCCGTTGAGTTCAGCAAGCCGCAGATCTCCACGGGTATCGACGGAACCCTGCCAATCCGGCGCATCGCCAAAGCTGCCGTCGGCCTGCTGCATCAGGATATTGAGCTGCCCGCGAATATCCGGACCCACGTTGAGGTAGACTATATCCGGGCGCCGGTCACCGTTGAAGTCTGCGGTAAGTGCCGGGGGCATCCATGATTCCGCCTGGAGTAAATTGCCGGTCGTGCCTTCCGCAGAGTCCTGCGTTTCGATAAAGCCGGCGAATGGAGCAGGGCGCCCGGCCGTGACCTGAAGCTTGATGCCGTCCCGGGAATTGATGTCGATACTGGCGTCGAGTCCACCATCGCCACGGGGACGCAATGCCGGGTCGAGATCCCGGTTGATGGTGGATAACGTGTTGCTCAACGCGAACTGCTCCGCCCCTGTGCCCCGGAACAGTCCATAGCTTTCCTCTCCCGGTATCAGCAGGTCAATATGGCCGTCCCCGTCAAGGTCTTCCACCGCGTTGAAGAATTGCACCTGCTCCGGGTCCGGCACACCGGCAATCAGCTGCCACTGGAACAGCGGTTGCAGGTTTCCGGTATAGCCCTCGATAGCCGTGGACAGGCTGAATGCCCCGTTGCTGGCTAACAGCAGTAATTCCTTGCCGGGATCCGAACGCAGATCGGCAAAGCCCACGGCAATGATTTCCGTTTTGATTTCCACCAGCTGTGGGGTGGGCGAATAGCGGCCGTTTTCCTGCTGATGGTAAATCAGCAGTTCCCTGCCAATGCCCCTGCGCCAGCGATAATCAACGATATCGAGACGGCCATCGCCGTCAAGGTCTTCAGTATGGAGGCGTCGGAACGGACTTTCCGTTGCCAGCTCGGTTTCCACGTAGCTGATCTGGGCGGTGACGCGTTCCTGGATCAAAGCCGCCAGGGTCAGTCCGGCCAGACAGGGAGCAATCTTCAATAGCGAGGGTCTGTTCATAGCGCTGCGGTTTTTACTCCTCCACCAGTTCGCCGTAGTCGCTGCTGATACTGAAAAGGCCCAGCAGGCTGTGGGCACGTTCACTTTCCGAGCGTTCATAGCGATAGACCGAGAACAGCCAGAAATCAAACAGGGAAAAGCTGGCCTGTTCACTGGCCAGGTTCGACTCGTAAAACAGCAGGGGTCGAAGCGATATCCGGCTAATCCGTCGACCCGGATCCCAGAGCCGGACACGTCGTTCCAGAAACTCGTCGTTGCGATAAACGGTGAAAGTAACTGTGCTGCCAAGGGCGTAGTCCAGGCTTATCACGTTGATAAGCTGCTGGGCTGATTCCACGGCTGTGCCGTCGAGGGCCACTACGATGTCACCGGTGGCGATAGCCGCTGCCCGCAACGGGCTGTCCGCCGCCAGCTCTAACACTCGTGCTGCTGTCAGTGTCCCCCGGGTTCGATGCTGCAGCAGGGTGGTTTCATAGCTTGCCCGGGTGGCAACAGGATCGGTCCGATGAAGCTCCCGGAGAGGCGCTCCGGCCACGGCTCGAGTTCTGCCGATCACGCTGGCTTCAAGTATTGCGGTGCCGCGTCGCACATGAAAGATGTAATCCGTTGAGGGTTCCCCGGCCAGGGCCAGCGCAGCAAGCGTGTCAGGCTGATTAACCTCGGTTCCGTTGACGCTGAGGATGACGTCGCCTGCCTGGAGACCGGCGAGATCGGCAGGGCCGGCCGGCGCAACTTCCTGGACCCGGACACCGGGCAGCACCTCGAGGTTAAACAGTGAATCACTCTCATTGACCGTCACGGTCAGGCCGAAGTCCACGCCACCGCCGGAATTCTCAATCGGCGTCGCCAACTCCAGATCTTCGGGAGACAGACCGATATCCGGTACCAGCTGGCGTGGTTCGTAACTTACGCACCCGGTCAGCAGTGCCAGGCAGAAAAGCAGCGCGGACAGTCGGTAACCCGGGATTCCGCTGTCAGCGAAATGCCGAAAAGAGGTGTCGATGTCCCGGGTTTTCCGGGTTGACCGGACAGGTCTCACAGTGGCCTCCGTCGTACCAGCCAGAGTGAAAGCAGGACCAGGATCAGCATCTGTGGAATCGGTACCAGTGTGTTCATCTGCAGAAACTGCTGGTCGATCAGTACGTCGGAAAATCCCCGGACGAGGCTGCCCACTTCACCAAGGTATGACTGATCCAGCAGTGCCGGTTGAAAGGTAGCGTACAGGTAGACGGCATAGTCACCCAGAGTGGCCTTGAAAATGTCCAGGGCCAGGTTGATGCCCAGGGCCGTGGTTACGGCCTGGGTGGTACTGTGCGTCAACACCGACACCAGCATACCGAATGCGATCACTGCTGGAAAGGGGAGGAGGGCAAGCCGCAGACCCAGCAGGATTTCGGCGTGGATTTCTTCTTCGCCAATGAGTTCAAAGCCATCTTCAACCACCGGGCCATATTCCCATAGCCAGCCACTGGCAAACCAGGTGGTAAGAAACAGCAGAAGCAGGGCGAGGACGGCCACCAGGTGCAATTGCAGCAGCTTGGCCAGGATGACCGTCTGGCGGGAGAAGCGGCGAATCAACAGGTGTCTCAGCAGACCGGTGTCCCGGTCGTAGGCGAACGCATGGGCTGACAGTACCACCAGGATCAGTACCAGCACCGTGAGCCCGGTATTCAACCCATCGACAAGGTAGCCGTAGGCCGTCACTGCCGGTACGTCGCTGCCGAACGGTGAACTGTCAAGCAGGGCATCCCGCGCCTGTTCGCCAGCCTCGCCCAGCCTGGTAAGAAGCAGCTGGGCGAGGACGACCAGGCTTGGAATCAGCACGGCAATGCGACTTCCCGCGCTGCGCAGGGCGATGTAACTTTCCGCTCGCAGAGCGGTCATCAGTCCATTCATGTTATCAGCCTGTTTCCGTCTGCCCGTCCGGTTCGGCGGTGATCTGGTAAAACAGCGAACTCAGCGAATCCTGTTTTTCCAGCAATTCCGACACGGCATACCCCTGGCTGACCAGCAGGCTGTTCAGGGATGCCGCATTGCCTTCATGCAGCTCACAAAGCAGGCGATTGTCCTGGATACTTTCCACCCGGGCCAGGGCAGAGCTGTTGATCAGCTCGGCAGCGTCAGCGGGCCGGTCGCAGCTTACCTGTATTCGCGCATGGTCGCGGCTGAACAGCTTGTCGATGGGGTCGTTGACCACGATTTTGCCGTTATGCAGTATCGCCAGGTGGCTGCAGATCTGTTCCAGGTAAGGAAGCTGGTGGCTGGACAGCAGGAAGGCCGTGCCCTGTTCCCGGTTAAGGCGGGCAATCAGTGCCAGCACGTCGTTTACACCCTCGGCATCCAGGCCATTGAACGGTTCGTCAAGAATGATCAGCCGGGGATCACCGATCAGCGCCTGGGCGATGGAGGCACGGCGCTTGTTGCCCAGGGACAGATGCCGAATGCGATAGTCACTGTAGGTGACGATACCCAGCAGCCGTTCAACCTCGGCGCAGCTGCGCACCGGGCGGTCGCATATCAGCCGGGCATGTTCCAGGCTTTGCCTGACAGTAAGGCCAGGGTGCAGGCTGGGCGTATCGAAAATACCCACCACGGCACCACGGGCCTGGTGGAGGTTCGCCGGTGACAGGCCCAGCACCTCCACCTGGCCGCTGTCGAATTGTCTCATGCCCAGGATACATTCCAGGGTGGTGGTTTTCCCCGAGCCGTTCAGGCCAACCAGGCCGTGAATACTGTTGGCAGTGACCTCCAGGTCGAGTCCATCCAGTACCTGCTCGGCACCGTAGCGTTTACTCAGGCCGCGTATCCGCAGCGGTACGGTTGAAACGACGGCATCCGGTGCCGGTGAAGTTGCTGCAGATACTGATGAGGACATCAACGCTCTTCAACCGCCAGCTAGTCCACGAAAATTTCATCCACCTGAATTTCCTGCACGGTGCCGAACCGGGCCAGTTCCCCGGTGTCGATAATGTCGGTATTGCCCACGATGGATATCAGCTTGGGCCGACCCCTGACATGTTCCCGCTGGAATTCAAGCAGGTCTGCCATGGTGACGTTCTGCAGCTGCTGATAGCGTTCCCGTCGTGGGTCGCCGGACAGTCCCAGGCGCTCCCAGCTGCGCACCGCACCGATCACTTCGCGAAAACTCAGGGTCGACGTGCGGTAGCGATTCAACAGCGAGTTCACCGACTCGTTGAACCGCTCGGTGGACTCCGGCATGTTGTCTATCAGATCCACGAAGGCGCTGACCGCGTCCACGGTCTTGTCGGTTTGCGAGCCGATGGCACCCAGCATCAGGTTCTCGGCATTTTCCCGGCCTCCCTGGGCATAGCTGGCGGCGGCGGAGTAGGCCAGGGCGCGGGCTTCACGCAGCTCCTGGAAGACCACGCTGGACATGCCGGATCCGAAGTAGTTGTTATAGATAGAGGAAATCAGACTGAGGTCCTCATCGAAAGTGCCATCGGGAAACTCGATGCGCACCTGGGCCTGGGCAGTCTCACGATCCACCACGAAAATTTCAGTCTGGTCGAATTCCCGTGCTGTTCGATACCGGTAGGGCGGCGGTTCCTGCAGTTCACCGGCAACAGAATGATGTTCTCTGAGGATCTCCACCAGCTGCTCAAGGGGCATGGAGCCTGTATAGGCCAGGGTGTGCTGATAGTCCAGCAGGGATCCGGGCAGGCCCAGCAACTCGTCCAGTGATGTGGCGACGATCTCCTCCCTGGTCAATGCTTCCAGCATCGGTGACTCGCTGCCGTAGCGATTGAACAGGTACAGGGCCCTGGCGATGGCCTGGGGAGACTGCTTCTGATCCTCCCGGGACTTGAGGATGATGCCTTTAAGTTCCTCCAGGGTGGGTTCGTCCGCCACCGGGTTCTGCACCAGTTCCAGCATCAGCTCCAGGGTAGGGGCAAACTGTTCGTCGAGACCCGAAATGCTGATGCTCGACTGGTTTTCGCTGGCGCCAAAGCGGAATTCGCTGCCTATTCTGTACCATTCTTTCTGTAACTCTTCATTGCTGAGGGTTGGCGTGCCGGCCTTGTCCATGATGGCCGCGGCAAGTCCCAGCTTCTCATTTTCCTCGGTACCGACATCCACGCTGATGCTGAAGCTGAACAGGTCGTTGAGCGGATTGGGCGCATAGTACAACGGCACGCCCTCGGCGAATTCGATGACCCGGTAGTCCTCGTCGGCTTCCACGAAGGTAGGCTCGATGGGCTCGACCTCCATCTCCAGGATACTGGCCGCAAACTCGGACTGCCGGGTAGGGTCGATGGGAAAGGGTTCGATCTGGGGCTTCTCCACCGGCGGGATCTGGTGTTGACCGTCCTCCCGGTAGACGGCCACATAATCATCGCCGAAATAGCGGTTGGCCACATCGATGACGTCCTGCTTGGTCACCTGCTCAAGACGTTCGATCTCGTCGATATGGTGATCCCAGTCTGCGTAGGACAGAAATGCCTGGCGCATCATCGCCACCCGGGCCGTGTTGGATTCCAGGGATGCTTTCTCGGTTTTTTTGAAATCATTGATAATGGCCGGAATGATCCAGTCTTCGAAGTCGCCGGCCTTTACCAGTTCCAGCTGCTGGAGCAGCAGGGCTTCCACTTCCTCCAGGGTCTGACCGTCCTTGGGTACGCCCCACAGCTGCTGGGAACCGTAGTCGTTGAGAAACCTGGGATAGGAACCGGCACCGGCAACCTGCTGGGCCTGGTTCAGGTTGAGGTTGATCAACCCGGCGGTCCGGTTATCCAGGATCATGTCCAGCATCATCAGCGCTTCCTTGTCCTCGCTGGAGTTGGCAACGGTGCGGAAAGCCAGCTGCACCTGCTCTTCCCCCGGGTAGTAGACTGTGCGTCGTTCAGCGCCTTCCAGTGGCTCTTCAGCCCAGGGACCTACCCCGGGAACCTCCTTCCGTTCCCAGCGATTGAACTGGTCGCTTATCAGCCGGATGGTTTCCTCGGTATCGATATCACCGCTGATGAAGATCGCCATGTTGTTGGGGACGTAATACGTGTCGAAATAATCCCGGATGTACACCAGGGACGGGTTTTTCAGGTGTTCGGGCTTGCCGATGGTGGGCTGCTGGCCATAGGGGTGGCGCTTGTACAGCAACTCGTCGGTGGCATACAGGATAACCCGGTCGCGATTGTCCAGGCTGCGGTTGAGTTCCTCGTACACGGTTTCCAGTTCCGTGTGGAACAGCCGGAATACCGGGTCGATAAAACGGTCTGATTCGATTTCGGCCCACTGCTGCAGGCGGTTGGACGGCAGACCCACCTTGTACACGGTCTCCTCGTAGGACGTATGAGCATTCAGGCCGCCGGCGCCCATGCTGTTATAGACCTTGTCGATTTCATTGGGGATAGCGTACCGGGCAGCCTGTTGTGCCACTTCGTTGATCTCCCGGTAAATGGCAGCCCGTTCTTCCTCGTCGGTGGTGTTGAAGTGGCGCTGGTACAGTTCCACTATCTGCTCCAGGTAGGGCCGCTCGGCTTCGTAATCCAGGGTACCCATACGCTGGTTGCCCTTGAACAACAGGTGTTCCAGGTAGTGCGCCAGGCCGGTGGCATCCGCCGGATCATGCTTGCTGCCGGCCCGCACGGCGATTTCTGCGTAAAAGCGGGGTTCTTCGTGATTTTCCGTCAGGTACACCTGCAGGCCGTTATCCAGTTCGTAGATATGGGTGCCCAGGGGGTCTTCGGGGTCCGGGGAATTGATCAGGCGGTAGCCGCTGTTGTCGGCAACTGCCGTGGCCTGCTGCTGTCCGGGATCCGGCTGCTCCGCCTGCTGGCCACAGGCAGTCAGCAGCGCAAGCAGTGTGGCCAGCACGGAGACGGTGAGGCCTCGCCCGCAATTCCGCATTCTGTGCAGAATCCCGAAGCCTGCTGTGCTGTTCTCCGTGTCCACCGAGCAATGGTTTGTCATATCGTGAAATCCCCGTTTGACTGAAAATCGTATTGTGGCCGGGTCAAGCCCGGACCTCGAAGGCGAACGCCGGATGTTGGCCCCCGGGACCTGATACTGTATAGAAGTTACTGCAGAAATCCACACTGCGAGCCAATACGTTAGCGACTGACGGCAGGATCAAAAGTTCCAGACCGGCACTTGGCAGCGGATATTGCAGGATCACTGTGTCGCCGGACTGTCCGTCGTCCCGGCGGAAATCCGGTCCATTACCTGTTGCGCCACCGGTTCCATCATCTCCCGGGCTTCCTGCAGTGCCGCCGACAGGTTGGCCATCTGGTTCTGGGCGCTTTGCAGATTGCTTTGTAACTGTTGAATCTGGCCTTCAAACTCCTCACGCTGCCTGGCATTGAGCCGGACCTGCTCCTGGTAGCGCAGCCGTATATCGCCAAGGGCTTCGTTGTCGGCACCGAGCCTGCTGTTGTCGTTCATCAACACAATGACGACAAAGGTCAGTCCCCCGGCAACGAACCAGGGAAGCGCGAATAAGACTTTGTTGAGCATACTGCCGGGTTCCTCCGCTGGCACTTTGAGCGTGCGCATAGCCACGCGCTGGTCAGGTATTCTAGCGTCAATTCGGCTTGTTTGTGGTCACCTGTACCGCCATTTCCCTCGATTTCCCGCAAAATCGTCCATGTTTGGCGTTTTCTGGTCAGCGGGACGGGGCCGGGAGCGTTATACTCATTGCCTTGTTTCAGGCCGTCACCATGGGGATTTGTCGCCAGCCTGCCCCGTCCCCGTTGTCCCGGCGTCGCGCCGTCAATGCAGTTGCAGTATTCAAGGCAATGAGCCATGCACAAGTACAGGGATAATAGTCCTCCGGCACCGCCGGTCAGGGTCAGCAGGTGCCCCGACAGCAGCGGCGTTGGCGCAGCGGCCAGGTTCGTGGTCCTGGCCCTGATAGTGAGTTTGACCGCCTGCACCACCGCTTATTACCGGCAGTCGGCGGATAACGAAACCTACGGGGCAATCGAGGGCAAAACCGCCCAGGTACCGGGCATGACCCGGGACGTAGACATCGAGCCGGCTGCCTCGGTGGCAACCGTGGACCTGAGTCGTTTTCCCCGTAACCAGGATGTGTTTGCCTTTCTGGATGCCCAGGCGGAAAGTGAGCTGGGGGCCCATATCATCAGTCTTAACGATGCGCTGGAACTGGCGTTCCTGTACAGCCGCGAATACCAGACCCGTAAGGAAAGTCTGTACCTGGAAGCCCTGGCACTGACCTTCGACCGCTACCGTTATACGCCCACGTTTTCCTTCACTGCCAGTGGCGATTACCAGTGGGACGCCGCTGACCAGTTCGTGGCAGACATGGAACAGCTCACCGGCATGCAGCGGGTCAACACCAGCGAGTCCATCGATGCCGGTACCACCCTCGGCTCACGCTGGCTGCTCAAGGGCGGAGGTGCCCTGGCCCTTAGCCTGACCAGCAATTTCACCCGTTTCCTGACCGGCGATGTCAGCGAGACCGGCGGCAGCGCGCTGTTTGCCTCCTTTGTCCAGCCACTGATCCGGGATTTCGGGCCGCGGATCGAAACCGAGGCATTGATGCAGGCGGAAAGGGACCTGCTTTATCAGCTACGGGATTTCACCCGGTTCCGCAAGGCGTTCGCGGTGCGCATCGCCTCCCAGTACTACTCTGTCCTGTTGAACCGCGAAATCGCCCGTAACAATTATTCGGGGTTGCTGGCGGTGAATCTCAACCTGGAACGGGAACAGGCTTTCCAGGCCGAGGGGCTCCGAACCCTGTTGCAGGTGGGCCGGCTGGAACAGCAATCCCTGCGCCAGGACCTGAGCTGGACCAATTCCATCACCCGCTACAAGCGCGCCCTGGACAATTTCAAGATACTCATCGGGCTTTTTGCCGATACCACTATTATTCTCGATGACAACGAGCTGGTCCTGATCGAGGAAACCGGCATGACCGACCCGGATATCGACCTGGACCAGGCTGTGGACCTGGCGCTGCAGACCCGGCTGGACCTGTATACTGAACTGGACCGGGTGCAGGACAGTGCCCGCAAGATCCGGCTGGCTGCCAATGAGCTGCGTCCGGCCCTGGATTTTAACTTCGACGTGCTGGTCCCGGGTACCGATGACGACAACCTGGGTGAGCTGGATTTCGAAAACGCGGTTTACACCGCGGGCCTGGGCCTGGATCTGCCCCTGGATACCAAGTTCGATCGGAATGCGCTGCGGCGCACCCTGATTACCTACGATGCGACCACGCGCTCCTACCTGGCGGCAGTGGATCAGGCCAAGCTCGATATCAGGGATGCGTGGCGCCGTATGGACCAGGCGCTGCGGAGCTACGACATCAATCTGACCAGTGTGCAAATCAACGAGCGCCGGGTCGAGGAGGCGCAGCTGCGGGCCGAACTGGGACTGGGCGATATCCAGGACACGGTTGATTCGCAGAACGATCTCATCGAGGCCCGCACCGAGCTGGTCAGTACCATAGTGGAACACAATATAGCCAAACTGGAATTCTGGCGTGACATCGGCTTACTGTACGTCGACGATTCCGGCCAATGGGAGGAAGGGGTTGATGAACCTCAGTGAAAACAAGACCTTGCTTAAGGTGAAAGACGCCGTGCCCGAGGCGCTTGCGGTCAGGCTGCAGGACTACTACCGGCAGTTCCAGGCGGCTTCCCGGCGCACACGTTATGCCATAGTGGGTGCCGCGGTGCTGGTGGTGCTGCTGGTGATCTCCCTGGGCGGGGAGTCAGGCTCCAATACCGGCGGCAGTATCACTTTCACCGCACGGCGCGGCGACCTGGATATCACCGTGCTCGAGGGCGGTGCCCTGGAGGCCCTTGTCTCCACGGAGATCCGGTCCGGCGTCAAGGGTCGGGAAGGGGTCAAGATTCTCAGTATCGTGGAAGAGGGTTACCGCATTACCGAGGAGGATGTGGCCAACGGCAAGGTGCTGGTGGAACTGGATACATCCCAGCTCATCGATCAACAGCTGAACCAGGAGATCGCGGTGGAGACCGCCGAAGCCCAATTCATCGAACGCAAGGCCCAGTATGAAATCCAGCTGAACCAGAATACCACCGAGCTCAACGACGCCCGCCAGGCCATGCGATTCGCGCGGCTGGACTTTGAGAAGTTCCTGGGTGCCAACGTGGTCGGTGACATTATCGGTGAACTGCAGATCGAAGAGCGGCTGGCCCGGGCCGAAGCCGCCGACCTGGCCGCGGCGGAGGCAGCCGATGCGGCGTCGACCAGTAACGCGACTCCGCCGGGTTCCCGATCGGCACCGCTTGCAGTGGCTGCCAGCGGCATTGACCTGGCTGACCTGGACAGCCTGCCGGCACCGCTGCAGGAACGTCTGAGACAGGCCATGGCGGAAAACGACGGACAGCTGCCGGCGGACATGGTGCAGCGAATGCAGCGCTTCCGCCAGGGTGGTGCCCGCCGCCCGGGTGCCGCCGGCGCACCCCCTGCCAGGCGCAGCGCCGCTGTGACCAGCAGTTTCCCGGCGGAGCCCGGTGCCCCCGGTGTCGCGGCTCCCGCAGAGCTGGTGCTGGAACCGCGTGAGAATGATACACCGCCGGTCATGACATCCCTGCTGATGGACGGGGAGTACATGCGCATCCGTGAACAGCTGGATTTCACCCAGTATGCCGACATGTCGCGACTGGAAGACGGCGAAGCCAAGCAGTTCCTGCGTCAACTGCAGGACGAACTGCAGGTTGCCCAGGAAGAGTACCTGCTGGCCCAGGACCGTATCGAGGGTCAGCGCCGCCTGGAGGCGCGGGGATTTATCACGCCCACGGAACTGGAGGCGGAAGAGCTGAATCTCAGCAAGGCCAACAACAAGCTGCAGGAAAAAGAGACGGCGCTGAAGCTTTATATTCAGTACACCTTTCCCAAGGACGCCGAACAGAAACTGTCGGATTATGAAAACGCCGTCATGAGCTACCAGCGGCAGGTCAAAGAGAATATTGCCGAGGAAGCCCAGGAAGAAGCCCGCCTGTCCTCGGCAGAACGCAAGTACAACCTGGAACGGGTCAAGCTGGCGGATATCAATCAGCAGCTGGTAGAGGCCACCATCCGGGCAAGACGACCCGGGCTGGTGGTGTACGGTGCCGCCGACCAGAGTAATCAGCGCTATCGGCGCAGCAACCAGGAAGCCATTCAGGAAGGGGCCACGGTGCGTGAACGGCAGGCCATTCTCACCATTCCGGACATGCGGGAAATGGCGGTGAAGGTCAATATCCACGAATCCGCGGTGCAGCGGGTGGCGGTGGGTCAGCGGGTCAGCGTCTCCATCGATGCCTTCCCCGATGAACAGCTTACCGGTGTGGTCACCAAGGTAGCCGTGGTGGCGGATTCGGCCAATGCCTTCATGAATCCTGATCTGAAAGTCTATCCCACCACCATCAAGGTCGATGGCACCCACGAGTGGCTGCGCCCCGGGATGAGTGCCCAGGTGGAGATCCTGGTCAACCGCCTTGAAGACGTGGTCTACGTACCTCTCCAGGCGGTTACCTACAACGGCAACGAGCGGGTGGTGTACGTGGATAACGGCAGTGGCCGACCGGAGCGTCGTCAGGTGCGAACCGGTGCGTTTTCCGAACAGTTTATCGAGATCGTCAGCGGGCTGCAGGAAGGCGAGGAAGTGCTGCTGCTTGCGCCCCAACAGGAGCTGGCGGCGTCCGGGGGTTAAGTCACCCCGGGGGCATGGCCGGAAACAGCAGGTGAAGCAGCGAGCGACAGATCACGGTGCCGATAGCGCCAGCCCGCCAGAGCTGGATGGCCGGCCGCTGGTAGCCCGCATCGACGATATTCGCAAGACCTATTACATGGGTGCCCTGTCCGTGGAGGTGCTGCACGGCATTTCCCTGGATTTTTACCAGGGGGATTACATCAGCATCATGGGGCCCTCGGGCTGCGGTAAATCCACGCTGATGAACATTCTCGGTTGTCTCGATCAGCCGACCTCGGGAAAGTATTTTCTCGGTGACGAGGATACCTCGAAAATGGAGGATGACGAACTGTCCACCATCCGGGGTGCCCGCCTTGGCTTCATCTTTCAATCCTACAATCTTATCCAGCAGCTGAACGTTCTGGAGAACATCGAAATGCCCCTTTTCTACCAGGGATACTCCGACGTGGAAAGTCATGACGTTGCCATGTCCCTGGCAGCACGGGTGGGTCTTGCCGAACGTGTCGATCACAAGCCCTTTGAACTGTCCGGCGGTCAGCAGCAGCGCGTTGCCATTGCCAGGGCACTGGCCGTGGATCCCCTCATCATCCTTGCCGACGAGCCCACCGGGAACCTGGATTCCCGGTCCGGAGCGGAAATTCTCGACCTGTTTGACGAACTCCATGACCAGGGCAAGACCCTGATCATGGTGACTCACTCGGAGGAACTGGAAGAACGGTCGCAGCGCTGGGTTCGTCTGCGGGATGGCCTGGTGGAAAGTGACGAACGGCGGGTCGTCGGCGGTCAATAAAAAGCCCCCGCCGATTGCCACCGACGGGGGCCTGATCATTGACCAGCCTGTTATTGCCGGTCCCGGCTTTCCCCGGGATTCTTGCCACGGGCTGATGCCCGGGCGATCCTGAAGCGTTGCCAAGGCGTGCCGGGTAGGACCGGCACGTCGTCGATAACGGCTGCTACATCCCCTTATTGGAATACTCGGTTCCGTTTACCGGGATCATCAGGTGGGCACCCGGTGTACCGGAGCGCATCATCCAGGGCGTACCCTTGCCAGCCAGTGAATTGTCCCGCTGCGGACCGGTGGGCATGCCCAGATCCTCGGCCTTGGCATTGGGCAGGGAAACCACGAACAGGTACTGGATGCGGTCCGGGGTATCGAAGCGACGATAGCTCAGGGCACCGAAGACCCGGGGTGGAATCCGACCCGCTTCCTCTGCTTTCTGCAATTCTGCCTGCAGTGCATCACCCTCGAGGCCCTGGGCACGCAACCTGGCGGACAGGTCGTTGCGCGCACGCAGTGAGACCGGATTGCACCGGGTAAATCCTTCGGCATCGGTGGGTCGGCATTCGACGTGATTGGTCCCGGCCTTCAGGGTTATCCGCTCGCCGGTGTCCTCGTCATAGGTGTACACGGTGGCGTCAGCCCGCAGGTCGGCCGGCAGGGGCGACAATGCCTTGGCGATAACATCAGCCTGGCTCTGGGCAGCCAGGTGGGGTGCAGCGAGCAGGACGGGGAGGGCTAAGGGGAGCGTGAAACGAAAAAATGACATATCTACCTCTCTTACTGTTGATTTTGCTGGGTGGAAAGGCGGGTGTACCAGACAACCCGCTGTTGTTAAATACCGTAGTTGAACGAGACCTGGGATTTACTGTCCGGATCGACGGTTCCTAAGGAACCTCTGAATAATCAGAGATTCCTTAATTTAAACAGTAATGCACCGGTTTTCTACTTAATTTACCTGCAAATTACCTGTTCAATGGCTTATTCCGGCCCGCTTCAGCGTCCTTTCTCCCCTCCGGGGAGATCCGGATTCGGTTAACGGCGGAGCGCCTCAAGGGTGTCAGCTGGTGATGGACCCGCCGCCATTGGTATTCCTTTACGGAAAAACTGACCGGTAAGCCGCCGATGGCGTCTCCGGACTTTTCCTGTAGTATACAGAGAGGCGGCAAGACGGCGATGTTTCCGTCGGGACAAGGTCGCTGCCTGGCTGCCGCTGCCGCTGCTGGATGCTGTACCGGTGGAAAGGGGGAGGTCGGACCGCCTGGCCGGGGAACGAAAGCGCACACAGCGATGTTTCCGGTCCAGGACCGTCACGGCAGGGAACCGGTTTTCCGCCTTAGCCACGGACACTGTTCAGACCGAGCCACCGTACGGAAGAAGCGAAGGTCAGCATGATCAGGAACATTTTGCCCATACTGCTTTGCTGGTTGACCGTCGCCGGGCCTGCTGCCGGCGCGGATACCGAGTTGCGCCTGCAGGACAGGGCGATGATCGAGGGCATGCTTGCCCAGTACTCCTATCGCTGGGACGGCAAGGATTCCGCAGGATTCGCCGCGCTGTTCACGGAAGACGGAATAATGGAACGCTGGGTGGCGGGAACAAGGGTGGATGACTCGGTGGTGAGCGGACGCGACGCCATATTCGACTATGCCCGACGCTCGCACCAGGGGCGCCTGGCCGATCGCCAGACGCGGCACCACTTCACTGCGCTGGTGTTCAAGGAGCTTGACGAGACGCATGCGCTGACAGAAAACATGGCGCTGATTACCCATCAGACCGAAAACAGCCCGCCGGCCATCGCCAGTTCGGGCATCTACCGCATCACCTGGCGCAAGACCGGCCAGGGTTGGCGTATGGTACGGCGGATACTGCTGACCGATCGTTTCAATCCCTGAAGCCGGGACCTGCCGGGCGCCACTGCGTTGTTGTCGCGCTTGGCAAGGGCGACGGCCATTCCCGGCGCACGACGCCTGGCAGTGACGCCCGACAGACTCCCGCAGAGCACTTTCATAATTAATCAGAGGCCCCTTAAGAATTTCCGGGTTACCGGGCGGAAATGCCGTAAACGACAGGCAGCGGGGGGCGGACAACGGTGTGCTGCGGACGATTCGGTCATGGTCGTGGTACATTGACCACTGATACGCCACCTATTACTGCTGCAGATGGACTTCGATCGAACCGGCTGTTTTCCGGGGACAGGTAAAACGATTTATGAGTGACTTCACTATCCAGACGGAGGGCACGGGACCCGGCATTTCGCGGCGCCGGCAAATTTCACCCGGTCGATTCAATCTGGTGCGCTTTCGCAAGATTACCCAGGTAGGCGTCAAGAGTATTTATTCCCACGGCCTGCGTTCCCTGTTGACGGTACTGGGTATCGTGATCGGCGTGGCGGCGGTCATAGCCATGCTGGCGGTGAGCGAGGGTGCCAGCTACGAGGCCCAGCAGCAGTTTCGTGACCTGGGAGCCAACAACATTCTGCTCAAGAGCGTCAAGCCGGCGGAAGTGGAAGAAAACAGCAGCCAGGGATTCGGGCCGCCCCAGGCTGTGGTTTACGGGCTGACCAATACCGATATCGATACCATACGCATGACGATTCCCGGGGTGAATAACGTAATTTCGTCGCGAATCGTAAAAAAGAATATCTGGCACCTTGCAAGCAGCCTGAATGCTGACGTTGTAGGAACGCAGGTGGATTACCCGGCTTCACGCAACTATTCACTGCAGTCCGGACGGTTTTTCAGCCAGTCGGAAGTCCGCGATCATGCCAATGTCGTGGTACTCAGTGACGAAGTTGCCCGGGCACTTTTCCCCATCGACAACCCGCTGGGCAAGAGCGTCAAGATAGACAGTGACTATTACAATGTCGTGGGTATCATGGAACCGGAAGGGTTCTCCAACCTGGGGCAGAATCAGGCGGGCAGTTCAAATGCCGCTCCGACCCGGGTATTCATTCCCATCACCTCGTCCCGGTCCCGCTTCGGGGAAACCCTGGTGAGGCAGACCGCCGGCGGCATGGAATCGGAGACGGTGGAACTGCACGAGGCCATCATCCAGGTTGACGACCAGGAGACGGTCATCGAAGTGGGAGAGATCATCGAGCAGATCCTGGCCCGACGCCATCGTGATGCGGATTACACCGTGGAAGTACCGCTGGCCCTGTTGCGCCAGGCCGAGGAAAGTGCCTTGCGGGATCAGATCGTCGCCGGTGCCATCGCCGGTATCTCCCTGCTGGTTGGCGGTATCGGCATCATGAATATAATGCTGGCCAGTGTCACCGAACGTACCCGGGAAATCGGTATCCGCAGGGCCCTGGGGGCCAAGAAACGTGACATCATCACCCAGTTTCTCATCGAGGCGGTGATTCTGTCGGGGGTCGGGGGCCTTATCGGCGTGGTGCTGGGGGTACTGATTCCGCTGATTATTTCCACCTTCTGGGGCATGACCACCATCGTTACCCCGATCGCGCCGATCCTGGCGTTTTCAATCTCTGCCCTGATCGGTGTGATTTTCGGCATTTACCCGTCCATGCGGGCCGCCGAAATGGACCCGGTAGAAGCCCTGCGCCACGAGTAACCTGTTGAGTCAGCTGCCCAGTTTCCGTTCCCAGGCCAGGGATGTGGTGACAATGGTATCCAGGTCGTCGTAGCGGGGCTGCCAGTCAAGGGTGGCATGAATAGCCTCGACACTGGAAACCAGCGTGGCCGGGTCGCCGGCACGTCGGCTGGTATAGTCGACATTCAGTGGTGCCGCGTTGGCCTTTTCCACGGCCTGAATGACTTCCCGGACGCTGTAGCCATGTCCGTAGCCGCAGTTCAGCGTCGTGGCGCTGCCGCCGGCGCGCAGGTAGTTCAGCGCTGCCAGGTGGGCCGCCGCCAGGTCGGCGACGTGGATATAGTCCCGTATCCCGGTGCCGTCGGCCGTGGGGTAGTCGGTGCCGAATACCATCAGCCGCTCCCGCTTGCCCAGGGCCACTTCACAGGCCACCTTGATCAGCAGCGTGGCGTTCTCGGTGTTCTGACCGATTTCGCCATCCGGATCGCTGCCCGCCACGTTGAAATAGCGCAACACCACGGCTTCCAGATCGCTGGCCGCACATACGTCACGAATCATCCATTCACTCATGAGCTTGGAGGTGCCATAGGGATTAATGGGCGCCGTCGGCGTGGTTTCCCGCGCTACGCCATCGGCCAGTTCGCCATACACGGCAGCGGTTGAGGAAAAAATAAAATGTTTGACCCCGGCTTCCTGGCAGCACTGCAACAGGTTTCGCGTTGAACAGGTATTGTTGCCGAAATACTTCAGGGGATCGCTGACTGATTCCGGCACGATAGTGTGGGCCGCAAAATGCATTACCGTGTCGATATCGTGATTTTTCAGTGTCTCCGCCACCAGTTGTTGATCTCCGGTGTTGCCCACCACCAGGTCGCCATACAGGACTGCCTCGCGAAACCCGGTACTGAGATTGTCCAGGACCACCACCCGTTCACCCTGACGGCCCAGCTGCTTGACCACGTGGCTGCCGATATACCCGGCTCCGCCGGTAACAAGTATTGCTTTGCTCATGGTTTGATCCGTTGTTCGAGGGATGACGGCTGATTGCGTTTTCAGCAACCAGGCAGCGTTACCCCGGGATTCCTTTACAGTCGATGCAGGCCCGCGTTGCAGGGAAACAGGTATTTGACATCGAAGATCACGTGGTCAGGTTTACAGAGTGACCTGATGGTATCCAGGCCCATGTCGCGAAACTTGTCGTGGGCGACGGTGATCAGCACGGCATCGTAGGTGCCGACCGACGGTTTGTCGATGACACCGATGTCATACTCCGCCATGGCCTCTTCCCTGGCTACCCAGGGGTCGTAGACATCGATATCGACATTGAATTCCTGCAGGCACCTGATGACATCGACTACCCGGGTATTCCTCAGATCAGGACAGTTCTCCTTGAAAGTCAGGCCCATAACCAGGATTTTCGAGTCCACGACGTGAATACGCTTGCGCGTGAGCAGTTTGATCACCCGTTCCGCAATGTAGGTGCCCATCCCGTCATTGATGCGCCGCCCGGCCAGAATGATTTCCGGGTGATAACCGATTTCCTGGGACTTGTGGGTCAGGTAATAGGGGTCGACACTGATACAGTGCCCGCCCACCAGGCCTGGTCGGAACGGCAGAAAATTCCACTTGCTGCCCGCGGCTTTCAGCACCTCCTCGGTATCAATGCCCAGTTTCTCGAAAATAATACACAGCTCGTTGATGAGGGCGATGTTGAGGTCCCGCTGGGTGTTTTCGATAACCTTGGCCGCCTCGGCCACCTTGATGCTGCTGACATTGTGCGTGCCCGCTTCAATGATGGCCTGATACAGTTCGTCGACGAATCGGGTCGTCTGCGGATTCGAGCCGGAGGTCACTTTTACTATGGTTTCTATACGATGCTGCTTGTCTCCGGGGTTGATACGCTCGGGGCTGTAGCCGGCAAAGAAGTCCTGATTGAATGCCAGTCCGGATTTTTTCTCCAGGATCGGTACACAGACCTCTTCGGTGGCCCCGGGGTACACGGTGGACTCGTAGATCACCACGTCGCCCTTTTTCAGCACCGAGCCAACCAGTTCGCTGGCACTGCGCAGAGGACCCAGGTCCGGTCGATTCTGCTGATCGATAGGCGTGGGCACCGTCACGATAAAGACATTGCAGGCGGAGAGGTCGGTTGCATCGGCAGTGTAGGTCACATCCACCGCGGCCAGCTCCTCCGGCGACATTTCATTGGTTTTATCGATACCGTCGACCAGCTGCCTGATGCGGGTCTCCTGGATATCGAATCCCACGGCGGGGAATTTCTTGCCGAAGGCTACCAGCAGGGGCAATCCCACGTAGCCCAGCCCGATGACGGCGATCCGGGAATTGTTTATGTCCAAGATTATGATTCCAGTGTAACTTGTTGTTAAAAATGGTTTTACAGGAGGGATTAGAGCATAAATCGGGGCGCCGCAGAATAGAACTGTTTCACATCGCGGGAAATATCCGCTGGACCGTGCGCGGGGTTGAAAATGAGGACAGGCGCTTTGCGGTGCGGTGTGCTACCGGACACCTTTGCCGAATATCACCACTTCGAGGGTTTGCAGCAGGATGAAAAAATCCATTACCGGGTTGGCGTTCTTGATGTAGTACAGATCGTACTGCAGCTTTTCATAAGCGTCTTTCTCGCTGGCGCCATAGGGGTACTTGAGTTGTGCCCATCCGGCCAGGCCCGGTTTTACGGAATGGCGCTGCTGGTAGTAGTCAATGGACTGACTCAGCTGTTCAACGAATTCCGGACGTTCCGGTCGCGGACCCACCAGGCGCATGTCACCTTTGAGAATATTGACGATCTGCGGCAGTTCATCGATTCGCAGCTTGCGGATAATTTTACCGACCCGGGTAACCCGGGCGTCGTTCTGACCGGCCCACTGGGCCCCGTCTTTCTCGGCATCAACCCGCATGCTGCGGAATTTGAGCAGATCAAATATCTGGCCATTCTTGCCAACCCGTTGCTGGCGGTACAACACCGGTTCCCTGAAGCCGCCTTCCAGCGCGATGAGGAAAGCCACTACCAGTAGAATCGGCGCGGTAACCAGGAGAATGAGCAGGCTGGAAAACACATCGAATGCCCGGGACAGGGCTGTTTTGATCCGCGAACCGCGAAAGCCGTCGCTGAAAACCATCCAGGAAGGATTGAGATGGGAGAGGTTGACCTTGCCCTGTTCCCGCTCAAGAAAAGACACCGGATCGGTCACCTTGATACCGGCCAGCTTGCAATCGAGCATATGCTGTACCGGGTAGTTCTCGTTGCGATCATCCAGGGCGATGACAATTTCACTGACGTTGTTTTTCTGGGCCATGGTGAGCAGCGGCTCGTTGACCTCGATGACCATTTCCTGGGGCACGTAACGGTCCTGCTCCGGAGTCGGTATGAAACCGACTACCTGATACGAACTGGTGGGAAGACTGCCCTCATCCCTGATCAGCAGGCTTGCGGCATTTCTGCCGACACCGAATACCAGAACCCTGGAGGTGACCAGGTCCTGTCCCAGGTACAGGACGAACAGGCGACGAATGGCCACGATCAGTATCAGGCTGAACAGGAAGGCCAGCAGTGTTATGCCGCGCCCCAGCTTAAAGTAGGGGATGGCGTAATAAAGGATGGACAGGGCAATGAAGACCAGGGCCAGGCTGGTCAGCACCCGGGACAGAATGTGGGCGTAGCCCACGCGGCCTCGAAACTGATCCTGCTGATAAAGGCCGAGGGCCGTCATGCCCAGCATATTGGCGATGGCAAACACCACGGCCTTGGGGAACAGGTCCATGCCGGCAAGATCCGGGGAATTCAGGTCCAGGGTCTGGAAACGGACCTGGGCAGCCATGTATACCGCTTCGAGAAATGCCACGCTTTCTATCATCGCCAGGATGATGAAGCAGACCTTGATGTGATTATTGAAGACTTTCAGTGTCGTCATGATGATCCGGTCAGTCAGTCTCGATTGTGGTCTTGTTGTTCAGCCGGAGTTGAAATGTCAGTTTCGCCTTTAATGAGCTGCCGACTTTTGGCAAATTCCGGAGTCAGCGGAAGGCCAGCCACTGTCATTGTATGGCTGACAACGTTCTGCTCGAGAGTTCACGATAATAATGGAAACTGATTACAACTGTTTGACTGTACCCGGTTTGATCTGAATAAAAAAGTCAATATTCGTACTAATTTTGATCTATTCGCAGTGTGGGGTTAGGTGCAATCCTTAGCAACGGCCCAAAACCGGGTTAGCAGGGCCCAATTATCAACATTTAGTAGCAGGCTGGCAACCGCCGGGCGTACATGTAGGAACCTGATTCTCGCCGGTATGACGGGTATCACCGCCTGGCAGCGTCGCGGCGGGTAGAGTGTCACTTGGTAACGCGGGGCCGCGGCCTGGACTCCTCGGGGACTGTTGCCCGGTGTCCGACGACACAATCAGGACAATCCAGAACAACGCCGGGAAATTACCAGTAATTTTCCGTGGTAATGTGCCCGGGCGTGCGCCGGCGGTTTTTCCTGAAGTTTCGCTGCCTGAGGACGTCAATGGCATCTTTCACCATGTCGGGATTGCCGCACAGCATGACCTGGGAATGTTCGGGGGTCAGCGTCAGTCCGATGGCCTGCTCCAGCGATCCATCATCGATGGCGGCGGGTACCCGTCCCGGCATGGCGCCTTCGACGGTTTCGCGGCTGACAAAGGCCTGGAAGCGGAACCGGTCTCCATGGCGGGCACGCAGCTGTTCCACAAGATCCAGGTACTGCAGATCCTCGCGGGTACGCACGGCATTGACAATCACCACATTGTCAAAGCGTTCCCAGGGCTCCGGTGTTCTGGCAATGGAATAGTATGGCGCGACCCCCGTGCCGGTACCCAGCATCCACAGATCCCGCGCATCGGGCACTTCGTTCAGGGTGAAAAAACCGTTGGCGTGCTGCTTGATCCAGATGCTGTCACCCGGTTTCAGGGCAATCAGGGCATTGGAGAGCAGGCCCCCGGTTGCCGTGTAGAAAAAGAATTCCACCGGCTGTTCGCCCGGGGGGCTGAGATAGGAATAGGGCCGGGCGATGCGCTCACCGTCAATATCCAGGGCCAGACTGGTAAACTGCCCGGCGCGGAAATCCGCGACGTCGGCGTTGATCTTCAGTGAAAAAAGGTGTTCGTTCCAGTGGATGTTGTCGACCACGATTCCTTCGATCCAGTCTTTCAAGGGCTGTACTCCCTGGGGTATTGCCGAGGCGTTTGGATTGGAACTATGTTATGAATTTCTATAGTCTGACCGCAACTCGCAAGCTGTTCACCTGTTGGCGGAGACCCTGATGCTGAGAACCTGGTTCGAAATCGCGCTATGGAAGCGCATTATGCTGGCCCTGGTGATGGGACTGATCATCGGCGTGATCTGGGGCGAGGGTGCCGAATCCATCCGCTGGATCGGTGACCTGTTTATACGCCTGATCCGCATGGTTGTCGTACCGCTGGTGTTTGTCACGCTGGTAGCCGGTGTGGTGTCCATGGGCGACCCGTCCAAGCTCGGCTCCCTGGGTATCAAGACCCTGGCGCTGTACATGTTCACCACTCTGTGCGCCATCATCATCGGACTGCTGCTGGCGACGGTATTGCAGGCCGGCGTTGGCGTGGATCTGTCCGGTGCCACGCCGGACGTGGTGCAGGAACCCATTCCCCTGTCGGAACGACTGATGACCATCGTTCCGGAAAATCCGTTCCAGGCCCTCAGCGAGGGCAATATTCTTGCCATTATCTTTTTCGCGCTGCTGGTGGGCGTGAGCCTGCTGACCATTGGTGAGCGGGGCAAACCTGTTGCCGATTTCATGGATGCCGGCATGGAAGTCATGCTGAAGATCACGCACTGGGTGATGGAATTTGCGCCGTTTGGCGTCCTGGCACTCATCGCCTGGGTCGCCGGCACCCAGGGAGTCGCCGCCCTGCTTGACGTGGTCCGGCTGGCAGCGGCCGTGGTCCTGGGCTGTATCAGTCATGTCGTGCTGGTACACGGCAGCATCATGCGTTTCGTGCTCAAGCTGTCGCCGGCCAATTTTTTCCGTGGGGCCCGGGATGCCATGCTATTGGCGTTTTCCACTTCCAGCAGTTCCGCAACCCTGCCCATGTCCATGTCGGTGGCGGAGGAAAACCTGGGGATAAAACCGGTAGTGGCCTCCACCGTGCTGCCACTGGGCGCCACCATCAACATGGATGGCACGGCCCTGTATGTCGGCATCGTGACGATCTTCGCCGCCCAGGCTTTCGGCATCGACCTGTCGGTGGCGGACTACGGGATTATCGCCGGCGCCACTACCGTGGTTTCCATCGGTACCGCAGCCGTGCCAGGTGCCTCTCTTTTCCTGATGGCGGCCGTAATGGAAACCATTGGCATGACGCCGGACCAGATTGCCCTGGTGGTGGGGTTTATCCTGCCCTTCGACCGTCCCCTGGATATGCTGCGCACCGTGGTCAATGTTACCGGCGATCTCAGCGTGTCCACGGCGGTGGCTAACTGGGAAAACGAGTTCGACCGGCAGGTATTCGACCGGCCTGTAAAGTACTGACCCGGCGGCTTCCGTTGACCGGCCGCGGATACGGTGTGCCATGCCGTCTGTCTACGGACAGCGGTACACGATGAACTGCTGGCGGGCATCGTCCACGGTGGATTCGGCGACAACGGCGTTACCGCCCATCAGGCCGGCTTCGTTGCGGGCCAGGTCCACCAGTTCGGTCTGCACCTTTTCACTGCCCCGCGGAAAAAACAGTACCCGGTCGGTGGTCACCGATGTGGTGGTTCCGACCCGGGTGCAGTCGGCCGCCTGCCGTTGGGTCAGCAGCCTGACGTTTTCACCTTCCGGTGTTACCCGCACCCAGGTACAGGCTGACAGGAGGGTCGTTGCGCACAGGGTTACAAGAAGTCTGTTCATGGTGAAATTCCCGCTGAGATTGAAAAGGCAAAAGCCCGGCAGGTGCCTGCCGGTGGCGATCCGGGCTGTCAACGCAGAGAATAGCAAACTTTACCACCACTGGGACCACTCACGGCCTGGTGATTGACAGGCTGCAGAGGCTTCGCTGTGCTACCATCCGGCCTGTCTGAATGACAGCGGAAAGAGTACACGACCTGGCGATGAATGCAGAAACCACCAATACCCGGGAAGGTTTGTCCGGGGATTTAGTCCAGCGGCTGAACGCGGTGTTGGGGCCGGCAGGCTGTCTCGCCGGGGACGCCATCGAAGCGCGTCACTACCGGGACTGGCTGGGCAGCCGCGCCATCCGGCCGGCGCTGTTGCTGCGCCCTGCCAGTACTGCCGAAGTATCCGCTGTCCTGCGTGCCTGCCACGAATTCAATCAGCCTGTTACGCCACAGGGTGGACTCACCGGACTGGTGTCCGCCGCCGCCCCGCTGGCGGGAGAACTGGCGCTGAGCCTGGAACGCATGCGTAACATCGAGGAAGTCGATCGGTTTACCAGTACCATGACCGTTGAAGCCGGCGTACCCCTGCAATCCATCCAGGAGCAGGCCGGTCAGCATGGCATGCTGTTTCCGCTGGACCTGGGTGCCCGGGGCAGCTGTACCATCGGCGGCAACCTGGCCACCAATGCCGGTGGCAACCGCGTGATCCGCTATGGCATGACGCGGGCGCTTACCCTGGGCGTGGAAGCGGTGCTGGCCGACGGCACGATCATCGACGGTCTCAACAAGCTGCGCAAGAACAACAGCGGATACGACCTGAACCAGCTTTTTATCGGCAGCGAGGGTACCCTCGGCGTCATCACCCGGGCCGTGTTGAAGCTGATACCAAAACCGGCCAGCCAGGCCGTGGCCCTGTGTGGCCTGCAGTCCTTCGACCAGGTGGCGGAACTGCTGCTGCACTGCCAGCGGAGCCTGGCTGGAAATCTCACGGCGTTCGAGGTGCTGTGGGACAATACTTACCAGCTGATTGCCAGGCACCTGCCGGAAGTCAGCCTGCCCCTGGAACCGGGCTATCCGTTTTACGCACTGGTGGAAAGCATGGGCACTGATGCCGCCAGCGACCAACGCAAGTTTGTCGATATTTTGAATCAGGCGCTGGAATCCGGATTGGTAAAAGACTGTGTGATTGCCGAATCGGAGCGGCAGATCGAAGGACTCTGGCGCGTCCGGGACGCGGCCGCCGATATCATCACCGGGGCCGGCTTCATGCACGCCTACGACGTCAGCCTGGGTATCGCCGACATGGGGTATTTTGGTGACGAGGTGCAGCGACGCCTTACCGCGAAGTGGCCGCAGGTCGTGGTGGGCCTTTTTGGCCATATCGGAGACGGCAATGTCCACATCGTCGTCAACGTGGGACCGGATACCCCGGCGTTGCATCGACCCATCGACGAGACTATTTACCAGCTGATCCAGGAATTGAACGGGTCGATATCCGCGGAGCACGGTATCGGCATAATGAAAAAACCGTTTCTGGGATGCAGCCGCAGCGAGGCGGAAATCGCCCTGATGCGTACGTTGAAAAAGAGCCTGGATCCCAGGAGCATCCTGAGTCCGGGCCGGATTTTTTAGGAATTCGCTGATCGTCAGAGCACCTACGTGATAAAGGAACCTCTGATTAATTATAGAAGTACTCTGCGGCAGACAGTCGGGCGCCACTGCGAGGCGCCTCGTCAGCGAACTCGCCTGAAAGTCAGAGTATTACCATAATTAATCAGAGGTTCTGTACTCAGCGAGTCCTTAATCGTGCTGTACCGGGCTGGCAGTTTCCCAACAGTTGGTTGTGCCGGGTTAGAGAAAATCCAGTGAAACTGGACTGATCGACGGATTTACCGGTAGCGAACGAAGTCAAGAATAGTCCGGTGGCTAATCAGCTGTCCGGCAGGACGAAAATAGAAAGCAGGCAGGAAAAATCACAGCAGGAGTAAAAACTATGAGTTCAACCAACCTGGCAGGCAAGAACGTGGTGATTATCGGCGGAACGGCGGGCATCGGTCTCGCCGCCGCCGTGGCCGCCAGCGAAGCCGGTGCCAATGTCTGGGCCGCCGGACGAACCGAGGCCAACCTGGAGCGGGCACGGGAGGCAGCCGCTGGCCGATTCCAGGTGGTGCAGGCCGATACTCACGATAGCGATGCCCTGGAAGCCCTGTTCAGGGATGTCGGCCAGATTGACCACCTGGTGTCGGCAGCCATCGGCGGCGAACGTACCCTCAAGCCTTTCCTGGAACAGACGGAAGCCCAGTTCAAGGCGGCCTATGACAAGCTTTGGGGATACGCCAAGGTGGTCCGTACCGGCACACCCTTCCTGGCCCCCGACGGATCCATCACCCTGGTAAGCGGTTCACCGGCCCGCAAGATCAAGCCTGCCCAGTCGGCACTGAGCTGTGTCGGCGCCTCGGTGGAAAACCTGGCCCGCTGCCTGGCGGTGGAAATGGCACCCATCCGGGTCAATATAGTGTCACCTGGAACTATATCCACGGGTATGTTCGACTGGATGGGAGACGAAAAGGAAGAGAAGCTCAAGGCCATGACCGCCTCACACCTGATCAAGCGGCCGGGTACGCCGGAGGAAGTGGCTGAGGGGATATTGTTCGTGATGGGGAATGGGTTTGTTACAGGGGTGACCGTAGACGTCGACGGAGGCCGAATTCTGAGCTGAGAGCTGCTGCGCTTGCAGACTCTTCGTTGAATTCCGCCAGGCAATGCTCACGTACTTTGTAGTACGCTGCGCTTCCCTGTCGGAATCCGCCTCGATTCTGCGGCGCTCGCGACGCTCTCAGCTCAGAATTACGCGGCGGAAGCTGAGAACTGCTGCGCTTGCAGACTCTTCGTTGAATTCCACCAGGCAATGCTCACGTACTTTGTAGTACGCTGCGCTTCCCTGTCGGAATCCGCCTCGATTCTGCGGCGCTCGCGACGCTCTCAGCTCAGAATTACGCGGCGGAAGCTGAGAACTGCTGCGCTTGCAGACTCTTCGTTGAATTCCACCAGGCAATGCTCACGTACTTTGTAGTACGCTGCGCTTCCCTGTCGGAATTCGCCTCGATTCTGCGGCGCTCGCGACGCTCTCAGCTCAGAATTACGCGGCGGAAGCTGAGAGCTGCTGCGCTTGCAGACTCTTCGTTGAATTCCGCCAGGCAATGCTCACGTACTTTGTAGTACGCTGCGCTTCCCTGTCGGAATCCGCCTCGATTCTTGCAAATAGCAAGGAGTGAGTGGCAGGGTGCTTGTGCCGCTGCAATAAAGGACCTACGCTGAACGGCGAAAAATGACCGCTTTTCAGGGCATTTTTCAAAGTGAAGGGACCCCGGAGTGGCGTGGTCCGCAGCGGTACAAGCACCCTGCCACCCGCTCCGGCCGAGGCCCCAGTACGGCTCCCCGGAAAGCGTCTTTAACTGTGGGTTAGTACTGATACTGTGCAGTACGCTGTCCTTCCCCGGCGGAATTCGCTCGATTCTGCGGCGCTGGCAACGTATTCAGCCACGAATACCGTGTCGGGAACAAAGGGCGGCGACATGGGGGAACAGCGATTGTAGTGGATGCTTGATTGGAGTGGGATGATGTTGAAGGAAAATGCGGGTATTGCCGGTACCGATCCGGACATGAGCCTGGTGGATACCATTTACCGGCGCCGCTCGGTGCGCGGTTACCTGGACAAGGAGGTGCCCCAGGAGACCCTTGACCGGATTTTTGAGATCGCGCAGCAGGCGCCGTCGAACTGCAATGTGCAGCCCTGGAAAGCCTTTGTCGCCGGCGGCAGACTTAAAGAGAGGTTAAGCGCCGAGATGGTGCGATTAACCCGGGAGGGGGTGACCCCCAATCCGGATTACCCCTACCGGGGGGACTTCGAGAACGAATACCGACGGCGCCAGGTGGAATGCGCCGTGGCCCTGTACTCGGAGATGGGTATTGAGCGGGGCGACCGCGAAGGTCGGCAGCGGGCCGTCCTGCGCAATTTCGAATTTTTTGACGCGCCTTACATGGCTTTTATCGGCATGGATCCGGACTTCGGCACCACCGTGGCTGTCGACGTGGGCATGTGGGCCCAGACGCTGATGCTGACCATGGTAGCCTTCGGCTTGCACAGCTGCCCCATGGGCACCATGCGCAATTATCCGGACCTGGTCCGGGAAGCATTTGATATCACCGACGGGACCAGGATCCTGTTCGGTATCGCCTTCGGCTACGAAGATCCCTCGGTGCCGGCCAATCGCACCGTAACTTCCCGGGATCCCATTAGCACAAATGTCGTATTCAGGTCATAATTGCCGGTTGTGGTAACCGGCAGCCGGTACGGCTGCAGAATAAAGCCAGGCCAATCCATGAGTTTTAAACCTGTCATTTTAATCTACGACCTGAACAATGCGCTGGTGGACGACGTCGCCGCCACCATTGGCGCAACCGGACTGTACACCACCATCAATACCTACAACGAAGCCAATGCATTCGACGTGGTACGTCAATATGACCGCGGCTTCGGGCTGATGACCAACAAGCTGTCCTGTATCATTACCGGCTGGAATCACCACAAGAAGCGTCGCGACCAGTTCCTGTTCAAGCTGCGGGCTATCGAGCGTCGATACCCGGTCAGGAAACCGACACCGGTCATCCTGGTTACCGAGGATCATCTGCTGGAACTGCGAAAAATAGCGCTGGATCCCCTGGATGGTAATGCCGCCGCGTACCTGCACTCGGACAGTTTCGGCGGGAACATTGCCGATGTGCTGCACCAGGTAGTCTACGAAAAGAAAGCCGAGGAGCTGGGGCAGGAGGCCTTCGCGGCGCTGCAGCAGGAAGACTGAACTTCGCTGGTGGTTGCCCCGAAGTTGATGGCGACAGTGAATCGTCGATCAACTGCTCCCCGAAACAGAATATAGCACCGGTACTGGTCGGGTACTGGCAAGCTGACCGCAGCTCTGGAGTTGTACTGCATGTCGGAATTTGAATTTATCAGTGTCTTCGTGTCTATCGTACTGGCCTTCGCCATGGCGGAGCTGCTGATGGGCTGGGGACGGTTGATCAGGGCCCAGGGCGACGTAAAACGACCGTTCTTTTTCCTGGGCTGGTCAGTCTGGCTGCTGTTACTGATGTGCTTTCACTACCTGGGCCTGTGGGAATACCAGGCCATCGACTTTCAGACTGTCGGCCAGCTGGTGTTATTGCTGATGCCGCCCATCGTGCTGGTGTTGCTGGTGTTTATCCTGGCGCCGGAACGCTCCCGGGGCCAGATCATCGACCTTGAGGATCGCTACTTCAGCGTAAGGCACTGGCTGTTCAGCCTGTCCATTCTGTTTATTGTCCTGGGCACGGTGGCGGATATGATGCTGCCTGACTTCCAGGAAACCTGGCGATCCCGGTTCAGCCAGTCGGTGCCCATTGCCGTTACCCTGGGCCTGCTGATGCTCAGCCGGAACAAGGCACTGCATTTCGCTGTCCTGGCTTTCAACCTGCTGTGGCTGGTGACGGGCAGTATTTTCACTCCGGTGAGGGCGCTGTAACGTGGCAGCCGCGGAATTGCGACGAACAGGGCAGTCAGTGGTTGCTAAAACAGAACCTGCCGGTTGCCACGGTCACACCGGCCTGAAATCACTCATCAACAACCGGTTGAAAAACCGACAATAAGAGAGGTATTCCTGATGAAGCACAATCTTTCCAGATTCACTGTTGCCCTGGCGACCCTGCTGTTCGGTGTAACTGCCTGGGCCCAGACTCAGTCCTTTGTCCGCTATTCCCAGGATGGCGGTGAAATCCATTGGGGCATGGTGCACGATGACGGCATCTACCAGCTGGCCGGCGCTCCCTACAACACCATGGAACATACCGGCGTCATCGTCCAGCGGGATGAAATCAGGCTGGAGGCGCCGGTAGATCCCGACCTGGTGTTCATGACGGCATTCAATTTCCGCAGTCACATCAGCGGTGAGCCGGCGGCATACCCTGGCCTGTTTACCATCCCGGCCAATTCCATCGTCGGACCGGAAGATCCCATCGTGCGCCCCGCTGAATCCACCAACCTGCACTACGAGGCCGAGATGGCCATCGTGGTCGGCAGGCGGGCGGAAAACGTGCCGGTGGAAGAAGCTGCCGAGTATATTTTCGGCGTGACCGGGGGCAATGACGTCAGCGAGCGTAACTGGCAGGGCAGCGACATCCAGTGGGTACGGGCCAAGGGTTCCCGGGGTTTCAACGCCGTGGGTCCGGTGCTGGTCAAGGGGGCCGATTACAAGAACATTCAGATAACCGGTCGCCACAATGGCGAGGTTCGACAATCCGCCAACAGCTCGGACCTGATCTTCGGCATGGAAGAGATGCTGAGTTATATTTCCCGCTATTTCACCCTGGAGCCCGGCGACATGATCTGGTCAGGTACCATGGGCAGCACCCGGGCAATGGAGCCTGGTGACGTTTACGAGGTGGAGCTGTCCGGCGTTGGCGTGCTGCGCAACGTGGTGGAACAGGGCAAATAGCTTCGGAATTACCGGAAATGCGAATTTCACTGGCCGATGCCTGACAGGCTGTTGAAAAAACCGGGACGGCAGCAGCAGGCCCGGTTTTTTCAGGCAACCAGGCCAGGGAAAGTCCGGCCTGACCAGGCATCGCCCGCAGGCCAGGCCGCCGGTAAGCATGGACTGCCCGAATCAGGCCTGGTCGTTCTGGATCAGGCAGAAGGCGTTGAGCTTGTTGCCGTCCAGGTCGCGAAAATAGCCAGCATAGAAACTGTCGCCCCTGGGTCCGGCGGGGCCCTCGTCCTGGGCGCCCAGCTCCATGGCCTTGTTGTAGATGCGGTCCACCATTTCCGGGCTGCCGGCGGCCAGGGAAATCATCACGCCGTTGCCCATGGTGGCCGGGTTGCCGTCATAGGGCTTGGTTACTGACAGGGCCGGCTTGTCGGGGTCGACGGCCCAGGCGATGAATGATTCCGTCTCCATGAAACGCCTGGCGCCAATTATCGCCAGCAGCTCATCGTAGAATTTTGCTGCCCTGTCAATGTCGTTGGTGCCAAGTGTCACGTATCCGATCATGGTGGTCTCCTTTTCGATTTATTCTGGTTGGTTTATTTTCTGGTCGTCAAGGTGGTTCTGTGTTTGGTTCCGGGGCTGTTCAGCGCCTTAGCAGGCGACCCGTCGTGGAAATACGTCTGATTATTTGCAGGCTTGGCGGGCTTCATTGTGTAACCTGTTTACTTCCTGGTAGCGGAAACAGTCCTCCACATGGTCGTTGATCATGCCGGCGGCCTGCATAAAGGCATAACAGATGGTCGAGCCACAGAACTTGAAGCCGCGGCTTTTTAAGTCTTTACTCATGGCATCGCTTTCCACCGATGTCGCCGGCACATCTTCGCGCCGACGGCGATTGCCGTCCATGGGGCTGCCATCGACAAAGCGCCAGATGTAATTGTCAAAGGAACTGAACTGTTCCTGCACCTGCAGAAAGGCCCTGGCATTGGCCGGAATGGAGTACAGTTTGAGTCGGTTGCGAATCAGCCCCGGGTTCTGCAGCAGCTTTTCGATGGTGCTGTCCCGCATGCGGGCCACCCGGGCGGGGTCGAACCGGTGGAACGCCCGCCGGTAGTTGTCCCGTTTTTTCAGCACGGTAATCCAGCTCAGCCCGGCCTGCTGACCATCCAGGCACAGAAACTCGAACCAGGTGCGGTCGTCATGGACCGGAACACCCCATTCGTTGTCGTGATAATCAACATACACCGGGTCGTTGCCCGGCCACCAGCAGCGTGCAGTCATGCACGCCAGTGTAGCAGATTGTCGGGAGGGTAGAAGATAGCCAAAAAAAGCCCGGACTCCCTGGCAGAGTCCGGGCCTGTTGACCGTGGTCCTGTCGCCGGAAACAGCCGACGCCGGGTAACTGGCGGGGTCAGTCCGGCAGGGTCAGGACGACGATCCTGGCGGGCTCGCGAAAATTGCTGACCGCCATGGCCAGGTACTGCTTGCCGTCAAGCATATAGGTCATGGGCACACCGGTTACCGAGCCGGGCAGGGTTATCCGGGCCACGGCTTCGCCGCTGGCCTTGTCCCGCACCCACAGCACCGGATCGCCACCGGGTCCTTCGCCCTGGAACAGCACGGTGCTGGTCAACAGCAGGGGAGACCGGGTGGGTTTGCCGGTTGGCGGCAGGTCCACGCCCGCCAGCAGGGGGTGCTCGGCTATCTGGTCCGGCGTGTCGCCGTTGACCACCTGCCACAGGTGCTTGCCGGATACCATGTCGATGGCGGTAATGCGGCCATAGGGGGGTTTAACCAGCGGAATGCCGTCGATGCTGGGCGTGCGACCGCCGCCCTGGATGTAGCGCACCGACGAGGCGGCCGGATCGTTGATCAGCGACAGCACGCTGGTGGCGGTGCGGGACGGCACATAAAGGTAGCCGGTATCCGGGTCGTAGGCTGCACCTTCCCAGTTGGAGCCGCCGGTGGACGAGGGCAGGTGCAGGGTACCCAGTGACCCGTCTTCCGCCTGGTACAGCGACGGTGGCGAATACAGCTGGCTGAACCGGTAATCGGCAGCAATCTCCCTGGCCCGGGCCTTGATTTCGGGGGTGAAGTCCACCAGGTCATCGGCCTGGAATCCCTGGCGATCGTAGGGTGCCGGCAGCAGCGGAAAGGGTTGAGTCGGTGCGCTCCATTCTCCCGGTACGTCGCTGCGCGGCACCGGCCGCTCCTCGATGGGAAACAGCGGCGCGCCGGTCTCCCGGTTGAAGGCAAACAGGTGTGACTGCTTGAGCGTCTGGATCAGTGCCGGCGTGCCGTCGGGCAGGTCCGCCAGGATCGGCGCCGATGGCGTGTCCCAGTCCCAGATGTCGTGGTGGGTGGTCTGGAAATACCATTGCATCTCGCCGGTCCGGTAGTTCAGGGCCACGGTGGAACTGGCGAACAGGTTGCTGCCCGGGCGGTCACCGCCGTAGCGGTCACCGGTGGCCGATTCCACCGGCAGGTAAACCAGGCCCAGTTCCTCGTCGCCGGACATGGGCGCCCAGACGCCGGCGTTGCCGGTGAGGTCGGCGCCACTCAGCCAGGTCTCGGACCCGGGCTCACCGGGCTCGGGAATGGTCTTGAAAGTCCACAACAGCTCGCCGCTGTCGGCGGAAAAGCCGCGTATGTCACCCTTGACGTTGCTGGCGGAAGGTGGCCGCATCCCTACCTCGTGGGCGGCGCCGGCCACCACTACATCGTCGATGACGAAGGGTGGGAAGGAGATGCCGACATCGATAACCTCACGCCCGGGTCCCAGGCGCAGGCCACTCTGCAGATCGACATAGCCGCCGGTACCAAAATGCGGCACCGGGTCCCCGGTGCGGGCATCAAGGGCCACCAGAAAGTAACCCGGCGTAATGGTGAATATGATGCCCCCGTCGTCATTGTGATAGAACGCCAGGCCCTTGCCGGAACCCTTGCGGGGGGCCAGGTCGAAACGTCGACCTTCTTCCGGGCGCCACAGCCACAACAATTGACCGGACATCGCATCCAGGGCGACCACGTTGCGGGTGGAGCCGACAGTGGCGTACATCACCCCGTCCACCACCAGGGGCGTGGTGACGCTGAGGGTCTCCGGGCGCGGTCCGAACAGGCCGGTATCCAGCGACCATGCCACCTCCAGGTCAGCGGCATTGGTGGCATCAATCTGGTCCAGCGGTGCGTAATGGGTGGACGCGGCGTTGCCGCCGTAACTGGACCAGTCGTAATCGTCGCTGTCGCTCTCCGCCACTATCACTTCCCCGGGATTGATGCTCAGGGCGACCAGCTCGTCGGTGGGCAGCGTGGCGGGAATAGCGACATTGCCGGACGCCAGGATATAGGCGGTGAGATCCAGGTACTGGGCGTTGGACAGGGAGCCGGGGGTTTCCGCCGGCATGGTCTGGCGAATCTGGTCATAGAGTTCCTGGCCGGAGCGGCCCACCCAGCGGGCTTCCAGGCGGGCGTTCATTTCCGCCGGCACGTGACAGCGGGAACACTCGGCCTGGAATATTTCCTGGCCCTGTTCCACGCTGGCCTGCTGTCCCAGGGCGGGCAGGGCAGCCGTGGCCAGGCCTGCCGCCAGGATCAGTGCGCCATGGCGCCGAACCAGGTGTGCAAAGAATTGTCTACTGTGCTGGATGAACAACGTTCCTCTCCTTTCGCTGGCTGTCTGTTGAATCTGTTCTGTTCGCGCGGCGCGTGCCGGCAGCCTGACTTATCTGCCGGTGTTGCTGCCGGCAGCCGATACGTTTGTCTGTCTTGCCCGTGACACGCTATTGTCCAGGACCCGTTCTACTTCAGACTCCTGCTCCCGTGACAACCCGGGACTGTTATTGAGACCCGTTGCAGACACCGCCTGCTTCCCTGCATTGGTCTGCTGATCGCCGGTGATTGTCGCTGATCTTTTCCAGGCATGATACCGCGAAGCGCAGGGGAGGCGGATGGTACCTGTTCCTCCAATAGCGGAAAACCGTTGCAGATCAATGCAGGATGTAAAATTGCGGATTGTTACACCTGCCAAAGGACAATACGCCACGGGAAAGACTGTGACTGAGCGCCGTCGATGTAATTGCCGCTAAACGCGACAGTTCTCCGCCCGGCTTCTGGCTGGCTTTCGCAGATACCTTTATAAGAACATAAAAAACAACAGGTTATGAAATAGAAATGGCATTGCGGGGTCTGCTGACTGGATCAGTCGCCGGCCACCGACTACCGCTTTATTCATGGTCGGTTCTACGAAAACCGGTAGCGATTTCAGCCGGATAGTGCGATCTGAAAGGAATTCAGAAACGTCCCGGTCTCTAAAACTGTTGAAGCTGTTCGCGCAATCGCCGCGCGAAAGAGAGCAATTTCAACTGCTAAGAGCCAGGCCACTCGTTACTTCCCCTAACGAACCTGGCTAACCCTGAGGCACTTCCTATGAAGTGCCTCTTTTTTTACAAGTCGGTTTTATTGATTGGGTTGCCGGCAGATCGAGACACCCGCTTCGCGGTGATCCTTCAATTTGCCACTAACCCGGTGACGCTAACCGCAAGGACGGTTATAATCCGCTCTCCACGCGCCCGTAGCTCAGCTGGATAGAGTAACTGGCTTCGAACCAGTTGGTCGGGAGTTCGAATCTCTCCGGGCGTGCCAACTAAAAAAGGGTCCTTCAGGGACCCTTTTTTAGTTGGCCGGTCCGAAGGACCTGGTTCGAACTCCTCAGTTCGACAGGCGCGCAGCGCCGCAGACAGCCGGCTCGGCTCTACCCCACTAACGGGGGACGGGTATTCATATTGACCCGATTGATTATCCCATCCCACCCGCAGTGGTTCAGCACTCTCAATCGATAATTTTCAAAATTTCTGAAACCATAAGCCCGCCTCGAGATCATTTCCATCTTGTTATGGAAGCCCTCGGTGATGCTATTGCTTTTACTGAATCGCCACATCGCGACGATGGGCTCCATCCAGTTGGTCAGTGTCTTTGCCAGTGCCCGTAGTGGGCTCTCCTAAAGCTGTTCCAGCAACTCGAAGTACCGTGGCTGCGCCTTCATACGTCGGGTTGTGAGGGTCTTGAGGAGCATGAAGCCGACTAGTTTTTGGTTAGCCGCATACAGTGCCTGCAATTCTGAATATAGTAAGAAATGTAAGAGCGGTGTTCGCGGGTATATTCATTTACCCGTCGCCTCCGGTAGGAGCATCAAAGAGTCGGCTCTTGCTGTTTCCCGAAGGGCAGCATCCGTAATTACTCCTTCAATCAACTCATACCCTAATAGGGCATATACGCGATTGCCAACGAAAAATGGTCTAGAGTCTCCATACCAATCATCACACGAAACGAGACACTCATCTCCGTCCGAGATCTTCCCATGGAGCTGGCCAAGTAGCCTTAGCCCCAAGTTTTCTATAACCCCATAGTATGCCATGTGTAATTCGTAATCCCCGTACCGAAAATATGTGTTGTACCGCTCACCTTCAGGTACGAAAATTACTGGCAATCCAAAAACATCCATTGATCCATCTAGCAGGAAGTTAAAACTGTGCGACCTCTCATCCGCCTGGATTGCGCGATTCAACCATGTGGTTTGCGAAAGTTCTGGCTGAGTCGCAAGATTCAAGGGTGTGATTCCTAGAGCTGTTGTTTCATCGGTACCAATCACGATTGCCCTTTCACCAAAAGGTTCAATCCGTTCAATTTGGTGATTGATGGGAAATCCTGTCGTAGCTGAATTGGACTCTAGATTTTTAACCATAAGCGTAACGCGAACATCGTCTCCAAGATATTCGATATCCCCATACAACAGGTAGTTGCCAATAAATCGATTCGACTCTGCATAACCATGTAAGCGAGGCAAAGCTTGATAATTACTAAAGTCCAATTCTGTGACCAGTGGTGAAAATTGCTCTAACGGGATAGTTAGTATTCCTGGTTGCGACCCTCGACGAGACTCTGTGTCGCGCACGAAGATTTGCAACGAGTTTGAAGTTTCTCTGAACGAAAATTGATTCATAGGCCAGCCAAAGACTTGGATAGCGCCTGGCTCACTTCCATCAATCGGTATTCGATAAACAACTGCAAGATCATCAATATCGGAATACGATTCACGTCGGTTTCTGGCCACGCGGCGCACATACCTATCGTTCATAAGGAAATAGTTGAATGCCCAGCCATCAGAGTTTAGCCAGAGGTAAACTGCATCGTTGCTGACGTACAAATGAAGCGCCTCAGGACCAAAAAAGCTGTTGGCAGAACATACAAGCTTTTCCACATTCAAAGGGCAAGTGGCAACGGTGTGCAGAACTGGATCATCACTGTGTACGAGCGGTTGATAAATTGTCTGCGATGTAAACGCGTTACCTACATTTACCGGCTGTCCGTCCTCTAGTTGTCCTCCGATAATTTCGCCTTGCTGATCGAGAAGATAGCTCGGCATGTAGAAGATAAGATCCCCGTCAATGATACGAGTCGCGTAATTTTCTGCGTCGAAGTAGTCTGACGAAGTGAAGAAATAGGAATCTACTCGGCTCAGTTCACCGCTAATCGCCATATCAAACAGACGGATCAACACAGCGCTCATGTCATAGCTATAACCGGTAAGAACGATTTTTTGTCCATGAACTAATATCTCGTCATACCAGGCGTCTATATCCTCACCAGCAGGAGCAACGTCAATATAGTCGATTGCCTGAAGTTGCGAGTTGCCTGAGGGAAGTGAGAACGAGAAAAGGCGGCCACGACGCAATAGTACAATGTGATCACCAATCCGCTTGACGATATCCCCCTCATCGACCCCTGATTCTTGGTTATTTGTTATGGGATCGGAGTCCGCAGCGGCAGGTGTTCCTACATAGCTACCAGTAACAACAACTTCCTCGACACACTCATCATCCTCTGCATCACACCCGTAACCATAGCCCAGTTGACTAGTAGACGCTTCGAACCACACAGTCGATTTATGCAAATACTCTTCGAAAGATTCGTCTGACATGAACGGCTGCAGCGCAAAGTCAACTCTTGGAGTGTCAATCACACATCCAGAGACCAACAGTAGCAATGCATTTATCAATAGAAGTTTGCTTCCCATGTTCGTAAGCCTCAGAAGTCCGGAGAAACGATTCACACAAAGTTATAATAGCCCAGCAATTCGACGGGGGGATAGGTGGTAAGTAGTTGAACCAACTTTTCCCTGTATGTAGCCAAATTTTTCCTAAACTTGGCTAAGATGTGCGAAACGGGACTAAATAATTAGGATGAGCAAGATCACAATCCGTTGATTAATATAAGTTATTATGGATTTCGGCAAATCTTCGAACCATAGTAACGGATTGAGGCCGCTCAGAAAAACTTGTTTAAATTTAGCCAGATAAGAGTAAAAATTGTGGTTCGGAAAATTTCACTGTAGTAAGAAATGCACACTAGAAAAATACAAGCGATGAACAAGATCAAGTTACGCATCGCCGGGTATGGTCAATTCGGAAGATGGGTCCGTTTTGTAGCGGTAGCCGTCAACCGGTTGCCACCTCTGGTTCTAGTGATGACAATAAATGCGGTCGCATATGCACAACCTCTCACTGATCTGGGTCAACTGACTGAAAGGGGTCAATGGGCGCAGACTTCAAAAGGACCCTTAAGCCCTCGTAGAAATTCCAGCGTGGCTCTGGTTGGCAACGAGATTTTTGTATTCGGTGGTGACGTCTCGATCTCTCCATGTGCACTACCTGGTTCAACTGCAAGTTGCTCTCCCTCAACTATCCCACTATTAAAGGACGGCGCGGCATATGACGTGAATTCCGACTCATGGCGACACATCACTTGTCAATTTCCTGGCCTGCTTCGCGCTGTCGCTATCCAGCGCCTCGCCAGTTTCTGGTACTCATGCCAGGCTATCCAGGTTGATTCTGCCCAGGCACGCACTTTCATTGCGTACTCTTCCGGAGTTGCTGCCTCATGGATGCAGATAATAGTCACGGACCCCCGTTGTCCCGGTGGCGGATTATCTGGACGGTCAAACTCCCCGGGACCGTTCAGCCAACGCTGAACAGTCTTGTTGGTCAACGCTACATTCTCTTCTTCAAGAGCGGCACAGACTCCCGTCAGGTGCGCGGCGTATGACTTGGCCGAGCGCATGTACTCGGCTGGATGTTGAAGCGAATAGACATCCACGGTCAGGCGGTGGTTCCGGGCGTAGCGATAATCACTGAATTCTCTGGCCAGTACCGCGTGGAACAGTTCCTGGCATCCGCTGCATCCGCCATCCACTGTCGCGCCGCAATCGGGGCATGGACCAGTGATTTTTTCCGGGGGTGAGGCCATGTTGTTGAAACTGTGACTCTGCCAATGGGTTATAAACGCGATCCCGAAGGCCCTGTGTGTTATGTCGAAAGATTTTTTCCTGCTTCAGGCACAGAATCGGCAATACCGCATCAATGACTTGTCGAGAGGAGCAGGGAAGCGTAATACCGCACCCGCTAAAGGTTTTCTTCCGGCCTTTTCATGCGCTGCGCCAGTTCTTCGTGGCCGGCCGATTCCATCTTCGATCGCACCGCGTCAAAATCCTCCCTTTCTCGATTCTGACTGACCTTGGATTTGGCAACGGTCCTTTCCACTGTTATGGCAAAGGGAGCTATTTTAGCCAGCATGTCCTGGATGAAATCAGCCGGTGCATCGGCCATTTTCCAGGCATCGGGCCCGTTTGTGCGGCGCTCAAAATGCGTCGTGAGTCTACCGACAACGGCTGTCTTTTCTTTTTTTACTCATCAGGAAACTGACCTGGCCGTGAATATGGACGACCTGGTAATTCCAGGTGAAACATAGCTGCACTGGCCATTGAATATCGCCAGCACGGAGTCGCCGTCGTGCAATTTGTTCAGCGCGTCACTGTCCGCGGCGAAATGTCCTATCAGGCGCCTTTCCCCGTCAAAAATAAGCGGTATATGCTGAGCGTCGACCCCGGACGGCGTGCTGTAGACGATTGTCGCCAGGGGGTGTGCTGAAACGATACGGCGGATTTCATCGTCGTCGCATTCGTCAAAATGAGCAGGCAGGTACATTGCTGGTTCCCGGGGAAAAATATAGAGGTTTCAGGTCAGGGGAAGAGACTCCAAGGCAACCTGTCTGGAAAGGCTCGCCGAAGCACTGGCGAGTCGGCTATCCAGTTCGATTATGCGGACCGGCCACGGACCTGCATTGGCAAGGTCACCGAGATTATCCTCTCGCGGATTGAGCCATGACGGGTCAGGGTGTGACACCGGGCGCTATTCATGCAGCACGATACAGTCAGGCCCTGCCGATGGCCTTCTTCATGACCAGCACCATGCCGTAAATCAATTCTCCCACTGCCGGCAGCCGATAGATTTTCGAGATCATCATTTTCTTTCTCGATCGGGTCGCTGCGACCCGCGGCGATTCCTTTTTCAGGTGGAAAGTCGCCAAAAGCTCACCGAATTTCAGCGCGACATCGCGGTTGGCAAGAACCGGTACGTTCAGTTCCTCCTGCAGACGTTGGGCCAGTCCACCCAGGTACGCGCAGTTCGGCAGCAGCACGTCGGCACCCTGGTTGATGATTTTCTGGCGGCCGATTGCCAGCAGGTCAGCGTAGGTTTTCTCGGGATCACTGTTCAGATTCAGGATGTCGATCTCGTCGGGATAAATAGTGGCCGGATTACTGCCGATCAAACGGGCAATAATGGAATTGGCCTCACGAATTCCAATGACCGGTATGCGCACCGCTGCTTTCGCTGCCTGCAGACCCGGATCCAGCATGCAGTTGATGATTACCGCGTCATACCCCTGCTGCTCGGCCCACTTGACTTTTTCGGTGACAAACGGGGCTGCCTGATCAGCGTCCTTCACCGTTCGGATGGATCTTGGGGCGCCGGGACAGTAAGCCGAATCCACGACGGTGGTGGAGGACAGGAATGGCAGATTGTCCAGGTGAAAGGGACCTTCGTCGTCATTGGCAGGCGTGACCGGAGTCAGCAGCAGGACCCGGGACTGGCCCTGGTAGTTTATTTTACCGACGTAGTGCGCGGTATTGGCATCTTCTGCCGTATTGATTTCAGTCCGATTGTTCATTGTTGATAGGCCCTTGCTGTGCTGATTGTGGTTATTGTTAACTTCTTGAGGTCAGTCGTGTGTCCACTTCCATTGGTCGGGGACCTGCAGTTGGTGCAATTATCTCCTGCGGCCGGCTACCGGTCATCCTCCGTCGCCACGAAGGCGATTCTGTCAGCGGCTCGCCTCGACATGGATGTCGAAATCGATGGCCTCGGCGACACGCAGGGAGCCGCCGATGGCGGAAAAAGGCGACAGGCCGATTTCTTCATGATCCAGGGTAAAGCTGGCATCCACGACTGCGCTGGTAGCATCAATGACGACCCGGGCGGGGATTTCCAGGTTGAAGGTGCTGCCTTTTAATTCCAGCTCAACCGCCAGTTGCCATTCGGCGTCGGCAATGGACAGCGTAGTCACCGATACCGAGATGTCAGGGTAGGAGGACGCCGCCAGGACGCTGTCCCCCAGCATGTTGTTTCTTGTCCCTTCGATGGCGGATTCGCCGGGCTGGCTGTCGAAATCGGCGCCGGCCCGTTCCCGTTCGTCGGCGGCATCCACAACCAGGCTGTCCACCGGGAAAGACATCCGGGCCCGGGATTCCGCCAGGTTCTCCGCGACGACAATCTCGCCGGCAAGACTGCGGGTGTGAATGACATGATTATGGCCCAGTCGTGCCAGAATTCCCGCCCGGCCGACATACACGCGCAGGATGGAATTGCTCGAATCGATGGTATAGCGGGTTGCCGACTCCGTGACCGGTTGTCCCTCAACCAGGGTCGCCGGAATGAGTGTAAAAAGTATAAGAAAGGGTATTGCAGAGCAAGGTTTCATCGCGGTATCCCCTGACAGGTTGCCACCCGTATCCCTGACCTGCACTGTAGGGCAACTCGTGTATTACCCCGGTCGTCCCTTTTGTCAAAAGTCAAAAGTCAAAAGTCAAAAGTCAGATTTTCGTCGGCAAACACAGTGAGACAACAGTGAACTGATACTATATATTCCCGGTAAGCAATATGCCTGTCAACCTGAATGCCTGTTTGACGTTTACAGGGTAATGATACTTTTTGGATTTTTAGATTGATGACCACGAAATTCCGGCACTTCAGCCTCGCACTCTGCCTTTCCCTTGCCCTGATTCCGGGCTACGGCCCTGCCCAGACGGTCTTTGCCACCGATGAAGTGGTGGATTTCGACAGTCCGGAAGGCTGGGCCATGGCATTCATGACCGCCGCCGGCCTGAACCTGGGGCAGCTGCCGCCGGATGAAACCCGGTTCGGCGACCTTGCCCTGGCTGCTGAAATCGGTTCCATTCCCCGGCTCAACGACAGTCAACAGCAGGTTGGCTTTGGCGGCTTCAAGGACGAGGACCTCAACAAGTCGCCGGTATTTGGCCGGGCCCGGGCCAGCCTGGGCCTGTTCTGGGACGTCACCGCGGAGCTGTCCTGGACCCCGCCCCTGGAAATTGATGGTGCCAGCCCCGATGGCCTGTGGGGACTGGCCCTGTCCCGACCACTGGCGGGTAACGGGGCGTGGGGGCTGGGCCTGCGACTTTTTGCCCTGGAAGGCGCGGTTCGGGCCGATGTCACCTGCAGTGCCGATGTTGCCTCGCAGCCCCCCGGGTCTCCCGGCAACCCGTTCAGCTGCATTGAGCCATCCCGGGATCGGCTGGAAATGGACCACTACGGCGCGGAGTTGATACTCTCATTCAGCGAAGTGGCCTTTAACCTGGAGCCCTGGCTTGCCGTTGCCAGCGCGCGTATGGATCCATTCACCCAGATCAAGGCCCGATTGCAGGACTCTATTGAACGGTCAACAATCGACTCCCGAGGTACAACAACGACTTACAGCGCAGGCCTGGTGTACCGGTTCAGCGACAGCTGGCGGGTAAACCTGGCCACTTCCTATACGCCGCTGGATGTCGAACGGCCACCCGGGAATCGAGGTGGCAGGGAAAATTTCTGGAATGCCAGGCTTGGGCTGACATGGGATCTCTAGCAGTCGGGCTGATGGCGAATCAAAAAGGTGTTTTCCGGGGTCTGACTGATAACCGGGTTTTTTGTGCGCCGAACGCTGGGTGTACAGAGTCCCGACTCGCGCGATAGAACAAACAGAACAAACAGAACAAACAGAACAAACAGAACAATAAGGAGCTTCTGTTCATGCAGGGAAATACTCTGGCTTTCAGGTGAGTTCACTGACAAGGCCAGCGCAGAGCACTTTCTCTACTATTCAGAGGCTCCCTGATCAATAATGGCTGCGGGCAGGCTTGTCGGGTCCGGGCCGGACATTTCGTTCAAGTACATCAGGTTAACACTATGAAAAACGTGCAATTCCCACGGGCATCCCTTTTTAACTCCTTGCTATTACTGCCGTTTTTTGCCAGTTCGTTGGCTGTGGCGGAATCCCACCTGTGGGATATCGACGAGGTTTTCAGTAATTCGGACGGCAGTCTGCAGTATATCGAACTGTTCACCACGGCGCCGTCTCAGGGGGTTCTGAACGGAATTGCCCTGACCAGCGCCGGCCCCGACGCAGGGTCCATGCAGTTCACCTTCGACAGTGATATTTCCGCTGACACGGCCAACCGCAGTCTGTTGATTGCCACACAGCGGTTTGCCCTGCTTACCGGTCTTGAGCCGGATTTTATCCTGCCGGACGGCTTCATTCCCGTGGGTGGTGGCACCATCGATTTTGACAACGGTGTCGACACGCTGGTTTACACCAGAGAGCAGCTGCCCCTGAACGGTGTGCAATCCATAGACGGTGACGGCCTGCCCCAGGATGCCTCGCCCACGCGATTCGACGGATTGTCCACGTCACTGCCGGAACAGACCAACCCGTTTACGGTTTTCGATGCGGCTACCGGAGTACTGAATATTCCGGTACTGGATGCGCCGGGAATCGGCGTGGCCAATGTCAAATTCGACGTGGACCTGGCCGCTCTTACTTTCACCCTGCTGGATTTCTTTCTTTATGGCGCCGGGATAAGCGCCGGTGATTTACCGGTGGAATTTTTCAATGGCTCGGTGCTGTATATCCCTCAGCTGCTGCACGACGGCGACGTTTACGAAGCCAACCTGACTATCCTGGGCGACGATCCCATCGTGTTCGGCGAACCGGAAGTGCTGGGTGTCGCGCCCCTGCCTGAGGATCCGGATCCCGAACCTGAGCCTGATCTGCTGCAGGAAAGCATCGACCGGGGGCAGGCAATCTATGCCACCCAGTGCGCCACCTGTCACGGCTCCAGCGGTCAGGGCGGTTTCGGCGGTCCCAGCCTGCAGACCACTCCCTTCAACACTTTCGACCTGTTGCGTGCCGAAATTGACAGCAGTATGCCCCGGGGAAATGCCAGTGCCTGTATTGACAGCGACACTTCAACCTGTGCCACCGATGCTGCCAACTACGTATTGCACGTGATACAGAACTGAACCTGGGCCAGCCGGGTTCACGGGGTGTTCGCCCCCGGGGAAAAGGTGTCGCGTCGACTGGGACGTTTTCAGCCTGCGCCTGGCTGCCAGTCCTGCGACTGCCCCTTGTTTTTCCCAGTGCTTTCTATAATCTGGGACTACCGGTCTGGTCAATAAGAACCGGAGACATTCCGGATGAACGGTTTTTTCAGTGAACTGAAACGCAGGAAGGTGCTGCAGGCGTGCGGGTTGTATCTGGTTGGAGCCTGGCTCGTGCTGCAGGTAGCCTCCATCGTCCTGCCCGCGTTGTTTTATCCTGACTGGTCTCTTACCCTGGTGCTATATTTATTGATCACCGGGTTTCCCCTGTTTTTCATTTTCGCCTGGTGTTTCGACCTGTCCATGGACGGGTTAAAGCAGGATGTCGAAGACCGGAAGAGGGGGTTGCGGGGGATCAAACCCGGGGCGGCGCTGCTGCTTGCACTGCTGGTAATGATCGGCAGCGGTACCTATTTCTATCAGCAGCTTGAACACGACGCCAATGTCCCGGTTGTCGACGACGCCATCGATCAGCCGTCCGTGGCAGTCCTGCCGTTTGCCAACCTGTCGGGAAATCCCGATCAGCAGTACCTCGCCGAAGGCATAGCCGATGAACTGATCAACACCCTGGCACGGATACAGAATCTGAAGGTGGCAGCGCGCTCATCGTCTTTTCTCATCGACTACCCGGACGAAGGCAATATCCCCGACATAGCACAACGTCTTGGGGTGAACCATGTTCTGGAAGGCAGCGTGCAGCGAAACGAGGACTTCATCAGCATTTCCGTCAATCTCATCGATGCCCGGGACGGTTTCATCCGGTGGTCGGACAATTTCGAACGTCAGATTGCCGACGTCTACGCCATACAGGATGAGATTATCACCATAATTACTTCGTCTCTGGAACTTGAATTGACCGGCAACAGCGGCAGCCCGAAAGTGTCCAGAGCATCCAGCATCGATGCCTACAACCTGTACCTTCAGGGACGCTTCTTCTTTGAAAAACGTACCGTCAGGGACCTGGAGCAGGCGCAGCGCTATTTTGAAAACGCCATCGCCCGCGACCCCGGTTTTGCACCCGCCTACAGCGGTCTGGTCGATACCCTGCTGCTGTTGAGCGACGGCGCTTATGGCGCCAGGCCGCTCAGTGGCCAGTTGTCTGCCGCTGTTCCACTTATCAACCGGGCGCTTGAACTCGATCCGCAGCTGGCTGAAGTACACGCCTCGCTGGGTTTCCTGCGCATGTTCGAAACTGACTACCTGGCCTCCGAGGCAGCACTGAAACGGGCAATCGAGCTAAGTCCAAATTTGTCCAGGGCTCTGGTGTGGCTCTACATCACCTACGAGAGAATGCTCAGGCCACGGGATGCCTTCGATACGCTGTATCGTGCCTATTCACTCGATCCACTGGCGGAAGTGATCAATGCCAACATGGCGGCTGAACTGTGGATACGGGGGCGCAACGGGGAAGCCCTGCAGGCAGCAGGCCGCATCATCCAGGCAAATCCGGAAAGTCCGCTGGGCTATCGACGCAGTGGCCGGCTCACCTGGACCAACGGGAAGCTCGCCGAGGCGGTGACGTGGTACCGGCAATCCATGGAGCTGGCGCCGGACGACAGAAACTCGCGCATCGAACTGGGTTCGCTGTACCTGGATTTACGCCAGCCTGAAGACGCCGAACCGTTGCTTCAGGGCCTTGCCCATCTTGTCCACCTGGCAAGCGGTATGCCGGATGAGGCGGTGGCAGCGGCCGATAGGCAGTATCGGGGCAATCCGAGTCTCATCAGCGCGGTGGCCCTGGCCAAAACCGAGGCTCGGGCTGGTAACTACGAGAGAGCGCGGGCGTTGCTGGAACCCTTTGCGGACGGGGCCGACCGGGGGGAGGGCATGCTTTTCCAGCGGTCCGGTATTTACTTCTGGGACCCTCAGATTGCTGCTCTGGAGCTGTCCCTGGCCCGCCTTAGAACAGGTGACACGGCAGGTGGCAACCGGCTTCTCGACGAGGTCAGAGAGTATTACGCGTTTCTGGAAGGTGAGGGATTCGACCATCCGCTGATCGACTATCAGAAAGCCAGGCTCATGGCGTTGCGAGGGGAGGCCGACCAGGCACTACTTCTACTCAGGCGCGCCGTGGATAATGGCTGGCGTTCATGGAAGACACGGGATGAGCCCGCCTTCGCAACGATCCGCAGTCTGCCGGCATTCGACCTGTTGCTGAATGACATGGACACCGAAGTGACACGCCAGCGGGACCTGCTTGGTCTATGAGTTATCGTCTTCGATAGGCCAGGTACTGCCCGGGCCAGCCGGAATCTGAGCACGTCACGGGAAACCTGTCGGACCAGCTGTCGGATGCCGGCCACAGCCTAACCGGAGGCTGACGTGAGAGGTAGAAAGCGAATGGGCTGCCCGGCGAACCTGGTGGTCACCGAATCCGGCGGCGGGGTGCTGCAGTAGATCGTTGTCGAGTCCAGCCCGGGTAAGCGGGTGGTTTTCAACAGGCTGTCCACCGTGTCCAGGTCCAGCGGATCGCTGGCAGTAACGAACAGATTCCGCTGCAGGCGGCGGTCGCTGTCGAAACTGATGAACGGTATCCGCTGCAGGATGCTGGTGCTTTCATCGGTCAGCTTCAATACCTGCAGCGCCAGGTTGAATTCATCGCGGCGCCGGATGACGGACAGCCCCGCACCCATGGACCGCTTGAACCGCAACAGCCCGTTGCTGAGAAAGGCCGGGGTTCCGCCGATATCCATTCGATCGTAGCCCTGCTGCTGTAATGTCTGTATGGAAAAGTAGTAAATCGCGGCGATACCGCCCATGGCGGCCGGGTTAGGATGGGCCTGGCTCACCCCCAGTTGTTCCAGGGTGGGTATAGTCTTGTGCCGGTTGATAGACACGCCGGCAATGGGACTGCCCTGGTGATTGACGAACAGCAGCTCGGAATCGGCGAGAATCTGCAATCCGCTGTCGTCGCTGCGAAGGATCGCGGCGTCCCCGTAGCGCCGGTTTATGAAAGGCAGGTGCATGTCGTAGTAAAAAGTTACCTTGCGAGACGATTCGGTAGTGAGTTCAGCGTCAAGGCCATGTTTCCTGACGCGGCGGGCGGCATCCTCCAGCCCCTTATGCTGCCTGATCATTGTCGCCAGCGGTGAGCTGATATCGATTTCAAGAATCACCATATCGGGAACGATGAATGCCCCGTGTCGACGAAAATGGTTTTCCGTCCGCGAGCTGACTTCCGTCACCAGGATGGCACAGTCGGGATGAGCTTTCCGCAGCCGGCTGGTCAACCGCCAGATCCAGAATACGCCAATTGCCCTGCTGTCGGGTTCGTTGTTGAACAGCAGGTCCAGCCACTGTGCACAGACCCGCTGTTCGGTGCCGGCATAGGCGAATTTCAGTGCATGTTTGCCATCGGCGGACAGACCACTGTAAACGGTGAGGGGCAGGCGGAACCGATAGAAGTTTTTGTAAAGTTCGGAATGTCGCCAGAGAAACAGCGGCGCGTACAATTTCTTCAGCCAGGGCGGATTTTTCCTGTGCAGGGAAGCGATCAGTTGTTTGCCGGTCCGGATCAGGCTGCTCATTGTTCTCGGGCTGGTGTTGTGGGAATTCAGCGAATGCCTGTTCCCTTGATTTGTAAATGTCGAAGGCTGTAGAGGCCACAGCCTGGGCAACCACTGCTGAGTTGATCAGCGGTTCCCTGAAACATTATGCCGCATAGACGGCAGAAAATACGCCGAACAGCGCGCATATCCGTGCTGTCGGACACAGTCGCACCTGGTCGGTGAGGTTAGCACACCAGGCCTGGTCAACAGGAGGCAATGTGATCACCGCCTGATACCCGCGGGACGGCAGGCAGTTCTGTCCCGGCTACACTATCGACAGGAATAATACCGCTGGCCGCCGAATTCTGCGGGAAACGGGAATTCCGCAGTGCATTTTCCGGGACATGATCCCAGGCGAACCGTGATTCTCGCACCACTGTATGTTTGTACATGGTTTGACTGATCCATACTATTTGCCTGCTGCTTCCGCTAGTTTAAGAATCCAGCCAGTCGCTGATGACCGGCAAGGGTGCTGAAACTTCCAATAACAATGGCTTGAAAGCAGGAAATTCAACCCGCTTTCAACGGAACAAGGCAACAGGGCTATGAAAACAATAATCGCTGAAGTCAACAAGTTGGCAGGCGAAATTGAACGCCGCAATACTTTTCGGGTAGGCAGCATCTACCTCATCACCGCAGCGACGCTGTCTGCTCTCGCCGCGGACCTGTTTCCCGCCTTCGGGATTTCCGACTGGACAGTGCGGCTGACGGTTACCGCGCTGTTCCTGGGACTTCCCGTAGCGCTGATCCTGGCGTGGGTTTTCGAACTGACCCCGGACGGGATTCACGTCGATGGGGCTTCCGGCCCGGAGCAGGACACCATTGCCCTGTTCTCGGAACGGGACGCCCAGGTTTCGGTCGTTACCAGGGAGGCGGGCAGACAGAAAACCAGGGGCTTCAACAACAGCTTTATCATTGGCCGCAGTCCGGATGCAGACATCCGCATCGATGACCCCTCGGTAAGCCGGCGGCACGCCAGGGTCTTCTGCAACAACGGTTCCTGGGTACTGGAAGACCTGAACAGCCGCAATGGCACCCGGCTCAACGGCAGAACTATCAGCAGGGCGCCGCTACCCCTGTATGCGGAAATCGCTCTGCCTGGCGACCAGCCGTCATTGACCATCCGGATCAACGAGCCTTCCGGTGAAGTCACCCGACTGGTTCCCACGCCGAGACAGGCAGCGTGCCGTTAGCCTGTTTGTCGAAGACATAAAACCCTGTAGATCCCGTGGGTGGTATAATGCTTCTGCGGCTTTTGCACAGCAATGAACTTCGCTGTTAATGGATTAATGTCAAAATCAGGTTGGCCATAAGGCTATCCCCGGATCCCGGCTCGCATGCACAGAGTAGTTATTTTTTCCGACGCCTATGCCGGCCTGCCTGCTTTCCTGGTGCACAACACGGTAAAAGTGCTCAACAGCAGGAACGATGTCGACCTCGTCGCAGTCTGTCTCCCCAAGAACCCTGACCATCTTGGCAATCTCCTTACTTACGGTCTGCGCAAATTCGCTGATCTATGGCGGCGGGTAACCGGTGCGCAGAAACAGGGGCAGGCGCAGATTGTCAGGCCTGTCAGTTTGCGGAAATTGTCCAGGCAGATGGGTTTCGATATCCTGGTACCCCCGCAAAGTGATATCAATCATCCTTCGTTTATTGCCCTGCTTGAAACCCGATACAAGCCGACAACAGCGCTGTCTCTTTATTGTCTGAAAAAGTTCAGCCCGGCGCTTCTACAGGTATTTGACAACGCGGTCAATTATCACAACGGGTTGCTGCCACGCTACCGTGGCATGAAAGCCACCGCCTGGTCGATTTACAACGGTGACAAGGAATCGGGGTTCGCGTTTCATCGCATGGCGCCGGAAATCGACGAGGGCCCGCTGCTGGTCCAGCGGGCGGTTCCCGTCGGCGATAACGAACCGGTGGAAGTCATCGAGTTGCGCAAGGCGGAACTGGCGCTGCAACAGCTGGACGGGCTTGTCGACAGACTGAATGCCGGCGACCCGGGTGTGCCCCAGCAGGGTGACGCCAGTTACTATTCCGGCAGGGACCGACACGCGATCATGCGCATCACCGATCCAGGGAAAGTGTCCAGTACCGAACTGCTGCGGCGCCTGCGCGCATTCGCCGCGCTGAACATCTGTGTTCAGGGGCAATGGTATCGTGTGACAGGTTTGCGTAAACCAGCTGTTGATGGAATTGATGGGATCCTGAGAACAGGTGAAAAACCCGCAGAAACGGTAAAAATGCCACATCTCTCCACCGGCGGGGAATCGCAGCAGCCCGAAGTGGACTGCCTGTTAGCTGCATTACCGGCACTGACGTTTTTCTGTGCCGACGGCAGGTCCCTGACCGTGTCCCGGGTGGAGTACCTGCCGCCAGGCATTTTCCGCTTTCGACAACACGTGGTGAAACCTGTTCGTCGACTACGTCGGATTTTATCCCGCAAGCCGGAGTAGCAGCAGGGCCTGTCGGCTACCAAAGCGGTGTTGTCGCGCTACGTCCATTCCCTGCGCAGGACGTCTTGCAGCAGCGCCCGACAGACTCCCGCAGAGCACTTCAATATTTGATTAGAGATTCCTTAAATTCTCAGTGAACTTTCCGGGCGTTTGCGACTCAGACAGGTAGGTTTGGGTGCAAACGGAAACCGGTCTGCGGGCACTTGGTTCAGAGATATCGGTAATCTTGCCGGTTTGTGACGAAGTCCCGGTCCGGGGTCGAAACTGGAGAACACGGACCGGTTGTCGGAAAACCACCGATTCTCCTGTCTTGCCGGACGTTACCGGCGATTCACAGTCTACTGGCCACTATCAGCAAACGCTGCTAAGGTGCGGGTATCCGTCCCTGGTTTCGAGGTGCGAATCTGAAAATTTTGTTCAGATTGAGCTTGTTTCCACCAGTTCCTAACTCGATGAATTTTCTTGGTATTAATTCGAACTGAAGGGGTTAAGCAGATAAATTGATTGAATCAGATGCAGTGACGAAATTGACAGACAGCAAAACCATCAGCAATTTTTTTTCCCTGGCCTCGTTGGGCCCGGCTCGACGCCTGGTTTCGGCGTCCAGTAAATCCTGGCTGGCATGGCTGCTTGGGTTCGGGGCAGCCGGTGCCATAGCCGGACCCTGTGCCGACTACAATGCGATACAACCCAAGGCATTTGTCAGCTCGGTACGGGCCGGTGCCTGGTCGGATCCGGCGACCTGGGGTGGGACCGTGCCTGGGCGGTTCAGCAATGTCAGGGTCATGCATGATGTGCAATTGACCTCGGGTTCCGCCGGGGAGGTCCAGGTTTTCGGGGACCTCACCATCGCCGGTGACCTGCATGCCTACGGTTCGGTCATCGTCTGTAGCGGCGGAGAACTCACCGGTACCCGGGGATCCCTGCAGATTCACGTGGCCGACGACCGCCAGTTTTCCGGCAACGAGACCTTCGGTCCGCTTGGTACGGATTTTCATCCTGAAGATACCGGCCTGTGGGTGTTCGGTCGGCTGGATCTGAACGGACCACCGGTGACATCCTGGGTGGATGTGGAGCCAGAAGGACCGTTGCAGGACTTCGACTTCGGTATTCGCCGCGCCCTGGCCATCCACGGTGGCAGCGCCACACTGGCCCGTATACCCGTAGGCTGGCAACCCGGTGATACGCTGGTGCTTACCTCCGAGCAGGGCGACCATTCCCTGGCCACGCTGGTGTCGTTGCGCGGCAACCTGCTTACCTATGACGAAAACGGAACGGGCTCCCGGGGCAGGCCCTTGTCCGGCTACGTACTGGACTACGAAGGCGAACAGGTCAAGCCGAAAATCGGCAATCTTTCCCGACGCTTCCAGGTGATTGCCGCGGATGTCACCGACGCGTCGCCAAACCACCGGTCTCACGTCACAGTCATGGGCTGGGCGTCACTGAACAATGTCGAGTTCCGCAACCTGGGTCCGCGGTCCAAGCTGGGCCGTTACCCGGTACACTGGCACCTGGTCGGTAATGCCGCGGGCCAGGGTATCAACGGGTCCAGTATCTGGTCCGCCACCGCCGATCCCGGCAACCGCTGGCTTACCATCCACTCCACCCAAGGCCTGTCGGTCCATGACAATCTCATGTACCGGTCCCAGGGGCATGGCATATTCATGGAAGCCGGCGACGAATTCGACAACAGTCTTGTCGGCAATATGACCGTGGCAATCCATCACCCGGAGGAATTACCCAATGTCGACGAGCGGATATTTCCCGGCACGTCGCATGCCACCAACCACTACTGGGTCCGGCAGGGCAATACCTACGACAACAACGTGGCGGTGGGGCACGTGGACGATATTCCCATCAATCGTTTTCCGGAGGCCAACGGCCTGGCCCTGCTGCCTTCCACCAGGGAAGTCGACACGGTGGTGGACGGCTTCGTGTGCCTGGGCTGTGGCGGATTCGGAGCCTGGTCCTATGTGGACGACGAACTGGTGAGAGTGGACAATTCGCAGTTCGCGTATTCCCGCGTTGCCGGCTGGTATCCGGTACTGAACAATACCGAAATTGCCAATTCCACCCTGCTGATGAATGGCTGGAACAGTCACTGGGCAGGGCAGATCTTTTTCAATTCCGCCCAGTCCCGGGTGCTCAACTCCAGCCTGGCCGGTTATTACGGCGTTCATAATCACTATGCAGGTCGCAGCGAGATCATCGGCGGTTCCATTAACGCCGAATACGCTATCGATCCCACTTACTGGGAAACCCTCACCCGGGTAATCGGCACGGAGATTACCGCCGGCGCACTGTTCTGGCGTAACTATCCCAATCTCAAGCGCCAGGCACCGGTGCCGATCTGGTTCGACCAGGCGCGTCTCAATGGCGCGGCGCTGGATGGCATGTTCGTGCGTCACACCGGGCACTCCCGGTATTTCAATGCCACCATCGGCAGTCCCCTTGGCAGCGGTATCCAGGTGGTACCGGAGCCTGGCCACTGGCTGCCCCATCGCACCATCGACGGCATTTACCAGCACCGCTACTACCGGTCGGTGACGCCCGTGGGCGAGAACGAATGGCCGGCATCCTACGCCTATGAGCACGATGCCGGCTACCAGCAAAGTCTGGCCCGGGGCGACCTGGGCTACCCCCATGGGTTTCCGGCCGGCCAGTACATTGTCCGCTATTACCGGTCCAGCGGCGGTGAACTGCTGTTCGAAGAAGGCGTGACCCTGGGTGGGGCGGTGTATCCGCAGCAGCCGCCGGTGGCCTTCATCGACACCGGTCAGACGGATTTCGCCGATACCGACGGGCTGCCCGGTGAATTTGTTACCCTGGGAGGCACGGCCTACGACCTGGACGGCAACCTGGCCAGTACCCAGTGGTTGCTTGACGGTGAGCTCCAGGCCAGCGGGGCATCGACCACACTGTTCCTGACAGACGGCCAGCACGTAGTGGAATTCCGGGCCGTGGACGACCGGGGTGCCAGTGCCAGTGATACGGCGGTGGTAACGATTCAGGCCCCGGCACGACAGCCCCCGGAGGCGGTCACTGTCAGAGCTGACGCCAACTCCACCGATGCGCGGATCAGGGTAGGGGCAACCGCCGACGGCGGGTCCACCTTCAATTCCTCGTTCCTGGTGGGTGAGTCCATCCAACTGCGGGTTTACCTGGAACCGGAGCTGTCAGACCTTGGCGCCAGCAGTGACGTGTTCGTGCTGGTTGCCCCGGCGGGTGACGAGGCCTACCAGATGCTCACCCGGGAGGGCCTGGTGCGCTGGGATGGAAATGCGGAACACCTGATACCTTTTGACGAGCGCGTGCTGGCTGCCGGCAACGAAATCGATGTCCTGGCCTACTATGGCGGTGAGCTGCAGCTGACACTGAACGAAGTTGGCACGTATCGGTTTATCGTCGGCTATATCGGTGCCGACGGCGTCGTTGTATACATGGATGAACCGTTCGAACTGACGGTAAGTGGCGGCAGTCACGACATGCTGGAAGTCAGGTAGTGGTCACCGCCGGATGATCGGCTTCGCCAAGACTTATCACGTAATAGTGAGACCACAGCTTGCCGGTAACATAGGCAAGTCCCTTCGGCGAGTCGATGGCGATACCGTTCAGCATAACGTCCCGCCGGGGCTCCACCCCGGCCGGGAGGATGCGGGCTTCTTCCCTGGCAATGTCCGCCAGGTCCAGGACTCTCTCAACCCGTCCGGATCCCAGGTCCGCCACGTAGATCCAGGGGTGGCGGTAGACGTTGAAATACAGTTTGCCGTCGTGAACGGCAAGATCGTTGATCAGGCCGAAGGGCAGTCCGTTGGCGGTAATCCTGACTGACTTGACCAGGCCCAGTTCGGCATCCCGGAACTCGATCAGCGGCGAGCCGTTACTCAGCACCAGGTGATTGCCGTCACTGGCGAGTCCCCAGCCCTGGCCGGTGAGCGGCAGTGTGTCCACCGGTTCAAGGGCGGGCAGGGAATACCGCAAGGCGATACCGGAACGCCAGGTCAACTGGTAAAGCCGGTCGTTGAAAATGGCAATACCCTCGGCAAAAGCCTTGTTGACCCTGTCCTCCTCGCTGTCGTTGTCGTTGCCGTCGAGATGGCTGGCAAAAGTGGTCCCAAGTGCTTCCTGCAGAGCAATCTGCCGTTCCACGCGACCGGTGTCACTGTCGATAACACGCAGGCTTGAACGGCCCGCCAGTCCGGTGCTTTCGTACAGGCTGCCGCGGTGCAGACACAGACCTTGGGTAAACGCCTCGCTGTCATGAGGCAATGTGCGCAGCACCTTGGGCCGGATGCGCTTGATGCCTATCGCCTGAAGGCTGCGAAGCCTGACTTTAAGCGGACGCAGATAGTTTCTGAAAGACATGATATTGATTCTTGTTGTCAGGTTCCTGTTAACAGCACCGGTAGCGGAACGCACGGTCAACGGGCAGCCGTATGACTGCTCATCCACTGCCTGGAGCGGACTTACAGCCCGCTAATTGACGGCCTGGCTGTCTCCGGGCGGTGACTGCACGGCAGCGAGCTTTTTCAGACCCACCGGTCGGGCCAGGGGATTCGACTGCAGCGCCACCGTGTCGCTCAGTATAACCCCATACAGGCCCGCTGTGCCCGGGTAGTGGTGATAGGTGATAAATCCGGGATCGTCGACAAGGGCATTCAGCTCGGCTTCCTCGGCAAATACCAGGCTGATCAACTGGTCACCGGCTGCGCAGATAACCGGCAGTTTTTTCAACAGGTTGCGGGTTGCCGGCGTGGCTTCGAGGACCCGGGTCAGCAGGTAGGCGTCATAGGGAAAGGTCACTCTCTGTCCCCACTTGCGCTTGTACTGGAGTACACCATCATTGAGCAGGCTGCGGGAGCCGCCAACACTCACTCGCTGAAAGCCGCGTTCTTCAAGATGTTGCAGTCCAAAATGGTAGCAGGCGGACAGGGCGCCCCGGCGGATCAGGTCCGAATCCCGGTTTCTGACCCCCACGGCGTGCAGTTCCGGAACTTCCTCACGGTATGAAATCAGTTCCCCGGCCACAGCTTCATCGTCCAGCATGATCAGCAGCAATTCCAGCCTGTCGTGCTCGTCCACGATGGATTCCCGGGCGTAGGCAGAGACACTGTCACCGTGTGAGATGCTTACCTGGGGCAGGTACATCTCGTCATAAAACAGCGCAAATTGCTCCCTGGAGGTGGCGATTTCTACGCGGAAGCCCGCCTTGCGGATCTTGCGTACCTGCTCCTTGTAGTCTTTCTTGCGGGTAATTGTCCGGTCCAGCGGCAGCTGAATCTCGCCGCGAACCCAGTTGGGGATGCGCAGGTAGTCGGTACCAAACAGTGGCAGCTTACGGTTTTCCTTGCCCACCTCCAGGATCAACAGCGTCGCGTCGGGACACAGCTGTCGGGCCGCCCTGGGGACCTGCCAGATCAGGGACGTGCCCACGGGTCGCGAGCGGTAACCGGGTTTGAACAGCTGCCCCATGAGGAAGTAGCCGGTTTTGTCCCTGACAAAACCGACGATGGTAACGGGTTCGTCGGTCAGTGCACTGGTGCCGCTGAACTCTGTAAGCTCTATCCGGAAACTCCGGAAGAAAGCTGCAATACGTTGAATCATGATGGAATGGGCAGGCCGTCTTCAGGAATTTGCGTACGTACTGTCGTCGGTGAAGCCACGGCAATCAACAAGGGGCCGGCTTCAAGGGGAATGCTGGCCTGGAAAGTTACGTGTGTCACACAAGCAGCGCCGGTAAAGGGGGGATTGTCAGTGATGCAGGCGTTGCGGGAGATCTGGTCAGGCACTTTCCGCACCGCAGGATGGATGCTGGTTACCTCGCTATGCGGTCCCCGAAACGGAGGCAGGCGGCGGACTGATCCGGATTGGATAGAAATACCGATACAGCACGTGGACATGGACAGCAGGCACCGAGGATTGGAAGCCGCCATGCTAGCAGATTGGTCCGGCCAGTGACAGATTGCCCCTGGCTGAAAACGCCTTTATTCCGGCATCTGTTGCTATCAATCCGGGAAACCTTTACCTGCATCACAAAACCGTGCTGCGCGGCACCAACGGTAATACCGCCGGCTTCCCTCAGGCCGCCCGGGGACTTGGCAGATCGAAAGCAAACGTGGTGCCGTTGTTCAGCTTGCTGGTGACGGCAATGCGGCTGCCATGGAGGTCCAGTATTTTCTGCACGATAGCCAGGCCGAGGCCGGCGGAATCGTTGGCCAGGGGATCATCCTGTTCGCTGCGGTAAAAGCGCTCGAATACCCGGTCCAGGTCTTTTTCGGCAATGCCACAGCCGGTATCGGCCACGGTCACTGCCACTTTTTCCGGTCGAGGATCGATGCTGACGGTCACCGTGCCACGCCGGGGCGTGTGCCGAATGGCATTGCGCAGCAGGTTTTCCAGAACCCGCTGTACCAGGCTGATGTCGGCCCGGACCAGGGCATTGTCCGGGTCACCTTCCACCTTCAGTTCAATCTGCTTTTTGCCGGCTTCCAGCATAAATTCCCGGGTTACGTCCTGGAGTAACTCCGCCAGGCTGAACTGTTCCAGCCTGGGCTTGATGGCTGCGGCTTCCAGCTTGGACAGCTCGAACAGATCGCTGATCAGCCGCTCCAGTCGTCGGCTGTGTTTGCGGGCGACTTCCAGGTACTGTCGCCGCTGTTCGGCGTCCAGTTCCCGGTTCTTGATCAACAGGGTTTCGATATAGCCGTGCAGCGAAGACAGGGGTGTGCGCAGATCGTGGGAGACGTTGCTGATCAGTTCACGGCGCAACCGATCGGTTTCCTTCAGCTCTTCGACCTGCTGAACGATCTTGTCGGCCATGTGACGGAACGCCGTGTGCAGCTGGGTGATTTCGTCGCCCCGGTGCGACGGCAGAGCGTTGTCGGCCAAGCCGCGACCGCCGGTCTGTCCGGGCCCGACAGTTACGTTGGCCGGGGCAAAGAAAGCGGTGTCGCCACGGTCGGCAACCGGCTGATGGGACGGCTTGGGTGCCGGCCCAGCGGGAGGCAGAAACCCCGACCGGTCCGGGTCGAATCCCGACTCGGTAAACTGTCGAACCCGGCGGGTCAGGCGCCCCAGGCGGCGGGTCATCAGGTTGAACACCAGCAGTCCCACCAGGAATGCGCTAAGTGATATGACCAGTACGGCCGCCAGGCTGACCTGCTGCACGTAACTGCCCCGTATACTGCTGGCCAGAGCATCGTATTTCTGTCCGCCCAGCACGGCGTACAGATAGCCCTGCAGGGTGTCGCCCTGCATCACCGGCCAGGTGGAAAAAATCTTCTCCCGGTTGCTGCGGGGATCGGTGCCGCGCAGGGGCAGGCGGGTGTTGCCGGTCAGCAGCTGGCGTACCGGTGCCAGGTTCACCTGGGTGGTGAGCAGGTTGTCGGGGTCCCCATGGCCGAGTATCCGACCCTGGGTATCCAGCAGGTACACTTCTACCGTGGGATTGATCACCATGGCCTGTTCGGCCAGTGTCGCCAGGGCCTGGCGATCAACCTCGCCATCCGCGATCAACTGGCTCTGTTCGGTGACGTACATGGCAATGGATTCGTTAAGGCGCTGGGTGATTTCCTCGTAGTAATTGCGCGCACTGAACAGGTTCACGGCAAACAGCGCCCCGCTGATGACCAGGACAATGGCCAGCAGCGCCAGGGACAGACGGGCAAACAGGGTATTCATTTGGACGACTCCCTGAGGTTGCCGGCAGCCGGACCGCGGGTGGCAGCGGGCGCTGCGGTTGTTATCGGGGGTGAGCAGCGGGATGTGGCGGGAGAGGCTGGTCCCGGTGAGGCAGATGGCGACTCAACAGCGCGGAGGCCCGGCGATGGACCGGCAGGTTTCCCGCCTGCTGCCTGAGCCTGTTCCCTGGGGCAGTCCAGCTTGTAGCCTACGCCCCAGACGGTGACGATCAGCGCCGGTCGCGCCGGGTCCGGCTCAATCTTGGCGCGCAGGCGGTTGATGTGGGAATTCACCGTGTGTTCATAGCCTTCGTAGCCATATCCCCATACGCTGTCCAGCAGCTGCACCCGCGAAAACACCTGGCCGGGATGACGCACGAAGTGCAGCAGCAGATCGTATTCCCTGGCCGTCAGCGTAACGTTCTGCCCGTTCAGTGATACCTGGCGCCCGCCGGTATCGATGGTCAGCGGTCCTGCTGCCAGCGCCTCGCCGGCTTCAGTGAAGCGCTTTTGAAACGACGCCACGCGACGGAAGATGGCTTTTACCCGGGCAATCAATTCGGAAACACTGAACGGCTTGGTCAGGTAGTCATCGGCTCCGAGTTCAAGTCCCAGAACCCGGTCCAGTTCCGACGATTTGGACGTAAGCATCAGCACGGGCACGTATACCTGCTCGCGGCGCAGGGCACGGCAGATACTCAGGCCGTCGGGCCCCGGCAGACGCAGGTCCAGGATCACCAGGTCCCAGGGTCGGGCAAAGGCCAGTCGCATGCCTTCATGTCCGTCGGCGGCCAGGGTCACCTGGCAATTGGCATCCCGCAGGTGCATGGCCAGCAGTTGGGCGATGTCCCGCTCGTCCTCGATGACCAGCACCTGGTGTTGCTCCATGGCGTTCTCCTTGTGAATCTTGTTTTTGCTTTCAGGTGCAGACCCGCCGCTATCTGTCCACCGAGACCTTGAACCTGTTACCTGAAGCCTAGACCGAGAATGTCACGGAATTATCACACCGAACCAGGCAGTCCAGTTAATAAATAATAAAAACAATGAAATAGCAGTAATGTTTACAGTAAATTATTGATGAAAATCGTGATGCCGGTGTGAACAACCGGGACCAGACTTATTGTCGTGTGTGCCGGACAATCCGGTGGCTGAATCCTGGGGCAACAGGTCCTGCGATGCCGCGTACCGTAGTTGGTCGGGCCATACACGCTACGTACGACTCACTGTTTCTGGAGATAAACGATGAAAGCATTTACGCAACTGATTTCGATCTGCTCGCTGGGACTGATGGCGCTTTTGCTGTCCGGTGCCGGACTGGCTCAGGGTAATTCCGTGCACGAAGCAAGCTACGAGGTGACCTTGACCAACCTGACCCGGGGTATCTACTTTACGCCGTTGATCGTCGCCACCCATACCGCCGATGCGGCCTTCTTTTCCGTGGGTCAGCCACCAAGCCAGCCACTGGCAGACCTTGCGGAGGGCGGGGCCACCATGCCGCTGGCCATGGCCCTTGACGATGCCGGGGTTGCCGGCGATATCCAGTTCACCGGTGGTGGACTCATCGGTCCCGGAGAATCCCGCACGGTGACGGTACACGCCTCACTGCGCCGCTTTCCCCGCTTGAGCCTGGCAGGCATGCTGCTGCCCACCAACGACAGCTTTGTCGCGGTGAACAGCCTGCCGCTGAATAAGAAACTGGAGTCTGTCTCGGTTTTCGCGGTGGCCTACGACGCCGGCAGTGAAAGCAATGATGAACTGTGTACCAGTATTCCCGGACCCCAGTGCGGCGGGGAGCCGTTTTCCATGGGCCTGGGTGAAGGCTTCGTGCACGTAAGCCCCGGAATCCAGGGAGTGGGGGACCTGGCGCCGGAGAATTATGACTGGCGAAACCCGGTGGCCGCCGTGCATATTGTGCGGATTGACTGAATTCGGGAGAGACGGTCCCCGCTGCGCAGGGGGCCGGTTGACACAGAACGCGCCGTAGTTTCCGGGGCGTTCTGTTTTTTTTTGCAACCGTTTTCACAAGACTGGTTGCGAGCCTATTGTTAAAACCCCTGACTGGTCAAGCGCCGACCAACGCCATCCCGGTAATGGCGCGGCAGATACACTGACTGTTGTATTCAGCATCAGGGTGTCGCCGAAACCTGTCCTCGTGCCGGCCCCGGTGTTGTATGCTAAGCTGTTGAGCAGCGTTTCCGTAAATCATACGGGAAAGCAGCAGCACCCGATCCCGGAACGAGAGAACTCAGCCCATGCGCAGCGTCCACCGGTTGTTTCACCTGGCTATTCCCTGTGCCGATCTGGATACCACGGAGCAGTTTTATACCGGGGTGCTCGGTTGTCGACGCGCAAGGCGCTACGATGACAGGATAACCCTGGACTTTTTCGGTGATCAAGTCGTGTGTCATCTGGCGCCTGAAGCGATTGATGCGACACCGGAGCTTTATCCTCGCCATTTCGGCATTACCTTTCTCAATCGGCAGGAATTCGATGCCATGGTCCAGCGCGTTGCGGAAAAAGCAGATGGTCGTGGGGAAAATTCTGTAAAAGGAGAAGCATCCGCCGCCGTGCGTATCCTGATGCCCCTCACAACACGGTTTGCGGGTCGACGGGAAGAGCACCTGACCATCGCCCTGCTTGACCCGTCAAATAATGTGCTCGAATTCAAGTATTATCACGACTCCGCCATGGTCTATTGAACTGCCGGCGGCGTTGTCCTGCTGTTGTTCTGCCGCAGCTGTTCCATGGCTTCCCCGGGAGTACAGAAAACCAGGGTTTCCTGGCTGCAGAAATTCAGCAGGGCCCGCATGCTGGGGTCTATCCTGGCCAGCCGGTTCCTGTTGATGTTGGAGCGGATCACAAAAGCCAGGTAAGGATTCTGCTGCCGGGCCACGGCCCGTTGCAGGATGGCGTCGAACCGGTTTTCGCCCTCCCACCTGGCCAGCATGGCCAGGGGCGTACTTTGCCAGCGCCCCTGAATGCCGTTGCGCAGCAGTCGACCCAGCCGGGTGCGCAGTTCCTGGGGACGATAGCCCAGTTTCAGGTAGGCGGAGGTCAGCGGTATCAGGGTAATCTGGCGGGATGCCGGGTCGCCGCCGGGCCTGCGGAAATCCTCCGGGGACGGTACGTATGGCACCCGGGGCACCCGCGTGAAGCTGGGCGTGGGTGCCGTGTGCGGCCGACCATCGATCCCGACTGTGGACAGTACCCCGGGTTCGATGGACAGGTCGTAACGAATGCTCAGCCGCTCCGCGGCATTGACCGAGTCGGTACTCTGCCAGTAATTGCCAAAGCGCAGAACGGTAGCCGGACTGCCGAAGGCGCCGCGAAACGCGTCAACCGCGGTTTCCAGGCAACAGGTCATCCACTCGCTGTTGGCGCTGTCATCGATCCAGTTATTCAGGCTGTCGGACCAGCGGTAATTATGGACATGCAGGCCGATGGCGTCGCCCTGGGTCAGGCAGGCGTCGAAAAAATCGCCGTACCGGTCCACGGCCCAGGTGGCAGTGCCGTAAGCGGTGGCTATCTGCGGGTCCATGCGCAACATCCAGTTCAGGTGCACCGGACGACCCGTAGCCTGCCGGAATTCCTGGCGCAGGGTTTCCAGGTAGGCCTGGCAGAACTCGAACCCTGACCACGGCCCCGGGTTATTCCTGTCAACCAGGAATTCATCGGGTTCCACGTCGATGGTCAGGATGACCGGGATTGGGTTGTGGGCCTCCCTGTTCACGACTTTTGTTCCCTCGGGGCATTGCTATCCGGCAGCAGACCTGTTCGTCGGGCACAAGGCATTGGGCTTTCCGGGATAATTTTCATGCGCTAGCGGTTGCCATGCGGTGCACCGCCAATAGCTTCCGGTGCCGGGCGGAAACCTGGGTGGCCGGTGAGCAGGTTGAGCAGAAATCGCGGGCGGAAGAATTTCTCGGACTTGAGATCGGCAAGAATTTCGATAAACCACTTTCGATCCCTGTTCTGCGCGGCCAGGCGGGCGTATTCGAGATGAACCGTGTACAGGCATTGCCTGAATGCCTGCAAGTCTGCGTATTCGTTCCGGTACTGCCGGATAATTGCCACGGCTTCACGCCAGCAACCCGGCTTGTCGCCGGACAGGTTACGGTCGTGCTCAATCCGCGTGACCAACGGTTCGTCCAGATAGTGGAATGGAAACAGCCGTGCACAGCGCATAAAGCATTCGTGATCCTGTGAATAACGCAGCGTCGCGTCAAACAGTCCGGCGCGGTACAGCGCATTGCGCTTGATCATCGTGCTGGACAGGTAGGCCGGGCAGGGGCTTGTCCAGAGAAAATCCTCCAGCGTCAGGGCCTTCTTGTGGTATTCGGCCACGCTGCCGTCCGGCCGTTGCCGGCGTACCGCGGTATGCAGGGCCAGGCACTTGTAGTGGTCGGCCAGGTAATTGACCTGCAGTTCCAGTTTTTGTGGAGCCCAGTAATCATCCTGGTCGATAAAGGCCAGCCAGGTGCCGGTGGCGCGCCTGATCCCGGTGTTCCGCGCTGCCGAGACACCGGCGTTTTCCTGTCGCATCAGCACAATCCGGGGGTCGTTAAAGCGCTGCAGGCAGGCTGCTTCACCGGGATCGGAGCCGTCGTCGACGATAATCAATTCGAAGGTCCGGTAGGTCTGGGCCAGGACCGATGGTATGGACGTGTCGATCAGCCTGCTGCCGTTGTAGAACGGCAGTATGACGCTGACGGAAATATCTGCCATTACTGCTGTTCGGGTTCTGCGGTCACTGGTGGATTCAACAGCCATTCTGTTGTCAATTACATCCCTTTGGCAGCGCCAAAAGGTGGGTGTGGGCATCCTGCACTGGTGTGTGCCTGGCAGGCGCTGTGTTCATGGCCGGTATCCAACCTTTATTCCGGTGCGAACAGGAAAGTCCGCCGCAAGTACGCGGGTATTCCTCCGGTCCGGGGCCGGCGACAGCCCGATACTTTCTAGTGATGGCGTGACGGGGCATCAGCGGCGCAGGCCGATACCGGCTTTCAGCTTATTGAAAACGGCACCCTTGAAGCTTGGTTCCAGTATCTTGTAACCGATGCTGAAGCGGTTGGTATCGGAATAGATACAATGCCACAGCGGGTCCTCCCTGGTCACCCGGAAGATGCGGAAGTTCCACTGCCGATCCTCCAGGGTGACGATTTCGCCATTGTCAGGATCCCGGTAGCGGAAAAACGATTTGCCTTCTTCCTCGCAGTAATTCATGTAGACTCGCCACCCTGCCGAATTGCTGTTGGTATGCCAGCCCATGGCACAGCCGGGTGGGTACCAGAGCAGGCCTGAGGGTGTCACAGCCAGGTCCTTCCAGGTGGTAAACAGGTCCTGGACGAAGCGACCCATGAGGCGATCCACCACGCGGCGCTGTTTCGCTACCGTGGGAGTATTCACCGCGCCTTCTATGTGGGGCGCGGTGAAACAAATGGTATTGGACAGTGATCGGTCAGTGGCCAGGCCGTGGACGTTGGTGTCCTCGGCCAGCAGGGCTGCCAGGGACTCCGGTGAGACATGAGACAGCGCCTTGTCGTCCGCCCGGTAATCTGCAATGGCCTGGCCGGCTTCCGATTTCAGCGAGGCCACGCAATCCAGCACGGCGGCTTTCAGGTCCGAGTCCAGGCAGGCCTCGCCCAGGTCCAGCAGACCACGGCTGTTGAGATCAATGGGGAGACGCGGGGAAGCCATCCTGTCACTCCTTTTTCCTGTTGCTGTTTCCACTACGATTGCCGATCCGCGGTTTTGCCTGTCAACCTGCAGCCTGCAGCGTGCTGTTGCTACCTTCGATAGCAGGCGATTCACCAGCTGGTCCGTTCCGCCTTTTCCGTGCAGAAAGTCAGTTGGACTGTTGATCGGGTTTCGGCGCGGATTCCAGTGTAAGCGAATCCAGCCAATTGGCAATCGCCAGCGTCTGTTTTTGTGTACCACGTACCGCCAGGGTCCAGGACATGACCCGGTACAGGTAGTAGGGGCATTCCAGTTTGAAACCTCCAGCCAGGTGAATCTTCAGTGAGACGAAATTGTCCGGGTGAATGCCGCTGTAACATCGCTCTGCCTTGCTGTTGAAAAGATCGGCCCAGACATGGCGCTTAAGAATTTTTCCATAGCCCTGTCCCCGAAAGTCACTGTAGGTATAGAAATCATAGGTATAGGCCTGGTTTTCCCTGAGGTGGTGAAAAATGACCTCGCTTTCATGACCACAGTAGATGCTGCAGAAACTGGTATTGACCCACTGGTAGCACTTGATTTCTCCGTCGTGGAGCAGGTAGTAACAGGTGTCCCCGCGGTTGAAGCGATTCCAGTACATGTCGGCGCGGAAGCCTTCCGGGTGATCGATCAGTCGTTGCACTATACCTTTATCGGCCACTCCCACCACACAGGGCGATGTTTCCGGGTACCGGTCTGCACTGGTAAGTGGTCGGCTGAAAAACAGTGCATGGGAAATGAACTTGTCCTGGTTATGCGGACTTAAAAACTTAAAGAAACGGCGGGGGAAAAAACGCACACAGTGATCCAGAAACCTGATCCGGTAGGGGACCGGCGGATAGCTCGCCAGGAAGCTGTCTACCTGTGGGGAGTCGAATGGTTGCTTCAGTTTTGGTCCCATGAACGCTGCCTGCTCTGCCCTGGTTGGAAATCAATCGGGTCCGTGATCTGCTGCTTGTCTGTTAATCCTGGCATATCGTGGAACAAGGTTCCCAAGGTGATCAGCCGGCCCCTCGGACCTTTCTCCCTGTATTGCGTGCCAGGTAACTCAGTTTGCGCCATATTTTTTCGGTCAGTGGCATTTCCCATGGCCGGGTTCTCAACTCGAAACCCTGCCCATGGGGCCAGCGTAGCGCATCGAAAGTTCGCGTATTCCGTGTGGTCAACCGATCCAGCTCGTCGGCTATCGTGTCCAGTTGCAGGGCCCTGGCCAGGTCCCGGCATAGCGCCAGGAATTCCGGCCGGGTCCTTGCTCCGCGCTTTTCCGCGGCAAAGTCCATGGCATCATCCAGGTGATCGTCCAGTTCGTTGGCCAGGCGAATGGTCAGCAGAGCCCTGGTTTCGGGTTCCAGTCTATCAATCTCGTCCAGGTATTTTCTGATCTTGCTGATCTCGTACCATTCCATGGTCCCGTATCGGTAGAGCAGGTCTTCAACGGTGTGGCCGAATCGCGTCCGGATTTCCTGTCGCCGGCTCACCAGGTTGTGGCTTCGAGTCGAGTCGTCAAACAGGTGGATCACGTAGGCGGCGTGGAGCAGGGCGATCATGACCAGTTCCGGTTCCTGCTTTTCCGCCATGACAATACTTGCCGTGGAGGTGACGTGATTGATCAGGGGGACGCCCTGGGCACGATATACCCCGTCGGTAAAATCCAGAGCAAAGCGAAACGCCTGGCCGAGTTCTGTCAGCTGATGTCTACTGTACCCGGCGTCCATGGCCTGGTTCATCAGCTGGGGGTAATTCTGGGCAAATCGGTTCATCAACCTTACTCTTTAATCAGCGCCGCTCAGGCCCTTCGTTGTCTAAGTGCCAGCAGTCGTCCGTTGAGCAGCAGCTCATCCGCCAGCTTTAACAGTTGTTTGCGTTTGTAGCGATTCAATATTTTCTGCAGCGCCTTGACGGCCGCGCGGTCTCCAACCTTGCGGGCCAGAACCAGGTTGTCTTCCCACTCGATGTATTCGCCGAGATTGCCGGTGTGGGCATGACGCAATTCACTGAAGTCAGTCAGGGGCTCCAGTCCCCCGGCGCGGAGGTCCAGTAACCGCAGCGCCATGCGAAAATGCAGGCACTTGTCGCAGTGGCCACAATTGAACCCATTGTCCTGCCAGCATACTCGCAGGTGCGGCAATAACCGCTCGTCACTGGCAACTCGCATCAGTTTCTCGTGGCGGCTGGCTTCGCAGCCATTGTGAATGATCTGCACGGCTTCGCTTGAAAACAGTGGATCCGTCAGCGGGTGCGAGCCATAGGGGTGAAGGGCATTGTAGGTATTGCTGGAGCTGATGAGGGTGCGGGCAAATCCCAGGGACTGGGCAAGGCTCGCCATGCCGGTGCCTACTGCCTGGTTCCAGCCGATATCCGGTGAGCTGATCCTGCGGATAAAAAACCTGACGTTGGTTTCCACCGCCACCAGGGTCTTGTTGAACTGGTCGGCGATCTGCTGATTATGCGCAAGGCACTGCTGCCACAGTGTCTCCTTGTCCAGTTGCATGTCGATACCGCGGGCGTAAACCAGGTGAGTCAGCTTGTCCTGCTCTTTCAACAGCGTATAACAGGCATCGACACCGCCGGAAAAAAAGGTGGCGCAGTGGGAGTTGCCAGCCTCTGCCGGGGCAGAGGCGACATCGACATTTACATCGATAGGAACCTTTGACAGCTCAGGGTACCACGAGCTGAATATTTCCTGGGCGACACCAATTTTGTCCAGGAAAGTTCGAGACGCCGGCAGCTCGGCCGGTATCTCCAGGGTGGCGCCGGCCTGCATGGCCGGCATCAGCATGGCACAGATAAACGGTTCGGCCCCGGGCCGCAGTGCGGGCGTGTCCCGTTCCCGGTCCCATAGTGTTTTGAAGTACAGTTTTTCACCGCCGACATGGCCATAAATCAGTTGATGGTCATCGCTTTGCTGAATGCCAAAGTTGTCCAGTCTCAAGCGTTGCATAAGCGTTGTATCAGCCTGCTCAGAGTGTTTTCAGGACGCCGCACCGTGCGATTCAGGAAGTGCTTTACAAGCCGGTGCTGCCATGACAGTGGCAAACCCGGCAATTGACGGTCTTGCAGGTACCGGTATTGGTTTGCCAGTCGGATTCTATCCCGCTGCCCGGCGCAGTGTGAAAGTGTATTACGGTTATCGTCCGGAAACCATAGTAATAAACACGCTGCTGCTAAAACGGCTACGGCAGTCTTGATGGCTTCGCACAGTTTCAGCCTCGCAGATTGCAATCCGGTCAAGCCAGAGTGTCAGTGTAGACATTTGCCAGGATATTTAATGATAAAGGGTTCAAGAAACACCAAAAAAGAAGGGCCGATTTCCTCAAACCGGTGAGGTTTTCCGCGGTGTGACCGGGCAGGCTTGATGCCAGGGAGAACTGAGTGCTGCCAATGCATCGAATCGGGAACCGTTGCATAGTCGAAGGGATCACAAGACAATAGCAATCAGTCTGCGCCGGACTGCTTCAGGCATGGTAGCCAGCAGACAATTATTGACGGGGAACGGCTGTCGCCCCTGGATCCGGTTCATGCCGGATGCTCATCAGGCCTCGCAGGTCGCTGCGTAAGCTGGTAAGCCAATAAGTCCGCAGGCCGATAAGGAAGAATACAGGAATACAGGGAGATCATTGATGCTTGCACGACTGTACAGACTGGTGCCGGGACGAATCAGGGAGCTGGTGTCCCCTTTTCTCAGTGGATTCTACCTGCCGGCTCACTATTACACCAGGCTTGCAGATAAAACAGATCAGGCGTCGATCTCACCGGCGACCCGGGATGAGCCGGCAGTCGTAGCCTATTTCGGGATCAACGAGGAGCGGGCCCGGTTGTGGGCGAAACGGATTCTCGGCGATTCGACAGCGTATTCCCCGGGAGGTCGGGCGTGGATCTGGTCACAGGAATCCCTGTTGCGCAGGGAGCAGCCGGACTGTCATGTTGTGCTGGTGGAAACCAATCCGGTTACGGCATGGATCCTGCGTCTGCGCCGGGGCAGCGGCTTCACCATGCCCATGTGGGTGCAATTCTGCCTGGATATTTCCCGTCCATTGGCTGAGCTCAAGAAAGCCAGCTCCAAGCTGCGGGAACAGATTCCCCGCAAGATCCGCAAGTATTCCCTGACGTATGAGGTCAGTGAAGACGAAGCACAACTGCGTAGTTTTTTTGACACCATGCATGTACCGTACATCAGCGGACGCCATGGCCACACTGCATTCCTGCCCACGTGGAGCGAGATAAATCGAGTATTCAATAATTCTGACCTGTTAATCGTAAAAAGTATAACCCAGGCTCCACTTGAGTCGGAACAGGTGACAGCAGCAAAAAATGAAGCAATGGCGGAACAAAGGGTAGGCGATAGAGCAGGCGAAAGTGCAGGTGATGCGGAAGGCGACAAGGCGGTTGAGAAAGTGAGTGATAAGCCAGGACAAGGAGCAGATGAAGAAACAGGCGAAGTGACAGGTGTAAAGACCGGTGAGAAGGCCGGCACGGGAGAAGCAGCCGGTGAAAAAGTCGAGGAAATTTCCGGTGGCCTGCTGGAATACGACGGCGAAGTGGCGACCTTGCGGTATCTTGGCCTGAAGAACAACGACGAAGGTTACCTGCACATAGGCGGCATGCCTGCCCTTTACTATTTCGCCATGCTGCATGCCATGGACAGGGGCAGCAGGATCTTCAACATGGGCGGCACCAATCCGTTCCTGTCCGATGGCGTGGCCTTTTTCAAGCTGACCTTCAAGCCCTTTGTCGATCGCATTTCCTACCTGAATGAATTTCCAGTGTGGCTGACGGTGCGCAAGCCGTCACGGTACCTGGAACACTTTCTTATGGCCAACCCCTTTCTCGTACTCCGGCGTGACGGTAATTTCGACCAGGTACTGCTGGTGGATAACAGGCGCGACGATTACCTGGAAAAGCTGGACTCGCTGTTGAAAAAAACCCGTTGCGAAGGGGTCAAGGAGTACCTGTTTGCCGTCAGGATAAATACGCCCGGCCTGCAGGAAACATTACGGCAGCGGATTCCGGGCAACGCCACCTTGCGGATCGTCGGCTGGGACGCGGTACTGCCTGGAATCGTCTAGCCCGGTGCCGGTTCCCAGGGCCTCAGGTTGCCCTTTCAAGCTCCACCAGTGGCAGGCTTGGGCCGGGTGACTGACGCTTTACTGCCACGGTGCCGGCGTTTTCTTGTCTGTCGCTGCCGTCCAGTACGCAGGCGGTCAGGCTCGCGGTTCCCTCGATGAAAAACCGGCTGCGACTCTTTGGTGAGCGCTGTAACTCCGCCAGTTGCCCGGTGTCGGTGAACACCAGGCTGTGTAACTCACCCTCCATCTCGCAGACCACCGGCAGGCCTTGCAGCAGCGCATTGGTTTGGACGTTGTGGCGCATTATTTTCAAGACAAAATACACTGGATAGTGGCCGGCGAGTCGTTGTCCAAACTTGCGCTTGTAGGTCAGCACGCCGTCGTTGATGAACGCGCGCGACGAACCGGCATTTATTTTCTGATAACCTGCATTCTGGAGATGCTCCAGGGCGAAAAAATAACAGGCCACTAAAGCACCTTGTTTTATAAGGTGTCTGTCGCCGCCCAGAACACCGAGCATATGCAGTCGAGGCGCGTCGGGTTCGTAACGGATTACCAGTCCGGCAACAACCGCGTCGTTCTGCTTGACCAGCAACAGCTGGTGCCTGGTCGGCCCAGCGAACAGATTGGAACTGCTACGTACCACGGCACTGGCACCATGGGACCTGCTTACCAGCGGCACGTACATGTCGTGGTAAAAACCGGTTAACTGTTCCGGGTCGGTGGAAACCTCGTAGTGAAAACCGGCTTCCTGGATTTTCCGGGCGTCTTCCCGGTAGGTTTTTCGTTTGCTCAACCGCTGGGGGACGGGCAGGCGGATCTCACTTTTGACCCAGACCGGAATTCTGAAACAGTCCCGGTCGAACAGGCTTAGTTTTCTGCCGCCCACCTCGACCAGCAGCAGCTGCGCATGGGGTGCTCTGCGTTTCGCACAGCCGGCGACTGTCCAGATCCAGCTATGACCCAGTGATTCCGTCTCATAGCCAGGTTTTAGCAACAGGTTCGCAATGTACGAGGTGGACTTTTCGCCGGTGGCGCAGACGATGCTGACCTGGTGGCCGCTGTGCCTGGCGACGCCACGCAGATGGGTCAGCGGGACCCTCAGGCTGGTGATAAAATCCCTTATACGGTGCGCCGGGTTCATTTGCGCAGCGCCCAGCCGATTCGCCGCCACTGGTGGTACAGCAGTGACGGCTGTGACCAGGCCAGGGACTTCAGAGCAATGGGTCGGCACAGCCGTCGCAGCAGGCTGACCCGGCTTTGCGGGTAGGTCAGTACGTATTCCGGCATCTTGGCCCAGCTTTTGCCAACCGGGAAGGCCGTGTCGGTATCCAGGGTCTCGCCCTCGATCTGCCGACACCAGGCGCCGAACAGATCGATGCCCAGCGATCTCGCCAGGCCGTATGAGCCCCAGATACGAGGGTTCACTTCAAGAAAATAAAACCTGCCGTCGGTGTCGCGGATAAAGTCGATACCGGCAAGGCCGGAAAATTCCAGTGCCGTCATGATTGCCCTGCTGTAATCCAGCAGTTCGGGCACGGACTCGCTCGTCAGGGCAATAGCCGGACCGGTGCGTGGTGGATGAATGGCAATCTTCTCGCCAGTGAGGAAGCGCACCGGTCTGCCTTTATCGAACAGGCCGCCACTCTGGTAGGGTGCGCCGCCGATGAACTGCTGAACGGCCGGTAATACGCCGGTGTCGCGATAGAGTTCCGTAATGGCCTGTTGCGCGTCGGCTACTGACTCGACGATCCTCACCTGCTCACCCATGCAGCCACCGATTCCTTTCACTACCACCGGCAGGCCCAGTGCGGCAATGCGATCCCTGCATTCCGGGGAATCCACCGCTTCCGGCTGATATGTTTCCGGCAGCGGTAATCCCAGGGACCTGGCCAATTCTTCCATTTGACGTTTATCTCCGTACAGTGACAGTTTTTCCATGTCGATACGGGGTTGTACCAGGTTGAGCCAGGGGGGGCGGCTCTCCCAGATTTGCAGCAAAGTCGGTTCGTCCATGGGAATCACTGCATCGGGTTGCAACTCTTTTACCGCTCTGTCAATGGCTGTCAATCGGTCTGGCAGTGCCAATGATTCCGGTGGCAGCAGGACAGCCCCTCGCGGCAGCGGGACCTGGAAAGTGAATTCCCGCAGCAGGTAAACCTGTGCGCCTGCCCGGGCAAAGTCATTGACCAGTCGCACGGAGCTGAAACCACCGAATTCGTCGATTACCAGTACCTTGATCACTTTTCTGACAGCTCCTTTTGCGGCTTGTCCGACGGCTGTAGCCTTCCCGTTGTTTTCCTTGACAGGACCGGGTCGGCGTCGTTACCAATGACTGGCTGCGTATCCCTGGAACGCCCGTCCCGGTATTCCAGCCACTGCCGGCCGATCCGGGCAAATTCGCCGGTCCCCAGGGGCCGCTGCTGCGCCTGTTGAATGAGGCCCGGGCTCCACAGCACGTTGGTTTCGATGATTACCGGTCCGCTGTCCGTGAAGCCCACGTCCCAGCCGAGGAAGGCATAAACCGTCAACAGCCGATGGGCACTTTGCAACAGCAGGGAACATTGGTTCCAGTCCGGCAGCCTGCGACCGGTGATTCCTGCCCCGGTGGCCGGGTGGAGGTGATGGCGTTCTCCCAGTCCCCGCTTGGTTACGGCGGCGGCAATTGTACCGCTGGCCAGGTCAATTTCGCTGGCCAGTCCGCCTAACTCAAAATTGTCCGCCACCTCGTCTCCCGCCTGCATTTTCAATACGGCGGCGACCAGTTGAATTTTTCCCTCCGTGGAACGAGCCGTGATGATGCGGGCTGTAGCCAGGCCACCTGCTGTAAGATCGGCCAGCGCCTGGTGATTGACCAGTTTCGGCTGCAGCAGGTACGGTTCCTTTCCGGCCAGGCGGATAAGCAGGTTCTGCACTTCTTCTGCACTTCTGATGCAGGCGTCTGAACATCGAAAAGTGTCGCCGTCCAGTTTCTTGAAGCTCATGACACCATTGCCGGCCATACCAAAGTTCGGCTTGGCGACAAAATTCCGGTCGGGTAGCATAGGGGGCTGGTGACTCATTTCAGCAACTCCCTGGCGATAATCCAGGTAGGCCAGTGTCTCCACGACCGATAAACCGTTATCGGCCAACAGGCCATTGAATGCGAACTTATCTTCGGTAAAGTCGTTGCTGACGCAGTCATTGATCAGGTCGAAAAGGGCTGTCTGGATCAGCGTGGTGAGGTACTTACCGGTGACCCTGGCCTGGTCCGGGCGATACAGTCCGTAGCGGTAGTAGTTTATTGGTTCCACCTGGTGCAAGAGGGCCAGGTGCATCAGCTGGAAAAACTGTTTTGACAGGCCGATGCCGTGAGCCTGTTTCAGTTTCCGCCCGGACCTGGAAAGATGGCGTACTACCAGCAGCAGTGCCCGCAGCGGCCAGACTGCCAGCATGTAGTAATACAGCAGTTTCGACAGCCGTGGAAATCGCCGGTTCCAGCAGGGAATGAAGTTTTTGGCCACTGCCAGTCGAATGGCATCATAGTCATCCCGCGGTGATCGCCATTTCCACACGACCGGAGTGCGTCCCCAGCCCATCGCCAGTGGATCAAAGATCTTGTGGAAAAACCTAGCTGGCATGGTCGGGACCGGCCACGGGTACGCTGATAAACGCCACGTCGCGTTGAAAGTGACTGTAAAGTGACTGTAAGGATGCCAAAGATACTTCAAGTCGATTCTTCGGTAAACGGGTATCTATTTGAACTTGTTGGCAAAAATGATAATAAACAGTTGCCGTTGCCGGTGGACGGATCGCCGGCAACCTGCTGTTTTCGTCGACAGCGACAGGGGGACGTCGGGCAACTGCCCGCTGCACGGCACCAGGCTCCAATTGTAACCTGTTGAAATTGAGCAGGTTTGCTGAAATACTCAACGAATCAATACAGATCATGGCGGTCCGATTTGTCCATCGTACCAGTGGACAGTGGCAGTCGACGGGACCAGGTCGCGGCATCGGCAACAGGGCAGGCAACCGGTCAATGACCGAATGACGCGGAAATTCGCGTACAATTCGGCAATCGTTCAGTAAGCCTGCTGAACGGCTGAACAACGCGCTGCAATGCTAAACAAAGGGCAACCTCATGGAAATCGGCACGGAGACGGTCATGGAAGGAAAGAAGAAGTCAGCATCAATCGACGCGTCGAAGGAATGGACGGCGTTTTTTATCACCAGGCTCGGCGGCAGGTGCCGGGATATTTTCGTGTCGGGAGGCCCCGCCGGATCAGTCGCGGCGGTTTTTATCCTGGCGATGTCCATCGGACTCCTGCCACGGCCGGCCCAGGCTGCCGCCGCCGTCATCGACGTATGTCGCGCCTATAACGAGGCCAGTCCCCGGACATTCATGACCACGCGACAGGACGGTGACTGGTCGGATCCGGCCACCTGGGGCGGATCGCTTCCGGGTCGTGACGATAACGTGTTGATCAGCCACCGTCTCGTGGCGGATGAAGGCATTGCCCGCCAGGTACAGGTCAGGGGGTCCGTCATGCTGCAGGGCACCCTGGATATCCATGGCTCACTGCTGGTCTGTCAGGACGGCAGGCTGGAAGGTAATACCGGAACCCTGGCCATTCACGTGGACAACGATCGGCTGTTTACCGGTAATGCAGAGCCGGGACCGGTCGCCTCCTACCCGGACTTTCACCCGGAAGATACCGGTCTGTGGGTACTGCCGGGGGGCAGTCTGCACCTGGCAGGTGATCCGGTGACGTCCTGGCTGGATGCCGTAGCACTGGAAGACGCCAGGACGCGAAGGTTTCAGCGCGGCGTATTGCGCACTGCGGCCTTCGACAGGGATCGGGCGAGACTGGCCGAGGCCCCAGTGGGCTGGCGTGCCGGAGACACCCTGCTGCTGGTGAACGAGAAAGGCGAGGAGGCACTGGCGACGCTGGCAGGCGTATCGGGACAGGAGATCACCTTTCAGTTTCAGCAGCCTGACTCCGGGCTCGAAGGCTACGTACTGTCAGTGGATTCCGACCAGGAACAGCGTTCAATTCATCCCAAGGTTGCCAATCTCACCCGTCGTCTGCAGATCATCGCCGCCGACGTGGTTCCCGGTGACGTGAATCACCGTTCTCATACCGCGTACCTGGAACATTCCAGTATACATATCGAGTCCGTGGAATTCCGCAACCTGGGGCCGCGGGCGAAACTCGGGCGATACCCGGTTCACTGGCATCACAATCATCACACGGACGGTGTACTCAGCGGCAGCTCTATCTGGCAGTCGGTCGATGATGGTGGCAACCGATTTGTCACCATGCACATGGTGTCCGGTGCCACAATTTCAGACAACGTGGGATATCGCAGCCAGGGGCACGGCTATTTCATGGAGGAGGTCACCGAGATCGATAACCGCGTCATCGGCAACCTTTCCGTCGATGTGCGTCATGGCGAAGAACTGCCCAACGTCGACGCCGAGCTGTCCAACGTGACCCATCACTACTGGTTGCGGTCCGGTAACCTCATTGCTGGAAACGTGGCAGCAGGCAATAGCTGGGATGGCAAGGGCAGGGGTAACCACACGCCGCCGATCGAAGGCATCGTGGTGCTACCGTCAAGTGACAACGATGAAGTCACGGTAGTCAGCGATTTTGAATGTCTCGGTTGTGGTGGAGTCGGCATGTGGACCGCCGTACCGGACACGGTGTTTGAAAATCCGCTGTCCAGCTACGCCGTGATTGCCGGTTTTCGGGGCTATGATGCCTGGAATTTCGATGCCAGCGGCGCCTTGTTGAGAAATCCCCTGTTTATCCTCAACGGTAACAACGACCTGTTCAGTGAAACCCGGGACTACAGCGACACGGTACCCTGGGCCAGCCAGATTTACCTGAATTACGGCGCCGTCGCCGTGGAAGGTGGCGCACTGGTCGGTCGGCTGGGTGTACATTCCCATTACCAGTCACGATTCGCGCTCAAAGATACCCTGGTTATTACCAACACGGCCATTGACCCGACGTACTGGGATACTTCGGCAGTGGTGGAAGGCGCCATCATCGATACCGACAACCTGTTCACCAAGGGCTACGGATCCGGCCGGCGGGCATCACCGGGCATGATTATGTTCCGCGACGCCTGCCTGAAAAAACGGTGCAGGAATGACCGGGCCCTGACCAGCGTCAGCTACACCAGCAAGTATTACGCCGATATGTTCGAGAATCACTCGGCCCCGCTGGGCTACGGAACCTGGGTGGAAGTCAAGGGCCTGGAAGGCCAGACAGGGCTGATTAAAACGCCGGAGAATGTGCGGGCGAAATACTGGTCAGTTACCCCGGCCCACTGGAAAAACCGGGAAAACCGCATCACGTTTATTCGCGAGAACGAGGCAGCCTGGCGCTACTATGTTGATGATCTCGGTGGCTACCTGGATGGCTTTCCCCCCGGCGACTACCGGGTGAACCTGTACGCCACCGAAAATCCTGATTCTCTTCTCGACTCACAAACCGTTACCGTGTACCCGGGTCAGGTCACGCCGATGTAGCTGATCCGGGGCTCCACCGCGGATCGGTCACCCTGGTTGAGACCTTAAGGATACTCGTTATTGCTGCCCGGGTGTTTGCCCTGTCCACACGGATGGCGGAGGAGTCCGCAGGTGTGGGTATCCCGTACCGGGCGGTGGCTACCGCCTGTTGTCCCACACAGCATGTCACTTCCAGGGCCAATCCCTGTTGTCGCATTCCCGGAGCTGCCATGGCCGGTTCGTGACCGCCGGCACCGAAATATCGATTGCCGTTAAGTAAACTGGCCAGCTTGAAGATATAAAAGAAAGTGAATTCACCTCCAGCCGCTGCGACTTTGCTTCCGGCGATCACGGGCTACCGCAGCCGGCGGATGGCCACAGGCTGTCAGTCAGGGACCGATTACCTTGTCGATCCGGACTGGCGGAAAGTAGAACCAGAGAAAACTGCATGATCTCCACAAACCGCGCTTCGGTTGTCAATAATGTCATCATCACGACAATCGGAACCTACGGCGAGACCCTCCTTGCCCTCATTGCCAGCGCGATCATCGCCCGTGCCCTTGGGCCCAGTGAATACGGTATCTACACTTATGTAATTTTCCTCAGTGGCTGGATGATCAAGCTGTCCAATATTTCTCTGCCGGCCACGGCCATTCGATTCGTGGCGGAATCCCGGGGCAGCGGAAAACTGGAACGCAGCAGCAGGGTGGCCGGGATTCTGTTAAGACGACAGACCATCAATTCGGTCCTGGTGTGCCTCGGGTTTATCCTGTTTCTTCAATTTTTCACGCCGGAGATATTGGAGGATCAGCACAGCCTGCTGTATGCCCTTATCTGTGTTGCCGTCTTTTTCAAGGCCCGTTATGTCTTCACTGTGTCTATCGCCAAGGGGCACGAGCGTTTCGATATTGAAGCCATCTCCACGATACTGGTGGGAATCGCCACCATAGCCATGGTCGCCGTGCTGGCCTTCGTCAGTCAGCGCGTAGACAGTTTCGTGATGGTCTACACGATATCAAGCTATCTCATGCTGGTGGCCGCCTGGCACCTTTGTCGCAGCAATGGCATTCGCTACGAACGCGGTCCCATCGATGGCGAATACCTGGACAAAGTGCACAAGTACCGACGCCTGGCCGTACTGCTTGGCCTGGTAGCCCTGCTTGGCGGCAGTTCACTGGAAATGTTCCTGCTGGGTCAGTATGCAACTACGGCGCAGGTAGGATTTTTCGCGTTGAGTATTGCCCTGACCCGGGGGCTCAACGAGCTTTGCACTGCCGGGCTGTCGACCATCCTGATGCCGCGAATGGCTCACGCCTTCGGCGCCGACAACGTCAAAGGGGTCAGGAACATTTTTCTAGAGTCGACCCGGTTCTACATCTTTTTCGGTATCGGTCTGGGCCTGTCCGGACTGGTGATCGCAGAGCCGGTCATTTTCATTGTCTTTGGCAGTGAGTTTATCGATGCGGCCTGGGTGTTTGCCGCGGTGCTCATGATTGCCGGCTATGGCATGACCAGTGCCGCGGTTGGTGCGTTCCTCAGCACCACGGACCGGCAGGATGTGCGGGTCAAGTTCGCGGTTTCGGTACTGATAGTGCATTTCGTCCTGGTTTTCTCCCTGGTGCCGATGTACGGGCTTCTTGGCGCGGTGGTTTCCAGCGCCTGTTCCACGTTGTTCAGGGTGGTTCTGGGTTTTCAGTGGGTCGTTCGAAACCTGGGCGTGGCGCTTCCCTATGGCCTGTACCTGCGGCTGCTGTCAGCAGGCCTGCTGGCCATGGCCCCGGCGTTGGCTTTAGCCTATTACATGGACTTCGTCGTCGTCGATATTTTCGCGGCAGTGCTATTCGCAGGTCTTTACCTGTTGCTGTCCATCAAGCTGGGTTGCTGGTACAGCAAGGACCTGGACCTGGTGAAGCATGTAGTCAGTCTGCTGCCCGGGGCCATGTCCACACCACTGACGAACTGGATCAACGCGATGGAGTTGAAATACGGGAGCGGCGCTGATGAGTGAAGAGGCGTTGACTGCCTGGTTGCGCACCGAGTTTCCGGATTATGGGCATGTGGGAGTCGGCATCAGTGGCTGGGCCATGGTCGATACCGTGTTGCGCCAATCGCCACGGGACGTGGTGGTGCTGCCCGCCTTCATCTGCTCTCAGGTGTCATTCATGATCCACAGCATGGGTAAGCAGCTGATCCACATCGACGCCGCGAAAGACCACCTGCACATGGACAGGGAATTGCTGGAGGATCAGCTCAATCGCCTCGATCCCGAGCGCACGGTGCTGCTGGTGGATCACAGCTTCGGCTATCCGCTGCCGTGGCTGGTCGGGATCCGTGACCGCTTCCCGTCGCTGTTGATCATCGAGGACGCGGTGCGGGCCCTGGAAGGCATGCATCGTGGACAGGTGCAGCCGGTAGGGGACCATTTGTTGCTGTCACTCTACAAGACGGTACCGCAGAACAGCAACGGTGCCGTGTTGCTGTCCCGACAGCCGGTGGACTTTCCCGCGGGTGCGCAAGTCAGGGACGGACTGCGGAACAAGTTATCGGGCAACGGGCTGTTCAGATTCCTGTATGAAGCCAGAAAGCGACGCCATCCCGACTACCATCAGCCGGACCATGACGACAGCAGGGTATTGGACTGGCACCCTCATACCGGTCGGCCGGCTGGCGCCGGGATAAACCGGTTCCTGCGCTATGCAGCGGCCATCGACCGTCGCGCCGGGGATTGGGAGCGGGTGATCAACGAACTGACAGACATGCTTGCCTGCCAGCCCGGTGTCGACCTGTTGGGCGAGGGTGAAGGTCACAACCCTTCACTACGATTCGTCAGTTTCACGGTTTCCAGCGGTGTTGCCAAAGTGGAGCTGTTAACCCGACTGCATCGCCAGGGACTTTTTCTGCTGGGTACCTGGGACCAGGTGCCCGGGTTTTTCACCTGCTTCCGGGAGTCGTTTCCGTTTGGTACCGACCGCGCCGTCCACCTGGCAGACAATGTCATCCATATCCCGGTGGGTGCCTTCGAGTCTCCGGGCAGGCGCGACAGACTGCGCCGTTGTTTGCCAGCGACCCTGGAAGCCTGCCGCTAACCCGCCACGGTAATGGATTCACCTGCGCGAAGAAGCTTGTCAGTTTCTGACTTTCTTTTTTAAAGCGCCGCGAACTCGCCGTTCCAGGCCTAGCCGCACGCTCAGGCTGTGCAGGCCCTGGTAAACAGTGTTCAACAGTCGCTGCAGGTCGATATAGAGCAATATCGGCGAGGGCTTCACCAGGAAGTAGGAGTACGCCGGAATTTCCACGTTGCTGAGCCGCTGTTTATAGTCCGCGGCACCGAAACCCCAATCAAGTACCTGTGGAGGATCGACCTCGTACAGATCCTTGATCACCAGGTGAATGAGGATCGCACCAGGGCTCAGGCGCGAGTAGTCCAGGTCGTAACCGGTTTCCGTACCCTCGAAAACTCCTTTGTACTGAAATCCCAACTCGAATGAAATGGGCTGGTCTCCCACATATAGTACGTAACTTCGCAGCCACCCGCGACTGGCGGCTTCGCGAAGCCGTTCGATGGCATGCCCGGTTTTACGCGGTCGCTTGCCGTAGGTCTTGCCCTGCCAGGAACGCCAGTAAACTGTTTCCAGCGCTTCGAGAAACTCTTCAACGTCCTCCGGCCGGGTATACTTGCGAAACGCAACCGGCGCATCTTCCCTGGCAGCCAGCTTCTTGTGCTTGGAACGGAATACGTTGCGTTCCTTGCCGCTCAGGGACATGAACCAGTCGTCGTAGGAATCCGCCAGCAGGTGTTGCACGATACTTTGCTGCTTGGAAGTGACATTGCGTACCCGCCACGGGGTCAGCGGCCTGCGGGCAGTGCCAGCGATGGCATCGTGCAGGGCGGTGCCGGCGGGCAGTTCGGGCAGTGAGATGATCCTGGTTTGTCCGGCATGTTGATCCAGGGCGCGAAACAGCGTGGGCAGGCAATCCGCCGCGCTGATGTCGGGGTGCAGGACAATATCCCGACCCACCAGTCGCAGCTGCCTTGGTGTGATTGCTGCCAGCTGGTAAACGCTGAAGCGCAGGGGCAGGCGTTTTTTCTGCAACAGGAACGGGGCGATACAGACTATCGCTGCATTACTACGCAGTACGATCAACTGGGGCTGTGACATCTTGTCGCCCATAACCCAGAGGTTGGACAACATCATCCCCGGGTCCTGGTCCATCACCGAGACGACCCCTGGCGTGGACAGAAACTCCCTGATTTCATCAATGGCAGTTTTCAGCTTTTCAGGCGTGTCTATAACCTGGGCTTCGATAACAGCCTGTTGTTCGTTGTCGGGTACCGGTGTCTGGATCGCTTGCATGGAATTTACTGCCGGATAAAAGTTATAACGTTACACTCTGCACGGTGCCCTGGCTTGCAGTACTGCCAAAAATTGTTGGCGCTAAGGCTCCAGGATCTTCTCTCGCCGGGTGTCAGTCGGGTAACAAAGTCCTTCTAGTATAACTCGGCTGCCGTCCGGTTTACGTGACAGGGACATAACTATTGGTTCTCGAACCCGGTTTCATGCGTCTTTCCTTGGCATCCAGCCCTGCACCCGGTGGCCAGCTCCCGGATCCGGTGGTTCTGACCAGTATTCCGGCCTATCCCGATATTTCTGCATGGTGAAGGCTTCAGCGGGTCGTTGAGCAGCGATCCCGATGATTCGGCGGGCCCGGGCACCGTTAACTGTGAGCCACTTCAATATTGGAAGTTTCAAACTTTGATATCCCTCGCGGTTTCCACCCGCAATGGCGCAATACACTACGCCTGTCCAGTCGTCCTCCGACATTGCCCGAGATAAATCCGGCACAACACTTCAGAGAGTCTGGTCACAAACATACGCGCCGGCAGGCAGTCGGTGTTTTTTTGGGCAACACTTCGCAGTAAAGAGAGTAGTAGGCGTATGAGCATTGGATGCAAAAGCAATCGTGACTTCCCATTGAGATTTTTCCTGACAGTTCTCCTGGTCAGTTCCGGGATGGGCTGGACGCCGTCCAGTCTGGCCGCCGATACCGATCTGTGTGCCGCGTACAACACCGTCCGTCCCGCCATCGCCATTCGTTCGGTGCGCAACGGATCCTGGTCAGATCCCGGCACTTGGGGCGGCCAGGTGCCCACTGCTGCCGACGATGTGTCCGTGGATCACCAGGTGACCCTGGACCAGGGTATTGGTCGTGAAATCCAGGTCAATGGACAGTTGCTGGTCAATGGGACGCTGAACGCCTTTGCGTCAATCCTGGTTTGTGACGGAGGCGTGCTGTCCGGTAGCCAGGGCGCCATCCAGTTTTACGTCGATGACGACCGCAACTTTACCGGCAATACCCAGCCCGGTCCGGTTGCCGGATCGTTCGGTTTTCATCCTGAAGACAACGGTATCTGGGTGGTCGCGGGAGGAACCCTCGACCTGGCCGCTCCCGCTGTCACGTCCTGGCTGGACGCCATATCCATCAACGGACAGTTCCAGGGGCTTGATCATGACGTCTCGGCTTCTGTGGCTTTTGCCAACGGCAGTGGCAGACTCGCTGCCCAGCCCCAGGGCTGGAAAACCGGTGACCAGTTACTGCTGGTTTCCGAACGTGGCGAACATACCCTGGCAACTCTTACCGGGATCAATGGAACTTCCATCAGCTACCAGGCCGAAACCAACCTGGTCGGCCGGGAACTTCGTATCGACGATCAGACACTCAATCCCAAAATCGCCAATCTGACACGAAGATTCCAGATCGTTGGTGCCCTGGTAACGGAAAACGATACCAACCACCGGCCACACACTGCGTACCTGATGGGATCAAATATTTCCATCAAGAATGTGGAATTTCGCAATCTTGGTCCCCGGGCAAAACTGGGCCGGTATCCGGTACACTGGCATCATGCCCACGCCAACAACGGCATACTCCACGGCAGTTCCATCTGGCAATCGGTGGACGAGGGGGGCAACCGCTTCGTCGTGCCGCACATCGTCAACGGTGTGACCGTCTCCGACAACGTCGGTTTCCGTGCTCACGGACACGGTTATTTCATGGAAGAAGTCAATGAATACGACAATGTTATTACCGGCAACCTGTCAGTGGATGTGCGCTATGGAGAAGAGCTGGCCAATGTCAACGACGGCATTTCCGGGCGTACCCACCATTTCTGGTTGCGGGAAAGCAACCAGATCAGCGGCAACGTAGCCGCGGGTAATAACTGGGATGGAAAAGGCAAGGGCAACAAGACTCCCGGCATCGAGGGTCTGGTGGTATTGCCGTCCACTAAGAAAGATGCTGCTCCCCTGGTCTCGGATTTCGAGTGCCTGGGATGCGGGGGCACCGGCATGTGGAGTGCCGTACCCAATACCCTGTTCGAAGATCCGAAATCCGCCTACGCCATTGTGTCCGGTTACCAGGCCTGGGACCGATGGAATACCGATTCCCGCGGCAGTGAGTTGCTGCGCCCGCTGTTTCTGTTCAATGGCAACAACGATCTGTTCAAAGCCACCGGTGACTGGGGGGACTGGGTGCCCTGGGCAAGTCAGCTTTATGTCAACTACGGAGAGATCCTGATTTCCGATGGCATTCTGGCTGGAGACATCGGTATTCACGCCCACTACGGCGCGCGATTTTCCATCGACGGCGGCTCCGTCCATGGCAATATCCTGCTGGACCAGACCTACTGGGAACTGGTAGCCAACATCAGCAATGTCGAAGTCTACACCGATACCCTGGTTTCCAAGGGATACGGGCATGATCACCGTGTATCGCCAGGGTTTGCCCGATTGGAAAACCTGTGCTTTTTCTCCGAGTGCAGTGACAGCAGCGTGGATGGCTTTTCCGCCATTATTACCGGTCGTCAGTTCACGCCGCTGCTGGACCCCGTGGTGAACCTGATCGATGATCCCGCACTCAAGTACGTGGCCTTTTCGCAACCCCTGCCGACCTCTGGTTACGTGCGTATTCCCAAGGGTCTGGGCGCCAAGTACTGGGCGATCGCACCGGCCGGAACTAGTGACTTTACAAGTATCCTGGCCATCCAGGAGCGGGAAAGCAAGTGGGAACGCAACCTGGGACTTTACGGGGGATACCTGGACGGTCTGCCGCCGGGTAACTACGACGTCAGGCTGTATGCCGGTAACAGTGAGGATTCCTTTGTCGCTGCCGGCACGGTGGAGGTCTATGAAGGGTTGAAACATGATATCTGCCTGGACGGCCAGGCCTGTGCGGCGGAAGACAGCCCGACAGTGGTGATCAGCTCACCACTGGTCAATACCTATAACTCCGGCGACTCGGTTTATTTCTCCGGGTTTGCCAACGATCTCTCGGACGGACAGCTTACCGACCAGATTCTATGGACCTCCAGCCTGGACGGCGTGTTGGGCAACGGTTCGGGATTCCAGCGGCAGCTGTCAGACGGCTACCACACCATAGAGGCGTCAGTGTCTGACTCGGAAGGCAATCAGGGTGTTGCTGAAATCACTGTCAAGGTCGGTGTCGTCAGCGCACCGTCTTCATCAGGCGGGACGTCCGGGTCCACGCCGATTCCGCAGATTACCCTGGCCTCCGGCGTGGCGGTTTACTTCGCCTCCAAGACCTGTGGCAACGGCCTTGATCCCCACTGGCAATGTGGTGGCAGCTGGACATCCATTACCGATATCCAGGCAGATACCTGGGTTGCTTATTGCAGTCTCGGCGAGTCCACGTACAGTGAATGTTTCGGTGCCGATTCTTATAAGAAATTCGGTGACCTGGACCTGAACGATGCCATCGGTGCCTGTGTCGGTGTTGCCCTGGAAGGCGGCTTTCGCAATGACTGCGCGAACGCCAAGGGTCCTGATGGCCGGGGTTCGCATCAGTACGTGTTGATCGCTGACTTGCTGGCCAACGGCGACACCGCGTCCGAACAGGATGCCGGCGCCGAGGTTGTCGAAGGTGGCAGGCTACAAGACAACGATGGTGACGACTCAGCCGGTGGTGAGGAAGGTACACAGGATCCCCCAGAACCGGATTCGACAACCGGTCCGACAGATGATACCGCAACCCAAGGTGACGGTAACACCAGTAGCGAAGGCACTGGTGAACCTGCCGGTACAGATACCGATTCGGGCACTGACAGCGCGGACAACAGCGAGGAAGAAGCAGATGGTCCCACTGCCAGTGACGATGGAACCGCTGAGCCCAACCGGGATCCAGCCGAAGGAACCGACGGTTCAACAGAAAATCCTGATGGCGCTGACGACACCGAGGAAAGTGCTGATGACGTCACGTCCAACTCCAGCAATTCTGACAGCGGAGCAGATAGTGCGGACGATGGCACTGACGGTGACAATACTACACCGACCAGCCCGGACGCAGGTTCAAACGCAGCGGACGGTGATGCCGATGAAGATGCCGGCGAAAGCACCGGTGAAAATACTGGTGAAAATAGCGAAGACAGCACCGATGAAACCGACGGTTCCACCTCCAACGGCTCTGGTGCCACCGTCACCGGAAGTGGCTCGCAGCGCATCCCTGACGATACGATCTCCGAAGATAACAGTGACGCCGAAGAGAATTCCGATAACGATGACTGGGACACGCCTACCGGTGTCCTGGTATCGGGAAGTGCTTCCGGCGGCAGTACCGGTTCATCAACCAATGGTGACGACAGTTCATCGGATTCCGGGGAACCCAGCAATGAGTCCGGCGAAGAATCGACTTCTTCCGGGCCCGGAGCGTCCGACAGCAGCGCCGCCAACGTAGTTCAGTCGGGGGCCGTGGTGTTCAATTCCAGGACCCTGTCCGATGTCGACAACAACGGTACCATTATCGGCGGCACGCTTGCCGGTACTGTTGACAACCGCGACGGTACGCTGGTCAACGTCAACCTGGCACCTGACGCGGTGGTAACCGGTGGTCGAATATCCGGTACCCTGGCGGGTAGCGGGCTGGTGAACGATGTCCTGCTGGATATTTCCGCCATCGACGACGAGGTGCAGATTGGCTACGGCACCCGTGTGACTCAGGCCATGCTCAACGAAGCAGCCATCGCCGGCATGGAATTGACCGGTGCGGTGAGGCTGGGAAGCAGCAGGCTGGACTCCAGTCATCAGCTTATCCAGTCCGGGAATGCCGATAAATTCACCATTGCCGACCTTGTCAAGCATGGAGTCAACGAGTACCTGGGGCAGAACTCCACGACGATCGAGGTGCTGAACGAAACCGGTATCCTGCGGGTGAGCCATGATTTCCTGGAGACTACCGCCCAGGTCAAGCCTATCTCCGTGTATGTCACGTCCATGTCCAACGGTATTGAGATCCTCTCCACCGGAGTAATCAGGATAGTGAGAAAGGGATTGGCAATCTACCTGATCGACGTGACGGTAACGCACTGAGGCCCTGACGGCTACGGCCATTAAAGGCCCCCGCTTGCGGGGGCTTTTTTTTCACCTGCGCTTACTGCTTCGTTCACCGCGATTGGCAATCCGTGACTCTGTCGATTAAGCTGCGTCAGTCACGCTGGCATATCGCTGTCGGCGACACTGCGTCCTTCGAGATCATGCATTGGTAGATGCCCGTGAATACTTACCTGCTCAAGAGAAACCTGGCAGCTGCCGTCGGTCTGCTGGACTGGAAATGGCGACGCCTCCCAGCAGGCCTTTATATCTATAATTTTCATCGAATCGGCGACTCCCGCGAAACGCCCTTCGATCCCAATGTGTTTTCCGCCACCGCTGAGCAGTTTACACAGCAGTTAGAGGCCCTGTCGGCCAGATTTCGTGTAATCGGTATCGACGACCTGCGTAAGCTGGTCGAGTCCGGGCAACCGCCGGGCGAGCCGATGGCGCTTATCACCTTTGACGACGGCTACGTCGACAATTACACGGTTGCCTGTCCCATTCTCAGGTCTCTTGACCTGCCGGCAGTGTTCTTCCTGCCGACGGATTTTATCGGTAACCAGGCCCTGCCGTGGTGGGAAGAAGCTGCCTGGATAGTGCGCAATACCAGCAGGGCAGCCCTGACCCTGCCCGGACTGGATGCTCCCTTGGTAATCGATGGGACGCGAATGGAGATGTCGATAAGGCAGGTATTGCGCTATTTCAAGGATTACCCGGGCAGCAGCCTGGATGAAAAAATGGTCCAGCTCAAGGAACAGTGCCAGGTCGCACCGGACCCGGCTGCAGCGGCAAACCTGTTTCTTGACTGGGACCAGGTCAGGAAAATGCGTGACCTGGGCATGGCCATCGGTTCCCATACCTGCTCGCACCGCATATTGTCCCGATTGAGCCTGGATGAGCAGGAGCAGGAACTGTCAGAGTCTAAACGAATTATCGAGGCCGCTACAGGTGATGAAATCCTTTCGCTGGCCTACCCGGTTGGTGGCGTGGAAACCTTTACCGCTGAAACCCGGCAGGTGGCGGAACAGTGTGGCTATCGGCTAGCCTTCAGCTTTCCGGTCGGCGGTGGCGCAAGCCGGAACCCCGCCGATTGTCCGCTGGCCCTGCCCAGGATATCGCTGGACCTGCTGCACCGGTTGCCTGATATTCAATATGCGACAGTATATTCCAGAATATCCTGACCTGCGATCCGTGGGCGGTTCGATCGCGGCAGGTAATTACGACTCCATGTCCGGTGTTTACCGGCTACTTTCCTTGCTTTCCCGCCGTGCGAGCCAGCCATGTTTGATCCGTGAAGCCAGCTTCCGCAGTCTTGCCGCAGTATGACGGCATCGACCGCCCAGGTTTCGTGGAAAAACAACCAGGTTGAATACTAGCGCGTCACCTGCACAGAATCTGTTCTTATAGCTGCCCTCCAGGGAGCCTTTCATCAGGTCATAGAAGACCGGGTTGCCAGACAGGGCGCGCAGGCACAGCAGGTGCAGTAAGGTGCCCGGAGAGTGGGTGGCGGCATGGCGGTCGGCGCCGGAAGTGTAGAAGTGCAGGGTATTGTCAAATTTATAGTAGTGATTGATGGCTACCGGTTCGTCACCTTCCAGCAGGCAATAGAAGTGTTGCTCAAGTTGCGGTTGTTCCCGGTGCAGGCGGTGGTGGAAGCGATTGAATTTTTCGTCCACGAAGGCACCGGCCTCGCCACGCTCGTTCCAGGCCCGGGTGTGGAGTTGTTTCAGCGTCTGCCAGATTTCCGCGTAGTCGCTAACCGTGAGACGCTTGAAATGCAGCGAATCCTGCCGATCGAAACGGTTCAACAGCTCCCGGGATTTCCGGCGCTGGTTGCGGCTGAAATCCCGGCACAGTTCCTCGAATGACCTGGCAAGATCCAGACGGAACCGTCTGCCCACCGGCATCTCCAGGTGGTAGCGGCATTGCCTGCAAACCTGGCGCGCATGGCTGTTTTCCAGGCAGTTGACCATCTCTACCGGGGCGTCCAGCCCGGTTTCAAGGAAACCGGCCATGGTCGCGTACAGGGCTTGCTGATCTTGGTAGGCAGGGTCGACCAGGAAATCCAGGTACTCACTGGCCACCTCGCAGTGTTCCGGTTCGCCGCTGCCCAGGAAGCGGACCCTGCCTTCCCGGCGATCATGGTACAGGGGTAACAGCGCCACGGGTTCGTCGCCGTCCATCACCAGGGTGAGTTGGAGGGCATAATGCGGCAGCCAGAAATGGTGCAGCCAGTTTTCTGTCCAGGCGAAGGAATTGCACAGGCCGGCACCGGTGTCGGCGGCCATCAGGCTGTGCCAGGCATCGCCAAGTCGGGCGAAGTCCCTGGTATCCGTGTAGTTGACAATTGACAGCATCGGGTCCGGTCGGTAATCAGCCTGGCATTGGCCGCCGCTCACAAAAAATTGCGCAGCCCCCTTCAGGAGGCCTGGAGACAGGGTTCAGCTCTGGCGTATTTCTGAAATGGTGGTCCGGTACTTGCCCGTCCGGGTCAGGGGAATATCGTCCACCAGGTCGATCTGAATCGCCATGTCTTTGCCCAGTACCTTTCTTATTTCGTCCTGGCAGAAGGTGAGTTGAGTTTCCGAGAGCGGCTCTTTCAGTGCCAGCTTGAGAACAATGGCATCACCGGCTTTCTGAATGACCTGGTACTTGTCAATGGCATCGAATTCTTTCATAAGATGAGGGAAAAAACCGCCGGAAACCACTTTGCCACTTGTCGCCACGATCTCGTCCATAGTGCGGCCACTGACGTCCCTGATCAGGGGCAGGCCACGGCCGCAGGAACAGGCGGCTTCTCCCTGGATGGCGATATCGCCATTACGGTAGCGGATAAACGGCATGCCGTAGTTGTGCAGGTCGGTGATGACCACGTCACCGGCTTCACCCGGGGCCGCCGGCTTGCCGTCGTTGAGAATCTCCACGTAAATATTGTCCACGGTCACGTGCAGGCCCTCGTGCTTTTCACACTCGGCGGCGATGAGCATGAATTCCCGGCAGCCGTAGGTATTGAACACCCTGGTATGAAAAGCGCTCTCGATAGTTTCCCGCTGATAGTCATGGAGCTTCTCGGCACCGGTAATGACCGCCGGCACCGTGCAGTCGGTAATGCCGTTGTCGGCAGCGAACCTGGCCAGGTTGTAGACCGCCGAAGTGAAAGCGACGATACCGTTGGGCCGTCGGGCCTTGATAGTGGCCAGGCAGCGGCGCATTTCGTCTTCGGTAAAGTCAAAGCAGTTGAACATGATGCGATTGAAGGCACGGTGGTAAAGCCCGGTCTTGAATCGCCTGAAGGCCGTCGGCTTGCCGACGTCAACACCCCAGATGTACACGGTTGGCTGACCGGGTCCACAATTGGCCCACTGGTAGCCGCGATAGGCCGCCGCGGTGCGCCACTCATTGCTGTCACGGCTGATGGCAAACTGCACGGGTACACCGGTGGAACCGCCGGTGGATTTGTGGATGACCGTATCAGCCTGATCCCGGGCGATCATTTCCTGTTTGTGGGCCACGATGTCCTCCCGGGACAGAACCGGGAGCCTGCTGAAGTCGTCGTAACCGGTGATTTTTTCCGGAACCAGCCCGGCAGCCTCGAACGCCCGGCGATAAAAGGGTGACTGCCGATAGGCGTGGGCCAGGAGTTTTTCCAGTGCCTGCCACTGCAGCGACCGCAGTTCTTCCGGGGATTTCCACTGGTTGGCGGTCATGGCCTTAAGGTAGTTCAGGGTGTTCCTGCCCTTGATCCGGGTCTCGTAAAGCGGGTAGAGGTACCGGCTGAACAGTGTTTCATACATAAGGCAGGGACTCCGTCCGGGACTCTGGGGGCTGGCCCGGTCGCTGCAGGTGCCCGATTGATTGAAATGCCTGGATGACAGCGAACAGGAGGCAAACAGGTAGGTGAGTAGTATAAAGGATTTTACCGCCTTCAGGCTGTGCGCCCGACCACGACAGGGGTAAAATAACCAGTCTGTTGAATTCGCCTGCGTGCCCCGTGATACCGTGTATCCAGGGGCAGTAAAAAAAGCTGACAGTAAGCGGAAATGGCGTTGAGCCTTGGAAATACCACGCTTTTACGGATTATCCGCCACTCCCGGGTCGACGGACCCGTCACCAGGTGTCAAAAAACTTTACATTTTGTTTTTTCTGGCCGGATCGACAAATTTAACTAATTGAAAATGTTGAAAAAATAAAACTGGCACGGTTAATGCTTCTTACTTGGGCAAGGGTATTTTCTGACTGTCCACACCGTGACAGGGATTAATCAGGAAAAGCCAGAATTGAATTGCTTTTAAAACCTAGACGGAGATTTCATGATGAATATCAAGCAATTAGGAAAGATCACAGCGGGCCTGACGATGGTGGTTGCCGCCAGTCAGAGCTTCGCCGGACCACTGAACATTACCAGTATCGGTGGCAACTTCGAAAACGCGGTAACTGCACCTCCAGGCGGCGTCACCATCGCTTATATTGATGCGGCTACCGACAATGTGTCCTGGGGCGTACCCGTACCAGCGACTGGTCCCAAGTCAAGCTACGACTTCACCGTCAACCAGGCACTGGTAGGTACCTCGCCGAATCTGGACACGCCGTTCCTGCTGGGTACGCTGGTGCATAACAACAACCCCATCCTGGCGCCGATCCTGGTATCCGTGGACTATGCGCTGGCTCTGGGTACGAATGGCGTTCCCGCCACGGTGAATTATTCACTGTTCCTTGAGCACAACGAAACGCCAAACCAGCCTTGTCCTTCGCCGGGATGTAACGATATCGTCTCTGCCAGTGATCCGGCTGATGCCGATGTTATCACCCAGAATGGCGACGCGTACGTTCTGGAACTGCTGGGCTGGGCGGAAACCCAGGGCGGTCCTATCGGCGGTCTGGATCTTGAAACGGTCGAAGGTCAATCTACTCCTGGTTTTCTCTACGCACAGCTGACCGAAGCACAGATTCCTGAGCCCGGTCTGTTGAGCCTGCTGGGACTTGGTCTTCTTGGTCTGGGTGCAACCAGGTTAAGAAAATCCTCTTAAGAGGATAAGCTGTAATTAACCTGTAAAGGCAATTCAAGTAAGAAGGAAAGGGGGGGCTGGAGTGCCCCCCCTTTTTTATTGCGCCGGAATTGACGGAGTTACGCTGCTTACTGTCAGCCCGGTTTTCCTGTCGCGCGGTCCGCAGCACTTAGAGGGCATCCTCTCTCTGGCCCATCCTCCCCGGCCCATCCGTAAGACTCTTCCCCGCCCACCCTCAAGGCATTCTGCTGGTCAACCACGACCAGGCACCGGCGTTAACCAATAGCAGGCATCGTCGGGATTGCTACTGACAGATCGCCGACGGCCGGAAAATCCAGTAGTAGTGCAAGGATTTCCAGTATGCCGTGGCTATCGGCCACTATGCCGATTGTGGCTCGGGTCGCATAATTTTTGTGTCAGGCTAAACAATCGTCCCTGAATGCCGCAAAATACACTGAGCTTCACCCCTAAGAACCTCATCGGAACAAGTTACCCCACGGTGCGAATTCACAATATTGAATGGGTCGATCAAGGTGACAGTCAGTTGCTTTCCGGCAGGGTCGATGAGCTGACACTGTGGTTCCGCTTGCCTGCCAGCCTGGAAATCGATCCTGCCGATGCGTCCCCGTTTGTTACCGCCGCCTTTATCCCGGCGATGCTGCTGGGTGAAGCCATCTCGGTGGATGACGACTACCGGGTGTCCACCGGGCTTGCCGCCAGCCTGCCGCGGCTTCACGACATCTATTCGGCCTGGAATCCACTGTTCAAACCTGTTCGGCTGGAGGCGAGGCTTGCCCCAAGCCAGGCGGCCAATCCAGGAGGCGGCTGTTTTTTTTCCGGGGGCGTTGACGGCACCTATTCCCTGCTGAAAAACCTGGATTCCGTCCGCTACGCCCTGTTGATCAATGGTTTCGATTTCAACATGGATGACGAGGCCTGGGGGGCAATGGTGGCCAGAAACCGGCAATTCTGCCTGGCAATGGACAGGGAACTGGTGGCCATAGAGACTAATTTCAAGAGTTTCACTTCCGCCTTCGGTCTTGCCAGGTCTGCTAATTACGGCTCGGTACTGGCCGCTATCGCCCAGGTTCTGAGACTGGAAACGGTCTATATCAGCACGGGTGACAGCTATCGCTGGGTCGTGCCCGAGGGCTCCCACGTGTTGACCGATCCGCTGTGGTCCACCGAAGTCACCACTATCGTTCATGACGGGCTGGAAGCCAATCGATCGAAAAAGATTGCCTTTATCAGGAATTATCCCCTGGCCATGGAAAATCTCTGGGTATGCTGGGAAAGCCCTGATTACAACTGCGGTCGCTGTTCCAAGTGCGTTCGCACCTGGATTGCCTTGACGCTGAATGGTATCGGGGATTTCCACTTCGTCAACGACGTGTCCATCAAAGACCTGAAATCACTGTCGGTAACCGATGAGGATGATCGGATCTTTTTCGAGGCGTTCATGGAAGAGGCCCGGGACAAGGAACTGCTGTCGATATTCCGTATTCTGCGCAACAGGATCCTGATGTTCGAGTTCAGGACGCTGGTCAAAAAGACGCTGGCTCTGTGTTTTCCCAGGCTTGACCGCTGGATGCTGGCGAGGCGTCCGGCGGCCGACCGCCAGGTAGAGATCGGCTTTCTGCCGCGTTACTCGGATTCGCTGGTTCTCGCCCGGGTCCGCGCCGACCGCGCAGTCGGTGAGCTGCACCAGGAAGTGCCCCGCATCGGCTCCATTTACGAGGGCGGTTGAACCATGTCGAATTCCCTCGGCAGTTTCCGGGCAGGCTTCAGGTCAGCGCTGCGTGAACAGGCATTCGATCTCTACTCCCGCTGGTTCAGGCGAAAACTGTCGGTGCTGTTTACCGGAAAATTGCTGGCCAGGAACCTGGAACTGGACGTGATCAGGCTGGATGCCAGTTCCCGGAAGGATGTAAATTCCCTTCTGGAACAACAGGTCGACGACAATGACCGGACCGTCGCTGGAGTCGAGTCCAAACGCTTCAATTTCCACCATCCCGGCTTCCTGTATCTGGGGATTTACCATGGCAACGAACTGGCTGCCTTGTGGTGGGTGAAGATCGTCCGACGCAACACGGTGGAGCCCAGCATGATTATTGCGAAAAACTGGCGAGGCAGGGGGTTGTTGTCCAGCCTGCATGATCGAAATCATGAAATTTACCTGCGGCACCGGATCAACCAGCGCTACAAAGTCAACAGGGACAACCAGGTGATGCTGGACTTCTATCGCAGGAAAGGGATTGAGGTGGATCATGAGGAGGATCACTTGTGTGTTTATGAAATACGCCATTGAATCCTGCTCCACGCAGTGTTCGCGGCCTGAAGACCCACATCAAAGACCGACAGCGGACAGGGCAACGTCGATTCCCATAGAACCAATAAGTGCAAAATAGTAGTCATGGCACTCTTTTCCTATTGGCTCCGAGTAATTCCGGGTAATCCTTAAGGAGCCATTACCGTTCCCCGAAATCTGCAGGCAGAGATCCGGCGTTTGCGACCCCATCCGTTGCCAGACGGGATACCGATAGCGTGCATTGACGAATTCACAGCGTGCCTCGACAAGGAGTACTGGCTCCTGCTTCGTGCTGGCATATCGGCGTTGCACGAGGTGATTCTCAATACTGCCGAATTCTTTTCAGGTTTAGATAATAGCAACGACCAGGTGTCTTCCATTGCTCGGGTTAGAATCGGGTTATACCGTGCAAATTGGATATCGGTTGGCAAAGACCTGTAGGAATCGTTTACCTCGGTATTCCGTGTAAGGTGTCGCTCACGAAAAAACCGATAGTCAACGGGGAAACAAGCTGACAGTTTGCCTCGCTTGTTACAAAAGCACCGTGTGGACTGCTGTGTAGCTCCCGCGGTGGAGGTCGGGTTGCCATCACCGAGGGTAGATCAATGCAATTGCATTGAAGTGATGTATACTTCGGCGCATAACCAAGCTGGACAGCCCGTTCTGTGAAAATTTCCGACATCAAGCTTACGTCTTCGCCCGACCACGTCAACCTGTCGGCAATGCTCGACGATTTTCTGCTCGAGTACCGGTTTCCGCCGGACTTTCAGCTGGAACGTCGGGCGGATGCGTTTGTCGCTGCAGCACTGGTGACTTCCATGTACCTGGGACAGGATATTCATATCGAAGACGATGCCCCGGTGTCTCCCCTGTTGTTGAAGAACCTCGATACCCTTCAGGATGTGTACGTGTTGTGGGGACCCCAGATGCACCAGAATTTCAAGCGCATCGAAATCAGCGGAGGTGTTGTTCAGGCAGCCGGGGAAGCCGGTGATGTGTCCTCCGGTGAGACGAAGGTAAGCGACAAGACCGTCTCGTTTTTTTCCGGTGGTGTCGACGGCACCTACACCTTCCTGCGTAACGCTGCCGCTATTGATTACCTGTTGTTTTCCCGGGGAATCGATATGCAACTGGACAACACCGGAGCGTTCGACGAGGCGTTTCAACTGAATAAAGGTTATCTTGACGAATTCAACAAGCCGCTCTTCAGCATAACCACCAATGTCCGCTATTTGAGCGCCCGGCATGACCTGAGCTGGAATTACTGGCTTGCCGGGGGACTTGCCAGTATCGCCATGGCGGGTGGCTTCCGTCGATGCCTGGTTGCCTCGAGCCTGTGCTATGCCGACATGTTTCCCCATGGCTCGACGTTTGCCACGGATCATCTCTGGCGTAATGAACACACGGAGATTATCCATGACGGCGCGGAAAGTACACGGCTGGATAAAATACGCAGGCTCAAGGAATCGCCGAAGGCGCTGGACATATTGCGGGTCTGCTGGCAGGACAAGGGTTATAACTGCGGTGAATGTGAAAAATGCCTGCGTACCATGGTCAGTCTGCGCTTGCTGGATATTTCCACACCCTCGTTTCCCGAATGCACCGATCAGCTGATCAGGCAAAAGGTTTCACGATTGCGGCTTTACGAGGACTATGACGTGGCCTACCTGATGGAGAATCTCCAACTGGCCCGGACCAGGAACGATGTCGTGTTGATCAAGGCACTGGAGAAGGTTCTCAGGGATTTCGAGCTGCGCAAGGCGATGAAGCTGCTGGATCACGCCGTGCTGTCCGGCCGGATGCAGAAGACTAAAAACGCATTGCGGCGCCGTAAATGAGGTGATTGCAGCAACCCGGGTCCGGCACGGGTGAGGCGAATTGCCCGGGCCTGTTGGCAACTGGACGATGGCGAACGCAAACAGTTATCCTACAGAGTTATCCCTGTAAACCGGACAGGATGTCGAAAGCGGTAACCGGACAGACTGGCAAAGTGGTAAAAAATCTCACTTTAGGCCAGACTGCGTCCAGTGCGCACAGGACTGTTTCCCGATCCTGGCTGTCAATCCGCCCATAGCTGGCACCGGGAAAACTGAAAGTCAGAATGCCGCTTACAGCGCGATTGAATTGACAGGCCTGCGCCGTAATTCCTGGATATTTCCCGGTGGTTCAGGCAAGTTGACTGCATTCCGCAAGTAGATTCTGCAGTCAGGCAATGAAATCTTCAGCCAGGCGCCGGCAAGGGTGGTCAGAATTTGTGACAGTAGTCACATTGTCGTCACGTTACTCTGGCTGTATGTTGACTTTTGACTTGTGGGTGTTTTAATGGCCAGAGTCGCTAAACACCTGATTTCTTTGTATGTTCAGTAAGATACGCCGAGCACCAAAAGTAGTTTCTGGCGCTGGCTCAGGTTCGGGGAATGCTTGGATTCCGGCTGTGGTACAGGTTGCCAAAAGTGTAATAAATTTTAAGATGAACAACAGTGCGTGATGGGGAATAAAACAAGATGAAGGGTATACCAGCAGTTTTCATGCTCGCGGTGATTCTCACCGGGTGTGGCTCCAGCAATCCGGCGCCGCCGCCAAGTGGCACTGACCTGCCTCCCGGGTCCGACGACGAGGCCACCACCTACCAGATAGGCGTTGGCGACGTAGTCTCGGTGAATGTGTGGGGTAATCCCGATCTCAGCATCCAGGTACCGGTGCGACCGGACGGTAACATCTCGATGCCTCTCATTGGCGATATCCCCGCCAGCGAAACCAATCCGGAAGTTCTGGCGGAAACCATTACCGATCTGCTCAGCGATCAGGTACGCAACCCGCAGGTCACCGTGATCGTTACCCAGGTCAACAGCACCGAGTACAGTTACCGTGTTCGGGTTACCGGCGCCGTGGCAGCACCGCGCTCGATTCCCTACGCCCGGGGCATGTCGGTGCTGGATGCCGTACTCGAGGCCGGCGGTCCCACTGACCTGGCCTCGGCCAATCGCGCCAAGCTGTATCGCACGGTCGAAGGTCGCCTCATCGAGCTGGAAGTTCGACTGGACGATATCCTGCTGCGCGGCAACCTGGAGACCAATTACCCGATCAGGCCAGGTGACGTCATTACCGTACCGGAGCGGCTTTTCTAGCAGGTACGGATTGCCGATACCTGCAGTTATTCCTGACCGGAATGACAGCCTAGTGAACTTGATGTGAGAGTTGAACGATGAATTTTTCCAGTTTAGAAGAGATGATTCAGGTCTACGGCCGTGCCCTGTCGGACAATCGCCTGGTATTCGGTGCCATCGGCGTGGGGGTGGCAGTGGTTACCCTGCTGCTGGCCGCGACCTGGCCCAAGAGCTATACCGCCTCCGCCACGATTTACGCCGACAACAGCAATCTTCTGCGGCCGCTCATGGAAGGGGAAACGCCGGTTTCCGGTAACATGGTTGATCAGGCGAGAATGGCCCAGGATATCCTGTTCAGTAATGAATACGCCGATGCCATCCTGGAAGTAGCCGGATATCAGCCGGCCAGCATGTCGCCGCTGGAGAAGGACCAACTGATCAATCAGATTGAGGGCAGTACCCAGATTTCCAACGAAGGTCGTGGCGCCGCCCGGCTGGTCAGGATTGCCCACTCGGACCCGGACCCGGTGAAAGCCTTCCAGGTTACCCAGAAGTACACGTCCATCTTCATCGAGCAGGCCGCGCTTTCCGAGCAGGAAGACAGCCGCCGCGCCTTTACCTTTATTGAAAACCAGGTGTTGTCCTACCAGCAGAAGCTGCAGGAGTCGGAAGCCCGATTGAGCGCGTTCAAGTCCGCCAACAACCTGGGTACCCTGGCCAATGCCAACAACCGGATCGCCGCCTACCGTGCGGATATCGAGCAGATCGACCTGCAGCTCGCGCAGCTGGACAGGCAGATTGAAACCGTCCAGGCCCAGTTGGCCGGCGAAATCCAGGTGGCCAGGGACCTGTCCCAGGTGAATTCGATCCGGGCCAGGATCAACTCGCTGCAGATCACCCTGGACAGCCTGCGTTCCCGCTTCCACGAAACCTATCCCGACGTGGTCCAGGTGCGAACCCAGATCGAGGATCTTCAGGCCATGCTGGACAGCGGGGATACCTCCGGCTATGTCGCGCCTGACCAGCTGGCCGCGGAAGGCGTCATGACGCTGCAGCAGGAACTGCGCAGCCGGCTGGCCAGCCTGCAAACCGAGAAGGAAGCCCGGGTCAGTCAGCGGGAAAGCGTGGCTTCGCTGCTGCAGGCCGAGGAGGACCGGGCCCGGCGAATCAATCAAACCGAGGCGGAACTGGCGGAACTCACCCGAGACTACAACGTCACTCAGAACTTCTACAACGTGATGCTGCAGCGCCTGGAAAACGCCCGTGTTTCCATGCACTTGAATGAAGAACAACAAGGGATAACGTTCAAGATCCAGGAGCCTGCCGTAATCCCGACGCAGCCGGATGGATTTTCCTTTTCTCAGCTCATGATCGGCAGCCTGCTGGTGTCCATCGGCGTGCCCCTGGCCGCCATGGTGGCCATGGTCGAGGTGGATCCCAGGATCCGGTCCGAGTCCGCCTGGTCGGAAGACTGGCCGCCCCTTCTGGCAACGGTGCCGCCCTACGAGTCATCCGGTGACTCCTGGTGGCGGTCCAATATTACCTACCTGGCAATACTTGGGGTTATCGCGGTGGGGCTTTATGGCACCACCGGCTATCTCTATCTGGCCGGATTTTTCGAGTCGGCCTAGGCAGACAGGAACAACGAGGAAGTTATGAACACGTCCGACGAAGGAAAGCGATCACCCAGGTTTGTTATAATCGATTCCCAGGTAAACATTCCGAGCAATGTCAATGTCGGCATTACGGATACCAAGGCGCTGGAAAAATCCAGCGTGGAATCAGATACCCTAACCCAAAACGCAGTCAAGTCGACCCGGTCAGAGTCTGGTTATTCCAGAAAGGAATTGAGCCGGAGAAGGATAATACACCCAGGTATGAAAAATCCGGAAGTGCTCAATGCGTTCAGGAGCCTGCGGCTTTCACTGACGAAAAAGATGACCGGGCCCAATGCCGTGATTCTTGTCAGCGCGGTGAACAGCGGCGGCGGCAGCAGCTTTACGGCAACCAATCTTGCCACGGCCTTCACCTTTGAAAAGGACCGTGAGGCGTTGCTGATTGATTGCAACATGATGGATCCGACATTACACAAGACCCTGGACGTGGACCATGAAGCCGGGCTCTGCGATTACCTGACCGGAAAGACTGACGATGTAAAGCAGCTGATTTATCCCACCGGTATACCCAGGCTCAGCATGGTTCCCTGCGGTTCGGAGAACATGGATAGAGACGGCCTGGTGGAGTTGTTTACCGATGATCGTATGCGGCAGTTTATCGAGCAGGTCCGCGGGCTGCAGGAAAACCGGACCGTGTTGCTGGATGCCGCGCCGATACTGGATTCAGCAGATACCAGGGTGCTGGCTGAACTTAGTGAACTGGTGGTTGTGGCGCTGCCCTACAAGGGTGCAACCTCGAACCGGGTTGCCAAGACTATCGAGGAGTTTGGTGGCAGGGAAAATATTTCCGGCTTCGTCATGGTAAATTGATCGCCTGACACAGCTCCAGTAAAACCAATAACAAGGAACTTCATCGTGCTATTTTCAGCATCAGGTCTGCACAATAAACCTTCCTGCGCGTTGTTAACACAAATTGTACCGCTGGTCCGGCGACAGTTGCCGGTAATGATGACCCTGGTGCTGGCCCAGCACGGTTGGGCCGATGTCGGGGTCAGCGGCACGCTGGAATACCTGGGCAACCCCGAACGGATTGAGGACAGTGACAGTGATGTCATGCGCGCCCTCAGCGTCGATGCCAACTACGCGCGGGAAACCCAGAATTTCGATGTCATTTTCGACTATGCGGCATCGAAAGAGGATTACCGCAAGGACCTGCAGTTTGATCGGGAATTTATCGACGGCGCCGGAATCGTGATATGGAAAGCGATACCTGAAACCCTGAGTCTGCGGGTTTCCAACCGGCGCTCAAACCAGCTGATCGACGCCGGTGTCGCGGCGATTCCCAACAATGAACAGATCGTCAATGTGAATTCTATCGGCCCTACGCTGAACCTGCAGTTCGGGGCGGCCAATGCGCTGACTCTCAGTGCCGACTATGCGCAATCCGATTATGACAAGTCTGCCCGGCTGGACAACGACCGTACTACCCTGAACGCCGCCTACTTCCATGCTTTTTCGGAAATGCTGTCAGCCCAGCTGATTTTCAACGATACTGATACAGAATTCGACGGGGGTTTTTCCCTGCTGGACTATCAGCTTTCCAGTCTGTCAGGCAGTCTGGCCTATACCAGGTCCAACCTGACCCTGGAGGCAGAGCTTGGCGAATACCGGATTGAAAGACAGTCACTCTCGCAGAAAGAGCCCCTGCAGCGCCTTACCGGTATCTATCAGTTGAATTCGCGGAGCAATGTTACGGTCAGTGCGGGAAAATCGGTACAGGACCTGATAAGCGATCCCACCCGCTGGTTCGGGTTTCAGCTTGATCAGTCAGGTGGATTCGGTGAGGAGAGGCCGGCAGTAGGCAGTTCTGAAGTCGGCAGTATCTATATCATGCGGAGCCAATCCGTCAGCTACAACTATACTAATCCGGCAGCATTCAATTTCGGCCTGACCTACCGGGACGAGGACAGAGATTATCAGGGGGTCGATCGCAAGGAAGTGTGGGAGTCCCTGGCTGCCAGTTTCGGAGTTCCCTACGGCGAACGCACCAATATCAACCTGCAGTTGCGGTATTCAGAGCTGGACTTTACTCAGGTCGGTGGCTTACAGGAACGGCGTGATGCCAGCCTGGGCGTGGTCTACAGGATGAGCAACCAGCTGACATTCAGCTTCCGTGCCTACGTCGCTGACCAGGAAAGTCAAAGCCAGATAGACTTTTATAACGATTATGATGACGCCGGTGCGTTGATATCCGCCTCTTACCGGTTTGGTGACTGGTAACGTGTCCTATGGTCGTTAATGAAACTGCAGATTATTACCAATCTGTTCCCGTTACCCTGGGAACCTGATCGCGCTTCCTTCAACAGACAGCAGTTCGCCCGGCTGGCATCCCGACACGAAACCAGAATTACCGTAGTCGTAGCCTGGCTCGACGCCTTCAGGAATCGTTCCGGAACAAGCGACAGCAGCCGGTTGAACGGCATGGAAGTGAGCTACCTCCGGTACTTTCAGGTGCCAGGCCTCCTACGGGCCAGCTATGCACTTACGCTTTTCATGGCGCTGCTGTTCCAGGCCCGGAAAATACGTCGTTTCGCCCCGGACTGCCTGTTGTTGAGCTGGGCCTACCCGGATGCGGTGGCCGGTGCCCTGCTGGGAAGACTGCTAAAAATCCCCGTGGTGATCAAGGTTCATGGCAGCGATATCAATATTCATGGCCGTTATCCGTCCAGGGCCCGCCAGATTGCCTGGTCGATGAGTTCCGCAAAGGCGGTAATTTCAGTCAGCCGGGATCTGGCTGGCAAGCTCGAAAAGCTTGGTGTTGACAGCAACAGGATCCACGTTGTCTATAACGGGATCGATCACTCGGTATTTCAGCCACGGGACAAGCTGGCGGCACGAAGACAGCTGGGGCTTGATCCCGGGAGAAAACCGGTGGTGTTCGTCGGCAACCTGAAAAAGGAAAAAGGATGCAGGGAACTGCTTGATGCCTTCACCCATGTTGCAGGAAACGCCCCCGACGCCGACCTTTACTTTATCGGCAATGGCAGCGAGGCCCGGCTGTTGCATGAGACTGCTTCGCGTGCAGGGCTGGAATCCCGTATTCGGCTGGTGGGTGGCATCGAGCATGCTGCCGTTGCGACCTGGTTCAATGCCAGCCACGTCGTGGCACTGCCCAGCTACAACGAAGGGGTTCCCAACGTTCTGCTGGAAGCGATGGCGTGTGGAACGCCAGTCGTAGCGACAAAAGTGGGAGGTATACCCGAGATTGTCCAGGACAGTTCCGGCATACTGGTCACAGCTCAGGATAGCGACGCGCTGGAGACAGCCCTGGCAGAATCACTGGTCCGCCAGTGGGATGCGGAGGTGATTCGCCAGACCGTACAGGAATTCAGCTGGGCAGCGAATTGCCAACAGGTCACCGGAATACTGGCCGCAGTCGCGGCGATAGACGACGAAGCCCGGACCTGATGGCAGGACCGGGGGAAGACAGGGAGTTGAGAATCTTTTGTGAATAGCTTGATTACTGGTTTTATTTTAACCGGCGCAGTCCTGGTCGGCGTTCTGGTAGGACTGGAAGTCTATCGAAAGAACATGCATATCTGGTTATGGTCTTACCTGACCCGCCGACGTGTACGCCGCCGGGACGATCAGTTGACCCACGTGATTTTTGCCTTCTGCGATCATTTCGAGCCGCAATGGGGAGGTGCCGACTACGAGACCGAAGCGCAACGGGTGGATCGCTGGTGCGAGGAATATCCGAAACTGGCAGCGAAGCACCGGGATGCCGATGGCTGTCCTCCCAGGCACAGCTTCTTCTATCCGGAGGAGGAGTATCGGGAGGAACACCTGGCCAGGCTGGCGGACCTTTGCCGTGATGGCTTCGGTGAAATCGAAATACACCTGCACCACGATCGCGACACCGCGGAGGGTTTGCGGGAAAAAATAACCGGCTTCCTTGATACGCTGGATACCACCCACCGTGTTGTAGCGAAAGACAGTAGGCAGGGGACATACCAGTTCGCGTTCATCCACGGCAACTGGGCATTGGACAATTCCCGTAAAGACGGCAGATGGTGCGGCGTAGACAATGAGCTCGCGGTGCTTGCAGATCTGGGCTGCTACGTGGATATGACCCTGCCGTCTGCACCCAGCGACACGCAGACACGGAAAATCAACAGCATCTACTATGCCAAGGGCAGGAATGGATGTTCCAAATCCCACAATACCGGTGTCGACGTCGAAGTCGGCCGACCGGAATCAGGCGACCTGATGATCGTGCAGGGACCGTTGTGCCTCAACTGGCGGGACAGAAAGTACGGCCTGCTGCCACGTATCGAAAATTCCGATATCCGGGCCAGTTCCCCCCCGACCCCGGAGCGGGTGGACCTGTGGGTGGATTGCGCCATTCATGTTAAGGGCAGGCCACAATGGCGGTTCGTCAAGATTCATACCCACGGAACCCAGGAAGGCGACATCGATTCCCTGCTTGGTAATCCCGTAGATGCCATGTTCAGCTACCTGGAAGATAACTATAATGACGGACAGAAATATGCGTTGCATTATGTTTCCGCCAGGGAAATGTTCAATATCGTGAAAGCGGCCGAGGCAGGAGAAACAGGGAATCCCGGCCTCTACCGGGACTACAGAATCCAGCCGCCGGCGTACCTTCGGAAATCCGAAGACCAGGTCGACACAGTCAGTGAAGTGAATCGATCAGAGGTAAACCAGTGTTGAATTCGACCACGAAAGGATTGTTGATTGTTGAAGACGACCCGGGACTGCAGAGTCAATTGAAATGGTCGTTTGAAGAATTCGATCCGTTGATCGCCGGCACCAGGAGCGAGGCTATCGGCCACTTGCGTCGCGAACGTCCGGCGGTCGTCATTACGGACCTTGGATTGCCTCCCGATCCGGGAGGCAGTTCCGAGGGATTTGCCCTGGTTGAGGAAATCATGGATTTCGATCCTGGTATCAAGGTTATCGTCGTTACCGGTCGAGAGGAGAAAGACAATGCCGTCAGGGCCATCGGCCTGGGTGCCTATGATTTTTACCAGAAACCCATTGATGTCGATATGCTCAAGTTCGTCGTTGAGCGGGCTTTTCGACTGGCCACCCTGGAGCAGGAAAATCGCAAGCTCATGGAATCCCAGGCCGGTGGGCATCCTGACGAGATGGTGGGCAGCTGTCCCCAGATGCAGGAAGTATTGAAAACCGTCGGCAAGGTGGCCAGTACTTCTGTCGCTGTGCTGGTTCTGGGCGAAACGGGAACCGGTAAAGGCGAGCTGGTCAAGGCGCTGCATGCCCAGAGTGATCGCAGTGACGGCAAGCTGGTAACCATCAACTGTACCTCCATTCCCGAGTCGCTCCTGGAAAGTGAACTGTTCGGTCATGAAAAAGGCGCATTCACCGGCGCTGTAAACAAAAAAATCGGCAAGATAGAATATGCATCAGGAGGGACGCTTTTCCTGGACGAGATCGGTGACATGCCGGTGCCGCTGCAGGCCAAGATTCTGCATGTACTCCAGGAAAAGAAAATCGTTCGACTTGGTGGCAACGAGGAGATTCCGGTAGACGTGCGCATTGTCTGCGCCACTCACCAGGACCTGAAACAGTATATCCAGGGCGGACAGTTCCGGGAGGATCTGTACTACCGTATCAGTGAAATAGTCGTCGAGTTGCCTCCCCTGCGGGAGCGTGGCGGAGACATCGTTCTGCTTGCCCAGAAATTCCTGCACCGCTATGCCGCGCAGCAGGACCGCGTGATCAAGGGCTTCTCCAAGGAAGCACTGAAGGCCCTGCAGGCCTACAACTGGCCGGGCAACATCCGTGAACTGGAAAACCGGATCAAGCGGGCCGTGGTCATGGTGGAAAAACCAACGATCAGTGTCTCCGATCTCGAGTTGGACGCACTGAGTGAAAGCTATGTCCCAACCCTGTTACGGGATGTGCGTGCCCAGGCCGAGATCGAAGCAATTACCATGACGCTGATGAATTCTAAAACTATCAGCGAGGCTGCCTCCAGCCTTGGCGTGACCAGGCCCACCCTGTATAACCTGATTGCCAAGTACGAGTTGGAAAATCACCTGGCGGGTAAACAGGATCAGAACGCCTGATCGGGTCCGGGGAGGGAAGGACTGACTGCTTTTTCCATGAGGCCGGCGCTTTAATATGCCTACACAGTTTGGCTTGGTAACATTTTCACTGGCTACCGTTTCCCTGTTGCTGCTGCTGGTAGAACAGCTGCGCAGATGGAACAGGGGCAAGTCAAGTTTTGTCCTGCTGGTGGCGACGCTGACCACGCTGGTGTGGTCGTTGGCCACCCTGTTGCAGCCCTGGCTCGGCGCTTCCAATTTTTATCTTATATCCACTCTTGAAGCGCTAAAAAATGCCGCGTGGTTTACGCTGTTGCTCAGTGTCCTGGGAATACGTGACGCGCTGCTGACCCGTGGCGGGCTCGACGACGAACAGAGAAACACAAGGGGTTTGCTGGTCGTTGCCGCGATTACCCTCGGTATCCCCGCAACAATGGTTGTCGGCATTCCATTGATGCATTTTTTCGACCCTGACTTCCTGGCCTATGCACCGGATCTCGGTGGTCAGCCTGTGCTGCTCGGTTTTCTGCTGTCATCCATCGCGGGCCTTGCATTGCTGGAACAGGTAATCAGAAATACCCGGGCCTATCACAAGTGGCATCTCAAGTTTCTCGGTCTGGGGCTTGGCGTGCTGTTTACCTACGACCTCTATTATTATTCCGAGGCGGCCCTGTTTGCCCGGATCGACCCGGTGCTCTGGCAGGTTCGCGGCGTCGTGGTTGCATTGGCCGTCCCCCTGATCGGACTTGGCATTGTCAGAACACGGGAACAGCCAATACAGCTGAATATTTCGCGCAGGCTGGTCTTTCACACCGGAATCCTGGTGGCCGCCGGGTTCTACCTGTTGCTGATGTCAGCCGCGGGATATTACATCCGGAATTTTGCCGGCGAATGGGGCAGCCTGCTGCGGGTTCTGTTCTGGATAACATCCCTTATCATGCTGGCGGTACTGGCTTTCTCCGGAAGGATCAGAAGCCTGTTCAAACTGTATATCAGCAGAAACCTGTTCAGTTCCAAGTATGACTACCGTGAAGAATGGATGCGGATAAGCCAGACCCTGTCCAATCCAAAGAGCGACGAATCACTGCCGGATCGGGCCATCCACGCGCTGGCGGATATTGTCGACAGTCCGGCTGGTGCCCTGTGGCTTTCCCGGGATGGCTCGCACTATGATCAGGTTGCCCAGGTGGAATTCGGCTGGGTGGAGAACGGCGAACTGACCCGGGACGACTACCTTATTCGTTACCTGGAAGAGCACAATCAGCTGATCGATCTTCACGATGTTGGTGACGGTTTCGAACTAAGCCGCCTGCCGGGCTGGCTTGGTGAAATGAAAAAGGCCTGGCTGATCGTGCCGCTGGAACTGCATGGCAGACTGTTGGGATTCGTCCTGCTGCGGGAGTCCCGGGTGGACTTCGAGCTTAACTGGGAGGATTACGAACTGTTCAAGGCGGCCGGTCAACAGACCGCCAGTTACCTGGCGCAGATGACCACCTCCGAAGCGCTGTCTGAAGCCATGCAGTTTTCAGCGTTCAACCAGGGCTCCGCGTTCGTGGTTCACGATATCAAGACCCTGAATTCGCAGCTGTCGATGCTGGTGCACAATGCGGAAAAACACAAAGGGAATCCGGAATTTATCGACGATATGATCAGGACGACGGAACATGCGGTCAGCAAGATGGACTTCCTGCTCAAGCACTTCAAGCGCGGCGAGGACAAGGCAAGCAAGACCCTGGATGACGTCAACCTGGCGGAACTGGTGGAAGAGGTGGTGGCATCAAAGAGCCGGTACAAGCCAGTGCCCGCCCTCCAGTGCGAGGATGACGTGCTGATGGTGCAGGCGAACAAGGCTGAATTGAAATCCGGAATCGGTCATATACTGCAGAATGCCCAGGAGGCGACACCGGACAGTGGTGAAGTTAGCGTGGAGCTGCGCAGGCGTGGTGCCTGTGCGGAGCTCGTTATCCGGGATTCCGGCTGCGGCATGACCCAGGAATTCATGCAGACGAGACTGTTCAAGCCGTTTGCGAGTACCAAGGGACTCACCGGCATGGGCATCGGTGTGTTTCAGAGTCGGGAATACATCCGCATGCTGGGAGGAAACCTGGTAGCCAGGAGCCGCGTGGGTGAGGGCACCGAGTTCACACTGACGATTCCGCTGCAGCAACAACAGGAGAGCCGGGAAGCCCTGCAGGCCTCTTCATAGCCCGCCTGTCACCGCAGGCCCTGGTCAGGCAGGCTGCGATCTTTCCTGACCTTTATGCCGACGGAAACGGTGGTGGCCATGCAGCATGACACGCCCGTCACCGGCCAACCACCACCCCTGCTGAATTCCTACTGAGCCCGTGCGGCATTCAGGTGTTCTTCAATGGAACTTGAATCCGGTGCCAGCTGCAGGGCCCGCTCAAGGACCTGTTGGGCCTGTTGTGATTGCCCCTGCTGATGCAGTATCCAGCCGTAGGTATCCAGTACATTGGCGTTTTCCGGGGCCAGGGAAGCTGCACGGCCGGCCAGCTGCAGGGCTCGGTCCGGGTTGTCCTCCCGATACAGCCATGCCAGGTTGTTCAGTGCCACGACATTGTTGGGCGCAGCCCGCACAGCGGCTTCGTAGTTGTTGATGGCTTCGTCTTCCCGACCTTCCTGCTGGTGATTCATGGCAATGTACATGTTCGCTGTGCCGTCGGCGGGACTGGCAGCGATCCACTCCTGGAGGAACTGCTGAGCCTCCTGCTGCTGTCCGCTTCTTGCCAGGGTCAGGTACAACTTGTTGCCGGCACTGGATCCCTGGCCGGCTTCCCAGGCACGCCGAAAGGCGTTCAGTGCTGCCTGCTGATCGTTTGCCGCCAGGAGCAGGTCGCCTTCCACCTCGAAACCCAATCCGGATTCTGGTTGCAGTGTCTTGAGCTGATCGACGTAGGAGTCCACCGCTGCTGAATCGCCCGCCGCCTGGGCGACTCTCGCTGCCACGATCAGTGTGCTCGGGTTATCGCCCTGCAGGGCGAGGGCCTGATCGACCTTCTGTGTGGCGGTAGCCAGGTCCTGGCTGTTTCCGGCGCGGGTCGCCTGGTTCAACAGAATGTTGATCAGGTTGGCCCGGGTCGGGGCAACCTGATTTCGGTCGAAGGCAATTTGCGCAAACTCCAGGGCCTGGTCCATCTCACCCTGGCTGAGCATGAACTGCGACAGGGTCAGAGGCGGTTCATACGCCGCCGGGTACTCACTGACGAGATTCTGTACCTGGCCGATTATTTCTGCCACGTTGCCCTGTAACCTGCTGGTGGCCAGCAGGCCTCTTATGGCTTCCGCATCGGTGGGCTGCCGGGCCAGCAGGGAATTGTACTCGGTCTGCGCTTGGAGAAAGTCCTCCTCGCTGATGGCAACCCCGGCCAGTCCCACCCGGGCCTGGCGGTTGCCCGGTTCGGCCCGCAGTGCATTGTTGAAATAGTTGCGGGCCTGCTCGTTATTGCCGGCTGAACCGGCAACGTTGGCCGCCAGGATATTATTGAATGCCGAACCCGGATCCTGGGTCAGCCAGCCGTCGATCCGCGCCCGGGCCGAGTCAAAATCACCCTGGGCGACGAGGATGCTGATCAGGCTGGTCTTGGCTTCGTTCAGTTCCGGCATGAGTGCCAGCGCACGTTCCAGTGATGCCACCGCGGATTCCACGTCGCCGAGCTGGTAATAGCTGCTGGATAGGGAAAAATGTGTCGGGCCGAAATCCGGATCGACGGACAGTGCGTCATTGAATGTTGCCACCGAGTCTTCCACCATGCCGGCGGCCTGTTCGCTGATGCCCAGCATGGCCAGTAGCGAAGCATCCTGGGGAAACCGCTCCCGGACTTCCCGCAGAATGGACACCGCGTTTTCCGGGTTGCCCAGCTGAATCTGGGCGGCGGCCAGCGTCTTGACCGGTTGTGCGTCACTGGCTACGTCGATGTACCGGCTCAGCGTGTCGGCGGCAGCGGCGAAATCGCCCAGGGCATAGTTGGTCATGCCCAGCAGCATGCTGGATTGTGAATTGCCGGGTGCCACGGTGAGTGAACTCTCCAGCGCTTCTTCCGCGGCATCGTAGTCGCCGCGCTCAAAGAGGGCCACGGCATTGTTGAACGAGCTCTGATACTGGCCCTGGGGTGTCTCGGCGATAATCTGGGCGTACTGCAGGGCCTCGGCGTTTTTCTGCTGCATCTGCAGTGGTGTCTGAATGGCCTGCAGAACCGAGAAGCGCTTGGCAGTCATCATGTCGTAGTTGCCCATGACTTCCAGGGCTTCCTTGAAGGCCAGTTCCGCATCGGGGTACTGTCCATTCAGCGTGGAGTAAATCCCGTTCCAGATCCACATGTCGACATCGTTTTCACCGGCTTCCTCCGCCTGGTCCAGCCAGGACCTGGCGGCTTCCAGGTCACCGTAGGCGTAGGCCAGCTGAGACAGGCCGAGCAGTGCCCGTACATGGGTCGGATTACTGGCGAGCACGGTTTCGAAAGCCTGCTGGGCACCCGCCCGATTACTGTTCAGGGTATAGGCCCGTCCCAGCAACCAGTATCGCTGTTCGGTCAGTTCAGTATCCTGGGGTGCCAGGTTTTCCAGCAGGTTGATGGTGCGCTCAAATTCGCCAACGGCCAGGTAGGCCTCCGCCAGCATTATCGTCGTTTCCAGGTTGCCAGGGTCCCGGGAGCGCAGGGTTTCGAGTACCTGTCGAGCCTGGCCGGGGTTGCCGACGTCCAGGTTGATGCGTGACAGCAGTCGCAGTGCCCGATCATCTCCCGGTGCCAGCTGCAGGGCGTTCTGCAATTCAATGGAGGCGGCCCGGTACTGGCCTTGGCGCCGGTAGACATCGGCGATATCGAGATAGGCAGCGGCCTGAACCGTATCTGTATCGCGACTGTTCTCCTGGCTGCAGGCACCCAGGGTAAACAGCACCGCGGCAGACAGGCCCAGGATTTTCAACCAGGTCCGTGATGGCAAAAACTTGTTCATGTTGCTTCTCCGGTTTTCAGGCGGGGCACTGTAACAGGTCCCATGGGATTATCCGATCTGACAAAGTTCCGTCTATATTAACAAACCGTCAATTTCCGACTCGAATCTGATCAGTCCACCGGAAACAGCCACGGGTCCGGTAGTCAACCACGAAACGAGTACTCAGCCCTGACTGCCCGGCCCGGGCCCGCAGGCCGTTCAGGGGTGCCAGTTGCTGTTTGCAGAAAGTTTTTCGGTTTTCAGCTCAACATACTGATACTACTATAGTTTCAGAGTTGATACGTCACCAGTTGCCGAGGTGGGTAAAAAAAACTTGACGTGTTTCACATTTTATCCGGGGTCTGCAGGCGGAAGGGACTGTCAGGCTGTCTTTCCCGGGCACTTTATGTTTTCCTACATGGCGATTTGCGTTCGCCGTCAGAATCGACGGAATTGAGGGGATTGTATTTCCGGCCCGACCACCGTCAGACCGGTGGCCGCATTGCGTACTTGGTCAATATTTGAATTGAAAAACTTTGTTATCATTACCCCGCAATGTGTTGTTTTAGCGGTTTAAATCCCAGCACCACCTGCTGCATTAAGGCCAGCCGGAGAAACGGCGCCCAGACGCGTGACAGGTTTTAAAATGAAGAGACTGGAAATCAGTTCAGGATCACGATGAATTCCACCGGCATCAATTCGGCACAGGGAAATAACCTGGGATCCACCTATCTGCTACCGGTGTTGCTTGGCCTGATCGGGCTTTTTGTGCTCGCCTACTATCAATCCATTGAAGTATTGATGGTCCTCTGGCTTGGCCTGGAGGAAGTCAGTGACAATTCAGGTCTGCTTGCCCTGGCCTGCACGGCGTACCTGCTGTACCTGAAACGTGACCAGTTGCAAAGTGCGCCGGTCAGACCCAGCAAACTGGCCGGCCTGTGCCTGTTTGGCCTCAGCCTGCTCTGGTTTATCGCGGTGGAAACCGGGGTTCAGTCAGCAAGCCAGGGATTGTTGCCTTTCATTTTCCTGGCCGCCATCGCTTTTGTTTTCGGCATGCCGCTGCTGAAACTGACACTGGTGCCGGTGTTGATACTGCTGTTCGTGATACCGGTCTGGTGGCCACTTCTTCCCTACCTGCGTGACATAACCACTGCCACGGCCGAGTTCAACCTGAAACTGCTGAATCGCCCGGTGTTCGTCGACAACTATGTTCTGCATCTCCCCGGTGGCTCCTTCCTGGTGGACGAGAGTTGTGCCGGACTGCGCTTCCTCCTGGTTACGTCACTGCTGACCCTGGTTTGCAAGGACATGTTCTCGCTGTCCATGGCGAAAACTATTGTACTGGGGCTGGTGGGTATTGCCCTGGCCTTCGTGGCCAACTGGATTCGCGTGCTGGTAATAGTGCTGGTAGGGGACTACACGCAAATGCAGTCCGGACTGGTTGATGATCACGCCAACCTGGGCTGGGTGATCTACGCCGTGCTGGTGCTGGTCCCTTTTTACCTGTTGAACAACTATCTTGCCGAATCCGGGTCTGCCGGTGCCGCAATGGCCGGTGATGGTAAGGGCCAGGGCATCGGCAGGGCACGATTTCTCGGCTTCGTGGCTGTCGGAGCGCTATTGCTTGTTTCCGGGCCGATGTTGAGTTTTGCCATGGCGGTTCAGGGAGGTTCGGACAGGATCCTGCGGCTGCCGCCGGCCGCGGGAGCCGTGCGTCAGATCAACCCCACTGCGGCTGCCGGTGTTTCCGGGTGGCAGCCGGAGTTTGTGAATACCACGCAATACCTGACCGACAGGTATGCGGTAGCCGGTAAACCTGTCGATGTCCACGTGGCCTATTACCGGCAACAACAGCAGGGAGCAGAGTTGATCAACGTCAACAACGAGTTTGCCGACGGTTTGGTGTGGATCGAGGAAGACACCGTGGTTGATTACCTGGAAATCCTTGACGATGATGACGGGCTGACGGTCACCGCGTTGACACTGCGGGGACCCGGCGGGCAGCGCAGGCTGGTCTGGTACTGGTACAATGTGGGCGGCCGTCAGACTGTGAGCCCGGTTTCCGCCAAGCTGTTCGAGATTGTCGGGCTGTTTACCGGCAGATCGGACGCGTCGATGATCGCCATCAGCACGACCTGCAACCCGGCCTGTGCGGAGGCAGAACCGGTACTCGATTCCTTTCTGCAGGAGATGTACCCCTCGCTGAAAGACCTGGCCGGGGTATCGGGTGCCGGGAGAGACTAGGGAACCTCTTATTAAGTATGGAAATACTCTGGCTTTCAGGCGAGTTCACTGACGAGGCGTCTTGCCGCCGGCATGCGTCGGCCTGTCAAGGCGAGACCACCCTCCTTGAACCAACAAGGGCAGTGGACTCGCCTGAAAGCCCCGACCGGCGCGGCCTGTCGGGCGCCACTGCGGTGTTGTCGCGCTTGGCAAGGGCGACGGCCATTCCCTGCGCACGACGCCTTGCAGTGACGCCCGACAGACTCCCGCAGAGCACTTCCATACTTAATCAGAGGTTCCCTAGCGTTATGTTGCAGAAAAAATCCCGGAATCAGGCAGAGGGTTAGAGCTGATGTCCTTTATATTACTGTTGATCTGGCAGGTATTTTTCGTCTTGCAGGTGCTGGACTGGCCACGCTTCGGTCTGCAGGTGGAACAGCCGGTCACTGCGATACTCATCGGTTCGGCATTTATCGTTTTCCTGTTTGAAAAAAAGCTGAAGAATTTCGGCGCTGAATTCTGGCTGCTCAGTGGTTTCGTTGCCACGATCATCGTGTCGGGTTTCGCCAACGGCTGGCTGGGTGGTGGCGTTGCGGAAGCACAGATATTTGTTTTGACGGCGTTCCTGCCGTTTATCCTGTTTTCGAATCATGGCGTATCGATCAACAAACAGCATTTTTTCATGTTCCTGTTGCTCTGTTACAGCCTGCTCATGGTGAATAACGGTCTGGCTCAGCGCAGCAGCGCCGATGGTATGGGCTGGACCGGGACACGCTTAATACAGAACACCCGGATCACCTTTATCGGGCTTCTCGATGACCCCAATGACCTGGGGCAGTACTTTGTTATGTGTATTCCCTTCGCCGCTTATTTCATGCGTCACGGTAGTTCGGCTTTTACCCGGCTGGCTGCCTTTGCCGTGCTGTTGAACCTGGGATTCGGCATCTACCTGACAGATTCCCGGGGCACCCTGTTGGGAACCCTGGGAATCCTGGCCGTTTATATTTATTACCGGTACGGTATGAAAAAAGCGGTTCTGGCTGCGCTGCCGCTGTTACCGATAGTTGCCTACGTGATCGCCCAGTTCCGCGCCATCGAACTGGAAGAAAGCGCCATGGAAAGGGCAGACTCATGGTATACCGGCATGCAGCTGTTTGAACAGAATCCACTGCTGGGTGTCAGCATGGGGAGTTTTACCGACTACTCCGCTCTTACTGCCCACAATTCCTTTGTGCTGGTAATGAGTGAACTCGGTCTTATCGGGTACATTCTCTGGCTGAGCATCATCATAATCTCGCTGGTCAGTACCGTCAGTATTGCCTACCATTACCGGCAACGCCTGCTGGACAATGGCTTCAAGCGCCTTGAACCGACCGAATTGAACAGGGCGCTGGCACTGAACTCGGCCATCCTGTTCTCGTTACTGGGTTACCTGTTCTGCGCGTTTTTTCTCAGCAGGAGTTATTCGGCGTTCCTGTTCATGCTATGCGCTTTCTGTTCGGCCTCCTATGCGCGGGTCACGATTTTGGACCCGGAATTACGCTTGAAACAACCGGAAAAGCTGTTTCGCTATACGATGGCCGGATCCTTCGGCTCAATTGTCGGCATGTATGCCATCGTACGCGTATTGCTTGCCTGAGCCACTGACTATGCCAGTTACATCCATCCTGAAAGTGAACTGACAACTGATGCTATCCGTACTTCATGTTCTGTCGAGCCTCAACCTGGGTGGTGCAGAGCGGATTACTGTCGAGCTTGCCGAAGTACAGCGAAAACACGACCTGGATGCGCAGATTCTCAGCCTTGGGGGGCCTGACGAATTCCTGGTGGAGGAGGTTCGCGAGCGGGGTATTCCCCTTCAGGTCAACAATACCAGGCAGCGTCGGTTGCGTCGCTATATGCATCTCTACAAGGTATTCAGGGGGTTTGATGTCATCCATCTGCATAGTCGGGGTGCATTCAAGTTTGTAGCTCCCATCCTACCGTTCCTGCGTCAAACCAGGGTTGTTTACACACGCCACGGGCTATTTCCGGACGATACGCCGGGACTGAAGTTTCTGTATCTCCTGTTGAGAAGATTTATCCATTGTATTGCTTTCGTGACTGAATCGGGGCGAGAGGTGTTCACGGCCAACCACAACTGGAATCCAAAGAAACTTGTTGTCGTGCAGAACGGTGTTTTTGTACCGAAGGAGCTGCCAAAAGCCTCTGAAGGAATCCTGCGGTTCGGTTCCATCGGTCGCATGGTGCCGGTCAAGGGTCAGTTCATGCTGCTGGATGCGACGGAGAAGCTGGCCACTGCCTGTGCCGAAGACCGGCAGGGAAACCAGTCGTTCCAGTTGGTATTCTACGGGGATGGTCCCCTGGAGTCCGCATTGAAAGAGCGGGCCGGGCAAATCGGAAAGGATCTGGTCGTGTTCAAAGGGCGCGAACCGGATATTGAAAAAATATACGGCGACCTTGACGTACTCGTCGTGGCGTCGGAGAGCGAAGGTTTGTCCATGGTGATCATGGAGGCCATGGCCCGGGGCATTCCCACCATTGCTACAGACGTTGGCGGAAACGGCACGCTGGTACTGGACGGCCAGACCGGCATTCTGCTGGCCGAACAGTCCAGTCAGGCCCTCTGCGAGGCCATGTTGACAATGCTCCGGGACAGGGCTGTGGTACAGACTCTGGGCGCCAGGGCCAGGACCCTGGTCGAATCCCGATTTTCCCTGCTGAATACGCACCAATCTTACCTGCAATGCTACCAGGGTGAATATCGAGGGGACGACAGCGACGACTAGGGTGTCGTGAATACAGGAACTGCATTAAAAAGGTTATCGTGGGTGACTCATCCTGCCGGACCTGCGCGTTCCTGAAAAGGAATGACTGAAAAAGCGGGCAGAGCTAACGGGTACAAGGACATACGCAATGGAAAAACCGGTTACGATCGTAATTACCCCACGGGACAGGTACTCGGAGTTGGTTCAATGCCTGAACGACATCTATTCTTACACGGATTCGGGGATGTTCAAGCTTGTTGTCCTGGATCTTGCCTACCCGCGTAAACACCTGGACCTGGCGAAACAGTTCCTTGCGGATAAGGATGACTACGAAATTGTCAGCTATGGAAGAATTATTCCGATAGAGGCTTTGGAAAAACTGCGTGATAATCTGGATACGACGTACACGTTTTTCATGGACAACGATTCGCGTCCAACGGAAAACTGGTTACCGCCACTCATTGAGACTGCTGACCGGACGGGTGCAGCAGTTGTCAATCCGGTTACCCTGGAGCGTTCCGGTGTCGATGCGGGCGCCGATGTGCGAAATCACCTGTTTACCACGGAATTGCGGGTTGTAGATGTTCAGGACACCCCTTATCTGATCGAGCACAAGACGTTCAGGCGTGCCGATCCGGACGAACTGCCTGAAGAGGTAACCGAAACCCAGGCATTCGAACTGCACGGCGTGATGTTCAGAACCGATGTTTTTAAAACCATCGAACTGCCACGAATGACAATCCGTGAGCACCTCGATATTGGCATGCAACTCAGGGCGCGGGGGTTGAAGCTGGTGGTAGAGCCGCGCAGCCGGATCGTATTCGACAACCTGGGGACGCCGGCAAACCTGTCTGATTTGAAGTATTTCAACCTCAGGTGGAACGGCAGGATTACCGAGCAATCCAGCAGGTTGTTCGAAAAAAGGTGGGGATACAAATTTTATTCAGAACAGTCCATTTATAATTGGGCTATTCGCCGGCGCATTTTCCTGTTGCTGAGGTGGTTGCATCTTCCCATAGTGGTGGCCAACTTCATCGACAGAATATTCTTTGGGCTTAGAAGAAGGCTTTTTCCGATCTGGGACCCGCTGGAGGATCCACACAAGGATGCCAGGTTGCTGTATGACCAGTTGCCCGGTGGAATACCACGGCAAATCGATCATTCAATTAGACTATGAGCGTTGCAAGGAGAGGACCATAAAAGTTCTGATAGCAGTTAACTCCATGGAGAAAGGAGGCCGTACCAAAGTCGTCGCGGAGGAGCTGATGGCGCTCGAAAGCCGGGGACACGAGGTTGGATTGATCGCTTATGCCACACCACCACAGTGGGTATTGAAACGGTACCCCGGCAGTGACGACTGGCAGATCATGGAAAAAAAGCACAGCAAGTTTGATTTCATCCTGCTGCTGAAACTCCTCAGGTACGTGTTCAGGTTCAAACCCGATATCATTCACACCCATTGCGAAGCATCGGCACTGTACATGGGCCTGGTGGGAACCGTATTGCGTGTCCCGACGGTAGGTTCGGTACACAGGTCCAAGCTGCATTTCTACAATTCCGGCTGGAAAAGCCGCATGTACTACAAATTTCTGAATTCCTATATTGCAGTATCCCATGAACGCAAATCCCGGATGCACAAGCAACTGCTGCTACCGGAGGACCGGATCGAAGTCATTCACTGGGGAATAGATCCCGCAACGATTCCTGCTGTTGTCAATAAGTCAGAAGCCAAGAAGAATCTGGGGTTGAGTGACCGGCCCATGATTCTTTCACTGGGACACCTGGGCACCATCAAGGGTCACGACGACAGTATTCGCGCTATAGCACTTATCAAAGAAAAAATTCCAGATGTAAAGCTCTATATAGGCGGCGACGGGGAAAGTACTGACTATGAAAGGTTACATTCGCTGATTGAAGAACTGCATCTACAGGACACGGCCATTCTGCTTGGACAGGTGACCAATGCAATGGAATGGATGGAGGCCTGTGATATTTTTCTGCAACCGTCGCTGGAAGAAGCGTTCGGTCTTGTCTTTATCGAGGCCGGCCTGTGTGGCAAACCGTCCATCGCGACCCGGGTCGGTGGTATCCCGGAAATTATCGTGGAGGGCAAAAGCGGTTACCTGGTCAAGCCACACGATCCGGATGCCATCGCCAATCGCGCGTTGGAATTACTGGGATCGGAGCAGCTGATGGCTGACTTCGGCAAGTTTGCCGATCAGTATGTTCAGGAAAATTTTCTGCTGTCGAAGCAGGCTGACCGGCTGGAAAAACACCTTGAGCACCTGGCTCAGGGTGCCTGATCCAATGTGGCTGCGAGTGTTATCCAGACGTCTGTGGACTTGGAGTAAGCGGTAGCAAGCCGCTGCATTTATCATGGACAGATCGATACTGGTCATTGCCTATTTCTACCCTCCCGTTGGTGGCGCCGGTGTGCAGCGAATTACCAAGTTCACCAAGTACCTCGCGGAATTCGGCTGGCGACCCACTGTCCTGACTGTGGAAAATCCCTCGGTGCCGCTGTTTGATGAATCGATGTTGAAGGATGTTCCGGAACAGGTGACGATATTGCGGGCCAGGACACTGGAGCCGGGGTACGAGGTCAAGAACGCGGTCTCGGCATCAGCTTCGGAATCCGGCTCGGGCAGGGGCATGGTCAGCCTGGCGAAAAATTTGCTGCGCAAGGCAGCCAATTTCATTCTTCAGCCGGATCCCCAGATTCTCTGGTATCCCCATGCCCGGCGATTGGCAGGTCAGTACCTGAAGGACAACCCCGTTGACGCCATACTGGCCACGGGGCCGCCATTTTCCTCGTTTGTGCTGGGCTACCGGTTGTCCAGAGCCTACGATGTTCCCCTGGTGCTGGACTATCGAGACGAATGGGATATCAGTAACGAGGTCCTGGAAAACAAAGGACATGGCAGACTGTTGAAAACAGTTCAGGGCGCCATGCAGAAGCGGGTGTTGAAGCAGGCGCGCCTGGTTGTGGCTACCACGAATCTGAGCACCGAAACGTTGCGGCAGAAGATGGCAGCGCTGGGTGCAAACGGCGAGGCTGCCTGTGTTTACAATGGCTACGATGCCGCAGATATTCAGTCCTTGCCTGGTGATCCGGACACAGTCGACAGCGCCAGGTATACGCTGTCATACGTGGGAACCTTGTGGAATCTCACATCCATTCAGCCCGTGGTCGATGCCCTGCTCATGCTTTCCCTGTCCGAACCAGACCTGGCCGCGTCCATCGAGCTGGTCGTTGCCGGCCGTAAAACTGCTGAACAGGAAATGCAGCTGGACAGGCTTGCCGACTGCCCGGTCAAAGTCGTCACCCATGCTTACCTCGACCATGCAGCGGCGGTGTCGCTGATGCGTAATTCCCAGGGGCTTTGCCTGTTGCTGAGCGATCTGCCGGAAGCCGGTCGAGTCGTACCGGCAAAAACCTTCGAGTACATGACTTGCGGAAACAGTATTTTTATCGTTGCTCCCAGGGGAGAAGTCTGGGATCTGCTGCATGATTATCCCAGGGCCTGTTTTGCCGAGCCCGGTGAGATAGAATCCATCGCCGCATTCATCAGGGAAGATGTCCAACGATTTAAAGCTCACGGAAATGCCAAGGTCCAGGGATTTGATGCCCACCAGTTCGAGCGTCGGACACTGACCGGAAAGCTGGCGGCTTTACTGGATCGCACCATTGATGCCCGGAACGAAATACCTGTGGACAGGAACCCCTAGTGCATGGCCGTCCGGGGGCCTGTATCAGTCGTCCTTGCCGGTGTCCTGCGTAAACGTACCCGTGCACGTGACAAAGTGGGTGGCCAGGTCCGAATGGGAGTAGTCCAGGTAGTCCTGGTGCAGGGGGAAATCGGCAGACAACAGGTTGAGTGCGGCTTCATCCACGTCTTCCTGCCAGTTGCGAAACTGAATTCCGCACTCGGAAAGCAGCGTCTTAAAGTCGGAAGCACGTAGCCGATTGTGATAGGCGAACTTGTTGCCGGCAAGCCTGTCCCATTCATGCTGACTGAACTGCAGGAAATTCAGACTGGACAGCGACCCGTCGGCGTGGGCGAAATGGTCCGATAGATCGATCCGATGGACCAGCAGGCCGTCGGGTTTGAGAATCCGGCGGGCCTCCTCCATGATCAGCCTGATATCTTCGCCGGGCACATGCTCGAAGACATTGGTGGAAATATGGAAATCGATGGCTGCACTGTCGATATCGAGTTTTCGGGCGTCGGCCGGGGCCATGTAGGTCAGATTGATCAGTCCGCTCAGGGCGTCGAGGCTGTCGGGAATTTGCAACAACATGTCCAGCCGTTCGTTGAATAATTCTGTATCGTCACTCACCGGTTGAAGAATTTCACGAACCGTGTCGGGATTACTTTTCAGCCAGTTGATGGAATCAGCCACGAGATCGGCGGCGAGGTACGGATTCAGATCAACCGCGATAATTTCGCCGCAGCCGCACAGCCACAGACCGATCTCGGTATTCAGGGTCCGGCCGGCGCCGATTTCCAGAACTTTCTTATCGTGAATCGACAGGTCCTGATCATTGATCTCCTTGACGATCAGCATCGCCTTGCGCACTTCAAAAGCGACATCGACGCCGTTTTTCAATGCACCAAAGTGTCTTTGAATCCAGTAGTAAGTCGAATAACCGGCCCGCTCTGGCAAATGCGCGATCAGGTTCTGTATTTTTGCCTTGGTTTTCCAGCTCATAATTTTTCCAGACTTCGGGTCTTCATTAACCGACAGGTAGCTACGGTTTCAACCGGGCACCCTTTTCCGCAGGGCGTAATAGAAGTAGCTGAGCATCAGCCTGAAGCTCCGCACAATTCCCAGCGAAAGATGGTTTCGATAAATTTTCCACTGCCAGCGGGCGGCTTTAAGCTTGTTGCCCGAGATAGATCCACCGTAGACACGATATAGTGCCAGTTCCTCGCCGACTGAGCACGCCAGGTTGGTCTTGCGTACCAGGTCCAGCCAGGCAACATAGTCTTCGTGGCCAAATTTCGAGAAATACTGTTTGCCCAGGGCCCCGGCATTGTAGATGCCGGTGAGATTTCCGATGAAATTACTTTTCAGCAACAGCTCGTAGTCAATCCGGTTCGGTGGAACTACCGCGCCAAGGCTGTTGCCGTGTTCGTCGATTCGCCGATAGTTGGCGTAGCAGACAGCGACATCGTGACGCAGCATAAACTCGACCTGTTTCGCCAGTTTTTCCGGCAACCACAAATCATCACTATCGAGAAATGCGATGTAACAACCACTGGCTTCGCGCAACGCCAGGTTTCGGCTTTCCGCCACGCCGAGGTTATGATCATTGGTAAATACCCGTATCCTGGCGTCCCCGGCGGCCAGTTTGCGGGCAATTTCCAGGGTCTGGTCATTCGAAGCGTCGTCGACAATCAACAGCTCCCAGTTCTGGTACGTTTGTTCGATTACGGAACCCACCGCCTGTTCAATGTAGCGGGCGGCATTGAAGGCCGGCATCACTATGCTGACCTTCGGCTTGTCAGTGCTGTGAATGGAATCGTTCAAGTTATCGCGAAGCATCGGGAAATAATGGAATAGCCCGGTTCGATCCGGGTTGGATTGACGGTGTCATGAAACCAGCCCTGCAACAGTCTTGATCTGGTATCCGCTGGACTTCCATTCCGGCAGTAATCTTTCCAGCAGTTCCAGAGATAGCTTGTTGTCGTCATGGAACAGCAGAATATCCCCCTGGACCACGGGCCGGTCCCGGAAAACGTTCATCTGCAGTTCAACACTGCCTTTTTCGTAGTCCCGTGAATCATAAGACCAGTGCACGATATGCCATTTCAGCTTCTTCAGCCTGCGCAGAAGTCGCAGGTCAAGCCTGCCCTGGGGGGCGCGAAACAGCCGGGCGCAATTCCCGTCTATCTGGCGAATGCGGGCCTGGCACTGTTCTATTTCCGCTATCTGATTGTCCAGGGATAATTTACTGAAGGCGTAATGAGTGTGGGAATGATTGCCCAGCAAATGGCCGCGGCGAACCAGTTCAGTACCGATTTCCGGGTACCTGTCCAGGTTCCTGCCTACACAGAAAAACGTGGCCTTGGCATCGTGCTTGTCCAGCAGGTCACAAATGGCCAGGGTGTAGTTTGGATCTGGCCCGTCGTCAAACGTCAGGTAGAGCGATTTGTCCCGCTTTCCCCCCCGGGTTGTAATCCAGTTATTGGGCAGCAACCGTGCTGCCCTGACATTGCCTACATTAATCATCTGAAAAACAGCTGAGCGCCTTGCCTGTCGCCAAACGTAAAATTATGCCAGTTAACGTGCACCCTGGCATCAGAAGTTCCTTAATTAGTGTCGGCTGATTCAAAGTTTCCGTCATTGTTTTTCCCAGGGAGGTAAAAGAACACTCCTGCGGGTTGCCAACAGCCGGACCGGGCGCTCAAAACCAGACAGGGCCGGGAACCTGTTGCCTGTGTCAATTCGCCAGGACCTGGCAACGACAGGTCCGTGGTCTGACCACGTTGCCTTCACCGGATTCCGCGGCGCCAGGTCAATTTAAAGCGCAGATCCAGCCTCAGGAAGCCCCGGATGCAAACCGCAACCGGGTGGAATGTCCTGGCGAAGCGCCCGGGAGGATTTTACGATCAGGGGTGAGTGAGCCGGGCAGACCGGGTCAGGACAGGGTGGCCGGCAGGTGCACAGGGTAACGGCCAGTCCACCGGCTCTGGCCCCTTACCGGGGTTTTCAGCTACTATTACGCCACCCGGAAAATAGCAGAAGAATACATTATGTCGAACGACGCCTTCATCCACCGGATTTCTCCAATCGCCGGCCGCATGGTCATTCCTTCGCTCAAGAAGTCGGTTTTTCTTGTCATTGCGTTTTTCCTGTCGATTCAAGCGGTCTTCGCACAACGGGCCGTGCCTATCGATCAGGCGCTGATGGCGGAGTTGCTTCCCGGCGCCGTGGAATTCTCGGCAAAGGCAGGAGAGCCGCCGGTATACAGTGCCTATGCAACGGCACAGGGCGGTGAGCGTGAGCTGGTCGGGTATCTCTTCGAAACACCGGACCTGCCGCCAGAAGAAATAGGTTATGCGGCGCCTATTCATATGCTGGTCGCCATAGACCTCCAGGGCACCATCACCGGGATGCGGATCATTGACTACGTGGAATCGTATCGCAGCATTCGCGGCGATTTTCTCAATTCCGAGCGCTTTCCCAACCAGTTCTTCGACAAGGACCTGCGCGACGAATTTCGCGTGGGTCGTGATATCGACGGCGTCTCCCGTGCCACCATCAGCAGCTGGGCCGTGGCCCGCGGCATTCGCAATGCTGCCCGGCGGGTGGCCCAGGCCTATATGAGTGATCTTGAAGGGCTGGGCAACGAAGCAGGCGGGGCACTGGCAGCCATGGAAGCCATGACCTGGGAAGAAATGCTGGAACTGGGCCTGATCTCGAAACTCACCGTAAGCTATCCGGAAGAGACGTGGCTGGAGCTGAATTTCATGTACCTGGGTAATGAAGCCCTGGGTGAAATGATGGTTGGCGTCAATGATTATTCCGGTGCCGAGCGGGAAGCGAGTAATCGCACCAGTGCCGGTACGCTGATGCTGGTGGGGATCGCCGGAAATTCCAACAGTACCGGCAACCCGTTTCGCCCCGAGCGACTGGCGGTGCGTCAGGGGGAGAATTTCTACCCGTTGCCGAGGCGACAGTTCGTTTATGCCGGCAGCGGTACCGACGGTAAAATTGCCAACAAGGTGAATTTCGCCGGCGCCATTGTGCTGAATGAAAGCATCGATGTTACCCGGCCCTTCTCCCTGGAATATGACAGGAGCCCGGAAATGGGCTCGTTCACTTCGGTAGCATCGGTGGATTATACGCTACCACCGGTGGGCGTTGCCCTGGCCACCGGGACTCCCTGGGAAGATCCTGCCGCCGTCGGGAGGCAGGAGTTTGGCAGTATGGAGATGGAATCCGGATTGTCCCGATTGATCAACGAGGCACCGCTGGACCAGGTGGTTCTCCTGCTGGGACTGTTTGTCCTGGTCATGACCGCGTTCCTGCGCAAGAGCGCCACGGTTCGCTGGGTGGCCCTGGCCTGCACCCTGGGTTACCTGGGGTTCTACGATGGTGGGTTCCTGTCGATATCCCACATCACCAGTGGCTTCAAGATCGGGCCATCCATGTATCTCAATGATGCGCCACTGTTGCTGTTGATACTCTTCACCCTTGTCACCACACTGATCTGGGGCAGGATATTCTGCTCGTCTGTCTGTCCGTTTGGGGCTTTACAGGATTTCATCACCCGCTTCGTACCCAGACGCTTGCAGTTCAACGTGCCGCAGAAGATTCATGACAAGGCGCTGTATATCAAGTACGGCATCCTGGCACTGATCCTGGGGCTGACTTTCACCCTGCCCGATGTCACTGTTTTCCAGTATTTTGAGCCTTTCGGTACACTGTTCTTTTTCAGCCGCTCAACCCTGCTGTGGGTAATCCTGATCGGGTTCCTGGTGGGTTCGCTGCTGGTCAAGCGCTTCTACTGTCGCTACGTGTGTCCCCTGGGTGCAGCCCTTGGTGTCGTATCACTGATTTCTCCCATGCGTATCCGCCGGGTGGCACAGTGCGATATCTGCAAGGTCTGTGAACATGCCTGTCCTACCGGGGCCATTCGCGGTCCGGATATCGATTTCAAGGAATGCGTACGCTGTGATCTCTGCGAAATCAAGCTCATCGACAAGGCTGGCGTGTGTAAACACGATATCGAAGACGTCAGGGCCAGGGTCAAGGACTGGCAACCGGTCACCGTCAGTTAGCTGAGGCACCGGTGCAGGGGATTTCGAAAGATCAGGGCTAACCTCCTAATGCACACAAACAATAGCCGGTATCTAGCTTAAATTAATAGATATTTATGGAAATCTTTTTTAAGGAACCTTTGATTAATCACAAAAGCCAGAGTATTTCCCTAATTAATCAGAGATTCCCCGGAGCTTTCTCCTACAAAGGATTTGATCGTATCGCCAATGGTTATCAATGCTTGTAAGCGTTACGGTAATGCCCGGCGATCCAAGGTTCCTTAAATAATTCCACTGACCAGTCCCAATGCCACCGCGATAAGCAGCGCCGAGACAAGCAATTGCAGGGTCTGGTACGTCATCTTCGACAGCAGCTGATTTCCCAGGAAGCTACCGGAAAAAGCGGCTGCACATGCAGACAGAATAGTAGGCCATTGATCCGCAAGGTCTTGACCAAAAAAAGTGGATCCGTAAACCAGCAGGCGGGTCAGGTCGACCATAACCGCCAGTGTTACGCCAGTGGCGATGAACTGCGACTTCGTTAAACCTGCCCTGATCAGAAACATGCTGCGGAATGCGCCCTGGTGACCGGACAGGCCGCCAAAAAAGCCGCTGACCATACCTCCCAGGGGCATAAAGCGACGGCTGATTGTCAATGAAGCCAGTAACGGACTCAGTTCAAGCACCAGGAATACCAGGATGAGTAACCCAATAGTCAACTTGATGGGCGTGACGGCGAAATCGTGTCCATTAAGCGTGTAGCTGACCAGTGGGGGAATGGCGGACAGCCAGTTCAGCAGAATGGCGCCGAGAAAGGCGAACAGGATGGCCGGCAGGCCGAAACTGAGCAACACCGAGCGGTCCGCGTTGCGCCCCACCAGGACCAGCTTGAACAGGTTATTGGCAAAGTGCACGACGGCGGTAATCGCAATGGCAATGTCCAGCGGGAAAAAAAGTGCCACTACCGGCATCAACAGCGTGCCCAGCCCGAACCCGGAAAAAAAGGTCAGCGACGCTGCCGCGAAAGCAGCCAGACAGATGAATACTGGTTCCATGGTGGTGATGGGGCAGAGTTCCGGCAATGTCGAGCGTTACTGATCGACAGGCGGGATGGTGCCGGTAAAACAACAGGAGTTCAACCCCGGGACAGCGCGAGTGCCGTTCCCGGGGTTCTCCCTAGTTGTACCAGAATCACCGTTACGGACAGGACACTAGCGCGCTGCACCGAACCTTGAGGTGATGGCACGCCAGCCTCGCCTGGACGCCGGTTTCACCGTGGCGTCCCCGGCTGCGTGGGCGTGTTGCGACGGGGCGGCCGCTTCCCCCTGGTGATCGGTGGTTGACCGGCGATGATCGGCGCTTTGCGCCCTGGCATCGCGGGCGGGTCGGCTGCGTTGCCGCCTGCTGGCCGGGCCGGACCGGGTTTCGGATTCCGCCGCGCTGCGACCATCCCCACCCTGTCGGGATTCAGCGCGGGGATTCTGGCGGCGCTGCTGATTCTGTCTGCGCCTGTTACCGTTATTGCCGGTCCGATTGTCCGCTGGCCGCCGGTCCTGTTGACCATTGCCCCTGGATTCACCTGGCGATGTGCTGGCCGCTGCCTGATGCCGGGTTGCCGTGCCGACGGGGTTCCTGTCAGCCTGTTGCCGCATTGGCGGCAGGTCGCTGTCAGCACGATTGTTGATAGTCTGCTTGATCAGCCGCTCGATAGCCCGCAACTGCCTGGTTTCTTCGCTGCTTACCAGGGAGATCGCCTGACCGCTGGCCCCGGCCCGACCGGTGCGACCGATACGGTGCACGTAGTCTTCCGGAACGTGGGGAAGGTCGAAATTGATTACCGTGCTCAGTTGATCGATGTCGATGCCGCGCGCGGCGATATCGGTGGCTACCAGTACCTGCACGCGGTTACTCTTGAAGTCACCCAGGGCGCGGGTGCGCTGCGCCTGGCTCTTGTTGCCGTGAATCGCTTCGGCTGAAATATTGTCCTTGCGCAGATGCTTGACCAGCTTGTTGGCACCGTGCTTCGTGCGGCTGAACACCAGGGTCTGTTCTGCGGAAGAGCCCAGCAATCGCGATAACAGGGCAGCCTTGTCCTGTTTTTCAACGCGGTACAGTTCCTGGGAAATAGCCTCTACGGTGGAGTTGCGAGGCGCCACGTCTATTTCTATGGGATTACGACAGATGGTCTTGGCCAGCTTGCGGATTTCCGGTGAGAATGTCGCCGAAAACATCAGGTTCTGGCGTTGTGCTGGCAGCATGCCCAGAATGCGCCGGATGTCGTGAATAAATCCCATGTCCAGCATGCGATCCGCTTCATCGAGCACCAGGATCTCGATGGCATCAAACTTCACGGCTTTTTGCTGGTAAAGGTCCAGCAGGCGGCCGGGGGTGGCGACCAGGATGTCAACGCCGCGCTTCAGCAAACGCAGCTGGGGATTGATATTGACGCCGCCAAATACCACGCCGGCATGCAGTTTTTCATTGTTTCCGTAAGTCTGAATACTTTCCAGGACCTGGGCTGCCAGTTCCCTGGTGGGAGTAAGCACAAGGGCCCGGGGGCGACCGGGCTGGGTGGCCTGGCCGGTGCCCAGCAGCTGCAGCAGGGGCAGGGTGAACCCGGCGGTTTTGCCGGTGCCGGTCTGGGCAGCGGCCATGACATCCCTGCCGTCGAGGATGGCTGGCACAGCCTTTGATTGAATCGGAGTTGGGGTGGTGTAGCCTGAAACGCGGACTGCGCGTAACAGGGAGTCGGTTAAACCGAGGGTTTCGAATTTCATTAACAAATCTCTTTGTTGCCAGGCAACAGCATTAAACAGGACGTCAGGCCATAGCCTGGCCGGTCGGTCCGATTGGTTGTGAATCAGTGATCCCGATTTTCGAAAAAACGGGTGCACGAGTGTGCATTCGATAGGTGCTCCGGGAAATCGTGCAGTGCCGGCCGTATGAAACGGGGCTGCGCTGTTCGCTGGAGCAATAATAAAGACGGACAGTCCCTGGGGACTGGGCGACAGGATGCGGTATGGAACCGGTCGGGTGTCTCAACTAAAGATCATGCACCGTTGTCCTGGATACTGTTCAGCCGGGGGAATCGTCAAGATCGACCCTCGGCAGGTGACTCCGGTGACAAACGTGGGGCGAGTCTAGCACACCGCAACCACAATAGCTGGTTTTTTTCCGCATTTTCAGTGACTTTCGGCAGCAGGACTGGTTTTTTAAGAGCGTCGGAAGTGCATGACACGGCCCTTGAACTGTTTTCCCGGGCAAAGCGTGTTCAGCGGCTGGGTTTGGTCGTGCCGAAATCCCAGGTCCACCATCCGGCGACGAAAGCGGGCATGTTGCCTGCGACCGGGATCCACCACGATCACTTCGCAGCAGGGATGGGCGTGCTGGTCGATGAATTCGGCCACGAGTTCCGGGTGGTTCTGTTCGTAGAGGATGTCGCTGCCCAGCAGCAGGTCGAACAACCCCAGGTCCGTGACCTCGTCTGCCCAGCCAGTGCGGATGAACGGGATCGTCCGCGATTGATTGATACGGGTGTTTTCCTGGAGAAAGGATTCAACATCCGGGTGCTGGTCGGTGGCCGTCACGTCTGCCAGCCGTTGATTGAGTACCAGGCTGGGCAGGCCGATACCGCAACCGATTTCCAGGATTCGTTTACCGGCGATGTCAAAATCGCTCATCAATTCAGCCAGGACCCGGGACGATTCCCAGACTACGCCGAACAGAGGCCAACTGGCCGGGGAAATGCCCAGGTTCCTGCTGATATCGTCACTGTCGAGATACTGCTGACGGTCGCGCAAGGTACGCAGGTGGATGTCCCGGTCACCGACCTCCAGGGTCTGGTAACGGAAGCGAAGTGTGGACACGCAGTGGTCCCAGGTCAGCAAGGAGAACTGCAGTAGACCTGAGTGCCCGCTGAATAGCAATCATTATGCGCCGCTCCGCTTATCCACCGGTCCGGCAGTCAACTGTTGCAGGCTGCCTTGCCGAACGGTCCACCGGCCCAGCGCGGCAGACTATGGCAAAGAGAGGGGTTAGGTGACGGGTTCGCGGATTGCGACTGTCAACCGGGTGGGCGGGGGATTAGCACCGGTGTTTTCTGCTTGTAGGCCTGATAGGCCGGATCGTCGCCCCATTTTTCATCGGCCTTGCGCTCCAGCAGCGGAATACCGCTGACACGGGTGAGCAGCAGGATAACGAAAAACGGCGAAATCATGGTAACCAGCTGCCAGCCCTGCAGCACCGGGAATGCCACCAGCGCCAGCCCCAGCCACAGCACGATTTCGCCGAAGTAATTTGGATGTCGCGACCAGGCCCACAGGCCGGAGCTGATAAACCGCTGGTCATTGTCCGGATTGCTGCGGAAAGACGACTTCTGGCTGTCGGCAACCACTTCGATGCAGAATCCCCCAAGCCACAACAGCAGTCCTGCTATCGCCAGCAGTCCCATCGGGACCTTGTCCACCGCCGTGATGGCAGCCAGCGGCGCGGCCAGGGTAATAAACACCCACAATCCGCCCAGGGTCCAGGTAAAGCAAAAGCGCCAGAACCGCGTTTTCAATTCGTTGAACCGACGGTCCTGGCCGGCCCGCCTGACCCGGACGAACAGAAAGCTGCCAAGGCGCAGAGCCCACAGAATTACCAGCAGGCTTAACAGAGTCGTGCGCAGGTCCGGGGCAGGATTCAGCAGGTAGCCCACGGTGGTGGCGGCGATAAAGGAAACAGCCCCGGTAAGATCAAAATAATGTTCAGTCTGGAACCAGTAGGCGGGAATGAAAGCCAGCCAGTGCAGGATGAAGCCCAGTGAACCACACAACGCAAACAGGGTAATACCGCGGCTGAACGCCAGGCTTCCCTGGCCGCCGGCGACGGCTACCAGGCAGCCGATCACGATACAGGTAATGATGCCCAGAACAGCCTTGCCATCAGTCATGGGGACGCCTCGAGTAACATCAGGTTTTATTTTACTTGTACTCTATTTCGATGAACTACGTCCTGTCGGTACAAACGGTTTGCTTGGTGACCCGGGTTGTTTTCGTGACGGGGCAAAGTCACCTGGCGCGGTCCCGGATCTGCCTGGTAGTGTCCCGCAGCAGGTTCTGTGCGCTGACAGACCGATTGCGGGCACGGTCAACCCGCCTGTGGCTGACTCGATTCGCCATCCGGTTGACCTGCCCTGGATTTCTTCTTTCCGGATTTTGCAGGTTTCGGCTTCTGAGCGAGTTTCTGCACGTCAGTGCTGCTGTCTATCCAGCCATCGGTCATAAACTGCTCGTGGTTGCGTTCTATGTGACGGAGATCGTAAAGGTAGTTGACCATGAGGCCACGACTCTGCTGCAGGCCTTTTTCACTGGTATCCGCCGCGGTTCTGATCTGTTCGATTCGCGCCCCATTACCCAGGTGGAAGCGCGCCACCGGGTCTCTCGGCAGGTAACCCCGTTTGGCGCGGAGCAGGTACTCGGCGCACAGTCGCTGCAGGGAATCCGCCTGAATTTCGGCGTTGTCGATGGAGTTGGGCGCTTCCCTGACTTCCTCGGCGATTTCCGCCAGGTGTTCAGGAATGGCTTCCGCATTCTGCAGCCAGCGATTGAAGCTGGGAATGGGCGACAGCGTCACGAAATTCTTGATTGTGGGAACCTCTGCCTGCAGTTCCTGAACCACCTGCTTGATCAGGAAATTGCCGAAGGAAATGTTTTTCAGGCCGGGCTGGCAGTTGCTGATGCTGTAAAAGGTTGCCGTGTCATAGTCGGTGTCGGTGTTGTCGGCATCCCTGGCATTGAGTATTTCACTGATGGAGCCGGGTATCTGGTTGCTCAGGGCGACTTCAACGAAAATCAGCGGTTCATCGATCAGGGCGGGATGAAAGAATGCGAAGCAACGGCGGTTCTCCGGTTGGATACGCCGCCTCAGGTCGTCCCAGTCCTGTATTTCGTGTACTGCTTCGTAGCGGATGATCCGCTCCAGGATATCGGCTGGAGTCTTCCAATCGATAGTTTGCAGCATCAGGAAGCTGCGGGCGAACCAGGAGGAAAACAGGTGGATGAAATCACTGTCCACGGCCGCCAGCTCCGGTTGTTTTTTGACCAGTTTCAACAGGTCCGTGCGCATCGCTACCAGGTCATGAGTGGCACCGGCGGTCTGGTTCAGGCGTCGCAACAATTCCTGGCGACGTGGTTCGCAGGCATCACTCAGGTGGCGAAGGCTGAGACTGTTGGGATCGTCTTCATATTCCCGAAAGGCCAGTCTCACCTCGTCGGGTTCGGCATTGAAATTGAATTCGAGCAGCTGAAAAAACTTCAGCTGTTCCTCGGCATTAAGTTTCTTGTAGCGATCCAGTATTTCCCGGGCAGTAACCATGGCGGAAATTTCGCCAGAACTGCTCATCAGTTTTTCCAGCAGCTCTTCAAGGGTCGAATACTCGTCTGCCCCCAGCAGTCGCTGTCGCTTTACCAGATTGGCCAGGAAGTTCTGTACCAGGCTGAAATTCATAGTGCAGTCCTGTGGTCAAATCGGCAGCAATATCCGTCACCGGGATCAGCTGCCAGGCGTCATCATCGTATCTTTCGCGGGGTTCCCCTGCCGGGCCCCGGCGTTGCCAGGACCCGCCGGGGCGGAATCAGATACCGTCAAAGAAGTTCGGCCTGCTACTGATCAGCTGGCAGCCTCGGAGTTTCCCGGATGCCGTTGATCTACGCCTCGCCGAATCCAGGTATTAGCTTAGCATGAACTGGCAGTTTACCCATGCCGAAATCCAGGGTGGCGGGGACGGCCCGGATCCGGGGCAGCAGGAAGCCTGCCTGTTCCTGCTGATTGCAGGCATGGGCGATCCAAGTGCGTCATGGCATCGCCGGTTGCCATTGCCAGGACGGAGGAGGGCGCTGACGTCCGTGATTTCCCGGCCTCTAACGGCTTGACGCCGGCACCGGATTGGTTGGAGACTGTTACGGAGACAGGAAACATCAATGGTGGCGCGGGCACAATCTGCAGTTCAGGCAACGAGAAGCAAAGACCGGGGAGTCTCCTATTAACAAGTTCCGCAATCGAAGGAAGCAGTTGTCGTGAAGTTGCCTATGACATCTCTTGCCCACGGGGGAGTCCGGTTGCAAAGCCTGCAGCTGCTCCTGACGCTGTCTCTGTGTGTCTGGACTCAACAGGCAATTCCAGCCGGAGGGCGGGATGCCGGTCCAGCGCCCGTGGTGCAGTTACCGGTGCATGGAGGCAAGTCCCTGATACTGCAGCCGCCGACGGACCGGGCTCACCGGGCAGGGCCGGGTGGCGTGACGGACAGTCAGGCGCACCCAGCCGCCACTGACAGCGGAACTGCCTGGAATGATTATTTTCGGCCCGACAGGACCGAGGCTCTGCTTGACCAGGGCCGCCGTGCCGTCACCGAAAATCGGTTTGATCGGGCTGAGGAATTTTATGCCCAGGCATTGCAGATAAACCGCGCCAGTTTCGGTTTGCATAATCCCACCCAGCTTGAAATTCTGGACCTGACGCTGGAAGCCCTGCTGCTACAGCGAAAATGGGATCAGTTTGCTCAGAAACTGGATTACATCGACTGGCTGACCCGCCGCATTTATGCCGAAGAACCACAACAGCTGGCCCGGAGCCTGCAGCGGAGAAGCCGCTGGCATCTTGCCGCTGCCGCGGCCATCGGTAACACACAAAGCGCCTGGTACCTGATTCGGGGCAAATACCTGAACTGGCAGGCGGTGAGTGTGCTGGAGCAACATGTTGACCCCAATGACGTCAGCCTGGCGCCGGTCCTGTATCAGATCGTGCTGACGCACTTCTATCAGACCGTCTCCATCGAACGCCGCGGTATGACCAGTTTCGATTTCAAAACTGATGCCAGGACAGTGGCCAATGGCTGGAGTGCGTCAAGGAGCGAAACCGTGCGACGCAGCTACCGTATCGGTCGGGAGATCCTGGAACGGATCAGGTCGATTCACCGCAACGCACCGGGCAGTTCGCCGATCACCGATGCGCTGTTGGGCATTCACCTGGCTGACTGGGAGTTCCTCTATGGCAAGGGAGAAGAGGCGCTGGCCCACTATCGTGACGCCTACTTTACCCTGGTTCGAGCCGGAATCGGCGAGGCCGAGGTCGACGCCTATTTCAGTCAGGTGCAACCGCTTCCAGCAGCCCGGCTGCAAACCGAATGGCCGGCTCCGGATTCACCGGATGAGAGCAGTGTCGTTGAATTCATCGCCTGGTCCACGGTGTATCCCGGTGCCCAGGCGCCGCCGGAGCTGCGGCGATTGACCCTCGGTCCGGCTGAACACTCCGGGTCCCGGGTTACCGCGGAATTGACCCTGGAGTTGACGGGCGAATCGAACCGGCAAAAAGCAGACTTCGACTATCGCGTTGCCGATACAGCCATTCTGCGGGTCCAGCCCGAAGGCCAGTCTGCCGTCGACCGGGCCCTGGCCGAGATTCCCCTGTTGAAGTTCCGGCCGCGTCTGGTGGCTGGAGAGCTGGCTGTTCATGATTTGGTGAGATTGGAATACCGGCTGGCCGGGAACGGCAATGACGGGATGTAAGATATTCCGGGTCATTGCTGTCCCGCTCGGCGTAAAGTCAGGGAAAGGCCACAAACAAACAGGTTCATTAGCAGCCTGTTAGGGTAAAATCTTGAACATGCCTTGCCAATATCGACAAAGGACCAGGGATTTAACAGCCCCGCGTTCCCGGCCTGCTGCCTGGTACATGAACCTGGCGGTGTGCCTGTGGCTTGCCTCCTGTGCCACACCTTCCGCGGAATCCGGAGCGACACCGCGCTTACCCACCGATGCCGAAGTGGAACAGTACAATGCCACGGTATCAGCGGAGGAACGTATCGTCTGCCGCGATGAAGTTCCTGTGGGATCCTATATCCCACAGCGCACATGCAGGCTGGTCAGGGACATGCGGGAGATATCCCGATTTCAACGGGAACAGCTGCGAAATGTTTTACGCTAGTTTCTAAAATGAAAACGCCGGTGAAGCTGCTGCGTCACCGGCGTTGGCGATCAATCGGGCCCTTTATCAGGAGCCGGCGGTGAGTGCCGGGAAGTCTCCGGAGATCACCTCACACTTTGCCCCATGTATCCCCGAATCCGGAAATGCCATGGGGCGCTGTCGAATGATCGACAGCCAGATCGATTAAAGGACTACGATATTCGAAGCCTGGGGTCCTTTCTGACCCTGGGTGATTTCGAACTGAACACGCTGACCTTCGAACAGGGTTTTGAACCCGGAACCCGCAATGGCGCTGAAGTGAGCGAAGAGGTCGGGACCTGATTCCTGCTCAATAAAACCAAAACCCTTGGATTCGTTGAACCACTTGACGGTTCCTGTAGTTGACTCTGACATATTACTTTCCTGTGATTTCACAAGTTAAAAAAGTCCGTGACCGTTTCGACCGGCTGCGGACGACGGTTGCTGAAATGTTGCTATTACTACTTATGAAACTCAGGACGAGGTGCTGCTACTAGAAATTGCTAGAGGGAACTTCGAAATGGTATTGCATAAATATAACACTTAACTTTCAAGCTGTCGGCAGTATAGTGACTCGTGGGCATATGTCAACCACTTTGCGACAGTCAGTTGTTACCCTGTGATCCGGTCCTCAGCCAGGCCAGGGTGTTTAGCGGCGGCCGGGGCGGCCTGCCGGCTCGGGTCCGTCGGCGGGACCGGAATATTGACCCGGTGGCTTTGTCGATAGGGCTGCGTTATGCTTCTCGCCAAGCCTGTCTTCACAATGGATTCGGCTCGATGCAGAACATAATAATCAAGGCTGGCACCAAGGCTGCCAGAACCTGCAGGCGCAAGAATTCGATTTCCTGTCGAATAACACCCGGCAAGAGATTAGTCATGGCGCTTAGTCTGCCATTGTTGGCGTTGCTGACGACCTGTGACGATTCAACACCTTCTACTTCCGAAACGGCTGCGCTCGCGGCGTCCGAAGCCGCCGGCATCGACCTGCCCCGGACGATTGCCTGGTCGGCCTATCCCACCGGTACCGGTGGCTACAGTCAGGCAGTGGCCATTGGCAATATCATGCAGCGACAGTACCGGGTCAACCTGCGGGTGGTGCCAGGGCGAAACGACGTCTCGAGACTGGCGACGCTGCGTGCCGGCAGGGTTAATTTTTCCGCCGGGGGATCTGAAGCAGTCTATGCGCAGGAAGGCATTCTGAACTTTGCTTCCAGGATCTGGGGACCACAACCGATCCGGGCACTGCTTTCAAACTATTCTGACAGTTGTTCCTTCAATTTTGCCACCGCCGCGGATGCCGGCATCGCCTACCCCGCCGACGTGGCTGGAAAACGCGTTACTTTTGTCCAGGGGGCTCCATCGCTGAACAACGCCACCGCCGCGCTGCTTTCCTACGCCAATCTCACCTGGGATGATGTTACGCCGGTGGAGGTAGGGGGTTACAACGCCTCGATAGACGCGGTGCTCAACAACAGGGCTGATGTCGTGGGAGGTGCCTGTAACTCACCACCGTTCCTGCGGATTGAAGCCTCCCCGCGAGGATTGAGGTTCGTCGAATTTGCCCACGACGATAGCGCCGCTGTAGCCCGGGTCCGTTCTCGCCTGCCGTGGTATGTGCCGCATATCGCAACCGAAGGACCGACATTGCCCGCAGAGGGATTGCAGGTGTTCACTTCTGCTTACCCCCTGCTGGTTGGTATGGAAAATTCCGACAGCGACATGGTGTACGGCATGGTTAAAATCATGCACATGCATTTTGATGACTACCGTGACAACGCCCCCGGCGCCAGCGGCTGGACCATGAATCGACAGAAACTGGAACAGGCGTTCATTCCCTATCATGACGGAGCGATTCGCTATTTTCGGGAAATTGGTGCCTGGACGCCGGAAGCAGAAGCGAAACAGCAGGAAAACCTGCAACGCCAGGCAATACTGGCCCGGGCCTGGGAGGATTTTCTGCCCTCAGCCCCGGAAGGCTTCGCCGAATTTGAACGGGCCTGGCTGGCACACCGCAGTCGCGCACTGGAAGCCGAGGGTCTCGTTACGCTGGCTGACACCCAGTGATCGGGTTCTGCTGACCGGGCTGGACCCCTGAGCAGTCTCATCCACAGAAGAACATGAAAAATGAGCCACGAAACCTTTGCGGAAGATCCGTCAACGATCACGGATGAAGACGACGCTGTCGATATTGGTCGCTACCGGGATCTGAACCGGCAATGGCGAATTGTCATGGCGCTGCTCACCGGTGTGGCCACGGTACTGGCGATCAATCAGATTTTCAACCTGGGCTTCCTGCTGGGGCAGGTGATGCTGGACAGTCGCTACATGTACCTCATCACCGGTACCATGCTGGCCATGGTGTTTATCACCTTTCCGGCGACTCGAACCAGCTTTGACCGTGTACCCTGGTACGACGTGGCCATTATCGGCGTGATTGCACTGATTTTTACGTACTACGCGATTTATGCCGAGCGGATTGTGCTGGAGGCCTGGGAATACGCGGCACCGCCGCTGGGTATCTGGCTGGCGCTGGTCACCTGGGTCATTGTGCTGGAAGCAGGGCGGCGGGCAGGTGGCTGGCCCATCTTCGTGATCGTTGCGCTCCTATCCCTGTACCCCATGTATTCCGACCGCATGCCGGATATTGTCGCCGGTATTGGAATGCCGGTTCAAGATGTGGCCATCTTCCATATACTTGGCGAAGAAAGCCTGTTCGGCATTCCCATGCAGGCCTTCGCTCAGCTGGTATTCGGTTTTCTGCTGTTTGGCGTGGCACTGCAGTTTACCGGGGGCGGACCCTTCTTTATTCATTTCGCCTTTGCCCTGCTGGGGCATTTTCGCGGCGGTCCCGCCAAGGTGGCAATTTTCTCAAGTGGCCTGATGGGATCCATGAGTGGTGGCCCTGTTACCAACGTGCTGACTACCGGGCCCCTGTCCATTCCGGCAATGCAGCGAATCGGGTTCAGCCGGCAGTACGCGGCCGGTGTCGAGGCCTGTGCATCCACCGGTGGCGTTCTGATGCCACCGATCATGGGCGCCACGGCCTTCGTCATGGCCAGTTTTCTCAATGTCAGTTACATCACCGTGGCAGTGGCAGCCATAGTACCGTCGGTGCTGTATTTTTTCGGCCTGTTCATGCAGATCGATGCCTATGCCGCCCGGAACCGGCTGGAGGGACTGCCCAGGGAGGAACTGCCCAGGCTCAGGGACGTTTTTCGAGAAGGCTGGTATTTTATCGCCGTGTTCGTCACCCTGATCTGGCTGCTGGTCTATATGCAGCGCGAGGCTACGGCACCGTTTTACGCGACCGGACTGTTGCTGGTGATCAACCAGTTTACTTCCCACCGGCTTTCTCTGGAAAAGCTGATGTTGATGATTGCCGCCGCCGGCAAGCTGATGGCGGAACTGGCCGGCATCCTGGCTGCCATCGGCCTGATAATCGGCGCGCTGGCAGTTACGGGCATGGCCGGGACCCTGGCCAATGACCTGGTCTACCTGGCAGGGGATAATGTGTTGATTCTGCTGATCATGGGCGCCCTGACCAGTTTCATGCTGGGAATCGGCATGACGGTGACTGCAGCTTATATTTTCCTCGCCATCGTGTTGGCCCCGGCTCTCATCAATGCGGGACTCGACCCCCTGGCCACTCACATGTTCATCATGTACTGGGGCATGCTCAGTTTCATCACGCCACCGGTGGCGCTGGCTGCATTTGCCGCTGCCTCCGTGGCCCGGGTTTCAGCCATGCGGGCTGGACTGGAAGCGATGCGGCTCGGCGCTATTATCTATTTCATCCCGTTCTTTTTCGTTTTTAACCCGGCGCTGCTGCTGCAGGGGCAACCCGGCGAAATCCTGCTGGTGCTGATTACCGCCGTGATCGGTGTTGCGTTGGTCTCCGGGGCCCTGCAAGGCTACCTGGTCGGCTTTGGAACCCTGGGCCGCAGTCACGGTGCGGTGGCCGCCAGAATTCTGACAGGCATGGCCGGCCTGTTGCTGGCGACGCCGGCCGGGGGCATGCTGGCAATTGGTCACGGGACCCTGGTGGGGGCAAGCGTCGTATTGTTGACTGGCGGTCTGGGACTGGCCCTGCTGGCACGTCGGCAGGGGCCACTGCCGGATGCGGGTACCGACTCGGCAGGCTCTTGAAATGGAACATCCGATACAATAAAGGCAGGCGAGGAAATTACCATGAAATACACTGCTATCGACAACTGGCTGAGTCCGGGATACTGGCTGTTGGCCATATTCGCCCTTACCGTGCTGTTAGACAGTAACAGCAGCATGGCGCAGTCCGATGCCGGCGAACTTGCCAGCTCTGTGGACGACGGCTTCACTATCGCGACGGTTGGCGACGTGATTATTGCCCACTCCCTGGCGCACCTGGCCGATGAAGAGGACTTCGCAGAAGTCATCGACCTGCTGCGTGGCGCCGATGTGGCCACCGGCAACCTGGAAACCCAGATCATTGATCCTCGCACTTTTGTCGGCAGTAACGGCGGCGGACGCCACGGTGCGGAACCGGAGTCAGCCGAGTTTCTGAAAGCCATGGGCTTTGACCTGGTGGCGCGTCCCAACAACCATGCCAATGACTATGGGCCTGAAGGTCTTGCCGAAACCAGTCGGCACCTTGACCGCGCCGGATTACAGCATGCCGGCTATGCAGATAATTACTGGTCGGCCAGGGCCGCTCGATTCCATACGACTGCCCGGGGCCGGGTCGGCATGGTGGCAACGACTGCCGGCACCAGCTTTGCCGCAACTCCGGCCCGGGGCGAGTGGCCGGGACGGGGTGGTCTGAGCAATCTGGATGTACAGCGCTACCTGATGATACCCGCCCGGGACTGGGATGCCGTGCAGACGTTGCGGGATCATTTTCCCAACGGAACGGGTTTTTACGCTCGCGGTGCCAATTCCGAACAACAGATTACCTTGCTGGGGAACCAGTTTCGCAAGGCGCCGGCGGATGTCCGCGAGGCGTTCTATTCGTTTGCAATGGACCCCCGGGATCTGCAGGATATCCTGGCGTCGGTGCGGGAAGGCAAGATGCGCTCTGACTTCATCACCGTGGCACTGCATTCCCATCATTTCAAGGATGCCCGGGGCGGCTATCGGGGCCCGGATATTCCGGAAGCCGAGCATCTCGATACCAATCCAAGCGTAGCCGACTACCTGGAGGAGTTTGCCAGGCAGGCCATCGACAATGGCGCAGACCTGTTCCAGGGAACCGGCGTGCACGTGTTACGTGGTATCGAAATTTATCGGGACAAGCCCATTTTTTACGGCCTGGGCGAGTTTATCCGCCAACGGGACATCGGTGGGCTGGCCGGACGCGGCGATCCCACTCGCGACCAGTGTGCCGGTTGCCCGTTTCCGGTGAAGTATGAAAGTGTCGTGGCCCTCAGTGAATACCGGGACGGCCTGCTGGCAGAAGTGCGGCTTTATCCCGTCGAACTGGGTTACGCGAGCCCGCGCATGGCTCACCGGGGTGTGCCGCGGATGGCGGACCGGGTTACCGCCCATCGAATTCTGACGAGATTGCAATCCCTGTCGGCACCTTACGGCACTGTCATTACTATCCAGGGCAACGTAGGATTCATCAATCCCTGATTTTGACACTGACCCTGGACCGGTCCAGGGCCTGCGCCGGCGGCAGTTTGAATTTAACCGGCGGCCGTTTTATGCTCCCTGCCGTCGATGGGTCCGCCGGGGCTGACCGGTCGGAGGTTACTACGGAAGTAGGGATGACAACGTGACGGGGCACAGATGGAACCTAAAATCGGCTATCGCGAACTGGTAGCCCGGGCAGAGCAGGGCATCATGGCCCTGACTCCGGAAGAAGTAGCGCAACGGCTTGACCGGGAAGGGGTCCTTCTGGTGGACCTTCGCGATATACGGGAATTGAAGCGGGAAGGGTGGATTCCCGGTTCGCTGCATGTCCCCAGGGGTATGCTCGAGTTCTGGATAGATCCAGGAAGTCCTTATTACATACCGGCCTTTGGCCAGGCCACCGAAGTCGTTCTCTACTGTAACAAGGGCTGGCGTTCGGCCCTGGCGGCAGAATCCCTGCAGGCCATGGGCTGCGAAGGCGTCGCACACATGGCCGGCGGGCTTGAGCGGTGGCTGGCTGAGGATCGGGAGATCGAAACGCCGAACACCTGACGTGGACAGCTTGGCCACGTCCAGTCTGACTCATGCTGAAACAGGAAAAATAACAATGAACAACGAACCAGGACATACCATCGACAGGCGTGGCCTGACCAGGCGATCCCTGCTGGGACTATTGCCTGGCCTGGCGATTGCACCGCAGCTACTGGCGCAGAATACCACCGCCACAATTCCCGTCATCAAGCTGCATAATTTCGGCCTTCGGGTAAGAGACGTGCAGCGTTCCCTGGAATTCTACCAGGGTCTGTTCGGTTCTCCGGTGCAGGCCCGGCAGGGTGACAGCGTGGTCTTGCGGATGGGTGAAGGGCCCTACTGTTACAGCCTCAGGCCGCTGCAGGCGGGTGAGTCCCCGGGAATTACCCACATTGGACTGTCCGTCGACAACTTCACTATCGACCGCGCTCAGACGGTGCTGAGTGCCCATGGCATTGCCCCGGCCGCCACGGCGCCAGTCCAGGGCGGCCCCGACATCGACCGGGCCCTGACCAGCTGGCATCGGGTACGGAGGGCGGACCAAGGGGGGGCGGCATCAGGCACCCACGAGCTGTATTTCGCCGACAGGGACGGTATTTTCTACCAGTTGAATGCGACAACTTTCTGTGGCGGGGCTGGTCCCCTTGGCAACCAGTGCGGACAGCCGGAAGCAAGTCCCACGTCCGGACGAATCCGCTTACGGGAATTGAGCCATTTCACCAGCTTCGTCCACAATCGGGAAGCGGCGAATGCCTTTATACGACAGTTGTTCGGGCTGGATTTCCAGGCTTACCAGGGACCCAATGCGCCGGTTATCGGTGTCGGGGATGGTCTGCAGTTCCTGATGTACGTCGGCGGCAGTAATCCGGGAATGCCCGCACAACCCGGTCGCATCGATCATGTCTGCATGGGCATGGAAGACTTTGATGTGGACCGGGTACTTGCGTTGCTGGACGATTACGGCCTGCGTCCCCGTCAGGACTCCACCGCCACGCCACCGCTGGTCCATTGGATCAGCATGCGTATGCCCAATCGCGGAGGCGCTCCTGGGGGGACCCCCGAGCTTTATTTCAGCGATCCGGATGGGATTCGCATACAATTGCAGGACCCGACTTACTGTGGCGGTACCGGCTACCTTGGTAATGATTGCAGTGCCTGAATCATGCCGGGCGGACGTGTCTGCATCGGCGGATGATAAACTGCGGGCACCTGCGAAAAACACTTCGGGGCCAGGTATCCCGGGTTGCCGCCGGCAGGCTGCAGGTAAAAAATGACCTCCGGCAGCGGGTGTGAACAGAGCCTGCAGGAATCGACAGAATTACCAGGTGGCTGGTCAAACCAGGCTACGTCTTCAGCAACAGACAAGGGAGCAACATGAAACACCGATACATAGGAAAAAGCGGGTTGCGGGTCAGCCCGATCTGCATGGGAACCATGAGTTTCGGATCCTGGAGCGACAAGGATGAATCGTTTCGAATCTGTGAGAAAAGTTACGAACGGGGAATTAATTTTTACGATACGGCGGAAGTTTACCCGGTACCGCCCACTGCCGAGACAGCCGGGCGTACCGAAGAAATATTCGGCGAATGGCTCAAGACGAAACCGCGGGACTCGGTCATTGTCGCCACCAAGGTAGCCGGTGCAGCCTCGGGCTGGTTCGTACCCCCAATTCGCCACGGCATGACCGCCATTGATCGCCACCACATCGAATCCGCGGTGGAAGGCAGCCTGCGACGGATGGACATAGAATACATCGACCTGTACCAGGTGCACTGGCCGGATCCGGTGGTGCCCATGGAGGAGTCCATGGAAGCACTGGATCGACTGGTCCAGAGCGGCAAGGTGCGTTACGTCGGCACGTCCAACGAGACCGCTTACGGTCTGACCAAGTCAAATACCATCGCCGACTACGAAGGGTTGGCACGATTCCAGTCCATTCAGAACAATTTTTCCCTGTTGAACAGGCGATTTTTCGATGAGCTGGCGACAGTCTGTCGTCGGGAAAACGTCTCGCTGCTGCCTTATTCGCCCATTGGCGGCGGCGTATTAAGCGGCAAATACAATGGCGGGGAATTCCCGGCAGATGCGCGATTCAGTGATTATTTCAAGCTGGATAATCCGCGTCAGCGCGCCATGGGGGAGCGCTTTGTCAATGATGCCACCCTGGCCGCCACCGCCAGGTACATGGACATTGCCAGGGAGGCGGACATGTCGCCGGTGACCCTGGCAACCGCCTGGAGCATGAACTTCGATTTCGTTGCCTCTACCATTATCGGAGCCCGTACCGCGGATCAGCTTGACGAATCACTGGCGGCACTGGATGTCACACTCGGTGACGACGTCATGCAGGCCTGCGACGCCGTGGAGAAGGAGTTTCCCTACTCCATGGGTTGATGCGGGCCTGCTTTTCATGCCTGCCAGGTGTGGTTGATGTTGATCGTGATGGCCTTCAGCCCAGGAACCGATAAATGAAACGACTGGTATTAGCCGCTATGCTGTCAGCCTGTGCCGGCCTGGCCGGTGCGCAGCAGGCTTCGCAAAATCTATTCATCGCCCATTGCCTGCGGGGCTGCCCGGACGGTGCCGATGAAAGCAATGAGATCGTGGTGCGGCACCTGTTCGCCGCATCTGTCAATTCCCGGACCCGGGTGGCCGACTGGGCTGCTTATCGAGTGCTGGCGGAAAGTGTCGGTGTGGCTTCTCTGTTACCGCGTGAATGGCAGAACGATCAGTTGGCAACCAGTGTCATCAGGGTAGAGGAACTTGATGGAAAGGGTCAGATACTGGTGCAACCGGCACTGGGAGATCAGCCGGAAAGCGTGTACCGGATCAGCGAGTTTTCCATCGATGCCGGCGACCAGGGACGACTGGTGCCGATCACCAGTTTTGCCGGCACCAGCTACTGGCCGGATCTGAATCGACTGTCCAACATGTCGTTGATGCGGAGCAATCTCCGCCTGGAGTCCTGGTCCCGACTGGACCAGGCGATCAACTCGCTGGCGCAGGACCGGGGTGAACTTTACGTTGTTGCCGGACCGGTATACCCGGCAGGGAGCCGGGCCGGTTCGCGGACAGGAGGCAACCCGGACGCGGGACGGGGCGAATCCGGCATCTTACCCCTGGCTTTTTTCAAGGTTGTGGCCAGCGACGCTGGTGAGGTATCGGCATTTCTTTTCGACCAGCAGCTACCGGAACATGCCAGGTACTGCGACCAGACAAGTGACCTGGCGACGATTGAGGAACTGACCGGGCTGGATCTGTTCCCCGGGGCGCAGGACTGGCCCGTGGCATCACTGCACGGCTCACTGGGTTGCTGAAGCGGCTCCGGTAACTCACGCAACAGTCAGGGATTACCCTGGGAGAATCACCATGGAATACCTCTATCCTCCTGTCATTCCAGCAGTAACGGTGGCAGGCAGCGACCGGGCCCTGGCCGTGCATCGGATTTACTGTGTGGGCAAGAACTACGCGGACCATGCTCGCGAAATGGGGGGCGATCCCGGCCGTGAACCGCCCTGTTTTTTCAGTAAGCCCGCGGACGCCATAGTGCACAATCAGGCGGAAATTCCGTTTCCGGGTCGTACCGGCAATCTGCACTACGAGGTTGAACTGGTAGTGGCCATAGGCAGGAAAGGCGCAAACCTGAACCGGGACTCCGCGCGGCAGATGATCCTGGGATATGGCGTGGGTATTGATCTGACCCGACGGGATCTGCAGCAGGAAGCCAAGGATTCCGGCCGTCCCTGGGATGTTGCCAAGGGGTTTGATAATTCAGCTCCGCTGTCCGCCATTCACCCGGTTGCGGAAACCGGATTTCTCGAAGCGGCAGAAATCAGCCTCACGGTCAATGGCGAAAGACGTCAGCACGGTGATATAGCCGACATGACCTGGGACATCCCGGAAATCATCGCCGAACTGTCGACCTACTTCACGCTGCAACACGGCGACCTGATATTCACCGGCACACCTGCCGGCGTCGGCAGTCTGCAACCGGGGGACCAGGTTGTGGGGCATGTTGCCGGCGTAGACACGGTATCGATCCGGCTGGTGCAGGGCGACTAGAGATCTAGCGGGGTTCCAACCTCAGGATAATTCTTTCCGGATCAAACCTGTTGAGGATAGTCGGGTCGGTTTCCCGGACAGCGAGCATCGGGTGAACCGCATTGCTGCCGTCAAAACGGATGCGGACCCGGGGATCCGCCTGGATATTCTGGTACCAACGGCGACTTTCTGCCGGGTCCAGATAAATGATCCCGTCCTGAACCGTAAATCCCAGATTTACGGAATACGGATCTGCAGGTGCAGTCTCAAGCTGGATCAAGCCGCCGGAATCAGGAACAGCATTCAGCGGCGTTTCCTCGCCGCCGAGCTGCCCACCGGCAAAATAAAGAAATGGTTCGCTGCAGGAAACAAGGCCGGCAAGCGCTATGGCAGGGAACCACCGTCCTGGCCTTGCAGGAATCACGGGGCTGATGTTCTCCATGTCCGGTCACGCGCGCTTCAGGCTTCTTCCAGCGCCTCGTCCTGATCGAAGTCCCAGTCGTACTCATGACTGATCTTTCTCCAGTCCTGACGCTCTTCGGCACGCCGACGCAGTTCCGTGATCCGCTGCTTCTGCAGTTTTTTCTCGTCGGCTTCGACGTAGTCGCTGAACTGCATGACATTGTCGGACTCTTCGCTGTCAATCTCCTCGACGATATCCTCGCTATCGTCCCAGTCGTCGTCCTTGGATTCAGTTAGATCTGCCATGTGAACAACCCTCTTCAACTCGCTGATTCAGTAAAGAATCGAGCAATTTTGTTGAAAACAACGTCCTCAAGACTATTATCGGTGCCTGGGTAGTTTATCTTCAGCAAAATCTGCAGGTTTTGTGAAGTAACCCACAGTTGATACGTTTCCACGCCAGACTCGGATTGGCCTCGATATTGTCGACTCCGGTCCGGCAATTCCGGCACTATATAGGGCTAATTTGAATAAAAGGCAAGTGTTTGCTGGAAATTATTATTTCGGTGTCAGCTGTCGGCCAGGTTGGCCAGGGCGGCTTCCCGCAGCTGCTTCTTGGCGATCTTGCCGCTGGCGATACGGGGCAGTTGCCGGTCCTGGAAAAAGAAATGTTCGGGGATTTTATAGCGTGCCAGTTTACAGGATAGAAATTTCCTCAGTTCCGCTGCTGACAGTCGTTCTCCGGGCCTTAACATCACCGTGGCACAGGGTATTTCTCCAAGGCGGTTATCAGGAATGCCATACACCGATACCTCGTTGACTGCGGGATGTTCGACAATGGCGTATTCGACCTCCGCGCAGCCGATATTCTCTCCACCGCGGATGACGATATCCTTGGCCCGGTCCATGATTACCAGGAAGCCGAGATCGTCCAGAATGCCGATATCGCCGGTATGGAACCAGCCGTTGTCCATGACGCTGCGGGTATCTTCCGGTCTATTCCAGTAGCCACGCATCACCGTGGGTCCCCGGATACAGATTTCACCTACCTGGTTGGCGTCAAGGGTTCTATTGTCTTCGTCGACTATCTTGACGCTGGTAACCGGCGGTGTCGGCCTGCCGGTACTGAGCGGATTGGCCTCGTAGAACCTGCCGGTAATAATTCCGCCGATGGCATTGGTTTCAGTCAACCCGTAACCCAGTCCGGGAATGGCTTTCCGAGGAAACTTCTGCAACATCAGTGACAGGTGCTCCGGTGGCCTGGCCGCGCCGCCGCTCTGCACACTGCGCAGACTGCTCAAGTCGGTGCTATCAAATGCCGGCGACTGCATGAGTTCCCAGGTCATGGTGGGCACACCGTGAAACACGGTGATGCGCTCCTTCTCAATCAACTGCAGGGCGACTTCCGGATCCCACTTGTACATCATTACCAGTTTGCGACGATTGACAAAGCAATTGAGAAACTGGGCGTGACTGCCGGTAACGTGGAACAGGGGCACGTTACAGAGTAGCGCGGGTTCGAAAGGCGGGTTTTTCTCCACCAGTTCAGGACGCAGAATCTCATTGATTTCCTTGACAAACAGCCAGGTGTACAGCGCATTGACGATGTTGCGGTGGGTCGATAAGACGCCTTTGGGATGACCGGTGGAACCGGAGGTGTACATGATGGACGCGTCATCGTCAGCCGTGACCTGCTGACCGCTCAGGTCCTGTGTGGACCAGGTGTCGTCCTCGAGCAGCCGGTGAAATTCAGGGTAGGGCAGGGCACTTTCCGGCCTGACAGCCACCAGTTGCAGGTCCAGGGCGTCCAGGTGGGGTTCGATGCGATCGATTCGTTCCTGATCGGCAAAAAGCAGCCGGGCCCCACTGTCCTGCAACCCGTATTCCATTTCAGCGCCGGTCCACCAGGAATTCATGGGCACCACGATTGCGCCTATCAGCGTGGTAGCCATATAGGCCAGGCACCACTCGGGATTATTTCTTGAACAGATGGCGACCCGGTCTCCCTTGCCGATACCGTAGCGGCCTGTCAGCACCATCGCCAGTTTTTCAGTAAGGCGCCAGGTTTCTTTGAAGGTATACCGATCTTCCAGGTAGACGAGGAAATCGCGGTCAGGGACTGCAAGGCCCAGCTTGTAGACTTCTCCAAGAGTCTGCGGTGTATTGCTGAACACGTCCAGCTCTATGCCGTCGATAATTTCCCTGTGCGTTGCAAGGGGTTTTCCCGGTGCCTTGTGTTGCCTGACTATTTCCTGCAGTCGTTGGAGGTCCCGCTTGATTTCCCCGCGGCTGATCATCACGTCAGTCCTGGTGTTCCTGCCTGATTTCCAGCACGACCTTCCCCATGACCTTGCGTTCGGCAAACACGTTGAATGCCGATACGTAATCTGCCATGGGAAATGACTGGGTCACAGTCGGCCTTATCCGTCCCTGTTCGTACATCTGCAAAAGCTCCCTGAAGTTCTCCTCGTAGGCATCTGGTTCTTCTTTGCGGAAGCGGCCCAGAAATACGCCTACCATGGAAGAGCCCTTGAGAAGTGCCAGGTTTGCCTTGTATTCCGGTATTCGGCCACTGGTAAATCCGACTACCAGCAAACGACCGTTCCAGTTTATGCAGCGTGTACATTGGTCAAACAGGTCGCCCCCCACAGGATCGTAGATTACATCGGCGCCCCGGCCATTGGTCAGGGCCTTGACCTTTTCTTTCAGTTCGCCGTCTCCGTAGTTGACGATATGATCCGGATCAAGGCGCCGGACGAAGTCCAGTTTCTCGTCGGAACTGGCCGCAGCAATGACCCGGGCGCCCATGATTTTACCCAGCTCCACTGCCGTCAGGCCAACTCCGCCGCTGGCCCCCAGTACCAGCAGCGTTTCTCCAGGCTGCAGTCCGGCACGTTGCTTAAGCGCATGGTATGACGTGGTGTAAACCATGGCAAAGCTGGCGGCGGTTTTGAAATCCATCCTGTCCGGAATTTTGCGCAACCCGGCGGCGTCTACTGCCACGCGTTCCGCCAGGCCTCCTATCGTTGGTGTGGCCATCACCCGGTCGCCGGGGGCAAACCCCTGTAAGTTGTTTCCCGTGGCGCTGACGATACCGCCAACCTCGGAACCGGGCGTAAACGGCATGGGTGGCTGAAACTGGTATTTGCCCTGGATCTGCAGGGTATCGGGAAAGTTCAGTGAGGCGGCATACACATCGACTATGGCCTGATTGTCGCCGGCGACGGGATCGTCGATCTCTTCCAGGACGAGATTTTCCGGGGGACCATAGGAGTGGCAGACGATTGCTTTCATTGGACTTTCTCACGGCTCACGAAGCGCGATTCAAACACGATTGCCGGCGCAGCACAACATTGCCGCACCCGCACAACGGCGAGGCTGGGAAGTTGTTGATGGGCTGTGAAAGGCGTATAGTTAATCAGAGGTTCCTTAAAAAACCGCTGGCTAATACCCTGCGTATTCTGCAGCAATTACCTTTTCGAAGTATCCCTGACCATGGACGAACCCCGCCGCCTGGCCTATCTGAACGCAATGGGCATTGATTGTGCGTTGGTATCCAGGCAAGGCGCCCTGCCCAAATCCCAGGCTGTGCGCAGTCGAGATACCCCTATCGACACAGCCCCACCCGGGGCTGAAAAGAGTGATCAAGCTGCAGTCAGCAGGTCCGGGAAAGTGTCCGCTCCGGAAACGAAGATCAAGGAAACCGTCGCGCCGGAAGCAACCAGGGAATCACCTTCCGCTGCAACTGAACCCTTGCGATTCAGCCTGCAGTTTTATCCGCTCACGACAAATTTTGCCGTAATCAATGAAATCCCTTTCCGCAGTGAAGAACGTACCCATTACAGGACAGAGGCGCTGCTCGGCGCGATTCTGGTCGCGTTGGGCGGCGCCTGCTGCCCGGCGGCGGGTGCCGATAAGTCGGACGACGGAAAAGAGGAGCATGATCCGGCTATCGGCAGCCTGCCGCGGCCGGCCCGCTTCAACTGGCCACTGACGACCGGCGACGATGCGCCGCAGGCCAGCGCCCGGGAGGCACTGCAGGCCGTGGAAGGATTTTTACGCAAGCGCCTGGACGGTGCCGATTACCGGGTTATCGCGGTGCTGTCCAGTCAGCGCGACGTGCTGTTCGGTCCCGGCCAGCCTGACGGAATTGATGCGTCGTTTGACACCCTGGGCATAACAGCGGTTTATTCCCATAGCCTGGACGAAATGCTGCGCATCCCTTCGCTGAAGTCCGTTGCCTGGAATGAGTTGCGTGTTATACCCGATTTACTGGTTTCCTGAGTGGTTGTCATGCATGGATTAGACCTGTTATCCGCTACCGCCAAAGACTCTGCATTCAAGCTGCGACGCATGCGGCCCAGCGATCTTGAGCTGGTCGTGCAGAATGAAGTGCTGGCATTGGATGAGCACCCCTGGACCAAGCGGATTTTCGTCGATTGCCTGCGCTCCGGCTACGAGTGCTGGGTACTGGCTGACGGCAACATGCTGGTCGGTCACGGAGTCCTGTCCGTGGCCATAGGGGAATGTCATCTGCTGACTCTTTGTGTAAAACCGGGATTTCAGCGGTACGGGTACGGCAGGCGCATGCTGCGTTTTCTGCTGGAACGAGCCCAGCGACAGGAGGCCGATGTCTGTTTCCTGGAAGTCCGACATTCCAACGAGCCCGCCAAGTCTCTCTACCGGTCGATGGGGTTTCTGCCCGTGGGTGAGCGAAAGAACTATTATCCCTCTGCCCATGGCAGGGAGGACGCCATAATCATGTCGAGGACATTACCACTCTGAATCGTCGTCGGATTCGGCGCGGTCTATTGCGGCAGCCAGCAACCGCCGGGCCAGTTTCAGAATCAGGATAACCACCAGGGCCAGCAACATGATGCCGAAGATAAAGGCGAAGCTGCCGAGGAACAGGCGAAACAGCTGTGACGGACTGATGTCCTGCCACATGGCGATACCCCACAAACAGGCCGCGCCTATCAGGATGCCCGCTATTACAGCGCTGGTTTTCTTGCGGATTTTAAGCAGTGAAAATATCACGTTACTCAGCCAATCCCGGTATCCGGTCTGCCGTCGATATCGTCGTAGGTCTGGGTGCAGTCCGGATACTGACTGCAACCCCAGAATTTACCGTGTTTGCCGTGGCGCAGGCGTAGCAGTTGCCCACAATGACCGCACCTGTAGGCCCGTGCCGGGCGTCCCTGCTGGTCCTTCAGCCTGACACTGCAGCCACGACTGGCACCTGTGCACAACCAGAATAGCGCGCCATCGGCATCGTCCAGCCGGACCATCCGACGTGTGCACACCGGGCAACAGTAATCTGCGTCCGGTTCCTCTGATGGTTTGCCGTCCACGTCGTCCATGGTGGTTCTGCACGCGGGAAAACCGGTGCAGCTCCAGAACGGACCCATTTTTCCGTTGACCCGACGCAGGGGCTTTTTACAGTCCGGACAGAAATGCACGTTGCTGATGCCAAACTGCGGCGATGTCGCTGTGGCGTCTTTATTATTATCATTCATGGGACGGCATCCAGTGTGCGGGATGCCAACCGGTATCAGGCTATGTAACCGGCCAGCCGCTCCAGCAGCAGAGTGTTCTGCTCAGGGGTGCCGACAGTGATACGTAGCTGGTCCCGCAGTCTTTCCTGATCGAAGTACCTGATGAGGATACCGTCTGACTTGAGCTTTTCATAGAGCTTCCTGGCGACATCGGCGTTCGGGCACCCGGCCAGTACGAAATTGGCCTGGCTGGGGATGCAGGCCAGCCCAAGCCTTTCCAGCTCAGCGCCAAGCCGAGCCCTTTCCCGGCGCACTTTCTCCCAGGTATCACGGGCGGATTCGACAGATTCAAGGGCAGCACAAGCCAGCTGTTGGGCGACATAGTCGGTGTTGTAGCTGTCACGGGTTTTGAACATCATCGGTGCAAGCAGGGTGCTGGCGCCAATGCCATACCCGAACCGCAAACCGGCCAGGGAATAGCCCTTGCTCAGAGTGCGCAGAATCAGCAGGTTATCCAGCGTTTTTATCATCGGGGTCAGGTCGTATTGTTTGTCAGGATCGACAAAGTCAACGTAGGCCTCATCCACCAGCAACACGCCTTGGAAAGTCCTGGCAATTGCCGTTAACGCCGTTGTCGTCAGCAGCCTGCCGGTGGGGGCATGGGGATTGACCAGCAGCGCCAGGCGAGCCCCGGCCCGATTCAGGTTATCGGCGAAATCCGGAGGGAGTGACCAGTCTTCCTGCAACGCCATGCGATGCAGCCGGCAGCCCTGTACCGCGGTCAATACCGGGTACAGGGAGTAGCTGGGATCGGCGATGGCCACGGTGTCGCCGGGACCGGCAAAAGTGGAAATGGCAAGACGCAGCAGCTCATCGCCGCCATTTACCGGCATAAAATTGTCACTGTCCAGGCCGTGATAGGTCGCCGCCAGCTGGCGGAATTTCTGTGCAGTTGGAGACGGGTAGCGGCGCAGGTCCTCAACGGTAATCCGGGCCAGGGCTGCCGCCACCGCGGAACTGGCCGGGTAGGGATTTTCATTGGTGTTGAGTTTGACGACCTTGTTGTCCTGGGGCTGTTCGCCGGGAACATAGCCGGTCATGGACGCGATGTCGGGTCGTTCGTAGTGCAAGGCAACACCCCGGGTACAGGATCATCAATGGACGGGAACAGCAGTCGTGGGCGGATTCCGGCTGGTGCAGCCAGGATTCGACCTGACCACTGTTCTGGAAAGTGGGCAAGAGTAATGCCTGGACCTGGTTTCGGCAAGGGCTAATCCTGAACCGGCTGCTTCCGGGGCGAAGGTCAGGAAGCTCAACCCTGGTCTGGTGGACGATAGGTTGCCAGACGGTTCAGCCAGCCGGTGAGCCAGCGCTCCTCGTTCCGTTCCGCCGGTGCATTGGCGACCCGCTGCCTGAGGACGAACTCCGCGCTGGCAACAAAATGATTCAGCGGCGCCATGTTTCCGGGATTTTCCAGCATGAACTGCAGGACCTGCAGCAGTCCCCATCCCCGGTTGCCATAACGTTCCGCCGGCGCCGTTCCTTCCCCCTTGAAATTGACGTAATCGATCAATGCATAGAGGCCGTAGGGAGGCCGGCTGGCGGCAACCTGCTCATAGAGTGCGGTCAGCTGTCGCCGCTGGGACGTCGGCGCATGTGCCAGTATTGCCGGCAGGGCGGCGCGTTGTCGCCTGCTGATGAAACGCGCCTGGACTTCCAGCGTCGCCGCCAGAAACGCCCGGAGTTCGACCATCGGCGGGCTGTTGATTTCCCGATAAAACTGTTCCCGATCCTGCCAGGGAGAATCGGGCGAGGGCAGCTCTGTGATCCAGTTCGGGGTCTCGATGCCCTGTTCATGATAGAAATGCAGCAGGTCCGGAAACGTCTCGGTGTAAATTTCCACCTGATCCCGTCGATACCAGATGAAATGACCGAGGCCGAGTGAGGGAAAATCTTCACCGGCGTTCCAGCTGGTCAGGCAGCTGATCTGCCGGCTGCATTCATTGGCGAAGATTTGACTGGCGATCCAGCTTTCCTGTTCCGGGTCAAGTTCCGGTGCCTGCGCCGATGTAGTGGAGTAAAAAAGCGACGCAATTCCCAAAATTGCAACGAGAGCGTTGAATTTTCCGGATTTTACTGGCAGTTTCAGATGCAAGTTACTTTATTCGCTCGTTTTTTTAAAAAAGTACGTCAGTATTCAAGTCTGGCAGACAAGGTAGTAACACCTTGGCAGCGAGACAACAACTGTTTTGTCTATCGGCTATGCAACGAGTAAATTAATGTCGGATCCAGCTGCCTCAACGGAACTCAAACAGGACGGTAACCCGGTGCCTGGCGCTGCAACGCCGGACGATTTTGTCAGGAACCTGGCCCGCATTTATCAGCGCTTCAAGTACACCAAGAAGCTGCAGGTGGCTATTCGCGAGGTGGAACAGGACCTGCTGGACCTGCTGGGCGTGAAGCTGATGACCATCTATCAGTGCGTGGAACACAGCAGCGAACTGATTGCGTCGGTCAAGGCCGGGGATTCTCGAGGCGATGATGCAGAGATTCGGGTACCGTTCAGTCCCGGCTCCATCGCGGGCTACGTGGCCCTGAGTCAGCGATCGCTGCTGATCCGGGACGTTAACGATCCCAAGGAACTCTCCGAAACCCATCCGCGACTGCGTTACAACTCCAGCTTCAGCGAGGAGCGGGGCTGGAAAGTCAAATCGCAGATAGTCGTACCCATCAAGGATGAAATTCTGTTGGGTGTACTGCAGCTGGTCCGCTTCGAGGACGATCCCGAATTCACCAGACTGGATCTCAAGCATGCCCTGATGCTGTCGCAGACCCTGGCCAAACAGTTTCGCGCCGGTCTGCAGGCAACCCAGGGACCCTACGACTACCTGGTACAGCAGGGCAAAATATCTGCCGCGGAACTGGCGGCCGTGCAGAAGCGTGCGTCGTCCTACGGCGGCACCGTGAGCAGGACCCTCATGGAGGACTACAAGGTAGAACCCGATGTCATCGGCAAATCCCTGGAGTGCTACTACCGAGTACCCTACCTGGGCTACGAGCCGGAACGGGAATTGCCCATGGACCTGCTGGAAAATATCGGCATAAGCTACCTGCGCAGCAATCTCTGGCTGCCTATCGGCGGGGACAAGAAGGAAGCGATAATCCTCATCGACGATCCCAGCGATTATCGAAGAATCATGGAAATCCAGGGCGTCGTCAACGCCCGTAATTTTTCTTTTCGGGTAGGACTGCCGGAACATATCCTGCAGTACCTGCGCCGCGATTCCGTGGACATGGAGTCGGAAACCGGGTTTGACGAAGTGTTTTCTGCGCTGGACGAGCAGATGAACGTCGAGATCGAAGACGACGAGGACGAGGAAGATACGGAGCTGGCCGCTACCTCGGCGGTCATCCAGTTGGTCAACAAGATCATCACTGAATCCGAGCGCCTGGGCGCGTCAGATGTGCATATCGAGCCGGGTAAGGATGGTGCTCCCGGCGTCGTGCGTATCCGTGTGGACGGCAGCTGTCGGGAGCTGTTGAAGGTGCCCCGGGAACACACCGCCGCACTGATAGCCCGTATCAAGGTTATCGCCAGGCTGGACATCGCGGAACGCCGTCTGCCACAGGACGGCAAGTGTAAACTGAAGGTTCGCAATCGCAAGCTGGAGCTGCGGGTTGCGACGCTACCCACTGTCCATGGTGAGTGCGCCGTCCTGAGGATACTGGCTGCCGGTTCGGCGATGCCACTGGACAAGCTGAATCTTTCCAAACCCAATTACGACAGGATAATCGAGCTTTCTGCCAATCCCCATGGCCTGTTACTGGTCGTAGGCCCAACCGGTTCCGGTAAGACCACCACGCTGCACGCCATACTGGGCCACATCAATACACCGGACCGGAAGATCTGGACGGCGGAGGACCCGGTGGAAATAACCCAGCCCGGCCTTCAGCAGGTACAGATGTTGCCAAAGATCAATTTCACTTTCGCCACGGCGATGAGAGCGTTCCTGCGGGCAGACCCGGATGTCATCCTTATCGGCGAGATGCGGGACCAGGAAACGGCAGCCATCGGCGTCGAAGCGTCTCTCACGGGACACCTGGTACTGTCCACGCTGCACACCAACTCGGCACCGGAAACCATAACCCGACTGCTGGATCTTGGACTGGATCCGGTCAACTTTTCCGATGCCCTGCTGGGGGTGCTGGCCCAGCGATTGATGCGGACGCTGTGCTCCAGTTGCAAGGAAACCTACAAACCGGATCAGCGGGAACTGGATCACCTGGTGATGGTCTACGGCGAGGAAGACTTCGACAGTCTCGGCCTGGAGCCGGACAAGATCGAGCTGTGTCGTCCGGTTGGCTGCAGTGAGTGCGGCGATACCGGGTACCGTGGCCGCACAGCCATACATGAGCTGCTTGTGGGCACCCATGAACTGCAAACAATGATCTATAAGAAGGCCGACCTGGATGAGCTTCGCAAACAGGCAAAACGGGATGGCATGCGAACCATGAAACAGGATGGCATAGAGAAAATTATCGCCGGTCTCTCCGACTATCAGCAATTGCTGCGGGTCGTGGCCGAGTAATCTCCAGGTTCCCCAAGTGCAGAAACGTGATGGTGTTAGCAGTTCCGCGTACGCGCCGGCACTTGGTTCACCGCAGCCCTTGTTTGCGGGTGGAGATTGATCGACTATTAGGCAATCTCAGGCGATTGTAACCCCGAAGGAGTCGTGCCTTGTTAAGTGAGGGTAAATCCACCCGGGCGGTGATGTATGCCCTGGTGTTTTTTTCACTGATCGGAATCAGTCTGGCCAGCGAAATGCTGGATCGCCTCGGACTGGGTGACAATTACGTCTACATAGTCAGCCTGGGATTTGCGTTTTCCGTGTTGCTGCTCAACAAGCAACGCCTGCTGGTTCTCTGCGTATTACTCGGTGTACTGGCTATCAATCTGCCGGAGTCTTTCCTGGCAACGTATCAAATCGACAGGGATATGCTGCTGGCAACGGTGTGCAGTTTCATTCTGGTTCCCACGCTCTACGACCTGTTTCTGGCCTGAATTCTCCACGGAAGCAATGGCCATCCCCGGGGCAGCGGGACCGCAGTCGCCAATTGTGCAGAATGACCGGTAACGAAAAATTAAAAAAGTTCAATAAAAACAGTAAGAAAACTTTGACAAAAAACTTGCGAATGTTTTTGACTCGCTAATTTATGCACATTAGCTACGGGGTTGTCATAAAACCTTAAGAAATACAGGCTATTTTTTTATCTAAAGTCTTCAAAAACAGTTAACTGATTGATAAATAAAGACTAATCAGATTGATTAAAAATTGAGCAATCTGACTCCAAACTGCGTATTTTCTTGCCTGAGAGGCCGGGCCGCTATTTTATTCACGGAGTTATCCACAGATTTTGTGGAAAAACAAAATGCTGTTGTCAATGTTGAGAATATTCAAGTTGGTCAGTTGCTTAGTGTAATCTGCTTGGAAGGAAGTTGAATTAGACAGGGTAACTGGCAGTTTTCAAGGTCGTTTCCAGATCGTCGCCAGGCCCCTGTTTTGCCGGCAGCGATGGCGTGGATTATCTGGCTTCAGAATCGATACTGTGTTACGACTTACTATGATATGTTCCATCTGGTTTCGCCGGCCTGAGCAGGATTTCCCATGATTGATCTTGAGAGTGAACTTCCTTTTTTATGGTGTCTCAGTGCAGAGTCCAGCGAGGGATTCTGCGCCGTGTCCATGGTTGTCACCTACCAGGAGGACGAGGATCACAAAAACCTGACCATCGAGACATCGGTAATGAGCCTGTCATCTGACAGCAGTCGTTCCCGTCACGGTGAAATGCTGGAATGGAACGAGGACGACATCGACCTGTTCCTGAAAATGGTCAACTACCGTCGCCAGTGCGATAACCTGCCAATTGCCGATACGTTACGGATAGACCTGGCCGACCCGGCCATCATCGAGATAATCAACGTGGTGGCTGCTGCCGGTTTTGGCACTGCCTATATGGTGCCCGGGGCACTGCGCAGAAAGCGGGGCAGGCTGCCGTATTTTCATGGGCAGGTTGGCGGACTGGCTTCCCTGAACACGGTGTGTGGCTTCAAACCTTGCGCCGTGGTCGATATGGAGGACAACGACGTGGTGTGTGTTCTGTTGGACGACGTGGAACTGGGAGATCCGGACGGTGTGGATTATCTGCACCGCCATGACCTGTTACTGGTAAAACGCCACGACCTGTTGCATCCCGGGTTCTGCAGTGAGCAGTTGCCGGAAGGTTCCCAGGTACTGCACTGATCCGGCGGCCCATCGGCCACTGCATAACGTCGTCGCCTACCGGCGCTGATCGAAACGCCGGCCTGCCAGGGCGGCGGCGATATTGATTTTCTGAATATCAATGGTGCCGCCGGCGATACCCCATCCCCAGCCGTCCCGCAGCTTCTGCTCGATAGGGAATTCCTTCGAATACCCGTAGCCACCCATCAGCTGCATGGCGCTTGAGGTGACCTGGCGTACTGTCTCATTGGCGAAACACTTGGCGATGGAGCTGTCGTTGATGGACGGCAGACCCTGCTGGGCATTGACCACGGCACGATAGAGCAGTAACCGGGCTGCATCGAGACGCATTTTCATTTCCGCCAGCTGTAACTGTACCGCCTGGAATTCCACAATTGGCTTACCGAACTGTTTACGCTGGTTGACGTAGTCAAGTACAAAATCGAAAGCCGACTGGGCCACGGCCAGGGACATGGTCGTGTTACCGCAGCGTTCCAGGTCGAAGGCTGACATCAGCCTGGCGAAGCCACCGGCCGGCACGATGATATTGTCCCGCGGCACGCTGACCTGGTCGAAATACATGTCGGCGCTGGCCACTCCCCTGAAGCCCATGTGGTGATCCCGCCGGCCAAAGGTCAGTCCCGGCGTGTCCTTTTCCACAAGGACCGCGCCGATACCCCGGGCACCCGGGAGGTCGTCAAACCGACAGTACACCACGTAAGCTTCCGCGTGACCGGCACCGGAACACCAGCGTTTCTGTCCATTGAGGACGACCTGGTCGCCACGGGTGCCGGCACGGGTGGTCAGGTCTGTCAACGCGGATCCCGCCTCGGGTTCGGACATGGAAACCGCCACCACCATGTCGCCCCGGCACACCCGGGGGAGTATGCGCTGACGCAGCGTGTCGCTGCCGAAATGGGCAATGGCAAGGCAGGGCCCGAAACAGCTCTCGAATACCGGGAAAGCCACGGCCACGGAGATCCTGGCGATTTCCTCGAGGACCAGGACGGCATCCAGGTGTGACATTCCGGCACCACCGAATTCAGCGCCCAGGTTGGCACCCAGAAATCCCAGTTCGGCGAATCGCTGCCGCAGCTCCCTGCCCGGCGGCTGGTCGCTGATCTCGATCTGCCGGGCGATTTCCGGCAGTTCGTTGGTGGCAAACCTGCGGGCAGTTTCCTGCAGTTGCTGTTGTTCTGCGGTTAATTGAAAATCCACTGGGGTACTCTCCTGGCCAACGACCGTGCTTCACCGGTACCTGCTGTCATGGGCGAACCCCGGCACTGCTTCCCGGCGGACAAACTCCGACGCGATTATACGGGCTGCCTGCCCGGGGGCACAGTGGAGGTGATGACCTGGCTGTACGACAGCGGCGCAATGCCCGGTTTGCCGGCTAACGGGCAGTTGCTATACTTGCGCCCTTTTTCACCGGGCAGGGTCTCCTTTTTTCATGAATCCAAAACAATTGCGTAATGAGATTCAGCGCCGGCGGGTTCTGGCAATTATTTCCCACCCGGATGCCGGCAAAACCACGATCACCGAGAAACTGTTGCTGCTGGGCAGGCTGATCCAGGTTGCGGGGACTGTCAAGGGTAAGAAGTCGGATCGTCACGCCACTTCGGACTGGATGGCCATGGAGCAGCAGCGGGGTATCTCGGTCACCTCGTCGGTCATGCAGTTTCCCTATCAGCAGCGTATGGTCAACCTGCTGGATACTCCGGGACACGAAGATTTCTCCGAGGATACCTACCGGGTATTGACCGCGGTGGACTCGGCATTGATGGTGGTCGACGGCGCCAAGGGTGTGGAGGAACGGACAATCAAACTGATGGACGTATGCCGAATGCGGGACACGCCCATATTCACTTTTATCAACAAGCTCGACCGGGATATTCTTGACCCTGTCGAGATTCTTGATGAAATCGAAACGGTGCTGAAGATTGCCTGTGCCCCGGTCAATTGGCCCCTGGGCATGGGCAGGGATTTCCGGGGTGTTTACAACCTGTATACCGACCGCATCCACGTTTATCAGCCGGGTCAGGGTGACCAGCTTGCGGAAGCCGTGTGCATCGACGGCCTGGACAGTGACGCGGCACGGGAATTGCTAGGAGAGGAATACCAGGAGGCGGTGGAGGCAATCGAACTCGTTCGTGGCGCAAGTCACCGGTTTGAGCTGGAGGATTACCTGGCTGGGCGCCTGACGCCCGTGTATTTCGGTACGGCCCTGGGTAACTTCGGTGTCCGAGAACTGCTTGATGACTTCGTTCAGTGGGCGCCTTCGCCGGTGGGTCGGGAAACCCAGACCCGCACGGTGGCGGCGGATGAACCGGGGTTCAGCGGCTTCGTTTTCAAGATCCAGGCCAATATGGATCCGAAGCACCGCGATCGCGTGGCGTTCTTACGCATCTGTTCCGGCTGTTATGAAAAGGGCATGAAAATGCGTCATGTACGCATCGAGCGGGACATCAAGGTCAATGACGCCGTGACCTTCCTGGCAGGTGCCAGGGAACAGGCGGAAGGTGCCGTTTCCGGAGACATCATCGGACTGCATAATCACGGCACCATCCAGCTGGGTGATACGTTTACGGCCGGAGAAGACCTTAAATTTACCGGTATTCCACATTTCGCGCCGGAACTGTTCCGACGCATTCGTCTCAAGGACCCGATGAAACTCAAGCAGTTGCAGAAGGGGTTGACCCAGCTTTCCGAAGAAGGCTCCACTCAGGTCTTCATGCCGCTGAAAAACAACGACCTGATCGTCGGTGCGGTCGGTACCCTGCAATTCGAAGTGGTGGCCTTTCGACTGCAGGACGAATACAAGGTCGACTGTATCTACGAGCCCAGCAGTATCTACACGGCACGCTGGGTACATTGCGAGGATCCGACGATACTGCAGGAATTCAGGAAAAAGGCTCACGATAACCTGGCAATAGACGCCGGGGGCTGCCTGACCTACCTGGCGCCCACCCGGGTCAACCTGTCGCTGACGGAAGAGCGTTGGCCGGATATCGAGTTTCAGGCAACCCGGGAACATTAAGGGGCCTCTGAATAAGTATGGAAATAGCAGAGGTTCCTTAGCAAGACACAGTGACCTTCGATCCGGAAGATATTGGTGTGCTGGATATGGAACGACAGGATTAATTCGATGAATGGCAGTGGTGAAGTTGCAGGAAACTTTCCCCGTGCGGCTTTCAGGGAAAGTTGCTGATGGAATTTTCAGTCAGAGCGACAGATGGCAATGCCCGCAGTGGTGCGCTCAGCTTCCCGCGAGGATCGGTGCGGACGCCGGCCTTCATGCCGGTAGGGACCTATGGCACCGTCAAGGGTCTGTCGCCGGACCAGGTTGAGGACAGTGGCGCTGAAATTCTGCTGGGAAACACCTTTCACCTTATGTTGCGACCCGGTACCGAAATCATCCAGGCCCACGGGGACCTGCACGACTTTATGGGCTGGAATCGGCCTATCCTGACGGACTCCGGGGGCTTCCAGGTATTCAGTCTCGGTAGCATGCGAAAGATCAGCGAGGAGGGCGTGCAGTTCAAGTCACCGGTGGACGGCAGCCCGGTATTCCTGGGGCCGGAAACCGCTATCGAAGTACAGCAGAAGCTGGGTGCGGACATTGTCATGGTTTTTGACGAATGCACACCCTATCCGGTGGACCGGAAGGCAGCGGCCCGGTCCATGGAGTTGTCCCTGCGCTGGGCCAGCCGCTGTAAGAGTGCCCATGGCGACCATGCCTCGGCGCTGTTCGGCATTATCCAGGGAGGCATGTACCCCGACCTGCGGCGCCACTCGCTGGACGCACTGGAGGAGCTGCATTTCAGCGGCTATGCCATCGGCGGCCTGTCGGTGGGTGAGCCCAAGGAAGAAATGGCTGAAATCGTCGCTGCCATCGCCCCGGCAATGCCCGCGGAAAGGCCGCGCTATCTCATGGGCGTGGGGACGCCCCAGGATATTGTGGCGGCCGTGCTGCAGGGTGTGGATATGTTTGACTGCGTGATGCCTACGCGTAATGCCCGCAATGGCTACCTGTTCACCTCCCGTGGGCTGGTGAAGCTGCGCAATTCCCGGTATCGCGACGCTACCGGACCACTGGATCCGGGCTGCGACTGTTACACCTGCCGGCATTTCAGCGTGGCTTATTTGCATCATCTTGATAAATGTAAGGAAATGTTAGGTGCACAGCTCAATACGGTGCACAATTTACGCTTTTACCAGCAACTGATGGAGAATTTGCGTCAGGCCATAGAACAGGGTAGATTGAGCGCCTTTGCGCGGGATTTTGCCGGTGCCCAGCAGGAACTCGCGGCTGACCGGCCGGATTGAATTTCACCTCCCGGCCCTGCAAAATCGACAAACTACCTGGTTCAAGTAATCTGAAATCAACTGCTTTCGTCGCGTATTGCGGCGAAACCTAATCGCGAGAACAATGATGAGTTTTCTTTTTCCCACTGCCTATGCCCAGGAGCCAGCGGCCCCAAGCGCGACTTTCAACCTGATTTTCATCGGCGGCATGTTCGTGCTGTTTTACCTGATTCTCTGGCGGCCGCAGTCAAAGCGTGCCAAGGAGCATCGCGAACTGATCGCGTCGATATCCAAGGGTGATGAAGTCATGACCTCCGGTGGTGTACTTGGCAAGGTAACGGTAGTCACCGACGACTACATGGGCCTTGAGGTGGCAGAAGGGGTGGAACTCAAGTTGCAGAAATCCTCGGTGGCAGCCGCCCTGCCCAAGGGCACGATTGCCGGAATCAAGTAGTGGCCGGTAGTGTGGCGGACAACCCGGATGGACTGCAGACCTGCTGTTTGCTGAAGCAACCTGACGAGACTGAAGAGCAATGTTGAACAAATACCCGGCGTGGAAAAATATCCTGGTCCTACTGGTTGTCGTCCTGGGGTTCCTGTATTCCTCCCCGAACCTGTTTCCCGACGATCCAGCGCTGCAGATTTCCCATGAGAGCCTGCCAGTAACCGAGGCCGATCTTGCTATTGCCACCACGGCCCTGGAAGCAGCCCAGATCGATTTTTTCGGCGAGCAGCTGAACGACGACAACGCGCTGGTAAGGCTCAGCAGCCTGGACGAACAGCTGCGCGCGAAAACCCTGATTGAGGAAGCACTGAGTGACGAATATATCGTCGCACTGAACCTGGCGCCCACGACCCCGGAGTGGATGCAGAACATCGGCGCCGGCAAGATGAACCTGGGACTGGACCTGCAGGGCGGGGTACATTTCCTCATGGAAGTGGACATGGAAGCTGCGCTTGAGCGTCGCATGGAAGACAATCTCAGCAATATCCGCAATCAGCTGCGCACTGCCCGGATCAGGTCATCGGGCATGGAGATGGTGAGCAATTCACACATTCAGATCCGCTTTGCCGATGAAGATACACGGTCACTGGCCAGGTCCGAATTACGTGACGGTTTTCCTGAACTGTTGTTTCAGAACCGGGAAGTCAACGGTCAGCCGGTGCTTGACCTGCGTATGACCGAGCAGACCATACTGGAAATCCAGCGGGATACTATCCAGACCAACAGGATCACCCTGTTGAACCGTGTGGACGCCCTTGGCGTGGCCGAGCCTACCGTACAGCAACAGGGTGCCAACCGCATCGTGGTCGAATTGCCGGGTGTGCAGGACCCGGCCCAGGCGATCCGTATCCTGCAGCGTATCGCGACGCTGCAGTTTCACCTCGAGGCGCAACCGGGAGCACCATCACTTTCCTACGAGACTTATGAATACCAGGGACAACTGGTCAATGTCGACAACGATGTGATTCTTCAGGGTGACCGGATCAGCAATGTGCGGGCGACCCTGGACGAAAACGGGCTGCCCCAGGTATCCATCAATCTGGATGCACAGGGTGGTCAGCAGCTGAACCGTGTTACCCGGGACAACGTCGGTCGTAATATGGATATATTGTTGATAGAAACCAAGTCCCGGACGAATACCGTGATCGGTGAAGATGGCGAGCCTGTCGAAGAAATAGAATTCTACGAAGACAGTCGTCTGATCAGCCACGCCACCATCCAGACTGCACTGGGCCGTCAATTTCGTATTACCGGATTGACACAGCGGGAAGCCAATGACCTCGGGCAGCTGATCCGGTCAGGTTCCCTGGCTGCGCCGATGATGATTGTGGAACAATCGGTAATAGGTCCCACCATGGGTCAGGAAAACCTGGAGCAGGGACTCAATGCGGTGTTGATATCCTCGTTCCTGGTGGTTCTGTTCATGCTGTTCTATTACCGGGTATTCGGGATGGCTGCCAACGTGGCGCTGGTCATGAATATCCTGCTGATCTTCGCGGTCATGTCATCGGTCATTCCCGCCACGCTGACCCTTCCCGGTATTTTCGGCATCGTGCTGACAGTGGGCATGGCGGTTGATGCCAACGTGCTGATTTTTACCCGGATAAGGGAAGAACTTGTCAGTGGGCTGCCGCCGCAGCAGGCAATTGATGCCGGCTATGACCGGGCGTTCAGCACCATTCTCGACGCCAACCTGACAACCTTCCTGGTGGCAGTGGTGTTGTTCACCATCGGCACCGGTCCGGTAAAAGGATTTTCGGTAACGCTGATGATCGGCATCATGACCTCCATGTTTACCGCTATCATCGGCACCCGTGCCCTGATCAATATTATCTACGGCGGGCGACGCAATCTGAAAACCATTTCAATCGGCGGACCCAATCCCGGAAAACTGAAAAAGTCTCCCGCTCCCACTCAGGCCACGTCTTAAGATACCACTAACGGCGTCGGGCAAGGATTCAGGCATTCATGATCTTAAAACATCAAATTGACTTTATGGGCAAGCGGCGGATCGCAGCGATCGGTTCCGGTGTGCTGATTATCATTGCGCTACTGTCGCTGCTGTTCAATTCCCTGCAGCTGGGACTGGATTTCACCAGCGGGACGTCCGTACGCCTGTCCTACAGCGACTCGGTAAACATCCCGGAGGTCAATGACATCCTGGCCTCCAATGGCTACCAGGATGCCCAGGTGGTGTCATTCGGATCGGACCGGGATATACGTATTATTCTGCCGGTTGACCAGGAGGTTGACGAAGCCGATCAGTCGGCCGCCGCCCTTGCCACCGGGGAAGAGCTGGCGGCCATGTTGCGGGCGGCTTCAGGCAGTGAAATTCAGCTGCTGGGTTCCGACTACGTGAGCGCCAAGGTCGGAGAAGAGCTTGCCGAACAGGGCGGGCTTGGCATGCTGGTGGCACTGGGCATCATCATGATTTACATCTCCGTGCGGTTCCAGTTCAAGTTTGCAGTCGGTGCGGTTGCCGCGCTGGCTCACGACGTGATTTTCGTGCTGGGCGTATTTTCCGTGTTCCAGCTTGAATTTGATCTGACGGTACTGGCAGCCCTGCTTGCCGTGATCGGTTACTCGTTGAACGACACCATCGTCGTCGCCGACCGGATTCGGGAAAATTTTCGCCGCATGCGCAAGGGTACGCCGGAGGAAATGGTGAACGTGTCACTGAACCAGACCCTGAGCCGGACATTGATCACCTCATTCACTACCTTGCTGGTGCTGGTAACCATGTTGATAGTGGGTGGTGAATCCATTCGGGGTTTCGCCATTGCGCTGACCATCGGCGTTCTGGTGGGTACCTACTCGTCCATCTACGTGGCCAGCAGTACGATACTGTATATGAAAGTCACCCGGGAAGACCTGATGATTCCGGTCAAGGAAGGCGCGGAACTGGACAGTCTGCCCTGATCCCAGGTCCGTTACAGCAACCGGCATCTCAACCCGCTTGCCCCGCCGGTGGTTTCGCTGTTTACACTGCCTGCCGGGTTTCCGCTGCAGGGATGCATCATGGATTCTTGCCGGTGCCGGGAGATCGCTGCGCCGCGTAATTGACAGACCGGGTGTGAAACAGGACACACGGACGTCAACGGCTCTTTACAGCTGCCTCGACGGTTTTTACACTTTATCCCGCAGGATCGACTCTGCTTGCAGAAAGGTCGTGTCTCAGTTTGCAGGCTGTTGAAAAAGGCAGTGGGACTCACCCGTGACCAATGAGTCAGCGGTTCCACAGGTCAACCGATAAAGTTCGTCCCGGTGGGGGCGATAAAAAATTAACGGGACCGGTGCGCAAAGGCACCGGTGGCACACCGGACAAGTCGAGGTGGGACTGTTGCAGATTCACTGATAACCAGGCACATAACTGCCACCGGGCTACCAGGCCGGACATACCAGGCAAGCCCGCAATTGACCGGCACCAATAAGGCTGAAAGAATCAAAGGTCAATGAAACCGGAAAGATGGAACCGAAGAAGAACAGAAGAATAGAAGAATAGAAGAATAGAGGGTGCCTAGGATAGAGGGTTCCAAGGATAGAGGGTTCCAAGGATAGAGGGTTCCAAGGATAGAAGCTTCCAAGGATAGAAGCTTCAATGTTTAGAAGCTTAGAAGTATAAAAGGCTCATTGGATAGAAGTTTCAAGGGATATAAAGGATCAGCGCAGCCGGCGAAACCAGGGGCGGAATAAATCGACGGATCGGCAGAATAACAACAGCAGGCGGAAGCATCGGAATTCCGCTGCAGGATTTCTTTAACGCAGATGCATCTCACCAAGTCAATCAGCAGTCTCTTTCTCCTGTTCAGCGTGTTGATCGGCGTCGCACCAGCCGTCGCCCAGGACCCTGAACTGTTCCCACGCCCTGCGGAACTGGAGCCGGCAATTCAGTTCTGGACCCGCGTCTACACCGAGGTGGATACCCAGAGTGGCTACCTGCACGATGCCCGGAACCTGTCGGTTATTTACCGGCGGCTGCCCCTGGACCGCCGGCTCATCGAGCGGACCAGGAATCAGATCAGGGCGGACCTGGAAGTGCTGGCCACCGGCAAGCGCACGGGGCTGACCGGGAGTCAGCGGGACATTCTCGATTTGTGGGGGGAAGGTGTCAGCAATGAAACACTGGCGGTGGCCGCGTCAAGTGTGCGCTGGCAACTGGGACAATCGGACCGTTTCCTTGGGGGATTGATTCGATCCGGCGCCTACCGTGCCCACATCAACCAGGTGATTCGTGAGAAAAACCTGCCGCTCGAGCTGGGTGTTCTGCCCCACGTTGAATCCTCGTTTAATCCACTGGCCTATTCCAGTGCCGCTGCCTCGGGCATGTGGCAGTTCGGCCGAGCCACGGGACAGCGATTCATGCGCATCGATCATATTGTCGATGAGCGGCTTGATCCCTACACGGCCAGCTACGCCGCCATGAGTCTGCTGGAGTACAACTACAGCATCCTGGGGACCTGGCCACTGGCGCTGACCGCCTATAATCATGGTGCCGGGGGCATGGCCCGGGCCAAGCGCCAGCTGGGTACCGATCGTATCGAGGAAATTATCGCCAATTACCGAGGCCGGGCATTCGGCTTTGCTTCGAGAAATTTTTACCCCCAGTTCCTGGCCGTTATCGACGTGGAAAACAATGCGCGCCAGTATTTCGGAGATTTCCGCCTGGATCCGGCGCCGGACTTCATCGAGGTCCGCACTGATTCGTTTATCGATGCCGAGGTGTTTGCCCGCTCGGTGGGCATAAGTCTTGAACAGCTGCGGGCGGACAACCTGTCGCTGTTGCCCATCGTCTGGGACGGAACCAAACGCATACCCCGGGATTTTCCCGTCAAGCTGCGACGCAGCGAGGTCAGCGATCCCGACCGGGCGCTTGCCCGGATTCCCGGTGACTCCAAGTTTGCCATGCAGACTCCGGACATCTCTTACGTGGTAGAACGGGGCGACAGCCTTTCGGTTATCGCCAGACGATTCAATACCAGCGTCGGCAAGCTGGTGTCTCTCAACCAGCTGCCCAGCCGTCATCGAATTCAGATTGGACAGAGGCTGTTACTGCCACAGGAAAACGTCGATGCCCAACGCCTGCTGGCGGCAGCCAGTACTCCTATTCCCAGCGACGGGGTTTACAATGTCCGCCCGGGTGACACGGTTTCGCTGATCGCCGCCCGGTTCGACGTGGGCGAGGCTGACCTGCTGCGTCTTAACAACATCTCCGACCCTCACCGGATTTATGCGGGCCAGGAGCTCAGTCTGCCTGGCTATGGCACCGCGGGGCGGAGAGAGCAGGTAGTAGCAGGCAGCGAGGCCGCGATCCGGCGTGATGCCGCCCCGGCCGACCTGTCGACTGCCGTTGGCCAGGCCGCTACCGGCGACCAGCCGGCTCCAGGAGCCGATACCGGGGAGACCACCCTCGACAACAGAGTAGACTCGGACAGCATCGCGGCAACCGGCGAAACCGTGGATCGCCAGGTGCAGCTGGCGGCGGCGGAGGAACGGCTGCCACCGTCCGCCGTGCTGCAGGACAATCAGCAACTGGACGAGCCCCTCACCGAGGCAGAAGAACAGGCCGTGGCGGTGGAGTCGGCCCTGAGCGTGGCGGAAACCAATGAGCAACTGGTGGAAGAACTGCTGGCCGATCCTTCCGATTACGCGGTGGCGTCTGACGGGACCATCGAGATCCAGGCGTCAGAAACCCTGGGTCATTACGCCGAGTGGCTGGGTATCCGGGCCTGGGATATCCGCCGGCTGAACGGGATGTCCTATCGGGAACCGGTGATTATCGGCGAGCGGCTGCGCCTGGAATTTAGCGATGTAAGTGCATCTGAATTCGAAGTAAGACGACGCGATTTTCACGTTCAGATGCAGCAGGATTTTTTCAGTAACTACCGAATCCAGGATGTCGAACGCTACCAGGTTGCCGCCAATGACAATCTTGGTTCCATTGCCCGGCGGCGATATTCCACGCCGATCTGGCTGCTGCGACAATATAATCCGGACCTGGATTTCAACCGCGTACAGATCGGCCAGGAAGTCGTGTTCCCTCTGCTGGAACCGGTTGAGTAGGATACCGGGCAATCACGGCTGCGGTTACTCAGGACTCAGCAGTTTTTCACTCCGGGCTGCTGCAGCAGTTGGTCAAATACAGCCCGGTAGCGGTCTTTCAACCTCGCCGCCGTGAATCTCACCGGGTTGAATCCGGGCAGGGGAACACCCGCTTTTTTCTGTCGCTGCCAGCGGGCCAGGCGATCCACCGCCCGACCGGCGCTGTCCCGCAGGTCTGCCGAACAGTCGGTTTTGTACAGAAAATCACTCTGCAGGTATTCCGGGTAAACCAGGTCGTCAGGACACAGAGGCGTGCAGCCAAGCGCGCAGGCCTCCAGTATTGCCAGTCCCTGAAAATCATGGCGGGCGGTGGACAGGACCACATCGCAACCCGCGAGCTGGCGATGGTATTGGCGTCGATCCGCCACGTGACCCAGGTGGGCGGTGTGTGTATCCCGACGCCATCCCGGTTCCGTCAACAGCCCGACCAGGCGATCCATTGCCGCCGGTCGACGACGAAACTGTTGCCCCATCAGATGGAATCTGACCGGCAGATTCCGGGCGACTACCTCTTCGACGATAGCCAGTAACAGTTCGGGACCCTTGTCGTATTCCCAGCGATGATTCCAGGCAACCTGCAACACCTGCGGATCCAGGCGCGGCGACGCCGGTTCCTGCTGGTAGTGGATCTGCAAAGGTACCGGCAGAACCTCGCTGTGCCGAAGTCGATGGACAATGCCGTCGGGCACATGGTCCGGCAGCCGCTGCATCAATTCAGCGGCACCGGCCAGGAAAGTATGCCGATTGTATTCGCTGTTGAATATGATCCGGTCGCCGCACAAAGCGGTGTAGATGGACACCATGGCGGCATCCAGGTGCGTGTCGTGGGCTGGTGCCGATTGCGCTTTGTTGCGGGGATAGCAGAACTGGTTTTCATGGAAGTAGACCAGCGTGGGAACCTCTGCCAGAGTGGGGCAGAATCCACGTAAACTGGCCATGTCCACCAGGGAGGTGGCAATGATAAGGTCGTAGCGGGCGGTAAGTTCCCGTTGTCCGGAAAACCCCCAGGTCAGGCTGTTGCCGCGGATGCGCCAGCTGAAGTGGCGGGCGGGCAGGGCCAGTTGAGTCCAGTCAAATTCTGGGAACATGCCGGCCAGGCCGGTACGCCACAGGCGGTGACTCATGGCGTCGTAGGCGGAAAGCAGCAGGATTCTTTTCTTCATCAGGTGAGTCGTCGGCAGCCTTTCTCCGGCGGTTCCCCGGAATGGGCACCTGGTGGTTCGGCCACCAGGCTGGAATACCGGTCCGCCAGGGATTCTGCCGGTGGACCGGGTGGCATTGCAACCGGCTTCGAGACAGGCTAGCTTCTCCGTGGTAGCCGAAGTACCGGTTCAGCATCCGCGATCATCCAGACCTGACTGACTTATCCCGCCCATGGAACACGTCGAACCAAGACCTGCCGCCACCGTTATTCTTGTACGCGAGCAACGGGATCAAATCGAGGTGCTGTTGCTGCTCAGAGACCGAAACCTGGCTTTCAGCGCCGACAGCTGGGTATTTCCCGGAGGTAAAATTGAAGTCGGGGACTATGGGCATGACGCCTCTTCGCTGGAATACCACGCCGCGCTGAGAGCGGCGGTAAGGGAAACCAGGGAGGAGGCGGGAATCACGCTGGATCACCGTGAGCTGATCCATACCGCGCACTGGACCACGCCGGAACATCTGCCATTGCGCTACAGCACATGGTTCTTCCTGTGTCCTGTCCGTAACGACGTCCAGGTGCAAATTGACAATCATGAAATCAGGGACTTTCGCTGGATCAGTCCCTCCCGGGCGCTAAGGGAAATTGCCGGACGCCGACTCAAGGCGCTGCATCCGACCAGGGCCACCCTGGAAGACCTGCAGCATTACTGTTCCCTCGCGGAAGTTCTGCGTGCCGTGAAACGGAACTCGGTGCGGGTGTTTCCGGACAACTCCAGCCACTACAATCCGGAGGCGATGGGCGTTGTCGATGCAGACCGTTCCGGAAATACCGATTGATTTGGCCTGAAGTGCACCAATCCGGACGGCTTTGTGGCGGAATCGGGGCATTTCCGGCCACGAATTGTGGGCTCTATCCCATGATTCGATGAAGCCGGCGTGTTATCGGATAATTGACGCGATTTGTCTGCCACCCAGGGGTTATCGGCTTGCTTTTCAGGTCGATATAGTGGGATAGTAAGGCTGCGTTTTTGAAAGCAAAGATCGCTGTAAACGCTCGACTATCCGGCCCCTTGAATGGTTCGAGTCAAAATGGGGTCTACTACCCTGAACCGTCAGCTGGAATGGCGTCCGGAATGGTGTCCGGAATGGTGTAAAGTGAACAGGATACGCGTTTCACACCGGGGGTCTCACTGGAGCAGTTGCTCCGCTGCCTGATGCTGGGTCCGGGGGGCAGGTCAACGGCAGGTCAATGACACGTTAAAGGCAGGTTGAAGAGAGAGCGGTTGATGCTGTGGGAGTTCAGCACAGCCGGAAATCGCTGAATCAGGGTGTGCCTCGAATCTTGGTTCAGATGTTCGAATCGCAGGCAGTTTACCGGGTGCGATCCTAATTTATCCGACGGAAGAGCTCACCATGTCGTCTCAAACCTTCTCTACATTACGACACACTCTCAAAAAAATACGACGCAGACACAGTCTGCTGTTTCTGCTGAAGCATCTGAGTCTCGCCGCCATTGCTGTAACGGTGCTGGTGCTGGCCATGACCACCACCGAAGCCTGGCTGGATCCCGGTCGCAGCGGCAGTATTGTACTGTTCAGTATTACCGCGGCAGGTATCGCTGCCGTCCTGTTGATGCTGCGTCGCACCTGGAAAGCCAGGCGAGCCGATGATCGAAACCTGGCGCAGTATGTTGAAACCCGGATTCCTGATCTCGAACAGCGCCTGCTTACCTCTCTGGAATTTACCGACGACGAACTGGTACATGGGCGACGTGGTGTTTCCTACCAGTTTATCCAGCAACTCTGGCTGGACGCCCAGGAACATGTGCAGCAACAGGAAAAACACGTTGAGACAGTCATTCCGGCGCGGCAGTCCTGGCTTTCCTTTGCCGGTGCCGCAGTCGTGCTGGTTGCTGTGGGTATCCTGTTCAGCCTGTCCGATACGCTGTTGAACGCCGGCAGCAAGCTCGCCTGGCCGTTTGCCATCGAGGTGCCGGTGCCCGCCGATAACACGCCGCCACCGCCGGTAGCCATCGCCATCGAGCCCGGCGACCTGGAATTGCAGCGGGGCAGCAGCGTGACCATCATCGCGCGTGTTGACAATGCGATTCCGGCAGATGTAACCCTGCGGGTGCAGGACGACAACGTCAACTGGCGGGACTTTACCATGACCCGCGATGGCAGCGGCAGTGACAGCGCCACCTTCAGCTACTATATACCGGCGCTGGAGGAGGACTCGGTTTACTACGTCACCTTTACCGAGGCAGAGGAATACAATTCTCCGCAGTACCAGATTGACCTGTTTGATCTGCCCCAGGTGGAGCAGATCGATGTGGCCTACGACTACCCCGAATACACCGGTTACGAAGACAACCTGGAAGAAAACACCGGGGACATGGTTGTGCCTGAGGGTACCCGGGTAGAGCTGACGGTTAATTTCAACAAGCCTATTGCCGAGGCAATGCTGGAGTTCCAGCCCGCTTACAATGAAGAGGGTGAGGAAGTCCGTCTGTACGAAGACATTCCCCTGGGTCTGGATGGCAGCGTCGGTATTGCCAGCTTCACGGTCGGCGCCGATGGTGTCTACCGGGTGGTGGCCCGCGACTTTGAGGAACTGGAGTCCCAGGACCCCCTGGATTACTACATTCGAGCCATAGAGGACACGCCGCCGGTACTGGAATTGAAAAGACCGGGAACGGACCAGGAAGTCATGCCACTGGAAGAGGTGGTCATCGAAGTCGATGCCAATGACGACTACGGAATCAGTGAATTCAACCTGCATTACAGCGTGGTTGGCCAGGATGAGCGTCGGGTGGAGTTTCTGGATACACCAAATGTTCGCAGCGTTGCCGGGTCAGAGCTCATCTACCTGGAGGATCTGCAGGTCGAGCCCGGGGATTTTGTGTCCTATTACCTCACGATGGCCGACAACAACGGCCTGGAAGGACCTGCTGAAGTCATTTCCGATATCTATTTTCTCGAAGTCATCCCCACCGACCAGGAATTCCGCCGTGGTGGCGGCGGCGGTGGAGGCGGTGGAGGCGGCGGTCAGCAGGGTGGCGACAGCAGCGCCCTGGTGCGCATCCAGAAAGATGTCATTGCCGCCACCTGGAAGCTGCGCAATCGTCAGAGCGACGTGTCCCCCGACGAGTTTCAGGCGGATGCCGAGATCATCGCGGAATCCCAGCGTGAGGCCACCGAAAGGGCGCGCATGTCAATCGACAGGCTCTCCGAGCGGCTGAACTTCGCCGACGATACCTACGATCAGGCCGTGCAGAATCTGTCACTGGCCATAGAACAGATGAACCTGGCCGCCAACGAACTGGATCAGCAGCAGATTACCAGCGCGCTGACGCCGGAACAGGCTGCTCTGCAATACATTCTCAAAGCCGAGGCCAACATCAATCGCACGCAGATCAGCATGCAGCAGGGTGGTGGCGGAGGCGGCGGCGGAGCCGCGCAACAGGAGCGTGAGGATTTGCGGGAACTGTTTGAAATGGAACTTGGCCGTCTGGAAAACCGCTATGAGACACCGCAAAGCGCAGGGGGTGGTGGACAGCAGAATACCGAGGAGGCCAACAAGCTGGAAGAACTGGCCAGGCGTCAGGAAGGTCTGACCCGGGCTCAACGTAACCTGGCGCGCCGGGAAGACCAGATGACCGAGGAGCAGAAGCGGCGGGAACTGGAGCGGTTGATGCGGCAGCAGGAACAGTTGAGCCAGGAAGTTGCGCAGCTTTCCCAGCAGCTGTCCCGATCACAGCAGGCGCAGTCAGGATCGCCGCAATCCGGGCAGCAATCCCAGCAACAGGGGCAACAACAGTCCCAGGGCGGCAGTTCGTCCAGTGGTGGCAGTCAACAGCAGCCCCGGACTCCCCTGCAGCAGGCCGCGGAGCAGATGCGTCAGGCCGCTAACAGCAACGATGCTTCAATTGCCTCCGCGCTGAGTCAGAAAGCCCTGGAAAACCTGCGTGAACAGCAGCAGGCATTGAATGAACAGGCAGAACGATCGGTCAATCAACTGGCACAGAATGTTGGTCGGCGGGGGCAGCAGCTTCTGCAGCAGCAGCGACAGCTTCAGGAAGAATTACAGGAAACCAGCCGTCAGCAGGGGCTGGGTCAGACCCGTCAGTCGGTGCGTAACGATGCCGACCTGCAGGCGCTGGTGGAACGTCAGCAACGGCAGCAGCGTGACCTGGAGGAAATCGAAGACATGCTTCGGGCGATCATTGCCCGCGGGGACAATGAGGACCAGCGCCTGATGTCCCAGGCCCAGGAAGCCACTCGAGATCTGCGACCCATCCGGGAACAGATGCAGACCAGCAACCGCGTCTTGCGCAACGGCATGGTAAACCTGGCGGTGGATATCGAGGAGGAAATCGAAGATCAGCTGTCCGAACTCAGCGGCACCCTTGCGTCCCTGGATCCGGCGCGACAGGATACTCCTTCGGATCAGATTCAGCAGGCAGCCAGAAATGCCGCTGAACTGGCGGAGCGTATCCAGCAGCTGCAGGAGCAGACCCAGGCCTTCAACGAGGCCGGTCAGCAGGGTCAGGGCGGGTCACCGTCAGTGCGGGAAATGCGTGAACAGCTCCAGCGCAGCCAGCAGCTGGCCCAGCAGCTGACCCAGCAACTGCAGCAGCAGAATCAGCCTGGCGGCCAGCAGCCCGGTGGACGTCAACCGGGACAACAGCCGGGACAACAGCCAGGACAACAGCCAGGACAACAGGGTCAGGGCGGGCAACAGGGCGGACAGCAGCCTGGCGGCAGCCAGCAGGCCAGCAATCAGCAGGCCGGCGGTCAGCCAGGTGGCCAGCAGGCCGGTGGAGGTCGGGGTGGCGATGCCAATACCAACCGGATCGGTGGCGGGCTCATCGATACCAGCGGCAACAATTCACCCATTGGCAATGCCAGGTCCATCAGGCAGCAGTTGACGCAGCAGGATATCGAGGATTTCCTGAATCAGCCGGAGTTGTTTCGGGAACTGCTGGCGCCGATTCTGGAACTGGAAGGTCAGCTGCGGGCCCAGGCCGAGCTGGATAATATCAACAACAAGCTGTATGCAGCCTTAGACGAAGACATCCCCGACGAGTACCGGGAGCTTGTTGAAGAATATTACCGGGTGCTGTCAGAAAATCAGGGGGCGGCGAGTACGACTCCGTAACAATGCAGTTTATCGATCCCAACCTCCTGCAGGCCATTGAAGAGGGGCGTTTTACTTTCGCTTACGGCGTGAGTCCGCTCGTTTTCCTGGCAATAGTACTGGCCCTGGTCGCCCTGGTCTGGTTTACCTATCGCAAGACCACGCGTCCCTTGACCGCCGGCTGGAAGAGTTTTTTCATCGGCCTGCGGTCCTTTATCCTGGTGCTGTTACTGGTCTGTCTGCTGCGGCCGGTTATCACCACTACCCAGATCACTCCCCAGGAGACTTATCTTGGCGTCCTGATCGACGATTCGGAAAGCATGCAGGTGGAGGACCAGGACGGCGGGTCCCGGGCAGCGGCAGTCAGCGAGCTGTTATTCGATAGTGGCTACCTTGACCGCCTTGCCGAAAATTTCCAGGTTCGAACCTTCCGCTTTGACAAGGAAACCAGGCGCATAGCCGGAGCTGCCGACCTGCAGGTCAGCGGCAACGCGTCCTCCCTTGAGCAGGCAATCCAGTATGTAGACGATCAGCTGAATGGCCTGCCCCTGGCCGGCATATTGCTGGTATCCGACGGTGCCGACAATACCGATTCCAACCCGGTGGCGGTGGCCGAGTCCCTGGGTTCCCGACAGGTACCGGTTTTTACCGTGGGCGTGGGGCAGGAAGCTATCCCCCAGGATATCGGCATCGTGGATGTCAGCAGTGCCAAGACGGTTCTTGAAGGTTCGGTATTCGATGTCCAGGTGGCGCTCAACCACCAGGGTTACCAGGGCGAACAGGTAGAGATTTCAATACTGGACGGCGACACCGCCGTGGTCAGTGATACCGTAACCCTGGGCGAAGAAGGGGTTACGCGACGCTACGACCTGCAGCTGACGCCGGAGCGCCGGGAAGAAATCGTCTATGAACTGCAGGTTGACCTGCAGGATGGCGAGATAATTCCGGAAAACAACAGTTACCGGTTCCTGGTGGACAACAGTGAAAAACCACCGCTGGATATTCTCTATATCGAGGGTCATCCCCGCAACGAGTACAAGTTTATCCGCCGGGCCGTGCAGGGCGACAGTTCACTGCGTCTGGCTACTTACCTGCAGACCGGACCGGAAAAATTCTACCGCCAGGGTATCGAGTCGCCCACGGAGCTGAGTGCCGGATTCCCCACCACCCGTGAAGAACTCTACCGCTACGAAGCCATTATACTGGGAGATATCGAAGCCAGTTTTTTCAATGCCGATCAGCTGCAGATGATTGATGACTTCGTGGCAGAACGGGGAGGCGGTTTCCTGATCAGTGGCATGGTCGACGAGGGCTACCTGGGTACTCCGGTTGCCGACATTCTGCCGGTAACCATCGTGGAAGAAAACTTCCTGCCGTCTCACCTGCGGGGCGGCATCCGCCGTGGTGATCATCCAACCGGCGAGCTGTACTTCCCGCGCCTGACTCGTAACGGCGAGTTTTCGCCATTACTGCGCCTGTCCAGTGAAGATGCCGTGAATCGGCGCCTCTGGCAGGAACTACCGGAATTACAGGGAATACACGTTACCGGGCGGGCCAAGCCCGGTGCCACGGTACTGCTGGAACATCCCCTGCTCCAATTTCAGAATCAGCCGCTGGCGGTTATCGCCTCGCAGCGCTACGGTAGCGGTCGCAGCATGTCGGTCAATACGGCCAGTACCTGGCGCTGGCAGATGATGATGCATTCGGAAGACCAGTCACACGAAACGCTGTGGCGACAGATACTGCGCTGGCTGGCCGTGTCGGCACCGGAGCGCATTACCGTGGATTTCGACCGGGAATTTTATAATGCCGGCGACGAAGTCAGCGTCTCGGCCACGGTGCTGGGTGACGACTACGAACCGGACAACGACGCCACTCTGTGGATGCAGCTGATCGATCCGGAAGGGCAGGTCAGTGACATACCCATGGAGTGGGATATCGAGGAAGACGGAGTCTACCGGGTCAATTTCGTGGTGGAAAACGAAGGTGTGCATGAAGTGCTGGTGGATGTAACCAGTGCCGCCAGTGATGCCGCCCTGGACAGTTCGGAGAAACATACTGCATTCGTGGTGACGCCGTCCCTGCGGGAATACTCCAATGCCAATATGGATGCCGGTCTGTTAAGTCGCATTGCTGCCGCCAGCGGGGGCAATTACTACAATTTTTCCCAGGCAGGCAATCTCATTGATGAAATCGAATACATACCCAACGCCTATTCACGGGAGGTCCAGGAGGATCTGTGGGATCGGCCGTGGTTACTGGCACTGTTGATCACCCTGATGTGCATAGAATGGATAGCCAGAAGGATGAAAGGTTTGTCGTGATGAATAAATTGGACGCAACGCTGTTTTTTCGGGTAATGCGTAATAAATTCGGCCCGGCGCTGGCCGGCCTGCTGGGTGGCCTGCTGGTGCAGGTTTCCGTCGCTCAGCCCGTGGGTAGTGGCCCACAGTCGGATCCCGGCAATTTCTTTCGGGAACGGCCGGACATCACCAAGCACGCGGTAATTCTTACCGGGCCATCGGTGGGCGAGGAAACCGTCAACCGTTTCCGCCAGTGGTCGTTTTCACTGCACGATATTCTCATCCGGGACTATGGCTACAGCTCCGATACCATTACGCTGTTGCTGGATCGCGGCAAGGATGCCCACCCCGATAACGGGCGCATCGACGGTGCCTGCGACCGGCAAACCATCGAGTCTCAGCTGGCGGCCTTGCGGTCCCGGGTACGGGATGGAGACCAGATTTCGATTTTCCTGATCGGACATGGAACCGGCCGCGACGAGGAATCAAAGTTCAATATTGTCGGTCCTGATATAACCGGCGGCGAATTTGCGACCCTGCTGGACGCCTTCGATCAACAGGACATTGTCATCGTCAATACCACCAGCGCCAGCTACGGCTTCTCGGCTTCCCTGTCCAGTGAAGGACGGGTGGTCATATCGGCAACGCGATCACCCGCGGAAAAGTTCGATCCGATATTTTCCGGTTATTTCATCGAGGCGCTGGAACAACGCAATGGTGATCGGGACAAGAACAACCGCGTTTCCATGCTGGAGGCGTTTAATTACGCCAAGCAAAGTGTCGATCGATGGTATGAGGATCAGGGCCGACTGGCCTCTGAACATGCCAGCCTGGATGATAATGGCGACGCCCTGTTCACTATTAATCCCACGGCCGCGGACGCCGATGGGCGTCTGGCGGAAATCGCCTATATTGATGTGCTTGGTGCCGATGACGACAATCTTTCGCCCCAGGCACTGAGTCTCAAGGCCCGCATGCAGGACCTGGAAAGACAGGTGTTTATCCTCAGGGGTCGCAAAGCAGATTACCTGGAGGATGATTACTGGGCGGAAATGGAAAAACTGTTGGTTGATCTGGCTCGAACTACAGGACAGTACAATGAATTACTTCAAAACTAGACCATTGATCAGGCTGGTTCAGGGCGCTGCCCTGATTCTGCTGTTACCGCTGGGTGTCAGCACGCTGGCCCAGGACAATGTCATAGAAACCCTGGAGTCACCGCTTTTCCGTGGCGAGCAGCTCTACCAGTCCGGTTCTTTCGTGGCGGCCATCGATGTCTTCAAGCTGGCTGATGGCCTGGATCGTAACGAGGGCGTAGTCGGTGCCAGCCGTTCCTATGCCATGCTGGGCAGGTATGACGAGGCAATCGCCATCTGCGAAGAACTGATTGCCGGTGGTAATTACGTGGATTTTCCCCTGGTCAGTACCCAGCTGGCGGAAATGAAGCGCACCGTGGGACAGTCCCCCGAAGCACTGGCAATACTTTCCGACCTGGTGGATAGCGATCCCCAGGGAGCACCGGTAAGAGCGCTGGTGCAATACGGCAGCCTGCTGCGGTTTGTCGGCCAGAAAGCCCGGGCGGCCGGTTACCTGGAAGCGGCGATTCAGCGCTATAACAACGGGCTGGTATTTGCCTCGGAAGATGTGGCGATGGTTGCCCTGGCCAGCTGGCAGCTTGATCGGTTTCATGAAGCAAACAGCCTGTTCAATGAAGCTGTGCGGGCCAATCCGAACAACCTGGAAGCCCATGTACTGTGGGGTGATCTGTTTCTGGAAAAATACAACGCGGCGGATGCCGAACAGTCGTACCGGGATGCGCTGGAAGTAAACAGCCGCTATATCCCGGCGTTGGTGGGGCTGGCAAGGGCAGTGGGGGATCAGCGCTCGCTGCAGCGTGCCATGGCATTGAACCCCAATTCCGTGGCGGCACTGCAGACCTATGCCACCGGCATGATGCGCAGCAACCAGAAAGACGAGGCGCTGTCGGTATTGCAACAGGCCCTGGAGATCAATCCGGAATCCTTGCCGGTGCTGAGTACGCTGGCGGCGGAAGCCAAGCTTATGGAACGTGAGGACGAGTACCAGGAACTGCTTGCTCGTGTGGAAAGTTTCAGTCCCGACAATCCCGAGTTTCTGAGCAACATTGCCGATGCGTTCGGTAATGCCTACCGGTTTACCGAGGCGGTGGAATTTGCCCGGGCGGCAATTGCCGCGGACCCGACACACTGGCAGGCCTATACCCTGCTGGGAACCAACCTGGTGCGACTGGGTGAAGAGGAGGAAGGCAAGGCCAATCTTGAAATTGGTTTTGAGAACGATCCATTTAATATCATGGCCTCCAACATGCTCAAGGTGTTTGATACCCTGGCGAATTACGAGACCCGTGAAAGTGACCATTTCAAAGTACATCTGAGTGAAAACGATGCAGATATCCTCTGGCCCTACCTGGAACCCCTCCTGGAAGAGGCCTGGGATACCCTGACCGCCAAGTACGGATTCGAACCGGAGGCGCCGGTACTGATCGAGGTATTCGAAAACAGTGAAGACTTTGCGGTAAGGTCGGTGGGCCTGCCGGATATCGGCCCCCTGGTGGGTATCTGTTTCGGCAAGGTGGTTACGCTGATTTCGCCGGATACCCTGTCGGCCAACTGGCAGGAAATTGTCTGGCATGAATTCATGCACGTGATCACACTGCAGATGACCGCCAACAAAATGCCCAGGTGGTTATCCGAAGGTATTTCCGTCTGGGAGGAAAGCGAGGGCAGGCCGTATTGGGGACGCCGCCAGGGGCTGGATCTGGTGCGTGCTGTTGAAGATAACAAGTTGCTGCCGGTAGCAAATCTGAACGCCGGCTTCACCAGTGCTCGCAGTAATGCAGACCTGGGCTTCGCCTATTTCCAGTCTTACCTGGTAGTTGACTACATCGCCAGGGAACACGGATTTGAAAAGCTGGTGGAGCTGGTGAAGCAGTACGCCGAGGTCAAGGAAGAGAACGTCATGTTCCAGGAGGTTTTCGATCAGGACCTGGATACGTTCAATGACGGCTTCGTCGATTGGATAGTGGGGCGCGTCGAGGAAATCAATGTTTACGTGCATTCCGAAGACACGCCGGATGAGGGTGAAGGCCATGGCCATGGTATCCGGGAAAATTCCAGCGCGATTCTCGCGGAGCTCTACAACAACACGTCACTGAAACAGCACATGCGTGCGCGTATTGACGCGGAGCCAAGGGATTTTCAGGCCCATCTGCAGCTGGGGATCGTCCTGTTCAAGGAAGAGAATTTCACCGAGGCCAAGGAGCATCTGCAGCACGCCCACGAATTGCTGCCGACTTACGCCGGCTATCCAAGTCCGCCGCTGGTGCTGTCACAGATATATCAGCAGGAAGGTAATCAGGAGGCCCGACTGGAACAGCTCAAGATCCTGCTGGAAAACCAGCAGCATGACTATGGGTCAGCCATGATACTTGCCGAGACGGCTATTGCCGAAGGCAACACCGATGAAGCCAGCTACTACCTGGATCGGGCGTTACAGATCGATCCCTACCGTATCGACGTGCACCGGCTCAAGGCCGACTTTGCCGATCTTATCGGGGATCCGGCACTGGCCGTAACGGAATATGAGGTGCTGGCCAAGCTGGATGTCACCGATCCGGTTGAAGCCCGGACCAACCTGGCGGAAGCCTACCTGGAAAACGGACAGAGGGACGAGGCCAGGCGTAATATCCTCACCGCCCTGGAGATTGCGCCAAGCTATCAACGGGCACAGCAGATACTGCTGCAGTCCGTCGACAGCTCAAACTGACAGGATTCAATCATCAATGTGTCGCACAGACAGGACAGTAAGATGAGAACCGCATTCCCGATAGCGGGACTGATGCTGGCCGTGCTATGGCTGGGCAGTGCCACTGCCCAGGTTGACGCGCTGGTGTTCAGGGGAGGCGAGGATCTGTCACTCTACGGTACCGACATTACCGAGTTCACCTGGATGCGTGGACGCTATACCAATTACGGTGGTGGCCGCAGCGGCTACGGGTTCGGGCGGCGTGGCGGCTGGTGGGATACTGATTACCCGGACTCGGACGAAAACTTTCTGCGGGGTGTACAGCGCTACACCAATATCGACACCAATCCACGAAACCATGACTTTGTTGAGCTTACAGATCCACGGTTGTTCGAACACATGTTTCTGTACATGAACTGGAAGAGGGTGCCTATCGGCTCAACCTTCAGTGGACCCAATTTCACACCGGAGGAAATCGAGGCGCTGCGGGAGTTCATGTTTCGCGGCGGCTTTGTCATGGTCGATGACTTTTGGGGTGATGCCCACCTTGAAGACATGCGCATGGAGATCGCCAAGATTTTTCCGGAGCGGGAACTGGTGCAGCTGGATACCAGTCATGAAATTTTCCACATCTTTTTCGATATCAACGAGGTGGCCCAGGTGCCCGGGCGCATGGTGACCTGGGATCGTGGTGGCTACTTCAATCTGGATGACCCTAACTACCCGCCGGCGGTTTATGCGATCCTCGACGACGACGGCCGGGTGATGATGGTGGCCAACTACAATACCGACCTGGGCGATGGCTGGGAGCACACGTTCTACGAGCCTTATCCAACAAAATATACCAACGAAGCTTATAAGATCGGGATCAATTTTTTGATCTATGCTTTTAGCCATTAATACCACAGGAATTACCCATGGCAGAAATAGAAGAAACCGCAGAAGTCATTGAGAATCAGGACGACCTGGCACTTGTTAAAAAGATGCAGGACGGTCGCGAACAGATCGTCAACGAAATCAAGAAAGTTATTGTCGGGCAGCAGGATATAATCGATGAGCTGCTGATCGCATTGTTTGCCGGCGGTCACTGTCTCGTTACCGGTGTACCGGGCCTGGCTAAAACTCTGTTGATCAAGACGGTTGCCGACATTCTGCAGGTGGATTTCAGCCGGATTCAGTTCACTCCCGACCTGATGCCTGCCGATGTGGTGGGATCTGAAATCGTTACCGAGGAGGATGGCAGGCGGGAGCTGAGGTTTGTAAAAGGGCCGATTTTCACCAATATCCTGCTGGCGGACGAGATCAACCGGACTCCACCAAAGACGCAGTCGGCGTTACTCGAAGCCATGGAGGAGCGTCAGGTAACGGCAGGTGGTACCACATGGCCCATGTCTCAGCCTTTCTTTGTGCTGGCGACACAGAATCCCATCGAGCTGGAAGGTACCTATCCATTGCCCGAGGCGCAGCTGGACCGATTCATGTTTAAAATCGAGCTTGGCTATCTGTCGGAGGAGGACGAGGTGGAGGTTGTCCGCAATACCACCCAGGTGCGCGATACGGCCCTGTCACACCCCCTTGGAGGCGAAGATATCCTGGAATTCCAGCGCATCGCCAGGCAGGTTCCGGCGGCCGAAGCCGTGGTACAGTATGCCGTGCGTCTGGTTCACGCCAGTCGTCCGCAATCTCCCATTGCCCCGGATTTTGTCAAGGACTGGATAAGCTGGGGTGCCGGTATCCGGGCATCACAGAACCTTGTGCTTGCCGGCAAGGTCAGGGCGCTGCTGCTGGGACGCTACAATGTATCCTACGGCGACATTCGAGCCCTGGCTCCATCGGTATTGCGGCACCGGATTCTGCTCAACTTTCATGCCGAGGCCGAGCGCATCACCACCGACGATGTTGTCAAAAAGCTGCTGGAAGCCGTTCCAGAACCTGCCTCGACGCTGTAGGTCGATACTCTATGACCGAATCATTGAACTTTCTGGACCCCAGGGTGCTGGCCAGCCTGGATAACCTCGAGCTGCGCGCGCGGGTTGTCGTGGAGGGGTTCCTGGCGGGACTGCACAAGAGTCCCAAGCGTGGTTTCAGCGTGGAGTTCAACGATTACCGCAACTATTATCCCGGCGACGATATGCGTCACGTCGACTGGAAGCTGTACGCCCGCAGTGAAAAGTTCTACGTCAAGCAGTATGAAGATGAAACCAATGTGCGTTGCTTCATCGCGCTGGATACCAGCGCGTCCATGGACTATTCCTCTGGCGGCATCAGTAAACTGGAATATGCCAGGACGCTGGCTTCGGCACTGGCCTATTTCATCATGCGGCAGCGGGACGCGGTTGGTCTCATCACCTTTGACGACCAGGTTCGGGAATTTATTCCGTCCAAGTGTCGCCAGCCACACCTTATCCGCATTCTCCGCGCCCTGTCTTCTCTGGAATCGGGAACGCGGACCGACGTGGTCAAGCCGCTGTCCGACCTGGCTTCACACCTGACCAGGAAAAGTCTGGTCATTCTTATTACCGACATGCTGGATGATGAGTCCCGGGTGATCAGCGCGCTGCAGAACCTGCGCAGTATGGGCAACGATGTCATTACTTTCCACGTGATGGACAATGCCGAGCTCGATTTCCCCTTCAGCGAGGCTTCCGAATTTGTCGACATGGAGTCCAATGAATCTTTTATTACTTCTCCGGCAGCAATTCGCGAAGCCTACCTTAAAAATCTCAATGAATTTCTCGACTATTGCCGCAAGCAATGCCAGGGCAGCGGTGTGGACTATTGCCTGGTAAACACCAAGAATCCGCTGGACGAAGCCCTGTCCTCCTACATTGCCAAGCGCGGCAGGGGGCACTGATGGTATTTCTTTCCCCGCTATTCCTGCTGGGCCTGTTCGCCGCACTGATACCCATTGCGATTCACCTGATTCGCAAGGAAAAACCACCCAAGCTGATGTTCGGCACCATTCGGTTTCTGAAAAAAACCTCGAAAAAACTCATATTGTTTCAGCAGATTCAGCAGTGGCTGCTGTTGCTGCTTCGGGGCGCATTGATCGCCCTGTTGGTATTCGCTTTCGCCAGGCCGCTTATCAATCAGACCATGGCGCGTATTCTCGATGCGGACCCGGCATCGGTGGTGATCCTGCTGGATAATTCCATGAGCATGCGTTATGGCAACCGTTTTGCAGACGCCAGGCAGGAGGCCCTTGACGTTGTCAACGGTCTGAATGCCGGCGACGAGGTAGCGCTGGTGATTTTTTCTGCCGGCCTCGATTCAGTTCAGGAACTGACCACCGACCTGGACAGCGTCCGGACTGCCTTGCAGAACCTGACCCAGCCGGGCTATGGCGCTACCCGATTCATGCCCAATCTGCGCCTGGCGGATCAGTTGCTGACCGAATCCAGTTACGACAACAAGCGCGTCTACCTGATTTCCGATTACCAGCAGGAGGGTCTGGATCAGAACGATGCCGACTGGAAGCTGGCTCCAGGGGTGGTATTCACCGGAATTGACGTTGCCGACGAGGAAAGCAGCAACCTGGTGCTCACCGATGTCCGGGCCCCGGATCGGCTGCTGGAAGGCGCCGGTTCTCAACAGTCCATCCTGGCGCGCGTTCGCAGTACCGGGTCGGTATTCGTCAACCAGGCGGAAGTAAGCCTGACAATTGACGGTAGTATGGTCGATCGGCAGCAGGTTGACCTGGCCGACGCCTCGGAAACGGTGGTTACCCTGACCGGGGACTTCGAAGCAACCGGAACACGCCGGGGCCGGGTCACGGTAAGTGGCGACAACTTTCCGGTTGACAATAATTATTACTTTACCGTGGATGTGGCGCGGAAAATCCGCGTGCTGCTGGTGAACGGGGAGGCATCGTCCAACTGGTACGACGACGAGGGTCACTGGTTTGGCCTGGCCGTCAGCAGTGCCGAGGTTTCACCGTTCAGTCTCGACAGTGTAGAGCCCGGGCAGCTGACGGCCGATGTGCTTGCCCGGCATGATGTGGCGGCTCTGCTCAATGTGGGTACGCTGTCCAATACCCAGGCGCGTGACCTGATTGAGTACACGCGCAATGGCGGCAGTCTGTTGATTGCACCGGGAGATCGGGTGGAACCGGAGCAATTCAACCGACAGCTGGGAGAACTCAGTCCGGCGACGTTGCAGAGCCCGATGGAAAGTCTGATCGATGACTACCTGGTTATTGCCGACATGGATCGCCGACATCCTATCCTGCAGCCCCTGGACCTGGATTGGTCCGCCAGGTTTCAGCGGCACTGGCAGCTGTCACCAGTGGACGGAGCCGACGTGCTGATGCGGTTTGACAATACCCTTCCCGCGCTCGTGGAGCGACAGGTTGGAGAAGGCAAGGTGATCCTGTTTGCCTCGACCATGGATCTGGAATGGAACAACCTGGCCCTGCAGGGCATGTACCTGCCATTTGTGCATGAAACCCTGCGCCACCTGGTGGAACCGGAAATCAGTCAACAGTCCTACGACATCGGTGATGCGATCAATCTTGCGGCGCTTGCCGGTGAGTCCACGGCACTGGAAGTTGGCCTTCCCGGCGGCGATACCCGGGAAATGACCGTGGGTCGTGACATTCTTCAGGCATCGGAACCGGGGTTCATTGAAGTATCCACCGACGTGGATACCCGCTACGTGGCGGTGAATCTGCCTCGGGAGGAATCCAATCTGCTGGCCACCAGTGTCGGCACCGTGAATGATCTGATTATCAATCCGGAAACCAGTCCGGTGCAGTCCCGCGAGGTGAGAACTGCCCAGATGATTGCCGAACTGGAGCAGCCCCAGCGACTCTGGTGGTGGATCGTGTGCCTGGTTATCGTGCTGCTGCTGTTGGAAGCGAAAATTGCCAACCAGACCTACCGTTAGCCGGTTTTCCCGGGGTGTTTGCTAACTCCCTGAATTCCTGACATAAAAAATCCTGCCTTGTCATGATTTTGACATTTTTCTGTCACAATCCTGCCCTGGCGGTGGCGAACCGCTGCTATATTTCTGTTGTCAACAGCTGGCTATTGCGCCATAGTTGGAGACTACAGGAGCCATTCTGTCGATGAAGAACAGACAAAAGTCAGGCAAAGATCAGGCCGTACCGGGCGTCGCCCGTGCCGCCGGGGAGAGGGCAACCAGGATGTTCGGTAGGGTATTCCGGCACTGCGTCGTCACGGTCGCTATGACTAGGGAGTCCACCGCACAGGCCCTTACTGAAGTGCCGATGGTACGCTGCCCGAATGGCAGAATGCCGGTCATAGGCTCGCTTCTGCTGGTCTTTCTGCTGCTGGCCCTGCCTCTTTCCCTGCGGGCCGATGATCCTGCTCTGGTCACCGGCGAGTCACTTGCCAACGCGCGGCTGGGCTCCAGTAATTCCGAACTGGTAACCCGACAGCAACAACTGGTTGAAGCCCTTGAAATCCGTTACGGCGCTTACGACATACGTTTAAAAGAAGCGTTGAAAGGGCTGGGGTTCCGACTTAAAAAATCCGGCCAGCTGGAAGCGGCCAGCGCCGCCTACAAGCGCGCCCTGCATATTTCCCGGATCAACGAAGGTTTGTATAACGAGACGCAGCTGACCCTGGTGGACAGGTTGATCGAGGTCGATCAGCAACAGGCGCGCTGGGACCGGGTGGACGACCACTTCGCCTATCTCGAGCATCTGTACAGGAAGCTTTATCCGCTGGACGACCCGCGGCTGGAACAGGGACTGCGCAAGGTTGTCGCCTGGCATTTCGATGCCTCGAACTTCAATCTGAACGGTAACAGGATTGAACATCTGCGCAAGGCACACGGGTTGTTGAAGCTGCGCCTTCAGGTTGCCGAACTTACCCTGAGCGGTGAAGATCCCCTGTTTGATTCCCTGCAGGAAAATATTGCCCGCAGCGAGTACTATCTCTATCTGAATTCAGATATTTACCGGGAGCTTTCCCGGGAGCACCGACGGTCAATTCGGGATCGCTACCTGGCAGTCACCGACTAGCAGGCTGTTGCAAAACCATTGCGCTTGCCAATAGTTCGTTGAAAACTGTCTCAAAATGCTCATTTACACTGGGTAAACTGCGCTTGTTCGACAGTTTTCGCCTCGTCTTGGCTGCGCTCATGACGCTTTTCAACAGCCTGTTAGCGGATAATTCGCCATACCACCACTAGTCAGTCACCCGCGGGGCGACCGCTGATGTAGCTGTCGCGTAGCAGCTACGGGACATGACTCGGACATTCAACTGTGCCTGGAACGATCGATTTTTCTGCTGTGGCAATGCGGCAGGACGGGCGTGGCTTGATGCTGAAGGTAAGGCAAGGCGCCGACGTGGGAACTTGAAAGCTGCTCAGTGCTATTGAAAAGGGGGGAACAAAGAAAAACTCCCAAGCCCCACAATCGACTCTTTCCACCGGACTGCCTGTCCATTATGGCAACCCGGCAAGAAAGTGAAAAAATGGTAACACAGACTTCCGTAGACGTTACGTGGGGTTACAAATTATTACATCAATAGAGCAATTGTTCAGCGTTGCCCGCTGATCAGCTGCTCAGCAGTCCCGGGTCGCCAGCCATGCTGTCGGTCCTGTCCCGTTTAATCAGTTTGCGCAGGCGGGCAGGCAGGGCCAGCATCGCCGGTGTTACCAGGAGAGTCAGCAGGGTACCGAAGGTCAGGCCGAATACGATGGCGCTGGCGAGACTCACCCATTGGGAGGTAATAGGACCGCCAACCTCGATTTCCGCGCCGATCAGGTCAATGGAAACATGCATCGCCAACGGTAACAGTCCGAATCCGGTGGTAAAGGTGGTGAGGAATACGGGCCTCAGTCGTTGCACGCCGGTGTGCACGATCACATCCAGCAGCGTCCAGTCGGGATGATTTCTGCGCAGGAAGTTGTAGGTGTCAATGAGCACGATATTGTTGTTCACAATAATCCCGGCCAGCGCCACCACGCCGACACCGGTCAGTATGACACTGAACGCCTGTCCTGTTATCAGCAGCCCCAGTAATACGCCGGCGGTAGACATCAGTACCGAGGAAAGGATCAGCACGGCCTGATAGTAGCTGTTGAACTGGGTAACCAGCAGGATAGCCATTAACGCCAGAGCCAGTGAAAATGCCTGCCCCAGAAATGCGGCGGATTCTTCCTGTTCCTCGTTGGCGCCCCGGAAGGTGAAATTGACCGCCGGATTCACCGGGTTGTCGTCCAGGTATTGCTGCAGTTCAGCCACCTTGTCCGACGCCAGTTCACCAGGTGCCGGGTTGGCCCGGACGTAGACGACCCGGGCACTTTCCACCCTCTGGATGGAACCGACTTTGGGACTTGGAGTGCGGGTGATGAAACTGGAAACCGGCACCGGCCCGTTCACGGTGCTGATGCGGATGGTGTCCAGTTGTTCCAGGCCACGGTACTGCTCCGGGTAGCGAATGCGGATATCCACCTCTTCCTCGGTATCGTCGGGCCGGTATTCTCCCATCATCACACCGTTGGTCATCAACTGAATTGCGGTGCCGATTTCCGCGATGCTGGCGCCCATCATGGCTGCCCGGGCACGATCGACCTGGATTTCCCATTCGATTCCCGGCACCGGCATGGTGTCGTCGATATCGATCAGACCGGTCATCTCATTGGTCATGTAGTCGCGAATCCGCCTGCCTTCGGAAAACAGCAGATCCAGGTCGTCACCGCTCAGTTCAATCTGTACTTCCTTGCCCACCGGCGGCCCCATTTCAATGGTGGCGACTTCCGCCTTGATACCGGGCAGCGTGGCGATGGCGTCACGGTACAGGTTTTCCAGTTCGAATCCGTTGACATCACGGTCCCGTCGATCGGTGAATTCGATGAAAATAGTACCAACCAGATCGGGTGCACTTTGCTGGCCGCCACCGGTCTGCTGGCCGGCGCCTGATTGCGTGACTATATTCTTGTAATAGCCGATTTCCTCGATTCGCTGCTCGACGTCCAGCATGACATCGCGAATCTGTGTCGGTGAATAGTTGCCACGGGCAAAGACCTGAATCTGGGTCATATTGGGTTCGACGTTGGTAAAAAATTCCACGCCCCGTCCGAACATGCCGTAGGTGATGACAATCAGGACCAGGGCGGCAATAGACGTGAAGAATACCGTGATGGGCCGCCTCACTGCTGACCTGAGAACGCGCGCGTACACGCCGGTGATACCCCCCACCTTGTCCGGGTCACCTTCTTCCAGCTGCCTCAGGCGCATGGCTGAATCCTCCGCAGCCTGGGACTTGCCGAAGAGGGCGCCGAGGGTCGGTGCAAACAGCAGGGCATAAAACAGTGAGCCCACCAGCACGGCGAATACGGTGATGGGAAGGTAGCGCATGAATTCACCGGACACGCCCGGCCAGAACATCAGCGGCAGAAATGCCGCCAGGGTAGTGGACGTTGATGCCACGATGGGCCAGAACATTCGCTTTACGGCTTCCCGGTAGGCACGTCGACTGTCCAACCCTTCGGCCATTTTCCGGTCGGCGAATTCCACCATGACGATCGCACCGTCGATGAGCATCCCCAGGCCCAGGAGCAGGCCGAAAATAACCATGAAGTTGTAGGTGAAGCCCAGTGCGGAAACGATGATGAACGCGAAAAAGAAGGAAAAGGGCACCGCCAGGGTGACCAGGATACCGGAACGTATGCCCACGGTCGCAATCACGACAATCAACACCAGCACCATCGCCGTGGCCATGTTGCCCTGCAGGCCCATGTTCTGTTCGATTACCTGGGGTGCGGTGTTGTTCAGGTAGTCTATCTGAACCGCCGGGGGCAGTGTGGGCCTGATGCGCTCGACGAAGGCATCGATGCCATCCATTGCCTCGATCAGGTTGGCACCCTTGCGCTTGTTAATATTAAGTGAAATGGACTGGTAGCCATTGGCATAGGAATAGCGGGTGGCATCCTTGAAGGTGCGCCTGACATCGGCAACGTCGCTGAGAGTGAGTACGCCCATGCTGTTGGATGCAATGGGCAGGTCAAGCAGGTCATCGCTGGTTTCGATAAGACCCGGGACTTTTACCGAAAAACTGCCGCGCCGGGTATCGACGGCACCGGCCGGAATCAGGCGATTGTTGGTGGCCACCGCCTGCACGATCTGACTGTTGGTGATGCCATAGGTTTCCAACTGTGCCGGATCGATAACTGCTTCCAGCAGTTCCTCGCGATTGCCAACCATATCGGCAGACAGGACCTGGGGCAGGGTTTCGATGTCCCGCTGCAGGTCCTGGGCAACGCGCAGCAATACACGCTCCGGCACATTTCGTCCGCCGATTGCTATCTGTACGATTGGCAGCGTGGCCGCCGCCACTTCCTGGATAATCGGCTCCTCGGTGTTCTGGGGAAATTTTGCCTGGGCACGGTTGATGGCCTCCCGTACTTCGATCAAGGCGTTGTCGGAATCGAAGCTGACGTCGAATTCCGCAATGATGGTGGCAGCACCCTCGCTGGAAAAAGACGACACCTGGGTTATACCGTCGATGGTTTTCAACTCCACTTCCGATGGCTTGGAAAGCAGTCGCTCCGCATCTTCGGGTGAAATACCCTCGTGCATGATGGTGCTGACGATCACCGGTACGGTGACGTCGGGGTTCAACTCCACCGGGATTGACCGGTAGGCCAGAATGCCTGCCAGCATGACTACCACGAATACACTGATGGTGGTGCGTGCCCGGGATACTGCGGCGTCAAGGTAATGCATCGCTGCCGTTCCTGTCCGTTGATCGTTGTGAATTTAAGGGCTCGACTGTGACCAGTCGAAGTCCGCCCTGACCTGCTGTCCCGGAAACACGATTTCCTGGCCGTGAGTGATCAGGGTTACCTGCGCCGGCAGGTCCGTGACCCATACACCAGGCTCCATTTGACCGGTCTGGTCGCCGATCAGGGTAACCGGCATGAATGCGACCCTGTTCTCGGTATCCAGGATCTTGACGCCGACATCGCCGTTGTCATTCAGTGTCAGGGCCGACGGTGGAATCAGGTGAGCACGGGTCTGTGAAGCGGCAATAAACATTTCCGTGGTAATTCCGTCACGCAGGCGCTTCTGACTGTCCACGGTGGCTTCCACCCGGTAGCTTCGCGACAGGGCATCGGCGCTGCGCGCCAGGTAGGTGACTGTTGCGGTGACCTGTTCACCGGTGAGCAGGTCGGCATTGACCACCGCGCCGGCTTCCAGTTTGCCGATCTGTTGTTCCGGGACCATGCCAACAACCAGCATGGGATCATCGTCCATTAAGGTGGCGCAGACCGCACCACGTTCAAGGAGGTTGCCGATTTCCGCGGCCCTGGTTTCAACCACGCCGTCGAACGGTGCCCGTATCCGGGTATTGTCCAGGGCGAGCTGGGCCCGCTGGACCGCAGCCCTGGCTGCTTCGTGGGCGGCATTGGCCTGGGCCACTGAGACCGCCGAAGTCAGACCCTGTTGCCGCAGATCACGGGCCGCTTCCAGCTCCACCAGGGTCTGTTGTTCACGACTCTGCGCTTCGCGGAGGTCGCTGTCCCGGGTGTCCACCGCAACCTCGCAAAGTACGTCACCGGCAATGACGCGACTGCCTTCTGCGACGGGGGTCGCGACCACGCGTCCCGGCTGTTCCGCCCGGACATCGACCCGGCGGAAGGCCTCAGTCCGTCCTCTTACCCGGACATACTCGGTGTAGTCCCGGGCGGTAAGTCGTGCCGCCCGGACCACAAAATCTGCTGCTTCGTCCGCCGAGGCACGGTCCTCGCTGACGGCGACAATCGTCTGTTCCCCGGTGGACGCTGGAGATGCGGTGTTTCCTGCGGGGCGGGGTATCAGCATCCACAGTGCCACCAGGGCGGCGATTCCCAGCGCTACCAGTTTTTGCTTGTTCACATTGTTCTCCTAGACCCTTGGTGCCAGATCCCGGTTACACGGCTTCACCGTAACAGGGCCGACCTGATTTCCGGTACGTTGAACTGCTTTCGCCGGAACTGACAAGACCGCCGATGCCGGGGATAGGACCTGCCGGACCGGATTCACTTGACGAGCTGTTTTGTCATCCCTGTTGTTGGCTGGGGCCCGGAATCGGGCAGGTTTTTACCATCCCTGGTTATGCCGGTACAGTGCCTGGCAATTTCCGCTGCCGCACCGGTGTTACGTATTGTAACCATCGGTCGCCGAATTGCAATCTTGCTGGCCGTCACCAGCTGCCAGCGGACCGGATTTCCGGACAGATTATGTGTTTATTTTTACAATTCTGTTACAGTCCTGCGCTGACTGTCCCGCAACTGGAAATCTACACGCTTCCCGGAGAATTACAGCCATGAAAGACTTTACCGGCCAGGTCGCCATCGTCACAGGGTCCAGCAGTGGTGTCGGCGCGGCCACGGCCAGGCTGCTGGCATCCAAAGGATGCAACGTGGTGATCAATTACAGTTCCAAGATGCAGGCAGCCGAGCAGGTGGCAGCCCAGTGCCGTGAGCACGGTGTCGAAGTGGTGGTAGCCGGTGCCGATGTTGCGCTGAACGATGACTGTTGCAGCCTGGTCCGCCAGGCCATGGCGAGTTGGGGCAGGGTAGACGTGCTGGTCAACAATGCCGGAACTACGAAGTTTGTAGAACACCACCGTTTGGATGGACTGGATGCGGCAGACTTTCAAAGAATCTACGGCGTGAACGTGATCGGTGCCTACCAGATGACACGGGCAGCCAATGAAATCATGCAGCAGCAGGAAACCGGGGGCAGTATTGTCAATGTGGCTTCCACTGCCGCCATCACCGGGATCGGCAGCAGTATTGCGTATGCAGCGTCAAAAGGTGCCATGGTGACCATGACTTTGTCCCTGGCCCGGGTCCTGGGACCACGGGTGCGGGTTAATGCTGTCTGTCCGGGGTTCATCGAGGGAGACTGGCTACGCGAGGGCATGGGCGACAAGAAATACACGACACTTATGCAGGCAAACCGTGACAGCGCTGCACTTAATGTCAATGCGACGCCGGAAACCGTTGCCGAAGCCATTTTACATTTCATTGTCGGACCGTCGGTGGTCACCGGCGAAACGCTTATCGTGGACGGCGGTCGACACCTTAACCAGGTGCCGATGACAAGGCGATAAGCTACTTCGCTACCGGTCTCTTCTGCAGTTTCCGCTGCAGAGTCCGTCGATGCATTTTCAGCTGTCGCGCGGTCTCGGAGATATTGCCGTCGTTTTCCTTCAGGACCTTCTGAATGTGCTCCCATTCGAGTCGACGAACCGACATGGGTTCCTGGGGAAGGTCGGTTTTTTTCGATTCTCCGGGTTTTTCCAGCAATGCGGCCAGTATTTCTTCCGTGTCAGCCGGCTTGGCGAGATAATTGGTGGCGCCAAGCTTGATGGCTTCCACAGCCGTGGCGATGCTGGCATAACCGGTGAGGATCAGGGTTTTTATCGTCGGGTTATGGCCGCTTAGGATCGGTATCAGCTCCAGGGAGGTCTGGCTGCCCAGGTTCAGATCCAGTATGGCGAAATTGAAGGTTTGTTTCTGCACCAGCTCCTGCGCTGAACCCAGCGATTCTGCATGAGCCACGTTATAACCTCGCTGGTTCAGGGCGCGGGTGATCACCCGGGCAAACACCGGATCGTCTTCCACCAGTAACAGTTTTTTATCCATCCCTCAGTCTCCCGGATTATCTTTGGCAGTGGATGCAATGGGCAGGCGGACAACAGTCTGTGCGCCACCCGATTTCCGATTGAACATTTCGATACTGCCACCGGCTTTCTGCAGGGTCGCGTTGGCCAGGTAAATACCGAGGCCCATGCTGTCTTCCCGGGTGGAAATAAAAGGCTCTCCCATCCTTTCCATTACCACGTCAGGAACGCCCGGGCCGTCGTCTTGTACGGAAATCTCCACGGTTCTGACCGGGTGTTCAAGAACCCTGGTAAACACCCGGGTCTCCGACGTGGCGGCCTTGATTCCGTTTTCAATGATATTGATCAGGGCATGGTTGATGCTGGGGTCTCTTGCCAGGTGGAATTCTTCAGCCTTACTGTCCAGCTTGAAGTGTATGTTTGCACCGGGATGGATGTTGGTGATGTAGTCCTTGATACTGTCAATGCATTCACGAAGACTTATTATCTCCCTGGAAGGGTCGTATTTCTTGTTGTAGTAGTCAGTAAGCTGGCTCAACGAATGTTTGCAGCGTTGTACCTGTTGTCGAAGGATCGAAATATCCTCTTTCAGGTCCTCGCTGCCCACTTCCTCGGCGCTCAGCTGGTCCATTTCGCCCAGCAGCACCGACATTGTTGACAGTGGTGTGCCCAGTGCATGAGCGGTACCTGCTGCCAGGGTGCCGATAGCCACCAGTTGTTCATTGCGCATTTCATTTTCCCGGGACTGGGCCAGCGTCAGTTCCCGCTCTCTTATCGTGCTGGCCATGCGGGTCACGAAGACGGAGATCAGCACGGCGCAGACGACGAATATGGCCCACATGCCAACCAGGTGCAGCTGGAAACTCATCATGGCATCGCTATCTTCATAGTCGGTGCGTATGTCGATCAGGATGAATATTGTGTAGACGGAGATACAGCCCAGGGCGAACAGGTTGGCCTGGGTCCGGGTCAGGAAGGTTGCGCCCACCGCCAGCAGCACCAGCAGGTAGGAAATCAGCGGATTGCTGGCGCCCCCAACGGTGATCAGGACCAGGACCAGAAACAGGACGTCGATCATCAGGTGAATAAACAGCTCGCGAGTGCTGATAACCCGCACTGACGACAGGCGCCAGCTGCCCAGGGAGACCGAAATAAAAATACCGACAAAGACCAGTGCCATGGGGGTCACCGGTACAGTGTTGCCGGAATAAGCCCGGTAGATAACCAGACCCAGGGCGCCCAGCACGGTGGCGAAGGTCCGGATCAGCAGCAGCAGTAGCAGGGCCTGCCTGGCAGTGCTGGTGCCGTCGCCCAGGGTCAGCGAGGCGAACAGGTTTCTGAATCCCGTTTGATATAGCGGTGTATCCATGGGGGGATTCTACCGTAATTACCGGGCTCATGGTGTCGCCACGGTCAATGCCCAGGGGGTTCCCTAGGCCTGTAGGTGGGTTGTTCTCAGCTCCGCCAGCGGGTGCGGGTCACGCGGGGCATTGCAAATCACTGCGGCGTTGCTCATTATTCTCCTGGCCGGGGATCACTACACCAGGATCTCGAACCCGATAATCAGAAGAACAGGTATGGATCAGTTATGAGTACCGATAATATTTACCAGCAGTCCCTTGATCAGAACGCCGCCAATTACGCGCCGCTGACGCCACTGACATTTATCGAGAGGGCCGCCAGTGTCTTTCCGGACAGGGTCGCCCTCATTCATGGAGACCGGCGTCAGACCTGGGCCGAAACCTATCGGCGCAGCTGCCTGCTGGCGTCTGCACTGATCAGGCGCGGCATCGGCGTCGGCGACACCGTCTCTTTCATGGCCGCCAACACGCCGGAAATGTTCGAAGCCCATTTTGGCGTGTTAATGCCCGGCTCGGTCCTGAATGCACTGAATACCCGACTCGATGCCAAGGCAATCGCATTCATTCTGGAGCATGCTGAAACCCGGGTCCTGTTTACCGACCGGGAATTCAGCGAAACCATCAAGGCTGCCCTGTCCATGCTGTCGCGACGACCACTGGTGATCGATATCGATGATCCCCTGTACGAAGGGGGTGAACTGCTGGGCGAGTTGGACTACGAGGCGTTCCTGGCCGAGGGCGATCCGGATTACGCCTGTTTCAAGGTCGAAGACGAATGGCAGGCCTGCTCGTTGAACTATACGTCCGGCACCACCGGCAATCCCAAGGGCGTGGTGTTCCATCATCGTGGCGCCTACCTGAATGCGATCTCCAATGCACTTTGCTGGGATTTGACCAGCCATCCCGTCTATCTCTGGACATTGCCGATGTTTCACTGCAACGGCTGGTGTTTTCCCTGGACCCTGGCGGTTATGAACGGCACCAGCGTGTGTCTTCGCCATGTGCGCGACGCGGCGATTTTCGATGCCATCCGGCAACATCGGGTCAGTCATTTCTGTGGCGCGCCGGTGGTTCTGAACACGCTGCTGAATGCCGACGACGCGCTGAAACAGGGCATTGAACACAAGGTCCGCGCCATGACGGCCGGCGCGGCGCCGCCGGCGGCGGTAATAGCCGGCATGGAAGACATGAATTTCAGTGTCACCCACGTCTATGGATTGACCGAGACCTATGGTCCCTGCGTGGTCTGTGCTCCCCAGGAGAACTGGGCTGAACTGCCGACCGCGGATCGCGCCGAACTGCTGGCCCGGCAGGGAGTCAGGGCACCCTTACAGGATGAGCTCATGGTGGCTGATCCGGAAACGCTGGAGCCGGTGCCCAAAGACGGGAAAACCATGGGAGAGATATTCATGCGTGGTAACCTGGTGATGAAGGGTTACCTGAAAAATCCCCCAACTACTGAAGAGTCGTTTTCCGGTGGCTGGTTTCATTCCGGTGATCTCGCGGTCTGGTATGCGGATGGCTACGTGCAGATCAAGGACAGGTCCAAGGACATCATTATCTCCGGGGGCGAGAATATTTCGTCGCTGGAACTTGAATCGGTTCTGTTTAAACACCCGAAAATCATGGAAGCGGCGGTAGTGGCTGCGCCGGATGAAAAATGGGGCGAGGTGCCCTGTGCTTTTGTCACGCTTAAAAAAGGCCAGGAGCTTACCCGCGACGAGTTGGTAGCCTATTGCCGGGAGGAACTGGCCGGGTTCAAGATACCGAAAAAAGTAGTATTCGGCCCTATCGACAAGACCTCCACGGGGAAAGTGCAGAAATACAAACTGCGGGAACGGGCAGCACAGGCCGAGTGACCGGGCAGCAATGAGCCCGGGCTATTCAGCCGCCGGTGGTAATGCCATACCTCCGGCTCAGGCTGTTGCCGGGAGTCAAGTGAACCGATGCCTAGTAATGGCGGATAACCTGGCCGACCCGGGCATCTTCGGCGATCTTCAGTACTACCCGGCGATGCAGGTGAATGTCCCCCGATACCCCGGAACTGCTGTCGATGGTTACCCGGGGGTGGCGTTTATCACCGAACAGTCGCAGCCGATTCCACCAGCCACGCTGTTCCCTGATTATCAGGTCACCCTCCACGAGGGAACCGCGGCGCAGATCAACGTCGCCACTACGACTGCTCAAGTCCCCCGAGATTCTGGCGTTGTCCAGGTTGATATCGCCGTTGCTGCTGCTGACCTCGTCGCCCACCAGCGCGCCGGAGTCCAGGCGGATGTCGCCATTGACACTGGTTACCGCTCCCCTGACAGTGACGTTGTCGTGAAGCTGGATACCCCCATTGACGGTTTTCAGGTTGCCGTTCACCCGCGACCCCGATGCCACGTGAATATGTCCGTTGACGGTCCGGGCGCTGGCAATCTGGCTGTCCCTGGCGAGTTCGATACTGCCGTTGACAGTTTTTACATCCCGGGCCGAGGCGCCGTCGGCGATATTGATCGAGCCGTTTACCGTGGACACATCCGCTACCTGCTGGAAGTCGTCCACGTCGATGTGGCCATTGACCCTGGACAGGTTTTCCAGAAGGTCGTCTGCATTGGCGTCGGCATTGAAAATATAGGCACCCAGCAATAAGGCCAGCAGGGTTGCCGTGGTCAGCCTGGCATTATGGTTGATCGCTCGCATTTTCTTCTCCTGGCAGGTTTTGTTCAGTTAGACGCACGTCGACAGGTTTGTGTTACAGGATTCGTGGTCAGATCGACTAAGATCCCGGGAAAACAACTGAATTGAAGTGTTCTTAGCAATAGCCTTGCCAGTTTTAAAAATGACTGTAAAAACAAAAAGATGGGGGATGTTTCAATAAACTTGACCAGGTCCGTGTCGGGGCTGACGGGTCAGATTTGCCAACTGGTTAAGCAATCTGCCACATTTCTGGTGAATTTTGCCAGGTTGCAGGCAGCCTCGCCGTTGTAACAACAGGGGAGCGGCGTCGAGTGGGCCAGGGCGTAGCCATTCATTTCACCTGCTGCGTCCCGGACAGGGCAATGTCGCCACCGACACCGCCAATTCCATAACTAATCAGAGGTTCCCTAGGTCCTGATAATTCGCTACGATTCGCCATCATCGCTACAATCCAGATTCTGCTCCCGGAGAGACCCGCAATAACATGACCCGACGTCGAACTGCTCCTTCGCTTATCAAGCTGACCATCGCTGTTTTCACACTGCTCATTATTGCCGCTGGATTCGCCGTCAAGGCCCATTCGCAGCCGGGCCGGGTCGTGGAATCGGACACTCACCGCTTTACCGAACTGGCCGATGGCGTCTGGCATGGCGTCGGCACCGGAACAGTGCATGTCATGAGCAATATCATGGTACTGGTGGGGGAATTTGACACCCTGGTTGTGGACTCCCACGTGACACCGGCAGCAGCCCGCTCTCTCCTCGACTCCCTGTCGGTAATTACCGACAAACCGGTCCGGTACCTGGTTAACAGCCACTATCATTTCGACCATGCCCACGGTAACCAGGCATTTCCCCGGGAAGTCGAGATTATCGGCCACAGTTTTACCCGTCAGAAGCTTAGCCGTGAGGCCGGCAGCGTTCTGGAGGAAATGACCTTTCGCAGTTTTTCCGATGGTGTGCCTACCACTGTCGCCAACCTGGAACGTCAGGCTGCGGCCGAGCAGGACCCGGACCGTCGAACACAGCTTGAGGCCCGAGCCAGGGTGCAGCGGGATTACATGAATGCCATTCCGGAAGTGATGCCGACACCACCCAATATCACCCTGGAGGAGAAGATGACGCTTTTCCAGGTAGTGAGCCGGGGCAGTCGGGAGATTCAGCTGCTGCATCTGGGGCGGGCCCACACCGGTGGAGACGTCGTGGTCTACCTTCCCCAGGAACGGGTCGTGTTTACCGGCGATATGATGCTGCCGTTCCTCTCCTATATGGGCGATGCCCACGTCGACGAGTGGCCGGGCACGCTGGAAGCGCTGAAAACACTGGATTTCGAATGGGTGCTTCCGGGACATGGCCAGCCGTTCAATGATCGCACCGTCATCGACAACTTCCAGGCCTATCTCGCCGACTTGTGGTCAAGGGTCGCCAGTCTCCGGGAACGGGGTCTGACAGCCGAGATGGTCGCCGAACAGATTGATATGACCGACCACAGCGGCAACTATCCTCAGCTTCGCGGTCCCGGCGCCGACCCCCGTGCTGTGCGCCGTATCTTCCAGCTGCTGTCAGCACGTTGATGATTCCGATTACCTGCCCGCGGGGCAGAATGCAGTTCCATATTGTGATTGTGTCTGCACGGCCAACGAGGAATACCCAGTGATGCGCATGCTATCCCCCCTGGTTCTGGTTCTGGTACTGGCACTGGGCAGCTGTGCCGATCAGGCAGAACTGATCAGGCGCGCTACCTACCCGCCTGATTTCAATTACGTATCCGGACAGGAGTTGCGTAACAACATGGATCAACTGGGCTACCAGCTGCAACGGCTGGATCTTGCCCTGGCGCCGGCAGCCGCCGGTGGAGCGGTTTCACGGGAAAGCGTAATTGATGCGCTGCGTAATATCGAACGCATCGGTACCAGTCTGCGTGCAGGCGAGGGTGGCTCCAATCATCCTTTCCTGGAAGACCATATGGCTGACTTCGTGGTCAACGTGGGTCGGGCGCGCATCGCGGCGATGCGCAACCCGCCCAGTTACTACCTGGCAGGACGCGTGGCCGGTGGTTGCGTCAACTGCCATCGGGTCAATCGACGTTGAGCCGACACCAGTGGCTACATTGAGTAGCCCTTCTCGTCGTGGTCGCTGATGTCGCAACCGACCTGTTCCTCTTCTTCGCTGACGCGAATTCCCGAAGTCAGCGCACCGACAATTTTCAGAATTACAAACGTCAGAACAGCCGTGTAAATACCGGTGGCGAGGATGCCTATGACCTGGACAAGGGTCTGGGAGCCCATGGTCATGCCATCGGCGTAGCCGTTACCACTGAACACGCCGAGATTCTGTGACACCAGGATACCGGCGAGAAAAGTTCCCAGCATGCCACCGACACCGTGAACCGGGAAAACGTCCAGGGAATCGTCTATCTTCAGTCGGGTTTTCATGTAAGTGGTGGCGAAATAACACAGTGCGCCGCCACCGATACCCACCAGCATGCCGCCTGCCGGTCCCACCGAGCCGGATGCCGGCGTTATGGTGGCAAGTCCCGCCACCATGCCGGTAACGGCACCCAGTGCACTGGGCTTGCCGAACTTGATCCATTCGATGCTCATCCAGGTGAGGGCACCTGCGGACGCAGACAGGTGCGTAGCCAGCAATGCCATGCCGGCACTGCCGTCCGCCGCCAGGGCACTGCCGGCATTGAATCCAAACCAGCCAACCCACAGCATGCCGGCGCCGGTGATGGTCATGGTCATGTTGTGGGGCACAGTAACCGATGACAGAAAGCCTTTGCGCTGACCCAGCATCAGTGCCGCCACTACGGCAGCCACACCAGCGGTGACGTGGACCACGGTACCGCCGGCAAAATCGATAAGCCCCATCTGGCCCAGCCAGCCGCCACCCCAGACCCAGTTGGCAACCGGGAAGTAAACCAGTACCGCCCACATGCCGCTGAACAGCATCATGGAGGAAAATTTCATGCGTTCAGCAAACGCGCCGACGACAAGTGCCGGGGTGATGATGGCAAAAGTCATCTGAAACGCGGCGAATACGGTTTCGGGAATATCGCCGGAAACCGATCCCACGACTACGCCGTTGAACAGCGCTTTGCCAAGTCCCCCCCAGAATGCGGACTCGGAATCGCCGAAGGCGATGCTGTATCCCACCAGTAACCACAGGATGGAGACCATGATGGTTATGGCAAAGCACTGCATCAGTATGGACAGGACGTTCTTGGTGCGAACCAGTCCGCCATAAAATAACGAAAGCCCGGGTATCGTCATGAATAGCACAAGGGCGGTTGCGGTTAATATCCAGGCGGTATTGGCGCCGTTGATCTCGCCCTGGGCAAAGGCCAGGGTCGGCATCAACAAGGCAGCCAAGGAGACGGACAGGGCGGGTGCCATTATTTTTGGTTTCATAATCCTTCTCCCGATTACAGCGCGTCGTTGTCAGTTTCGCCGGTTCGAATACGAACTGCCTGGTCCAGGGTGCTGACAAAGATCTTGCCATCACCTATCTGACCAGTTTGAGCAGCCCTGCAGATGGCTTCAATTGCCTGTTCGACCAATCCGTCCTCAATGGCAACTTCGATCTTGGTCTTGGGTAAAAAGTCGATGACGTATTCGGCGCCACGATAAAGTTCGGTATGACCCTTCTGGCGCCCGAATCCCTTTACTTCAGTTATAGTCATACCGTTCACGCCCAGTTCTGACAACGCTTCACGTACATCGTCGGATTTGAACGGTTTAATTATCGCTGTAATCAGCTTCATGGTTTATCTCCCGCCATTTGGGTTGCAGTTGTTGTGAGAGTCGGGTGAGCGGTACTCGGCAAACATTATTTCTTTTTCACTGTCCGAGCACACCGCCACAAGGCTGCTGAACCTCGGAAGCCAGTGATTACTGGTCTCGTCCGGCTCACAGAAATGATTCTTATCGGGTGGCATATTTCAGGGTTAACTTTCTATTTTTTTTGATTGTTGCTGTTCTTGATCAGGTGAGCACTCCGGAACGTCCGTTTTCCCTGTGCCTCTCTTTATGCTTTATGCTTTTTGCTTTATGCCGGTGATCCTGGCCAACGGCGCTTCAGTCTGTCAGCGCGCTGCCATCAACAGGTCTGCAACAGGTTCGCGCAAACCATCCGGTCCGGTTTTTCTGGTCCCGCTGGACCCCCGGATTCAATTTAGTTTCCGGGCTCACGACTTTACCATGACACCTGTCAAAGCACCAATGGGCTACGCTGCGAGGCCGGGGACCGGGTGGCCTATTCAACCGGCCTGCCCTTGACGGCGAGATTCCAGACTGCACCAGTAGCCTGATCCGACCAGGACCAGGAAATTCGCCGGAAGGTCTACTGCAAGTCGACAACCTGCCGCCGGACCGGCACCTGTCCGTGACAGCGAAGTTGACGGTGTGCCTTCTATGGTTGCAAAAAAAGGGTGGGTATCCGAAGGGGGGGATTATCGGATACCCACCCGAGGGGGGGGGAGGGATCAGTTGCAGATAGTGGCCTGCTGCTGCAGCGACCGGACCGACCTGATCAGCGGCAGCATGATGACTGCATAGGCCAGTACAAAGGCGACACCAAGCAGGTTGAAGGCCACCGGCAGGCCCTGGCTTTCCGCGACGAACCCCACCAGGGGGCCCGTGGCGATGAAGCCCAGCCTGAACATAAAGCTCGTCAATGAATTGGCTGTTGCTCTAAAGTATCCCGGGACGCGTCGGTTGAGCGCGTTTACCAGTATCACCTGTACCAGCCCGCGACCGAAAAACAGCACCAGGCAGATGACTATGCCTGCCCAGCCACTGAGCCAGGCCATTCCGAAAAACCCCAATATCGGCAATATGCCAATCAGGCCAAGTGCAGCTACGGCACCGTGTTTACGTTCGATGTTAAAGCTCCATTTGCTGGCAACACCGACAGTCAGGCTCTGGGTAAACCACAATGCGCCGAACGCGGCCAGGGAAATGCCCCGGGACTCCCAGTAGGGCTGCACCAGCCAGGCAACATGAATCGTTGCCAGGCTGTATACCGGTATGGCGATAAACACATTGCGCAATACCGGATCGCTGCGCCACATATGGGCAAATATCCGCGCAATGGGAATCGCCAGGGTGTCCTGCTCTCCGTTTTTGTACGGTGGTTCCACCACCAGCAGCGCGAGGCCGAGGCAGATCCAGGCAGCTATCGACTGAGCGATAACCATTGCCTCGAATGACCACAGGGCCAGCAGTCCGCCAAGCAGCGCGCCAAGGCCCTCGGCGGCGGACTTGATAAAGCCCAGTTGTGCGATTCCGCTACTGTGTGGCGAACTGTCGTCCGCGTCCAGGGCCTTCTGGGAATCGTAAAGCAGGGCCAGGTCCGCTCCGGACAGCAGGCTGGCGGCCATGCCGACGGTAATCTCGAAAATCACCAGGCTGGAAAAGTCATCGGCGAAGTTCAACATCAGGTAGCCAGCACCATGCACTACGCTGCCAGCCAGCAATGCCACCCTTCTTCCGAACAGGTCGGCGAAATAACCTGAAGGTGCCTCCAGCAAGACGATAGTCGTGGCGTAAATGGTCTGCAGATAGAATATATCTGCCAGGCCGAGTCCCTTGGACATGAAAAAAGGCACGATTACCGGGACGATGATCATAAAGCAATGAAAAAACGCCAGGCCATACACCAGTTTTATGTTTCGTTGCAGTTTTTTAACCACAATAGTTCCCCTGCACCTGAAAACCGGTTTCAGGCGAATTGCAAATATAAAAAAAAAGACCTCTAGGCGGCAGGTTGGCTTAGAGGTCTTTTTTCAGACTCGGAATTCAGTTTATGGCTGATAATTCACTCCAAGCTTGACCTCCAGGTCGCCACCACGCGTGAGCAGAACTGATGACCCTTGAGGGTCATAGTTGCCGGCAGGCCGTCAATCATGAGGTTAAAGAAAATTTTCATGGTGCTCACGCGATCTGTGTTAATTAGTCCAAAACAAATACTGCTTTATGGGAATCGGATTCTATGCCTTTTATTCGGCAAGTCAACCGTTGCCTTGATTTTTTTGATTCTGGTGTGATTCTGGTCACCTGCAGCGAGTCACCGGGTGACCCAGATCTGTGTACGGAGGGAGATGAATCATGTTGTGTCAGCGGCATCACCGTCGACAATGACGCCGGAAACAGCAGGGTTGTTGCGCCAGCGGGCTGCCAATAGCGAGCCACTGATGTTATGCCAGATACTGAAAATGGCGCCCGGCAAGGCCGCTGTAGCGGAAAAGAATTCCAGGGCCAGGGCCACGCCCAGTCCGGATTTCTGCATACCCACCTCGATGGCAATGGTTCGGCTCCGCGTCTGATCCAGACCAAGCACCCGGGAAAGGTAAAAGCCAAGTCCCAGGCCGAAGCAGTTGTGCAACATGACTGCCAGCAGCGTGATCAGTCCCACCTTTAACATGCTGTCGGTGTTCAGCGCAACGACGATGGTGATTATCCAGAGTATCACAGGATGGAGAAAGCCGGCAGCAAGGGTTCTACCCGGTTAACGACATGACGCAGGTAGCGGTTCAGCAACAGCCCGTTCAGCAAGTGTTAAGTCGCATGGGGACAAAGTAGGAATCGGGTACCCGGGTAGGATTCGGATACCGGGGAAAGCTCGGACGTGTGGTTGGCAGGCTGATAGCGCCCGCTGCATGACCACCGGAAAGTTCACCAGGGAACCCACTGCCCGGGCAGTTGGTCATGTTTTCTGTAACTTTCCGGCAGGCAATGACGTCTAAATCAGGGCAGGTCAGAATTTACCGACCGGCTTCAAGATTCTCACTTACTGACACGGGGACTGACATGACAAGACTTGCAATTCTACTATTGGCGGGATTGGCCCTCAACGGCTGTCTTTTGACGGTGGATTCCGACGGCCGTGTTCTGGATGCCACCTGGGACGAAGGCGACGTCAACCGGCTGCAGGTGGGGCGCTCTGATTCGGAATGGGTCAGGCTGACTTTTGGCGAACCCACCAGCAGACTTCGCTACGCCGATGGCACAGAAATCTGGAAATACCGTAACCGGTCAGAAAAAGACACAGAGGTTGGGATTTTCCTGCTGTTCTCCCTGGACGTGGAGCAGGAGCGGATAGAAACCCTGTCCATTGAATTCGACCAGGACCTGGTCAGTAATTACTGGATCGAGGAAGATCGCTACTAGCTGGCAGCGCAGCGCCCGGGTACGGGACGCCGGCAGGCATTCAGTCCTGCCGGCGATCCATGGTCAGGGTGCTAAGCCAGCGGTCCAGCTCGTCCAGGTCGACCTTGATGATATGTCGAGCGTCCGGCACCAGGGCGGCATCGACCCGGGCGCCTGCTGACTCGAGGCGTTGCGTCATATCCTGCATTTTCTTGTGCCAGCGGAAATAGTCTTTCTCGGCGACCCGCAGGAATACCGGTAATCCATCCAGGGCCGGCAACGGGCCCGACTGCTTGATGCGACCGGGAACAGCGACGACGCCGTGATAGGCGGAGGGATTCTTGCTGGCAATTTCCAGTGCCGAGCTTCCGCCGCTGGAGACACCCAGCAACAGGGTCTTGCCCACGTCGATGATGTCGTCCTGCTGCAGTGCGGCGATTACCTGGCTGATATTGTTCTCGCTGTCACCGACAAAGGACAGGCCTTCCGGTGAAACCGGCACGGCCACGACCCAGCCACGCCGGGTCATTTCCCTGCCCAGCCAGGACTGTGCCTTGACGGCATACTCCTGGCCACTGCCGGCAGGAATCATCATCGCCAGGGGCCACGGGCCGCTTCCCGCCTCCCGTGGAGTGAACACCCAGATGCGCACGTCGGCTTCCCCTTCCAGGCTGACCATGCGCTCTGCCGCCGCTGCCAAAGGTGGCACCGCCAGCAAAATAAGGGTGATAAGTGTGCGATAGAAAAGCATATTATTGTCCATCCCCCTTGAACCAGCTGCGAGTATAGCAAGCCAGCCGGCCGGCCTCGCATGGCAATGAGATAAAACCACCGTCAGGGCGGTCGGGCTCCCGAAGTGGAGCAGCCGGTCCTGCCGGACCAGGGCAATGTTGTGGTAATTCGCTGTTATCCCGCACACTGTGTCGACGCGCACTTCGGCCGCGGCCTGCCCGGGGCTGACGGACCGCGCAGAACAGGCGTTGAAGGTTGCGTGCTGCATCATGCCACGAGGCTGCGTCTTCAGGCTCGCCGCCCGCGTTCCTGGGGAAAGCTATCGCGCCTGGCACAGCAACTCATGGTCTGACAACTGACCTGGCAATTGACCTGGCAATTGACCTTACAATTGACCTTACAACAGGCGCGCAGCAATGGGTGTAACTAAATTATGGGCACGCCGTCTTATTCGAGTATGTTGACGCAATATCGCCAGACAATCGATCAATACCGCCAGCGGGTTTTCTCCTTTGCGTTTTACAGTCTGCGAGCCCGGGAAGATGCCGAGGATATCACCCAGGATGTCTTTATCAGGCTGTGGCAGCACTGGCAGAAAATTGACCACGACCGGGTTGGCGCGTGGCTTATGCGGGTGGCGCACAATGCCATTGTCGACCATCTGCGTCGCAGCCGGCACGAGCGGTCACGGGTGGACCTGGCGGACAGTCTTGAAGAGGCGGTTACCGTCGAGGATCCGGGGCCCGAGGCCGAGGAATTCCAGCGCCAGCTCGAAGCGGCCATCGGCAACCTGTCCGACCCGCACCGAAGTATTGTCATCATGCGGGACATTCAGGGTTTGAGCTATCAGGAAATCGAACAGACACTGAACCTGAGCCAGAGCCAGGTAAAAGTTTACCTGCACCGGGCCAGGCGCCAGCTCCGGGAGAACCCGATATTGAGACAACTGGCCAGTGACGAGCACCTGCTGAACGACCGGGGTGCCAGTATCGGCCAGGGTCGTGGCAACAGTCGTAGTGACGAGGGATTAAGCCATGCAGAGTAACAAAGGTAATAACCAAGGTAATAAAGGAAATCACGGCAACAGGTCTGCCAATGGTTCACAGTGCCAGCTCTTCCAGCTGCACATCGATGCCTTTCTGGACAATGAACTGGAAGACTCCAGGGCGGCCGAACTGAAACGCCATCTGCAGGACTGTGCAGGGTGTCGGCAGGAACTGGACTATGCACGACAGCTGCACCATGCCGTGGTCAGCCTGCCGATCCTGGACTGTCCCGATCAGGCCCTGGAACCGGTTGACCGGCTGTTCGATGCCGGCGCAGGTCCGGTCAACTTCGCGGAGGAACGCCGGGGGCCCGTGCAGTCCGGTGGTTTCGCCGCAGCGGTGGACCGCCTGCTGGGCTGGATACCGATGCCGGTACGGGTGGCCGTACCCGTGATGGCAGTTCTGGTCCTGCTCCTGGGCCCCGGCAGGACGCTGCTGAACCTGCCCGGGGCTCCGGAAGTTGCCCTGTCACCCGGTATACAGTCTGAAGCACCCCGATTCACGGAAGCGGAGATCATGCAGGCGCTCCAGGACCTGGAGCTGGCGCTGGACTACCTTGGCGAAATCAGCGCCCGAACCGAGGTGATGATCGAGGACCGGTTTCTGCTTCGCCAGTTGCGGGAGTCGATGAACGCGTCACTGTCTATTGATCCGCTTGACCGTCCTGCCGACGACAACGGCAACGGACCCATTTGAATTTACGCTGCCTCACCGGCAGTCAACGAGAGGTAAGTCTATGAATACGAAACTACTGATAGTTGCGGCGCTGCTGGCGTCTGCCCTGGTCGGGCCGGCACTTGGGCAACAGGACAGCCTGCTGGATCATCCCGGTTATGTGGATTTCAGCGAGCTGAACGAGATAGCTGGCGGGGAACCCAATGTCGAAGTGAGTCTCAAGGAGCCGTTGTTGAATCTGATTACCAATATCCTGAAGAACAACGACGAGATGGCCGCCCAGTTTATTTCCACGCTTTCCCGCGTCAATGTCCGGGTTTTCGACAGCAGTTCCATCGATACCGACCTGATGGCTTCGGCCATGTCGGCCATCGCCCAGCGTCTTGACGCCAGCAGCTGGGAGCGGGTGGTAAGGGTGCGGGAAGGTAGCGACCACGTGGATATCTATTTTCGACTTTCGGACAACGCGGAAATGATCCACGGCATTGCCATCATGGTAACGGAACCCCAGGAAACGGTGCTGGTCAATATCGTCGGAGATATCAGCCCGGATGACATCAGTGCCATTGGAGCCCGGTTCGATATCGACGAACTTTCCGGGGTAAATTTCGAGCAGGCGCACAATGAATAGCGTCAGGGCTATGTTGCTGCTGACGCTGTCCCTGGTGACCGGCTTACGGTAACGTCCACGGACTTGAATGCCGGGGTACAGCTGCGCTGATCGATGGCCTGGGGAATCAGCACATTGGCCTCAGGGAAGTACGTCATCACGTTGCCGGGGTGAATATCAAACCCGGTCACCTGCAGGTTTTTCATGCACCCGGTGGTGTTGTTCAGGTCAACCCGGTCTCCTTCGACCAGTTTCAATTTTTCCATATCAGCGGGATTCATGAACAGAACCTGTCGGTGGGTCTGCCGACGGTAGATGTCTTTTTCATTGAAAATGATGGTATTGAACTGGCCTTCGCTGCGAACCGTGGTAAGGACGAACTGATGCGGTTGCGGATTACTGTGTCCACCGTTCATCCCGGCGAGCGAGGAGGCTGGCAGCCTGAAATTGGCGCGACCGTCAGGTGTCCTGAAATACGGACCCTCGAGGTGACGGCCCTGGATATGGAATTCCTGTCTGCTGGCATCGATATCGGCCAGCTCCCCGAAACCGGGTATCAGCCTGGCGATGGCCTGCCTGATGTGCCGATGCTGGTGAAACTCGCTGAAATTAAACTGTTCCCGGGGTATTACCCGTTCCGCGACACCGGCAATGATGCTGATCTCCGACAGAATATCCGGCAGTCGATCGAATCCGCCGTCGCTGAGCCTGACAAAATTGAACATCGATTCCTGGCTGGTGGGCTGGGTTTCCTCGTCCCTTGCCCGTACCGGGAGGACTATGTTTTCCTCGTCCACACCGCAAACATGAGTCTGGTTCAACGTGGTGCTGAGCATGACCTTGAACGGCACGGCTGACAGGGCCCGATTGGCAAACTGACTGTCCGGCGTTGCCGCGAACAGGTTGCCACCCAGCAGGAAAGCCACGTCCATTTCACCGCGGCTGGCGGCCTGCAGGCAGGCAAGCGTGTCCAGACCGGCGGAATCCGGCAGCGTGATATCCAGTTCCCGTTCCATGGCCTGGAAAACCTGCTGCTTGAGTGCCGGGGTAAAGCCCATGGAACCGACTCCCTGGACATTACTGTGTCCCCGCAGCGGCAACAGCCCGCTGCCCGGTTCACCCAGCTTGCCCCGCAGCAGGGCGAGGTTGCTGACCGCCTCAATGTTTTCGGTGCCGTGGCGATGATGGGTCAGACCCATTCCCCAGGAAAAGACCACGCGCCCGGCTGCAGCGTATTCGTCGGCAACCTGTTCCATGGTCTGCCTTGGTAAGCCGGAGAGCTGTTCCAGTTCTGTCCAGTCCAGGGAATGCAGGAACGCTTCGTAGGCCTCGAAGTCGTTGCAGTGTTCCCTGGTGAAATTCCTGTCCACCGCGTCCCGCTGCAGCACTGCCTTGCCTACGCCACTGAGAAAGGCCGCGTCACCGCCAACCCGGGGCTGGACGTACAGGGAGGCAACTTCGGTACCGCCGCTTATCATGGAGCGGAAATTGGCCGGCGAGGCAAATCGCACCAGTCCGGCTTCACGCACCGGATTGACCACGATGACCTTGCCACCGCGCTGACGGCACTCGATCAGGGTTTTCACGAAGCGTGGATGATTGGAGGCCGGGTTGGCCCCCAACACAAATATCAGATCGGCCTGGTGCAGATCGGCATACTGGATGGTAGCAGTGCCGCTGCCGATGGCGGCACTCAGGCCGACACCGGATGCCTGGTGACAGTAATAGGAACAGTTATTGACATGATTGCTGCCGAATACCCGGGCAAACAGCTGAAGCAGGAAAGCCGCCTCGTTGGACGAACGTCCGGATGCGTAGAAGAAACTTCGCGTCGGCGAAGCCGAGCGCAGTCGTGCTGCCGTGATGTCAATGGCTTTTTCATAACTGATAGGTTCATAATGGGTGGCGCCGGAAGATTTATATAGCGGCTGGCCCAGTCGACCAAGATCCTCAAGTTGTTTTCCGGTCAGCGCTCTCAGCTCGGCAATGCTGTTGTGGCTGAATATTTCTATGGGGATCGCATCACGGATATCACTCAGCTGAGCCTGAATGTTCTTGTTGCAGATTTCCACCCTGTTGCTGTATTCATTATGCAGGCCGCCCCGCTGGCCACCGGTTCCGAATGCACAGGCTTTGCAGGCGTTCCGCGATTTCACTGCCGCGGCCAGTTTTCCCGGTCCGATTTTATTGGCACAGGACAGGACATATTCGATAGCCTTGAAGCCACCGCCTGTGACCGGGTCAGTCTTGCCTTCCGATTTGCTCATACTGTTATGATCCGGGTTCTCCGCGGCGATTTACCGAAGAGCTTGCTGCTGCCATGGTCCCCGGCAGGTTCAGTGAGGTTTCTATTGGGCCTGGGGGTGGCGTTTTGTGATATGCCCCGGTGTGCTCAGGGCTGACTATCCGCTCAGGGCTGTCCATTCGCTCAGGGCTGTTTCCACGCTCAGGGCTGTTTCCACGCTCAAGGCTGTCTATTCGCTCAGGGCTGCTCCAGCCCGGTAACCTCCATGCGCTCGCTGTCGGCGACTGTTATTCTGATGCCGTCAATGGTAGTGAAAGAGCGTGTATCCAGCTCGGACTTGTACACACGGTAACTCACCGGCTCAGACTGTCCATCGCGGTACAGGTTTACGGAAAGTACCGTGTGATCATCCTGCCACCGATAATAGTACACCACGCCGCCGGTGCCGAACATGAGGACGAGAAACAGGTAGGCGGCAAAGCGCAGGTCTTTGCCCATTGACGATTCTTCCGCGGGGACAGCCCTGGCTGCCGGCCTCGCTTTGCCGGATTCCCCTTCCTTGCGCTGCCTGACAACCACAACGGCGATGGCAATTACCGCCAGGGTGACGAGAATTTTTCCCAGCATTCCGACTTGACCCCAGACTCGACAAAGGCCCGATGATAGCAACCGGCGTCCCGTGTTGACCAGTTTCGCTCCCCATGCCCCGGGCTATGCCTAACTCCGGCTGACGGTCGGCCCGGCGGCGGTTCCACCTTGTTGTCGAGGCATGAACGGCGGTACGATAGCCAGGTGATACCGTCGGTACGGCCGGTGTCCGCGCGACGCGAAAGCCATCGCCATTGAACGAAATTTCCCAAAACCGCTATCCTCTCCCAGATAAAGCGTATTCAGCATGTCAGGCACTGGAGTGGCAGACGGGATAACGCGTGCCGGCCTGACAACAACAAACAGGAACTCGAGTGTGGTGATGACCGATCAATCCCGGGAAAAGGCGTTCGTGCCACCCGGCATGCCGGAACTGGACACTACCGGTAAGCCGGTCTCCTATTTCGAATTCTGGCCCACGTGGTTGATGTATCTGCCGGTGGCAGTCCAATGGCTCGCACTGGCGGTACGCTATCGCAGCCTGACGCTGCCATTGATAGCCAATCCCGCCATTCCACTTTCCGGCATGGTTGGTGTTCCCAAAACAGCGGTATTCAAGCAGGCGGGCGACAGCGCCCGCTGCTGGATCCTGCCCTGGGTGGAATACCAGGTGACCGATCGGTCGCCGGCTTGCCAGGCTGACGAGGTCAAGGCATTGCTGACCGCCCGTGGACTTGCCCTGCCTGTGGTGGCCAAGCCCAACCTGGGCTGTCGCGGTGCCGGCGTGCGCCTGCTGCAGAATGAAACCCAGCTGCGCTGCTACCTGGAAAATTTTCCCCGGAAGGCCACTATCCAGTTCCAGCAACTGGCGGAATGGGAAGCCGAAGCTGGTGTATTTTACGTACGACACCCGGACAGCGACTCGGGAGAAGTGACGTCGCTCACCCTCAAGTACATGCCCTATGTTGTCGGCGACGGCGTCTCGACACTGGGTGAACTGGTGGCCGGCGACCCCCGTGCGGGACGACTAGAGCACCTGTACCGGGCCAGGCATGCCCAGCTGTGGGACTCGGTGTTGGCGGCGGGTGAGCCCTTTCGGCTGGTGTTTTCCGCAAGCCATTGTCGCGGCGCCGTGTTCCGGGACGGCAGCGACTATATATCCGAACAATTGCAGGACACGCTGGATGGCATCTTCGATGATATTCCCGGCTTCTATTACGGCCGACTGGATATCAAGTTCAAGGATCATGAAAGCCTGGTCAAAGGCGAGAATTTCGTCATTATCGAAATCAATGGCGCCAGCTCCGAATCAATTCATATCTGGGATCGGAATACCAGTCTTGGCGATGCCGTCGTCACGCTGCTCAGCCAGTATCGAACCCTGTTCAGTCTTGGGCATGCCAATCGCCGGCGTGGCCATCGTCCTCCGGGGCTGCGGGCCTTGTGGGACGCCTGGCGCCACGAGAGCGGGCTTGTCAGACAGTACCCGAGCAATGACTGACAGGGAAATATCACTCGAACCAGAAACGGAAAATCGATCATTGCCATGAGTAATCCATTCGAACTGCAGCTGGGCATGCCCGTGGCCGATCGCGTCGTCTCCCGATGCCTGGGGCTGGACAAGCTGTCACGCATGTATCAGGAGCGGCCTCGGGGCCTCGGCACGACTGATTTCCTTCAACACACCCTGGATGTAATCGGCGTCACCATCGACGTACGCAACCGGGACAGGCTGGCCATGGTGCCGGAACAGGGACCGCTGCTGATAGTTGCCAACCATCCGCTGGGTGGCCTGGAGGGTGTTGCCATTGCCAGGCTGCTCATCAATCGAAGGCCGGATCTGCGTATCCTGGCCAATGCGCTGCTGAGGCGCATTCCGGAATTGGCCGATCTGTTCATCGGTGTTGATGTGCTGTCCAGCAATGCCACGCAGCAGAATCTTGCCGGTATCAGGCAGGCGCATAACCATCTTGACAACGGCGGCGCATTACTGATCTTTCCCGCCGGTGTCGTGGCGACTTTCGAGCCCGGTCAACGGGTGATTACCGATCGCCCATGGAACCGGATTGCCGGACAGCTGGCCAGGCGTCATCGGTGTGCCTGCCTGCCGATACATGTCGGCGGGTTGAACAGCTGGTATTTTTATGCGGTCGGCCTGATTCACCGTCGCCTGCGGACAGTGCTGCTGCCGCGACAGCTGATCAACAAGTGGGGCCGCCGTCTGCCGCTGTCCGTTGGCAGCTGTATTCCCGCCCAGGAGCTGGATGTGTTCCAGAGCCCCCGGGCGATGACCGAGTACCTGCGCATCAGCACCGAGGCGCTGGCTCCGGGGGCGGCCGCGGGGCAGGACGTTCAGCAGCGGAAAATGGCGGGCTTTGCCGCTGATGTGCAACGCGACAAGCTGCAGACGGCCATTGCCGCCCTGGATGACCTGTTGCTGGTGGAGCAAGGGGACTTTGCCGTGTACTGCAGTCCCTGCCAGCGCCTGGGCGTCATCATGGATCAGATCGCGGTTTCCCGGGAGCTGACGTTTCGCATGGTGGGCGAGGGCACCGGTCAGGCGATGGATTCCGATCGTTTCGACTCCCACTACCTGCACCTGTTTCTGTGGGATCGTAAGGACTGTCGAGTTGCCGGCGCTTACCGCATCGGGCTGGTGGATAAGATAGTCAGCGAACGGGGCATCAAGGGACTGTACAGTCGTTCCCTGTACCGCTACGACCGGGCTTTCCTGCGTCAGCTTGGATCCGCCATCGAGATGGGCCGTTCCTTTATACACCCGGACTACCAGCGTCAGCCGGCGGCGTTGAACCTGCTCTGGCGGGGCATCGGTGCATTTATCAGCGCCAACCCGGGGTATCACACGCTGTTTGGCTCAGTGAGCATCTCCAGGGAATACACCGACCTGGCGCGGGCACTGATCGCGGATACGCTGATGACGAATTACCACGCGGACGGCTACAGCGACCTGGTCCGTCCGCTGACCCCGTTGCGGGTGCGGAACCGGCTCTGGAGCAGGGAAACCCTGGCAGCCCTGGCCAATATCAAGATACTGAGCAAGCTGATCGGACGCTGCGATCCGGGAAAAGCCGTGCCCGTGCTGCTGCGTCACTACCTGGCACTGAACGGCCGCCTGGTCTGTTTCAATGTTCATGCTGATTTCAACGATTCCCTGGAAGGTCTGATCATCGTGGATCTACGCCACTGTGATGCCAAAACCGCCATTCGCTTCATGGGCGAAGCAGGGTACAATCGCTTTCTCGACACCCACAGTCTGACAAAATCAGCATAGGATCACCTGACATGAACCGATTCCTGGCAGTGCTGCAGGTAGGGCTGGCACTGATTCTGTTCGTTATTGCCGCAAGTACCCTGGTCAACATGATTCTGATTGCCATGCGCCCGGAGACCATTTCGGTGGTCAATACCCTCATCGCGCAGACCTTGATTATCGTCTGCCTGGTGGCGCTGGGGCGCATTGTGCTGAAAAAAGGGTTGTCACGGTTTTCCGGAAATCCAACGGCAGGTGGCGACACCCGGACAAGTGATGGCAGTGAGTCCCGCGGTTCGACGAACCCCGGGAATAATGCCTGATCCGGTAGCCGGCATGATCGACGGACCGACATGAAAATAGTCAAGGACCACTCTGGTTTTTACCGGCGTTATTCCCGCTGCGTGGCTACCATCGGCAAGTTCGATGGCGTTCATCTTGGCCACCAGGCAATTATCGAGCAGCTTAAAGACGAGGCCACCCGGCTGCAATTGCCGTCGCTGGCTATCGTCATCGAGCCTCACCCTGAAGAATTTTTTGCTGCCAGCCCCGGGGATTGTCCCGCCCGCCTCACCACCCTGGACGAGAAACTGACGCTGCTGGAGGCCATGAACATCGATTTCGTCTACCTGCTGACATTCGATCTGCCTCTCAGCCAACTCAGTGCCGAAGACTACATCAGCCGGATTCTCGTGGAGGGACTGGGGGTGGCGGCATTTATCGTGGGCAACGACTTTCGATTCGGCAACCGGCGTAAAGGGGATTTCCGGTTACTGCAGGCCAGTGGCCGGCAGTTTGACTTCGAGGTGATCGAAACCGCCACCCGCGTCATCGATGGCCACCGCGTGTCCAGCACGTTTGTTCGACAGCAGCTGGAGGCGGCGAATTTCAAGCTGGTGGAGCGTCTGCTGGGACGGCCCTACGGCATTTCCGGTGAAGTAGTGGCAGGCAGGCGACTGGGTACCGACCTGGGTTTTCCCACCTGCAATGTCAACCTGCACAGGCAGCGTATACCAGTCCACGGTGTCTATGCCTGCGAGGTTGAACTCGATGGTCGCCACTATCCTGCGGCGGTGAACATCGGCTATCGGCCTACCGTCACCGACCAGGGTGACGCCTTGCTGGAGGCACACCTGCTGGATTTCAGCGGGGACCTGTACGGACAGACCCTGAAAGTGATTTTCCGGCACAAGGTCAGGGACGAGGAAAAGTACGAGAGCCTGGATGCCCTGAAACGGCAGATCGCCCTGGATGTGGAGCAGGTCAGGGACTATTTCAGCGCCGCCTGACTGGCCCGGCTCCCAACGGGAGTCTGAGATCGGCATGACGTTGCCCGGCAAGTGAGCCCGGGCACATGCCAGCCCCCGGTATCGGTGTATAATCGCCCGCTTGCCGGTACCGGTGCGGAACGGCTCCGCGACCCCGGGCCTGAATCCAGCACCGTCAGCTGTCAGCCTGGCCGGTGACTTCAGAACATTGACAGCAATGACCAATCCAACAGTTAACGACAGATTTATCTCATGAGCGATTACAAAGACACCCTGAACCTCCCCAGTACGGCGTTTCCCATGAAAGCCGGTCTGGCACAGCGCGAACCGGAAATGCTCAAACGTTGGCAGGAGATGAATCTGTACCGGAAAATTTGCGCTAAAAATGCCGGTAAACCGAAGTTTATTCTGCATGACGGTCCGCCGTATGCCAACGGTGAGCTTCACCTTGGCCATGCCATCAACAAAACGCTGAAGGACATCGTGGTCAAGTCCAGGCAGTTGAGCGGCTACGACGCACCCTACATTCCAGGATGGGATTGTCATGGTCTGCCTATCGAGCACAACGTCGAGAAGAAGAAAGGCAAGGCCGGTCAGAAAATCAGCTACCGCGAGTTTCGCCAGGCCTGTCGCGACTACGCTGCCCGCCAGGTCGAGATCCAGAAGCAGGATTTCATTCGCCTCGGCGTACTGGGCGATTGGGACAACCCTTACCTGACCATGGATTTCAGGACCGAGGCTAATATTATCCGGGCGCTGGGCAGGATCGTGGCCAACGGTCACCTGGTCAAGGGTTTCAAGCCGGTTTACTGGAGCGTAGTTGGTGCCTCGGCCCTTGCCGAGGCCGAGGTCGAGTACCAGGACAAGACATCATTCGCTATCGATGTTCGCTTCCCCGTTGCTGATCGGGACGATTTTGCATCGCTGTTCAGTCTTGATGCCGAAACGGCAGACCTGCCGATTTCGGTGGTCATCTGGACGACCACACCGTGGACGCTACCGGCCAACCAGGCCGTTTGTCTCAATGCGGAACTGGACTATGCCCTGGTCAGGCTCAAGTTGGACCATGGACCGGAACTCCTGCTGCTGGCCAGTGACATGGTGGACCAGGTCATGACCCGCTACCAGGTGAATGACTACCAGGTCCAGGGAACAGTTTCCGGGAAAGCCTTCGAGCGACTGTCGCTGCACCATCCTTTTGTGGACCGGCAGGTGCCACTGGTTCTTGGCGATCACGTGACCACGGAAGCCGGGACAGGTGCCGTACATACCGCGCCGGATCATGGCCTTGATGATTTCCATGTCGGCCAGGCCTATGGTATCGGCACGCTCAACCTGATCGACGAAAACGGTGTGTTTACCGAGGCCGCGGGCCGCTTCGCCGGGGACCACGTCTACAAGGTCGATGAAAAGGTCATCGCCGTGCTGAAGGAAAACAGGGCGCTGGTGGCCGAGGATACGCTGACCCACAGTTACGCCCATTGCTGGCGGACCAAGACCCCTCTTATCTATAGGGCCACGCCGCAATGGTTTATCAGCATGACGGAGAAAAACCTGCTGAACGATGCCCTGGAGGAGGTAAAAGGGGTCACCTGGATACCTGATTGGGGGCAGGCACGAATCGAGTTGATGCTCAAGGGCAGTCCTGACTGGTGTGTTTCCCGGCAACGAACCTGGGGAACGCCAATAACGCTTTTTGTTCACAAGGAAACCCAGGAACTGCATCCCCGTACTAACGAGTTGTTCGAAGAAGTGGCCAGGCACGTGGAAAAATCGGGTATCGAAGCCTGGTTCGACCTGCAGCCGGAAGATCTGCTTGGCGATGAAGCGGATCATTACGCCAAGGTAACCGACACCCTCGATGTGTGGTTCGACTCCGGTGTTACCCATTTTACCGTCCTGGGTCAGCGTGAGGAACTGGACTATCCTGCTGATCTGTACCTGGAAGGATCCGATCAGCATCGGGGCTGGTTTCAGTCGTCCCTCAAGACTGCCGTGGCCATGAATGGCAATGCACCCTATCGCCAGGTGTTGACTCACGGCTTTTTCGTCGATGCCGACGGTCGAAAAATGTCGAAATCCCTGGGCAATACCGTGGCACCACGGAAGATATACCAGGACTACGGTGCCGATATCCTGCGCCTGTGGGTGGCGGCCACCGACTTCCGCGGCGAGATGACGGTATCGGATGAGATCTTCAAGCGTGTGGCCGACGCCTATCGACGAATACGCAATACCGCACGGTTTATGCTGGCCAACCTGAATGGTTTTGATCCCCAGGCCCACCAGGTGTCGCCGGCGGACATGCTGGCCCTGGACTACTGGATAGTCGGCAGGGGACAGGCACTCCAGGCCCAGGTTGAAGAACACTACCGGCAATACAGTTTTCTGAATGTATACCAGAAAGTACATAATTTCTGCGTGATCGAGCTGGGCGGATTCTACCTGGACGTGGTCAAGGATCGTCAGTACACCTGTCAGCAGGACAGCCTGGCACGGCGGTCCACCCAGACGGCCATGTACCACCTGGTGGAAATGCTCAGCAGGATTATTGCGCCGATACTCAGCTTTACCGCCGATGAGATCTGGACCCATATTCCGGGACAGCGGGAAGGGTCGGTATTCCTCAGTGATTTTGCCTCCGGACTGCAGCAGTTGCCGGCAAACGAGCATTTCCCCGACAGCTATTGGCAGCAGTTTATGGACGTCCGGGCAGCGGTCAACAAGGCCCTGGAAGCCAGGCGGGCGGAGAAGGTTATCGGTTCCGGTCTGAGCGCCGAAGTAACCCTGTACTGTGATGATGACATTGCGGCACAGCTGCAACGTCTCGGCGCGGAACTGCGCTTTGCCCTGATTGTCTCGGCCGTCACCCTACAGCCGCTGGCTTCCGCTGACAATGATGCAGTTGCTACGGAACTGGCTGGATTGAAATTGCGTATTACACCCGCGGAATCGGCAAAATGTGAACGCTGCTGGCACCATAACGACACGGTGGGAGAAAACACGCAGCACTCGACGCTTTGTGCCCGCTGTATCGACAACATCGAGGGCGACGGTGAGGTTCGTCATTTTGTCTGACCGCCGGCAAAATCGTTTCCACCCGCGGACGGAGTGGTCTCGTTCGCTGGCTGCTTTCAGGCCGCGACACCGGGCTTGAACGGACGTCCGGTATTATTGGCGAATTTCCCGAACCCGGGGTACTGACATGTCCACCGATATATCGATTCAACAGGGGTGCCAGGTAACCCTCCATTTTTCCGTAGCGCTGCCGGGGGGTAATGTCGTTGACAGTAATTTCGATTCGGCGCCTGCCAGTTTCACCGTGGGCGATGGCAATATGCTGCCCGGGTTTGAGGAACAGCTGTTGGGCAGGAAGGCCGGAGAGGAAATTGAAGTGGTTCTGCCACCGGAAAAGGCTTTTGGGCCGGTCAACCAGGAGAATGTTCATCGTATTCCCCGGAACCGCTTTAAGCAGTTTCTTGACGACGAATATGAAGCACTGCAACCGGGTACCGTCGTATCTTTCAAGGACCCCGCTGGATTCGACCTCCCCGGTGTGATAAAAGAAAAATTTGCTGCCACCGTGGTGGTGGACTTCAATCATCCGCTGGCCGGCAAGGATATCCTGTTCAGGGCCCGGATAGTCGGCGTCATTCCGGCTGATACCAGCCCGGTGGAGATCAAACTTTAGGACCAGTGGACCGGGATCCGGTTACGGGCCGTAAACTCATCGCTGCCCAGGGCAGCCGTCAACAATTCGGAGACGCATGAACAGCCAGGCAACAGCTTCCAACACGATTACCATCAAGCTGGCAAATCCCAGGGGTTTCTGTGCCGGGGTTGATCGGGCGATAGATATAGTCAATCGTGCCCTGGACCATTTCGGCGCGCCGATTTACGTTCGCCACGAAGTGGTCCACAACAAGTTCGTGGTGGACCGGTTGCGGCAGCGTGGTGCCGTGTTTGTCGATGAACTTGCGGATATACCGTTGCTGGATGTTCATGGCCGGCCGTCCATTGTTATTTTCAGCGCCCACGGCGTATCCAGGACGGTGAAACACGAGGCGGAAAAAAACGGCTACAAGGTGTTTGATGCAACCTGTCCCCTGGTGACCAAGGTCCATCTTGAAGTGGCCAAGTTCAGTCAGTCCGGGACAGAGTGTATTCTCATCGGTCACCAGTTCCATCCCGAGGTCGAGGGCACCATGGGGCAGTACGATGAAACCGCCGGCGGCAGGATTTACCTGGTAGAGTCCGTCGAGGACGTGGGACGCCTGGAAGTTGAAGATCCGGATAACCTGTCCTATGTCACGCAGACGACCCTGTCCATGGATGACACGGCCCGGGTGATCGATGCCCTGAGGGAAAAGTTTCCTAATATTCAGGGGCCGCGTAAAAAGGACATCTGCTACGCTACACAGAACCGCCAGGATGCGGTCAAGCAACTGGCGCTTGAATGTGACCTGCTGCTGGTGGTGGGGTCTCCCAACAGTTCCAATTCCAATCGACTCAAAGAGCTTGCCGAGCGCATGGGCTGTGAATCCTACCTGATAGACAATGTGCAGCAGATCAGCGAAGACTGGCTGCGCGGCAAGCGCTCCTTCGGCATCACCGCCGGTGCTTCTGCACCGGAGGTCCTGGTCCAGCAGGTCGTCGCCTACCTGGAACAGATCACCGGCAGCAGACCCAGGGAATTGCAGGGAGTGGAGGAAAACATCGTTTTCAGTATGCCCCGGGAACTGCGTGGTCAGCAGGCCTGAGCCTGCAACCCTGCCATCCTCCGTCCGGTTGTCGGCCATGGAGTCAGACTGAGGCGGTTAAGCAGGCCAGGCGTCTAAATAGATGAAACTTTTTCCGTATTCTTCGAGTCACTCTTTACCAAGGCCTGTTCACACGAACAGCCGCCAAATTTATTGTCCTTGTCGGCATACTGCATTGGAGGTGCGTTCCATGAGCGACCGGAAACCTGTCCATCCCACCCTGGCTGCCCGTACGCTGGTGCTGCTGTGCCCACTGCTGGTGATCGCCGGCAGTGCCGGTGCTGACGACCTGGATGTCCCTTCCGGGATCGATCGCGTCACGGTGTTTGCCAGCGGCGCGGAAGTTACCCGCACCGGAAACGTCACGATCCCGGCGGGCCAGCACCGCTTGATCGTGGGCAACCTCCCGGCTGGCATAGATCCCGCCAGGCTGCAGCTGAGTCTCACCAATTCCGAGGTGCGCCTGGGAACACTGCAGCTGGAGGAAAGTCACGGCGGGGAACTGGTCGGTGCACAGGAACGTCAACTTCAGGCTGAGCTTGACCAACTGCAATTTGAAAGGCAGGCCATCGCAGACCGAATCGAGGCAGCCAATACGCAACTCCAGCTGCTGGGTTCGCTGGCAGACGGTTCCGTTGGCGGGCAGCAGGCATCACTGGCGGTGAACGAACTGACGGACCTGCTGCAAACGCTGTCGTCGGCATCCCTGGAAGCCCGCCAGCTGATTCGTGAGGCCAACCGGGAGCTTGCTGTCAAGGATCGGGAAATCGAACAGAAAAAGTTTGAGCTGTCCCAGGTCGCTACCCGGGAGCGGACCGGACAGGTGCTGACCGTGGCGGTGGAGGCCGATCAGGTACTTGCCACCGAGGTTGCGGTGACCTACCCGGTAAACCGGGCCAGCTGGAGCTGGCTGGACGAAGCGCGACTGAATACCACCACGGGTAATCTTTCCCTGGAACGCAAGGCTGCCGTGACCCAGGGAACCGGGGAGGACTGGACGGATGTCGAGGTCACTATAACCACGGCGCGACCCAATCAGAATACCCGTACGCCGGAACTGGGCAGTCTGCTGGTGGACTTATTTGAGCCTCGCGTCGTTTTCCAGGAACGCCGTTCCCAGCAAGCACCTTCGGCATTGCTGCAAAGTGCGGATGAAGCGGTTGCCAGCGGGATGGTACAAAATTCTGCCAATGTTGTGGCCTCGCAATACCTGGTGAACTTTGAAATTCCCGGCAGAGTGTCGGTGGCTGCCAATCGCCAGCCCCAGATAATGCCCGTTGACCAGCGCACTATGCCGGTGGAGCTGGTGACGCGGGTTGTGCCGGAACTCGATACCAGTGCATACCTGGAAGCGCGCTTCACCTTGACCAGCACCGAACCCCTGCAGGCAGGCATAATGCAGTTTTACCGTGATGGTGCTTTCATCGGCCGTCGACCAGTGCAGACTTTTCAGCCCCAGGACGAGATAAACCTGCCCTACGGCCAGGATGAGCGGGTCACGGTGGAGGTGTTTCCGGAGCAGCAGGACTCCCGTGGCGGCGGTACGTTCCGACGTACCGCCGTGGAAGACCGCCGCGTACGCTACGAAATCACCAGCTTTCACGACCGTCCTGTTGATCTCGAAGTGCTGGCCCGCGTGCCGATTCCGCAGAACGAAGATATTACCGTGGCTGTCAGTGACGAGGCGACGCCCGCGGATCAACGGGATGTCGAAGGGAACAGTGGAGTACTCATGTGGGAACGGCGAGCACGGCCCGGCGAGCCGGTGGTGATCCGCCATTACTACAGCATTCGCTTTCCCGAGGATGAGCAACTGGAGTTTCGCAACCGTTAACGGGAATTGACGGCAACCGTGACGAATTAATCTCATTCATGGCCATGTGCGGCCAGGCGGTAGCTGTCGCCGCGGTTTGTCGTCGGGCTGGACAAGTGACAGTCGGGCCGCTACCTTACCGCTCTTTCTTTCGGGCTATCAGGCAGCCGGCCCTTCGTTGCCGATGTCGTTTGTTCGGTACCTGCTGCTGACGACGACAGATTCGGAGACGGAGCAGCCGGCACCAGTCAGCCCCAGGTTTCGGATTCGCAACACAGTGACAGACAGATTCCCATTTCCCGTTAAGCGTATCGGTATAATCGGCGGAGGCCAGCTGGGTCGGCTGATGGTGATGGCGGCTCACAAGCTCGGCTGCGCCGCCACCGTGCTGGACCCTTATAGAAATTCCCCAGCGGGTCAGCTGGCCGGCCATGAAATTGTCGGTAACCTGGATGATCCCGGGCCCATCCGGGACCTGGTGGAAACCTGTGAAGTGACCACCTTCGATATCGAATCCATTGCCGCCGACGTGTTGATAGACCTTGCCCGGCACGGCCACACCATCAGGCCGGATCCGACCCTGCTGGCACTGATCCAGGACAAACTTACCCAGAAACAGCGATTCGACGAGGCCGGTATACCCACCGCGGAATTCATCGCCATGGACAGGCCAAGTGCGGAAGCGTTCCGCCAGTTCGGCTATCCACTGGTGCAGAAAGCCCGGCGGGGTGGCTATGACGGTCGCGGTGTCGCCGTCATGAAGGATGAAGAGGATTTTCACCGGGTCCTGGACGTTCCGGGGCTGGTGGAACGCTGTGTCGATACCGCAAAAGAACTGGCAGTCATGGTGGTCCGTTCGCTGGAAGGGGAGATGCGCTGTTATCCGGTGGTGGAAATGGTGTTTCAGTCGGAACAGAATATTCTCGACCAGTTGCTGGCACCGGCGCAGATCGATTCCGGCCTGGCGGCGCAGGTGCAGCAATTGGCCATGAAAACGGTCAGCGCGCTGGGCGGTGTGGGTATATTCGGGGTCGAGCTGTTCCTGACCCGCCAGGGTGAACTGTTGGTAAACGAGGTAGCACCAAGAACACATAATTCCGGACACTACACGATTGAGGCCTGTGTCACCGATCAGTTCGAGCAGCACCTGCGGGCCGTGCTGGGTCTGCCACTGGGTGCCACTGACCTGTTGCGACCGGCTGTCATGCTGAACCTGCTGGGCGAGCCAGGTTTCCGCGGTCGTCCGCAGATAGTCGGTTTGCAGGCAGCACTGGCGATTCCCGGCACATCGGTTCACCTGTACGGCAAGGCGGAAACCCGTCCCTATCGCAAGATGGGGCACGTCACCGTGCTGGACGAGGACCTGGACAGTGCCCGGGACAAAGCGCGACGGGTAAGCCAGTTGCTGCGCATTGAAGGCGAGGAGAGACTATGAGCGAAATAAAAATCGGTATCATCATGGGCAGTGATTCCGATCTGCCGGTCATGCAGGCTGCCGCCGATGTGCTGGACGAACTGGGCATAGGCTACGACTTGACCATTGTCTCGGCCCACCGCACGCCGAAGCGCCTGTTCGACTACGCCCAGCGAGCCGAATCGCGGGGATTGCGCGTCATTATTGCCGGGGCAGGGGGGGCTGCCCACCTGCCGGGTATGGTTGCCTCCCTCTGTCCGCTGCCGGTGATCGGTGTGCCGGTCAGGTCGTCCAGCCTCAATGGTGAGGACTCGCTGTTATCCATCGTCCAGATGCCGGCGGGGGTGCCGGTCGCCACCGTGGCTATCAACGGCGCCCGTAATGCGGGCATCCTGGCGGCCCAGATGCTGGGCACCGGCGATAGCGAAATTCGTCAGCGCATCAGCCGCTTCAAGGCAGACCTTGAAGCCCTGGTGCTGGAAAAAATCGCCGGCCTTGAAGACCGGAAGGACTGATCCCCTCCAGCACTGCCAGGGTGTAATCAGGAGCAGTCCCGTTACCCGGACACGGTACCCATTCAGGTAATCCCTACCGGGTCGCCGGCGTCACGCAGCTGCTGCAGGGTGGCCAGCTTGTCCTGCAGGGCACTGAGGGCAGCCTGCTGGGTGGCCTGCCGGTCCCGCTCCTTGTTGACAATAGCTTCCGGGGCATTGTCGACGAACTTGTCATTGGCCAGTTTCCTGTTGATACCGTCCAGCACGCTGCGAATCTTGCCGATCTCTTTTTCCAGGCGGGTGATTTCCGATTCGGCATCAATAAGCCCCGCCATGGGCACCAGGATCTCCAGGTCTCCGTGGAGTTGGGTTGCCGCTGGCGGTGCATCGGTATCCGCTTCCAGCCAGGCAATCGAGTCCAGTTTTGCCAGGCGGATCAGGTACTGTCGGTTCCGCTCCAGCAGCTGTTGATCGCGGGCACTGCCGCGGCGTAACAACACCGGCATTGACCTGGCCGGGGAGATGTCCATTTCGCCGCGGATATTGCGGATGGCGACAATGATGCCCTTCAGCCACTCCACTTCCGCTTCGGCCTCGGCATCCCCGGCATCGGCATCTTCCAGGGGGAAGGGCTGCAGCATGACGGTGGGCCCTTCGATGCCAAGCCTGGGCGCCACCCGTTGCCAGACTTCTTCGCTGATAAAGGGCATGAACGGGTGCAGCAGGCGAAGGCTCTGTTCCAGGGTAACCAGCAGGACATAGCGGGTGGCCCTGGCCTGATCCGGATTGATTTCCTCGTCCCACAGAACCGGCTTGGAAAGTTCCAGGTACCAGTCGCAGTATTCGTCCCAGAAAAAGCTGTGGATAGCCTGGGATACCAGATCGAAGCGGTACCCGGCCATGCCCTGGTGTACCTCGGACACTGCCTGCTGCAGCCTGGACAGGATCCACCTGTCCGCCACCGTCAACCGGCCGCTGGCAATGGCCTGATGATCAAGGTCCTTGTCATCGCTGTTCATCAGCACATAGCGGGCGGCGTTCCAGATCTTGTTACAGAAGTTTCGGTAACCCTCGATCCGACCCAGGTCGAAAATGATATCCCGGCCAGTGGAAGCCAGGGAGTAGAAAGTAAACCGCAGGGCATCGGTACCGTAGCCGGGGATACCGTCGGGAAAGGAATCCCGGGTCATCTTGTCAATCCTGCCGGCCAGCTCCGGCTGCATCAGGTCACTGGTGCGTTTTTTGACCAGACTGTCAAGATCAATGCCGTCGATCAGGTCGATGGGGTCCAGTACATTACCCTTCGACTTGGACATTTTCTGTCCGTGGTCATCCCTGATCAAACCATGAATGTAGACTTTCCTGAAGGGGACCTGGCCGGTGAACTTCAGGGTCATCATGATCATTCTCGCCACCCAGAAAAAAATAATGTCAAAACCTGTTACCAGGACGTCGGTGGGGTGGAACGTCTTGAACGTTTCCTGGTCTTCGGGCCAGCCGAGAGTGGAGAAGGTCCACAGCGCCGATGAAAACCAGGTGTCCAGCACGTCGTCATCCTGGCGCAGGGGCAGGTCAGTCGCCAGGTTGTAGCGCCGGCGCACGTCAGCCTCATCGTGACCGACGTAGATGTTGTCATCGGCGTCATACCATGCCGGAATCCGGTGTCCCCACCAGAGCTGGCGGCTGATACACCAGTCCTGGATATCCCGCATCCAGGCGAAATAGGTGTTCTCCCAGTTTTTGGGTACAAACTGGATAGCGCCGTCTTCCACAGCCTTGATAGCCGGTTCCGCCAGTGATTTCACGGCCACGTACCACTGGTTGGTGAGATAGGGCTCGATGATCACACCACTGCGATCACCGCGGGGCACCTTGAGCTTGTGGGGATCGATCCGGTCAACCAGGCCCTGTGCTTCCAGGTCGGCGACGATCTGCCGGCGTGCCTCGAAACGGTCAAGACCGCGGTAGGGTGCCGGGGCTTGGTCATTGATGGTTGCATCCACAGTCAGGATATTGATCATTTCCAGGTCGTGTCGCTTGCCTACCTCGTAGTCATTGAAGTCGTGAGCCGGGGTTATCTTCACGCAGCCGGTACCGAATTCCGGGTCCACGTAGTCGTCGGCGATAATGGGAATACGGCGGTCACACAGGGGCAACTGTACCCACTTGCCCACCAGTTGCTGGTAGCGATTGTCTCCTGGATGCACGGCGACGGCGGTGTCGCCCAGCAGGGTCTCCGGTCGCGTGGTGGCGATTACGATGTGGTTGTCACCCTCCGCCGTGGTCTGGCCGTCACAAAGAGGATAGCGGAAATGCCAGAGGAAACCGTTTTCCTCCGTGGCGATCACCTCCAGGTCAGAGATGGCCGTGTGCAATGCCGGATCCCAGTTCACCAGCCGGTTGCCGCGATAGATCAGCCCTTCTTCAAAGAGATCGATAAAGACCTTTTCCACCACGGCGGACAGCTGTTCATCCATGGTGAATCGTTCCCGGCTCCAGTCCGGGGAAGAGCCCATGCGACGCAGTTGCCGGGTGATGTTGCCACCGGACTGTTCCTTCCACTTCCAGACCCTGTTGACGAATTCCTCGCGACCGAGCTCCAGGCGACTGGCTCCCGCGGCATTCAACTGGCGTTCCACCACCATCTGGGTGGCAATGCCGGCATGGTCGGTGCCGACCTGCCACAGCGTTTTACGCCCCATCATCCGCTGGTAGCGGATCAGGGCGTCCATGATGGTCTGCTGAAAGCCGTGACCCATGTGCAGGTGGCCGGTGACGTTGGGTGGCGGTATGACTATGCAGTAAGCCTCGCCATCGCCCTGTGGGACGAAATACCCGGCCTCTTCCCAGGTCCTGTACCACTTGGCTTCAATTTCTCGGGGCTGGAAGGTTTTATCCATTGACTCGGTTCACGTTGATTCGGGAAAAGGCGCAAGTATAACTTAAGGAACCTCTGATTAATTATGGAAATACTCTGGCTTACAGGCGAGTTCACTGACGAGGCGCCTTGCCGCCGGCATGCGTCGGCCTGTCAAGGCGAGGCAACAAAGGCAGTGGGCTCGCCTGTAAGCCCGGACCGGCGGGGCCTGTCGGGCGCCACTGCGGTGTTGTCGCGCTAGGCAAGGGCGACGGCCATTCCCGGCGCACGACGCCTTGCAGTGACGCCCGACAGACTCCCGCAGAGCACTTCCATAATTGATCAGAGGTTCCTTAACAGCCAGGGCTTGGGCGGTCAGCTGCCACGCAACTGCTGGGTCTGCAGCGGGTAACCCCGGTCCTGGTAAAACCGGTATCGCTGACGGCCATGGCTGCGTTCCTCCTCGTCAGCGGCCACGATTTCACGGATATCGCGGAAGGCCGGGTGCTCTTCCCATACTTCCCGGTGCAGATTGATCAGAACCTCCGGCTCCGCGGGCACCTGCTCCGCGGTACCGAGAGTGACACGAATTCCGGGATCGGGATTGTCATTGCCCGCGACCAGGCACTGGTGCGGGATGAAACTTTCCGGGCGGAATTGCCACAGCAGTTGGTCCAGTTGTTTCACCTGGCTCTCCGAACGGGCCAGCAGATGCACCCGATGGCCGAGTCCGCAGGCTTTTTCCGTCAGTCGACAGGCGATTACCAGTGCTTCTTCCATGCCGCCACTGTGCAGCGGGTAGAAACACACTTTCGGCGATGCCACGGCGATCAGGCTTTCTGTCGGCTGAGGTAATTGACCAGCAGCCCCACCGGTCGGCCGGTGGCCCCTTTTTCCTTGCCGGAATTCCAGGCGCTGCCGGCAATATCCAGGTGTGCCCACTTGAATTTCCGGGTGAACCGGGACAGGAAGCAGGCTGCGGTTATGGCGCCGGCACGGGGGCCGCCGATATTGGCAATGTCGGCGAAATTACTGTCAAGCAGGGGCTGATACTCGTCCCAAAGGGGCAGTTGCCAGACCGGGTCCAGGCTCTGCTGGCCACAATCCAGCAATTCCTCGGCCAGGTCCTGGTCATTGGCCAGCAAGGCACTGACCACGTTGCCAAAAGTGGCTACCGCCGAACCGGTCAGGGTGGCAATATCGATGACTGACCTGGGTTTGAACCGCTCCGCGTAGGTCAGAGCGTCACACAGAATAAGTCGACCCTCTGCATCGGTATTGAGAATTTCAATGGTCTTTCCTGACATGCTGGTGACAACATCGCCGGGCTTGGTGGCGCGGCTGCCCGGCATGTTTTCGGCACTGGGAATAATGCCCACCACGTTGATGGGCAGTTTCAGCCGGGCAACGCTGTGCATCGTGCCCACCACGCTGGCGGCGCCGCACATGTCGAATTTCATTTCGTCCATGGCGGCCCCGGGCTTGAGGCTGATGCCGCCGGTATCGAAGGTGACACCCTTACCGACAAGGACATGGGGTTTGCTGTTGGCCTTGCCACTGCCACGGTACTGCATGATGATCAGCTTGGCTTCTTCCGCGGAGCCCGCACTCACCGATAACAGCGAACCCATACCAAGTCGCTGCATCTGCTTTTCACTGAGGACCTGAGTTTTGATGCCGGCATAGCTGGTGGCCAGTTTCCTGCACTGTTCAGCCAGGTAAGTGGGCGTGCAGAAGTTGCCAGGCAGATTGCCCAGTTCCCGGGCGGTGTTGATGCCGGCACTGATAGCCTCCCCGAGTCTGACGGCATCGTTGGCCGTTGCCCTCGAAATGCCGTCGGGCAGGGAAATACCGATGCGCTTCAGGCCGGGTTTGTTAGCCTTCTTGCTTTTGGTGTGGTCGTAGCTGTAAAGCCCGTCCTCAATCTGCTCAACAGTCTGGCTCACCAGCCATTTTCCGTCCCGTTCCCCGACCTCCAGGTCGGTCAGCAGGAAATGGGCACTGGCGATGCTCAGCCTGGGTAGTTCCTTTACCAGGGATTTCAGCGCCTTGCGGTAGTTTTTACCGTCCAGCTTCTGGGCTTCCCCACAGTTCAGCAACAGGACACGTTTGGCCTTGATCCCGTCAATGTCGCGCAGCAGCAGCGTGGCGCCGACAGACTCTCCAAGGTCACCGCTGCGCAGGACCTTGCTGAGGCTGCGCTGGCAGGCCTGGTCGAGGACTTTGCCACTTGCCGTCAGTGTATCCCGGTCCAATACCGGCACGACCAGGCAGTCAGAGGAGAGATTGGCAGGAGAGGCAGAACTTATCGAATATTTCATAGATTGACTTGGTACCCTGTTGTAGTTGAATCAGAAACTGAAATCCATGGTGTGCCACCGTGGGGTAGCAGCCGGAGGCTGCCGTGTCGACGGCGGGTTGTAGGCCGGAAACCTACGGACTCTGGCTGTTAATTTTAAATATTTTCAATAACTTAAGCAACATGTTCTGCAGTTGAGACCGTCTCGCTGGAAAACCGGGATTCAAGTCTGTAGAATCCGCGCTGATTTTGCCATGAGCGGTGTTCCGGACGGCGGACCCGTGATCCGGATGAACCATCCATCCGGCGTGCTGTCTTACTCACAGACTGCGCTCTGAAGCGGGTGGATCAGGTAAAAACTTGGATAGATGGAGTTGTCATGCAGAGAGTCAAGCTAACCCCTCCGGAAACGTTCATCTACAGCATGGAGCGCAGAGTCGGTATCAGCGACCTCAACTATGCCCGGCACATGGACAGCGTGGCAATGATCCGGGTCATCCATGAAGCCAGGCTGCAGTTCCTGGCGGATCTTGGCTTCACTGAATCAAATATCTACGGACTGGGGATGGTAGTGACGGACCTGGCCATTGATTTCCGCTCCGAGTCCTTTGCCAACGACGTGCTGACGGTGGACGTCGGCGTCAGCAAATTCAACAAATACGGCTTCGATATCGGTTTTCAGGTTACCAACCGGGCCCTGGATACCGTGGTATGCATTGCCAAGATGGGCGTGGTATTTTTCGACTTTGACAACCACAAGCTGGCCGAACTGCCCGGTGCCTTTCAGTCAAACCTGGAAAAACCGAAATCACGGGTTGCCTGAACCCGGCGGCTGATTGGCCGAACGCAACTGCCAGCGAGCTGCCCACGGGGCCGGATCCTGCGTGATAATTTTCCGCTACCTCAGCAAGCAGATCCTTGGGGTCATGATGGCCGTCACCCTGATTCTGCTGGTGGTGGGTCTCATCAATCGCTTCATCCAGTATCTTGCCGAGGCCGTGGCCGGTGAGATGGCCTCGGATGTCCTGCTGTTACTGGTATTCTATCGGCTTCCCGACTTTCTCCTGGTTATTCTCCCGCTGGCGCTGTTTCTGGCTATCTTACTGGCCTACGGACGCATGTACGCGGAAAACGAGATGACGGTGCTGATCGCCAGTGGTCTCAGTCGCCAGCGACTCCTGGGGCTGACTTTTGCCAGTTCCCTGCTGGTAGTGATCCTGGTGGCACTGCTCAGCATGGTGCTGGCACCCTGGGGCATCCGCAACACGGAACAGCTTAAACAGCAGCAGGATCAGCTTACCGAGGTGGACCTGATTGCCGCCGGCCAGTTTCAGGAGTTCAGCGAGGGTGAGCGCATCACTTACGCCGAGCGCATTGTCAGTGATGATGACGGACGACGCCTGGACAACGTCTTTGTCGTCTCCAGCCCGGGACAGGCGGCGCGACGTTCCGCCATTCGCATCCTGGTAGCGGACTCTGCCAGGCCCGAAATCGATCCCGGAACCGGGGCGCGCTTCATGCGCTTGGAAAACGTTCGGCAGTACCAGGGCGAGCCGGGATCCACGGACTTCACCGTCGGTCAATTCGATGTACAGGGTATCCTGCTGCCGGAACCGGCCGGCATGGAAGAAATTGACGAAGAAAAGGCCCTGCGCACCAGTGAGCTTGTCGGTTCCACCGATCCGGCGCACCAGGCAGAACTGCAGTGGCGGGTATCTGCCATCCTGATAATCCCCATTGTGACTTTGCTGGCTGTACCGCTCAGCAAGGTCAGGCCGCGGCAGGGTCGATACAGCAAGCTGGTGCCGGCAGCGCTGATCTATGCCGTGTACTACGTACTGCTGCAGGTAAGCCGCGACCAGGTGGCGGAAGGGGTGCTGCCGGCCGGACTCGGACTCTGGTGGGTCCATGGCGTGTTTCTGCTTGCCGGTCTCATGGCTTACCGGGATTTCCGGTTTCGCCGCCGTCCCGGCCCTGCCCGGGAGATTGTCCGGTGAAACGCATCGATCGCCATGTGCAGAAGACCGTGTTGCTGGCCATGCTGGTGGTCATGGCACTTACCACCAGCGTCGATCTGGTTTTTGCCCTGGCGGAAGAACTGGGCGATACGGGTGATAACTATACCGCCCTGCAGGCACTTTATTTCGTGCTGCGGACGACGCCGACGGGAATCTACGAACTGTTGCCGTTCACGGCACTGGGCGGCGCGCTTATCGGGCTGGGTATTCTGGCTTCCAATAACGAACTGGTGGTAATTCAGACGGCAGGCATCAATACCTGGCGGGTAGTCTGGTCGGCGATGAAGCCCACGGTACTGGTGATGCTGTTCAGCCTGCTGCTGGGAGAATACGTGGCACCGCCGCTGGAACAGCAGGCGCAAAGTGACAAGGCGGTGCTGCAGAGTGGCGGCGAATCAATCGGCTCCCGCGCCGGCACCTGGCAACGGATAGGCAACGAGTACATTCACATCAATGCCATTCTGCCGGGTGGTGAGGAACTGATCGGCATTACGCGCTACCGGCTGGATGCCGATCGGCGCCTTGTTTCCGGCAGTTTCGCCGCCAATGGGCGGTATGTCCAGGAGCAGGGCGACGGTTACTGGCGACTTTATGACGTGGTTGAGACGCTGTTGCGCGACGCTGAAACAGAGGCCCGCACCTATCTGCAGCTCGACTGGCGTGTCGACCTCTCACCGGAGCTGCTCAGTGTGCTGCTGGTGGAGCCGCAGCGCCAGTCCATTTCCGGGCTGTTTCGCTTCGCCAGCTATTTCCAGAGCGAGGGGCTGGAAGCCGACAACTACTTCCTGGCCTTCTGGAAAAAACTGCTGCAGCCGCTGGCCACGGCGGCCCTGGTGCTGCTGGCCATTTCGTTTGTCTTCGGACCCCTGCGGGAAGCCACCATGGGTTTTCGTATCTTCGTGGCCATCTCCATAGGACTGGGCTTCACCATCGTGCAGCGGCTGCTGGAACCGGCCAGCCTGCTCTACGGTTTCAGCCCGGTGCTGGCTGTGCTTTTCCCTATCCTGCTGTGCGTGATGCTGGGTGGCGTGTTGCTGCAACGGGTACGGTAGTCGGCGTTTCGACATCAGGCCAGGGAACTGCCCCTGTTCAGGGAAACGGTGTACTGCCGGCGGCCACGGCTACGAGGCTGTGCGGGGCATGGACCTGGATCGGAATTACCATTATGCTCCGCAACTGTCCTGTAGTGGACTTTAATCCGGACTGACTGGTGCCAGACTATGAACAACCTTGTAATCAGGTTCACTGTAAACACGATGACCGTGGTCGCCATGCTGCTGGCCAGCGGTGTAACGGCGCAGGAACTGGGTGATCACCAGTACACCAGCGCCGCAATTACCGAAGGATCCCGAATTTACACCCAACAATGTGCGCTGTGTCACGGTCCGGAGGGTGACACAGTGGACGGAATCAACCTGCAGCTTGGCATTTTTCGCTCGGCAAGCTCCGATGACGACCTGCGCCGGGTAATTTCCAGTGGTGCCGGGGAAGGGCAGATGCCGGCGTTTACCCTCAGCCCCACTGAAATGGACGGCATCATCGCCTACATTCGAGCCGGATTCGATCCCGAAGGGGAGGCCGTGCGTATCGGCGATGCGGCATCGGGACAGGCCCTGTTCAAAGGCGAGGGGCAATGTGCCAATTGCCACCGGATCAACGGAGTTGGGCGCCGTACGGCTCCTGATCTAAGCGATATCGGTGCCATTCGCACTCCCGCCGCATTGCAGCGTTCCCTGGTGGAACCCGCTGCCGCGCTGCTGCCCATCAATCGTCCGATACGCATCGTGACCCGGGACGAGGAGGTCATCACCGGTCGTCGACTCAACGAGGATACCTACACCGTGCAGTTGATCGACGCCCAGGAACGGCTGCGCTCCCTGGTGAAGGCCGATCTGGTGCGTTACGAGATCAGCGAGTCGCCAACCCACGAGCCGACTAACCTGTCCAGTGACCAGGTGGCTGACCTGGTCGCCTACCTGCTGACCCTGAGAGGCCTGTAATGAACAACTACCCGATCGACAAGGTGCTTGCCTTCCTGTTACCGGTGGTCCTGCTGTGTGCCTCCGGTGCCACCACAGGCCAGGTCCCCTACCAGCGGATTCTGAATGCCGAAAGCGAACCGGAAAACTGGCTGACCTACAATGGCAGCTACAAGAGCCAGCGTTACAGTCAACTGGATCAGATCACGCCGGACAACGTGGATGACCTTGAACTGCAATGGATGCTGTCCAACCAGGTTTTCGGTGCCTGGCAGAGCAATCCCATCGTGGTGGACGGCATCATGTACGTTACCGAGCGGCCCAACAGCGTGATGGCCGTGGATGCCGTGACCGGGCGGGTTTTCTGGAAATACCGCCACACGCCGGCGGAGAACAGCCGTGTCTGTTGCGGCGCCAACAACCGCGGCGTTGCGGTACTGGATGATCGTGTCTACATGGGCACCCTCGACGCACGCCTGGTGGCGCTGGACAGGATCAACGGCCAACCCCTGTGGAACGTGGAAGTGGGCGATGTGGACCTGGCCTACTCGGTGACCATGGCACCGCTGGCGGTGAAGGACAAGATAATCGTCGGTGTCGGTGGCGGTGAATTCGGCATTCGTGGTTATGTCGTGGCATTCGACGCCCGGACCGGCGAACAGGTATGGAAAACCCATACCATTCCGGGACCGGGTGAACCCGGACATGAAACCTGGGAGGGGGATGACTGGCAATACGGTGGTGCCCCGGTGTGGATAACCGGCTCTTTCGATGCCGAATCCAACCTGACTTTCTGGGGCGTCGGTAATCCGGGGCCGGACTGGAATGCCGGCCAGCGACCCGGGGACAACCTGTACTCGGACTCGGTAATTGCGCTGGATGCCGATACCGGCGAACTGGACTGGTATTTTCAGTTCACGCCGAACGATGGCTACGATTACGATGCCGTCCAGGTTCCGGTGCTGGCCGATATCGACTGGCAGGGTGAGGCTCGCAAGGTCATGATGTGGGCCAACCGCAACGGCTATTTCTACGTGCTGGACCGGACCGACGGCGAATTTCTCCTGGGCAAACCCTATGTACGGGTGAACTGGTCCAGCGGCCTGGACGAAAACGGCCGGCCGATACCGACGCCGCAGCCCGAAGGGATGCCCACCTACCCGGGTAACCAGGGGGGGACCAACTGGTATCCGCCGTCGTACAGTCCTCGCACCGGGCTGTTTTACTTCAGTGCCTGGGAGGATTACGCCACAATTTACCGTGCGGAAGAATCCGAGTATGAACCGGGGGAGGCCTTTCTTGGCGGCGGCTTTTCAGTACTGGCGCCGGTTCCCGGAGCACCCACTATCGGTATCGGACGGACCAGCCCCATCAACAACTGGACCGACGAGGTCGGTCATGCCTCCCTCAAGGCCATGGATCCGCAGACCGGCGAGGAAGTGTGGGAGTTCGAACAGTACGATGTCAGCGACAGCGGCATGCTGACGACTGCATCCGACCTGTTGCTGACCGGTGGGCGGGAAGGCTATTTCCATATCCTCGATGCCCGTACCGGTGAGTTGTTGTGGTACAAGAATCTCGGGGGGCAGATAGTCATGGCCCCGGTTACCTACATGGTGGACGGCGTCCAGTACGTCAGCATAATTTCCGGCAACACCCTGGCGACTTTCGCCCTGCGCCGGTAGCCCGGATAACGCCGCCACTACCCTGAGCATAAAAATGCCCCGGCGACCTGGATAAAATCCCGTTTATTCAGCGGGTTTCCTGCATCTTTGCATCCTCCGCGCATCCTCTGCACAGGCTCGATTCAAGGCCCGAATCGCTCCCGGTGTCGCTTTTTTTAGCAAAATCGCCCGGATTTCCCACCGCATTCCGGAGACTTTAGCGAATTTTCAGAAAATTGTGACCCATTTCCCTTTTGCGTTCATTTTTTCTACCTAGAATCGTCCGCGATTGTTGCCTGTCGGTCTTTAGGCAGTTGCGACACCCGGAAAAAATTTAGAATTCAACAGGAGTTAGACATGAAAGCTGAAGTATTAAGACCATTTTGCAAAGCAGTTAGGACCGGCAGCCTCGTCTGCGGACTGCTGGCCCTGTCGATGACGGCGTCATCCGCCCGGGCCGCCAGCGGGGATGTCAGTGTCGACATCAGTTTCCCGCCGTTGATCATCCTGTATTACTACGATGACATCGATATCGCGGTGAATGCCGATGATTTTGCCCAGGTGCTTGAAAACGGCGCCACCGGCTGTATTGCCGCCAACGGGGCACTTTCCTGTGCGGCCGGCAGTACGCTGAATTTTCCCGATACCGGTAATGCTGACAGCATCTCGGGCACGACGCTTACCTATGCCGGTGATATCAACACCGAAGCCGGTGCAGCAACCGTCGATACGAACTTATCCTTCGTGCTGGAAAATGTCTGGGCGGTTCGTGCCCTGGTACCTGCCGGTGCCACCCTGGATGCCAGCGTTACCGGGGTCGGTGATTTCACCAACCTGGCGATTACCCCCACCCAGCCGGCGGCGTCCATGACCCTGAGTAACGCGGCGGCCACCGACAATATCGGCGACCTGTCTTTCGAAGTGGATGTCAGTAACGGCCTGGTCGCCAGCGATACGCTGACGGTCACCGTGGTGGCGTCTCTCTGATCCTGTCGCCGCGGAATCCTTGATAAGTGCAGCCGGGAGCCAGTCATGTGGAGTCGACAACCAGGAGTTACGGCAGTTGCCTTGACGCTGGTGTTATGCCTGTCGGCTCCCGGCATCACGCAAGCCCAGGTCTGCAGTGCGGATGGCGTCCAGCTGGAGTTTTCGCGCTTGCGCGGCGGAGCCCTGGGGCTTCAGGCAGTCAAGGCGCGGGAACTGACGGGTTCCAAACCCGCCAGGCAGGCGCGTCCCATCCAGACCGTGCAGGACCTGACAGTCGACGTGGTCAACGGCGTGCTGGTCGTGGATGACCTGGACCCCGTAGACGAGGTCGGCGAATCCCTGGCCAATGTCCGCTTTGACCGCAAACTGGCCAATATCTGGGAAGCGAAATTTCCTCGAGGACTGTATGAATTCCGAGACAGGAGTGATCTGCAGGTGGAGATTATCGCCACGGTAATCAACGGCGAGGCAGTTCACCTGGGGGAAGGCAACGTGTCCAGCGTCAAATTACGAGTCCACCAGGGCAAATTCCGTGTGCAGTGGTGGAATAAAGGGAATTCCCTGAAACGACTGCGCGGTGACCTGGAATTCGTGTATTCCAATGTGCAGCAACTGGCACGATCCGGGGAGCACCGGGCGACGATCAATGTCTGTGTCAACGTAAAAGGCTACCTATGAAAATCCTGGAAAAGAATAAGCTGTGCAGGGGCTTCCGGCCCCTGGTTAAACTGGCCCTGTTGCTGGTTGCCGGATCGGTCGCCGCCACAGTGGCGGCCCAGCCGGCGGCACGCATGGGCATTTCTCCCGATCGCTATGACATCGTCTTTGGCGAAGGCGGCGGAGACACCCAGTCGCTGATGATTCAGAACCTCAGCGAGGAATCCATTACCATTACCCTGTCGGTCAGGCACTGGGACCTCGATGAAACCGGTCAGCTGCGCATTCTACCACCTACGGAACAGTCTCTGGACCAGTGGATCGTCCTCAATCCGGTGCGGGTTACGGTACCACCGGGGACGCCCCAGACGGTCCGGTGGGCGATCATGCCCAGGCTGAAGCCGCAAAGCGGTGAATACCGGGCCATGCTGTTTGTCGAGGAAGCCCTGGACGGGCAGACCACCGGTGAAGGCACCCGGGTGCGGATGAAAATGCGCTACGGATTACCCATTTATGCCCATGTCGGTGAACGGATTCAGGATGCCACGCTGCACGGAGTGAACGTGGATCGTGACAACAACCGTATTTACCTGGATCTTGCCAATACCGGCAACAGTCACGGTCGGCTGGCGGGCTATTACGGAATCTGGGCAGCGGCCGATTTTCCGGGCGCCGACCAGGCAATGAAACAGCTTGATCGGGTGATTGCCGGCCGCAACGGCGAGGCGCCTTTAACTGTAGGCCAGGTCCCGGGCGTGGTGCTGCTGCCCGGGAGCCGACGTCAGGTAGCCGTGGATGTGGACCTGGCAGAAGCCGGTGAATATATCGTCCTGCTGGACACGGAATTTGCCGGCCTGGAGATAACCGAAACCGTCAGTCTGACCCAGCCAGAATCCTGAGAAGATGAACTGCCGGCGAATTTGCCACATGCTGCTGGCAGGCGGCATCCTGCTGTCGGCTTCCGGTGTGCTGGGAGCCGATATCCCGGAGCTTGACAGTATTTTCGCCGCTATCGGCACGCAGGCCATCGACCCGGCACAGATGCAGGATTTCGACGCTGCGGTTGCGTCAGGCAGTGAATCAGGCGAGGAGAAAGTCTACACCCCGCAACTGGTCGGGCTGTTCGTCAACGGTCGGGAACAATCCGCGCTGCAAGTATGGTTTGACGGGGAGCATTACCTGCTGCCCCTGAAGACTATGCTGACCGTCACCTCCGTCAGCCTCGATGTCGACAGGACCGACACCACGACGGGTCAGGTCTTCTTTGCCACCCCCGGGGGCAACGTGATTCTTGGCGCGTCGGATTTCGTCCAGGCGGCAGGCCAGGTGCTGGTGCGGCAGTCGGCACTGACCGCAAAGCTGCACATGGACTTTCGCTTCGATCAGTCCCGGTACGGGATTTTCCTGGACCTGCCGTGGGATGAGCCGGGAGCCCGGCAAGCGGGGGCTACTGCCTCGGCCGGGGAGACAGTGCCGGATTTCATGCCTCCGGCAGCGTCGATCCGCAACCTGCGCAGCGATCTGAGCTATACCGCAGCGGCCGACGCCGACAGCTTGACCGGCGATTTCTTCGCCGCCGGCAACCTGGCCAGTGGCACCTGGCGATTTCGGGTTCGCCAGGATGAATCCGGTGCCGGTTATCCCCTGGAATACTTCTGGACCGGACACTACCGGAACGGGCAGGTGCTGCTGGGTAACAGCGATTTCTCCCTGCACCCGCTGCTGCCCACCGTGGAGCAGACCGGCGCGCAGCTGCTGTTCAGTACCGCACCCGTGCCCCATGCCAGCCAGCGTACCGCCACCGGCCTGGCGAGTACCCGCGGCATAGCCAATGGCATTCGCCGCATCGAGGGCAGGGGAGTGCCGGGCTCCGTGGCGGAACTGCGCATCGACGGCAGCGTCGTGGCACGAGCCCGCGTACGTCTCGATGGCAGCTATGATTTTCCCCAGGTTGAATTGCCAACCCGGGGCTACAGTGAAGTCCTGGTGGACATTCTCGATCGCGGCTCCGGAACATTGCTTGAGCGCCAGGACTTTTCCCGGCGCAGCGGCATCGAGCTGCTCGGTGACAGGCAACATTCCCTGTTTGCCACGCTGGGGTCGGCCGGCAATCCGCTGGCGGCTGGCCGGCAATCCCGGGATGCCGTGGCGGCAGCACAGTGGCGCTACGGGATTACTGAAAATCTTACCATCGAACTGGGCCGACAACGTGCAGGCTCACTGGGCGGCGCCCAGGCCGCAGTATCGGCGGCCCTGGCCAGAAACTGGTTTGCGTCGGTGGGTGTTGCATCGTCACCGGGACGCAGGGCGACGGAACTTGACCTGGAAGGTGGCAATGACCGCTGGACCCTGGATCTGCGGTTGCGACAATCTGTACAGCAGGGTGTTGGCGGTGACAGTGACAGTATGGAGCAACGCCACTGGACCCGCATCATGAGCTACCGGTACCAGCTTACCGACGGCCTGACCCTGGGGCTGGTGGGCAGGGATGTCAACAACGGTTTTGACAATCGCAGTTTCGTGTTGCCTACAGCCAGCTGGAGTAACCGGCGCAATTTTTCCATCAGCACTTATCCCACCCTCAACGGCAGCTGGCGGGTGGACAGTCGCCTGAGCCCCACGCGGAAGGACATTGTCCGCTACGCGTTTGAAAATGATCGGCATCTTTTCGATTACCGTCGACGCACTGGCGGGGGTCGGGAATACTACGCCAATGTCTCCGTTGACGACACCTTTGGCAATCGCTACGAGGCCGGCGTCGTGCATAACGCCGAGAACCGGCTGGCGGGACGCATCCAACTGGGCCTGGTGAGCAACCGCGGTGGTCTGGGCTATTCCCTGGACTGGGAATCGAAGTTGCTGCCGGGATTTGATTCGCGGTTACGCCTGGTAGCCGGCGGCACCGGTGTTGGACTGTACGCGGATGGTGACCAGGACGCCGATGGCCTGTTTCTGCAGTGGAACATGACCCTGGATTTCGCCGTGGCGCAACAACGCATCGTGCCGGCGGATTCCGGTTGGGGGAGATTTGACAGCGGGGCCTTGACCGGCGAGGTGCTGCTGGATGGCCGGCGGGTAACCCGGGCAGATGCCATCGAACGAATCGAACTGATCATCGACGGCGACAGCCGCACGGCACAGGTGCAGGGTGGGCGCTACTACATCGACGGACTGGCACCGGGACTGCACAAGGTGAGTGTCGATTCCCGGCACCTGCCTATCCAGTTGATGCCGGGTGCGAACCAGGACTACTGGATACGCCTGGAAGCCGCGGCGGCAACCGAGATGCCGGTGCACCTGGAAGCCCGCTTTGCCATTGCCGGTCGGGTGCGCGATGCCAACGGGGACAACGTGACGGGCCAGGGACTGCTGATCATAAACGCAGCGGGCCAGGAGGTGGGCGAGGCCTACACTGACCGGTTCGGCCTGTACCGTACCGGTGCATTGCCTCCCGGCAGCTATGTCGTTGTTGCCGACCAAGACGGTCAGCGACTCTCATCCATTGACGTGGAGGTTATCGATTCGTTCCTCTTCGAACAGGACCTGGTGGTACCTTGAGGAACATGTGATTCGTTGGCGTTGCTGTGCAACAGATTTCAACGGAGATTCATGCACAGGAATGATTCTGGTGTTCAATGTGTCGCCTGTCTATGGAAGCCATGAATCCGCGCAGATCCAGTGGGCGGCGATGAACTTCGATTTCTGCAGATTTCATGGAGCACCCTGCCACCCGCTCCGTTCGAAGCCACAGTTCAGCGCGGCATACTGCGTCTATCACCGTGGGCAGGCAATGCTAACTTTGGAAACCTCTGATTGAGCATGGAAATACTCTGGCTTTCAGGCGAGTTCCCTGACGAGGCGCCTCATTGCAGGGGCTGGAATTCCTTGGGCAGCAACACCACCCGGGTTTTTGACAGCCGATCGTGAGCCGCGTCGCCGTTACGGTCCACCAGCAGCCACAGGTAGCCCAGTCCCAGGCAGAAAAAAGCCGGCCAGGCGAGAACCAGACGCAGCAGGGCCCGGGAGGGTTGCAGCAGGTGGCCGTTGGGGTCCTGCACCCGCAGGCGCCAGGCCAGCATGCCCAGAGTCTGACCGCTTCGGCACCAGAACCACAGGTAGAAGGCCGTGGTGGAGGCGATCATGGCCAGGAACAGCACACCGTCCAGCACCGGGTCGGTCTGGACGGTGCCATCCACCAGCTCACTGGTATCGGGACCCACCACCAGCTGAACCAGGAAGCCGATCAGCATCCAGATGGCAACCACCAGGAATCCGTCGTAAAGCAATGCTGCCAGCCGGCGCAACAGTCCTGCACTGGGCAGAGTCGCCGGTTCCAGGTCCTTGAGATTGACAGCCAACGGCGGTTACAGCTCCTTTACGGCCTGGATCAGTTCATTGGCAGCTTTCTGTCCATCGCCAAAAAGCATGCGGGTGTTGTCGGCGAAAAACAGCGGGTTCTCGACGCCGGAAAATCCTGCACCCCGGCCACGCTTGATAACGACGACATTCTGTGAATCCATGGCATTGAGGATCGGCATGCCGTAAAGTGGGCTGCTGCTGTCATTTTTGGCCGAAGGGTTTACCACGTCGTTGGCGCCGATGACCAGGCTCACCGTGGTGTTCTTGAAATCGGCATTAATGTCTTCCATGTCATATATGAGGTCGTAAGGAACACCCGCCTCGGCCAGCAGTACGTTCATGTGGCCGGGCATGCGCCCCGCCACCGGGTGAATGGCGAATTTCACCGAGACACCGCGGTCGGTCAGCAGCTGGGTCAGTTCCCAGATCTTGTGCTGGGCCTGGGCCACCGCCATGCCGTAGCCGGGAATGATGACCACCTGGTCGGCGAAGGCCATCATGATTCCGGCATCCTGGGCCTGGATTTCCTTCATTTCCCCCTGCTCGCCATCGGCCGCGGCGGCCGTGCCGGTGCCCACGCCGGCGAAGAACACGTTGCCCACCGACCGGTTCATGGCCTTGGCCATCAGGTGGGTCAACAGGCTGCCCGCTGAGCCCACCACGATACCGGCGATGATCATGGCGGCGTTACCGAGGACATAGCCTTCGAACCCGACCGCCAGCCCGGTCAGGGCATTGAACAGCGAGATGATAACCGGCATGTCGGCACCACCCACCGGGACGGTGATGAAGATGCCCAGGATCAGCGCCAGGGCGTAGAACACGATGATTGGCGTCAGGTCTGCCGCAAAGTAGATGGCTATGGCAAATCCCAGGGTCGCCAGGGCAACGGCGGCGTTGATCAGGTGCTGGGCGGGTAACAGCTTGCTGCGATGCAGGCGGCCGTCCAGCTTGGCCCAGGCAATAATGCTGCCACTGAAAGAGATGGTGCCGATAATGGCGCCAAGGATGGCGAGAACCGCAACGTCCGCCCCAAGGGCATCGGGAATGGATGCCGCCAGACCCCGTTCGACCTCGCTGGTGGCTTTCAGCAGTTCCACCGCGGCAATGGTTGCCGCCGCGCCACCCCCCATGCCGTTGTACATGGCGATCATCTGGGGCATGTCGGTCATGGCCACTTTCTTGCCGGTATACCAGGCATAGCCGCCGCCGAGGGCGATGGCGATGATGATCAAAACAAGATTGGTGTTGGCATGACTGCTGCCGGTTATTTCCGGCGTAACAAACGTTACCAGGGTTGCCAGCACCATGCCGGCACCGGCCCAGACGATGCCGCGTCGGGCGGTCACCGGTGAACTCATCTGCTTGAGCCCCATGATGAACAGCACTGCCGCAATGAAGTAGGAGGCCTGAATAAGCAGTTCCATTTACTGACCCTCCCCACCGGTTTTACCGGCACCGCGGTCGCTGGATTTGAACATTTCCAGCATTCGTTCAGTCACCACGTAGCCGCCGACGGCATTGCCGGCCCCCAGCAACACGGCAATAAAGCCGATGACCTGCTCGGCGGGCGTTTCGGCGATGCCCAGTGCAAACATGGCACCTACCAGGACAATGCCGTGGACAAAGTTAGAACCGGACATCAACGGTGTGTGGAGAATCACCGGAACCCGGGCAATGATCTCGTAACCGGTAAACCCGGCCAGCATGAATATATAGAGGGCAGCCAGTCCTTCAATCATGATTCTGCTCCTTGGTCGTTGTTGATTTTTTCCTGAAGCGTGGCGTTGTGGATCTTGCCGGCGTGGGTCAGCAGGCTGTCGTTGATAATCTGATCCTCCAGGTTGATGGTGATACTGCCCTCCTGGATCAGCAGTTCCAGGAAGTTGAGCAGATTCTTGGCATACAGTTCACTGGCGTGGTTGCTGACGGTGCTGGGCACATTGACCGGTCCGGAAATCTTCACCCGGTTGTGCTCGACGATTTCGCCCGCACGGGTCAGTTCACAGTTGCCGCCTCCTTCGGCGGCCAGGTCGAGAATCACCGATCCGCCTTTCATGGCTTCCACCATGGCGGTGGTCACGATACGGGGAGAAGCGCGACCCGGAATGGCGGCGGTGGTGATCACCACGTCGGCTGCCGCAATGTGACGGGCCAGTATTTCCTGCTGCTGTTGCTTTTCCTCATCGGTGAGTTCCCGCGCATAACCACCGCTGCCCTCGGCCTTGATACCAACATCCACGAACTTGGCGCCAAGAGACTCAACCTGTTCCTTCACCGCCGCGCGCACATCGTAACCCTCGACGATGGCTCCCAGGCGCCGTGCCGTGGCGATGGCCTGCAGGCCGGCGACACCGGCTCCGATGACCAGCACCTTGGACGGCCTGACGGTGCCCACGGCGGTGGTCAGCATGGGGAAAAACTTGCCCAGCAGGCCGGCGGCCAGCAGCACCGCCTTGTAACCGGCGATGGCTGCCTGCGAGGAAAGAGCGTCCATGGCCTGGGCCCGGGTGATCCGGGGAATCATTTCCATGGAAAAGGCGCTGATGTTCCTGCTGGCAAGCTTTTCAAATCGGTGCAGGTCCGAATACGGGTTGAGGTAGCCGATCAGCACGGAACCTTCCTTCAACTGATCGATCTGTTCGGCAGTGACGGGATTCACCATCAGGGTGATATCGGCTTCACCCAGAAGCTGCCCACTGTCCTGGACTATGCTGGCCTCGTCGTAATCAGCGTCACCCCAGCCGGCGGCATGGCCGGCACCGGACTGGATGGCGATCTCGGTTTCCAGCTTGACCAGGCGCTTGACCACGTCCGGCACCAACGCCACTCGCTGTTCGCCGTCCCGGATTTCAGTCGGGACTCCGATTTTTATAGGCATAAACCACTCCTGGCGATCAATTGCGGATAAAGCGCGGAGTATATACGGATACGCTACACAAATGAATGCGGCGCCGGTCTCACACCCATACCCTGTGCAAGTTTCCAGAATGACCCGCTACACCGTTGGCAGGAAATTTCTAGGCCAGGCTTTTTGCTGGTAGAATCAGCGCCCTTCGCCACCGTGAAGGCAGATGCCGGAACCTGGTCGACACTGTCGAAAGCCTGTCCAGCCGGACAGCGGCGCAGCAAGGACAGCAGGCAGAACGGCGGCAAGACCAGCCGGCAATAGCCGGAATCCGACCCGGCCACCGCCTCGACAACCAAAGTGACAACAGCAATGGCAGGAAAAAACGCAGGAAAAAACGACAGTACCGCCAATACCGATTCCAGGCCACGGCACATCGCGATTCTCGATACCACCCTGCGGGACGGGGAACAGACCCAGGGAGTGTCCTTCGCCGCCAATGAAAAGCTCAACATTGCCCGTGCCCTGCTGCAATCGCTGAGGGTGGACCGGATCGAGGTTGCCTCGGCCTGCGTGTCCGACGGCGAAAAAATGGCGGTGGCGCAGATCAACCAGTGGGCCGCTGAGGAAGGTTTTGCCGACCAGGTGGAAGTTCTTGGTTTTGTCGATCACAAGCGCAGCGTCGACTGGATCGACGAAGCCGGCGGCAAGGTGATCAACCTGCTGTCCAAGGGCAGCGAAAAGCATTGCCGGGAACAGTTGGGCAAAACTCTGGAGGCACACGCCGGCGATATCGCGCGAACGGTGGAGTATGCCCACAGCCGGGGACTGCAGTGCAATATGTACCTGGAAGACTGGTCCAATGGCTTCGTCGACAGCCGGGACTACGTATTCGGCCTGCTGCGACATACCGCAGACCTGGGAATCCGCCATTTCATGTTGCCGGACACCCTGGGCGTGATGGCCCCGGAAGAGGTGTTCAGTGCCCTGCAGACCATGCAGCGGGAATTTCCCGATCTCGATTTCGATTTTCATCCCCATAACGATTACGGGCTGGCCACGGCCAATGTGCTGGCCGCGGTACGCGCCGGCATCGACACCGTGCACTGCACCATCAATTGCCTGGGTGAACGGGCAGGTAACGCTTCCCTGGCGGAAGTAGCGGTGGCACTGAAGGACAAGATGGGCATGGAGCTGTCCATCGATGAAACCCGCATCGTCATGCTGAGTCGCATGGTGGAAAATTTTTCCGGCAAGTGGATTGCCGCCAATACGCCCATCGTGGGTGCCGATGTCTTCACCCAGACGGCAGGCATCCATGCCGATGGTGATCTGAAAGGCAATCTTTACGTGACGGAGCTGGGACCGGAACGGTTTGCCCGTAAGCGGACCTATGCCCTGGGCAAGATGAGTGGCAAGGCGTCATTGATCAACAACCTGGAAGAGCTGGGGCTGAGTCTGAGCGAGGCAGAGCAGGCCAAGGTACTGGAACGTATAGTCAAACTGGGTGATTCCAAGCAGATAATCACACCGGAAGATCTGCCATTTATCATTGCCGATGTCATGGAAAGTCGGGAAGAACACCTCATCACCCTGAGAAACTGCTATGTAAGCAGTGGCCTGGATGTCGAGAGTACCGCCAGCATTCGCGTGGAAATCGAGGGTGAACAGTACCAGAGCTCCGGATCCGGAAACGGCGGCTTTGCCGCGTTCATCAATGCCATCGCCAGAATCCTGGAACAGCGGAATTTCCAGCTGCCGGACCTGGTGGATTTCGAGGTGCACATTCCCCGGGGTGGTGACACCAATGCCCTGACGGAGGCCATTATCACCTGGGGCATGGACGGTCGGAAAATCAAGACCCGGGGTGTCGATTCCAACCAGGTGCTGGCCGCCATCAAGGCCACCATGCGCATGATCAACATGCAGCTGCAGGCCTGAACCACAGCGCGTCGATCCTGTCACCGCTGGGGGCCGAGTCCGGGTCCTTATAAAGGACTGCCGGCGAGATCAGGCCGGTTGTTTTTTCAGTTCCGCAACAACCAGGTCGCCGAATCCGCTGGTGTCGATCATTTTGACGGCGCTGCCGGGTTTGGACAGATCCGGAGTCGAGTAACCCTGGGCGAATACGCTCTGCATGGCGTGCCACAGGTTCTTCGCTTCCCGGTCCATGGCGAAGGACATTTCCAGCATCATGGCCACCGAACCGATCATGGAGTAGGGGTTGGCGATATTCTGCCCGGCGATATCCGGCGCTGAACCGTGGGATGGTTCATAATAGGCCTTGTCGGGTCCGATACAGGCCGAGGGCATGAGGCCCAGGGAACCCAGGATGCCACCACCCTGGTCGCTGAGGATGTCGCCGAACATGTTTTCCATCACCATGACGTCAAACTGACCCGGATTCAGGCACAGGTAGGTGGCCGCGGCATCCACCAGGATGTGAACGATCTGCACGTCAGGAAAATCCCTGCCGACTTCCTCGATTATTTCGTTCCACAGTACGCTGGATTTCAGCACGTTGCTCTTGTGGATATTGTGCAGCACCTTTTTACGCTTCATGGCGGTGTTGAACGCCACCTGGGCTATTCGGCGAATCTGTTCTTCATCGTATTCCAGGGTTTCCTTCACGTAGCGCAGGCCCGCGTCGTTGACGCCAACCTCCTTGTCACCGAAATACAGACCACCCACCAGTTCCCTGATGATCATCAGGTCTATACCTTCACCGATAATCTCCGGTTTCAGCGGCGAGAAGTGGGCCAGCCCCTTTGGCAGGAACACCGGTCGGAAATTGGCGAAGGTGTTGTAGCGCCGACGCAGGGGCAGCAGTGCACCACGTTCCGGCTGCATGTCCACGGGAATTTTCCTGGATTCCTCGTGGCTCAGGCCTATGGGACCCTTGAGGATGGCGTCGGCGTCGTCGCACAGTTCCCTGGTGGCATCAGGGAACGAGTGACCGTGCTGGAAATACGCGCCGGCACCGAAGGCGCCGTGCTCCAGGTCAAAGTCGATCTCATTACGCTGGGCAACCAGTTCCAGAACCTTGACAGCTTCTGCCATGATTTCCGGTCCTATGCCATCACCGTCCAGTAGTGCTATTTTACGCGTTGCCATGATGTTTTCGGTGTCCTGTGTCGCTTGAATAGTCGGGTCGGGGTGGAAACGGGCGCGTAATGTAGCATGGGGCGTCCGTGGCGAACAAGGACAGGGCCGGTAAGCACCGGGACAAGTCGGTAGCAGCAGCGTGTGCGTGGCCGCAGGGGACTGCGAGTGGCGAGTGGAAAGTGGAAAGTGGAAAGTGGCGAGTGGAAAGTTATAAGTTGAAAGTAGCAAGGACACGAGAAAACAGACGAACCGGGAAACGATTCAGAAATCCATTGCCAACGGACCGGCTGTAATTCATCTGCCGGGGACCAGCCCATGAGAACAATGCAAGGAATCCTGCTGTCGGCGCTGCTGCTTCCCGCCCTGGTCACGGCGGCGCCAGCCGGCTGGCGGCCGTTACTGGAGCCGGCGGAGCTGGCCGAAATCCTGGCTGCCACCGATAACGTGCGGCCGGTCCGCGTAACCGGCAACTACCGGCGCGGCCATCTCCCCGGCAGCGTGGCAAGCCCCTACGAGGACTGGCGCGGTATCGGGCGGAACCCCGGTCAACTGCGTGAACTGAGCGACTATACCGCGCTGCTGCAGCAGCTGGGGATCAGCCGGGACTCCCCGGTGGTGGTGGTTCACGAAGGTGCCGATGCCGCTGACATGGGAGCCGCCACCCGGGTTTACTGGACCCTGAAAACCCTTGGGATCGCGGACGTGGCGGTAATCAATGGCGGCTACCGTGGCTGGGTGGACGCCGGACTGCCGGTGAGTACCGACGAGGTCACGGTGCCGGCCAGTCACTATCAGCCGGCCTGGCACAATCAGTGGCGGGTGACCACCGCCGAGGTGGAGGCGCTGGTAGAGGCCGGGGAGGGCAACCTGATCGATGCCAGGCCCCTGAGCTTCTACCGGGGATTGCGGGCTACCCTGGGCCGACCCGGCACCATCCGCGGGGCAGTGAACCTGGAATACACGTCCTGGTTCGACGACAGCCGGCTGATGGCGGCCGACCGGTTGACAGCGGCAATGACCGACGTCCGCCCGTCCGACACGGCGATTACCGTTTCCTTTTGCAATACCGGGCACTGGGCGTCCATCAACTGGTTCGTCATGAGCGAGTTGCTGGGTCGCGAGAATACCCGCCTCTACGCCGAAAGCGTGGCGGAATGGAGTGCGGCGGAGCGGCCCATGGACAACCAGGCGGGGCGGCTGGAGATCTATCGCGACCTGACCCTACGCTGGTTTCAGGATCTGTTCGGGAACCGGCCATGACCAATAAAGGAAGCCTGCTGGTGCTGCGCCTCCGGCTGCTGATGCTGGCGGTGTTCATGGTGGGCATCACGTTCTACCTGGCCGGTCCGCGTTCCGCATTCCTGCTGCTGGTGGGCCTGGGCTTCGGCCTGGTCCTGGAAGGGTTTCGTTTCGGCTTTGCCGGGCCCTGGCGGGTGGCGGTGACGGAGCGTGATGTCCGCGGGCTGCTGGCCCAGCTGCTGGCCATCGGCCTGACCGCCGCGGCGGTATTTCCGCTGCTGGCTGCCCGTCCGGACGAGCTCTCCGGCGCCTTTGCGCCGGTGGGTCTGGCCATGGTTGGCGGCGCCTTTGTGTTCGGCATGGCCATGCAGCTGGTGCTGGGCTGTGGCTCCGGCACCCTGGTGAATGCCGGCAGCGGCAATGTTGTCTCCCTGGTGGCGCTGACCGGTTTCATCTTCGGCAGTTTCGCCGGGTCCCTGCACCTGGGCTGGTGGACCGGCCTGGGCACCCTGCCGTTGCTGACCCTGCAAGACCTGTTCGGCGCCGGTGGCGGACTGGCGGTCACCCTGGCGGGCCTGGCGGGCATCGCGGCCCTGGCACTGGGCTGGTCGAGTCCCGGCAGGCGCAAGCCGCCGCCGCGATTGCTGATTGCCGCGTTGTTGCTGGCCCTGCTGGCCATTCTGAACCTGGTGATTGCCGGGCAGTCCTGGGGCGTGGTTTACGGGCTGGGTCTGTGGGGTGCCAAGATCGTGCAGCTGGGCGGGGTGGACCTGGCGGAGTCGGTATTCTGGTCGAACCCGGTTCATGCCGAGCGGCTTGCCCAGAGCGTACTCACCGACGTGACCTCGCTGACCAATATCGGCCTGATCGCCGGGGCCTTTCTGATCATGCGCTGGCGGCATACCGCCGATCCCCAGGCGGCCAGCCTGCAGCCGGGCAGCTGGCTGGTCATTGTCCTGGCAGGTCTGGTGCTGGGTTACAGCTCCCGGGTGGCTTTCGGCTGCAACGTCGGCGCCTTTTTCAGCGGTATCGCCACCGGCAGTGTTCATGGCTGGGTGTGGTTCGTAGCCGCCTTCGCCGGTTCCTCCCTGGGCGTGCGCCTGCGGCCACTGCTGTTGCACCAGCAGCGGCCACGTCTGGAGGTGGGAATCCCATGAGCGGGGAAGCACGTCTGCCCGGGCGGGCGAGCAGCGGCAGGCTGGTGCTGCTGGCCATCGCCCTGTTCGTGGTCATCGATCTGCTCAGTGCCGAGACCATCGATCCCTATGCGGCGCCGTATCCCACGGCGCTGGGGTCGGGGCAGGTACCTTCCGGGGCCCATTGCACCAACGTATCGGCTATTGATTGATTAATAGGCTGTTAGCGTGAAGCAAAGCGGGTCCGGTTGGCGCTGTAACAACTATGCCCTGGCTTTGCTGTCCCACACAATTCCAGGGCTTTAACAATCATGCCCTGAAAAAAGAAAAGGCCTGCCGCTATGGCAGGCCTTTTCCTTTTGCTGACGGCGGCCACTGGGTGACCGCAGCGATACCTAGCTCAGGCAACTACCCGTCGTCGCCTGGCGAGGCCAAGGCCCAGCAAGCCTATGCCGAAGAGGCCAAGCATGCCGGGTTCTGGAACACTGGGGGGAGGTGGGGGAGGCGGAGGTGCCAGTTCGGTTTCCAGTTTCTCTTCCAGGACGCCCTGAAAGGCTGAGAAATCGGTCGCAGTCAGAAAGAAGCCACCGCCCGCGGTTGTGAAGTCATCGAGGAACGTCGTATCCACACCACCCACTCCGATGGCATTAACCGTGATGCCTGCTGCGTTGGCGTTGGATGCTGCGGTGATCGCCTCGGCCCGCACCTCAGGACTGGGGGCTCCCGCGTCAGCATCTGGAGGTGGAATAGTGGGCACACCATCAGTGGAGATATCGATAACCTGCCTGTCCCCGGACACGCCGTTGTTCTGAATCGACGCCACCGCCGTGTCCGTCGCCAGCCCGGTGCTGGTGGTAAAGTTATCCGCTGCGAAGAAGCCCAGTGCGACGCGATCGCTGGCTCCACCGACTACGGCGTTGCCAAATGCAGTGGCCGAGGCATTGTCGGTAATGGATGTGAACGGCACGACTTCGAGGGCCGTCGAGGAGAAGACGATAAAATTGGCCCACAGGACATCGCCGGGATTCAGGTAGGTATCGAAAAAACTCCCACTGCCGAAAATTGAGCCGTAAGCGCCGACCTGCAGCGCGTAGTCAGCATTTACTATACTGGTCGACGCGTCCACCACCAGCGACAGCTCAATGACATCCGCATTGGACTTCAGCGGCGCCAACCCGATAAAGGCCAGCAGTGAAGCCAGCATAACGCCCTTCAATAATTTAAGTTTCATTTTTTGACCTCCCTTCCAGGGAATGTAATAAGTGGAGTTATTGCAGCAAATTTAGTGCCAATAAAATTATCTTAATAAATCAATAGGTTAAAATAAGGGTTTGGCCGCTCTGTAAAAATTTCCGACAAATGACGAATAGAAGGGGGAAAGTTGTAAAGTAAGCTGACAGTTCCGCATGCCGTCAGCAGGAACGGCCGGTATAATCGAACGATCGGTCGGTCTAAACCTGCGGTTCAGAAAGTGACGTTCTGTAAGGGCGGCAATTAACCGGTCGCTCAGAACATCTGTTGCAGGTGCGACCAGCAAGTATGCGCTCTGTGCGTGATGCGTTGCGGTGGCTCCAGACGAGCTTCCGCAGAGCGTTTCCATAACTGACTGGCAGGTGTAAAACTACAGCGCTTGCTGATAATTCATTGAGTACTGTCTTAGAATGCGCATTTACCCTGGGAAGAACTGTACTTCTGATTGACAGTTTTCGCCTCTTCCTGACTGTGTTCATGATGTTTTTCGACAGCCTGATAATAAAGGATTCCCAAACAACAAGTGCAAACCGTGGATTGAGATATTCTGACGACAGGTGCTTACTGCCAGGGTCTGAACCCGGTCATCAAGTCTGGACGCCAGCTTCTTTCGCCACCATGCCGTCTTTGCCACGGCTAAATGGTTGGGTGGCTATGCTGTCGTTAATCGCCCGGACGGTAATCAGCAGAAAATCCTTTCGGTTTTCCAATCCGGCGAACGCGGGTTCGATAGCCATTTCGCCCCGGTGTAATTCGCGTATACTGTCTGGACGCAATAGCACACCCCATTCGCCGGACTGATCCTGTGACCTAGTCAGACAGTGGCTCGGACTGATCTGAAAGGTTGGCGGGGCAGGTTCCGGCTCTTTTTCGGTCCGGCCAATTTAACCTAATCGGCAACTACACAATGATAAAGCCTGGCTTCAGTATCAAACTTGTTCGTTTCGGTTTCTTCCTGCTTTCCCTGCTATTCACCCTGACGCTTTCTGCCCAGCCTCTTTATGAATACCGCACTTTACTTGAAATCGGTGAACTGGAGGATGTCTCACCCGTCGACAACATCGATGAGGTGGTTATCGAATGGCACACCACCGAATATCCCGGCGACGTTGCTGCCGACGACCTGGAATACCTGAGGATCTGGTTTTATTCAGGCGTGAGTCTGCTGGGCCAGGATACCGTGATCGTCGACGGCGTGATTCAACCAATAGACGGGGTGACCAGGACTGCGGCGGATGTGTCCTTCGATTTTCACCGCAGTGACAACCTGCTGTGGCAGATCAGGAACGCCCTGGATGCCACCATGGAACAGGTATATGACCTGCACTATCAGATCCAGGACAACCTGGCCTTTCCCATCGACAACGAGGTATGGATTGCCAGCTTTGAATTCGGTGAACCGCTGGATTTCGCGATTTCCGAAGTAGTCTCCCAGCAGACCACGCTGCTGCGCATCAGCAATCAGCCGCAGCCGGACGTCACGGTATCGCTGAGTTCCAGCCTTCTCACCGTGGACGAACAGGTGGGCGATGTCCAGGTAACCGCGTCCCTGAGCAGCGAGACCGATACCTGGGTGAAGGTGGATTACGACCTGGTCAGCGGTACGGCTGTTGCCGGTGAGGATTTCGTCGCCGCCTCCGGCACCATTACCATCGAGCCCGGGGAAACGACGCAGCAGATAGTCGTCAGCATAATTGATGACGATCTGCGGGAGCCGCCGCCGGACGAGACTTTTACCGTTGTGCTCAGCAATCCCGCCGCGGCGATACTGGGGAACAAGACCCGCACCATCGCCATCGTCGACAACGAGTACATGGAACCCACGGTGTTCGCCAATTTCACTGCTGCCTGGCTCAACCAGACGGTTGACGAGGACGTGGGCACACTGCTGCTGGAAGTGGAATTGACCGGGACTGCGGCGGAGACCGTGATCCTGCGCTACACCGTCACCGGGCGAGGAGCCACGGCGGGCCAGGACTTTCCCGACTGCCAATGTCAATACCTGACAGCGACTATCCCCGTGAATCAGACCTCGGTAACAATTCCGCTGGATATTATCGACGATACCGATGATGAATTTCTGGAAAGTATACTGGTGACGCTGACGGAAGTTGAATCACCGTTTGAAGTGGGCGTTGGCGAGAACAATGAGTCAAATATTCTTATAATCGACAATGACGAACCTGTTGTGGCGGGGGCTTCCACCGTGTCCTTTGAGCCGATTCCCCTGGAAGTAACGGAGGGAACCGCTGCGCTGTTCATTCGTGCCGTCAGGGAAGGGGATCTGACCATGGCCGCCAGCGTGGATTTCCGCGTGGACCCGGGGACCGCCGCACCCGGCCTGGACTATGTCCTGGCCCAGGGGGCAGTCGGTACGCTGCAGTTTGCACCAGGCAACCAGGTGACAAGTCTGTTTGTACAGGTCGTCGACGATGCGTTTGCCGAGCCCGATGAGCACTTTACCGTCACGCTGCTTAATCCCCAGGGCACGGAGATTGGTCAGGGTACCAAGCAGATTGCCATATTCGATGACGACAATGACAACCTGTATCCACCGGCGCTGCGAACCCTGCGGACCGACGGTGCCAATCCCGATGCCACGGTGTATGGCGGCGTGTCCACGGACCTGGGCAATTTCTATACCGAACAGGTATCGGTGGGGGAAAGTATAGGCATCTACGTGACCCTGGAACCGCGCCTGGCAGACCTGGGCAGGAACGCGCAGGTGGTGGTCGTGGTGCGGTCCGTGGGCAACCATGTGCAGATAACACCTGACGGTATCCTGCCGCTGGACGTCACTACCATCGGCGAGACGGTGCTGCAGCTGGTGCCGTTTGCCGAGGTTGCATTAACGGAAAGAGTGGACCTGAACCTGCTGCAGTTTCTGGGTGGGTCGCTGTCGCTGACTGCCGATGACCTGGGTCTCTATGAGATCTTCGTGGGCTATACCACCGACGACCTGGCCACCGGAATCTGGGCGTTCACCTACAATGACGAACCCATCCGGCTGGAAATCAGGTAGCAGATCGAAAATTACAGGAATCCTTTTTGAAGATCTTGGAACAAAGGGGATGTTAATACCGGACTCCTGTCCAGTATCATCATGAAACCTCCGTATTCCGGAGGATTTATTGCTGCAAGGCGTCTCGATGCATGCCACTGGAACGCAGTGGAGAAATGACATGATTCAGGATATCGATTACCAGGCTGTTTTAGCCAGTCTTCCGGTTCGCAATCGTGATACCGTCATCCGTTTTCTAACCGGACCGATGGTCGATATGTGGTGCAAAAAATACCTGGTTTCCTCGGCACCCACTGCCCATCTGTTGCGCTTTAAGGATTGTGGTTTCGAATATATTTTCGATCTTGCCTCCCATTCCCAATCCAGCGTCGACGAGAGCACTCCGGCGGACCGTGTGGTCGTGACTTTTGGCTATTCCGTGCCGACAAAAGCAGGTCGGGATAGTTCAAGAATGCGAAGTTTTATCGGGCCTTCATCACGATTGGGTTCCCAGACGGACAAAGGACATTTCATGAGTCACGCCAGTGGCGGCGGCCTCGATGTTAATTTGTATCCCCAGCGCCGGGATTTCAATCAGAGACGAAAAGCAAACCCCCGCTCGTACGTCTATTACGATATGGAAAAACTGACCAGGGATGAACCGGGAACTTTTTACTTCAATCGGCCGATTTACACAGACTACTCGTGGCGGCCCGCCCTAATTGAATTTGGCGTGGTGAAACCAGATGGCGAGTTGTGGCTCGAACGGTTCGAAAACTGATCAGAGCTAATTTTCGGGCTGGACCAAGGGGTTCGACCGCCGGATTACCTGATCTGCATTGCTCTATTGCCAGTGACTGGCTTTTTGTCAGGCAAAGTATTCGGTTAACCTGTTGAAGTCGCCGAATTTCAGTTCAGGCCACCGATACCCGTGTACCGCCCACTTGCTGAAATAGAAATTGGAATACTTGACCCGGTCTCCCTGGTTGCCGCCCAGCAGGCGGACGTAATTCGGCGTCTGCCTGACCAGGAACCCGACGTGGTATCCAGTCGTCGAGCCCGTGGCCCGATCCGAGGACTGACCTTTTTTCTTGATTACCGTGATGGCTCCCCGCCGTGGCTCCCGCAAAGTGTTGCCCCAGTCCAGCCAGCTCTTGGCCAGCGCATTGTCGGTACCCTCGTGACCGCACTGATTCATCACCCAGTTCACGAAGGATGAACACCAGGCGGTCTCGTCCCTGTTGGCCCCGGCGATCCAGGTTTTTTTCAGCGTCGTGGTATGGTGATACTGGATTATTCGCTGATTGTGATTGCCGGGCAGGCTGTATTCATGAACCCCCAGTTCGCTGACAGCCACCTGTAGCCAGGGAACCTCGACGGAATCCGTGTTGACAACCTTCACGGCCTCCGGGAATTGTCCCAGGGCTCTCCAGGTTGCCGCACCGGCAATGCCGTCCACGGACAAACCGTGCTTTTTCTGGAACAGCCTGACAGCATCCGCTGTCTTCTGGCCGAATATTCCGTCAGGCTTTAATCTTGGCCTGGTGGTAGGCTCGGCGTTCAACAGCAGCTGCAATTGTCTTACCCGGTTTCCTCGATCATGCAGTTTCAGGGACATGGCAGTTTCTCCAGCAGGCAGGCGATTGCGCCTTCATTCAGATAACCCCGGACAATCAACCACTGCCCGTCAACACGCTGTGCGACGAGGTTGCCCAGAAAGACTTCATCCTCGGTACTGTCGATATCATCGGGCGCCACCGTCTGGATATAAACGCGAAACGGTATCTCGTTCTCGTAAAGGCCTACGTCGGCCTCGAGAAGACTGACCAGAACCACGGACAGTTCGTCCCTCGAGGAAATCTCTAAAGTCTCGTCCAGTTCGTCCTCAACAGTAAACGGGATGCTGACAAGGCCTGCCAGCGCAGGCAGGTCATGGTCCGCAGCGGCAGCCTGCAGGGTGGTGAGGAAACCTCCGAACGTAAGTCGGGCGGGGGCGGGGCCGGGCGTGGGGTTGTCCGGAGAGCACTGGACCAGGAACGCCAGCAATACCAGTGTTGGTGCGGTACTGCGAGAGAATCGGTACATGAAGATTACCCCTGGAGCCGCACATTGTCCGCCTGTAGCTTACAACGTGGACTACTCGTATTTGCTTTCGATATTATTTTTCTTTTTTGACTTGTTTTCCGTCAGCGTGGGGGTGTTCTGTGGGATGATAATCAATTCGACGCACTTTGCCCACAATCCGGCAATCACTGCATCGGTGGCTTTGCCTACCCGTTACCGGCTTACATCCGCTACGGAAACAGCGTCAGGCTGGTTTTCAGCACGCAGGTCGACGTCCATTTAGGGTGGCTGTAACGGCGCCGCTAACCGCTACGCCGTAGTCGGAGCTGGCGTGTCGGGAACAGGCAACAGGCCAGAAAGTCATTGATAATTGCGCCCGGGAAGTTGAAAATTACTGCAACCTGGGAGCCTGGCCCGTCATGGAATGGTGACAGATGAAGCCCGATATCACAAAAATCAGCAGGGCAGCCGGTGAGATCAAGCGTCGCAACGTGTTCCGGGTTGGCAGCGTCTATCTCATCACCGCGGCCACGCTGGCGGCTCTGGCGGCGGATTTGCTGCCCACCTTCGGCATTCCCGAATGGGCGGTCCGTTTTACCGTTATCAGCCTGTTCCTTGGTTTTCCCATTGCCCTGCTGCTGGCCTGGTTCTTTGAACTGAATGCCACGGGAGTCAATCTCGATCCCGGGATCTCTGCCGAGCAAAGTACCGTGACGATGTTCGCCGACGGCAGGACACACCTGTCCGTGGCGGTGGAAAAGAACGGTCGCTGGGAAACCCGGGGATTCAATAACAGCTTCACCCTGGGGCGCAGCCCCGGCACCGATATTCGTATCGATAATCCGTCGGTCAGTCGACGCCATGCCAGGGTATTCTGTGAAAACGGGACGTGGATGCTGGAAGACCTGGGCAGCCGCAACGGTACCAGGTTGAACGGCGAGATGGTCAGCCAGGTGAGTCTCCCCGAGTACGCCGAGGTCAGTCTCGCCGAGGGTGGCCCGAGAATTGTAATCAGGAACTACGACATCGACATGGATCGCACCCGATTGGCCGGTAGCGCCGCCGCCAGTTCAGATAGTTGAGAAACCTGCTGATTAATTAAGGAAATTGCTCTGCGGAAGTCTGACGGGCGCCACTGCAAGGTGTCGCGCGCAGGCAATGGCGGTCGCGTGCCGGCAGTAAGGCACTTTGTCAGTGAACTCGCATGAATGCCGGAGTTAATCGCGGGGTTTTAAAATTTAAATCGTAGAAGACGAGCTACTGTCCGATGGGCCCGGATCCGATGCGGCTGGATTGGTGGATTGGCGACGGGTGCGGCAAGGACAAGCGTCGCCCGATGCGGGGAAATCCAGTTTACAGCACGGTAAATGGGCGACCTGGCAGTGTGCCAGGTCGCCCAGGAAGTTTCTATTGTTAGAACGCCGCTTCCCAGCGGAGTCCGAAGGTGACGGAGTCCACCTGCAGATCGTTATACCCCTGCAATGACTGCCAGTCCACGAATCCGGACACGCCACCGCGAAACTGTGCCGAAACGCCGATACCCAGGAGGAAGTAATCCTTGTCGGGGGCGTCGGTTTTCAGTGGCCAGGGGAAGACCGGGGCGCTGGGATCGTTGGCAAAGGGTTCGCTGAGAAAGCGGAAATTGATTATCTGGGCATCGTCCTCCATCTCGCGGATAAAATCCGCCCGCAGCTGGGGCCGCAGAACACCCCATTCCGTGCTGTAGCTGTAAACCGCGGCAAGTCCCGCGCCCAGGGTCAGGGACTCGATGCCCTGGTCACTGAAGGCCAGCCCCAGGGCGGAGCCGCGCTCCCGGAAGGAATCGATGTCGACATCGGAATAGAACAGGCTGAGGTTGGGGGAGAACGTCCATCCGCCATTCTCCAGATTCAGGCCGGTTTCCAGTCCCAACGAACGCTGTGTGCCATCGGTGGAACCGCTGGCGGTATTGTTGATAGCGCCGGACTGCGAGTCGAAAAATATGCGTCTGTCGGAGTCGTGCTCGCTGGTCCCGTAATTGACGATGGCATCCAGGTAGAGGGCATCCCGGTAGTACGAGGTGAAGGCCGACAGGGTGTAGCCATCGGACTCCAGATCACCGCCGTTGCTGAAAAAGTCGGATTCGCTGGAACCGTAGCCGATGGCGATGCCGCCGAACAGGTTGTTGCTGAAGCGGTAATCGACGCCAGCCGTCACGCCAAAGGTATCGAAGTCGAACCCGGCTTCCAGGAGGGTGTCGTCTTTTTCACCGAAGCTGAGGTTGCCGTTGATAAACAGTCCCCAGCGACTGGACAGCCCGGCTTCACCCGCCGCACCGCCGATGACGTTTTCCAGCATGCTCTGCAGGGCGGCGGCTGCAATCTGCGACTCGCCACTGCCAAAGCCCAGGCCGGTCACGCTGATACCACCAGCCCCGCCCCTGATGGCGCGGAGTCGACCGGCCACGTTGCGCATCTGCACGTTGGCGATGTCGTTTGAATTGGTTTGCGGGGCAGCCAGTTCATCGCCGGTGAGGGCGTTGAAGGCGGCGGTCTGCTGCGCCTGGGTCAACTGCGGCCGATTGGGGTCCGCGTTGAGGATGTCGGTACAGACCTGGAGAAACTGCTGCTGGTCCTGGGTGAGGCTGGCGGGGTCCGCCGTGGCCAGTGCCGGACACGCATTGCCGACGGCCTCGAAGGTGGAATTGAAATTGGCCCTGGCCGGGTTGTCATTGGGGTTCTCAAACATCGGGGCGTCACCTCCGCCATCCCCGCCATCTCCGCCGCCATAGGTCTGGGCCAGTACCGATACCCAGTTGGTGGAAAGCAGGGGGGAGAGGCACACAAGGCCAGCAGCGACAATTTTAAGAAGGGACGGACCGGCGAAGTAGATTCTTTTCATTGTTGTTCCCTGTAGTTCGAAAGTCTCCACATTACGCAGACCAGGCCGATGATGAACGCGTAGGCCACTACCACCCAGTGCCTGAGCAGGCTGGATTCAAACAGGCCAAGTATCAGCAGCCCGGCCAGGGCATAACCCAGTGCTGCAGAAACCCGCCCGGGGAAGGTTGGCCCGGTCCGGTAACAGCTGAGTGCGATGAGGCGTAACGTGATTGTAACGATTGCACCGAATGCAAGAAGACCCATAATACCCCGTTCAGCAAGCAACTCCAAATACAAATTGTGCGGCCAGGGCATGTCTCTCTCGTCGATCAGAATCCAGTCGGGCAGCATGGCCTGATCGACGAAATCCCGGTACATCAGCGCAAATGATCCGGGCCCGTGGCCAAGCAATGGTGCCTCCACGAACATGTTGACTGCTGCTATCCACAGGGGTATGCGTGTGCTCACCGTTTGTACCTGGGCCACTTTCAGCAGGAAGGCGAATCCCGACAGGGCATCAATCACCACGCCCAGCAGGGCGATGCCGGGAAGTATGTAGACCCAGCGCAGCTGACGACGTCGGCAAATAAGGTAGACAGCGAGTGCGGTCAACACCAGTATTCCGCCCCGACTGCGATAAATAAGCAGGCAGCTGATGACTGCCGCCACCACGGCAACCAGGAAGCCCCGTTGCAGCCCGGCCTGGTTCTCCCGAAAGAAAGTCAGGGCAACTATGCCGGTAATCGCCAGAATGCCCAGGTCGTTGGGCACGCCGAATTGCGGGTACGGTGCCGTCGACATCCAGGATTCAACGCTGGCGTTCCAGTTCAATGCGGCAACCAGGATATACACCGAGGCGATGATCAGACCGGCAAGGCAGAACCCCATTAACAGGGCGTGGACGGCCCTGACGGATTCCAGGCGGGAACAGGTGAACAGCAGGAAGGTACCGGAAACAAGGCTGATGGAGACGTCGATGGCATGGCGGGGATCTGTCGAGGTTGATATTGACAGCCCGGTCAAAATCAGGAACGCCCCCAGGGCAAGCCACAGGGCTGCAGGGACAGACTTCTGCTGGCCGTTTACAGCGGAAAAGGCAGAGACGGTGGCGACGGCAAGGACAACCTGGGTAATGGCGGGATGAACCGGCAGGCCAAGACAGACTGTATAAACCGCCACACAGCTCCAGGAAAGTCCCGCAGCGCCCTGGATATCAGGCAGGCCCCGCAGTAGCGGATGGCTGGACAGTCTGGACTGATTTTTCATTACCTGAACACCATGGCCGGGACAGCTGGCCTTTTTCCGAAGTGGATCAGCAGCCCGTCAAGGGCAATTGCCGACCTGGACCTTCAGCGCTTCGACCACAGCGTCCTGCCAGCAACACAGGTGGTCAGCCGCGGTGACGAACTCCCGGTCTAGGGCCGGCCATCGCCAGGACCTCACCAGTGCCACCGGCACCACCGTGTCCCTGTCACCAAACAGGTGCCGTTGACAGAATCCCGGGAAGTTCCCGGTGACATCGGCCGGATTTCCCGAAAGACTCAGGGGCGTATAGCCGTGATAAGTGGTCCACGCCGCGATATCCAGAGGAGCCCCGTAGGTAACGACCCCGGATACCCTGTCCGGCATCCTGCCGGCCATGAGCATGGCGATGACGCCACCGCCACTATACCCCACCAGGAATACCCTGTCGCCGGCCTGGGCCAGGCGCCTGGCGACAGCCACTGAACTGGCGACGACGTCGGGACCGTAGCGGGCAAGTGTCCAGTAAAGCGGATTGCATTGCGGATCTTCAAGTCGATGGTAACAGGGGCGGCCCAGGTAAATTACCTTACCCAGCTGCGCCATCGTCGGAGCCAGGTCGAGTAACGAGGAGAATGCCTGGGTGGGATCGCTGGCAATGGTGGCAGGGTCCAGGAAGGGGCGTCCATCACCGTCGATGAGGATGATCGTGATTCTGTCGTGGCTGTCGGTGTCGTCGGAAGTGGCCAGGCGATAGACGCGGTGTCGGAAAGGATTGCCCTGCAGGGACTCGGTCGCCATGCCAAGCCCCGTCGCCTGCTCCGGAATGGACGTGCGGCATCCCGTTAACTGCAGCGTGGTGGCCAGCAGAACCAGGAAAACAATGCTGCCGTTACGGTCGGTTATCGGCACGTCCCGTTCCCCGTCGGTTGTTTGAGCGATACGTTGTGACCACCGGATTGCCAGGCTCCACCAGGGTGCAGTACTGATCCACGCGGGGTTATACAGGGAGTCACGGCGCAGTCGGCAGTCCGCAGCCGCCGGACTATCGCCGGACGGTCATTGCGGTCGGGTGGATATCGACAACCGGTCCAGCACTATGGCGAATTCCGCGGTATCGCCGAGTTCCAGGGGGACCGCTGTTCGCCACACCGCGTTATCCAGATCCCGGAATGCGGCCAGCAGGCCGATGTACCTGGCCTCCAAGCCGAAGGTCAGCTCGTCGAGATCCGATTCCTGCCCCGGGAGAACCTGGAATTCCACCTGATTGACCAGGTCGATTCCCAAGGTATCCGCCGTATTCTCGTAGAGCTCGCGGAAGCGCGCGTTATTGAAACCGTCGGTGGATCGCAGTGCAAACAGTTTCACCACGATTGGCGAGGGTCGGCCGCTGGCATCGGGATTGAGGTCGGAACTTGCCGAAATGTGAACCTGGGCGGAGGGGGGCCTTTCACCGGCACAACCGGCAAACAGCAGGCAAACCAGCGACATGATTACCAAGGTTTGCCGGGTTGAGGCGTGTCTCATCGGGCTACTCCTGTCCGTTAGGTGTTACCGAATTCCCGCGGTAAATATTCCGGAGACTTGGCCACCGGGAAATTCTAGCAACGATGATTTGACCTTGGCAATCGTTGCAAGCGCCACCGACGTTACCACCGGGCGCGCAGCTTTCATTTGCGACAGGTCGCAGTATCTGCTCCGGCGCACTAGGAAATCAACGGTATTTCTGCAACAATTTTAACCGCCCGGGAATGCCGTCCTGCTGCCGAAGAAAAATAATCCGGATAATGAATCTTACTCTTAAAATCATCAGCCACCACCAACAACAGCTGGGCGATGCCGCCAGCAAGTCGTTCGACGACAAGGGCGGCAGTTTCGGTCGCTCCGATGACAATGCCTGGGTCATCCCGGACGACAGTCGGGTGGTTTCAGGCCAGCATGGCATGATTTTCTTCGAGGATGGCCATTTTCACCTGATGGACATCAGCAAGAACGGGATTTACATCAATGACAATGCCAGTCCCCTGGGCAAGGGGCAGGTTACCGCCCTGCAGGAAGGGGATGTGCTGGTCTTCGGGGACTACCAGGTAAAGGTGGAGTTGACCGGGGATGCCGACGATGGACCGCTGCCCACACCCGTGCCCCGGGAGCCTCCGGCCGGAATCGACGAATCCCGGGAAGCCTCGGCAGAGGTTGAAGTGGCGGAGCTGCCGGATATTCCCATGGCGGAAGCTCACGGCGGCGACTTTGATGTCGCCCCGGCGGATTCCCCCCGGAACGTCGGCTTCCAGGATGGTGACCTGCCCAACGAGCCGGATTTTGATCCACTGGCCAGTTTCGGCAATGGCCAGGATCGGCAACAGCGTGGACCCGACCACCGGTCGGGGACCCGCGACAACGATGAGGCGGCCCTGCACAACCTGCTAAACGACAACCATGCGCCCCAGGGCTCGGCTTTCAATCCCGGAAACGTGAAACTGGACAGTGACCTGGGCACCGGCCCGGCGGGCGAGGCGCCGCAGGAATTAATCCCGGAAGACTGGGACAAGACCAGTTTCAACACGGCGCCGGAAGAATTTCCCGGCGGCGGCAGCGATGACCTTCGTCCGGCCGCTGCATCGATACCCCAACCGTCGCCAAGCCAGCCGCCCCCGGCAAGTGAACGCGTTGAGGCACCTCGGGTCGAACCCCGGCAACCCCCTGCACAGCACCAGCAAACGGATGCCTGGCGTGCCTTTCTGCAGGGGGCCGGTCTCGATGCCGAGTTTCTGGCCAGCCTGGGCGATGCGCCGGGGCAGATGAGCATGGCCGGCTCGCTGTTTCGGGAAATGGTCCAGGGATTGATGGTTCTGCTGCAGTCCCGGGCGGAGTTGAAAAACCAGTTCCGTATGTCCCTGACCACGGTAAAACCCTCGGAGAACAACCCGCTGAAGTTTACGCCGCAGGTGGACGATGCGCTGAAAACACTGCTGGCCAATGACCGCCACGGGTTTCTGCGCTCTGACGAGGCGGTCACCGAAGCCGTCGCTGATATCAAGAATCACCAGATCGCCATGATTGTGGCGATGCACGCCGGGATTGAAGCCCTGCTGGGCAAGTTCGATCCGCGGCGATTTGCCAAGAGCGAGACCCAGGGACTGGTCAAATCGACGTTATTGCCTTCGGGTAAAAATGCCCGGGCCTGGGAGGATTACTGCAGGTATTATGATCAAGTGGTCCATGAATCGGGCAATGCCTTTCAGCTGCTGTTTGCCGAAGAATTCAACGAGGCCTACGAAGAACAGTTGAGAAGGCTCGACTCGGGAGATAACAGGCGTGGCTGATTGCTTACCGCACAACCGGTTTGCTGGACGGCAACACGGCACACTCGCTTAACAAAGGAAATAGGGATGTCACGAAACAATCGTGTAATCTGGTCCGAGGGAATGTTTCTCAGGCCGCAGCACTACCAGCAGTATACGCGGTACTGGGAATCCTATATCGACGGGCGGGTGAGCAGCGTCAGTCCGTTCCCGTGGGGCTTTCTGCAGGTGAACCTGGACGCCAAGCTGCTGGAACTGGGCAAGATCGCTATCGAGCATGCCAGCGGCGTTTTCCAGGACGGCACACCGTTTATCATGCCCGGCGAAGAGCCCCCGCCCCAGGCCATTGAAATCGCCGATACGGTCAAGAACAGTATCGTCTACCTGTGCCTGCCGTTACGTCGTGCCGGCGTGGCTGAGCTTGATCACGAGGAAGGTCCCGAGAGTCTTGCCCGCTACGCCTCCAGCGAAGCGGAAGTTGAGGATGACAGCACCGTAGGTGGTGGCAGCGCCACGATTCAGCTGGGGGCCCTGAAGGCCCGGCTGAAACTGGAGTCCGAGCCGCTTGACGACTATGCCAGCCTGGCCGTGGGGCGGATAGCCGAAGTGCGTGCTGACGGTTCCATCATGATGGACGAGAGCTTTATTCCTCCGTTGCTGGCGGTTCAGGCTTCGCCACTGCTTGCCGGGTTTTTGAACGAGCTTCAGGGATTGCTGGATCATCGCGCCCAGGCACTGGCGGCGCGCCTTACCGTCTCCGATCGCGGCGGTGCCGCCGAAATCCAGGATTTTCTGTTATTGCAGACAGTCAATCGCTACCTGCCGCTGGTAAGCCATTTCGTCCAGGCACGACAGCTGCATCCGGAAAACCTGTACCAGCAGTTGATCATGCTGGCGGGCGAGCTGGCCACCTTCATGAAAGCGGAAAAGCGTGCCGAGAAACTGCCGGAGTACCGGCACGGCAGGCTCCAGGAGACCTTCGAACCGGTGATCGCTCAGCTGCGCCAGTCGCTGAGCATGGTGATCGAACAGAATGCGGTGTCAATTCCCCTGCAGGAACGCAAGTTCGGCATTCGCGTGGCGGTCCTGGCAGACAAGTCTCTCCTGGACAGTGCCAGTTTTGTCCTGGCGATTGCCGCCGACGTTCCCACGGAGGAAATCCGGCAGCACCTGCCCCGGCAGATTACCATCGGTGCGACGGAACAGATCCGCCAGCTGGTCAATGTCCAGATGCCGGGAATTCGCATTCGACCGATGCCCGCTGCGCCCAGGCAGGTTCCTTATCATTCGGGGTTCGTCTATTTCGAACTGGAGCGCGGCGGCGAGCTGTGGGACCAGTTGAAGAGTTCCGGTGGCATGGCAATTCACCTCAGCGGCGATTTTCCAGGTTTGAAAATGGAGCTTTGGGCCATAAGAGGGTAGGGTAACGTATGAGTTCTGACGATCCGTTTGCCAATAACGATAACGACAAGACAGTGCTGCGGCCAATGCCCGGAGGTCGGCGACCCGATCGGGCAGGTGCCGATCAGCCACCGTCACCCCCCCGCGAAACCTACAGCCCGGGGCCTGTCACACAAGACCTGCCCGTAGACCGGCCGCCTCCTGTCCGGTCACGCGAAGTCAACGATCTGCCGGCCATCGGGCAGCTGATCAATTCCGGGATCAACCCGCTGGTGACCAGCGCCGGCAGCCTGCTGGTACTGGGCGCGCAGCTGCGCAGCACCCTGACCCAGGATCGTGTCGATGCGCTGAAGGAGCGCATTGTCGGGCAGCTACGGCAGTTTGAAGACCGGGCGTACGCCCAGGGCATTGATCGAGATACCGTACTCACGGCGCGTTACCTGTTGTGTACCTACCTGGACGGCGCCGTCATGAGTACGCCCTGGGGCAGTGAAAGCGGCTGGACCAACCAGAGTCTGCTGAGCGTGTTTCACAACGAAACCTGGGGTGGTGAAAAATTCTTCCTGATCCTCGAACAGCATCAACAGATGCCGTCCCAAAGTATCGATCTGCTGGAATTGATCTTTATCTGCCTGGCGCTGGGGTTCCAGGGGAAGTACGCGCTGTCCACCGGCAGCATGGAACAGCTGACCGCGATCCAGGATTCCCTCTACCGACTGATCAGCAGCCAGAGGGGCGAGTTCGAGCGGGATCTGTCACCGCACTGGGAAGGGGTCAGGGACCGGCGCAACGCCCTGACCCGGTACGTGCCGATGTGGGTCATCGGCGCGGTGCTTGGCGTGTTGCTGCTGGTCATCTATTCAGGTTTCCGATTCACCGTGGGGCAGTCCAACGCCTCCATCTATGACGACCTGGACCGGATCATCCAACAACAGGCAATTGACGGTCCACAGTGATTGACAGACTCTGCATGGCAAGGCAAGGGTAATCCTCCATGAAAAGACTATTTGCAGTGCTAAAAAACCGCTGGATCACTTCGCTGCTGGGATTGCTGGCCGTCAGCATACTGATCTGGTTTGTCGGTCCACTGATCGCCATTGCCGGCATGGTGCCCCTGGGCTCAGAGACCGCCCGATTCATTGCGATCCTGGTTTGTGTATTCCTGTGGGGACTGAACAACGCGCGCATCCAATCACAGGTCAACAAGGCCAATGCCGATCTGGTGGCAGACGCCGGCGAAGATCCCGGCGCTGCCGTCCAGCCGGACCAGTCGGTTTCCCGGGAGGAAGTGGCGCTGTTGAAAAACCGCTTCGACGATGCCCTCAAGACGCTGAAAGTTGCTTCGAGAAAACGGGGCGGGGCCAGCATTTATGAACTTCCCTGGTACATCATTATCGGTCCCCCCGGCAGCGGCAAGACCACCGCCCTGCTCAAGTCCGGACTGAAATTTCCCCTGGCGGAAAAATTCGGCAAGAACGCCATACACGGCGTGGGCGGAACCCGGAACTGTGACTGGTGGTTTACCGAGGAAGCCGTGCTGCTGGATACGGCAGGCAGATACACGACCCAGGACAGCGATGCCAGGGCAGACAGTGCGGCCTGGCGTGGATTTCTCAAGCTGCTGAAGAAATACCGGCGACGCCGACCGATAAACGGTGCACTGGTAGCAATCAGTCTCCAGGATTTACTGACGCAATCCGAGGCGGAGCGCAACAGGCAGGTCAGCGCCATTCGGCAAAGACTGCAGGAACTGCAGCAGGAACTCGGGGTGAAATTCCCCGTCTACATGATCTTCACCAAGTGTGATCTTGTTTCCGGTTTCATGGAATTTTTCGACGACCTCGGGCTGCAGGAAAGGGGGCAGGTCTGGGGTGTGAGTTTTCCTTTCGATGCGCAGCAGGACCCGGCGGGCACAGCCAGGCTGTTCAACGAGGAATTCGATCTCCTGGTGGAGCAGATCAACAGGCGATTGATGTGGAAACTTCATCACGAACGGAACGTTGATCGCCGCAAGCGAATTTTCAGCTTCCCCCCGCAAATGGCGTCGATGAAGGAGTTGCTTGGCGGCTTTCTCGACGACGTGTTTGCCAGCAGTCGGTATGACGAAAGCCCGTTGCTGCGGGGCGCCTATTTCATCAGCAGTACCCAGGAAGGTTCGCCTATCGACCGGGTCATGGGATCCCTGGCCAGGGTGTTTGACGTGAGCCCGCAATCCATCCGGCCGTTCAGTGGCGAAGGCAAAAGTTTCTTCGTCAATCGCCTGCTGCAGAATGTCATATTCGAGGAAGCCGAACTGGTCGGTGCCAACCGGGGGATCGAGAAGCGCCGGCGCTGGCTGCAGGGCGGAGCCTATGCGGCGGCTGCGATTGCTGCCGTCGCCATGGTCCTGGCCTGGTCAACCAGTTTCACCCGCAACCAGATTTATACCGGCAGGTTTCAGAGTGCCCTGGACAGTTATCAGGACCTGGCAAGTGAGCAGGCGTCCCTGGGCGGGCCGGAAACATTTGATCAGCTGCTGGACAGGCTGAATACCGTTCGCGGGATAACCGACGTCTACCGGCCGTTCCAGGACCAGGCGCCGATGCTCATGGGTTTCGGCCTTTACCAGGGGGACCGGCTGGGCGAGTCGGCCATGGAGATTTATCGCCAGGAATTGAATCAGTACCTGCTGCCGTCGGTGATGTTCCGGGTTGAGCAGGATCTGTTATCCAGCAATGACGACAGCGACCTGCAGTACGAGGCACTGAAAACCTACCTGATGCTGGCCGACGAGGACCGGCGCGACCCGGAGCAGATTGCCCTGTGGATGGACCTGGACTGGCGCGAAATGTACCCGGACCAGCCGGCGGTGCAGGGCCAGTTTGCCGAGCACCTGCGCTCGATGCTGGAACTTGGTTACGAGCCCTTTGCCCTGGATGACACGGTTATTGCCTCGGCCCGGCGTGACCTGAGTGCAGTGCCCCTGGCCGACCTGCTCTATGGCCGCATGAAACGGGACTACGTCGCCATTGACAGCAACCCGTTTCGCCTGGCCAGCGCAACCGGGCCTGCCGGTGAAACCGTGTTCGATCGGCAAAGCGGAGCCGGACTTGCCGAAGAGGGCATAACCAGTTTCCTGACCTACGATGGCTATCACGACTATTTCTCGGGACAACTGAATTCCGTCGCGCTGCTGGCCAGTAATGAAATCTGGGTATTGAATCCGTCGCGGGAGGAACTGTCCGCGGCAGAAGTACTCGACCTGCAGCAGGGGCTGCGCCAGCGGTATTTCGCCGACTATATTCAATCCTGGGAGAATCTGCTGAGTGATCTGCGCATCAGCGAATTTCAATCGCTCCAGCAGGCCCAGGAAGTGCTGGACCAGGCGGCCGGAACCGGTTCCCCGGTGAGGAACCTGTTGCGCGAAGTCGCCGGACAGCTCACTCTGGCCAGATCCGGGTTGCTGGATAACGTGGCGGCAGCGGCGGTAAATGTCACTTCGCAGTCCCGGCTCGCCCGGCTGAGGCAGTCTGCGGACAACGACAACGATGGGGGTGACGCCCTGGAGTCCATCGTAAGCCCGGAAAGCGTTGTCAACGAACACTTCCAGGAACTGATCACCTTCGTGTCGGCGAATGAAAACGGCGATTCCACCCTGGACCTGGCGCTGGAATCCGTGGATCGCCTGAACGAGCAGCTCAATGCCGTGCTCATGGGCATCGGTCCCGACGCCCTGGAGCTGGCCGCCGCCTCGGATTCCACGGACCTGATGACCAGGCTGCAGGTGGAATCATCCCGGTATCCGGAGCCGGTGGATACCTGGATGCTGCAATTGGCGGTCAACAGCAGGGCGGCGGTATTCGGCGGTGCCCGGGCCCAGCTGGATGATCGCTGGCAATCCCAGGTGCTGCCGATGTGCCGGCAGGCGGTCAACAATCGTTATCCATTCGTCAAGGACAGTCCGCGGGATATAACCCTGCAGGATTTTGCCATGCTGTTCGGACCGGAAGGCACCATTCCGGGATTCTTCAGTGAATACCTGCAGCAGTTTGCCGACATCACAGCGAACGAATGGCGCTGGAGGACCTTCGGCAACTCCAGTATCGGCATCAGCAACCAGGTGCTGTCCCAGTTTCAGCGAGCCGCCACTATTCAGGAGATTTACTTCCAGGACGGGTCGCGGCTACCGTCGGTCAGCTTTCAGTTGCAGCCAACCTACATGGACGCGAACGTCACCAGCTTTGAGCTTGAGCTGGGTAATCAGGTGTATACCTATCGTCATGACCCGCCCAGGCTGCGACCGGCGCAGTGGCCCGCCGCCAGCGATTCCGGCCTGGTTCGCATCAGCTTTGAAGACAGTAGCGGACTGCCCCTGACCACCACGATCAACGGACCCTGGGCCTGGTTCAGGTTGCTGGACACCGCCGAGGTGGAGGTACGGTCCAATGACCTGGTGGAAGTCACGTTTACCGACAGGGGACGTCGATCAACTTGGGAATTGCATGCCAATACGATTCTCAATCCATTCATCATGGAACCGATCAGTCAGTTCCGCTGTCCCGGCAGCCTGCTGTAGCCAATGGCTGATGTCCCCGGCTTTTACGGCAAATTTCCCGAACTGGGTGATTTTGTCAATCGCAGGCTGCCCCAGGAATTTATTGATAACTGGGACGAGTGGCTGCAGCAGTCGATCTCCAGCAGCAGGGAACAGCTGGGCGAAAACTGGCTGAATGCCTACCTTACCAGCCCGATCTGGCGATTCGCCGTTGACCGGGGATTGCTTGGCGATTTTCCCTGGTGTGGCCTGTTGATGCCCAGTGTCGATCGGGTAGGGCGGTATTTTCCACTGACCCTGGCCTGTCGTCTGCCGCTGGACGCCAGTCTTTTCAGTGTTTTTTATAACGGCGGGGCATGGTTCGATGCCGCTGAGCAGGTGATCCTCAAGGCACTGGAGGAAGGACTCGAGATGAACGATTTCGATAACCAGGTGGTTTCTCTCGGTAACCTGGAACACGTTGCCATGCCTTTCAGCCATCAGCCCGACAAGGGCTTTGGCCAGGCATGGCGCATGCCTCTCGCCGATTCGGACTGTAAGCCGGGACTGTCCGGCCTTGCACAGAACCTGATTGTGCAACGGCTGGGAACTCACAGTGCCTGGTGGAGTTCCGGCTCCGAGAACGTGGCCCCGAGTCTGCTGTTCTGTTCCGAGCTGCCGAGACCGCGGGATTTCGCGGCCATGCTGCTGGGAAACTGGAATTCCAGCAATTGGGAGCAGTGGGGCGGGGAGGCTGACAGCCTCGGTGTCGAAGGCATTGACAGCCAGTGACTACGACACCATTGATCAACTGGCGTTCCAGCGGTGCCACTGACCCCGGCAAGGTACGTCGGCTTAACGAGGATGCGTTCCTGGACAAGCCGGATATCGGGCTGTGGGTGGTTGCCGACGGCATGGGGGGACACCAGGCCGGGGATTTCGCCAGTGACCTGATTGTATCGACATTGTCCCGGGACCTGCCGCAGGCAGGCCTGGCGCAGGCTACCCAGGCTGCCAAGGCTTCCCTGGTACGGGTCAATGCCGGTCTGATGGCCGCCGCCAGGGAGCGGCAGCAGACCTTGATCGGCAGCACGGTAGTGATTTTCCTGGCACGAGGGGCCAGGTATTCCTGTATCTGGGCCGGCGACAGTCGCCTCTACCGGCTTCGGCATGGCGTTTTCGAACAGCTGACCCATGATCACAGTGAGGTGCAGCATCTCATCGATCACGGCATGTTGAAACGGGCCGATTCAGAGAGCCATCCGGCAGCCAACGTGATAACCCGGGCCATTGGCGCGCTGGAGGATTCGCACCTGGACGTGGTGGAGGGGGACCTCCTTGCGGGAGACAGATTTCTGCTTTGTTCCGACGGGCTTTACCGGGAACTGAGTGAACGCGAGATGGCGCAGTCCATGCAGTTCAACACGGAACCCGCCAATACAGTCACCGACCTGTTGTCCCTGGCCCTGGACAGGGGGGCCAGGGACAACGTCACGCTGGTGGCGGTCAATTTCTCCGACGGCGGTCAGTCAGGCTGATCAAGTGCCCCGCATCCGCCGGCCTGGCCTGCCCCAGGCCGGTTCTCCGCACTACTGCAGGGCATCGGGCTGGGGCACAAAGAAAAAGTCCCCCGCTTCGTGCCCGGCGAAGCGAATCGCCTTGAACTCCGGCTCCTGTTCATAATCCACCGCCCGCGCCCGCGCGCTGACGATATCGCGAACCTTCAGAAACAGTTCCGGCCCGCGCAGAATCCCGGTATTCGACTCCAGCACTTCCAGGAATGCCCGGGCAAAGACTGAATTATTGCCGCCGGCATTATCCAGTACCGGCCGATCCCCGCCGGAGGACAGCAGGAGGCGGGCCCGCTTCGGCAGTTTAAAATTGAAGAAGGCTTCGCTGAGTTCCACCTGGCCGTCACCGGCGATGAAGCCCGGCTCATCGGACAGCAATCCCCCGTAGCAGGAGTCGGCCACCACCAGGATGCGCCGGGCATTCAAGCGGGCCAGGTGCCGGGTAATACGTTCGTTATCGACCCAGAACGTATTGGTAGGTGGCGGGTCCGCATCGATGGGCAGCCAGTAGCCCTCCTCGAAGCGCTGCGATTCTATCCGTGTCCCATGACCGGCATAGAAAATGAGCAGGTTGTCGTTTTCCGTCAGGACCTCGTTCAGGTCGTTGATGGCATCGAAAATTTCCGCATACCCGGCATCCAGCAGCGTGCGTACCGAGAAGCCATACTTTGCGCTCAGCAGCTCACCCACGCGCCTGGCATCATTGATGGGGGATTGCAGGTCCTCGATGCGCTGGTAGTTCTGGTTACCTATCACCAGGGCGTAGTAGTTGCCGAAATCCGCCACGTCGCCGACTGTTTCCGGCAGATCGATGGCCTGGGACAATTGCGGGTTGCTGACCGGCTCCCTGAATATCGGCAACGCGGTGACCCGGACCTGGGCTGTCTGCCGCTGCTGTTCCAGCTCGGCAACCAGGTTCTGCAGCTGTTGTATCTGTCGATTGGCCTGGGCGTCGTTGTTCTGTTGCTGTTCAACCGAGCGTTGCTGCTGCTCGATGGTATTCTGCAGGGCGTCGATCTGGGCATTCAGGGCGTCAATTTGCTGCTCGAGCTGTTCACGGATTTCATTGCTCTCCCGGGCAGCCATGGACTGGTAAACGACGTCATCCTCTTCCAGTCCCCAGGCCTGGCGGTAGAGGTTCAGCGCGGTCAGGCGATCCTGTTCGACGCCCAGTCCCTGCTCATACAGCGTGCCCAGGTTGAACTGGGCCCGGGAGTTGCCCTGGTCCGCCGCCCGCTGATACCAGATAGCAGCGGCCTCGTAATTGGGTGTGCCGCCCAGGCCGCGTTCGAAAATTTCCCCGACATAGGCCTGGGCTTCCGCGTCGCCCGCCTCCGCCGACGGCATCCAGACCTCCAGGGCGGAACGGTAATCGGCCCGGTCGTAAAGCACGTACTCGCCGCCGCGAAGTGCGCAGTCCGCGGCGGTGGTCAGCACCGGGCGCCGCGCCGTCAGGTAGGTGGCGCGATTGCCAATGCCCCTGATCTGTCCCGGCAGCAGGCAGTCCACGACTTCCAGCTCGGCAACCCGTTGCGCCGCGGTGGCCGGCACCGGTGGTGTCGGGTTGCTGCTGCAGGCAATGACAAGGGTAAGCAACGGGACCAGTATTATCGGCTTGATCATGATGACTCCGGTGTGCATCTGGTTCTCCTCAACAGCGTTTCAGTAGGGTACGCCTGACTGGCCTGCCGGGCGGATCATTGATTCAATTCATCGGACAAGCGCTCTTGCAGGGTTTCGCGCAGGGACGTCAGCGCCGGATCTTCGGCCAGGGAGGGGTAGCTTAACAGGTTGGTTACATCTGCCAGCTGGTCCGCCGTCCTGGCTCGCAGGCTACCCTCGTATTGCTTATTTAACACCGTCTCCACGGCGGAAGCCAGACCCCTCGTCGCATCGGGATTACGCGGATGCAGCTCCCAGGCCCGATTGAAGTAAAACAGGGCATCGTTAGCCAGGGATAACGCCAGGGCCTCGTTGCCATGGTCGAGGTCCGCGAGTATGGCGCTCTGGACCTCGGGGGTCAGGTCGACGAAGGGGACATCGGGATCAAGCTGTCCGGGCCGATTGACGGCGAGCACGCTGAGCAATACCACCGCCCCCAGCAGGATGGCCAGGGAGGCGGCGATTTTCTTGGACAGTGGTGCCCGGTCGAACTGCAGCAGAAACTCCCCGGCGTCGGCGGGCCGGTCGCTGCGCCTGATGGCAATGGCCGAATGCAATATCCTGGCCTGGTAGGACTTGAGTCCGCTGGGCCGCCTGGCGGTCAACTGCTCTTCAGCGGCCACCATGGCGGACTTTCTGAAATAGGGGTGCAGTCCCGTCAGCAGTTCATGGCCGATGAGGCCCAAGGCGTAAATATCGTCGCTGGGATGCGGTTCCGCGCCTTCCCAGACTTCATGGCTGGCGTACGCAGGGGTCAGGCCGCCCAGTTCCGCCCGGGCATCGAACACGGTCTTGTCCCCGTCCCGGGATTCAATGGACGACACCGCCTGGGCGATACCGAAGTCAAGAATTTTTATCTGGTCGTCATCCGTGATGAACACATTGGCCGGTTTCAGGTCGGAATGGACGATGCCCTTGGAATGGGCATATTGCAGTCCCTCGGCGATGGCCTTGATCAGCTGGACCGCCTTTTTCGGGGGCAGGCCACGGGGGTGGTTCCGGATCAGCTCGTCCAAAGGCTGACCTCTCAGCTCTTCCATGGTCATGTAAACGACATCGCCATCCCGGTCGAAGTCGTAGACCGTGATGATGTTGGGATGGGCAAGTGTCTGGGACTTACGGGCTTCCCGCTGCAGGGCGACCAGTGATTTCGGATGACGGCGGAATTCATCGCTGAGAATCTTGATGGCAACGAAGGGATCCCGGTCCTCGGCTTCTTCTTTGCGTTTGTCCAGCGCGCGGTAGACCATGCCCATGCCACCGCTGCCCAGCAGTTGGTCGATGACAAAGCGATTTTTGATCACGGCGCCGGGTTCCAGAATGGACTGCCTGCCGGTTGCGCCCGAATTCTGACCGCCGGCAGACTCCGGCGCCACCGCCGCTTGCCCGCCGGCCGGCACTGTCTGGTCATGGCCTGGGGCAGTTCCCGCCTGTTTCAGGACGGTTTCCGCTTCCCCGGGTTGTGCACGGCGAGGCTGCAGGATGGTTTCCTGCGGTCCGGTTGGCGGTGCTTCGTCTGCAGCTGACTCCGCCGGGTCGGATGTCCCCGACAGGACCCGGTCCGGGCGGGGTTCCGGAGAAGGCGGTATGACATTCGCGGCCGCTTGCGGGCGATCATCCCCGGTTTCTGCCGCAGCAGGCTGCAGCACGGTTTCGTCAAGGCGATCGTTCCGCTTGAAAACAGTTTTGTCGTCGTTGGTCATTGGTTTTATCCGATGGTACCGGGCACTGCCTGTCAGGCTGCCGTATCCTGTGCCGGCGGCGCGGGCTGCGGAAAAGAGGCTGCCAGCCACTACACCATTGTATTTTCTTCACCCTGTGGTATACAGTTAAGTGAATCACCGATTAGGAAACAGGGTCGGGTGCTCAGGGACCGGTGCGCCAGTTCTTAACGATGAAGTATCACCCTTCGTATTTCAAGAATTAAAAACCGGGCATTTGTGGCCGATCGTTATCAGCATACCTTTCCACGGGTGCTGACGAGTTGTCTTAAGCCTTCGGTTCGAACCGGGAAAAACGAATAAAAACAATGGCTAGCCTAGATTTTGACCAATTATTGTCCGAGGTATCCCCGGACAACCCCGCGGGTGAGGACCTGGAATACGATCCCGCCTTTATCGCACTGCAGAACCTCACCGCGAAAAAAAGTGAAGGGGCCATCGAGAGTCCGGAAAAAGAAACCGACCAGGTGGACTGGGGGGCGGTGCGACGGGGCGTCCTGGAACTGATGACCCGCACCCGGGACCTGCGCCTGGCGGTGCTGCTCACCCGCTCGCTGGTGGCCTCGGAGGGCCTGAGCGGACTGGCACAGGGCCTGACACTGATCCATCAGTTGATGGACCGCTTCTGGGATTCCCTTTACCCCCTGCTCGATCACGAAGATGACGATGACCCCACCATGCGGGTCAACGTGGTCATCTCCCTGTGCGACCGCGAGGACATGCTGCAGCCGATTTCCAGGGCGTCGCTGGTGGCCATCAAGGGTTGGGGATCCTACAGTTTTGACGACGTGCGCAATGCCGGCGCACCACCGGCGGACGCCGGCGACACCGATGACGAAGAAGGTGGTGCAGGTGGCGGCGACAGCGTCGGACAGGTGCGGGCGGCATTTCTTGAATGTCCCATCGAGGACCTGAAGGCAACGGCCGATGCGCTGAGTGAATCACAGTCGCGGCTGATGGCCATCGACCAGTTGCTGATGGATAAAGTCGGCAGCTCCTTTGCTCCGGACCTGGGAGCCCTGGCCAACCGCCTGAAGGAAATCGCCGCGGTCATTAACGAGTTCCTGGAACTGCGTGGCGAAGCCACGGCGGGGCCGGGGGGCGATCAACAGGATGCCGGCGGGGCGGGGGTGGCCAGCCGCGCCGTTAGCGGCGAGATCGATTCCCGGGAATCGGCCATCAGGATGATGGACAAGATCAGTGACTACTTCCGCCGCACCGAGCCGTCAAGCCCGGTACCCTTGCTGATGCAGCGGGCCAAGCGTCTTTCTTCCATGGGGTTTCTGGAAATTGTCAAGGATATTGCCCCTGATGGCCTGCAGCAGGTGCAGAATATCAGCGGTATCGATGCCGATTAGGCAGCGGGGGTCAAGGGACAGCAATCAGGTATTGCGCCAGCGATCAACAGGTCAGCGGTAACCGCAGTCCGGCCAGCGTAACCGGCAGGGCCGGAAATAAATTCAGACTACGCGACAGCAGCGACAGGAGCGACAAATGGCAAAATCCAGCAGCCAGAAATTCATCGGCAGAAACAGGGCACCCCGGGTACAGATCGAATACGATGTCGAGCTGTATGGTTCGGAAAAAACCATTCAGCTGCCATTTGTCATGGGAGTCATGGCGGATCTGTCGGGTAATCCGGAAGAGGATCTGCCCCCGGTGGCGGAACGCAAGGCCCTGGAAATAGACGTGGACAACTTTGATGAACGTCTCAAGGCCACCAAGCCCCGGGTGGCGTTCCAGGTGCCCAACACCCTGACCGGTGAGGGCAACCTCAGCGTCGATATCACCTTCGACAGCATGGACGATTTTTCGCCGGCGGCCGTGGCACGCAAGGTGGACGGACTCCGGGAATTGCTGGAAGCGCGAACCCAGCTGTCCAACCTGATTACCTACATGGACGGTAAAACCGGCGCGGAAGACCTCATCGGTAAAATCATGAACGATTCGGCGCTTCTGCAGTCCCTCGCGGCAGAAAAGAAAAGTGAAGACACTGAAGCGAAGGATGAAGACTGAACTGACAGTGGGACTGAGCAAACCTAGCGGGAGTTTTTAAGATATGGCTGAAAAAGAACAGAGCCCGGAGTCCGGCGCGGCGGAAGGGTTGGAAGCAAGCGAGTTTGAATCCCTGCTGCAGAAGGAATTCAAGCCCAAGTCGGAGCGCTCCAAGGAAGCGGTGGAAACCGCGGTGCAAACCCTGGCGGAACAGCTGCTGAAAGACACGGCGGTGGTGTCTTCCGATGTCCTGGGGACCATCCAGGCACTGATCGCGGAAATCGATCAGCGCATGACGGAGCAGATCAATCTCATTCTTCATCACGAAGCGTATCGCAAGCTGGAAGGTACCTGGCGGGGACTGCACTACCTGGTGAACAACACCGAAACCGACGAGATGCTGAAGATCAGGGTCTTGAATATCCCCAAGAAGGAACTGCACAAGACGCTGAAACGCTACAAGGGCACTGCCTGGGACCAGAGTCCCATTGCCAAGAAAATTTACGAAGAGGAATACGGTCAGTTCGGTGGCGAACCCTACGGCTGCCTGGTTGGCGACTACGAATTCGACCACAGTCCCACCGATGTCGAACTGCTGGGGGAAATCGCCCAGGTTTCCGCCGCCGCCCACGCACCGTTTATCGCGGCCGCGGCACCCACCCTGATGCAGATGGACAGCTGGCAGGAACTGCCCAATCCCCGGGACCTGACCAAGATATTCCAGACCGCCGAATACGCCGGCTGGCGGTCGCTGCGGGAAGCCGAGGACTCCCGTTACATCGGCCTGACCATGCCCCGTTACCTGGCCAGGCTGCCCTACGGCGCCAGCACCGACCCGGTGGAAGAATTCAATTTCGAGGAAGACACCACCGGCTCCGATCACGAAAAATACGTGTGGTCCAATTCGGCCTTTGCCATGGCGGTGAATGTCAATCGCGCCTTCAAGGAGTTTGGCTGGTGTTCCAGAATACGCGGGATAGAAAGCGGCGGCGCGGTGGAAGGACTGCCCACCCATACCTTTCCCACCGACGATGGCGGCGTGGACATGAAGTGCCCCACGGAGATCGCCATCAGCGACCGGCGGGAAGCGGAGCTGGCCAAGTCCGGGCTGATGCCGCTGATCCACAAGAAGAATTCCGACTTCGCCGCCTTTATCGGTGCCGAGTCCCTGCATAAACCGGCGGAGTACCAGGATCCGGACGCCACCGCCAATGCCCGGCTGGCCGCCCGGCTGCCCTACCTGTTTGCCAGCTGCCGCTTTGCCCATTACCTGAAGTGCATCGTCCGGGACAAGGTCGGCTCCTTCAAGGAACGGGCAGACATGGAGCGCTGGCTGCAGGACTGGATCATGCAGTACGTGGACGGCGACCCCGGGGGGTCGTCCGAATCCACCAAGGCCAGGAAACCACTGGCCGCAGCGGAAGTAGTGGTGGAGGAAGTGGAAGGCAACCCCGGTTACTACTCGTCGAAGTTTTACCTGCGACCGCATTACCAGCTTGAAGGGCTTACCGTGTCCCTGCGACTGGTGTCCAAGCTGCCTTCGGACAAGGCGGCATAACTGTATAAATAACCATGGTTTCACCAACGCATGGTATGCCGCGCCCGGGTTGGCTAGATTGACAGGCGTGGGAAGGGGCCTGGTACCGAGGTTTGCTAGCAGGTTTAACTGGTAAATTTAAGCGCGAATTTCAACGTAAAAAGGAGTGACAAGCAATGGCTGTTGACATGTTTCTGGAATTGGATGGCATCGAGGGTGAAAGTAAGGACAGTACACACGAGAAGAAGATCGATATTCTGGCCTGGAGCTGGGGAGCGTCCCAGTCCGGTACAACTCACATGGGTACCGGTAGCGGCGCGGGCAAGGTCAACGTGCAGGACATTTCCTTCACCCACTATGTCGATAAGTCTACCCCCAAGCTCATGCAGGCCTGCTGCAAAGGAACCCATATTCCCAAGGGCCAGTTGATCGTCAGAAAAGCTGGCGATAAACCGCTGGAATACATCCTCATCGACATGAAAGATATCATCGTGTCATCCGTTTCAACGGGGGGCAGTGGTGGCGAGGAACGCCTTACGGAGAACGTAACGCTGAATTTCGGTAAATTCAACCTGATTTACACACCGCAAAATCCCAAAGGTGGTGCTGACGGTGAAATAGAGTGTCAGTGGGATATCCCACAAAATGTAGACAAGTTCTAGCTCACTGGCCTTCAGTTTTCGGGCGCCGACCTGGCCCTGTCATTTCTATTTCGAAATTGATGGGGCTTTGTACAGAACATTGTTGACAGTGGGGATACTATGCAGGCCGAGGAAAAGCTACGGGAGGGCGATGTCGCCACGTCACTGGCACTCCTGCAGGAACAGGTCAAGGCCAAGCCTGCCGATGCCAAGCTGCGTATTTTCCTGTTTCAGCTGCTGGTGATTCAGGGTGCCTGGGGACGCGCCCTGAATCAGTTGAAAGTGATCGGGGAACTGGACGCCGGAGCCCTGGCGATGGTGCAGACCTACCGGGAAGCACTGCGCTGCGAGGCCTACCGCGCCGATGTGTTCGCCGGCAATCGCTCGCCTCACCTGTTCGGCAAACCCGAGGACTGGATGGCCCTGTGTGTCGAGGCCCTGGGTCATTTCGCTGCTGACCGACCGGATCGCGGTGCCGGGCTGACGGCCCAGGCCTACGAGCAGGCACCTGAGACACCTGGAACCCTTAACGGTGAACCATTTACCTGGATTGCCGATGCCGACAGCCGCATCGGACCGTTTATCGAAGCGATAGTCAACGGTACCTATTACTGGGTGCCTTTCTGCAGGATCCGGGAAATCACCGTTGAAGAACCGGAAGACCTGCGGGACATGGTCTGGGCTCCCGCGCAATTCACCTGGACCAACGGCGGCCAGATGGTGGGATTGATCCCCACGCGCTATGCCGGCTCGGAAAACAGCGAAGATTCCCTGGTACTGCTGGCCCGGAAGACGGAATGGATTGACCAGGGCAGCGAGCAGTTTTACGGGCTCGGGCAACGGGTGCTGGCCACCGACGCCAAAGATTATGCGCTGCTGGAAACCCGGAAAATCATTTTCGATACCCGGGAATCGGACCCGGTTGATTTTTCAGAAGAAGGCGGACAGCCTGCTGATGAGAAAGATCGATAAAGGACTATGATCGATGGCGGAATTACAGCAACAGGAAAAACTTCAGCCGGCATTGCTGGATCGCCTCACTGACGATTCACCTGTCGCGAAAGCTGCCCGGGCAACGGTAATCGGGACAGCGGACGCGGCGGATAATGCGCCATCCGGGCCCCGGAATCAGGCTCCGTCAGAAAGTGGAAACCCTGACCCGGTACCGGCTGACAGCGGGTCGACACGGCGTGGTCTTCCCGTGCATCAGTCCAATCCGCTGATAATCAGTTCGCGACGTCTCAAGGAATGTGTCAAGCGGGACCTCTCCTGGTTACTCAACACCGTCAACCTCGAATCCGTGGTCGACCTGGAACCTTATCCCGCGGTGGCTGAATCGGTGCTGAATTACGGTATGCCCGACCTTACCGGAATCACGGTGGCCAATATCGACACCAGGGCCCTGGAGCGCAAGGTGACGGAGATCATTCTTAAATACGAGCCGCGAATCATCGAAAAGTCCCTGTCGGTGACGATCTCCAGGAAGGACGAGATGTCCAACCGGGCCATTCGCTTTGACATCGAATGTGATATCTGGGCCCGTCCGATGCCGGAACACGTGCGCTTGAATTCAGAGCTGGACCTGACAACGGGAGCCATTGCTGTCGCCGATGGCCCGTCTGGTTGATCGAAGCTCATGGATCCAGTCCTGCTGAAATTTTATGAACGTGAACTGCAGTTCATCCGGGAAATGGGTGCGGAATATGCCCGGGAATTTCCCAAGATCGCCGGTCGCCTTGGTATCGATGAAAATATTACCTCCGACCCCTATGTTGAGCGGTTATACGAGGGATTCGCATTTCTCGCCGCCAGGATCCAGCTGCGGATCGAGGCTGAATACCCACGATTTACCCAGAATCTGCTGAATGTCATTTATCCGCAGTACCTGTCGCAGACACCCTCCATGGCCGTCGTACAATTCGAGCCGGCAGCGGACAGCGGGTTCGAAGGTGGCGTGAAAATTCCGCGTCATACCTCCCTCAAGGCCATGGCGCCGGTGGGTGATCAGACGGCCTGTACATTCCGTACCGCCCAATCGGTTTCCCTGTGGCCATTGAAAATAAGGGAGGCTGAATACTTCAGTAACATGGGTCAGGTGTCCGACCTGGAGCTGCCAGCAGGTACCAGGGCCCGGGCCGGGCTGAAACTGTGTATTGCCACTGCCGGCGAGCAGAACGTCAATGAGATCCTGTTCGATTCATTGAGTTTTTACCTCACCGGCAGCTCCGGCAAACAGTACTCGCTGTACGAACAGCTATTTGCGCGCAATTGTGGCGTGTTCCTCCGCGCCCGCAGCGAGACCGGTGACATTGCCCGGAGACTTCCCCGGGATGCCTTGCGTCAACAGGGCTTTGCCGATGACGAGTCGCTGTTTCCCGACGATCCACGCACGTTCAGCGGCTACCGCCTGCTGCGGGAGTACTTTGCGTTTCCGGAACGCTTTCTCTTCTTTGAAATCAACCAGCTGGGCGCAGCGGTGGAACAATGTCAGTGCCGGGAACTGGAGCTGATCGTGCTGTTTACGTCGTCGGAACCGGAGCTGGAGAAACTGATTGATAGCAAGGACTTTGCCCTGTTCTGCACCCCGGTTATCAACCTGTTTCCCAGGCGGGCGGATCGCATACGGCTGGCTGACAACGAGGTCGACTATCACCTGGTGGTGGACAGAACGCGGCCCCAGGACTTCGAGGTATTCCAGGTGGATTCCGTCAAGGGATATGGCACCGGTGAAGATGAACAGCAGGACTTCGAACCCCTTTACCAGTACAAGGACAGTTCCAGCTTTGTCTCGCAGAAGTCGTTTTTTACCCTGCGTCGTGAGCGCCGGGTGCTGTCGTCCCGACAGCGACTGAAAGGGTCGCGATCAAACTACATCGGCAGTGAGGTTTTCGTGGCCCTGGTGGATGCCAATGAGGCACCGATACCCAGGACATTGCAGCAGCTGGAAGTACAAACCCTGTGCACCAACCGGGATCTGCCACTGCGCATGCCTGTTGGCAAGTCGGCCAGCGACTTCGAACTGGATATCAACGCGCCGCTGGCCCGTATTGCCGTGGTGCGGGGACCCACACCACCCAAACCGTCGCTGGCTCACCAGGCCGGGGAAACGGCATGGCGCCTGATTAATCAACTGAGCCTCAGTTTTCTCTCCCTGGTGGATTATGACGAAAACGAAGGCGCGTCACGGCTGCGGGAATTGCTGTACCTCTATGCCGATCGCCATGATCCTGCCGTTGTCAAACAGATCGAAGGCGTCCATTCGATTCGGGTGGAACAGGTAATCGAGCGGATTCCCTTTGGCGGTGTCATGACCTTTGGCAAGGGCCTGAAAATAATTATCGTGTGCGAGGAATCGGCTTTTGTCGGAACCGGGATTTTCCTGCTGGGGGCGGTCCTCGATCAATTTCTGTCAAGGTACGTGTCAATCAATTCATTCACCCAGGTAGTAATCCGTTCAGATGAGCGGGGAGATATCATGCAATGGCCAGCGAGAGCGGGGCAGAGAATGCTCGTCTGAGTCTGTATCAGAGCCTCGCTGATGAACCTTTCCGGTTCGAGTTTCTGCAGGCGCTGAGGTTGATCGAGTGTGCCAATCCCGATAAGTCCCGGATCGGCGAGTCTCAGCGCCCGGCTGACGATCCCGTGCGCCTGGGGCAGGAACCTTCCATGGCGTTTGCCCCGGCAACCATTGCTGAATTCCTGCTGCGCGATGACCGGCAGCCCCCGCGCATGAGTGTCCTGTTCATGGGACTGTTCGGCCCCAACGGCCCATTGCCACTGCACCTGACCGAGTACGCCCGCGAACGGATTCGAAACAATGGCGATGAAGCCTTCGCCAGGTTTGCCGACCTGTTTCATCACCGGTTCCTGTCGCTTTTTTACCGCGCCTGGGCCGACGCGCAGCCAACCACCAATTTCGATCGATTGCGCGAAGACCGGTTTTCCACCAGGGTCAGCTGCCTGATCGGCGATGGCTACAATCCCGAGGAGTCACGGGATGAGCTGGATTATCTCAGGCTTAATTTCGCCGGCCGGTTTATCAACCAGACTCGTAACGCGGAAGGCATCCTGGCCATCCTGCGGGCGTATTTTGACAACCCGGTGAAACTGGAGCAGTTTGTCGGTCAGTGGCTGACCATTCCCGTGAATTCCCGCTTGCAGCTGGGTGGTGACTCGGCTGCTGGCAGCCTGGGAGTCGACAGCACCCTGGGCGGGAAGGTCTTCAGCTGCCAGCACAAGATCCGCCTGGTTTTCGGTCCCCTGGACCTGGCGGGTTTTCAGCGACTGCTGCCCGGTGGCAAGAGCCTGGGTCGCCTGATCCGCATCATGCGGCACTATATCGGCGATGAGCTGGACTGGGAACTGAAGCTGATACTGAAAGGTGAGGAGATAAAGCCGGCGTCCCTGGGGCAGTTCGGTCAGTTGGGCTGGACCAGCTGGCTGCCGTCGAGTTATCCCTCCGAGAGCTTCGATGAGCTTTACCTGGACCCGCTGCAGGAAGTTATTTGAACGTGGATTCAGCTATACCGGCGGAAATGAAATTGTAACTATTGAAAATGGCTGTTTGAGAAAAAGAAGGGAGTACCCGCATGTCCGAAATCAGTCGCGCAGCCCTGTTTGGGAAGCTGAATAAAATTGCCTACAAGGCCATGGAAGGGGCTACTGTATTCTGTAAGATGCGCGGTAATCCCTACGTTGAAATTGTCCACTGGCTGCACCAGATTCTGCAGCTGCAGGATTCTGATCTGCATCGGATTATCAAGCACTTCGAGCTTAATCCGTCGGTGCTGGCCCGGGACATGACCGAGGCACTGGATGCCCTGCCCCGGGGTTCGACCTCCATATCCGATCTGTCCTCCCAGGTGGAAGAGGCCGTGGAACGGGCCTGGGTATACGGCAGCCTGCTGTTTGGTGAACTGCAGGTGAGATCGGGACACCTGCTGCTCGGTATGGTCAAGACCAGGTCGCTGTTCAACAATCTGCAGGCGATTTCACCGGAATTTGCCAAGGTCAAGTACGATGATCTGTCCGATAATTTCCGCAAAATCATTTCCGGATCACCGGAAGACAGCCTGGGTGCCAAGGACGGGTTCAGTGCCGACAAGGGCGAGCCGGGTTCCGCTTCCGGAGCCATCGCACCGGCACAGATGGGTAAGAACGAGGCGTTGTCCCGTTTTACCGTCGATCTCATCGCCGAGGCAGCCAGTGGTGAAATGGATCCCATCGTCGGAAGGGACGAGGAAATCCGGCAGATCATCGACATTCTGATGCGTCGCCGACAGAACAATCCCATCCTCACCGGGGAGGCGGGCGTCGGCAAGACGGCCGTGGTGGAAGGGTTTGCCCAGCGCATCGCCCAGGGTGATGTGCCGCCCCCTCTGCAGGGTGTTGAGCTACGCAGCCTGGATGTGGGTCTGTTGCAGGCCGGCGCCAGTATGAAAGGCGAATTTGAAGAGCGTCTGAAGCAGGTCATCGAGGAAGTCCAGGCGTCGGAAAAACCCATCATCCTTTTTATCGACGAGGCGCACACCCTGGTGGGCGCCGGCGGTGCGGCCGGTACGGGAGATGCTGCCAACCTGCTTAAACCGGCCCTCGCCCGGGGTACGCTGCGAACCGTGGCCGCCACCACCTGGGCGGAGTATAAAAAGCACATCGAGAAAGACCCGGCACTGACCAGGCGCTTTCAGGTGGTGCAGGTACCCGAACCCAGCGAGGAAAAAGCGATCCTGATGATGCGTGGCATGGCCAGTACCATGGAACAGCATCATCAGATCCAGCTTCTTGATGAAGCCCTGGAAGCCGCGGTACGACTGTCCAGTCGCTACATTCCCGCCCGCCAGCTCCCCGACAAGGCCGTCAGCCTGCTGGACACCGCCTGTGCGCGGGTGGCCATCAGTCAGCATGCGATTCCAGCCGAAGTTGAGGACTGCCGACGCAGGATCCAGGCCCTGGAAACGGAACTGGGAATTATCGAGCGTGAAATCGCCCTGGGTGTGGATACCGGGGGGCGGCGGGCTGACGTACTGGCCAGGCTGAAGGTAGAGCGGGAAAGCCTCGAGATCCTGGAATCCAGATGGCAGGCGGAGAAAAAGCTGGTCGACGAGATTCTGTCGATCCGGGCAAAATTAAGAGGTACATCCGGCACCGTTGAAGGAACCGGGAGTGAACTGGAACAGGCGGCCAATGAAGCAGCGGGGGAACAGGCCGACAGTCCGGTCGATACCGCGGAGGAACCCAGCGCCCGACAGCCTGATGCCGACAGCCAGCTGGATGACGCCATGCGGTCCGAGCTGCTCGGTAACCTGAATCAGCTCCAGGATGAACTGACCCGGCTGCAGGGTGAAAAACCCCTGATCCTGCCGACGGTGGACGAACAGGCCGTTGCCTCCGTGGTGCAGGACTGGACCGGAATTCCCGTCGGCAAGATGGTCAAGGACGAGGTGGCAACCATACTCGGCCTCGCCGATACCCTGGAACAGCGCATTATCGGACAGCGCCATGCGCTGGAGATGATAGCGAAAAGAATCCAGACATCCCGCGCCAACCTGGACAACCCGAACAAGCCCATCGGCGTGTTTATGCTGGCCGGCACCTCGGGTGTCGGCAAGACCGAAACCGCCCTGGCCCTGGCCGAAGCGCTGTACGGCGGCGAACAGAACATCATTACCATCAACATGAGCGAGTACCAGGAAGCCCACACGGTATCCAGCCTGAAAGGCGCACCACCCGGCTATGTCGGCTACGGTGAGGGCGGTGTGCTGACCGAGGCGGTGCGACGCCGGCCCTACAGCGTGGTCTTGCTGGATGAAGTGGAAAAGGCCCACCCGGACGTGCACGAAATATTCTTCCAGGTGTTTGACAAGGGGTGGATGGAAGACGGCGAAGGCCGCGTCATCGACTTCAAGAATACGCTGATTCTGCTGACCACCAATGCCGGAACCGAGCTGATTTCCAGCCTTTGTAAAGACCCGGAACTGATGCCGGATTCGGAAGGCATTGCCAAGGCACTGCGGGAGCCGTTGCTGAAAGTATTTCCGCCGGCGTTGCTGGGTCGCCTGGTGGTCATTCCTTACTATCCGTTGAGCGACGAAATGATCACGGCAATCACCAAACTCCAGCTTGGCCGTATCGAGAGCCGCATACAGGAAAATCACGGCATTCCTTTTACCTACGATGATGCCGTGATTGAACTTATCGCGGAACGCTGTACCGAACTGGAAAGCGGGGGCCGCATGATAGATGCGATTCTGACCAATACCATACTGCCGGAAATAAGCCGGGAGTTTCTCGAGAGGATGGTGGAGGGCGAGGCGCCCGAACAGGTACATGTCGAGGTTGAGGACAAGAATTTTAAATACAGGTTTTGAACAGTCGCCCGCGCAGTACCCGTTCAGGCAAACGGCAATCCTGCCTTGTCGGGTGAAGTGAAATTGACCGGCCTGAGGGCCACCCGCTGGAGTCCTGACGAAACAGCGGAAACTGCAAACTGGAGCTTTTAAATGGCGCACCACGCTAAGATCACTACGCCGCTGGGAGAAGAAGCACTGCAGTTGCGTCAGTTCAGCGGTTCGGAAGGTGTCGGTCAGCTGTTTGCCTATGACCTGACCCTGTTCAGTAACGATAACGAGATTGACGCCAACGAACTGCTGGGTGAGAACGTGAACATACAGCTTGTCCTGGCCGACGGCGAATACCGGTATTTCAATGGCTACGTTTCCCAGTTCGCCTACATTAACCAGGCGGAGGACGGACAGGCTGTCTACCGGGCGGTAGTCAGTCCCTGGCTCTGGTTTTTGACCAGGACGGCGGATTGCAGAATATTCCAGGATATGTCTGTGCTCGAAATCGTGAAATCAGTCTTTGCTGACAACGGCTTCAGCAGCGATTTCAAGGAAAAGCTGAAGGGCATTTACAGGAAATGGGAGTATTGTGTTCAGTACCGGGAAACCGATTTCAATTTCATCAGCAGGCTGCTGGAACAGGAAGGAATCTATTATTACTTCGAGCACGACAACGGCGTGCATCGCCTGGTTCTGGCCGATGACCTCAGCTCTCACGTCAGTATTGCGGGAAAATCGGAAATTCCGTACCACGAGCCATCCCTGGACCAGACCATCGACACCGAGCACATTTCCGGCTGGCAACACGAGTTTGAAATACAACCGGACAGCCTGATGCTGGCTGACTACAACTTCAAGACTCCCAAGAATACGCTGCGTGCCAAAAAACAGGTTTCCCGGGACCATGCACGCAAAGGCTCGGAAGTTTTCGATTTCCCCGGGGAATACACAACATCGGCGGAAGGTGATACCGCGGCCTCGGTCAGGCTGGAGGAGCTCTCCTCGCAGTTCGAGCAGGTTTCCGGCACTACGGATGCCCGCTGCATGGCCACCGGGGGTCTGTTCAAGCTTGTGGGACATCCCCGCAGCAAACAGAATGCGGAATACCTGGTACTGGCCTGCGAGTACGATATCAGCGTCGGTGGATACACCAGCGGAGCCGGTGACGACGATCCGGTGTTTCTCTGCAACTTTTCAGCAATAGACAGCAAGCTTCCCTATCGACCACCCCGGATCACGCCGAAACCGGTGGTGCAGGGTCCCCAGACGGCAGTTGTGGTGGGTATGCCCGGAGAGGAAATCGATACGGACGAATACGGCCGAATCAGGGTCCAGTTTCATTGGGACCGCTATGGCGAACATAACGAACACAGTTCCTGCTGGATTCGCGTGGCACAAACCTGGGCGGGACCGAACTGGGGTGCCCAGTTTATTCCCCGGATCGGCCATGAAGTCCTGGTTGATTTTCTTGAAGGCGATCCGGATCGGCCGCTGGTTACAGGCAGTGTTTACAATGAAGACAATAAGCCGCCTTACAGCCTGCCGGGGAACAAGACCCAGAGTGGCATAAAATCACGGAGTACCCTCGGTGGAAGCGACAGGAATTTCAATGAAATCCGCATGGAAGACAAGTTGGGTAGCGAAGAGCTGTTCATTCAGGCCGAAAAAGATGAAAGGATCAATGTAAAGAACTGCAAGACCGAGTACGTGGCAGTCAATGAATCGCTGGAAGTAGGCAATGATCGGAAGCGGCAGGTGGGCAACGATGAATCCGTTGAAATTGCCAACAACCAGACAGAATCGGTTGGCGCAGATCGTGAAACCGCGGTCGGCGAGGACGACAAGCTGGATGTTGGCAAGTCATTGAAAGTAACTGCCGGTGACGAGATTGAATTAACGACAGGCCAGTCTAAAATATCGATGAAAAAGGACGGCAAGATAGAAATTTCAGGGATGGACATCACTATCAAGAACCCCGGCGGGACCATCACTATCAAGCCCGGGGGTATAATAACCGTCAAGGGATCGATGGTTAAAATCAACTGATTAATAACGAGGCCTGGATCCAAATTGAGTGGTAAACCTGCAGCAAGAGTCGGTGACAAGATCATGTGTCCGGTGCCGCAAGCGACACCCGCTGCCGCTCCCCATGCGCCGGCGGGTCTGCCGATTATTCCGCCCGGCGCCTCAACGGTATTGATCGGCGGCATGCCGGCGGCCAGGATCAATGACAAGAGTATCTGTATCACTCCGGCACCAGGCCCGAACCCGATACTCATGGGTGCGTTCCCGGTGTCCATCAGCGGCATGCCTGCTGCCCGCATATCCGACATGGGTACCCATCCCGGCTCCATGATCCTGCCGCCAGGCTGCACGACGGTCCTGATCGGTCTTGCCGGAATAGCAGGTAATATCGCTGTAGGTGAAAAGATGTTTCTCGAAGCGGCCAAGGGGCGGACGTCGGGCAGCAAACAGCAGAGCTATCAGAATTGCGGAGTGGAATCATCCCGCCAGATAATCAATCAGAAGAATGGCTCCACCGTTACCGAAAATGCCCTGCTCAGCGCCGCGCTGAAAAATAAGTTCGCTCACCTGGCAAAGAAGAAAAATGGCAGCGCCGATATCGCCAACAGTGGCGGTACCAGCGCCTCGCGAAGAAAAGCGATTCTTGCGGCCAATGGCGTCAAATCCTCCGTGCAGCCGGCAACTCCGCAGAATATAGGTCTCGCCCTGTCGAAGGGCAACGGTGTCATCGTAAATGCGGATGCTGGCAAGCTGTGGAACGATCCTGCCCATGAGGGAGGTGGTCACGCTGTCGCCGTGGTTGGTGCTGAATATAATGACGACGGTGAACCCACGAATGTTTACATAAACGACACGGGTACGGGAAAAGGCCCCCAGAAGGTGCCGGCCAAGGATTTCTACGAGGCTGTCGATGCCCATCCCAGCGGTAAACCGAAACTCAATGTCACGGATGAACCGATTTTTTAACGACGTATTGGCAAGCGCAATTGCTTTTTCAACAGCCTGTCAATTATCGAAGTGCTCTGCGGGAGTCTGTCGGGCACTACTGCAAGGCGCCTGGTCAGTGAACTTGCCTGAAAGCCAGGGTATTTACAAAATTGATCAGAGGTTCCTTGCCCGCTGCGCTGATACTATTTTCCCTGCTGACAGGAGTTGCAGATATGGCTGACACAGTAGAAGCAAACGAGCCCCTGGCCATGGCCGATATCGTCGGGCTGGCACGCCTGTATGCCGAAGGCGTCGTACCGGACGAATTCAAGCAGACCCTGCCGATACCCGCGGTGGAAGACGGCAACAATACCATCTCGGTCTATTATTCACCGGTGAAACGATTGCAGTCCGGTGATAAGGGGGCGGTTCTGTTTCCCGCGGAATTTCGCGTCTCCGTTTCCTACCCTGATGGCGAATTCATCGTCCTGGAACGACTGGGAGCCGATACCCAGCCGGGGGAAATCGATCCCGACGGTTCCCTTGGCTTACACCAGGTAACCCTGTCCATGGACGAGTTCGATGGCCATAAACAGCAACTTTTCGATCTTTATGACCGGCTCCTGCCGATTTTTTTCCAGCAGGGTGACAGGGAAGGGTTATCCGGGGATAAAGAACGCTTCATGTCGGCATTTCGTCAAGTCTACGAAAAGCCCTTACTGCATTATTACAGGACACAGGGCGGTGAATTTTTTGACTGGATCAGGGCCGATCAGTCCTGAAATTCCGCAATTTCGGTATTATACTGGCTTAGAGAGCCTCTGATAATTTATGGAAGTGCTCTGCGTGAATCTGTCGGGCGCCAAGGCGGGTCGCCCTGGCGGTGAGCTCGCCGGAAAGCCAGAGTATTTTTATCATCTAGGTTTCTTAAATATTCAGTAAACTCGCCGATGAGTAGAGAATAGTCTTGGACTTGCGGACCGAGTCGTTGTCCGGTGCGCCTTTTAATTCTGGAGACAATGCATGAATAGACCTCGGGTCGAAGAAGTCGATTATCACGATTTCATGCGTGTCCTGAAGCGTGCGCGGGACGCGCGCAGCGTCATCGAGCGGACAGAAACGGACAAGTGGAAAGCCTACGTGACGGAAAACAATATCAGGGATGTCTCCCTGGAAGCCCACGGCAAAGTGAAATTCGTAAACGGTAAGCCGGTCCTGGTAGCCATCAAGATGGGTTCGGACTGGGATGGTTGCTACGCATTCTCATCGGCAGATGAAGCGGTAATTCGTTATATCCCCTAGTGTCCTGTCCGGTTGATTCGCAGCAATGATGTGAATTGACCGAACAGGACACTTGCAGGCTGTTGAAAAACTATTGCGCTTGCCAATACTTCGTTGAAATCTGTCTCAAAATGCGCAGTTTACCCTGGGTAAACTGCGCTGTTTCGACAATTTCCGTCTCCGCCTGGCTGCGCTCATGAAGATTTTCAACAGCCTGCCAGGTAATCTCTGAGTATTTGCATAATTACCTGAATAAGAGGAGAACCTGGCCATGAATCGGAGAACCACCGGCTTTATCCTGATAACCGCTTCGCTTGGACTTCTCCTCCTGGTCTTGATTACCGGCAACAGGCAGCCCACGCCCCGCGCCGTGGTGGAGAGTAACGATAGTACTGAAGCCTTTAGTCGCACCGACGATTCGATAAATCGGCATCCACAGGGTCCCGGAGATGACCCACTTCACAATAGTGGTGCCGGGACCGGGAATACAGCCATCAATGATGACCCGGGCGCCAACCAGGACCTGCCCGGTGGTAACGGCGCTGGTGAGCCAGTGGCTGACAATGACGCCAGTCCCGCGCCCTCGAGCCCTGCGTCCACTGCCAACGGAAATACCGACGAAACAACTCCAGTGCTCAGCCAGCACGTGCGCAACGTCATCACCGAGGTGCAAACCCGGCAGCTTGACGGTCAGTGGGAGGAGGCGCTCAACGAAATGAACGCTCTCTATGAAAATTTCGACGAACTCAACCCATTTGAGCAGGTCACGCTGTTGAATTTTTATACCAATACCCTGCTGGCCCTGGAGATGTGGGAGGAGTCAATTACCGCATTCAGCCAGATGTTGACAATTCCGGATCTTCGCCCGGACATCGATGCCCGCGCCCAGATCGCATTGGGACAGTTGCACAGTCGTATCGGCGATCCTGAGGCGGCTATTTCTTACTATGAAGGTGCGCTGACCGTTACCAGTACCAGGGAAGACATGGCTGCGCAGACACAACGAGTTCAACAGTTGCTGTCCGAAGCGAGGGAAGCAGGAGAAACCAGGTGAAGCCTAATCAGTACCGTTTCACCGAAATCCCGGAAAAGTATCCATGAGACGGACCGGCACAGCCCGTAGAGACCTTCTTCCGGAGTACCTGCCCGGAGAGTAGGGTAGCAGGTGTCTTTTTCATCCGAGTGCTGCAGCGCGTTGCTGTCCCACACATCTCAAAGGAGGTTGCGGGTTTATGATTCTGGCAATTGATCATGTCCAGCTGGCAATGCCCCGGGGCAGGGAAGACCTTGCCAGAAGTTTTTATGGGAATATTCTGGGATTGCCCGAAGTAAACAAACCGGAAAACCTGATCGACAGTGGCGGCTTGTGGTTCCAACGGGGTCCATTGAAAATCCATCTCGGTATCGATCCGGACTTTATTCCAGCCAGGAAAGCGCATCCCGGATTTCTCGTAGCGGATTTAGATGCAATTGCCGAGAGTCTGGAGGCCGAAGGATTTGCCATAACGCCGGGTTTACCGATACCGGGAATGTGCCGGCTTTTCACCTATGATCCCTTTGGCAACCGGATCGAATTGTTGCAGGCTACTGCCGGGCTACCGGGTGACTGGCAGGCGCCGCCGTAAGTGTGCCGGAAGCACGCTGCCGGAACAAGGTGATAAAGTGCTGCAGAAATCTGGCTTAGATGATTGATTTTGCTGAGGATTTGGTACCAGCGGGCGGACTTGAACCGCCACGGCCGTGAGGCCAATGGATTTTGAATCCATCGTGTCTACCAATTTCACCACGCTGGCAATAGCAACCGGTTGCAGGAGCCGGTGTAAACGCTGCCAGAGTGTATCTCAACTCCAGTTTGTCCCGCAACGCGGAAATGTTATTCTCCGGCGGGTCTTGGAATAACGCAAAATTCCTTTAACGGACTTCAAGCTTGCCGCGCATAAATCTGACTGTCGGCGCTGCTCTTTAATCCCCGGTCTGTACAGCCTGGTAGACCCCGCATGCTGACAAGTGAATTCGACTACCCACTGCCCGAGGAGCTGATCGCCCACCATCCCCCGGCCAGGCGCGGAGACAGCCGCCTGCTGTGCCTGGAAAGGGATAGCGGGGCAATCAGTCATCATCAGTTCAATGATCTGCCGCAACTGCTGCAACCTGGGGATCTGCTGGTTTTTAATAATACCCGGGTGATTCCCGCCCGCCTGTTCGGCAACAAGGACACCGGCGGAAAGATCGAACTGCTGGTGGAGCGCCTGCTGTCCGACAAGACCGCCCTGGTGCAACTTCGTGCCAGCAAGACGCCGAGACCCGGCACATTGCTGCTGTTTCCCCCGGAACCGCGAGATGGCGGATCCCGCCATCAACCTGCCGGTATCCCGGTTGCCGATGCCGACCCGCTAGCGGCCACGGTACTGGATCGGGAGGGTGATTTTTTTCGCGTAGGGTTCAATTGCCGCTGCAGCCTGGCTGAGTATCTGGAGCACGCGGGGCAAATGCCTCTGCCGCCGTATATCCGGCGGGAGGATCAGCAGTCGGACCGGGAACGCTACCAGACAGTGTACGGCAGGGTGCCGGGGGCGGTGGCGGCACCAACCGCTGGTCTGCATTTCAATGAAGAACTCCTGCGGCGACTTAAGGAGAAAACAATCGACACGACGTTTGTTACCCTGCACGTGGGAGCCGGAACTTTTCAGCCGGTGCGGGTGGACGATATTCGTGAACATCGCATGCATTCCGAGTGGTTGCAGGTCCCGGCCGACGCGGTAGACCGTATCCGGGCCTGCAAGGACCGGGGTGGCCGGGTCGTTGCCGTGGGTACCACCGCAGTTCGAAGCCTGGAGACGGCCGCCCGGCAGGGTGCAGTCGCTCCCTTTGAGGGCGAGACCGATATTTTTATCTATCCCGGTTTCCGGTTCCAGGCAGTGGACGCCATGATTACCAATTTTCACCTGCCTCAATCGACGCTACTGATGCTTGTCAGTGCCTTTGCCGGAAAAGAAAAGATACATGACGCTTATAGGACGGCAATTCAGGAGAAGTACCGGTTTTTCAGCTATGGTGATGCGATGCTGATAAGCTGACAGGTGACCAGGGTCAGCCAGTATTTTCGGGGAGCGGTTGGCTGAAATTCTGCTATAATGGCCCGCTTTAACTCACCTCCAACAGTCAATCAAGGATTAGCAAATCTCATGAAAGCACCCGTCAGAGTCGCTGTCACCGGGGCAGCAGGGCAGATAAGTTATTCACTTCTATTCAGAATCGCAGCCGGCGAGATGCTGGGGACCGACCAGCCGGTAATTCTGCAATGCCTGGAGATCACGCCTGCCCTGGACGCCCTGAAGGGTGTGGTCATGGAACTGGAGGACTGTGCGTTCCCGCTGGTGTCCGGCATTGTCCAGACGGACGACCCTGACGTGGCGTTCAAGGACGCGGACTACTGTCTCCTGGTAGGTGCGCGACCGCGTGGCCCGGGCATGGAGCGAAAAGATCTGCTGGAAGCCAACGCCGCTATTTTTTCCACCCAGGGCAAGGCTATTAACGACCATGCCAGCCGTGACGTAAAAGTACTGGTGGTGGGCAACCCGGCCAATACCAACGCGCTGATTGCCTATCGGAATGCCCCGGACCTGAAGCCGGGCCAGTTTACCGCCATGACCCGCCTGGACCACAATCGCGCCATTGCCCAGCTTGCCGAGAAAACCGGTCAGCACAATACGGCAGTGGATGGTGTAATCATCTGGGGCAATCATTCCGCAACCCAGTACCCGGATATCCATCATGCCAGCGTTGCCGGCAAACGGGCCCTTGAACTGGTGGACCAGGACTGGGTGATAAACGACTTTATTCCCACGGTGCAGCAGCGTGGTGCAGCCATCATCAAGGCCCGGGGAATGTCCAGTGCGGCATCGGCGGCCAATGCCGCCATCGAGCACATCCGTGACTGGGCACTGGGCAGCAATGGCAAACCAGTCAGTATGGGAATTCACAGTGATGGCAGTTATGGTATCGAAGAAGGCCTGATTTATTCCTTCCCGGTGATCTGTGAGAACGGGGAATACCGGATTGTCCAGGATCTTGATATCAACGAGTTCAGTCGTGAATTGATGAACAAGACCGGGCAGGAGCTGGCCGAGGAAAGGCAGGCCGTTGCTCACCTGTTGCCGTAAGGGGCAGGGCGCGTTTCAGCACAATGATCCCTCCGTCCGCGGCGACAACCCCGTTCAGGGACTGAAATTCACGGTCACGGGCGGTATAGACATGGAAACAATAGGCATAGTCATAGACACAGGCACAGGCAGAGACACAATAATTGTTGCTTGGAATTGAGGCAGGACGGTATGTCAACTCTGGTCGAGTCGATTTTGAAACCCGGGGCCTTGCGGGAACGTGCCGTCTCATTGAGCAGGGCCAGGCAATTCTGGTTGTTTCAGGCCGGTGGCTGGGCGATCTGGGTTATCCTGCTGGTCGTTCGTGATCTGACTTTCGTGCCGGCGGAATACCTGCTGGGCCGGGTCACCGTGTATGTCGTTTCAGCCCTGATGGGCATTCTGCTGACCACCGGCTTGCGCGGACTATATCGAACAGTCTGGGAAAACGGAATTACCGTCCGCATCGTCACGGTTGTTTTCGGGTCACTTGCTGCCTCGTTGGTCTGGCAGCCGTTCAATAATTACATGGACTATGTATCCTTTGGCGAATTTCTGCCCTTTGAAGATTTCCGCGTCGAAGATCTTTTCCGGGGTGCCGGGTCCATTGCCTACCCGACCATGTTGATGTGGAGTGGCCTGTACTTTTTTATCAAGTATTACCAGCTGTTCCAGCTGGAAAAAGAAAAGAGCCTGCGCTCTGAAGCCCTGGCCCAGGAGGCCCAGCTGCGGATGTTGCGATACCAGCTGAACCCCCACTTCCTGTTCAATACGCTCAATGCCATATCCACGCTGGTGCTGGACAAGTCAACTGATCAGGCAAACCAGATGCTGACCAAGCTCAGCAAGTTTCTGCGTTATTCGCTGGATCATTCACCCCTTGACCGGGTGACATTCGCCCACGAGCTTGAAACTTCAAAATTGTACCTCGATATAGAAAAAGTAAGGTTCGGTGAGAGAATGCAGATAGATATCAGTGTGGACGACGAGGCGCTTAACGCCCTGGTTCCCAGTATGCTGCTGCAGCCGCTGATTGAAAACTCCATCAAACACGGGTTGTCCCGACTGGAAGAGGGTGGTCGAATAGCCATAGCCGCCCGCGTGGACGCAGATCAGTTGATTCTCACCGTGGCCGACAACGGCCCGGGAATACCGGAGGCCCTGCTGGATGACTCGTTGTCCCGCTTTACCGGTGTAGGGTTGATGAACGTACGTAACCGGCTGAAGGAGATGTACGGAGCAAACCAGGAGTTTACTTTCGCCAATGGAGACCCTGCCGGTTGTCTGGCGACTGTAACATTACCGTTTGAAACATCAGGAACCTAGTATGTTGAAAGCACTGATCGTCGATGATGAGGAACTGGCCTGCAAGGGGCTGGAAATGCGACTTGCTGCTATCGATGAAGTGGAGGTAGTGGCTACCTGTCGAAATGGCAGGCAGGCCCTCGCTGCCATAGTCGAGCATGAACCGGACCTGGTTTTCCTGGATATTCAAATGCCAGGGATGAGTGGATTTGACGTGGTTCGGGAAATCCAGGCCGAGCTGATGCCGCTGATAATTTTCGTGACCGCTTATGATGCCTATGCGGTCGATGCATTCAAGATCCACGCAGTGGATTACCTGTTGAAGCCGGTTGAAGAGGAAAGGCTGGGGGAGGCGGTGAGCCGGGCAATTGAGACCAAGGCTCAGCTTAGTGCCGTAGACGAAAAACAGCGGTTGCTGGAGATGGTAGTGAGCATGACCGGAAAGTCAGAGTCTGCCATCGGCGAGCTGCTGGAAACCGATGAAACTGAATCTCCCCATCCTGACAGGTTGGCCATCAAGGACGGTTCGACCACCACCTTCGTGCCGGTCAAGGATATTGACTGGATTGATGCGGCTGGTGACTACATGTGTATTCATGTCAGCGGCGAGACCCACATCATGCGGACAACGATGAAGGAACTGGAAGCGAAGTTGGACCCGTCCACGTTTCAGCGCGTCCATCGTTCCACCATTGTCAACCTGCAACGGGTCGAGAAAGTTTCCTCCCACATCAATGGTGAATATCACCTGATCCTGAGCTGTGGATCATCACTGAAGATGAGTCGCTCCTACAAGGACAAGGTCAAGCACTTCTTTCAGTGACAGGCCCCGCCGGTCGGGGCTTGCGGGCGAGCACACTGCCCTTGTTGGTTTGAAAGGGTTGCCTTGCCTGGACAGGCTGACGCCTGCTGGCGGCAAGGCGCCATGACAGTGAACCTGCCTGATAGCCAGCGTATTTCCATAGTCAATCAGGGATTCCTTAAGGTCCCAGGTGGTCCAGCGGCAGTTCGGTGGACTGCTTTACTTTTCGCATGATAAAGCTGGAATGGACGTCGGAGACGCCCTTGATGCGGGTAATCTTGTTCAATAGGAATTCCTGGTAGTACTCCATGTCCGGTACCACCACCTTTAGCAGATAGTCTGCAGACTGGCCGGTAATCAGCAGGCACTCGACCACCTCGGGATAGCTGAGCACTTTCTGTTCAAACTCCTCGAATCGATCCGGGGTATGTCGGTCCATGGCAATCTGGATCAATGCTGTCAGTTTGAGCTCCAGTTTCGACGGGTTGAGCAGGGTCACCTGGCGATCGATAATGCCGCTGTCCTCCAGCTGTTTGACTCTTCTCGCGCAGGGAGAGGGTGACAGTCCCACGCGGTCCGCCAGGTCCAGGTTGGTTATGGTGCCGTCGCGCTGCATTTCAGACAGTATTTTCAAATCGATTCTGTCCAGTTTCATACCGCTCCTCCGATCCGGGGTCACTTTCGACCGACTACGTATTCTCCAAGCAAGACGCCACCGAAAAACCCTATTAATTTCAAAAATTGGATAAAAAAACCAATATACACAAATAAAATGATTAATATAACCAATAAAACACGATTTTATTGGTCATTTTGAGTAGAATTGATCGTCGTGATCCGCTAATCTACCCAGCATTCTTCGGTAGCGTGGCCAGCGATCCTGGCCAGCGGCTATTCCGCCGAAGCGAGCGTGTGGAGGCAGCGTGTAACCCGCGGCCTGCATCCACACTGCCGCAGGAGCGCTCCATGCGAAGATCAGTTTACGACCGTAGCCAGCGTGGCAGGACAGAGACCAGTCATTCAGTAATCCGGCAAAACACGTTTGAGCATTTATTTGATCAGTAAAGAGACGAGAAAGATGTTTGATCCCAGTAAGTACAAAGCGTTTCAGCCCATTGATCTGCCCGACCGGACGTGGCCGGATCATACCATCAGCAAAACACCGATCTGGTGCAGCGTGGATCTGCGTGACGGTAACCAGGCGCTGATCGAGCCCATGTCCGTCACCCAGAAAAAGAAACTGTTCGCCTTGCTGGTGGAGGTGGGATTCAAGGAAATCGAGGTAGGCTTTCCTGCAGCGTCCCAGCCGGATTTCGACTTTGTGCGCAGTCTTATTGAGGAAGACCTGATCCCTGACGATGTCACCATCCAGGTTCTCACCCAGGCCCGTAAAGAACTGATTGAAAGGACTTTTGCGGCGCTCAAGGGCGCCAGGCGCGCCATCCTGCATGTTTACAACTCCACGTCCACCGTGCAGCGGGAAAAGGTGTTTAAAACTGACCGGGCCGGTATTGTGGATATCGCGGTGAATGGTGCCAGGGTCGTAAAGCAATGTGCTGAAAAAGCACCGGAAACCCAGTGGGTGTTTCAGTATTCACCGGAGAGCTTTACCGGCACCGAGATGGATTTTGCCGTGGAAGTCTGCAACGCGGTACTGGACGTGTGGCAACCGACGCCGGAAAACCCGGCAATTCTCAACCTGCCGGCCACGGTTGAAATGGCTACGCCCAACATCTATGCCGACCAGGTGGAGTGGTTCGGTCGCCACATCAATACTCGTGATGCAGTACTGATCAGTCTGCATACGCATAATGACCGGGGCTGTGCCGTTGCGGCAGCCGAGCTGGCGGTTATGGCTGGTGCCCAGCGGGTGGAGGGAACGCTGCTGGGGAACGGTGAGCGTACGGGCAATATGGATATTGTGGTCATGGCGATGAACCTGTACAGCCAGGGGGTTGATCCGGAGCTGGACCTGCACGATATGGACCGGATTGTATCCGTGGTTCGAGAGTGTACCCAGATCGACGTACACCCGCGCCAGCCCTATTCGGGAGACCTGGTATTCACGGCATTCTCCGGCAGCCACCAGGATGCCATCAAGAAGTGCCTGGACATGTACCAGGAAGGTCAAACCTGGGAGATCGCCTACCTCCCCATCGATCCCAGGGACCTGGGCAGGACCTACCAGGATGTTATCCGCGTCAACAGTCAATCCGGCAAGGGCGGCGTAGCCTATGTGCTGGCCAACAAGTTTGGCTTTGAGTTGCCTCGCTGGCTGCAGATTGAGTTCAGTCGGGTTGTGCAGAAGGAGGCGGAGTCCACGGGGCAGGAGATTCCGCCTGATGCCATCTGGCGATTATTCAACAGTCACTATCTTGAAAATACCAAGGTAATAAGCCTGGAAGATTTCAGTATCGAGAAAAAAGAGGGCAGGGAAACGTTTACTGCAAGGATCGACTATTTTGGTAAGGAAATCGCCATTAGCGGGCAGGGCGATGGCGTCCTCGATGCCTTTATCGAAGCATTGAAGTCCTCGGTGAAACTGGATTTCGAGGTGCTGGACTATGGCGAGCATGCTCTCGGCCAGGGGGCTGACGCCGAGGCGGTGACCTATATTCAGCTGAAATGCAATGGTAAGCGCTATACCGGAGTGGCAATCAGCAAGGACATAATTTCATCGTCACTGAATGCCCTGATGAGCGCGGTCAGCGACCTGCTGGCCAGCCAGGGAAAGCAGGCCGCCGCCTGATTCCCCGCCGCCAGCGGATCGGTCAGGCCCATGGCTTCACTCGCTCACGAGGCGGGATAGTCGGCCATGGGGCTGGCCTACTCTATACAGCCCCGGTCCGTCCTGACGGCCATGTCCCGGGGAAGGCGGATCAGTCATGCCGATCCCGGCAGCCAGTATGCCCGTCGAAGTCCTCACCCGTGGAGTCCTGGAGCAGGCTGGCGTGCTGTCGATAATGCCGACAATCAAACTATTTGACCTGTCTCGACGTCTATACTCCTGCCTGACAAGAAAATGGCCCGTGAGGCCTGGCTGTTCAACAGGGCCGGGACGTTACGCTGGTGCAATGATACCGGTTGCTGAACGAATGCCGCGGCAGATTAATGCGGGATGCGGGCGCTGCACTGACCAGGAAGCCTGTCAGACATGAAATTTGCAGATGAAGACGAGGCATTGATTGCCGCGGCGCTGGCGGGCTCGCCGACAGCCTGGGACAAGCTTGTACGGCGTTATGAAAGCCGGATATACAACTACGGCCTGCGTCTACTGGGAAACTCCACCGATGCCATGGATCTGATGCAGGAAGTCTTCCTCGGGGTTTATCGGAACCTGCACCGGTTTCGTGGCGACGCCCGCTTCAGCAGCTGGATCTTCCGGATTGCCCACAACAAGGCGATAGACCTCAATCGAAGAAAGGCGCTTCTCGGCGGCAGGGCATTCAGCATCGATGAAATCGACCTGGTCGACGGTGATATCCACGACGATGGCGCCAGGTCCCGCGAGCCGGACCAGCAGCTGTTTTCTGCCAGGCAAAACGATGAAATTCAGGCCCTCCTGCAGAAGTTGTCTCTTGATCAACGCCTGGTGGTGGAATTGAAAATTTACCAGTCCCTCACCTTCGACGAAATCGCAGGAGTTCAGGAAATTTCCGAGAACACGGCCAAGACGCGATTCTACACTGCAATGCGCAAGCTCAAATCGATTCTGGAGAAATCACATGTCCTGTCCTAAGACACAATACGTCCTCATGGAATACTTTGACGACAGCCTGGCGGATGCGGCGCGCCAGGATATTGAACGACACATACAGAATTGTCAGGAATGCAGCGAAGAACTGGACCGGATGAACGCTGTCCAATCCGGCCTGAGTGGCTGGCGGAAACAACCGGTGCCACACTGGGATCGGCATATCCCGCTGTTTCGCCATGATCGTCTGGATTCCAGGACGCGGTCACCGGCATGGTGGTTGCAGTGGTTGCAGTGGTTGCAATGGGTGCCGACAGCGGCCAGCCTGGCGATGCTGGTGCTGCTGGTTTTCAATGTCAGCATCACCCGTCAGGACGATGGCTTGCGCATTGCCTTCGGGCAGTCCGACGCTATGGTCAGCGAGAGCCTCGTGGAAGAGCGACTGCAATTGTTCGCCGCGCAGCAGGAGCAGTGGCAGGAGGACAGGCTGCAGCAGTTCGCGGCCCGACTCGACGAGCAACAGGCGGGTAACAACCGGCAATTGACCGCGGCAGTGCTGGATCAGGTAAGCCAGTTGACGGCGGAGAATTTTGACAGGATCTATACGTATTTTGAGCAACAGCGACAGATCGATCTGGAATCCATGCAGGTTGGCTACCAGCAGCTTCTGGACAGTGATTTCGAAACGCTCAGAACCATGGAACAACTGGCCGGATACATTCAGTCTCAAGGTCAGTTCCGCTAGCGGTGAATCTTATGCATTGCGCCAAACTCCCAATCGCCTGCCTGGTCGCTGCATCGTTGTTACCCGGCCTGGTGATGGCCCAGACAACGCCAACGGTACCATTGGTAGGAATACGCCAGGAAATCGAGGTCCTCGCTGAAGTACTGGAGGGCGGGCTTGAACTGGATACCGGCAGCGGTTTTCTCGGTATCAACTCGGGGCGGGTCGAGGGTGTTTATCTGCAGGAGCAGGGTGTGCTGCTGGAAATCAGAACGCCCCTGGCAAACCAGCGAAACCGGGTGAGCCTCAGCGCCCTGGCCTCGTCATTGCGTAACCTGTCGGCACCGGCCAATCCCTTTGAGCAGCTGGCTGCGGCTGCCCGACGGCCGGTTCAGCCCACGGACCAGGTACTGGCGGAGACTCCCGTGTCCACTGCCAATACCTCGCCGCTGCCGGAGAATGTGTTGCCAACCACCGAGTTTCAGGCCCTGGTCGACAGTGCCCTGAGCCGGGCGGACCGGGCTGCTAGAATGCTGCGGAATTTCGGCACCATGACGCCAGACGACCTGATAGCCAATGAGCAGGAGCTGGCTTCTCTTCGGCAACAGTTCCAGGAAAACCTGGCGCAGCTGAGACTGCTGGAGTCCCGGGCGGATGCCGGTCAGGCCGCTGACCAGTCAACCGAAGCGGCGACTCAGCAGCTTCTCCAGGACCTGCAGTCCGCCTTTGCCGAACTTGGTAATCGCGCCAGTGAACTGGCGGACAGCTTCGAAGCGCAGTATCAACAGGCCAGGGATGCCTATCGGGAGCGCTGGTTGCAGGACGTGGAGGCCTTCGAATCCCGGCTGTTCGGTTTGCTTTGCACTTACGGCGCTACGCTGGAAAGTCTGCCGCCTGACCAGTTTCTCAGCGTGGTGTTGACCGGCCTGGGCGGAGAATTGGAGCAGACCCGGGCCGGTGACCGGATTGTCGTGATTCAGGCTGCCGATCTGGTGAGTTGTGGCGAAGACCTGCTTGATGCGGACACCTTGCAGCGACGGGCGACAGGCTATGACTACTGATAAGGGGCTAGGTAACCTGTCGGACCAGTCCGTAAGGGGCGCCGGTGATGCTGGCGTCCGGGTAGTACCAGGTGACATCAAAAGCCCGCAAGTGGTGAGTGGCAAGCCGGCCATTGGACCGGAACAACGTCTGGCCGTCGTGGTCCCGGTGATAGGCCATGGGCTGAACAATTTCCGCTCATGTCAGTGTATTTGCGGTTTCGGGCTTTGTTCAGTCGGGGTATTCCTATAAAATGCCCCGTAAATTGATCAGCGGTCCCCCAATAAAAACGTCGAATGCTGGAAGTAAGGAGAAAAAGATGGATTGCCCGAAATGTAATTCCAACATGAAAGAGCTGAAAGTCGAAACACTCCATGGTCAAGTCATAGTTGATCAGTGTGAGGGCTGCAAGGGCCTATGGTTTGACCAGGGCGAGGCAGAGCAGTTGAAAAAAGACTGGATGGCGGATTTCCTGGATAGTGGTGATCCTGAAGTTGGCAAGACTTACAATTCGGTGCGGGATATCGAATGCCCACGCTGTGGCAAGCCGATGCAGAAAATGAACGACCGCAAACAGAAGCACCTGGAATACGAGGCCTGCGAGGAACACGGCATGTTCATGGATGCCGGCGAGTTTACCGACTACAAGCATGAAACCCTGCTGGATGTGTTCCGTGACCTGGTCGCACGGGTTCGTCGCAACTGATCCACTTGAGTCAATCAACAATGCCATCCGGGATGTTCCCAGATGGCATTTTTTTTGACCGATTCGGGAAAGCGCCGCAACCTGCCGATGTCCATCCAGGTGGCTTCGCTGGTATGAAAGTCCGAACCAGCTGATACCAGCAGATTGAGTTCCAGGCTGGTGCGGGCCAGTTTTTCCACCTGGCTGTCCGTCATGCTGGAGCAGCTGATCTCCATCGCTTCTCCGCCTGCGGCGCAGAAATCCCGCAACAACCTTGAATTGGCACTGCGTCCCAGGGAATAACGGTGTGGATGAGCCAGCACGGGTATACCGCTGGCAGCCCGAATGCAGGCAATTGCTTCTGTCAGGGAGCACCACTCGGCTGGCACGTAAAACCGGCCATTGCGTGCCAGGGAACGAAACGCCTTCCTGGGCGTGCCGGAGGTTGTCCGGCTGGCCAGGAAACGGGCAACGTGAGCCCGCCCCGGTGAGACGCAGGGCAGATTGCCAATGTATTCTCCCAGCCCGGTGATGCCTGCCTTGACCAGTCGCCTGTCGAAGTTCTCCATCCGCTCCCGACGCTTCTGCTGCTGTCGTTCCAGCAACAGGTTCAGTTCCGCATCATCAGCGTCAACACAAAGACCAATGACGTGAATTTCCTGGTTTTCCCAGCGGGTCGATATTTCCACTCCCGCCAGGAGATGCAGGTTCCATTTCGCCACATGGCGAGCCGCGGCCCGAAAGCCCTCGAGGCAGTCGTGATCGGTCAATGCCAGATGCGTGACGCCGTTTTCCTGTGCTCGATTGAGAACATAGTCCGGGGGGTGGGTGCCATCGGAAAAGTGGCTGTGGGTATGCAGATCGACTTTCAATTTCAGGGGTCCTGCAGCTGTTGGGCAAGGGGTCGACAGGTGTCGCTGTAACATTCGGTTGGCTTGCCGGGTCTAGTGTAGCATCCGCGAGTCCGCTGCTATATAGTCGCTGACCTGACCGCCAATTTGGAATCGACTCATTCTGTCAGGCCTCGCCATAAGCCGACGTTAGCTGAAAAACACGAAAAAGATGGATTCCAGCCCCTTAGCACCAACCGAAGACAGCCTGAAAAAACGGCGCGATATTCTGAGGACGGCCTGCTGTCAGTGCCTCGATCAATGCCTGGAGGTTGTCCAGGAACTCCCCGAAGAGGCTTATCGGCAAGAACAGTCTACCGGTTCTTCCATCGGCACTCACATGCGCCACATCATCGAAAGGATTTCCTGTGTTCTCGAGGGTCTGACAGGGGGCCGCGTGGACTATGATCAACGGGACCGTGATGTCACCCTTGAAACCAGCCCCGATGCGGCCACCCTGGCCCTGCGGGGGATTCAGCGTACCCTGCTGATACTGGAAATGGATAGCGGCGCCAGCCTGGAAGTGGCTGAGTCGGTTCATGCGGACAGCCCGGTGGTAGCAGTACCCAGTACCCTGGACCGGGAACTGATGAGCCTGGTTTCCCATACCGTGCACCATCTCGCCATCATCTCGCTGCTGTCGACATCGGCGGGTTACCCGCTGGCCATTGATATTGGCAAGGCGCCATCGACCCTGCTTTACGAAAGAAATCAGCCGCAATAACACGCCGACACCCCCACCGGGCCGGGCCTGACGTGGCTTACTCCGACGTCGCCGTGGGCTTGGCTAATACTTGACTAAATTACTTAGGTATTTGATAATGGCGCCTGGATTTGAATAACAGCAGGTCAGCCTCATGCGCCTAACAACCAAGGGCCGTTACGCGGTCACCGCCATGCTGGATCTGGCAATTCACGAAGACAGTGGACCGATCAGTCTGGCCGATATTTCCCAGCGCCAGGAGATTTCCCTGTCCTATCTTGAGCAGCTGTTTTCCAAGCTGCGCAAAAACAACCTGGTCAGCAGCGTGCGGGGTCCCGGAGGGGGCTACGAACTTCGTTCCAGCGCAGATGCCATTTATATTGCCCAGATAATAGACGCGGTGAATGAGTCCCTTGACACCACCCGATGCCAGGGGGCCGGTGACTGCCAGGGCGGGGAAATCTGCCTGACCCATTATCTGTGGAAAGACCTGAGCGAGCAGATTCACGATTTTCTCAGCAACATCAGCCTGGCTGACCTGGTTGAAAAACGTGAAATCAGACGCATAGCAGAAAACCAGGATCGCAAGAAAGAATTGATTGCCGCTGATCTGGTAGATCAGGTGCCGGTTTCGGCTGGAACGGCATAACCGGATTGGCTTAACTGGAGTACATAATGCAACTTCCTATTTATCTCGATTATTCCTCGACCTCGCCTGTAGACCCACGCGTAGTGGAAAAAATGGTGGAATGCCTGTCCAAGGAAGGAAATTTCGGCAATCCCGCCTCACGTTCCCACCTGTTTGGCTGGAAGGCAGAGGAAGCGGTTGAAGCGGCGCGTCGACATGTTGCCGACCTGGTCAACTGTGATCCCCGGGAAATCGTCTGGACTTCGGGGGCCACTGAAGCCGACAACCTGGCAATCAAGGGAGCCGCTCATTTTTACGCCAAGAAAGGCAAGCACCTGATCACGTCGAAAATCGAACATAAGGCGGTTCTTGACAGTTGCCGACAGCTGGAGCGGGAGGGTTACGAAGTAACCTACCTGGATCCAGGAGCCGACGGGATCATTACCGCCGATCAGGTGGAGGCCGCTATTCGACCAGACACTATCCTGGTGTCACTGATGCACGTCAACAACGAAATCGGCGTGATCAATGACATTGAAGCCATTGGCAAGGTGACCCGTGAAAACAAGGTCGTATTCCACGTGGATGCAGCCCAGAGTACCGGCAAGCTGGACATTGACCTGGGTTCCATGCAGGTAGACCTGATGTCCTTTACTGCCCACAAAATTTACGGACCCAAGGGCATCGGTGCGCTTTTTGTCCGACGTAAGCCCAGGATACGAATCGAGCCGCAGATGCACGGTGGAGGTCACGAACGCGGCATGCGCTCGGGAACCCTGCCGACCCACCAGATCGTGGGTATGGGTGAGGCCTACCGTATTGCCAGGGAGGAAATGCACGAAGAGAACGCCAGGATTCTGAAGCTGCGCAACAGAATGCTGGCCGGCCTGCAGGATATCGAGGAGGTCTACGTTAATGGTGACCTGGATCATCGCGTGGCTGGAAACCTGAATATCAGTTTCAACTTTGTCGAGGGTGAATCGCTGATGATGGCACTGCGGGACCTGGCGCTGTCTTCCGGGTCGGCCTGTACCTCGGCGAGCCTTGAGCCTTCTTATGTTCTGCGCGCGCTGGGGCTCAATGACGAGCTTGCACACAGTTCGCTACGAATCAGTATTGGCAGGTTCACCACCGAGGAAGACATTGATCATGCAGTGGGAAAAATTCATGAAGCTGTAGCGAAACTGCGTGAACTCTCACCCCTTTGGGATATGTACAAAGACGGTGTGGATCTAAGCAAAGTTCAGTGGGCAGCGCACTAATTACTGGAGAATTCAACATGGCTTATTCAGACAAGGTAATCGATCATTACGAAAATCCACGTAACGTGGGCAAGATGGACGAAAAGGACACTAACGTCGGCACCGGAATGGTTGGTGCCCCGGCATGTGGCGACGTCATGCGTCTGCAGATCAAGGTGAACGATCAGGGTGTCATCGAGGACGCCAAGTTCAAGACTTACGGCTGTGGTTCGGCTATTGCCTCAAGCTCGTTACTGACCGAGTGGGTTAAAGGTCGCTCTCTGCAGGAAGCCACGGAGATAAAAAACAAGGATATCGCCGATGAGCTTGGTCTTCCTCCGGTAAAGATTCACTGTTCAGTGCTGGCGGAAGATGCCATCAAGGCCGCCATTGCCGACGTGAAAAACAAGCGTGGCGAGGGCTGACATTGCACAGTTGATGCGGGCTGACGAGACGGCTGTGCAGCGGTTTCAGTGAGTCGGCTCCGCACCAGGGCCGCGCCACCCCGCTATTGCGGGAATCGTAAAAATTGATGGCGCACCAACAGCAGCGCAACCTTGAGTCTGTCCGGCAGGCTGAACAGACCAGGTGCCAGGAACGTATCAGGACAGTATTTAAGCAGGTTTTTTTATGTCAATTTCACTTACCCCATCAGCGGCCCGACACGTCGCCGATCAGCTGGCCAGTCGTGGTCGCGGAATCGGGATACGGGTTGGCGTCAAGACGACCGGCTGTTCCGGCATGGCCTATGTTCTGGAGTTTGTCGACAAGCTTGACGTGGGAGACCAGGTCTTTGAAGAATGCGGTGTCAAGATTATCGTCGACCCCAGGAGTCTTGCCTATATCGATGGCACGGAAATGGATTACGTGAAGCAGGGTGTCAACGAAGGATTTGAATTCAAGAATCCCAATGCCAGGGGTGAATGTGGTTGTGGAGAAAGCTTCAGTGTTTGAATTTTTCCACAGACTGACCTGGCAGAGTGCGGCGTAGCGAGAGTCCTAGCAATCCAGCGCTATAAATACATCCGTGTTCTTTAAAGACAAAAATTATTTCGAGCTGTTTTCCATTCCGGCGAGTTTTCAGGTAGATACCAGGGAATTAACCGATTCCTACCGACAGCTGCAATCGCGATTCCATCCCGACCGTGTGGCCGGCGGCTCCGAACAGGAAAGGCTGCGTTCCGTTCAGGCAACCAGTTTGTTGAACGAAGCATACGAAACGCTGAAATCCCCCCAGAAACGTGCCGCTTACCTGTTGTCATTGCGAGGCGTGGATGTCGAACAGGTCAACCAGGATGACCTTCCCCCGGACCTGCTTATGGAGCAGATTGAGTTGCGCGAACAGTTGGAAGAGCTGCCGAGGGACGAGTCCGCCCTGGATACCCTGGAAACCTTGCGGGAGAGAGTGACCAGTCGCCAGGAACAGGGTCAGCAGAAGTTTGCTGACGCCCTGACGGCCGAAGACCTGGAAACAGCCAGGAAAAACTATTATGAAATGCAGTACTTCGCCAAACTCTCCACTGAAATAGAGTCGTTGGAAGAAGACCTGCTCGGATACTGAAGACTACCGACAGATAAACCTGGCACATCGAATTTTATATGGCACTACTTCAAATAGCAGAACCCGGGGGAAAGCCTGCCAAGGCGCCGCGAAAGCGGGCTGTCGGCATCGACCTGGGTACAACGAATTCCCTGGTGGCAGCATCCTGCGGTGACAAGGTCGAGACCTTGCCCGACGAGAACGGCAGTCATCTGTTGCCTTCTGCCGTGCGCTATCAGGCTGCCGGCGAGGCTCCACAAGTGGGTCAGTCGGCGCTGGACGCAGCGGTGAACGATCCACTGAACACGGTTATATCGGTCAAGCGATTTCTGGGCAAGACCCTGGCGGAAATTCACCGGGCCAATCCGTACCTGCCCTACGATTTCAGTGGCGACGATGACGACAGTCAGCCGTTGATCAGGACCGCAGCCGGCGACCGCAACCCCATGGAGGTATCCGCGGAAATACTCCGGGTACTGGCAAAGCGGGCCGAGAAATTTCTCAACGGTCCCATCGACGGTGCAGTCATAACCGTACCTGCTTATTTCAACGATACTCAGCGCCAGCAGACACGGGATGCGGCGCGACTGGCGGAAATCAACGTATTGCGCCTGTTGAACGAACCGACGGCTGCCGCCGTAGCTTACGGCCTGGACAGCGGTGATGAGGGCAACGTCGTGGTGTTCGACCTTGGTGGAGGCACTTTTGACGTCTCGGTGCTGAGTTTGGAAAAAGGCGTATTCCAGGTGCTGGCCACCGGTGGGGACACCAGTCTCGGTGGAGATGACTTTGACCATGCCCTGGCCGACTGGATTCTGCAGCAGGCTGACAATGGCGAATCGCTGGATCCTTCGCAACGTAATACGCTGCTGCGGATCGCCAGGCAGGCGAAACACGCGCTGACCGATCGCCACAGCGCGGAAGTACAGTTTGGCAACTGGCGCGGCACGATCGATCGTGAGACCTTCGCCGACCTGGTTAGCCAACTGACCGATAAGACTGTCAATGCATGCCGCAGGGTTTTGCGCGACGCCGGTTTCAGGAGCGGGGATATCGATTATGTCGTGCTGGTTGGCGGGGCAACGCGAATGCCGGTCATTCGCCAGCGGGTGCAGGAATTTTTTCAGCGGGAACCGCTGGCCGATATCGACCCGGACAAGGTCGTTGCCATCGGTGCAGGAATTCAGGCCGATGTGCTGGTAGGCAACAAGTCTGGCGATGATTTTCTGCTGCTTGACGTGAATCCGCTATCCCTCGGCATCGAAACGGTAGGCGAACTGGTGGAAAAGATAATTCCCCGAAATACCACCATCCCGGTAGCAAAAGCACAGGAATTCACCACCTTCAAGGATGGCCAGACCGCCATGATGATCCATGTTGTGCAGGGAGAGCGGGAGTTGGTAAGCGATTGTCGGTCACTGGCCCGCTTCGAACTGCGAGGCATCCCGCCAATGGCGGCGGGTGCGGCCAAGGTGAAAGTGACATTCCAGGTTGACGCCGACGGCTTGCTGAGCGTCAGCGCCACGGAAACTGCCACGGGGACCACTGCCGAAATCCAGGTCAAGCCAAGTTACGGCTTGAGCGGTGAGGAAATTGAGAACATGCTGAAGTCCTCACAGGAGCATGCCAGGGAAGATATGCAGACACGGGCTCTGCAGGAGGCCAAGGTGGAAGCGCAACAGATTCTAGATGCCCTGGCGGGGGCTTTACAGTCTGATGGCCACCTGTTGAACGATGATGAAACCCAGCAGATCGGCAGGGCCGTCACGGCACTGGAATCTGCCCTCGAGGGCCAGGACAGTGGCGCTATTCACGAACTGACCGAAAAGCTGAATGCCGCTACTGCCGAATTCGCCGCCCGTCGTATGGACCGGGAAATCAGTCGTGCCCTGCGTGGTGAGTCAATTTCCACCATGGCCGACAAGTAGTCACCCGTTGCCGTGACACCTAAATCCAGTCAGATTTATCAGACAGCAGGTTGACAGTTATGCCCAAGCTTACGTTTTTACCCCATGAATCGATCTGTCCCGAGGGAGCGACGGTTGAAGCCGAACCTGGTGTAAGCATTCTTGATGCAGCCCTGGGCAGTGGCATCCCCATCGAGCATGCCTGTGAAAAGTCCTGCGCCTGCACCACCTGTCATGTCGTGGTCAAGGAGGGGTTCGATTCTCTCGATGAAGCCTCCGAAAACGAGGAGGATTACCTGGACAAGGCCTGGGGCCTGGAACCGGAATCACGACTCAGTTGCCAGGCCAGGGTCGCCGGGGAGGATCTTGTTATAGAGATTCCCAGGTACACAATCAACATGGTTTCCGAAGCCCATTAACAGGGCGCTGCCTGTCTCTGGAGTACCAACATGAAGTGGACAGATATAAACGACATTGCCATTGAACTGGCGGATACCCATCCGGATGTCGATCCGCGGTACGTCAACTTTGTTGACCTGCACAAGTGGGTATGTGGGCTGGAAGGCTTCGATGATGATCCACAGCGCAGCGGTGAAAAGATCCTTGAAGCCATCCAGGCAGCCTGGATCGAGGAAGCCGCTGACTGACACCGGACTGCCGGTCCGCCTCGATCGGTAAAAACCGTGTAAATCTGAGCCCTTAGGCCGTATAATGCGGCCACTTTGTACACTGGATTTTCTGTGAGGAACAGACATGGCGATTGAACGTACCTTATCCATTATCAAGCCGGATGCGGTAGCAAAAAACGTAATTGGGGAGATCTACAGCCGCTTTGAGAATGCGGGTCTCAAAATCGTTGCTGCCAAAATGCTGCAGCTCAACGACGAGACTGCGGGTGGGTTCTACGCTGAACACAGAGAGCGTCCATTTTACCAGGATCTCATCGCCTTCATGACCTCAGGGCCGGTCATGGTGCAGGTTCTCGAGGGCGAGAACGCCGTATCCCTGAACCGGGACCTCATGGGTGCCACCAATCCTGCTGAAGCAGATCCCGGCACCATCCGGGCCGATTTTGCCCAGTCCATAGACGCCAACGCGGTTCATGGTTCGGATTCGTTGAAATCAGCGGAGAGAGAAGTTTCCTACTTTTTCCAGGACAGCGAAATCTGTAATCGTTCCGACCGCGAAGCAACGACGTAAACCGGATCAGGTAATGAACGCTACCGGGAAATTGAACCTGCTTGGACTGAGCCTGCCGAAAATGCAGGCTTTTTTCGTCGAGCTCGGCGACAAGCCGTTCCGCGCCGGTCAGCTCATGCGCTGGATTCATCAGCGGGGAGTCACCGACTTTGACGAAATGACCGACATCAGCAAGGCACTGCGGGTCAGGCTTGCGGAGGTTGCGGAAATCAGATTGCCGGTAATAGTCGATGAGTTCGATTCCATCGATGGGTGTCGCAAATGGATAATCGAAGTGGCCAGTGGCAGTCGCATCGAAACCGTTTATATCCCGGAATCCGGAAGGGGAACGCTGTGTATTTCATCCCAGGCCGGTTGCTCCCTGGACTGCAGTTTCTGTGCAACCGGCAAACAGGGATTTAACAGTAACCTGACTGCGGCGGAAATAATCGGACAGTTGTGGTGGGCAAACAGGAAACTTGGTGGGTTTGACGATCCGTCATACCGGCCGGTCAGCAATGTTGTGATGATGGGCATGGGTGAGCCGCTGCTCAATTTTGACAACGTGGTGGATTCGGTCAACCTGATGATGGAAGACCTGGCCTACGGGCTGTCCAAGCGGCGCGTGACCATCAGCACGTCGGGAGTCGTGCCTGCCCTGGAGAAACTGAAGGATCATACCGATGCATCACTGGCGATTTCGTTACATGCACCCAATGATGAGTTGCGCAGCCAGATCATGCCAATCAACCGCCGCTACCCCATCAGCCAGCTGTTGAATGCGGCCAGGGACTACATTGCCAGCCTGCCGGACAAGCGCGTGCCGGTTATCGAGTATACGCTGATCGCCGGTGTCAATGATCACCGTGCCCATGCCCGGGAACTTGCCACGCTGTTAGCCGATTTCCCGTGTAAGATTAATCTGATTCCGTTTAATCCTTTTTCATTGTCTGATTACCGTACACCCAGCAGCAATGTCATGGGTAATTTCCGACAGATTCTGCAGAACGCCGGTTACACGGTCACCATACGCACCACCCGCGCCGAGGATATCGGCGCTGCCTGCGGTCAGTTGATCGGCGAGGTCCAGGATAATACCCGGCGCAGCAGTCGGCACCTGGCGAGGAACTCCGGGCCCATAATGACTGTCGAAACTCAGTGATTCGGCAAAAGACACCGAATTGCCTGTATTGTTCCGCTTCAGCAGTTAAACAAGATACCGGGTACTGACAAGGTACCAGGTTGCAGTGGAAGACTGGTCCAGGCCGGCCACTTCCTATCAGGTCAGCAGCTATGATTGGACATCGTGCTACAGGAACAGCAAACCGTCATCACCCGGGTCGAGGAACGATGCTGGTGCTGTGCTGCGTCGGTTTACTGCTCGGAGGCTGCGTTACCACCACCACCGGCGGTTTCAATCCGGAGGTTTCGGAAGAAGAGGCCCTGGACGACTATATCCAGCTGGCCATAGGCTACTACGAAGCGGGGGATATGGCCGGTGCGCGGCGGCACATCAACAATGCCCTGGATATAGACAGTCGCAGTTCCGAGGTATACAACGTCCTGGCACTGGTACACCAGCGCGAGGGGGACCTGGAGCTGGCAGACCAGGAATTCCGCCGGGCAATACGTCTGGACAGCACCAATTCACGGGCGCGGAACAACTATGCCGCCTTTCTTTTCGATCTGCAGCGTTACGAAGATGCCTACGCACAGCTCGAAATCGTGGCCAGCGATACAAACTATGAAGGCAGGGCCATTGCCTTCGAAAACCTGGGCCGCAGCGCCCTGCGCATGGGTAATAAGGAAGCCGCAAAACAGGCATTCCAACGGGCATTGCAGCTGAACAGCAACCTGTATGTCTCTACCCTGGAGCTGGCCCAGATCCGATTTGACGAAGGCGACTTCCAGGCAGCCAGGACGCTGTACAACCGCTACCTGACAATCAAGGACTTCTACAGCATTCCACACACGCCGAGAAGTCTCTGGGTGGGCATCCAGGTGGAAGACTATTTCCGCAACGATGCTGCAGTTGACGGCTATGCCAGGTTGCTGTCAGCGCTTTACCAGGACTCCCCCGAGTACCAGCTTTATCAGAATTTCGTCAATGACAACTGAATCGGACAACATCGAATCGCAGGCGGAAGGCAGCGGGAAGATGACAGAATCTCCCGGTGAGCTGCTGAAAGTAGCGCGCGAGCGCAGGGGCTTCTCGGAAAAGCAGGTAGCTGATCAGTTGCACATTACCATGCATTACGTGCGGGCCATCGAAACTGACACTTACGAAAAACTCCCCGGCCATATATTTGCCCGCGGCTACATAAAGAGCTATGCACTGCTGCTGGGGCTGGATGCCGACAGAATCGTGGGTCTGTTTAATGATCAGGCCGGTGATCAGGCCAGGTCTCCCCAGGCAAGAAACGCGGAATTGCAGGCCGGGCGGCGCGGTGACAGGAAGTGGTGGTTACCCTGGCTGCTGGTTGCTGCACTGGCGTTTGCCTGCGGTTATCTCGTTTTCTGGGCCTATAACCGTTTTTTCATAGACTCCGGGGATGAATCCATAGTCCTGGTTCGCCATGATGCCGGTGATGAACCCGGGAGGGCAGGGCAGTCTGACGTCGCGTCAGCCACTGCGGTTGCAACTGGACTGGACCGGCACAACGCCGCGCCGAACCGGGATATTGCCCCGGTGAACGAAAAAAACCGGGAAGACGTTATCCTTGTCTTCCCGGTAAGCTTATAATTCCGCTGCTATGAACTCCAATACGCCTATAAAACGACGCAAAACCCGCCAGATAATGGTGGGCAACGTACCGGTTGGCGGTGATGCCCCCATTTCGGTGCAGAGCATGACCAACACCGAAACCTGTGACGTGGCTGCCACCCTCGGCCAGATCACCCGGCTGGTGGAAGCCGGCGTGGACATAGTCCGGGTGTCGGTCCCGTCAATGGACGCTGCAGAAGCCTTCAGGGAAATTCGCCGGCAGGTATCCATCCCCCTGGTGGCTGACATTCACTTCGACTACAAGATTGCGCTGAAAGTCGCCGAATACGGTGTCGACTGCCTGCGCATCAACCCGGGAAACATCGGTAGTGAAGCAAGAATCCGGGCCGTCATCGACAGTGCCAGCGACAAGGGAATTCCCCTCAGAATCGGGGTCAATGCCGGCTCCCTGGGCAAGGTGCTGCTGCGCAAATACCGCGAGCCCAATGCCGAAGCCATGGTGGAATCGGCGTTGACCCAGATAGATATCCTGGATCGCCTTGATTTTCACGATTTCAAGATCAGCCTCAAGTCGTCTGAAATTTTCATGACCTTGCAGGCATACCGGGCACTGGCGGACCAGGTGGAGCAACCGTTTCACCTCGGGATTACCGAAGCCGGCGGCCTGCGGTCGGGTACCGTCAAATCCGCAATCGGCCTGGGTGCATTGTTGATGGATGGTATCGGCGACACCATTCGCGTGTCATTGGCAGCAGACCCGGTGGAAGAGGTGCGGGTGGGATTCGATATTCTCAAGAGCCTGGGTTTGCGACACAAGGGTGTCAACCTGGTCGCCTGTCCCAGTTGTTCAAGGCAGAATTTTGACGTCATTGCCGTGGTCAACGAATTGGAAAACCGGCTCGAAGATATCGTGACACCTATCGACGTGGCTGTCATCGGCTGTATTGTCAACGGCCCGGGTGAAGCCAAGGTTGCGGAAATCGGCCTGACCGGGGCCAGCCCGGCAAACCTGGCCTATGTCGATGGCAAGCCAGACCACAAAATCAGCAATGCACAGCTGGTTGACGAGCTTGAAGCCATGGTCCGACGTCGTATTGCCGAAAAAACCGCTGTTGATCCCGCCGATAATGACAACATTATCGCCACCGGCTAGCCTCCTGGCATTCCTTCGCTTCCAATCTGAACGGGTAACATGACAAAAATCCAGGCTATCAGGGGAATGAACGATATTCTCCCCGGTGAAACGTCAATTTGGCACTATCTGGAACGCTGTTTTCAGAAAGTCGTTCATCGCTACGGCTACCGGGAGATCCGCTTTCCCGTGCTGGAACAGACACAGCTTTTCAAACGCTCCATTGGTGAAGTTACCGATATCGTCGAAAAGGAAATGTACAGCTTTGACGATCGCAATGGTGACAACCTGACCTTGCGTCCAGAGGGTACCGCCGGCTGTGTGCGCGCCGCGGATCAGCATGGATTACTGTACAATCAGCAGCAACGGCTGTGGTATCACGGACCCATGTTCCGTCATGAACGGCCACAGAAGGGGCGGTATCGTCAATTTCACCAGTTCGGCGTCGAAGCATTCGGCATGGCAGGACCGGATATCGACGCCGAAGTGATCCTGCTGTCAGTCCTGCTATGGCAGGAACTGGGAATAGCCGATTCGCTGACCCTGGAGATCAACAACATTGGCAGCGCCGGGGATCGAAGCAACTTTGGCGACGCCCTTGCCGGCTACCTCGGCGAACATGTCGATGCCCTTGATGGCGACAGCCGGCGGCGGCTGAAGAGCAATCCCCTGCGCATCCTGGACAGCAAGGTTCCCGCAACGCAGCAACTGCTGGAAAAGGCACCGGTGCTGACGGAATTTATCAATGAGGACAGCAAAGCACACTATGAAACACTTAAAGGGCTGTTGCTTGATGCCGGTGTGTCGTTTGTAGAAAATCCGCGACTGGTACGGGGGCTCGATTACTATAACAACGCGGTATTTGAATGGACTACCCGGGCACTGGGGGCGCAGGGAACGGTTTGTGCGGGCGGTCGCTACGATACGCTGGTGCAGCAGCTGGGTGGCAGACCGACTCCAGCGGTTGGCTTCGCCATGGGCGAGGAGCGCCTCGTCCTGCTGCTGGAAGAACTGGATGCGGTTCCCCCGGAAGCTCGTGGCCAGGTTGACATCTTCCTGGCAGTAATCGGTGAATCCGGATCGGGACAGGCGCTGCAGCTTGCCGAATCACTACGACGTCGGTTCCCACGGTTGAGTCTGCAGGTCAACTGCGGTGGCGGCAAATACAACAGTCAGATGAAAAAGGCCTTCAATAGCGGGGCGCGCATCGCTATAGTACTCGAGCCGGATCAGGGCCAATCGGGACCGGTGGAACAGGTAAAAATCAGGACCCTGGATGATTCGAACCAGTCAGTCAGCGTGGCCGTGGACAACCTGGCCGATACGCTCGAACAGCAATTGGTAAACTATTCAACGGAAAGTACAGGTTAGGAGTTGATCGTGGCGTTACACGCAGCAGAAGAAGAAACGATAGAAGCACTGAAAAAGTGGTGGGACGACAATGGCACCGCCATAATCACCCTCGTGGCCGTGGCGGCGCTGTCCTGGGGTGGCTGGACGTTCTGGCAGAATTCCCGGGAAGCCACCATATCCGCTGCCTCCGATATTTACGAGGAAATCCTTGCCCTGGCCTCAACCGACCCTGGCGCCACGGTTTCCGAAGCCGATCGTTCGCGCATCCTGAGCCTGGCCGAACAGTTGCAGACCGACCACGGGGACTCCAACTATGCCCATTTTGCCGCCCTGTTCGCGGCCCAGCAGGCTGTTAACAGCAATCGCCTGGAGGTAGCCGCGCAACAGCTTAACTGGGTACTGGACAATGCCGATAGTGGGTTTTTCGGCAATACCGACCCGGGCCTGGTCCTCACGGCGACCCTTTACCTGGGGCGCGTTTTACTGGCGCAGGGAAATGCTGAACAGGCCCTGGCGCTGGTGGACAGCGTGGATCCGGGCACTTTCGAAGCACAGTTTGCCGAGCTTCGCGGCGACATTTACGTCAGCCAGGGCAGGCCTGTGGATGCCCGGGATGCCTATACCACGGCGTTGCAGTCATCGTCCGGTGCCAATACCTTTCTGCAGATGAAGCTGGATGAGCTGAGCAACGAAAGTTGATTGCAGATTTTTATGTATCCTGTTCCAGAAAGTAGCGCGATGCCGAAGCTGTCAGCATATATCAGAGGTCGTCATGCGAAGTAGAATGCCCAGGTGGAGCGCCTGCCTGCTAGTGTTGTCGCTGGCAGGCTGCGGCAATCTCAATCCGCTGAACTGGTTTGCCGATGATGAGGGCGAGCAGCCGGCGGAATTGCAGGAAATATCAGCGGAGGTCGAGCTGGCGAGACGCTGGTCAGTGCGCATCGGCAATGGCCAGGGCGGGCAGTACAATGAACTGACCCCGGCAGTTGAGCAGGGCCGGGTATTCGTGGCCAGCGAGGATGGTGAGATTTACGCGATAAACATTGCCGACGGCGATACCGTCTGGCGAGTGCGCAGCAGAGAAACCATTACCGGTGGTGTCGGTGCCGGAAACGGCCTGGTTATGGTTGGCACTGAAGACGCTGAAGTGATTGTCTACAACCAGGACGACGGCAGTGAACGCTGGCGATCGCCGGTAACCAGCGAAGTGTTGTCACCTCCGCAAACCAACGGGGACGTGGTTGTCCTGCAGACCGTGGACGACAAGCTGATTGCGCTGGATGCGGAAACCGGTGAACGGCGCTGGATTTACGAGACTACCTTGCCGGTGTTAACGCTGCGCGGGACCAGTACGCCGGTGTTTGTCGATGGCGCAGTCGTTGCCGGCTTCAGCAACGGGATTCTGGTGTCCGTTAATGCCGATGACGGTATCTGGCGCTGGGAAGAGCGCGTTGCCGTGCCACAGGGACGCTACGACATTGATCGCGTGATTGATGTCGATGGTGATCTGCTGGTCGACAACAATTTAGTGCTGGCCACCAGTTACCAGGGCAACCTGATGGCTTTTGACGCGCAGACCGGACGCATTGTCTGGGGTATGGAGGCGTCCAGCTACCACGGCATGGCCCAGGGATTCGGTAATCTGTACATCAGTAACGATCGCAGTCACGTTATTGCGGTGCGCAGGAACTCCGACAATATTGTCTGGCAGAATGAAGAGCTGGATCTGCGCCAGATTACTGCGCCCACGACATTCAGTAATTACATCGCCGTGGCCGACTTCGAAGGTTACGTGCACCTGCTGTCCCAGATCGATGGTCGCATTGTGGGTCGCACCCGAGTGGACAATGACGGCGTGCGGGCCCGCCTGATAACCGGCGCCAATATGCTGTTCGCTTACGGTAACAGCGGCAGACTTACCGCCTTGGCGATACAATAGGCTCGCCTGGCCCGATTTCTAATTCCTGGGAAAATCCCATGAGGCCCGTCCTTGCCCTTGTCGGTCGTCCCAACGTCGGCAAATCCACGCTTTTCAACCGGCTGACCCGCAGCCGGGACGCCCTGGTGGCCAATATTCCCGGTCTCACCCGTGACCGGCAATACGGCCAGGGGATTCTGGGTGAGGCCCCCTATATCGTTATCGATACCGGCGGTATAACCGGCGATGACCAGGGAATCGATTCGCAGATGGCCTCCCAGTCCCTGCAGGCCATCGAGGAAGCTGATGTGGTGTTGTTCCTCGTCGATGCCCGGGACGGGATGACCCCCATCGACACGACACTGCTGGAGCACCTGCGCCGCAAGAACAAACAGTTTCTGCTGGTAGTCAACAAGATTGATGGCCTTGATGTTGATCAGGCGATGGCTGAGTTCTACGTTACCGGGGTGGAAAACATCGCGGCGATTACCGCCACGCAGGGTCGTGGAGTCCGGAAGCTGGTGGAACAGGCACTGGACAGGCTGCCCCAGGACGATAGGGAAGGTGGTGACGGTGAAGACAGTGCCGACGAGGGGATCAGGATCGCCATAGCAGGATGTCCCAACGTGGGCAAATCGACCCTGGTGAACCGCATGCTGGGGGAGGAACGGGTCGTGGTTTATGATCAGCCGGGTACCACCCGTGACAGTATAGAGATCCCCTTTACGCGCCATGGACGACACTATACGCTGATCGATACGGCAGGAATCAGGCGGCGGGGGAAAACCAGGGAAACTGTGGAAAAATTTTCCGTGGTCAAATCATTGCAGGCCATCCAGGACGCCAATGTCGTGGTCATGGTTATCGATGCGCGCAAGGGCATCGTTGAGCAGGATTTGCACTTGCTCGATTACGTTATTCAGGCAGGACGAGGCCTGGTAATAGCGCTTAACAAGTGGGACGGCATGGAAGAGGAACAGAAGATCGGGGTAAAGGCTGAAGTGAAGCGTCGTCTTGCTTTCGCAGACTTCGCCCGGGTACACCTGATTTCGGCGAAGTTCGGAACCGGTGTTGGTGATCTCTACAAGTCGATCCATCGCGCCTATCAGTCGGCGCGGAAAGAGCTGTCCACCAATATGCTTACCCGGTTATTGCAGGACGCGGTTGCGGAACACGAGCCGCCGGTGATAAACAATCGACGAATAAAATTACGGTACGCCCATTCGGGAGGACACAATCCACCCATAATCGTGGTGCACGGCAAGCAGACCGACAAGCTGCCTGATTCCTATCGCCGTTACCTGATCAAGTATTTTCGCCAGGTGCTGGAACTGGAAGGAACACCGATCCGTATCGAGTTCAAGAGCGGTGAGAATCCGTATACAGAAAAAGAAAAAGACCTGACGCCAAAGCAGGTCGCCCGGAAGCGGAGAATTCGCAAGAACCGTGATGCCAGGAAGGCCAGGGCCTGATCATGAGAGCGGGCAGGCTGTTCTCCATGATGCTGGTACCGGGAGCAATCCTGTTATTGCTGTTTTCAACGGGCCTGATACCGCGCTACGACTCCAGATTTTATCCATCGGGCTCGCCGGCCTATATTCCGGCTGACGGCGACAGCTTCCAACGGTATATCGAGGAAAATCGCCGCCGGATTCAACAGGCACTGGAAGAGCACTATTACAGCAAGGATCCGGCCCCCTTCGGACCAGCGTATCCGCTGGCAAGAGTAGTCGAAATGCGGGCACCCTTTGAACTGGGTCCGGACCCGCAACGCTGCAGTGTCCGGGACAACCGGTCCGGCAGGGGTTTCCTGCTGCTGCACGGACTTACGGATTCGCCGTACCTGCTGACGGAGATCGCCCGGTCTCTGGCGGAAACCTATCCCTGCGCACGCTTGCGCAGCCTGCTGTTACCCGGACATGGCACCGTTCCGGGTGACCTGCTGAATGTCTCACTTGCAGCGTGGCAGGATATGGTCTCCTGGGGTGTGGACAGTTTTGACGGACTGGTCAGTGAGCTGTTCCTGGTGGGTTATTCCAACGGCGCCAGTCTTGCCGTCGACTTTGTCGTCAGCAATCCGGAGGATTCGACTGTCAGCGGGCTGATCCTGCTTTCCCCCGGAATGGCTGCGGCTTCAGCCGGCATTGCCATCGCTCCCTATCTCAGGCACGTGGTGCGCTGGATTGCCCGTGGCGAGGACCGGGATCCGGCAAAGTACGATTCCCTGGCCACCAACGCGGCCGCGCTTTTTCATGAAATTACCGCCGGCTTGCCTGATACCGCCGATGGTTTGCCTGGCCGGCCGGTGTTCATGGCCATGAGTGGTGAGGACACTACAGTGGACACGGCGTTTGCCGCAGACTTGTTCTGCAACTGGACGGCTGCCGAGCGGCGTCAGCTGATCTGGTACCGCAGTGCTGCTACGGCAGCGGCACCGGAAGCGCACTGTCAGGGCATAATCGTGGTGGATGTCGATCCAGCCGATGAACGGTACCTGAGCCATTCTCATGTCGGCATTACCATGCCTCCGGAAAACGAACACTATGGCATCGACGGGAACTACCCGGTCTGCACCAGTTACCGCGATGACGAGGAACTGTTTACCCGGTGTCAGGAAGACAATGACACTACCGCGTACGGAGAGACTTCCCTGTTGGACGATGACGGATTTTACCAGGGCAGGCTGGTTCGTCGTGCCTCGTTCAATCCGCTTTACCATGAGCTGATCGCCTCTCTTACCTGCTTTGTAGAGGGAGATTGCGACCGGAGTCTATTCTGAGCACGCCAGCAAAATGAAAGTTACACTTGATACCATAGAGCAGGCGAGCAGACGCCTGGATGGCAAAGCAGTGGTCACGCCACTACTCAGCAGCCAGGAACTGAATCGCCAGGTAAACGGCGAGATCTACTTCAAGCCGGAAAACCTGCAGAATATTGGTGCTTTCAAGTTCCGCGGGGCCTACAACAGGCTGAGCCGGTTCAATGATGACCAGCGACAGACCGGTGCCGTGGCTTTTTCGTCGGGCAATCATGCCCAGGGTGTGGCGCTGGCAGCCCGGCTGCTGGAAATGCCCGCGACTATCGTCATGCCCAGGGATGCCCCGGCGGTGAAAATCCAGGGCACCAGGGCGCTGGGTGCCAATATTCGTTTCTACGATCGCTGGAATGAATCAAGAGAGGAAATTGCAGCAGATATCGCTGAGCGGACCGGCATGGTGGTGGTTCCCGCGTTTGACGATACGGACATCATTTCCGGTCAGGGCACCTGCGGTCTTGAAATTGTGCAGCAGATGCAGGCCCAGGGTAAAACACCGGAAGTGATCGTCTGCCCGGTGGGCGGAGGGGGACTCATGGCCGGGGTCGCCACGGCGGTGAAAAGCCTGGTACCCGATGTGACAATATACGGCATTGAACCGACGGGCTTTGATGACCATGTTCGCTCGTTTACCAGTGGTCGACGTGAACGGATTAAAGGATCTCCGGAGTCGATTTGCGATGCCCTGCTGGCGGCAACGCCAGGCGAGCTGACCTGGGAAATCAACAGTCGGTTGGTAGATGGCTTCCATGCTGTCAGCGATGACCAGGTTCGGAAGGCCATGGCGTACGCGTACTATCACTTGAAACTGGTTGTTGAACCAGGCGGGGCGGTGGCCCTTGCCGCTGTTCTCTCCGGGGACATAAACGTGGAGAAGCAGCGGGTCGTGGTTATACTGTCGGGAGGCAACGTCGATCCCGGCCTGTTTCATCGATGCATCGGCGAATAGTTCAGCCCGACAGGCCCCGCCGGTCGGGGCTTTCAGGCGAGCCCACTGCCCTTGTTGGCTTGAGTGGGTTGCCTCGCCTTGACAGGCCGACGCATGCCGGTGGCAAGGCGCCTTGTCAGTGAACTCGCCTGAAAGCCAGAGTATTTCCATAATTAATCAGAGGTTCCCTAAGCAGGAAACTGCCTTGAAAAAGATTCTTATTTTGAAAACCGGTTCAACGGTAAAGCCGCTTCGTGACCGGGGCGAGGACTTTGAGGACTGGATTATTGCCGGATGTGAACTGCCGGCGTCGTGGTTCGAGACCATCGAGGTATTCACCGGGGAGTCCATGCCATTGCCCGACAGGGACAGGTGGCTGGCTGTAATCGTGACCGGTTCGCCGGCGTTTGTCACGGACCGGGAGCCCTGGAGTGAAGCAGCAGCCCGGTTTCTGCGCAGCGCCGTTCAACTAAGTATTCCCATACTGGGTATCTGCTATGGTCACCAGCTGCTGGCCCACAGCCTGGGTGGCAGGGTGGGTGATCATCCGCGGGGGCGGGAAATCGGTACGGTAGCCATAGACCTCAACGCAGCTGGCCGCAAGGACCGACTTCTGGGTGAATTGCCGGCCTGCTTCAAAGGGCAGGTCTCCCACAGTCAATCAGTGCTGGAAATGCCGCCCGCGGCAATTCTCCTGGCCGGCAGTGAATTTGAACCGCATCAGGCTTTCCGGATAGGAGAACGTGCCTGGGGCGTACAGTTTCATCCGGAGTTTTCGGCTTCTGTGGTCAGGGCGTATATCCAGGATCGCCACCAGCAGCTTCTGCAGGAACACCTTGACCCCCGGCGGCTCAGTGAAACCGTTGAACCCACACCGGAAGCAGCTTCATTGCTGGCCAGGTTTGTCCGGCTGGCCACTGCGGACAGCACGGCGGCGAAGGTATCCTGCTGAGCGACAGCCGGCAGAGCTGGAGTCAGCCCCCTGTGGCATCCGCGTGGGCGTCGTTAACCAGGTCAACCAGCCTGGTTACCGTGCTGAACGTGGCCAGGTCGCCATTGATAAACACGGTAGGTGTACCGCGAACCCCCGCCTGGGTGCCGCCGCGCTGGTCATTGCGAACTTTCTGGATCACTTCGTCCGACTCCATGTCGGCGTGCAGCTGATCGATATCCAGGTTCAGTTCCCGGGCGTAATTGTCAAATTCTCCTACAGGATCACTGGAAGGAGCCCAAAGTGCCTGGTTGAGAAAAAGAAAGTCATGCATCTCCCAGAAGCGGTTCTGCCTGGCAGCCGCCTCGGCATAGAGCGAGGCTGTCCAGGCATTGGGATGAGTGTCAGTGATCGGGTAGTGGCGGAATACCAGGTGTGCCCTGTTACTGATAGTGGGCCAGGCCCGTGACATCAGCAGATTTTCCTGGGCGCAGGCGGGACACTGAAAATCGGCATAGACGGTGATGGTAACCGGATTTGTCGGATCGCCGCGAATGTGGTCATTATCAGCGAGTTCAACCGGTGAGTAAGTCGGGCCCTGGGAGAGAAACGTGAACAGTACCAGCAGCACGAAAACCGGAGCCACCACGTAGGTCCCGATTTTGAACAGCAGTTGTCGGGTCTGCTGTTTGCGAGCTTCGGCCTCCTGTTTCTGCTGTTTTTTCAGACGCTGCTGTTCTCGCTTGTTCATGATTTACTCCGCAAAGAATTCGGTCGGACGATCTGGCGGTTACTATAAACGGAAACCGTGTTTCGTTCAAAAATCTATAGTCAGGAGCGGTGGTTTGTCTGGTATCGGGAGGAGGTATTCACTGCGCGTTGTGGTTTTCGGTCGGGCCTGTGACCGGTGATGTCAATCGGGTCATCTGTCCAGGACATCGACTGCCGGTGAGAGTGGTCGATAGAACTGACTACGCGCCTTCAGGCTACTGGAAGGACTGAAACACGTACCCGGCATAAACCACTTTAAGGGCAATATGAATGGCCTGGTCCTGGTGCAGTGACAGGAACTTCTCGCACTTGAGAAAGTCGACGGCCCAATGAGTCAGTACTTCCACCAGGCCGAGCACGACGTTGTCGGTTACCAGAAAGACGATGCCGCCATGAATCATGGAATGGCCTGTCATCCAATAGCTCCAGTGGGGGAACAGGCTTTGCGTGTCGCTGTGAATAATATTGTTGCGATTCTTGCCGCGACCCATGGCTTCAGGCTGCAGGACAAAATCGGCCAGAGCATGACCTGCCAGTAGAAGAAATAGTGTTTCAATAAACAGCATTTTAATTTTCCGGCCTGCTTTCTGATCGGCCCAGTCGAATTACCAGTTTTAAAAAGTGTGTTGTGGCGCGTTAGCACGGTGTTACGGCTGTACTTTCTCACGCACAAGGAAGCAGCAACTGGAACCACCGCACAATTGCCCTTAATACGTTGATGACTGTGGCGAAATTGCAATCGGGTTCACAACATATGGACCCTCTGATTAATTATGGAAGTGCTCTGCGGGAGTCTGTCGGGCGTCACTGCAAGGCGTCGTGCGCAGGGAATGGCCGTTTCCCTTGCCAAGCGCGACAACACCGCAGTGGCGCCCGACAGGCCCCGCCGGTCGGGGCTTTCAGGCGAGGCCACTGCCCTTGCTGGGTCAAAAAGGGTTGTCTCGCCTTGACAGGCCGACGCATGCCGGCGGCAAGACGCCTCGTCAGTGAACTCGCCTGAAAGCCAGAGTATTTCCATAATTAATCGGAGGGTCCATAATCGTGTGGTACGCCCGGCATCATATTCCTGTCGCTGAACAGATTCAGCCGCCTGGAGGAAGTACGCGTCGCAGCTGTGACGGAAGTCAATTTTTTTGCCGCCAATAAGGTGGGATTTTATGGCCTGGCTTCGGTTTAATCGCCTGTTTACTGCAGCAAGACGACCATTGCCCAGGCTGGCCGAGCCAGGTTAACGATATTCATACACGCCAATACGCCAGGTAGAACATTTAATTTGTGAATTTGTACTAATGGGTTTGGAGGCAGTGGGCTTGCCTTGCAGTGGCGCCCGACAGACTCCCGCAGAGCACATTCATAATTAATCAGAGGATCCCAGGTCTGGATTCTGTTTGCCGGCATCCGGCTGCGTGTTGACCACCTCCGACTCGATGGTTCCCCGGTGCAGTTTCGTGACCAGGCGATCGCCGACGGCCAGATTCTTGGCATCACGCAGCAGCATATCGTCATCCCGATAGGTGATACTGAATCCCCTGGCCAGCGTGTTCAGTGGATTGACCGCATTCATATTGCGCACCAGCTGGTTCAGGCTTTTCTGCCGTTCCCGTAGCGCCACATGCATGATGCGGTGAAGTCTCTCTTTCAGGGTCCGGCCCGTGCGCTGCATGCTGAGAATCTGTTGCCTGGGAGATCGGGATAGCAGCGTTCTGTGAAGTTCGCTCAGGACTGTCCTGCGGCGCTGGAATTGCCAGTGGAGTGACCGCTTCAAGCGGCCTTCCAGCAGGTCCAGGGTCTGGGCATATTCCTGCAGTCGGCGGCCGGGATGCTTCAACTGTCGGGTTAACCAGTGAACTTTCTGGTTCGCCTGTTTCAAGGCGCGGATCATGGCAGCGGCAAGCTGTTGTCGCCGGCCGCCCAGAGTCGCCAGGATGTCCTGCAGGTCCGGGCTGAGCAGCTCAGCCGCCGCCGATGGCGTAGGCGCTCGCAGGTCGGCAACCAGGTCGGCAATGCTGTAGTCGATTTCGTGTCCTACGCCGCAGACCACGGGTAGCTGACTGGCGTGGATGGCCCGGGCAACAGATTCATCGTTGAATGCCTGCAGGTCTTCAAGCGACCCGCCGCCCCGGGCCAGTAACAGCGCGTCGAACCCGCTGTGATCTGCCAGCCTGTTGGCCCGGGCGATGGCACTGACCAGCTCTGCGGGCGCTTCCCTGCCCTGAACTGCGACCGGCAGCAGGGTGAGCCGGATAGCGGGGAAGCGGCGACGAAACACGGTCAACAGATCACGGATGGCGGCCCCCGTTGGTGAGGTGACTATCGCTACGTGGCGGCAGTGGCGCGGCACCGGCTTTTTCAGCACGTCATCGAACAGTCCCTCGTCAGCAAGTTTGGCCTTGAGCGCTTCAAATGCCCGGCGCAGGGCGCCATCACCGGCTTCTTCCATGTCATCGGCAATCAGCTGGTAGTCGCCGCGGGCTTCATAAAGGCTGAGTCGGCCCTTTACCAGGACCCGCAAGCCGTTTTCCGGCCGGAACCGCACCCTGCGGTTACTGTTGCGAAACATGGCGCAGCGCAACTGTGACTTCTCGTCCTTGAGAGTGAGGTACCAGTGTCCGGAAGAGGGCGTGCTGAAATTGGAAATTTCTCCTTCCACCAGAACCGCAGGAAAATGTCCTTCCAGCAAGGAACGCGCCATGTGATTGAGACTGCTTACCGAGAGTACCCGGCTACGTCCTGGTCCGGCACCGGTCGGGTGGTCAGTGACGAATGAGTCTGCAGGCTTCATCGGGACAGTGTAGCGTACCGGGCCGGGGAGTCACAGCCCGGTCGGCAGAGCCCCGGAAGCAATGTCGACCGGATTCAGCTGAATGAGTTGAAGCAGGTTCACATCAAAGGAGATTTCATAGTAACCTGCACCACGCTCGGCCTTCTGCGAGGGCAGACCGGTCGTGACAAGGACACCAGGAACAACAAAAAACGCTACGAATACTAAAGACGACATAAGGGTATTACTATGAGAACTCTGATAACCATGCTGGCAGTTTCAATTGCTTTACTGGGAACCGCAGTCAGCGCGCTTGATATCTCGGCACTGAACGCGGCATTGTCCAACGCCCCCGGCCGGCCGGATGCTGACAAGGCTCGTGATGCCGGCAGAAAGCCTGCAGAAGTGCTTGATTTTCTTGGTGTCGAACCGGGCATGACCGTAGTCGATCTGATCGCGGCAGCCGGTTACTACACCGAAGTACTGTCCCATGCCGTGGGATCATCAGGGACGGTTTACATGCAGAATTCACCGGCTTCCCTGACCGGCAACCGTGGTGAACGCACCGCGGCGGCCATCGATGAGCGACTTGCCAATAACCGTCTGCGCAACGTCAGGCGCCTGAACCGCGACCCTGCCGACCTGGGTCTGCCGGATAACTCCCTGGACGCGGCGGTTATCGCCCTGGAATTCCATGAATTCTACCGTTCGGACAATCCGGACGCAGTGGCCGAATTTCTGGCAGAGATGCGCCGCGTGCTGAAGCCTGGCGGTGTTCTGGGTGTTATCGATCACGCCGGGTACCCGGTTTACGATCCAGGCCCTCTGCATCGAGCCCTGGAAGCCCAGGTGGTAGCCGATGCCCAGGCGGCAGGCTTCTTTGTCTCCGCCAGCAGCCCGCTGCTGGAAAATCCGGATGACGACCGCAGCCTGGCGGTTTTCGATGGCAGCATTCGCGGTGCCACCGACCGGTTTGTTCTGCGCCTGGTCAATTGAACCCGGCATGTCCGGCGGCTGGTGAAAGTGCCACCTGCCGGACATCCGCTTCACCGGTTATTCAGTAGTCCGGTTGTTGAGCCGGAACACGTAAAGCGCGTTGTGCCCATCGGGGCTGACCAGTTCCGGTGCCAGAAAATCGCCGATACGCCAGGGGCTTCCTCCCTGGCGCCCCGACGGGATGGCAATAAACTGCTCACCGTCAATCTCGAAGGAAATCGGAAACCCCTGCACCGATGTCGCCAGGCGCGTCTGCCACAGCGTCTCACCGGTGTTTACGTCCAGGGCGTGGACGTAGCGATCGTAATCGCCGATAAAGACCAGTCCGCCACCCGTTGTCAGGGCGGCAGTGAGAAACGGAGCCCGTTGCTCGATACTCCAGGTCTCGTCCAGCGTTTCCACATCGAAGGCAGCCAATTTGCCAAACCGTCCGTTGGTGCCGGGCATTTCCATCCAGGTACGGTCGCCCTGGTTGCCGCCGGAACCGATTTCGAAAGACGTGGCCCGGGGAGACATGTCCATGCAGGACTGGCTCAGGGGAATGATCAGTTGCCGGGTGGCGGGATGGTATCCACTGGACTGCCAGTTGTGTCCTCCAGCCGTTGATGGACACACCGACAGCCACTCGCCGATCTGCATATTGCGAATATCCTCGCGGTAACGCACCTCCCCGGTTTCGATATTCACCTGGTCGAAGATATTCTGGTAGACCGTCTGTTTGAGTCCGAGAAACTGGCCGGTGCGTCGATCGAGTTTCCAGAGGATGCCGCTTTTACCGATGGTGAGCAGGTAGGGTTCACCGGCGACGTCCACCAGCACCTGTTCGAATGCTTCGTCCATGTCCAGGGACTCTCCCGGCACATGCTGTCGGTGCCACACCAGTCTGCCGTCATGGGGATCCAGGGCCAGGGTGGAATTGGAGTACAGTGCCGCGTCCTCCGTGGTCATGCCACGGCTGGCCGCCATCCAGGGCTTGGCCTGGGCGGTACCGAAAAAGACCAGCCCCAGGTCCGGATCCCAGCTGCCGGTCATCCATACGTCCACGCCGCCACGAAATTCCAGCGGCAGGCCGCCCCACGAATCGTCGCCGGGTGCGCCCGGTTGAGCCACGGTATAGGTGCGCCACAGTTCCTCTCCGGTCAGGGCATCATGACCGGTAATAAAGCAGCTATCGGCATAAAATCGCTGACAGCCGTTGATGCCATTGACCAGGATGCCATCGGCGACAATGGGACCGCTGCTGTTTGTGTAGCCTTTGCTGTCATCGGCGATCTCGGTGTCCCAGCGAACCGCGCCGGTGCGGGCATCGAGAGCAACCAGGTGAGCATCGGTGGTGGCCACGTACACCAGGTCCTGCCAGAGCGCCAGGGTGCGGAGGTTGCCGCCCTGGCGTCCCTCTTCGGGAAATTGCCGTCGGTATTCCCAGAGCAGCGAGCCGTCCCGGCCGTCCAGCGCCTGAATTACATTGCCGAAATTGGGGATAAAGACGACGCCGTTTCTCACCAGTGGCGCCGGTTGGCTGCGGCCCGGTTCCATGCCCCACACCCAGGCCAGCGTCAGGTCCTGGACATTGTCCCTGTTGATCTGTTCCAGCGGGCTGTACCCCTGGCTCTGCGGCGTGCGCCGCCAATAGAGCCAGTCTGCTGCCGGGGGGTTGACCAGTTCCGCAGCCGTCACGTTCCGGTATTCATCGACGGGGCGGAACGAGCGGGACAGCGCGGATTCGGTACGGTATACCGTGGCGAATTCCGGGGACCGGTTGCGGGATTGCGGCGACGGTACCGTACCCGGTCGCCCCGGAGTCGGATAGCGAACCACGCCGGGCGCGCTGTTTACCGGAACGGCAGTGACGGAAACGACTCCCGGCGACTCAAAGGTCAGTGCCGTTGAGGTGGCTGCGACTCCGTTGGCGCGGAGCAGATAGGCCGCGATGCTGGCATACTCGGCCCGGGAAAGCGATCCGGGAGCCTGGGGGGGCATGGTCTCACGGAGCCGCTCCAGGAGATCACTGATCGGGCGGGGGCCCCAGTCGTTGAGGAAATTCGCACCTCGTAACGCCGGTGACTCGAAGGCACCCTGCAGATCGGGTTGATGGCAGGTGGCACACGCTGACTGATACAGCTGTTCTCCCTGTTCGGCCTGGGCGGGGAGAAAGCCTGCCTGTCGGGCAGCGTTCGCCTGGGCCAGCGCTTTTCCGGCCGGGCCTGCCAGCAGCAGGATAACGGCAAGCAGTATACCGGAATGACGATAGGCTGTTTTCATTGTTCCGATCCCAATCGCAGGGTTTCCTGGCTGGCTCGCCTGGCATCCACAGCCCTGGCAAACTGCTCTTCGTTCATGTAGGTGATGCCAACCCAGGCGTGACTCATTTCATCGACACCGCGGCGACCGAAAACCACCCACTGGTTGGGATCCGGGTTCAGCGGGTTGTTGGCGGTGTTGTCGAAGACCGAGGTGAATTGCAGTACCGTACCTCCGGGCAGCAGTGGCTTGGTATCATCGGCGTACAGGTAGGATATCTGCCAGTTGTGGTTGTACTTGTTAACCTGGCTGAGTACTTCCTTGCGTCCATCCGGGTAGATGGCTTCCATGGTCATAACCTTGCCGCGCATGTGCAGGTGAGGCCGGAAACTGTGCAGCGTGGCCGGTGACTCCAGCACGTGGGTTCCCTGCAATACCTGGTAACCATGGGGAGGAATCAGGATATCCTGTCCCCGGGCCATGCCGTTTCTGCCGTCCACGCGCATCAGCACTTCACCAACTGTTTCCAGCTCCGGTCTCTGACCGTCCGGGTAAAACCACAGGCCCACTTCCACGACATCGTCGTCACCTTCAACCCCAACCGGGAAATAATGCAGGTTCCAGGCAATGGTCCCCCGGGGCGGGACTCGCATCCCGGTTCCTTCCGGGTATATTTCCCAGGCCTTGCCGACACCGTATCGTGACAGTGCTACCTGGCGCCTTCCTCCTTCGGGTATGAGTACTGCATGTCCATGGTGGACAACTTTTTTACCCAGGGGGTAGGACGGTTTGAATTCGGCGGCGCGTAACCAGCGTTCGCTCTCCAGGCCCTCAAACTTAACCTCCGGCATCCACCACTGATCCTGACCATTGGCAATTACATCGTAAGGCGCGGACCTGATTACCAGGTCCGGCGGGCCAAGCTGTTCTTCCAGTTGCCAGTCAGCACCGGACAATATTTCCACAGCTGGCGGCAGGTCCGCCGGATCGCCCCGCAGCGTACCGCCATCCACCCAGTCGGCGATCACCCGGATCTCCTCGGTGGTGAGCGATATGTCGTTTTTGTAGCGCTGGATGCCGGTGGTCCGGTCCAGGTGCCAGGGAGGCATTATTCCCCGGGTTACACGGTCCTTGATCAGGGTGGCAAACGGACGGACCTGCTCGAAGGCCATAAGCGGCATGGGTCCGATGCCCTGCGGATTGTGACAGCTCTGGCATTTCTGCTGCAGTATGGGGGCGACATCCCGGGAATAGGTCGGCGGATCCTGGTGTTGGCCCCAGGCAGTGTTGCTGCAGAACAGCACGGTCAGTACTGGCAGCAGGCTACCGAGGCGATAGCACAGCCCGAATGTTGGTCGCCGGGCCGAGGGCAGAGATTTCTGGTTCATGAGACGTTCCTCGAAAGTGGCAGGTGTCAGTCAGATACACTGACATGAAACCAGGCGTTGCTGTGACAGCAATAGAATTCAAATGCCGAAACGCTGTCGATGGATTGCAGACGGACTACGTACTCGCCCGGAATTTCAAATCTCGCCGTCACCGCAGCCGGTTCGTTACCGGTCTGAATCTCGGTTTCGGCAATGTCAAAGTGGACGTTGCCCGGACCGCTGTGTTTTGACCAGCCGGTCCACACTCGGGAGTCCGGGTGCTCTATCCAGGCGCGCAGGGTGACATCTTCGCCGGCAACCGCCTGTATCTCGCCCTGGCTGTGGATGCCGTTGCGTCCCCGGGCCCCGTCGCCGTCGGGGACCAGCCTGATGAGGGGAGCGATGTCACCGCGTCCATCGGAAGCGGGTTCATCCAGAATGTATGCCGGCAGGATATGACCAGGCACGCTAAGGGTTTCGCCATTGCTGGTCAGGCTCCAGACTATGGTGTCTTGGCGACCAAAATCGTCAGGCACACGGATGGTGAATACACAGAATCTGCGGCGGTAGCGTGGCGGCAGGGGTTCAAAGTGGGTTGGCAGCAGCGCCTTGAACCGGTTGTCGCTCAAGTGATTGGCATCCCCGACAGGGATGTCCAGCGACTGCCGGGTATTCAGATTGAAATAGCCGAAACACAGGGTCCGGCTGCCGTCATCATTGGGAAACCAGCCGTCAAACAGCGGCACCACCGGTTGGCCCTGGGGACGGATGACCTCGGCGGACCAGACCTGTTCGGCCAACTCGATGGCCTGTGCTTGACCCGGTGTCGGGAAGCAGACCATATCGACCAGGCAGGCTGTCACCAGGCAGACTCCCGGCGCAACCGATGACCGGAGTACGCGCTGTAAATAAGTTATCATCTGATCGAGGTTTGTTGTATAAGTTTCTGAAACTTAAGTTTATTGTTGACCTCTGTATAGACTACTTCTGGCTGCTTGCGAACCTGGCAGCTGGTTCGCCTGACTCCTTGGCCAGAATTGATGTTAATTGATCATGCCGGCTTTGTCATGCTCGCCGGTCACCAGTGGACACTGCCGGCTATGGTACACTCTGGAGCCATTGTCGCAGTAAAAATAATAAGAGTGGTTATCATGCCTTCAGCAGACTTTCCCCGATTGTTCCTCCCGGCTTTTACCGCCATCCTGGTCTGGTTTTCTGCCCAGGCCCTGCTGTGGTCCGGCGACGTGCAGGCCCAGCAGGGTGCCCCGGCCGGACAGTGGCCAACCTATGGCGGTGACAACGGCCATACCCGCTACTCTCCCCTGGCGCAGATACACGCCGACAACTTCGACGCCCTGGAAGTCGCCTGGCGGTTCCGCACCGACAATCTGGGACCGCGACCCGAGTATCGGTACCAGTCGACACCGCTGGTGATTGACGGCGTGCTTTACAGTACCGGCGGCAGCCGCCGGGCAGTGTTTGCCCTGGACGCACGAACCGGGGAACTCAAGTGGGTTTTCAGTATCGATGAGGGTGAGCGTGCCGAGAATGCACCGCGACAGCTTTCCGGCCGTGGCCTGGCGTTCTGGCAGGACGGCGAAGACCGGCGCGTGGTGTACGTCACGCCGGGATACCGGATGGTTGCCCTGAACGCCGCCACCGGGCGACCGATTCCGGATTTCGGTATCGACGGTGTAGTCGACCTGAAGCAGAATGCTGATCAACAGATTGATCCGGTGACCGGGGAAATCGGTCTGCACGCCACGCCCGCAATCGCCGGGGACGTGGTAATCGTGGGTGCAGCCCATCGGACTGGCGGTAATCCCCGCAGCCGGGAGAACGTGAAAGGTTTCGTGCGCGGCTTCGATGTCCGCACCGGTCAGCGACTCTGGATTTTTCACACCATCCCGTTCCGAGGCGAGTACGGCTACGAATCCTGGCTGAACGGATCAGCCGACTATACCGGTAACACGGGTGTGTGGGCGCAGATTTCCGTGGACGAAGAACTGGAAACCGTCTACCTGCCGGTGGAAGCAGGAACCGGTGACTATTACGGGGCATACCGCCCGGGAGACAACCTCTTTGCCGAGTCACTGGTGGCCGTGGACCTGTATACCGGCGAGCGAAAATGGCATTACCAGCTGGTGCACCATGGAATCTGGGACAATGACATTCCCTGCGCACCGATCCTGATTGATATCACCGTGGATGGTCGGCCGGTGAAAGCGGTGGCGCAGCCGACAAAACAGGCGTTTCTTTACGTGTTCGATCGGGTAACCGGTGAACCGATCTGGCCAATTGAAGAACGGCCCGTGCCCGCAGGAGAAGTGCCCGGTGAATGGTATTCACCTACCCAGCCCTTTCCAACCAGGCCTCCGGCATATGACCGGCAGGGCGTGACGATTGACGACCTGGTGGACTACACGCCGGAACTGCGGGCCAGAGCCCTGGAAATTGCCAGCTGGCACAAGCTGGGTCCATTGTTTACACCGCCGGTGGTCAGTGATATTAACGGGCCACTTGGCACACTTATGGCGCCATCCACGGGAGGTGGGACCAATTGGCCTGGGGGTTCGTTCGATCCGGAAACAGGTATTCTGTATGTCTCGTCCAACAGTTCCGTGATCAGTCTCGGCCTGGTGCCCCCGTATCCAGGTCAGTCGGATATGGCCTATATTCAGGGAAGCGCCGTGACCGGACCACGAACCACCGGAGGTGCCGGCTCGCAGGCAGGGGGTGGCCGCAGTGCCTTCGCGTCCGAAGAGCGGGAACAGCCGCGTTCCACCCGCGGAAATCCACCCCGCAGTCTGCTGGTTGAGGGCCTGCCGCTGCTGAAACCACCCTACGGGGTGATCAGCGCCATCGATATGAATCAGGGCGAACTGCTCTGGTCCATACCTCATGGTGCGACTCCCGATCGGATTCGCAACCATCCGGGCCTGCAGGGCCTGGAAATTCCGCGCACCGGCCAGGGCGCCTCGGTGGGCACGCTGGTGACCGGCTCACTGCTGATCGCCGGTGAAGCAGAGGAAACCACGGGAAGTGATGGGCAGCGTTCGGCCTGGCTGCGAGCCTATGACAAGAGCAGCGGAGAAGAAGTGGCCGCCCTGCGGTTGCCGGCACCCCAGACCGGCTCGCCGATGACATACAGCGTGGACGGTGTGCAGTACCTGGTACTGGCAGTCAGTGGCACCGGTCATCCCGGTGAACTGGTGGCCTACCGGGTGCCCTGAGCACCGGCGAAGACAGAGTATTTTCATAATTGATCAGAGGTTCCCTGGAATAAAGTGGCAACGGAGAAGACAATGAAAAACTTGGCAACGACACTGGGCATTCTGCTCCTGGCGACGATTGCAACACCCGGTCTGACCCAGACCGACACTGTTGCCGGGGAGGCCGGGGATATCGAAATCACTCCCCTGATTCACTCCAGCGTACAACTGGTTTACCAGGGCCGCGTAATTCAGGTCGATCCCTGGGACCGGCTTGGATTGCCAGGAGCATTGCCGGCGGATCTGATTCTGATAACCGACGACGTCGGGCACCACCTGGATGTTGGTGCGGTGGAGAAACTGCGCAAGCCCTGGACACCGGTGGTGATAGCGGCCAACGGGCAGTCCCGTATCCCTCATGGCCGGGTTCTGGCCAATGGCGAGCGTACCAGCGTGGCCGGATTCAATATCGAGGCGGTTGCCGCCTACGACATCATCCCGGGAGAACCCTCGCATCCCAAGGGTGAGGCCAATGGCTACGTGTTGGAACTGGGGGGCAGGCGTCTCTATTTTGCCGGCGTTACCGAGTGTGTTGACGAAGTGAAGTCGCTGGTGGATATCGACGTGGCCTTCCTGCCCATGAATGTCCCGCTGGGACGCATGACGCCGGCCGCAGTGGCGGATTGCGCCAGGCAGATTCGACCGGACGTGATTTACCCGTATCATTATGATCAGGACTATGCCCGGCGGGCACTGAATCCCGACTACCAGGGAGCCGGCCTGCCGGGTGGCCTTACCGTTGCGGACTCATTACGCGTGCTTCAGGAAGAGCTGGCCGGCAGCGGCATCGAGGTGAGGGTGGGGAATTTTTATCCACCGCTGGATTGAGAGTTATACCTGGAGGATCAGCCAGTGGCACCTTGCCGCCTGGTTGCCGCATCTGGAGGCCATGACGCAACAAGAGCCCCGGCCCGACCGTCCGCATTCATAGCCTGGAATCCGGAACCAGTTGCCAGGCACGTTCGTGGACGTAATAAATAAAGAACTTGAGAACAAATTCAATACTGCCGATCAATGCCGCCGTCATTACTTCACCGACGACAAGAAAAGCGATGGTGGCGGTGGTCAGGGTTGCCAGAACGCGCCATGAAAATGCCTTGGCCAGGCTGCGCAGGCGGGATTCCCGGCGGGGTAATGTCGCCGGTTGAGGTATGCCCATGATCAATTTTCCTCCAGTGTGGCGAGTATTCTGGCAACACAGTCATCCACCGACAATTCCCCCGTGGGCAGCGTAATTTCAGCAGCTTCCGGGGGCTCATAGGCGCTGTCGATACCGGTGAAGTTGGGCAGTTCGCCCTTGCGCGCTTTCTTATACAGGCCTTTGGGATCACGCTGTTCGGCAACTTCCAGCGGAACGTCCACGTAGATCTCGACGAATTCACCCGGGTCGAACAGTGACCGGGCCATGTCCCGCTCCGAGCGGAATGGCGATATAAAAGCGGTCAGCACCACGAGACCGGCATCCACCATCAGTCGGGCGACTTCGGCGATGCGGCGAATGTTTTCAATCCTGTCGGCGTCGGTAAAACCAAGATCCTTGTTCAGTCCGTGCCGCACATTATCGCCATCCAGGATATAGGTTCTGACGCCTTTACGGTGCAGCGCCTGTTCCACGGCGTTGGCTACCGTGGATTTGCCGGATCCGCTCAGACCGGTAAACCAGAGTACCCGGGGGCGGTGACCGTTCAACCGGGTGCGCGCGGCCTTGTCCACGGTCAGCGCCTGACGATGGACGTTGTCGGCACGTCGCAGGGAAAAATTGATCATACCGGCGCCCACGGTGGCAAAGCTGTAGCGATCAATCAGTACGAACGCTCCCAGGTCCTTGCACTGCCTGTAGGGCTCGAACGGAACAGGCTGGTCCAGACTGATGGTGACCTCGCCGATATCGTTGAGACCGAGCGAGCGGGACTGCAGTTTTTCAAAGGTATTGATGTTGTACTTGTACTTGATGTCAGTGATGGTGGCGTTGACACGCCGGGTGCCGATCATCAGCCAGTAAGAACGACCGATAAAGCCGGCTTCGCTATCCATCCACACCAGGGACGTTTCGAACTGATCGGAAACTTCACAGGGTGCATCCGCTGCAACAATGACGTCGCCGCGACTGATGTCAATTTCATGGTCGAGGGTCAGGGTGACGGACTGATCGGTGACGCCTTCCTTCAGTTCCGCGGAGAAAAGCATGACCGTCTCGATATTGGCCAATTCCCCCGAGGGCAGCAGGCGGACGGCATCGCCGGGGCTGATGCGACCGCTGACAATCTTTCCGGCATAGCCGCGAAAATCGGCACTCGGTCGATTGACCCACTGGACCGGAAAACGGAACGGGGCATCCTGGCGCAAACGGGATACCTCCACGGTCTCGAGATAACCCAGCAGGGTGGGGCCCTGGTACCAGGTCATCCTGCCGGAACGTTCCACCACGTTGTCTCCCAGCAGGGCCGAAACCGGTATTGGAGTGACGCTGACAAAATCGAGATTGGTGGCAAATTCACTGTAGTTGGTGACGATATCGTCAAAGATTGCCTGGTCAAAGTCGACAAGGTCCATCTTGTTGACGGCGAGGACGACGTGCCTGATGCCCAGCAGCGAGGCAATAAACGAATGCCTCCGGGTCTGGGTCAATACGCCACGGGTGGCGTCGATGAGGATCACGGCCACCTCTGCGTGGGAGGCCCCGGTCACCATGTTGCGGGTAAATTGTTCGTGGCCCGGCGTATCGGCGACGATAAACTTGCGTTGATCGGTGTTGAAATAACGGTAGGCGACGTCGATGGTTATTCCCTGTTCGCGCTCCGCGGCCAGGCCGTCAACCAGCAGGGCAAAATCGATTTCCCCGCCCTGAGTGCCAAGCCTTTTTGAATCTGTTTCCAGCGCGGCTATCTGGTCTTCGAACAGTGATTGCGCCTCGTAAAGCATTCGGCCAATGAGCGTGCTCTTGCCGTCATCCACGCTGCCACAGGTGATAAAACGCAACTGGTCCAGGCCGGCCTGGTTCTCGATGTACCGGGTAACCTCCGCGAGGGAAGCCTCGTGCCTGTCGTCAGCTGGCATCAGAAATAGCCCTCCTGTTTTTTCTTTTCCATGGAGGCGTTGCTGTCTTTGTCTATCACCCGACCCTGGCGTTCGCTGCTGCGGCTCTGCAGCAATTCCAGGACGATGGCGGGCAGGTCGTCAGCGTCGGATTCGATGGCGCCGGTCAAAGGATAGCAACCGAGAGTTCTGAAACGTACTTTTTTTATCTGGACACGTTCACCGGTAAACAGTTCCGTGCGGTCGTCATCCAGCAGCATCAGCATGCCGTCACGTTCCACTACCGGCCGGTATGCCGCGTAGTAGAGCGGAATGATCGGTATCTGCTCGCGGTAGATATATTGCCAGATATCCAGCTCTGTCCAGTCGGAAAGTGGAAAGACGCGGATACTTTCGCCCTTTGCCTTGTAGCCGTTGTACAGGCTCCAGAGCTCCGGTCGCTGTTTCTTGGGATCCCATCGATGGCTGCTGTTGCGGATTGAAAATACCCGTTCCTTGGCGCGGCTTTTTTCTTCGTCACGGCGGGCGCCGCCAAGGGCCACGTCGAAGCCGTAATGCTCCAGGACCTGTTTCAGGCCCTCGGTCTTGGTGATGTGGGTATGCAGTTCGCTGCCATGGTCGAAAGGATTGATATTTTTTTCAATGGCTTCCGGATTGACGTGGATAATCATATCCATGCCGCTGCGACTTGCCACTTCATCGCGAAACTCATACATGGCACTGAATTTCCAGCGCGTGTCGACGTGCACCAGTGGCATGGGGGGCGGGCTCGGGTAGAAGGCTTTTCTTGCCAGGTGGAGCATGACGCAGGAGTCTTTGCCCAGGGAGAACAGCATGGCCGGATTGTTTGCCTGGGCAATAACTTCACGCAGGATATGAATACTGTCTGCTTCCAGCCGATCGAGATTGCTCAGTCCTTCGGCGCCGGGGGACGCAGCAGGTGCCGGCTCCCGGTGGAAGCCGGGTTTTCTTTCGTGGTAGGCGGGTAAGCCGAAGCGGATCAGCTTGCCCGGACCCAGGCGCAGATCCGGGGTATCCAGCTGGTCCTGCAACTTTCGGATCCTGCCGGTCACGGTGCCACTGGGCAGCAGCAGCACATTGCGGTCGTCAGCCAGCGCGCGGAGCGCATCAAGCAGTTCGCCGGGGTCGTCCGCTGCATCCAGGTATACCCAGCGTCTTCCGCCGCGCAGGTCATTGCAGAACAGTACCCGCAGCCCTTGCCCGTTCACGTGTTCCTGCAAAATCAGCGTGACGAACCGCTTGCGCCGGGCTTCTTCCAGCAGCGAGTCCAGGACCAGGCGCCGGGGACGGCGACCGAATTCGTCTGTTACCCCGGTCGGATCGAGGGAAGCAGGAATAAGATCCGAGGCGTCCAGGGAACGTTCCGTGGTTCGTAGTGAGCTGCTCCTGCTCTGCTCGCACTGCAGGTCATGAACTGACCGTGTGTCCCAGGGCAGCCAGTTGCCGTTGTCCGTATAACGATTGGCCAGTACCTCGGCGGGAAGGGGCATGTCGCAAATTCCATGTTGAACGCTTAAGCCGCCAAGATACCAACATTATTTGTTCGGTCAACACTGAGAAACCAAATAAAATGTAAAATGCGACAAACTAACCATGGCCAGGATGCACTTTACGACATACAGTTGTCCCTGAGAGCTGGTGACCGTTAAGTGCCCGACCCCTGGGTTACGGACCTCCTGTCGTTCTTTGGGTAACATGATCAGCAACCCGGATGACGGCTTGCTGGCCTTGCATCAGGACAGACCGGATGGTGTTGGCGGATCAGCCGACGCACCTTAATTGAGGTGAGCAAACCAACTGCAGCAGGAGAATCAGAATGAAAAGACTGACAGCCATGGCGGCGTCGTTACTGCTGGCACTGCTTTCGGGCCTTGCCACTGCCCAGACGGTGGCCGCGGCGGCCCACGGTGTGCGCAATGATCTGCCCAGGCCCTATACCACCCGTCGCGACTGGGGTGAATTGCCGCCGGGTACGCAATGGGCCGCCGTCACGGCGGTGGAGCCGTCACCGGATGGCCGTTATATCTATGTTGTGCATCGTTGTCGGGATAATTCCTGTGACGGGCGCAATGAGCCACCAATCCTGAAATACGATCGGGATGGCAGGTTGCTGGCCAGCTTTGGCAGCGGATTGTTCGTTTTTCCCCACGGTGCCACCGTGGACCATGAGGGCAATCTCTGGGTCACCGATGCCCGGCACAACGGTCGCAGCGGGCACCAGGTGTTCAAGTTCAGTCCGGAAGGTGAAGTGCTGATGACCCTGGGTCGGCAGGGTGTCGGCGGCGCTGATCCGGGACTGCTGTTCTGGCCCAACGACGTGGTCGTGGATCCGCGGGATGGCGATATTTTCGTGGCTGAAAGTCATCGCAACGGTGACAACAACCGCATCGTCCATTTCGCCGCCGACGGCACCTTTATCAAGGCCTTTGGCCGCAAGGGGGACGGTCCGGGAGAATTCAGCGAGCCCCACACTATCGCCATGGATTCCCGGGGCCGGCTTTTTGTTGGAGACCGGGAAAACAATCGCATTCAGATTCTTTCCCAGGACGGTCAGTTCATTGATCAGTGGCATCAGTTCGGCAGGCCCAGCGGCATCTTCATCACGCCCGACGATACGCTGTACGTGGCGGATTCGGAATCCGGTCCTGATACCGGCGCCGGGGAATTGTCGGGGATCATGAAAGGTATTCGAATCGGGTCTGCCGTGGACGGCACCGTGTCGGCGTTTATCGAGGACCTGGAGCCGCTGACGGATCCCCATTCCGGCGCCGAAGGCGTGGGCGTCGACGCCGATGGCAATGTCTACGGCGCCGTAGTCCGGCGCCAGATGCTGGAGCGCCACGAACTCCGGTAACTACCTCGGGGCGCTTGCATCATGGCTCAGCGGTTTCTCCAGTCCATTCCCGGCCCGGTGTCCCGGATTGTTTTTCTGCTGCCGTCGGGACTGAGACATGTTTTCCCGCAGCAACGTTGCGTTTCGCTGCCGTAGCCGCCACTGCCGCCTGGCAGTGCTGACTAGTCCCGTGACTGCAGCCACCATTGCATTGTCGAGGTGACCAGCTCTGCGGCGTCCTGCTGCACAAAGTGACCGGCGCCGGGCACGGCGACGATGGTGGTATCGGCATCGTTCCAGTCCCAGGTATTGTTGAGCCCGTCAGAATGCAGCGCGGTATCTTCAAGGCCGTGAAACAGCAGCAGCGGAACATCCAGTTGCGGCGCCGGCGCAGGTGGCGGCGCGCTGCCGTCGCTGCGTGGATAGTTCTGCTTGTAATAGGCCAGCATGGCGTCGAAATCGGAGCGGTCGAATGCCTCGAGGTAGCGGGTTCTGGCCACCGGATCGGTAACCCATCCCGACAGCGTCTGGGGATTCATGGGACCGCCGAAAAAGATATCGGGATCCGCCGGTGAGCCCTGGATGAATGTCCTGGCGTAGCCGCTGTTTTCCTGCTGTTCGGGGTTGCTCAACAGTTCCCTGGCCATGCCGTTGGGGTGGGGGAGGTTGAGGACTATCAGCCTGTCCACCATTTGCGGATTGGCAAAAGCAAACTGCCAGGCCACCATTCCTCCCCAGTCATGACCCACCACTATCGCCTGTTCTTCGCCGAAATGCCTTATTACCGCCGCCACGTCGCTGATCAGGAAGCCCATGCCGTAATTCTCCTGGCCTGCCGGTTTGTCACTGCGGTTGTAGCCGCGCTGATCAATGGCAACGACCTGGTAATTCCCGGCAAGTGCCTCCATCTGGTGTCGCCAGCTGTACCAGAAATCAGGAAAACCGTGGATCATGACCACCAGGGGCCCTTCGCCCAGCGTGGCATAGTGAATTCTGACGTCGTCGTTGTGGGCGTAACCGTGCTCCACCTCGTTCCAGATGTCGGCGTGGGCCTGGCTGGAAAGCAGCGCCAGGGGCAGCAATAGCGAGCACATCAAGCTGACGCCCCGGCTTCGATCAGTGTTAAGTTTCATATTGATTCCCCCTGGTTGGTTTGCAGATGCCGTCAGGCGAATTAGAACAGATCGTGCCCCCGCTGTTAACCAGCCCGGCGCAGTAAAGCACAGGAAATTACGCCGTGGTTCGTTGGTCCCCGGTATTGCTCCCGGCCATAACGGCGAGGCTATAATGGCCAGGACCCAACCAATGGCACCTGGCAACCCGGAGACCCTTGTAATGAACAACCCAGTGGACAAGCACAGAAGATGGAAGGTTCTCACCGTAATCGCGGTACTGGTAACGGTCGGTCACGGCCTGGGTGCCGTGTCGGCCCAGGAAGAGGAGCTGACAGTGGCCCAGATCATGAACGCCATGATCGTGCCCATGACCAACACCCTGTGGGGAGCCTACGATATTCAAACGGACGCCCAGTGGCAGGAGCTGGAAAACGCGGCCCTGACCGTGGTCGCTGCGGGAATTCTGCTGGAACAGAGCGGTACCCACGCCGACGAACAGCCGTGGCAGGAATACAACCGCCAGATGATCTCGGCGGCCCGGGCGGCATTTGCTGCCATTGCCGATCGGGACGAGGAAGCGCTGTTCAATGCCGGAAACGACCAGCTTTACCCGCCCTGTGAGAGTTGTCACCAGCGCTACATGGCGCAATAACGGTTACCGAGAAAAGTCCTGCAGGAAGTCCATCAGGCCGGCAGCAGGCCGGGCAGCCGATCCAGGAACCAGAAGGTGGAAATGCCGCCCAGCCCGTAAGCCAGGGCGGTTTCCAGGCGGGGCACATGGCGGTGCAGGTGGCCGCCGGCAAGTCGATACAGGAGCAGCATCAAGGCGATAAATGCCAGCTGTCCCAGCTCCACGCCGAGATTGAAGAACAGCAGTGCCAGGGGAATGTCCCCCGGCCGCAGTCCCAGTTCCCCCAGCGCTCCGGCGAAGCCCAGGCCGTGAAACAGGCCGAAAACGAAGGCAATAAGCCAGGGAACCTGATGCACCAGGCTGGGTGAGCCCCTCTGGCCCATGACAATTTCCCGGGCCAGCAGCACAATGGACAGGGCAATCACGATTTCCACCGGCGCGGAGGGCACGTTGACCACCCCCAGCACGGCCAGCGCCAGGGTTATGCTGTGGGCGATGGTAAACGCGGTTATGGTTTTTACCAGTGGCCAGATGCCGCGCAATAGCAGCAATAAGCCGAAGACAAACAGCAGGTGATCGAAGCCGAAGAGAATGTGTTCGGCACCGCTGACCAGGTAAGTGGTGGCCAGTACCGTCAGTGACCGGGAGCCCGCCTGGAGTTCTGACAGTGCCACCGGAACACTGACGCCACTGCCCGGGAAATAAGCCGATGCTTCCGTGCCATCGCTCCACCTGGCGATCACCACCAGGCCCTGCAGGGACCAGGGCAGGCTCAGCCCGTCTGACTGGTTCAGCACCGGATCGCAGGTGAATTCAGGGTAACGGGGCTGGCTGGTCATCACGCTGCAGCGTTGCGGAATGACCGCCTGCAGGTCCACCAGCGGAGGAACCTGCAGGTCTACCACCGACAACCGGTAAGTGCCCGGCGCCACCTCGTCCAGGAACATCCGCGCGACGCCGGTGACATCGACATCATGGGCAGACAGCGACGGGCAGCTCAGCAACAGAAGCGCGGCGAGCCACAAGCGGCACCACCGTCTAACCGGGCCGGTTGATAATGGCAATTTCATAATTCTCCCGCAATCGATCAATTTCTTCTTCCAGCCTTGCCTCCTCTTCCCTGGCAATCCAGTCAAGGCGGACCCGTTCCACGATCTCGGCCAGCGGCGGTGTGCGCGCGGGAAACCTGGCCTCGACCTGCAGCCAGTGCTGTCCCCGGTTGCTGTGATAGGGACCGATCCAGCGGCTGTCCGAGGTGTCAAAAGTGGCGTCGGCCAGGTCCTGGTCAAAAATGCTTGCCAGATCATTGCGGGTTACCCTGGGCAGCACGCCTGCCAGTCGATCAAGCCCGGTTTCCAGGTCTTCTTCGTTGATGCCGTTTTCCAACTGATTCAGCAACGTGTCAGGTAGCGGCCCGGTGGAACTGAAAACCAGCTCATTGACAGTGACCCTGGCGGGTTGTCGGTAAAGTGCCAGGTTGTTCTGGTAAAAATTCTCCAGTTCCCGGTCTCCGGGCTGGATGACGTTGCCGCTGAGCACGTGGCGCATTTTCTGCGCCAGGATATCGTTGATTCGCGCATCGTTCTGCAGGCCCATGGCGTAGGCCTCCATGACCAGGATATAGTCGTCGATCAGCTGATCCTCGATGGCCTGACGCTGCTGATCGGAGGCGTCGTATCCCTGGGTAAGCTCGGTAACCAGTATCCGGGCCTCCACTTCCTGCCAGTCAATGTTGAGTTCCCGGGCGGCATCATTATTGAACAGCCAGTAAATAAAAGAAATGCCGGCGGCCAGCACCAGGAAATGAAACGTGGGTTCTCTCAGTATTCGTATTTGCATTAAGGGCTGCATTAATGGCTGCATAAGTGGTTGCCTGATTCGGTATCATCCCGGAAGCGGGCCGCCGAAATGCTGTGCCGGACCCGCCGGGGGTTTGCCGACTGCAGCGGTATTGTAAGGGCAGGCGCAAAAACCGGGCAAGGGCGTATTTACGCCGCCCCCGGGCTGTAAAAATTTCCCGCCGCCCGCCGACGACGTATAATCGCAATGAGGGCGGTCAATGTGAGCCTGCCGGGCGGTGCCCATGGTGTTCCCGGTGGACTGATTCCGGCGACAGGACGCCCTGGCAGTGAGCTCGCCTGAAAGCCGGAGAATTTCCACAATTTATCAGAGGTTCCCTGACAGGGTGTTGAAAAACGTCATGAGCGCAGCCAAAGCGAGGCGAAAACTGTCAAAAAAGCGCAGTTTACCCAGTGTAAATGCGCATTTTGAGACAGGTTTCAACGAAGTATTGGCAAGCGCAATCGTTTTTCAATAGCCTGTTAATGGGGCCTCAAGAGGAAGGAGCGTATCATGACTATCAGGCGGAAACTTCTGCAGGCTTCACTGGCCGGATTCCTGGCCCTGCTGACGGTCAATACCCTGGCAGACCAGGCTCCACGGGTAACACGCCTGGTGGATGGCCCGATCATTACGCCGGAGATGGATCAACGCATGGGCGGCAATATTCAGGGCCCCTCGCTGATCAGGGTGCCCCGGTGGGTGGAGAACCCACTGGGCAAGTACTACCTCTACTTTGCCGATCACCGCGGAACCTACATCCGCATGGCCTATGCCGATGCCCTGACCGGCCCGTGGACCGTCTATTCCCCCGGCACTCTGCGGCTGGAAGACTCGTTTTTTCCCACCACCTGCCCGCCCTGTGCCCTGGCGCCGGGTGCCAGCGGTGCACTGTACGCTCATATCGCGTCACCGGATGTCCACGTCAGGGATGATCTGGGGCAGATTGTCATGTATATCCACGGCAGGGAGGATGGGCGTCAGGTCACCCGGCTGGCTGTATCCCATGACGGTATTCATTTCAGCGGCCAGCCGGAGATCCTGGGTCGACCCTATTTCCGGGTGATTTTTCATGACGGGTACTACTATGCACTGTCGATGCCCGGCTACCTTTATCGTTCCCGTCACGGGCTGGGTGATTTCGAACCCGGGCCAAAACTGTTCAATGACGCAATGCGTCACTCGGCACTGTTGATCCGGGATGACAGGCTGCACGTTTTCTGGACCCAGGCGGGCCATGCACCGGAACGTATCCTGCTGTCCACCGTGGCCCTGGACGGGGACTGGATGACCTGGCAGGAATCTGCGCCGGTGGAGGTTCTGCGACCGGAAACACCGTGGGAAGGGGCAGACCTGGAAGTGGCGCCCTCGCGGCGCGGACACATTGATGAACGGGTGAACCAGCTTCGTGATCCAGCCATTTTCCTGGAAAATGACGACGTGTATCTGCTCTATTCAACGGCCGGGGAAAGTGGTATTGCCATTGCCCGGCTTGAGTTCGGTCCTCAGGAATCCTCTGATCAGGGAACCTCTGATTAAAGTCGTGGTAACGGCAATGACCGGCACTTCGGGCAGGCCACAGCAGGCCCCGATTGCAACCGACTGTTAACACTCACGAGACTTTCACCGTAGCAACTACCGGGTTATTTCCCATGGAACGTTTGAGCCAGACTTTTCTTGATGCCTGTCGCCGCGATCACGGCCGCACCCTGCGCGGTGAGAACATGACCCGAATAGAAACCTTCGTCGATGCCGCCTTTGCGTTCTCATTCACCATGCTGGTGATCAGTATCGATGAAATGCCGCGAAGCGCAGTGGAACTGCTGGAGCTTTCCCAGGATATTCCGGCCTTTATTCTCAGTACCGTGATCATCGGTTCCATCTGGCTGGCCCATTCGATCTGGAGTCGGACCTTTGGTCTGCAGGATCAGCTGACGGTGTATCTCAGCCTCGCCCTGGTGATGCTGGTGATGATTTTTATCTACCCCATCAAGCTCATGAGCCAGCTGGTTGTTCGCTACCTGTCTCAGGGGCAGCTGGGTACGCCACTGGAGCCCATGGAAACCAATGATATCGCCAATCTCATCGCCTACTTCGGTATCGGACTGCTGGCCCTGTCACTGATTATCATCTCGCTTTACCAGAACGCGCTGCGTCATCGCCACCAGCTGGTACTGAGCGACTACGAGATCTATTTCTGTAAACGTACCTCGCTGGCCTGGGCCCTGGTGCTGGCCACTGCGCTGGTATCGGTGGTAGTGGCGTTCACCACGGAGTTGCTGGTGTTTGCCGGACTGGTGCACTTCTCGCTGATTTTCACCGTACCCCTGTTGCTGTACCTGCATGACGGTCACAGGGCACGGACCGGGACTGCCCGCAACGACTGAGCCGTCGATCCTCCTGGTTGGTGCTGTTCAGCAGGTCACCACCCCATTCGGCCTCACTCTGTACCCGCAGTGTATTTTCAAGCCGAGCCATCACTGGGCTTAGGGTCACCTGTACATCATTCAGTGCCATCTGTATAATGCGCTTTTGCGGAAAGTGAATCTCATGTTACGTATCGCTGAAGAAGCCTTAACATTTGATGATGTTCTGCTTGTGCCCGCCCACTCGACCGTTCTGCCCAAGAATGTCGAGCTGAAAACCTCTCTCACCCGACACATCGTCCTGAACATTCCCTTGATCTCCTCCGCCATGGATACGGTGACCGAGGCGCGGCTGGCCATTGCCATGGCGCAGGAAGGTGGACTGGGTGTCATTCACAAGAGCATGAATATCGAGCGGCAGGCCAGGGAAGTACGCATCGTCAAGAAATTCGAAAGTGTAGTGGTCAAGGATCCCATTACCATCTCCCCGGGCGCAACGGTCCGGGACCTCATCGTCAAGATGAAGGAGAACAATATCTCCGGACTGCCGGTGGTGAAGGGGTCGGAACTGGTGGGCATAGTCACCAGCCGGGACGTCCGCTTCGAGGCCAACCTCGGTGCCGCGGTGGAAACCATCATGACGCCCAAGGACCGGCTGGTTACCGTCAGGGAAGAGCCGGACATGGAGGAGGTCAAGACACTCCTGCATCGACACCGGATCGAAAAAATCCTGGTCGTTAACGACGACTTCCAGCTGCGCGGCCTGATAACCCTGAAGGATATTCGCAAGTCTGAAGATTTTCCCAATGCCTGCAAGGACGAACAGGGCAGGCTGCGGGTAGCCGCCGCCGTCGGCACCGGGGCAGAGACAATGGACCGGGTTGATGCCATGGTTGAAGCCGGCGTGGACGTGATCGTGGTGGACACTGCCCACGGGCATTCCCAGGGAGTGATTGACCAGGTGCGGCGAATCAAGCAGCGCTATCCTGAACTGGGTGTTGTCGGCGGCAACATCGCCACTGCAGATGCCGCCCGCGATCTGGCCGCCGCCGGCGCCGATGCGGTAAAGGTCGGTATCGGTCCGGGTTCAATATGCACTACCCGTATTGTCACCGGAGTTGGTGTTCCCCAGATTTCCGCCGTGGCCAATGTCGTGGAAGCACTGAAGGATACCGATGTGTGTGTCATTTCGGACGGTGGTATCCGTTTTTCCGGCGACATCGCCAAGGTAATTGCCGCCGGGGCTCACGTGGTCATGGTCGGCAGCCTGCTGGCCGGATCAGAAGAGGCGCCGGGCGAGGTCGAGCTCTACCAGGGGCGCAGCTACAAGGCATACCGCGGGATGGGTTCCATGGGGGCGATGTCGCACTCCCAGGGGTCCAGCGACCGTTACTTCCAGGATGTCGATTCCGGAACGGACAAGCTGGTTCCGGAAGGCATTGAAGGGCGTGTTCCGTACAAGGGCAGCATGTCGGCCATAGTCCACCAGCTCATGGGTGGACTGCGATCCTCCATGGGATATACCGGCTGCGCCACCATCACTGAAATGCGGACCAGGACCCAGTTTGTCAAGATTACCGCCTCCGGCATGAGCGAGAGCCATGTGCATGACGTTTCCATTACCAAGGAAGCGCCAAATTACCGCGTGAGCTGAGACGGCGGGTAAATGACAGCAGCCAACATACACAGCCAGAAAATCCTGATCCTGGATTTCGGGTCCCAGTATACCCAGCTGATTGCGCGCCGCATCAGGGAACTCGGGGTGTATTGCGAAATCTGGGATTATGACTGCAGCGCCGAACGTGTCGCGGAATTTGCTCCCCAGGGAGTCGTCTTTTCCGGGGGACCGGAAACGGCAACCCGGCACAACGCGCCAAGAGCACCGGAATTCCTGTATACCGCCGGCCTGCCGATCCTGGGTATCTGTTATGGCCTGCAGACCATGGCGGAGCAGCTGGGAGGACGCGTACAGGCGTCAGACAAGTCCGAGTTTGGCTATGCCGAGGTCAACCTGGTTGCGCCCGGGGCGCTGTTTTCGGGAATCGAAGACCGGGTTGACGATGAGGGCGTACCGCAACTCGATGTCTGGATGAGTCACGGCGACAAGGTCGTGGAAGTTCCCCGGGGCTTCGCTGTTTCCGCCACCACGGACAGTGCCCCCATTGCCGCCATGGCAGACGAGTCCCGCAGGTTTTACGGCCTGCAGTTTCACCCGGAAGTGACCCATACGCTGCAGGGGCAGCGAATTCTGGAACGTTTCGTTCGTGACATCTGTGGCTGTGAGGCGTTGTGGACATCCGCCAGTATTATTCAGGACGCCGTGGCGCGCGTAAGGTCCGCCGTTGGTAATGATCGGGTACTGCTGGGCCTGTCCGGCGGTGTCGACTCCTCGGTTGTGGCCGCGCTTCTGCACAAGGCCATTGGCGACCAGTTGACCTGTGTTTTTGTCGACAACGGTCTGCTGCGGCTTGATGAAGGGGCACAGGTGATGGCGACGTTCAAGAAAAACATGGGCGTCAAGGTGATCAGGGCAGACGCCAGGGAGCGCTTCTTCAGCAAGCTCAGGGGTGTCGCCGACCCTGAACAGAAACGCAAGATAATCGGCAACACCTTTATCGAAGTGTTTGACGAGGAAGCTGCCCGGCTGGACCGGATAGGCTGGCTCGCCCAGGGAACCATCTACCCCGATGTGATCGAGTCCGCCGGTTCCAGCACCGGCAAGGCCCACCTGATCAAATCCCATCACAATGTCGGTGGCCTGCCGGAACAGATGAAGCTGAAACTGCTGGAACCGCTGCGGGAGTTATTCAAGGACGAGGTGCGCAAGATCGGGCTGGAACTGGGCCTGCCTTACGAAATGGTTTACCGGCACCCGTTTCCGGGGCCCGGTCTTGGCGTCCGCGTGCTGGGCGAGGTCAAGGAGGAGTACTGCGAGATTCTGCAGCGGGCCGACGCCATTTTCATCGAGGAATTACACAGGGCGGATTACTATCACAAGGTAAGCCAGGCATTTGCCGTGTTCCTGCCGGTTAAATCAGTCGGGGTTGTCGGGGATGCCCGACGCTATTCCTACGTGATTAACCTGCGGGCAGTGGAAACCGTGGATTTCATGACGGCGCGCTGGGCGCGGCTGCCCTATGAACTGCTGGAAACGGTGTCCAGCCGCATTATCAACGAAATAAAGGAAGTCTCGCGGGTCGGTTATGACATCAGCTCCAAGCCGCCGGCCACCATCGAGTGGGAATAGCCCTGCCGGCGGCCTTTATCGCCATCGGTTGTTCCCCGTGCTGCCTGTATGAATCAACCGGACGAAACCTATTCAAGAGCGCAGCTGAACCGGTGGATGGACCGCGCTCTTGAACTTGCCCGTCGGGGGGAAGCCCGGGGCGAGGTTCCCGTGGGTGCGGTCCTCGTCGCCGCGGGAGAGGTTGTCGGTGAAGGTTTCAATCAGCCAATCAGTGCCTGCGATCCCACCGCTCACGCGGAGATCATAGCGTTGCGATCCGCCGCCGATGCCCTGGGCAACTACCGGCTGCCCGGTTCGACGCTGGTGGTCACCCTGGAACCGTGTACCATGTGTGTGGGCGCCTTGCTCCACGCCCGGATTCAGTGCCTGGTTTTCGGTGCCAGGGAGCCGCGGGCCGGCAGCGTGGTGAGTCAACAGGAACTGCTTTCCAGAGAATGCTACAACCACCGCATCGAGGTGGTTGAAGGTGTCAGGGAAGCGCAGTGCGGCGAACTGCTGCGGAATTTCTTTCGGCGTCGGCGCAGCGCGGCGATCTCGGCGACCTCGGCGACCTCGAAGAAGGACAACAGGTGAAATCCGTTCGCTGCCACTGGCGCAGTTGCCTGGCTTCCCGGTCACCAGATCCCCGGTCGGCAGGTATTGGTCAGCGTGGCGTACCGACGACCAGCCTCTGCATTCGTCGGACTTTTCCTTTATCATCCGCCACAATTTTCCAGTTATCCGGATCAAGGATCGCAATGTAATGCTTTTGATGTACGGGGCACCCGCTCTTTCCGCGTTCGCAAAGTCGAAATTACTGGCGACACTGCAGGCCAGTATTCCCGCCATTACCGCCGTCAACGACCGCTATCTGCATTTTGTCGATGTCGTCGCTGACCTGGATAAACCGGAACTGCAGAAACTCAAGGCGCTTCTCGATTACGGTCCCGATGGCAATGACGCGGCACCTGAAATCTCCACCACAGACCAGGGAAGCCGGGAAGTGCGCCTGGTCGTGCCTCGCCCCGGCACCATTTCTCCCTGGTCCAGCAAGGCCACGGACATCCTGCACAACTGTGGCCTGCCCGGCATCCGCCGGGTGGAGCGCGGTACAACCTATGAAATAAGCAGCAGCCGTCTGCTGTCCATGACCGAACTGGCCCTGCTGGACGGCCACCTGCATGACCGCATGACCCAGGTGGTGCTGGAACAGCCGGAACAGGGCGCACTGCTGTTTCAGGATGCCCAGCCCCGACCGCTGGAGTTTATCGATATCCTTGGCAACGGCAAAGCGGCGCTGGCAGACGCCAACGCGCAGATGGGACTGGCCCTGGCCAGCGATGAAATCGACTACCTGTTTGACAGTTTTTCACGACTGGACAGGAATCCCAGTGACGTGGAATTGATGATGTTTGCCCAGGCGAATTCGGAACACTGTCGCCACAAGATATTCAATGCCAGCTGGACCCTGGACGGCCGCTCACGGGACCACAGTCTGTTCAGCATGATTCGCCATACCCACAGCCAGTCGCCGACGGGGGTGCTGTCGGCCTATGCGGACAATGCGGCGGTGATAGCGGGCCACCGGGCCGGACGTTTTTTCCCGGACCCGGACAGTGGCCGCTACGATTTTAACCAGGAAGAGATAGCCATCCTGATGAAGGTGGAGACCCACAATCATCCCACGGCCATTGCGCCGTTTCCCGGGGCCTCTACCGGCTCGGGCGGTGAAATACGGGATGAAGGCGCGACCGGACGGGGCGGCAAGCCCAAGGCGGGACTGACCGGCTTCAGCGTATCCAATCTGCACCTGCCGGACATGCCGCGTCCCTGGGAAGAGGATTTCGGTAAGCCCGGACACATCGCCTCGGCACTGGAAATCATGATTGACGGTCCTCTGGGTGGCGCGGCATTCAACAATGAATTCGGCCGGCCGAATCTTTGTGGCTATTTCCGTACTTTTGAACAACGGGTAAGCAGACCGGATGGCGGCAGCGAAGTGCGTGGCTATCACAAGCCAATCATGATAGCCGGCGGCTACGGCAATATCCGAACCCAGCACGTTGACAAAGCCGAGGTGGCGGCAGGTGCCTGCCTGATCGTGCTGGGCGGCCCGGCCATGCTCATCGGCCTGGGTGGCGGCGCCGCCAGTTCCATGGCCGCGGGAGCCAGCAGCGAAGAACTGGATTTCGCCTCGGTGCAAAGGGACAACCCGGAAATGGAACGGCGTTGCCAGGAGGTGATCGATCGCTGCTGGCAGCTGGGCGACGACAACCCCATCCGCTTTATCCACGATGTCGGTGCCGGGGGCTTGTCCAATGCCCTGCCGGAACTGGTCAAGGACGCCGGCCGAGGGGGCCGCTTTCGCCTTCGGGATATTCCCAGCGCTGAAGGTCAGCTGTCGCCACTGGAGATCTGGTGCAATGAAGCACAGGAACGTTATGTCCTCGCGGTTTCCCGGGAACAACTGGAAGTATTCGAGGACATCTGTGCCAGGGAGCGTTGTCCCTACGCCGTGGTTGGCCATGCCACGGCTGATCGACACATCCACCTGCAGGACTCCCACTTCGGCAACAACCCCATCGATCTGCCCATGGACATTCTGTTTGGCAAGCCGCCAAAAATGCATCGACAGGCGAAGTCGCTGCCGCGCAGGTTGGTAGAGCCTGATCTTGATGCCATCAGGCTGCCGGAGGCTGTTTACCGGGTGCTGCGTCTGCCCTCGGTTTCCAGCAAGAGTTTTCTGATTACTATTGGTGACCGTTCCATTACGGGGCAGGTCGCCCGCGATCAGATGGTGGGTCCCTGGCAGGTGCCGGTGGCCGATGCCGCGGTGACCACCAGCAGCTTCGATACCTGTGCCGGTGAAGCCATGGCCATGGGTGAGAGGACACCCATCGCTGTCCTGGATGCGCCGGCGTCCGGCCGCATGGCAATTGGTGAGGCAATAACCAATATTGCCAGTACCGATGTTCGTCGCCTGCAGGATATCAGGCTGTCCGCCAACTGGATGGTGGCGGCGGGTCACGGGGACGAGGACGCCAGGCTTTACCAGACCGTGGAGGCGGTGGCCATGGAACTGTGCCCGCAACTGGGTATCTGTATCCCCGTCGGCAAGGATTCCATGTCCATGCGCACTGTCTGGCAGCAGGACGGTGTCGAGCACAGCAATACCGCGCCTCTGTCCCTCATTGTTTCAGCTTTCGCTCCCGTTGCCGACGTGCGCGCCACGCTGACGCCACAGCTGCGCAGGGACGGTGAGGACACGGTACTGGTCCTGGTGGACCTGGGTCGGGGCCGGAACCGCCTGGGGGGATCGGCCCTGGGACAGGTGTTCGGCCAGTTGGAGACTGCGCCACCGGACGTGGAAAGCCCCGCCGATCTGCGCGCTTTTTTTACCCTTGTCCAGTCACTGCGAGCCGACGGCCGCCTGCTGGCCTACCATGACAGGTCTGACGGTGGCCTGCTGACCACGCTGGTCGAAATGGCGTTGTGCAGCCGTTGTGGACTCGATATACAGCTCGGATCTTCCCGGGATCAGGAACAAAGCCTGGCGTTTCTGTTCAACGAGGAACTGGGTGCGGTATTGCAGGTTCGCAGCACGGACCTGGACGCAGTGCGCGACCTTGGCCGGGAACTGCAGCTCGACGAGTGCATCCATGTGATTGGCGGCATTGCCGATACCGATTCCCTGGTCGTGGGAGCGGGGGATACCGTGCTCGTTAACGAATCGCTGTCAGCACTCCACCAGGCCTGGAGTGAAACCAGTTTCCAGATACAGTCTCTGCGTGATAATGCCCAGTGCGCCCGGGAGGAATTCGAGGCTATCCAGGACCGGGCTGACCCCGGACTGCAGTCTTCCCTGGGCTTCGATCCCGAGGAGGATATCACTGCCCCATACGTCAACGTGAGCACCGGGCCCCGGGTTGCCGTCCTTCGGGAACAGGGTGTCAATGGCCAGGTTGAAATGGCTGCGGCTTTTCATCGGGCGTGTTTCAGTGCCTTCGACGTCCACATGACCGACCTGGTTTCGGGCAGGATCAGGCTGGACAGTTTCGACATGCTGGTCGCCTGCGGGGGATTTTCTTACGGTGATGTGCTGGGTGCTGGTGGCGGCTGGGCCAAGTCGATTCTCTTTAACGATGACCTTCGTCATCAGTTTGAAGCGTTTTTTCACCGTACCGATACCCTGACCCTGGGAGTGTGCAACGGTTGCCAGATGATCTCGTTGCTGCAGGAGCTTATCCCCGGTGCTGACGGCTGGCCACGTTTTGTTCGCAACCGATCGGAACAGTTCGAAGCGCGGGTAGTCGGGGTCAAGGTTGTCGATTCGCCGTCCGTATTGCTGCGGGACATGACCGGCTCGATTTTTCCCATCGCCGTGGCTCACGGTGAGGGTCGGGCCCGGTTCAGAGACGGCGGCGGAGCGGATGACCTGGTAGGAAAGGGTCTGATGCCATTGCAATACGTGGATAACCGCGGGCAGGTGGCAAAAACCTATCCAGCCAATCCCAACGGGTCTCCGGCGGGCCTGGCGGGACTAACCAGTGAGGACGGCAGGGTGACAATCATGATGCCCCACCCCGAACGTGTTTTTCGCACGGTACAGAACTCATGGCATCCTGAAGAGTGGCGGGAAGACGGCCCGACATTGAGGATTTTTCGTAATGGCCGCCGCTGGTTTGATTGAGTAACCCGTGATTGATGCCGTGCGACTCTGCGCGAATTCGTTGGCAATTGTGGCGGGACGTCCCGTAACGGCAATGATCGCCGCCCCTGGCAAGTGCGATAATGACACCACGGCGGGCCACCGGCATGGCCTGCCAGGCGCATTTCCCCGGTCCTGTTGTCCTGACCTGTCGACACCGGCCGGGCATGGTGCGTCACGATAGAAATCCGACCGAACGACAGCACAGGCAAGGAACTGAGTAACTCATAGACTCGGAGAAAAAATGACCACATCGATATTCCGCATTGAAGTTTACGTTCCAGAATCCCACCTGGAGGCAGTTAAAGAGGCGTTATTCGACGCCGGTGCCGGCCAGGTGGGGGACTACAGCAGGTGTGCGTGGCAGGTTCGCGGAACCGGCCAGTTTCAACCGGGCAATGAAAGCTCTCCGTATATCGGTTCTGCCGGGCACATCGAGACCGTCGACGAGTACAAGGTTGAACTGGTATGCGCTGCGGACCGGATCTCTCCGGCAATCGCGGCAATGAAGGAGGCTCACCCTTATGAAGAGCCGGCCTTCGCGGTAATCAGGCTGGAACCAGTCTGAGTCGATTCCCGGCCGGCTCGACTGGACACTGTCGGTGGTCCTGGAGGAATGGGTAATCGACCCTATGGATCAGGATGTTTCGTCGTGGCTGTGACTGATCAAGCGGATCTGGATTCGCCGACTGTTATCGTAGTGCACATCGAACATCCGCACCGGAAAGCAGTTTACTGAACGATCAATATAATATTGCTCCAGCGTGCTCCTGACCACGGGGAATGCGAGCTCGTCCCACGGGATCTGACTTTCGGTGAAAAGTCTGACCTCCAGCGATTCCATGCCGGGAGCAAAATTCAGGTCTTCCAGTTCCGCTCTGAAAAAGAGATAGACCTGGTTTATATAGGGAAGGTTAAACAGGGTGTACAGACTGCTTGACTGAACCCGGACCCGGGCACCGGCTTCTTCTGTTGTTTCCCTTATGGCCCCGTTCAGTGCGGTTTCACCGTTTTCCATGAATCCGGCAGGCAGGGTCCACTTTTCACGGCGGGGTTCGATGGCGCGCTTACACAGCAATACCCGGTCCTCGTGGACTGGCAACGTGCCGACGATGTTTTTCGGATTCTGGTAGAAAACCACGTCGCAGCTGTCGCAGCAGAAACGCAGTTTTTCGTCACCTTCCGGAATTCGCTGCAGCACGGAGCCGCCGCAATGATGGCAGAATTTCATGAAGCCCTACTGGATCGGTTAGACACTGACAATGTTGAATATACGGGAACCACGGAAAAATCAGGCCGGAGCACTGGTAAATATGTTCAGACGCTTGCTGGCAGTCTGCTGAAAAATGCCGGCTCCGCTGTCATGACGAGGCAGGAACTGGCGGAAACCGGCACATGTTAACAGGTGTAGATGTGCATTTTGAGCCAGCTGTTAACGATGTGGTGGCAGGCACATCAGTATTGCAGCCAGTGTACCTAGGGAACCTCTGATTATGTATGGAAATACTTAATCAGAGGTTCCCTGGATATTGCCGGCGAGGAAACACCGGGAGACTGGGCGGGATCGGGATGGTCGTTTCAGATGCGATTGATTTCGCAGTGGAGGCGAAATTTCTTGCTGGTAACAAAGGCTTCAAGTTCGCGCAGGCGACTCTCCATGGCGTAATAGATATTGGCGCATTCCTCGACGGATTTTTCATTGTAGGACAGGCGGCTGTTGTGCGTCTTTATAGCTTTTTTCGCTTTTCGTTTTCTTTCCAGGTCGGTAATGACCGGGTCCTGATCGGTATCGTAGTCGGTATCATCGCCGTAGAGTGGGTCGTCACTGCCCACATCATCATAGCCTGATGCGTAGTCGTCCTCTGCTTCGGCGGTGTTGTACCGGCTGGACGACATACCCTGACCCTGGGCATGGTGACGGGAACGGTATTGCCGCCAGCGCCTGCGACGTCGGCTACCGTGATGCCGGTGCCGTCGATATTCCCGGTGACGCGGAGCGGGATCCGGTTCCATGACAAACCAGCATACGCCATAGGCCAGCAGTGCGTAGGGTCCCAGCACGAATATGGCCAGAATCGCCACACAGCGGACCCATAAAGTCCTGATCTCAAGATAGTCGGCGAACCCGGCGCAGACTCCGGCGATCCTGCGGTGGCGCATGTTGCGGTAAAGCGGGCGTTTGTAGTCGAGATTTTTCAGGTGCCGGGTCGGTGCGCTGCCGCTGAGCCAGTTAACCACTTTCTCTGAACTCAGATTCCTGTCCAGCCAGAAATACAGGGCGAAGTAAGCGATTATCAGGGTTGGCCAGGTCAGTATGCTGATAACGAAAATTATCCGCACCAGCACAACCGGCATATCCAGGTAGTCGGCGATACCCGCGCAGACACCCAGAAACCGACGTTCCTCGCGATTAAGGTGAAGACTGTTTGGCTGGCTGCTCATTCTGCTCTCTCCAGTCCGGGATCTCGGCGTCGAGAATGGATTCCAGGGTATCGATGCGCTCCTGCAGCGATTCCGCCATGGAGGATAACTGGGCCAGACTGTACCTGGCATCGGTGTCGGCTACTCTGGGTCGTCGGTCACGACGCGCGTAAAACAGCAGCAGCCACAGCGTGACACATCCAAGAACAATGCTGACCAGTGAAATAATGAACTCGAATATACCCATGACGGTATCCTATCTGTTCAGCTTGTCTTTGAGTTCCTGCAATTCCCTGTCTATTTTCTCTTCCCGGGCAAGTTCGTCGAATTCGCTTTGCAGGCTTTTCTGTTCGACATTGGCGCTTTCCAACTGGCCTTCCATCATGTCGATTTTTCTCTCGTAATACTCAAATTTGTCCATGGCGTTGTCAATAGTGCTGTTGTGCAACTGCACGTTGATATCGAGCCTGGAGCGAGTCGCCTTGGTCCGCATCACCAGGCTTTTCTGGCGGGCGCGGGCATCGTTGAGCTTGGCCTGAAGCTGTTCAATCTCGCCGCTGAGCTTGTCCAGGGTTTCATCCAGTTTGGCCATGTCCTGCTCCAGGATTTCGATGGTGGAATTGACACTGGACTTCTCCACCAGCGCGGCCTTGGCCAGGTCCTCCCGATTCTTGGCCAGTGCCAGCTCGGCTTTCTCCTCCCAGTCCCGCGCCTGTCGGCGGAGCTGATCGACGCGCCGGGTCAGGGTTTTTTTCTCCGCAATGACCTTGGCCGTACCACTGCGAACCTCCACCAGGGTTTCCTCCATTTCCTGGATAACCATGCGGATCAGCTTTTCCGGGTTTTCGGCCTTGTCCAGCAGGGCGCTGATATTGGAATTGATGATGTCTGTCATTCGCGAAAATATGCTCATGGGTCGTACCTCGACGGGTTTTAACTGGTGAAATGACTCTGAGTTTTACGCCACCCATGGGTTACTGAGCAGTTAGCGTGCCAACTTTCTTGTGATGACTTAACATATTGAAAAAACACAATAAAAATTTCTAAAGCGGATGCTGGGCGATCACGTGGCGCGGTGCAGGAGGTTAATAAATAGTGATTTTAACCAAATTTATAAAAGTTGAGGTACACTCCGTACAACAGCCATCGCGCTGCAGGCCGGGGTGGTGGAGCTGCCGACTTAGGGAACCTCAGAACAAGTATGGAAATAGACAACAGGAAAGCACTGCCCCGCATGTTGGGCGAGTCTGTCAGCTTCCTCGAAATGCAGGAACACATTTCCCTGGTGGCACCGCTGAACAAGCCCGTGCTCATCGTTGGCGAACGCGGTACCGGCAAGGAACTGGTGGCGGCGCGGCTGCATTACTTGTCCCGGCGTTGGGAACAGACGTTTCTGAAAGTCAACTGTGCAGCCATGAGTGAGACCCTGCTGGAGGCCCAGCTGTTCGGCCACGAGGTCGGAGCATTTACCGGCGCCACCCGGCAGCGCAAGGGGTTTTTCGAACGCGCCGACGGCGGCACACTGTTCCTTGACGAACTGGCAAACACGTCCCTGACGGTCCAGGAAAAAATCCTGCGGGTCATTGAGTACGGCGAATTTGAACGATTGGGTGGTAATGAGACTCTCACCGTTGATATCAGGCTGGTTGCTGCGACTAACGAAGACCTGCCGGCACTGGCCCGGAAAAACAGGTTTCGGGAAGACCTGCTGGACCGGCTGGCCTTTGACGTCATCACCCTGCCGCCACTGCGGGCCCGCAAGGAAGACATTCTTATCCTGGCGGAGCATTTTGCCATGGGCATGGTCAATGAAATCGGCGGAGAGTATTTTCCCGGATTCACCGCGAAAATCGAGAAGGCACTGCTGAGCTATGACTGGCCCGGCAATGTGCGGGAATTGAAAAACGTGGTTGAGCGGGCAGTCTATCAACATGGTAATCAGAAAATTTCGGCATTGATTTTCGATCCCTTTGAATCTCCTTACCGACCGGGTGCGGGAAGGGAAGAGCCCGGGCCAGGCCGGGACAGGCAGCCCGCGGAACCCCGGCCCGTCGCGCTGGCCACGCAAAATGGCGAACCAATCGATTTCAAGGAGACGGTTCAGAATTTTGAAATTGGCCTGATCAAGCAGGCCATGGAGAAGTGCCAGTTCAACCAGAAAAAAGCCGCTGAGCACCTGAACCTTAGCTATCACCAGCTACGGGGTTACCTGCGCAAGTACGACCTGTTGGGGCAGGGAGGTAGTTGACTCCTGCCGCTCAGGCATGGATTCGCAGCTGCGCAGGCCCCACGCCTTGCGGTTCAGTCAGCCATGGCCCGGTAGACAACCCGCTGGGCCGTGTTGTTGGTAAAGGGAGCACCCCGGGGCCCGCCGCGTCGCTGTTCCATGTACAGCATGTAAAAATCATTGACGCGGTCGACGATGAACAGGGTTCCGCCAATTCCGCGCCAGCCGAAGTTGTGGGGGCCATCAGGATTATCGGCCTCGGTGGGCTGCAGGTGAAAGCCAAGCCCCCAGTCTCCATTATCGCCATAGAAAAAGTGTTCACGGGATACGCTATCGCCGATGAATTTCTGCGTCATCAGGTCCAGGGTCTCTTCTTTGATAATCCTGACCCCGTAATATTGTCCGCCGTTTAGCAGCATGGTGGCGAACCGGGCGTAGTCTTCAATGGTGGAATTCAGCCCGCCGCCGCCGGACAGGAACGGACGAGCAATGGTATTGTCGCTCATCTGCCCGTGTATGGGTTCGGCTATCCGGTGGGCTTTTTCCTGGGGTACCCGGAACGACGTATCGTCCATGCCCAGTGGCTCAAACAGGCGTTCTTCCAGGAGCAGATCCAGGGACTTTCCGGCAGCGACTTCGATCACCGCGCCGAGCACGTCGGTGGAGTGCCCGTAATGCCAGCGGGTGCCAGGTTCAAACAGCAGGGGCAGCGTGGCGATGTCCCTGGCAACTTCCAGTGCCGTTTTGTCGCGGGTATCGATGGTCTGTCGATACATTTCCCCCAGTCGCGTGCCGCGGGCGAAGGTGGCCTGGACTATCCCGGACTCATGGGTCAGCAGGTGTTGCACCGTCATGACATGCTGTGCCGGGCGGACCTCGCCGGTCTGCTCGTCGATCACCTGCATGCTGGCGTATTCCGGAATGTACCGGGAAACCGGGTCGTCAAGGTTAATCAGGCCTTCTTCCGCCAGCATCATGGTGGCGACACTGACCACCGGCTTGGTCATGGAATAGATACGCCAGATAGTATCGGTGTTGACCGGCGTGGCATCATCCGGTCCCTGGTTGCCCACTGAGACAAGCATGCCGACACCCTGGTTGTTGCCTACCATCAACATGGCACCTGGCAGGTGCCCACTGTCGACGGCTGCCTGCATCTGCTTCCTGATGTCCGCGATTTCGTCGGCATCGATGCCGAAGCTGATCGAGGGGATCGGATTGATGGCGTTGTCCGGGAGTTGAGCTGTGGCCTGCAAGGTGAACAGGATCAGGCTGATTGCCAGTATCCACGACGACAGGTGTTGTTTCATTACTGCTATACCTCGTGTTGGTCTGAATCGGTGTGTTCGAAAACGGCAACTGCTCTGTGCAGTCAACCGGTAATAATAACCTATGGAACCCCTGCTGAACCACGACAGTGATCTGCGGTGGTGTCTCTGTTTGAAAGTACGCTGTGGTTCGAGAGTGAGGCCGGGGTCAGTCGAAGTCCTTGACCAGCGACGCACGGATGTTTTCGGGCAGTTTGGTTTCGTGATTGTAATGTTCATGGTCACAACGGACAGTCCACGCTGCGCCGGCCTGTGCCGCGGCGATGACTTCATCGGGAAATTCGAAACGCAGGAAATGAACCGAAGAGGTTTTTTCCGGCGTGCTGCGTTCCAGGTCTTCGTTGGCAATGGGGTAAATCGGGTCCTGACCGTCCACCACCACGGCAATCCTGTGCTCGATGTCAATCAGTTGCGCCAGGCGGGCGCGACGTTCCTGTTCGTCCGGATACTCGATCATGAGAGTGGCTTTCAGGTTCGCGCCGTCGGGTATCAGTGGATTGTAAGCTTCAAGTTCCTCCCGGATTTCTTCCTCGCTGGCGAGCTGTTCCGCCCGCATGAGTTCCTGGACCTGGTAACGCATGGTCATGTAGTCCTCGAAATGCAGGGTGGCGTTGGGCCCGAGACTGACGCGACGATTGTTCTTGTGTTCTATCATCGCCCTGCGGAATGCAGGGCGCTGTGCCTCGTAAGCGTCGTTGGTTTGTAAATCCTCAACAGCAATTTTCTTCATGACAGGTACTTGCCTCGGGGGTATGCGTGTATACAAAGTAATTTAACCACGTGGTCAGGCATCTCAGCGCAGTCCGTATGCCCTGCAGAGCAGTTCAATGGGATGTTCGTGGTGCATGCCGTTATCCAGGTTGTTCTCGATATGGCGCCCGGCTACCGGGCAGTCGCTGCCGAAATGATCCGGTTCCTTCTGCTTGACCTGGCGAACGATTGGAGCGGCTATCTTGTTGGCAAATTTCAACGTCTCTTTCTTGACACCGTAAGTCCCGTCATGACCTGAGCAGCGTTCGATACTGTGCACCGAGGTGCCAGGTACCAGTTCCAGTACCTGTCGGGTCTTCGGTCCAATATTCTGCACCCGCTGATGGCAGGCCACGTGGTAGCTGATATCGCCGAGTTCCTCTGTGAAATCGGTATTCAACCTGCCTTCCCGGTGGAGTTTGAACAGGTATTCAAAAGGATCATTGAACGCTGCTGCCACCACGGATACCCGCTCGTCTTCAGGAAACATGAGGGGCAGTTCCTGCTTGAACATGAGCACACAGGAGGGTACTGCGGCAATGATGCTGTAGCCCGCACTGGCCTTTTCATAAAGTTCAGGCAGGTTTCTTTCCATGAGCTTCTCGACGCTCTTGAAGTCACCAAGCTCAAGCTTGGGCATGCCACAGCAGTGTTCGAGATTCATGAGGCTGACTTCAACATCATTGTGCTCAAGGACCCTGATAAGACTGCTGCCGACATTAGGCTCGTTGTAATTGCAGTAGCAGGTAGTAAACAGCAGTACGCGCTTGCCGTCTTCGTCGCTGCCTGCGTCTTTGCCGCGTTTCCCGCTGAATTGATTGCGCAGCGTCGGGCGAACATACTCCGGCAGCCTGGCGTCCCTGTGGATCGCCAGGGTCTTGTCCAGCAGGCCACGCAGTGCACCGCTTTTGTTGGCGGCATTGACAGCGTTGCTCACCAGCGGGGCAGTGGCCATTTTTCCCACCAGGTCAGTGCTGGTTATCAGGTTGTCCCTGAACCGGGTATCACCTTTCCTGAACTTGACAGCCTTGGCCCGCAGCATCAGGTGGGGGAAATCAACATTCCACTCGTGAGGCGGAACATAGGGGCATTTGGTCAGGTAGCACAGATCGCACAGATAACACTGATCGACAACTTTTCCGTAGTCGGCGATGTCCACACCGTCCACTTCCATGGTCTCGCTTTCATCAACCAGGTCGAACAGTGTAGGAAACGCGTTACACAGGCTCACGCAGCGGCGGCAGCCGTGACAGATGTCAAAGACCCGTTCCAGTTCCGTGTTAAGTAGATCTTCGTTCCAGAAATCCGGATTGTTCTGGTCAAGCGGATGACGGGTAGGGGCGTCGAGTCCGCCTTCCCGACCTGATTCGTTTGCCATTTCCTTCCTCTCTCCGGGTTGCCGTGGCGCATCAATAAGCCGCCCGGGCAACGGGCAATGCCGTTATTCGGGTATAACAGGTATACTCCGGGTTCGACGGCACACCGGAACCCGGAATTGTTTACCTGGTTGGAGAATCAGCTGTCGAGGCTGTCCAGCGCTTTTTGAAACCTGTTGGCGTGGGAACGTTCCGCTTTGGCCAGGGTTTCCATCCAGTCGGCAATCTCGTCGAAACCTTCGTCACGCGCGTCCTTGGCCATACCGGGATACATGTCGGTGTACTCATGGGTTTCGCCGGCCACGGCTGACTTCAGATTGTCGGCGGTACCGCCAATGGGCATGCCGGTTGCCGGGTCACCCACTTCTTCCAGGTATTCAAGATGTCCGTGGGCGTGTCCGGTTTCACCCTCCGCGGTGGAACGGAACAGGGCGGATACATCGTTGTAACCTTCAACATCGGCTTTCTGGGCGAAATAAAGGTAGCGGCGGTTGGCCTGAGACTCGCCGGCGAACGCCGCTTTCAGGTTTTCTTCGGTTTTTGATCCTTTCAATGTCATAGAAGTTCTCCTTTCGATCGGATGTCATCAGTCTCAAGTTACACACCGTTGACTTGCGGGACCACTGCTGGGGCTACCCCCAAGTCTCCGGAACCATTCTGGATTGCTCGAGCCCTGGAGCTTTCGACGTGTACCTTACGATAAATCAGTTATAGAATCTAATTGATTTTTTCACAGCAGCAAATCGATTTTATCGATCATAGAATATGCCCTCATTTCCGACTTTCAAGCAGCTCAAGTACCTTTGTGCAGTCGCCGAGTACCGGCATTTCAGCAAGGCCGCCGAGTCCTGCCATGTGACCCAGTCCACCCTCAGTGCCGGCATCCAGGAACTCGAGTCACAGCTGGGTATTACCATTTTCGAACGCAACAAGAAGACCGTGCTGATTACTCCGCTGGGGGCGAAAATCCTGCTACAGGCCAGGCTGTTACTGGGCAACGCCGAGGACCTGGTGGCGCTGGCTCATGCCAGCCAGGAGCCTCTTACCAGCGAAATACGGATGGGTGTCATTCCTACCGTGGGTCCCTTTCTCTTGCCGAAGATGCTGGCCAGCCTGCGCGGCCGGTATGCCAGCCTGAGACTGTTCCTGAAAGAAGGGCTGAGCGCGGAACTGTTCAGCCGTCTGCAGCAGGGGGAACTGGATGTTGTCCTCCTGGCCCTGCCTTACCCGTTGCCGGAAATGCATGTGGAAAGCCTTTTTCTGGACGAATTCCAGTTGCTCCTGCCCCCGGGTCATCCGCTGATCAATGCGGACAAAATACAGCAGAAGCAGCTGCAGGGTGAAAAGCTGCTGTTGCTGGAAGAAGGGCACTGTCTTCGGGATCATGCGCTGGAAGCCTGCAAGCTGGAGTCACCACAACTCGACCTGGTTTACCAGGGAACCAGCCTGCATACCCTGGTGGAAATGGTCGCCAATGGCCTGGGCGTGACCCTGCTGCCGGAGATTGCGGTGAAAGCGGACATACTGGGCAATACCGGACTGACTATCAGAAGGTTTCGGGACGACAGGGTGGCCAGGGAAATCGGACTTGCCTGGCGCAAAACCGATCCACGCTCCGCGGACTACCTGGCCCTGGCGGCATTTATCCGTCGCTGGGTGACAACCCATCTGCAGATTCAAGCAGTCGGCGAATAGTACGCTGCAGGTCCGGCACGACGTCGGTCTCGAACCACGGGTTGCGTCGCAGCCATAACTGGTTGCGGGGTGAAGGATGCGGCAGTACGTACTGGCGGGGTGCGAATCGTCGCCAGTGTTCAACCCGTCGGGTAAGGCTGCGATAGTCCCCGGGCTGATAATAGTTCTGGGCATACTGGCCGATCAGCAACGTGGTCCTGATCGCCGGCAGCAGAGCAAGTATCTGCTCATGCCAGGCCGGGGCGCATTCCCTGCGGGGTGGCAGATCGCCGGATCTGCCCTTGCCCGGGTAGCAGAAACCCATGGGCACGATGGCGACGTGTCGTTCGTCATAGAACTGTTCTTCGGTGACTCCCATCCATTGCCTGAGGCGCTGACCGCTGGGATCGTTCCACGGAATTCCGCTGGCATGAACCCTGGTCCCCGGTGCCTGCCCGACAATCAGGAGTCGGGCAGTGGACGCAGCGCGCAGCACCGGTCTGGGCGGGTGCGGCAACTGCGACGCACAGAGATTGCAGCGTCTGACCTGATCAAGTAGGTTGTCAAGTTGCGCAGCCTGTTCTGACGGCATGGACATCTCCATAAAAAGCGACCCGGGAGTCACGGCTGCCCGGGTAGGCCTGGGGACAGCGGGATGACAGTCCGGTAAATCCCGCTTTCCGGGTTGACGGTTCCGGTTCAGCCCGCCGGTGGCCCTGTCGATAAGACAGTTGAACGATAACCCCGGTAAATGAACGATTGCCAGCAGGGCAGTATAGCAAGATGCGCGTTCACGCCATTTCTGATATCCACGTCGACTACCCGGACAACCTGGCCTGGTTGCAACGGCTGTCCGCCAGTGATTACCAGGCCGATATCCTGGTACTTGCCGGGGATGTCAGCGACGACATGGGATTGCTGGAAGATACCCTGCAGATACTTCTGGGGAAATTTCACCGGGTCTGTTTCGTGCCCGGCAACCACGAGCTCTGGGTGACGCGCTGCACTTTCAACTGCTCCCTGGAAAAATTCGCTGCGATCCGTTCCCTGTGCCGGTCCCTGGGAGTCCGGGTGGACCGTTATCGGCACGGCCAGGTGTCACTGGTACCTCTCTACGGCTGGTACGATTATTCCTTCGCCAACCCCGGTCGCCATCTGCGCCGAGGCTGGCGTGACTATCGTGCCTGTCGCTGGCCTGATGGGTTGAGCGGCAGTAAAGAAGTAAACCGGCACTTCCTGGAATACAACCTCGAGGTACTGAACGAATCCAATCAGACGGTCATCAGCTATTCTCATTTTGTGCCCCGCATCGACCTGATGTCGTCGCGCATACCGCTTCGCAAACGCTATATCTACCCGGTTCTGGGCAGCAGGGGACTGGGTGAACAGGTTGCACAGCTGAAACCTGACATTCATATCTACGGTCACAGTCACGTCAATCAATCCAGGTATCTCGATGGGACGCGCTATATCAATAATGCGTACGGCTACCCATCCGAAACCCGGATCAGCAATAAGCAGCTATGCTGTGTCTACACCGATGAAGATTGAACAGCCTGAAGTCACCGGTTGCGTCGACCTTCCCGGCGAAAATGCCGTGCATCTGTGGATACTCGATTTGACCCGCCCCGAGGTCTGCCGCCTGCAGGACGACAGCCTGTTGCTGACTGAACAGGAATGGCTGCTGGCAGCCCGACGGGCGGTGCCTTCTGACCGTATTCGTTTCAAGTTGGCACGTACCCTGGTGAGGTCGGTGTTATCGCATTACTGTCCGACTGTTGCACCCCTGGACTGGGAGTTCCGGACGTCCGGGCATGGCAAACCGGAAATAGGCGATCCCTGTCTCACCAGGCCGGTTTACTTCAATGTCTCCCATGCCCGCCAGCGACTGGTAATGGCGGTATCCCACTGGCCGGCAATTGGCGTTGACGTGGAATGGACAGATCCTGAACGCGATGTCGAGGGAATCGCCAGTCGCTACTTTACCCAGGACGAACTGGTCTTCCTGAGCGACCTGGCACCTGCAAGCAGGCTCGCCGGCTTCTACACGTTGTGGACACTGAAAGAGGCCTTTTCAAAGTCCAGGGGTCTGGCCCTGGTTCCGGCACTGCGCGATGTTTCATTCAGGATGACTGGGGAATCGGGGTTGGCGGCTGCCATCAGTGAGAGTCCTGACCGCGGCAACCTGTCGGGGGATAGCTGGCAATTCTGGTCTTATCTGGATGGTTCCTACCTGCTGGCTGTTGCCCTGAACCGAGTTCGGGATGAACAGGCCGGCATCACGGCCCGCTGCCTGCCACGACAGGTATTGAATCCCCTTGCTCCCGGCCAGTGGCAGGAAAGCGGTATCGTTCTGCACCGGCACAGCGGGTAAACGGATTCATGCCGTTCGGGTGATGCCAGGTTGTGGCCGTGCCCGGAGACCCGGTTGCCGGCTGTTTTAAACCGGTGCCGTTAGGCCTAGCCATCGACCTCGGGATCACTGACCGCCGATTCCTCCCACATCTTCACTGTACGGATCATGTTGTCCTTGACCTGGAGTATTTCCGCGTAATAACGATCGATCTTGAGGCATACCGAAGATTCCGGGATGGATTCCAGCAGTTCCATGATCAGGCCGTTGAGGGTTTTAGCCTCGCCGCTGCTCAGGTCCCAGGACAGTAACTTGTTAATGTCCCTGATCGTGGCACCGCCGTCGATCAGGAAGGTGCCATCTCCCTGGGGGTGAATATCACGGCTGCTGGTAGCCAGGTCCGTGGTGAATTCGCCGACAATTTCCTCCAGGATGTCCTCCAGCGTGACAATACCCTTCACTGCGCCGTATTCGTCCACCACCACGGCCAGGCGCTTCTTGTGTTTCTGGAAATTGAACAACTGGGTATGCAACGGCGTGCTTTCCGGTACGTAATAGGGTTCGTTGGTTTCCTGGATGATCGCTGCCTTGTTAATGTTTTCCAGCTTCAGCAGCTTGCTGACACTGCGCATGTGCAGCAGGCCGACAATATTGTCGATGTCGCCCTTGTACACCGGCAGCCTGGTGTGCTGGGTTGATCCGATCTGGTCGAGAATGGTCGGCATGTCGTCTTCGAGGTTCAGCCCCATGACCTCGTTGCGGGGCACCAGGATGTCGTTCACCGTGACTTTTTCAAGATCCAGTATGTTGAGCAGCATGCCATGGCGACGGCGGGGCAGCCGCTCGGCAGATTCGTAAACGACGGTACGCAGTTCTTCCTGGCTCAGCTGATGGCTGTCGCCGGGACTTGGTTGAAAGCCCAGCAATACCACCAGGCGATTGGAGATCACGTTTACCGCCACGACAATGGGATACAGCACCTTCAGTAGAAAGGTAAGCAGGTAGCTGGAAGGATAGGCGATTCGTTCCGGGTACAGGGCGGCAACGGTCTTTGGCGTGACTTCGGCAAAGATCAGGATAACCAGGGTAAGTACGCCGGTGGTAATCAGCGGTTCCGGTCTGCCGAACAGGGCGATAGCCAGCGAGGTCGCAATAGAGGCGGCCAGTATGTTGACGAAGTTATTGCCGATCAGGATAACGCCAATCAGTCGATCGGGAGATTCCAGCAGCCTGCTGGCGCGCCGCGCGCCGGTATGGCCGGTACGCTGCAGGTGTTTCATGCGATACCGGTTCAGGCTCATCATCGCCGTCTCCGAGCTGGAGAAATAGGCAGAAGCGAAAATCAGGAAGATCAGCAGACCGATCAGCAGGCCTACCTGGGTGTCGTCGTTATTCATTGGCGGTTCACTGAAATAGAAGATGTGTTGAATAGCTGCTCGGGGCCCGGCTTCAGCCGCAATACCCGTCAGCCTCAGACCAGGACATACTCAATGACGAACTTTGAGCCGTAGAAACCGACGAGCAGCAGGACGAAACCGGTCAGCGTTCCGCGGATTGCTGTTTGTCCGCGCCACCCCATGCGATGTCGACCCCACAGCAGGCCGGCAAAAACGAACCAGGCGAGAATGGAAAAGAAGGTCTTGTGAATGATACCGGCGTGAGCCCAGATGTCTTCATTGAAGGCGAAGCCGGCGACAATGCCCAGGCCCAGCAGGATCTCGCCCACCCACAGCAGTTCGAACAGGAAGGTTTCCATGTCCTGCAACGGTGGAAATTTGCTGACCAGCCCGGAGGCATGATGATGCTTCAACTGACGGTTCTGAAAGGCCAGGAAGGCCGCCTGCATGGCGGCGATGGTGATCAGGCTGTAAGCCACGATTGACAGAAGGATATGACTGGCCAGGCCGAAGCCCATGGTGATGGGCTGGTAGTTGCTGGCGATGGTCAGGGAGCCGAGTATGGTGACCACGGCAAGGGGGAAAAGACCGAGAAACAGGTTTTCCAGCGGTTTGCGCAGACTGCTGATCAGTACCAGCAGCGATATTGAGAGGGTGATCAGCGTGCTTATCTCGGTAATGCCGAAGTGGTAACCGGTTGTGGTTTTTATCACGCCGAAGGCGCTGACGGCATGGGCGGCCACCGCCATGAAGCCGACGGCAAAAACCTGGTTGCGGCTGGCCTTGTTGGCAAACACACGCTGGCCCTGGAACACGGTTCCCAGCAGGTACAGCACCGAGGCCAACAGGCCTGAAAGTAGCGTTAGCGGCATGACAGGTGTCCGACAAAAAAGTGGCAAAAGTGTCGCACAAGTGCTGCGCAAGTGCTACAGCCTTGAGGTCCGGCAGGCTGTCTGACCCCGACGGCGCCGCGCCCCGGTAGCGAATTGCCGGTATCCGCACGGCAGCGGATTGCCGGCCGGCCACGCCGGGTATTGCCGGAATTGCCAGACGTATCCACCGGTCGCGCTGTCCTGTTGGGGAAATCTGTTGACCGGAGTCGGGGCAGTTGTTTTGGCCAGGGATCGAATTCGCTATAATGCCTGCCTTTTTCCTGACCCTCAGTCGCGGGATACCACGCCATGTTCGACAACCTTACCGATCGCTTATCGTCAACGCTGCGCAAGCTGAGCGGCAAGAGCACGCTCACCGAAAACAACATCCAGGAGGCCCTGCGTGAAGTGCGCCGTGCGCTGCTGGAGGCCGACGTGGCGCTACCGGTGGTCAAGGAGTTCATCGACCGGGTCAAGTTGCGGGCGGTGGGTCAGGAAGTGTCCCAGAGCCTGACGCCGGGCCAGGCCTTCATCAAGATCGTCCAGGCCGAACTGGAGCAGTTGATGGGTGCCGCCAACGAAGCGCTGAATCTGAAAGCGGTTCCACCGGCGGTGGTGCTGATGGCAGGCCTGCAGGGTGCGGGTAAAACCACCACCGCGGCAAAACTGGCACTGTGGCTCAAGAAACAGCCCAGGAAGTCGGTCATGGTGGTCAGTGCCGACGTCTATCGGCCGGCGGCGATCAAACAACTTGAAACCCTGGCCAACGACCTGGAAATCGATTTCTTTCCCAGTGACAGCCAGCAGACCCCGGAACGAATTGCCAGGGATGCACTGGCGGAAGCAAAGCGCAGGTTTATCGACGTTCTGATTGTCGATACCGCCGGCCGGCTGGCGATTGATGAAGAGATGATGCGGGAAATCAAGCTGTTGCACGAAGTGTTGGCTCCAGTGGAAACCCTGTTTGTCGTGGACGCCATGACCGGTCAGGATGCGGCCAATACCGCCAGGGCTTTCAACGACGCCTTGCCGCTGACCGGTGTCATCCTGACCAAGGCAGATGGCGACGCACGGGGTGGGGCGGCGTTGTCGGTGCGCCAGATCACCGGCAAGCCGATCAAGTTCATCGGTACCGGCGAAAAACCGGATGCCCTGGAACCGTTCTACCCGGATCGAATCGCGTCGCGAATACTGGGTATGGGCGACATGCTGTCCCTGATCGAGGAAGCGGAGCGTAAGGTTGACAAGAAGAAGGCGCAGAAACTTGCCAGCAAGATCAAGAAAGGCAAGGGATTCGACCTCGAGGATTTCCGCGAACAACTGCAGCAGATGAAGAACATGGGCGGGGTGGGCAGTATCGTTGACAAACTGCCCGGCATGGGGGCCATGCCGCCCGGGGCGGCATCCATGGTGGACGATTCCCAGTTCGCCCGGATGGAAGCCATCATCAATTCCATGACCCCCAGGGAGCGCGTCAACCCGGATATTCTCAACGGTTCGCGTAAACGCCGCATCACCCGAGGCTCGGGTACCCAGATCCAGGATCTCAACCGTCTGCTCAAGCAGCACAAACAGATGCAGAAGGTGATGAAAAAAATGAAGGGAGGGGGAATGGCCAACATGATGCGGGGCCTGGGGGGCAGGAAAGGCCCCGGTGGCTTTCCCGGTGCCGGCGGAGGTGGAAACTTCCCGGGGTTCAAATAGAATGCCCGGTCCCCACTAACTTCCCTTCCCATGGGCCGACAATTGGCATAAAATACGCGCCTTTTTATCCGGGCGAAGCCGGATTCTCGGTGATTTGAGAATTCCAGGCCCCCGGATTCACCGGTTTTTCAAGTTCTCAATACGGGAAAAGAGTAAATGGTAACAATTCGATTATCCCGGGGTGGCGCCAAGAAGCGACCGTTTTACCACATTACGGTGAGCGACAGTCGCAATGCCCGTGATGGCAGGTTTATCGAGCGCATCGGTTTCTTTAACCCCATCGCCCGCGGCAAAGAAGAGCGACTGCGCCTGGATCTTGAGCGTATGCAATACTGGCTGGGCCAGGGTGCCCAGTCCAGTCCGCGGGTAGCAAAGCTGGCAAAGGAAGCCGCCGGGTCTGCGAGCACCGAAGCCTGATCGGGTTGCGCCCGCAGTTGTCCTGTTGATGACTGGCAGCAAGCAGACCGATAGGCAGGTTACAACCAGCGAGGACGGGTCGGCAAAGCGGATTACCCTGGGCAGGGTTGGCAAGACCCACGGAATCAAGGGCTGGTTGAAACTTTATTCCTATACCGACCCGGTGACGAATATCACCGACTTTGACCGGTTCATGGTGGCGAAATCCACTGACCAGTCCGGTCTGGGCGGCAGCGCCGGTGGGAAGCCACTGCCGGAAGAATTAAGGGTGGATCAGATCCAGGTCCGCAACGACCGGTTGCTGGTTCATTTCATCGGCTACGACGACCCCGAAACCGCCGGGACACTGGTGGGTTGCCAGCTGCAGGTGTCGGCTGACCGACTACCGGAACTGGATGCGGAAGAGTACTACTGGCATCAGTTGATCGGCTTGCGGGTGATCAACGGCGACGGCCAGTGGCTTGGTAACGTGGATCAACTGCTGGAGACCGGTGCCAACGACGTAGTGGTGGTCCGGCCCTGTGCGGGAAGCCTTGACGATAGAGAACGGCTTATCCCCTATCTTCGGGACAGCGTGATAACCCGGGTCGATCTCGACGCGGGAGAACTGAGAGTGGACTGGCGCGCAGACTTTCTGCTTTGACATCCCGGCAGGCGGCGCGACCTGGTCACGGCAGCAGCGGGGGAAACATTTTTTGCAGATCGCCGTAGTGACCCTGTTCCCCGAAATGTTTGCGGCCATCGGTGACTATGGCGTAACGGGCAGGGCCCTGGGCAACGGACTGATCGACCTGTCCTGCTGGAATCCCCGGGATTTCACGCTTGATCGGCATCGCACCGTGGATGACAAGCCATTTGGCGGGGGTCCCGGGATGCTGATGAAGACTGCGCCGCTGCAGGCGGCTATCGGGGCGGCAAGGCAGGCCCTGGACACTGGTGATAGCGACCGCAGGCCCAGGGTGATTTATTTGTCGCCCCAGGGACGCCGGCTGGACCAGGCCGGTGTCAGCCAGTTGGCTGAGACGGATCAGCTGATCCTGGTGTGCGGACGCTACCAGGGTATTGACGAACGCGTGCTGGTCAGCGAAATCGACGAGGAATGGTCCATCGGCGATTACGTCATCAGCGGAGGCGAGCTGGCGGCCATGGTGCTTATCGATGCGGTGACCCGCTTGCAGCCCGGCGCACTGGGAGCCGAGGACAGTGCCGGGCAGGACAGTTTTGCCATTGGCCTGTTGCATTGTCCGCAATACACACGGCCCCGTGAAATCGCCGGCTTGACGGTGCCGGAGACGCTACTGGGTGGCGATCATGAACAGATACGGAAGTGGCGACTGAAGCACAGTCTTGGCGCCACGTGGCGTAAACGACCGGATTTGCTGGCGGTCACAGAACTGGACAGTGAACAGCAGGCCCTTTTGCAGGAATACATAGACGAATACGCAGCAAGCCGGCAGAACCGGCCGGATGAGCATTCAGGAGCGAAATCATGAGCAAGAACAAGGTAATCCAACAGATCGAAGCGGCGCAGATGGACAAGCAGGTTCCGGAATTCGGTCCGGGGGACACCGTGGTTGTCCAGGTCAAGATCAAGGAAGGCGATCGCGAGCGTCTGCAGGCTTTCGAAGGCGTGGTCATTGGCAAGCGCAATCGCGGTCTCAACTCCGCCTTTACAGTGCGCAAGATTTCACACGGCGTTGGGGTGGAACGGACCTTCCAGACCTACAGTCCACTGGTGGACAGCATCGAGGTGAAGCGCCGAGGCGATGTCCGCCAGGCCAAGCTCTACTACCTGCGTGAACTCACCGGACGGGCTGCACGGATTTCGGAGAAACTGGACAAGCGCTCCGGGGACAATCCGGGCTGATTGACAGCCACGAAGGCAGCAATGCAGCCTGGCGGCGGCATCGTTCCGGCAGAGTGACCGGACGAAGCGGCTTGTCAGCAGCCTGTGCTGTGCCGTACCCTGGCAGCCGGCAGTCACCGGATAATGTGGCGGTTCTGACGAAGAGATCAGCAGTTTTCCGGTCTGAATACGATAATATCGATATTCCGGAAGCGTAACTGGCCGCCGTCCCGTGCGGCGGCCCGGCGCAAATCCCTATTCAACTGGCTGGTACCGAAATATGAAGAATTTGCTCAAGACACTCGCCGTTTCAATCGGCGCCTTCCTGGTTCTGCAGTCAACATCGTTCGCCCAGGCCATCGATGAGTCCGCTCTCGAGGCACTGCGGGCGCGCCTGGCAGTGTCGCTGGAAGACGCCTCACGGGGACAGATCCAGGTGCTGTCGCTGACTCCCACGGCCATGGCAAACATGGTTGAGGTGGAACTCAACACCGGCGAAATTCTCTACACCAATGTGACCGGCGAATTCCTGTTTGCCGGCGATATGTTCCAGGCCAGCCCCGACGGCCTGGTCAACCTGTCCGCGGCCACCCGGCAGGAACGTACGGTGGAGAAGATCGCAGCCATTCCCACGGACGAAATGATAATCTTCGAGCCTGACGAAACCCGCGCCGCGATAACGGTGTTCACCGACGTCGACTGTCAATACTGCCGCGCACTGCATCGGGACATGGACAAGTTGATGGATCTGGGTATCGAGGTTCGCTACATCGCCTATCCGCGTGGCGGTCAACAGGCCACGTCCTTCGACAAGATGATTTCCGTGTGGTGCGCCGATGACCGCAAGAAAACCCTGACCCAGGCGAAGAACGGTCAGAATCTGCCGGAACGTGACTGCGAAAATCCCGTGCTCAGGCATTATGCCCTGGGCAATGAAATCGGTATTTCCGGAACGCCTGCACTGGTACTGGCCGACGGGCGGGTCATCCCCGGCTACATGGATTCGGAACGACTGGCTGCACTGCTGCTGGACGACTGAGCTGTCAATTTCAATCCCCGGCGGGCTGTCGTCCGCCGGGCCCGCAAGTCTCCATTTCCTGCCTTCTGTCCCTGTTTTGCTTAAGCAATTAACGCACTCAAGGTGCTGAGCTGCCTGACGGTTTACAGTATAATTCGCGCTTTTGCCAAACCACTGTCAAGGAGCGACCTTGAATTCTGACGTCAAACCCGCCGGAAAACCGGTGCGCATCGGTATTTGTGGCCTGGGAACAGTCGGCGGCGGCACTTATCGGCTGCTGAAGGAAAACCGGGACGAAATTTCCAGGCGGCTGGGACGGGACCTGCAGGTCTGTCACGTAGCCTCCCGGACGCCCAGGCCCCAGTATGAAATGCCGGGGGTAAAGTCCAGCACCGATATCTTCGCCGTGGTGGACGACCCCGAAGTGGATGTCGTGGTGGAATCCATCGGCGGTTTCGACCCGGCCCGGGAACTGGTTACCCGGGCAGTGGCAAACGGCAAGCATGTGGTGACCGCGAACAAGGCGCTTATCGCGCTGCACGGCAACGAATTATTTGAACTGGCGGAAAAGCGGGGTGTGGTCATCGCCTACGAAAGCGCCGTCGCCGGTGGCATTCCAATCATCAAGGCGCTGCGGGAGGGCCTCGCCGCCAATTCCATTCACTGGCTGGCCGGCATCATCAATGGCACAGGTAATTTTATTCTCACTGAAATGGAGCAGAAACACCGGGATTTCGCCGATGTACTGCGAGAGGCCCAGGCGCTCGGCTATGCCGAGGCCGATCCAACCTTCGACGTGGAAGGCATAGACGCCGCTCACAAGCTGACTATCCTCGCCTCAATTGCCTTCGGCATCCCCCTGCAGTTCGACAAGACGTATACCGAGGGTATCAGCGCCATAACCACGGATGATGTCAATTTTGCCAGGGAGCTGGGTTATGTCATCAAGCACCTCGGAGTTGCCAGGGTCAGCGAGCGGGGCGTGGAAATGCGGGTGCATCCTACACTGATATCCGAAAAGCGCCTGCTGTCCCATGTAAATGGCGTGATGAACGCCATACTGGTCAAGGGCAATTCCGTTGGCGCGACGCTGTATTACGGTGCCGGTGCCGGCGCCGAGGCCACGGCTTCAGCGGTGGTGGCCGATATCATGGATATCGCCAGGGGAACGAGCAGCCCGGCAGGAAGCGGCAGTAACAGCTCTTTGCCGTCGCTGGCTTTCAACCGCCTCAATGCCGATCTGCCGGTACTGTCCATTGATGAAATTGATACGGCTTTTTACCTGCGCATTCACGCCCTGGATAAAGTGGGTGTTATGGCTAAAATTTCCAGCGTACTGCAGGATTTTCAGATCAATATTGAAGCGGTAATTCAGAAAGAGCCGGAAGTCCACGGCACTGGTAAAGTGCCGGTTATAATTCTTACCGATACGGTGCGGGAGAGCCGTATCAATAGCGCCATCGATGCGCTGGAAGCCCTGCCGGAAGTTGCCGGCAGCATTGCGCGCATACGCGTGGAAGAGCTGGACAGCGAGGAAGCCAATTGAAATACGTCAGCACTCGTGGCGGTGGTACACCGCAGGATTTTGAACAGGTTCTTCTCACCGGCCTGGCACCGGATGGTGGTCTTTATATACCCGCCGAATTACCGACGTTCAGCCCGCAGGAAATCGCCGGCTGGTCCGGGCTGTCCTACAATGAAGTGGCTTTCCGGGTTATCAGGCCGTTTGTCGCCGATACGATTCCGGAAGCAGACCTGCGTCGCTGCATCGACGAAAGTTACGCCGAATTTTCTCATCGGGCTATCGCTCCCCTCACCATGCTCGATGCCAACGAGTGGATCCTGGAGCTGTTTCATGGTCCCACGCTTGCCTTCAAGGATTTTGCCCTGCAGGTGCTTGGTCGGCTGCTGGATTTCGTCCTGACCCGACGGGACCAGCGCGTTGCCATCCTCGGCGCGACCTCCGGCGATACCGGCTCGGCGGCCCTGGAGGGCTGTCGACATTCCGATCATGTCGACATATTCATTCTCCACCCGCACCAGCGAATTTCCGAAGTCCAGCGTCGGCAGATGACCACGGTTCAGGGTGACAACGTCCACAATCTGGCAGTCAGGGGAAATTTCGACGATTGCCAGAAAATCGTCAAAACGGCATTTGGTGATCAGGGCTTTCTGCCGGCAGATCGGCAGCTGGTGGCTGTGAACTCCATCAACTGGGCCAGGATCATGGTGCAGATAGCGTACTACTTCTACGCAGCGGTGAATCTTGGCGGTCCCGGCCGGCCGGTGTCCTATTCGGTACCGACCGGCAATTTCGGTGATATCTATGCCGGTTACCTGGCCAGGCAAATGGGCCTGCCGGTGAGCCAATTGGTGATTGCCACCAACCGTAACGACATCCTGCACCGCCTTATCAGCGAAAATGCCTACCAGGTTACTGACCTGGCCCCCAGTTATTCACCAAGCATGGACATCATGGTGTCCAGTAACTTCGAGCGCTACCTGTACGATCTGTTTCAGCGGGATGCGGACCGTCTGCGGGACTTTATGCTGCGCTCGACTTCGGAGACTCTGCACCTTGATGAGCCCCTCTGGTCCCGGGCCAGGGAATGTTTTTCCAGCTACGCGGTTAGCGACGAGGAGACCTGCGCGATGATTCGCCAGGTCTACGAGGAAACCGAAGTTCTGCTCGACCCCCATACGGCGGTCGGCGTGAAAGCGGCGCGTGAGTGTAACAACGACAGGCAGGTCCCCATGATTACCCTGGCCACCGCCCACCCGGTAAAATTCGCCGACGCCGTCAACGCGGCAGGCATAGCGACACCGCCGTTACCCGTTCACCTGGAGGATCTCATGGAGCGTCCCGAGTCCTGCACGGTGGTGGACAACTCGATCACCGCGGTAACCGAATTTATAGCGCAGAATCTCACTGCCTGACTCGCTGAAATGATGTGAATTATCCGGACAGGACACTATCTGACAGCTTATGAATCCGCTGATTCAACGTCGTGAACCGGATCGCAGCCTGGAGCTGCCGGGCGGACTGCATCCGCTGGTTCGGCGAGTCCTGCTGCGCCGGCCTCTGCAGTCTGTCGATGAACTGGACCTGTCGTTAAAAAACCTGCTGTCGCCGGATGGTCTGCTGGGCGCCGGAGACGCCGTGGATCTGCTGGTCAGGCACCTGCAGAAGCAGAGCAGGATACTGGTGGTTTCCGATTTTGACGCAGACGGGGCGACCAGCTGCGCCCTGTCCCTGCGGGCGCTCCGCAGCCTGGGCTTCGAAAATCTTGACTACATCGTACCCAACCGCTTCGAATACGGCTATGGCCTGACCCCTGAAATTGTCCAGCTTGCCGCGACCCGCGACCCCGACCTGATCATTACCGTGGATAACGGCATTTCCAGCCTGGACGGGGTGGAAAGTGCCCGCCAGGCCGGCATCGAGGTGCTGATAACGGATCACCATCTGCCGGGCGCCGCGTTGCCGCGGGCCGAGGCAATCGTCAACCCGAATCAACCCGGTTGCCGGTTCGCCAGTAAATCACTGGCCGGGGTCGGTGTCATTTTTTACCTGATGCTGGCCTTGCGTACCAGGCTGCGGACCGAGGGCTGGTTTACCGGCAAGGGGCTGAAGGAGCCGAACCTGGGGGAACTGCTGGATCTCGTCGCCCTGGGCACAGTAGCCGACGTGGTGCCCCTGGATTTCAACAATCGTATACTGGTCAACGAAGGACTGCGGCGTATCCGCGCCGGCCGTGCCTGTCCGGGCATCCAGGCCCTGCTGCAGGTCAGTCGGCGTACCGGTCGCAACCTGGTTGCCGGTGACCTGGGCTTTGCCATCGGTCCTCGGCTGAACGCTGCCGGTCGCCTTGACGACATGTCGCTGGGGATCGAATGCCTGTTGACGGAGTCGACGGATGCGGCCTACCGGATGGCGGTTCAGCTGGACGGCCTCAACTCGGACCGGAGGCTGATCGAAGCCGAGATGCGTGATCAGGCTTTCAATAACCTGGCGGATCTGGAGCTGGGTGACGAGCAGCTGCCTGCCGGCCTGTGCGTTTACCGCAAGGACTGGCATCAGGGAGTAATCGGCATCCTGGCATCGCGTATCAAGGACAAATACCATCGACCGGTAATCGCGTTTGCCGACGCCGGTACCGCCGACAGCGAATCGGAGGCGCAGCTCAAGGGCTCGGCGCGATCCATCGCCGGCTTCCACATACGCGATGCCCTGGATGCCATAGCCAGCCGGAATCCCGGATTGATCAGCAAGTTCGGCGGCCACGCCATGGCGGCGGGTCTCAGTCTCGACCGGGACAAACTCGAGGCATTCAGCCAGGCATTCGACAGTTACGCCGCGCAGGCCCTGGACGAGGATGCCCTGCAGGCACGGATCCTGACAGATGGCGAACTGGAGGCCGGCGAGTTCGACCTGTCCGCGGCGGAAGCGCTGGCAGCGGCAGGGCCCTGGGGACAGGGTTTCCCCGAACCCGTATTCGATGGCGAGTTTGCCGTGCAGGACCTTCGCGTTCTCGCGGACAAGCACCTGAAACTGTCAGTTCTGCCCGCAGATGGTCATGCCGCGGTGGAGGCCATCGCCTTCAATGCCGATCTCAGCCTGGGCCTGAAGCCCGGGGACATCGTGGCCCTGGTCTATCGATTGGGGGTGAATGAATTCAGGGATTCCCGTCGCGTACAACTGGTGGTGGAACAACTGCGGCTGGCCTGAAGATTTCAGGGTAGCAGCCTGGAGTGATTTCCGGGAAATCCGGGTCTACTGGTCCAGGGAAACAGTCCCGGGCACGGCACTGTGCCAGATCCGGGTCAGGCATTTGCCTGAACGATAACCCCAAACAGCAGCGGGTCAGGCATTTGCCTGAACGATAACCCCAAACAGCAGCGGGTCAGGCCGCCGGCGTGTCGGCGTGGTCGTGTACACGGTCCTGATTTCGTCCCTTGATTTCATGGAAAGTGCCGCAAATTCAATGACATCTGTCTGGGTTTTTGGTAGTTTCCAACGCAGGTAATCACCTCCGGCAGCGGGCGCACGTAAGCAATACCCTATACTGCGGTTCAATCCCAATAACAGGTCAATCCATGAGACATTTCGCTACCGCCATCATCCTACTGACAGGTTTCCTGCTTGTCAGCCACACTGCCCGGGCGCAGGACTCCGGAACAGACCTGTTCCAGTCCGAGCAGATCGCAGTCCAGCTGGTGGCGGAAACCACCAACGTTGTACCTGGCGAAACCCTGTGGCTGGGAATACGTCTTGATCCCATCGAGCACTGGCACACTTACTGGAAATTTGGCGGTGACAGCGGTGAGGCAACTGCCGCCAGCGAATGGCAGTTACCGGCCGGCGCAACGGCGGGTGAAATACTCTGGCCGACGCCGGAGTGGACGCCGTTCGAGGGAACCAACCTGGTGACCTTCGCCTACGAACGGGAAGTTCTGCTGCCACTTCCGGTTTACATTCCCGCGGATTATGACCGCGACAGCTTTGCACTGAGCACGCGCATCGACTGGCAGGTCTGCGACGTGATCTGTATTCCCGGTGATGCCACGTTCAGCCTGACCCTGCCGGTGGGGGACAACCTGCAGCCGGATCCTGCCTGGCAGTCCGCCTTTGCCACCAGCCGGGCGAACCTGCCGGATACCGACCACCAGCTTGCCGTTCACTTCAACACTCACGACGGCAAAGTCAATATCATGGTGGCCTCGCCGGACCCGGTATTCGAAGAGGCGGAAGAGGCCTATTTCTTCACCGAGCAGGGACGCATCATGAAATACGCGCCCTATCGGCAGAATATGATCGAGGAAGATCGCCTGCAGATCAGCTTCGAGCAGCACCGTCGCATTCCCGTCGACCTGGAACAGTTCAGCGGCGTTCTTGCCGTCATTGATGACGCCGGGACTACGCGCTCGTATGCGGTGTCTCCGGCACGGACACAGGTGGCCTGGGATCATCGCATGGAAGTGGAACTGTTGTCCGCAACCACCACCCTGGTGCCCGGCGAAAGCCAGTGGCTGGCGATCCGGTTGAAAGCGGACCAGGGCTGGCACACCTACTGGAAAATGGCCGGAGACAGTGGCGAGCCTACCCGGACCACGGAATGGACGGCACCGGAAGGCACGATCATCAGCGATTTCCAGTGGCCGGCACCCCACTGGCTGCCGTTTCCGGGCTCTGACCTGGTGAACTACGGCTACGAGGACGAGGTCGTTCTGCCGTTCGAGATTGTCGTGCCCCGGGCAGACGTCGGGCAGGTGACCCTGTCGACCACGGTGGAGTGGTTCGTCTGCGAACTGATCTGTATCCCCGGACAGCACCGCCTGGACCTGACCCTGCCGGTCACCGACGTGGCGGAAGGGGATGCCGTTGCTACAGCAATTATCGATGCCGCCCTGGACGAGGTTCCGGTACAGGACCATGACATTGATTTTCTGATTGCCGCCGCGGGAGATCGCGTCAGCCTGGGCTTTCAGAGCGCTCAACGGGAATTCGACGACGTGGTTGACGCGTGGTTCTTTCCCGAGCAGCGACGGGTCATCGCCAACGGGCCGCTGCGGGATGTGAGCATCCAGCCAGGCATGCTGCAGATCACGCACGAACAGCCACGGCGGATGCTGACTGATCTCAGCGGGGTATACGGGACCCTGGTGGTGGCCGACGGTCAGGGCAATCGTCGCGCCTATGATTTCATCGATCCTGCCGCCGACGCCAATCAGTTTACGGTTACGCCCCTGGCGGCACCGGCAACCGGGGCCGGCTCCGGGCCGGGGGATTCCGCAACGCCGGTCGCCGTACTGGGCTTCATGCTGGCGGCCCTGGCAGGGGGGCTGATCCTGAATCTCATGCCCTGTGTCTTCCCGGTGTTGTCACTGAAGGCGCTTACCTTTGCCAGTAATGCCGGTGCCGGGGTACGTAAGCAGCGCCTGGATGGCCTGGTTTATACCGGTGGTGTGGTGCTCTCCTTCGCGCTGCTGGCTTCCGTTTTGATTGCCCTGCGGGCCGGCGGCGAGTTGATCGGCTGGGGATTCCAGTTGCAGGAGCCCTGGTTTATCGCCCTGATAATATACCTGTTTTTCCTCATGGGGCTGAGCCTGTCCGGCGTCTTTGAAATCGGCACCAGCCTGATGAGCACCGGCAGTTCGTTAACCGACCACAGTCACGGTTATCGGCGGTCGTTTTTCACCGGTGTGCTGGCAGTCATCGTGGCTACACCCTGTACCGCTCCGTTCATGGGGCCGGCATTGGGTTTTGCCCTGTCCCAGCCGTGGGTGATAGCCATGCTGGTTTTCCTGGCGCTGGGCGTGGGCTTGGCGTTGCCGATCCTGGTGCTGTCATTCCTGCCGGCCCTGGTGAAATATATGCCCAAACCCGGCAACTGGATGGTGACCTTCAAGGAATTCATGGCATTCCCCCTGTATGCCACGGCGCTGTATTTTCTCTGGGTATTGGGCAACCAGGTTGGCGTAACCGGCATGTCGCTGGTACTGATATCGTGCGTGTTCCTGGCCTTTGCCATCTGGCTTACCCGGAAGACGCGAGGGGCGGGTGCCTTCTGGCGCTACGGTTATCGCACCGTAGCGGTGGGCTGCGTGGTCCTTGCACTGCTGGTACTGCAGTCACCTTTCCTGCAGCCGGTTTCTTCCGCTTCTCTGGCGGCTCAGTCAGGATCAGGACAATCGGCTGGATTTGAACCGTTCAGTACACAGCGACTGAATGAACTGCGGGATGCCGGTCGACCGGTTTTTGTCAATATGACGGCCGCCTGGTGTATTACCTGCCTGGCCAATGAGCAGACCACCCTCGGGACGGAAACGGTGCAGCAGGCCATGGTTGACAACGACGTGACTTATCTCAAGGGAGACTGGACCAACGAGGATCCCGAAATAACCACGATCCTGAACCAGTTTAACCGGCCATCGGTACCGCTGTACGTGCTTTACCCGGGGCAGTCGGACCGTGAGCCGAAAATCCTCCCCCAGATTCTGACGCCGTCAATCATGCTGCAGGCTTTTGCCGAATTGCAGTGAGAAGGCCTGTCACTATGTACAAGGATGTAACGCGCTGCAGTATCGCTTTGCTTCGAGTACCGCTGGTGCTGGTGCTGCTGGCTGCACCCGCCCACGGTCAGCAACTGAGCTTCTCCGGGGCACTGGAGCAGGCCGGGCATCTTCCGCGACTGCATTCTCTGCTGATTTCCCATCAGGGTGAGCTGTTGGTGGAGGAATATTTCAACGGCCGGGACCGGTATCAGCCCGCCAATATGAAATCGGCGTCAAAGAGCGTAATTTCCGCCCTGGTGGGTATCGCCATCGACCGCGGGCTGATAGCGGGTACGGAGCAGCCGATACAGGATTTTTTCCCCGACTACTTTTCGGCAATCGACGATCCCCGCAAGCAGTCAATTACCGTAGAGGACCTGCTGACCATGCAGTCCGGACTGGAAACTACCAGTAACCGCAACTATGGTCGGTGGGTGCTGAGTGATGACTGGATCGAGTTTGCCCTGGAACAGCCGGTGGTGGCACCGGCGGGGAAAGCAATGATCTACAGCACCGGCAGTACGCACCTGCTGTCGGCAATTATCAACCGGGTCAGCGGAATGTCCACCCGCCAGTTCGCCCAGCGCTTCCTGGCGGAGCCGCTGGGCTTTTCCCTGGCCTACTGGAGCCAGGATCCCCAGGGATATTACTTTGGCGGTAACGACCTGGAAATAACTCCCCGTGCCATGCTTGCCTTTGGCGAGTTGTATCTCCACGACGGTCGTGCCGGTGACAGTCGGGTGCTTCCGGCGGACTGGATTCGGGATTCCTTTCAGCCCCACGCCACTTCACCCCGGGGCCAGGGTCGGTTTTACGGCTATGGCTGGTGGTTGAGAGACCTGGCCGACATGCTGGTCCCGGTGGCCTGGGGATACGGTGGGCAATTGATATTCGTGGTGAAGGAGTTCGAACTGGTAGTAGTGGCTACTTCTGACAGTACGCCGGGGCCTGCCCGTCGGGGGCATTTGCGACGTCTGTATGACCTGGTTGAGGACGAGATCCTGTGGCCGGTCAGGAGCGCCTCGCCACCGCTGGCGGGAAACTGAAGAAGTACCCGGGCTTCCTTCGTGCCTGCAGACTTTCATAACCCGGCCCGGCCGGCGGCTACGCTGAGGAGGCTGTCAGGGAACGGTCATTGGTGCAAACCAGTCCGGCTGATCTGACTGTCCGCTGGAAGCCGGCGTGATGCGCAGGGATGATCAGCGGTGGTTGGGAAAGCAGAGGGAGTGGCAGGAACTGCCGCGGCGACGCCCCGAGCCCGGGGTCGGATTGGCAGACAATCCGGTGTGTCAGGAGCCCAGGTAGTATTCGATCTTGAGCTGGTTGATTTCGATGATATCGTGATTCTGCAGCTTCACTGAACGGGAGCCGATCTCCACGCCGTTGACGCGCAGGGGCTTGCAGTCTTCCGCCTGTTCCAGGGCGACAATGAAGTGTCCGTCCGGACGCCTGTTGATCAGGACGACCTGTAAGCCGGGCCGACCGAGTTTTACCGATTCTTTTTCCAGGAACAGTTCCTTGCCGGAACTTTTACCGTTCAACAGCTGCAGTTTTGCCGTTTTCAGACGCTGCTCGAGGCTGGACTTGGCCGTTGATGCCGAGTCCGGCGGTGTGGCGCCGTTTTTCGGCGTGCTTGCCTTGGCAGTATTGGCGCCGATAAAGACGGTTTTCTCTATATCGCCTGCCGGCGCGGCACTGGGCCTGTTGTTGTAGTTGATGTAGCGCAGTTCGTGCTTGCCGATGGTAATCACGTCGCCGTTTTTCAGCGCGTGCTTGTCGATGCTGTGGCCGTTAACAAACGTTCCATTAGTGCTGTTGAGATCTTCCAGGAAGGAATCACCGAAGATGGTCAGCAGCTTGGCGTGGTGACCACTGACGGCGAGGTTGTCGATGCGGATGTCATTATCGTCTTTGCGACCAATCGTCATGACTTCCTTGTCGAGCGTGTACTCGCCGATTTTATTCGCGTTGAAGCTGAATTCTAATTTTCCAGACATCGAGATTTACCTGATCGATTTCAAGTTAAAAGGGCGCTAGCTGACGCGCTGGTTTTCAGCCGTTTCGGGTGACTGCACCCTGATAAGTATGACTGAAACGTTATCTTTGCCACCATTCTGGTTTGCCATTGCAACGAGGCTTTGTGCCTTTTCGTTCAGAGCCAGCTGTGGCTCCTGTAACACCTGCTCAATCATTGTATCGTCCAGCATGTCCGAGAGACCATCTGAACACAACAGGAACAGATCGTCCCGTTCCGCTTCCTGCTGAAGAATATCGACCTCGACATCCTCTGCCGTACCCAGGGCCCGGGTGACGACGTGATTGATTGAAGCCAGCCGGGCCTCGTCTTCTGTATAAAACCCCTTGTCGATCAAGTCCTGAACGAGGCTGTGGTCTTTTGTGATGCGCTTCAAACTTTGTTCGCGAAACAGGTACAGCCTTGAATCACCAACGTGTCCTGCGTAGAGACGGGACCCTTCAACAACGGCCGCCACCACTGTGGTTCCCATCCCGTTTCTGGCGCTTACTTCTTCTGATGCCTCGTAAATTATTCGATTGCTGTTGGAAATTGTATTGGAAACCAGTTTCATCATCTGCGAACTGGTTATCGGTCTGCCGGATTGTTTAACCAGCCTCGATTTCATCTGGCGCAGCACCTGTTCCACTGCCATCCTGCTGGCAATCTCCCCGGCCTGGTGGCCTCCCATGCCATCTGCCAGCACGGCGATGCCTGAGCTGATGTCATAGCCGATGCAGTCTTCGTTATGATCTCTGGTCAGTCCCGTATCGGTAAACCCGGTTATTTCCACAGCGATGTCCGGTTTCGCCATCACTGTTCTCCCAGGAAGCCACGGAAGCCGTCGGCCACCTGGCTGTAAAGCTGGGGCACAACACTGCTCAGTTGGTGGTTGCCGTCGAAGAACAACACGTACTGAGAAAGAATCAATACCAGAACACCGAACATCTTGAAGGTCCGGGTCTTGTACAAGGGTGTTTTCTGTTGTTGTGCAACCAGTTCGAAGACCGGTTCCTGGGTATCCTCCGCTATCTTGGGCAAAGTGATGGCAGTGATATCCTCTTTTTCGGCATTTTCGCCAGTTTCATCAAGGGAATCTGCAGGGACATCGACTTTTTCCGGCGTGCTCGACCCGGTGATATTGAGGTGAGCTTCCAACATCCGGATGCAGCGCTTCAGGCTGTCCTTGTGGCGCCGCTCGGGAATAGTGGACAACATGGTGGTGATCAGTTCCTGGATATCACCGGGTAAATCCAGGAAGGTCTTGCCCTTGGACTGGCGGCCCGCCGGTGCCTGTCGCGGCAGGCTGCCGGTAAAAAGCTGGTACAGCACAACCCCGACGGAGTAGATATCAGCGGCCACGCTCTGGGATTCATCCTGCAGGCTGTAAAAGTGGGCATTCTTGACGTTGCTCAGATCATCCTGAAGACCGAAATCGGTGATCTTCACCTGTCCGTCGTCGGTGAAAAGGATATTGGTGGGTCGCAAATGGCCGTGCACGATCTGGTGTTTGTGGGCGAAGGCCATGCCCAGGCAGATTTCCCGGCCGATTCTCAGCGTTTCGTTCCAGACCAGGTTGAACGCCAGTTTGTCCTGCAGGGTGCCGCCGCTGACGTATTCCTGGACGAGAATGAACAGCCGGTCGTTGCGGGCGGTACCCAGCGTCTGCAGAATATTGGGATGCTGAATCCTGGCCAGCTTGTTGCTGACCTCGAAACCGGAGGAATTGCTGGCTTTTTTCTTGATGACCAGCAGGGTGTTGCTGCGCTTCTGCTGGTAAAGGTAGACCGATCCGTACCGATCCTCCCGCAGTACATCGAGGAGCTGGAATTTCGCCTTGATCTGGGTTATTCCCTGTTCGGCACGCTTTTTCTGATCACTGTGAATATGGGCGCCCTTCATGACGCTGAGTACGTCGATTTTCAGGGCCTCGGCGGACTCGGGACGATTGTCGGGATCGGGTTCCATGCACTGCAGGATGATACGGTCGAGCTCGGGGCTGACTTCCGGATTCAGCTTTGACGGCGGGGGAAAGTGACCGGTGGGCACTTCTCCGGTGAACAGCTTGTACATAACCACGCCAAGGGAATAGATGTCGCTTTTCACCGTCACGTTGTCGGCGGAGTCGCGCTGCTCAGGGGACATGTAGTTGTAGGTACCCATGACCGTGCCTTCAACGGTCTTCTCGCTGGGTCGATGCTGGTCTTCGTAGAACTGGGCGATACCGAAATCCAGGACCTTGATATTGCAGTTATCGTCCACCAGGATGTTGTCCGGCTTGATGTCCCGGTGGATCACGTTGTTCTTGTGGGCATAGGCGATGGCTTTCAGCAGCTGAATGATGATGCCCATCTTGTTGTAGTGATCCAGCTGCATGACCTGGACAGCGTTGTTCAGGTCAATCCCCTCGATGTACTCCATGACGAAGTAGGGCAGGTCATCCGCGTTGATTCCCCGGTCGATGACGTGAATGATGTTGGGATGATTGAGGCGGGCGATGATCAGGGACTCCCGCTCGAAACGATTGCGCGCTTCCCCGTGATCCTCCAGTTCGTGCGTGAGAATCTTGATCGCTACCGGGCGTTCCAGGGAATCCTGGATTCCCCGGTAGACAAAGGCCATGCCGCCTTCGCCTATCTTGCTGAGATTTGAGTAGCCCTCAAGTCTGACCTGCTCTTCCATGGGAGTCTTTTTGCCTTGTAAAACAGAGGAATGTGGGTGTTACATAGCGTAAAGAGTGAGCTGCCTGAAAAATGTGATATTCTTCGCAAAATCACATAGTTAGGCAGACGGGCAATGTGACTGCCCGCGCAACTTGGGTAACCGGGATGGATCCGTTGATGAAGACCCTCAATTTCACCGCTATCGCCGTACTGGTGATCGCTATTTTTTACGTGCTGATTGTCGGGGAAGCACTGCTGCTTCCGCTGGTGGTGGCGGTGGCCTTGTGGTACCTCATTAACCTGCTGGCCAGCGGGTTTCGGCAGATCCCCATTGGGGTATACCGGATACCCAGGCCTCTCTGCCTGCTGGCCGCGGTGCTGACGTTTATCGCCCTGGGGTGGGCGGTAGTGAATTTTATCGGCTCCAACATTGCCGATGTGCGCCAGGTAATTCCTACCTACCAGGCCAATATCGAGGCCCGGATTCGTAACCTGCCGTTTTCCGAGTACCTCATCGACGAGCAGTCCGGCCGCTTTTCGGGCTTTATCCTGGATCCCGACTGGCTGGATCTGCCGGCCATCTTCACGTCCCTGGCCAGCACCTTCACTTCTATTGTGACCAGCGGCGGCATTATTCTCATCTATATTATTTTTCTCCTGCTGGAACAGGGCAACCTGGACAAGAAAGTGTCGGCCCTGGTGAAAAATCCCGAGCGGGAACGCAAGGTAAGAGGCATTATCCGCACCATTCAGCAGGATATTCGCAAGTACATCAGCATCAAGGTTTTTACCAGTTCGCTCACCGGCATTCTCAGCTACACCTTTCTGCGGATTGTCGATGTCGACTTTGCCGCCGTCTGGGGACTGCTCATCTTCCTGCTGAATTTCATTCCCACCATCGGGTCCATCATTGCCACCATTTTTCCGGCGGTTATCGCCCTGGCCCAGTTCGAGGGGTATACCCAGTTCGGCCTGGTGCTGGTTGGTATCGGCAGTCTGCAGATTGCCATCGGTAATTTCCTGGAACCCAGGATGATGGGCACCTCGTTCAATCTCAGCCCACTGCTTATCCTGCTCAACCTGGGACTGTGGGGCTATATCTGGGGCGTAGTGGGGATGTTCCTGTGTGTGCCTTTTCTGATTATCGTGTTCATCGTGCTGGCTCACTTCCCCCAGACCAGACCCATTGCGGTGATGCTGTCGGCCGACGGCAATGTCGACTTTATCGACGAATGATGAAGTCCACTTAGTCGGCAACGTCGGCTGGTTATTAGTCCTGCAACCCCTTGTACTAACCGGCTATAATCCCCACGCTGCGATTGTGGGACCTGTTGTCCGCCGGCAATCACCCGAATCACCACCGAATACACGCCTAGCTGGATTTACTCAATGAAAAGCGCAGAAATCAGACAGAAATTCCTGGAATATTTTGCTCGCCATGGCCACGAGGTGGTCGCCAGCAGCTCCCTTGTGCCTGCCAATGACGCCACGCTGTTGTTTGCCAACGCCGGCATGGTGCAGTTCAAGGAAGCATTCCTGGGCGAGGAAATCCGCGAGAATCCCCGCGCCGCCAGTTCCCAGCGCTGTGTACGGGCCGGGGGCAAGCACAACGACCTGGAAAACGTCGGCTACACGGCCCGGCACCATACCTTCTTTGAGATGCTGGGCAATTTCAGCTTCGGCGACTATTTCAAGCGTGAGGCCATTCAGTTCGCCTGGGAGTTCCTGACCGGAGAGTTGGGCCTGCCGGCCGACAGGCTCTGGGTCACGGTTTACCAGGATGACGATGAAGCGGCGGCGCTGTGGCAGGATGAAATCGGTATCGACCCGGGGCGGCTGTCACGGCTGGGCGAAAAAGACAATTTCTGGTCCATGGGTGATACCGGACCCTGCGGACCGTGTTCCGAAATATTCTACGATCACGGCGATGACGTGCCTGGCGGCCCTCCGGGCAGCCCGGACGAGGACGGTGATCGTTACATTGAGATCTGGAACCTGGTATTCATGCAGTTCGACCGCCAGCCGGATGGCACGCTGAAGCCGCTCCCCAGGCCCTCGGTGGATACCGGCATGGGACTGGAACGCATTGCGGCGGTAATGCAGGGTGTTCACAGCAATTACGAGATCGACCTGTTTCAGGTACTGCTGCAGGCTGCAGCCCGCATTACCGGCGAGACAGACCTCAGCAGGCCGTCGCTGCAGGTTATTGCCGACCATATCCGTTCCTGTGCGTTCCTGATCGTCGATGGCGTCATTCCAGCCAATGAAGGGCGGGGCTATGTATTGCGCCGCATCATTCGCCGGGCCGTTCGCCACGGCTACCAGCTGGGCCTTGAGGACGTGTTCTTTTACCGGCTGGTGAGTGCCCTGGTGGATGCCATGGGCTCTGCTTACCCGGAACTCGCGGCGCGCCAGGAATTCGTGGAGAAAGTGCTGAAAGAGGAAGAGCAGCAGTTCGCGCGGACACTTGAGCACGGCATGAAAATCCTTGAACAGGCAATTTCCCGTCTTGATGGCAAGGTCATCCCGGGTGAGACGGTATTCCGCCTGTACGACACTTATGGCTTTCCGGTAGACCTGACAGCCGATGTCGCCCGGGAGCATAACCTGGGACTGGACATGGACGGCTTCGAGCAAGCCATGGCAGTGCAGAAGGAGCTGGCCCGATCGGCCAGTGGCTTCGGCAGTGCGGAAAAACTGGTCATCGACCTGGAGGATGCCACCGAGTTTATCGGCTACGAGCGACTGAACGGCGAGGGTACCATCCGCGCCATATTTCAGGACGGTAAGCCGGTGGACAGCATGTCTGCCGATGACGAGGCGGACCTGATCCTGGATAACAGCCCGTTTTACGGGGAATCCGGTGGCCAGATTGGTGACCGGGGTATCCTGGAGGGTGAGGGCCTGACCTTTCAGGTCAACGATACCCAGAAACAGGGTGATTTTCTTATCCATCGGGGCGTCCTGAAGTCCGGCACATTAAATATCGGTGACCGCGTTGTCGCCAGGGTATCCGCGGCGGACCGCGCTGCCATCACCCTGAATCACTCGGCAACCCACCTGATGCATGCGGCCCTGCGCGAGGTACTGGGCACCCATGTCACGCAGAAGGGCTCGCTGGTGACGGCAGAGCGGCTGCGCTTCGACTTTTCTCATCCGTCCCCGGTAACGGCGGCAGAGCTGCGGGCAGTGGAGAATCTGGTCAACCGGGAAATCCTGCAGAACACCCCGGTCTCCAAGGAAATCATGACCATGGATGAAGCCAGGCAGAAAGGCGCGCTGGCACTTTTTGGTGAAAAGTACGGCGACGAGGTGCGGGTTGTCAGCATGGGTGACCGGTTCTCCACCGAGCTGTGTGGTGGTTGTCACGTGCAGCGGACCGGGGATATCGGCCTGTTCAAAATCGTCGGCGAATCCGGCATCGCTGCCGGAGTTCGCCGGATAGAAGCGGTGACGGGTCTTGGCGCCATCGATCTGGTCAACCGCCGGGAGCAGACTTTGACGCAGCTAGGTGAGATCGTCAGGTCCAGCGAAGAAGGGCTGGTGGACAGGATCAGCCAGCTGGCGGGCCAGGCCCGCAGTCTGGAAAAACAGCTGGAACAGCTGAAGGCGAAAATGGCCTCCTCCACCGGCAGCGATATAGCCAGCCAGGCACGGGAAGTGAATGGAGTAAAACTGCTGGCAGTTCGACTGGAAGGATTCAACGCCAAGTCATTGAGGGATACCGTGGATCAACTGAAGAACAAGCTGGGCGACGGCAGTGTCATTGTCCTGGCCAGCGAAGATGGCGGCAAGGTCAACCTGGTGGCAGGTGTCACACGGGACCTGACGGACAGGATCAAGGCCGGGGACCTGATCAATATGGTGGCGGGAAAGGTTGGCGGGAAAGGGGGAGGCCGCCCCGACATGGCGATGGCAGGCGGCAGTGACCCGGCCGGCATACCTGCCGCCCTGCAGAGCGTCGAACCCTGGGTCTCGGAGCGGGTTTGAGAGACAATGCCACGACCCTGCCGATCAAGACCTTGGCACGGAACAGCGCACCCGATCTGTTAAGGAACCTCTGATTAATCATGGAAACAGTCTGGCTTTCAGGCGAGTTCACTGACCAGACACCTTGCCGCCGGAATATGCCGTGATTGCATTCAGGTTGTTGTTACTGTTTAATTTGCAGCTTTTTGCAGGACGGTTACGGTTACGATGGCATTGATCGTTCAAAAATACGGTGGAACTTCGGTGGGCTCAACCGAGCGTATCGAGGCGGTAGCAGACAAGATAGCCGGCTTCAGGGATCGCGGTGATGACGTCGTCGTGGTGGTTTCTGCCATGAGCGGGGAAACCAACCGGCTGGTGAGCCTGGCCCAGGCCATTGCCGTGAATCCTCCTCCACGGGAAATGGATGTTCTGCTCTCCACGGGAGAGCAGGTCACCATAGCCCTGCTGTGTATGGCCTTGCAGAAAAGGGGCTGTCCGGCCCGATCGTTTACCGGTGGCCAGGTACGGATTCTCACCGATGCTGCCCACACCCGGGCGAGAATCAGGCAGATCGACGACCAGCGAATCCGCCAGGACCTGGCAGCGGGTCGAGTAGTCGTGGTGGCTGGATTCCAGGGTGTTGATGATAACGGCAACATAACCACCCTGGGACGAGGGGGCTCCGATACCACCGCGGTGGCCCTTGCCGCGGCGCTGAAAGCAGACGAATGCCAGATTTACACCGATGTAAAGGGTGTTTACACCACGGACCCGCGGGTGGTGAAGGATGCCAGCCTGCTGGCAACCATCACCTTTGAAGAAATGCTGGAGCTGTCCAGCCTTGGCGCCAAGGTGCTGCAGATCCGCTCGGTGGAGTTTGCCGGCAAGTACAAGGTTCCGCTGCGGGTGTTGTCCAGCTTTGAAGACGGGCCTGGTACCTTAATCAGTGTAGAGGAAGAGAAAGATATGGAAGAACCGGCCATTGCGGGTATCGCCTTTGCCAGAGATGAAGCCAAGATTACCGTGTCCGGTGTACCGGATGTGCCGGGGGTGGCCTACAAGGTTATCGGGCCGGTCAGCGACGCGGGCATCGAGGTGGATGTAATCGTCCAGAACGTCTCCGCCGACGGCACTACCGACATTACCTTTACCGTCAAGCGCAGTGACTGTGCCCAGGCACAGAGTATTCTGCAGCAGGTGGCACCGGAAATCGGCGCCCACCAGGTCAGTGTGGACGATCGGATCTGCAAGGTGTCCATAGTGGGGGTTGGCATGCGCTCCCACGCGGGAATCGCCAGCAGGATGTTCAAAACCCTGGCGGATGAGAACATCAATATCCAGATCATTACCACGTCGGAAATCAAGATCTCTATAGTCATCGAGGAAAAATACCTGGAACTGGCCGTCAGGGCGCTGCATGCTGCCTTCGAACTGGGTGATCCCGATTATCAGCCTGATCCCGGGGATAGCGCCTGATCGACCCGACAGCGGTTTCGGCGCGGATTGCCCCGGTCCTGGAACAGGCCAGGGTCCTGGTCTCCGGGGTAACCGGTTAACTGAAAAGGCGAACGGGCAACGATGGGGCTCCGGCTGTCAGGGAGGAGTGCAGCGATCTGTTTACAGCGACGGGTGAATGCGGACAGCACGGGCCCGACGTATGCCAATTGGGTGTTTCCAAGCCGGGTAAATCCGTGAATAATGGGGCAGGCAACGGAATGGTAAAAGGAGGTAACACATGCTGATTTTAACCCGTCGAATCGGGGAGACCCTGATGGTGGGAGACGATGTCACCATCACGGTATTGGGCGTAAAGGGCAACCAGGTCAGGATAGGCGTCAATGCTCCGAAGGACGTGGCAGTGCATCGTGAAGAAATCTACCAGCGAATTCAGAAAGAAAAATCCGGCGATTTCGACCCGGACGAGGGATCCGGGGAAGCCCCCTGACTGGCCACACGGCCCGTATCCTCCCTCACTTTCGTTGCCTCCCGGGTCTGCCAATCAAGGCTTTGTATGATATTATTCGCGTTCTTTACGGAGAGGTGGCCGAGTGGCTGAAGGCGCGCCCCTGCTAAGGGCGTATAGGTTAACCCCTATCGAGGGTTCGAATCCCTCCCTCTCCGCCAGCAATAAAAAGGCCCGCCCTGAGCGGGCTTTTTTATTGCTGGCGGAGAGGGTCGGCAAGAAAGCTGCTGGTTCGACAGCTGCGCAGCAGCGCAGACAGCCGCAGGCTGCCCCGCAGGGGTGAGGGATTTGTCTCCCGACAAATCCCGAATCAATCCCTCCGGTTGGATTAATGCAAGAGCGTGAACGAAGCCCTGAGCGGGCTTTTTTATTGCTGGCGGAGAGGGTCGGTAAGAAAGCTGGTGGTTCGACAGCTGCGCAGCAGCGCAGACAGCCGCAGGCTGCCCCGCAGGGGTGAGGGATTTGTCTCCCGACAAATCCCGAATCAATCCCTCCGGTTGGATTAATGCAAGAGCATGAACGAAGCCCCCTGAGCGGGCTTTTTTATTGCTGGCGGAGAGGGTCGGCAAGAAAGCTGCTGGTTCGACAGCTGCGCAGCAGCGCAGACAGCCGCAGGCTGCCCCGCAGGGGTGAGGGATTTGTCTCCCGACAAATCCCGAATCAATCCCTCCGGTTGGATTAATGCAAGAGCATGAACGAAGCCCCCTGAGCGGGCTTTTTTATTGCTGGCGGAGAGGGTCGGCAAGAAAGCTGCTGGTTCGACAGCTGCGCAGCAGCGCAGACAGCCGCAGGCTGCCCCGCAGGGGTGAGGGATTTGTCTCCCGACAAATCCCGAATCAATCCCTCCGGTTGGATTAATGCAAGAGCGTGAACGAAGCCCTGAGCGGGCTTTTTTTTATTCCTTCCCCAACGCCGATTCTGTAAAGAAAACTGACGCGTCCATGACCAAAGGAGGGCATGTCAGCGCGAAAATTTGTGACGGAGTCCACGAAAAAAAGCCGCATTGTAAGACGCCTTGCCACAAATGAAGCATCGAAAACTGGCATGAGATATGCAGCTTATTATATTGATTGAATCTCAACGAATTGTGACCGGCGGTCAGCAATCAGTCGGCGCTACACCGGGAGCGGGTTGACCTGCCCGAGTCCTCACGGAAATGGATTACACGCATCGTCAAAGGAGCAGACATGATCAGGGTAATTGGATTTATTGCAGGAGTCTTACTGGCAACAAACGTCAATGCATTGCCGTTATTGATTAACGGTGGTTTTGAAGACCTTGGCGGCAACGTAGTTTCAGGCAACTGGAGTTACTTCAATGCATTGCCAGGCTGGAACGGCGTCAACAACATAGAAGTTCAGAAGGATGGATTCCTGGCCGACGGATTTGGCAGTTATTACGTGGAGTTGAATGCCCATCCCGCCCAGAACGCGTCTTTCGAACTGCATAGCGATGCTTTTCTGACTATTCCGAACCAGGAATATACCCTGAGTTTCTACGCGCAGAAAAGACGCGGGAACGATGGCAGTTTCACGGTCACTGTGGACGGTTTCAGCCAGGTGGTTAACTCCCACGTAACCGGCAGTTTTAATCAGTTTACCTATAATTTCATCGGTACCGGTGCCCTGACCAGCGTGACGTTCATTTCGGGCCAGGGCGGGAATGACACCGTTGGTCATTTTCTTGATGATATCTCGCTGTCGACCGTGCCCGAGCCCGGTGGCCTGCTGTTGCTGGCCAGCGGACTGCTGGGTATTTTTCGTGGCCAACGCAAACGGAAGCAGTGATCAGTAAAGGTCCGCCTGCCCGGTATTGCAGTTGATTGCGGGGCTGCAATGGAATGTTCCGGACTGAAGATACTGTACAGATAAGTCAATAACCTGGTCGTTTTTCATCATGGTCTGATGTATGACCGGTAGGACGATATGTGCCGTCATGCCTTCGACCCGGGTACTGGCCACGCTCACGGCACTGTCATTGGGCGTCGGCACCAGCAGCCAGGCCAGCGGATTGATGTTTCTGTTGCCGGCAATGACGCCCAGGTCGAATTCCACCGGGGGCAACCGGTGTGCGATTCCGGCAGTACCGGTGCCGAGTGCCGGTCCGGCCGGCCCGGAGAAAAAACGAAACCCGGGAATCTTCAGCAGGCCGTCCATCAGTTCTGATCCCTGGTTTGGCGGTGCAAGCATCACCACCCGGCCCAGTTCTTCAAGTTCGTTATGGTGCAGGTAATAACGGACCAGGATGGCACCCAGGGAATGGGCGACGAAGTGAATGGCAGGGGCGTTTCCGTCCCGGCAGGCAGCGACGCCACCACCGACGGCGTCGGCGGCCATTCGCTCCACCGGGTGGCGCCGCGTGGCATACTTTACGTTGTGAGCCGTGTAGCCGGCGTCGTTCAGCCTGTTGGCCAGCTTCGCCATGGAATCCGTAACACGTGCCCAGCCGTGCAGCAGCACGACGCAGTCGGATTGCCCAGATGCCGGAATCGGCAGGCACAGAGTCAGCAGCGCAAGGCAGTATTGGCGTCGATTCATTATTGCAACCCGTCCTGAAGTGCCGGACTACATGGTCAATGGTCAAGTCTGGTTCGGTATTATTCCCTCACGTACCGATTGAACCAGTCGATGGTCCGTCGCCAGGCTTCGGTTGCCGCGGTCTCGTTGTAGCGCTCGGGCGTGGCGTCATTGAAAAAGCCGTGGACCGCGCCGGGATAAATGTGTCCCTCGTGAGTTACATTGTTGGCTGCCAGGGCCTGTTCATAAGCGGGCCAGGCTTCCACCAGGCGCGTGTCAAGCTCCCCGTGCTGTACCAGGATTGCTGCCCGGATATTTCGTGCTGCTGCCGCATCCACGCCACCGCCATAAAACGGTACCGCGGCCGCCAGGTCATTGCCCAGGCGCGCTGCCAGCTGGTTGGACACGCTGCCGCCGTAACAGAAGCCGGTGACGCCGATCCTGCCGGTACAGTCCGCACGGTTCCTGAGCCAGAGCGCGCTGGCTACGATGTCCTCGAACCGCCTGTCGCCATCCAGTTCCCTGAAGAGCTGGCCGCCCCGATAGTCATCACCCGGGTAACCGCCCACAGACGTCAGCACGTCCGGGGCGAACGCCATGAAATTGGCCAGGGCAAAGCGACGGGCCACGTCTTCGGTGTGCGGATTCAGCCCCCTGTTCTCATGGACGACGACGATTCCGGGCAGTCGCGCGGGTGTTGCGCTGCGGCTGTCGGCGCTGAATGGGCGTACCAGGTAGCCACGCACATAGCCGTGGCCGTCGGGAGACGGGATGGTTTCGTAGCTGGCCGTGATACGTTCATCGTCACGGCGTACCTGCTGACCCAGCGCGTAATCTGGCATCAGGGCTTTTACCAGGGTCGAGGTGCCGAGTCCTGCCACGGCGAATTTTTTCAGGCCGTTGAGAAACCTGCGGCGGCTGATTTCGCCATGGATATACTGGTTATACATTTCTACTGCTTCGGGAGGAACGGTGCGCCTTTCTTTTTTTGACATGTGATCTGACATGTTGTGCTCCTGGGCTCAATGGCACCGGTTTATTATTGCTGTTCGAACGGTCAGGCAAGAGTCGAAAGTACCGCCGCAGGACACTGTTGTCCAGCAAGGCTTTAAACGCCGCAATTTTCCGCAGTCCCAAGGGAACACAAATGGCACTCCTGTCAGCTCACTCGATAATTGCCTGCTGCACGGCGTTTTCGAAATCGTCCCGCGCCGGGCGGGAGGGTTGCTGGAGCATAAGCACGGCCGTCAGTTCCTCTTCCGGATCGCTCCAGGACCTGGTTCCAAAGGCCCCGCCCCAGCCGAACGCACCTTCACTGCGGCGAATATTGCCCACAATGGGGTCTTCGGTCACCGCGACCGTATAGCCGAAGCCCTGGCCGGCAGCCCGTGATGAGCTCTCCCGGTACAGGTTTTGCACCTGGTTGGCGGCCATCATGCGGACTGTCCGGGGGCTCAACAGCCTGGCACCGAAGAGTTCACCGCCATTGACCAGCATCTGTTCGAAACGCAGGTAGTCTCGCGCGGTACTGTTCAGCCCGTAGGACCCTGAAAAATACCTGGTCGGGGGGGAATCGAAGAACGGGGTCATGTCACGATCGACAATCACTACCCGACGATCCTGGTATTCTGCGGGGACATTCCACCAGGTATTGTTCATGCCCAATGGCTCGAAGATTCGTGTGCGCACAAATTCCTCGAAAGGCATTCCTGACTCGATTTCAATAATGCGCGCGACCACGTCCAGGCCGGTTGCCGCGCTGTATTGCCAGCGGGAGCCCGGTTGAAAATCCAGTATGTAATGACCGAATTCGGGTACGCTTGTGGCCAGTGTCTGGCGAGAACTGATGCCCCTGGCCGCGGTGATTGCGCTGCCCAGTCCACCGGAAGCCAGCCCTGATGTGTGTGTCAGCAGATCGTGTATGGTGATCTCGCGGGCGGCAGGCACCAGTCGATAGGGCGGAATATTGTCACGATCGACGCGCAGCGGGCTGATGTTGCGGTCCAGCGGTTCACGCAGGACCGCCACTTGCATCTCGGCGAATTCCGGTATCCATTTGCTTACCGGATCGGTGGGCCTTATGAGTCCTTCTTCCATTAACATCATGGCGGCTACACCCAACACCGGTTTGGTAGAGCTCATCATGATGAAGAGGCTGTCCTCCTGCATGGGACGACCATTGGCTACGTCCATCAGTCCGTGGGCCTGGAAATGTACCAGCTTGCCTCGCCGGGCAACTGCGGTCACTGCCCCTTGTATGTTGCCAGCCGCAATGTGTCGTTGCATGACCGCATTGATCCGTTGAAGTCGCTCCGTGGACATGCCCACTTCCTCGGCGGTATCTGCCCAGGGGATCTCCTGGGCAATGGCAAAACTGCTGAAAAAGTACAGGGACACGGCAAGCGCGCCGGCGAAAAATGAACGTGGAATTTTTATAATCATTGTTACCAACCTCTGCTGCAGACTGCTAAAAAAAGGCTCTTACAGGAACTGCTCCCGTTGCCAATCATCGTTACCCCGGGGCAGGGTCGTCGCTGGCAGCCCCGCCCGGATTCGGAGTAAGAAGGTATCCGCGAAAACCGGACTTGTCCAGTTACGCAGAGCCTGGCCAGCCCTGATGTGGAATGCCGGATGATTGCGGTTATCCCTGTTCTGCGACATTTTGTCTCATTCCTTTTACGTGGAAACCGGCTAAACTGGAACTGCTGTTTGTAATAGCCAACGCAAAAGGGGGAATTCAGCAATGCGATTCATGGTGGCATGCCTGCTGGCGACGGCAGCGATGACTTCAGCAGCCCAGGAAAGCGGGTCGGGTCTACGCAATTTGCCGGTGACTGCGCCGGATTGGGTAGCGCCAAGAACCGAGCATGGCCATCCTGACCTGCAGGGTACCTGGTTTTTCGGATCACGGACTCCGTGGCAACGACCCGCCGGCCTTGCCGGGCAACGGACCTTCAGCCAGGAGGAAGTGGCACAGCGGGAGCAGGCCATGCGGGAACGACTGGAGCGTCAGGATGCACCGCTGAACCCTGATCGTGGCGCTCCTGAAAGCGGTGCACGTATCGGGCAGGAGGCGGATGATGCCTTTCTGGCGCACTGGCAGGAACCCAGGCTGGTTCCGGTGAACGATGAGTTCCTGACCTCGGTCATCGTGAATCCCCCGGACGGCCGTCTTCCCGGGCGCGAAGGTTTCCGCGATCTTGTCGCCCGACAGCGCGACTCGGGACTGGGCGCTACCGATGGGCCTGAAGGGCAGCCACTGTCAGGTCGCTGCCTGATGTTCGGCGCGGCGGTTCCGTCCCTGACTCCCATCATGATGAATCCCAATCTGCAGATCGTGCAGACCGGGGACTACGTGATGATAATGACGGAAATGATTCATGACGCTCGGATCGTGCGATTGAACGGTGGACACCATGAACCTGTTGTAGCCCGGTGGATGGGGGATTCCATCGGTCATTGGGAAGGGGATACTCTGGTGGTTCACAGCATCGGATTTCGGCCCGATCAGTCCTCATCCCGGTCCCTGCCGATGTCCGAGGACTTCGAGCTGGTGGAGCGCTACACCCGGGTCAGCGACACTGAAATTCAGTATGCCTTTACCGTGACTGACCCGCAGGCGTATGACCGACCGTTCTCCGGAGTGCGGACACTGCTGAAAAATGGACCAGAGGCACGAATCTACGAGTTTGCCTGTCATGAAGGAAATTATTCGCTTTCCGGGATATTGGCAGGGGCAAGACGTGAGGAAGTGGAGCGGGAACTGAGGCCAGAACCCTGAGCGCTGTCTGACAGAAAATTCCGCGGGTTCCCTTGAAGGAACAGTGAAGAGGGATGTGCGGCACATCTCGATTTCGCCAGAAATCGTGGCCACTGGTCACAGGTTTCCTGACAGGTTACCTGCCATGCTGGACAATTCACCGGACCGGGGCTACCTTCTGCTTTTTATCTGTCGCTATCCTAAATAGCGGCCCCGGGCTGCTGCCGTGGCGGTAGTTCAGGATTGCCAGAACGCTGAGATAATTCAACCGGTGGCATTGTTCAATTGCAGGTATCTGCCGTTGGCTCTGTTCGAGGACACTGTTCAACCTGGCGTAAAAATTTGCAGCAGTGGGGCAGTCAGCAGGAAAGGATTTATAAGAACAACACAGGAAGGTCATCATCGTGTTCATGAAGAACCTCATCGCAGCAGCGACACTACCGCCGTTGCTGAGCCCACGCTCCGGGCTGCTAACCTTATCCATTTTGCTGGCATTGCTGATGGCGGCCGCACCGGCATCGGCACAGCACTGTCAGCCGATGTTGGCGGACAAGCGTTTTACCCTTGTTATTCCCTACGGACCCGGGGGTGGATACGACGCTTATGGCCGTTTTTTTGCTGCGCAGTTCGAGGTCCTGACCGACAGCGTAATGCGGATTCGCAATTTGCCCGGGGCAGGTACCATGATCGGTATCAACGCGGTGGCGCAAGCGGATTCCTCCGACCTGGTGCTGGGGCTGTTCAATCTTACCGGTTTGCTCAACGACCGGATCCTGGGCCGGGATTCGCCGGAACTGAGTTCCCTGGCGTTGCTGGGCTCCCTCTATACCGACAGAACGGTGTGGGTCACCCGGGCCGATCACCCGGTGGATTTTGACAGCGCCGAACTGCGGGTTTTCGCCCAGGCAGGTAACACCGACTTTAACAGGATCCTGTTACCGGGAGTCGCCCTGGGCTGGGATATCCGGGTGATTCGCGGTTACAGCGGGTCCAGCGAGGGGATGTTTGCGCTGCTGCGCAGAGATGTTGACTACTTCTACAGTGGTTCGATCTCACTGGCAAACCAGGTCCGCTCCCAGGAAGGACTGGAACCGCTGCTTTCCCTTACCGATGAGCCCAATCCCCTGTTTCCCGGGGTTGCCTACATTGCCGGAGCAGGCGGCAAGCTCGAGGAGTTGTTGGATGGCTTGAGTGTTCAACAGCAGCAGGAACGGCGAAAGATCAGCGAGCTGGTGGTTGAACTCGCCAAGACTTATCGTGCTATCAGTGTTTCCGCCAAGGCTGATCCGGCTCTTGTCGCCTGTCTTGAGCAGGTCGTGCAGGCAGCAGCCTTCAGCGACGGATTGCGGACTGCTGCCGGGAAGCAAAACCTGATGATCGAGCCGATTTCCGGCGCGGACCTGCAGGCCGAAATCCGGCGGACCGAGGCGTTGATTGACAGCAACTGGGATTTTCTCCAGGAAATGGTTGCCAGATCCCGGTGATATTTCAGAGGTTCCTGGATGCCTTACTTTGAAGCGCTGGGACTGGGCATTGCCGGTGTTTTCTCCTGGCCGGGCATACTGATTCCGATTGCCGGCACGCTGCTGGCAATGGTCACGTCATTCCTGCCGGGAGTCGGCAGCACCAGTCTTGCGGCACTGCTCCTCGTATTGACGGTGAACTGGGAACGCGAGTCGGTACTGCTGCTGTTTGGCGCGGTGACCGGTGGTGCCACGTTCATGGGTTCCATTACCGCTATCCTGTTTAATATCCCGGGGGGTGCCTCCAGCACGCCAACCCTGCTGGACGGGTATCCCCTGGGAAAAAGCGGCTATGCCCGTACCGCCATAGCCTGTGCCGCCACCGCGTCCGCGGTGGGGTCTGTCATCGGCGTCATACTGTTACTGGTGGTGCTGCCCCTGGTGAGGCCTTTCTTGCTGGAATTCGGACCACTGGAAAGACTGCTGGTCGGAATCTGGGGGCTGATGACTATTATCTCGGTGCCCACCGGTTCGCCGATGAAGGCTTCCCTGATGGCTGCACTTGGCCTGGTGGTTGCTATGTTCGGCGTCGACCCGGCCTCCGGCATGACCCGGTGGAGTTTTGGTTCACTGTCCCTTTCCGGTGGCTTCGGCCTGATACCCGTGCTGGTCGGTGTTTTTACCTTTGCGGAATTGATCAACTGGATGAAAACCATCCGACTGGAGAAAGGCGTACCGGAAAAAGCCGCGCCGGACGATTCCACCCGCAACGGGGTGCTTTCCGTTTTCCGGCATCCCGGACTGGTTCTGCGATCGTCCCTGATCGGCAGCCTGGTGGGCATGATTCCCGGCGTCGGTGGCACCGTGGCGGGTTTTGTCGCTTATGGACAGTCGGTGCAGACAGCCAGGGGCGACAGGTCGAAGTTTGGTAAGGGGGATATTCGCGGCCTTATTGCACCGGAGGCGGCGGTGGATGCGAAAGATGGTGGATCCCTGTTGCCGGCTCTGGCCTTCGGGTTGCCCGGCAGCGAAGCCGGTGTGATGTTGCTGGCAGTGTTTGCCGTTCATGGCATCGTGCCGGGAATACCGATGCTGGAAGGTCAGCTTCAGCTTACGTTTTTACTGATTGTGGCACTGCTGTTCTCTAATCTGCTCACCTCCGTACTGGGAATTGCGGCCACACCCTGGCTGGCCAGGCTCAGGAGTCTGCCGATAGATCGACTGGCACTGCCCTGCTTGGTGGTAAGTATACTGGCGCTATTGCAGCTGGAAAGCCGCTTGCTGGATATTTACACGGCAATCGGTTTTGGCCTTGTCGGGTACTTCTGGCGCGCACATGGCTGGCCACGGGTGCCATTCGTCATTGCCTTTGTCCTGGGCAGCCTGATAGAAACAAACCTGATTCTGACTACTCAGCTGCTGCAGTTCGATCGTATAGTCCCCCACGAGCGAATTGCTTCGGTACTGTTGTTTGCCATGATAATCGGTTCGATTCTGTGGTTGCGTACCAAGCGTTCAGCTACTGATCGGTCCGCACGGCAAATGAGCAGTGACATCTTACTGGGAGCAATGACAACATTGGCTGCCGGTGTGCTGGCGCTGGTGGCCTTTACCGGAGGTGCGGCATACACGTGGTACGCGAAAGGGCTTGTTCTGCTCAGTATAGTGCTTGGCCTGGTCATTTCAGTCTGGAACCTGGTGGCCCTGTACAGGGCAGATATCGCAGTCTTCCGCCAGCCACACCGTTGGGCCGATAACCTGCTGCCGGAACCGGCTCAACGTAGTCCGATTGCGGTCATGTTGCTGCTGGCGGTGGCAATCTGGGTAGTGGGGGTCAGCCTGGCTATCGGGCTTATCGCGACTGTCTGGTTCTTTTACAGGTCGCCGCCGACACTGACCGGCAGACTTCGCGCGCTTGCCTTTGGTATGCTCACGGGATTTGGTACTTTCTATTTTGTAAACAGTTTCGCCAGTCTGGTGCTGCCCGATAGCCTGCTGGCCACCGTGCTTGATGGATTTTAGGAAGCCTGGACAATGTCAAAGCCCACGCAGAAATCCCGTTCGAATGCCGTCATGCCGGCAGGTGTTGAACCACTCCACCAGTTGGCGCGATTCAGCTGGGATTGGGCACCGTTACTGTGCGATCCGGCACAGGGATGCTGTGATTACCACCGATGCTGGAGTTCGGTGAGACTGTTGCAGAAAGGTGGCGCACTGCCGGCAGGATCGGCGTTTTTCCAAAACGAACTGGCCAGTCTTGTGGCAGCGGACCGCCGACGAATTTTAATTTCCGGTTCGGCGGACACCGGCCTGATGGCGATGGTCTTTACGATTTTCAAAGCCATGGGTGCGGCGCCGGAAATCGTCCTGGTAGATCAGTGTCGCACTACGGTGACCCAGAATCGCATCCTGGCAGATTACCTCTGCCTGCAGGCCGATATCAGGCAGGGGGATATTAAAACCCTGGATTGCCCGCCGGTGGACGCAGTGATCGTGCATTCTTTTCTGGGCTTTTTTCCCCGGTCGGAAAGGCAGCAGGTGATCGGGGCCTGGGGCAGGTTATTACGCCCGGGGGGCAAGGTTCTGATGTCGGCCACGCTGGCGCAGTCCGAGGACGTTCCCTATCCTGCCAGGAATGAAGCGGCGATAGATGCCAGCAAACCCCGGCTTGTTGATTCCGCCATTGAGGCCGGAATGGAGAAGACTGAGGCGGAACAGCTTGGTGAAATTGCAGTGACAATGTTGAACAAGCGGCTGACTCATGATCCCCAGCTTACCCGGGATTTTCTTGACCGGGCTTTTGCCGCGGCGGGCATCAGGCTGACCGCAGTAAATCTTAAAGAAAAAGAACGCCTGGGACCACTGGCAGCATTCAGGCTGCAGTCCGATCTGTGCCAGCGGGGCGAAATAGTTGGCATCCGCGAATGATCCCGTCCCGGCAACGAAGGCGCCGCTGGGATTTATCGAGGCCGGTGAAGTGAGTTAATGTACGAAACACTGTTCAGATCCTTCGTTAATCCTTTTTTTGAAGGAGTGATCAAAAAAAGGGAAACCCTGAAATTGCGGGATGAGCTGGAGGCTTCGCAGTGGCTGTCAACTGCTGAGATTCAGTCTATTCAATGGCAGAATCTGCAAAAGCTGCTTGCCCATGCCTATCAGCAGGTTCCCTACTGGGAGAAAGTCTTCAGGGCCGTGGACATGCGACCCGAGGATATCTCCAGCTATGCAGACTTCTGTCGACTTCCCCTGATATCCAGGACAATCCTGCAGGAAAACATGACGGGGATGCTGGCCAGGGAGAACCAGGGTCGACTGTCGATAAAACGAACCGGCGGGTCGACGGGTGATCCATTGACCTTTTATTACGACAACGGAAGTTACCAGCACAGGGTGGCCATGGCCAAGCGCGGCTATGGCTGGGCAAACTGTGAGGACGGCCGACGCCAATTCCACCTATGGGGGATGGCTGAACATCAGAAATCGGCGTTGACGAGAATCAAGACTAACCTGCACAGGGCCATCCTGAGGCACAAGTACTTCAACTGCCTGCATTTCAACGATGCTCGAAAACTGGAATGTCTGCAGTTGATGAACCGGTTCAAACCAAGGGTGATTATCGCTTACCCTGGCGCGTTATATCGACTGGCAAGGTTTATCGAAGACAACGACTTGAAGCTGACGTTCACGCCGGACTCGATCATTGCCGCGGCAGAAAAAATATTCGAAACCCAAAGGTCGACTATTGAGAACGTGTTCCGGGCAGGTTGCTACAACAGTTACGGCAGCAGGGAGTTCATGTTGCTGGCCATGGAATGTGAAGCCCATGATGGTCTGCATGTGTCTTCTGAAAACATATTCCTGGAAATTATTGGCGACGACGGGCAGCCGGTGTCCCCTGGTGAGCAGGGTGAGATAGTAGTAACCGATCTGCACAATTACGGGATGCCTTTCATCAGGTATCGGATCGGTGACCAGGCGGTACAGGGTTCTCCTGATGATGCCTGTCCCTGTGGACGGGGAATGCCGAAAATCAAGGACGTTACCGGCAGAACCCTGGATATCATCAGGTTGCCGGATGGCAACGAGATTCCCGGAGAGTTTTTCGTGCGCTATGTGGGGAGGAATCCCGGTGTAGCGCAGTTTCGTGTAACCCAGTATACCCGCGATCGGCTGGTAATCGAGCTGGTAGTGGACCATCAGTTTACCGAACAGGTATTTAACGGAATCAAGAAGAACCTGCGCAAGGTGCTGGGCGACTCGGTGGAGCTGGATTTTCGCTTTGTGGACGGGCTTGAAGCCACCCCCACGGGCAAATTCAGGGTCACTGTCTCCTTTGTCGACCAGGGCGGGCAGGGGGTCCCGGAACCGGGAATAGAGACGCGCTGACCTGCCGATGGGTCAGAGGTCGCTGAATACCGGTTGCTTAAACTTTGTTACTCAATAAAATGGAGCTGGCGTGGAACGACCATTTCACCCGAACCATCAGCCATGAGGGCCATAATCAATGAAAAGCAAACTGCCGTCCATTCTCTTCACCCTGGCGACGATTTTTTTCGCTGCTTTTACCTCCGCCGACAATCACCTGCCCATCGTTGTACCGGAAGATGTCGGCTTCTCCTCCGCACAGCTGGACAAGATCGAAAGTTATTTTGCCGGCAGGGTGGAGCGGGGCGAGATTGCCGGAATCGTCACCCTGGTGGCGCGGCACGGCAAGGTTGCCCATTTCAGCGCCGTGGGTTATCAGGACGCCGAGCGGCGCATACCCATGTCCAGGGACAGCCTGTTCCGTATCTACTCCATGACCAAGCCCATCGCTACCACCGCCTTGATGCAGCTGTACCAGGATGGCCTGTTTCAGATGAACGACCCGCTGTCCAAGTTTATTCCCGAGTTTGCCGGATTGCGGGTACTTGTCGATCCTGCCGGGCCGTTGGATGAAACCGTTGCCATGGAGCGCGAACCGACGGTGCAGGATATTCTGCGCCACACAGGCGGGTTTTCTCATTGCCTGGGAAACAGCGACTACGACAGGGAGTGTGTCGATCTTGGCGTATTCAACCCGGATACGTCGCTGGCGGAGATGATGACCGCACTGTCCCACCTGCCGTTGATGAATCAGCCAGGTTCTCAATACCGCTACAGCGTGGGGCCCGACGTGGCTTTACGCCTGGTGGAAGTTATCTCGGGAATGCCGGCCGACGACTATCTCGAGGAACGGATATTTGCCCCCCTGGGTATGGACGACACTGGATACTGGGTGGGACCTGAGAGCGCGGAACGACTGTCGCCCGTTCACTGGATCAAGAACGGTGAACTTGTGCCTATCGACGAGAGTCATGGTCGTCCCCGCGGAGGCGTGCTGACAGAACCCTGGTCAGTGAACAGCTATACCTTCGATCAGGACTACAAGGGTGGCAGCCTGGGGCTGCTGTCCACCGCCGAGGATTACTGGCGGTTCGCCCAGGCCATGCTTAACGGCGGTGAGCTTGAGGGGCAGCGAATTATCGGTTCCGGTATCGTGGATTTCATGGCCAGAAATCACCTGACACCAATGCAGCGACAAAGCTTCAGTCCCGCGCTGGGATTCGGGCTCGGATTTGCCGTCGTCGAGGATCCGGCCGGTGCCGGGTATCCCGCTAATGAAGGTAATTTTTACTGGGCCGGTGCCGCAGCGACCAACTTCTGGATCGATCCAACGCAAGACATAGTCGTGGTGGCCATGACCCAGCACATGGGTGTTCGCGGTACCGGTGCCCTGCGAGGCGAGCTGAGCGCCCTGGTGTACGGTGCCCTGATCGACTAACCCGCGATAAATGGGGTCAGAGTAAAAATACAGCTCCGTACTGTATTTTTACTCTGACCCCATTTATCGACACCATTTATCCAAACCGAGCAGACCATGATCAAATTCAAATCATTCTGGCAAGCATTGCTGATTACAGTATGCCTTCTTGCCCCGCTGTGGAGCGGTGCAAGCGCAGCCAGGGCACAGGAATCGACAGAAACAATCGCCATTATCGGTACGGGGAATGTGGGTTCTACCCTTGGCAGGATCTGGGCGGCAGCGGGTCACACCGTGATTTATGGTTCGAGAACGCCTAATTCCGACCGGGTACGTCAGCTGGTGAGGGAAACGGGACAGGGCGCTACCGCCACTGGTCAGGCAGCCGCCGCGCGTCAGGCCCAGGTTATATTGATACCGATTCCGCCGGCGGCCATACCGGAGGTCATGGCAGCACTTGGCAATCTGCAGGGTAAAATTATCATTGATCCCACCAACTGGTGGGAGTTCGCTGGTGATGTGGTCAGGTCTCCCCGGGACCCCAGGGATTCACTGGCTGAACAGGTGCAGTCCCTGGCGCCGGGCGCCAGCGTGGTGAAAGCGTTCAATACGCTCAATTACATTATCATGGAGGATCCGACTCGCTCTGCTGGACCGGTTACCGTGCCGATTGCCGGTGACGATACGGCTGCCAAGCAGCGGGTCGCGCGCCTGGTGACCGATGCCGGGCTGGAGCCACTGGACGTGGGACCGCTGCAGTTTGCGGAGTACCTGGAAGAAATGCTGCGCCTGGCCATTGGCTTTCGACAGCTGAACCCGGGACTTGCTTTTGACTACTACCTGCGAGTTCGCCCGAACTGAGTGCAGCTGACTGTCTGTTCGACTATGCCGCTCAGCCGGCAAATCGAGTGCAGAGTTGGTCTTATCCCTTGATCAGCAACTGACAGCGTGACCACGGCCTCCGGCACCTGGACGGACGTGGTCAGACCCGCGGCACCCGCCTGCCAGCCAGCACGGTTTCAAACGGGAACAGGCGTTGTGTACCGATCCTGACATTTTCATAGTTGTCGAGGAATTCGAAATTGCCCTGCCGAAGTTCCAGTATAGCAATGTCAGCCGGCGCGCCCGGGTTCAACGTGCCCCTGTCCCGGATGAATGGAAAAATACGGGACGCATTGCGGGAGCTGCTGGCAACGACATCCTCCAGAGACATGCCGCCGAAATTAACGAACTTCGACATGATATTGGGAAAATCAATTACACCTGGCGCGCTACGGCTGTCAGAAAAGCCATCCGTCGAGACAGTATCAGGCCAGAAGCCGGCTGCCATGATGTCGTCAAAGGTGTCCCAGCGCAGGTGGTCGATACGGCCATTGGCAACGTCAAACCAGATACCGCGCCGTCGGGCAGCCAATACCTCCGGATAGATTCTCCCGTTCGCGTCGATCAGGGCATTGGGTGGCGGGGCGAACATGTGCGTTACTATATCGCCCGGTTTCAATAACCGAATGAGCTCACTCATGGGGGTGACGGACTGGCCCATGTGAATCATTACCGGCAAATTGAAAAAGGAAGCAACCTCCTGGGCGCGACGCAGGACTTCAATGTCGTTGGCGGTAACACCTGCCGTCAGGCGGGCCTTGACACCCACGACATAATCCAGGTTGCGCGCAATGGCCGCTTTTGCAGCCTCGACATTGGCCAGCGACATGTCTGCCGTGTCGCCTTCGCCGATTACTCCGCGCCTGCCGATGTTGATCAGTACTCTGGCCGGCTGTGGCGCGGAACGGGCGACGGCGACAACGTCATCGATGTCGTCTGCCCCCGCGGAGCCGGCATCCACCCAGCCGGTTACGCCATCGGACAGGCAGATGTGGGGACCCTGGGCGTCGCGGCCATAGTGGCCGTGAATATCCAGCAGTCCGGGAACCACCAGCTTACCCGACGCATTGATTTCCTCCGTGCCGGCAACGTCGATGTTCGGGCTGATGGCGGCGATTCGGCCATCCTGAACAGCCAGGTCGGCGACTACGTCCCGGTGCAATGAAGGGTCGATGACCCGGCCACCGCGAATGACCAGGTCGTAGGCTGGTGGTTGCGCAAACACCTGTCGAGAGGCAAGGGCGACAAACAGGGTCGAGTGGAGAAACCGGCGCCTGGTGAACATGGTTGTATATCCCGGACTTGAGTAGGTTAGCGACAGTAGGCCATTCTAACTCTGTAAACAGGAAAATTGATCCACTTATTCGTTTCTTCGTCAATACGGGTCATCGGTGCTTGAGAGGTCCGAGTAGAGGAGTCTGTCAGGGCGATCCGCGGGAAAACTCATTGTGCTGTCCGTAAACGGTTGCCTGCTCCATGTTATTTGCAAGAGTCGATGCGCATTGGCCAACCGGTTCGGTACTGCTCGCTGGATCTGCCAGGTTTCAAGTCTGCGCTGAACAGGCTGCGCTTTGAGCACCAGTATCCAGCCTGCGCATGAATTTTCGTTGAGCTTAATTAGAAAGTCTCTATTTAAATAAAAATGTATATAAAACAACAAGAAAAAATCTTTCTCTAAACTAATTTAGAGAAAATAGAGATCCCTCGGTACCTGCGCCACCTACGCACTGGCAGGGTGATACCGATGCCAATCCTGATAATTCCGGATCAGTATACCTGTCAGAACCAATGCCTTCGCCAACAGCCTGACACTGCAATTACGGCTGCGCAGTCTGCAGCGAACACCCGCCGGCCACCCGCTTCAATACTGTATAAATATCCATGGGTTGGCTGAACCATATTTTCCCAGGGCCGACTCGCTTATCGTAGTCACCGTCGAAAGGGCAATACACGACAACAACAGGGCAACTTTTTTACGCAACCTATTGAACAGGCAACAATAACCACTATGAAAAACATTGACTTTCAATACCCCATATCGAAATCCGTCAGAAAGCAGGTCGGTCCTCTGGTTTTAATGGTGCTGCTGGCCACCTACGTCATAGCCAACTGACCGGTCACTGCAGGGCGGCGTTTTTTCCTGCAGCAAGGGCTGCAGCCAGGTCTGTCGCCTATCGACCGTAGACGATTGCAATGGCCCGGCGTCACTGTAGTAGCGCGGGTTCAAAGGCCGCGGCGCAACAGCCACTCGGCAATCAGTGCGTTGATCCCGACGGCAAGTAACAGACCCACCGGCCAGGCTACTGCATCAGGTGCCAGCAATTGCAATGTGGGTACCCAGAAGGGGAAGCTGACAAAAAAGAGTGATACGGCAAAGCTGCGGGTCATCCAGCGTCTATGCCGTGAAACGTTTCCCGCCCTGATAAACAGCCAGGCGCCAGTCGTGCTGGCCAGCCACCAGCTGCCAACCAGAACAAAAACCACCCGCGCTGTAACGGGGACGTCGAAAAAAAGCGCGCTCCATATTCCCGTGACTCCGGCTATCCCAATGGCCACGACATAAATGCGTCCGGTGTACCGATGAATCTTCCGGCTGATATTGAACAGTGTTCTGTTGAATTGCAGAATCCCCGTCAGCAGAGCGATGCTGCCTAACAGGGCATGCAGCAGAAACGCGGCGGGGCTCTGTCTTGGTCTGACATCCCCGGTCAACTGTTTCCCGGTCTGCACACCAAGCTCGGGAACAAACATGTCCAGGGCAAACAGCGAATAGAGTAGACAGACGAGAAACAGCAACCACCACACGCCGCGACTGGAGGCCAGGGCACTGACTCGGCCCGACAGCCTTTCCCTAGTCATGAGTCGCAATCACGCCGATGGCGCCGACGGGTTTCAACGGCAGCCGATTGACGGCAATGGCCAGGCCGGGTCCGAAACCGATTTCCAGCAACCGATCCCCCGGTTGCAGATCCAGCAGTTCCACTGTCCAGCGATTTCTCGCCCGGTTGGAGGGGCGCATGGCCATAACCAGTCCTGCCAGCTGTCCCGGGAGGCCCCTGGGCTGCCTGAACTGGGCAACAAGTCGTTGGCGGACTGTCATTGCTGGCGATCCTCCGCAGACTTCGACTTCAGCCGTTCACCAAGGGTCTCCAGAGTCTGCCGGGCACAGTCCAGTTCCTTCCGGGTGAGCGTCTGGCAAGCAGGGAAAAACGGGGAAAGGGAAAAGACAACGGCGCCGGGAAGGTCGGAGGAAATAACAGGCAGTGGTGGTTGGCCAGTACCTGGCTTGTCTATTACCGGTGGTGGCGGATTACCGGGCGGCTCAGGCCTCCCGGTTTTCAGCAGACTCGCGTCCGGGTGAGGCCAGGTAAAAAACCAGCGAAGCCAGCACGGCTGAACAGATTGAGCCAAGGAGTATGGCCAGGCGGTCGGAACGCTCGACGCCGGCCCCGCCATCGGCAAAAGCCAGGGAGGCAATGAACAGGCTCATGGTGAAGCCAACGCCACACAGAACCGAGACACCATAAAACTGCAGCCAGCTGCTGTTGGCCGGCAACCGGGCCAGCTTCAGCTGAATCGCCAGCCAGCAGAAGCCAAAAATTCCCAGCTGCTTGCCGACAAAAAGCCCCAGAAAAATACCGCTGGGAATGGGATCCATGAGGGTGGACAGACTGACACCTTCAAGTATGACCCCGGCGTTGAAGAAGGCAAAAACCGGTAACACGCCAAAATACACGTAGGGGTGAAGATTGTGCAGCAGATGTTCCAGGGGTTTCTCACTGACCCCGTCCCGCCTGGTGACACTGATCGGTATAAAAAAAGCGTTTACCACCCCGGCCAGTGTCGCGTGTACACCGGACTTGAGGAAACAGATCCACACCAGGATACCGCATAGCAGAAACGGTGCCACCCTGGTTACCTTGTAGCGATTGAGAATTACCATGCCGATAAAACCCAGGCTGGCCACGGAGAGTGTCAGCAGTGACAACTTGGAGGTATAGAAAAAGGCGATGACGATGATTCCCACCAGGTCATCGACAATCGCCAGGGTCAGGAGGAATAATTTAAGGGACGGTGGCACCCGACTTCCCAGCAGGGCAAGAATGCCCATGGTGAAAGCGATATCCGTCGCCGTGGGGATGGCCCAGCCGTGGGCGGAAAGCGTGTTCTGGTAATTGAAGGCAAGGTAAATGGCTGCCGGCACGATAACGCCGCCGGCAGCGCCTATCACCGGCAGGATGGCATTGGCCGGCTGGCGCAACTGACCGGTGAGCATCTCGTTTTTCAGTTCGAGTCCAACGAGGAAAAAGAAGATAGCCATCAGGCCATCGTTGACCCAGAGCAGCAGAGGCTTCTGGATGGTAAAAGTGTCGGCCCGGACTTCCACATCAAGGAGCAACAGCTGCATGTAGGCATCGGCGAGGCTGGAATTCTTCAGAGCCATGGCCAATACGGCAAACAGGAACAGCAGTATCGGTGGAATCGTCTGGCTTTGGAAAAATTTACTATTGGTCAAGATTAGTGCCCCTGGTTGCCCGCATTTGTTGCCCTGATTACCGCTGGAGTCCGTACAGGTCAATAACCTGCTGCCCGGATATCTGATTGCCGTATTTCGAATGCCGCTACATTGCACTGATCCGGGCGAAAGGGAATACCAGGTGATGTGTTGTGCTGGTCAGTCCGCCCTTATCGCCACTTCGGTGAACAGAAGCAGCGGTCTATTGTTATCATAGGATCGACATCCACACCATATGGTTGAAGGTTATCTTTCCCTGACGTGAGGCACCGGGTACCAAATCCCGGTGGCGATCATGATCAGAGGGCTCTATCAGGTAACCGCTGGTCAATGCCATTCGGATTGCCCGGAAAATCACAACGAGGTCCCTTAAAATGATGGACGAAAAGCTGTTTTCGGTCACCGTGGAACAGGATTTTCCTGTCCCGGCCCCTGCACTATGGCGGGCCATCACTGACCCCGACTGCATGCGTCAGTGGTATTTCGATAATATTCCGGACTTTCGTCCCGAAGTCGGGTTTGAAACCCGGTTTACCGTCCAGGTTGAGGATCGCCAGTTTCCCCATTACTGGCACATCCTGAAGGTGGAACCCGGGAAGAGCCTGACGTATAGCTGGCATTACGATGGCTATCCCGGCGGTGCCGAGGTGACCTTCATGGTGGCGGAGAGGGAGGATGGTTCACGATTGAACCTGCACTTCCAGGTAGTGGAGCCGTTTCCGGACAACATTCCCGAATTTACCCGGGAAGCCTGCCAGGGGGGCTGGGACTATTTCATCAGAGAAAGCCTTCCCGGCTATCTGGCCCGATGAACTGAAACGTCCCACCCTGTGCTTAGCGGGCTGTTAGTCCAGGCCTGATACGGACAGGCCATGGGCACTGAACGGGATCAGTGGCTGTGGCAGTGCAATTCGCCATGGGATCGATTAACCGCGGTCAATGGCTATTGTTCACAACCGCGATTGTCGTCGCTGCCACCGGACCCGGAAGTGTCATCCAGGCTGGCGCAGAAAGTGTGGTTGCAGTCCAGCTGAGATCGGCCAGGACTTGAGGTGATCCGGTCAGTATCAGTAACGAGATTACGTCAGGGTATTTTGCGTATCAGGCCAAAAATGCGGTGCATGGTATGGCTCCTTGGTTCCTTGTCACTCCGGAAAATTCAGGCCGTCGGCGGATATCCATGAGAATGAAGGGTGTCTCCGGAGAGGCAGAGGCAAGCGAAGTGCGAACGGGGCGGTCTCATCCAGGTGATAGATAGAATGTTGTCAAACCGGTCTGCGGCTTCTGGCGTATCCCGGACTGGACAAACCACAGGAATCTTCCATGAACATACTGATTTCCGGAGCCAGTGGCCTTATCGGCACTGCGCTGACGCGCTATTTCGAACAGGGGGGGCACCGGGTAATCCCGCTGCGGCGGGGTGTGTCAGTCGGGCCGTTTTCCTGGCAACCGGACCAGGGAGAAATACACCTGGACAACTCGGTGACCCTGGATGCGGTAATCAACCTGGCCGGTCCCGGGGTGGCCGACAAGCGCTGGTCAGCAGGCCGCAAGCAGGAAATCCTGGGGGCACGGGTACGGGCAACCCGCCTGTTGAGCGAGGAACTGGCCAGGCGTGAACAGCAACCGTCGGTGTTTCTTTCCGCATCGGCCATCGGGTATTACGGTCCCCGGGACGAGCAGGCCGTGGATGAAGAGACGGAAAGCGGCAGCGGATTCCTGGCCGAGGTTGCCAGGCAGTGGGAACAGGCCACCGCGGCGGCGGAAGCTGCCGGGATTCGTACGATGCACACCCGGTTCGGTATTGTCCTCAGTGCCGAGGGTGGGGCGTTGAAGCGCATGCTGCTGCCTTTCCGGCTGGGTCTCGGCGGCGTCATAGGAAGCGGACGCCAGTACATGAGCTGGGTTGACCTGGGTGATGCCGTCAGGGCGATGGAGTTTCTTATCCGGGACAGCGACCTGTCCGGGCCTGTGAATATCGTGGCGCCACGGCCGGTTGATAACCGGGAGTTTACCCGGACCCTGGGCAGGGTGCTGCACCGACCGGCGCTGATTCCCATGCCGGCGTTCCAGGCTCGCCTGCTGTTCGGTGAAATGGCCGAGGAAATCCTGCTGACCGGCGTCAAGGTACTGCCGACCAGGCTCGCGGAGGCCGGTTTTCACTTCGCTAAACCCGAGCTGGAAAACGCGTTAACATCGCTTCTGGCCAGGCAGTAATCCTGTAGCTGTAAAGACCCGGAGACATGACAGGCCGTCATCGCCCAGAGCTCGCCTGTTCCAGTTCAGACATCGCAAGGAATCCCCTATGACACGATACGCCGAGGAACAAGCCTGTGAAGACCTGAAGAACAGACCCTGTTCGGGCGTGGAGTTGATAATCAGTCCCCGGGAGAAGGACCTGGGCGGGTTTTCGGTGCGCCGGATACTGCCCGTGGCCGGTCGTCGCATGGTGGGTCCGTGGATTTTTTTCGATCACATGGGGCCGGCGACTTTTGAGGCCGGCACGGGCATTGACGTCAGGCCTCACCCTCATGTCAACCTTGCCACGGTAACCTACCTCTTCGAGGGCGAGATTCTGCACCGGGATTCCCTGGGCAGCCACCAGCCGATCAGGCCCGGAGACATCAACCTGATGATTGCCGGCAGGGGCATCGTTCATTCCGAGCGGGAAAGTCCCGAAGTCCGCAATACCGAGCATGTGCTTCACGGGTTGCAATTGTGGCTGGCCCTGCCGGTGAAAGACGAAGAGACGGCGCCCGGGTTTCATCACTACCCCGATGCCGATATTCCGCGGCTGCAGATTGGCGACGTACCGGTACGGGTGATGATGGGCGAGGCCTATGGAACCAGGTCACCTGTTTTAACCCATGGACGGACACTGTATGTCGAGGCGACACTCAAGGCAGGTCAGAACCTGGTGATGCCCATGGAGGACGAGAGGGCGGTTTACGTGGCCAGTGGCAGGCTCCAGGTCAGCGATACCGAAATCGACACCCATGAAATGGCGGTGCTGGAGCCGGGTGTCCAGGTCCAGGTGGTGGCGCTTGAGGACACCCGCCTGGTGGTCATCGGCGGTGAATCCCCCGGGGAGCGCTTCATCGAGTGGAATTTTGTGTCCAGCCGGAAGGCGCGCATCGAACAGGCCAAGGCGATGTGGCGGTCCGGCGGGTTTCCCACCGTACCGGGAGACGAAGAAGAATTTACCCCGTTACCGGGAGGCTGAACGTGGACTGGCGGCGTGATTGACACCGGTTGCAGCGACGCTCGATTGCCTCACTCCCGACCCACAACGCGCTTTTCAGCTGAGACACTCACGTAAAATCCAGCGGTACGTTACTGCACGTCCCTGCCGATTTTCATGCGGGCGAATAACCTGCGGGCTTCCCTCAGCTGGGCGTCGGACATGTCGTCCTCTATGTCGTCCAAAAGATCAACAGAAGATTCCAGGCCATTTTCCACGGCCCGGCTGGCCCAGGCATGGGCACGCACCAGGTCCTGGTCCACGCCATTACCCAGGTAGTACATTTCGGCAGCGTTGTGTTGCGCCGGGGCATACTCGGCGTTGCCGGCCCTGAGATACCATTCCAGGGCTTGCCGCCGGTCGCGGCTGACCCCTTGCCCTTCGTAGTAAAGCGCGCCGACATTGAACTGTGCCTGGACATGGCCCTGATCCGCGGCGGCCATGGTCCAGCGAAATGCCTGCTGGAAGTCCTGGTCCACGCCGCGCCCGGAGAAGTAAAGAATGGCCAGGTTGAACTGGGCCATCATCAGGCCGTCTTCCGCGGCCTGGCTGAACTCGGCAAACGCCGTGTCGTAATCGCCGTTCTGAGCGGCTGCCACGCCATCTGCATAATCTGCCCGGACAGCCTGCGTCGCCAGCAGGGCGATGCCTGCAAAAACAGTTAAAATCCGCTTGCTCACCTTGTAGTCACTCCAGTCAATCGCCCTGAATCAGCGATAGTGTTCTGCCAGCCATTCCCTGGCGCGCATGTCCGCCTGCTGAATGTCTTCGGCATTCAACTCGCTGGACAGCTGTCTGACCAGCCGACCGGCGATCTGGTGATCACCCGCCGCGGCAATCTTGTACCAGACAAGGGCTTCCAGCTTGTCAGCAGTCACGCCCAGTCCGTCGCGATAAAAATTGCCCAGCAGTGTCTGGGATGACGGGTCACCGTTTTCCGCCGCCCTGACAAACCAGTCGTGTGCCTGCCGGTAGTCCTGCTCCGCTCCCTGGCCAGCGGCATACATCATGCCGAGGCTGGTCTGCGCCTGGGGCAGTCCGGCCTCGGCGGCGCGGACAAACCAGTCCACGGCTTCCTGGTAGTCCTGCTCCACGCCCTGGCCGGCAAGGTACATGGAACCCAGGTTGAACTGCGCCTCGGCATTCTGCTGACTGGCGGCGGCGAAAAACCAGTCAAAGGCGGCGCCGAAGTCCCGCTCCGTGCCGATGCCCTCGGCGTACATGACGCCAAGATTGAACTGCGCTGTCGGATGGCCGTTCTGGGCAGCGAGCTCGTACCATTCCCGGGCCCGGTCGTTGTCCCGTGCCGTGGCCTGTCCGCGAAAATACATATTGCCGACGGCGTACTGGGCGGGAGCGAAATTCTGCTCCGCGGACTCCAGGTACCAGTGGAAGGCCTCGTCCAGGTCGACCTCGGTCCCCGTACCGGTAGCATACAGATTGCCCAGGTAGAAGGCCGCTTCCGGCACGCCCTGCTGGGCGGATTGCCGGTAAAGGAGCAGGGCGCGCTGGTAGTCCGGTTCGGTACCCAGCCCCCGCAGGTACATCAGGCCCAGGTTGAACTGGGCAATGAAATCCCCCTGGTCGGCCAGTTCGGTAAATTCAATCAGGGCCTGGGGGTAGTCACCGGCATCGTATGCCGCCAGCGCGCTGTCCAGGTCGGCACTGGCAGCCAGCGGCAGCAGTAGCAGCAGAATGGCCAGAATATTCTTCATCCGGCTATGGTATTACAGGATGGCTGCCGGAATGAACCGCTTTGGATAACAGGAAAGAAATGTGTCTATGAAAATCGTGCGTTTTCGCTATAATACGCCCCCTCACAGCCAATGCACCCGTAGCTCAGCTGGATAGAGTACCTGGCTACGAACTAGGGGGTCGGAGGTTCGAATCCTCCCGGGTGCGCCATACAAAAAAGGGTCCCATCGGGACCCTTTTTTGTATGGCACTCCCGGGAGTGCAGCAGAGGCTCCCCAGGTTCGACAGGCGCGTAGCGCCGCAGACGCCCGAAGGGCGCCCGCAGGGTGAGGAATTTGCGCCCCCGCAAATTCCGAATCAATCCTCCCGGCCCCCCCCGGGAATCAACAAAGCCATCGGGACCCTTTTTTGTATGGCCCTCCCGGGAGTGCAGTAGAGGCTCCCCAGGGTTCGACAGGCGCGCAGCGCCACAGACGCCCGAAGGGCGCCCGCAGGGTGAGGAATTTGCGCCCCCGCAAATTCCGCATCAATCCTCCCGGGCCCTCGGGAATCAATCCTCCCGGGACCACCGCGTATCAAAGTTACAAGGTTCAACGCCATAATCAGATGTCCCTTGATGAATACCGGCGTCCTCCATTTATTATGACGAGCTCAGGCCATTCGTTTATCCGGTGAATGTGATACTCCGCACACATTAGCGGTATTCACCAGCTCTCGAAAGTGGACAACAGTCAGCTGCACAGTTACCTTTGCTGGTAACCGTGTACCCACAGCCCCGGAGTGTTGTGATGGCTGGTCTGCGCAAATCGCTGTCAGCGATATTACTGATTGTCACGTTCACCCAGATCGCCCACGCGGACCGGTCCCAGCTCCAGGATGGTTATCTGCTGGTTCCTCGAATCGATGTGGACGGTTTCGGTGCGCTGGAGCTGCATTTTCGTATCGAGTTCCAGCAGGAATACCTGTTCGTTCTCGACTACGTCAGCGAGGCATCGCAATCCATCGCCAACTCCGGATCGTTCGATCCGGTGCTGCTCACTCTCGATATCGACGCGATAGAACTGCCGGGCGGCGAACTGTACTGGGCGCGATTGGGACTGGTTGCCGATTCCCCCGAGGTCATCTTCAACCTGGTGGACGCCCTGCCTGTAGGCCAGGGATCCACAGGGCAGGGTGGCAGCGCCGAGGCTGACAGTATCGAACGCGGCGGCACCCGCTATGACGCCTTATGCGCCGGCTGCCACGGCGCAGATGGCAGCGGCGCCGGGTCGCCGCCGCTTACCGGCGCCATGCCATTGGACGAACTGATCGACATCATCGAGCAGACCATGCCCTTCGGTAGCCCCGCCGATTGCGCCGCCGACTGCGCCGCGGACATCGCGTCTTACATCCAGGCCACTTTCGTCAGTCAGGACGAAAACCCCAGCCCGTCGAATCCGAAGATACTGCACCGGCTCAACCGCAGCGAATTCAACAACACCATACGGGACCTGCTGGGCACAGAGCAGCAGCCGGCAGTGAATTTCCCGGCGGATGACACGGGCTACGGTTTCGACAATATCGCCGCGGTGCTCAGCCTGTCACCGCTGCAGGTTGAGCTTTACGAACAGGCCGCCTGGAGCCTGGCCGAAGAGCTGACAACCCTGGAGGGATCCCCGGGTGTCTGGTATGCATTTGCCCAGGATGCCAGGTGCAGTACCGGTGGCGCCAGTGGCGACTTCTGGAATCTTTGGTCTAACGGCACCTGTTCGATACAGGTCTCGCTACCGGTAGACGGTACCTACAAGCTATCGGCTCGCATTGCCGCCCACCAGGCCGGGGGTGAGCTGGCCCAGGCAGCACTTGTGGTCGATGGCAGCAGCGTGCTCACGACGGATGTGACGGCTACCTCCGGCAGCTTCGAGTTGAAAGAAGCCACCACCTCTCTCAATAGCGGCGTGCGCGAGATTGGCGTGGCGTTCCTTAACGACTACTACAACCCCCAGCAGGGAGCGGACCGCAATCTGCTGGTGGACTGGTTCCAGTTGGAAGGACCACTGGAAATCGACCCGTCGGACCGGCGCCTGATAATCTGCGATCCGGAGGTCGTCGGGGAGCAGCCCTGTGCGGAGTCCATTCTGCAGTCGTTCCTGTTGCGCGCCTGGCGTCGACCGCCCACCGGGGAAGAAATCGACAGGCTGTATGCCCTGGTAGAGCTGGCACGGTCCGAAGGGGATGACTTCAACACCGGAATCACGCTGGCGGTAGCCGCGGCGCTGCAGTCACCGAACTTCATTTTCCGGGTCGAACTTGACGTCGATGCCGAGGCAGCCGACGTACACCTGCTGGACGACTACGAACTGGCGTCCCGCCTGAGCTATTTCCTGTGGAGCTCGACACCGGATGATGAGCTACTGGAACTGGCCGATCAGGGACGACTGCAGGACCCCGGCGAGCTGCAGAATCAGGTTGAACGAATGCTGGACGATCCGCGTTCAACGGCTCTGATAGAAAACTTTGCCGGACAATGGCTGCACACCCGTGCCATCGCCGACGTGCTTCCGGACCCGGCAGTGTTCCCGCAGTGGCGCGAATCCCTGAAAGAGTCGATGAAGAAAGAAGCAGACCTGTTTTTCCGCACTTTTATCGACGAAGAACGCAGCATGCTGGAGTTATTGACCGCCACGGATACGTTTGTCGACAGCAACCTCGCCGGGCATTATGGAATACCCGGTACCTTTGGCGATGAGCCAGTCCGCGTGGACCTGGGATCTGATACGTCGCGACGCGGTATTCTGGGACAGGCGGGACTGCTGGCGGTGCTTTCCTATCCCACCCGAACGTCGCCGGTACAGCGGGGCAAGTGGGTGCTGGGTGAGTTGTTATGTGCCGAACCGCCACCCCCGCCGCCCGGCGTGGAGGGCCTGGCGGAAGAAGCGATCAAAGACGGTACCGTGGCCGAGGTACTGGCCCAGCATCGCCAGCGGGAGGAATGCGCGGTGTGTCACGATCTGATGGATCCCATCGGCCTGGGACTGGAAAATTTCGACGGAATTGGCGCCTGGCGCAGCGTCGAGAACGGCACGCCTATCGATCCGTCCGGCATCCTTTACGGTGCCGGGCCTTTTACCGGGCCGGCGGCGATGAGCGATATGCTCGCCCAGGATCCACGCTTTCCCGCCTGTGTGACCGAAAAACTTTTCACCTATGGCATGGGCCGCGGCACCATCGATGATGACCAACCCCATATCGAGGCGATCACCCGGTCCTTTGTCGAGTCCGATCACAACTTTCGCTCCCTGGTGAAGCTGATTGTCACCAGCGAACCTTTCCGCACCCGCAGTCATGCAGCCGGGGAGCAGCCATGAGCCGTATGAGAATTGCCTTAAGCCCTATTGGCACAGCCATGGGCAGCAGGGGAGCAAGTGTAAGCAGCCGGAGAGTAATCTTGAGCCTTGGGGAGCAGCCTTGAGCGTTGGGAAACAGCAATGAACAGTCGTGATAAATACAACTTAAGCCGTCGCCGCTTCCTGGGTGGAGCAGGGGCCATGGTGGCGCTGCCGTTCCTGGAATCCATCGCACCCAGGCTGGCTCACGGCGCGGCGACCACCGCTCCGCGGCGCCTGCTGTTCTTCTACGTCCCCAACGGTATTCACATGCCGTCATGGACACCCGGGCGAACAGGAACGAATTACGATCTGCCGTTGATTCTCGAGCCGCTGGCGGATATCAGCCGGCAGGTCAGTGTCCTGACCGGCCTGGCCAATCCCGCGGCCAACCCGGATGGCCCCGGTGATCACGCGGCGGGTACCGCCTCCTTTCTCACGGCAACCCATGTCAGGAAAACCAGCGGCAGCGATATCCAGAACGGCATTTCAGTTGACCAGGTCGCTGCCAATGCCTTGGGTTCCGCGACCCTGTTTCCTTCTCTGCAGTTGGGTCTTGAAGGCGGCGCCAACGTCGGCACCTGCGACTCCGGTTACAGCTGCGCCTACACCCGCAACATTTCCTGGGCAGGCCCGGCGACGCCTCTGCCCAAGATCATTGATCCCCGACTGATGTTCGACCGCCTGTTCGGCGGCAGCGATGGCGTCCTCACCGCGGAGCAGATCGCCAGGCGTCACTATTACCGTACCAGTATCCTCGACTATGTCAGGGAGGAAACCGAAGCCCTCAAACCGCGCCTGGGCTACCGTGACCGACTTAAGCTGGACGAGTACCTGACTGGACTGCGTGCGCTGGAAACCCGGATCGAGGCCAGCGCGGCCGAACCCAATGTCTGCCCCGCGCCGGATCCGGCTTCCGTAGCTGACCGGCGGGATGGTGATTTTCAGGCCCTGACCCGCAGCATGATCGACCTGATGGTAGTGGCCATGCAATGCGACCTGTCCCGCTTTATCAGCTTCATGCTGGGCAATGCCGGCAGCAATCGCAGCTATGACTTTCTCGGTGTCAGCGGGTCACATCACAGTATCTCTCACCACCAGTCCCGGCCGGAAAATCTTGCCAGGCTGGAAATCATCGACCGCTGGGAAGTGGAGCAGTTCGCCTACCTGCTGAAGCGGATGGCTGCTGTCGAGGAAGAGGGTGGCAGCATGCTGGACAATTCCCTGGTGCTGTTTTCCAGTGAAATTGAGGACGGCGACTATCATCGTCATTCGAATATGCCGGTGTTGCTGGCCGGCAGCGGTGGCGGCAGCGTGACCCCCGGACGACATATTGTCTACCAGGACGCACCGACGTTCGGCGACCTGTACATTGCAATGCTGGCTTCGGTGGGTGTAAACGTTGAAACTTTCGGGGATGACGGCACCGGGCCGTTGTCAGGCCTTGCCTGACCTGACCAGTCAGGGTTTGTTAGCAGCTTTTTATTAGCAGCGGTTCATCAATCCGCAAAGATCACCGTAAACGACCGGATACTGTTTCGTTCTGCATAAGGGAAATCCTGTTCCAAAATATCGGCGCGCAGCCACCCGTCCAGTTTACGCAGGCCCAGGGATGGACTGACGATCGCCTCGATAGCATACGGTCAATCAGCTCACGGGCGTAGGCTCGGCCAGACAGTTCTGAAGCAGGGTTCGTAACTCATTCGCAGCTTCGGTGGCGTTACTGAGGAATTTTCCGTTCATGGGGGAGGTGAAGTCTCGCTGAAAGGTCATTCACTCAGTGCCGGTCGACTGCTGGCGAAAAGATTCAGGATCAGTCCGGCCCCGAAACCGATGGTGAAATCTTTCTCGTAAAGCGGGCTGGCGGTGTTGGCGGCACCGTGGTGCGAGGTGGTCTGGACGCCGAAAAACGCATTGAACCTGCTGCTGAACCGGTAATTGGCATAGAGATTAAGCCCCGTTCCGAAGTATCCGCTTCTGGCACGATACGCCGGGCGGCCTGACGTGACGAATTCCGGAGCCACTTCGAAAAAATACGCATGCAGGCCACGGGATGCCCATTGCGGTTTAAGTGACAGTGTCGCCTCCAGTCCCGGCACCAGAAAGTTTGTGTGCTTATACTGGAGCATGGGCTCGAAGACATAGCCGTGATGATCAATCCTGCCCAGATCAGTTGAGAACACGCCACGCGCCTGCAGGGCCAGGGTCAGATCACCCGTGGTTTGATCCGGGAAAATCACCTTCGCAAGATTGATTTTCACTTGTGGTCCGACCTGAAAGATATAGTCCAGGTCGGGCATTCCCTCGCGCAGTTCCCCGGCCCTGGTGTCGGCGTTGAACGCGGCGGCAAATGACAGGTCCAGCTCAATCCGGTTGCTTTCAAAAGCCACTGCCCTGACCGTCTGGCCGTCACCGATTCGCAGGATATCCCCCCGGTAGACAACAGTGGGAAGGGCCAGCGCTCTGACCTGGTTTGCTGCCGAACCTGGATAGCCAGGCACGTGCAGCACACCGGCTCCGAAGCCAAGCTCCCACAAGGGTTCAGCCTCATCCCCGGCGTTACCGGAGGCGACATTTTCCGCGGCCCATAGCAGGGAATCAGTGCAGAGGCAGGCGGCCAGGAAAAAGCAGAATCGAACTTGGGTCATGGGGTAAAGTCTACCTGTCTCCCAAGCGTGGAGACAGTGAAATAAATCAGGGCATCTCTGAGCGATGAGGAAAGTGCTCTGCGGGCATCTGTCGGGCGCCACGGAAAGGCGTCTCGCGCCGGGAATGGCCGCCGCCCCTGGCCGGCGCGATAGCACAGCAGCGGTGCCCGGCAGGCCCAGGCGGGCGTTGCTTCCAGGCGAGTCCACTGCCCTTGTTGGCACAAAAGGGCTGCCTCGCCTTGACAGGCCGACGTTGGGACAGCAATGACGCTATAGTCACTCTACATTCACGCCTCCATTCACGCCTCGCAAAGCTTCACACACGATGGTTTGCAACCAGATCAAAGCTGCTTTATTTCTTCTGCCCTGAAGATTCCGTGATTATAAATTGCTCAACTGCTGTATTTTTACTCTGACCCCAATTATTCTATGGCCTCATTGCTGCCAGTTGTCAGAAGGGGTCAAGTATTTTGAATTCCAACATTGCATTATCCAGCCGCCGAATTCATCGATGGCAATTGAAGCCGATGTTGCTTGGGGTGTTTCTGCTGACACTGGTGGTACAGCCTGGCCCGGCCGAGGCCCAGGTGGCCCAGATTGAAAGGGATGCGCTGATAGCGCTGTACCAGGCCACCAACGGGGACGACTGGGTGACCAGTTCGGGCTGGCTGGGGGAGATCGGAACCGAGTGTACCTGGTACGGTGTCGTGTGCGTGGGGGATTCGGTGACCCGCATTGCCCTGGACAATAACGGTCTTACCGGGAGTCTGCCGGCTGAACTGGCCGACCTGACGGGGCTGGTTTATCTTTCGCTGTACAACGGTGAGGTGACGGGCCCGCTGCCTGCGGGTCTGTCCAGCCTGGTGGACCTGGAAGTGCTCGCCATTGATCGACAGCAGTTGAGTGGGACGATACCGGCGGAACTGGGGGAGTTGACCAGGCTCCGGGTGCTGGATCTCTCTGTCAATGCGCTGGAGGGGGGAATACCGGCGGAACTGGGCAGCCTGGCATTGCTGGAAGAACTGCGACTCAACGACAATCAGCTGTCCGGTCCAATCCCCGGGGAACTGGGTGACCTGGCGGGGTTGCTGGTCCTCTCCCTGTATAACAACAACCTGAATGGCACAATTCCCGACTCGTTATCCGGGCTCGAAGAACTCCAGTCGCTGCGCCTTTACGGCAATCAGCTGAGTGGAACCCTGCCCGAATTCCTGGGAGATCTGGCTGACCTTGAGCGACTGGAACTGCAATCCAACAACTTTACCGGTGAAATACCCGCAAGCCTGGGAAACCTGGCGCAATTGCAGTCATTGATACTCAGCAGCAACGAATTGACCGGCAGCATTCCGGCGTCACTGGGAAATCTGCAGAATCTCCAGTCACTGTATCTGGGCAACAACGCACTGTCCGGGGCTATTCCAGCGGAGTTCGGCAACCTGACCAGTCTCGGCCTGCTGGTGCTCAGCAACAACGGGCTGACAGGTTCGTTGCCCGCCCAGCTGGGCAATATGTCCAGCCTGTTCCGGTTGTACCTCAACAACAACCAGTTTTCAGGGGCGCTTTCCGAGGCACTGTTTGCGCCGGGAAATTTCGCGTCGCTGCTGGGACTATATGCCCAGGCAAACAACTTCTCCGGACCCATCCCGGCGGGGCTGGGCAATCTGCCGAAACTGACCGAGGTGAACCTCAGTCAGAACCAGTTTTCCGGTGCCGTACCGCAGTCAATCCTGGACAATGCCGATCTCGATGCCTACCTGCTCAACGGTAGTGGCAATGAAGAGCTGATGTTTGCCGGCTGGCCGGCGCCTTACAATGGCGTAACCCCGGCACCGGGGCTTGGGCTTGAATTTAACAACATCGGCGTTTTCAATCCTCAGGACGGCTACATCTACAGCTGTCTTCGCCTTGAGCTGAATGGTGAGCCCGGAGCCATCGATGGTGTCACCGAGTTTGGTATCGCTTTCGGCGTTCTGTCCGAAGCCGAGGGTCTTATCGGTGTTGTCATGCAGCGACAGTTCAACAAGGGCAAGGCCAGGAACGAGTTTTCCCAGTACCCGGACTGCAGTGGTGTGTTTGAACTGGAAACCGGGCTTTACACCGACTACATCGATGTCAATGGCGATATATTCCTGGTCAGTTTCCTTCTTGTCGACGACGTGCAACTGACCCTGCAACTGCAATCGCTGGAAGCAATCTAGAAACCGCTGATTACGTAGCCTCTGATTAATCAGAAAAGTGCCCTGTGGGAGCCTGTCGGGCGTCACTGTCGCCTGATCGTCTCAGTTGACACCGGGTGTCATCGCCCGGTGCAGCGTTTCCATGATTTCCTCCCGGTGCCGTTGAGCCGCGCGTCCCGGGAGGCTGGATATTTTCACGGCCAGTGCCCTCATGCGACTGCTGTCGAAATTATCGAAGGCCGTCCTGATATCTGTCTCCAGGTCTGAAACATCGCTGATGACATGGGCAACGTTGCGCAGTTCCCGGGCCAGGCTCAGCGGCGTATGTTCAACGTCCGGGTTGTCGTAGTAGATGACCGGGCGCTCAAGTGACGGAAAGTACAGCCCCAGGTTCGAGTTGTCGGTGAGCAGCAGATCAGCCTGGGCCAGCAGTCCGAATGGATTTTCGCCCGGCTCCAGGCAGCAGACCCGGCGGGTGCTCACGTCGCGCAGCAGTTTCTGCCAGTTGTCCCGAACACGGCTTGCTTCGCTGAAATTAAGCAGGTGAAACGCGATCACAAGGTTGTACTGCCGGGCTAATGAAGGCACCTTGTCGAGGAACGCCTGGCCAAGTTGTTCCGCGAAACTGTCCGGTCCCCAGGTAGAAACGACCATGATCGTTTTCCGGGCAGGGTCCAGGCCACGGGCCCGCAGCAGGGCGGCATTCTTTTCCCGGTTGGCAGCCAGCTGGTCGATAAACAGGTCGCCGACCACGCGAGTGTGGCTATGAAACCGGGGATAAAGCTCCCGCACTCCTGATTTCACGTAGTCGCTGGCACAGAAAATCTTGTCGTAGCTGATTTTCTGGTTACGCAGTGAACGGTAGCCAAAAACATAGTGGCTGTTTTCCACGGTTTTACCGGCCATCAGGCCATGGCCGGTAAATATCCTGCGGCAATCCTGCCGGAATCCTGGACCGTGGCCCGGGAACAGGATCAGGTCCCACCTGAAGAAGCGGGCAATAGCGTAGGGAACAGTTCTTATACCGTCTGCCCGTTTCAGCCTGCTGATCTCGCCTGCCTGGTAGTTTTGCGGAAACGGGAAACAGACCCACAGTCGAAGTCCCGTTTCCGCCCTGAGGATTTCATGTAATTCCCTGGCATAGTTGTACAGGATACGGTGGCGGGCAACGAGCAATACATCCTTCCTGGTTTTGCAGCCGAGAAGGATGTCCTCGATAGCATACAGGGGGCGTCGGAATTTCTTCAGCACCTGGGACTAATCCCACACATCCGGCAACTTACCGTGCCCGTCGAACTACCTTGGTGCCACGACGGTTTGTCGTTGCTCGCCGAGGTTTTCCACGCCAATGCGCACCACGTCCCCCGGCTTGAGGTAGCTTGGCGGCACCATGCCGTCACCGACCCCGGCCGGTGTGCCGGTGAAGATGATGTCGCCGGGATGCAGGGTCATGAACTGGCTAAGATGGCTGACGATCTCCCTTATGCCGAACACCATGTCGGCAGTGTTGCCCTGCTGGCGCATGTCGCCGTTGACTTCCGACCAGATTGACAGGTCCTGGATATCGTCGATATTGTCCCGCGTGACCAGGTAAGGTCCCACGGGGGCGAAAGTGTCGGCGCTTTTACCCTTGGTAAACTGACCGCCACGCTCCCGTTGAAACGCTCGTTCAGAAACATCGTGGCCAACAGTATACCCGGCGATGTAATCGAAAACCTCGTCCTCGGAAATGTATTGTGCCCGGCGCCCGATGACCACCACCAGTTCGGCTTCGTAATCGAGCTTGTGACCATTACGCGGCTGGATGATGTCGTCGAAGGGGCCGGTAAGCGCAGAGATGGCTTTCATGAACAGCAGCGGTTCGGCAGGCAGTTGCACTTCCATTTCGGCGGCATGATTAATGTAGTTGAAGCCGATTGCCATTATCTTCCCTATTCCGGTCAGCGGGACCCCCAGCCTGGGATCGCCTTCCACCAGGGGCAGTTCACTCATCGGTATACCGGCGATTTCGTCCAGGGCGGAATCGGCCAGCGTAGCAGGGGTGATGTCGTCAATATGTCCGGACAGATCACGAATGCGGCCATCGCCGTCGATGAGCCCCGGCTTTTCCTCTCCGGCCGGTCCGAAACGCACCAGGGTGATTTCCGCCGCGTAGAGGACGCCGGAACAGGTGAGAGTCAGCAGCAGCAGGCCATGACAGAATAATTTTCGCATTTCCATTGTCTTCCCCATCTGGTTGGCAAAGCAGCAGTGTAGCCAAAAAATGCCGGTCAGGAAAACCGCTGATTGTCGTGGCGTGAACAATCACCGGCGTACCTGTTGTGAAATCTCCGGGTAGCGATTATGCTCAACGGCAGAAATGGCAGTTACAGGGATTAACAGTGAATAACAAGACTCGGGAATTGAGATGAATGTAATCAAGAATGCCATCATCATCGTAATCTGCATCCTGCTTATCCCGGTGACGGCAGTGGCCACCGCCGCGGTGAAGGCACGCTTTGCCGATGGACCCAATCGGGTATTTTCCGGTGGGCCCCTGGTGTCGGGGGAATTGTATGCCGGTGCCGAACCCGACTGGAGTTTCGTCAACAGTCTGCCTACCATCGAGATGCAACTGCTGGATCCGCTGCTTTCCAGGCGAATCTGGACCGTGGAGCACCAGGACAGGCTGTATGTCTGGTCCGGTTACATGGGCAACGTGGTCGGTCGCCTGTGGAAGCGCTGGCCGGTGCAGGCCGAGCGCGATGGTCGTGCCGTGTTGCGCATCGATGGGGTGCGCTATGAACGGCAGTTACGACGTATTCGCTCCGGTGACAGCCTCGACGGTATCGCGGCGGCCATCACCGCCAAGTATCCCTCGCAGACCACTCGTGAAAGCATAGAAAGCGGCGATGTCTGGCTGTTTGAAGCGGGGCCTCGCAACTGATGAGCAGGGGAGAATTTGAATGAAGACTTTTTACTGGCTCATCGCGTTCAGTCTGGTTCTGACCGTGCTGGTGGTTGCCCTGGTGCCGGGAGCAGACGACACCGTGGAACGAATATTCCAACAATATCTGGGGCGGGCCGCCAGGTAGAATTCCGGGCAGGATCTCCGGCTGATATCGCCCGGCAGGCCGCGCCCAAAGGGGCCTGCAGGTGAGCCCGCCGTACAGTGGCTGCTCCTTCTTTACTGTTGCGGCAGACTGAACACGTACAGGGCATTACCACTGCCGGGGTGACGCACGTCCGGGGCAACCACCCGCGGCACCGTACGTGGACTGACACCCCGGGCGCCCATGGCGGTGGTTACCGCCACGTACTGCCGGCCGTCGATGGCGAAAGTGACCGGGTGTCCCTGTACCGAAGTGCCCAGTCGGGTTTCCCACAGTATGTCTCCGGTACGCACATCAAAGGCGCGGAAGCGACGATCCAGGTCGCCGACAAACACCAGGTTACCTGCCGTCGACATGGTGCCGGTGAGAAAAGCCGCGCGCTGCTGGTAGCTCCATTTCTCGGTCATGCTGTCGACGTCGTAAGCAGCCAGTTTGCCCAGGTTGCCGTCGGAGCCGGGCATTTCGAACCAGCGACGATTGGCCGCGGTACCCCCGGCGCCGCGGGTGAGGGGCACTTCCCGGGCGGCGATTTCCAGGCAGGACTGACTGAGGGGTATGACCAGGGAGGCGGTTGGCTCGTGGTAAGTCATGGAATGCCAGTCCTTGCCGCCGGCGGTGCTGGGACAGACGGAAATCCACTGGTCGATCTGAGCATTGGCGATATCTTCCCGATAGGTTACGGCGCCGGTCTGCGGATCAATACGGGTGAAGGCGTTCTGGAACACGGTTTCGACGTGGCTGATGAATTCACCCGTTACCCTGTCGTGTTTCCACAGGATTCCATGTTTGCCGATGGAAAACACCAGCTTCTGCTGTCCTCGATCGATGAGTACGCGTTCAAAGACTTCGTCCAGGTCCAGAGCTTCGGCGGGCACGTGCTGGAAGTACCAGTTGAGTTCGCCGCTGTCCACGTCGATGGCCACCGTGGAGTTGGTGTACAGCCCGGCATCGTAGATTGACAGGCTGCGACTGGCCGGCATCCAGGGCTTCTGTTGTGCCGTGCCCCAGTAGGTCAATTTGAGTTCCGGATCGTAGCTGCCGGTGATCCAGGTCTCGCCGCCGGCTCGAAACAGGTCGTCGATATCGCCCCAGGTGTCGCCACCGGGATCAGCGGATTCGGCGACGGTATTGAAGCGCCACAGCAGTTCACCGGTATCGGCATCGTGGGCACTGATAAAACAGGGCTCGTCGATATAGCGGGAGCAGCCTGCCAGGCCCAGGATGATTTTGCCATCGGCGACGATGGGGCCACTGGAATTCTCAAAGCCGAGGCTGTTGTCGGCAACGGTGGTTTCCCACACCGGTTCGCCGGTCCTGGCATCCAGGGCCAGCAGGCGGGCATCGGTGGTGGCGTGAATGATCTTGTCATTGTAGATGGCGATATTGCGCATGTCCTCGCTGTCCACCGGTCCGGCGTGGTGCTCCCAGATCAGGTCGCCGGTCCTGCCGTCCAGGGCCTGGACGATATTGCTGGAATTGATCAGGTACACGGTGCCGTTATAAACCAGCGGTGAAGGCTCCGAATCACCCTCCACCATGTTCCAGACCCACTCCAGGCGCAGGTCCGCGACGTTTTCCGTGTTGACCTGGTCCAGCGGGCTGTAGCTCCAGGCCTGGTAGTTGCGTCGTAGCATCGGCCAGTCGGCCGGGTCGGGACTGGTCAGCATGGCGTCGGTGACGGGAACAAAATTTTCCACGGTGCCGGGCAGAATAACCCCGGTTGGTGCCTCGGCCTGCTGAGGCGCAATGGAGGCGGTGGCCAGGCCGGGGATATTGCTGGCCAGCGGGTAGTCCGCGTCCGCCGTCAAAGGCTGGTTAGTATCGGCCACGCCGTTACTGCGCATCACATGGGCGACGATGTTCCAGTAATCGTCTTCGCTGAGTTCTTCATTGCCGCCGGGGGGCATGTTGGCACGCAGGTAATTGAAAAAATCCGCCGGTGACTGACCACCGTAGCGACTCAGAAATGCCTGGCCGCTGAGAATGGGTCCCAGGGCACTGCCTTCCAGTTGCGTGCCGTGACAGGTGGCGCAGCGTTGGGCGTACAGGCCGGCCCCGGAGTCGGCCTGGGAGGCAAAAGTCACCGGGCTCGCCTCGCCGGCATTGTCGTCGCTGGAACAATAGGTCAATAACGTCAGGGCAATCATTGACAGGTACAACTTTTTATTCTTCATTTTCTATACCCTCTGGCTGGTTCCCGGCATAGTATGGATGGCAAGCCTGCCGGGAAGAAAAAAATCATGCTTTTGGTTGTCAGCGCCTGGATTGCTGGCAGCAGTCGTTTTTGCCCTGATCTGGATACCTGTCAGGGTCACTGACAGGGCAGGGCGGTACTCTGCGAATTCCCTGGCGGGTCAGGCCTGCCTGTCAGGGTAATTGCACGGTAACAGTCTGCTCCGATTCCACGGTAACCGGAATATCGCTGCCGGCGCCGGTTACGAGGTAGTCCCCCGGAGGCAGTACCACGGCATCGACGCCGGTGAGCCCGGTGGCTACGGTCCGGCCGGTTCCGTCGACGACGGCGAAAGGGGTTGCCATGGCCCGGGTCATGGCGGCGCCGAGACCATCCGCGCTGGTTGCCTCGAAGTACATGCCGCCGCCGGCGGCGGCCCAACTCTCGAAGGTACGGGCCAGTTCGGCATCATCGATGGCGAACCCCACCACGTTGACCCGGATATCCCAGCCGGTTGCCCGCAGTGCCTCGATGGCGCTGGCGGCATCGCCGTCGCAGGTTTCCTCGCCGTCCGTCAGCACGATGAGCACCCGCTGACCGGTTACCCCAGCCAGATCTTCCCGGGCGGCGGCTATGGAGGCACCAATCGGTGTGCGCGCCAGGTTCATGGCATTGATCCCGGTAATGGTGGTCGCGGTGGCTGTCGGGTCCAGCGGCGACAAGGGGATTTCCAGATCGGTGCGACAGGAATCGGCTTCCCGGTGACCGAATACCCGCAGGGCAAATCCGGTACCCGGCGGTATCGTGGACGTTACCAGATCGGTAAGCGTACGCCGCGCTATCTCGATCCGGCGCTCACCGTCAAGTCGCTGCAACATACTGCCCGATGCGTCGAGGATGATCTCGACTGCGTCGGCGTTGCCCAGTTGCGCCTGTCGCTGCGTCACCTGCAGTTCCCCGGGCGGCACCTCGGCGGGGACTACGGCAATTTCCCGGCGGGCCAGGGCATTGCCGCCCCGCGTGCGGTATACCAGGGAGTAGTTGCCCGCCGTTGCCGGGGCCACCAGTTCGACTTCCGGGTTATTGGGATCGATATAGGCATAGTCGAATTCGCCTCCGTCGCCGTCGACGATTACCACCAGGTCACCGGCATTGCCGGCTCCCGACCAGGTGGCCGGAAAGCGCAGTCGGGTGGCGACTTCACCGGGACCTTCCAGGCCCACGCTGGCCTCGACGATATCCAGTGGCGTTCTGCCGATCACCGTGCCGTTGGAGACATAGACGACATCGTAGGTGCCTGGTGTTTCACCGGCCCGCAGGGTCAGGGAATTGCCCTCAGCGTTGCCCACGTAGGTATAGGAGCCGATACCGTTGCGTGCCTCACCACCGCGATCGGCAAAGGTGATCAGGTCGCCGCTGTTGTTCGGCCCCTGGAAGCCCACGTCGAAACTGCCGCCGGCGTGAATCCTTGCCGGCGCGGTAACGGTGGCGGCAATGGCCTGTACCGTGACTGGATGACGGGCAAGTATGGTGCTGCCGCTGCGGTAGATCAGGTCGTACTCGCCAGCCTCGGCCGGGGCACGCAGTCCGCGGCTGCCCTGGGTTGCAGCCTGTACGTAGCCGTAGCTGGAACCGCGGATAAAGTCGCCGTTCCGCTGCGCCCAGGTAACCTGGTCGTTGCGGCTGGCCGGTCCGTTCCAGCTTACCTGAATGGTTTCCCCGGCCCCTGCGGCATCCGGCCCGGTGACGCTGGCCTGCGCCATGATCACCCGGAGCGGTGCGCGGGCCTGGATCTCGCGTTCGTGGATAAAGAGGATCTCGTAGTCACCCGGCGCTTCGGGTGCCTCGATGGCTGTCGGGTTGGTACGGACATAGGCATAGGTGACGCGCCTTGTGCCTTCCCCGGCAGGCCGGATTTCGACAAGACCACCGGTCTCCTGCGGTGCGGTCCAGCTCACTTCGATGCGCTGGCGGATATAAGCCTCCGCCGCGGCATCGATGGTGTAGTCCTGGCCGAAAGCGGCCGGCGACGGGCCGACGACCAGCGCGGCGAACACGAGAAAGGGGCAGGTCAGGGCAAACGTGTGGTGCACAATAGAGGTCATGGCTGATTTTCGTTCCCGGTTATGCGGCAAAGGAGCTGCGGTTGTCGGTAAAAGGTAACTTCGCCGCCGGTCGTTGTCCAGTTGTCACATTCTCCCGGTGAGTCCCGGGTCGAGCGTCCCGGCAGAGACTGTTGCCATTGCAGTCCCTGCCGGTTGTGCGTAAGCCCGGCTACTCAGCCGACAGGGACTGCCATTGGTCAACGGTCATGGACATGGCACAGTGATTCCAGGGGCGCCAGTCATGGGCACAGCTGCTTCGCCAGCGGCGATCCGGTCAGTTGAGAATTTCCGGTAACCCGCTCCGCCGGCGAAGAATAAGAGCATAATGATCAATCTATCTCATTGCTGCCTTATGGTATTTTCATGACCGGACCCGTATTCCCTGCCGTGGCCATCAGGATTACAGGGGTTTATTCATGGTATGTCAGAGCAGGAATTGTTGAAGCGGTACTTCGACCTGACGCTGCGTTGTTGCACATCCCGATTGCTGAAACTTCCAGGGCCGGTACGATTGCCTTTTCCGGGGCAGGATTGGAGCACTCTGGGTCACGAATTCTGCCAGCTTGCTAGCATTTGGCCATCAAGAGTATGATGCATCTGCAATTTCCGATGCTTATTCATCCTCCAAATCCATCTGGCCCAGTGACCTGTCCCATGTCCCAAGCGGTGCAATTACCCGTCGACCTGCTCAATGATTCGACTCTCCTAAATAACCTGGAGGACCTGATTCAGGCCTTCGCCTGTTCGCTGGATCTCGACGAGGCGCTGAAGATTTCCCTGGCAAAAATTCTGGAGTATTCCCGAGCGGAGGCCGCCTCGGTATTCCTGCTCAACAGCAACCAGGAACTGGTCTGCCAGGGTTGTGCCGGCGAAGTGGATATCCAGGACCCCATGCTGAAAGTGGGCATGAAAGTCCTGAATGAAGTTGTGCAGCAGTCCAAGACCGTGCTGGTGAAGGATACCCGGGAGTCAGCCGATTTCCAGCTTGCGCCGGGTCAGCAATCCGGCATCAGCACCCGGTCAATCCTGTGCGCGCCACTGATTATTCAGAATGAGACCATCGGCGCTATTGAGCTGATCAACAAGGTGCCGTCTTCCGCCAATCCCGAAGGACTATTTGACGTCTCCGATTCCCACATGCTGAACCTGCTTTGTGCCTCGGCGGCACTGGCAATTCACAATGCCACCATGGTGGCGGAAGTGGTGGAGTCGGAAATCATGAAACAGGAACTGACCATTGCCAGGACCATCCAGGAAAGCTTCCTGCCGGCATTCGACGAGCGACACCATATCGCAGGGCTGAATATTCCAGCCAAGAACATGTCCGGGGACTTCTTCGACTACCAGCGCCTGCCCAACGGCCGATACCTGTTCAATATCGGCGATGTTTCCGGTAAAGGCGTAGACGCGGCACTGTTGATGGCCAAGGGCAGCAGCCTGTTCCATTTCCTGGCCAAGACCATCGATTCCCCGGCGGAAATTCTCGGCCTGGTCAATCGTGAACTGTACGAGATGACCACCCGCGGCCTGTATATCACCATGATAGCCGGCTCCTATGACCCCGCCACGGGTCAGGTCACCCTGGCCAATGCCGGCCATCCACCAGCGATACATCATCGCCGGGATGGCGGGTTTGCCCTGTATGAATCACTCAGTCCCCCCGTCGGTATCCTGGAGGAACAGCAGTTCGAAGAGGAGAGCTTTGATCTGGCGGACGGCAGCCTGTATTTGTATACTGACGGTCTGTCGGAGGGATTGACGCGGGGCACGGATCTGGATGAGCTGATCGGATTACAGTCGTTGATTGCGAAGTACAGCAAGGTGCCCAGGCGCCAGCGCCTGGATAAATTCGTGGAGGAAGTCGCCAACACCGGCGTCCGCTTCGACGACCTGACGGTATTGATTGTCGAGGATGGTGACGGCTAGCCGGCGCGGGAGCGGTCAGGACCTCCAGGCGTCGCGGTACCAAGGCCATTCCAATGAACTGACCGTGTTGCGGTGCCTGATTCCGGACGGATGCGGCAAGACAGCAACATACGATACCGGGTGACTTCAGCAGTTGGTCTCCTGTTCTGTTAACCTGCACTCAGGGTTTCTTACAGTGACAACCGACAAGCTCCTGGAATTCAAATTCCCCGCCGAACCCCAACATCTCTCCACGGTCAGGCAAAAGTTGCGGGAAACCTTTGGCGAGGCCGGCTACCCTCGGGAAACCGTTGACTGTATCATCCTCGCTATCGGTGAGGCCTGCATGAATATTATTCAACATGCCTACTGTGACGACGACTGCGGTGATATCGTACTGGAAATCACCCGGCAGGAGTCCCACCTGGTTTTCCGGTTGACCGACTTTGCCCGGAACAAGTCACGGGCCGAACAGATGCAGTCCAGGTCCCTGGATGATATCAGGCCCGGCGGTCTGGGCTGCCACATCATCAACGAGATCATGGACGAGGTGAAGCTGGTGGACTGCGGCGCCGCGCAGGGAAACTGCCTGCAGATGAAAAAGGATGTGAACGGTTAAGTGCCACCGGCGCATAAACTGCCAGGCCGGGACCGGGTGGCGCGGTTAACCCGACGGGAAACCGGTTAAAAACAGGCAGGATAAAAACAGGCAGGATAAAGAGGAACAACAGAATTGAAACATGAAATACAAAGCCGACCGGGATTCGACATGCTGGTGTTGAGCGGGGAAATCGATCTCAACGATTCCCCGGTTCTCCGCGAGACCATTCTGGCGACTCTCGAGGATGGCAAACCGCTGCTCATCGACATGCAGGAGGTCAGCTATATCGACAGCTCCGGTATCGCCAGCCTGGTGGAAGGCTTTCAGAAAGCGAAAAAAATCGACCTGCACTACGGCCTGCTCAGCATCAGCTCACCGGCAATGCAGGTACTCACCATCACCAGGCTGGACAAGATATTCACGCTTCACGACACCGAGGACAGCTTCATTGATCTCCTTGAACCCTGAGCGGAGCCCCTAGATGGAGTCCTCCCCGGCAATCGAAGTCCGCGACCTGGTGGTAGAGTACGGCAGTCGGCGCATTCTCAAGTCCATCAACCTGGATATTCCGCTGGGCCAGATCAGCGTCATCATGGGTGGCAGCGGCGCGGGCAAGAGCACCCTGCTGCGCACCATGCTGGGACTGAAAAAGCCCACCTCCGGGGAAATCCGGGTACTGGGAACGAATATCTGCAGTGCCGGTGCCCGGCAGCTGGAGGAAATGCGCAAGCAGATGGGCGTGGCCTTCCAGGGCGGCGCCCTGTTCACCTCGATGACAGTGGGTGAAAACATTCAGCTGCCCTTGCGGCAGCACACCAGGCTTGATGAAAACACCATCCAGATCATGACCCGTATCAAGCTGGACATGGTCAACATGATGCCCCACGAACACCTGATGCCGTCGGAACTGTCCGGCGGGATGACCAAGCGGGCGGCGCTGGCCCGGGCCATAATCATGGACCCCAAGCTGCTGTTTTTCGATGAGCCATCGGCGGGGCTGGATCCCATTACCTCGGCAGAACTCGATGAACTGATCATCAAGCTGAAAGAGTCCATGAACATGACTATCGTGGTGGTCACCCACGAATTGGAAAGCGTGTTCAAGATCGCGGATCGCATCGCCATCCTGGGCGAAGGGGAGCTGCTGATGGTGGGGACGCCGGAGGAAATCAAGGCCAGCGAGGATCCGCGTATTGTCGGTCTGCTGAACCGGACACCCCGGCAGGTTGCCGTGGACGTGGATGATCACCTGCGTAAACTCGCCGGCAAGGCGGCGGAGCCGGGTATACCCGATGAAGCCGCGCCACCTGACGGACCCGGAGTACCCGGAGAGTCAGCAAGCGCAGAATCCGCAAAAGGAAAGTCCGGGAACAAAGGGGCAGCCGAGGGCCAATGAAAACCATTGAATCCATGGGTAACGCGGTCCTCAGTTCGCTGGAACAGACCGGTCGCACGCTGTTGCTGCTGCTGATTGTCGTTTACCGTATCGTGCAGCCGCCGTATCAGTTCTATGCGATAGTACGCCAGATTTATTTCATCGGCGCACGCTCGCTGAGCGTCATCATTATTTCCGGTGTCACCATTGGCATGGTCCTGGGCCTGCAGTTCTACAATACCCTGGAAAGGTTCGGTTCGGTGGATATCCTGGGGTCTGCCGTCGCCCTGAGCGTGCTGCGGGAGCTGGGACCGGTAATGACCGCGCTGATGGTGGTGGGACGCGCCGGCTCGGCGATCTGCGCCGAACTGGGCATCATGCGGATTTCCGAGCAGGTGGACGCGCTGGAGTGCATGGCCATTAACCCGGACAAGTACCTGGTGGCACCCAAGGTAATTGCCGGGCTGATATCGGTGCCGCTGCTGACCTGCATTTTCAGTGTCGTGGCGATCTTCGGCGGGTATTTCGTTGGCGTTGTTCTGTTCGGCGTGTCCGAGGGCTCGTATATCAACGGCATGATCGATGCCGTGGTGTGGAGCGACGTTCGGCTGGGGCTGGTCAAGTCGTTTATTTTCGGCCTGCTGGTGACCCTGATCTGCTGTGCCAAGGGCTTCTATATTCACCTGAGCAAATCCGGCTCGCTGGGCGCGGAAGGGGTAAGTTACGTGACTACCGACGCTGTGGTAATCTCGTCGATAGCCGTGCTGTTCAGCGATTTCTTGATAGGTGCCATTCTTTAGCCGGCACCCGCTGCCTGTCGCTGATCCTTGTCAGCAGGCAGCGGACCGGCCAGATAACCAGGAAGAGTGAGGGAAATGAACAAGATCAATATCCAGCTTATAACCGGCATGTTTGTGGTATTCGGAATTCTGAGCTTCAGCTACCTGGCAATTACGGTGGCAGGTGCCTCATTTATCGAGCAGCCGGGCTATAACCTGACTGCCCGATTCACCTCGGTGTCCGGTCTGCGCCCCGGTGCGATTATCGAAGGGGCCGGCGTGCGCATCGGCACGGTGTCCAGCATCGATTTCGATCCGGAGTCGTTCGAGGCCATCGTGGAAATGCGTATCAACGAAGGTGTCCTGGTACAGGAGGATGCTATCGCGGCAATCCGTACCCAGGGAATCATCGGCGAGAAATACATCAAGATCGTGCCCGGCGGTTTCGAGGAACTGCTGACCGATGGCATGGAAGTCTACGAAACAGAATCGGCCATCAGCCTTGAAGAGCTGGTCAGCCGCTATATCTTCCAGACCGAGGGCTAACCGGAGAACCATCATGAAGGCATGGGGATTGACAGGAAACCTGGGAATCAGGACGCTGGTGCTGCTGGTATTGCCGTTCGCTCTGCTGACGCCGGCTGCAGCCCAGGACGATGACGATGACTTTTTTATCTTCGAGGAGGACGAGGGGCCACAGATAGCCGATCCCTTCGAATCCATAAACCGGGCCACGTTTGCGCTGAACGATTCCCTGTACCGAGGCGTGCTGAAACCGGTGGCGGTGGCCTTCAGGGTAGTCCCGGAACCGGTACGGGTGTCCCTGTCGAATTTTTTCGGCAACATCGGTACGCCGATTTCCGCCATCAATGCCCTGTTGCAGCTGGACCTGCCCAATGCCGGCACTGAAGCGTCGCGGTTTGTTATCAATTCCACCATCGGAATTCTTGGCCTGTTCGATCCGGCCAGCAGCATGGGGCTGGAACAGGAAACCGAGGACCTGGGCCAGACCCTGGGGCGCTACGGGGTGGGACATGGCTTTTACGTGGTGATCCCGTTCCTTGGCTTCAGCAGCCTGCGGGACGGTCTGGGCAGTCTCGGCAATACCGCCATGGACCCGGTGATTGATTCCCTGTCCGCTGGCGAAATCATCGCCCTTAACCTGGCCGAGGCGGAAACCACGCTGTCTCTTGACCAGGATACCTACGAGGCCCTGTACCAGAGTGCCATCGACCCCTATATCTTCTTCCGGTCTTCCTACGTGCAGAATCGCAGCGGTAACGTGGAGGAGTGAGCCGCCGCCGGCCTCACCCCCGACTCACGGAGGAGACACCACGCCGGCAGGAGTTCCCTGTTGAGTCCCCTTGCCGTAAGCGTATAATTCCGGATCTGGCGGGGAGTCATCAGCATTCCCCGATCTCTCAGCAAGTCCGGGCTTCATCCGGAAGAGGGCAAGGCAATGGGCAACTCAATTCTAGGCAAAATTTCGGCAGTCACGCTGCTGCTCTGGGTCCTGATTTCCGGTAACGCATTCGCTCAGTCGAGCCCCACCGAACGGGTTGAAGGCGTCGTGGAACAGGTGCTGGCCATACTTCGGGACACGTCGCTGGAACCGGATGACCGGCGTGAGCAGCTTAAACTTGAACTGGGCAAGGTATTCGACAGCCGGGCGATGGCCCAGAGCGCCCTGTCCACCAACTGGCGAAATGCCACCACGGAACAACAGAACGAATTCCAGGAGCTGTTCCGCCAGACCCTGGAAAACACCTACCTGGGCCGAATCGAAGCCTACACCAATGAAATCGTCGAGTACCGGGACGAAGATATCAACAACAATCGGGCCACCGTGGAGACCACCATCGTCACCAGCTCCAACGAGATTCCGGTGAACTACCGCTTGCGGCTGCGCAGTGATGGCTGGTACGTCTACGACGTGGAAGTTGAAAACGTCAGCATGATCAGCTCGTACCGGGAAACCTATCGCAGTGTCGTCCGGCGTTCCGGCATGGATAACCTGCTGAGCGAGATGCGTAACAATATCGCCGAAGCGGAAGCGGCCAGCGGCAGTTGACCGCGTCGATCAGGCATAGTCGTTTTAGCAAGACAACGGACGGAGACCGGGGTCCGGATACGGGAATGGAGTGTGTCCGGCGCAGTTGACCTGCGCCGACGCTGGCCGGATTTGCCACGATGAACCCTGAATTGCTTTTCGGTCTTACCGCTTTTTCCTTCGCCTCATCGATTACACCGGGCCCCAACAACCTCATGTTGATGGCCTCCGGCGCCAATTTCGGCTTTCTGCGAACCGTACCGCACCTGCTGGGTGTGGCCAGTGGATTCGTGTTCATGACGCTGGTGGTCGGCGCCGGCCTGGCACAGATTTTCGATCGCTTTCCCGTCAGCTATCTGGTTCTCAAGGTGGTGAGCATCGTTTACCTGCTTTTTCTTGCCTGGAAGGTCGCCACCGCCGCCCCGGTACGCTACGGCAGGCTGGCGGCACCACCCGATGCAGCCGGCCGGCCGGCAGCCTCGGGGACGCCCATTACGTTTTTCCAGGCGGTGCTGTTTCAGTGGGTCAATCCCAAGGCCTGGGCCATGGCACTGACCGCCATGAGCGTTTACAACCCCACCCGCAGCCTGGCGGGCGTGGCGATGGTGGCCCTGGTTTTTGGCCTGATCAACCTGCCCTGTGTCAGCACCTGGACGGTGCTTGGTCAACAGATCCGGCGATTTCTCCACAGCAACCAACGCCTGCGATTGTTCAACTGGACCATGGCGGTGCTGCTGGTGCTGTCCCTGGCTCCGGTTCTGGCTCTTTAGGCCGCAGTGTTTCTGGAGTGTCCGGTTGCCGGACCATCACCCTGCTTTGCAGGCCGGCCGGCTGCCCCTGTAGACTTGTCCCCATGGAACAGCTCGAGAGCGTATTGGCGGCATTTGCCGGATTCATGTGGGGAGCACCGCTGGTTCTGCTGCTGGTGGGCGGTGGACTGTTTTTCATGGTGCATTCCCGGATGAGTCACTTCCGGTATCTTGGTCACGGCATCGATCTGCTGCGGGGCCGCTACAACAGCGATGCGGAGACCGCCGCCGGTGAAGTCAGTCACTACCGGGCGCTGGCCACGGCCCTGGCGGGCACGGTGGGTCTGGGCAATATCACCGGCGTGGCCCTGGCAGTCACCCTGGGTGGTCCCGGCGCGGTATTCTGGATGTGGGTGACAGCCCTGGTGGGCATTACCACCAAGTTCTACACCGCCTCACTGGCGATATTGTACCGGGGCTACGACGACAGCGGTAAATTGCAGGGCGGACCCATGTACGTGATCCGGGAGGGGCTGGGTCAGAAATGGCTGCCCCTGGCCTGGATGTTCGCCATCGCCGGGATGCTGGGCACGCTGCCGGTTTTTCAAATCAACCAGCTGGTCCAGCTGCTGCGGGACGTGGTCGCCATCCCCGTCGGACTGGCCAGTGCCGACAGCCACTTTACTTTCGACCTGACGCTGGGCCTGATACTGTCGGTACTGCTGCTCAGCATCGCTGTCGGCAAGATACAGCGGGTATCGGCGGTGGCGGGCAGGCTGGTCCCCGGCATGGTGATGTTTTATTTCGTCATTACCGGCTACGTCTTGCTCAGCCACGTCGGAGAAATTCCCGCCATGCTGGCGTTGATTGTCACCGACGCGTTCAGCGGTCAGGCAGTTTCCGGCGGCGTGATCGGCGCGGTAATTCTGATCGGCGTGCAGCGCGGTGCGTTTTCCAATGAAGCCGGCATCGGCACCGAATCCCTGGCCCACGGCGCTGCCCGCACCAATGAACCGGTACGGGAAGGTCTGGTGGCCATGCTCGGTCCCATAATAGACACCCTGATTGTCTGCACCTGCACGGCACTGGCCCTGCTGGTAACCGGCGTCTGGCAGGGGGATGCCACCGGCGTGACCCTGACTTCACAGGCTTACGAACAGGTGTTTCCCGGCTTCGGCGCCTACATGATCCTGGCCATGGTGGCGGTGCTCAGTATTACCACCGTGCTTACCTACTCCTATTACGGCAGCAAGTGCATGGGGTTTCTGTTTGGATCGCGGACGGAGAAATACTACCTGTGGGGCTACATGGCCCTGGTGACTGCGGGGGCCGTGGCCTCGCTGGATGCGGTGATCAGCCTGCTGGATGGAGTCTATGCCACCATGGCGATACCTACGATGCTGTCCACGCTGCTGCTGGCTCCCCGGGTGAGGGACATTGCCCGGGACTATTTTGCCCGTCTCGACGGGGGGGCATTCAACGCTGAACACGCAGCAGTTCAACGGGCGGGAAGGGGAAATTCCCGGAGAAAAAAATAGCGCTGCCGAAATAACAGTATAAGATGCCGGCACCGGCACCAGGCTTGCTTCGCGGTTCGGTTTGTCGATAAACCACCCCTACCGGGAAGTGACTTTGACGCTTCCATCAACCTGGCCAGACAGACTCAGTTTATGACACAGATCTTTACCCGCTACATTTTATATCCACTCCTTGCCGGCACAAGCCTGCTGACCCGGCGTTTCCCGCGCCTGCCATGCCTGTCGACGCGCTCCGTGCCCGGTTACCGCCGGGTGTCGGGCCGGGCTTTCCTGCGGGGCTGCACTGTTGCCCTCCTGGGAGGGCTGCTGGTGGGCGAGACCCTGGCACAGCAGTCACCCGGTCTCACCGTGGAGCTGATCGACCGACGCATTGAAACACTGCGGGGCAACGGTGTCGCCGAGGGCGATCAGACACTGACCCTGTACGAGGAGGCCCGGGGCCTGCTGGCCCAGGAGGAGTCGTTTAGACGGGACGCCGCAGCCTTCGAGGAAGCGCTGACCACAGCGCCGGTCAGGGAGTCGGAAATTCAACAACGACTGGACAACCTGGATGTTGAGTTTGATCCGGCAGCGGAATTACAGGACCTGACTCCGGCGGAAGTTCAGACCCGCCTGTCCCAGTTGCGTACCGAGGAGCGGGAGATCTCCAGCCAACTGGAAGCGTTGGACCGGCGACTGGCGGCGCGGGAAACCAATGCCACCACGGCCAGGGAACGTCTCACCCAGATCGATGCACGCATGGCCGAGTTGCAGGGCGACAGTCCGACGGTCAATCCCGAGGGCGTGCCTTCATTGCTGGAAGCCCAGCAATGGCGGGAACTGGCAGAGGAAAGAGCATTGTCGGCGGAAAGCCTGGCCCGCCGGGCACAGCTGGAAAGTCAGCCGGTGAGATTCAGCGCCCTGGCCGCCGAGCGTGCCGAGCTGGCGCTTAACCGGGACCGGCTGATTGCCCTGATCCGGGAACTGGAAACCCGGGTGACGGGTTCGGTGCAGGAGGCCACCGGACTTGAAGAGCTGGGCATCGACACTGACAGCCCGGTGTACGGCCTGGCCTCGGAACTGGTAAACCTGGATACCCAGCTGAGCACCGAGCAGGTTGCCATGAACGGCAGACTGGCGGAAGTTCGCCAGATAAACGAGCGGATCAACAGCAGGACCCAGGCCCTGGAGGAACGTTTCAACACCGCCCGCCGGATCGTCAGTTTCGGCAGCGACAGCGAGTCGCTGGGCCGGGTATTGCTGACCTACTGGGAGGAACTCGATTCGTTTACCGTGGCCAGTCCGACGGAGCAGCTTTCCAGCGAAATCGGCAACGCCGTGATCCGTCGCATCGATCTTGAAGAACGCCTTGCCACCCTGGTGAGCGCATCCGCCTACCTGAACGGCCAGCTGCAGCAACGGGGTATCGAGCCGGCTTCACTGGCCGCAGATTCACGCCAGGCCATATTGCAGCTGATACGTAACTACCGGGACCGGTTACGCACTGTCATCGAGGAAATTTCCCTCTTTATCGACGAATCCACCCAGCTGGAAACCGGCTACAACACCCTGAACCAGCGTCGGGAAGTGTATCGGGATTTCCTGCAGGGACAGATTCTGTGGATACCCAACAGGGCGCCGATGTGGACCATGCAGCCGGGTGAAGTCATTGCCGAACTGGATTCATTTCCGACCCTGTTCAACGGCGTGGAGATGACGCTGAGACCCTGGTCACTGCTGGCACTGCTGGCGGCATTCGCCCTGATTTTCTATCGCAAGCGGCTGAAAAATTTCCAGCTCTCGCTGAATTCCCGCATCGCCCGCCCCAGGGATGACTCCATCTTGCATACCGTCTATTCCACCGGCGCAGCGCTCTTACGAGCATTGCCCCGCCCGCTGCTGGCACTGGCGCTGGCGGCGGCCTTTGCCGGTTCGGATCTCCCCCAGACCCAGACGGTGTTCGGCCTGCTGATGAACCTGGTGCCGCTGCTGTTCGTCCTGTCCCTGCTGCGGATTGTTGCCGAGCGATCCGGCCTGGGCAGTGTGCATTTCAACTGGAATGCCAATGCCATGGCCATGGTGCACCGCATACTGGGATTCACCCTGAACTGGTGGCTGCCGCTGGCGCTGGTGGCGGCACTGGTGTCGGGGCTGAATAGCGGTGACGACCAGGAATTTATCGGTCGACTGGCGTTGTTGGGCGTGCTGCTGATCATGGCGGTTCGACTTCACCAGGCCTCGTCCAGGGGCAGGGTTGAAGTCCATGAACAGGCTTCGTCCTCCTGGGTGCGACGGCTTCGCATGCTGTTGCTGGTGGCTTTCACGGTAGCGTTTGCAGCCATCGTCTACGGCCAGGTCTATACGGTCAAAGCCATAGTCGGTGCCCTGATCCAGATGATTTCCGCGGGCATCGTACTGCTGCTGGTTCATGCGATTATCATGCGTTCCCTGCGAGTGGCAAGGCGCAAGCTGCGTTTCCGGGAATTGTTGACCCAGCGTTCCCAGCAACAGGCCAGCGGCGACGAATCCGGAGAATTGCCGGAGGAAAACACGGCGCAACTGGTGGATATCAGCAGCGATACGCAGCAGCTGGTAAATGTTACCACCATTGCCCTGGCCTTCGTTTTCACCGTGTTGATCTGGGAGCCGCTGTTGCCGGCCCTGGATGCGCTGGAGGGGTTCGCCCTGTGGTCATCGTCCACGGAAGTGGACGGCGAGACCATTGTCACCCAGATTACCCTGGCCACGGTAATCACCGTGATCCTGCTGGCAGGCCTTACGCTGTTTGCCGCCAAGCGGCTGCCGGCGCTGGTTGAAATAACCCTGCGCAGCCGTACCCGGGTTTCGGCCGGTTCCCGCTACACCGTCAGCACCCTGATGAACTATGTCATCATCGGTGTCGGCGTGATTATGGGGCTGTCAGCACTGGGGCTGCAGTGGAGCCAGCTGCAATGGCTGGTGGCGGCACTGGGTGTGGGCATCGGCTTCGGTCTGCAGGAAATCGTCGCCAACTTTATCAGCGGTCTTATCATCCTGTTCGAACACCCGATCAGGGTTGGCGACGTGGTCACCGTCGGCGGCAAGGACGGCGTTGTTACCAAGATCCGGATTCGCGCCACCACCATCCGGGACTGGGACGGCAAGGAACTGCTGGTGCCCAACAAGGAATTTATCACTCAGCACCTGCTGAACTGGACCCTGTCGGATTCGCAAAACAGGGTAGTGATAGCCGTGGGGGTTGCCTATGGCAGCGATGTGGAAAAAGCCATCAGCCTGCTGAACAAGGTTATCAACGATCACCCGGATATCCTGACCGAGCCGGCGCCGCGTATCGTTTTTGAACACTTCGGCGATAACTCGCTGGAGCTGACCGCAAGATTCTTCGTCGCCGATATCGAGCACCGGCTGACTATCACCACGGCGGTGCGCATCGCCATAAATCGTGCCTTCGAGGAAGCCGGTATCGTCATTGCCTTTCCGCAGCGGGACGTGCACATGGATGTCGTTGCCCCGATACGGGTTGTGCTGGAAGGATCTTCGGCAGACAGGTCGGGACGGGACCGGGATGACCACGACAGCGTTCCCCTGGTGGATCAGGTTGTCCAGGAAACCCCGAAGGAAGTGGCGGAACAGGATGATGATGCCGGTTCCAGGGAAGTGCAGAACCTGGATAAATGACCGACTGACATCGGTGCTCAGACGGGATTGTGCTGACGCTGGAACTGGAAGTCCTCCAGTTGGATATCGTCGAGGCCAACCTGGTCGAAGGGATTTTCCATGTCGTCCTGGACGTTGTAGAGGGAAATCAGGATAAAGCCGTGAATCACCGCCAGGGCGTAGACAACCCAGGCTTCACCTTCCTGCATATCGTAAACCAGGGTAGGGATGAAAATTACCGGGAACAGGTAAATGAACACCAGGCAGTAGGCGCGCAGGCTGATGGGCGAGCCGTGGGTCTTGATGCCTATGGTATTTTCCATGCTCTCTTCCAGATCCTGCAGAAAGCGGATTATTTTCATGGCCACGCCGTTTGAAATCTGCGCCTTGTTCTCCTGCATCAGCGCAAAGATATCGGTGAGCCGCTGGCGCACCGTATCGGCATCGTAATCCTGTCCTCGCAATGCACCAAGGAACAGCCTCGATATTTCCTGCAGTCTTTCTGCCACGAAGTCCTTCTTCTGCTCATCCAGCTTTTCGATATTGGCGAAGCAGCGATATACCGCATTGAGTGACGACTTGAAAACGCTCAGCAACTTGATGACTTCGTCACGGCGACGGAAAGACTGGCGAATGGTAAAGACCAGCGGAAAGATGACAGCTATGCTGAAAAGTGTGACATTAAGGTCAAAACTGAAATCGAGACTGATACAGAGGTAGCTGATGCCTAAACAGACCAGCAGCACGTAACCGGTTTTGTCATTCAGTATTGCCAGGTATTTTTGCATCACGCCGCCGAAGTCTGAAGTTGATTCACGGAAAACGGTTCCAGATCCACGATTTCATCCTGTTGCCGTCGAGTGTGGGAGAGGATACACTCGATCAGGTTAATAATAAAAGCGCTGTTCCGCAATTCCCCGGCGCAAGGCGATGGCTATGAATCGACTTCTCGCTGTTCTACCTTTCTGGCTGTTACTGACGGTTGCAGCCGGGGCCGCGGAAATCAATCCGCTGTTTCAATCCCAGGATCCCCTGCAAATTACCCTGACAGGACCTTTCCGGACCATCGACCGGGAGCGGGACAAGGACCAGGAATACGAAGGTACGGTCTCGTATACCAAGGCGGATGGACAGGTTACCACTCTGGACACCAGCTACGAGGTGCGCGGGAATTACCGTCTGCGCAAGGACGTGTGTCGCTTTTCACAGCTGTGGCTGGATCTTCGGCGGGGACAGCTCCCGGGCACGCTGTTCGAAGGGCAGAATCGTCTTAAGCTGGTGGTGCAGTGTCGACCCAGGGATCGCTATGCGGACCTGGTAGTAAAGGAACACCTGGCCTACCGGATGTTCCTGCAGCTGTCGGACACCGGTTTTGACGCCAGGCTGGTGAACGTGACCTACGACTACAGCGATGACGAAGGGGAATCGCGAACACACCTGGGTGTAATCATCGAGCACAAGGACACCGTGGCCCAGCGGGCGGGTGGCGAGAATGTCGACCTCAACCGTATCAGCCTCACTGACCTGGAGCCGCGGCAGGCCACCCTGGTGGGACTGTTCATGATGATGATCGGCAATACCGATTTTTCCCTGGCCGCCGGGCCGGTGGATGACGAGTGTTGTCACAATGCAAAACTGCTGGATATTGACGGTCGCTACGTACCGATACCCTACGATTTCGATGCCTCCGGATTCGTCGATGCGTCCTACGCGGCCGATCCCAACCCCAGCTTCGGCTTGCGCAGTAATCGGCAGCGCCTGTTCCGGGGTTATTGTATCCACAACGATTACGTCAGCGATGCCCTGCCGGTATTCCGGGAGGCAAAGGAGGCTATCCTGTCGCTGATTCGACAATCCGGGCTGTCGTCGCCGCGGGAGATTCGCTCGTCCGTGGGCTACATCGAGGATTTCTACGAAATTATCAACGATCCCGGCGAAATCGAGGACGAAATACTCGATGATTGTCGTGGCTGAACTGGTCTGCTTGTTTCGACACCAGGTGTCCAGGCCACTGGCTGGCGTATCCCGGCTGCTGCTGTATTCCCTGTTCGTCGTTCTGTGGTGCACCTCCTGCACCGGCCTCGATGCCGGCATTCCGGAAAACGGACCCCGACCCATAGTCGCTGTCGGTGATATACACGGCGACTATGATAATTTTATTCGCGTGCTGCAGCAGGCCGGGGTCATCGACCAGCAGGGTAACTGGGCGGCAGGCAGCACTCAGCTGGTGCAACTGGGAGATGTTCCGGACCGTGGCCCGGATACCCACCGGGTCATCGAACTGCTGCAGAGGCTGGAAGACCAGGCGGGCCGCCAGGGCGGAGCTGTTCATGTGCTCATCGGCAATCATGAAGCCATGAACATGCTGGGCGACCTGCGTTATGTTCATCCCGGGGAATACGCGGCGCTGGCCAGTGACAACGCGGACCAGCTGCGGCAACGTTATTTCGAACTGGTGGTTCAGCGGCGACGGCAACAGGACCCTGAATTCGAAGCGACGGCGGAGTACCGCCGACAATGGGAACAGCGGTTTCCACCCGGGTATGTCGAGCACCGGCTGACCTGGGCGCCGGACGGTGACTTCGGCAGCTGGGTGCTGGAGCACGACGCGGTGTTGAAGCTTGGCCGCACCCTGTTTGTTCACGGGGGTATAGGACCGGACGTGCTTGGTCGCTCCATTGAAGAACTGAACCGCGGGATCCGGGAGGAACTGTCACTGGGTGAGGCCGGCCCCCAACTGGAAGACGGTCTCGCCACCTCTGATGGCGGACCGCTCTGGTATCGTGGCCTGGCGATGAACGAGGAAGCGGCAGAAATTGACCACCTGGAAGCGGTCCTGGCTTTTTACGAGGTGGACCGGGTAGTGATCGGCCACACGCCGCTGCTGGGAGTGGTGTTGCCCAGGTTTGACGGCAGGGTGCTGGTGATCGATAGCGGTATCTCCAGTTACTACGGTGGGCACCTGGCCAGTTTACGTATCGAAGGCGAGCAGTTATTCAGCATTCAGCGGGGAGAACGATTGCGGATTCCCGTGGGCGACCAGGAACTGATTCCCTATTTTGAACAGCTGGTCAGGCTCAAGCCGGATCATCAGGCACTGGAAGCCTACCTGATGCAACTGCAGGGTCGGCGTCCCTGAAGGACTTTACGCCGGTGGAACCGGGCAATGCCGTTATCCCGCTCAGGGGGAGGCCGTTATTGTAACGGCAATCCCTCGTCAGCCCAGCGCAGCAGCCCGCCATTGATACTGGCCACCTTGTCCCAGCCGCTGTCCTTCAACAGGTTGAATGCCAGCACGGAGCGTTTCCCCGAGCGACACACGGTCACCACCGGTTTCTCCCTGGGTACTTCGTCCAGTCGATCACGCAATTCGCTGATGGGGATAAGCTGGGCTTGCGCGATCCGCGTGTTTTCCTCCTCCAGTTCCGCCGGCGTGCGCACGTCGAGAATATGCACCGTGTCCCGGTGGGCGGCCACCCACTGGGGGGAAATTTCCTCCACACCGCTGTAGGTGGTAATCAGCGGTGCCCAGTCCGGCTGCCGGGGCAGCTTGTCGTCTTCCGGGCGACCCGCCTTGAGATTGGCAGGAACGGCAATGTCCAGTTTTTTCGGATGGGGCAGCTGCATGTTTTCCATAAAACCGACGAAGTCGGTTTCGTTGGCCCGGCCGCCGATCCGCGGATTCAGCTTCTTTTCCTCACCGATTGTGCTCACGGTACGCCCGGCATAGTCGTGGGCGGGATACACCAGACACTCCTCCGGAAGAGCGAACAGGCGATCATGAATGGAATGGAACAGCCTGGCGGCGGACCCCTGCTGAAAATCGGTTCGCCCGCAGCCGCGAATGAGCAGCGCATCCCCGGTGAATACCATTGAATCCGCGTCAAGAACATAGCTGATACAGCCGTCGGTGTGTCCCGGTGTTTCGATGACCCGCAGGCCATGGCTGCCGAATTCGACCTTGTCGTTGTCCTCCAGGGCCCGGTCCAGCGGTGCGATGCCGGACTGACGGGAGGCGACGATCTGGCAATCCGTGGCATGCTTCAGCAGCCAGGCGCCGGTGACATGATCGGCGTGGCAATGGGTTTCCAGGCAGGCCAGCAACTGCAGTTCCAGTTCACGGATCAGGGAAAGGTCGCGTTCATGCTGCTCGAATACCGTATCGATAAAAATGGCCTCCCGGGTACGGGAATCGGCCAGCAGGTAGGAAAAAGTACCGGATGTCTGATCAAAAAGCTGTCTGAATAGCACTGCCTGGGACCTCCCTGGAATCGTTTGGGTGGAACGACGTCACCGGTGGCGCATGTCGTGTCTGTTCACCTGACATTGTACAAGCGGAGCACGATCACGTCTCGACCCGCAACGGGTGTCGGCAGTGGCAGTGTGACGGCCGGCAGCCAGGCAGCGGGCACCACCAGCGACCCTAGGAAAGCCCCTTGAAACTGTCCAGGGCTATCTTCCTGGATTCACCCAGGTCCACCATCGCCCGGGGATAGGTGTCGCCCAGTTCGATATCGGCATCGCTGAGTTCCCTGGCGGGAGCGCTGCTGGGATCATGGAGATAGCGATCCGCAAGTCCGGCAATTTCCGGGATAAATCGCCGCACGTAGTCCCCGTCCGGGTCGAACTTCCGGCCCTGGGTTACCGGGTTGAAAATCCTGAAGTAGGGGGCCGCGTCGGCGCCGCTGCCGGCAACCCATTGCCAGCTGGCGCTGTTGTTTGCCAGGTCGGCGTCAACCAGGCAGTCCCAGAACCATTGTTCACCCCGATGCCAGTGAATCAGCAGGTTTTTCACCAGGAACGAGGCGACGATCATGCGCACCCTGTTGTGCATATAGCCGGTCTGCCACAGCTCGCGCATGCCGGCATCGACAATGGGGTAACCGGTCTGTCCGCGGCACCATTTTTCCAGGGCGGTGGGATCATCCCGCCACGGAAAACGGTCAAATTTGTCCTGGAAATTTTTCGTTGGCAGTTCCGGAAAGTGGTAGAGCAGGGAATAGGAGAATTCACGCCAGCCCAGCTCCCGCTGGAGGTGTTCACCCTGGGATTCCCGTCCCTGTTCCATGGCGCCCTGCTGTACCCGGTACCACACCTGGTTCGGTGAAAGTTCGCCGAAATGCAGATGTGGCGACAGGCGGGACACGGTGTCCCGGGCCGGAAAGTCACGTCCCTCCCGATAGTCCGCCAGGCCATTGTCAAGAAACCGGGCAAGCTTTCGCCTTGCGCCCTCCTGGCCGGGACGCCAGCAGCGGGCCAGAGACTCGTACCACCTGACGTCGGGCAGCAACGACAGCGACTCGATCCGGTTGGCAGGCTGCGCACACGTCACCAGGTCCAGCCTGGCGGGCTTTCTTTCCGGCTGTCGGGGCTCCGGGGCACGACGGCATCCCTTGTTGTAGAACGGCGTGAAAACACGGTACGGCGTATCGTCCTCCTTGCGTACCTGCCAGGGTTCCCAGAGCAGGGAGCCATTGTAGCTGTGCACGGCCAGCCCCTGTTCCTTCAGCCGGTCCTTGAGCTGGCCGTCCCGCTTGACGCGCCAAGGTTCGTAGCAACGGTTCCAGTAAATTGCGGTGGCTCCCTGCTCCCGGGCCAGTTGTGGCAGCAACTGTTGCGGATCACCGTGAAAAGTCCACAGGTTGCCGTCGAGTTCGTTGTTCAGTGCCTGCAGTGATTCGTGCAACCACCACCGACTGGCGGCACCCATGGACCAGGAGCCGGCGTTGTCATCATCGAGAATGTAAACCGGCAGCACCTGCCCGGCCCTGGCGGCAGCAATCAATGCCGGGTTGTCGCTGGTTCTCAGGTCCTGGCGCAGCCAGAGTATGACGGTGGTGTCGGACATGTCAGCGGAGCCTGTTGAATGGCGAGTGGATTACGAAACCTCCGGTTAATCCTGCAGAGCACCTCCCTGCCAACCGAAGCTTCCTTTAGTACGGGCACCGCAGGATGCCGGATCAGCCAGAATCACTTCATGCCGGCAAAGAATTCCCTGGCATCCTGGTTGGCAGGGAAATAATTTTCGATGTGAATTTCTTCCGTGCCCACGTCCAGAGCGGTGCCGAACTGGCTGAGCGTGGAAAACATTTTCACCAGCCGGTGGCCAACCCGGATATCAACGGTGAGTACCGGTGCGTCGGTGCCGGGTAGCCTGGGCTGTTGCCACCGGGAGGGGGGATTCAGGGTCAGCAGCCGCTCCAGCAGCGCGGTGTGTCCCGGCCGGGAATAGGCGATCACCTGTCGACGCAGGCGTCGCAACAGCTGGGACGCGACGTCCTCCCAGTTGGCGATCAGCGGTCTATAGCCGTCGGCATCGAAAACCAGCTCCAGCAGGTTGACGGTGTCCGGCAACGCCTTGCCCTTGAGCAGACTGGCAGTCAGCCGCTGTTGCCCCGTATTGGTCATCAATATATTCCAGTTGCCGTCCAGCACCAGGGCGGGATAGGGATTCTGTTTTTCCAGCATCAGGGCAAGGGCTTCCCTGACCGGCTGCATCGCCAGTGCGTCCAGGTGGAAACTGGCATACGCTGCGGCATAGCCGGCGGCATGAAGCAGCAGATTGCTTTCATGCAGGGACAGCCCCAGCGAGTCCGCCAGTCTCAACAGCATTTCCCGGCTGGGCTGCGACCGGCCGGTCTCGATAAAACTGATATGACGAGGCGAAACCTCCGCCACCATGCCCAGATCCAGCTGGGAGAAATGCTGGCGCCTGCGGTATTCGGCCAGAAGTGGTCCCACTGTGGACACGGGAATACTCCCCGGGAAATTTTCCCAAACGGTGGCCGGAATCGTTTCGGCCGGAAATGCTGCAGGCACGACGACACCCTGCAGCAGGCAACAAACATAGCGGATTGGCCTCGCAGATTCCATTACCTCACGGGTAATTGTCTTGTGTCCATGGTTCGTTAGAATGATCAGCGAATAGTCCCATGCCAAGGTGATCTTCCATGAAAATTCCCAGAATTCAGACAATTCTTTATGCCAACGCGGGCTTCTGCCTGTTCAGCGCACTGGTGATCGTACTCTTTTCCGGATTGCTGGCCCGCTACGTCATCAACCTGCCGTCCCTGGTGTTTATCGCTCTGGCCGTAGGACTGATTCTCTTTGCCCTGGATGTGTTTCTCACCGCACGGCAGGTAGCCCCGACCCGAGGTAAGGTGCTTTATATTTTTTATGCAGACCTGGCCTGGGTGCTCCTGACGCCGGTTGTGATGGTGGCCCTGAACGACCGGCTGACCCGCCTGGGGAACCTGGTGCTGGTGGATATAGCCCTGATCGTGTCCGCGTTTGCAGCGCTGGAGTGGCTGGCACTGCGTAAACGCGAGGCCCGCCACTAAAGCGGCCGAGTCGGTAACGGTGTCCGCATGATTAAGGAAGTGCTCTGCCGGGGCCTGTCGGGCGTCACCGGAGGGCGTCGTGCTCCGGTAGTGGCTTACAGCGTCGGGCCTGTCCGGGTAGAATAGGCAATTTCCCAGGTCAGCATGCCGATGTCAGATACACCGCCGGAAACTCCCACATCCCGATCCGCTTCAACAGAAAGCCAACCTGCCGGGGACAACGGTCCAGCCGGTAAGGTTGGCTTCATTTCTCTGGGCTGTCCCAAGGCGCTGGTGGATTCCGAGCGGATTCTCACCCAGCTGCGGCTGGAAGGGTATGACATCGCGCCCAGCTACGCGGATGCCGACGTCGTCGTGGTCAATACCTGCGGGTTCATAGACAGCGCCAAGCAGGAGTCCCTGGACACCATTGGCGAGGCATTGCGTGAAAACGGCAAAGTCATCGTCACCGGGTGCATGGGTGCGGATGAGCAGGGCATCACCGGGATTCACCCCAACGTACTCAGTGTCAGCGGACCACAGGCCTACGAGGAAGTGGTGTCTGCCGTCCACGAGGTTATTCCGCCGCAGGCTGACCATGATCCATTCACCGACCTGGTGCCACCCCAGGGGATCAAGTTGACACCGCGGCACTATGCCTACCTGAAAATTTCCGAGGGCTGCAATCACGGCTGTACTTTCTGCATCATCCCGTCCATGCGGGGCCGGCTGGTAAGTCGACCCGTGGAACAGGTATTGGAAGAGGCCAGGCGCCTTGCCGACGCGGGTGTGCGGGAACTGCTGGTAATATCCCAGGACACCAGCGCCTACGGTGTGGATATCCGGTATCGAACCGGATTCTGGAATGGGCGTCCGGTCAAAGCCGATCTGCTGGGATTGTGCGAAGCCCTGGCGGAGCTGGGAATCTGGGTGCGACTGCATTATGTCTATCCCTATCCCCACGTCGACCGGCTGATCCCGTTGATGGCGGATGGCCGGATACTGCCGTATCTTGATATTCCGTTTCAGCATGCCAGCCCGGCGATCCTGCGGGCAATGAAAAGGCCGGCAGCCACAGAAAATAACCTGGCCCGAATACAGGCGTGGCGACGGCAATGTCCCGAGTTGACGATCCGCAGTACGTTTATTGTCGGATTTCCCGGAGAGACCGACGCGGATTTTGCCGAGCTGCTGAAGTTTCTTCGTGAAGCACAACTGGACCGGGTAGGTTGTTTTCAATACTCACCGGTTGAAGGGGCCAGGTCTAATCAGCTGGACGGCCAGGTACCTGAATCGCTCAAGCAGGAGCGCTGGGAACAGTTCATGTCGGTTCAGCAGGAAATCAGTGCGTCCAGGCTGGCACTGAAGCTGGATCAAACCATCGAGGTGCTCATCGATGAAGTGACCACCGACGGGGCAGTGGGCCGTTCCAGTGCGGATGCACCGGATATCGATGGACTGGTATACATTGAAGATGGACAGCAGTTGCAGCCCGGCATGCTGGCAACAGCCAGGGTAACCGGTGCAGACGACTATGACCTGGTTGCCGAATTAAGCGATTCGGCCGGCCCGGCGTCTTGACGATCCGGATCGTTACCCGGCTGCCGCGGTGTTACTGGTCGTAGCCCTTGCTGAGAATCCCCGACTCCATGCCGTCCACCTGCCCATCCCGCAACCACTGCAGGGACGCGTCGAACAGAATTTCGGCATTATGTTCCCACATGGCATTGTGCGAGGCACAGCCAAGATCCAGCAGTAATTTCCTGTCAGATCCCAGATCCTCGTACAGTTGGGTGACCCGGCTTGCGGGTACCTGGGCATCGTGAATGCCGGCTACCAGCAGCATGGGATTCCGCGTCCCGGCGACTTGCGCCGGCCCCCAGCCCCAGGTAGTGGTTCGAGGGGCGCGGCGGACACCGGGCCCCCAGGTTGCACCCACGGGATCCGAGGCCAGCATCGCCGACCAGACCGCGTCACTCACTGCCCGATCATACTGGTTGCTGCAGCCAACCTGGCGATTCCAGTTGTTGACAAAATCCTCATGGGACTGCTTGGTGAAGGCTGGCCCCGGTACGGGAATTTCCGCCGGCCTGGTCGCGGGCCTGGTACGACTGTATGCCGGGGCGAGGAGCACCAGGCTGCCGACCTTGTCAGGATACCGGGCGGCGTAGCCGGCGGCCCGGGGTCCACCCAGGGACCAGGCAACCAGGTGCACTTTTGCCACGTTCCGGGTGCGACGCAGGAATTCCACCACGGCGTTGATGTCATGCCAGTCGGAATCGATGGTGGTTGCGGCAAAGGGGTAACTGGGCTCGCAGGGGGACGCCAGCAGGGCCGGGACAAAATCCTCTTGCTGGGACGGGGAGAGATTACAGATATCGTTCATCGGATGGGGGCGGGTGGAACGACCGTAACCGGTAGTATCCATGGCAAAAGTGTCGAAACCGGCGGCGGCCAGGTAGGCCATCCAGCTGTGTCCGGGATGGGGGGCATCGAAGGCGACTTCCGCCGGAGTGCCCGCGCCGTGAATGAACAGCACGACGCGTCCTTCCAGCGAGGCGCCCCTCAGCGTCGTGGCTGGCAGCGTTCGCTCCCGGACGTAAATCTGCGCCATCTCACCGGCCATGGCTGGCGCCCAGGACACCACGGGAACATAGTGATCGATACTCAGGATCGAGTCCCTGGCACCCGCTGCGGGCCCGGCCAGCAGCAGGCAGAGCAGGGTGGCTGACAAAGAGAAGAAGTTCTTCATAGTGGCTTCCTTGTAAATTCCCCGGTCCGGTTGTCAGCGCATTGTTGGCAGCTGCAACCGGTCACCTTCCGGCACCAGGGGATGGTTTATTCAGTTGAGGGCCGTTAGGGTAAAGGTGCCTTAAATCACACGTTTTTCTCGTAGCTCTCTAATTTCGTTACCGTTATACCCCAGTTCACCCATGATTTCATCGGTATGCTCACCCAGGGTGGGAGCCCGCCGGCGAATTTTACCGGGGGTGTCCGACAGTTCGACGGGAGTTTGCATAATGGGTGCGGGCTCAGGGGTTCCGGGATAGGGCGTCTCCTGTAACAGTCCTTTTTCGGCGATATGGGGATCATCAAGAACCTGCTGTGGTGACAGCACCGGTCCCGCCGGTATTCGGGCTTTTTCCATGGCGGTGAGGACTTCCTCACTGGTGCGTTCAGCACACCACCGGGCCAGCCTGTTGCTGATCTCCGCGCCGTGGTCCCCGCGACTGATATCAGTCTGGAATCGCGGGTCGTCCAGCCAGTGGGGCTCGTCCATCAATTCCACCCAGCGCTTGAACAGCGGACCGCCCACGGTCTGCACCAGGACCCAGCCGTCCCGGGTGCGAAAGGTATCGGCCGGAGCCGAGGTCTGGGAACGGTTCAGCGTCGCCACCCGGTTGCGCTGGATAACGGCCTGCTCGATCAGGGTACCGTTCATCATGGTCAGTGCCGTGTTGAACAGCGATCCCGCCACGATCTGGCCCTTACCGGTCTTCTGGCGCTCCAGCAGCGCGGCCAGGGTGCCGAATGCACTGAAACTGGCGGTACCGAAATCGACCCAGGGTGCGTAGGCCTTGGCCGGCTGCTCCGGCGTGCCGGACAGGTACATGCTGCCTGACATGGCCTGTCCGAGCCCGTCAAAACCTACCCGGTTCTCGTAGGGACCGCCACTGCCAAAGGCAGAAATCATGGTCAGGATAATATCGGGCTTGACCGCTTTCAGGCTCACGTAGTCCAGTCCCATGGCGGCGAGGGTGTCCGGCGGCAGGTTAGCCACCACGACATCGGCAGTGGCAACGAGCTTCTTCACGATTTCCCGGCCCTCGGGTTTCATCGGGTTGAGTGTCATGCCCAGCTTGTTGCGGGCAACCTGCATAAACAGCGCGCCATCGCCCTGGCTGCTGACCGGTGACAGAAAGCGATCTTCACTGCCGTCCACTTTTTCAATGCGGATAACTTCCGCGCCCATGTCGCCGAGTAATGTGGCGCAGAAGGGGCCGGCGATGTAGCGACCGAAATCCAGTACCCTGATGCCTTCCAGAACCCTGTTCATAGCATTGTCTTACCCTGCTTATGTGAGCGATTGCCTGTTGCGGATGGCGCAGAAGTCTACCACAGCACCGAGCAGAGGGACTGCGTCTCGCCAACCGTGGCTAAATTTCGGCCAATCGATGAAATTGTGATGGTATTAACACTGCCCCGGCAATGATTTGCGCATACTAGCCTCTGGATTTATCCATTCCGCGGGTATCGACCTGCGGGATTTCAAGTTGGGACGTGCTCCCGGGAACATTGAAAATGAACGCTATCGTGGAGAAAGGGGTGCATCCCCAGGTCATGAAAGAGCTACAGGGGATTTTGAAACAGCCTTACAAGGACATCTGTACCGCCTGCGACGGCAAGGGGCAGGTCGCAGGTGCCAAGGGTCCTTGTGAACGCTGTAAGGGCAATGGCTTTCGGCTGTTGCGTCTGATGTAACAACGCTGTTCCTGATTCGCTGACTCAATCCAGTCGCGCCTGGTTTCCGGGCGCCTCCGGCGCTCGACCGACAATCGCAGGCTTTCCGGGCGGTAACCCATCTCTATCCAGCCATTGCCTGTACAACTGTGCATATAGTTTCCGAACTGCCCTGGGAAAAATAGCAGGGGAGCAGCTATCCCCGGTATTTCCCGGTCATTACCAGGCTGCAGAGCCCACCCAATACCCCTGCTTGCATTCGCTGAACGGTCTGCAATAATCCGGCAAGGACAAGGGATTCCTGCCAGTCCCGAACCCGGGGCCTGCCAGGGATTGTTCAACCTGGCAGTGGGTCACCATTCACAGCAGGCAGATGAGGGCAGAAGATATGCAGGGCACCAACATTTACCGTTTGCTGTTCACCGCCGTTTTTTCACTGACACTGCTGGGCGCCGTCCAGGCCCAGGAACCGCCCGGTTATGTTTTCGCGCCGGATCGCAGCCAGGGCGGCATCGGCAAGTTCTACATGGGTCGGGAAATTTCCTGGGTAATGGGTCACCAGGGAGCCGATTGGCTGGAACGGCCGCAGCGCATAGAACAGGAGCAACCGGATCAGGTGGTGGCGAACATGGGTCTCGAGCCTCACCACGTGGTCGCGGATATCGGCGCCGGTACCGGGTACTTCTCGTTTCGCATAGCCCGGCAGGTACCGGAAGGCAAAGTACTGGCCGTGGATATCCAACCGGAAATGCTGACGTTGATTCAGCAGCGTCAGCGGGAGGCGGGGGTTGACAATATCGAAGGCGTACTGGGGCAAATCGATGATCCCAACCTGCCGCCGGAATCCATAGACGCGGCCATCATGGTGGATGCCTACCACGAGTTTTCCCACCCTTATGAAATGATCAAGGGAATCGTTGATGCGTTGAAACCGGGAGGCCGAATTTTTTTACTGGAATACCGGGCGGAGGACCCCACCGTCCCCATCCGGCCACTGCACAAGATGAGCGAGGAACAGGTGGTAAGGGAAATGCTGGTGTTCAACCTGGAGTGGACCGAGACCCTGGACTTTCTCCCCTGGCAGCACATGATGATATTCACCAAAGTGCCGGAGTGACGGGGCTGGAGTTGACGGATTCTTGCGCCTTGAACCCAGGGTATTCCCCTGACAGCCTGCTGATTGGTCAGAGGTTCCCCTAGAAGGTCCGGCGCACGCGAAGGGCATATTGTCGTCCTTCGCCGAAACAGGAATTTTCGATTTCCTCCACGATGCCGTCGGCGGTTCTGCCGGCGTAGCGAATCCGATCTCGACAGAACACGCTGTCCAGTGCGTTCTGGGCTTCCAGTCTGATGGTAGTCCCGCCGAACGCGCGTTTTTCCACGAAAAATGACAGGTTGGGTTGGCGTTCTTCGATTTCAATATCGTCGACATCGATGGTGGTACGACCAGATCCCCCGTTCAGTGCATTGGAGTAATTGAAGCCGTAGTTCATGCTCAGGCTGGGCAGGTCGTGACGAAAACCCAGGTTGCCCCAGCCGCGGCCATTGTTTCGCATTCGCCGTTCAATACCGAGGAAGGGATCTATAACCCGGGAATCCTGGAGGTTGAGGTTTGCTGTAACCAGGGCATCGTCCAGGCCGACAAAACCAAGCCGGGTGCTGACATCAAGGCGGATACCCCAGCGCTCACCGTCGCCAATATTTCCACGCGCAGAGATAGGATTAACAGGGTCAGATGTCACATCAATACGATCGATAACATCTTCTATATCACGATAGAAAACATTGGAACTTAAAACGCCGAGATTCTCCGGCAATCTGTATTCAAGCCCCATGCGGTATACCCAGGACTTTTCCTGGACAATATCCGGATTACCCTGTTCGGTATTCTTGTCTTCGTCTGAATTGTCGATCGTGGCGCTGAAGTCGGAGAAACTGAGCTGGGAAATTTCCCGCTCAACGGATGCCTTGAGCTGCACGGATTGAGTCATATCGAAGCGATAGTCGATTTTCGGCTTGACGAAATCGAAGCTGCGCTGGTTATTGATATCACCGCTTTGCGATATGGTGGATTGTTCAAACAGCAATGAACTTTCCAGCATCATGCGGTCGTTGATCTGCCAGTTGTGAATGGCAAAGGTCTCGTAGCGTATTTCCTCGATCTCGGAAAACGCATTGTTGATTTCAACCGGCACCAGGCCACCCACTTCGTTGGAAGGTGTGTCGGTCCCGCTCACTCCCAGTCGAAGGCCATTGTTACGGAGCGTTTGAGCGCCTTCGATGCCAACTTCCAGGCCATGATCGGGAAGGGGATTGAAGGTATACGAAGTGCGGGCTATGCGTTCCCGATCCCGCCCAAGGTTGTATAGGTAGAGATTTTTTTCGGCTTCGCCCTCATCGTCGATACTGAATCGCTCCCTGATGCCTTCTCCCTGTCGGTCATTGACAATAGCCAGCAGTCGATACTTGCTGCCGTCATCGAAGCCGTGCTCCCAATCGCCACCGATTTCCCATTCATAGCGATCAAATTCGCGATGTTCGCGTTCGATGCGGGTCACCGGGCTGCTACCGGTATAGTCGGTGATAAGCCGTTCGGTGTTGGTAGGGGGATTGCGGGTGCCATAGCTGGCGTTTAACTGTACCAGGTCATCGCTGAACTGGTAGCTGAACGCGCTGCTGATGTTCAAATCGGTGCGTTCCATGATACGACTTTCATCACGGGTTTCCTGTAGCGTATGGTCCGGGCTGAAGCTGACTTCGTCGGTCACCTGGTTTTCATAACCCGGCTCCGCTTCAGCGCTCAGCAGGTAACTGAGTTGCCCGGTCTGACCTGCGGCTGATATCCGGCTGCCGGGGTACACGCTGCCGTCAGCGTACCGGTCCATGTTGACCTCGGTATTGATGCTGCGCCGGGCCTGACCTTCCCTCAGCACGACATTCAGGGTCTGTCCTGAATTGCGTACATCCAGATCCTCCGATGCTCCGCGAATAATCTCGATATAGTCCACCTGGTCGGCGGAGATCCGGCTCAGCTGATCACGACCGGAGAGGCTCTTGCCGGTTACCCGCTGACCATTGATAAGAATTTCGTTGCCGCCGGAACCAAGTCCACGGCGGTTACCTCCGCCATTGCCGCCCATGGCCAGGCTGACACCTGGAATAACATTGACCATATCGTTGACGGAGACCGGAGAATACTCGTCGAAGTAGGAGGCCGGATAGGTAATAGTGGAGGAGTTCGTGTTGTCCTCGTCTGCGTCAACCTGCGCCGCAACCCGGGTCAGAGGGAGTAATGTCAGGGGTAAGAGTGCCAGAAAAAGAATGGTTGGCCGAATCAGCATTCTGCCGTACTGCTGTGTCATCAGGAAATTTCTCCAGTTACTGTTAATGCCGTGTGATTGCGAGTCAGTCTGGCGCTGGCTTGCCGCAAGTCCCCTTTGAGTTCCGTGGTAGGGGAGGGATTATAGCTATCCGGCGATGTGGTTTTTGTGACAATTTGTCAGGAACGGACTTGAATCACATACTGCCTGGCGGGAATAGCAGGTTATATGTCAAATAACGTATAACTGTATCGTCATTCCCGGTGATTTTTTAACCCTGTGCCGGCTGAAGCGACGAAATGAATTAACTGAAGCGCCAAGTAGTCCTTTTTCTGACTTTGGAGATCGCCGATGAATTGATGTTGGGGATTGCGGCTTACGCGGGATTGCCCAAGCGAGCGGCACGTTCATTTGCGCACCATGCTGGCCGCAGGATTCTTTAAAGACCTTGGAAAAATCAGCTTCCTTAAAACGTACCGCGAATCTTGATTGCCAGGACCGGGCCTGCATCGGAACAGGAATCTTCAATCTCGTCGATGACACCGTTGGCGATGGTGCCGCTTATATAGCGAGTTCGTATCCGGCAGCGGTCCCTGCTGTCCCGGGCTTCGAAGCGGTAGATCAGGTCACCCCAGCTCTGCATTTCGAACCAGGAAAAATAGGAGCCGAATTTCGGGTATTGCTCTATCTTGTCGATATCATAGACCCGGAATTCGTTGTAGAACTCACGCCGGTATCTGAAGCCCCAGTTCATGTTGCGTTCCGGAATGTCATGTCGGAATCCGAAATTGTAACTACTAGCCCCGCCGCGAATGGAACGCTCCCTCTCGCGATTGAGAAATGGATCGGTAACAGTGGATTCCTCCATTGACAGGCCTGCGGTCAGCAGCATGTCAGGCTGATCGATGAAGGCCAGTCTCAGGCTGCTGTCAAGATTGAAGCCATAGCGCTCACCGTCGCCGATATTTCCCCGGGCGGACAGGATCTCGTCCTCGGTGGATACGTCGACGTTGTCGATCAGGTCTTCCAGGTCGTGGAAGAAGATATTGGAATTGATGACCCCGGCATCATTGGGCAACCGGTATTCGAGGTTGGCTTCGTACCGCCAGGACTGTTCCTGCCTGAGGTCGGCATTTCCCTCGAAAGCATTCTGTTCATCATCGCTCTGGTCCACGTTGGCGGTAAAATCACCGAAACTCAGCTGGGCAACATCCTTTTCGACACTGGCCCGGAACTGCAGCGACGGCGTGATGGCAAACCGGTAGTCCACCTTGGGTCGAAAGAAATTGAAATCCCGTGATTTTGTAATATCGCCACTCTGGGTGATTTCGCTGTCTTCGAACAGCAACGTGGTTTCCAGTGTCATGCGCTCATTCAGCTGCCAGTTGTGAATGGCAAAGTACTCGTAACGCATTTCTTCGACGGTGCCGTTGGCATCGGTAGCCGGCGTCAGGCCGCCGAAACGTGGCGAGCCCGGTTCGGAAGGCAGCAATCCCAGCTGCAACGAGGTGTCGAGTATGGTCTGGGCACGCTCGACCCCGGCTTCGATGGACTGGGCGTCAAACAGATCGAAAATGTAGGAAGAGCGCACGATGCGTTCCCGATTGCGCGCGTAGTTGGCCAGGTACAGGTCATTGATTTCGGTACTGCCATCGATTTCATAGCGGTTACGGACGCTGTCATTTTCCGATTCGTTGACGATGAACAGCGTTTTCCAGCGACTGCCGTTGTCGAACACGTGCATGTAGTCGCCGCCGATTTCCCAGGAACTGTCCACGGTGGGTACATCGTCCCGCTCGATCACTGCATCTGCCGGTGTCGTTTCCAGGTCGGTAATCACCCGGTCGGTGGTGGAATCAAAATCGTTCTCGGTCCACTGCAAGTTGAAGTTGGCTGTGTCCTGTTCGCTGAATTCGTAGCCGAAGTTGGATACCAGGGTGATGGGCCAGGCGTCCCGCGTCTCGTCCCGGTTCACGGTTTCGTTCAGGCTGCCATCGACCCGGTAACTGGTTTCAAAACCATCCCGGAACTCCCAGCGGGGTTCGCGCTCTGCACTGAGAAAATAGTTGAGAGCGTCCCGCTGGCCGGTGACAGAAAACTTGCCGCCGGGCTGGTATTTGCCGTCATGGTAATGGTCCATGTTCACTTCATAGGCAAACGATGCACTGGATTGCGCCTCCAGCAGCACGATGTTGATAACCTGGCTGCCACCCCGGACATCGAGATCGCCGGACGTGCCGCGAATAATCTCGATGTAGTCCACCTGGTTGGCGGGAATCCGGGACAACTGGTTGCCGCCCTCGTTTTCCTTGCCGGCAATCCGCCGACCGTTGATCAGCACCTGGTCACCGCCGGCGCCCAGCCCCCGGCCCCCGGAAGCCCCCGGTCCACCTCTGGGACCACCGCCGCCCCGGGCAATGGTTATGCCGGGAATCCGGTCGAGCATGTCGTTGACTGAATAGGTCTGGTATTGATCGAAATAGGAGGCCGGGTAGGTCACGGTGGAATCGTCCGACGTTACCGGCTGATCCTGGCCAATTGCTGACGGGATGTGGCCGACCAAAAAGGCAGTAGTCAAGCCAATGGCAAGAGACAGTTTGCTGGGCAAAAATGCTGCGTTCATCGGGTAAGGCTCCAAAAAAAATGCTGGCATGGCGGTTCAGACCGGCCCGGGACCGCTACGAAAACAGGAGTTTCAGGCCCCGAGAACTCCAGCCGGGTAGTATGCATTGAAAAGTCGGCAAGAAAAATGCATAGCTGAGCGGATTTTGTGACATTTTGTAATGGCAGAACCCTGTCCCGTTTTGCGCCGACCCGGGTATTCGAGGATAATGGCGCGTCCCCCGATTCCCGTTGATAGCGGGCAACAGGCTGCGGAAAGCGGGTGTGTAAATCGGGAATTGACAATAGTACCCGGAACGAAATCGAGGACACTCTATGCAACGTGAATCGATGGAAGTCGATGTAGTTATCGTCGGTGCCGGCCCGGCGGGCCTGACCACGGCATGCCGGCTGATGCAGCTGGCCAATGAAGCCGGCCGGGAGCTGTCGGTCTGCGTGCTGGAGAAGGGCTCCGAAGTGGGCGCCCATATCCTGTCAGGCGCCGTGTTCGAAACCTCCGCACTGGATTCCCTGTTTCCTGACTGGCAGGACAGGGAAGCGCCGCTGAATACCCCGGTTACGGGTGACGATGTCTACTACCTGCCCGGTGAAAAATCGTCCTTCCGGTTTCCCGGCCTGCTGGTTCCCCGAACCATGCATAACGATGGCAATTACATCATTTCCCTGGGAAATTTCTGCCGCTGGCTGGCCGAGCAGGCAATGGAACTGGGTGTGGAGGTCTTTCCGGGATTTGCCGCAGCCGAAGTGCTGTACGACGACAAGGGCCACGTCAGGGGCGTCGCCACCGGCGATATGGGTGTTGATGCCAAGGGTGAAAAAAAGGATTCCTTCGAGCCGGGGTTTGAATTTCATGCCCGCTACACGATTCTCGCGGAAGGCTGCCGGGGACACCTGGGCAAAGAGATCATCCGCCGGTTTGAGCTGGATGGGAACCGTGATCCACAGCATTACGGTATGGGCATCAAGGAAGTCTGGGAAATACCCGAGGCGCAGCATCAGCAGGGCCTGGTAGTCCACACGGCGGGCTACCCGATGGTTAAAGACAGTGCCGCGGCCACCAGCGGCGGTTTTCTGTACCACACGGAAGGCAGCAAGGTGTCGGTTGGCCTGATCGTCGACCTGGCCTACCGGAACCCCCATATCAGTCCCTACGATGAATTCCAGAAATTCAAACTGCATCCGGTCATCCGCCAGTACCTGGAAGGGGGTTCCCGAATCAGCTATGGAGCCAGGGCGCTGATCAAGGGCGGGCTCAATTCGTTGCCAAAAATGTCATTTCCCGGGGGGCTGCTGATCGGCTGTGATGCCGGGACCATGAACGCCGCCAAGATCAAGGGCAGTCATACCGCCATGCAATCGGGACTACTGGCTGCTGAGACCCTGTTCGAGCAGCTGGTAGCCGATGAGCCCGCTGTCGAACCCGTGTCCTTCACTGAAAAGTTTGAACGCTCGGATCTTTACCGGGAACTTTACCGGGCTCGGAATTTCAGTGCCGGGTTTCACAAGTTCGGTTTCTGGCTGGGCAGCGCTCTGGTGTTTATCGAACAGAACCTGTTTCGCGGTAGATTCCCCCTGACTTTTCACGATCGCAGCCAGGATCACGAACAGCTGGAAAAAGCATCGGAATGCAGCACCATCGATTACCCCAGACCGGATGGAAAAATAACCTTTGACAAGCTTTCCTCGGTATTTCTTTCCAATACCAATCACGCCGAAGACCAGCCCTGCCATTTACAGCTGGCAGATCCCACCGTTCCCCTGGAAAAAAACCTGCCGCTGTACGATGAGCCCGCGCAGCGCTACTGCCCGGCGGGAGTCTACGAGGTAGTGGAGGAAAACGGCTCGAAACGATTTCAGATCAATGCGCAGAATTGCGTGCACTGCAAGACCTGCGATATCAAGGACCCGGCACAGAACATTAACTGGGTCGTGCCTGAGGGTGGCGGTGGTCCCAATTATCCGGATATGTAGCTGACGCACAGTCTGTTACCGCCTTGGCTGCCAGCACCCGCGGTTGACCTGGCACCGTCGGCGGATGTTCCCGCATCCCGGGCAGTACAGTTCATTAGTACAGGTCAATTGAGCTCGGGATCCACCCAGTAACGGGTGCCTTTCACCATAGCCTGCAGCGCCAGGCCGCTTTGCGTCAGCTGATACACGGTGATATTGTCCAGCACCGCTTCTCCGGCAATGGCGGCACCGAGATCATTCGCCTTGGCAGCGGCGTCTGCCTGGCCACCAAAGAGCCAGCCCCTGTTAATAAAATCATCCAGGGTCTCCTGATCGTGGAACACGAAAACCGCACGGAAATCCTTGACACCGGCACCGATGCCGACGCCCAGTTCGCCCATGCGCATGTAGGTTTCCCTGCCGTCCCGATTGTCCCTGACCACGCCGATACCGCTGCCGAAACTGGCCAGGACCACGTTGATATTGGCGTTGCTGAATACCGCGTAACCCACGGCTTCACCTATCTGTGGACGGACGTCAGGCTTGAGCCGGAACAATTGATCAAGAACGTCGGCCCGCATCTCGCGAATGGCATCCCGACGTTCCTCCGGTGAGTCGTTGCGGCTTGCAGTCGTGGTGCATTGCGCAGTCAGCAGTACAATGAGTACAAGCCAGGCTGTCCGTAGTCTTGTTGGCAGTGCTGGCATTGATAGTAACGACATGAAATTTTCCTCCTGGTGGCCAATTAATCGGCCACCGACGAATTCGGTAAAGTGATCTGCCGCGAAACGGCACTGATCTACAGGATCTGGTGACCGAGGCCCGGGGTCCCTCTGGTTGATCCTGGCTGATCAGGGAAATACCCCGGCTTGCAGACGAGTTCACTGACGAGGCGTCTTGCCGCCGGCATGCGTAGACCTGTCAAGGCAGTGCCAGTTTATAACAGGGAGGAGTATTTTCGATAGGGAATGATGGTTTGACGGTCAGCAGCGCAGGAATTGCATTTCGCTGATGAGGGGAACTTGGTATGCTTCGTCGGCAACGCTCAACCAAGGATAAAAGGAGACCTGAATGCGAGAATTATTCAAACCGGTCATCACCCTGCTGGTGTTGGTACCGCTGATTCTGACCGTCGAAGCGCAACAGATGGACCGAACGGCTTCGCCGCCGGGGGCGAGAGTCTACATAGCGTCACCGGCCAACGGCGAAGTGGTGCCGACGACGTTCAACGTGGAGTTCGGCCTGGCCGGGATGGGCGTGGCGCCCGCCGGCGTGGTGCGCGCCAATACCGGTCATCACCACCTGCTGGTGGACGGGCAGGAACTGCCCAGTATGACTGGTCCGCTGGGAGACGTGGTTACGCATTTTGGTGGTGGCCAGACGCAAACGCGCCTGACCCTGCCGCCGGGGGAGCATACGCTGCAGCTGATTTTCGCCGATCACCTGCATACCCCCCATAACCCACCGGTTGTATCCGAGGTAGTGACGGTCGTCGTGGCTGCCGACTGATTACGGATCGCCGGCGGCTTACCGACGGTCGAAGCGCTGTCAACTGGTCCTGGCTATGGAAAAACCTGCCATGGTGTCCAGGGCTGATCGATAAGGGGAATCCGGGAGTACATCGAGACAGGAGCGGGCTTTTTCAGCCTGCTCCTCGGCCAGGCGGCGGGTGTACTCCAGGCCTCCCGATCGCTTGACGATGCCGATGATGGCATCCAGTGAATCCAGGCCGCCGTTCTTGAGGCTGTCCCGGATCAGCTGCGCGTCATTGTTGTCGCTGTTGTTCATGGCATAGATCAGCGGCAGGGTGGGTTTGCCTTCCGCCAGGTCATCGCCGATGTTCTTTCCCAGTTTTTCACTGTCACCTTCGTAATCCAGCACGTCGTCGATGAGCTGGAACGCGGTGCCGACGTGCAGGCCGAAATCCCTCAGGCCATGTTCGACGGTCTGATGGGAATTGGCCAGGATGGCGCCGCATTGAGCGGCAGCCTCAAACAGGATGGCCGTCTTGTTGTGGATTACCCGCAGGTAATCGGCCTCGGTAACAGCCACGTTGTGCTTGTTGATCAGCTGCAGTACTTCGCCTTCGGCGATGCGGTTGGTGGTATCCGCCATGATCTGCATGATCCGCATGTTCTGCAGGGACACCAGCAGCTGGAAGGCTCGAGAGTAAATAAAGTCACCAACCAGGACGCTGCTGGGATTGTTCCACTGACTGTTGGCGGTGGGGCGTCCCCGCCGCATGGTGGACATGTCCACGACGTCATCGTGCAGTAACGTGGCAGTGTGGATAAACTCGATGACCGTCGCCAGGCGGACATGGGCGTCGTTGTCGATATCACAGGCCCTGGCGCTGAGCAGAACCAGGACCGGCCGCATGCGTTTACCGCCCGCTTCGACAATGTAGTGGCCAATACTCTCCACCAGGGGCACATTGGAGTACAGCTGGTCGACGACCTCACGGTTGACGGCTTCGAAGTCAGATTCAACAGAGGCGCGGATGGTTTTGTACATGAAGTCTGGCTCGAGGTTGCCGCGGATCGTGGGGCAGTTTTTCGTGCCGCCATCCTAGGTAGGGAGCCCAGGCCTGTCAAGGTCGGCAAGGCCGGAGACCGTGGCCTGTCGCGGCGGGGGATAATGAAGTCGTCGGGGCTCGTGCAACAGGCTTGCCAGGTGGACCCGGTTCCCGTAAAATGCCCGCCCCTGTAGGAATGGGCCGAGTCGGGGCCCGAGCCGAAACACAAAGCGGAGCCTTACGATTATGTATGCAGTGATAGAAAGTGGCGGCAAGCAGCACCGGGTTGAGGAAGGTGAAGTCCTCAAACTCGAAAAGCTGGAGGTTGCTACCGGTGAAACAGTTGATTTTGACAAGGTTCTGATGGTCGGCGAAGGCGAGTCCGTGAAGATTGGAACCCCCTATGTTGAAGGGTGCCGGGTGACGGCAGAGGTGCTGAAACAGGATCGAGCCGACAAGGTAAAAATCATCAAGTTCAATCGCCGCAAGCACCATCGCAAGCAGCAGGGTCATCGGCAATGGTATACCGAAGTCAAAATCACCGGTATCCAGGCCTAATACGCGTTCAGGAGTAAACCATGGCACATAAAAAGGCAGGGGGCAGCACCAATAACGGTCGCGACTCCATATCGAAACGACTCGGTGTGAAGCTTTTCGGTGGACAGCAGGTCGCCGCCGGCAACATCATCGTTCGACAGCGTGGCACCCGATTTCATCCGGGCGAGAACGTGGGCCTGGGCAAGGATCATACGCTATTTGCCAAGGCTGACGGCGTGGTGAAGTTCGAGGTTAAAGGACCGAAACACAGGAAGTACGTGCGCGTCGAAACGGCCTAGGCGTCTCTCTGCTGGTCACGCAAGAGCCTCGTCATTCGACGGGGCTTTTTTGTATGTGGAGGGCTCCGGCTCCGGCTGTCACGAACGGGCAAGCGGGAATTGTTGTGAAATTTGTCGACGAAGTGGAAATCACCGTGGAGGCAGGCAAGGGTGGCAATGGCTGCCTGAGCTTTCGTCGCGAGAAGTACATTGAAAAGGGCGGACCCGATGGCGGGGATGGCGGTGACGGCGGCAGCGTTTTCCTGGAAGCCGACGACAACCTCAATACGCTGGTTGATTTCCGGTTTAATCCCCGTTACCGCGCCCGTGCCGGTCAGTCAGGGCAGGGCAGAAACCGCACCGGAGCCGGTGGTGACGACCTGGTGGTCAGGGTCCCTGTGGGCACCACGATTATCGACGCCGATACCGATGAACTGATCGGCGACCTGACGGCTGCCGGAGAACGAATCAAGGTCGCCCAGGGTGGACGACGGGGATTGGGTAATACCCGATTCAAGTCCAGTACCAACAGGGCGCCGCGCCGAACCACCCTGGGCACGCCGGGGGAGCTGCGCACGCTGCAGCTGCAGCTCAAGCTGGTAGCCGATGTCGGTCTGCTGGGCTTGCCCAATGCCGGTAAATCCACCCTGGTACGCGCCATAACCGCGGCGACTCCCCGGGTTGCCGATTACCCGTTCACCACCCTGGTGCCGAACCTCGGTGTCGTCAGTCTCGGTCTGGATCGCAGTTTCGTGGTGGCGGACATACCGGGCCTGATTGAAGGCGCCGCGGAAGGGGCGGGGTTGGGTTTTCGTTTTCTCAAGCACCTGTCCCGAACGCGGCTGTTGATGCACCTCGTGGATGCGCTGCCGGTTGACGGCAGCAATCCCGTGGAGAATGTCGCTAAAATCGACGCGGAACTGCGGAAATTCAGTCCCACGCTGGCCAGTAAGGAACGCTGGCTGGTGCTGAACAAGATCGACTTGATGTCCACTGAGCAGCTGAGTGAACTGCAGACCGGGATCGCCGCCAGCCAGGAACGGGATACCCCGGTTTTTGCCATTTCCGCAATCAGCCGCAAGGGGCTGGATGAGTTGTGTGAAGCCCTCATGACCGCCATTGAGAAGCATCGGTTACGCCTGGCCACGGATGAAGAGTACGCCGCCGCCCAGGCTCGCATGGATACGGCCATGGAGCTGGAAATCAGAGACACGGTGCGACGCAGTCGCCCGGCGAGGAAAAAACGGGGCGATAGCGATGATCTGGCGGATCTGGATTTTTAGCGCTTACCGAGGTTGAGCCCATGCGATCGAAACTGGAACAAGCCCGCTGGCTGGTAGTCAAAATCGGCAGCTCGCTGATCACCAACGATGGCCTGGGTCTGGACCGCGACGCCATTGGCAGCTGGGCCGAACAGTTGGTCACGCTGCAGCGCCAGGGTTTCAAGGTGGTGCTGGTATCCTCCGGTGCGGTGGCCGAGGGTGTTGCCCGGCTGGGCCTGAAGAGCAGGCCCCGGCAAGTTCAGCTGCAACAGGCGGCGGCTGCCGTGGGCCAAATGGGTGTCATCCAGGCCTATGAAAGCTGCTTTTCCCGGCATGGTGTCCATGCCGCCCAGATCCTGTTGACCCACGAAGACCTGTCGGACCGGAAACGATACCTGAATGCACGCAGTACATTAAAGACATTGCTGGAGATGGCAGTGGTCCCGGTGGTCAATGAAAACGATACCGTGGCCACCGCGGAATTGTGTTTCGGCGACAACGACACCCTGGCGGCTCTGGTCGCCAACCTGACCAACGCCGATGTCATGATAATCCTTACCGATCAGCAGGGACTGTACAGTGCCGACCCGAGAGTCGACAGCCAGGCGCAACTGGTTACCGAGGCGGCTGCCGAGGATCAGTCATTACAGGCCATGGCCGGCACCAGCAGCAGCCTCGGCCGTGGTGGCATGCTCACCAAGCTTTCCGCAGCACGCCTGGCGGCCCGTTCGGGGACCAGCACGGTTATTGCCAGCGGACGCGAGCCGGATGTGCTGTTGCGAATTCTACAGGGCGAAGTTCTGGGTACTCTGCTGGTGCCGGAAAGGGAACCCGTTGCCGCCCGTAAACAGTGGCTGGCTGGCCAACTGAAGGTCCAGGGTCGGCTGAAACTGGATGCCGGGGCTGTGGAGGTGTTGAGAAATTCGGGTCGCTCGTTACTGGCCGTGGGTATCAGTCAGTGCGAGGGGGATTTTGAACGGGGCGAAGTGGTTGCCTGTATCGATAGCCAGGGCGTTGAAATCGCCCGGGGCCTGGTCAACTACAGCAGTGCGGAGATCAACCGGCTGAAGGGACAACCCAGTAACAGGATCGAGGAATTGCTGGGTTACAGCGGCGAATCCGCCATCATTCACCGGGATAACATGGTACTCACTGGCTGAATTTGTGGTCAAAAAAAACCGGCTAATGCCGGTTTTTCCTGTAGCACCGTTCAGGTCGGTTCAGTCTTTCAGTGCCTTGACCCGGGCATTGAGACGGCTCTTGTGCCTGGCCGCCTTGTTCTTATTGATGATGCCCTTGTCTGCCATGCGGTCGATAACGGGTACGGCGCTGTTGTAGGCTGCCGTTGCCTGCTCGTAGTCGCCAGCCTCGATTGCTCCGTCCACTTTCTTGATGCTGGTACGGACCATGGACCTGAAACTTGCATTATGACGGCGTCTTGATTCTGCCTGTCGCGCCCGTTTGCGTGCCTGTGAAGTATTAGCCAAGAGTTACTCCTCTTTGTTCAGCTCGTTGACGTTTCTGAACGCCACTTTTCTGGTTTGGAACTGGTTTGGATCTGCTTCGGATTTCCGGTTCGGATTCGATTTGCCATCGTTTTCCGGTTTGCTCGCGTCTTAATTCGACTAAATTTGACCGTATTCGATTATATTCGACTATTGTTGATTATGTTCGAATATCGGCGTATTGCCGGCCTTTGTCCTGTACTGGCTCCGCCTCTATCCTGCCGGGGCGCCGTTGCCGTTTTACGACCACGGTCCGAGGCAGCGGGCCCATTTTTCGAGCGCGACACTATGCCGCCTCGAGCCGTTATTGTCAATACCGCTGCCGATAAAGCCAGGCCAGGACTATTCCAGCAAGCATCCCGCAGCTGATCCTGTTTAGAGGCCGGCGAGGAACAGTCAACGTATCGCCGATGTGGTCGAAGTACTATCTGGCACATTTGAACTATTAACCAGGCATTCCCGACCCGGCGGCTTTTCCGGAAATAGCTCACTACCCGCCAGACTGCTGCTATTATCCCCCGCTGGGCAGGCAAACCATGAATCCACCGACAATGACAAGCAGCACATGACGGATCCGCATTCGGAAAACCCTGAATCGTCCCCGGCTCCCCAGGGACACTCCGGCCTGTTGAGGGCCAGTGGCGTGACGGGCATGATGACCATGGTGTCACGGGTGCTGGGGCTGATTCGCGATATCGTTATTGCCCGGGTATTCGGTGTCGGTGACGGAACGGATGCGTTTTTCCTGGCCAATCGCATTCCCAATTTCCTGCGCAGACTGTTTGCCGAAGGCGCATTCAACCAGGCTTTCGTCCCGGTCCTGTCGGAGTATCGCAGCCAGCAGGATCATCAGCAGGTGCGCACGCTGATCAACAGCGTGGCTGGCAGTCTCGGTCTGATTCTGCTGGTTATTAGCGCGGTGGTGGTGGTTGCGGCGCCGTGGGTATCCATACCCATAGCCTACGGGTTTATGGATCAGCCGGAAAAATTCCAGCTGTTTGTCCAGATGCTACGCCTGACTTTTCCCTACCTGCTGTTGATTTCGCTGACGGCGTTCTGCGGCGCCATACTCAACAGCTACGATCGCTTTGCCGTCCCGGCACTGACACCGGCCCTGCTCAACCTCTCGCTTATCGCCTGCGCGCTGTTGCTGGCGCCTTACATGGATCGGCCGGAACTGGCGCTGGCCTGGGGCGTGCTGATTGCCGGTGTGGCGCAGTTGCTGTTTCAGCTGCCGTTTCTGGCGCGCATCAACCTGTTTCCCTGGCCGGTATTGAACCGGAATCACCCTGGCGTGCGGCAAATCAGGAAGTTGATGATTCCCGCGCTTTTCGGCGTGTCGGTCAGCCAGATAAACCTGCTGCTGGACGCCTTCATTGCCTCGCTGCTTATGTCCAATGCGGTATCCTGGCTTTACTATTCCGATCGACTGGTTGAGTTGCCGCTTGGCGTATTCGGCATTGCCATCGCCACGGTGGTGTTGCCCAGTCTTTCCCGCCGACACGCGGAACAGTCTCTGGCGCGCTTTGCCGGGACACTTGACTGGGCCATGCGCCTGGTATGCCTGATCGCGATACCGGCCACGCTGGCGTTGATTATTATCGCCGAACCGATCCTGGTAACCCTGTTTCAGAATGAACAGTTCAGTGTTGTCGACGTTGAACGCGTTACGCATAGCCTGCAGGCGTATTCTCTGGGTCTGATCGCCTATATGGGCGTCAAGATTTTCGCGCCCGGGTATTTTTCCCGACAGGACACGGCGACCCCGGTGCGGATAGGAATCATCGCCATGGCGGCCAACATGGTGATGAACGTTATCCTGGTGTTCGGCCTGAATATGCAGCATGTTGGCCTGGCGCTGGCCACCAGCCTGGCGGCATTCCTGAATGCCGGGCTGTTGTTTCTCGGTCTGTGGCGCGCCCGGTTGATAGTCCGTCAGCCCGGCTGGTCACTGTTCGCCTTGCGACTGTTGGCCGCCAACACGGTCATGGTGCTGTTTTTAAACTGGTTTGCCGGTGACTGGCAAGCCTGGCTGGATTGGGATATGGTCACCAGGGTGCTGCGACTGATGCTGTTGTGCACCGGCGGGCTGTTTGTTTACGCCGGCTGCCTCTATCTCACCGGGATGCGATTCCAGGATATGCACAAGTGATGGCAGGGTTCCCTAATAAATTCAAGTTGTTATTGCTGTTGCTGGTGTCAGCCTGCAGCCTGTGGTCGGCAGCTGCCGTGGGTCGTCAGCCGGACCGCGAATGCGTCGTTCTGCTCCATGGCCTGGCCAGGACCTCCGCATCCATGACAGAACTGGAGTCCAAGCTGGAGGCCGCCGGGTACGCCATCGTCAATGTAAGCTACCCGTCCCGTAATTTTCCGGTGGAGGAACTGGCCAGGTCTGCCGTGGAAGAGGGGTTGGCTGCCTGTGACAGCCTTGAGACATCCCGTGTCAATTTCGTCACCCATTCGCTGGGCAGCATTCTGGTACGCTATTATTTTGGTCGACACGAGGACCCCAGGTTGCAACGTGTAGTCATGCTCGGTCCGCCGAATCAGGGCAGTGAACTGGTGGATGCCCTGGCCGAGTTACCCGGTTTTGAGCTTATCAACGGGCCTTCCGGGGAACAGCTGGGCACCGGTTCCCAGAGTATTATCCAGGAGCTTGGTCCGGTGAATTTCGATACCGGGGTTATTGCCGGTGACCAGGGACTCAATCCCTTGTTTGCGTTCATCATTCCCGGGCCGGACGACGGCAAGGTTTCGGTGGCGAGCACTCGCGTGGAAGGCATGAAGGACCACATTGTGCTGCCGGTTACCCACACCTTCATGATGTTCAACAACGAGGTGGTGGACCAGGTCATTCACTTTCTCAAATCCGGGCAGTTTGACCGGCCTGATCCCTGATGGTGGCGGGCACTAGTTGTCCCTGGAAATGAACTTGCCGGTAAGCGTGTTCACCCTGACGGCTTCGCCGGCAGATAGATACTCCGGAACCTGGATTTCCAGGCCGGTGGTCAGGCGGGCTGTCTTGTTGCGGTTGGTCGCCGACGACCCGGTCAGCGCCGGTGGAGTTTCCTCGATAACCAGTGTTACCGACTGGGGCAGCTCAATGCCGAGGAGTGTGCCATCCATGATGATGGCGATAATGTCGTCCTGCTGCTCGGCCAGGTACTGCAACTGTCCTTCCAGGTCCTCACCGCGAAGGCTGTACTGGGTAAAGTCTTCCGAATCCATGAAATAGTATTCGTCACCGTCCTGGTAGGAAAACTGAACCCTGGCCCGAACGCAGTCCGCTTCCTTCAGCATGTCGTCACCCTTGAAGGATTGATCAAGTTTCTGCCGCGTCTGCAGGTTGATAAACCTGACCTTGTACAGCGTGACGGCGCCACGGGAGGAGGGGCTTTTACTCTCCAATTGTTTGACGCTGTGCGGAACACCGTCGATATCGATGACCATACCCTTCTTGAGATCGCTTGCCTTCAACATAGTCAGCCCTGTATTCGATTGTTCAAGCAGGCGCCAATGTACTGCAACACCCGGTTTGAGTAAACCGCCTCGGTGGTGGTCCTTATCGCCGGTACTGCCAGGCTGCCGGATCGCGCCGAAGGTGCAAACTGAGGCCAGCTACCGAAGCCGCTAATTTCGGCTGGAGTTGTCCCCGGCTTTGCCATTTGCCCGCCTGCACAGGATAATTGCACTTCGGTTAGCAACCATCACGGAAAGCGGATTCGAACAATGGGCGAACGCAACAAGGAAATAGATAATTTACATATCATCGGCTTTGAGGAGCTGCCCGCCCCCGGCAGCCTCAAGGATGAGCTGCCGTTGCAGGGCACAGCCCTGGAAACGGTGCTCAAGGGACATCGCAGTCTCAAGGCGATACTGGACCACGAGGACCCGCGCCTGGCCGTGGTGGTTGGCCCCTGTTCCATCCACGATACCGCCGAGGCCCTTGAATACGCCAGGCGGTTGAAACCCCTTGCCGACGAGCTGTCAGACTCCCTGCTGGTGCTGATGCGGGTCTATTTCGAAAAGCCCAGAACCACGGTTGGTTGGGAAGGGCTGATCTACGATCCGCACCTGGACGGATCCCACCGAATCGATCATGGGCTGCGTATCGGCCGGCAGCTGATGCTGGAAATCGCGCAGCTGGGCCTGCCCATTGCCGTGGAAGCGCTTGATCTGATATCTCCCCAGTATCTCCAGGATCTGGTTACCTGGACGGCAATTGGTGCCCGCACGACAGAATCTCCCACGCATCGCAAACTGGCCAGCGGCATTTCGTCGGCGGTGGGGTTCAAAAACAACGTGGATGGCAACCTGTCGGTTGCCGTCAATGCCATCAGGTCGGCGTCGGCAAGCCACAGTTTTATCAGTGTTACCGAACAGGGCAAGGTCGCCGCTTTTCGCACCGAGGGCAATCCCCACTGTCACGTAATTCTGAGAGGGGGCACGTCACCCAATTTTGATCGGGAAAACGTGGAGAATTGCGAAAAGGAACTGCGTAAAGCAGGCATCACCGAAAATATAATGATCGATTGCAGTCACGGCAACTCACAGAAGGATTTCCAGAAACAGATCCTGGTGCTGGAGGACATAGCCGGTCAGATTGTCGGGGGTAATCGCTCGATTATCGGTGTAATGCTGGAAAGCAACCTGGTTGAAGGTAACCAGCCCATTCCGGAAGACCTGGAGGAAATACGTTATGGGGTTTCGATTACCGATGCCTGCGTCGGCTGGGATGCGACGGAGGAAATGCTGCGCTGGTTTGCCGGTGAAATTGCGCCGGCCCTGGGCGAACGAAAGCTGACCAGGGCCGGGTGATTGATGCGTGTCAATTTTTTCCACCAATAGCGGCCCAATATCGACAGTTTGTAAATCACGGTTGATGTAGATCAACAGTCCCCGGAAGTAAGACGACCTATACTGCGACTCAAAAGATCAGCCGGCGCCGGAACAGGCGCTGCTGGCAGGAGGACTCACCGTGACTCTATTCAACAGACTGTTGCTTGCCATAGATCTTAGTCCGGCTGCCGATCACCTGCTGTCCCGCGTTCACAAATTTTGCCACGACCACATGGACAGGGTGCACGTGGTTCACGTCCTGCGCAGCGATTTTCTCCTCGCGGATGAAAGCGACGGGGGTACCGGCGCGTTGGCTGCGGAACAGAAGCGTCTCAAGGATCAGGCCAGTGTCAGTCTGTCGGAAATCCTGGTGCGCAACGGATTCAATATTTCCGCGAACCGAATTGTCATCAGGGCGGGGGAGCCGGCAACGGAAATCAAGCGGCTGGCCCACGATCTTGAAGCGGACCTGGTAATCGTCGGCAGTCATAACAGGGACAGCGGCTGGCTGAACCTGCCCGGTGCAACAACCAACTGCGTACTCCAGGGCATCCAATCCGATGTCATGGCGGTCCGTGTCTGACAGTAGCGGCATGCCTGGATCCCGTGGAAGCGGGTGTCACAATACGGCGACCAGGCTGTCCACCAGGTAGTCGATATTGTCCTCGTTTATCCCGGCGATATTGATGCGACCGGAATTCACCAGATAGATGCTGTAGCGTTCCACCAGCAGCTTCACCTGGTCGACACTGATGCCCAGAAAGGAAAACATGCCTTTTTCCCGTTCGATAAAGCGGAAGTCCGCGTTCGCCCCGGCCTGGAGCAGCCGGTCCGCCAGCAGTGCCCGCAGGCCGTTTATCCGGTCACGCATGGTGGTGAGTTCCCGGTCCCAATCGGCACGCAAGCCGGCATCGTCCAGGATCTCGCGGACGATGGCGGCACCGTGGTCCGGTGGCATGGAATAGATGCCTCTAGTAATGGCGGCCAGCTGACTTGCTGCGACCTGGCGCTGGCTGTCGGATTGACAGATCACGGTCAGGGCACCCACCCGTTCCCGGTACAGGCCGAAATTCTTAGAGCAGGAACTGACTACCAGCAGTTCCGGCAGGGCATCCGCCAGCAGCCGCGTGCCGTACATATCATCCTCCAGGCCATCACCCAGCCCCTGGTAGGCGACATCGATCATCACCGTCAGACCTTTCTCCAGCGCCAGGTCTCTTACCGACTGCCACTGTTCCCTGGACAGGTCGGCACCGCAAGGGTTGTGACAGCAACCGTGGAGCAGAAGAAGATCATTGTCACTGGCGGTGGCGAGAGCCTGCAGCATTTCATCAAACCGGATTTCGTGCTGCTGGTAGTCGTAGTAGGGGTAGGACTCGATGGTCAAGCCCGCTGCCCCCAGCAGTGGTACATGATTGGGCCAGGTGGGATCACTGACCCAGATCCTGGCATCGGGCCGGGCCTTGTTGACAAATTCAGCCGCCAGTCTGAGTCCCCCACATCCTCCGGGAACCTGAAAAGTGCAGCGACGCTCCTGCAGGGATGTGCTCCGCCGCTCACCCAGCAGCAGCTGCGCCACCAGTTCGTTGTAGCGAGCGTCGCCGGCCGGGCCGACGTAGGACTTGGTGTCCTGGTTCGCCAATAGCCGGGATTCAGCCTGTTTGACGGCCGCCATGACCGGCGTGTTTCCGGCAGAGTCCTTGTAAACGCCGACACCCAGGTCAATCTTGTGGGGATTCCGATCGGCCCGAAAAGCTGCCATCAGCCCCAGTATCGGATCGGCATCCAGACGGGCAAGTGTTTCGAACATGGTTGCTCCCGCATCAAGACCTGCGTTGCCTGGCTGTCAGGGTGTTCTGCAACAGTGACGCCCTGGTCATCGGACCAACGCCTCCGGGCACCGGAGTGATAAAACTGCAGTGCTCCTTCACCGCCGCAAAATCCACGTCACCAACCAGTCGAAATCCGCTTTTCCGGGATTCATCCGGAACACGGGTAATGCCAACGTCGATCACCACGGCTCCGGGTTTCACCATGTCCGCGGAAACAAAGTTGGGTCGGCCGATGGCGGCTATAAGAATGTCAGCGTTACGGCAATGGTCGGTAATATCCCGGCTGCGACTGTGCAATACGGTAACCGTGCAGTTGCCGGGATTGCTGTTGCGGGAAAGCAGTATTGACATGGGCGTTCCGACGATATTGCTGCGACCGAGGACCACGCAGTGTCGACCCTCGGTTTCGATGTTGTAACGTGCCAGGAGCTCCATGATGCCGTTGGGTGTTGCCGACAGGAAAGTGGGCAGTCCCAGACACATGTTGCCCAGGTTCTGTGGACAGAAACCATCGACATCCTTACTGGCGTCGATGGCCAGGGTAACCTTTTGCTCGTCGATGTGATCGGGAAGCGGCAGCTGGACTATAAAGCCATCGATGGCATCGTCGTTATTGAGCTCGGCGATTTTGCCCAACAGCTCAGCTTCACTGACGGTGTCCGGCAGCCGGACCACGGTGGATTCAAAACCCACTTCCTCACAGTCCCTGACCTTGTTGGCCACGTAGGTTTCGCTGGCGCCGTCGGCACCCACCAGGACCGCGGCCAGGTGCGGTGGTGCGCCGCCCTGGTCACGGATAGCGGTTACCTGGCGGGCAATTTCCCGGCGAATCTGTTCGGAGGTCTGCTTGCCATCGAGTATCTGCATAGTGGGGCCGCCCTGGCTGGTAGAGGGTAGAAATCAGGGCGGCTATGATAATCGAGCCGCTGTAGTGGCTCAACCGGTTGCATCGACTGAAATCGTCGTCGCCACCGGTCATGGCCTTGCAGCTGTCAGCGCCGGTCTACCAGGTGCCGGTATTGGGCATGCTTGCCCAGGGCTCGGACGGCTCCAGCGGATCGCCGGCCTGCAGCAGCTCGATGGAAATATTGTCCGGCGAGCGGATGAATGCCATGCGGCCATCCCGGGGTGGACGGTTTATCGTGACACCGCCGGCCTGCAGCCTGGCACACAGGGCGTAAATGTCGTCAACCTGGTAGGCGAGATGGCCGAAATTCCGCCCCTCCGAGTAGTCTTCGGGATCCCAGTTGTAGGTCAGTTCCACCTGGGCCTCTTCGTTGCCTTCGGCGGCCAGGAACACCAGGGTAAACCGGCCCTGTTCATGTTCGCTACGCCGTACTTCCCGCAGGCCGAGCTTGTTGCAATAGAAATCAAGTGACGCGTCCAGGTCGGCGACCCGCACCATGGTATGCAGATATTTCATCAATGTTCTTCCCCAATTCCTGTTTTGCGCTGCCTGGTCAAGGGCCGTGTAAATCAGAATAAAATTACCGAGCGTATACTCTTGCCTTCATGCATCAGGTCGAAGGCCTTGTTGATATCCTCCAACGGCATGGTATGGGTTATCAGTGGATCAATCTGGATTTTTCCATTCATGTACCAGTCGACGATCCGGGGAACATCGGTACGTCCCCTGGCGCCACCGAAGGCCGTACCACGCCACACCCGGCCCGTTACCAGCTGAAAGGGTCGAGTGGAAATCTCCTGCCCGGCCCCGGCAACTCCGATGATGATGGATTCACCCCAGCCCTTGTGACAGCATTCCAGTGCCTGCCTCATGGTGTTGACATTGCCGATGCATTCAAAGCTGTAGTCGACTCCGCCGCCGGTCATGTCGACGATGGCTTCGACGACATTATCCACTGTGCCGGGGTCGAGGAAATCGGTCATGCCGAACTGGCGCGCCAGGTCGGCCTTCGCCGGATTGGTGTCGATACCGATGATCCGGTCTGCTCCAACGAGGCTGGCGCCCTGGACAACGTTAAGGCCGATGCCGCCCAGGCCGAATACCGCCACGGTACTGCCGGGCTCAACCCGGGCATCAAGCGCTACCGCACCGACGCCGGTAGTCACCCCGCAACCGATATAGCAGACCTTGTCGTAGGGAATATCGCTGCGAACTTTCGCCAGGGCAATTTCCGGAAGCACGGTGTAGTTGGAAAACGTGGAACAACCCATGTAGTGCAGGATTGGCTTGCCATCCAGGGAAAACCGGCTGCTGCCGTCGGGCATCAGGCCCTGCCCCTGGGTTGACCGGATTGACTGGCAAAGATTGGTCTTGGGATTGAGACAGAAATCGCACTCCCGGCATTCCGGGGTGTAGAGGGGGATGACAGTGTCCCCGGGCTGCAGGGATTTGACGCCGGGGCCTGTTTCCACGACGACACCGGCACCCTCGTGACCGAGGATGGCGGGAAAGGCGCCTTCCGGATCGTCACCGGACAGTGTGAATGCATCGGTGTGACAGACGCCGGTGGCCTTGATTTCCACCAGCACTTCTCCGGCCCTGGGGCCTTCCACATCGACTTCGACGATCTCGAGGGGCTTGCCGGCCTCAAAGGCTACTGCTGCTCGCGATTTCATAGCTGGGTTTCCTGGTTGTTGTTGTCGTTCCGGGATGAGGTGATTGTAAAGATCACGGCAGGGACCGGCAACCGCGGCCAGGCATCCGCCGATGCCACCGGTGTTCAGTTATTCCGGTGGGTGGTAAACTGCGCGCCCTGTTTGGCATTCGTTACGGGTCAGTGCATGCTCTTCCGGGGGCAGGCGAAACGAAAGCTCTGACAAACCTCACCTGGTGAATTCTGCTCATGTCGGAAAGTCAAAAACAACGCTATGTACTTACGGTCTCCTGTCCGGAGGCCAATGGAATTGTCCGGGCAGTGAGTGACTTCCTGTTCCAGCGCGGTGCCACCATAACGGAGGCAGCCCAGCACCGGGATAAGGAAATTGATCAGTTCTTCATGCGGGTTGAATTTGAAGAGATGGAAGCGTCATTGCCGACCACGGCGACACTGGATCATGACTTTCGCGCCACGGGTGAGCAGTTTGCCATGAACTGGTCTTTTTTCGACCTGTCGATAAAGATCAGGCTGCTGTTGGCCGTGTCGCGACACACTCACTGCTTGAACGACATATTGCATCGCTGGGGTAGTGGCGTGTTGCCGGCGGAAGTTGTCGGGGTGGTGTCCAACCACCGTGACATGGAGAAAATGACCGAGTGGTACGGCCTCCCTTACTATTATCTGCCGGTGGACCGGGAAAACAAGGCGCAGCAGGAGCAGGAAATACTTGGCATTATTCAGCAGAAGCAGGTCGACCTGTTTGGCCTGGCCCGCTACATGCAGATTCTGTCTAAGGATTTGTGTGATGCGCTGGCCGGACGGGTAATCAATATTCATCACTCGTTTCTGCCCGGTTTCAAGGGTGCTGATCCCTATCGGCAGGCGTACAACAGGGGTGTCAAGGTAATCGGCGCTACGGCCCACTATGTGACGACGGAGCTCGATGAGGGTCCAATAATTGAACAGGCAGTAGAAAAAGTCGACCATAACTGTGATGTGGGAGAGCTGGTGCAGATCGGTCGTGATGCCGAGTGCGTAGCGTTTGCCAGGGCTATCAAATGGCACTGCGAACACCGTATTATTCTGAATGGTGGGCGCACGGTGGTATTTCGATGACCACCGAAATAATGCTGGCGGTAGCAGTAATAACGCTGGGTTCCTATATTCAGAGCTCTATCGGCTTCGGGCTGGCCATTATCGCCGCGCCCGTGCTGTTTTTCCTGAATCCCGCGTACGTGCCGGCACCGATAACCGTCAGTGCGTTTACCCTGTCAGTGGCCAATGCCTGGGGACACCGTGGCTCCATTTCACTTCGCGGTCTGCAGTATGCCGTGATCGGTCGCGTGCCGGGATCCGTTGCTGGCGCCCTGTTGATTCTCTGGATAAACCAGGAAATGCTGGGCCTGTGGCTGGGTATATCCGTGCTGGTGGCGGTGGCAGTCAGCCTGAAAACCGTGGCCCTGACCCCGACTCCGGGCCACATGATGGCCGCCGGGTTTATGTCCGGATTCATGGGAACCAGTTCTTCCATCGGCGGTCCACCCATGGCTCTGGTCCTTCAGCACCAGGAAGCGGCCTATATTCGTGCCAACCTGTCGGCGTTTTTCGTGGTGAGCTGCCTGATGTCGCTGGCTATGCTGGCGCCGGTGGGCTACTTCGGTGTCAGGGAAATGCAGCTGGCATTGCCGCTGCTGCCGGGCACCCTGGTAGGATACTGGCTGGCAAGGCATACGTGGCACCTGATATCACCGCGTTTCCTGAGGATGTCATCGCTGCTGCTGTGCACCGTCAGTGGCGTGCTGGCGGTGCTGGCGTTCTGGATCTGAGGTTGTCCGCAGGCCGGGCGGAGGGGCTGCGGGACGAGGCTGTGCCACGAATCCTGAAGTACCGGCTGGCGAATGATCCGTTAGCCGGTTGCAGACAGTCCCGGCGCCATGGCTGAATACCCATGAGCTGGCCGGCAATGATGGCGATCAGCAGAGCAGCAATGCCGAATCTTACGGAGCAAGGTCCAAGCCGCTATTCAGTCACGCTGAGAACGGTTAGAATTCCCGTGTTAATCCCGACGATTCGACGCAGGCCGTTGAATCAACATCAACAACTGACCAAGAAATACCACTCGTGAATACTGACGAATCAATCGAGTCCTGCAACTGGCCCAAAGAAATCAGCATGGAGGCGTTTCGCCAGGCCTGGCAGTTGGAAGGGCCCCCGGTGTGGGAAACTGTTTTCCGGATGCACAGTGACAAGATGCAGATAAAGAATCTGAATGTCGCCGTGGCCAACCTGGAGAATATCTTCAATACGACTTTCCGGCTGGCCAGCGAAAAAGGCTTCCAGGCCATGAGCCTGCGGGATCTGAGCCGGGAAACCGGAATCAGCATGGGCGGCCTGTATTCCTACATCCATAGCAAGGACGAGCTGGCTTCGGTTATCGAGTCCGTCCTGCGCCACTATATCCTTGAAGTCCTGGGCAGCCTTGCCACCCACGACCTGGATCCGGTCAGTCAATTGAAGGCGTTCATTTACGGTGAAACCTACATGAACGAAATCATGAGTCCCTGGTTTTACTTCTGCTACATGGAGGTCAAGGGCCTGCCCCGGACCCAGCAGGAAAAAGCCATGGACCTGGAGCTGCAGGCCCAGTCGATTCTCCTCGACAAATTCAACGATGGTATCTCCCGGGGTGTGTTTACCTGTGACGATCCGGAAATGCTGGCCGTACACACCATCGGTTTACTCCAGCAGTGGTACCTCAAGCGGTGGAAATTCCGGCGTATGAAAGTCGATACCGACCAGTTCGCCGGTTCCGTGTTTACCTTCGCCATGAAATCCCTGAACTGTCCAGATATCGCCAGCCGCGACAGCAGTCTGAAAAAAGCAGGCTAGCGGGGTTGGATCAGGCGTTTTCCGGCTTCAGTCCGCCCTTGTCGGCATAAAATGCCCTGATCGCCGCCATGTCCCGTTCCAGGTCCCCGGTTGGCGTGAAAAAATCCGCCAGCCCGGCTTCCTTCCTGGGAGCATCCACGTACCCCAGCAGGATAGGCACGCCGGCATTCCGGGCAATGTGATAAAAGCCGGTTTTCCACCGATCCACTTTGCTGCGCGTCCCCTCGGGGGGAATGAGCACTACCAGTTCAGATTGCTTGTTGTATTCCTCGGTCACCTGCAGGACAACGTTGTTTGACTTGCTGCGATCGATGGGAATACCTCCCAGCCAGCGCATCAGGCCACCGAAGGGGAAACGGAACAGGGTATTTTTGCCCATCCAGAAGACGTTCAGGCGCAGCTTGAGGACTATCAGCAGCATGAGGGGAAAGTCCCAATTACTGGTGTGAGGAGCGCCGATAAGGACAAGCTTCGGCCGATGCAGTTCCCTGCCAATTGCAGTCCATCCCATGAGCCGGAGAATAACCATGGCAATCAGCCGCAGTGTCGGTGTCAACAGTGGCGTTGAAAAGACGGTGGTGCGCATGTCCTGGCAGGTCCTCACTCCGGGGCAGTTCCGGTCTGACGGGGTACGGGCCAGCCCGGGACCGGGGGTGGAACGACTATAGTGATTATGGATTACCTGATCAAGACCGGTTGCTGCGCAGCGACACCGGGAAAACCAGCAGTATGCCCCTCAGTCTTCGCCCAGCAGGCGTTGCAGTTCCCGAAAGGCCCGTTCCGCTTCGGTCTCCGGTCTGGCGGGCTGATCTGTCCTGGGAGAGGGCTTGTCATTGTGTGCTGCTGAGGGCTCTTTACCTTCTTTCGCTGAGGGCTCATTCCCATCCGATGCCAGAGGTTCGTCGTCCGATTCCGTCGCTTGCGGCGTTTCGCCAAACAGCTCTGCCAGCCTGGCCCGGGCTTCGCGGGCCTGGCGATCATCCCGGGGCCGATGTGCACCCGTGCGTGGTTTGAAATAGTCGCAGAAATTGGCTCTATCCTTGTCCAGGACGAAATCGGCGCGGTCTTCACGACAGGCGTCGGACACGCTGTCATCGTAAGACCTGCACATCAGGCAGACATGCAGGTCGGCATTGCAGGCCTGGCACTCCTCGTAGCGTGAGTAGGGTGAACGAAACTCACCGATATCCGCACCGCAATGCCAACATTGAAATTTCATGATCGCGGGTTACCAATAGCTGAAATAATCGGCGATTTCCGGATCGGAAAGTCGCTTCGTGGCCCCGTCCTTTCTGCCCAGGTAAAGGAATCCGATAATCTTTTCATTGACCACCAGGCCAAGCCCCTGCCTGACCATCGGATCATAGGCCATGGAGCCGGTGCGCCAGAATGCCCCGACATCCTGGGCATAGGCGGCCAGCAGCATATTCTGGGTCGCTGCCGCCGCCGAGAGATCCTGTTCCAGTTCCGGCACTTTGGGATGTTCCCGGTGGCAGGAAATGGTAACGATGATCAATGGAGCGCGCAGGGGCTTTGCCCGTAACCGGGCCAGTCCGGCCTCATCCATGGCCGGCTCCCGGGCCATGGCGGCCTCTACGAAAAGATCTCCCAGCCGTTCCCTGGCATCTCCGCTGACCAGCAGAAAGCGCCAGGGACGCAGTACCGCGTGGTCGGCTGCCCGGAACGCCGCCCTGCAGATATTGTCCAGGCATTTCCCTGACGGAGCAGGGTCAGCTAATTTAGGAACGGAAGTTCTATTATGTAGGGCTTCAAGTGCGTCCATGGGGTCTTCCGGTATTGTGCTGCAGCATCATACGGTCCAGGCCACATCACTGTGATGTGGAATTGCAGTGAGGATAAATCAAACCCGGCATCAATTGAAGGACCCTCTGGCTAATTAGGGAAGTGTTCTGCGGGAGTCTGTCGAGCGCTACTGCAAGGCATCGTGGGCGGGGAATGGCCGTCGCCCGTGCCGGGCGTGAAAACACCGCAGTGGCGCCCGACTGGCCCCGTCTGAAAGCCAGACTATTTCCCTAGTAGTTCTGATGGTCCGGAAGCAGCTCCGCCGGTTGATCTGCATCGACATGGCCCTACAAACCGTGCGCTTTTAGCGGGCTGCGCACGGTGGTTTCACGGGGATCCAGTAATTGATTCAGCACGGCCCGACGCGGCACGCCGGGTTTCCATCCCGGCAGGCCCGGCGTCAGTAGCGGGCAAGCCTGCATCCGTGTCTTGTACGGTGGGTAAAGCCAGGATATCCCGGTTTCCTGCTGGATTCGCAGGGTTCCTGATCAGTCAGGGCCTGACTGCCGGGGGCTTTTCTGACATTTTTCACTACGGCATTAATGATATACTGTGCGCCATAGAGGTCGATAGCATTAATGACGAGGCAGGCTCCCCGTCGGAACTATCAATGGATATCCAGCAGATATCCAGCAGACATCGCAAATTCAGCGCACCGCAGCGCAGGAGAAAGTATGAATTCCAAGGCTGACGTCATAGCCATAAGCACCGAGCGACCAGCGTATCCCCAGGCTAAATCCCATTGGTACGGTCGCTGCAGTTCCGGCAGGCTGAAAGTGGTTTTCAGTTTTTATTCACCGGACGGCAACGAAGTGTCCATGCCCATTGCCAGCATGTCGGCCTACCTTAAGCGGGATTTTCCCTGGGTGGATGTGGAACTCTGCCCCATTCTCGTGTTGCGGGAGGATGAGAAATTCACTCCGGAAGGTTATGCCGAAAAAATCAGGGAACTGGATGCGGACCTGATCGCTTTTTCGGTAATGAGTCCTCACTGGTTTCCTATGGACCCGTATTTCGTCGAGCTGAAAAAACAGTTGCCCGATCTGCCGGTTGTCATCGGTGGCTACCAGGCCATGCTCAGCCAGGAGCAGACCATCGGTCATCCCAGCGTTGATTTCATCTGCGTCGGCGACGGGGAATATGCCATGGGTAATATCGTGCAGTTCCTCCGGGGCAGCAAGGACGGGCCCGTTGACGGCATGTGGGAGAAGCTGGACGACGGTTCGGTCTACCAGACAGAAGCCCATCAGATCGGCGACCTGGCGTCACTGCCTTTCCCGGACTACGATATTTTTAAGCGCAACGGCGGGTTTGAAGAGGTGAATACCTCAATTTTCGGTCCCAAGGGAAAGCTGGTTATGCCGGTGATGACCGGGCGGGGATGCCCCTATCGCTGTACTTACTGTTGCAACACGCCGGTCCTGGAAGGCTGGCGAAACAAGAAGACTTTTCTCAGGAAATATGACCCGGAAGCCATGGTGACCGAGTTGGAAAGGCTTCGTGATGAACACGGCGTGGAGTACTTTGAATTCTGGGACGAATTGTTCCTGTCCAATCTCAAGTTCGTGCGTGCCTTCTTCGAAATCTACAAGGAAAGAATCCGTCTGCCCTTTGCCATCAATTCCCGGGTGGAGGTGATGAGCGAACAGTTTTGCGAAACGGCTGCAGCCGCGGGGTGCCACACCATCTGGTTCGGTATCGAGAGTGGCGACGAAAAGTACCGGGCGGAAATGCTGGGTCGTAAAATGAAAAACCAGCAGATCATCGATGCTGCCAGAAACTGCAAGCAGGCGGGCATCAACCGGTTGACCTTCAATATCGTCGGCATGCCGCTGGAAACGGCGGAAAACATGCGGGAAACCCTGCGCCTGAACAAGCTGATTTCCCCGGAACATTTCTTCTTTTTCCCCTACATCCCCCTGCGGGGCACGCCGCTTTACGAAGTGGCTGAGCGGGAAGGGCTATTGATCAAAAACAAGAAAAATTTACATTACTTATCAGCAGTTAACGATAGAAAGTTCACTTTAAATATGAAAGAAATGCCGGAACTGCTGAGCGCCAGCGAATACAACGAGATCTGCACCGAAATGCTGGCATTCCAGGAAGCCAACAACCGCCTCAGCTATACCGACGAGGACGGGAAGCAAACCCCGATAGAGGTTGACGACAAAAGCTTTGAGCTGGCAGAGACTGACAGTTCGCAGGAGGACAGCGCGCAGACAGAGGCCGGGCATGCCACGGTGGCGCGCGAGTCGGTACCTTCCCTGATGAAAAGAGTGCTGGGTCCCTTCAGAAGTCCCTGACCTGTTACTCGCGCGTTCGGGCGACGGGGCTCCACCAGTTGGCATCCCGGGCGCTGGTTCAGACCGCTTCAACCTGCGGATCCCGCGCCTCGCGTTCCGCCCGACTGATCTCCGCATCCAGTGCCCGTCTGAAAGCCCGCAGTGACAGCATTGCCATCAGCAGATTGCCCACCAGTGCCCCCAGGAAAAAGCCGGGCAGGCCCAGCGTCTGTGCACCGATCCAGGCCAGTGGCACGTAGAAGACGAAGAATCGCGCGAAGGACAGGTACAGCGCTTCAAATGGCCGATGCAGCGCGTTCAGCGCCGAGTTGGTGAGAATGATCACGCCCTGCATGCCGTATCCCAGGGGCAGAATCCAGATGTACAGTTTAATTGCCGCCAGCACCTCGGTGTCGCCGGAAAACACCCGGGCTATCAGCCCGGCGAACAGGGCCAGCAACAGGTAGATCGCCAGTTGCCAGGCAATAATGAAGCGGGTGGCCAACCGGTAGGCCTCGGCAACCCGGTCCAGCCGGTCGGCACCGAAATTCTGGCTGATCAGTGGCGGCAGGGTGGATGACATGGCCAGCACCACCAGGGTTGCCAGAGGTTCGATGCGGGAGCCCACGCCAAAGGCGGCCACCGTGGATTCGCCGAAGCCGGCGGCTATCGCCGTCATCACGCCGGCAGCCAGGGGAGTCATCATGTTAGCCCCCGCAGCCGGCAGGCCGATACCCAACATTTCCCGACCGGAACTGATCAACACCTTGCGGGAGGGCACGATGCGATTGATCAGATCGAGGCGAATCAGCAGCAAGTAGGCCAGGTAGGTAAATGCCACAATCCATGAAACCAGGGTGGCCAGAGCGGCACCGCGGATGCCCATGGCGGGTACGGGACCCAGACCGAAAATAAACACCGGGTCCAGTACGGCATTGATCACTCCGCTGCCGGCCATGACCAGGCTGGGTGTCCTGGTATTCCCGCAGGCCCGCAGGATGCTGTTGCCGTTCATGATGGCCACCAGCAGAATGCTGCCAGGCAGCCAGATCACCATGTATTCCCGTATCAGCAGCAGTATCGATTCACTGGCGCCAATGGAGCGGAATATCAGGTCCAGAAACAGCCAGCAGATGACCACCGTCACCGTGGCACAGGCCACGGCAAGATAGTTGGTTACCGTGGAGGCTTCCCTGGCCCGGGGAAAATCGGCCCTGCCCATGTACTTCGCCACCACCGCCGAGGTGCCGATACCGAGACCGATGGCCAGGCTCATGATCATGAAGGTGACCGGGAAAGTGAAGCTGATGGCAGTGAGGGAATCGGTGCCGAGAAAACTGATAAACAGGGTGTCCACCAGGCTGAAGGTGAACAGCATCGCCATGCCGACTATCATCGGCGTAGTCATGCGGCGGAGGACTTCGGGAATCGGTGACTCCACCAGGCTCAAGCTTTGTCGTTTGGTACGTTCCTGCATCCGTTTTTTGTTCTTGCTCTGGTACTGAATAATTATTGCCACGGCGACGACACAGCGGTCAATGGTCCGTCAGTCAACTTCCCCGGGCATCGGCCTGGTCGGCCAGTGCCCGAGCTGATTGCAGCAACGGACCCTGTGAACACTATCCTAATACCGGATGAATGCCACGGTCATTCGGGATCAGTCACAACTTATTGCAATTGAGACTGGCTGCGGCAACGTTCAGCGGGCCAGTTGCAGCAGCTGTTTGAAATATTTCGGGCTGGCGAAAACCAGTTCGTCACCCTCCAGCCCGGGATTGCCGGACAGATCACTGACCAGCCCGCCGGCTTCCCGCAGCAGCATGCTGGCGGTGTCCAGCGGGTACGATGCCGATGGCCTGGCGACAAGTCCACCGTCGAAGCGACCTGCAGCCACGCAGACCATATCCAGGATAGCGTTTCCGGTACTGCGCAGGGCCACGCTTTGTTCCAGTAATTTCTGCTGCAGCAGGGGCAGGCTGCTGCCGGACCGGTCCGTGACAGACTCGGGGAACTCCACGGCAACCACGCTGTCCGGCAGGGCGGACTTATTGCTGACACGAATTCGATGTCCGCTCAGACTGGCACCGCTGCCGCGGACGGCAGTGAACTCCTCGTCCAGTAACGGATCCACCAGGACAGCCAGGGTGACCTTGTGTTCTACCATGCAGGCTATGCCCAGGAGAAAGCCATGGGAGCCGCGAAGAAAATTGCGGGTACCGATGAGTGGTGACAACAGCCACGTGGTATCCGATTCGATGGGCTCCTGCAGGCGCTCTGTTGTCGACCGGTAACCGTGTCGCGGGAAGGGTTTCTGCAGCAGCTGCAGGATTGCCTCCTCGGCATCAAGATGCGCCGAGGTCAGCAGGTCATTGTCCAGTTCCTGCAGAATCTTGACCCGGTCGAGACGGTCGAAGCTGCTTATAAGACTGGCAGCCCCTGCGCGGGCTGCGCGCAGGGCAATGTTTAACGAAGGATGCATGGAAGAAAGCCTGAAAGCCGATTGTCCTGAGAGCGGATTGCCCGCTGAATTGCGAGACAAACTGGAAACGAACAATCATAGCAGATTAGGTCAATGCCGAGAATCGCCGGGGTCGGTGCTGTCAACGACAGCGAGATGACAGGCGATCGCTGCCAGTGGCGAGCCAAAAGCGTCTACCTGCGGAATTCGTGACCCCGGTTGCCCGCCGGTTCGGTGGATGCAGGTGAGGTCGGTCGAACAGGTAAGAAGGGACGGACCCCGGGCGAGTCAGCCGTCAAATTGCTATACTTTCCCGCGACTGCGGCGCCGTTGTCGCTGACGCCAACGCCCGACGGTGTCTGGCCATGGTGAGCGGCCAGGTGTTCTGGTCCGGGCACCGCTGTCTGACCTGAATCATGACTTGATCGAATGCTTCCATAAAGGTGAAACCTTGGCAAAAACTGCTATCCCCGGCGTCGATGACAACGAGCCACCCGACCCGTTGCGCGACCGGCGCATCCGAATCGTCCTGGTGAACACTTCTCACCCGGGAAATATTGGCGCTGCTGCCCGGGCCATGAAAAACATGGGGCTTTCCCGGCTTGCCCTGGTCCAGCCGGCGGAGTTTCCCAGTGGGGTTGCCGTGGGCCGGGCGGCATCCGCCCTGGATATTCTCGAAAACGCCACTGTCTACGACACCTTGCAGGATGCCATCGCCGACTGTGGCCTGGTGATCGGCGCCAGTGCCAGGTCGCGGAAAATTCCCTGGCCGGTGCTGCTTCCGGAGCAGTGTGCCGAAAAGGTAATCCAGGACAGCACAACCAACCAGGTGGCACTGGTTTTTGGTCGTGAAGACAGTGGCCTGACCAACGAGGAACTGCAGCTTTGTCACTTCCACGTGCAGATTCCGGCCTCACCCGGCTACAGCTCGTTGAACCTGGCGGCGGCGGTCCTGGTGATCTGCTACGAGGTGCGACGCAGTGCCCTGGCGCGTCTCGATAATTCGTCGCCGGATGAGGATTACTGGGATATCGAGTGGGCTACGGGGGAGCAGGTGGAACAGTTTTACCGACATCTGGAGGAAGTACTGGTGCGGCTGGACTTTCATGACCCGGATAACCCCCGCCAGTTGATGCAGCGGCTGCGCCGCCTGTTCAGCCGGATCAGACTGGACACGATGGAAATGAATATCCTGCGGGGTATTCTTTCGCACATCGATTTTCACCTGGACAACCCCCGGCCCGAGGCCGGGAAGTCAGCGCGCCGTCGCGGTACGTCCAATGACCGGGCGATCCAGGGTAAGCGGGAAAGGCGCGGCAACCGCAAGGATTTCGACGAGGCCGCCGCCAACAAGCGCAGCGTCGACACCATGGTGGATATCCTGGAGCGGGCGCGTAACAAGGACAGTGGCTCGGAGTAGGCGAGTTACGACGACCTGCGACGCGCTTTTTTCGACAGGCCCCTGGCTGCAGCGGCTTTTCCCGGGACAACCCGGCCAGCTGTCGCTTTGCGGGAAGCCCCCGGCGCCCGGTAACGGACTTTACCCACGGTTTTCTCGGCGGGAACCAGGCAGCCAGGACTGTCACCGATCAGTTCTCCACGGCCCATGTCCCGTAGCGCCTTGCGCAGCACCGGCCAGTTTTTTTCATCGTGATAACGCAGAAACGCTTTCTGCAGGCGACGCTGCTGAATATCCTTGCACACCGACATGTTTTCGCTCTTGTAGCGTACTTTTCTGAGCGGGTTTTTCCCCGAGTAATACATGGCCGTGGCCAGGGCCATGGGTGAGGGGTAAAAGGTCTGCACCTGGTCCGGTTTAAAGCCGTGCTCTTTCAGCCAGAGACTGAGATTGAGCATGTCCTCATCCTCGCAGCCGGGGTGGGCGGCGATGAAGTAGGGAATCAGGTACTGCTTTTTTCCGGCCTTGCGTGAAAAGCGGTCGAACAGCTTCTTGAACTCATCGTAAGCGTCGATGGACGGCTTCATCATTTTGTCCAGGGTATTGCTTTCGCTGTGTTCCGGTGCGATTTTCAGGTAACCGCCGACATGATGAGTGACCAGTTCCTCCACGTATTCGGGATCTTTCAATGCCAGGTCATAGCGCAGCCCCGAAGCGATGGCCACGGTCTTTACCCCGGGGATCGCGCGGGCCTTGCGATACAATTGCGTGGTATGGCGGTGGTCGGTCTCCAGGTGGCGACAGATTGTCGGGTAGACGCAGGAAAGACGGCGGCAGCTTTTCTGGATGGCCGGCGATTTACAGTTCAGTCGATACATGTTCGCCGTGGGTCCGCCCAGGTCGGATACCGTGCCGGTGAAGCCTGGCACCTGGTCGCGAATTTTTTCAATTTCCCTGAGCACCGACTGTTCCGAGCGCGACTGGATAATTCGTCCCTCGTGTTCGGTAATCGAGCAGAAGGTGCAGCCGCCGAAGCAACCGCGCATGATATTGACCGACGTCTTGATCATGTCGTAGGCGGGAATCCGGGCATCGCCGTAAACGGGGTGCGGCCGGCGTTGATAGGGCAGGTCGAAGACACCATCCAGCTCATCGGTTTCCAGCGGGATCGGTGGCGGATTTACCCAGACATCCTGGGTCTGGTGGCGCTGTACCAGTGGACGGGCATTGTAGGGGTTGGATTCCTGGTGTAATACCCGTGATGCATGGGCATACAGCGCCGGATCGTTTTTGACCTTGTTGTAGGCCGGCAGTCGTATATAGCAGTGCTGCGGATCCAGTTCGGCCTGACGCTGCAGCGGCATGGGGATTATTTTCACCGGGGCCGTATCGCTATCGCGATCCGGTTCAACCGCGGGTTTTTGACCGCCGTGGTCATAGTCGTAGGGATTGGGAATTTTGTCGATGGCCGCTGGCCAGTCGATACGCGTGGAATCGATTTCAGTCCAGCCTTCCGGCAGGGACGGGCGAACAAAAGCGGTACCCCGGATGTCGGTCATGCCGGCGGGGGATTCTCCCCGGGCTATCCGGTGGGCTATCTCGGCGATGGCCCGCTCGCCGTTTCCGTAAACCAGCAGGTCGGCATTGGAATCCAGTAGAATCGACCGGCGCACCTCGTCACTCCAGTAATCGTACTGGGCGATGCGGCGTAAACTGGCCTCGATACCACCGATGACAATGGGGGTATCGTAGTAGGCCTCACGACAACGCTGGCTGTAGACGATTACCGAGCGGTCCGGACGTTTACCGGCTTCGCCATGGGGTGTATAGGCATCTTCGCTGCGCAGCCGCATGTCGGCGGTGTAGCGGTTGATCAACGAATCCATGTTGCCGCCGGTCACGCCGAAAAACAGGTTGGGTTCGCCAAGCTGCCGGAACGGTTCGGCGCTGTCCCAGGCCGGCTGGGCAATGATGCCCACGCGAAATCCCTGGGCCTCGAGGAACCGACCGATCACCGCCATACCGAAACTTGGATGATCGACGTAGGCATCGGCGGTGACCAGGATGATGTCACAACTGTCCCAGCCCAGCGTGTCCATTTCATCCCGGGACATGGGCAGGTACTCGGCCGTACCGAAGCACTCGGCCCAGTATTTCGGGTAGTTGAACAGGGAAAGGCTGTGGTTGTCAGTGTTTTTCATGGGCAACTTTGCAGGATGTTGTTTGCCAGCCCTGGACCGGGAAAGCTGGCGCTGAATGAAACTGCATGGACCTGCAGTCGATGGTTACCGATTATTGCAGGTTGATCAACTGGTCGATTGGCAGGGTTTCCTGGTTGACCCGGAGAATGCCGTCGGCAAGGCTGGCCTCCGCGCGAACCCGGCCATTGGCTACCTCCAGCAGTCCCTGGCTGGCATACCCGCTCACGGCCTGGGCCAGCGGACTGTTCATCAGTGCTGCCTGGTCTGCGTCAACCACCAGGTCCACCGACACGGCGCGAATAACTTCCTGCATGTTTATCGTGTCCAGGCCGGTCAATGTCGGCAGGCCGAACCAGTCCACCGCAAGGGTTAAACGATGCGCGCCGCCGAAGGCATCGGCATTGAGGCTGACATCCAGGTCGACGGATTCCCTGGCCAGGTCCAGCAGGAGATCCTGACTGAGGTTCTCCAGCACGGGATCGGGCTGACCCGGTGTTATCGCCGTACGCTGTTGATATTGATCGATCAGTTTCACATAGTTTTCCAGCAGCGGGCGACTCAATCCTCCCAGCCGCGATTCCAGAGCCACGGAGTCCAGCGGCAGATCACCACCGAACTCCGCTATGCGGAATGCCTGGGAAAAAACCAGCCGCTGGGAAGACTGCAGGTCTTCTCTCAACTCGAATTCCGCGCTGACCCTGCGCAGGGTCAGGGGCAGGGGTGACGTGCTGCCAATCTCATCGATGACAACGTGACTTTGTCCCGTTGACAGGGCACTGGTGACATCGGCCTCGCTGGCCTGGAACGACAGGTTCTGCAGGTAAAGATCGAGTTGCCGGTCACTGGCATGAAAAGACAACCGGTCAAGATTCACGTTGCCTGTTCCGGAGAGATCGGCATTGACCACGGTAATTCCCCGGAGATCTTCAAGCTCCAGGCTCATGCCGGCGATACCCGACTGCAGGCGATCGAGATCCAGACCCAGTTCCACGGTGTTATCAAACCCCGCGAACAGGTAGAAAAGCGGCCGGGTGTACTCGGTTACGGCCTGCAGATCGAACTGTTGCAGATCCAGCCCGGTCAGTTCCGGGTCAATTTCCGAAAAGGCCACCCCCAGGCGCAATCCGTCGGGAGTGAACAGTACGGGACCGTGATCGATGGCCAGATCAAGAATCAACGTGACCGGTTCACCCAGCAGTGTGTCCAGTTCCTCGACCCGCAATTCGAGGCGGGCGGTACTGCCGAACCAGCCCCGCTGGAAATCGGTCTGGGTTATGTCCATGACACTGGAGGCTTCGGCGGGTACCCGGTCAAGCAACGAATCCACGGTAGCAGACTGAATCCTGCCACCCACCAGCGCAGGCGTAACAAGAAGCAGTGCGACAACGATTACTGCAACTGCCAGGACAGCCCTGGTCAGGAAAAGTCTGCTCATGATGGATTGTGGGCCGGGGAATAATCAGGAGTGTGGCTGGTCGGATACATGCGCCATAGTTTATCACTGTGCCGCTGGAATTTCTCCCGCTGTAACCAGGGAACCCCGGAGTATTCCGATAAATGCTATTAAATAGTCGACCTATTGGTCGCGCCTGGCAATCCGGTAGGCACAACGCCGGTCACCGTGGAGTCGGTAATCGGTACGGGTAACACTGGCCTGGTCTGCCAACAGGTTCTGAAAAATGCGCAGCTCGGCATGACAGTACCGGTGACAGGTCTCGGCAAGGCGTCGAATGGGGCAGTGATTCTCGATAAGCAGCCAGTTCTGATTGGGCAGCATCCGCACTTCGGCCATGAACCCGTCCGCGGTACGGAGGCGGGCCAGTATCTGGATTCGGGTGGGCAGGTCATCGTGACCCGCCAGCAGCGTGCGATAGCGTTGCTCCAGGTTTTCGCAGCGCAAATCAACCATGCGCTCCAGTCCGCTTTCGCCCAGTTCCTCCCTGATCACGTTGATCAGGGCCACGCTTTCGTCCCGGTGGCCGTCGGTGAACTGATCATGCCCCTTGATTGTCAGTTCCCACAGGTGCATGGGGCGTCCGCGGGTCTGACGGGCCTGGACCGTGCTGTTTACCAGGCCGTTGGCCTGCATTTCAGCCAGGTGCTGGCGAATACCCATGGTGGTCATGTCCAGGTGCCTGGCCAGTACCTTGACCGACTGGGCCCCATGCTGCTTGAGGTGATCGAGGATAATTCGCTGCGAAGCTGGAATATGCATCTGGCACGGGTATCCTGTGGTTGCCGGCCAGGCGAACGTCTGGCGGAGAAGCAACGGCCTGGCAACTGGCTTTCCCGCCCATAATATCGACTCATTTGGTAAAGCTACAGTACCGGCGGATAAACTGGCCGGACTGATCCGGCTGTTCATCGGGATTTGTATTCTGCTAGGATTTCGGGACCCGCCAACCCGAGACCCCGCCCGTCCATGGACTCACCACTGCTGTTCAGTTTTATCGCTTACCTGCTGCTGATCCTGGTGATTGGCGCCATGGCTTATCGGCGCACCCACGATATTGACGATTACATACTGGGTGGACGACGCCTGGGCGCCGTTGTCACGGCGTTGAGCGTCGGTGCCTCGGACATGTCCGGCTGGCTGCTGCTGGGCCTGCCCGGCGCCGTCTACCTGGCCGGGCTCAGCGAAGTATGGATAGGCATCGGCCTGGTCTGCGGAGCCTATGCCAGCTGGCGACTGATCAGCCGGCGCCTGCGGATCTACAGCCGGCATGCGCGCAATTCACTGACACTGCCGGATTACCTGGAAAACAGGTTTGCCGATCACAGCAGGGTATTGCGGATATTGTCGGCCCTGGTGATCCTGCTGTTTTTCACTTTCTATACCGCCTCCGGACTGGTGGGTGGCGCTATTCTGTTCGAAAGCAGTTTCGATCTCGATTACCAGGTCGCGCTGTATACCGGGGCACTGGTAATCGTCTCCTATACCTTTGTCGGTGGTTTCCTGGCGGTGAGCTGGACCGATGCGCTGCAGGCGGCACTGATGTTGCTGGCACTGATACTTACGCCGCTGCTGGTATGGCTTGATGCCGGCGGAATCGGTCCGTTGCTGGACCGCGTTCAGGCCGTGGATCCTGACGGCATCAGCCTGCTGGCCGGCACATCGGCTCTTGGCGTGCTGTCGCTGCTGGCCTGGGGTCTGGGTTATTTTGGCCAGCCCCACATACTGGCGCGTTTCATGGCTATAGAAAATCCCGCCAGGCTGGTCGGGGCCCGTCGGATCGCAATGAGCTGGATGCTTGTGGTATTGCTGGGTTCGGTATCCACCGGACTGGCCGGGATGGCCTATTTTGCCGGTCAGCCACTGGAGAATTCGGAGACGGTTTTTATCGCCCTTAGCCAGGTACTGTTCAATCCCTGGATTGCCGGGGTGATCTCGGCGGCAATTCTGTCGGCGATCATGTCCACCATCGACTCGCAGCTGCTGGTTTCTTCCAGTGTCATCAGCGAGGACTTTTACCGGGTATTCGTGAGACCTGGCGCCGGGAGGCGGGAATTGCTGATTGTCAGCCGCCTGGCGGTCGTCGCTATCGCCCTGGTTGCCGTGGTAATCGCCAGTGACCGGGGCAGTCGTGTCCTGGACCTGGTTGGCTACGCCTGGGCAGGTTTTGGTGCGGCCTTTGGACCGGTGATTCTGTTTTCCCTGTTCTGGCGGTCCATGACCGCCGCTGCCGCGGTCACCGGTATGGCCCTTGGCGCCGTAACCGTGGTTGTCTGGTCCAATCTGCAGGGCGGGCTGTTCGATCTGTACGAGATTGTTCCCGGCTTCCTGCTGGCCAGCCTGGCAATCGTGGCGGTAACAAAATACCGGCCCCAACGGCTTGATTCCGTACTCCGGGAGTTTGACGAGGTCACCAGGTCCTGATCGATCGGTAGCACTGCTGCCGCCGCGTCCTCAACCGGCCGGCCGTATCATTTCAACATGGGGCAGGCCATCCTCGAGGTAGGGAGTCGAAACGGTGCGGAAGCCAAAATCCCGGTAAAACTTTTCCAGTCGCTGCTGGGCTGAGATTCTTATCCCTTCTGAAGGCCAGATATCCTGGCAGATTTCCACGGCCTTCTTGACAGCTGCCCGGCCATGGCCCTGCCGGCGATGGGCAGGGTGGCTGGCAATCCGACCGATAGCCGGCTCGTCGTACTTGATGCCGGGTGGCACCAGGCGGGCATAGCCGGCCAGCCGCTGGTCGATGTAACCGAGCAGGTGCATGGCGTCCTGATCGAGGTCATCCAGGTCCTGGTAAATACAGGCCTGTTCCACCACGAAAACTTCAGTGCGCAGCTGCAGTAACTGATACAGCTGCAGTGGCGTCAGCGCGTGGAATGCCGAACATTGCCATTTCAGTTTTGACATGCACACTTGGTCCGATAGGGATTGGTAACCGGGCTAAACATACCATGGAAAAAGACCTTGTCGTGTTATTATTTAGGGTCCTTAACCTATTGAAAACAACACGGTACGGGCAGCAATCCGACACGCGCACCAGGTAACCGCGTCTCTCCGGGTGCCGGTTCCGCGCAGTAATCCTGGAGTTTGCTATGAAAAGACGTGCCGCCTGCAGTTTCCTGGCCTCCCTGGCACTTCCCGGCTACTGGCCCCGGGCAACCGCGCATCCGGACGACGTCGGTCGCTTCGCCATCAGCGACGAAGAATGGTTCGACCTGCTGAGCTACGAACAATACGCGATCCTGATTATGGGTGAGACCGAGGAACCGGGGTCCAGCCCCCTGCTCAACGAACAGCGGGCCGGCGTCTACAAATGCGTCGGTTGTGAACTGGAACTGTTCCAGTCCGCATGGAAGTACGACAGCAACACCGGCTGGCCCAGCTTCTGGAACGCCATCCCGGGACACCTGGAACTGCAGCGGCTCGGCCTGGGTCTGCTGGGTCCTGCTGAATACCGTTGTGCCCGGTGTGGTGGACACCATGGACAGGTGTTTGATGACGGTCCGGAACCTACCGGTAAACGCTACAGCAACAATGGCGCGGTGCTGATTTTTGAACCGGCTGAACAATGAGTGGCGCTTCCCTGCGGCATCAGTGCTGCAGGCCTGAACGAAGCTCAACGAACCCGTGGTCCGATTATTCGCTCCGGGTCGGGCAGTCAATCCATCTGGAAAACCGGTGACCTGCTGCCTGGCAGGACGCGTCAGCACTCAAAAAATCGTCCAGCCGTGCTATACTCGCCGCCTGCGTTGCCCCGGTGGCACAGCTGGATAGCGCGGCCCCCTCCTAAGGGGCAGGTCGCAGGTTCGAATCCTGCCCGGGGCACCAGACACCCAATCTCAGCAAGTCTTAAATTGTCTCATTATCCCGATAAAAATAGCTTAAAACCCACTGTTTCTGTCTCAGCCTGTCTGCGTCCTTCTTGTACCATTCGTATTTTAACGTAGCATATATTGTAACATCCACCGGCCTGAGTCTCGGCGTGTTACACCGGTGAACCCAACGAAACCTGAATCGCCGCCAGTTCTCCAGACACATCTCAGCCGCTCGTGGTATCGCTTCTCATACTCTGCCGGGGACAGCTATACGTTAGAACCATGCCGTCTCCGGTTATTGTAAAACAGTTCGATACAGTCGAAGACAACTGCCCTTGCTTCATCTCGCGTGTTAAAGATTTTTCGTTTTACTCAAGCACGTTTCACATCGACCCGTATATCCGGTCAGAGCCGCAAAGCTCCCCATGATCACGCAGATCAGTATGGATCTTTCGGTAACTGCATACGGCACCTGATTCTCGCCAGAACGGCTTTATCAGACCAGGTAAACGCTCATCGTCGAACGAGATAGTCATATTCTATGACCGAAAGGTGTCTGGCGAACTGGGGGCGATTCAAATTTCATACTTCTTGGATTCGCTATCTGCCTTCCTTCTCCGACTCTAAGGAAGCGGTATATCCGCAGCAACTGTTACAGATTGCTCATGATATTTCGGTGAAACTTTGTAACGCTGGTAACGGCAGATTGAGTCAGGAGAGAGAAGTGTTATCTGAATGAGAAGAGATATTACTTTCAAAGCAAAGTATAAGACATTGAAATAATACGAAAATAAATGTTTAAACTACGGCTTAACCCAACTTTTCCTGGTAGAAACAGCATGTAGCCAGCTGAATTTAAGTTATTTTTCTCAATTCCTTATGTGCATAGTGAAAGCGTGGACTTACATTGGGTTAGCTTTTATCCTTCTTAGAGATTTCCATCCAGAGGTACTGCTATGAGTGGCATTACGCGCCGAGGTTTTTTTCAACACGCAGGCATGTGCACAGCGGGTGGTCTCGCCCTCACCGGCACTCTGCCGGGGTTCATGGCGACGTCGGCGCGGGCCCAGCCCATGCCCGACTGGCTCTCGCTGACCAGCGAGCCGGCGCTTGAGCCAGAGCTTCCGATCATCGACCCGCATCATCATCTGTGGGACCGACCCGGCAACCGCTATCTTCTCGAGGAACTGGTCGAAGATACCCAGGCTCACAATGTACGCCAGACGGTTTTCGTTGAATGTACGTCGATGTACCGCGCCGATGGACCTGAAGAGCTAAGAGTGGTTGGCGAAACAGAGTTCGTGCAAGGCGTCGCGGCGATGAGCGCCAGCGGCGGTTACGGGGATACTCGTGTAGCGACGGGTATTGTCGGTTCCGCCGACCTTCGACTGGGTGATCGGGTAATACCGGTGCTCGAAGCGCAGATTGCTGCCAGCCCGCAGCGTTTTCGTGGCATCCGCCATCGCGCGGCGTGGGCCGATCGGACTGTGGTACCAAACCAGTCTCCTGATGCTCCTCGACATATCCTGTTGGACCCGGATTTTCGCAAGGGCTACGCACACTTGCGTACCTATGGGTTGTCATTCGACGCCTGGCTCTATCACACTCACATCGCCGACTTGACGAGTCTCGCAAAAGCGTTCCCGGATACGGTCATCATTTTCAACCACTTGGGCGGGCCTATCGGCGTGGGCTCTTTTGCGGGACGCCGCGACGAAGTGTTCGCCGCATGGAAGCCGGCCGTCGCCGAATTGGCGAAATGCCCGAACGTGGTGGCCAAAGTAGGCGGCATCCAGATGGTGGTCAATGGGTACGGCTGGCACGAGCGCGATCGGCCGCCGACGTCTGACGAGTTGCTGGCGGCTAATCAGGATTGGTATCGCTACACTATAGATCAGTTTGGGCCCGACCGATGTATGTTCGAGAGCAATTTCCCTGTGGACAAGCTGTCGTGCTCGTACACGGTGCTCTGGAATCAGTTCAAGAAGCTGACGAGAGGATTCTCTGCCGACGAACGGGCAGCCATGTTTCACGACACGGCGATGCGTGTCTATCGGCTGCCACGAGTGTAGCGCGGGAAGGTTCAGAAAAGGTCTTCAATTAGCCGATTCTGTTGAAAGCTCGGTTTGTTTGCCTTCCGTGAGATAATCCGCCAAGTGTTGAAAATGGTGAGAATCGGCTCTCATGGAAGGTCTGTTACCACCGGATCGAACCACGTTGTTCTCCGACCTCCACGATCTGACTTTGTCTGGCAGGAAGAAGACAATGTATACCGTTGGCCACAGGAAAACACCTATACACGACAGGAAAAGTATCAGTAGACAAGACTATCCACTATCGATCAAAGAACAAGGACTGCGCGAGTTGCCAGGACTAACACCGATGCTGCCTCAGCACAACAGACCGAAAATAAGAGGGCTCAATGGTGCCAATGATGAATTCGTGATGCTGGCTGCGGTGCAAAACCTGAGAAAGCTGGCGAAATATTGCAGCCAGAGACCGCCAAGAGGTGGGGTTACTGCACGCGCAGCCTGGGAAATGGAACCGAAGGGTTAAAAATACTCCCGTTCCGGACATATAAACCATTCCTTAGCTCGTACGGATTTCTATGAGACACGCGATGTCATTGACTTCAGAAAATTACTCCCGAAACGCAGGGTTCAGGAAGCGCCCGGAAAAGGACACCAGCCTGCCGGTCAGGCCGCCGCGTTTCCGCCCGCCCTTGATCAGGTATTTCCCGGTGTGCCTGATGGCGCCGAAATTACCTTCTACCTGCCTGTAGACCCAGGCATATTTCCAGACCACTCGCAGGTGCCCGCGGATAAAACCTTTCCAGTTGCTGGAAAGGCTGTTTTTGTCACCCCGGCGGATCATCACCAGTGGCTCGGGGATAAAATCCACATTCAGGCCATTGACGATCATGCGCATGGAAAATTCGTAATCCTCGGTCTGCCGGAAACTGCTGTCAAACCCGCCAAGACGCAGGAAATCCGATTTTCTCATCATCAGGCTCTGGCACATCAGCTGTGCTGATCGGACCAGGTCATGCTTGGCCAGCCTCCGCGGCTTGTCCACGTAGTCCTGCGATCGACCGTCTGGATAGAATTTGCGGGTGCCGGTATGGACTGCGTCGCAATCCGGATGAGCCTCGAAATAGCTGACCTGCCTGGCAAGCTTATCGGGTGCCCACAGGTCATCGCTGTCCAGGAAGGCGATAAAGTCGCCTTTTGCCGCCCTGGCCCCGATATTCCGGGCTGCGGAGACGCCTACATTTTCCTGTAGCGAGATAAGCCGGATGGCCGGTTGATATTTAGCGAGTACCCTGGTGGCGTCGTCCCCGGAAGCGTCATCTACCACGATAATTTCCCGGGGCTTCAAGGATTGTTCCATAACACTCTTCAAGGTTTCGGCGAACAAATCCTGCCTGCGGTAGAAGGGGATTATCACTGAGATGGAGGTGCTCATTATTATTGTAGTAATTGCCGGATAAACCGATAGCGTTGATTGCGTCCTGATTATCACCTTTCGGAAACTTCATAACAATCATTGATCATGCTCAATGCAGTCAGCTGCGCGCACAAGGAATTCCGGTTGTCGAGGTCCGTTCTATGCCTGTCCGGCTCGCAGGATTTTGTAGAACGCGGTTCCAGCCCTTTGCCTGGTGGATTTGTTATTGCCTTTCCTGTCCATTGGTGAAAGACTCCAGCAACCTGACCGCAGAATGAGCCGATCCGGGAAAGCAGTGACCAGTTAAGGATTCAGGACAAGGATTCAGGACATGACTAGTGGACTGGGATTCAGGACATAAAAAGCAAAATGGATGTCACCGTCGCCGTTATTCCCCGGGAAAGATTTCGTCCTTTGCCGGCTTCTCTGACTTCACTCTTTGCCACCCTACCAGCCGCCGTTCGCGTCGTGGTCATCGATGGCGGGGCGGATGAACCTGTCCGCCAGGAGCTGCGGAGTTTACAGCGGAAACGGGGTTTCGAACTGATAACATCCGACCGTTTCCTGCTGCCCAACGAGGCACGGAATGCCGCCCTTGACCTGGTCGACACGAAATATGTCGCGTTCTGTGACAATGATTTAGGCTACAGTCCCGGCTGGCTGCAGGCCCTGGTTGCCAATGCAGAACGCAACGGCTCCGTCGCGGTTTCGCCGGTAACTCTGATTGGTCCTTCCGATCCGCAGATCATTCACCATGCCGGGGGAGACCTGACTCTTGTTAAAGATGAGTCGGGAGATGCCAGGCTGCACCGACATCACAGGCTGGGAAGGGTACGACTTCCCGATGCCGAACTCACCGGCTTTGGGGAGGTCTCGCTGGAACACGATTATTTCGAGTACCACTGCGTGCTGGTGGACGTTAACACCATGCGCACGGCGGGGGGTCATGATGAGCGACTGGTGATGCATGAACACCTGGACAGCTCGCTGCGTCTGAAGGCTGATGGCGGCAGGATAACTTTCGAACCCGATGCCCGGGTCATGTACACGGCATTCAACAGGTTCGTCGATGAAGACTGGCCTTATTTTCTTTATCGTTGGTCAATTAACCGGGCCCGGACCTCCAATCGTGTCTTTGCCGGGAACTGGGGAGTCACTGAAGACAGTGGCTACGCCGAGTTGCACAGGAACCGGGCCATGTTGACGGTGCTGCCCCGGCTGCCAAGGTTGCTCAACCGGCACCGCGTGAAGCAGGCGATGTTACGCCTGTACAGGCCCGGAATAATCGCGCTGCAACGGGAGCAGCCTGATGCGCCCGCTGCCAGGACATTGGCCCGACCAGCACCTGATGCCCTGGGAAAAACCGGCATCAAGGTGACAGGAACCGGCGGGTAGCTCACCTTTAACCGACCCCGGGATCTGGCGAAATCGGATTCTCGTGTTTTAACCAGGCGGCTTGCGGAATTGTCTGGTCAGGCGTGCCGGTATTCTTGACAGCTTCCTGCTGAGCTTTAATAGTGGCCTGGTCCGCCATGCCGGATTGGCGATGGTTGCTGATTTCTTGCGACGGGTTCCGTCGATTGTCATGACGCCGGCGCTGCGCAGGCGTTCAGCCTGGCCGCGAATATGCCTTGCCACCGTGCTTTCTTCCAGTGCTTCGCCAGGCTGGCGCCAACGTCCAGCCGGTGCAGGCACTCATGGGTCCAGCGAGCCGGGTAGGCACCACAGTCCATGGAATCGTCAAGCTCGTTGAACAGCCGCATCACCAGCAGTTGCTGCTGTTGCCTTAAAAGTGATATTGCCTTGCCGGCGGAATGCTGTTCAAGAATTTCCAGCCAGTTAAATTCACCATACTGATACACCAGGGCTTCGGCTTCTTCCCCTATGACCGCCTGCAGCGTTTGTCGATTTTTCTTCGATCCGCCGGTGGCCACCTGTCCGAATTCGCCCTGTTCGTAAGCCGCATGCGCATAGGCCGCCAGAATTTCAGTGTGGGATCGATCTTGCAGCAGTGCCAGCCCGGCCGTTCCGGCCAGATGGTTGATGAATGGTCGACCTGAGCCCCGATAACGCCCCGCAAACAGGACAGCCAGGACGTCATGGGTTTGCCAGAGGCTTTCGATCTCCTGGTCAGGTAATTTCTTCGATCGGGCCAGGGTATCGATCTCGACAATGGTTTGTGGCCAGTCGGGGCCTGGAAAGCTGGAATCAGCCATCTGATTTTCTACCTCCAGACGGCTTTGCAATAAACATCGGATCCATGGCTGGTGACCACAGCGCACCCATAGGGGTCAGGAGTTCCGTAACCGGTCGAACATTCGCCTGGCGTATGCTTCGACCTGTTGCCAATCAGTATACTCGTAGTCTTTCGTCGTGTCGGTGGCTTCACCCGCCTTGGCCGCTATGCGTTTCATTATCCACCTAACCGGTACTGAATACTTCGAGTATCGCAATGCGCCGGCGACCATTTCAACCTCTTCAAATGACACGGCCAGCTGTTCGTGTATTTTTGCCCTGGCATCGGCAAGCCATTTTTTTCTGAGCTCAGGCTCTTTGGTCGCTGCGCTTAACAGGACCAGGAAAAAGGACCTTGGCTGTTGCCGTATCTGCTCCCCTCGGTCCTTGATAAAGTCAACAAGCTCCGGCTCAATCCCACCGGCATGCATGGAGCCGCCAAAAACGAGCAGGTCAAACGAGGCAAGGTTCAGCGCAGAAGTGAGAGCACTGTTACGGGCATTGTCTAGCTGTACCTTCGCGCCGTATCGCTCCAGATGCTCAGCGATTCGTACAGCAATTTTTTCGGTCTGGCCTTCTCGCGTAGCATAGAGAATCAACACCCGCGGAATCTCGATTGAACCCATTACGTTCTCCTATTTCCGTAGCGTAGCCCATTTCCCGGACAGGATAAATGCCTGTCCCGGCTGATAAGCAAGGGGCTTGGTCAGGTTCAGTGGCTGACGGGACCGATGGTTTACCGCTGGCATCAACTGATTGAATTTCGCTGTTGCAGGCTGTCGAAAAACCTTAATCGGGCTTTTTTGCAGTACACAACCGGAGGGGGCACAGGGCGATTCGACGACGCTGCCCCGGGGTCGATTTGACTGCACAGAAGTGATATACCTGAATGGTGTCACTGATTATATTTCTCTTCTCCGCCCTTGTGGTAGCCGTCGCCGGGACGCGCCTCACGGTCCTCGCCGACCGCCTCGCTGATCGCACGGGGTTCGGCGAGGCGCTTTTCGGCGCAGTGGCCCTGGGTGCAACCACGTCGATTTCCGGCAGCGTGTTATCGATGGTGTCAGCTTATGACGGCCTCACTGACCTGGCTATCGGTAATGCCCTGGGGGGCATCGCTGCGCAGACGTTTTTCCTGGTGTTGGCCGATGCTGTTTATCGAAAGGCGAACCTAGAGCATGCGGCAGCTTCCACGACCAATATCATGTTGGCTGTCCTGCTTATTGGACTGCTGTCAATTCCAGTTATCGCCGTTGCCTTGCCCGAGGTGACACTTCTTGGTATTCATCCTGTTACTTTCGTCTTGTTTCTTACCTACCTCGGAGGACTGCAATACACACACCAGCAGAAAGAACAGCCCATGTGGGTACCCAGGATGACAGCGGCCACGGTGCAGGATGAAGCGGACGAACCACAGGGCGGCCAGACGCTCGGCGTGCTGGTTGCAAAATTTTCTGTTTATGCTGTGTTGCTGGTGATTTCAGGCATTGCGATCAAGGAAAGCGGTGTTGCCCTGGCGGAATCCTGGGGGCTCAGTCACCTGTTGCTGGGCACGCTGCTGACCGCCACAGTCACCTCCCTTCCCGAATTGATAACGACATTTGCAGCGGTCAGAAGGGGAGCCCTGGCACTGGCAGTAGGCGGAATCGTGGGTGGTAATACTTTCGACGTGCTGTTCCTGGGCTTTTCGGATATCGCCTACCGGGAAGGTTCCATCTATCATGCGATGAGCACCAATCACGTGTCCTATATAGCCATCACCATTCTTATGGTTGCCATAGTCTGCCTCGGCCTGGTTCGCAGGGAACAAAAAGGACCGGCAAACATTGGTATTGAAAGTATTGCAGTGGGAATACTTTATCTTTTCAGTTTCTACTTCGTGCTTGGCGGTTCCTGATGAATACCATCATCGTAAGCTTTCTTGTCTGCCTGTTGCTTCTCACCGGTACAGGGGCCATGGCATGGGTAAAAAAGAAAAAAACCAATGAGGATTATCTGATCGCCAGTCGGGGTGTGGCACCCTGGTTATCGGCGCTTTCTACAGTGGCAACCAATAACAGTGGCTTCATGTTTATCGGTATGATTGGCTACACCTACCGTAGTGGCCTCGAGTCACTGTGGATGATGGCAGGCTGGGTGCTCGGTGACCTGGTGACCTGGAGTCAGATACATCCCAGGGTTCGCCGTGCGTCCGGCTCGGTCAAGGTAAACACCTTAACAAGCCTTCTCGGAACATGGAAAGGAGAGACTATCCGCCCGATCATAATGGCGGCCAGCATTGTCACGTTTGTCTTTCTCGGTATATACGCCGCCGCGCAGTTGAAGGCGGGCAGTACTGCACTTCATGCCCTGTTCGGCTGGGATCTGTGGACAGGTGTCGTCATCGGTGCGGCAATTGTCGTGTTGTATTCGTTTGCCGGCGGGATCAGGGCAGATATCTGGACAGACGCTGCTCAGTCGTTCGCCATGATCGGGGCGATGGTCATGATTATCATTGCCGGAGCAATGGACCTTGGCGGTCCCCGGGTATTGTATGAGTCGCTGCAGCAACAGGATGCCTCCCTGGTCAGCCTGTACCCGGAAAACCTTCGGTTTGGTCTGCTGGCATTCGTCGCCGGGTATTTCTTTGCCGGGATTGGCACCATCGGACAGCCTCACCTGATGACCAGATTGCTTTCCATTGAATCGGTGGAAAGTGTCCGGGAGGCGAGAACCTGGTATTTCGTTTATTACGTTCCTTTTTTTCTCGCGTCGATTCTGGTGGGCCTGTATTGTCGTGGCATCCTTCCGGATCTTGACCAGATGGAAATTGCCCGGCAGGTTAATAATCCCACCGAACTGGCGCTGCCCTTACTGACGCTTGAGCTGTTGCCGGATATCTTTGTCGGTATCGCCCTTGCCGGTCTGTTTGCCGCCACGGTATCCACCGCCGACTCGCAGGTTATCATCTGCTCCGGCTCAATCACCCAGGAACTCATTCCTGAATTGAAAGATTCCTATGTCGCCTCCAAGGCGGCCACTTTCAGCATCACCCTGGTGGCCACGCTGATCGCGATCTATGCCCCTGAGGATGTTTTCGGCCTGGTGTTGATCGCCTGGTCGGCCCTGGGGGCCTGCCTGGGACCAATACTGGTGGTCCGGTTGTTCCAGCTGCCATTGAACGCCGCTGCGGGGCTGTCGATGATGGCTGTCGCATTTGCGATTGTAGTTTTCTGGCATTTTTCCGGCTGGGATGACGACGTATTGAAAATTTTTCCCGCAATGGTGGCGGCGTTCTCGGTATACGGGCTTTTCTACCTGTGGTTTCGGCAACGGCGTCAGCCAGCCGTGTGACGGTAATCCAGAAATTGCAGGGTTACCTGGCACCACTGTGGGCGATTGTTGCTCACTACGAAGATGGCAGTTTCGTGATCGGCAGCTGCAGTGCCGTCCCGCATAAGACACCATCCTGGCTGGACAAGACCAGGCCCGGGCGCTACCTTCTGTTCCTGGCTGTACCTGGTTCCCGGCAGGTGCTGCGGCAGCGCACCTGGCATGCCGGCTATCCTGCGACCGTGGCCTGGGCATCAAGCGGCGTCGACGCGTTGTCGGCGCTGCTGTCCTGATGTCGCCTGACCGTTAAAAAGGAGGAAATCATGGGTTTTGCCTTATCCGATATGCAACTCACCAGTCCCGACTTCGAGCATGGCGGTGGAATTCCCGCCAGGCACACCGGGGAAGGGGAGGATGTCTCTCCGGCGCTCAACTGGCGTAATGTGCCGGATGGTGTCCGTTCGTTCGCCGTCATCTGCCATGATCCGGATGCGCCACTGGTTACCGGTGAGGGGGACTACGGCTTCGTGCACTGGGTGCTGTACAATATACCCGGCTCGGCAACGGGACTGGAACAGGGTGTCAGCGGCTTTCAGGCGGGGAAAAACAATTTCGGGGAGATCGGTTATAACGGTCCTATGCCCCCCAACGGCCATGGCCGGCACCATTATTTTTTCTGGCTGCTGGCTCTCGATCTGGCGCCGGAGCTTCCGGACGGTCTGGACATGCGGCAGCTGCTGGCAATGATCGAGCCCCACATCCTCGGCATGAATCGCCTGATGGGGACTTATGAACGTCACTGACGGTTTCTGACGTCGGCACTGCTGTTCCGCAATCCCGACGGCGATCCGTGTGCGGATCTGTGGCAGGTGTCCGGCTGCTTTGTTTGAGGCCACTATTCAGTTCCGGGTGGAGCGGCTGTGACCACAGGACTGCGGTGGAGGGGCGGACACCGTGCCGTAATCAGGCGGCGATAACCAGCAATTCGCCCCGTTTCAGGTAAAACGCGGCCCCGACGGTTGCTCCCGGCTTAGCGCCTCAACGGCCATACAACGGAACGCAAGTAACGGTTCCGAGTCCTCCCAGAAGTCATTCAGGTCAAAATCAGTAAATGGCAGGTTCATCCTGGCAATAATTACCTGACGGGTCTGGTCACGAGGTTTGCGCCGCAAATTCGCGATTACCCGGACTCGCCAACCAGCGATTGTATAAGTTCGATGGCCTTGTTAATTGCAGGCCCTAAGTCAAAGTGGCGTTCAATGCTTGCCAATATGGCTATCAGCGCCCTCGAATATCGTGTGTTTTTACAGCATGGGTCAGTTGACTATCGGGATCTTGGACCAGTCCCCCTGCACTTTTTCCAAAAGCGCTTTCATCGACTTACTTTTAGCCCTATAACCTTGCACATCATCTTCCCAACGCTTTTTGACTGAATGATGGATAGGCCCGTCAATGCTTCTTACGAATTCTTTTCGTGCCATGTAAATACCTTTTCGGGATTTATGCAATTTGTCTGTATGGTCTGGCGAGAGGCGATTCTTGAAGTGCTGCTCAAACTTTAAACCTTTACTCTCCGCCTCACCTACTATCCATTTACAGGCCCAGTCGCTCAAGCCCTTCTCCGGGTATCCCCCACCCACGTCTGAATGAACACCTGAAAACCAGACCTGCTTCAGGTCCAGGCCGGGTTTCTCATCCCAGAGTGTCGGCTCGAAATCATTACGATTTTCATCGACGGAAACCGCATGCCTCGCGTGCTGGAGGATTTTGCTGGGTTCCGTGTCGTGAAAAAGGTACTTCCGCTCACCCAAAGTACCCCAGAACGGGACTGGAATACCGAGGGCGCCCACAGTATCCCAGACGCCGACAAATTCGATAGATGTGATATTGGAAACGGCAAAGTCTTGCCGGAACCTGACAGCTCTGGGGGAATCGGGTGATGACGCTTTTGAACGTCTTCGGTACAGTCGATACGCTTCTGGAATTCTCTTGGCGTGCTCTCTTTTCAACAAGCCACAGTTTCGAATAAATCCAGCCAGGGATCGAACAGTATATGCGCCGCGACTGAAACCGAAGAAGTATAACTTGTCCCCGGATTTGTAGTTATGAACGATGAATCGGTAGCAATCCAGAATATTCTTATCAATTCCCTCACCGCTGAGCCCCCCCATAATTTTTTTCCTATCCGTTCCCACTCCCCAGTCATAGAATGTAATCTGGTCGATGTTGGCTGCAACCGGTCTGACTGCTCTGGCCATTGACAGGACATTCGTCGAACTATCATCTTCCGGAGAATTCCAGGTTCCATCGGCAAAAATGGCTATTCGTTTCACTTATATGCCTCCTCATACTGATTGCTTTAACAGCCTGGTTGGCCTGGATTGCCCGGCTTTTGAATAGGCTGTTGGGCGTTTGGCGAAGTAGGATCCGTATCCCGAATCACACCAGTACGGATAAGCCAATCAATAGTGCTTTCGCGGAGTTGACTTATTCCTGTGTTCCTCACGACCGGGTAGGATCTGGCTCCGTGGATTAATCAGAAGTTCCTTAGTAATAGCATAGCGATGATTTCAGGCGTCATACAGGGTATTCAGACCTGGAATTCGTCGCGTGACCGGAAGGCGGCAATAAAAGCACAGAAAGAAGCTTTTGATAAGACAATGGAGTCCAAAGATATCACCATTCGAGCTGTAGGATTAATGAGAATAGTTCCAAGGGGAACACTCGCCAGATTGAAAAGAAAATTACAGCGATGCTACGGAAAATTTGATGAGATCCTGGACAATGAAGAAGACTATTTCCCTCAGGATGTCAGTGATGCCGCTGCAGTAGCATTACCGAAATGTGTATGCGACACCCTGAAATTAATTATTGATGTAAACGGGTCGCTTGCAGATGAAGAATTGAAAGGGGCATGGAAATCATACGGATATAATGAGCGCATCAAGCCGCAGGTAGACGGCGATTCCAGTAGGTAGCAGCGTAGTTCCGTGATATCGTAAATTTATTCGCAGATTTTTCTGAAGGGGGTGGTTCCAAGTGTCCGGCTACTTTGTTCGAGGCCATAGTGCAGCTCCGGGCGAGGCGCCTGTAATCAGGCGACAGGGCTGTGAAAAGCCGAGCCACTACTGGCTTCACCGCCTGCCTGGCGTGAACTATTGGCCTGCCGATTCGTTGATCAGTTAAGGAACCAGCAATTGTCAGGTGCGCCCGATGAACACTTCAGATGTGGTAGAGACCAATTGGAATCAGCTCAGGCTGCAGGCCAAGCAGCGGTGGCCGGAACTCACCGACGACGATCTCGACATCGTCGCGGGTTCCCGTGATGAACTTGCTGTGTTGTTACAGAAACACTATGGCCTGTCCCATGACGAGGCGCAGCGGGAGATTGGCGCCTGGTTACAGGAACAGTGAATCAGGTCCGCTGTCCGTAAGGCTGCCGGGCCGGCAGTGAACGTTCAGTCAGGCTTTTGGCTGGGCGTCGATATTGACCGCGACAGACAGTCGCTCCCCGGTTCCGGTGTAGGGTCGGACACCGTGTCGTAGCCAGGCGGGGAAAACCAGCAAGTCGCCCCGTTGCAGACGAAACTCCTGCTGGATATCCTGCGCCGTGCCATCCATTCCCACCAGCCGCATCCCGGGATTTTTCATCACCATCATGGGAAAGCGCGGATCCTCGACAAAGAAATTGCCGCCCACGTCCCGGGACTCGTCGCCCTGGTTCCCCATGTCCAGGTACAACACGGCTGCCCAGAGATTACCCGGGTGCGCGTGCATATCGTTCATTCCGCCCGGAGGCGTGATATTGGCCCACATCTGCAGTGGCCAGTGAAAAGCGTCCGCCGAACTGCCCTTGAAGTGCGTCATGCGCCGGGCAATGCTGACAGCGGTTTCTCCGAGTTTACTGGCGGCTCGTCCTCCCCATTCCAGCATATTGCTGTCTGAATGCCAGCCACCGATGTTGGACCGCTGAATACCCGGGTCGGTCTCCCTGCGCCGGCGGACCCTGTTCTCAAGATCCCGGAGGAAGTCGTCCGCGCCCTGCAGCTGGCAATAGGCCAGGGGTGTTTCGTAAAGGCCCAGGGACTGGGCCCGGGTACGAAAGTCGTAGGGAGAAGCGTGCTCGGTCATCGACGTGCAGTGTAGCCAGGGAAACATGACGATTTTGTGACAGCGGTGACCGACGTGCCTGATGTCCTGTTTTGACACGCCGCTTCCCCGGGTTGCCGGCTCAATTCGGGTGCGGCTTCACTCTTGCCCCACTCTTGTCCCACTCTTTTTCCAATACGCCGTTTCAACCTGAGGCACCACCTGACTGTCAATAAACTGTAAACAAACTGTCGTGGAATTGAAACATCCAGTTCTTAGTATCGCCCCCTGTTCTTTGACTGATTCCGACACCCGTACCTGAGGAGTAAACATGAGATTTCAACCCGAAAAAATGAGTGCGCTGGCTTTGGGCGTGGCACTGGGCGTATCCGCCATGGCCGGCCAGGCCGCCGAACAACCTGTGCTGCCAACCCTTGGAGCCGGGACCGGGGCCGTATTTACCGGTGGCGCCACGATCAACGGCGGCGCAAGCTACCTGTCGGAGATTCCTGCGGCCGACCCGGTTGACGTGGTACTGACTGTCAAGCCTGATGCTGCTGATGTCGGCAAGCAGGGTGGCTTGATTGTTGTCCTGGAAGTGCCCGGTATCGGCCTGTTCAGCAAGGCATCAGGCGGCATCTGGCTGCCTGTGGATGTCAATGATCTCAGTACATTGCAGATATTCAGGACCAAGACACTGGCCGAAGAGGAAAACCTTGGCGTGCTGGACGACCTGATCGGTGCAGACACCAATCTCACCGGCATCACGTTTTCCGCCTACGCAGCCTATATTACCGACAACAACCTGCAGACGTTGACTTATTCCGGCAGCCCTGCCCAATTCAGCATTGCCGAGCCACCGGCCGCCGGTTGTCCCGCCAATACCTCGGCCCAGGGCGGTGAAATCGATGGCCTGCCGATCTGCGTTATCTCCGGTGCGGCGCCGATCACTTCCGATACCCACCTGACGGCCAACAATGTCTACTTTCTTGACGGTACGGTAAGAATCGGTACCCAGACGCCGACAGACGTCGACAGCAAGACGGTGCTCACCATTGATGCCGGCACTCGGGTATTCGCCAACAGCGCAGCCCGATCGTTTCTGCTGGTCGATCGCAGCGGCATGATCATGGCCAACGGAACGCCGGAAAAGCCCATCATTTTTACCTACGACGAGGATGATGGCTCCGGCATCGTTGATCCGCTCAATGATCGTGGCAAGTGGGGCGGACTGATCCTGAACGGCCAGGCCGCACTGAACTCGCAGAGTGGCACGGATCAGGGCGAGGGCGGTACCGGTGAATACGGTGGCGGCACCAGTCCGGTGAATACGGACAGCAGCGGTGCATTGACCTATGTACAGATCCGCTATGCCGGCGACATTATTACCGAGGAAGATGAGTTGAACAGCCTGGCTCTGCAGGGCGTCGGATCCGGTACTATTATCGACTACGTCAATATCCACAATGGTGCTGACGACGGCGTCGAGTTCTACGGCGGTGCCGTCAATGCCAAACACCTGGTTCTTACCGGCATGGATGACGATGCCGTTGACTGGACCACGGGCTGGAGCGGTAACCTGCAGCACGTGCTGGTCAAGATGACCACCAGCGGTGACAACTGCATCGAGGCCGATAACCTCGGCTCCAACCCCACCGCCACGCCGCGCTCCATTCCCACCATTTCGAACCTGACCTGCGTCGGTGACGGCGAGGGCATGAAAAGTGGTGGTCATGCGTTTGAACTGAAAGCCGGCACCGGGATGAACATGTTCAACTCGGTCATCGGCGGCACCTTTCCCCAGGACGGTGAAGGTTGCATCCTGATTCGAGGCGAGGAAACGTTTACGCAGTCTGGCCAGACCATCGCCACCCTGAACGGCACGTTGACCATGGCAAACAGTCTGATCAGCTCTGAATGTGCCGCCGACCTGCAGGAAGGACCCAATGCACTGTGGACCACCGCGGACTGGTATGCAGCCCAGGCAGACAGCACCACGGGCGCGGCCGACCTGGGCGGGCCCATGGGCTGGGCCAACGGCTGGAACATCAACTCCGTTGCTGTCCAGGCCCCGGGGTCGTCGTTTTTCGACGAGGTCGACTACATCGGCGCGGTCAAGGACGATACGTCCGACTGGACCAAGGGCTGGATTTTCGACTACCAGGCCGAGGCCCAGTAGACCCGGGCTTGAATGGACTTTCGAGTCGCAGAAAGGGTGCCGCTGGCACCCTTTCTTTTTTGCGGCCTGGCGTCAGTTGCCTGGGGCGCGTTGCTGATCATGGACGACTGCCTGTAACCATGTCACCTCGCTGACATATCAGTGTCATATTCGGCCACTACCATACGCCCCATCTGAAACCCGTCCTGACGAGGTGACTTCATGTCCCGGAAAAAATTACTTGTCGTTTGTATTGCCTCCGCAGTGCAATCACTGGCGAATGCCCAGCCGGCACCGGAAATCGAAGAGATTTCGGTCATCGGCCAGTTCGTTCCCGACGAGAAACGCACCACGGACCAGATCGCCAACGTGATCGGCGAAGAACAGTTCACCCGCAGCGGAGATGCCAATATAGCTGAGGGTCTCAAGCGCATTGCCGGACTGAGCACCGTTGGCGGCAAGTATGTTTACGTGCGTGGGTTAGGCGAACGCTACTCGACTACGTTATTGAACGGTGCCATTCTGCCCAGTCCCGAACCCATCAACCGGGTCGTGCCCATGGACCTGTTTCCCACCGCCATCCTGGAAAGCGTACTGGTGCAGAAAACCTACTCGGCGCAGTATCCCAGCGAATTTGGTGGCGGCGTGCTGCAGATGCGCACCAAGCGGTCGACCGACGAGTTTTTCTTCAATGTCACCAGTTCCGTTGGCGGCGTCGACAATGTCACCTTTGACGAAGCCTTTACCATGGATGGTGGCAACCGGGACTGGCTGGGCTACGATGACGGTCATCGCCAGCTGCCTGATGCCGTGAAGTCGGCCGTGGGTGACGGTACCCGTATCGCCTCCTACAGCCGCTTTACCGGCGAGGGCTTTACTGAAGATCAGCTGCAGGCACTGGGCCACTCGTTCCGCAACGAGTACCAGCCGGACCGCGAAGACGCCCCGCCCAATTTTGATTTTTCCGCGTCCCTGGGGAATTTTCACGAAATCGGCGACAACGGCATGCAGCTGAATTACCTGGCTGCCGTGGACTATTCCAACAGCTGGGACACCAACCGCATCGAGCGTAATACCTGGGTACCGTCTTCCTCCGGCCTGACCCAGCAGGAAGGCATCGACTTTATCGGCACCGAGCACAGTATCGATGTCAGCACCATAGGCACCGTGGGCTTCGATTTCTCACCCACCCACAATATCCGGGCCACTTCCGTACTGCTGCGGAAAACCGACGACCGGGTGTTCAAGTCCCGGGGATTCACCGAGGCGGAGGCCGCGCTGGACGTGACTGAGCTGGAGTGGGTTGAGCGGGAGCTGTTCTCCAACCAACTGCAGGGTGACCACTACTTTCCCGACTTCAACGAGCTGGGCGTGCTATGGCGCTACAGCCATATCACCGCTGAACGGGATTCGCCGGACAACCGCGAATACCGCTATGACCTGGGAGAACTGTCAACGAGGGCCGACGGTAACCTGAGACGTTTCAGTGTGCTGGATGACACGGTGGATGATTTCGGCCTGGACCTGTCCATGGTGTTTTATGGACCGGCGGGCACCGTCATTACACCCAGGGCGGGGTACGTGTATTCCGAGAAGGAACGGCAGTCCGAGATACGGCGGTTCGGCTTCGGTGTTTCCGGGGCCCTGGCCAACGACCGGGAACTGCTGAGACAGCCGCTGGAAGAAATCCTCACCATGGACAACATCTCCCCGGACGGCTTTGAGCTGGTGGAGCTGACCCGGCCGACGGACAGCTACCAGGCGTTCAACGAACTGGAAGCCTTTTACGGCGAAGTTGAAGTGAATTTCGATGATCGGTTGCGCTTCACCGTCGGCGGTCGACAGGAAGACTTTATTCAGAACACCACGACTTTCGATCTGTTCCGGCCGGATATCGCGGTGCAGGCTCTCCAGGAACAGTCAAAGTTCCTGCCGGCCACCAGCGCAACATTTATTCATCACGATCACCAGTTTCGACTGGCCTACAGTGAGACCGTGTCCCGGCCGGACTTCCGCGAGCTGTCCACCGCGGCGTTTACGGATCCCATCACCGGTAACGACATTATCGGCAATCCCGATCTGCAGATCACCTCGATAAAAAATTATGATTTCCGCTGGGAATGGTACTTTGCCTTCAGCGACTACATGTCTCTGGGCCTGTTCTACAAGGAATTCACCGATCCCATCGAGGCCTCGGTGTTGAGCCCCACTACCCGTGCGTCAACCTACATCAACGCGGCGTCGGCGGAAAACCAGGGCGTGGAGTATGAAATCTACAAGCGCCTGGATTTTCTCGGCAACGATTTTCTCGGCGGTATCGGCGAAGACTTCTACGTACAGGCCAACGTCGCCTACATTGATTCCACCGTCGATATCGCCCCGGAAGACCAAGGCGTGTTGACCACCGCCAATCGCCCGTTACAGGGTCAATCCGATATGCTGTTCAACCTGCAGGTGGGTTATGAGCCGTTTTCCGGCACCACGGCGACGCTGCTCTACCACTACTTCGGGGAGCGCATTGCCTCCGTGGGCATCGAAGGTGCCCCGGATCTCATCGAACAGCCCTTTGGCGAGCTGAATTTCGTGTTCATCCGGGAAATGGGCGACAGCTGGCGGCTTACCGCCAAGGCCAAGAACATCATGGATGAAGCCAGCGAGATCACCCAGGGAGGCAATATCACCACCGGGTACAACAAGGGCAGGGAATTCGCCCTGCAACTGGACTACACGTTTTAGGAAGGCAGCTTCCACTTAGCTTCCACTTGGATCGGAAACCTTCGGGTAACCCGGCAGCGGATAAGGACAACCGGATCACGGTGTAAGCGCAACCCAACCCAGGGATTTTCCGGGGTATAAAAGGGCCAGGTTCTTTCGGGAACCTGGCTTTTTTTGTCTGCAAGCGAAATCCAGTGGCTGTCCGGCTGAATTTCCAACGGGAAATCCTGTTAGTCAGTGACATTTTTTCCCTCCCGTATGGCAAGAACCGAAGAAATCGGTGATTTCAAAAGGGAAATCCGCCGGATTTTTCCATCTTCGAGTAATTGATGATTGCAATCTCCAGACTTTAGGTAGGCAAAAAATTCTAGTTAATTCAGGGTGTTGACGAAATTTGCTCAGCTATCCAGACTGCCTGAACAGTATTGGCGGGCACCGCGGCTGACCCTGGGTCCCACCCGCCGAGGCGGGGTGAATCTGTCCGCCGACGGACCTGCCAACGCCACCACCGGCCGGCACCGGAATACGGAGTGCCGGCACTGGAAGCACGACAGATAGCACAACAGATAGCACAACAGATAGCCCGACAGATAGCACAACAGATAGCCCGACAAATAGATCAACAGGAACCAGCACAGGATTCACCAGCACTGGAACCAACGGACTGACAAGAACTGATTATGGGCACGGTAATTTACTTCGACAACCACCAGCGCGGGCAGAAACTGCCGGCACCAGCTCGACAGAAGCTGCCTGAAGACAGTCTGATTCCGGTACAGCTGGCCCTGGATGAGTACGATATCGAGAAATGCTTTGCCAGTCTTGCCAGTTTCGGTCGCTGCTCGGTGTTTCCGCGGGCCAACCCGGAGGACTCCGGGAAAATCCTGTTCCTGGTGCGCATCAGCGACGCCATTACCCTGAATCAATACCTTCTGGATCTGGATGTGGAAGACAGCCAGGCTATGGCCCATCGAATCGACCATATCCAGATGCTGGAAAATTGTGAATCCAGCCTGCTTTGCAAGGCCTGGGACCGCATCGGTCTGGAGGGTGTTATCCGTGCTGCATCGGAGTCAGACCCGGGCGGTGCCAAGCCCGTAAGGCAGTGACTGCACCCTGACGGTACAGTCTTCGTCGTGGTCCAGGTAAACCAGGACGTCGTCGCCGTTGCCGCTACTCCCGCCATCATCCCGTTGTTCCTGCAGTGCTGATTCCGACAGGATCGTTGGCAGTATCGCCAGCACCTGCCAGCTGCCGCTGTCATCCTGGACGGCGTCGATCAATTCCCCGTCCTGCACCGCAGCACCGGCTGCCGGACGGCAGTGAATGGTTTGCGGCCGGCTGCCTGTTTCCGTTGCCACGCCCGTGTAAAGCCGCCTTTTCGCTGTACCGCGATAGTACATGCGCGCGACGATTTCCTGGCCCGTGTAACAGCCCTTTTTGAAATTGACGACACCGGAAAGATCATAATTCAGAACTTCCGGCAGATGCTGTTCGGACAGCCCGGGCGTAACGTGGGCGATACCGGCCCGGATGTCTTCGAGGGTCCAGCGCTCCAACGGGGCAGTGGCAGACGGCGTGGCCAACGACTCCGGCAGGGGGGGACGCTGTCCCGGAGCCGGTGCCAGCTGCCAGAGCTCGTAGCGCGGCACCAGTCCGGGAATTTTCAACAACAGCGTATTACCGGCAGTGATGACCGCACCATCCGCGTCCGGGCAGCTGCCCACTAAAGCTTCCACGGTGTCCGCTGCTCCATCGCCCAGGATGCCAGTGCGGCGAACCGTGTCCGTGACTACCTGACATTCGGCCCTGGAGAAGACGATATACTTGTCAAGAACCGGTTTGACCACGGCCGCCATACCGGTGGTCAGGGCCAGGTAGAATGTGCCGTCGTGTTCCACCAGTCGAAAGTCTGCGATGACCCGGCCCTTCACGTTACAAATGGCACCTTGAAGACTTAGCGACGGCGATACCTGGTCAAGGTCGCAGGTTACCTGGCCCTGCAGAAACTTGCGGGCGTCTTCACCGGCCACGGCCAGCATGTCGAAATTGGCGAGAGGAATGGTCTGCAGGGCGGAATTGTCGTGGTCTGGCATAGTCTGGTAATCGTACCGTTACTGTTGTTGATTGAAAGAGTGCCTGTTCAGGTTGAATCAGGGTCTCAGCGGTTAAGTCGGCACAGGCCGACCCGCATCATGATACGATTTTGCGCACAATTCGCAACGTGGCTGCGTTCAGTGAATGACACGTCAGCCCGTTGGATGCTACGACCCGCTGGCACCCGCCAGGGTGGACAATGCATGCCGGAAATTTACCGCCAGGATGAAAGTTAATGAACACTATTGATCGTAACCGGGTTGTCTGGCACAGCCGGCGGGGCATGCTCGAGCTTGACCTGCTCCTGGAACCATTTGCCAGGGAGTGCTTTGACCAGTTGCCACGGGAACAGCAGCTGCTCTACCAGGAGCTGTTGACCTGCGAAGACCAGGACCTGTACCGGTGGCTGCTGCAACAGGAAGACCCGCCGGACGCCAGACTGAAACCTGTCATCCAGTTGATTCTGGCGAAAGCCGGCGAAGCGGACTAGAGTATATAACGGACCAGAGTATAAAAAGACCGCTACTGTTCAGTACGGCGTTAAGCACCTGACTCTATCGGTCAGCCATAAAGCAGGATATAAAAGAACAGGGTAAGACAGGAAGTACAGGAAGTACAGGAAGTACAGGAAGTACAGGCAAAGAAAGAAAGTCAGAAAATAAGCGAATCAAGAGTTTAAAGTCGACGCATGCAGGGATCGCATTCTGGAGAGACCAGGGGTCCATCACCACCGGACCGACTGTCACAATTGCGCCTGGTGCTGCAGCCGTCGAGAGTGGAGCAGGGCTGCATTATTGCCACCCATACACTGGCTTTGCTGGTGATTGCCCGGATGGACTGGTCAATGACCGTTGCTTCGATGACGACATTGCTGGTAACTGGCAATGGCTGCTATCGGTTTGCCGGTACCCTGTTGATCCTGCCCTGGTCGGTGGTAGAGCTGTGGCTGGATTTGAACGGGCGTGCCGTGCTGTTCTGCAAGAGCGGTACCCTGTCGAGCCGACTTGTCCGGGTGGCTTACCGAAGTCCGCCACTGGCGGTGCTCGACTTCCAGGCCCTGGAGCAGCTGATAAAGCCTGAGGGGCGGTCCTTTAGTCTGCCGTTTCAGCCGTGGCGTACCTATCGGCTCATGCTGGTCTTCGACAGTATCGATGGCAGTGCACGGAGACAGCTGGCCTGCTTGTTGAACTATATTGAAACGCAAGGCTATTCCACATAGCTGGGGAAACTCTGATTAATTATGGAAGTACTCTGCGGAAGCCTGTCGAGCGTCACTGCAAGGCGTCGTGCGCAGGAAAGGGCCGTCGCCTTTGCCAAGCATGACAACACCGCGGTGGTGCCCGGCATAACCCCCCATCCACAGAACCAGCTTTCAATCTGAATCATCACCACCTGTTCTGATGTCTTGACAAGTACCCTGTTTCCCGCTCTGTTCGAAGTCACTGTCCAACGTGGCGTCAAGCGTTTTTTGGCAGTGGGTCGGCAACGCATTACAACGTGCCCTGACTTTCCAGCATTTCCACCGATGGCAGATAGTTGTCCGGTTCGAGTATGGTGTCCTCGGCATGGCGGGCTTTGTGCGGATAGTCGAGCGTGTAGTGCAGTCCCCGGCTCTCCCTGCGCTGCTGGGCGCTTTCGATAATCAGGCGCGCCACCAGCACCAGGTTGCGCAACTCCAGCAGGTCCGGGTTGATCTTGTAATTTTCGTAGTGGTCCTGTACTTCAAGTTCCAGAACCTCTATCCGGCGCCTGGCTCTCTGCAGGCGGCGGTCGGTACGCACAATGCCGACGAAGTCCCACATGAACCGCCGTAATTCGTGCCAGTCGTGGCTGATCAGGATGTCATCTTCAGACTGGTACACCTGGCTCTCATCCCAGGGCCTCCCTTCCTCGCTGATTGCCGTGGTGGCGAAGTTCTTCTGAATCTGCCGTGACGCGGAGAAAGCAAGGACAAAGCATTCAAGCAGTGAGTTACTCGCCATGCGATTGGCACCGTGAAGGCCGGTAAAACTGGTTTCGCCGATGGCAAACAGATTGGGAATATCGGTCTCGCCGTATTCATTTACCATGACGCCACCGCAGGTATAGTGTGCCGCTGGGACCACGGGAATTCGATCGGTACAGATGTCAATGCCGAATTTGAGGCAGCGCTTGTGAATGGTGGGGAAGTGGCTGAGCAGAAACTCCCTGGATTTGTGGGTAATGTTCAGATAGACGCAATCGCACCCCAGCCGTTTCATTTCGTGATCGATAGCCCGGGCCACGATGTCCCGCGGCGCCAGTTCCAGCCGCTCGTCGAATCGACCCATGAAACGGGTACCATCCGGCAATTCGAGATAGGCGCCTTCTCCCCGTAACGCCTCGGTGATCAGGAAAGACTTGGCATGTGGATGATACAGGCAGGTGGGGTGGAACTGGTTGAACTCCATGTTGGCGACTCGACAGCCTGCGCGCCAGGCCATGGCGATGCCGTCGCCACTGGCGCCGTCCGGGTTCGTGGTGTACAGGTAGGCCTTGCTGGCGCCGCCGGTGGCCAGGACCACGAAGCGCGAGCGGATCAGGCGCACGCGGCTTGAGCTTGAATCCATGACATAGGCACCGATGCACGCCTGATCCGCCAATCCCAGTTTTCCGCGGGTCAGCAGATCGACGGCAATATGGTTTTCGATCAGGGTGATGTTCGGATGATCGAGGGCCTTCTTCTGCAGGGTCTTGAATACAGCCTTGCCGGTGGCATCGGTGGCGTGGATGATGCGCCGGTGACTGTGGCCGCCTTCCTTGGTGAGGTGTAAAGAAGTCAGGTCATCCGCTGTGGGGGAGGCAAGGATTGCGTCATCCGGAACTTTTCTGTCCGTCCTGGACTTGGTAGTGAAAGGCACCCCCTGATCCACCAGCCAGCGGACGCACTCGGTGCTATGGGTGACCACGAAGCGCACCATGTCTTCATGGCACAGGCCGACGCCGGCAATCAGGGTGTCGGCCACGTGGGCATCGATGCTGTCCTGGTCGTCCAGTACGGCGGCGATGCCTCCCTGGGCGTAGAAGGTGGCGCCTTCATGCAAGGTACCCTTGCTGATTACCGTGACCCGGGCAAACCCGGCACAGCGCAGTGCCAGAGTAAGCCCTGCGGCGCCGCTGCCGATGATGAGTATATCGGTCTCCGGGGAACTGGTGGTCGGTTCAGTCGTCATCGGGTCGGGTCATGGCCGGTAAGTGGTCAGGAAACTTCTTACTAATCAGGGAAGTGCCCTTGCCGAAAGGGCTTCCAGGCGAGCCTACTGCCTTCGCTGGCCCGCCTTCACCGGCAGACGCTTGCCGGCGGCAAGGCACCTCGCCAGTGAACCCGTCTGAAAGCCAGAGTATTTTCATAGTAAATCAGAGGTTCCTTGATTTTCAGTACGCTGCAGGTGCTGCCACGGATCCTTACCACCGCTGGGGTAGAATGCTGTCCGCAGGGCCGGAATTGCTCAGGGGGGAATCGACCAGAGCCTGGATCGTCATGAAATTCGCGCAATTTTATAGTTTTGGAGAACTTTTGAACATCCCCGCGGTCTACGTGTGTACGTGGTTTGGAATGTTCCAACAGATGTGGTCCCGGTCTGCCCGGTTTGAAAATGGGGTTGGAACGCAGTGAGCAAGGATACCGACCAGCAGCTGGTCGACCGGGTTTTAAAGGGAGACAAACAGGCATTCAACCTGCTGGTATTGCGCTATCAACGTCGCGTTGCCGCGCTGATTGCCCGCTTTGTCAACGATCCTCAGGAAGTGGAGGACGTCAGTCAGGAAGCGTTTATCAAGGCTTACCGGGCGTTGTCACTGTTCCGTGGCGACAGCGCGTTCTACACCTGGCTGTACCGGATTGCCGTGAACACAGCGAAGAACCACCTGGTGGCGAGAAACCGGCGCCCGCCATCGGTGGATATGGACATAGATGAATCGGAAAACACCGAATTGGCTGCGCCGCTGCACGAACTGGAGTCTCCGGAAGCCAGCCTGAAAGCCGAGAAGCTCAAACAGGCCATCGACCTGGCCATCGACGAGCTGCCGGAGGAGTTGAAAACGGCGTTCACCCTGAGGGAGTTTTCCGGCCTCAGTTACGAAGACATTACCGAGGTCATGGGATGCCCGGTGGGCACGGTAAGATCAAGGATATTCCGGGCCAGGGAAGCCATCGATCGGAAAATTCGCGACTTACTGTAATTGACGGAATTGCAGTAGCTGCCGTAAAAAGCACCCTGACGGACTGGCACTGAAAAAGACCGCGGCAAGTGCATCAGGCAACTATAAGTCAACGGGATAGCAGGAAAAAGGCGAGTTAAAAGCAAGAGATAAGCGAAAAAAGAGAAAAGCGTCAAAAGAGTAAGTAGTGTACAGCTCGTAAAGTTTACAACCAGTAAAGAGTACAACCAGTAAAGAGTACAACGAGAAAAGTGTAAAAAGAAAAGCAACAGCAAGGCAGCAGCAAGGTAACAGGGAGTAAACCGGCAGAAAAGGTTAACAGCCAGGTAGCAGACAGGTATTCAAACATGAGTTACAAGCCCGGAAAATCCAGAGAATCAGCGGATGCTTTGAAGGAATCCACGGCAGGCAGTCGGGAACTGGAGACGCTTTCCGCCATGCTTGATAACGAAGCTGAGGATTTCGAGGTGCGCAGACTGCTGCAACGCCTGGAAGTGGACCCGGCACTGGGCGCTGCCTGGGAACGCATGAATCTGGTTCAGTCACTGCTGCACAATGAGGACGTCAGGGTCGAATTGTCCCCGGACCGGGAATTTGACCGACTGGCTGCAGGGGTCAGTGCAGCGTTGCAAAGTGAACCGTCTCCTGGTGCGGTGGCCTCATCGACTGCTGGCTGGAGTCGATCTCTGGCCAGGATGGCAATTGCCGCGTCAGTGGCTCTGGCCGTGTTTATCGGCATGCAGATGGGAATTCAGCAGACAACCAGTCCCGTGGCACCAGCGTTGGTAAGCGACGAACAGGCCGATTCCCCGGCAGCGCCGGGCTCAGCAGCCTCGGGGGCCGCCGTGGCCGCCACTGAACCCGTGCAGCCGGTGGTCCGTCAGGTTGATCCGGAAGCCCGTCAGCGCCTGGAAGAATATATCCGCAGTGCTTCCATTGTGCGCCAGGAACCCCGCCAACTGGAGCAGCTTGAAGAATCGCCGCTGTATCGGCTGGTCAATGAGATTCAGGATTCACAATAGCTCCTAACACATTGATAAAGAAGTTAATATTTTCCCCATTAAGGCCAATGCGGACGGGCTCAGGTTCCTGCCTGATCCGATGTGGCAACCATCCCCTGCCTGCCATCCCGGCCGACGTCCGCGGTCAGCTCAGGTTTACGTTTTCCACCGGCTAAAGTACACTCGATTTCCTTGGTGACCGGCGGGTATCCGGGTCACAAGTTACCGGCACCGCCGCTGATTCACACCCCTCCAGCTGATCAAACCGGAAATCAACTATGAAGCCATACCAGATGCTCCGCGTCCTGTCCTTGTCATTACTCCTGTCAGCAAGCCTGGGACCGGCTGTTTTCGGAGGCGGCGCTGCCAATGCTGCCGCCAGCCTGCCCAACTTTGCCGACCTGGTGGAGGACAATGCGGCTGCCATTGTTGAAATATCCGCGATCCGTATGGTGGAAAGCCCCGGGTTCATGTCGGAACGGGAACTTGAGGAGTTTCTGCGTCGTCGCATCGATCCTGACGAATTGCCGGACCTGGACCTGGATCAGGAAGGCCGTGAGCCGGAGCTGCGTCCCAGGGGGTCAGTGGGATCCGGTTTCATCCTCACCGACGATGGCTATGTCATCACCAACCACCATGTCGTCGCCGGCGCCGAGGAGATTACCGTACAGATGACCGACCGGCGCGAATTCGATGCCGAGGTGGTGGGCCTGGATGAACCCTCGGACCTGGCCGTGCTGAAAATCGACGCCCGGGATCTGCCCAGTGTCAGTATGGGCGATTCCGATGCCGTGCGTGTGGGCGACTGGGTTCTTGCCATCGGCTCGCCTTTCGGTCTGGAATTTTCAGCCGCCGCCGGCATTGTCAGCGCCAAGGGACGATCCATCCCGGGCAACAGTCAATACAATTACATGTCTTTCATCCAAAGTGACGTGGCCATCAACCAGGGCAATTCCGGTGGACCACTGTTCAACCTGGACGGTGAAGTCATCGGCATCAACTCGCAGATTCTCAGCAGCACCGGAACATCCAATGGCATTTCTTTTTCCATTCCCAGCAACGTCGCCCTGAATGTCATCAACCAGTTACGGGAGAGCGGCTCGGTGCAACGCGGCCTGCTGGGTGTCCAGATCAAGGATGTCTCCTACGCACTGGCGGAATCGTTCAACCTGAACAGGCCCCGGGGTGCCTTTGTCGATGTCGTGTCGCCGGGCAGTCCCGCAGAAACGGCGGGCATTCAGATCGAAGATATCATCCTGGAATTCGATGGCCAGGCTATCGAGGGTTCGGCGGACCTGCCGTTCCTGGTGGGACAGAACAAGCCCGGTACCACTTCCGCATTGCTGGTATACAGGGATGGCCAGCGCCTCAGCCTGAACGTGACCCTGGGCAGCTCGCCGCTGAACGTGGTCCAGGAGGAAGTGGCCGAGGTAGTTCCTCAACGCCGCAACCCCCTGGGACTGCGCGTGGCCGAACTGAGTGCCGAAATCAGGCAGGTTACCGGCCTTAACGGCGTGAGAGTACTGGAAATCATCGACGGTCCCGCCGAGGAGGCCGGTATCGTCGTAAACGATGTCATCGTGTCCCTCAATCGGCAGGATATTACCAGCCTGGAGCAGTTTGCCGCCGTGGTGGATTCTTTGCCCGAAAGCGGTTTTGTGCCTATCCGCATTGTTCGGGAAGGTCGCGGAACCACCCTGGCCCTCGACATAGACTGACCGGTTCCGCCGGTGGACAGAACGCGCTGCCGGCCGGCGGCGCCGGCGTCCGGGACGGCATTGACCTGCCAGGTTCACCGGCGATTGCCTCTTCGATAAAACTCACTGACACGCCCCGGCAGATACTTTAGAATTGCCTCCCTCGAAGGTATACCCCAGACAACATCAAGGATTCAGTGAGCGACCTCAGCCACATTCGTAACTTTTCCATCATTGCCCATATCGATCACGGTAAATCAACGTTGGCAGACCGGTTTATCCAGCTGTGTGGCGGTGTATCCGATCGGGAACTGGCGGAACAGATGCTTGATACCCTGGAAATTGAACGGGAGCGGGGTATCACCATCAAGGCGCAGAGTGTCACGCTGCACTACCAGGCAAAGGATGGCAAGCGCTACCAGTTGAATTTTATCGACACGCCAGGGCACGTGGATTTCAGCTACGAGGTGTCCCGTTCCCTGGCCGCCTGTGAAGGGGCCCTGCTGGTGGTGGACGCGGGTCAGGGCGTGGAAGCGCAGTCCGTGGCCACGTGTTACACGGCAATAGAGCAGGGCCTGGAAGTTATCCCTGTATTGAACAAGATGGATCTGCCCCAGGCCGATCCGGAACGGGTTCGTACGGAAATCGAGGAAATCATCGGTATCGATGCCAGCGAGGCGGTCAGTGCCAGTGCCAAGACCGGCATGGGAGTAGAGGAAATCCTGGAACAGATCGTGGCCAAGGTGCCACCACCTGTTGGCGATCGCGACGCGGATCCGCAGGCATTGATCATCGACTCCTGGTTTGACAACTACCTGGGCATCGTCTCCCTGGTAAGGGTCAAGCAGGGTGAAATCAGAAAGGGCAACAAGATAGTCGCCAAGTCCATCGGCAAAGCACATGTGGTTGACAGCGTCGGCAAGTTTACGCCGAAGCGGCTAGAAACCGAGTACCTCGCGGCTGGCGAAGTGGGTTTTGTGCTGGCCGGCATCAAGGATATTCACGGCGCACCGGTAGGCGATACCCTGACCCTGGCGTCGACACCGGAGGTCAAGGCTCTGCCGGGTTTCCGCCGGGTGCAGCCACAGGTTTACGCCGGCCTGTTTCCAGTTGCCTCCGATGATTTCGAAAACTTCCGGGATGCGTTGTCAAAACTGACCCTCAACGACGCATCGCTTTATTACGAACCGGAAAATTCCGATGCCCTGGGGTTCGGTTTTCGCTGTGGTTTTCTGGGCATGCTGCACATGGAAATTATCCAGGAACGCCTGGAGCGGGAATACGATCTGTCGCTGATTACCACGGCGCCAACCGTGGTATACCAGGTGGTTCTGAACAACGGTGAAGTGGAGGAGGTCGACAGTCCGTCTGATCTGCCACCAACCGCGAATATCGCTGAAATGCGGGAGCCCATTGTCCTGGCGAACATCCTGGTCCCCCAGGAATACCTCGGGGCGGTTATCACGCTTTGTGAACAGCGCAGGGGTGTACAGAAGGATATGCAGTTTATCGGCAAACAGGTTTCCCTGAACTATGAACTGCCGATGAATGAGGTCGTGCTGGATTTTTTCGACCGGCTGAAATCCGTCAGTCGCGGTTATGCCTCCCTGGACTACCATTTTCAGCGATTCGAAAAATCCAGCCTGGTACGTTTGGATATTCTGATAAACGGCGATAAAGTGGATGCACTGGCTATAATTGTGCATCGGGATCAGGCGCAGACCAAGGGCAGGATGCTGACGGAAAAGATGAAAGAACTGATACCCCGTCAACTTTACGACGTGGCGATTCAGGCTGCCATCGGCGGACAGATAATATCCCGTCAGACTGTCAAGGCGCTGCGTAAAAACGTCACCGCCAAGTGTTATGGTGGAGACATCACCAGGAAGAAAAAACTATTGGAGAAACAGAAAGCGGGCAAGAAAAGGATGAAGAAAGTGGGAAGCGTTGAAGTACCCCAGGAAGCCTTTCTCGCCGTGCTTAAAATTGACTCGTAATGGATATCGATTTCGCTCTGGTTCTGGTTGTGCTGGTAGGTGCCTGTGGTCTCATTTGGGTACTCGATTCACTGTTGCTGAAAAAAGTCAGAAATCAGCGAATCGCCGATTTCAGGCAGACCGCCGGTAACACCAGGCCGGAAAAAGCCGTTGAAGAGGAAGTGGCAGCCCTGGCCCGGGAGCCGGTGCTGGTGGAGTACGCCAAATCGTTTTTTCCCGTACTGCTGGTTGTGCTGGTGCTGCGTTCATTTATCATTGAGCCTTACCAGATTCCTACCGGGTCGATGATCCCGACACTGCAGGTGGGGGATTTTATCCTCGTCAACAAGTACCACTATGGCCTGCGCTTACCGGTCATCGGCACGAAGATTGTCGATATCGGTGAACCGCAGCGCGGCGAGGTGATGGTGTTCATTCCACCCCATGAAAACAAGTATTACATCAAGCGGGTGGTAGGCATGCCGGGAGACAGAATTCGGTATGAAGACAAGCGCCTGTACATCAATGGCGAGGAAGTGGAACGGGATTACCTGGGCGCAACCCGGGTGGAATTCGGGCCGGAATCGGTACCTGGCAATCTGTACGAAGAAGACCTTGGTGGCGTGGAACACACGATACAGCTCAGTGATTTGCGGCTGGGACGACAGGGACGGACCTCGTGGATAGTGCCGGAAGGTCACTATTTCATGATGGGCGACAATCGGGACAACAGCGCCGACAGTCGCGTATGGGGCCCGGTTTCCGAAACCAAGATTGTTGGCAGGGCCGTGGCCATCTGGATGCACAAGGATCCGGGACTGAATTTGCCGCACTTTTCCCGAAATCAGCTTATCCGCTAGCCACAATTCAATAATTTACCTGATACTTTGTTCTTAAATCTGTGATTTTATTGGCGGTTTTTTGACCACAGAGGCCGTAAGGTAGAGCCTGCAGTTATTATTTATGCCGCGAGAAGGTAATCACTATGGTTAACGGATTCAAGGGCCCCGGCTACCAGCGGGGCGTTTCCAAGTTCGGCTTGCTGATAATGGGCCTGTTTGTTGCACTGTTCCTGACCGTGGGATTGAAAGTGGGCCCCCTATACATGGACAACAACACGCTGACCAGCATGGCAGACGACATGATTGCCGACGGCACGGCCAACCGGCTGGCTGTCGACGAAATCAGGCAGCGATTCGCCGACGCGTTACGCTTGAACGCTATCTATGATTTCGACCTGTCGGATATCGCAATCAGGCGCGGTGGAGGGGAGACCTCGATACGAATCGCTTACGAACGACGGCTACCGCTGTTCGCCAACCTGGATATTGTTGCCGTTTTTGATCACACTGCACAATAAATAACCATGCGGAATTAAATGACCACGGATCGAGAAAAACTCGAGACCAGTCTGGGCTACACCTTCCAAGATCCAGGGCTGCTGGTCCAGGCTCTGACCCATCGCAGTGCCGGTCGCACTCACAACGAGCGTCTCGAGTTCCTGGGCGACGCGGTACTGGACATGCTGATAGCCGAAAAGCTTTTCATGGACTACCCACACGCCACCGAGGGTGAGCTGAGCCGTATGCGAGCCAATCTCGTCAATGGTGAGGTCCTGGCGGATATTGCCACGGGCCTGGAACTGGGCAGTTTTCTCAAACTGGGTCCCGGTGAACGTAAAGGCGGAGGCAAGCGCCGGGTTTCCATTCTGGCCGACGCGGTTGAAGCGTTGATCGCCGCGGTTTACCTGGACGGGGATATTGCCAGCACCAACGACGTGGTGAATCGGCTGTTTGCTTCGAGGATGTCCGCCAGCGATATCAGTCAGCGACGCAAGGACAGCAAGACCAGGTTACAGGAACTGATGCAGGCCAGGGGCCTGGCCCTGCCCAGCTACGAGCTTGTCGATACGACGGGCGAGGCGCATAACCAGACTTTCACCGTGGCCTGCCAAGTTGAACTTCTGGCCGAATCAAGGGTGGGTAAGGGTAAGAGTAAACGCACGGCTGAGCAGGATGCCGCGGACCAGGTGCTGGCGGCACTGGAATCCCTGACATGAGCGGCACCGACAGGGACAGCCGGGTCAGCCGCTGCGGATTCATCGCCCTGGTTGGCCGTCCCAATGTTGGTAAGTCGACCCTGCTGAATCATTTTTTACGGCAGAAAATCAGCATTACCTCGCGTAAACCCCAGACCACCAGGCACCGCATACTCGGCGTGCACACTGTTGCCGATACGCAATTTGTCTATGTCGACACCCCGGGCTTGCACCGGGAACGGCGTAAACCGCTCAATCGACTGATGAACGAAACTGTCGAACGGGTTATCCGGGATGTGGACGTGATTTTCTTCGTGGTGGAGCGGTTGGCGTGGACGGAAGAGGATGACCTGGTGTTGAACGCGCTCAAGTCTGCGCACAAGCCTGTGTTTCTGCTGATCAACAAGGTCGATCAGGTCCAGGATAAAAGCCGACTGCTTCCCCACATCCAGACTCTGTCCGGCAAAATGGATTTTGCCGAGATTATTCCCGTGTCGGCGTTGGGCGGGCATAACCTGGATACCATTGATGAACTGACCAGGAATTATCTGCCGGAGGGCGACTTTCTTTTTCCGGAAGACCAGGTCACGGACCGCAGTTCACGATTTCTCGCGGCGGAGATGATTCGGGAAAAAATTACCCGGCAGCTTGGCGATGAACTGCCCTACGAGATGACGGTGGAGATCGAGAGTTTCGACGACAGGGGCAAGACCCTGCATATCGATGGGCTGGTGCTGGTGGACAAGCCCGGTCAGAAACGCATCCTCATCGGCCAGGACGGTGCCCGTCTCAAGCGTATCGGCTCGGAGGCGCGCCAGGACATGGAAAAAGCCTTCGATCGTAAAGTGATGCTTAAACTCTGGGTCAAGGTAAAGTCCGGATGGGCCGACAATGAGAGAGCATTGAAGAGCCTGGGCTATACTGATTACCAGTGAGTGAAGTGCGGCGCTGTTGGCAGCCATGGCGACGACAGGGCATTGCAATCAGGCAGGTCGCCCCAGGCAGCACGACTGTCCCGCGAACCGTGCAGACAGGCAGGACATTGCCTGCTGCCGCTGCGTCCCGCAGGGATGCGGGTATCGAGCCTGGAGGGATCCTGTCACGGTAAACGGCGCCAACCCCTGGCGGGCCATTGTGCCGCGGGAACCACGGTCCGTTGCCGGTCATCGTTTATGCGATCATTTCTCCAGTCTGAGCTGCAGGAAAACCGGGACCGTTCAGGCAGGGCAGTCTGGGCAGGAAAGGCGAAAGTGACCAGATGGAAAATCGAGTTTACCTGCAACCGGCCTACGTGCTGCACAAACAACCGTTTCAGAACAGCAGTCTGCTGCTGGACTTTTTCTGCATCGACTACGGGAGAGTGCGGGCAGTGGCCCGTGGCGCCCGCCGTGGCAGTTCAAAATACCGAAGTCTGCTGCAACTGTTTCAGCCGCTGCTGGTTTCCCTGTCCGGCAAAGGCGAGGTCAAGACTGTTACCGGGGTGGAATGCAGCGTGTCCGCCATACAGCTGCAGGGCGAGCGACTGCTCAGCGGCCTGTATGTCAATGAGCTCATTACCCGCCTGCTGTTGAGTCATGTCGAGCATACTGGCCTGTATCGTCGTTACCAGGAGGCGCTGCTCAGCCTGGGTGGCGATGAAGAACTGCACAGCGTACTGCGCCGTTTCGAAATGGCGTTGCTGGATGAACTGGGTTACGGCATTGACCTTGAACGTGATTGTGTCACCCGGGAGCCCATCGAAACCGGGGGCACCTACCTGTTCGTACCGGACAACGGCTTTCAGCTGGTACCGTCAGGTGATTCGCACCGGGAGGGTGTCGGCAATACGTTCAAGGGAAGGCACATCCTGGCATTGCACAAGCTGAATTTCTGCGATCCTGACAGTCGCCAGGCTGCCCGGAAAATTACCCGGTTGGCGCTGGCGACCCACCTGGGTGATAAACCGCTGTACAGCAGAACCCTGTTTGCGCGACGCCATTGAGTCCGGCCTGACGTGGGTTTATGCAGGCCGCCAATCAGGTTAGAATCCGCCGTCTTGTTCAAGCACGCGGTGAATCATGTCCTATCAAACCATCGACAGTCAGATCGGCAATACGCCGCTGGTCAGGCTCCAGAGACTTCCTGGAGATACCTCGAATACGATTCTGGCGAAACTCGAGGGTAACAATCCCGCCGGATCGGTCAAGGACAGGCCGGCTCTCAACATGATCGTCCAGGCAGAGCTGCGCGGAGAGATTCGGCCGGGTGATGTGCTCATCGAAGCTACCAGCGGTAATACCGGCATTGCGCTGGCCATGGTCTGTGCCATCAAGGGTTACCGGCTTATCCTGATCATGCCCGACAACATGAGCGACGAACGCAAGGCCTCCATGAGTGCCTACGGTGCTGACCTTGTCCTGGTTTCTGAAGAGGAAGGCATGGAAGGTGCCAGGGATCTGGCGGTGCGCATGGAGAACGAAGGCCGGGGGCGGGTACTTGACCAGTTTGCCAACCAGGACAACCCCAACGCCCATTACATGCGCACCGGTCCCGAAATATGGCGGGATACCCGTGGTGAGGTAACCCATTTTGTTTCGTCCATGGGAACAACCGGAACCATCATGGGAGTTTCCCGTTACCTCAAGGAACAGAACGGCGAGGTGGAAATCGTCGGCCTGCAGCCGAAGGAGGGCTCCCGGATACCGGGCATAAGGCGCTGGCCTGCTGCCTACCTGCCAAAAATCTACGATGCCTCGCGGGTGGATCGAATCATCGATGTCGATCAGCATGACGCCGAGGCGACGATGAAACAGCTGGCAAGGCAGGAAGGCATCTTCTGCGGTGTTTCGTCCGGCGGCAGCGTCTACGGCGCACTCCAGCTCAGCAGGGAAGTCGACAATGCGACAATTGTCGTCATAATCTGTGACCGCGGTGACCGTTACCTGTCTACCGGTGTATTCGACCAGAACAGTGCCGCTTGACCCTGCCCGGATAACCACGTTCCTGGTCATTCAAGTCGTGTCTACAGGCTCTGGCTGACCGTCAAATGTGAGACCATGGTGCGACGACGAAGACGAAGAACCAGAAACCTGCCCAGTGATCCCGTTGAACTGACTATCGACCGCATCAGTCATGAAGGACGTGGTGTTGCGTCGAATGACGGCAAGGTGACCTTTGTCGAAGGGGGGTTGCCGGGTGAGCGGGTAATGGCCAGGTATCTGCATTGTCGCAGCAGTTTCGACGAAACCACTACCATTGACGTACTGGACCCCAGCCCGGACCGTGTCACCCCGCCGTGCCCCTATTTCACAGTTTGCGGAGGCTGTTCGCTGCAGCATCTTGCGTCACTGTCCCAGATTGAATTCAAACAGGAACTGTTGCTTGACCAGTTGCATCATGCCACCGGTCTGGACGCCGACAGCTTTGAAGTGCTGGATATTGAACGGGGACCGACACTCCATTATCGACGCAAAGCGCGCCTCGCCGTCCGTTACGTGGAGAAAAAAGGTGGGGCGCTGGTCGGGTTCCGGGAGAAACACAGCACTTTCGTGACGCAGATGGATAGCTGCCACGTGCTGACAACCGGTATCAGCAGACTGTTGACGCCGCTCAAGGAACTGGTGAACAAGCTGGATGCCAGGCGGGACGTCCCACAGTTTGAAGTGGCCGCCGGAAATAATGATGCGGGAAAATCCACGGTAGCCCTGATACTGCGACATTTGAAACCGCTGTCCGCCGATGATCTGGACACGTTGAGTGTGTTTGCCGCCGACTACGGCTGTGAACTTTACCTCCAACCCAAGGGACCGGATTCCATTCACAAGCTCTGGCCGTCAGAGGGCGAAGATCGATTGCACTACCTGGTGATCGATCCCTCATTCCCGGATTTACCGCTTACCGTGAAATTTCATCCGGCCGATTTTGTGCAGATCAACGAAGAAATAAACAGCAAGGCCATCCGGTTGGCCATAGGCCTGCTGGATCTCGAGCCCGCGGACAGGGTGCTGGATTTATTCTGCGGGCTGGGCAATTTTTCATTGCCCCTTGCGCGTCATTGTCGACAGCTGACGGGGATTGAGGGGAGCGAGGAAATGGTAACGCGAGCCAGGGAAAATGCCGCGACAAACAATATAAGTAACGCCGGCTTCGAAATGGCCAACCTTTACGAGTTGTCCGGCAGCGAAACCTGGCTGGGGGAGAAGTATTCCAAGGTATTGCTGGACCCGCCTCGCTCCGGGGCGCTGGAGCTAATTGACTGGCTGGTCCAGTGTGGTGCACGCAAGATTGTTTATATTTCCTGCAATCCGGCGACTCTGGCAAGAGATGCGTCGCTGCTTGTGAACGGTGGATATGCGCTCAGGCGGGCAGGTGTGATGGACATGTTTCCCCACACCGCCCACGTAGAATCCATCGCCGAATTCGAATTGGTAAAATAACTGGACGGTGTTTAATGGACAGGCTTTTAAAGATCATGGCCCTGCTCCGGGATCCGGAGCACGGTTGCCCCTGGGACCTTGAGCAGTCGCTGCCAAGTCTTACACGTTACACGCTTGAAGAAGTCTACGAAGTGGTAGATGCAGTGGAATCGGGAAATCCCGAATCACTTCGCGATGAACTTGGCGACCTGCTTTTCCAGGTAGTCTTTTATGCACGTATCGCCGAAGAGGATGGACTATTTGATTTCGACGCTATCGTTGCCGGTATTTGTGACAAGCTATTGCGGCGACACCCCCACGTTTTCCCGGGAGGCGAGTTGGAACGTTTTGGTCAACACCAGGCTCTGGATGCGCAACAGGTAGTTTCCAACTGGGAAACCATCAAGAACGAGGAGCGTGAACAGAAAAGCCGTGAGTCCGGGGGTAAGGCCTCGATACTGGATGATATACCCAGGGCCTTGCCAGCCCTTGAGCGATCCCTGAAGATGCAGAAGCGGGCTGCCAGGGTTGGATTTGACTGGTCGTCAGTGTCTCCCGTGCTGGACAAGTTCAAGGAAGAGATTGGCGAGCTGGAAGAAGCTGTTGCCAGCAACAATGAAGATGCCATAAACCATGAAATGGGAGATTTGTTGTTTGCGGCCGTCAATCTGGCACGGCATATCAACGTTGAGCCGGAAAATGCACTGCGTGAAGCCAACCGGCGATTTGCCCGTCGCTTCGCGTTCATTGAAGAGCAGCTGGAGCAGGAAAATCTTCATCCGGAAGAGGTAGCCCTGGAAAAACTGGATGAGCTTTGGGATGCTGCCAAACGAAAGGGACTATGATCGCCTGGCTTACCGGTTCGGCCACCGACTGCTACACAGGATTCCTACTACTAATCACAGGAGAATTGCCTTATGAGAATCATTTTATTGGGCCCGCCCGGGGCCGGGAAAGGCACCCAGGCCGCTTTTATCACCGAGAAATTCGAGATACCACAAATTTCAACCGGCGATATGTTACGGGCTGCGGTAAAAGAACAGTCGGAACTGGGCAAAAAAGTTGAGGCAGTAATGGCTTCCGGCGGACTGGTGACCGATGAAATCATCATTTCCCTGGTCAAGGAACGTATCCAGCAGGAAGATTGTAAAAACGGCTTTCTTTTTGATGGTTTCCCCCGGACCATTCCCCAGGCGGAAGCGTTGCAGAACTCCGGGGTGCAGATCGACACGGTCCTGGAGATCCACGTCGACGACGAGGAAATTGTGCAGCGCATGAGTGGACGGTGGGTGCATCCGGATTCCGGCCGTGTCTATCACGTGACAAACAACCCGCCAAAAGTAGCAGGCAAAGACGATGTGACCGGCGAACCCCTGGTGCAACGTGATGATGACCGGGAGGAAACCGTGCGCAAGAGATTGCAGGTATATCACCAGCAGACCAAGCCCCTGGTCGAGTTTTACCGGAATCTACAGGAAGCGGAAAACACCCTGAAAGTAGCGCGGATAGAGGGTACGGGTTCAGTTGATTCAATAAAAGAGAAAGTAATTACCGCGTTGTCCTGATGTCATGAAGAAAAAATGTTTCGTCATTATGGTTCAACCGCATTGATTCGCCTGCTTCATTGAGCAGGCATAATAAAAAGCCCGGTCCTTTCCGGGCTTTTTATTTACTGAAGAATACAAATCATCCTCGTTCAAACCTCTACTCAATTCCATTATCGTGTGTTTGCCGCGCAGGTAATTCCTTAAAGTTTTTAATGATTGGAGCGAAATACTGTCTGAGTGCCGCATTAAGCGGATTTTGTTAATGGAAAGTAGAATTAGTTTTTGATCAATTAATAGCGCTTCATCACTGTTAGCTAAATATTTTTTGTGCTATGTTGCCGGCGAATGAAGCTTTCATTACCTCGCAAGGGTAGGCTTGGAGTTTCACTAACTAGGAGATAAACGAGTATGGCTAAAGTTACTGGTAGGAAAAAGGCGGCGAAGAAAAAGACGCCAGCCAAAAAAACTGCTGCTAAGAAAATGACTGATGCGCAGAAGCGTGAAGCGGCCTTAAAGAAAGCGATTGAATCATTCGTGACGAAATGGAACAAGAAACGCGATAAGGAAGAAGCAGTCAAAGCACGTAAAGCCGCTAAAAAAGCTGCGCAGAAAGCCAAGGCGGCAGCCAAGAAAGCTGCATTGAAGGAAAAGCAGGCAGCCAAGAAGGCGGCTGCAAAAGCCAGGGTCGCGGCTAAAAAAGCTGCTGCCAAGAAAAAGTCTCCGGCCCGTAAAAAAGCAGCCAAGAAGAAAGTAGCGAAAAAGAAAACAGCCAAGAAAAAAGTAGCCAAGAAAAAGTCGCCGGCTAAGAAGAAGACCGCCAGGAAGAAGTCAGTGAAAAGGGCAGCCATGGCCAAAAAAGCCTCCCCCAAAAAGGTCGCCAAGAAAAAAGCGGCCAAGAAGAAGGTAGCCAAGAAGAAGGTAGCCAAGAAAAAGGTGGCAAAGAAAAAAGTAGCCAAGAAGAAAGCTGCGGCCAAGAAAAAGTCGCCCGCTAAAAAGAAAGCAGCCAAAAAGAAGGTAGCCAAGAAGAAGGTAGCCAAGAAGAAGGTAGCCAAGAAGAAAGTGGCTAAGAAGAAGGTAGCTAAGAAGAAAGTGGCCAAGAAGAAGGCAACCAAGAAGAAGGCAGCCAAGAAAAAGGTAGCCAAGAAAAAGGTAGCCAAGAAAAAGGCAGCAGCCAAGAAAGGTGGAGCGGTCAAGCGCAAGGCTGCAGCCAAGAAGAAAGTAGCTAAAAAGAAAGTAGCGAAGAAGAAAGCGGCAAAGAAGAAAGTAGCAAAAAAGAAGCCGGCCAGTAATAAAGCCGCAAAGAAAAAGGTGGCCAAAAAGAAAGCAGCCAAGAAGAAAGCAGCCAAGAAGAAAGCAGCCAAGAAGAAAGTAGCGAAGAAGAAAGTAGCAAAGAAAAAGGCGCCTGCCAAGAAAAAAGCGGCAGCGAAAAAGAAGTCGCCCGCCAGGAAGAAGGCAGCCAGGAAATCCAGCAGGAAAAAGTAGTTAGCTGGTAGTTAGTGTAACTTTAGCTCCAGGACTGGCCGGGGAGAGGGATCGACCCAGCCAGGCCATATCCTTGCAAAGAGAAATCCTTCCCGACTCGTTTCGGGAGGGATTTTTCTTTATCAGCACCATGGTTTGACCACGCTCTACCACAGCCACGTATACTGTAGCCTCCATGGCAAATCTTCTTATAATCGACACTTCTTCATCCATCTGCTCGGTAGTTCTGGATAGGGACGGTGAACATTCTGCGCGACGTATCGACGGTGTGCGGACTCACGGACAGTTCCTGTTGACCCTGATCAGGGAGCTGACCACCGAACAGGAACTGGAGCTGACTGATCTCTCGGCGCTGGCAGTGATTTCCGGCCCAGGCTCATTTACTGGAATCAGAATCGGTATCGGTGTTGTCCAGGGGTTGGCCACGGCGCTTGATCTTCCCGTGGTGTTGCTGTCTTCGTTGGAATGGCTTGCATGGACGGCCAGGCAGCGCTTCGACGTCAACGGTGTTGTGGTCTGTAACAGGGCAAGAGATGGCGAATACTACTTTGCGTCTTATCGTTTTGAAAGCGATAGTGCCGTGAAATGCGGCGGGGAAAGCCTGGGTGACGGGACCATGGTTTCCGACTCCCATGCGTGGCAATCCCCAGGCGACTGGGTTGCCGTGGGTGACGGCTGGGAAGACGCGGACAATTTCGATGCGGAATTGTTGAACTGTTTCAGGCTTGTGGATTGTCGGCTGGAAGGTGACATCGGCACGCTTTGTCAATTGGCCAGGACAAAGCTGGAGTCCGGTAATACAGTGCCTGCCAGCCAGGCTATGCCTTCCTATCTCAAGGAAACTATAAATTACCGGACTTCGGGATAATGGAGCGCGCTTGTGGATGTTGAATTTTTACAGGTCACCTTCCTTGCGATTCTGCAGGGGATAACCGAGTTCCTGCCGATATCCAGCTCGGGGCATCTTATCCTTCCCGCAGCACTGTTGGGATGGGAAGACCAGGGACTGGTGTTCGATGTATCGGTGCATCTCGGTAGCCTGTTTGCCGTGGTTTACTATTTCAGGCTGCAGATCTGGTCCCTGGCACTGTCGTGGATCAATTCGCTGGTGACAAGACAGTCCAGTGAAGAAGCACACCTGGCCTGGCTGATCCTGTTGGCAACATTACCCGCGGGGGTAGCGGGACTCCTTCTCGATGACCTGGTGGAGGAGTATGGGCGGTCGACGGTTGTAATCGCCAGCACATCTCTGGTGTTTGCCGTCCTGTTGTGGTGGGGTGATCGTCGTTCTTCAAGGCGTCATGGCCTTGCCGACCTGAACTGGAAAACTGCCCTCTTTATCGGCATGGCGCAAATGCTTGCCTTGATTCCGGGGACGTCCAGGTCGGGAGTTACCATGACGGCAGGACTGTTTGTCAACATGTCACGGCAGGCGGCGTCCCGGTTTTCCTTTCTGCTGGCTATCCCCATTATCGCCGCCAGTGGCCTGTTGAAGCTCCTGGAATTCTATCAGGCAGGAGCCGGTGTATCGGCCTGGATCGTGCTGCTTTACGGGGCACTGCTGTCAGGTGTGGTTTCTTTCCTCTGTATTCATTACTTTCTCAAGCTCATCGAACGTACCGGCTTCCTGCCGTTCGTGATTTACCGCATTTTCCTTGGCCTGTTATTGTTTGCCGTCTATTTCTCGATGTGAGGTGATACAGAAATCATGGCAGATGTCGCCATCGCCTGTTTGGACCAGGATGCGGACGGAGCCGGATCCTGTGCCGCTGTTGCCAGGAAGCTCGCCCGGCAGTTGGCCTTGCCCTGCCTGGGTTCGGCGGACAGTCTGGAAAACGTCGGGTTTCTACTGGGCGTGTCAGACAAAGGGCTGTCCCTGGGTATGAACAGGCAGGATTCTCCCGGTATCGTGCGGGTGGATTTTGAAAACTCGAAATTGGAATACCGGGTTCAAAGCCGGGTGACGCGTCAGGCGATCTGTCGGGCAGTGGGCGTCAAGCCGGGGTTGTACCCGACGGTGCTCGATGCCACCGCAGGGCTGGGAAAAGACGCCTTTGTCCTGGCCAGCACCGGCTGCCACGTGCACATGCTGGAACGAAATCCGGTAGTCTTCGCGCTGCTGAACGACGGATTGCGCCGTGCCCGGGAATCACAGAATGAAGGAGTCCGGCAGACCGTGCAGCGACTCTCGGTGACCCACGTGGCCCTGAACGGGTTCAGCTGCCCGGAACCAGGCTTTGAAGTGGTCTACCTGGATCCAATGTTTCCCGCGCGCAGGAAGACTGCCCGGGTGAAGAAGGATATGTACGTGCTGCAACAATTTCTGGCCAGGATCGGGGAAACAACGGACGAGGCCACGCTGCTTGGCCAGGCACTGACCATTGCCCGGCGCCGGGTGGTAATGAAACGCCCGCTACATGCACCGGACGTCGCTGATCGACCACCGACTTTCAGGTTGACAGGTCGCAGCAATCGATTTGATGTGTACGTGACCGGTTAGTGATCGCTGAGCCGGATAGGGCAACGCGCCTGCTGATTATCAGACAAGCTTCTCCATGATGCCACGGTAAAGCGCCGACAGGCGGTCCAGGTCTTTAATCCGCACATGTTCATTGACCTTGTGGATGGAACCATTACAGGGGCCGAGCTCAATTACCTGGGCGCCTGCCGGCGCAATGAACCGGCCGTCCGATGTGCCACCACTGGTTGAAAGTTCCGGAATCAGTCCCGTCTGCTGCTGAATGACGGTCGTCGCGGCATCGATTAGGTTACCCCTGCGCGTAAGAAAAGGCTGGCCGGATAGCTGCCAGTCGATCTCAAAATCGAGTTCATGTTGCTTGAACAGGGCCTCGCACCGTTGCCGGATGGCGGCATCATTCAGTTCGGTGGAAAACCGCAGATTGAAGTCCACCTGCAGCGATTCGGGAATGACGTTGGTGGCCCCCTGGCCGGCGTGGATATTGGAAATCTGCAGGGTTGTCGGGGGGAAAGCCTCGTTTCCGCCGTCCCAGGTTTCACGGGTAAGGTCCGCCAGAGACTGCAGCGCGCGATGCACGGGATTATCGGCCAGCTGCGGATAGGCAACATGCCCCTGAATACCCTTGACGGTAAGCCTGCCGTTAAGGGAGCCACGTCGACCAATCTTTATGGTGTCGCCAAGTTCCCGGCTGCTGCTGGGCTCACCGACAACACAATAATCAATGGCCAGGGCGTGTTCCTGCAGCCACTTTACGACCTGGACGGTGCCGTCCACCGCCGGTCCTTCTTCGTCACTGGTTATCAGAAATCCCAGGGAACCTCGAGGCGCGCGGTCCTGGAGGAAAGCCTCCACGGCGGTGATCATGGCGGCCAGTGATCCCTTCATGTCGGCAGCGCCACGGCCATAAAGCAAGCCGTCTCTTTCGGTGGGGCTGAAGGGTGGTGAAGACCAGGCATCTAAGGGGCCGGGAGGCACAACGTCCGTGTGACCGGCAAAAACAAGCAGGGGATCCTGGTCTCCATACCGTGCCCAGAAATTCTGTACGGCATTGAATGGCAGGCGTTGGATATGAAATCCCGCGGCTTCCAGTCGCCGTACCATGATGTCCTGGCACCCGGCATCTTCCGGAGTGATGGATTCCCGGGAAATCAATTCCCTGGCAAGTTCCAGCGTCGCGCTCATCGGATAACACCTAGTTGTGACTGTGCAGCTCTTCGTTCAGCTCAACGGAAGCCTTGTTGGGCACACATTCCACGGCACCAGTGAGGGAATTGCGCCGAAACAGCAGGTCGTTCTGCCGGGACAGTTCAAGAGCCTTTGCGGTTTTCACGTGTTTGCCGTTCCTGTCCAGTACATTTACCTTGGTTCCGGCAGTGACATACAGTCCCGCTTCGATGATACAGCGATCGCCAATGGAAAACCCGATGCCGGCATTGGCGCCGATAAGGCAGTTTTCACCCACGGCAATGACTTCGGCGCCGCCGCCCGAGAGGGTGCCCATGATGCTGCAGCCGCCGCCGAGGTCACTGCCTTCGCCGACCATCACGCCTGCGGAAATCCGGCCCTCGATCATGGCCTTGCCGGCACTGCCGGCATTGAAATTGACGAAGCCTTCGTGCATCACCGTGGTGCCCTCGCCGAGGTAGGCGCCCAGTCGTACGCGGGCACTGTGGGCGATCCGCACGCCACCGGGAACGACATAGTTGGTCATTTTCGGAAACTTGTCCACGGACATGACTTCCAGCAGCTCACCGGCCAGGCGTGCTTCCAACTGGCGGTCCGGCAGTTCGTCAAGCTCGACGGGACCCTTGTTTGTCCAGGCGAGGTTGTGCAGCAGGCTGAAAGCGCCGTCCAGGTTCAGGCTGTTAGGTAACGCCAGTCGATGGGACAACAGCTGGAGCTTGAGAAAAACTTCGGCCACGGAAGAGGGCGGCTTGTCCTGCCGAATCAGGCAGGCGATACCGTCCGCCTTGCCTGCCGCCAGATTCTGCACCAGCTCGGCCTGCTGCGGAAAGCCGGCTTCCGTCAGTCTGCTGTGCAGATCCTCGGCCAGTCCGGGCCCGATGGCCGCAACAGCGTTGTCCGTGTCACCGAGATCCAGCACGTCGGCTGCCGACCGGACAAGATCCTCCGGGGGATGCAGCAGCGGAACCGGATAGAGGGCTTCGATGATGTCGCCTTTTCGGTTTCGGGTCACTACGCCGATAGCGAAGCTGTGAAAGGTTGGGGAATTCATATCGGGCCCTCTGGCTTCAATTCATGGTCTGGCGGATAGCGTCGGTATCGAAGCCTGTCAGCCAGTTTTTACCGTCTGTAAGAACAGGGCGCTTGATCAGAGCGGGATGCTCCACCATCAGCGCTGCCGCCGTTGCCGGTGAAAGATTTTCCCGCGTGGCCTCCGGCAGGCCACGCCAGGTGGTTCCGCGTCGGTTGATCAGCTGATCCGGGCTAAAGTGGCTCAGGAACTGTTCCACCAGTTCCCTGTCGATGCCGTCCTTGCGGTAATCGTGGAATTCGAACCGGTAGTCGTTATCTTCCAGCCAGCGCAGGGTTTTTCTTATGGTGTCGCAATTGCGGATTCCGTAAACCGTGATCATGATGGTCTGCTGTCTCTCTCGTCCCTCTCGTCCCTGGTGAATCAGCTGGTAAACCGCTCTTCCAGACTGTCCTTGATCGCCGATTCCAGCTGAGCCGCCTGCGTCCTGTCGCTAATAGGCCTGCCCTTTTCGTCGGTGATGAAAAACAGGTCTTCGACCCGCTCACCCAGGGTGGTAATGCGTGCGTCCCGCAGGGTAACGCGGTTTTCTGCGAATATTTTACCCACTGTAGCCAGGATTCCGGCGTGATCCGGACAGTTGATCTCCAGCGTGGAGTAGGGCTTGTCCGGGTTGCTGATCAGTTCGGCTTCCACGTGCTGGCTGAATGATTTCAACTGTCGTGCGGGCTTACGGCTGACCGGTGCAACATAAGACCGTCGATCCAGGATGTGTTCCAACAGGACTTTGCGGATCTGGGCGATACGTTCCGGCCTGTCACCTACCGGCTTGCCGTTGTTTTCAAGAACCGTGTAGGTATCCATGCAGTAGCCGTTGGCCGACGTAAATATTCGGGCGTTCTGTACGTTCAGTCTCAGTTTCTCAAACGCCGCCGTACAGTTGGCAAACGTATACGGTGTATTCGGCACGTAGACAAATATCTGCGTGCCGCCTTCGATGGTATTGTCCACCGTATCCTTGATGGCGATCAGCGGTCCGTCTTCCCGGTGCTGCTGGAGGCATTCGGTATGCCAGGATATGTTAGCCACCGATTCCCTGACGAAGTACTCGTCCGCGGTATTTTCCCAAATTGACCGAATGGCTTCTTCCGTGAGTCCCCGATCGGTCAGTTTCTGCAGAACAGACTGTTGCTTGTCGTTGATCCGTTCCTCGCGATCAACGGGATTCTCCAGGCCGAGCCGCAATGCCCGCTTGGTATTCAGGTATAACTGACGCAACAGGGCGGCCCGCCAGGCATTCCAGAGATTGGGGTTGGTTGCATTGATGTCCGCAACGGTGAGCGCGTAGAGATAGTCGAGGTGCAGCTTGTCGCCGACCTGTCGGGCAAAGTCATTGATTACTTCCGGATCGCTGATGTCCTTTCGTTGCGCGGTCATGGACATCAACAGGTGGTTCTGCACCAGCCAGCCCACCAGGTTGCTGTCCCAGTCACTAAGGTGATGACGCCTGCAGAAGCCTGCTGCGTCTTCCATGCCCAGTACCGAATGGTCGCCACCCCGGCCCTTGGCGATGTCATGGTACAGTCCGGCAATGTACAGCAATTCGATCTTTGGTAAATGACGGGCAATATGTGCGGCTACGGGGAAATTGACCTCGGCGTCGGGCAACCGGAACCGGCGCATGTTTTCCACTACCTGGAGGGTGTGTGCATCGACGGTGTAGATATGAAACAGGTCGTGCTGCATTTTCCCGGTAATCTGGCCGAATTCGGGCAGGTAAAGACCGAGAATTCCGTAACGTGCCATGCGCCTCAACTGCAGTGTCAACATGTGATTGGAGCGCAGCAGCTCCATGAACAACGAGGTATTGCGGATATCTTCGCGAAACTTGTCGTCCACCAGATGTCGGTGGTCCCTGATCAGGCGAATGGTTGACGCCCTTACCCCCTTGATATCCGGGTTTTGAGCCATCTGGACAAAAATCTCCAGCAAGGCAAAGGGGAAACGCTTGAATACCGTCGGCTGGCGAACTTCGATGTAATCATTGTGGATCTGAAAACGCTTGTTGATCGGCACGATCTTTTCTTTTTCACCTGCCCGCAGGATGGCCTCGTCCAGGTGTTGCAGCAGCACGTCGTTGAGTTCCCGTAGACTGGCCACAACCTGGTAGTACTGCTGCATCAATTGTTCAACCGCCAGGCTCTTGTCATCATCCTGGTAACCCAGCATCCGGGCCAGTTCCCTTTGTTTGTCGAAAAGTAACCGGTCTTCCCGGCGCCCGGCCAGTAAATGCAGGCCGTAACGGATTTTCCAGAGAAACTTCTGGCCCTCGGAAAATATTTTTTCCTCCGAGACATTCAAAAACCCCAGTTCGACGAGATCGCTGAACGTTTTTGCGCCAAACTGACGCTTGGTTATCCATGCGATGGTCTGAATGTCCCGTAAACCGCCCGGGGAAGTCTTTATATTCGGCTCAAGGGCGTAGTCGATGTCATGGTATTTTTCATGGCGGGCATTCTGCTCGTCCCGCTTGGCTTGCAGGAACTGCTTGATGGGCCAGATCCTGTTGCTGGACGTCAGGCGTTCCATTTCGTCTCTGAGCTCGGCTGGCCCCGCCAGTGTCCGGGACTCCATGAGTGCCGTGGCGACGGTAATATCGGCCTTGGCTTCCTGCCTGCACTGTTTAAGGGAGCGGACACTCTGGCCAATTTCCAGGTTGATATCCCACAGCAGGGTCAGGAAGTTGCTGATGCAGGTTTTGTAGCCGGCAATCCTGTCGTTGCGGGTAAGGATCAGCAGGTCGATATCAGAGTGGGGGTGCAGTTCGCCGCGGCCGTAGCCGCCAACGGCTACAAGGGAAATGTCGTTGTCATCCGGCCACGGAAACTGCTGCCAGGCCAGCTGTAATACCTGGTCGATGAAATGGGCTCGACTGCTGACCAGCAGGGCGACATCCACGTTGTCCCGGTAGAGTTGATCCAGCGTGGCGTTGGCCTGCTCGATGGCACTTTTGAACAACGGGATCGGGGACTCCCCGTTCTGCAGGCGCAGCGAGAGCTGTTCAGGGTCCATCAGTTCAACAGGGCGGGCCTGGTCTGGCAGAGCTTGCGGCATCAGGGGGGTGGGCTCCTGTGCGTGGATATCATCGGGGAAACTGTTCATCGGAGCGCAGGGTTAGTACCTCGCAACCATCCCTGGTTACCGCCAGTGTGTGTTCCCACTGGGCAGACAGGCGCCGGTCCTTGGTTGTTACAGTCCAGCCGTCCTTCTTGGAAAGCTTGGTAAACCGGCTGCCGGCATTCAGCATCGGCTCGATGGTAAAGGTCATGCCCTCGACGACAACGCAGCCGGTTTTTGGCTTGCCGTAATGCAGTACCTGCGGATCTTCGTGAAATATCCTGCCAATGCCGTGACCACAGTATTCCCGCACTACCGAATAGTGATTGGCTTCTGCATGGGTCTGTATGACATGACCGATGTCGCCGAGAGTGATGCCGGGTTTGACCAGTTCTATGCCCTTGTAGAGGCATTCCTGGGTTATCCGAATCAGGCGACGGGCGTGATCCGGCGTCTCGCCCACACAGAACATTTTACTGGTATCGCCATGAAACCCGTCCTTGATGACCGTGACGTCAATATTGATGATATCCCCCGCCTTGAGGATCTTCCCGTCACTGGGAATGCCATGGCAGATGACATGGTTTACCGAGGTGCAGATGGACTTGGGGAAGCCATTGTAATTCAACGGGGCCGGAATCGCCCCCTGCACGTTGACAATGTAATCGTGGCAGATGCGGTCCAGTTCGCCGGTACTGACACCCGGTTCAACATAGGGCGTGATCATCTCCAGAACTTCGGCGGCCAGGCGTCCGGCCACCCGCATCCTGGCTATCTCATCCGCATTTTTAATACTGATGCCCATCTGTTGCTGCAACTGTTTGTGACCTGCCCAAAAGGATGCGTATTGTAAAGCACCAGCATGGTGAATAACAGAAGCTGCATGCCCCGGTACGCCGGACTCCATGAGTACCGGGGCACCAACCGTCCCGGGGCGAACAGGCTGATTCTTTATATTTCTGGCCTGTTGTGGTATAAAGCGGCGCGCTCAGAGACCCCGGTCTCCGGAGCAGGTGGAAAAACACACAATTTAACGCTGGTTCGCCAGCCAAATAACGTCACACATACACCGTCACATCGACTATGGGTGCCCGCCGGAACGCCTTCCCATGGCGTTTCAAGGGTTTGGTCATGGGGTGTATGGAGGCCTAACCCGAACTACAGGAAAAGCTATGACTGCTGTATCTATGAAAGAGATGCTGAAGGCCGGCGTGCACTTCGGACATCAATGCCGTTACTGGAACCCCAAAATGGACAAGTACATTTTCGGGGCTCGCAACAAGATTCATATCATCAACCTGGAGCACACACTTCCCGCCTTGAATACAGCGCTGGAGGAAGTCCGTGATCTGGCGGCCAAGAACAAGAAAGTACTGTTCGTGGGTACCAAGCGGGCTGCCAGCAAGTTTATCAAGGCCGAGGCGGAGCGGGCGGGCATGCCCTATGTCAACCACCGCTGGCTTGGCGGGATGCTGACCAACTACAAGACCATTCGTGGCTCGATCAAGCGACTCAAGGATCTCGAGGCCCAGGAAGTGGATGGCACCTTTGAACACCTTACCAAGAAAGAGGCGTTGATGCGTCGCCGGGCCAAGGAAAAACTCGAGCGCAGTATTGGCGGGATCAAGGACATGGGCGGCCTGCCCGATGCGATTTTCGTGGTTGACGTGGATCACGAGCGGATCTCGGTGAAAGAGGCAAACAGCCTGAAGATTCCAGTAATAGGCATAGTCGACACCAACAGTGATCCTGAGGGAGTTGATTTCGTCATTCCCGGAAACGACGACGCGATCCGGGCCATCAAGCTGTATGTTGCCGCAGTCGCCGATGCCTGTGTGACCGGAAAAAACGCAGCGAATTCAGTGGGTGAAGGCGAGTTCGTGGAAATAGATGATGACGAGCCTGCCGTAGCCGCACCGGCTGAAAGCCCACAGCCCGCCGCGGAAACCGCCGCAGCGGCGGATGAAGACGCGAAACCTGCTGCCCCGACGGCAGCAGAGCCGCCGGCGGCCGAGGTCGAAGAGGCTGTTACCGAACCTGAGCCGGCAGCCGAAGCCGAAGCCGAATCCGCCAGTGAAGCGGTTGCGGAAACTGCCGATGCAGCCGGCGCCACCGAAGAGCCCGAGGCAAAAGCCGACACGGCGGCAGAAGAACCGGCGGCAACCAGTGAAGGTGCTGCGGCGAAAGTGGTAGCAAAGAAGAAGGCGCCAGCCAAAAAGGCTGCTGCCAAGAAAAAAGCGCCTGCTAAAAAAGCGGCCGCCAAGAAGAAAGCGCCAGCAAAGAAGGCCGCTGCCAAGAAAAAGGCACCGGCCAAAAAGAAGGCGTCCGATTCTGACGGCGAGTCGTGAGTCTGCCATTCCTCTCGAGTTGATTCCCAACTCACAGGACAGGATTCATTCCGGGGGCGTAATGCCCCCTTTTTTCACAAACCAAACCGAATATTTCGATTGCCGCTCCGAGCCGGGCGGCGTGAAAGTTGAGAGGCTGATAACATGACTACTATTTCTGCAAGCATGGTCAAGGAACTACGCGAGCGCACCGGGCTGGGTATGATGGAGTGCAAAAAAGCCCTCCAGGAGGCCGACGGCAATATGGACCAGGCCATCGATGACCTGCGTAAGGCGAGTGGCCTCAAGGCTGCCAAGAAGTCCAGTCGGGTTGCGGCCCAGGGAATGGTTGCGACCAGGATTGCCGAGGACGGTAACTACGGTGTCATCGTGGAAGTCAACAGCGAGACTGACTTTGTCGCCAAGGATGACAATTTCCAGAATTTCGTCGCTCAGGTGCTGGCTGCGGCCTTTGACAACCGCGAGGCAGATGTGCCTGAACTGCTTGACGGTGGACTTGAAGCAGCGCGCCAGGCACTGGTGCAGAAAATCGGGGAGAACATCACCGTCCGACGAGTCGCCAGGCTGGGCTTTGACGACGCCAACAAGGGTATTGTTGACTCCTACGTTCATAACAACAACCAGATTGCCGTTCTCATCGCACTGCAGGGCGGGGATGAGTCCCTGGCACGGGACATCGCCATGCATATTGCCGCGCTCAACCCGATGGTGATACATACGGAGGATGTGCCGGAAGACGTACTATCCAAGGAATCCGAAATTTATACTGCCCAGGCCAGGGAGAGCGGCAAGCCGGAGGAAATTATCGAGAAGATGATTACCGGCAGATTGCGAAAATTCGTAGCTGAAGTAAGCTTGCTGGAACAGCCCTTTGTAAAGGATCCGGATACCAAGGTGGTGGACCTGCTCAAGGAGGCCGGTGCCGACGTGGTCTCGTTTGTCCGCTTTGAAGTGGGTGAGGGGATCGAGAAGAAAGAGGAAGACTTCGCTGCCGAGGTTGCTGCACAACTGGACAGCTAGGCTGTCGGTAGCGAAACGAGACTGCACTGGCAGTTTCGATCATCAACGGGACAAGCCACCATGCCGGGTACCGATAAAAAATATAAACGAATCCTGCTGAAACTCAGTGGCGAAGCGCTGATGGGTTCCGGTGAGTTCGGTATCGATCCTAAAGTGCTTGATCGAATTGCCGTTGAAGTGGGTCAATTGGTCGGCTTCGGTATCGAAGTGGGCATGGTAATCGGCGGCGGCAACCTGTTCCGTGGTGCGGCCCTGCACGCCGCCGGCATGGAACGCGTTACCGGCGATCACATGGGTATGCTGGCAACAGTGATGAATGCCCTGGCGATGCGCGATGCCCTGGAGCGGGCAGGTATTCCTACCCGGGTCATGTCAGCGGTGCAAATGAGCGGTATGGTGGAGCATTATGACCGCCGTACCGCCATGCGGCATTTGCGGGCCGGGGACGTGGTTATCTTTTCGGCGGGCACAGGCAATCCGTTTTTCACCACCGATACGGCGGCCTGTCTGCGCGGCATCGAAATCGGGGCAGAGCTGATACTGAAAGCCACCAAAGTGGACGGTGTCTACTCGGCGGATCCCAACATCGATCCTGACGCGGTAAAGTTCGATACCCTCAGCTATGACGAAGTGATCGAAAAGAAACTGGGTGTAATGGACCTGACCGCGATCTGTCTGAGTCGGGATCACGCGATTCCCATACGCGTGTTCGACATGACCAAGGCCGGAGCGCTGCTGAACAATGTGATTGGAAACGGTGAGGGTACCACCATCGACTAACAGGCTGTTGAAAAACGTCAAGAGTGCAGCCAGGACGTGGCGAAAACTGTCTGAAAGCGCTGTTTACCCGGTGTAAATGCGCATTTTTAAACAGTTTTCAATGACCAATTGGCAAGCGGAGTAGTTTTTCAACAGCCTGCTAACCAGAGAACAGCTTGATGCCAGTCCAGGCTAAAACAACCGGGAGAATCAGCAGATGATCAACGAAATTACCAGGGACGCCGAAGAACGCATGCAGAAAAGTGTTGCCTCGCTGGAAACGGCGTTCAACAAGATTCGTACCGGACGGGCTCACCCCAGTCTTCTTGACGACATAGTGGTGAACTACTACGGCGCCGAGACACCGCTGAACCAGCTTGCCAACGTCACCGTCGAAGAAGGTCGGTCGCTGGTGGTAAATCCCTGGGAGAAGTCCATGATCGGCGAGGTCGAGAAGGCAATCATGAAATCGGACCTGGGATTGAACCCGTCGAACAACGGTGAATCCATTCGCGTGCCGATGCCGCCACTGACGGAAGAAACTCGCAAGGAGTTTACCAAGCAGGCCCGCCACGAGGCGGAAAATGCCAGGGTGGCAATCCGCAACATCCGGCGCGATGCCAATTCCGATCTCAAGGAGCTGGAAAAGGAAAAAGAGATCAGTGAGGACGACCTGCGCCGGGCCGAGGAAAGTATTCAGAAACTGACTGATAAATACGTCGAGGCCATCGAATCCAGTCTTGCGGAGAAAGAGCAGGATCTTTTATCTGTCTGACTATCCGCTTCTATACCCAGGGGTGAAGCACTGCACTGCCATCGCTTGCCCAGGTTTGCGACGGGAACAGAAGGGATCAGCGAAGTATGGAATCCGACTCCACCAACAGACTGCCGACGCATATTGCGGTCATCATGGATGGTAACAATCGCTGGGCCAGATCCCGGGGCCTTTCTGGAACAGCCGGTCATCGACGTGGTGCGGAAACGGCCCGGGATCTGGTCGACAGCTGCATAAAGCGCGAGGTCAGTTATCTCACCTTGTTTGCCTTCAGCAGTGAAAACTGGTTGCGGCCGAAGAAAGAAGTGAACGCGCTGATGTCGCTGTTTCTGGCTGTGCTGAAGCGCAAGGAAATCGAACAGTTTCACGGCAAGAACGTGCGAATCAGGTTCATCGGCAGGCGCGCGGATTTTTCCACCAGGCTGCTTAACCATATGCAGCAGGTGGAGAAACTGACCGAGCAGAATTCCGGATTGACTGTCACCGTGGCTGCCGACTACGGCGGGCGTTGGGATATCACTGAAGCAGCTCGAAAAGCCGCCGGGGAAGTCATGGCAGGTAACCTGACTGCGGAGCAGATCGATACGGACGTCATCCAGCGATTCATTTCTCTGGGTGACGCCCCGGCACCGGATCTGTGTATACGAACCGGCGGAGAACACCGCATCAGTAATTTCCTGCTCTGGCAATTCGCCTATACAGAACTGTATTTTACCGACTGTTACTGGCCTGATTTTGATGATGGCCAGTTTCAGCTGGCGCTGGACGACTATGCGTCCCGACAGCGGCGCTACGGTCAGCATCCGGATTCCGGGTGACGGAGTAACGGGCGTGCTACTGCAAAGAGTCGTTACTGCTATTGTGCTGATTGCCGGACTGGTGCTGGTAAGCGTCTTTGCTTCGCCTTTCACTTTCGCGCTGGTAGTGGCGCTGATCACCATACTTTGCAGCATGGAGTGGACACGATTTATCGGACTGTCCGAACTGCGCAGTCGGGCGGGTTACGTATTCAGTATCACGGCCATGGTAGCCGGCGGTTTTTTCCTTACCGGCGTTTTTCCCCGGGCGGAATTCCTTGATTCATTCCGCGTTCTTACCCTGATGTTATTCGGGCTGCTGTTCTGGATACTGGCAATCTGGTTGATGATCGGTTATCCCCGGAACGCCAGGTACTGGAATGAGCAGTCGCACCTGGCACTGATGGGTGTATTGGTGCTGGTTCCAACCTGGAGTGGCGTAGTACAGCTGAAGTATCTTGATCCTGACGGCGGGCTCGTGCTGGCGTTGATAGCGATGGTCAGCGTGGCCGATATCGGTGCGTATTTCGCGGGACGGGCCTGGGGTAGAAAAAAACTGGCTCCCAACCTTAGTCCGGGAAAGTCCTGGGCTGGATTCTGGGGTGGCATGGCCAGCTGTGTGCTGCTGACGGCGCTGATTCTCCTGGCCACGGCCAACCGTGCGGTGGAGCTGAACGGCCTGCAGATTCTGCTGGTCCTGCTCGGTGCCATGCTGGTTTCGATCAGCAGCGTGGCAGGGGATCTGTTCGAAAGCATGATGAAGCGCAATCGACAATTGAAAGACAGTGGCGCGGTCCTCCCCGGCCACGGAGGAATTCTCGATCGACTTGACAGTCTGACTGCCGCGACGCCGGTGGCGGTATTGTGGCTGTTCCTGGTACTGCGGGCCGCGGGTTGAAAGTGACAGGAGACGGCACCTTGGCGACACGGCATGTGACAATTCTCGGCTCTACCGGTTCCATCGGTGAAAGCACTCTGGATGTTATCGCCCGGCACCGGGGTTATGACGTGTTTGCACTCACTGCATTGCGCAACATCGGCCTGTTACTGACCCAGATCCGGCAGTTCTCCCCGCGGTTCGTCGTGGTCGTGGAAGAAGAACAGGCTGACCTGCTGCGGGAACAACTGGGGGACAGTGATACGGAGGTCCTGGCCGGCGCCGCGTCGCTGGAAATGGTTGCCGCGCACGAAGACGTTGATACGGTGATGGCGGCCATCGTTGGCGCCGCGGGACTCAACGCAACGCTGGCAGCGGTCAGGGCCGGCAAGAAAGTCCTGCTGGCCAACAAGGAATCGCTGGTCATGGCAGGCGACCTGTTCATGGACAGTGTCAGGGGCAATGGTGCCAGGCTGTTGCCTATAGACAGCGAACACAATGCCATTTTTCAGTGTCTGCCACCGGCCCTGAAGGGGGAAACGGTAAGCGGCAAGCAGGGCGTTCGCAGAGTTCTTCTGACGGCTTCCGGCGGACCGTTCCTGGATACCCCGGCCAGGGAACTCGCCGATGTCACCCCGGAGCAGGCCTGTCGACATCCGCGCTGGGACATGGGGCGAAAAATCTCCGTTGATTCCGCCACCCTGATGAACAAGGGACTGGAGTTCATTGAGGCCTGTTACCTGTTCGACCTGGCTGCTGAACAGCTGGAGGTGGTCATTCATCCCCAGAGCATCGTTCACTCCATGGTCGAATATGAGGATGGGTCGGTTGTCGCGCAACTTGCCAGTCCGGACATGCGAATTCCCATCGCCCATGGCCTGGCCTGGCCGGAACGCATGGATTCCGGCGCCTCCCGCCTCGATCTGACCGCCGAGGCGCCGCTGGAATTCAGAAAACCCGATCTGCACAGGTTTCCCTGTTTGAAACTGGGCATCGAAGCCGCCCGGGCCGGTGGTACGGCCCCGGCGATTCTCAATGCCGCCAATGAAGTCGCCGTGGATGGTTTTCTCAATAATCGCCTGGGTTTCCACCAGATTCATCGGGTAATAGAAGAGGTTATGTCGAAAATACCTTGTGGAGCCGCGACAAGTCTCGATATCATCCACGGCGAGGATGCACACGCTCGAAATCTGGCTAATGAACTGATTTTACAGGTGAATTGCTGATTTTTTGCAAATTTCGGCGACTCTGACTGAGACCCTGACTGATAGGTTAACTGTATGCTGCCAACCCTGATTATCAACATCCTGGCGCTGATCGTGACGCTGGGCATCCTGGTCACTTTTCATGAGTTCGGCCATTTCTGGGTCGCCCGGCGATGCGGCGTCAAGGTGCTGCGTTTCTCGGTGGGGTTCGGTAAACCTTTCAAATCCTGGATCGGGAAGGATGGCGTGGAATACGCGATTGCGCCTATTCCCCTTGGCGGCTATGTCAAAATGCTGGGCCAGGAGGACACGGCGGTAGCGCAACCCGGCGACATTCCGGCCGGACAGCGCGAGGAGTCGTTTGCTTTCAAACCGCTGTGGCAACGCATGGCCATTGTCGCGGCTGGCCCGATTGCCAATTTCATCCTGGCGGCCGTGGTTTTCTGGATAATCAACATCAGCTATGGCGTCAATGGCGTGGCGCCAGTGGTACACAGTATCGTCGAAGACAGCAGGGCAGAGCAGGCCGGCCTGCAGCCAGGGGATGAAATTATCGCCGTGGACGGTGCCCAGACCACGATGTGGCAGCAGGTCACCATGAAGCTGCTGGAGCGGCTCGGGGAATCCGGCGACATCGAAATGACGGTGGTACCGGCAAGCGCATTGGGAACAGAAACTGTAAGGATTCCCATCGACGACTGGCTGGCGGATCAGACTGCACCGGACCCGCTATATTCCCTGGGCATTGTCCAGTTTGATCTGCCACCGGAAATCGCATCGGTCATCTCCGGCGGCAGAGCGGAGGCAGCCGGGCTGCAGCCTGGTGATGAAATTATCAGCGCCAATGGTCAGCAGGTCAGAGGCTGGTCTCATTGGGTGGAGATCGTCAGGGCCAGCCCGGAACTCGATATCGATGTTGTTGTCCAACGGGGTGGTGAAGCAGTCGACCTGGTGATTCGCCCCGAACGGACCCCGATCAGCGACGAACTGGTCATTGGTACCATCGGCGCTTCTGTCGTGGAAAGATCGCTGGCGGATCTACTGCCGGCAGACCGACAGCGTCGCGTGGAATTCAATGTTGTTTCGGCTGTTGTGCCGGCTCTGCAGGAAACCTGGGACAAGTCCCTGTTCGTGCTGGATTCGGTGAAAAAAATGGTGGTGGGGCTGATATCGGTCAAGAATATCAATGGCCCCATTACCATCGCCCAGGTGGCCGGAGAAACCGCCAGTTACGGGCTGGACGTGTATCTTGGCTTCCTGGCGATCCTGAGTATTTCGCTGGGTGTTCTCAATCTCCTGCCGATACCGGTGCTGGATGGTGGTCATCTGCTGTATTACGCAATCGAAGGAATCACGCGCAGGCCTGTTCCGGAAAAAATACAGGAACTGGGATTGCAATTGGGACTGCTGCTGATTTCGGGAATAATGGTTCTGGCAATTTATAACGACGTCAGTCGGCTGCTCTAAACCTGTTCACCCGCAGTTGCGGTGACTGACATACCCGCCATTGTTGTTGCCTAGCACAAACTTGAGTACGAATTTGATAATGAAAAGATTTTGTCTTGGTGTTCTATTGGCTATAGGAATAGCCAATTCGTCTTACGGACAGAGCTTTACAATTGCTGACATCATCATCGATGGTTACCAGCGGGTATCACCCGGGGTTATTTACGGACTGCTGCCTGTGGGAATTGGCGATGAAGTGACTCCGGATGTGGCAGCGGACATCATCAGGGCGTTATCGGATTCGGGTTACTTCGAGGACATTGAAGTATTGCGAGACGGTAATCTCCTGGTCATCAGTATCCTGGAACGTCCCTCGGTGGCGGAAATAAACATCGAGGGCAACAGCGTTCTGGAAACCGACCAGATTATCGAAAACATGGCCGGCGCGGAGATAGCAGAAGGTCAGATTTTCACCCGGTCCACGCTCGAAGCCATCCGGCAGGGGATACAGGACGTTTATGCGTCGCGGGGTCGTTACGGCGCAACCGTGGAGATCGGTGTGGAAGAGTTGCCCCGAAATCGGGTGGCCATCAACCTGGATATCAATGAAGGTGAAGAAAGCAGGATTCAACACATCAATATCGTCGGCAACAACGCCTTCGAGGATGAAGAACTGCTGAATCTGTTTCAACAGGGTACCAGGCCCTGGTACATGTTTCTCAGTCGCCGCGATCGCTATTCCCGGGAACAGTTTTCCGGTGACCTGGAACGGCTGGAATCCTACTACCTGGACAATGGCTATGTCGAATTCAATGTCGATTCCACGCCTATTTCCATCACCCCGGACAAGGAAGAAATCTACATAACCGTCAACATTACCGAAGGCCCGCAGTATGTCATCAACGAGGTTGACCTGGCCGGTGACCTGGTGGATGCGGAAGCCCTGTTGCGTGCCGCTATCTTTGTCCGACCGGACCAGATTTATTCGCAGGCGCTGGTCACCGGAACCGAGGAAATCATGGTGCAGTTTCTCGGTAACCTGGGCTACGCCTTCGCGGAAGCAACCGGAGTTCCGGAAATCAACGAGGGCGAGAATACCGTTGATGTGACATTTTTTATTGACCCCGGGAACAGAACCTACGTCAATCGCATCAACTTCAGTGGCAATCTGTCGACGGCCGACGACGTATTACGCCGGGAAATGCGGCAGTTTGAAAGTGCGCCGGCCTCCAGTCAGCAGATCGAGCAATCCAAGGTCAGGCTGGAACGGCTGGGGTATTTTGAAACCGTGGAAGTCGAGACCGTGGAGGTGCCGGGCACGGAAGACCAGATAGACGTCAACTACCAGGTGGTTGAGCAGAACTTCGGATCAATCAATTTTTCCGTGGGTGGTGGCGCCGGCAACTTTTTTATCAGTGCCGGCCTGCAGGCACAGAACTTCCTGGGTACCGGCAAGACTATCGGCTTTGGACTGAATCGCAGCCGGTTTACCAAGAGTCTCAATATCCAGTACCTGGATCCCTATTTTACTCCGGACGGTGTCAGCCGGGGTTTCAACGTTTTCGCCCGGGAAGTGGATTCGCCTTTCAATATTTCAAGTTTCAACACAACTTCCTACGGTGCCGGCTTCAATTTCAGCTACCCCATGAGCGAAGTGGAGGCCATTGGTTTTGACATTGGCTATTCCCATACCGAATTGAGTTCGGGCAGCGGTTCAGTGCAGGAGATTCAGGCGTCGCCGATTTTTTTCGAGGGTATTAACAAGTACCTGATATCCCCGGCCAACTCCAATCCCTGGCAGGGGCCGGTCACCGACGCGGTGTTTGGCGACGTCAGGGATTTGCCCGATTTTGCCCTGCAGAGATTTCCTGAACCCGGTTTCATCGACCGCAACGGCGACACCTTCGATAACTTCACCGTCACCGGCACCTGGTTCCGCAATACCCTGAACCGTGGTCAGCTGCCTAACGATGGGGCATTGCACAGCGTGGGTATAGAGCTTAGCCTGCCCGGCAGTGACCTTGAGTACGCCACCATCAATTACCAGGGACAGATGTACTGGCCGTTGACAGACAATCGCGAGTGGGTGATTGCCGCCCGCTACAACCTGGGTTATGGATTCGGTTACGGCAAATCCGAAGAAATGCCGTTTTTCAATCACTTCTTCGCTGGCGGTATCACCGCCCAGGGTGTGGTGCGCGGATTTGATGAAAACAGCCTGGGTCCCCAGAGCACCCCGGGGCGGGGCTACATTATCCAGCCGGTGGTATCGGCGCTGGAGAAAGATGAAAACGGCGAGATAATTCAGGATTTCGAAGGTTTTGCCACGGTGGCGAGACAGGAACTGGCCTACCAGACCAGCACCGTCACCGATGAGTTTGGTAACGAGGAACTGGTGCTGGCGGTGCAACAGTTCTTTCTTGATGACGACTTCGACAGCTTCGGTGGCAATATCCTTACCACGGGAACCCTGGAGCTGCTGTTTCCCCTGCCTTTCGTGCCAAATCGGAATCAGATCCGGTCTTCTTTCTTCATTGATGGCGGTAACGTGTTTTCCAGCAACTGTACCGAGACACAGAGACAGTTCCGCAACTGCAGTGATTTCGACGCCGGGGAGCTGCGATTTGCCGCCGGCATCGGTATTACCTACCTGTCGCCTTTCGGCCCGTTGACCTTCTACCTGGCAACGCCGCTGAAAGAGGGAGAAAACGACGATACGAAGACTTTTGACTTTACCATCGGTACCGGTTTCTAGCTGGTTAACGTAAAATCACCGGGTGTAAACAGCCGATTCCCGGCAAGTGTCAGCCCGGTGATTGTCGCCCGGGTGGCAAATTTAATGGATTTGCCGATCAAAACCGGGCACACTCGCCTGAATTTGCAGGATAAACGGCGTCTGCCTGTGGCTTCAGGCTGACACAGGCCTGAAATCCAGGATAGACCGGAACAGAGGTTCCCTAACAGCTGACTGGCAGAAAAACTAGAGAGACTGGCGGGAAACCAGGCATATCGCTGGCCAGATGCTGCCTCGTCTACAGCGGCCTGAACAGAATTTCGGCGATCCCGCGAAAATTTACTGAAATCAAGTGCCAAATGCCCGCGTGGGCATTGTTTTTATTGGAGACTTAACGTGAAAAAATATAAATTTCTGATGCTGCTTGCAGGCGTTTTCATGGCCCCGGGTATCGTGCTCGCCCAGGATACGAAAATCGGCATCATCAACCTGGAACAGGCATTGTTCAATTCGGAGGCCGCGCGGGTGGTTCAGGAAGAACTGCAGGCGGAATTTTCCAGTGATGAGCGGCGAGCCCAGACTTTGCAGGAAGAACTGATTGGCCTGCAACAGCGATTTCAGCAGGATGAGGCCATCATGAGCGAGTCGGAAAAACGCCAGCTGAATGCCGACGCGCAGGAGAAACAGCTGCAGCTGCAATTGATATCCGAGCGGGTTCAGCAGGCATTGCAGGAAAAGAATCAGCAATTTATCGAGAGCATGCGTCAGACCTTGAGTGCCGCCATCACCGAAGTCGTTGCTGAAGGTGGTTACGATCTCATTCTCAATGCCACCGGCGTAGCCTATGCCGATCCAGTGCTGGACATCACGCCCAAAGTCACTGCGAAAATCAACGAGATGGGCCAGTAGATTGACAGACGGCTTCGGGTTCGAGCCAGGTGAGCGACGAAATAAGTTATACACTTGGCAACCTCGCCGAGATACTTGATGTTGAGCTGGATGGCGACGGCGACTGCCTGATCAACGGTTTGGCAACGTTGTCAGGCGCGACAGCCGGAAAGCTGGGATTTCTGAGTAATCCCGCCTATGTGAATCAACTCGCCGGCAGCAGGGCGTCCGCCGTAATTCTTGATCGACGTTTTGCTGCCTCTTGCCCGGTAAACAAGCTGATCTCACCGGCACCCTACGTTACCTTCGCCCGGGCCACTCAGTTATTTGACAACTCGCCCGATCCGCATTGGACCGTACATCCTTCCGCATCAATCCACGCCAGCGTCGAGCAACCCGCGAATCTGTCCATCGGTGCCTTTGCCGTGATCGAGGAAGGCGTGGTGCTGGGCAACGATTGCGTGATCGGACCGGGCACCCGGGTCGGCAGAAATACGCGAATCGGTGATGGTTGCCGGTTGCACGGCAATGTCACCCTCTACCACGCGGTTGAGCTTGGCGACAACGTCATAGTCCACGCAGGAGCAGTAATCGGTGCGGACGGGTTTGGATTTGCATTCGACGGTGAACAGTCGATAAAGATTCATCAGCTTGGCAGTGTCCGCGTGGGCGATGATGTTGAAATCGGTGCCGGCACCACTATAGATCGTGGTGCGATAGAAGACACGGTTATTGAACAGGGAGTAAAGATAGATAACCAGGTCCAGATTGGTCATAACTGCCGAATAGGCGCCCACACGGTAATATGTGGATGTACGGCGATTGCCGGCAGTGCCACGATTGGCAGACATTGCGTACTTGGCGGTGCTTCGGGTGTGGTCGGGCATATCCACATAGCGGATCGTGTCAGGGTTGGCGCAATGTCCCTGGTCAGCCAGAGCATCTCGGAAGCTGGAGATTATTCTTCCGGTACCGGGATGTTAAAATCCGCCAGATGGCGACGCAATGCGGTGCGTTTCAATCAACTGGACAGTATTGCAAAGCGATTAAAAAAGCTGGAAGACAGGGACTAGCAGGCTGGTATCGGACGATTTGAGGAAAAGTCTTTATGAAAATGAGTATCGAGGAAATCAAGGAATACCTGCCGCAGCGCTACCCATTCCTGCTGGTTGACAGAATTGTAGACATTGACCTTGGCAAATCGATTATTGGCTACAAGAACGTATCGGTAAACGAGCCGTTCTTCGTTGGTCACTTCCCCCACGAACCGATCATGCCCGGGGTATTGATTATCGAGGCCCTTGCCCAGGTTGCCGGTGTACTTGGATTCAAGAGCCAGGAAAAAAAACCCAAGGATGGCTACCTTTACTATTTTGTGGGCGCCGACAACGTCAGGCTGCGCAGGCCGGTGGTTCCGGGAGACAGGCTGATGCTGATGGCCGAGATAGATACGGCAAGGAAAGGGATATACAAGTTTCACTGCAAGGCTACCGTTGACGACCAACTGGTCACAACCATGAATATCATGTGCGCGGAAAGGAAGGTTCAGGTTGATTGATCCCAGTGCAAAAATTGATCCCTCGGCCGAACTGGCTGAAAACGTCACTGTGGGGCCGTGGTCGATCATCGGGCCAAACGTCAGGATAGGCGCAGGCACGAATGTCGCCTCGCATGTCATTATTCGACGCAATACTGTGCTGGGGAACAACAACAGGATATTCCAGTTTGCCTCGGTGGGCGAGGACCCGGCGGACAAGAAATTCAAAGGAGAGGAGACCTGGCTGGAAATTGGCGACGACAACACGTTTCGCGAAGGCGTCACCCTGCACCGCGGGACTGCGGTGGGCGGGGGTGTCACGGCAATCGGCAGTGATAATCTCCTGATGCCCTATGTCCACGTCGCCCATGACTGCATGGTGGGCAATCATACCGTTTTCGCCAACAATGTCGGGATTTCCGGGCATGTGCAGGTGGCAGACTGGGTGATACTTGGAGGCTACGCGGGAGTCAACCAGTTTCTGAAAATCGGTGCACATGCCATGGTGGGTGGCTGTACTCACATTACCAACGATGTGCCGGCGTACGTGATCGTCAGCGGCAACCCCGCAGCGGTCCGCAGCATCAATGCCATCGGCATGGAGCGTCGGGGTTTCGACAAGAATGCCATCAAGACCATTCGCGAGGCTTTTAAAGTCATCTACCGGCGTGGACTGAACCTGCAGGAAGCGATAGAAGAACTGGAGATTATGAAAGAACGCTGTGCTGATCTGCAGGTGCTTATCGATTCCCTGCAGGCTTCCGAGAAGGGGATACACCGCTGATCCCACAGCCGGAGCCGGCCACTTCACAGGACGACAGCCCAATGACTCAGGAGTTACGCGTTGGCATGATCGCCGGCGAAAAGTCGGGTGACAATCTTGGCGCCGGTTTCATAAAGGAGATGCAAAGGCGTTTCCCCAATGCCAGGTTCGAGGGCATTGGCGGCCCGGCCATGCAGGAACTGGGGTTTCATAGCCTGTTTCCCATGGACCGGCTGTCGGTAATGGGGTTTATCGAACCACTGGCCCGTCTGCCGGAACTGCTGTCAATTGACCGGCAACTCAAGGCGCACTTTGTGCAGAATCCACCTGACGTGTTTGTCGGTATCGACTCGCCAGGCTTCAACACGCGATTTGAAAGCTACCTGCGCTCCCGTGGTATCAGGACTGTCCACTACGTCAGTCCCAGTGTCTGGGCCTACGGCGAAAAGCGCATTCATAAAATCAAGCGGGCCGTTGACCTGATGCTGGTGCTGTTCCCGTTCGAAACAGCGATCTATCAGGTCCACGATGTGCCGGTAACCTGTGTCGGCCATCCACTGGCTGATGACCTTGCCACTGACTACGACCAGGCTGCCTCACGATCCGCCTTCGGCATCGAGGATGACAGGATACTGGTCGCCCTGTTACCGGGCAGTCGCATGAACGAGGTTCGACGCCTGGCACCGGTTTTTTTTGCAGCGGCCAGTCAATGCCTGGCGCCTGGTAAACCACTCAGTTTCGTGGTGCCCTGCGCCAGCCCCGAACTGCGCGCCTACATGGAAGGCCTGCTTGACTCGGCGGAAGGAAAAAGCCCGTTTCTGTTTATCGATGGCAATTCGCAGAATGCCATCAGGGCAGCGGATTTTGTTTTCCTGGCATCGGGTACCGCCACCCTGGAAACGATGTTGCTGAAGAAACCCATGGTGATCTGTTACAAGGTGGCGTCATTGACTTACCTGTTGGCGTCGCGCATGTTGAAAATCCCCTTCGTCGGACTGCCCAATCTGCTGGCCGGTGAACTGCTGGTACCCGAGTATATCCAGGCCGAGGCCAAGCCCGGTAACCTGGCCCGGGAACTGCAACGATTCATGGCCAATCCCGAAACCTGGAACAGTCGACTGGCCAGGTTTGAACAGATTCACCGGGAGCTGGCGCGACAGGCAAGCAGCAAGGCCGCCGACGCGGTCGCCGGCCTGCTCCGGGCAGGTTGAAACCTGTCTGCGGATGCCTCAGGACAGGCAGGTAAAATGCCGATTCTCAGTGAGCGCGCCCGGGCGGCTGTAAAGCGGCTGTAAAAAGGACAATCCGTCATGCAGCTTGACATAGAACTCCCCGAATTCGCTGCCGGCCACCGGCTGATTGCCGGTGTGGATGAGGCCGGCAGGGGTCCCCTGGCAGGACCGGTAGTCGCGGCAGCGGTGATCCTGGACCCTGCCAGGCCGGTACCTGGTCTGAACGATTCCAAGAAGCTGAGCCGGTCGCGACGGGAAGCCTGTTGCCAGGCCATTGTCGAACAGGCCAGGGCCTTTGCCGTCGGTCATGCCAGCGTCGCTGAAATCGATCGGCTGAATATCCTCCAGGCAAGTTTACTGGCCATGCAACGCGCAGTGGACGGCCTGCGTGCCATTCCGGAATTCATCTACGTAGACGGCAATACCTGCCCCCGCTGGCATCATGCGTCGACTGCCGTCATCAAGGGTGACTCCAGGCTGCAATGCGTAGCGGCAGCGTCGATCCTGGCCAAGGTGACCCGGGATGGCGAAATGCGGGACCTGGAACGCCTGTACCCGGGATACGGATTCGCACGGCACAAGGGATACCCGACCAGGGCCCACCTGCAGGCCCTTAACCGCCTGGGACCCACTCCGGTGCACCGCCGCTCGTTCCGGCCGGTGGCCGACCTGGCCCAAGCCAGTGCGGAACAGGCGCAGCAGTAGTGGCTGGAATGCGCCTGCACAAGCCTGGTAAAAAACTGTATAGTCAATCCTGAGTTCCACCGCCACTGCTGCAGCCGCAACCCCGGTCACGAGTGATTCGTTAACAGATGACAGACGCCACCCAAACGAGTCAATTTGTTCATTTACGCCTGCACACGGAATACTCCATCAGTGACAGCATCGTCACCATCAGACCCCTGGTGGCAGCGGCCGCAGAAATGGCAATGCCCGCTCTGGCAGTCACCGACCTGGGCAACCTGTTTGGACTTATCAAGTTCTATACCGCCGCAATCGACAGGGGACTGAAGCCCCTTTGCGGTTGCGATATCACCGTAGTCGACGAGCAGGGCGGCGAGTCGCAGCTGGTCCTGCTGGTAAGGAACCGGGCTGGCTACCTGAACCTGACCCGGTTGATTTCCCGCGTCTATACCGAGAAATCCACCCACGCCGAAATCCATCTTGACAAAGACTGGCTGCGTGACCATGCCGACGGATTGATCGCTCTTTCCGGTGGGCGACACAGCGATGTGGGGCGCGCACTGCTGGCGGGCGAACCGGAACTGGCGGCGGACCTGTTGCGTGACTGGCTGCAACTATTTCCCGACAGCTACTATCTCGAATTGCAGCGAACCGGCAGAAACGGTGAAGAAGACTACATCGACGCGGCTGTGCAACTGGCGGCCAGTGAACAGTGTCCCGTGGTGGCCACCAATGACGTCAGGTTTCTCCGGCGTGAAGACTTCGATGCCCACGAAGTCAGGGTCTGTATCAACGAGCGTCGCACCCTGGATGATCCCCGCCGTTCCCATAACTACAGCGACCAACAGTACCTGCGCTCCGCCGCCGAGATGGCTGAACTGTTCGTGGATATACCCGAGGCGATCGAAAACACCGTCGAGATTGCCCGGCGCTGCAACCTGGCGCTGGAACTGAACAAACCCCATCTGCCGAATTACCCGGTTCCCGACGACACTACCGTTGACGCTTACCTTCGCAAGGCCAGCAAAGAGGGGCTCGAAGGGCGTCTGCGGAAAATCTTCGACCCGGGTGCGGACGATTGCCAGTCCTGCTGCGCACCGTACTTCCAGCGCCTGGACAGCGAACTGGACATCATTATCCAGATGGGCTTTCCCGGTTATTTTCTCATCGTCATGGAATTTATTCAGTGGGCCAGGGACAACGCCATCCCCGTCGGTCCCGGGCGCGGCTCGGGCGCCGGTTCAATCGTGGCCTGGGCACTGGGAATTACCGATCTTGACCCGCTGAAATACGATCTGTTGTTCGAACGATTCCTGAATCCGGAGCGGGTGTCCATGCCGGATTTTGACGTTGATTTCTGCATGGATGGACGTGACCAGGTGATACACCATGTCGCCGATCTTTACGGCAAGGAGGCCGTATCCCAGATCATCACCTTCGGAACCATGGCGGCCAAGGCCGTGGTGCGGGACGTGGCACGCGTTCAGGGCAAATCCTACGCACTGGCGGACAAGCTGTCGAAGTTGATTCCCTTCGAGCCTGGCATCACTCTGGTCAGGGCCATTGAGCAGGAGCCGCAGCTGAAAGAGTTTATCGACAGCGACGAGGATGCCCAGGAAATCATGGACATGGCGCATAAGCTCGAGGGTATTGTGCGCAACGTGGGCAAGCATGCAGGTGGCGTTGTAATCGCACCTACCCGGCTTACGGATTTCACGCCTTTGTACTGTGATGAAAACGGAGAGAGCCTGGTCACCCAGTTTGACAAGAACGACGTGGAAACAGCCGGGCTGGTGAAATTTGATTTTCTCGGGCTGCGTACCCTTACCATCATCGACTGGGCTGTCAAGATGATCAACGCGGGGAACCGGGAAGCCCCGGAGGTCAATATCGATCGGATTTCCCTGGATGACGACGCGGTCTACGGATTGCTGCGCAAGGCCAACACCACGGCGGTCTTCCAGCTGGAATCCCGGGGCATGAAGGACCTGATCAAGCGACTTCAACCCAGTTGTTTCGAAGATATCGTGGCCCTGGTCGCACTGTTCAGGCCGGGACCACTCCAATCCGGCATGGTGGATGACTTCATCGATCGCAAACACGGTCGGGCGAAGGTCGATTACCCCCATCAGGACCTGGAGCCCGTATTGAAAAACACCTACGGTGTCATCCTTTACCAGGAACAGGTCATGCAGATCGCCCAGGTGCTTGCCAACTACACCCTGGGTGAAGCGGATATGTTGCGCCGGGCCATGGGTAAGAAAAAACCCGAGGAAATGCAGCGGCAACGCAAAATTTTCATGGCCGGAGCGAGTAAACGCGATGTCGACGAAAAACTTGCCGGCTCTATTTTCGACCTGATGGAAAAATTCGCAGGCTACGGGTTCAACAAGTCCCACTCGGCGGCCTATGCGCTGGTTTCCTACCAGACGGCCTGGCTGAAAACCCATTATCCGGCGTTTTTCATGGCCGCCGTGCTAACTGCCGACATGCAGAATACAGACAAGATCGTCACCCTTATCGACGAATGTCGGTCCATGGGTCTGCCGCTGGTGCATCCGGATGTCAATGTCGGCGAGCATAACTTCACGGTCAACGACCAGGGCGAAATTGTCTACGGTCTCGGTGCTATCAAGGGGCTGGGCCAGGGTCCCATCAGGGCGATCACCGAGGCCCGGGAGCGCGACGGGACCTTCAGCAGCCTCCTGGATTTCTGTATCCGGGTGGACAGTCACAGCGTCAACAAACGGACAATGGAGGCGCTGATCAAGTCCGGGGCGCTGGACAATGTCGTGCCGGGTGCCGATGCGGACCACAAACGCGCGGCATTGATGGCCGGTCTCGATGACACGCTGCGTGCTGCCGAGCAGAGCTGCCGCAATCAGGCCATCGGTGTGGATGACATGTTCGGAGCAATTGAACCGGTTCAGTCCCTGGATGACACCGAGCTGCGACTCGCCAGTCGCCGGGCGAGGCCCTGGAGCGAACAGCAACGCCTGACAGCAGAGCGCGATACCCTGGGTCTTTACCTGTCTGGCCATCCCGTCGACGAATACCTGCCGGAGCTGGAGCAGTTTATCAGCGATCGACTGGCCAACCTGAAGCCCGGCAAGGAACCCCAGCGGGTGGCCGGGCTGGTCAATTCCGTGAGAACGATGAAAAGCAGGAAAGGCGACACTATCGCCTTCGTTGTCCTGGACGACAAGAGTGGGCGTTTCGAAACATCGGTATTTGCCAGGGAATACGAGAAGTATCGCGACCTCCTGCACAAGGACGCCATCCTGGTTATGGAATGCCAGGTCAGCCAGGACGACTACAACGGCGGTATGCGCGGACGGGTCCGGGAGATTCTCACGCTCCAGGAATACCGGCAGGCCCGGGCAAGGCGTTTGACGATCCGTCTTGAAGCGAGTGGTCTGCCCAGCGGGTTCTGCGACGAACTGGCCTCGATTCTCGCACCCTACCGGGTTACCCCTGGCGATTCGGCTGCCACGCCTGCCCACAGTGATGCGGCGCAGGATATGCCTGACAACAACGACGACAGCAGTCGGGTCCCAGGCGACCATGACGAGGGAAGACGGGGATGTCCCATTGCCGTGCAATACCGGCGAGAGGATGCCGAAGGGTGTATAATGCTTGGCCGTCAGTGGATGGTGGCGGTACTGGACGATCTGCTGCAGCGGCTCAAATCGGAGTTCGGCAAGCGCCGGATTACCGTGCAGTACTGACCGGATCGGGCAGCGACGCGGCAGGTATGACCTTTAATTCAAGGAACCTTTGATTAAGCAGTGGTTCCCCAACAGCTGAAAGCAAATTTTATGGATCCCAACTATCTCGAATTCGAACAACCCATTGCCGAGCTTGAGGTCAAGATCAACGAGCTGCGCCTGGTCAGTTCCGATAATGAGCTGAACATCGGCGACGAGATTCAGAAGCTTCAGGAAAAGAACACCAAGCTGACGGAAAAGATTTACTCGTCCCTCACCCCCTGGCAGATTGCCCAGGTTGCCCGTCATCCGTTACGACCCTACACGCTGGATTACATTCAGCATCTCTTCACCGATTTCGATGAATTACACGGCGACCGCCTGTATGCCGATGACCTGGCGCTGATCGGCGGCATCGCAAGGCTGGATGACAAGCCGGTAATGATTATCGGTCACCAGAAAGGGCGGGGTACCAAGGAGAAAGTGCGACATAATTTCGGCATGCCCAGGCCGGAAGGTTATCGCAAGGCCCGTCGCCTGGTGAAAATGGCGGAACGTTTTCGTCTGCCGGTGTTAAGTTTCATCGACACCCCCGGTGCCTACCCGGGAATGGATTCCGAGGAACGGGGGATCAACGAGGCCATTGCCGAAAACATGGCGATAATGTCCCAGTTGAAAACCCCACTGATTGCCACGGTGACCGGTGAAGCGAATTCCGGTGGCGCTATCGCTATCGGCGTGTCCGACTACCTGAATATGCTGCAGTACTCGACGTACACCGTTATCACGCCCGAGGGCTGCGCAACGATTCTGTGGAAGTCTGCCGAGTACGCGGCCCAGGCCGCCGAGGCCATGGGTGTGACTTCCCAACGGCTGCAGGAGCTGGGCATTGTCGATGAAGTGATTCCGGAACCCCTGGGCGGAGCCCATCGCGACGTGGCTGCCGCGGGGGAGGCGGTGAAGTCGGTCCTGGTGGAACAGATTGACCGGCTCGAAGCCCTGGACCTGGATGAACTGGTGAGCCGTCGCTACAAGCGCCTGATGCAATACGGCATCCAGTCCTGAGGCCTGCCCCGGAATCGCTGGGAAGACACGGGATATCATGGACTTCGAGCCTGCCAGGATCCTGCCCGAATTCGACCATCTCGACCCGTCGATTACGCTGGTCGTCGCCCTCAGCGGCGGCCTGGACTCCATGGTCCTGCTGCACGCCCTGCAGTCATTGCACGCCCGGGGCAGCCTTCCACACCGTCTTGGCGCGATCCATGTAAACCACCGGATCAATCCTGACGCGACGCGCTGGCAGGCATTCTGTGAGACTGTCTGTCGACAGCTGCAGATTCCGCTGCAGTGTGTCGCGGTCGATATCCGCCGCGAGGCAGGGCAAAGCCTGGAGGCGCTTGCCCGGGAGGCCCGCTACCGACAGTTCGCCGACTTGCTGGACAGCAGGCAGTGCCTGTTGCTGGCTCATCACCTGGATGATCAGCTGGAAACCCTGCTGCTGCGTCTCAACCGCGGAGCCGGGCCGGGAGGCCTGGCCGGTATGCCCCGCCGGCGCCAGCTGGGGCAGGGCACACTGTTGCGACCGCTCATGGGATTCCGGCGTGAACATCTGCTGGCATACGCCCGGGGTAACAGGCTGGAGTGGATGGAGGATTCCAGCAACAGCGATACCGACATCGACCGTAATTTCTGGCGAAAAGAGATTGTGCCGTCGATCCGGCAGCGGTTTCCCGGCTTCCACACAGGTTGGCAGAATTCCATGGCCCTGTGCCGGGAAGCCGACGAACTGCTTGGGGAGCTGGCATCGGCCGATTTGGCCACGATGATCGGGGAGGATTCGAGAATACTGCATATCCAGCCCCTGCAGGCCCTCAGTGAACCACGTCAGCGCAATGCCCTGCGACACTGGATGCACCAGCAGGGATTGCAGCCACCCGGCCGGAAACTCCTGGTGCAGGTCTGTCGGGATCTCCTCAGCAGTCAACGCGTCGGCGCGAAACTGGATTGTGCCGGCGCCAGTATCGCCCGTTTCGGCGAGCTGCTGGTGTTGCTGCGCCGGCTGCCGCTGGACCGCGGCGGACAGCTCTGCTGGAACCCTGCTGCTGCACCCACTGTCAATCTGCCCGCCAATGGCGCCCTGGTCGCGACCTTGTCCAGCCAGCCCGTCGACGTCGGCAAACTGCTGCCGCCCGGATCCGATGAGCAGCCCCTGGACATCTGCTACCGGCGCGGCGGTGAACTGGTTCGCCTTGCCGGACGACCCGCCAGGACGCTCAAAAAAATAATGCAGGACTCGAACCGTCCGCCCTGGTTGCGCTCGCGCCAGCCGGTTCTGTGTCGAGGCAGCGAGGTCGTTTGTATTCCGGGTGTCGGGGTTGTCGAGGGCTGTCAGGCCGACCCGGACGAGCCGGGTCTGGCGATAGACTGGCAGGTTCCCGAGCTGCTGTTCCGCGGGTCCGGGGCCCATTGAAATTTGCGTTGAGCTTGGGGGGTCCTTCTGGTAGGCTGAGATTCCATCTGTGAGTGTCAGCCTCTCCGAATGGCACTGCCCTCAAGCATAAGATGGGACGCTAATGACGCGATTTATTTTCATTACCGGCGGTGTTGTCTCATCGCTCGGCAAAGGCATTACCTCCGCTTCCATTGGGGCGATTCTCGAAGCCCGCGGTCTGAAAGTCACCATGTTGAAACTGGATCCCTACATTAATGTGGATCCGGGTACCATGAGCCCGTTCCAGCACGGCGAGGTATTTGTCACCGAAGATGGCGCGGAGACCGATCTCGACCTCGGTCACTACGAACGTTTTATCCGCACAACCATGACCCAGAAAAACAATTTCACCACGGGTCGGGTTTACGAGGAAGTTATCAAGCGGGAGCGTCGTGGAGACTACCTGGGGGCCACCATCCAGGTTATCCCCCACATCACTGATGAGATCAAGCGGCGCATCATCGCGGGGGCGGAAGGGGCCGACGTGGCACTGGTGGAAATTGGAGGCACTGTCGGTGACATCGAGTCCCAGCCATTTCTCGAGGCCGTGCGGCAATTGCGGGTGGAACTGGGTCCCCAACGGGCACTGTTCCTGCACCTGACCCTGGTCCCCTACATCAGCACCGCCGGTGAAACCAAGACCAAGCCGACCCAGCACTCGGTTAAGGAACTGCGCAGTATCGGTATTCAACCGGACATTCTGGTATGCCGTTCTGATCATGAGATACAGGAATCTTCACGACAGAAAATCGCGCTGTTTACCAACGTGGACCTGGAAGCAGTGGTCTCGCTTCCCGATACCGACACGATTTATCGGGTGCCGTCCCTGCTGCATGCCACGGGGCTGGATAACTACATCCTCAACCGCTTCAATATCCAGTGTCCACAGGCCGATTTCACCGAATGGGTGAGAGTGGTGGACGCGAAGCTGCACCCGGAACGGGAAGTCAACCTGGCCATGGTTGGCAAGTACATGGAGTTGCTGGACGCCTATAAATCGCTTAACGAAGCCATCAGTCATGCCGGTATTCAGACCCGAACCCGGGTCAACATCAGCTACATCGATTCCACCGACGTCAAGGAAAAAGGCGTCGAACTGTTTGCCGGCCAGGATGCCATCCTGGTGCCCGGTGGGTTTGGCGAGCGGGGCGTGGAAGGTAAAATCAGGGCAGTACAGTATGCCCGGGAAAACAAGATTCCCTATCTTGGTATCTGTCTTGGACTGCAGGCCGCAGTGATCGAGTTTGCCCGCAACGTTGCCGGCCTCGAAGATGCCAACAGTTCCGAGTTCAAGCCGGATTGCGGGCAGCCGGTCATTGCCCTGATCAGCGAGTGGACTACCGCCCGTGGCGATACGGAACACCGGGATGAAGACTCGGATCTCGGCGGCACCATGCGGCTGGGCGGACAGGAATGCCGACTGACACCCGGGTCCACTACCCACGACTGCTACGGTAAGGAAGTCATCGTCGAGAGGCATCGCCATCGCTACGAAGTAAACAACGATTACCTGGACAGGCTGACGGCGGCAGGATTGAAAATCGTCGGCAAGTCCATGGACGACATGCTGGTCGAGGTGGTTGAGGTGCCGGACCATCCGTGGTTCGTCGGTTGTCAGTTTCACCCCGAATTCACCTCCACGCCGCGGGATGGTCATCCCCTGTTTACCGGCTTTATCGAGGCAGCCCTGGCCCGCCGGGAGGCTGTGGGCAGAGCCACCGATGCCCTAAGCGGTCCCGCCGACACGCTTGGCGTTTCCGACGACGTCGTTCAGGTCAAGACAGCCTAGTGGCAGGACACCCCGGAGAATGAGCCATAAAGCTCTCGCTATCGCCGACCTGAGCGTCGCCAACGATCGACCGTTCACCCTGATCGGCGGGATGAATGTGATCGAAAGCCGTGACCTGGTCATGCAGGTTGCCGAGCATTTCGTCGAAGTCACCCGGCGACTGCAGATTCCCCTGATTTTCAAGGCGTCCTTCGACAAGGCCAACCGTTCCTCGGTGACCTCTTATCGCGGCCCGGGGCTGGAAGCGGGACTCCGCATCCTCCAGGAGGTGAAGCAGACCTTCCAGGTTCCCGTACTCACTGATGTCCATACCCCCGAGCAGGCCGCGCCCGCCAGTGAAGTGGCGGATGTCCTGCAACTCCCCGCGTTTCTGTCGCGCCAGACCGATCTGGTGGTGGCACTGGCCCGCACCGGTGCTGCCATCAATATCAAGAAAGCCCAGTTCCTCGCGCCGCGGGAAATGAGCCATATCGTCAACAAGTTCGAACAGGCTGGCAACCGGCGACTGTTGATCTGCGAGCGAGGCACGAGTTTCGGCTACAATAACCTGGTGGTGGACATGCTGGGATTTCCCGTCATGAAGCGCCTGGGATACCCGCTGGTGTTCGATGTCACCCATTCGTTGCAGTTACCCGGTGGTCAGGAGCAGTCGGCCGGGGGACGGCGGGAGCAGGTAACTTCCCTGGCGCGGGCCGGCATGAGCCAGGGGCTGGCAGGACTTTTCCTGGAAGCCCATCCTGACCCGGAGCAGGCGTTGTGCGATGGACCCTGCGCCCTGAAACTGGCCCGGCTGGAAGCATTTCTGCAGCAGGCACAGGCCATCGACCAGGTGGTAAAATCTCTGCCGGAACTGGATACGGCATAGCCCTGGGAAACACCCTGTCGCCGGCCGGCCAGATGCACAAAAAAATTCTATCTAACTGTAAATTAAGGTTAATTATGTCAGAGATCAGCGATATTCGGGCACGGGAAGTTCTGGATTCCCGCGGCAATCCCACGGTACAGGCGGATGTGACCCTGGCGTCCGGCGCCTTTGGCACCGCCTGTGCGCCGTCGGGCGCTTCCACGGGATCCCGGGAAGCCCTTGAGCTTCGGGACAAGGACCCGAACCGCTACCTGGGCAAGGGCGTGCTGACCGCGGTCAATAATGTCAACACCGCCATCCGCGACTGCCTGGTGGGTCGGGATGCTCTTGATCAGGGTGGACTGGACGATGCCATGATCGCGCTGGACGGTACGGACAACAAAGCGTCTCTGGGAGCCAATGCCATCCTGGCGGTTTCCCTGGCTGCCGCCAAGGCCGCTGCCGCAGACCGGAAACTGCCGCTGTATGCCCATATTCACAGCCTGGTTGACGACGACATTATTTACTCGCTGCCGGTACCGATGATGAATATTGTCAATGGCGGCGAGCATGCCGACAATAACGTGGACATCCAGGAATTCATGGTGCAGCCCACCGGGGCCGACAGTTTCTCCGAGGCGCTGCGTTTCGGCGCCGAGATTTTTCACGCGCTGAAGTCGGTACTCGGCAAGCAGGGCCTGAGCACCGCAGTGGGTGATGAAGGCGGATTTGCCCCGAACCTGCCGTCCAATGCGGCAGCCCTCGACGCCATACTCCAGGCGGTAGAACTCGCCGGCCTGACCATGGGGCAACATATCAACCTGGCGCTGGATTGTGCCGCGTCGGAGTTTTTCCAGGACGGGCAATACCAGCTGAAGGGCGAAGGCAAAAGCTATGACTCGGAAGGTTTCGCCAACTACCTGGTGGACTTGTCACGCCAGTACCCGGTCCTGTCCATCGAGGACGGCATGGATGAAAGTGATTGGGATGGCTGGGCTAAATTATCTGCGCTGCTAGGCGATAAGGTGCAGTTAGTGGGTGATGATTTGTTCGTGACCAATACCGGTATCCTGCAGCGGGGAATCCAGCAGGGCGTGGCCAACTCCATACTCATTAAATTCAACCAGATCGGCACCCTGAGCGAGACCCTGGCAGCCATCGACATGGCACGGCAGGCAAATTACACCGCCGTGATATCGCATCGCTCCGGGGAGACCGAGGACACCACGATAGCCGATCTGGCGGTTGCCACGGGGGCCGGGCAGATCAAGACCGGCTCACTGTGCAGATCTGACCGGGTAGCAAAATACAATCGGTTGCTGCGCATTGAAGAAGAACTCGGCAGCGAAGCCCGGTACAATGGCCTGGCCGAATTCAGTCACGTGGGACGTGGCTAACCAGTAATTATGGCCTGTCCAGCATGACTGATGTCATGACGGCAGCCCGGACAACAACAGACAAATGGTCATGGCCAAAATCGTCACCGGCGCAATTCTGTTCACCTTGCTTCTGTTCCAGTACCAGATCTGGTTCGGGGCCAGCAGTATCCGGGAAATTAATGCCCTGGAGCAGCGCCTGGAACAGCAGCGCAGCAGCAATGACGGGCTGCGGGAAAGAAACCACTTGCTGGAAATCGAGGTCATTGATCTTAAAAATGGACTGGAAGCCGTGGAAGAACGGGCGCGTTCGGAACTCGGCCTCATCAGCAAGGACGAAACCTTTTACATGATCGTCGAACCGCCTGAAACCCGAACCCCTGACCATTGAACCCGCCATTCCCGCCACCTGATCAGAAGTATTTGCTATGACAATATGGGCAATTGTGCCGGCGGCCGGAATCGGTCGCAGGATGCGCGCCAAGGTACCCAAGCAGTATCTCAACCTCAACGGTAGACCCATAATCGAAACGTCACTGGCCCGAATCGGTGCGCTGAGTTACGTGCATCAACTGGTGGTCATGCTGAATCCCGATGACCTGGTATGGCCGAGCCTGGGCCTGGAGAAAAATCAGAAAGTGGTGTGCCGGTATGGTGGTGAAAATCGCTACCAGACTGTTCTTTACGGATTGCGCTACCTGGAAGACAAGGCAGCGGATGAGGATTGGGTGCTGGTCCACGACGCGGCGCGGCCCTGCGTAAGGCGCAGTGATATCGACTACCTGTTTCAGCAGATCGCAGATCACGAAGTCGGTGGTTTACTGGGTGCACCGGTGGATAACACCATGAAGCTGGTCGATGCCAATGAAGAAGTCCTTGCCACGGTAGAGCGGGTGAATGTCTGGAACGCCTTTACCCCGCAGGTGTTCCGCTTCCGGTTGTTACTGGATGCACTGGAAGCAGTGGACAAGAGCGGCAAAACCGTGACAGATGAAGCCACCGCCGTGGAAAATATCGGCTACCGTCCCCGGATGGTGTTGGGCAACAGGGACAATATCAAGGTCACTCATCCCAATGACCTGAACCTGGCGGCCCAGATCCTCAGTTCACAGGCAATAGAGTGACCGATGCATGGACCTGCGAATCGGACATGGTTATGACGTGCACAAATTCGCCGACCAGGCACAGGCAGATACCGAGCTGGTTCTTGGTGGTGTGCGGATCGCCCATGATCGTCCGCTGATCGCCCACTCTGATGGCGATGTCATCGTGCACGCTCTGTGTGATGCCATTCTCGGGGCGCTGGGAAAAGGCGACATCGGCAGCCACTTCCCGGATAACGATCCGCGCTATGACAATATCGACAGCTGCCTGCTGTTGGGGCAGGTCATGGAAATAGCCCGGGCCTCGGGCTGGGGGTTGGTCAATGCCGACCTGACCTTTGTTGCCCAGGCGCCACGCCTGGCCCCGCACGTGGATGCCATGCGCAAGCGGCTGGCCGGCCTGCTGGGCCTGCAGACTGCCTGTGTCAATATCAAGGCCACTACCACGGAAGGACTGGGGTTTGCCGGACGCAGGGAAGGTCTGGCGTGTCACGCGGTGGTACTGGCAGAGCGGACCACCCGGTCATGACAGACCCGGTTGCCCTGCCGACGTCATTTGACCAGTTTGCCTTTCGCGCCGGGGAGCCGGATTGTTCGGCTGTCATCAAGCAGGAGTTTGTTGACTTCCAGGTTGACGAGGAACTGGGTTTCGAACCAACCGGCAGCGGGGCTCACCGGCTGCTCAGAATACGCAAACAGGACATGTCGACGACGGAAGTAGCCCGGTTACTGGCCGATATACTGAATACCGACAGGAATCAGGTTGGTTATTCCGGAATGAAGGACCGTCGTGCCGTGACCAGTCAATGGTTCAGTGTCCCCGAATCCGGGGCGCAAAGGCTGGATGAAAGCACCCTGGGCGAAGCGGGGCTGGACCTGCTGGAAACCCGTGGCAACGACCGCAAGCTGCGCATTGGCAGTCACCGCGCCAACCGCTTTCGAATCCGTCTGCGGCGACTGCAGGGCGACCGGCAGGACCTGGTTCGCCGCCTGGACACCCTGGAAACCAGTGGCGTTCCCAATTATTTCGGCCCGCAGCGGTTGGGCAGGGGTTTTTCCAACGTGCGCCAGGCTCAAGAATATTTCAACAGTTTCGATGAACTGGGGGGAGGGGCGAATCCCGGCAGTAAGAAGCTGCCCAGGAAAACCAGGAGTATGCTGCTTTCGGCCAGCCGCAGTTTCCTGTTCAACAGAATCCTGTCCAGGCGTGTCGCTGCGGGAAACTGGGACCGATTACTGGATGGCGAAGTCCTGAACCTCGACGGGACCAGGCGATTTTTCAAAGCCGATCCAGCGGACCGGGAAGTGCTTGGGCAGCGACTGGCAGGCATGGACATACATCCTACCGGGTTGTTGGCCGGCATTGTCGGTGGCCGGGATCCCTACCATGCCAGTGGCGCGGTTGCACAACTTGAAACTGCCGAACTGGCCGGGTTTGCCGATTTGCGGCGTGGTCTGACCTTGGCGGGCGTGCAGGCCTCGCGTCGAGCCCTGCGGCTGGTGCCCCGGGAATTGGATGTCAGGTTTGACGGGGAAGATTCCCTGGTTCTGGGTTTCACGCTGGGGGCGGGTGGCTACGCCACTGCGGTACTCAGGGAGCTGGTGCGGTCTTGACCGCATCTGCACAGTGGTATGATGAGGCCGATCAGGTGCAGGAATAGCCTGCCGGATATTTAGCGAAACATGGTATCAGTTTATCGGCCCTGGACAATCGTCAGCGGTCGGCAGGAAAAAACCCGTATGATGAGTAAACCAAATCTGAACGGTATCGGGATGACTTCCCAGCGGACCAGGGAACGCCTGATCGGCCGCTTGATGGAACAAGGAGTTAAAAATCATCGGGTGCTGGATGTAATGCGTTCCACGCCGAGGCACATATTCCTCGACGAGGCCCTGTCGCACCGGGCCTACGAAGATGTGGCATTGCCCATTGGCTACGGCCAGACCATTTCGCAGCCCTATATAGTGGCGCGTATGACCGAGGCGCTGGTCAATACCGGCAGCCTGGACCGCGTACTGGAGATCGGTACCGGTTGTGGTTACCAGACCGCGGTGATTGCCCAGCTCTCCGGACAGGTATACTCGGTGGAGAGAATCAGGCCATTGCTGGATCGGGCCAGGAAGAACCTGAAACTGCTGGGTTTCAGAAATGTTGAGCTACGCTACGCCGACGGTTCCCTTGGCTGCCCGGAAAAAGGACCCTTCGACGCCATTATCACCACTGCAGCGCCACAGCAGTTGCCGCGCGAATTGCTGGGCCAGCTGGCCGACGGTGGGCGACTGGTCATACCGGTGGGCGGTGAGGCCGGCCAGGAACTGCAGTTGATTACCAGGACGGGCGATGATTTCGACATTGAAATTCTCGACAGGGTTCGCTTCGTTCCCTTGCTGATGGGTAAGTCACCGGGCTGATCTGCAACGATGACTCTATTCGCCAGGCTGGCCGCTTCAGTGCGTAAATACCTGCCTTTGTTTTTGAAGGGTATGGCCATGGGGGCGGCAGATTCGGTGCCCGGTGTCTCGGGAGGTACCATTGCCGTCATCACCCGCATTTACGACGAACTGATTTATTCGATTCGTTCCATAGACGGCCGGGCGTTCCGCCTGCTGGTCACGGCCGGACCTGGCAGCGCCTGGAGGCATATCAACGGGTGGTTTCTGCTGGTGCTGGCCACCGGGATACTGCTCAGTCTGCGCCTGTCAGCCGGTATCGTGCTGGTTCTGCTGGAGAACCGGTTTGAAGCCCTGATGGCGTTTTTTACCGGCCTGGTGGTAGCGTCCAGCTGGTCTCTTCGCAACGAGTGCGGGGCGTGGCGCCTGCCGACCAGTATGTTCCTGGTCACTGGCATGCTGTTGACACTGCTGATCAGCTCACTGGCTCCCTACAGTACCGAGATCAGCCTGGCCTACCTCTTTATTTGTGGCCTGGTGGCGATCTGCGCCATGATTCTTCCCGGGCTGTCCGGTGCCTTTCTGCTGCTGGTGCTTGGAGTCTACGACTACGTGCTGAACGCCCTGATTACCCTCAATCTACCCGTCATCCTGGTTTTTGCCAGCGGCTGTATCTGTGGATTGCTGGCGTTTGCCCGACTGTTATCGTGGATGCTCAGTCGCTACCGGGAACTGAGCTACGCTTTTCTGACCGGAATGTTGCTGGCGTCAGTTTATGTGCTGTGGCCGTGGCAGCAGGTTGACCGGCTTTACCAGGATGAAACCGGTGAAAGTCATGTCCTGCAGTCACACAATGTACTGCCAATGGATTATCAGGCACTGACCGGGCAGGAACCGCAACTTGTCGCTGTGGTAGTGAGCCTGCTGGCGGGTCTTGCCATAATCCCGGTATTCGACAAACTTTTTCGACAATCGGTCGACTAACTACATGGGTGGCTGGAATCCGCCGGCGCCCGCGTTTGCCCGCACGATTAACAGGCGGCACGTTGTTCCATGGCAATAGAAATCCTGACCAGGTACACTGAGAAGACTTTAAAGCTGGCAGTCTGTCCGCTGGTGGCGGTGCTCTGCGCCGGTTGTCTTGCGGAGAAATACCAGGCACCGGTCACCGATCGCAGCGAGGTCCTGGATCAGTCCGGTCCGCTCATCGTGGTGAACAGCGATGATACCCCCAGTCGCTACGGTAACCCGGTGCCAAGTCCGCCGCCGGGTGAGCCATCCGCTACGGAAGTCCGGGCAGGCCGGCTCGCCTCACCGACAACCTCAGGGTTTGCCGTCCATCGTGTTGCCCGCGGTGAGTCGCTGTACTCCATTGCATTTCAGCATGACCTTGATTTTCGCAGCCTTGCCATCGCCAATAACCTGACTCCGCCGTACACGATATTCGAGGGCCAGGAGCTTAGCCTGGATATCAATCGCCCGGCACCGCTGGTGCCCGGCGACCGGTCGTCGGTGGGCGCCACGGGGCGGGTGGTGGAGAACAACGGCGTGGCCAGGGCCCAGGCCGCATCCTCCTCGGTTCGAGGCGTAATACGCCAGCCCATAAGCCGGGTTCGTGTCGCTGAACCCGAATGGGAATGGCCATTGCAGGGGACGGTGCTCACCGGTTTTCAAGCCGATACCGGTCGCAAGGGCATCGATATCAGGGCAGTCGCGGGCCAGCCGGTTCATGCGGCAGCAGCAGGTGAAGTGGTCTATGCCGGCAACGGTATCCAGGGAGCAGGGAACCTGATAATAATCCGTCACAATGAAAGACTGTTAAGCGCCTACGCCCACAACCAGACACTGCTGGTCACGGAGGGACAAACCGTCAGGGCTGGTGAGCAGATAGGTGAGGCGGGTGTCAATGCCGGCGGTGATCCGGTGCTGCATTTCGAAATTCGTCGCGACGGCAAGCCGGTGGATCCCCAGGCTTATCTGCCCGGCAGCTGATCCCCGGCCAATGGCCGCTGTGCTGGTGCCAGTCAGGCACTACCCGCAAGGTGCAGTCCCGTGGGTCAACGCTCGAGGAACTGCAGCTTGTCCTTTTTGTCCGCCCATTCTTCGGCTTCGGGCAAAGCATCCTTCTTTTCCGTGATGTTCGGCCACTGCTCCGCCAGTTCGGCATTGAGCTCCAGGAATTGCTGCTGATCTTCCGGCAGTTCGTCCTCGGCGTAAATGGCATCCACGGGGCACTCAGGCTCACAAAGCGCGCAATCGATACATTCGTCCGGGTGTATCACCAGGAAATTCGGGCCTTCGTAAAAACAGTCTACCGGACAAACTTCTACACAATCAGTGTGTTTGCAGCGTATGCAATTTTCGCCAACTACGAATGTCATATCGTCTCCAAAAACAATTTTTCTCTGAAACCTGTCGATCCTGGCGGACCTGCATAATTGCTGTAATAGCTGCCGGGGCGCCGCGTCGGATTCTACCAGCTTTCCGCCGTTGTTTCAGGTTTTCCGGGTTACTGGTTTTGGCATGGGATGGAATTTCGCTGTGGGTGCAGAGTGAGGCCACCGAATACGATTCAGGCCAGGTTCAGCACCGATAATCAGAGACAGGTTACAGCGCTTTCAATTCGTAAAGCAGTTCCAGCGCCTGCCGGGCGCTGAGATCGTCGGGATCGACGGCCTGCAGTTTTTTCAGAATCGGGTGCTCCTCGGTGGAGAACAGTTCACTCTGGTAAGGCTGCGGTGATCCCGGTTCCGGGGTTCTCGACAGGGAGTCCTGCTCCAGGCCCTGCAATTTCCTGCGGGCGCTGGCAATCACCTCTGCCGGTATGCCGGCCAGCTGGGCAACCTGCAGCCCGTAGCTCTGATTGGCCGGACCCGGTTTCACGGCATGAAGAAACACCAGACCGTCCCGGTGCTCGGTGGCATCCAGGTGAACATTGTCGATTGTCGTCTGGCTGACGGGCAGGGCAGTCAGTTCAAAATAATGAGTGGCGAACAGGGTGAATGCCTGTAGCCGTTCGGCAATGTAGACCGCTGATGCCCAGGCCAGCGACAGGCCATCGAAGGTGCTGGTGCCGCGACCGATTTCATCCATGAGAACCAGGGATTGGGCCGTGGCATTGTGCAGGATGTTGGCGGTCTCCGTCATTTCCACCATGAACGTGGAACGTCCGCCGGCCAGGTCGTCGGAAGAACCGATTCGGGTAAAAATCCTGTCGATGGGGCCGAGTTTAACCTTCGTGGCCGGGACATAGCTGCCCACCAGTGCCAGCAGGGCAATGAGGGCTGTCTGGCGCATGTAGGTTGATTTGCCACCCATGTTGGGTCCGGTGATCACCAGCATTCGGCACTGGTCGTCAAGCATCACGTCATTGGGCACAAAGGTTCCACTCAAGACCTGCTCCACCACCGGGTGGCGACCCTGCTCGATGGTGATTCCGGGCTGCGCTACGAGGGTTGGCTGGCAATAGTCGAGGTTCAGCGCCCGCTCGGCAAAATTGGTCAGTACATCCAGTTCCGCCAGTGCGGCGGCACTGGCCTGCAGCGGGGCCAGCTGCCCGGCAAGGGTTTCAAGCAGTTCGTCGTAGAGCTGCTTCTCACGGGTCAGGGCCTTGCTCCTGGCGCTTAACACCTTGTCCTCAAACTCCTTCAGTTCCGGCGTGATGAAGCGTTCGGCATTTTTCAACGTCTGTCGCCGGATATAGTCTGCCGGGGCAGATTCGGACTGCGCCTTGCTGATTTCGATGTAATAGCCGTGGACCCGATTGAAGCCGACTTTCAGGGTTGATATACCGGTACGTGACTTTTCCCGGGTTTCCAGGTCGACCAGGTACTGACCGGCATTGGCGCCCAGATTGCGTAATTCATCAAGCTCGGAATCGAAGCCCTCGGCGATAACGCCACCTTCACGCAACACCACCGGCGGGTTGTCTGTAATCGCCCTGTCCAGCAGCTCGCCGAGGCGGGGAAATTCACTGATGGTCACAGACAGGTTTTCCAGCAACGGCGAGGAGATCGTGGCAAGGCCTGTCTGCAGTTCGGGCAGTCGCAACAGGCCGTCCTTCAGCCTGGCAAGGTCTCGTGGTCGCGCCGATCGCAGGGCGACCCGGGCAAGGATTCTTTCCTGGTCTCCTATCAGTTTCAGCTGGTCATGGATGGCTTCGAATCGATACTGGTCAATCAGGCTGGCTATGGCCTGCTGTCGCTGACGCAGCTGTTCGAAGTCGCGCAGCGGACGGTGCAACCAGCGCTGCAGCAGCCGACTGCCCATGCTGGTGGCGCACTGGTCGATTATCGCCATCAGGGTATGCTGCCGACCACCTGCCAGGTTCCTGTCAATTTCCAGGTTTCGTCGGGTCGCCGCGTCGAGCACGACGCTGTCCTGCTGCTGTTCCACCTGCAGACTTTGTATGTGTGGCAGTTCGCTCCGTTGGGTATCCTTGGCATACTGCAGCAGGCAGCCGGCGGCTTTCAGGGCGGTATCCATGGATTCACACTGGAAGGGGGTGAGGTCTTTGGTGCCGAAGTGGCGGGCCAGGTTTCTCCGGGCGTTATCCAGGTCGAACTCCCAGGGAGGATGGCGGCTGCTGGCACAGCCTGCCGGTATCGGCAGCTCGATGGTCAAGGTCTCATCGATGAGCAATTCCGCCGGCCGCAAGCGTTCCAGTTCGCCCAGCAACGCTTCGGTGCCCCGGACTTCATTGATGACAAAGCGTCCGCCGGCGATATTGAGCCAGGCGAGTCCGTAGTAGTCCTCCTCGCCGGTAATCGTCAGCAGCAGGCTGTCCTGACGATCCTTCAACAGGGCCTCGTCACTGAGCGTGCCCGGCGTGATGATCCGCACAACCTGACGGTCCACCGGTCCCTTGGATGTGGCCGGATCTCCCGTTTGTTCACAGATGGCAATGGACTTGCCTGCTTCGACCAGCCTGGCCAGGTAACGGTCAGAGGCGTGATAGGGAATACCGCACATGGGTATAGGTTTGCCCGCGGATTTGCCCCTGGCGGTCAGGGTGATGTCCAGAATCTCGGCGGCGATTTCGGCGTCCTGGTAGAACAGTTCGTAGAAATCACCCATTCGGTAAAACAGCAGGGATTGCTTATGCTCGGACTTGATGCGAAGGTACTGTTGCATCATAGGCGTGTGTTGTGAAGTCATTGAAAAGCTTAGAAAAATAAATTTGTTGTCTTATTGAATTCTAATTCTGTCTAATACTTTTCGGACCGACAGCCTTCAGAACTCGCTTTTTGCGCAGGTAGCGCTTCGTGGTATTCGGATCCTGATGCCCCAGCAGGATCCCGGGATTCAGTCCCGCCTCTTCCGCATCGGTGGCGCTCTTAGCCCGCACGTCCCTGAACTGCGCATCTGCAATCCCAGCCTTTTTACATGCTCTCGCCCAGGAGTCTCGAACGGCGCCGTAACTGTATGGTTTGCCGTTGCCCTTGTGGAACAGAGTCATACCTTCCACCCGGTGGAGTGACCTGGCAGCCTTCACCGCCTTGGCCAGATCCTCGTTGATATCGATCTCCATTTTCTGGCCAGTCTTCATCTGCTCAAAGTAGATCGAGCCTGCCCGAATGTCCGCCTGCTTCAGATTAATGATATCGCTGACGCGCTGGCCGGTGAGGTACGCCAGGTCCATCATAAGCTTCAGATACTCGCTGGCGTGAGCGCGGATCGCCAGATACTCTTCATCGGTCAGGTACCGGCTGCGGGCTGGTTCCTTGAATGGCTTGATACTGGACACCGGGTTGGATTCAGCCATTCCCCACCTGACGGCATTGTCGAACGCCACCTTCAACACTGACCGCATCCGATTCGCCATGTTGGGTGTTCGGCGGTAATGATCCAGGAAGGCAGCCACGTGCGTGGGCCTTACCTGGTCAGGGGCAAATTCAGCAAAAGCGCTCTCGATACGCTCGGCAGCGAGCCGGTACTGCTGCATGGTGGTTGCTTTGACCTTGGAATTATCGAGGGTACGGTTTAGCAGTTCGGTCATGCCGGAAGAGGGGGCAGAAAGCCTGGCGTATTCCACCAGCGCCTTCTCCAGATCTTGGGCGAGGGGATGCCACTTCCCTTTCTTCACGTAGTAGTAGCGCCCGTGCTTCAGGTAGACACAGGCAGGCAGGTGCCGATCTTTTTTTCTTCTTCTCATCGTGCCAGGCGTAGTTGTGGTGTTTTACGTTGATGGTGATCAGCACCGCCCAGGCGCTTCTCGACCACGGACTTTAGCACTTTAATTGCGCCGTCCGCATCTGTTTCGAATCGATAGCCATGCCGCCGCAGCCAGCGGGCCTGGGCACTGGGCCGACACCTCCCGGTCAGATCGCGCAAGTCTTGTTCGGCTAAAAACATCGAAAATTATTCCAATTTTATTCCTAAGAACTTCCCGGTGGCGTCCTGCAGTTAGCAGGAATCCCAGAACAACCACAGGAAGCCGCGTGCAGGCATTCCCCGTCGTCGTTGTGGTAGCCCTCGTGATGGCCACACGGACAGAGCTTTGGATTGTTGTTTGGGTAACACCATGACGGCACGTAAGGCCCGTCATCAGGCGGCCCCTTATAGGAATCAGAAACTGGTCCTGGCACTACAATTCCTCCCAGGGATTCTCTCCCGTCTCATCAATCAGCGCCCGGCTAAATTCGTTGAAATTCAACAGCCCATACCCATGGATTAATTTTCCATGAGCCTGGCCCGTTGATTGATTCCCACAGGACAGCAAATCGGTCTATGACTTCATCACCGTCGATCTCACCATCTTCTAGTGCATTTAGCTCAATTCCCTCGGCGATAGCGTCTGCGGGGAAAATGGTTTGCAGTCTTTCAACGAATATATGGCGAATTTCCAGCCAAATACGAGCGTGTTTCTTTGGCATAAAAATTGATGGTGTCCATTTAATCTCGTTGTCAGGCTCAAGCATTCCATCGTCTTCTTCAGTAGCCTTATAAATCGGCCCACCAGGACTTTCGCAAAAAGTCTCTCGCACCCATAGCAAGTCGCCCGGTTCTCCGTATGGGCATCGAATCGGTTTACTGGTTTTAAAGTCATATAGGCTGGAACCGTCGCCAAGATTGTCGAAGCAGTCTCTTTGTGGTTTCACAACTCTGCGTGTCATGGTCTTATGGCCTTGCAGGATCGCTTGTACCATTGGGGTGCTGAATAAAATCGGACGCTCTTTGCTCAATTCACCCCTCTCCAAATAAAATCGCCCTTGTCCTCGACCATGGCGGGTTCGGTGTCTTTGCAGGGGCATACATGCCCTCTAAGATGCTCGGCAACTGGCATCCAGAAATTGCGCACGACACCGCCGGGAACGTGGTTATCTTCGTCCGCATCCTCGAGCCCGAACTGCTTTATTACAAATCGTGCGTCGTTTCTATCAGCCCGAACAATGTCGGAGCCAACGCGCCTGGATAGGCTCACGTGATACTCGGGCCCCTTGTCAATGTCGTCAGCGTCACGCGCCACTTCGACGCAAGACATCACGCAAAGCAGCCTTTCAACGTGCATCCAATAATGGCCGAAATATCCTTGGGTAAACTCCCGGGGAATCTCTCCCAGGAACCGCCATTCAGCCGTGGTTTTAGGTGCCAGTGGTTGGATAATCACATTCATAATCTTCGCTCCGTATCTTTTTCTGGCCAAACCAGCGCGTCCGCTTTGCCAGTGAAAACCAGCCAGGCCACCTTGAATCGATTCACCATCGATGGGTCTCCAAGCCTCCTGGCAGGAACCCACATTCCGTCGATGGGCGTGGCGGCATGGTTTAGTGCCCTCTCCTTGATGAGCAAATCAGTAACTTTCTCAACACTCGGTCCCCATCGATTCAGCATCACGCCAGCACCCCAACCGCCGCCAATATAAAAATGGCCACCAGAAGCAACAATTTGGAAACCTCTAACGGATTAACTTCGGGACGGCCTGGCCGCCTCAGTCCGGGCTCCACTGCTCGGGGCACATGATTGCTGCATTCTGGAGGCGGGAATTGTTCTTCTTCGGCGTCCAAGGGAAGGCCCGTCTCAAGCCACTTCATAAACCGGCGGATCGATTTCCGATCAGCCGCTACGCAGTCCTCTCCCTGATCGTCAGAGAACCGAATCCAGAGTAAATTAAGTAGCCTGACAGGCAGGGGCTTAGGGTCGTGCTTGAGAATCTCGCGATACAGGGTCAGCATGTCCGATGGGTGCAAGCCTGGACCACCGACGCCGCGAACGCGTTCAGCCCAATCACCCAGGGATTCCAGGTGGTCGCCCATTGGCTCATTGTCACAGCAGGAACCGCATGAATTGCTAACCAGCGTCCACCAGCTATCATCTGTGGATTCGGATTCATGCCACTCCCGCCAAAGAGCTCCGCAGACCTTGCAGCGGTGTGTTGGTGCAACTTTCTGATTCATTGCGCGGATTCCTTATCGCTATCCCACTCTGGAATAAATAGCTGGCAGTGGCCGCCAGGCGACAACATAGTCATTGATGTAGACGTTGGCGTAGTCCCAGTTAAAAACGGTCTCCCACCACCCCTCGTGAAAAAAGAAGGCATCTTTTTCCTCGCAGTACTCGTCGTAGTCATCTTCCTCTCCCGTTGTCTCTTCGAAAAAGCGCGGCAGGTGGTGACCGACTACCCGGTACATCTTTCTGCGCGAATCACGGCAAAGCACCAAGACTGGCTTTCCGGGCTCTGGTTTAGTGTCGGGGGATATCCAGCCAGTTTTATTCACCGTGAAACCTCCCTACTCACGCCAACCGTGATCTGCGCCAGGTTCTTCATCGGTATCCAGGCCGATTAAGATGGCGAGTATCGCGGCGATCAGTGTGAAAATAATTCCAGCAAGAAATCCGAATAAGAATTCCATGGTCAGCCCTCCGTGGTTACTCGTCAGGTTCTTCGACAATCAGGAACCGCAGGTCCAGGTCGGTCTCTTCCGGGCACACGCCCAGGATGAGCTCACGCTCACACGCCTGGTCGGTGTCCTCTTCGTAGGGCTCGACAGCGGCAGCCGGCTCGTAGTTCCAATCCTGGAAGCAGCTGATCAAGCTGCCGTTGTCGATGAACCAGGGTGCGGTGAAGGTTGCGAAAATGATTGAGCAGAATGTAGACATGGTGTTCTCCTGTGTTTATTGCGTTGCTTCCTATTGCATGAATTGCCTGGAACCGCCGTTCTTCGCGAATAGGCGGAGGTCCTTTGTGGCGCGCTCTGCCTCCTTAGCTGTCTCGAATACAAACCCGTCCTCGGCAGCCTTCAGGTGCGCGGGCACTCCGTCGTCGAAGGTGATCTTGGTGTTGTGGTGGTCGTAATCAGAAATGTCGACAACGAAGTAGGTGCCACCCACTTCGGGATGCTCGACCGGCTCGTGCTGATAGTCGCCGTAATACCAGCTGATCGGCTTTAATTTGATGATGGCATCGGAGAGCATCAGCACGTTCAGGTCGTTGAGGTCATGCCGCTCGTCTAGCTGACCGCGTAGCCGGTATTCATACCGCGACATGACCTGCTCCAGGGTCAGGTTGGATTTGGCCATCGTCTCCGCTATCTCGTATAAAAGATTGGCTCTATCGTTCATCGGGCAGTGCTCCTAGCAGTTCGGGGATTGATCGTTCCCCACCAGGATGTAGTGGGGAACCGCTTTCTCGCTGTCGGATCGGTCCAGCTGATGGAACCGCAGGTGCTTACCGCAGACCTTCCGTAACGAGTTGAATTTGTCCAAATAGAAAACGCGATCTGGAAATATCGCCGGGCCAGTCACCTGGAGGCCGGCCTGCAGAGATTCACTGCCAGGGATGACGCCGACAATCTGGCCGTAAGCCGACTGATAAGCACCTGGCAGGACCACCAGGTACACGCCGGATCCGGCAGCCACCAGGTAGCGATCGCGCGATCGTTCCTGCGCGATCGCCGGGAGGGTGGCCAGGATTAAGACGATCAGAAACCTGGCCATGATCACATCGGCGCTATCATGAGGCTGTACGGAACCGTGGCCGCCAGGGCAGCCATGATCAGGTATTCAAGGCAGATCAGCGTCCAGCGCCAGGCAGTTGCTATTCGTTGTTTGGTGGTGTTTTTCATACTCTGACCTCATTTGTTCGGGGCCAGAATACAAGACAAACTTGTATTTATCAATAAATAAAAAATGGTTTCACGTGAACCGGTTGGCAGGAATACAATTTGCCAATGGAAAATCTCGGGAAAACAGCGGGAATAGTGGCGCTGCTGCTGGCAGCCTGGGTCGGTCTTATCGTGTACAGCAACCAGGCAGTGGATCCTGGCAGCTACGAGATCCTGGGAGGGCAGGCCATATTCACGTTTGTCGAAGTGGATCCGCAAACAGGCGTCAGTGACTCTGAACTTGCCCGGCTATCGAATCAGATTTGCGACGGGGAGCCAGTTTGTGGCGTGATGTACTGGACTGACAGGAGTGAGGCAGCCACCGAGCTGCCAATGACTGAAGCCCAGCTCGAGTCGATGCTGGCTCAATTCAACATCAACCGGAATACTGGGCTGGAAGAACTCGTACGGTTTTGAGTGTTTAGGTGGTGAAGTCCTGGAACAGGACGGCATATTCCACTTTGCCGATGCACTTTGCCTCGGGGTCGGTGATCGTGCCGTAGTCTTTATTGATCGCCTGTAGGATTTTCTCCGGTCCATTTTTCCTGAAACGCCTGCATACTACCTCTCCGTCGGCCAGGTTGAATATTCCTATTTTCCCTGCCGATATGGATTTTGAGGGACGGACAATCAGGGTGGCACCTTCCGGGATAGAGCCTGCCTCGTCACCGTGCATCGAGTCATCTTGCATGATCGTGGCAAACCAGTTGCTTTCCACGACGCCGTAGAACAGCGTGAAGGTGTCGACGGATTTCAACGATCTTGGAAAGTTCGAGATTTGCTTGTCGGTGAGTAACGGCAGGCTGTTTATCTGGGGTTCCGTGTTGCCGTCCGGGGAGTGGTGCTGGTTACCGAATCGTAGCCAGCCGGCGTTGACGCCGATTACCTGTGCAATTTTCTCGATTCGTCGAGGGTTCAGGACCTCTCCTGACTCGATTTGATTGATTGCCTGTTGTGATAAGCCAACGGCATCGCCCAGTTGTTTTTGAGTGATACCAGCCTTGATTCTGGCGTCACGAAGTCTCTTCCCTAACATAAAATCACCTTACAACTTCCAGTTGTGGCAGACAAAACTCTAATATTGGTTGCCAAAAAACAAGTCCAGCTTGTATATTTGCGACCCATGGCCGATAAATCCTTTGAAGTTGAGTTCTCCAAAGCACTTGGTTTTGCCAAAAGCCAGGCACGAATTGGGGAGATCTGTAACGTCTCGCAGCAATCAGTGAGCCTGTACCGGGCTAATCGAAAGATGCCGGTGAAGCGGGCTGAGCTCCTGGTCAAGCAGTTCCCGGATCTCGACTTCAAGATCCTGATCGGGGTCGATTCCGACGATCTGTAACCGGCCGCGCCTCACAGCTTTTGGCCCACGCAACCACAACAACAACCAGGAGCCCGCGTATGGCCGCCAGAACCTTGAGTGTGAAAGTCATTGTCAAAACGCCCCTGAAAAAGGGCTTGGATGAGCTGATCGACGAGCTGACCGCCCGCCTGAAGAAATCAGAAATCAGCCAGGAGGATTGCAACTACATCGTCGACGCAATGGATCGCAACATGGCTCAGCTCTACACCACGCGCCAGATAACGGTGCCGAAGGAAAAGGGCGGACCGCTGGTAGCGCTCGAGGTCGGGGCCAGCGACACCTTCTGGACAGTTCTTTCCTTTCTCAAGTGCGGGCACATCGATTCACTTCTGACCTATGTGAAGGCAATGGATGACCGCCGTCTCAATCAATCTGAAACAACATAATCAAACAGGGGCTATTCAATGAAATGGTGGAAGAGTCACAGTGATCTCTATCAAACGCCGGAAATGATCAAGCTGGTAAACCGGTTCGGTTTCGCCGGTGCCGGGTTCTACAACTTCTGCAAATCGCAGATCGCCATGGACGTCAGCAAGGAGAATCTGACCTTCGAATTGCGCTATGACGTCGAGACCCTGGCGATCATGGGCAGGGCCGAGGAAACCGACTGCCAGGCCATGCTCGACTACCTGGTCGAGCTCGGTTTATTGGAGCTGAAGCAGGGGAAAATCACCTGTATGGCGTTGATTGGTGAGATTGAGAACTCCATTGTAAAAAGCCCGCAGATCAAAGACTTGCAGGAGCGCTTAAAAAAGCTGAAGGCGGAAGGGCGGCCCGACCCCGGAAGCGAAAAAGCAAGCCGGGATGATCCTGAACCTTCCGGGACAGTCCGGGACGATCCGGGACAGTCCGGGATGGTCCGGGAAGAGTTCGGACTAGATTTAGATTTAGATACTACTACTCCTAACTATTCAATAATCCCGCGCGCGTTTAAACCGTCGCACTTGTGCCTGAAGCTTTTGGAGGACGACCTGGTGCCTCCGTGGTTCATCGATGAGTACTTGCGGGAATTTCGGCTGTTTTGGTCCGAGTCAGGTGCCCGCAAGGCGTCCTGGTCAATGATTTTTTACCGGCAGTGCGCTGAGCAATGGCGGCTGCAACGCCCAAGTGGCGATGGGGGTGGCTATGCTGCTCGACGACAGGCAGAAGTTAATCATTGAGACCGCGATGGCAAATCCGGCCCTGCTGACACGCTGGGAGCAGAGTTTCGTCAAGAACATCGACGACCTGCGCTACCGGTACCGGGCCCGGAATTATTTCCTGACCAAGGCACAAGACGAGATTCTTGAGCAGATCGGCCGCAAGGTGGAACACGTCTTCCCCCGGGATAAGCGCCCAGGCATCGAGGATCACCTGCTGGAACACCTGAAAAAAATGTTCGGTTAGACGCATGGACAACGAGAAAAACTACCCGCCAGAGCTGCTGACCCAGCTGAAGTCAGCTGACAAGGGTGTAGGCGCTCGGGGAGGGTTGACGGAAGCGGGCACGCGGATCCTCACCGCCGCAGAATCTTTCCCGGCCACGTTTAACACGAACGACCTGATCATCAGGATATGGGAACAAACTGGCAGGGTTGAAAAGCGATCAAGTCTCCAGTCCAGCTACGCAAGTTTGATCAGAGGCGGCTGGCTCAAGCGGGTCGAGCATGGGCGTTACCAGGTGGCTAAAAAGCTGGATTCCGAGGGGAAGCAGTCCCCGTCCAGACCCAAGCCGCCACCACCGATCCACTATTACCAGGCGGACCGAATCTGCGCGGAGTGCGGTGACGTGATAGATCTGACAGGCAGGATCGGAAAGCTGGAACAGAACGGCAGGGCGTTTTGCTCTGCGCAGTGTTTGAAAGAATTCAGGCGAAGCGGGTTGTGAGGATTAGTGAGACTGACCGAGGAAGAATACCAGGCCCTGGTGGCCGCCAGGCAGAAAAGCCAGGCTACCCCGCGTCCGGGCGCCGGCAAGATCGAGGATCCCGACAAACACCAGGTGATCGCTCGGGCCAGCACTCTGACCGGCCCGGCCGGTATGAACAAGACCGAAAAGCGCTACCTGGACGAAGTGCTGACCCCGAAGGTCAAGACCGGTGAGATCTTCAGGGTCGACTTCGAAACGGTGCGGCGCCGGATCTCCATCGAGGGAGCGAGGTGCTGGTATCTGATCGACTTCGAGGTCACCTTGGCCAACGGCGCGGTGGAGTACCACGAGGTGAAGGGCCCTCACATCCACGAGGATTCCCTGATCAAGTTCAAGGCAGCAATGCAAATCTACAGGCACTACCGCTGGGTGATGGCTCAGGACGATGGTGAGAAATGGGTAATCAGGCTCGACAGCCGGCAGGCAGACAGGGTACCGGGGTTCTCAGTTGGACACGGGTAAACAAGTACTACCTGGATTCCGTCGGCGGACGGTATCGAATCAGCAAAATCAACGTAAGTGACGGGACGATCTACCTGGCGTTCTGCAGAGAGCGCCGGCAATGGGTCGACGGGAACAACCCGAAGAGCTGGAGCGCGTACGACACCGGACTGATCGCAAAATGTAAGACCGCCAGGCAGGCCATGGCCGTTTGTGAGCAGTACGAATTCGATTACCAGGCCAGCAATGTTGATGGGATGTACTATGGCGTCGGTTTTACTGGTTAAGTTTGATCAGGAGCGCTACAAGGAACACATGCAGGACTGGGCAGACTACGTGCGACGGGTCGATGGCCATCAGTCGGGCTCGTTCGGCACCGCCAGCGCCATGCCAAACCGCCTGGGGTTCTACCGGGGTGGCCAGGAGAACATCCTGCGGAAGAATCCCTACACAGCCCGGGGCAGGCAATCCGAATCCGATGCCCCGAAGCAATTCTATCCCGAGGGCTTCGACACCGAAGAATTCATCAGTATGGCAGTGGACAACCTGCGCCAGGCAAACCCAGGCGCCGCCGCCGCCGTTGAGCAGCAATTTCTGAAGCGTGGAGCCAGCTCTGAAAAGGCCGAGCGGCTCGGCATCACCCTGCCGCTGTACAAGAATCGCTTGGCCATCGCCAAGACGTACATCTGCGCCTACATGCGTGGACTGAAGCAAAAAGCGACGTAGCCCCGCCAAATTCGCGAGATTTTATTTTTCCAAACTATTTACATCAAAAGATAATCTTCTTACTATCAGGAGCTATATTGTCACCAGAGGTGGCGGTAGTTCCTTTCCAAGCCCGGTGCGCACAGCGTCCCGGGCTTTTTTATGCCCGAAAATATGTGCTTTACAGACGCCGAAAAGAGAGACCTCATCAGCAAGGTCAACCAGCACGACAATGACCTCTCGACCATTCGCAACACTATCCGCGTCTCTGTCACGTTAGCTTCCCTGTTCATGGGGATCATCATTAGCGGATCCAGCTGGTACCTGACTGGCAAGATGGAACAGCTCGATGAGCAATCGCTGAGTGATCGCGAGACCGTCGTCGCCCTGGAGTACATTACCCGGGCGATAGAAGCCCACCAGACACCAAGAAACCACCCGGACAACACGGTGCGGGTGGATCGCCTGGTGGACGACGTGCGGGAACTCACCGTCCAGGTGAGAAACATCATTCAACGGCTGGGATCGCTTCAACAATGACCGCAGAGGAATCGCCGCAAGCAGAGTTTACCTACAAGTTAATGCGCTTCAGCAGCGCGCCATGCAGCACAGAAAGCCTGCTGATGGCAGGGTGTGAAGAGGGGGACATGCTGTTCCGCTGCTTCGCCCTCGAGGATGAGCACCGAGACGTCAAGGTGGCAGGCAAGACCCGGATCCCCGCCGGCCGGTACGAAATCAAGCCGCGCACCAAGGGTATGCTGTATCTGGAATTGAAGAAAAAGTACCCCTGGCACGACAAGGGCATGCTGTGGCTGCAGAACGTGCCAGGGTTCAACTGGATATATTTGCATAGTGGCAACCGCCACGGCGACACCAGCGGCTGCATCCTCGTCGGTGACAGCCTGGTGTCAAACGTTGAAGAGGTGGGCGAGGGCTTTGTCAGCTATTCGGTGAACGCCTACCGCCGGCTCTACAACGAGATCCACGGGCTGCTTGAGAACAAGGTCAGAGTGTTTCTTCTCATCGAGGACCTGGCATGACTGGTGGTGCCTACTACATCGACGAGCTGCACGCACGAGCCGTCGACAATGGGTGGGAGCTGACCAAGAAGCTGACGTTTTATTCAGCGGAACTGAACAGGTTTATCACAGCTTTTCCCGGGTTCTTTACCGACCTGGCCAGCGTCCCCAGGCCTCTGCGCGCCATTGTCCCGGTGGCCAACAGTGTCTGGCGCCGTGCGGCGGTCACTCACGATCTGCTGTGCGACCCCATCACCCAGCAGTCCATGGGAATTACCCAAACCCAGGCAGACGCGGTTCTGCGGGAAGCCATGATATGCCTGGGGGTGCCGGCCAGGCGGGCGCAGATCGTCTGGTTCTTTGTCCGGATCTACCAGGCAACCTGGGGCAACCCGAAACGTAAAACAATCAGGCAGTCGACGAAGCTATGGAACAAATTTTCAAACTGGTGGCGCTCGAAATGAACAAGCTTTTCTTTCTCGTGCTGATGTTGCCCTCCCTGGTGTTTGGCCAGGATGTGTGTGAGGCCATTTCCACTGGGGGACCAACCACCGTGGCAGACGGTGCCTGGTCGGATCCGGCGACCTGGGGCGGTGCTGTGCCGGGAGCTGGTGACAATGCGGAGCTCCGTCACACGGTTACCGTCAGTGACGCCAGCATCGGGCAGCTGCTGGTGTGGGGCAGTTTATCCGTAAATGGTCAACTTAACGCCAGTGGTTCAGTCGTTGTTTGCCCGGGCGGCTCCCTGGCTGGCGTCCGTGGTCAGATCGCCTTCGATGTCGACGATGATCAGCTGTTCGTGGGCAATACCCAGCCTGGGCCCGTGGCATCGATGCCGGATTTCCATCCGGACGATATCGGATTGTGGGTCGTGGGTGGCAGCGTGGATCTGGCCGGTCCCGAAGTGACCGCCTGGGTGGATGTGGATCCTGCAGGCCAGTTCACCGACTTCGAGTATGGCCTGCAGCGCGCCGAAGCAATAAGCCCTGCAGGGACAGCGACACTGGCATCGATCCCGGTGGGCTGGATCCCGGGCGATCAGCTGGTCATCACCACTGAGCAGGGCGAGAGCAGCCAGGCCACCCTTGATGCAATTGACGGTCGGCAGGTTGAATTCACCGCCGAGACGGCACTGACCGGCTACGCGCTCGAGTACCAGGGCACCGTGGTCGTGCCCAAGATCGGTAACTTGTCCCGTCGCTTCCAGGTAGTCAGCCGCCAGGTAACACCAGGCAGCACCAACCACCGCGCCCACGTCATTGCCATGGCCGGCGCCACGGTCAATCTGCGCTACGTAGAGTTTCGCAACCTGGGCCCCCGGGGGATCCTTGGCAGGTATCCGGTGCATCTGCACCTGCTGCAGCAGTCCACCGCAACGGTGATCGGTAATTCTATCTGGCAGGACGTGGCAGAAGGCGGTAACCGCTGGATCTCGATCCACGCCACCCAGGGTGCCACGGTGAGCGGCAATGTGATGTTTCGCAGCCTGGGCCATGGCGTGTTCATGGAAGACCGCGCGACCTACGACAACCAAGTGACCGGGAATCTGACCGTGGACCTGCAGCACGGGCACTTCAATCGACCCGGCAGGGGCGAGAAGGAGTTTTACGAGGAAATCCCGGACATTCTGGACGAAGAAATTTTCGGCGGAACCAGCGAGGCCTCGAACCATTTCTGGACCCGGCAGGGCAACAACCTGGACGACAACGTGTCGGTGGGTTACATCGACGACTGGCCAGGCAACCGATTCCCGCACTCAAACGGCATGGTGATCCTGCCGAGTGACAACCCCGCGCCCACGACAGTGAACAACTACCAGTGCCTGGGCTGCGGTGGTTTCGGCACCTGGTCTTACGTGGAACAGCTCGCGGAGTTTAAGGGCCTGCTGGCCACCTACAACCGCACCAATGGCTGGTACCCGGTACTGAACAACACGCAGCTGACCGATAGCCTGCTGGCCATGAATGGTCGCTCTACCTCCTGGGCTGGGCAGATATTTCTCAATAGCTCTGACGCGCGGGTAATCAACTCCCACCTGGTGGGCGGCATCGGCGTCCATAGCCATTACTTCGGCTCAACCACGTTTGAGGGTGGCAGCATCAACGCAGCCTATCCGCTCGACCAGTCATACTGGGAGACCGTGACCCGGGTCAATGGCACCGAGATTACCGCTACTCAGGATCTGTTTTATCGACGCTACCCCAACCTGAAGCGCAACTCACCGGTACCCGTCTGGTTCACAGGGGCAGCCCTCAACGGAGCGCCGCTGGATGGCATGTACGTGCGCACCCCGGAACATGCCCGCTATTTCGAGACTATAGGCAGCCCCAAGTACAGCGGCCAGGAAGTGGTGCCCGAGCAAGGCTACTTCCTGGAAAAGGCAGTGATCCCCGGCCTGGGCTACTACGGCACCGCCTACTACCGCTCAGTGACTCCGGTCGGCGAGCAAGAGGGGCAGGCCTCCTACCCGTACGAGCACGAGGCAGGCTACAACGCCAGCATTGCCGCAGGAAATCTCGGCTACCCGCATGCGTTCCCCGCAGGGCAGTACGTGGTCCGCTATTACCGCTCCAAGGGCGGGGAGCTGGTCCGGGAAGAGACGGTGCAGCTGGGTGACGTTACACCGCCACCGAACACGCCCCCGGTTGCCATGATCGGGTTGTCGCAATCTGTCTTTACCGATACCGACGGGGAGCCCGGTGAAACGATTGATTTAGCGGGCACGGCAGAAGATGCCGACGGGGTGGTTGAGATTGTGGAATGGCTGCTCGACGGCGAGCTGGTCAGCACCCTCCTGGAAGCCCAGGTGCTTGTCAGCGATGGTGAGCACGACCTGGAGCTGCACGTGACGGACGACGACGGTGAAACCACCATCGATGCCGCCACCATCACGGTGGAACCGGCACCGGTAGAACCGCCCGAGGTGATCCTGAAGGAAGACATACTGCAGATCCTCGAGGACGGCTTCGACGGCATTCTGGATCAGATTCGGGCGCTGTAGTGACCGCCCCGGTTATCGAAAATTTTTCAACGTTCAAACAGGAAGAAACCACCGCCCTTGCCGTCAATGACCCGTCGGGTGTCTCTGTCGGTGACCTGCTGCTGCTGCCAATCAACGCCGGTGACAGCACCGTTGCTTTCGGCGGCCTGAGCAACTTCACGTCGATAGCTGATGACACGTATTCCTTCGGTGTCGCCCGCTCGGGGTTGTACTACCGAATAGCGGATGGGACTGCCGCCGATTCGGTGACCATCACACGGGCCAGCGCCCAGTGGACCGCCGCGACGATGTACCGGATCAGCGGCGTAGACACGGAAAACCCGATCCACAAAAGCACGCTCTCTGCAGATCAGTTCAACGGGGATCCGCTCACCTCGGACCCAGTAACAACGACGGTCGACGACTGCCTGATCATGGTTTTCTCGGGATCCTCTATCTGTAAGATTGGGTCCACCTTCACCGTCAGTGAGGGCTCACTGGATCAGCACGAAGACTGCTTCCCGTTCCTGATGGCGAATAAGGCACTTACCGGCCAGGCCACCGACGGGGACTGGGACTTTGCGGTAAGCGGCGCTGGCATCTACCAGCGGACCCAGTTTATGACCATTGCAATCGCACCTGGTGCGGCGCCAGCTGGCAGGTCGGTTAATTCAAGCCTTATTCACCGCATGCCCATGCGGCACATGCTTACGAGGTAAACAATGCGACGCTACTCCGTTTCGTTCACTGAAGTGTCAGTTACAGCCCAGCAGGACCTGTTCCAGCTGGAAGCCAACACCGTGCCGCTCATCCTGCTTGGCGTGTTTCTCAGCCAGTCGGGTGACGTGGGTGATGCCGAGGCAGAAGGCCTTTCGATTCAGATTGCCCGGGTCACTGACGCGGTGACCAACGACGTGGCAGAAGTTCTGCTTGACGGCGGTGACGGCGCTGCCAACGCGGACCTGGCAATCAACGAGACCACCGAGCTGACCACGGGTAAAACGGTGCTGCATTCGGAGGTCTGGCACGTGCAGAACGGCAGTTTTATCTACCTGCCGACACCCGAGCTTCAAATCGTGGGAGAAGTGGGCAACGCCCTGGTGGTGAATTTGAACACGACGCCAGCTGATGCCCTGGTGATGAGCGGCACCTGTTATTTCGCTGAAATGGGCAGTTAATCATGGGTTATGGCGTTTTCCGGCGCCGGCCCTGGCATCACTACTACCTGAGACGCCGGCCTGCAACCAGGCCGTTTAAGGCTGCCACCGGCACAATCGCCAGCAGCGCGGTTGCCTCGGCATCGCTGTCGACGCTCTCTGGCAGGCTTACCCAGGTCCAGGCCCAGGCTGTAGGGGGTTTCTCGGAGCAGCACACCACTGCCAGGAACCCGGGCCTGGACACCCAGGCAGACGGCGGTAGTGTCTATCAGCACACCAGCAGCCGCTCCCGGAGCATCAGCAGCCAGGCGCAAAGTGACGATAGTCACCAACACGCCACGGGCAGGAATGGGCAAGGGGCTGCCGAGGCAGTCGGCTCGACCCAGGTTGTTCACACAACCGCCAGGTCAGGCCAGATTGCCAGCACGGCCACCTCGTCGACGAGCGTCAGCGGATCCGCCGCACCATCACGGTCTACGTCGGCCGAGGCGAGCTCGTCAACGGTCTTCGTCCACACGACGAGCCGCAGCAATCAGCTGAGCACCACGGCAGCTGGTGACGATAGTCACCAACATGCCACGGGCAGGAATGGGCAGGAGGCTGCCGAGGCAGCAGGCTCGACCCAGGTTGTTCACACAACCGCCAGGTCAGGCAGCATTGCCAGCTCAGCAACAGCGACGGCAGCGCTGTCCACGTCGGCCGAGCCGGCGCGCACAACGTCCGCCACCGCGTCTGGCAGCTCGTCGTTTACGCACACCACCAGCCGATCTAACCAGGTTGCCACAGCCGCCGACGGTGAGCAGACGCTGGAGCATGCCACTGGCAGGGCAGCAGCGACCAGCTCCCAGGGCTCTGGCAGCGGCACTGTGCAGCACAGCCCGGGCAAGACTGGGCAGAGCTCCACCCAGGCAGCTGATGGCAGCGCCCTGGCCCACACAACAGGGCGATCAGGCCAGATTGCCAGTTCAGCCAGCTCAAGCACGAGCATTGAAGGCAGCACTGCGGTTATTGCCTTTGGCAGCATCAGCAGCCAGGCCACGGCACAGGCATCGCTATCGCATGTTGCCGGCAGGCAGACTTCTGCCGTCAGCCAGGCGCAAGGCAGCTCGACGAGTGCTCATGAGACCGCCAGGTTTGGCACGGTCACGACGGAGGCCACTGCTGCCAATGATGAGACCGTCACCACAAGCCGCAGCGGATCCACGGCAAGCCAGGCGTCGGGTGGTTTTGCCTTCACCTACATTGGCTACAACGAAGCCGATGTGATCAGCACCATCGCGCTGACCGGCTCGATTGTTTCGGCGGTGAGTGTCACAGGAACAATTACGCAGGAAATCGCCGTGAATGGATACCTGGAACCCGCCGCATGATTGAGATCTACGAGAACGAGAAAATAGTTTTCTCCGTGACCACGGACGAATCGATCACCGGCGCCACCGAGCTGAAGTATGTGCTGGCCAAGCAGCGCAAGAGCCCCACGGCTGTGATCACTAAGACCCTGGGCAGTGGCGTGACCATCACTGGCTCAAACACCTTCACTGTCGAGCTGGATCCGGAAGACACCGATGGCAAGGCCGGCACCTACCAGCACCAGGCCAGGGTGACCGATGCCACCGGAGATCCCAACACCATCAGGTTGACCGATGAGGTCGTGAAGATTCACAAAACATACGCAGACTGACCGAGGACGAGAAACATGCCTTTTACAATTGCAGGACTGAACAAGATGCTGGACAACCTGGGTGCCGTGGAAGCGAGGTTGCACGATGGCTACCCGGATGACGCTGGTGACAACGAGCTGACGATTGCCTCACCTGAGATCTACAGCCGCCAGTCAATCGCGTTTTCTGCCGCATCAGCAGGAGCCATCGATAGCAGCAGCCAGCCTGCCTTCGATGTGCCAGCCGGCACGACACTGCGCTGGGTTTCACTGTGGGATAACTCCAGCCCACAGACCTGCCTGCAGTTCGCTCCCCTGGGAGAGAGCCAGCTGACCTACACGGTCGACTCTGGCGCAGACACCATTGACTCCACGTCCCACGGGCTGAGCAATGATGACCTGGTGGTGTTCTATGCAGGCACTGCACCAGGTGGGTTGACGGAAGGCCAGGTCTATCACGTGATCAATGCCAACGCCAATGACTTCCAGGTGGCAGCGACGCAGGGTGGCTCTGCCATCAACCTGACCGACACCGAGAACGGCTCCAAGCTTTCTCAGATTGTTCCGGAGACTTACGGCGCCCAGGGTACCTTTACCCTGTCCGATGCCGATCTGTCACTGGCTCGCTAAGCCTATGCCAAAGGCCATCCCCCTCTATCGCAACCTGTTCGCCAAGACCAAGCCGAGGCGACGCCACGGCTGGGATCACGGCCGCAGGACGACAACCAGTCGAGGGTATGGCTACCAGTGGCAGCGGCTGCGTAAGCAGATCCTGGTCAGGGATTCCTACCTGTGCCAGCCCTGCAGGCGGCGGGGCGTGTTGCGTCAGGCCACCGAGGTCGACCACATCAAGCCGAAGGCTCAGGGTGGGCAGGATAACGAAGAGAACCTGCAATCTATCTGCAAAGCCTGCCATCAGAGCAAGACTGGCAGTGAACAGAGGGTCGAAAGTGGCACCGCTACAGCCCAGTAACCATGCGGGGTAGGGGCGGGTCAAAACTTCAGACGGGTACCCGGACTGACCGCCGCCCAGTCTAATTTTTTTGTCGACAGAATTTTAGGATCCCCCGATTTTGGCACGCCACCGACAACCGAGAGAAAAAGCGAAGGCCAACGGGGCGTTCGATGAGCACCCGGGCCGGTACGGCGAGGAAGAACCGCCGAAGCATTCCGAGCCGCTTGGCGATCCGCCGAAGTTCCTGACCGCCGCGCAGAAAAAACTCTGGCTCGAGATCGCCGACTGCGGGCTGCCAGGTGTTTTTACCAAGGGCGACAGGCTCTCGGTGGAGCAGGCCGTGCTCCTGCTGGCCGAAGTGCGCGACGCGGAGAAACACAACAAGACCGTGCCCCGCCAGCGAAAGGCCTGGAACGAACGGCTCAAGCAACTGGAGGCCAAGTTCACAGCCGAGAAAACAGCAACCGGGCGGAAGGCCGCCCAGGCAGCAATCAAAAACCACCACAAAATCTATCCACTCTACCAAAGAGTGCCGACTGCGAGGCTTCAGCTGCTTCGCGGGTATTTCGCCACGTTCGGCATGAACCCGACAGACCGCCAACGGCTGCGGGTTCCGGAGCTCGGCGACAAACCTGGCAAGACTGATGGTTTTATCCCGCTGCACTAATGAGTCGTAGCGATGAAATCAGGTGTCGAGCGGTGCAACGACTTCGTGGAGGCCGTACTCAGCGGCAAGCTGGCTGCCCCGGAAACAGTCAAGCAGGCCTGCGCCAGGTACCGGGCCGATTTCGATAATCCCAAATTCATCTTCGATGAGTTCGCCGCCGATGCGGCTGTCCACAATATCGAGCGGTTCAAGCACCCGAAAGGGCGGTGGCAGGGTAAGCCGGTGGTTCTTGAGAACTGGCAGTGCTTTGTTGTGTGCAATTTATTCGGCTGGAAGCGCAGGGCAACCAAGCTGCGCCGGTTCAGACGGGGTTACCTGCGGGTGCCTCGAAAAAATGGAAAGACGATGCTGGCAATTCTGATAGCCCTGGTGATGTTTGGGCCCGATATGGAGCCCGGCGCGGAAGTCTACCTGGGCGCCACGGGCCAGGACCAGGCTGACGAGCTGCTGTTCTACCCGGCTAAATTCATCGTCGAGCAGTCTCCGGAGTACCAGAAGCATTTCGGCGTCGAGGTACGTGCAAAAAGCCTGGTGATTCCGGCCAACTTTTCAAAGTTCCGGTCGGTCATCCGCAAGCCACCGGATGGCAGTAACCCACACTGCGCCATCGTGGATGAATACCACCTGCACGACGACTCGAGCCAGGTGGACACATTCGACACCGGCATGGGCGCGCGTGAAGAGCCCTTGATGCTGATCACGACTACGGCTGGCAGCAACCTGAGCGGGCCGTGCAAGGAGTACGACGACGATTGCCTCGATCTACTCGAGGGTAAGTTCGAGCACGACTCCCGCTTCGTGATGATCTATGCCCTGGATAAAGACGATTCCTGGGAAGATCTCGAGAGCTGGCTGAAGGTCAATCCGAATGCCGGCCTGACGGTGGACGTTGAGTTCCTGCAGGACCAGCTCGCCGAGGCCAGGCGCAATCCGAGTAAGCAGAATGAGCTGCGGACCAAGCATGCCAATGAATGGGTGGGGGCAGCCACCAGCTGGCTGAACATCCTGCTGTGGCAACGGCAGTCGAAGCCCAGCCTGTTCGAGAAATTCAGGGACTGTCCCTGCTACGGCGGGGTTGACCTGGCCACCCGGAATGACGCCAACGCGGTCAGCCTGATTTTCAAGAATGAAGACGGCGAGTATTTCCAGTACATCAGGCTCTATGTGCCCGAAGGGGCAGTGCGGAAAAATCCGAAATACAAAACATTCGTCAACAGCGGGGAAATGATCGTCACCCCGGGTGAGGCCACCGACCAGGCGCGGATCGAGGAAGACATTCTGGCCATGCAGGAAGAATTCGATGTGCGCGGCTGGGGCTTCGACCCCTACCAGGGCGCGTACATCATGCGGCGCTGCTACGAGCAGGGCCTGGAGGTCGTTGAGTACGGGAACACGGTGAAGAATATCTCCCCACCCATGAAAGAGGTCGAGGCCCTGGTCGAGGAAGGCACGTTCTACAACGACGGCAACGCCGCCATGACCTGGATGGTCGGCAACGTGGTTTGCTTCGTGGACGTGAAAGACAACATCTTCCCGCGAAAGCAGAATCGACACGACAAGAAATCCAAAATCGATGGCCCGGTTTCCATGTTCATGGGCGTAGGGATGTGGCTTGCCGACGAAGGCGATGACGAGATCGGGATGACCTATGTTTAAGATTTTCAGAGCGTCCAAGCTGGAGCAGCGAGTCGAAGAGCTCGAGAGCCAACTGAGAGAAAAAGAGGAACAGGGCGGCCGCGACTTCCTGGAAGTGATCGAAGCGCTGGATGAGCAATTCTCATCGTCAAACCCGAGCGGGATCCACGTGACCACCGCGCGCGCCATCCAGCAGCCCACCGTCTGGGCTTGTGCGCGGATTATCTCGGAGATCATGGCATCACTGCCTATCCTGGCGCAGACGCGCCAGGGTGGCAGCTGGAAGACGGCCGAGCAGCACGACGCCATGGAGCTGCTGTACGAGCCGAATGAGTGGATGACCAAGCACGAGCTGATCTCGTTCCTGGTGGTCTGGTCGGAGCTGCGGGGTAACAGTTTCCTGTTCAAGAACACGGTGGCCAGCGGCAAGGTAAAGCGCTTGCTACCCCTGGAAGCCAACGCGGTGACCGTGGATATGTCCTCGGACTGGAAGCTGAGGTACCAGGTCGGCTCGCTCCAGCAAAGTGGAATCTACGACGGCGGGAAAATTTTCCATCACCGCAACTTCGGCGTCGAAAGCCACGTGGGTCTATCCACCATCGGCAACCACCGAATGGGTATCTCCGTGGCGCTTCAGCTCCAGGAGCACGCTGCGTCGGCCTACAAGAACGGCCTGCAGACCAGTAAATGGGTATCCGGTAACAAGCCTGCGGGCAAAGATCGGGTCGAGGACCTGAAAAAGCAGCTGGCCAAGTTCCAGGGAGCCACTAACGCCGGGAAGATCCCCTTTATTCCCCACGACTTCACGCTGAATGAGGCCAAGGGCATCAGTGAGGTGGACGCCCAGTACATCGAATCCAGGAAGATGCAGAAACAGGAAATTGCCTCGATTTTCGGTGTGCCGCTGTTCCTGCTGAACGACACGGAGAAATCAACAACCTGGGGATCCGGCCTCGAGGAGTTAAGCCGCTCATTCGTGCGGTATTCCCTGGGTCCCCGCTTCAACCGCCTGTCGGAAACCCTGGTCAAGCAGCTGATTTCCGCCAGAGAAAAGCGGACCACACGCTTTAAGTTTGATACCACCGAATTCACGCTGGGTGAGTTCAAGGAACGGATGGAAGGCTACAAATCCAGCATTGAAAGCGGTGTTTTCAATCCGAACGAGGCACGGCAAATCGAGGGTTACAACCCACGGGAAGGCGGTGATGAGTACCGCAAGCCCCTGAACATTGGCATGGACGGTGAGGATCCGGACGACGAGCCCGAACCAGAGCCGGTGCCAGTACCCGACGACGATGAAGACGAAGACTGACAGGTGAAGCTATGAAAAGAAGGTACGCCGTAAGGCCGCTCGAGATCAAGGCAGCTGATGACGAGGGCAAATTCAGTGGATACGGCTCGGTGTTCGATGTCATCGATTCCTATCACGACATTATCGTGCCTGGTGCGTTCGAACAAACCATCGAAGAGCACAAAAAGGCCGGCACGGCGCCGGCGCTGCTGTGGCAGCACCAGTCCGACAAGCCCATCGGTGTCTGGGAGAAGTTTTCCGAAGACGAGACAGGCCTGCTGATGGAAGGGCAGCTGCTGATGGACGTGCAGCTTGCCAAAGAAGCCAAATCACTGATCAAAGCCAAGGCAGTGCGCGGCCTGTCGATAGGCTTCACCGTCCCGAAAGGCGGTGAGGAATACGACAAGGAGCGCAACGTCTGGATTATTAAACAGGTTAACCTGTGGGAGACGTCCATTGTGACGTTTCCTGCCAACAAAGACGCCCAGATTCAGGAGGTAAAACACCTCATTGAATCTGGGCAATTCCCATCCATTCGCGAATTTGAACGCTATCTCATGCACGACGCTGGGTTTAGTCGGTCACAGGCGCGGACGGTTTTAAATGACGGCTACAAATCGTTACTCAAGCACGACGCTGAAGACGAAATCTCAGCCAAAATTGATGAAATGATTAAGGAGTTAAGCTAATGCCAGATCCAGTATTGGAAAAGCTTGGCGAGCTGGATAAAACCTTCCGGGGCTTTAATGACAAGACCATGGAAGAGCTCGAAAAGCATGGGACCCAGCTCTCGACCACGGTCGAGAAGCTGGGAAACGTCGAGAAAGATATCGACAAACTGGAAGAAGAACACAAGAAGCGCCTGGACGATATCGAGCTGCGTCTCGATACGCCGGCTCAGGATCGCAGTGACATTTCCGACGCGGAGAAGAAGCACGTCGATGCCTGGGAGGCCTGGATGCGGGCACCGCAAAGCCAGAAGGCGATCAACAGCCTGCTGGAGGCCACCGAGGAAGTCGACCGCCACTTCGGCAGGAAAGAGGTCACCACGACCGTCTCTGCCTCTGGTGGCTACGCTGTCCCGGAAGTGATCGCCCGCAAGATCGGCGAGAAGGTGCAGGATATCTCTGACATGCGCCGGCTTGTCCGGGTTCAGAAAGTCGGCACCAGCGACTACAAGGAACTGGTGGACGTCAACGGCGAAGAGTCAGGCTGGGTTGGTGAGACCGGTACGCGCAGCGAGACCGGCACGCCGCAGCTCGCCGAGTGTGCGCCCACCATGGGCACGCTCTATGCCTATCCCAAGACCACGGAAGAGTCGCTCGACGATATCTACTTCGATGTGCAGGCCTGGCTGATCAGGAAGGCCTCCGTGTCGTTCGCGATCAAGGAAGGCGAGGCGTTCATTACCGGCAACGGCACCAACAAGCCCACCGGCTTTCTGAATGGTGCCCCGTCGGTACTGGGTGATGAAGAGAGCTCCGGCTCACCGCTGACCCCACGTCCCTACGGCACGATCCAGTACGTGCCCACCGGATCCGCTTCGGGCTTTCTCAACAACCCGACCGGCTCACCGCTCTCGTTCGGTGGCGATGTGTTCATCGATATCGAGCAGGAAATGAAGCCCGCCTACCGGCGCAATGCCCGCTACCTGATGAACAAGTCCACGCTGAAGCTTGTGCGCAAGTTCAAGGATTCAGATGGTAACTACGTCTGGCAGCGCAGCATGATCCTGGGCCAGCCCAGCACGATCAACGGCTACGCGGTCGAGGAAATGGAAGCGATGCCCAGCGTGGGCTCGAATGCGTTTCCGGTGGCGTTCGGTGACTTCGAGGAGGGCTACCTGGCAGTGGATCGGACCGGTCTTCGAATCAGCATCGATTCGAACATCACTACGCCTGGTTACGTGAAGTACTACCTGCGCAAGCGCCAGGGCGGCAGAGTCTACAACGACGATGCCATCAAAGTGATGAAGTGCGCCACCAGCTGATCAGCTAACAACTGATAAACCAACGTCAACAACCAAGCGGGCTCCGAAAGGGGCCCGCTTTTTTATTGGAGAACACAATGATCAAAGCAAAGGTGACCAAGAAATTCCGTGGCGTGATCGATGGGCAGTGCTTGCCCCAGGATATCCACCCAGGCACACAGATTACCGGTGATCTCGCTCGTGTCGCGATCCAGGAGGGTTGGGCCGAGCGGGTTGAAACCGGTGAACCGGACAGACTGAAAGCGCAGGCAGGCGACCAGGCAAGCGACGACTCCAAGGGCCAGGAAGGCGACCAGGGTGGCGACGATTCCAACGGCCAGGCAGGTGACGATTCCAACGGCCAGGCAGGCGACGATTCCAACGGCCAGGCAGGTGACGATTCCAAGGGCCAGGCAGGCGACGATTCCAAGGGCCAGGAAGGCGACGATTCCAACGGCCAGGCAGGTGACGATTCCAACGGCCAGGCAGGCGACGATTCCAACGGCCAGGCAGGCGACGATTCCAACGGCCAGGCACGTGACGATTCCAACGACCAGGAAGGCGACGCGGGAAACGACGATTCGAAGGACCAGGGCAAGTCTGGGTCTGCATCGCGACCGGCCCAGGGGTCAGCGAAGAGCAAGCAGAAAAAGTCAGACAAGTAGGTCTCACCACGGTCGTCGTCAATGACGGCTACCGGCTCGCTCCCTGGGCGGACCACCTTTACGCTGCTGATGCAAAGTGGTGGAACGTTCACGGGGGTGAGGTTCGGGAGCGGTTTGGTGGCCAGCTGTGGAGCCAGCACCTGCAACACGGTATCGGCTTCCAGGATCCGAACGGAATAACCATCCTGGAAAGCACCGGCGGGACGGGTCTGAGGAAGGACATGCTGGTCCAGGGAATGAATTCCGGGTACCAGGCAATCAACCTGGCCTACATGCTGGGCGCCCAGGTGGTCCTTCTGCTGGGCTATGTGATGACAACCAGGGGGCAGCACTTCTTTGGCAAACACCCGCCGAAACTGAACAACAACACCAACTACGAAACCTTCATCAGCGCCTTCGAGAACATGAACCCGAGAAAGCACGGCTTGGAGGTCATCAACTGCTCGGTGGGCACCGCCTTGACGTGCTTTCCGAAAATGGATCTTGACGATGCACTCAAAATTTTCGGGCAGGCCGGCAGTGATCATCGGCACAGGGCCCTCACTGGCTGACCAGGCTGACGCTATCCGCAAGAGCACCGCCGTGCGGTTCGGTGTCAACAACACGTTCAATGATTTCACGCTTGATGTGTGGATTGCCTGCGATCCGCAGTGGCATGAAACCTACTCGCCCGTGAAAGGTGAGTTCGAGAAGTGGCACTGGGACGAGGGAGTTTGCAGACGCTACGGCTATCAGTACATCCCGGGACGCTGGGCTGATGGGTTGAGCCTGGATCCAGGTTACATCCACTACAACCACAGCAGTTCCGCCCAGGCGCTCAACCTGGCCGTGTTGTATGGCTGCAGCCCGATCTATCTTGCCGGCTTCGACATGAATTACAGCGGGCGCCGCCATTATTTTGACAACTTGAGCGAGAAAGAGGGCGAATATCCGGCACATTTACGCAAATACAGCGAGTTTGATGGCTTGATTGAGTGCTTCGAGAAGATCGCGGCGCAGCCTGGGCTGCCACCGATTTTCAATCTCACCGAACACAGCGCGCTGTCATGCTTTCCATTCAGGGGAATCGAGTGTCTTTGATCCGTGTTTTTGTCGGATCCGCCGAGAAATTCCGGGTCTGTGAAGAGCCCCTGCGCCGTAGTGTGCAGGAAAACACGAAAAGCCAGTTCAGCATCACCTTCATGCGGCCAGAGACGCTGGGGATCCCAGAAACCGGCTGCACGGGGTTCAGCAATCTGCGCTTTCTGGTCCCGGAGCTCGCCGGCCATTCAGGGTTTGCGATCTACCTGGACGTGGACATGCTCCTGCTGGGCGATATCGCCGAGCTGTGGGCACACCGGACACCCGGTCAGTGGGTTGCCCTGCAGGACGGCTCCACGGAAGTGTCGGTGATCGACTGCGAGGTTGATTACGGCCTGCCGGCTTACGAAGACATTGCAAATTTCAAAATCTGGGAGGTACTCGAAACGCTGCGCACGGCCAACAAGATCGGCGCCGAATGGAACAGCGAAGACCGCATCACACCGGGAGCCAAGCTCCTGCATTTCACTGATTTAAAACAACAGCCCTGGTTCTTCAAGCACCAGGACAAAACAGCAACAGCAATATGGGACTACTACAGTGGAAACAAAACAAATTGAACGGCTGGGCCAATCATGGGAATGGCCGGCGGACGACACCAAGCTGCTGCAGGTGTTCGACTACGTAGAAGATATCGACACCATCATGGAGCACGTGCCACAAAATCGGCGAGGGTTGTGCATCCAGGCGGGCGGTGCCTGCGGTGTCTGGCCGTGGCGCTTCTCGCAATTTTTCAGGAACGTGTACACCTTCGAGCCCGAGCCCGGGAACTATGTGGCGTTGATGGCCAACGCAGGCCGGCGGGCCAACGTGACTCCGTTTAATGCCGCACTCGGGAACACCACCACTCGGCGTGCCATGCAGCTCGATGACTGTGAGGCTGGAAACTGCGGCGCGTATTACACCGTAGAGGATCCCGCTGGTGGAGTTCGAGCGCTTACCATTGATTCGCTCGACTTGAGGGCGTGCGACTTGATTCAGCTCGATATCGAGGGCGCTGAGTTCGAGGCCCTGCAGGGGGCGATGCGCACCCTCAAGCGGTTCCGTCCCGTGGTGGTCATCGAAGAGAAAGACCTGCCGCACCGCTCAATGGCAGAAAACCCAGCGCGGGAATTACTGGAAGTGATGGGCTATACCGAATGCGCGAAGGTTCATCGTGATGTGGTGTTCCGATGTTGACCGTCTATTCGGTCCTGTGGGGTGACAAGTACGACCCCGACTACGCGTTCACCCTCAAGCGCATGGTGGAAGAAAACCTATCGGTGCCGCACCGGTTTTTCTGCATCACCAACCAGGTGCTGGACGGCATCGGGACGCTCAGGCCGTTCCGCCCTGAATGGCGTGGCTGGTGGCAGAAGCTGCAGCTGTTCGGCTTTGCCGATGGGCCCAGCCTATACCTGGATCTCGATGTGGTGGTGACCGGCTCCCTGGACTACCTGGTGGACTACGCCAACGACAGCTACCCGCTCGCCGCACCGGCGAACTGGGCCCAGAGCGGTCACGGCGGGATCCAGTCCAGCGTCCTGGCCTGGAACGGCAAGTACAAGGATCCTTTGGCGCGATTCAACTACCAGGTCGACAGCCACCGGCTGTGGGGTGACCAGGAGTTTCTGACCGAGCTGATCGGGGACGATTTCATCCGACTGCCGGGGATCTACAGCTACAAATACCATTGCCGGGCTGAAGGTCAGCCGCCGGCGGACAGCAAAATCATCGTCTTTCACGGAAAGCCAGATCCACATGAAATCAATGAGCCATGGGTAAAACAGTCACGATCCACACCAACCTGAACCTGACCCACCAGCGCGAATACGCCGGCTACCTGAAGGCTGGATTCGAGCGGCAAGGCTACCAGGCCACGGTCACCGCCGACAAAACCAGTGATGCCGACATTCGCGTGGTCCAGGGGCCCCACTACGCCAAGTCGGAAAACCTGGGAAAGCGGACGATCATCCTGGATCGCTGTTTCTGGGGTCATCCAGCCAAGGTTGTCACCCTGGCATGGCTGCGCCCGGACGGTGGCAGGGAATTTGTTGAGAACGCACCAGGTGACCGAGACAGGCCCGAGCTGCTGCCCTGGAAGAGTCGGGAACAGTTCGCCCTGGTGCTCAATGATTTTGATCGGCGAGTCGATACCGCGCCGCTGCGCAAGGATTACCTGGTAGAGACCAGGGAGCACCCGGCACGGGTCAAGCCAAAGACAGGTATCAGGACGGTGCTGGCTCGCAATGACTTCGCAGTCGGCTTTGTCAGTACCGCCATGGTTTCCGCTGTCGTGGCAGGCCTGCCGGTCGTCGCCCTCGATGATCGCAGCCCGGTGGTGCCGGTTGCCTCACAGTCCGTTGACGCGCTCAGGCGGCCTGACAGGGAACAGTGGTTACGCAATCTCTCGTACATGAACTGGACGGCCGTGGAGATCTCCACCGGTAAAGCTTTGGAAATGCTTTTATGTCAGTGAACTTGAAAACACCCGCCGAGGACTACCCGGTAACCTTGGAAGAGGCGAAGAAGCAGTGTGAAATCAACACTGCAGTCTCGCGTCACGACGACTACCTGCTGGGCTTGATTCGGGCTGCAACGGATTACATCGAGCGCGTCACCGGCAGGGATCTGATCGAGCGGGTCTGGTATGAGTACTTCGACCGTTTCCCGTCGGGCAATGGGGACATTGAGCTGAAAAAGGGACCGGTTGTGTCGATTGCGGGCATCACCTACACCAACCCCGACGCCTCACCGCAGCAGGTCACCGTCGCCACCTCGGTTTATGGGCTGGACAACGGCATCACCCCGAGCATCGTCTACCTGAAACACAACCAGAACTGGCCAACGGTCACCACCATGCACAACGGGGTGCGCATCGAGTACACCAGTGGCTATTCACCCGCCGGCGACGACGACCCGGCAGTCAATGTGCCTGAACCGCTCAAGCAGGCCATCAAGATGATCGTTTCGGATCTGTTTGAGCACCGGGAACACCACCTGGAAATGCAGACCTACAAGAATCCGGCCGTCGACATGCTCATCGGCGAATTTATGGTGTATGCGCTATGAGAACTGCCGGCCGGCTGCGGGATTTCGTCTATGTCCGCAAGTTCACCAGCACCAAGAACGCCGCCATGGAAGTCGTCGAGTCATTCAGTACCGGGACCGGCAGGGAATGCGGCATTCGGTACCTGATGGGAACCGAGCGCGAGCAGGCGAAGCGTGAAGGCAATGAAAAGCCGGTTGAGGTGAGGTTCCGGTACGAACCGGGCTTGGTGGATGAGAAGGACCGGCTGGAAAACCGTGAGACCTCACCCTGGGAAACCTACGATGTGGAATCAGTCATCTTCGACCGGATCAAGACCGAGATCATCTGCACCTGCAAGCTGAGAACCTGATGGCTGTCGACAAGTTCGAAATCAAAGGGCTCGACCAGCTGCTCAAGTCCATCGAGGAAAAGGAACCCAAAAAGAAGGTGGCCGTGCTGCGAAAAGCGGCGCGTTCCGCCATGCAGCGGGTGAAGGTCGACATGATCGCCGGGGCCAATATCAACGAAGGGGATCTGCGGGAATCCATCGACCTGCGTGCCCGTACCGGCAGCCGGTCGGACAAGGCCAGGGTGCTGACGATTTCCTGTGGTCCGGTGAAGAAGAAAGGGCGCGGCAAGGGCGGTAAAGACCTTAAACGGATCAACGCCAAGGCCATCGCCCAGGAGTACGGCACCGCCAAGCAGCAAGCGGATCCGTTCATCCGTCCCGCGCTGGAGAAAAACAAGCGACGGGTTCTCGAGGACCTGAAGAAAGACCTGAAGAAGATTCTGGAGAGCCGAAGGAAATGAGCCTCGACGTTGCCTTTGCCACCTACCTGAACACCCTGGGCGATGCCTACGACGAGAAACTGCCGAGGGAGGGAGCAACCTACCCGGCGCTCGTCTACACCCTGGTGCTGGAAGACCACCAGCCACCGCTGGACGGCTCCAGCTACGTCCAGATTGAAACCCTCTACCAGGTGACCATCTTTGCCCCAACCAAGACCGCCGCCCGGGCCATCGCCCGGCAGATTGAATCGGATCGATCCGGCGTGGTTGGGACATTGAACGGGGTGGCGATTTGTAACTGCCAGGTGCAGATCGCCGGCGAAGCGAACGACCAGGACGAAAACCTGAAATCTGTAATCGTAGAAGTGAGATTTTTCCAGTAAGGAGGAAAAGCAATGAGTCAAGCACAAGGCGCTAAATTCTACCGAGCCACCGGCAGCCCGCTGTCCTATACCCAGATCGCCGGCCTGGTCGGTATCGGTGATATCGACATGACCCGGGAACCGGTGGACACCACATTGATGGATCAGGTCGGCAAGTTCATGACCAAGGAAGGCTCCAAGCTCATCGATGGCGGTGAAATCGAGCTTACCCTGGAGTTCGACCCGACCAGCACCGGCGAAGCGAATCTGTACACGGATTTCAAAGCCGATGCCAACGGCAACTACCGGATCAGTCTGCCCATCGGCAGCCCCAACGCCACGTTTTCTTTCGAAGGCTTTGTTTCAAACTGGGGGGCCAGTCATCCGGCGACTGACCGGATGGTCAGGACCGTTACATTCACACTCAGCGGTGAGCCAACAGCCAGCTGGATTTAAGGCAGCAGTAGATGAGTAAATCAACAGAGAAACAACTCCCCAGCGAGAAGCTGGAACAAATCACCGTCGCCATCGATGGCAAGGATTACACGCTCACTGAACTGAACGGCTACCAGCGGATCCTGCTGGATGTTGAATCAAAGATCACCGACGTGGATGCCAAAGATCACAGCGCCGAGGCTAATCTGGCGTTCTACAACTTCAAGTGCCTGGCTATCGCGCTGGGCCTGGAAGCGAGCACCGGTATTGGCTTTCGTGATGGCGTTGAAAGCATCAAGACGCTGCGGCTGAAAACGGTCAACTCGTTGTATGACCAGTTCTCGCCTCTCATCTTCGGTGAGGAAGATCCCGACCCGGAGAACCCGCCCGGCTGATCTATAACCTTGATTTCGGCAAGTCCCTGGCGCTCGAATTCGGCCGGCCGGATTTTCGGGCGTTCCTGGAATCAATCACGGCCGGGCAGCTGGACGAGTGGGGCAGGTACTTCAGGCGGAATGGCTTCCCGGCGGACAACCAGGAGCACCTCTCCGCACAATTGTGTGCCATGTTCTTTAACGCGAATTTCGCCACGAAGGGCAACACGAAGGGACCCGATGAGTTTAAAGCAAGCTACCGACCACGGACTCAATCCGTCAACCAGATGTTCCTGATTCTGAACAGCCTGGCGAAGCGGGCCAAGAGTGAATAATGGCAAATTGCGGTAAATAACGGCAAATAATGGCAACGATATCCACATTAACGGCAAATCTTGAGCTGAACTCTGCCCAGTTCCGCAAGGAGCTGGATAAGAGCCAGGCCAAGATGCGTGACGCGCGCCGCCGCACCCGCAACCTGAATACCTCGGTCTCCAAGACCGGCAAGGCATTTCGGGGAGCCGCACAGGGTGTCGCTACCATGGATGGTCCCCTGGGTGGTGTTGCCAGCCGGATAACGGCAGTCAGCGGGTTGTTGCACAGCAGCGCGGCAGCCTGGACCGGATTTGGCGCTGCGGTCGCCGGTGCCACCTTCCTGCTGGGCAGGTCGGTGGCCACCTTCTCGGAGATTGAAAGCGAGCAGCTCAAGACTCAGGCGCTGCTGAAGGCAACCGGGTTTGCCGCCGGGCGTACCGCCAGGCAGCTCGATGACCAGGCGCGCTCCATCGCGCGAGCCACCCTGGCCTCGACACAGGATATCCGGCAGGCCCAGGGCGTCCTGCTGACCTTCCGCACCGTCCAGGAAGAAAGCTTCGACCGTGCTATCAAGCTGTCGCAGGACATTGCGGCGATCATGGGCACGAAGGCCAAAAGTGCCGCGTTGCAGCTCGGTAAGGCACTGGAGGATCCTGCCACGGGTCTGACGGCCCTGACCCGGGCTGGCATCAGTTTCTCACAGACCGAGAAGCAGCTGATCAAGGACATGGTGGAGGCGGGACAATCCGCTGAAGCCCAGCGTGTCATCCTGGATAAGATCGAAAAGCAGATCGGTGGCGCTGGTGTTGGTGCGGCCGGCGGGCTCAAGGGCAAGGTCGACAGCCTGTCCCAATCCTGGGAGGAATTCCAGGAAACCCTGGCAAAGACCGGCGCAGCGGATATCGCTGCCGGCAGTATCAGCGGTCTTTCGAAAGTGATCGATACACTGCGGCAGCAGATCGATCCGAGCCAGGCTGAAAGGCGGGTACAGCTTGAAACTGAAATCAATGAATTGATTCGGCAGCGCGACCTGCCAGCCAACCAGGGCCGAGCCCGAATAATCCAGCAATACCAGGCACAGATTAACCTGCGCCAGGCAGAGCTCGATGCCATCGACCAGGTAATCGATGCCCGGGACCGTGAAGAGCGGGCTGAACAGCAGCGCGCCGGTGCGGCCGCTGCCACCGCTCGCGAGCAAGCCGAACAAGAGCGCCGGCGGGCAGCTCTGCAGGCAGAGCAGGAAGCGGGCGCGAAATCCCTGGAGAGCCTGAAAAACACCCTGGCACAGGGTGACGAGGCGGTGATGCGGGCGCACAACCAGCGCTTGGAGATCATCAAATCACTGCAGCTGTCGGAACAGCAGATCCGAGAGCAGGGATTTCAGTCCATCGAGCAGCTGCGGTCAGAATACGCCGCGCGCAGCCTGCAGGCCGCTGATGAGCAGATAGCCGCCCAACGAGAGCGGGAACAGGCCGAAATTCAGCGGGAGCGAGAGCGCCTGCAGGCCGAAGAGCAGGCCGCCAGGGAGCAGGCCGAAAACCTGATCAGCCTGCAGCGTGAGAAGTTCGACCGGATCCATCAGGAGGCCCTGCGAGCTCAAGGCAGAACCGAAGAGCTCGAACAGCTCCGGTTTCAGGCTGAGATGGCCGAACTGCAGGAAGAAATGGAGCGTCTGCGGGAGCGCAACCTGGCAACCCAGACCATCGAGGACGAGTTCCGCCAGGCGAAGGAAGAGGCGGAACGGGTACACCAGGCCAAACTCAGTGAAATCCATGCCAAGGCGGAACAGGAACGGCTGGATAACCAGCTGCGCCTGTTCGATATCGCCACCAATGCGGCCCTGACAGCGGACGAGCGGCAGCTGGCAGCAGCCATCCAGATCGGTAAGGCTATTTTCGATGCCAAGAAACGGCAGAAAACCAAGGAAGCCCTGATCGCCGGCAAGCTGGCCATCCAGGAAGCATGGGCCAGTGCCCCGTTCCCGCTGAACATACCCGCCGTTGCATTGACCACGGCAGAAACAGCCGCCAACGTCGCCGCCATCCAGGGTGTGGCTCACGCAGGCCTCGATAACGTGCCGCGTGAAGGCACCTACCTGCTGCAGCGCGGTGAGGCCGTCCTGCAGCCCCGGGCCAACGCCGCGCTGATGGACTTCCTGGATAGGGAAGGCCGTGGCGGTGGCGTCAAGGTGATTGTGAACAACAACGCGCCGGTGGAAGTGACTGCCCGGGATGCCGGCCAGGATGAAAACGGGGTGCGCCAGGTCGAGATAGTGGTGGAGTCCATGCGCCGGGCGATCTACGACGGCCAGCTGGATGAGCCGCTGCAAAATACCTATGGGCTGAGCCGGTCTCGAGGATCCTTGGGGTAACTGATCGATGGCACTTGAAACCTACCCAAGCTGGATGGAGAAGCCGCTGCTGGCGACCAACCTGGAACCCATCGATCCGGTCGTGCGCACCGCCATGGAGATCGGCGACAAGGCCCGCCGGCAGTACACGGCAACACGTTACCAGGTGACGTTCCCAATCAAGGCGATGGACGGCACCCGGCTGAAGTACCTGCTGTCCTGGTGGGAACACAAAATCAATGCCGGCGCGGATTGGTTCGAGATCGATGTGCGGATGGGGGATGCGGTGAACACTGAGGAAGTCCGCCTGACCAGGCCACCCCAGTTTCAGCCAATCGGTGTGAATCAGTTTTCCGTCACGCTCACAGGTGAAATGCGCACCAGCACCGTCCCGAGTGAATCCGCCTTTGATTCCTACGCCGCCACGCAATGAACAACGACCTGAAAATCGCCTACGCCACCGGCGAGAACGATCCGGATAGCGTTCTGATCCACACCCTGGAGCTGCTGCACGATAGCTTCTCGGCGCCGGTACGGATCACCAATGCGCTGGACGACGTGGATGCCACCCTCGAGGCCACCGCGCCCGAGGACGCCAGCTCCACCGTCACGTTCGAGGCGGTGCCGTTCAATCTGGTGCTGCCCAAGGTAGAGAACAATCCCCAGCAGGGGATCCAGATTACCATCAGCAACATCGACCGCGTTGCCAGTGCTCGCCTGGATGAAGCGATAGAAAACCCGACACCCATCACGGTGATCTACCGAATCTACCTTGCCGGGGATCTCACCGGTCCGGCTGTGGATCCTCCTGACCAGCTGACCATTCACAGCGCGGTAACCGACAAGCGGCAGTGCGTCGCGCAGGCCCGCAGCTTCGATGTGATCAACCGGATATTCCCCAACATCACCTACAACAGCGCAACCTTCCCCGGACTGATTCGATAATGGATTTTCACGACGCTGATACCCTGATTCGCCAGTACGTCGGCAGACCGTTTAAAGCGGGAGCCCACGGCCCCGAGTACTTCGACTGCTATGGCCTGGTGTGGCACCTGGCCAAGACCCACGGTGACACACTGCTGCCCCGGTTCGATGACGAGAACTACCAGCTTGCGCGAATCAAGGCAACGATAGAAGGCCAGGCACTCAGCGATGACTGGGAGCAGGTCGACGAGCCGCAAGACTTTGATTCGGTGCTGCTGCAAAGGAACCCGACAGAGGCGTACCACGTCGGCGCCTACCTGTGCCTGGGCGACGCCAGCAAGGGCAGGGTGCTTCATGCAATGCCAGGCCATGGCGTTGTCTGCAGCGATTTCCAGGGGCTCAGCCGCATGGGGTTCAAGAGAATCGAGTTTTACCGCTATGTATGTCGTTGAACACCCCAACCCGTTTAACCTTGAAGAAACACGCCAGATTCCAATCGAGCCCGGGGAGTCCCTGCAGGACTGGGTAGCGCGCACCTACGCCGGCAGAGTGGACCAGCTCGCGTACATCTACTACGATGGGCAGATTCTCCGGGCCGATTCCTTCCCTCACTACCGCGCACACCCACAGCTCACACCTCATGCGGTATGTCGGCCCGGAGATCCCTTCACCATCCTGGCCACCGCGCTGTCGGTTGTCTCCATCGCGGCGGTTGCTCTGATTCCGGATCCGCCTGACGTCTCTGATCGTGACGTCAGCCCGACCTACAATCTTGCGGCCCAGCAGAACAGTGCCCGACTTGGCGCGAACGTGCCGATCCAGTACGGGCGCTGCCGAATCTGGCCCGACCTCATCGCGCAGCCTTACAGCACCTACAACAACAACGAGCAGTATGTGTACCAGCTGTTTTGCCTGGGTGCCGGTGAATTTTCCGTCGGCAACCTGCAGATCGAAGACACGGACGTAACCAGCTTCGATGAGATCAGCTACGAGTACTACTACAACCAGCCGGTGACGCTGTTCCCCACGGACGTGGAAACCAGCGTAGAAGTCGCCGAGCAGGTGCTGAGCACCAGCAACACCGGTCCCTTTTCAGCCAACAGCAGTGGCACGACAGCCAATCGGATTGAGATTGATATCGTCTTTCCCCAAGGTCTGCACCGCGCCAGATCCAGTGGCGATATCGACTCGCAGACGGTCAACGTGATCGCCGAGTACCGCGCCATCCCGCCGGGATCCTGGCAGACCCTGGTAGACACCAACGTAACCCGGGCAGATCGCACACCCCAGCGCCTGACGTTCGGTGCCGATGTAACACCCGGCCGGTACGAAGTGCGGGTGCGGCGCGGGGACGCGGAAAGCTCCGGGCCCAAACTGTACAACCGGTGCCAGTGGCAGGCCATGCGGGCCTACCTGGAAGACGATGCCATCACCTACGATGACGTGACGGTGCTGGCAGTCCGGGCAAAGGCCACCGGCAACCTGACGGAGCTGAGCAGGAAGCGCTTCAACGTGGTGGCCACCAGGAAGCTGCCGATCTATTCGGGCAGCTGGTCCTCACCAACAGCCACCCGCGCGCTCGCCTGGGCACTTGCCGATATCGTCCGCGCGGAATACGGCGCCGACCAGGTGGACGCTCGCCTCGATATCTCTGCCCTGTCCACCCTCAACAGCACCTGGTCGAGCGCCGGGGACGAATTCAACTACCGTTTCGACACCCGCGTGACACTGTGGGAAGCGCTCAAGATCGCAGCCCGGGCCGGCAGGGCGTACCCGGTGCGCAACAATAACGTGATTTCCTTCGTCCGTGATGAGGCCACCACCACGCCCACGGCACTGTTCAACCGGCACAACATCGTCAGGGACACCTTCAGGGTCGAGTACTCCCTCACCGGCGAAGACGAGCACGATGCCATCACCGCCATCTACATCGACCCGGACAACGACTACAAGGAAAAGCAGGTTCTTTGCCAGCCGGCCGGCAGCAGCGCCGCCAACCCGAAAGACCTGCGCTATCCTGGAATCACGGACCGTGACCAGGCCTGGCGGCTCGGGATGTACGATGCCGAGGCCATGATAAAGCGACGGAAGGTGGCGCGGTTCGAGACGGAGCTGGAAGGGCTGATCCCGCAAAAGGGCGATCTGATCACGGTCGCTAACGAAGATTTCAACCTGACCCAGGGCAGTGAGCTGATCTATGCCAGTGGCACGACACTGCGTGTTGCACAGGATCTCGAGTGGACTGTGACCAGCCCGGCCACCACCTACGCCATCAGGCTGAGAAAGCCGAACGGCGACGTGGACGGACCCAAGACCGTCACCCAGGGCGCCACGCCGAATGAATTGATCCTCGCCAGCGGGCTTTCCTGGACACCGAACACGGACGGGGAAGGGCAGCGGACCCTGGTGCAGTTCGGGCAGCTGGCGATCACCAACAGTGACTGGCTGCTGAACGAAATCAGGCCGCTGGGTGGCAACAAGGTGGCCCTGGCAGCGCTGAACTATGTGTCGTCGGTTTACACCGTGGGTGTTGGCAGTGCCCCGTCTGAAGGCGCTGCTGCGCCTATTGCGGCGAATGATGACCAGCCGGTCATCGACTACCTGCTGCTGGAGAACACGACAGAGCCCGCCACGCTGCGTGTGGCATGGTCTCCTGCTGCCGGCGCCGACTACTACGTGGTGCAGTTTGCCGTCGATGCCAGCCCGCTGACGTGGATCCAGGTGAGGGAAACGACCGGCACCCTGGTTGAGTTCAAGGTGCCGGTGGGCACAATCTACGTGCGCGTGGCCGGTATTGGCAAAGTGCGCGGCGTATGGAAGCAGGATTCCATCGCGGCGCACTCCTACTCGGAGACCTCGCCCACGTCGCTTTCCGCAGTCGCCAGCCTGGTGCTGGCCAGCAACGGGCAGTACCAGACGAACATTGTTTTCTCGTTCACCGAGCCAGGTGACGACCACCTGGTGGAAGCGTACGAAGCCCAGTACCAGCTGGCCCGGCACAATGGTGTCTGGCAGCCCCTGTACTACTCCAAGGAGACCACGCACGAATTCCGCACAGCCGAGATCGGAGAACACCAGTTCCGGGTGCGGTCGGTCTATGTGCCTGGCCACGTGTATTCCGACTGGGCAGAAACCCAGGTCATCACACTGGGCACCTTCACGAGCCTGACCACCATCGGCCTGGCGGATCCGGTTGACCCCACGCTGTTCATCAGCGCCGACGAAGACTTCAAAACGGCACAGATTCGTGTGCGGGTGGGCTACAACGACACCGCCAGCCCGGAGCAGGCGCTGCCGGAACAGTTCGCCATCTTCTACTCAGCCGAGCCCTATCCCAATGCACTGGAGTCCACTACCGATTCCGGCGGCAAGATCTATCTGGATCCGCAAGAAACAACCATCCTGGGCAGCTTCCAGCTGACGGTTGCACCAGGCAGTACCACCAAGAACATCCGGTACACCGACCCAGGCGGGAACATCGACTTCGACCTGTCCGGGATGTGGTGGGTCTCCGTGGTGCCGGCAGCCGGCAGCCCATCAAGTGGCAGCCGCTACTTCAAGGTTTTCGAGTCGAGCTCCACCGAGATTATCTTGCCACCTGGTGACGAGCTTACCTTCACACCACAGGCCGGTGACACCATCAACGTGCTGGAGCTGTCCTGGCACGATGCCCGGCTGGATGAGTTTAAGCTGGCGTTTGCCAACGGTGAGGTGATCAAGCACCAGGGCATCGACTACGACGGGGACTACTACCTGGACGTCGACACGCGCGGCGCCGAAGGCACCAGCCAGGGCAGCCAGGGGAACACCACAATCCACTACTTCCCGGCACCAGGACCTGGCACTAATATCGTGCTCATCGATGCCGCAGAATTTCAGGAAGTCGATGGCGCGTTCGAGTACGCCGGGAACATCGACCTGGTTGTGCCGGCAGCCTTCAGCTGGGCAAGCGTCAGCTGTGGATTCTTCCGTAAAGCCAGCAAGGATGGTCCCAGCGCCTACGTGCGCAGCAACATCGTTCCACTCGTCATTGGGGGTCCTTACTAATGAGCATTTCGCGTGGCGATTACTCCATCGGGATGAGCTCAGGCCTGCTGCCAACTCAGGACGAGGACGAAGGCAGCCTGCCACCGTTCCCGCAGGAGTCCAGCAACGTCGACGATTTGATCGCCTACCTGGTCGACAAATTCACCGACGTTGAGACAGTCCTGCAGGGCAAGGTCGACAAAGAAGGGATAATCACCGAGATCCAGTACAACGACCAGGGGATCAAGATCCAGGCAGAAGAAATCGTGCTGGTGGGCGCAGTCACTATTGCTCAGATCATCAACGAGCAGAACGGCACAACCACCGGCCAGGTCGATGCCGCCATTACGCGCATTGTCGGTGATCGGATCCAGACCGGCACCATCCAGTCGAACAACTACAGCAGCTCCGAAGGCACCGCGTTCGATCTCGATTCCGGGCAGCTGATCGTCGGTGGCAGCGCGGATCCCGTCATGTACTTTGATGGCACAGGTAATGCCACATTCAGCGGCACCGTCGAGGCGGCCCTGCTGGCATCCAGTGGCTTCCTGGCAAGCCCAAGCACCGAAGGGGTCGGTATCGATCTCAACAACGAGCTGGTTTATTTCGGTGGCGAGGCGGACTGGTCGCTGTACTACGACGGGGCCGGCAACCTGCAGATCGATGGCACCCTGGTCGCCGGCCTCATTCAGTCGCCGGACTGGTCACCGAGTGACGGCATGCAGATCAACCTGACGGCCGGCACGCTGCGAATCGGTGGCAGCTCCAACAGCAACCTGTACTACGACGGCGCCGGCAACCTGGAAGTGACGGGGGATATCACCGGCAACTCCCAGATTGCACCTGGTGTTTTCATCGATGGCACCAGCAACGATATCGGTGATCTGTCTGATCATGCCGATACGACCGGCGCGAATCCGCACAACACCTCGCTGTCCCAGATCAACGGTGACCTGTCCGATATCGACAACGGCGGTGGCTTTTTCAAAACCGACGCCAACGAGGTCACCGGCGCCGGCCGCGCGTACGAGGCCCTGGACTCGTCTTTTGACTACATTCGGGCACTGAGTACTCAGAAGATTGTCGTCTCAGGCAGCAATCCCAGTTCCGGCATGGTCATCGATGACGACGGGCTGCGCGGGTACAAATCGGGATCCCTGACTATCGAGATCCCCACCGATGCGACGGCCACGACATTCAGTGGCGATATCGTCACGTCTGGGCAGATGAAGGCAACCGGTACCACCAACGAGACCAGCTCCGGAGTCGATGCTGCCATCGTCGGTGTGCAGGGGGCCAATGACTGCGCCGTGTTCGGCTTCGGGACGACCGGGATCTATGGCTACGGCACCGCACCGGGTGCCGGTGTCTACGGGTTTGTTTTCGATGCGACCAGCACGGTGGGTGCCGGCGTCCAGGGGACGGCGCAGTTCAGGGGGGACTGGGGTGGTGTGTTCGAGAACCTTGGCAGCAGCCCGGGCAGCGGCAGCACCCGCAACGGTGCGCTGTGGGTGAAGGATGAATCTCAGTTCGACGGCGAAGTGACTATCGCCGATGACCTGATCGTCAACGACGACGTTTACCTGGGCAGCAGCAGCGTGGACAGCGTAGCTATCGGTGGTGCCACCATGACCGGCGGGGCAAACCTGTCAATCAAGGAAGGATCCTCTGGCAGCCAGATCGCCGGGCAGATCAGCCTGTGGGGTGACTCCTTTTCAGGTGAAACCATGCTGGGCATTATTTCCGAGATCGATCTGGACAGTGGCAGCTACAGCCCCAGCTTCAACCGGCGGTTCAGAATGAGCTACAACGGCACGGATATTTATTTGTACGGGACAACAGCATGACAACCTTCAAAGAAATCGAGATTCCAGCCCGACGCGCCCGCTACTACCTCTCAGGGTTCAGCCACAGCGTCGAGGCCCGTGAAGTAAACGTCAGTATTGGTATTGGTAGCGAAGTGGACGGCCAGGTCGTGATGGAGCCAGGCTCGGTGCGCAATGTGCGGATCAGCGGCGAGGATTACGACGAGCTCCTGTCGGCCTCACCGGAGTGGGCACCTGGTAAGCCGGCCGGCAAGTTCCGGCCCGAGGATCTGCTGGCCTTCGTGTTCATCGTTGAATCCAGGCACGAGGGAGAGTTTGAGCGCAACAGGGTCACGCGGCAGGAGCAGGAAAAGCAGGCCCAGATCGAAGCCGAGAAGCGCCGTGCAAAGCGCCAGGAGCTGATCGACAACGCCAACGAGGAAACCCGGCAAGCGCTGAAGGCGAAGCGGCAGCGCGTTCTCGAGCGCCAGCAGGATGAGCGGGTCAAGAAAGAACTGATCGTGCAGTCACCCCAGCGTCAGGCCGAAAAGGAGAAGTTGCGGCAGCAGGTCAAGAGCGGAATCAATGCCAAGGCGCTAAAGCGATTTGGTGAAAAACAGCAGAAATCAACCGGAGAAAACTAGCGATGGACCAGGAAACCTACGACAGGATTTGCCAGACGATCACCCGGATAACCCGGGAGGCCCTGGTGAACAACATCAACAATCGCATTACCCAGGAGCTGGCCACAGGCCTGCTGGTGAACATCAAGTCGGCACTGGAGCCCCAGCTGTTTGAGCTGATCAAGCCCGTTGAGACACAGGAGCAGGGTGACGATGCGGCTGAGCCCGAAGGAGAGGAAAGCGAATGGCATCAATAACCGAATCAGTCAGAGAGCTGCAGCAGAAAGTTGCTGCCCTGACCGCCAGGATCGCTGGCCTGTACGACCACAGCCCCATCTACGCCATTTTCGGCAAGGTGGTGATGTACGGTTGCAAAGTCACCCAGGGAGCCAGCAGCCCGCTCGACATGACGATCAGACTGCAGGGGCAGGCAGCTGGTGACTCGACCTGGCTGAACCCACACGCCAGCGCCACGCCCACCTACCCGTATGAATTCACCAACCAGGCCCTGGGACCACTGAAAGGCATCTACCAGGAAGACACCACCGCCGAGGTGGCCACGGCCCCTGGTACCGGCCTGGGGCGATACGATATCGCCTACGTGTACGTGTCCAAGTCTGGCCCAGGCTTCGCCATCCAGACCGGCACCCCCAGCTCCGCAGTGAAATCAGATTTCGATTCGAACGGTCTGGCCACCGAAGACTACAACGCGGCATCACCTAACTTCGATCCGGCTCTGCCGGTCGGTGCGGTTCCGGTTGGTCGGATCTACGTCGGGCCAAACGTCACCCAAATTACCGACAGTGTGATCGCCGATATTCGCGTTTCACCCTCACTTTGATGGTGCGCGGCTCAACGACTGGCAGGGCACTGTTATCCTCTGGTAGCCTATGTCACAAATTCAGTGGGACCGAATTAAGGGCTACCGGCAAAATGGAATCACATCGCAACTTGCCAAAATGGGTGAGAAAAATTAAAGACCATTTAACCCGATCTGGATCAAGCAGTGTAGACTTGGTGGTGGGTAAGAAAAGGGTCAAGCTTTCATCCGAAGACCTGGATCACCCGGAAAGCGAAGAGGTTTCTGAGCTTGAATCAATGGCAAAAAACGCCAGGGCCTCGAGGGTAAAATAGGCACCCAATCAACTGTCTAAAACTAACCGGGCCCAGTGAATAAAAACAATGGGTTAAGTGGCGCTATTTTTTAAATTGAAATAGACAGCCGTTTTTTATTGTGCCTTTAATTCAACAACTTACGGCGATTTCGAGCATACTGTTGCATCATGGGAGTGTGGGTCTGTGAACTGGACAAGATCTGTAACGGCTCCCAGGGTTGCCATGATGAATTGCTTGTTAAACCAGCCGAGATTCTATATTAAGTACCTGTAATTTTCAGTCACCGCGGTGACCGGAGTGCTGCTTGATTGAGGAGTTACCTATGACCCAGTCCATCGAGGAAAATGTCAGGCACCTGGTTAAAGAGGTTGCCAACCGGTTTATCGAGCAGGACCTGGTACTGGCAACTGCCGAATCCTGTACCGGCGGCTGGATTGCCCAGGTAGTGACGTCGTTACCGGGCAGTTCAAACTGGTTCGATTCCGGCTTCATCACCTATTCAAACCGGTCCAAGCAGCGTCTGTTGGGAGTACCGGCAGAACTGTTTGCCGACAACGGGCCGGGTGCGGTCAGCGAGGAAACTGTCAAGGCCATGGCCGGCGGCGCACTGACCAATTCGGCAGCCGACGTTGCTGTCGCCACCAGCGGCGTTGCCGGTCCCGATGGGGGCACGCCGGATAAACCGGTGGGCACCGTCTGGTTTGCCTGGGCTCATCGGGACGGCCGCAGCAAGGCCCGGGTACATCACTTCGAGGGTGACCGCTACAGTGTCCGCCTGCGCAGCGTCGAGCAGGCATTCAAGGGCATAGTCGAGCTGCTGGACACCACCATGCTGCCACGTTGAACGCCCGGGGGACCTCTGATTAGTTATCGAAATACCCGGTCTGCCAGGTGAGTTCACTGACGAGGCGCCTTGCTGCCGGCATGCGTCAGTCTGTCAAGGCCAGATAACGACGGGTGGTGCCTCGGATTGAAAATACGTTGTGGGCCTCACCCAAAACCACCGAATAAAATTTCAAACCGAGGCACGACCTAACGACGCCACTGGACCCGCCTGAAAGCCCCTGCGGGCGCGGCCTGTGGGGCACCACCGTGGTGTTGTCGCGCCAGGCAGGCGCGACGGCAGATTCCCTGTGCACGACGCTTCGCCGTGGCGCCCGACAATCTCCCGCCGGGCACTACTGGAAAAAAATCAGAGTTTCTTCAGGCTAAAGTTTGTTCGAGCAATGCCAATATACTGGTTGTATATACAGTAATTGTCTGCTTAAATTACTACTGATTTTATATACAGTGGTCTGTATGGCCCGCCAGACGATTCAGGATCTCATTGAGGATCTAATTGAGGATCGTATTGAGAAACGCAACTTGAATCGGGAACTGATCAGCAGGCTGCAGAAAAACGTCATGCGCGTAGCCAGGACCAGGCGAACTCTGTCAAAGAAGCGCAATTTACTCAGTGTAAATGAGCATATTGAGACAGTTTTCAACGCAGTATTGGCAAGCGCAATAGTTTTTCAACAGTCTGTTAGGCAAGTAGCAAGGGAAGGTCTACTATAACCAAAGAAGGCTCCGGCGCTGAAGACTGTCTCGACAGTGTGCTGACCCGCTATACAGGGGATGACACAGAGAGAGTGACAGAAAGACAGAAAGACAGAAAGACAGAAAGACAGAAAGTCTGAAAGATTGAAAGACTGAGAGACAGGAACTGAGTAAACTGCATTAACTGAACGGCAAGATCAAACTCGGAATGCGTTATATCGGCAAGAGTGATATAAGCTAACAGGATTAAATTTACTTAAAGAAAGAAATTTCCAACAGGTAATTTGATAAGATCCAGTTAACGATGACCAGTTAACGATGACCAGTTAACGATGACCAGTTAACGAAAGCCAGTTAACAAATGTCGGTTAACGCAAATCCAGTTAATGAAGTCCAGTTAACGAAAGTCCATTTAACGAAAGTCCAGTTAACGAAAGTCAGTAAACAAAAGCGCACCCGGAACCGAAAAAGCAACACAACTGTATTACTCACGGAACCAGCTTCAGTTGTACACACCAAGGATCTAATGATGATTGAAGACAACGGCAATAAAGAAAAAGCACTTGCAGCGGCACTTTCCCAGATCGAAAGGCAGTTCGGCAAGGGTTCCATGATGCGTCTTGGCGATTCGGCAAAGGCGACCATTCCGTCAATTTCCACCGGATCACTGGGACTTGATATAGCCCTGGGTATTGGCGGTCTGCCGCGGGGCCGGATCGTGGAAATCTACGGCCCGGAGTCCTCGGGCAAGACCACCCTGACTCTGCAGGTGATTGCCGAGGCACAGAAAGCCGGCGGCAACTGCGCGTTTATAGATGCTGAACACGCTCTCGACCCGGTTTACGCCAAGGCGCTGGGTGTGGATGTTGAGAACCTGCTGGTCAGTCAGCCGGATACCGGTGAGCAGGCCCTGGAAATCTGTGACATGGTGGTACGTTCCGGGGCACTGGATGTCGTGGTTATAGACTCCGTCGCCGCGTTGACGCCCAAGGCCGAAATCGAAGGCGACATGGGTGACAGTCACATGGGCCTGCAGGCTCGCCTGATGTCCCAGGCCCTTCGCAAGATGACCGCGAACATCAAGAATTCGAATACGCTGGTGATATTCATAAACCAGATCCGTATGAAGATTGGAGTGATGTTCGGTTCTCCCGAAACTACCACCGGCGGTAACGCGCTCAAATTTTATTCTTCCGTACGGCTGGATATCCGTCGAATCGGTTCAATCAAGGATGGCGACGAAGTGGTTGGCAACGAAACCCGGGTAAAAGTAGTGAAGAACAAGGTGGCGCCACCGTTCAAGCAGACTGAATTTCAGATCATGTATGGAACCGGCATCTACCGACTGGGGGAAGTGATCGATCTGGGTGTGAAGATTGGCCTGCTGGATAAATCCGGCGCCTGGTATGCGTACAATGGCGAAAAGATCGGTCAGGGTAAAAAGAATGTCGGGCAATACCTTGAAGAGAATCCCGAACTGGCGGATGAGCTGCAGCAAAAAATACGCGCCCAACTGCTGATCAAGAAAGCAGGTCAGGACGATAATGTCCACGAGCTCGGCAAAGACCCGGCCAATGATGCCGAACCTGTCGCTGCCGTGGATACCGGCAAGAAGACCGGATAGGCCCGCGACGGGTCCTGAAGGAGACGCCAATGCTTGAGCGGACAGAACAGGAGGAATACATCAAGCCGAACAGGCTGACGTCAGCATCTGCCACTGGAAAAGCGAAAGTCGCAACAAGTCCCCGTAGTCTCCGGCGGGCCGCAATGGATTGCCTGGCCCGCCGGGAACACTCGTTCTTCGAGCTGAAGCAGAAGCTCCAGCTTCGTTATTCGGACAGGTCGCCGGCGGAAATACAGGATACGGTGGAGCGCTTGCGGCAGGAGAACCTGCAGAGTGACCGACGCTTTGTCGAATCCTATGTAAGAACCCGCAAGAACCTTGGCTACGGATATGCCGCCATACGGGACGAGTTGAGACGTCGATTTGTCGCCGAAGCTCTCATTGACCAGTTCCTGCGCAAGGACGACGGTGACTGGGAGATCATACTGGGCAGCCTTGTAGAGCGCAGGCTACAAGACCCTGATAACTTTAAATTTGGCAGCAAACAGCACCTTCGCCTGGCCAGGTTTTTGCAGCGAAGAGGGTTTTCCCAGGCATCGATCCGGGATTCACTGGCGCCTTATCTGCGGGACTAGTGTCCGTAACCTTCAGCCACATCCGACTACGCATGGTCCCGGGAAAATGAGACAATACCGCTTTTCATTTTCCAGGGAGCCTCTGTTCCATGAAGTTGCTGAAACCCTTCCGCGGACTGAGACCCCGGCGAGAGCTGGCATCCCGTGTAGCCTCACACCCCTATGATGTGGTCAATCGTCGCGAGGCAGCGGCGATGGCGGGGAATAACCCGTTAAGTTTTTTCCATATCAATAAGCCGGAAATCGATCTGCCGGACTCCGTTGATCCCCACGATCCCAGTGTCTACCAGCAGGGTGCTGCTAATCTGCAACGATTCATCGACGATGGCGTTCTGTTGCGTGATAGTGAGGCAAAACTCTACGTCTACCAGCAGATCATGGGCGACCATCGACAGGTCGGCCTGGTTGCCGTCGCTTCCCTGGATGCGTATGACAAGGGATTGATCAAGAAACACGAATTTACCAGGCCTGAGAAAGAAGATGACCGGGTAAATCACATGGACGCCCTGGGTGCCCAGGTTGGTCCCGTGTTCCTCACTTATCGAGCCAACCAGGAAGTCGACAGATTGATAGACAGGGTTGTTGCCGGTGAACCGGAATACGACTTCACCGCCGACGACAGCACCCGCCACACTTTCTGGGTGATTGAAGATGTCAGCCTGGCCGCAGAAATCGAGGCGGCTTTTGCCACTGTCGAGTGTCTCTACGTGGCCGATGGTCATCACCGATCCGCCGCGGCAGCCAGGGTCAGGGACCTGCGACAGAAAAGGGATAGCGGCGACGCTGACGCATCGTACAACTGGTTTCTAAGCGTGGTTTTTCCAGACAACCAGATGCAGATACTTGACTACAACCGAGTGGTGAAAGATCTGAATGGATTGAATCCCCGGCAGTTTATTCAGCGGCTGGAGGAAGAATTCCGCGTAGAGGTCGTCGATAGCCTGGCAAAAGCCAGGCCTGCGGCCAGTGGCCAGTTCGGTGTGTACCTGGACGGCAGGTGGTACAGCGTCACCGCTGATGACGCCATCCGCAATTCAGACGACCCGGTAAAAAGTCTGGACGTCAGTATTCTCCAGGAGCGTGTGCTCAAGAGTATCCTGGGTATTGGTGACCCGAGACGTGATGAACGGATCGATTTTATAGGTGGGATACGAGGGCTTGAAGAGCTGGCCAGTCGCGTTGATTCCGGAGAGTGGCAGGTTGCTTTCGCCCTTTTCCCGACGTCAATCGCCAGCCTGATGGCCATCGCCGACGCGGGTGAAGTCATGCCTCCCAAATCCACCTGGTTTGAACCGAAGTTGAAAAGCGGCCTCATCATTCACGTCCTGGACTGAATCATGCAGGCCCTGTTCCTGGACAGTGAGGGACTCAGCTGGCGAACAGATCTTCCGGTACCGGTGCCCGACCCTGGCTATGCATTGGTCCGCGTGGAACGAGCCGGTATCTGCAGTACCGATCAGCAGCTGCTGCGCGGTATGTACCAGTTCCAGGGCATACCGGGACATGAATTTGTCGGCATTGTCGAAGCGGTTTCTCCGGAATTGATGGAGGCGACCAGCTGGATTGGTCAGCGCGTCGTGGGGGAAATCAATATCGCCTGTGGAAGTTGTGACTTCTGCCTCGGGGGACTGGTTAAACACTGTCGCCACAGGAAGGTGCTGGGCATTCGTCAACACCCCGGCGCTTTCGCGGATTACCTGACCCTGCCGCTGAAAAACCTGCACGCTGTACCGCACGATCTCAGTCTTGATGACGCCGTATGGATTGAGCCACTGGCGGCCGCGCTGGATATCCTGGCCAGGATCGATGTCGCCGGACATTCCTCCGTGGCGGTGGTTGGCGATGGCAGAATTGCCCAGCTGGCAACCCGGGTTCTGTTGAAATCCGATATCGGCGTAAAGGTGTTCGGCCATCATATCGAGAAGCTTGACCGGCTGCCCGCAGCGGCACGGTCAGCCTTGCAGCCAGACAGCGATGATCTCAGACAATTTGACGCCGTGGTGGAATGCAGCGGCTCCCGGTCAGGCCTGGAAACAGCCCTGCAGCTGGTGCGACCCCTTGGCAGGGTGATACTGAAGAGTACCTTGAATGAGCCTGTGCCCCTGTCAACCGAGGACCTGGTGGTGAACGAAATCACCGTGCTGGGATCGCGGTGTGGAGACTTTACCCAGGCAATTGGATTTTTACAGGCTGAGCAGGAATACGGTGTGAACAATCCCGCCCAAAAAAAAGACCAGACCCTTGCGGGCCTGGTCGATGCGCACTTTAAATTGAAAGATGGCCTGGCGGCGTTTGACTACCTGCGACGCGCGCCGGTCATCAAGGTTGTTCTTGACATTGCATAACGTTGATCAACCTGGCATCAGGCCGGGACGTCAGTACGACGGCACGAAAGTAGAGTCGTAAGCCGACGTAGTGGCATGCCGACATGGTCAGGTTGCGCAGGCTTCTGGTCAGAATTTTACTCACGTTATAAATCCCTGGCGTTAACTTAGTTGTCTCTCTACCCTCTATTACGCAGGAAATTCAAAAAAGTTTACAGCCGCAGATGGAAAAGTTGCGTACCCCGTCTCGAAATAGATGGAACGACATAGCTGAAAGGCGAGCTGAGGGAGGCCGGTACCCGTCCGGCTGTGACGCTGGCCGGGCGCCGACCCTCCTCAGGTGTTTCAGGCTATCAGGGCATCAACCTCATTCAGGCGGCTTTTTCCCTGGCAACATCCGAGGGTGATGTCGCACTGCTGTCATCCCCCTGGGCGGTCTTTTCCACGTCGATCAATCGGGGCTCACCGGAGTCGATCTGGATTGTCCGTGGTTTCATTGCTTCGGGTAGCTCGCGGCGCAGCTCGATGTGGAGCAGCCCGTTTTCCAGTCTGGCGCCGGTTACTTTCACGTGATCCGCCAACTGAAATCGTCGTTCGAAATTGCGCCCGGCAATGCCGCGGTGCAGGTACTCGCGGGAATCATCGTCGTTCTGCCGATTACCCGTGACGGTGAGGGTCTGTTTCTCTACTTCGATGTCCAGATCATCCTGGACAAAACCGGCCACGGCCATGGTAATCCGGTAGCGGTCCTCTTCCACCAGTTCGATGTTGTAGGGGGGATAACTCGGCTGATTCTTCTCCCACTGGCTTACTGAATCCAGCAGCGAGGTGAGGTTGTCGAATCCGACAGTGGAACGGTATAACGGTGAAAAATCGAATGTTCTCATAATAGATACCTTATCCTTTCGTTAAGCAATAGGTTTAAAAATGCCGGCGGCGTTGCCGGCCGGGAGCCTCAATTGAGCACTCGCCGTGGTTCCTGATATAGGGTCTGAGAACAGAAATTCAATGGCGGGATTTTGAGGTCGTGGTCCGGTTCGGAAGCTGATCTGGTGGTCGTGGGTGAGCCCGCAGTGTCTTTTCGAACGAGGCCACCCGCACATTGCGGCGGCAGCTCGGGCCGATGAAGACTGTCCTGCCGCTGGGCGGCAAGCAGACCGGTGACAGTCCCAAGAGCGGCAACCGCTGGAGGCGACGCCGGGCGGGCTGATGCGAACTCAGATGGCGAGCAGATCCATGAATTCGTTGACCGGCATTTTTTCCAGCTGCTGTTGATCCTTGCACAGGTCGAATATGGTGCGGCAGCGTCGGGCCGGAAACCGTGTAGCCAGGTTGTTCTTGAACTTGGCTTCCAGTAACGGAATGCCTTCCTCCCGCCTTCGCCGGTGTCCTACCGGGTACTCGATCTCCACGCGATCCGTGCAACTGCCATCCTGGAAAAAAACCTGCAGGGAATTGGCGATGGACCGCTTTTCGGGTTCCAGGTATTCGTTGGTATAGCGCGGCTCTTCGTGGATCTCCATCCTGTCCCGCAACGTATCGATGATGGGATTGGCCTGGTGAAACTCGTCTTCGTAGTGCTCGGCGATAAGGTTGCCAAAGGCCAGGGGTACAGCTGTCATGTATTGCAGGCAATGATCACGATCGGCCGGGTTATTCAGGGGGCCGACCTTGCTGATAATCCGGATAGCTGATTCGTGGGTATGGATGACGATGCGCTCGATTTTATCGAGGCGGTCCTTAACCTGGGGATGAAGCTTCACCGCTGCTTCGGCTGCGGTCTGGGAATGAAACTCGGCGGGGAACGATATTTTGAACAGAATATTCTCCATCACGTAGGAGCCGTAGTCACGTTGAAACTTAAACCGGTTACCTTTGAACGAGACGTCGTAGAAACCCCACTGGGGTGCTGTCAGGACCCCCGGATAACCGATTTCGCCACGCAAGGTCAGTTCTGCCAGGCGCACCCCACGGGAGGTCGCATCCCCGGCAGCCCAGGACTTACGGGGACCTGCATTGGGGGCGTGGCGGTAAGTCCGCAGGCTGGATCCGTCCAGCCAGGCCTGGGAAAGGGCGTCTATTACCTGCTCCCTGGTGCCCCCCAGCATTCTGGTGACCACCGCCGTAGTGGCAACTCGCACCAGCAGTACATGGCAAAGTCCAACCCGGTTGAAGCTGTTTTCCAGGGCCAGAACACCCTGGATTTCATGGGCCTTGATCATCGCCGTCAACACATCCCGCATCGTCAGGGGGGTTCCGCCGCTGGCCACGGCTTTACGGGACAGGTGGTCTGCCACGGCCAGGATGCCGCCCAGGTTGTCCGAAGGGTGTCCCCATTCGGCTGCCAGCCAGGTGTCGTTGTAGTCCAGCCAGCGGATAATGCAGCCGATATCCCAGGCCGCTTTCACCGGGTCCAGCTGAAACCGGGTACCCGGCACGCGAGCGCCATGAGGCACAACGGTACCCTCAACCAGTGGTCCCAGCAACTTGGTACATTCCGGGAAGCGCAGGGCAAGAAAACCGCAACCCAGGGTGTCCATCAGGCAGTTTCGAGCGGTATCGTAGGCCTCTGCCGAATCGATAGCGTAATCCATTACATAGTTGGCGATGTCCACCAGTTCTTTATCAGGCTCGGGTCGCTGGTTCAGGTCTACATTTGCACTCATAGTGTTACTCGCGGTTGGTAAGTTTGTTGCCTGGTGTCAGGAGCAATTGCCCTGGCAGTCAACGGTCTTCGATAGGCACCCACTGAGAAGTCTCTGGACCGGTGTAATCAGCACTGGGCCTGATGATACGGTTGTTGGCGCGTTGTTCCTTGACGTGGGCTGCCCAGCCGGTAACCCGTGACATGACAAATATCGGCGTGAAGAGCTTGGTAGGTATGCCCATGAAGTGATAGGCGGAAGCGTGGAAAAAGTCGGCATTACAGAACAGCTTTTTCTCGCGCCACATGACTTCTTCACATCGGACTGATACCGGGTACAGGATGTTATCCCCCACGTGATCTGCCAGTTTGCGCGACCATTCCTTGATAATCGTATTGCGGGGATCCGACTCGCGGTAGACTGCGTGTCCGAATCCCATGATTTTTTCCTTTCGTTCCAGCATGCCCAGGATTTCCTGTTCTGCTTCGTCGGGGCTGCGCCACTTTTCAATCATTGCCATGGCGGCCTCGTTCGCTCCGCCATGCAGCGGTCCCCGTAATGAGCCGATGGCCGCGGTAATGCAACTGTGCATGTCGGACAAGGTGGAGGCACAGACCCGGGCAGTAAAGGTGGAGGCATTGAATTCATGTTCCGCGTAAAGGATCAGCGAAACATTCATCACCCGTTCAAACAGGTCATCAGGCCGTTCGCCGGAAAGCATGTGCAGAAAATGGCCACCGATTGACTCATCGTCCAGGGCGGTCTCGATGCGTTTGCCATGGTGACTGAACTGATACCAGTAGCAGATCATTGCCGGCAGGGTTGCCACCAGTCGGTCTGCAACGTCGTCCTGGTGGGAGAAATCTTTCTCAGTTTCCAGGTTTCCCAGCATCGAACAGCCGGTACGCATGACATCCATGGGGTGCGCGCTGGCCGGAATGCGCTCCAGTACTTCCCTCAGTTCCACCGGGAGTGCTCGCAGCGACTCCAATCGGGACAGATAGGCGTTCAGCTCGGATCGGTCCGGCAACCTGCCGCGGAGCAACAGGTGCGCCACTTCTTCAAATTGGGCGTTTTCCGCCAGAACGCTGATGTCGTAACCGCGATAGGTCAGCCCGGTACCGGTCTTGCCCACGGTACATAACGCCGTTTCCCCGGCGACCTGGCCGCGCAGACCAGCGCCCCCCAATTTTTTGTCTACCATAGTGATTTTCCGTCAGTTCGTAGGATGAATGAATTGCCTTGAATTCAGGCCTGTTCGACATCGCCGCGCTGGAACAGCCTGTCCAGTTTTTCTTCGTAGACGTTATAGCCGAGAACTTCGTAAAGTTCCGCACGCGTCTGCATTTTATCCAGCACCGCCTTTTGATCGCCATCTACCGCTATGGTCTGGTAAACCTCCAGGGCCGCCTTGCTCATGGCGCGAAACGCACTGAGAGGGTAGAGAACCATGGCAACTCCTGCTTCGGCCAGCTCCCTGCAGTTATAAAGCGGAGTGGCGCCAAATTCGGTAATGTTGGCCAGCACCGGCACCTTGACGGCATCGACAAAATCCCGGTATTGCTGGATTTCCAGCATTGCCTCCGGAAATACCGCATCGGCACCGGCTTCGACACAGGCTTCGGCACGGTCGATGGCAGACTCCATACCCTCGACGGCCAGGGCATCGGTGCGGGCCATGATGACAAAGCTGTTGTCGCTACGGGCATCCACGGCGGCCTTGATCCTGTCAACCATTTCATCCCGGCTGACGATTGCCTTGTTGGGACGATGTCCGCAACGTTTCTGGGATACCTGGTCTTCGATATGAACGGCTGCCGCTCCGGCTTTCTCCATTGCCTTGATTGTTCTGGCGATATTGAATGCGCCACCCCAGCCGGTATCGATGTCCACCAGGAGAGGCAATGACGATGCATTGGTAATCCGCTCCACGTCGGTGATGACGTCGTTCAGGCTGGTGATACCCAGGTCAGGCAGTCCATAGGACGCATTGGCAACGCCTCCGCCTGACAGGTAGATGACCCGGTGTCCGGCATCTTCGGCCAGCATGGCACTGTAGGCATTGATGGTGCCCACGATCTGTAACGGGGAATTGTCTTCGAGTGCGCAGCGAAAGCGTGCGCCGGCGGTGAGGTTGCTCATGGAGTCCTGGGCCCTGTGCTGAAAAACGGGTGAGGATTATCGCACACTGAAGCAATCATGCTGAAATGGCGGATCGTCTGTTGACTGCTGCCCGTGGTGGCGGCCGGCACTGACCAGTGCCAGGCAGGCGGTAATGAGTGTGGCACTGGCAATTAGACAGTCTAATGATCTGGGTCTGGCATGGCGCCTGGCGGTTGTGCCAGCCCTAAGGCTAAAAAGAACAAGGCTAAAAATAAGGCTACAAAGAGCTAAAAAAGGTTAAATATTTTTTGATGCGGCCAGATTTTGCGTCGTTTTTTAGCGGGATTTACGGGGGAGCCGGGGCCTGTAGCAGGTTTCGCAGCCCCGGCTGAGGACCACCAAACCAGGTGTTATTGCGCAGGTAAATCGGCTACACTTCGGCACTTTATTCAGGTCGGATTTACTGAGCGCAGCCGGCTGATTCGGCTGATGTCGGAGCAGCGCATCCAGGGCCTTAACAGCGACGGCAACGCCAGTGACTGCAGGCAGCTACCCGGGACAACACATTCCTCAATGCGACTGAAAAGCATCAAGTTATCCGGTTTCAAGTCTTTCGTTGACCCGACCAACGTCCAGTTTCCCTCAGATCTCTGTGCCGTTGTCGGACCCAACGGCTGTGGCAAGTCCAACGTCATTGACGCGGTCCGCTGGGTCATGGGTGAGTCCTCGGCGAAGAACCTCCGTGGCGAGCACATGACCGACGTCATATTCAACGGCTCCGGGACGCGCAAGCCGGTGGGTCAGGCCAGTGTCGAGCTGCTGTTTGATAATGATGACCACCGTCTCAAGGGCGAGTACGCCAACTTCAATGAAGTTTCCATCAAGCGCAAGGTTGAACGGGACGGTCAGTCCAGCTATTTCCTCAACAGCGCCAAGTGTCGACGCAAGGATATCACCGACATTTTCCTGGGCACCGGGCTTGGACCACGCAGTTACTCCATTATCGAACAGGGAATGATCTCGAGGCTCATCGAGTCCAAGCCTGAAGAGCTGCGGATTTTTATCGAGGAAGCAGCGGGTATCTCGAAATACAAGGAGCGTCGCAAGGAAACCGAAAACCGGATCAAGCGTACCCGGGAGAATATCGAGCGCCTTACCGACATCCGCGATGAGCTGCAGAAACAGCTTTCTCATCTACAGCGTCAGTCTGTTGCCGCCGAGAAGTATGGCGAATTCAAACAGCAGGAGCGCCAGACCCAGGCCAATCTCAATGCCCTGCGCTGGCGCAAGATTGAAACAGAGCTCCGTGACCAGAAGCAGCAGGCCAGTGAACTGGAGATCCAGGTAGAGCAGGCCGTGGCAGAGCAGCGGGCTACCGATGCCAAAATCGAAAAACACCTGGCCGACAACACGGAACTGACGGACCAGCTGGGCGAAGTGCAGGCCCGCTTTTACAGCCTGGGCAATGATATCGCGCGGCTGGAACAGTCCATCGAACATCATGTAGAGCGTACCGGTCAGCTGAAGCAGGATCTGCAGGAAACCGAGGAAGCCTGGGAACAGACCAGGGAAGAGATGGATGTCGACCTGCAGCGGGTCATCAGGCTGGATGAGGACTTGAAACAGCTGGAACCGCAGCTGGAAGAGTCCCGTGCCGGGGTGGAAACCTCCAGTGCGGAACTTGAAGAAGCGGAAGCCGCCATGCAGGACTGGCAACAGTCCTGGGATGAATTCAGCCAGCGTGCCGAGGAACCCCGCCAGACTGCCGAAGTCGAGCAATCCCGGATACAGCAGCTGGAGTCCATTGTCGAACGGGGCCTGGACAGAAAGGCCCGGTTACAGAAGGAACTGGAATCACTTCAGGAGGAAGATACCGGTGACCAGGATACCGGTGGGCTGGCCGGCGACATTACCCTGCTTGAAGAGTCAATCAGTACCCTGCAGGAGGAATACCGCGGTCTGACGGGCCAGATCGATGCCCTGAGGCAGCGTGACCAGCGCTACAGCAGCGAGCTTGATCGCAAACGCAGTGACCTGCAGTCGGCCAGGGGCAAGTTGGCCTCCCTGGAGGCCCTGCAACAGGCCGCGCTGGGCCGGGACGATAGCGCCATCAATCAATGGCTTGAGGCTCGGGGGCTTGATGGCCAGCAGCGCCTGGGAGAAGGGATTCGCGTGGCTGATGGCTGGGAAGCCGCCGTGGAGGTAGTGCTGGGTGACTCGTTGCAAAGTATCTGCATCGATTCCGCTACCGACGTCGCGGGCTTATTGTCAGCGCTGCCGGAAGGTTCCGTTTCCCTGGTTGATACTTCTGTTACCGGCAGCACCAGCCAGCCGGGTCACGCCGACTGGCGGCGCCTGTCGGCAATGATTACCGCGCCATGGAATGTCGGTGATCTCCTGGATGGCATTTATGTTGCCGATTCCCTGGGCGACGCACTGGCGCGCCGCGCCGCGCTTGCCGCCCACGAGTCCCTGGTGACCCCGGAGGGTGTCTGGCTGGGCAGGCAGTGGATCCGGGTCCGAGGCAAGACTGACAACGAGGCGGGAATTCTCGAGCGCAAGGGGAAAATTGCCGAATTAGCAGGCAGGATCAGTGAACTGGAATCCATCGTCGAGAAGCTTCTGCGTATACAGGTCACGGCTCGACACAGTATTTCCAGCGCCGAGGAAAAACGCGAGGAATGCCAGCTGCAGATAGCGGAAAAAAGCCGCACCGTCAGCGACCTGAAAGCCGATCTCAGCGCCAGGCGCGCCAAGGTGGAACAGACCGTGTTGCGTCGGGACCGGGTGTCCCGGGACCTGGACGAACTGGTCCGGCAGCTGGCACAGGAAGAGGAAAACACTGCCAGCGCCAGGGCCAGGTTACAAACGGCACTGGATGCCATGGAGCAGGACACGGCCAGGCGACAGGAACTGGAACAGGAAAGAGAGCTGCGACGCACGGCCTTCGACAGTCGTAAACAACAGGCCACGCGGAACAAGGAATCCGCTCACCAGCTGGAACTGCGCCACCAGGCTATCACCGCGGAATTGCGATCCACTCGCGAGTCAATGGATCGCATGGCCAGCCAGGTACAGCGATCAAGGGAGCGAATTGACGCCCTGAAAGCCCAGATTGACCGCTCAGACGAACCACTGGCGCAGATGCGGTCCGACCTGGAGGGTCTACTGGAAACCAGGCTTGGCGTAGAGAAGGAACTGGCCCAGGCGAAGGCCCGGGTGGATGACAATGAACATACGATTCGTGCCCTGGAACAGAAAAGGGCGGAATTCGAACGCAAGTCCGCGGAAATCCGGGAAACACTGATGCAGAATCGTATCAGGTCGGAGGGTGCCTCGGTGCGTCAGCAGGGTCTGCTTGACCAGCTGAAGGAAGCCGACTTCGATCTGCAGGAGGTGCTTGCCCAGTTGCCGGAAGAGCTGGACGAGGAAACCTGCGAGACGGACCTGCAGAAAATCTCCAACCGGATTCAGCGGCTTGGCCCCATCAACCTGGCGGCCATCGACGAGTACAAGCAACAGTCGGAGCGCAAGGACTATCTCGACCGGCAGCACGAAGACCTGACCAAGGCCCTGGTGACCCTGCAGAATGCAATTCGCAAGATCGACAAGGAGACCCGGGCACGGTTCAAGGATACCTTCGATCGCATCAACAGCGGATTACAGAATCTTTTTCCCCGTGTTTTCGGTGGCGGACACGCTTACCTGGACATGACCGGCGACGACCTGCTGGATACCGGTGTGGCTATCATGGCGCGGCCACCGGGTAAACGGAACAGTACTATCCACCTGCTGTCCGGCGGAGAAAAGGCGATGACGGCCATTGCCCTGGTGTTTTCCATTTTCCAGCTTAATCCTTCGCCTTTCTGCATGCTGGACGAGGTGGATGCGCCGCTGGACGACGCCAACGTGGGTCGCTACGCCAACCTGGTGAAGGAAATGTCCGGCAGCGTGCAGTTTATCTTCATCACCCACAATAAAATTACCATGGAAATGGCCAATCAGTTACTGGGCGTAACCATGCATGAACCCGGTGTCTCCCGTATCGTGGCTGTCGATATTGAAGAGGCTGCAGAACTGGCTGCCATGTAATTTCAGGTTCTGTTTACTCCCCCGACCGATAAATGTGGTCGCAGTCCGGTAAAAATCCGGCCATTTGGCGGTTTTTCCCTAAAGAAATCCCTATTACAGTGAGATAACCATATAAAATTTATCTAAAATTTTAAGGATCCTCTGATTTAATGGAGGGTTCTTGATTTTCGGGCAACCTGAAGAGAATTCGCATAATGGGCACACGAGAATTGCTGATACTGATACTGGGTCTGGCGGTGATTGCCGTAATCCTCCGCGGTCTTTATGTCGCGTTGAACGCGAGGCGCAGCCAGATTCGTCTGTCGATCGACAACAATATTCCCCAGGATATCGACCTGGAGGAACTGGAAATGTCCGAGTTGCCCAGTGGCGGCGCGAGGGTGGTAAGGCGCACTGCCAGATCGGTGAATCAGCAGAACACCATGCAGAATGAGCTGGACCTCGACCCCCGTCGCGGCAAAGATCAGGCAGTGCCAATGCTGCTGGACCCGGTGGAAATCAGGCACGGTGAGGAGACCGGTTCCCAGGGTGCCGAAGACACCGCGCGGGCCTCGGTCCGGGCTGATGACTTGGCGTCCTCCGATGCGTCGGCGCATTTTCCGGGTAGTAAAAAGGAGGATGTTGTTACCGACGCAATAGATGATGAGACCGGTGACACAGAGGACATCGCCGCCGTCGCGCAGGCTGACGACGAGGCCTCCGCCAGGCCGCGTGTGAAGAAACGGCAGGCGCTGGAGACAGACTGGGAAGAGGTGGCCGCGGACCGGGAAGACGAATTCGATGGCGAGGCCCACGCCGAAGCCGGTACCGTGGAGAGCCGGGATAACGCGGACGACCAGGAACACTTCGAGGCCGTTTTCGGCACGATGGACGACAACGGCCGACAGGAACCTGCCCTGAATTTTGATGAATCCCTGGAAGAGGAGCTTGACGGGTTTTCCCTGAGCGCCGGTGACCGCATCGGGACACCTGAGGCCGATGACGGCGATGACCCGCTGTTCAGCCAGCCTCGACGCGGCGAGAGTCCGGGAGTGGCGGAGTCCCGATCCGTGGACCAATCCGCCGGGGACGACCTTGAGATCCCGGATCCCGGAGAGCCGGAACCGGAGACAGCCGACGACCAGACCCGGGAGGATGTCCGGGACACCCATGCCGGGAACAGGCAGGCTGAACCGGAGGACAGGGATACGGAAGGAGGGGATATCGCCGACCTCAATCAGGCCAGGGAGTCCAGGCGACCAGCTGGCGGCGCGGGTCGGACGCAGGTCAGCAGGCCGGCCCCTCGACGCGAAGTCGAACCTTCCGAGGTGCTGGTTGTCAATGTCATGAGTCGGGAGGGTGAGCTGTTCAGTGGTGCAGAATTGCTGCAGGTCATGATCACCGCCGGCCTGAAGCACGGCGAGATGAACATCTTTCATAAACACCTGGATAACGATGTCCACAGCCCGGTGGTGTTCAGCGTAGCCAATATTCTTAATCCCGGTACCTTCGACCTGGACAACATGGATGCCATGGCCACCCGAGGCGTCAGCCTGTTCCTGGCCATGCCCGCCGTTATCAGCAACCGCGATGCCTTCGAGGACATGCTGCGCACTGCACAGCAGATTCGGGCCGCACTGGATGGTGAACTGCGGGATGATCATCGCAGCGTGATGACTGCCCAGACTGTGGAACATTACCGTCAACGTATACAGGACTATGAGCTGCGCCGGCTGAAGGCTGCTCAGGCCCAGTCCTGATATACTGGAAGCCTCCAGGCTTCAGTATGGGCAGCCCTATCAGTGGCAGGCACTGACGAGAGCACAAATCCTCCCGCTTCTGTTCGGCGGGAGGTCCGGTCGTTGCGCAAGCAGATTGCGTATCACGATCACCGTTATTTTGTGCAGGACAATCCCGAAATACCCGATGCCGACTACGACCGGATGTTCGCCAGGCTGGTCGCCCTCGAAGAACAGTATCCCCGTCTGATTGCTGCGGATTCACCGACTCAGCGTGTTAGTGGCACACCACTGGAGGGTTTCAGGCAGGTTCAACACGAGATTCCCATGCTGTCACTGGACAAGGTCTTCAATGACGAGGACCTCAATCAGTTCGATAGCAGGGTCAAGAAACGGCTGAACAGTGACAATCCCATAGAATACAGCTGCGAGCCCAAGGTCGACGGCGTGGCGGTCAGCCTGTTGTACCGTGATGGGGAGCTGGATCGGGCAGCTACCCGGGGCGATGGTGTCACCGGTGAGGATATCACCCACAACGTACGCACTATCAGGTCCATTCCACTGGTTATCTCCGGCACCGAATTGCCCTCGGTATTCGAAGTCCGCGGTGAAATTTTTCTCAGCAAAAGCGGATTTCTACGTGTCAACGAGGCGGCGGAAAAACGCGGAGAGAAGCGTTTTGTCAACCCGAGAAATGCTGCCGCCGGCACCTTGCGCCAACTGGATCCCCGGATTGCCGCGGGCCGGCCACTGCGCATGTACAGTTACAGCATCGGCACCGTGGAAAACTTCCAGTTGCCGGAACGGCTCAGCGAGGTTTTCGAACTGCTGGAACGCTGGGAATTGCCGGTAAATCCCCACCGCGATGTCGTCCCGGGTATCGAAGGATGCCACGACTACTGCAACAGGTTGCTGGAGCAACGCGGCAGTCTGGACTATGAAATCGACGGTGCCGTAATCAAGGTCAACAACCTGGCACTGCAGCATTCGCTTGGCGTCAAGGCGAGGTCGCCGCGCTGGGCAATGGCCTATAAATTTCCGGCGGAGGAAGTCTCCACCCGGGTGACAGACGTGCAGTTCCAGGTGGGCAGAACCGGTGCCATAACACCGGTAGCCAGGCTGGAGCCGGTTTTTGTCGGCGGGGTTACGGTCAGCAATGCCACGCTGCACAACATGGACGAGATTCAAAGACTGGGACTGCGTATTGGCGACAGCGTGATTATCCGCCGCGCCGGCGACGTGATTCCCCAGGTTGTCAAGGTTATCGACAGCGTTGCCAACAACGAGCCAAGGGACGTGGTGATACCGGAGCACTGTCCCGCCTGCGGTTCGATTGTGGAGAAGGACGGTGACGTGGTCTACCGCTGCAGTGCCGGCATTATCTGTCCTGCCCAACGCAAGGAAGCAATGCGTCATTTTGCGTCACGCGCGGCGCTGGATATCGAAGGGCTTGGCAACAAGCTGATAGAACAACTCGTGGACCGTGGTGATGTGAAGGACGTGGCGGATATTTTCACGCTGCGGGTGGAGGAGCTGGCAGAACTGGAGCGCATGGGCGAAAAGTCTGCTGCCAATGTCATTGCCGCCATTGACAGGAGCCGTGAGACCACGCTGGCCAGGTTCATCTACAGCCTGGGCATACGCGAAGTGGGAGAAGCCACCGCTGCGGCGTTGGCCAATCATTTCGGCAGCCTGGAAAAAGTAATTGCCGCCGATGAAGAGCAGCTGCAACAGGTCCCCGATATCGGTACCGTGGTCGCCGGCCACATTGCAGTGTTCTTTGCCAACGAGGACAATCTCGCCTTGATCCAGCGCCTGAGAACCAACGGTGTAAACTGGCCGGACGTGGAGGTTACCGCCGCAAGCAGGCCTTTGCAGGGACAGACCTTTGTCCTCACCGGTACCCTGGAAAGCATGCCCCGCGGCGACGCCAAAGCCAGGCTGGAACTGCTGGGAGCAAAGGTCGCAGGCAGTGTGTCGCGCAACACCGATTGCGTGGTGGCCGGACCCGGAGCGGGCTCCAAGCTTGCCAGGGCAGAGGAACTGGGCGTCAGGATAGTCGATGAAGCGGAATTTCTGGCGCTGCTGGACGAATTTGAGTGAGCTTGTTGATGCTGAATTGCAACCTCCCTGAACAACGGAGGACTTCCCACGTTGCTGAACGGTAGCTTGCGGGTCGCTGTAAAAGCCTGGGGGAAGCTGATCCCGCCGGGGATTCTCTGCCTGTCAGTTTTTCTGGCAGGCTGCGTGGCATCGCGGCCGGTGGACATTGCCGATATCTGCCGGATATTCGAAGAGCGGCGCGGCTGGTACAGGGCCGCCGTGAACACGGAGGAGCGCTGGGGTATCCCGGTACCGGTGAGCATGGCTTTTATTTACCAGGAAAGCGGCTTCCGGGCCCGTGCCAAGCCGGGCAGGACAAAAATCCTGTGGGTGTTCCCGGGCCCCAGGTTGTCCACTGCCTACGGGTATGCCCAGGCACTGGATTCGACCTGGCAGGACTACATGGATCAAAGTGGTAACTGGGACGCACGGCGGGACAGCTTTGCCGATGCCATTGACTTCGTTGGCTGGTACAACGCCATGAGTGTCCGCATGAATCAAATACCTTCCACTGATGCAGCCAATCTGTATTATGCCTATCACGAGGGCAATGCGGGCTTCGCCAGGCAGAGCCATACGGGCAAGCCCTGGTTACTTGATACGGGCTCAAAGGTCAGGGAAAACGCCCGGCGTTTCCAGGTGCAGTACGACCGATGCAAGACTGATCTGGCCAAAAACTGGTTCCAGAGACTGTTCAGTTAGTGTCCTGTCCGGATAATTCGCTGAAATGATGCGAATTATCCGGACAGGACACTAGCAGGCTTTTGAAAAACGTCATGAGCGCAGTCAAGTCGAGGCGAAAACTGTCGAAAAAGCGCAGTTTACCCCGTGCAAATGAGCATTTTGAGACAGTTTTCAACGACGTATTGGCAAGCACAATAGTTTTTCAACAGCCTGCCAATCTGTATCATTCATTCCAAATAAAAGTGCTGGAGGAAATCAGCAGCTCATGAACTGGTGGGGAAAGGTTTTAGGTGGCGCCTTTGGCTGGATGATGGGAGGGCCGCTGGGTGCAATTCTTGGTGCTGCCGTGGGGAACTATTTTGATAACGGACTCGCCGGTGCCGGAAAGGACTCCAGCCTGGGACTTGGTGCCACCCAGAGAGTTCAGACCGTCTTTTTTACAACCACGTTCAGCGTAATGGGCTACGTGGCCAAGATTGACGGTCGGGTCAGCAGGGACGAAATAGAACTGGCTGAGCAGGTCATGGACCAGATGCAATTGAATACCGACCAGCGGCAGGTGGCTAAAAACCTGTTTCGCGAAGGCAAGGCCCCGGGGTTTCCCATTCACCAGGTCCTTGCCCAGTTCCGGCGGGAGTGCTTCAGGCGTCGAAACCTGATTCAGATGTTCATGGAGATCCAGGTCGCCACGGCCATGTCAGACGGTAACCTGGATGCTGCCGAGAAGCGAATGCTGGGAGCAATGGCGGTGGAGCTGGGCTTTTCCCGTGTCGAGTTCGACACTCTGGTGAGCAGGTTAAGCAGCCAGGCCGGCTTCGCCAGCGAGGAAGATCGCGATCAGAAACTGAAGTCGGCCTACGGACTGCTCGGTATCAATGAATCGGCCAGCGACGACGAATTAAAACGGGCCTATCGTCGCCTGATGAGTCAGCACCATCCCGACAAGCTCGTTGCCAGGGGCTTACCTGAAGAAATGATTGAAGTGGCCACGGATAAAACCCGGGAAATCAAGTCGGCCTACGAATTGATCAAGGAGTCCAGGACCTGACAGGGAGGTTGCCGTCAGCAGGGCAGCCGGGACTTTGCCGTCAGTCAGCGGACCGGGGCTGATGCTGCCAGCAGACCCGTGCTGCGCGGAACTCCGGCGGCCTGGAGTTCAGGAATCCGCCGTTGCTGCACTGAATCAGCGGTTCCTTGACAGATTGCCGCTAACGGAAGGTCTCGTTGATGGATTCCAGCACTTCATTGCCAGGGCACAGGTCGTGGCTGGACAGGCTGTTAAACGGCTTGTCCACGCTGTCGTTCAGCTCATGCAGGTCGGATATATCCTGGTTGATATACAGTAACCCGGTGGCGATTTTTCCCCGTTTCCTGTATTCGTTGATGTGATGCAGGGCGTTCTCGCGATCGTAGGGCTGATAGTCACCGCTGGTCTTATGCAGGTGTATCACCGACCCATCGTGTAAGGTGATTTCCTTGTCCTCGCCTTCCTCGTAATGTGTGGTGATTTCCTGCCGCATGGGGACATAATCGATATCGCTCAACGATTCATAGCTTTCCCAGGTGTTCTTATAGCCGTGGGTTGAATGATCGGTGTTGTTGAATGTTACACAGGGTGAGATGATGTCGATGAAGGCAAAGCCCTTGTGGCTGAAGCCCGCCTGTATCAGCGGGATCAGCTGCTTTTTGTCGCCCGAGAAACTGCGGGCGACGAAACTGGCACCCAGTTCAATCGCCAGTGTGGCCATGTCGATATTGTCGTAGCGGCTTTCCTCGCCGGATTTCGTCTTCGATCCCAGGTCGGCGGTAGCCGACAGCTGACCCTTGGTCAATCCATAAGTGCCGTTGTTGGCCACGATATACAGCATGTTGATCCGCCGGCGTACGATATGGCAGAACTGGCCCAGTCCGATTGACGCGCTGTCGCCGTCGCCGGAAATACCGAGGTAGGACAGCTCTTTGTTGGCCAGGTTGGCACCGGTGGCCACCGACGGCATGCGTCCATGAACCGTATTGAACCCGTGAGACTTGCTGAGGAAGTAGGCGGGTATTTTTGAAGAACAACCGATTCCGGATAACTTGGCGACCCGGTGCGGTGGCAGTGACATGCCGGCGGCTGCCTGGATAATTGCCGCACTGATGGAATCGTGGCCGCAACCGCCACAAAGGGTTGTCAGGGAGCCTTCATAGTCACGATGGGTAAGGCCAAGATCATTGGTCCAAAGCTTGGGATTGGTGAACTTGGGTTTGCGAATATAGGTCATGGCTGGAAATCCGGGTGTGTTCTGTAGTCAGCTCGCCTGGGTATTGATATCTTCAGAATGATTTTTTTCCAATGATTCCAGGTAATCGAGTATTGCTTGCTCTATCTGCCGGGAAGTGATCAGCACGCCGTTGTAGTTCAGTATCGAGATCAGCCGGGCATCGTCGGCGCCGCATTCAATTTTCAGCAGACTCTTCATCTGGGCGTCACGGTTCTGTTCAGCGACAAAAACGATATCGTGATCGTCAAGAAACTCATTGACGGAATCGTGGAACGGAAATGCCCTGACGCGCAGCGTGTCCAGGCGAATGTCCTGGCGGGCCAGGCTGTCCAGTGTCTCCTGAACCGCGCTGGCAGTAGTCCCGAAGTAGAGCAGGCCAAGGCGTGGTCCATCGCTGCTGCCAGTCGCGTGGACGATCTCGGGTTCAGGGAGAAAGCGGAGGGCGGAGGTGAATTTTTCCGCAAGGCGGTCCATGACTTTCGCGTAAACGTCGCCGTCTTCGGTATAGGCGGCCATTTCGTCATGGGAGCTGCCGCGGGTGAAAAATGCCCCTTTCTCCGGATGGGTGCCGGGGTAGGTGCGGTAGCCGATACCGTCACCGTCCACGTCACGGTATCGGCCGAAGTTTTCAATCTCTTCCAACTGCTGCTCGTCCAGTACCTTGCCGCGGTCATATTCCCGCGTATCATCCCACTGCAGGGCATCGCACAGCTGTTCGTTCATGCCCAGTTCCAGGTCGCTCATGACGATTACCGGAGTCTGCAGGTTGTCCGCGATATCAAAGGAATCGGCGGCAAAATCGAAACACTCCTTCGGCGAAGACGGGATCAGCAGGACCTGCTTGGTATCACCGTGTGACGCGTAGGCGCAACTGAGCAGATCACTTTGCTGTGTGCGCGTGGGCATGCCGGTGGATGGGCCAGCGCGCTGAATGTCGAAAATTACCAGGGGAATTTCGGAAAAATAGGCCAGGCCGAGAAATTCCTGCATCAGTGAAATACCAGGGCCGCTGGTGGCGGTGAAAGCCCGGGCGCCGTTCCAGCCGGCACCCACCGTGATACCGATTGCCGACAATTCATCCTCGGCCTGCACGATGGCGTACTTGCGTTTACCACTGCCGGCGTCGATCCGCAGTCGCTTGCAATATTTACCGAAATTGTCCACCACCGATGTCGAAGGGGTCAGGGGATACCAGGCGGCCACGGTTGCACCACCGTACACGCAGCCCAGCGCCACTGCCGTGTTTCCATCGATGAGGATTTTTCCGTCAGTCAGACTGCAGCGCTGCAACTGGATCTGCAGCGGGCACTTGAAATTCTTACTGGCATACTGATGTCCCAGTTCCAGGGCATGAATATTGGGCGGTATCAGTTTTTCCTTGCCGCGGAACTGGTCGCCAACAAGCTCTGTGAGCACATCGAAATCAATCTGCAGGAAGGCAGCGAGAGCGCCGATATAGACGATGTTCTTGAACAGCTGTCGCTGGGTTGGTTTTTCGAATTCCCGCAGGCAGATATCCTTTATCGGTATGCCAAGGTAATTGACGTCCTTACGCAGCAAGGAAGGAGCCAGCGGCTTTGAATTGTCATAAAGAACATAACCGCCGGGAAGCACGGATTCGATGTCCTTGAGCATGGTCTGTTCGTTCATGGCCACCATCAGATCGACACCTTCACGTCGACCCAGGTAACCGGCATCACTGATTCTTACTTCATACCAGGTAGGCAGTCCCTGGATATTCGACGGGAAAATATTATGCGGACTGACCGGTATGCCCATCCGGAACACGGCCTTGGCGAACATATTGTTGGCACTGGCCGAGCCGGACCCGTTGACATTGGCAAATTTGACCACGAAGTCGTTAACCCGGGTGATCGGGGTAATCTTCGAGGCATCAGAGGCGACAACTACTTCTGACATGAGGCCCCGGCCTTGGCTGTGTTAAAGAGAAATTTACGCATATCCCAGGCGCTGGTTGGGCATCGCTCGGCGCACAGGCCGCAATGCAGGCAAAGGTCTTCACTCTTTACCATCACGCGACTGGTCTTAAGCTCGCCTGAAACATACAGATCCTGTTCTTCATTGGTGGCGGGGGCCAGCAGCTTCTGGCGCAGTTCATGTTCTTCGGCATTGCCGGTGAATGTAATACAGTCGGTGGGACAGATATCCACACAGGCATCGCACTCGATGCACAGGTTGTCGGTAAAGACTGTCTGCACGTCACAGTTCAGACAACGCATGGTTTCGTGATAAGCCAGTTCTTTATCGAAACCCAGTTCAACCTCGACGTTGATATCGTTGAGAGTCCTGGCTTTATCGGCATGGGGCACGGCGTAACGCAGGTCATTGCTGATGTCATTGTCATAGGACCACTGGTGAATGCCCATTTTCTGGCTTTGCAGGATCGTATCGGGGGAGGGACGTTCGCTGATATTCCTGCCCTGGCAGAACAGGTCGATGGACAGTGCCGCTTCGTGTCCATGGGCGACGGCGGTGATGATATTGTCGGGTCCCAGGGCGGCATCGCCGCCAAAGAATACCTTTTCGCAGGTGGACTGAAACGTCTTCTTGTCCAGGATCGGCAGGTCCCATTGGTCGAACTCGATACCAAGGTCGCGTTCTATCCACGGAAAACTGTTTTCCTGGCCAATGGCACAAAGCACATCATCGCAGGGAATCACCACGGGATCTTCGCCGGTGGGAACCAGTTTACGCTTGCCGCTGTCGTCGAATTCCCTGCGTACTTTTTCAAATTCCATGCCCACCAGTCTGCCGTTCTCGTGGAGGTATCGCTTGGGCACGTGGAAATTCAGGATGGGAATGTCCTCGGCCTGGGCATCCTCGATTTCCCAGGGCGAAGCTTTCATCTCGTCAAAACCGCTGCGCACGGCCACGGTCACGTCTTCACCGCCCAGTCGCTTGGCGGTACGGCAACAGTCCATGGCGGTATTGCCGCCTCCCAGGACGATGACACGACGACCGATGGAGGTGATGTGTTCGAAGGCGACACTGGCCAGCCATTCGATGCCGGTGTGAACATTGTCGCGGGTTTCTTCATAGCCTGGCAGTTCCAGGGTTTTACCAAGAGGCGCGCCGGTGCCAACGAACACGGCATCGAAATTTTCGGCAAGAAGCGCCCGCATACTGGTGATTTCTTCACCAAACCGGCAGTTGACGCCCATGTCCAGCACGTAATTCAGTTCTTCTTCGAGAACCCGTTCCGGAAGCCGGAACCGGGGAATCTGGGTGCGCATGGCGCCGCCGCTTTTTCGGTCTTTTTCAAACAGGGTAACTTCATAACCCAGAGGCAACAGGTCCCGGGCGACAGTCAATGAAGCCGGCCCGCCACCGATCAGGGCTATGTGCCTGCCGTTCTTTTTGCGCGGCACTTCCGGGATCTGCTCGCTGATATCGGACTTGTAATCTGCGGCCACGCGTTTCAACCGGCAGATAGCCACCGGCTGTTCTTCGACACGGCCACGGCGACAGGCGGGTTCACAGGGGCGATCACAGGTTCGTCCCAGAATGCCGGGGAACACGTTGCTGTACCAGTTGATCATGTAGGCGTCGGTATAGCGCCCGGCGGCAATCAGGCGGATGTATTCAGGGACAGGTGTATGTGCGGGACAGGCCCACTGGCAGTCGACGACCTTGTGAAAGTAATCCGGGTTGGAAATGTCTGTAGGTTTCATTATTGGTTTGTGAGTTTCCAGCGCTTCGGAACCCTGGGACAACGGCGCTATTCATCCATTAAAAGTCTGCAACAAATTTGCTCTCGGGTTCTGCAGAAACGCCTCTAGTATAGGGAATGCGCTGAGGATTGTTAAGGAACCGGTTATCATTATTCCCGGCCAGATGAGCGGCGGGCCCGGGAGGCATTTTTTATTCTATGTCGGCCACGCGGGTTTCCATTACAGTGCTGTATATCTTCAGCCTCTTGATGGCAGGGATGGCGGTCAGGGCCTGGGCGAGAATTCGGGCCTGTGACTCGTCGATCTGACGGTGTGCCAGGTAGAGATTGATTTCAATGCCGTTACCCAGGTAGTGCAGTTCGATATTGCTGGAATCGAAATCGTCGATCAGGTCCCGCCAGAGGGTGGCAATGCGGGCTTCGATCTCCTGCCGCAAGGGCAGGTCGGTGAATCGCGAATCAGAATGATATTCTGGATCAATATGCACCAGTACTTCACTGATATTGCTGAATTTATCCTGAACTGATCTACGGCAGATTTCGCCCAGTTGGTGTCCCTCGGAGACGGAAATACGCGGATCCACCTGGACTCTCAGATCCAGCAGGATCCTGCCCCCGGACTGGCGGCTGCGCAGTCCGGTTATCTGGTTCACTCCGGGGATGTCGAGTACGGTATCCCGGATACGCGCTTCGTGTTCCCGGGGGATCGCGGTATCCACCAGTTCTTTCAGGCTGTCGAGACAGAGCTGCCAGCCGATCCGGGCAATAATCAGAGCAACAAACATGGCGGCTATCACGTCCAGCCAGGGAAGCCCCTGCCGGGCGCCGAAAATACCTATGAGAACGGCAATGGAAGAAATGGCGTCGGAGCGGCTGTGCCATGCGTTCGCCCGCAGTAGCGACGAATTGAGGCGTCTCGCGCTGCGCATGGTGTATTGATAAATCCATTCCTTGGAAGCGATGGATATGGCGGCGATAAGCAGTCCGCCCAGTGCCGGCACCGCCAGTGTTTCAGGCTCCAGCAGTCGCTTGAAACTGTCATACAGCAAGACCGCGGCAATAGCGAAAAAAAACATGCCCATGACCACGGTGCCCACCGTTTCGAAGCGGCCGTGACCGTAAGGATGTTCCTGGTCAGGGGCGTCGTGGGCAAAGTGATTGACCACCAGGACAAAAATATCGGAGACCGAATCGGAGAGGGAATGAATGCCGTCGGTGATAAGGGCAAAGGACCCGGTGAGGGCGCCGCCGAGGATCTTGATGGTGCCCAGCAGCAGGTCCAGCCACATGCCAACCAGCGTTACGCGGGCGGCTTCCTTCTTGGCACTGGACTGTTGCATGGCGAATTCTTGCTAAGCCTGTCAATAAAGCATGTGAACAGGGCGAGGTAACCTATTATTTTACCAAAAAAAAGCCCGACTTACGTCGGGCTCAATATACTATCAAGGGAGAGATAAATGAAACAAAACCCACAATTTTGTCTTAACATCTACCTACACTTACTCAGACTGCCGTGTACCGGGAAAGTTCCCGGGGGCGGAAAATATTTTTGCCGGGTTGCCAAGGCCCGGGACTTTAGCTGGATATATCGTCCAGGCCAGCGCTTTCAGGCCGCGAAAGATTACAGCGTGATCTGGTTTATCTCCTCCAGGCTGCTGGCAGCGAGATTCCCTTTGCTGGTGACAATGCCGACACTCGACTGATCGGTTTTTAACCAGGTTTCCGCCACGCGTTTCAGGTCATCCTGGGTGACCGCCAGGATATTCCGGCGAAACCTGGACAGGTAATTCCGGTCGCGGCCGAACAGGTTGTTAAAGAAAGCCCGTTTGGCCTCACCCGCCGGAGACGATGGCTTGTCCATGCTGGCAATCACGCCCAGAACAGCTTCTTCCAGCAGTCTTGGCTCGTGTTTTTCCTGGATAACCCAGTCAACTGCCCGGTCGAAATCCTGCAACGTCTGCTCCAGCCTGGGATCGCGATAGGAAAAGAAGCGGAAGGAAGCCGAGGTCGCATCCTGGTTGGCACCGGCGCCGTAGGCACCACCCTGTTCCCGGATGGCCCGGTGCAGGAAACCGTTGCGCAGAAAACCGGCAAGCACGGTCAGTGGTGCATGATCCGGGTGACCGGATGGCACCGTGGGAAATGCCATGGCGCAGAAATTAACCTGGGTCGGAATAATCCAGGCTTCGCTGATGTTCTCACGGCTGGCGGGTAGTGCCAGGCCGGTAAAATCACCTGGTGCAGGAGCCTTGTCCCACCTGTTGCGGATGTCAGCAAGAGCATTTTCGCGAAACTCCGGTTCGGCGATAGACAGGAACTGGCGGGGAGCCGCCAGCACCAGCCGGTGAATCTGTGCCAGCTGGTCCAGCACGTACTGCAGCCGGTCCGATTCCTGGACGCTGTCTTTCAGGTTTTTCAGTGCCCTGATTCCTTCCAGTCCGCCGGACTGGTGGGCCAGGCTGGCGGCAGGACTCATCCTGCTCGATGCCAGGCTCATGGCCAGGGCATGCCCATGACCGGTGATACCGCTCACCTTTCGGTCACACAATTGCTCGATGATTTCCCGTAACCGGCGATCTTCATCGAAGCGGACTTCATTCAGGGTTCGGGACAGCAGGTCCGTCAACTCCGCGTGGTTGGCCTGCAGGGCTTTGGATGACAGCACCAGGTAACCGTCCACCTGTTGCTCGTCGGCAATGGCACTGCGGATACTGCTGAAATAATTGACGCCTCCGCTGATGCGGGACTGCCAGGTCTGAACCCCGGTGTAGTCCATGTCGCCGACACCGAGTTCCGCAAGACAGCTGGTATACAATGGTAACAATGGCTGCTGTTCGTCGTTCAGTCGGGGAATTTTCATGACGACCTGCTGATAACACAGGCCGTTGGTACCCTGGCCGTAGCTGGTTACAGCCTGTCCGTTGCCTGGCAGCTCAGTTGTCTCGCCTTCCGGCAATTCCACGGACTGCGGAATATCTTCCAATCCCACCCGGGGGAGCAGATCCGGGTCGTCTACCTGTTCCTGGCGCTTGGCAAGCGCCTTGGAGAGGCTGACTATCTCATCGACCTGGCCCCGGGTCAGCTGCTCCTGAATAGTCTGCAGGCGTCGCTGCTCTGCTGCCGTTTTGCGTTCAGCCAGGTGGGGATCGGGTTTCAGTGTCAGCGTCAGTCGATGTTGATTGTCCAGGAGCAGCCTGGTGATCAGGTCGGGAACGAACTGCGGATTCTGTATCTCTCGCCTGAGGTCTTCCAGGACCGGGTCGATGTCCAGCAGGCTTATGGGGTCGCCACGGTGAACGGCGATGGACAGGCCGGAGAGAATGAGCTGCAGGCCATAGGGGTAGCTGTCACCGGTGATTTCCCGCTGATGCAGTTCCAACTGGTGCAAAGCCGCCTCGACCTGCTCCTGGGGAACACCGTTCTCCGTGATCTTCCGCAGGGTATCAAGCACCAGCGTTTCCACGGCCTGGGTGGCGTCGACCGCGCAACCCTCCAGCCCACACATGAAGCTCATTTCCCGCTGGCTATCCTCCAGGCCGCACATGGGCGATGGTGAGGTGCCAAGTTCGGTTGTTTCCAGCACGTTGAGCAACGGGCTGGCGCTGTTGTCCAGCAGGACGATATTGAGAAGTTGTGCTTCGAACAACTCTTTCAGATCGATACTCTTGTCCAGGAGCCAGGCAACCACAACGTGCGTCCTGTTGCCCTCGGATTCTTCGCTGTTGTAGTACTCCTCCACGCGTATGGGGGCCAGGTAGCGTTTTTCGTCGCTGACGGATATATCCACATCCAGCCGATCGAACCTGGATAACGCCAGGGTATCGAATTTCTCCTGCAGCTCGACGGCAGGGATATCCCCGAAGGTCATGAAAACCGCGTTGCTTGGGTGATAATGCGTCTTGTAGAACTCGCGCAGCTGTTCGTAGCTCAGGTCGGGGATTTCGTCCGGCTCTCCACCGCTGTTGTAGTGATAGGTTGTGGTCGGGTACAGGTACCTGCTGAGAGTGTGCCAAAGAACACTGTTCGTGGAACTCATGGCACCTTTCATTTCGTTGTACACTACGCCCTTGAACTGAAGAGGTGTAGTGCTGTCGGTTGGTTCAGAAAACTCCAGGCGGTGCCCTTCCTGGGCAAAATCGAGATGGTGTAGCCTGGAAAAAAACGTGGCATCAAGATAGACATTCAGCAGATTGAAGTAATCCTTGCGATTCTTGCTGGCAAAGGGATAGGCAGTCCAGTCACTGCTGGTAAAGGCATTCATGAAAGTGTTCAGTGAACGTCGGATCATCATGAAAAACGGATCTCTCACCGGATACTTTTCACTGCCACACAGCGCCGTGTGTTCGAGAATATGGGCGACGCCTGTCGAGTCCATGGGAACCGTACGGAAGGCCACGAGAAATACGTTTTCTGGATGATCGCTGGCCAGGTGATAGTGCAGCGCACCGGTCTTGCGGTGCCGGAATTCCTGGACGGTCAGGTTCAACGAGGCGATTTCCTCGCTTCTGATCCAGTCGAAAGCAGGGTGGGCAGCGCGTGACGCTGATTCCGCCTGGCTGTTTTGCTGGTTCTGTGCAGTCATGGTCATGTCAGTGATAAGCCTTTGTCAGTGTGTCTGTCCAGTGCCTGGCGCCGGGGGAGGCGGTTCCAGGGTAATCCGGCCCAGCCGACCAGACCGAAGGTCGCCCAATAATAGTTCGGATACCCGGTACCAGTCCACGCTGTTGCCACTCCCCAGGCAGCCATGAGTCCGGGCGATGAGGGTCAGCAGCTGTTCAGCGTCCGATGGCGGTTGCTCCAGGCGATAACGGGATTGCAGCAGCGGATAGTAGTTCTCCAGCAGGATCTCCGCAGCGAACCAGCCGACGTCCTCGACATCAATAGCAGTGTTCCTGATGGTTCCCAGGGTCGCCAGCAGGTAGGCGGCACGCTGGTCCTCCAGCCTTGGCCACATCATGCCCGGTGTATCGACCAGGAACCAGTCATCTTCCAGCCTGACCCGCTGCTGTGCCCGGGTGACCGCCGGCTCATTGCCTGTCTTGGCAACTTTCCGTGACAGTATCTGGTTGAGCAGCGTGGACTTGCCCACATTGGGAATGCCGGTTATCAGCGCCTGGTGCCGGTCACCCGGATGCTTCGCGGGTTCTACCAGGGACCGGCAATCCGCCATCAGTTGCTGACGGGTCAGCTGGCGGTCCAGTCCGTTCAGCAAACAGCGTGTGGCGGGCTGTCGATTAAAATAGGCCAGCCAGGCAGCGGTGCTTGCCGGTTCTGCCAGGTCCGTTTTGCTGAGAATCCTGATACAGGGGAGCTGCCCACGCAACCGGGCCAACAACGGGTTGGAGCTGGCCAGCGGTACCCTGGCATCCAGCAGCTCGATTACGATGTCGGTGTCGGCCATGGCCGCTGACAGCTGCTGGCGTGCCTTGTGCATGTGTCCTGGATACCAGGAAATCGGCATGGTACGGTCCCAGGGCCTGTTCACACCAAGGGCCCTCTGATTAAAGCGCCTCAGTGTACCTGTGGCTGGTATAATTTTCAGCCACAGCAGTGACAGTTGAACAACCGGCCATCGCCCGACAGGAATTCTGCAATGACTACGCAACTGACCATAGAGAACAAACTGGAAGAAGCCCTGAATCCTGACTATCTCGCCGTGGAGAATGAAAGTCACCAGCATGGAGGTCCGGCAACGGACAGCCACTTCAAGGTGACGGTTGTTTCTTCCCGGTTCGAAGGACAACTGCTGGTAAAGCGGCACAGGGAGATCTATTCGCTGATGAGCGATCAACTGGCCGGTGGTGTCCACGCGCTTGCCCTGCACCTGTATACACCGGAGGAATGGGCAGCCCGCCGGGAGGCGACACCCTTGTCACCGGATTGCCGGGGAGGCAGCAAGGCCGACGCCTGATCGGGGGCTTCACCGGAAGCAGGACAGCGGGGATCGGCTGCGTCGACGGCGGACCGGCAGAGGTCGGGCGTGGGGCGGTCCAGGTCGACGGAAAAACGGGTTGGTCGCAGACAGTGTCTGCAGAGTCCCGGGCGGGCAGTCATTGCAGAGGGCGGAGCATGGAAACCTGCGTCATGGACAAACAGTGAATGTGATATTATGCGGCTGCCAGTTATCGCCTGTTCTTTCCGGTATAACACCATGTTCTGCCCCCGTGACGCCACAATCGTGCAGTCTATTGATCAGCAGTTTATCGATCAGGGGTCTTTCGACCAGCAGTTGCGACACGACTGCGCCGCAATCGTCACGGCAATCATTTGCGGTAACTGGTACACCCATGGCAACGATTGCGTGACACCGATAACGTCGGCCTAACACGGAGTTGATTTTTTTATGACGTCTACCCAGGATTCATCCACGCAGGAATCGTCGCCACCGGCCGGATCTGACAATGCCCCTGACAACGCGGTTGCTGAAAAAAAACACAATGCGCTGAATGCCGTTAGTGGAAACAAGCGTGTAGCCACGCTGCGGCAACTGTTATCGGCCAGGGAACTGCCATTGGCAGCGACGGTAACTTTCCTGATGATAATGCTGCTGACCTACGCGCTGGTGCATCGGCATGAGCGCCTTGCCCTGCAGGCCGCCGACATCGAGCCCATTGCCGTGTTCCCGGATTTCGCGACCATAGCCCGGGTGGAAATTAAAAAGCAGATGTTTTTCGATTTTCTGGAAATTTACGTGGATGCCCGCAACAGCCGCGTGGCAGACAATCGGCAGCGCCTGCTGGATCTGGCCGCAGCCATGGACAGCGGGGCCGCCTTAACCGCCGAGCAGCGAACCCGACTGGAAGAGCTGGCCGGGCGCTACTACCTGGATCAGGAAGACCTGCCTGATCACGAAATTATCGCGGAACTGCTGAAGCGAGTGGATGCAATTCCCGCGCCCCTGGCACTGGCTCAGGCGGCCACCGAATCAGCCTGGGGCACCTCCCGGTTCGCCCTGCAGGGCAACAACCTGTTTGGTCAATGGTGTTATGACAATGGCTGTGGCATCGTTCCCAGGCGTCGCAATGCCAATGCCACGCACGAAGTTCAGGCCTTCGATACCATCGCCGATGCAGTCGATGCCTATTTCATGAATCTGAATACCCATGATCGCTACGAAGCCTTTCGCGCCATGCGTTCGCAAATGCGCAGTCAGCAGGGCAGGCTGGATCCCCTGGAACTGGCGTCCGGCCTGGAAGGATACTCGGAAAGGGGCCCCGACTATGTCGATGAAGTTCAGACCATCATTAAGCAGAACGATCTAGTCGATAAGTACAGCGGCTGAGACCCGTAATCGTCCGGTTACTCCCCCCGGGCCGGATTGATCCATTGCACCGAATACCAGAAATACCGATTGGAGCCGGGCTGGGGGGCGGTACAGATATAACGCCAGCGCCTGGCGGTGAAGGTCTGCTCCGATTGTAACGACAGCAAACCCTGTTCCTGGTTGAGCCAGGTCGTGCTAATGGGATTGCCGTCAGCGAAACAGTTGATCTGTTCGAAGCGGTAATCACCTGGCAGAAATTCCAGCACTACGGCAGGGTTGTCGCTGGTGGTCACCGGGTTTTCGGGATTCCGCCCACCCACACGGAATGCCAGGGAAGCAAATTTGTCCCGGGCCGTTTCCAGGCGGGCATAGACGCCCGCCAGGGGATAGCGCGGAATGGCCAGGAAGTCGGAGTGGAATCCGACGGCGCCGGAGTTCTGGGCAACGCCAAGGAAACCTTCCTCCTCAAGCAAGCGCCGGATAGCGGGATCGTATTCACCATAGGGGTAGGCCAGGATCCTGTGGGACTGTCCGGTATTGGCCGCGATACGCTGCTCCGCTGCCAGCAGGTTTTCCCGCAGTCGCTGAATTCTGTCGGCGTCACTCTCACCCGCAACGGGCTCCAGCATGTAGGGATGATCCACCATGTGGTTGGCAATCAGGGCGCCGCTTTCAACCATTTCGTTAATCTGATCCCAGTCCATGAAGCCGGGCTGGTTGTCGTCAATGGGCTGGGTGCTGACAAAAAGGGTGAAGGGAAAGCCGAATTCCACCAGCAACGGAAAGGCATTTTCATAGATGGAAAGGTAGCCGTCGTCGAACGTAATGGCGATACTGCGGTCCGGGATCTGCTCCCGGCTGCGCAGGGCAGCCAGCATGTCATCCAGTGCCATCACGTGAAATCCGTTGTCGCGGAGGTACTGGAGGTGCCGTCGAAAGTCGTCGGGAGAGATTGTAGTGGATGGCGGAGTGCCGGTATCGACGTGGTGGTACTGGACAATGACGCCGTGTTCCGCCGCCATGGCGCCAGCCGGCAGGTTTATCAACAGCATCAGGAGGATCAACAGCTTGGGTATTTTCTTGTCGGCTTCCATGGGCTCTCCATCGATTGCTGTTCCGGACTGGCAGACTTTACGGACATGATAGCGTAAAGGCCGATGGCTGCCACACTGCCAGCGGCATCCGCAGTGCCAAGGGCGACCGGACCTTGCCGGGAATGTTTCGCGTCATGAAAGCTGGCCGTGATTTCAATTTCGCCAGTCGCGGGCGCTATAATACGCCACCGCGTAGCATCCACGTTGTCGGGGCCTGTCCCGGGAGAAAATGAACATGATATACAAAGGAGCGGCCCTGTCCGTCGAACAATTGGCCTCCGGAGTTGCCAGCCTGGTGTTCGATCTGCAGGATTCGTCGGTGAACAAGTTCAACCGGGCCACGTTGCTGGAACTGCGGGACGCCATCACCCTGGTGGACGAGGCGGACGTTCCCGGGCTGGTCATCAGCAGTGCCAAGAGCGGTTTTATCGTGGGCGCCGACATTACCGAATTTACCGCGATATTCGAGTCTTCGGAACAGGAGATTGTGGACTGGCTGCGTGAGGCAAACGCGATTTTCAACAGTATCGAAGACCTGCATTGTCCTACGGTGACAGCCATCGACGGCGTTGCCCTGGGTGGTGGCATGGAACTGGCGCTGGCTACCGATTACCGGGTGGGGACGGCTGCGGCGACCCTGGGTTTTCCGGAGGTCAGGCTTGGCATTATTCCAGGCTTTGGCGGCACGGTGCGCATGCCCAGACTGATTGGTGCGGACAACGCCATCCAGTGGATCAGCAGCGGTCAGCAGGTCCGGGCCGAACAGGCATTCAAGGAAGGCGCGCTGGATGCCCTGGTGCAGGCCGACGGGCTGCTGGGTGCTGCCGAGAAGATTATCAGCCAGTGCAATGCCGGGAAGCTTGACTATCGGGCAGTGCGAACCAGAAAAACTTCACCGCTGATGCTTAACGCCACGGAATCGATGGTGGTCTTCGAAACTGCCGGCGCGCTTGTTGCCCGCCAGGCCGGTACCAATTTCCCGGCACCGATTACCGCCGTGCAGACCATGCAAAAGGCCGCAGGTTCAGATCGCGATACGGCGCTTGAACACGAACATGCCGGGTTTGTAAAGGTTGCACGTACCGATGTTGCTGCCAACCTGATACAGCTTTTCTTGAATGATCAATATTTATCCGCCAGGGCCCGGAAGCTGCTGCCCGATGCCCGGGAAGTCAAACAGGCTGCGGTGCTGGGAGCGGGGATCATGGGTGGTGGCATCGCCTATCAGTCGGCACAGAAAGGAGTGCCGATAATAATGAAGGATATCGCCCGGGAAGGCCTCGATGCCGGCATGGCGGAGGCACGCAAGCAATTCGGTAAACGTGTCAGCAAAGGCAGAATGAGCAGCGAAAAAATGCTGGATGCCATGCTGACGATAACGCCGTCTCTTGATTACAGCGGCTTTGATCAGGTGGATGTCGTGGTCGAAGCGGTGGTCGAGAATCCAGAGGTGAAAAAGAAGGTCCTCGCTGAAGTGGAACAGCAGGTAAAAGATACGGCTGTCATTGCTACCAATACATCGACAATTTCGATTACTTCGCTGGCCGACGCACTGCAGCGACCGGAGAATTTTTGTGGCATGCACTTCTTCAATCCCGTGCCGGTGATGCCACTGGTTGAAGTCATTCGCGGACCCGGCAGCAGTACCTCCGCAGTAGCCACCGTAGTGGCTTACGCAAAGGCGCTGGGGAAAACGCCGATCGTGGTGAACGATTGCCCCGGGTTTCTGGTCAATCGCATTCTGTTCCCGTATTTCGGCGCGTTCTCACACCTGTTGCGGGATGGCGCCGATTATCGCGTGGTCGACCGGGTCATGGAGAGGTTCGGTTGGCCCATGGGACCAGCCTACCTGCTGGACGTTATCGGCATGGACACCGGCGTTCATGCCCAGCGGGTGATGGCCGAGGGTTTTCCGGACCGGATGCAGTTTAATTTTACCAGTGCCATGGATGTCATGTATCAGCACGAGCGCCTGGGCCAGAAATCAGGTAAGGGTTTTTACCGATATGAGACTGATCGTCGCGGCAAGCCCGCCAAGCTGCTGGATGAAGAGGCGCTGGCCCTGGTGGCGACGGTGCAGGAATCGAATGCCGAGATCGCCGAGCAGGAGATTGTCGAGAGGATGATGCTGGCCATGTGCCTCGAAACCGTGCGGTGCCTCGAGGATGGTATTGTGGAAAGCCCGGTGGAGGCCGACATGGGCCTGGTACTGGGGCTTGGTTTTCCAACGTTTCGTGGTGGCGCGCTGCGCTACATCGATGCCATCGGTGTTTCCGCGTTTTGCCAGCTTGCCGATCGCTACAGTCACCTCGGTCCACTGTACGCGCCTACCGAGCGGCTCCGCACCATGGCGGCGGCGGGACAGACATTTTATCAGCCGCGCAGTTAGGCGGGAGGACAGTCAATGACACTCAAAGACAATGATGCCGTGGTAATAGACTGCATTCGCAGTCCCATGGCGCGCTCCAGGGGAGGTTCGTTCCGGTTTGTCCGGGCCGAGGAGCTGTCCGCTTACCTCATCGATGCGCTGCTCCAGCGTAACGTCAACGTTGATCCCGGCTCGGTGGAGGACGTTATCTGGGGGTGCGTCAATCAGACCAGGGAGCAGGGCTGGAATATCGCCCGCAACGCGGCATTGATGACGGAACTGCCTCATTCCACCTGCGGCCAGACGGTAAATAGGCTGTGCGGCTCGTCGATGTCAGCCCTGCATACCGCGGCACAGGCCGTGCAGACCGGTAACGGCGACGTGTTCATCGTCGGTGGCGTCGAACACATGGGCCACGTTCCGATGGATGACGGTGTGGACCCCAACCCCAGGGCATCTTTGTATATTGCCCGGGCCTCCTGGATGATGGGGGTGACCGCCGAGGTGCTTGCCAGGAAACATGGAATTGACCGGAAGCAGCAGGATCAGTTTGCGGTTCGATCTCACGGTCTTGCCGACGAAGCCCGCAGTAATGGCGGTTTCGACCGGGAGATCGTCGCCATCGAGGGCCATGATGCCGATGGCTGCAAGGTGCTTCTGGAAGCTGACGAGACTATCCGTCCGGAGACCAATCTCGAGGACCTGGGCAGGCTCAAACCGGTGTTCGACCCGGTGAACGGCACGGTTACCGCAGGCACATCTTCGCAGATCACGGACGGCGCGTCTGCAATGCTGATTATGTCAGCGCGACACGCCAGATCCCTGGGCCTTACACCCAGGGCAAGAATCAGGGCAATGGCCTGTGCCGGTGTGGACCCCTCTATCATGGGCTACGGGCCGGTGCCCGCGACGAAAAAAGCGCTTGAACGTGCCGGCCTGCAGATTCAGGATATCGACGTGGTGGAATTGAACGAAGCATTTGCCGCGCAATCACTGCCGGTACTCAAAGACCTGGAACTGCTGGACCACCTGGACGATAAGGTAAACCTCAAGGGGGGTGCAATTGCCCTGGGCCATCCCTTGGGTTGTTCAGGTACACGCATTGCCACCACCTTGTTGAATACCATGGAAGAGAAGGACGCCACTATTGGCCTGGCGACCATGTGTATCGGACTGGGTCAGGGAATTGCGACAGTATTCGAAAGGGTGTAGCAGGTCCTGGCTCCGCTCATGATGTTAACCTGATTCCTTAAGAAGGGAACTTATGGATAATCCAAAGGAACAGTTTTTGCTCAATCGGTCCCGCAAAAACCTGCGCCGGGGCGTGGGGCGCGCCATCGCCGATTTCAACATGATTGAAGCGGGGGACCTGGTGATGGTATGCCTTTCAGGTGGCAAGGACTCCTATACCATGCTGGATATCCTGTTGAACCTGCAGCGGCACGCGCCCATAGACTTTCGTATCAAGGCGGTGAATCTTGACCAGAAGCAGCCCGGTTTTCCGGAACACGTGCTGCCTGAATATCTTGAAGCGGAAGGGGTCGATTATCACATCATTGAGCAGGATACCTATTCCGTGGTCAAGGAAAAGACCGAGGCCGGAAAAACCTTCTGTGGACTCTGTTCCCGGCTGAGACGGGGCAGCCTGTATACTTACGCCCGTAAAATCGGTGCGACCAAAATCGCCCTGGGCCACCATCGGGAAGACATCATCGAAACTCTTTTCCTGAACATGTTTTATGGTGGGAAGCTGAAAGCCATGCCGCCCAAGCTGCTGAGTGACGATGGCGAGAATATCGTAATCCGGCCGCTGGCCTACTGCAAGGAAAAGGAAATTGCCCGCTACGCGAATTTGCGGAACTTTCCCATTATTCCCTGTAATCTCTGTGGCAGTCAGCCAAACATGCAGCGTCAGGTGATCAAGAACATGCTGACGGAATGGGACCGTCAACATCCCGGCAGGATAGAATCCATTTTCAGAAGTATTGCCAACGTTACCCCGTCTCATCTGGCCGATACCGGCCTTTTTGCCTTTGCACAGCTTGCCGCCAATGGCAGCGCGGCTGGATCGGAAAAACTGTCGGATTCCATGCTGGAGTTTGTTGAAATCACATAGAATTATGCTGATTCCCCATGCCTCATTATCGCCGGATTCACTACGAGGAGTGGTGGAGGAGTATGTCAGCCGGGAAGGCACGGAATACGGAGACCGGGAGTACACGATGGACGAAAAGGTGAGGCATGTCCTGCAGCAACTGGAGCGGGGAGAGATCTTTATTGATTACGACCCGGACAGCAGTACCTGCAACCTGGTTACACGGGAGCAAGCGGACAGATGACCGATAATCCGGATCAGGCCGATGGGTCGCCTGATAGTTCAATCATCGAACTTGACGCCTGCGGGCTTTTCTGTCCGGAGCCCGTGATGCTGCTGCACAACAAGATCAGGGATATAGAGGTTGGTCAGTTACTCCGGGTCGTCGCCACCGATCCGTCAACCACCCGGGATATTCCCAAGTTCTGCCTCTACCTCGGTCATGACCTGGTGGAGGAAAAACAACAGGACGACAAGTATTTCTACCTGGTACGAAAAAAAGCCGAGTAAGTTGGTGCCGGGCAGGGTGACAGGATTGACCCGGTTATATCCCTCAGCCCCGCACTCAGGAATTCAATAATCCATGTCTGCCTACCTGATAGATGCCTCCATCTATATTTTTCAGGCCCATTTTTCACCGTACGTGGAATGTGCCGATACGGACGGCAATGACCTGAGCGCATTCTATGGATTTTCCCAGTTTTTGCTGCAATTTCTTCGCCGGGAAAAACCTGAAGTTGTTGCCGTGGCGATGGACGAAAGCCTGTTTTGCGGATTTCGCCATCAGCTCTGTGATTCCTACAAGTCCAACCGTGAATTGCCTGACGAGAACCTCGCCGCGCAACTGAAAGCCTGTGCCCGGTTCTGTGAGCTGCTGGGCCTGGCCTGCTTTGGCAGCCGCACCTACGAAGCTGACGATATAATCGGGACGCTGGCCAGCCGCATCCGCACTGATGCCGACCTGGCCGACGAGTCCATTCAAATTCTCACCAAGGACAAGGACCTCGCCCAGTTATTGAAGGATGACGACGACTGTCTGTGGGATTATCACAGGAATACGCGACGTAACGCGGAACAGATAAGACTGGATTTCGGTATAGCGCCGGAACAGATTCCCGACTACCTGGGACTGGTGGGCGATGCAGTGGATCGCATCAGTGGCGTACCCGGCCTGGGACCGGTAAAGGGCAGAGCACTGCTGCAGAAATATCCCGATCTGGACGGCATCTACGCCAACCTTCACCAGGTGGGCAGCCTCTCGCTTCGTGGCGCCAGGAAGCTGGAGGAACTGCTTGGCACCCACAGAGAACTGGCCTATCTCAGCAAGCGCCTGGCCACGATAGTCGATGACGTTGCTGACGAGACCGAACCGTTCTCCATGGCCCCGCTGCAGCAGCTGCGCAGACGCCCGGCAGATCTCGCCGGCCTGTCGGAATTTCTGCTGGAGTGTAAATTTACAACGGGATATTGCGACAGCATGGTCAAGGCAGCCCAGCGACTTGAACCCCCCCGGTGATTGAACACATGACCCTGCGCATCGTGGCCGACGCCGACATACTTTCCGTCGAGACCGGGTTTCGGGAACTGGGTGAACTGGCACTGGTTCCTGGCCGGGAAATAAGCCGGGACATGTTGCGCCAGGCAGATGTCCTGCTGGTGCGTTCGATCACCCGGGTCGATGCGGCACTGTTGCAGGGAACTTCCGTCAGGCTGGTAGGAACGGCTACCAGTGGTACCGACCACGTGGACACCGGGTATCTACGGCAGCAGGGGATCCATTTCTGTGATGCCAGGGGCAGTAACGCCAACGCTGTTGTCGATTATTGTTATACGGCTCTGGCACAACTGTTTGCCCGGCACCAGGTGAATCCCGGCGAGTTAACTTTCGCCATTATCGGTGCTGGCCGGGTGGGTGGACTGTTTATACGCAGACTGAGAACACATGGCATCCAGTGTGTTGCACATGACCCTTTACTGGACGAATCGGCAATCGACTCATTGACACAGATCGGTGTGAGGATGGTGGATCTCGAAACCGCCCTGGCTGCCGACGTTGTGAGCCTGCACGTCCCGCTGACAACTTCGGGCCCCCATCCCACCTACCACATGCTTGGCGCAGACCGGCTTGAACTGCTGTCTACCGGCAGTATTCTGGTAAATACCTCACGAGGAGCGGTAGTCAATAACAATGACCTAAGGCAGGTTCTCGCCACCCGCCGGGATCTTTCCGTGGTACTTGACGTCTGGGAAAACGAGCCTGTTATCGATACCGGATTGCTGGACCGGGTGACGGTGGCCACTCCGCATATCGCCGGCTATTCCATCGAGGCCAAGCTGGACGCAACAGCCATGCTGAGGCGGCAGGTGTGCGAGTTTTTCGCCCTGGAAGCAGATGATGACCGGGCCTGGCAAGGGCCGTCTGCCTGCTCCTCTGAGTCGGTGATGACGGGGCAGGCAGAGCCGGACGATTATTTCTGCGGCGCGATACTTTCGCGGTTTTTTCCGATCATGGACCTGGACCACGAGTTTCGCGCCGGGTTCGGAGCTGCCGATATCGATGCGTCCCGGGTTTTTGACCGGTTACGGCGACACCTGGTGGGTCGACATGAATTTAGGCGCTGCAGGTTGACGAACACAGCCGGACTTTCCCGGCAGCAGCAGGACTATCTGCGCCACCTGGGGTTTGCATTCGGTCCGTCGCGGTCCTGATCGCCCCGTGACCCGTCTACCCCACGTTGGCCAGCCGCTGCTGGCGCCGATGCAGGAAATGGCCGATTTTTTCGACGGCTTTCTCCAGCACGTCCGGGGGTGGCAGGAAAACCAGGCGGAAATGTTGACGGTCGGTGATATTGAAGGCGCTACCCTGTACCAGCAGGATCTTTTCCTCATCCAGTAGCTCCAGGATCAGGCGGGTGTCGTCGGCAATGGGGAATTCATCAGGATCGAGACGGGGAAACATGTAGATAGCGCCTCGCGGTTTCACACAGCTGATGCCCGGTATGCGGGTCAGCAGTTCCCATGCCGTGTCCCGTTGCTCAAGCAGCCTGCCACCGGGAAGGATCAGTTCATTGATGCTCTGATAACCGCCCAGCGCGGTCTGTACGGCAAACTGGCCGGGAACATTGGCGCACAGTCGCATATTGGTGAGTATATCCAGCCCCTCGATATAGCTGCTGGCACAGCCTTTGTCACCGGTCAGGATCATCCAGCCGCAGCGGAATCCGGCCAGCCTGTAAGCCTTGGAAAGGCCGTTGAAACTGACGATCAACAGATCGTCACACAGGGACGCCAGCGGGATGAATGCGGCGTCCTCGTAAGTTATCTTGCTGTAGATTTCGTCGGCGAATACCACCAGGCCGTGCCTGCGCGCCAGGTCAAGTATCTCCAGCAAAATTTCCCGGCTGTATACCGCCCCGGTGGGATTGTTGGGGTTGATGACCACCAGTGCCTTGGTGTTTTCGTTGATCCTGCTTTCCATGTCAGCGACGTCCGGTTGCCAGTCATTGTTCTCGTCGCACAGGTAATGGACCGGTTTTCCGCCGGACAGGCTGACAGACGCCGTCCACAGCGGATAGTCCGGGGCGGGAATAAGGACCTCGTCGCCGTTATTGAGCAGGGCCTGCATGGCCATGGTGATCAGTTCGCTGACACCATTGCCCAGGTAGATATCATTGATCTCGACATTGGCGATCTGCAACTTCTGGCACTCCTGCATAATCGCTTTGCGCGCGGAGAACAGTCCCTTCGAATCGCTGTAACCCTGTGCATTGGGAAGATTCAGGATGACATCCTGAAGAATTTCATCCGGTGCGTCGAAACCGAAGGCGGCAGGATTGCCGATGTTGAGTTTCAGAATCCGGTGACCTTCTTCTTCAAGGCGTTTGGCTTCCTCCAGTACCGGACCACGGATGTCGTAACAGACGGCGGCCAGCTTCTGTGACTGCTTGACGGGTTTCATGTGTTTTTTTCTCAAAACTGCGTAATCCGGTTATTCTAGCGATAAAAATGCAACGGGACGAGTATCATGGCCGAGAACGTCGCGATGTAAGCTTAAGGAACGTCTGCTTGTGTGGAAATACCCTGGCCAGGCAGAGTATCCCTAAACTGTTAGCCAGTTTGTCGGCAGTCCCAGTGAATCGAGGAGTGACCCGCATGACCAAGATCAACAAGTCCGAACAGCAGTGGCGCCAGCAACTGGATCCCGAACAGTTCCGCGTGTGTCGGCAGAAAGGCACAGAGCCGGCATTCAGTGGCAAGTACAACGATCACAAGGAACAGGGCATGTACCTTTGTGCCGCCTGTGGAGAGCCGCTGTTCTCATCCGCCAACAAGTATGATTCCGGTTCCGGCTGGCCCAGTTTCTACCAGCCCGCCAACCCGGAATGCGTGGAGGAACACAATGACGACTCGCTGGGAATGAGGCGGATCGAAGTAGTCTGCAGCCGTTGTGATTCCCACCTCGGACACGTATTTCCGGACGGACCGCCCCAGACCGGGCTGCGTTACTGCATTAACTCCGCGTCACTGGAGTTCGATAAAAGTGACGGCGAGTGAATCCCGCCAGTCCCTGTTAACGGCATTCTGGGATATGCCGCTGCTGCCCTGATTCTGGAACAGGGGTTTGCAGGCAGGGGTCAGGGGTGGCCAGGCTGTCCCGTAGCTTCGAGGTTTCCCTCAGGACGTTTGCAATTGATTGCGAAGGTCCTGAAGATACTGCTCCAGGCTTGACTGGGCTTCCGAGCGGTAGCGAAAGGGTCCAACCTGACCCTGCTCCCGGGTACGGAAATACCAGAGTTCATTGCTGCTGAAAAATCGATCGGAGCGGGGTGGTGCCTTGGTGAGTGACACGTCCTGGGATCTGGTGGAATCAGGCATGTAGCGCCTCGGTTTGGTTTTTATAATTAGGACCGGGTTGTTGCCAATAGGTTCCCGCCGGTGACGCTGTCCCCGTGGTTTAACGGGGTGGCACAGAGTACTGACAAGGCCGTAGATTGCCTCATTTACAGCGCGCATACAAGAGCCGGCAACTGCTGCAGGAAGGGGCTGCGCGGAGCGCGGAAGGGTTCAGCAGGCCATAGGTTCTTCAACAGCCTGCTGGCCACCGGCCAGATTGCGTTCCCGATGGTGGCGTTAATGGACACAATCGACCCATACTATCCGTGGTCCACGGCATCGGGGCCCAGCAGAGTTTCAGCCCGGGCCAGGTCCTCGGGCGTGTTGACATTCTGGAACTGCGGTGGTTGGGGTTCCGGCAGTGTTATGGCCAGGTTCGGATGGCTGGCAAAGAACAGCCGGGGTCCGTGTATACCCTGCCGGATAGCCTGTCGCAGTTCGCCCAGAACGTGCATCGGCCACAAGGAAAACAGGGGCTGAACCTGTTCGCCGGTGCGACACCAGATTACCGTTTTTCCGGCTGATACCCGGTCTTCGCCGGCGCCAATGCCTCCTGCGCCGGCGGATAAGAGTAACTCCACCAGGTTTTCCGGGAAAACCGGCACGTCGGCGGGAAAACAGACCAGGAAGTCCGCCGGCACGTTGGCGTGACACCACTGCATGGCGCTGAAGATACCGGTCAGCGGACCATGCCGGGCGGTCTCGACATCCTTCACCAGCGGCAGCCCCAACTCGCGGAATCCGGGCGATACCGAATTGACGCTGATTACCAGCGTGTCTACCTGGGGCCGGGCCCGGTCGATGACATGCTGCACCATGGGTTTGCCCGCAAGAGGCAGCAGCGGCTTGTTCCTGTCATGCATTCGGGAGCCCTGGCCACCCGCCAGGATCACGCCTGCTATTCTGGTCTGGTCCTGTTGCATGGTAAACGGGGACTGCCTGGATTGTGCCGGCACCGGTCACTGAAACTTTCCGGCTACATGTCCGTAACCGGCTGGAGTCGGACAGACTCCAGCAGAGCACTTCCATAAGTGATCAGAGGTTCCCTAGTATTTCATCTGGAATTCGGTTGCGCCATGTTTTTGGTTGACTGATTGCTGCGGTGACACAACGCCTCCTGCGTGCAGCAGAAACCTTTAACAACCAGGCCGACGTACCATATTGAATGTGGGGTGACGATGTGGCACAATCGCGCTCCTTGAAATCCCGGCTTTCCATTCTCTAACTTGTTGATATGCTTAGAAAAGCCGGACCACTCCAATCCAGCAACAACCGGCTGCGGGTGTCATCGGCGGATACACCCATGCTTTCGGCATGCTGTGGTGTATCGCAGTGACGAGCACCGCCCACCGACTTGATTAAGGGTAACGAGGTTTACAGATGGAAATTTCCGTAGAAGCCACCACCGATCTGGAACGAAAGATGACCATTGCTGTTCCTTCCGAAGAAGTTGATTCGGCGGTGAATGCACGGTTACAGGAAGCTGCGGCTAATATCAGGCTGAACGGATTCCGCAAGGGCAAGGTGCCCCTCAAGGTCGTCAAGAGCAAGTTTGGCAAGGGCGTTCGTCAGGAAGTGATCGGGGAATTGATGAACCGCACCTATTATGAGGCGCTTTCTGAAAAGAAAATCCGGCCGGCGGGGCAGCCCCAGATTGAAACCAATGAAATCGACGAAGGCAAGGACCTGGAGTTTACCGCCACTTTCGAGGTGTACCCGGAAATCGAACTGCCGGACTTCAGTACGGTGGCAGTGGAAAAACTCGCCGCCGAAGTCACCGATGAAAATATCGACAACATGATAGAAACCCTGCGGGAGCAGCGCCAGACCTGGCAGGAAGTGGATCGCAAAGCTGCCGATGGCGACATGGTCAACATCGATTACGTGGGCCGCCGCGACGGTGACGAGTTCCAGGGCGGCAGTGCCTCCGGCAGTAACCTGGTGCTGGGTTCAAAACGCATGATCGCGGGCTTCGAAGAAGGCCTGGTGGGTGCAGGGGCGGGGGACAGCGTCACGCTCCAGCTCACCTTCCCGGAGACCTACCACAACAAGGACCTGGCCGGGCAGCAGACCGAGTTCGCAGTCAAGGTCAACTCGGTATCCGAGCAGGTAAAGCCGGAACTGGATGATGAGTTTTTCGCCAGTTTCGGCGTCGAGGAAGGTGGCATCGAGGCCTTTCGCCAGGAAGTGAAGGAAAACATGGAGCGCGAGATGCGTACCGCCAGCCGGAACAAGGTCAAGAACCGGGTTCTGGATGTCCTGCTTGAACAGTGTGAAGTTCAGGTTCCCCAGTCCCTGGTGGATGCCGAGATCGGCAACCTGAGAGAACAGGCCATGCAGCGGATGGGCGCCGGTGCCGGCCAGAAATTGGATCCGGCTATGCTGCCGGATGAATTGTTCACGGAACAGGCCCGACGACGTGTTGCCAGCGGCCTGCTGCTGGGCGAGGTCATTAACACGCACAACCTGACCGCAGACCCGGCTAAAGTCCGGGAAGCCGTGGAGGAAATCGCCTCAACCTACGAAACTCCGGAAGACGTGGTCAACTGGTATTACGGCAATGAAGAGCAGCTGGCTGCCATCGAAAACTCGGTGCTTGAAGATCAGGCTTTTGAGTACATTCTGGAGCATGCTGATGTCGCCGAAAAGCAGGTGAGCTACGAGGAGGTCATCAAGACGGAAACGTCGGAACAGTCTGCGCAGCCTGTCGGGAATTCCCGGTCCGCCGGGGACTCGGACGATGCCGAGGGCTCTGCTGCTGAAGGTTCTGATTCCGCTGAGGGCTCTCATTCCGCTGAGGGCTCTCATTCCGCTGAAGGCTCTCATTCCGCTGAAGGCTCTACATCAGCCGAAGGCTCTTCGGATCAACCACAGTCGGAACAGGCCGATAACTCCAGGGACGGCGCACCGTAACCCTGGGCCGGCCTGCGGTCCCGGTGACTGCCGATGCCGCTGGAAACGGCGCACACACAGGCCTTCAGACTGCCATAGCGTGACGCAGTCGAGGCAAAATCCACTCCCCGATCGCGGGCTTCCGTTTATAATGGCAGCCCCTATTTGCCGCAGGAAAATTTCGTCAATGGCACAAGAAGACAGTTCAATCGTTGCAAGCCTGGTTCCCATCGTTGTCGAGCAGACGGCCCGCGGAGAAAGATCTTACGATATCTTCTCCAGGTTATTGAAAGATAGAGTAATTTTTCTGACCGGACCGGTCGAGGATCAGATGGCGAACCTGATCGTTGCGCAGCTCCTGTTCTGTGAATCGGAAAATCCTGACAAGGATATCAGCCTGTATATCAACTCACCGGGTGGCTCGGTGACCGCCGGGCTGTCCATTTACGACACCATGCAGTTCATCAAGCCGGACGTCAGCACCATGTGTATCGGCCAGGCTGCCAGCATGGGGGCGCTGTTGCTGGCCGGCGGCAAGCAGGGCAAACGATTCGCGCTGCCCCATTCCAGGATGATGATTCATCAGCCCAGTGGCGGAGCCCAGGGACAGGCGTCGGATATTGAAATTCAGGCCAGGGAAATCATCAAGCTACGCCAGAGATTGAATGAAATAATGGCTTACCACACCGGTCAGGATATAGAAGTTGTTGCCAGGGATACCGAGCGGGATAACTTTATGGGCGCCGAAGAAGGTGTTTCCTACGGCCTGGTGGATAAAGTAATCGAAAGAAGGGTAGATAAAAAAGAAGAAAGCGGAGATGATAAGTAGACATTTTTAGGGCTCGGGACTTGCATTTCGGCGCGATAGGCTGCATGTTTTCAGGGATGTTTCCAAAGATTATTCCCCAGGTGTCCAGCGCGACGGTCTGTGAGCCGCGCGCTGCCGCCCCGCGTATTGGTAATCAGCAGCCCGACGGTCTGCTTGCTCGAAACAGAAGATGCTGGCATGAGGTAGATAGAGATGTCCGATGATCATTACAACAAAGGAGACGACAGCGGCAAGCTGTTGTACTGCTCCTTCTGTGGCAAGAGCCAGCATGAGGTTCGCAAGCTAATCGCCGGGCCGTCGGTTTTCGTCTGTGATGAGTGCGTTGATCTTTGCAACGATATCATTCGCGAGGAAATCCAGGAAAAGGACGCCGAGTCCGGTGGGCGCAAGCTGCCGATCCCGGAGGAAATCAAGAACACCCTGGACGAATACGTTATCGGCCAGGAGCGGGCCAAGAAAGTTCTGTCGGTGGCTGTCTATAACCACTACAAGCGGCTCAACTACGACAAGGGCAGTGCCGACGTCGAACTGGGCAAAAGCAACATTCTCATGATCGGTCCCACCGGCACCGGTAAAACGCTGCTGGCCGAGACTCTGGCGAGGCTGCTGGACGTCCCGTTCACCATTGCCGATGCCACTACGCTGACCGAGGCGGGCTACGTCGGCGAGGATGTCGAGAACATTATTCAGAAGCTGTTGCAGAAGTGCGACTACGACGTGGAAAAAGCGCAGATCGGCATCGTCTACATCGATGAAATCGACAAGATTTCGCGCAAGTCCGACAACCCGTCCATTACCCGCGATGTATCGGGCGAGGGGGTGCAGCAGGCCCTGTTGAAACTCATCGAGGGCACGGTGGCTTCGGTTCCTCCCCAGGGCGGGCGGAAACATCCACAGCAGGAATTTTTGCAGGTGGACACATCGAATATTCTGTTCATTTGCGGCGGTGCTTTTGCCGGTCTGGATAAAATCATCCGTGACCGGTCAGACAAGAGCGGTATCGGCTTTACCGCCCAGGTAAGGAACAAGGAAAGCGAGGACCAGGTTGGGGAAACCCTGCGCGACGTGGAACCGGAAGACCTGGTGAAGTACGGGCTTATTCCTGAATTCGTCGGACGTCTGCCGATGATCGCCACGCTGGATGAACTGGACCTCGATGCCCTGGTGCGTATCATTCGTGAACCAAAGCACTCGCTTACCCGGCAATATTCCAAGCTGTTCGAAATGGAAGGCGTGGAGATCCAGTTCCGGGAAGACGCGCTGCGGGCCATAGCTGCCAAGGCCCAGGATAGAAAAACCGGCGCACGCGGCTTACGTTCCATCATGGAGGGCGTGTTACTGGACACCATGTATCGCATTCCCTCCGAGAAAAAAGTCAGCAAGGTCATTATCGATGCGGCAGTCATAGCCGGTGAATCAGAGCCCTTGCTGATGTACGAAAACCTGGAACAGGAAGACACGCCGCGGCAGGCCGTTGACGAGTGAGTCCGGCCGCGACAGCTTGAATTATCCTACTTCGGCTCCATATCTGAAGGCATCCGGGCCGTCCGAAGACCAGGGTTTCTCAGGTTCAGGGACGGCTCCAATTTTCTAGAGAGATTTTTATGAGCCTTTCCGACGAAAGCACAGCAGAAAATACCGACGACAACGGCAATTCCTATCCGCTGCTCCCCCTGCGGGACGTGGTTGTATACCCGCAGATTGTCCAGCCCCTGTTCGTCGGCCGCCCCAAGTCTATCAAGGCGCTGGAAAAGGCCATGGCGGCAGATAAACAGATTCTCCTGGTCGCCCAGAAAAACGGGACCGAAGATGAACCGGCCATTGATGACCTGTTTCAGATCGGCACCATCGCTTCGATTCTCCAGTTGATACGTCTCCCCGACGGCACGGTAAAGGTGCTGGTAGAAGGGCTTACCCGCGCCAGGGTCAACAATATCGACTCCGGGAACGACTGCTTCGTTGCCGATGTCAAGGCGCTGCATCCGGAAGAACTTGGCGAGAAAGAGGCGGATGCGTTACTGCGTTCATTGCTGTCGCAATTTGACCAGTACGTGCAATTGAGCAAGAAAATTCCACCGGAAGTCATGACGTCGATTTCCAGTATCGACGAACCGGGTAGGCTGGTAGACACCATTGCCTCGCACATGTCTCTGCGACTGCAGGAAAAACAGAATCTGCTGGAACTGGCCAACCTGCAACCGCGGATTGAGCACCTGATGGCGTTGATCGAATCAGAAATCGACCTGTTTCAGGTCGAAAAGCGGATTCGTGGGCGGGTCAAGAAGCAGATGGAGAAAAGCCAGCGCGAGTACTATCTCAATGAGCAGATGAAAGCCATCCAGAAGGAAATGGGTGAGCTGGATGATGTGCCCAATGAAGCCGAAGACCTCAAGAAAAAGATCGAAGAAGCGGGAATGCCCAAGGACGCCCGGGAGAAAGCGATTTCCGAGCTCAACAAGCTGAAAATGATGTCGCCCATGTCATCGGAAGCGTCAGTGGTGCGGACCTATATCGACTGGATGGTCAGCATTCCCTGGAAAAAACGCAGTAAAGTGCGACTGGACCTGAACAAGGCTGAGGACATCCTGGAAAACGACCATTACGGGTTGAAAGAGGTCAAGGAACGGATCCTCGAGTACCTGGCAGTGCAGAAGCGTGTCAAAAAACTAAAGGGCCCCATTCTGTGCCTGGTGGGTCCGCCGGGTGTCGGCAAAACATCGCTGGGCGAGTCTATCGCCCGGGCAACCAACCGGAAATTTGTGCGGATGGCACTGGGCGGCGTCAGGGATGAAGCGGAGATTCGCGGACACCGACGTACCTACATCGGGTCGCTGCCGGGCAAGTTACTGCAGAAACTCGCCAAGGCGGGCGTTCGCAATCCGCTGTTTCTGCTGGATGAGGTAGACAAAATGGGCATGGATCATCGCGGTGATCCTGCGTCTGCGCTTCTGGAAGTGCTGGACCCCGAACAGAACCACAATTTCAATGACCACTACCTGGAAGTTGACTACGACCTGTCCGAGGTCATGTTCATCTGTACCTCGAATTCCATGAATATTCCGGGACCTCTGCTTGACCGGATGGAAGTCATACGAATTCCGGGGTACACCGAGGACGAGAAGGTCAATATCGCCAGTCGCTACCTGATACCGAAGCAGAAGAAAAACAACGGGCTCAAGGAAAAGGAGCTGGTCATCGACGAAGAGCCGGTCCGCGACCTTATCCGATACTACACCCGGGAAGCCGGCGTGCGCGGACTGGAGCGGGAAATCGCCAAGATCTGCCGCAAGGTCGTCAAGGAAAACTCCATGGATGACGGCAGCAGGGAGCTGGAGCTGACGTCGGAGATGCTGGAATCCTATTCCGGGGTTCGCAAGTACGACTACGGCAAGGCCCAGGAAGAAAACAAGGTCGGTCAGGTTAACGGCCTGGCCTGGACGTCAGTCGGCGGCGAGCTGCTGACCATTGAAGCCAGCGCAGTCGAGGGCAAGGGTAAAACCATCAAGACCGGTTCGCTGGGTGACGTGATGCAGGAATCCATCCAGGCTGCTTTCACAGTGGTCAGGAGCCGGGCCGAGGCCCTGGGTCTGGACACCAACTTTCACGAAAAATTTGACTTGCATATTCACGTACCGGAGGGTGCGACGCCGAAGGACGGGCCCAGCGCCGGCGTTGGCATGTGCACTGCACTGGTGTCGGTGTTGACCCAGATTCCAGTGCGGGCGGATGTGGCCATGACCGGTGAAATAACCCTGCGGGGCCAGGTGCTGCGTATCGGTGGACTCAAGGAGAAATTGCTGGCAGCCCATCGCGGTAACATCAAGACCGTGATTATTCCCGAAGAGAATGAAAGGGATCTCGCAGAAATACCCGATAACATCAAGGCAGACCTGGAGATAATTCCGGTGCGCTGGATCGATCAGGTTTTAGAAAAAGCATTACAGTACATGCCGACGCCGAAGTCCAAGCAGGAAGTCAAGAAAACCAAGGGTGAAACCGGCAAGGAAGAGATCGATCCCGACAAGGAAAAGAAGCCAATCAGTACCCACTGACGCAGCGTTATTTCAGGTTGACACTTGTTTCAGGCAATTGGTATAAAGGTCCGGGCTGCGCGGCTTCTAAGCCATTGGCACCTGAAATCAACAGCAAAACGGCAATACATTGGCAATACATTAAATTACTGCATTAAAGTACTGCAAAGGTAAACGGTAAGTAAAGTTAAGTGCTACAAAATAAAGTGCTACAAAAAGCAACGAAAAACAACATAGACGCCGGCGAGGATTTTAGAATTCTGAATTTTAATAATCCGACAGCGTTCAGTGCTGAATCGTCTGATTCAGACCCAGTCCGGCACGGATTGATTCAGCTGATCCTGCCCACATGCTACAAACCGTAACATTGATCGTAAAACAGAACGTAAAACAAATGAAAAGGGGATAATGTGAACAAATCAGAACTTATAGATGCCGTCGCTGACAGTGCAGACATTTCCAAAGCCGAGGCCGGCCGCGTCATCGATGCCATGATAGATACAATAACTGACTCGTTAAAAAAGGATGATCCAGTGGTATTGGTAGGGTTCGGAACCTTTGCTACCAAGAGTCGCGCGGCACGCACTGGTCGTAATCCCCAGACAGGCGCACCGATCCAGATCGCGGCTGCCAAGGTCCCGAGTTTCAAGGCAGGCAAAGCCTTGAAGGATGCGGTAAATTCCTGAGTGCGTTAAGCCAGGTATTTATTCACAGCAGAACTGAAGTCAGGTGTTCCCGACAATAGTTCGGGAACGAAGAAGTCGGGGGACTCCCGGAGTACCTCTGGACAGGTGATACGGGGCGCATCAACTTGATGCGCCTTTTTCGTTGAGCAGGATTGTTCCAGAATACAGTTCCAGGCGCGATGTGGGCAGGGCGCCAGGTTCCGGTCCTTCTCCGTAAGGAACTGCAAGTCACCGGCGTGGCCGAATAGAGAGGCGTAACAAGAAAGATGCTGCAGGATATACGAGACAAGAGCCAGGGCGTAATTGCGAAGGTCATTATTGGATTGATCGTTGCCGTGTTCGCCTTGTGGGGTGTTGAATCCATCATCGGCGGATTCGTTGCGGCACCGTCGGTAGCCGAAGTCAATGGCGAGGAAATTACCGAGCAACAGTTGACTGCCAACACACAGAACCTTCTGGCTTCGCTGGGTGGTAATGCGCAGAACCTGGATCAGGGCCTGCTGGAACAGATAGCCCTCAACCAGCTCATCGAGGAGATTCTGCTTCGCCAGGCGGCGGAGCGGGCGAACCTCGGGATCTCAGAGGAACGTATCGATCGCGCGATTATTCAGAATCCGAATTTTCAGATCGACGGACGATTCGACACTGATATGGCCGTGCGCACCATTGCCGCCCAGGGTATGAACGTGCCGCTGTATCGTCAGCAGCTCAAGCAGAGCATGCTGCTGTCACAACTTGCCAATGCCTATTCAGCGACAGCATTCGTGACCGAGACCGAGTTGCAGAGAATTGCAGAATTGCGCATGCAGACACGTGATTTCCGCTTTCTGTCGTTGACCCTGGGCACCCGCACCCTGGGCGAACCGATTCCGGACGAGGATATTGTCGAATACTATGAGGCCAACCAGGCTGAATTTTCCGTACCCGAGCAGGTCAATGTGCAGTATGTTGAACTGAACCGGGCAGCGGTCATGGACGAGATTGAGATTGACGAGCAGGTGATCCGCGACCAGTACGAACAGGAACGGGAAGCGTTCGAAGGCGCCGCTGAGCGGCGTGCCTCGCACATCCTTTTCGAAGTTGGTGGCAATCTGTCGGAAGACGAAGCATTAGCCCAGGCGGAGGCGGCAAGACAGCGATTGGCCCAGGGAGAAGACTTTGCCGATCTGGCCCTGGAACTGTCCAGCGACGTGATTTCAGCCGAGGCGGGTGGCGACATAGGCTATTCCGATGGCACGGCCTTTCCACCGCCTATTGAAGAGGCCTTGCTGGCATTGGAGGTCGACGAGGTTTCGGAACCGGTGATCACCGAGTTCGGTGTCCATCTGGTCAAGCTGACCGAAGATGCCGTGAGCGAATTCGCCCCCTTCGAGGAAGCGGCGGAACGCATTGAAAGAGACCTCAAGGCTGCCCAGGCCGAGCAGATCTTTGCCCGTCGGCTGGAAGATCTCTCCAACCTGGCCTTTGAATCCGGTGATCTCCAGCCCATTTCCGAACAGCTTGAACTGCCCGTTCAAGAGAGTGGTTTTTTTCCACGCAGCGGGGGTGAAGGCCTGTTCGCCAACCAGGCGGTAATCCAGGCGGCATTCTCGGACGAAGTTCTTTCCGGGGGATTCAACAGCGAACCAATCGAATTGAATGATTCCCAGGCCATCGTTCTGCGGCTGCAGGAACGTCAGGAGGCGTCGGTGCGTCCGCTGGAGGAAGTGGAGTCCGAAATCGCCGTGATATTGCGTACCGAGCTGGAGCGGGAACGGGCTAGCGAACTGGGACAGCAGATCCTGGCGAACCTGGTCCAGGGTGAGGAGATCGATGACCTTCTGGCCGAAAATGATCTTGAATGGATCGAACAGACCGGCATACGCAGAGACTCGACGGCCATCAATCGGGAGATCACCGATGGCGTGTTTACGCTACCAAGCCCGGAAGAGGGTGAATCCATTTACGAAGGCATTGCACTGAGTAACGGGACTTACGTGGTTGTGGAACTCAACGACGTACAGACCGGCGACCTGGCATCGATGCCCGAGACTGAACGGCGGAATATCGAACAGTCTATCCAGTCGCAGCGCAGTCAGGGCACTTTCAGTGCCTATCTTAACAGCCTGCGCGCCGAAGCCGACATAACCACCAGCCAGTTGCCGGAAGACCCGCTGTTGTAAGGCTTCCCGCCCGCCTTGCTGATCAGTACAGTGGCTGAACCAGTTATAGACTGATCGGTAAATCTATATCACTGGCAGCCATGGGTACTGCTTAGCCTCCTGGCCTGGCGGTGCGGGTGTTTTCCCGGGTTAATTCTCTTCAAGATTGCCCATGGCGGTGATATTGAAACCGCCATCGACATACAGGATTTCCCCGGAGATCCCCGAGGCAAGATCGGAGGATAGAAACGCGCCGGCATTGCCCACTTCCTCGATAGTGGTGTTCCTGCGCAGCGGTGTCTGCCTGGCGTTATAGTCCAGCATCTTGCGAAAACTCTTGATACCGGATGCTGCCAGGGTGCGGATCGGTCCGGCGGAAATGCCGTTGACCCGGGTGCCCTCGGGGCCCAGGCTGGCGGCCATGTAGCGGACGTTGGCTTCCAGGCTGGCCTTGGCCAGGCCCATGACATTGTAGTTGGGCAGGGTGCGCACGGCACCCAGGTAGCTGAGTGTCAACAGGGAGCCATTGCGCCCTTTCATCAGTTCTCTGCCGGCTTTTGCCAGCGCAACGAAACTGTAGGAGCTGATCTCGTGGGCTGTCAGGAATCCCTGGCGGGTGGTGACATCGACGTAGTTGCCGTCAAGCTCGTTGCCCGGGGCGTAGGCGAGGCAATGAACAATACCATCAAGGCCGTCCCAGTGTCCTGCCAGGTCGGAGAATAGTCGGTCAATTTCGTCGTCGCTGGTGACGTCACAGGGAAAGGTCAGGTTGGAATCCCAGGCCTCTGCAAACCCCTCAACGCGGCCACGAAGCTTTTCATTCTGGTAGGTCAGGGCCAGTTCGGCACCCTCGCGATGCATGGCCGCCGCAATGCCGCTGGCAATGGAGAGTTTGCTGGCAACGCCAAGTACCAAGATACGTTTTCCTGCTAAAAAGCCCATAAACTGTTTCCCTAATTGCTGTCTTTATTGTTGCTACAGGCTTTATCCGGCTGCTGGTGATAGCCTGCCTGCTAGTTCAGTGTGGTTGACGTCACCACGATTTCAATGGTCTGACCAGGAAAGATCAATGCCTCGGGGTCCAGCTGATTCCAGGCAACCAGCTCCTCGACGGAAACGTCGAACAGGCGTGCGATACGATCCAGGGAATCACCTCGCATCACGGAGTAGTGGACCCGTCGTTCGTTTTCGCCGGTGATCAGATCGTTGGAGACCACGAAGTCGCGGGACTGCAGAATCAGTACCTGCCCCGGATGGAGCAGAGAATCCAGCGCTATATCGTTCCAGGCAGCGATATCCCGGGATCTGAGGTTGAAACGACGGGCTATGCGCCACAGGTTGTCACCGCTGCGGACCCGGTAGCTGGTGGGTACTGCAAGCCTGCTGCCGGACCGGGAAGGCACCGGCTGGCTGTTGGCTGCAAGCCCGGAAGCGAAACCCGGTCGCGGCACGAGCAGTGCACGTCCCGCAACAATTCGTGTGCCCCTGAGATTGTTCATGCTCTGCAGCGCGCTTACCCGGGTATTGAAGCGCCTGGCGATGGCAGACAGTGTATCGCCCTTGCGGATCCGGTAGCTGTCCCAGGTAACCCGCAGCGCCGGTGATTCCGTAGTCAGACCAGCGACGATCGCACGGAATTTTTCCGCCCGGGACCTGGGCAGGACAAGGTACTGGGGTGACTCGGGGTGGGTAACCCACTGCCGATAGCCCGCGTTCAAAGTTTTCAGAAGGTCCGGTTCCATACCCACCAGGCGGGCGGCCGCGGCGAGATCTACCTGGTAATCCAGTTCCACCACCTCCAGGTAAGGCTGATCCGGGACAATAGGCAGGGTAATACCGTAGGATTCCGCATCTGCGATCAGGCGGGCAGCGGCAAGGAGCCTGGGGATATGTCCACGTGTTTCCCGGGGCAGCCGCAATTGCCAGAAGTCCGCCGTGGCCGCTGTCTGGCCGCTGCGGCGTACGGCGCGCCGAACATTGGCGCCACCGGTATTGTAGGCGGCCAGCGCCAGCAGCCAGTTGCCGTCGAACTCCCGGTGTAACGTTTCCAGGTAGTCAAGCGCTGCCCGGGTTGACGCCAGCGGGTCCTGTCTGCCGTCGTACCACCAGTCGGTTTTCAGCCCGAAGCTACGCGCGGTGGGTTCGATAAACTGCCATAAACCGGCCGCGTGTTCCGGGGAATAGGCGGTGGGATCGAAGGCGCTCTCCACGATGGGCAGCAATGCCAGTTCCAACGGCAGGCCCCGGCTCTCCACCGCGTCGACGATGGTATAGAGGAAAGGTGTGCCACGTTCAATTATCTGGTTGAAATACCGAGGGTTTTTCAGATACCACTGCAGCTCGTTGTCTATGCTGGCGTGCTGGTAGCGGGAATACAGGGAAAGGTTGTCCTGGACCCGGTGCCAGATACTCCTGTACGCGGGTTGAGACTCGCTGGCAGCTGGTGTGCGGATCACCGTTCTATGCTGCACGTCATCGGTGCTGACAGGGGGCGGTGGGAACGGCGGTATGCGTTGTTCCGGGGCATTCTGTCCGCCGCCAGGCAGGACTACCCCCTGGCAGGCTGTCAGTAACAGGGCCGTGGCAAGGACTGCCAGCAGCCGCGCGGTTCGGTAGAGAGGTTGGCTTGTCTGTCGCAATGTCAAATGCCGTTAAAAACTGTCTTTCCATTGACGGATGGTGGTAAAAACCGCCACCGGGTCGTTCAGGGCAGCGCCTGCCCGGGAACTTGCCGCTGCCGTCAGGCCGGGTTCGGCGCAGCGCAAAAAGGGATTGGTCGCCATTTCCCTTGCCATGCTGGAAGGCAGGGTGGGCAGGCCCCGGTCACGGGTCTGGCGGGCGCTGATAACCCGCCGTTGCAGTTCCTCATTGTCCGGTTCAGCCGTTGCCGCAAAATCCAGGTTGGCCAGGGTGTATTCATGGGTACAGTACACCCGTGTCGATTCAGGTAGCGCCGCCAGTTTTTGCAGTGACTTGTACATCATCGGTGGTGTCCCTTCGAAAATCCGTCCGCAACCGGCAGCAAACAGCGTGTCTCCGCAAAAAACCAGGGGCTGGGGTGCATCCGGTGGCGTTTCGCAGTAATAGGCAATGTGATCCAGTGTGTGACCCGGTACCTCCAGCACGCGAAAATTGAAACCGAGGACACTGACTTCATCACCCTGGCGCAATTTCCTCTGGCAATCCGTAAACGGTGAATTCTCCGGGCCATAAACTGTTACATCGAACCGGTCGGCAAGGGCTTTCACGCCGCCGGTATGATCCGCATGATGATGAGTGACCAGGATGTGACTCAGAACCAGCCCCTGTTGATCCAGGTAATCGATAACCGGTCCGGCATCGCCCGGATCGACGACAGCGGCATCGCTGCCGTCGCTGGACCGGAACAGCCAGATATAGTTGTCAGTAAACGCCGGTATCGGGTGAATCAGATCACTCATGGGCTGGTTATTCAGAGATTTCCTGTATTGGTAAAAATCGCAGACAGAGGCGAATGATAGCGCCAAATGGACGCAAATTCGACCGCTATAACTACAACGGGTGTCGCAGTTTGAAAGTACGATGTAGGCCTCACCCATAGCCACCGAACAAAATTTCAAACCGACAGCCTGGCAACTGCTCTGAATCAGCGCGCGACCCGGGACTGCGGGGCCTTGCGGGCCAGCAGACCGGTATCAGGCCGGTGGGATGGTATCGCGCCAATTGTGGCTCCTGCCATCGGAAACCTGGCCCGTGCCGGGATGAAACCGCCGTAATGTCCGGCAGGAGACCTGCCGGGTCAGAACTCGTCGATTCACCCTATGGGACACTGACCCCGGTTGCGGTAAAATAGGTTCTCGAATCGCTATTTCAACTCCGCCATGGACACAGTGCCGTGAAATCACCGTCAAGACACCAGACCCGTCGTCGTTTGCTCAAGGAGCAGGCGGATTTCGCAGATGGCCAGAATGTGCTGACCCAGTGGTTTGAGTCGCCGGCGGGAAAGGCGGTTTTCCGGGCGGAGCTGGCTATGGTCAGGCCCTACCTGAATCGCCTGTTCGGTTACCATATTCTGCAGATGGGCTGCAGTTCCAGTCACTCCCTTATTACGGAAAGCCGGGTGGGGCACAAGATCATTTTTGCACCCGAATATGACCGACACAGCGGACTGCCGGTGGCGGACAATGAACAGCTGCCTCTGGAAAGCGAAAGTATCGACGTAGTCGTGGTGCATCATGCCCTGGACTTTACCGGTGACAGCCACAGCCTGTTGCGGGAAGCCACGCGCGTGCTGCGACCCGGCGGCCAACTGCTGATAATCGGTTTTAACCCGCTTAGCCTCTGGGGCTTGAAGAAACTGCTGAAGATCAGGGCCGAGGTGCCCTGGAGCGGACGGTTTATCAGTCATCGCCGGGTTGCCGACTGGTTGAAACTGCTTGAACTGCACGTGGAAAAAGTCGATTACGGCCTGCACTTCCTGCCTTCGCGATGGCGCAAGGGACTGGCGGAGGCCGGCGAGGACGATAACCGGGTAGACGGTCTCCGCAGTCCGTTCGGTGGTGCCTACCTGGTTATCAGCACCAAGCAGGTACTGCCCATTACGCCGATTCTGCCCCGGTGGCGGACACTTCGACCCAGGGCAACAGTCATGCCCGCGGCAGAGAACGTCCGTGCCAAGAAGCTGCACTAGTGCCCTGTCCGGATAATTCGCATGCTTTCAGAGCCTGCAGAATCCGCCACAACAAGGCGCAATGCGCCGGGAATATGTCGATATTGACAGGCAGTGCAACGCCGTTGTGGCGGTTTCTGCAGGCTCCCGAAGGGAAGGGCGAGACAGACAAGGCCTCTGGCCGCGTTGCGCCACTTGGCAAGGTGATCTACATTGCCTGCGAGCCGCGCCTTGCCAGAGACCTTGTCTGGCTCGCTGAAATGATGTGAATTATCCGGACAGGACACTAGCGCCTACCGGCCTCAGGGTTGCCACGTTGAAAAAAGTTGAAATGTTTACCGACGGCGCCTGTCGGGGTAATCCTGGCAAGGGAGGTTGGGGCGTGTTGCTGCGCTATGGCGATGCCGAAAAACAACTCTACGGTGGCGATCAGGACACCACAAATAACAGGATGGAGCTTACGGCGGTAATCCGCGGCCTGGAGGCATTGACCCGGCCCAGCCAGGTTCGTGTGACCACCGATTCCAGGTATGTCCTTGAAGGCATCACCGAATGGCTGCCCGGCTGGAAAAAGCGCAACTGGAAAACCGCGGGGAAAAAGCCGGTCAAGAACCTGTCATTGTGGCAGCAGCTGGATGCGCTGGTGGCAAAACACGATGTGGAATGGTGCTGGGTGAAAGGGCACAGTGGCCACCCTGAAAATGAACTGGCGGATCAGCTGGCCAATCGCGGCATTGACGAGCTGCCCTGAATTTTTACAGCATACATCGATTTCTTTCACAGATTGGCAAGCAGATCGCGAACTGATCGGGAGCAGATCGGGAAAGGGAAGAGTCCATGCGACAGATTGTTCTGGATACGGAAACCACCGGGCTTGATCCGCAGCAGGGTCACCGGGTGATTGAAATCGGCTGCGTGGAAATCGACAATCGTCGTCTTACTGGCAATCATTTCCATTATTACCTGAACCCGGACCGGGAAATTGATGAAGGGGCCCAGGAGGTGCATGGCCTGACCGAGGAATTTCTTGCCGACAAGCCGCGTTTCCCCCAGATCGTCCAGGAATTCATCGAGTTTGTAGCCGGCGCCGAACTGGTTATTCACAATGCACCGTTCGACGTTGGTTTTCTCAACAACGAAATCCAGCAGGTGGATGCCGATATTGGCCTGCTGGAGACGCACTGTGCCATCGTCGACAGTCTCGCCCTGGCCCGGCAGAAACATCCGGGGCAGCGGAACAGTCTCGATGCACTTTGCAAACGCTATGCGGTGGACAACTCGCAGCGGGATTTACACGGCGCATTGCTTGATGCCGAGATTCTGGCTGATGTTTACCTGGCGATGACCGGCGGACAGACGCGTCTGCAGCTGGGTTCGGAAGAAGACGGCGGTCCAGTCGCAGTACGCCGGGTAAAGGTATTTGATGGCAGTCGTCCACCACTGAAGGTCATCAGGGCCAACCCCGGGGAAATCGATGCCCATCGACAGCGGCTGGAAGAAATCGACAAGAAAAGCGGTGGCAACTGTATCTGGCTTGGCATGGAAAAGCCTCATTGATTCGAAAGGGGCAGGTGAATCTTTTATCCCGGAAAAACGTTGCTCGCCCGGTTTCCAGGCCACAGGCAGGTTGATCCGTGAATAATCCGAATTTCGTTACCCTTGCCTCCTGCCGTCGGGAAGACCGGATACTGGTCTACCACCAGCAAAGAATCCTGTTTCGCGATGGTCGCTATACCTGGAGTCTCACCGAGCTGCGGGATTTGTTGAACGAGGCGCACCTGCCCGTGCTGGTGAATGAATCGGACCGGCGTTATCTTGCCGTGCATGTGGATGAAGATTTTCAGCTCCCGGATGACGCGGAGTTCATTTCCCTGCGGCGACTGGTCATGGAAAAACCGGCCGGGGAATTCCAGATTCCCGGTCTGGGCAATCAGCTGACCAGTTGGTACCGCTCTCATCGTTATTGCGGCACTTGCGGTTCGCCCACCAGGCCACATCACGGCGAACGGGCATTGAGCTGCCCCGCCTGCGAGCTCAGTTATTATCCGCGGATCAACCCCTGCGTGATCATGTTGGTAACCGACGGTAAGCGCATGTTGCTGGCGCAGCATACCCGTTACCGGGCCAGTTTCTACAGTTGCCTTGCCGGGTTTATCGAAGTGGGGGAGACGCCGGAGGAAACCGTCGCCCGCGAAGTGAAGGAAGAGGCAGGCATCGAGATTACCAATATCCGCTATGCCCAGAGTCAGTCCTGGCCGTTCCCGTCCCAGCTGATGCTCGGTTTCTATGCCGATTACCTTGCCGGAGAGCTATGTCCCGAACCCGGCGAAATCGAGGACCTCAAATGGTTTACCCCGGAAGACGTTCCCAATACGCCGTCGGCGGGCATCAGTGTGGCGGGAAGGTTGATCAGGGATCATTGCCGGCGCTGGCAGCGTGACAGGAACCGATGATTCCGCCCAGTGGCGTCCCTGTACCGGGTTCGCCGGAAAAGCGAAGCGTCGGACTGCGGCTTTCTCCAGACGTTTTAATTTGCACGCAGAACAGGCAGAATTAGCATCTTTCCGATTTGAAACAGGAGAAACCTCTTGGAGTACCTGATTGAGTACGGCATGTTCCTGGCAAAAATCGCCACCGTGGCTTTCGCCATCATATTCGTGCTGTCAGCCCTGGCGTCGGCAGGAAACAGACAGCGAAAAGATACCGCAAAGGGGCGTATCAAGGTCACCAAGGTCAATGAGCATATCGATGACATGCTGGAATCGCTGAAGAAGGCCGTGCTGGACAAGCACCGTCTCAAGCTCGATCTGAAGCTGAGAAAGAAAAAAGAAAAGGAAGAAACCAAGGCCAGTAAGAAGCAGGCGGGCAGCGAGGAGCAGGAGCAGAAAAAGCGGGTTTTCGTCCTTAATTTCAAGGGCGACATTGCAGCCCAGGCAGTTGCCAGCCTGCGGGAAGAGATTACCGCGGTACTGGCACTGGCCAGTGAGCAGGACGAAGTCGTGGTGCGTCTGGAAAGTCCCGGTGGCATGGTGCATGCCTATGGGCTGGCTTCATCCCAGCTGTTACGCATCAAGGAAAAGAAAATACCGCTGACCATCTGCGTCGACAAGGTGGCTGCCAGTGGCGGGTACATGATGGCCTGCCTGGCTGATCGCCTGGTGGTTGCGCCGTTCGCTATTATCGGCTCCATTGGCGTGCTGGTTCAGCTGCCCAATTTTCATCGGTTGTTGAAAAAGAACGAAGTCGATTACGAAATCATCTCCGCAGGCGAGTTCAAGACAACACTGACCACCTTTGGGGAAATCACCCAGAAGGGCAGAGACAAGGTCAAGGACGATGTGGAGGACATGCACGCTCTGTTCAAGCAGTGGGTCAAGGATCACCGGCCCAGCGTGGATATCGACAAGATCGCCACCGGGGAGACCTGGGTCGGCCTTAAGGCGAAAGAGCGCTACATGGTCGACGAGTTGAAAACCAGTGATGAGTGCCTGGTTGCGGCCTGCGAGATCGCCGATGTCTACGAGGTGGAGTATGAATTCAGGAAATCCATTCATGACAAGGTGGGGTCCATCTTCAAGGGTATGGTGGATTCCGCCGCATCCATTTTCCTGGAGAAAAGTAATTCCAGAAACTACTATTCCTGAATCCGGGCAGTGGCGGGCCCGGCGGGCAAATGTGAAATAACGCAGGTTTAAGGGGGAAATTGCATTGCAGACATTCAAGGCGCTGCGCGTCGAAGAACAGGACGAAGGCAACTTTACCAGGCAGGTTGTTGAACGAAAAGTAAGCGAACTGCCGGAGGGTGAGGTTCTCGTCCGGGTCCGTTATTCCTCGCTCAACTACAAAGATGCCCTGTCGGCTTCGGGCAACCGGGGTGTGACCCGCAACTTCCCTCACACTCCCGGAATCGATGCTGCCGGAGAGGTAATTGAGAGCAGCGACGCGGATTTCAGTGCCGGCGATGAAGTAATCGTTATCGGCTATGACCTGGGCATGAATACATCGGGGGGCTTCGGTCAGTGTATTCGTGTTCCCGCCGCGTGGGTGGTACCGCGTCCGGACTCATTGACCCTGAAGGAAAGCATGATTCTTGGCACCGCGGGTTTTACCGCTGCCCTGTGCCTGGAAAAACTGCTGCGCAATGGCTTGCAGCCGGACCAGGGAGAGGTGCTGGTTACCGGTGCGACCGGGGGTGTCGGCGCGGTGGCAGTAGCGATACTGCACAAGCTGGGCTACCAGGTGGCGGCGAGTACCGGTAAAGCGGCACAGCATGATTTTCTTCGTTCCCTTGGCGCAAGCCGAATCGTGGACCGTAATCAGTTGTCCGAGGAATCACCCCGTCCCCTGCTCAAGGAGGACTGGGCTGCCGCCGTCGACGTCGTTGGCGGACAGACCCTGGCCAATGTCCTTAAAAGTCTCAGCTATGGGGGCAGTGTCGCCAGCTGTGGCCTGGTGGGTTCGCCCACGTTTCCGGCGACGGTGTTCCCCTTTATTCTGCGGGGCGTGAACCTGCTGGGCGTGGACTCCGTCAACCTGCCGCTTGCTGTCAAGGGGGAGACCTGGGGACTGCTGGCTACCGAGTGGAAACCTGCCGACCTGGAATCACTGGGCACGGAAATCGGTTTCGCTGAGCTGGCTGACAGCCTGGACGACGTGCTGGCCGGCAGGGCCGTCGGGCGAACGGTACTTAACCTGGACCGCTGAATCCGCCAGTCAGAATGACGTCAGCCAGTCAATCCCGGCGCAGTTTTTCACTGATGCTGATGGGACTGGTGCAGAACATGACGACGATGTAGGAGGAGGCGACAAAGGTAATGATCGCCGCTGCCTGAATGATCAGAGATGCTTCCTCGCCGATAACCTGGGACTGGACAGCCACGTAGGCGATCAGCAGGGAAAATTCACTGATCTGTCCCAGTCGCAGCCCGGCATCCCAGGCCAGCTTGTTGCGTTCCTCGAAGCGTTGCAGCAGGTAGTGAAACACCACCGGTTTTACCGAAAGGGCCAATCCAGCCAGCAACAGGGCGGGGACAATGATGTCACCCAGCAGCAGGATGTTGAACTGGGCGCCCAGGGAAAAGAAAAACAGGATCAGAAAGAAGTCCCGCAGGGGTTTCAGACTGAAGGCGATGTACTGGGAAATGGGACTGGTGGCCAGGGACACACCGGCAATGAAGGCGCCGATTTCTGCCGACAGGCCGAGGAAGGCGGCCAGCTCGGCAACACCCAGGCACCAGCCGATAGCCAGCAGGAAGATGTATTCCTTGAAATGATCGAATTTGCCAATGAGGAAAACCAGCAGGTACCGGGTACTGACCCAGGCAACGAACAGCAGGAATGGAAACGCGAGAACCACCAGCAGCGCGCTGGACTCTTCACCGGGATTGATATCCAGGAAAACCATCAGGAAGATGGCGATAAAATCCTGTAGAAGCAGGATGCCCACCATCAGCTGGCCCATGTGTTTCTGGTGCAGGACCGTGGTTGGCAGCAGCTTGATGCCGATGATGGTACTGGAGAATATCATGGCCGCCCCGATAACCAGGCTTTCCAGCTGGGTAAAACCGAACAGCAGTCCGGTGCTGTAGCCCAGCATGACGAAGACGACACTGCTTATCAGGGTAACCAGGAAGGTCTTGCGCAGCGTGCTCACCAGGTTTGCCGGCTTCATATCCAGGCCCAGCAGAAACAACAGGAAAATGATGCCGAATTCGGCGATGTCACTGAGCAGGCTGGCCTCGGAGACCAGGGCCATGCCGTAGGGGCCCAGGATCACGCCCAGGGCGATGTAGGCCACCAGCAGGGGTTGCCGGAAGACCAGGGCCAGCGTGGCCAGCAGCGCCGCGCCGGTAAAGATCAGAAAGAAGGAAAAAAGCAGGGAATCCGGTTCCATGGGTCAGTTTCCTGGAGCCTGTTCCGGCGGCCGCGGCTTCAGCGACGCCGGAACAGGGGCAGGGGCTGATCGATGCTGGCCTGGTAACCGGTATGAAAATCCTCGAAAGCCTGCAGGCATTCCTCGGGGTCCTGATCGTGGCGCAGCTGGAAGGCATTGAAGCCGCAGCGCTTCATGTAGTACAGCTGATCCCGCAGCACATCGCCGATGGCCCGGATTTCGCCCTGGTAGCCCAGGTTTTCCCGCAGTTCCCGGGCATTGGTATAGGAGCGGCCGTCGGAGAATACCGGGAAGTTCAGCCCGATCAGCGGAAACTGGTCCAGCAGGTTGGCAATATCCTCAACGGATTCATCACTGTTGAGCCAGATCGTTACTTCACCGGCGAAGTCGGCAATATCGTCCTGAAAATATTTCCAGAACTTGTAGGGGACGATGATACTGCGCCCGGGCAGCGCCTGGAGAATACCGGCATTGTTGGCTTCCTTGACCAGGACCCAGTGATCCTCCACCAGTGCGCCGTCTCTAATCAGCTTTTGCATACACTTTTTCCTTGAAGGGATCTTTGCCAAGTCGGTCATAGGTATCGATAAAGGTTTCACCGGGCTCACGGCGCTGTTGATAGACGTCGACAATTTTTTCAATGACCCCCGGAATTTCCTCCTGGGCAAATGCCGGACCGATTATGGTGCCGAGACTGGTCCGGTTGCCCGCGGAACCTCCCAGCGACACCTGGTAATACTCCTCACCTTTCTTGTCCACGCCCAGTATGCCGATGTTGCCCACGTGATGGTGTCCGCAGGCATTCATGCAGCCGGAGATATTGATGGTCAGCTCGCCGATGTCCCGGAGACGTTCCTGATCATTGAATTGCCGCTGGATGGACTCGGCAATAGGGATGGACTTGGCGTTGGCCAGGGCGCAGAAATCTCCACCGGGGCAACAGACAATGTCGGTCAGCAGGCCCAGGTTGGGTGTTGCCAGCGCCTCACCGGCCAATGACTTCCACAGTGGGTAAAGCTGGCTTTTCTCGACGTCGGAAAAAATGATGTTCTGCTCGTGACTGATGCGCATTTCGCCGAAGCTGAATTGATCTGCCAGGTCGGCAACGAAGTTCATCTGCTCGGCGGAAATATCCCCCGGCGCCGTGCCGGTGTCCTTCAGGCACAGGGTTGCAATGGCGTAACCGGGTTGACGATGAGGTTTCACATTCTGCTGCACCCAGCTGGCGAACAGCAGGTCCGTGGCCAGGGCCTGGTCGAGTTCGTCGCAGCGGTCGGCAAGTTCGCGGTAGGACGGAGCGGTGAAAAAGGACTTGCAGCGCTGAATCTCCTCCTCGGTGAGAGTCATGCTGCCATCCTTGATTTTGCGCCACTCGGCATGGACTTTTTCGCGAAACTGGTCCGGGCCGGTTTCCTTGACAAGAATCTTGATGCGGGCCTTGTACTTGTTGTCCCGGCGCCCTTCCCGGTTATACACACGGAGTATCGCTTCGAGGAAGGTCAGCAGATGCTGCTTCTCGACGAAATCGGACATGACGTGACCCACCGCCGGGGTTCTTCCCAGCCCGCCACCGGCGAGTATTTTAAAACCGGTTTCCCCCTGCTCATTGCGCACGATATACACGCCGATATCGTGCACCTGAGTTGCCGCCTGGTCTTTCCTGGTGCCGCAGACCGCGATCTTGAATTTACGTGGCAGGTAGGCGAACTCAGGGTGAAACGTGGACCACTGCCGGATGATCTCGCAGTAGGCGCGACTGTCTTCGATTTCATCCGCCGCGCAGCCGGCAAACTGGTCGGTGGTGGTATTGCGAATGCAATTGCCGCTGGTCTGGATAGCATGCATTTCGACTTCTGCCAGGTGCGCCAGGATCTCCGGTACCTCCTCAAGTGCAGGCCAGTTGAACTGAATGTTCTGGCGCGTGGTCAGATGCCCGTAGCCCTTGTCGAAATGGTTGGCGATAAAGGCCAGCTTGCGCATCTGTCGGGATGACAGCAGGCCGTAGGGAATGGCGATCCGCAGCATCGGCGCCATGCGCTGAATATAAAGGCCATTCTGCAGGCGCAGGGGCAGGAATTCCGCCTCGCTCAGCCGGCCTTCCACGTAGCGGCGGGTCTGATCCCGAAACTGGGCGACGCGGTCGGCCAGCATCTGATGGTCGTAGTTATCGTATCGGTACATACTGCTTTTCCGGTATTCGGTGGTTTATAACGTCTGTTTCATGCCGTGCCATCAGTCCGGGATCTCCAGTACCCGGCTTGCGGCGGACGACCGGGCCGGTTGGCTTGCTGAACCAGGGGTCGGAAAGACTGACGGAACGTGATGAGTGCCTGACCTGGGGACGACTCGGAGCAAGCCGCCGGAGGTCCAGTTTACCTAATCCGGGGAGTTCTTGTCAGCCTTACCGTCGCGACAGGCCCCAGCCCGGAGGATTCACCAAATTCCGTAGCGAGGCCGTTCCAGGCCGCGAAGGGCGTGGCGTGGGCGGTCGCAGCAGGAGTCTGGTGAAATTTCCGGGCTAGTCAAGGTTAGGCGCCAGCAGCCTGGTGATTTCCTCCAGGTCCCCGCCTTTACGGCTCGCCAGGTCCTTCACCTGATCCATGCCGATCTTGCCCACATTGAAGTAGCGGGAATCGGGATGGGAGAAATACAGGCCGCTGACGCTGGCAGCGGGCATCATGGCGAAACTCTCGGTCAGGGCAATGCCCACTGCCTGCTCGGCATCCAACAGGTCGAACAGCGTGGTTTTCTCGGCATGGTCCGGACAGGCCGGGTAACCGGGAGCCGGGCGGATGCCCTGGTAGCGCTCCCTGATCAGGGCGTCCGTGTCCAGCGACTCGTCGGCGGCATAGCCCCAGAATTCCCTGCGGACCCGCTCGTGCATCCGCTCCGCCAGGGCTTCTGCCAGGCGGTCCGCCAGCGCCTTGACCATCAGGGCGCGGTAGTCGTCCTGCTGCTGTTCGTGCTGCCTGGCCAGTTCCTCCACGCCGATTCCCGTAGTGACGGCGAAACCTCCCAGGTAGTCAGGTCCCTGCTCAGGGGGGGCGACAAAATCCGCCAGGCAGTAGTTCGGCTGTCCGGCATCCCGGACAGCCTGCTGGCGCAGAAAGTGCAGGGTCGCCAACGGCTCACTGCGTTTCTCATCGCGGTAAAGCAACACGTCGTTGGTCCCGTTGCTGGCGGCGGGCCAGAAGCCGATCACGGCCCGGGCCGTAATCAGTTTTCCGGTGATCAGCAGGTCCAGCATTTCCCGGGCATCTCCATACAGGTCTGTTGCCGCTGGCCCCACGGTATCGTCGTCCAGGATGGCGGGATACTTGCCCGACAGCCCCCAGGTGATAAAGAACGGTGTCCAGTCAATGTAGGGAACGAGTTCGTCCAGGGGGTAGTCGTCAAACACCCGGGTGCCGAAAAACCCGGGACGGGTTACCGGACAGTTGTTCCAGTCGGCGACGAAGCGGTTGTCGTTAGCCTGGGCAAGGCTCAGCAGTTGTCGTTTGCTGCTGCGCTTGCCGGTGCGTTCGCGGATGGTTTCGTATTCCTGCCTGACCCTGGCCGTGTATTCCGGCTTGCCCTGGTCGCTGAGCAGGGTGCTCACCACGGAGACGCTGCGGGAAGCATCGGGGACGTAGATGGTGCAGTCATTGCTGTAGTGCTGCTCGATCTTCACGGCGGTGTGTGCCTTGGAAGTCGTGGCGCCGCCGATCAGCAGGGGTACGGAAAAATCGAGACGCTGCATCTCCTTGGCAACATGAACCATTTCGTCGAGAGACGGCGTTATTAGACCGCTGAGTCCAATAATATCAACGTTTTCTTCACGGGCAATCTGTAATATTTTTTCACATGGCACCATTACGCCGAGATCAATCACCTCGTAATTATTACAGCCGAGTACGACACCAACGATATTCTTGCCGATATCGTGCACGTCACCCTTGACGGTAGCCATGAGCACCTTGCCCTTGGCACGGGATTCGCCGTCCTGCTTTTCAGCCTCGATATAAGGAAGCAGGTAGGCCACGGCCTGTTTCATTACCCGGGCGCTTTTGACCACCTGGGGGAGGAACATTTTGCCGCTGCCGAACAGGTCGCCAACGATATTCATGCCGTCCATCAACGGGCCTTCGATGACATGAATGGGGCGGTCGTATTTCTGCCGTGCTTCTTCCGTGTCTTCCTCGATGTGGCGGGTTATCCCTTTCACCAGGGCATGGGCAATGCGATCCTCAACGGGTTCGTCACGCCATTCCAGGTTTTCACTGCTGCCGGTGTTGGCGCTGTCGCCGCCGAACTTCGGCGCTATTTCCATCAGGCGCTCCGTGCCGTCGTCACGACGATTAAGCACCACGTCCTCGACACGCTCCTTCAGTTCCGCCGGGATCTCGTCGTACACCGTCAACTGCCCGGCATTGACGATGCCCATGGTCAGCCCGGCGCGAATGGCATGGAAGAGAAACACCGAATGTATGGCTTCCCGTACCGGGTTGTTGCCGCGGAACGAAAACGACACGTTGCTGATGCCGCCGGAAATCAGGGCATGGGGCAGGTTGTCGCGGATGTAGCGGCAGCAGTCAATAAAGTCCACGGCATAGTTGTCGTGTTCTTCAATACCCGTGGCGATGGCAAAGACGTTGGGATCGAAAATTATGTCCTGGGGTGGAAACCCCACCTTGTCCACCAGGACCTCGTAGCTGCGACGGCATATCGCCTTCTTCCGCTCCAGGGAGTCTGCCTGACCCTGTTCATCGAAGGCCATGACAATAACCGCTGCACCGTATTGCAGGCACAGTCGGGCCTTGGCGATAAAATCCTCTTCACCTTCTTTCAGGCTGATGGAGTTGACTATACCCTTGCCCTGGATGCCTTTCAGACCGGTTTCGAGGATTTCCCATTTCGAGGAATCCACCATGATGGGAACCCGGCTGATATCCGGTTCGGAGGCGATCAATCGCAGGAAGCGTTCCATCGCTTCCCGGGAATCCAGCATGCCCTCGTCCATGTTGATATCGATTATCTGCGCGCCGGCTTCCACCTGGTCCCGGGCAACGTCCAGGGCGGTATCGAAATCACCGTCAATAATCAGCCTGGCAAAGCGGGCCGACCCGGTGACGTTGGTTCGTTCACCGACGTTGACAAACAGGGAGTCCGGACCGATGTTCAGGGCCTCCAGCCCGCTCAACCGGCACTTCGGTTCCACCTGCGGTGGTCGACGGGGTTCATGGCGGGCCACGGCCCGGGCCAGGGCCTGGATGTGTTCCGGCGTGGTTCCGCAGCAGCCCCCGACGATATTGAGAAAACCGTTGGCGGCGAACTCCTCGATAATGGCAGCCATTTCCCCGGGGGACTGGTCGTACTCGCCCATTTCGTTGGGCAGACCCGCATTGGGATGCGTGGAGACCAGGCAGGGCAGCAGGGCGCTGGCTTCCTCCACGTAGGGACGCAGCTGTTCCGCGCCCAGCGCACAGTTGAAGCCGATGGACAGCGGGTTGGCGTGGATTACCGAGTTGCAGAACGCTTCGACGGTCTGTCCCGACAGCGTGCGACCGCTGGCATCGGTAATAGTCCCGGAAATCATTACTGGTAAAGTCGCGCCGGTTTTTTCGAAGCAGTCGTTAACGGCGAAGATCGCCGCCTTGGCGTTGAGGGTATCGAAAACCGTCTCGATCAGGATGATATCCGCGCCGCCGGCGATGAGACCGCTTACGGCATTACAGTAGTCTGCCACCAGCCTGTCGAAGCTGGTATTACGCAGTCCCGGGTCGTTGACATCAGGCGATATGGACGCGGTTTTACTGGTCGGCCCGACGACGCCGGCGACGAACCGTGGTTTGTCCGGCGTTTCCCGCTGGATTTCGTCACAGGCCTTTCGTGCCAGGCGGGCGGCTTCAACGTTCAGCTCGTAAACCAGCTCTTCCAGGCCATAATCCGCCTGGGAACTTGCTGTCGAATTGAACGTGTTGGTTTCAACGATATCGGCCCCGGCCTGCAGGTATTGGCGGTGAATCTGAAAAATAATCTCAGATTGAGTCAGGGTCAGCAGATCGTTGTTCCCCGCCAGGTCACTGGCGTGGTCCTTGAACCGGTCGCCGCGAAACTCGTCTTCACCCAGCCGGTGTGCCTGGATCATCGTGCCCATGGCGCCGTCGAGTACCAGGATACGATTCTGCAGTGCTGCGACCAGCTGTTGTTTACGCGCTTCTGTATTCATGTTTCCCAATCCGGGTCGAGGGGCGGCTCCGCCACGTGGCAACTTCAAAAAACCGGTAAGTCTACCAGAACAAGAGGCTGTTTTATCGATGAATTTCCCAAATAACCAAGCAAATTGCTAAGGTATTTAACTGTACGTGGATCTGCGCTAAAATAACGGTCCTCACTACATACAGAGATATCACCGGGAGATCCACGGATCTGTCGGTTAATTGAACTACCGGAAAGCTACATGGTCACTATTACAGAACCTGCCCAGGACTACCTTGCCGAACTGCTGAAGAAGCAGGATTGCGACGGCATCGCCATCCGTATCTTTATCATCGATGCCGGTACTCCCCGCGCGGAGACCTGCATTTCATTCTGTCGTCCCGGGGAGAAGAAGAAAGACGACGAAGTCAAGGATTACAAGGGCTTCAAGGCCTATATCGAGCAGCAGAGCATGCCTTTCCTGGAGGACGCCGTGGTGGACTTCGCCAAAGACGACTTCGGCGGGGGCCAGCTTACCATCAAGGCGCCCAATTCGCGGCTTCCCCGCCTGGGGGAGGACAGCACCCTGGCAGACCGGGTCAACTACGTACTGTATAACGAAATCAATCCGGCCCTGGCATCCCACGGGGGCAACGTCACGCTGGAAGAGATCTTCAAGGACAACATTGCCGTATTGCGCTTCGGTGGAGGCTGTCAGGGCTGTGGCATGGTCGATGTCACCCTGAAAGACGGGGTGGAAAAAACCTTGCTGGAGCAGGTTCCCGAGCTCACCGAAGTACGGGACGTCACCGACCATTCCCAGAAGGAAAACGCCTACTACCAGTAGGCGCCGGCAGCAGACGCCTGAAGCTTGCAGGGTATCCGTCGCGCTGGCGGCTGTTCAGTCCTGTATTCCGACGAAAACGGTGCCAGGATGCCCGGGATTGCACCCGCTGTCCTGCGCCTTGCGCGCGTTTTAGTCTCCTCCGGGCCACGCGAGCTGGCTTTTACGACGGCATGTTTGCAGGCTGTTGAAAAACTATTGCGCTTGCCAATACTTCGTTGAAAACTGTCTCAAAATGCTCATTTACACTGGGTAAACTGCGCTTTTTCGACAGTTTTCGCCTCGTCTTGGCTGCGCTCATGACGTTTTTCAACAACCTGTTAGTGCTTACTTACTCCCGCTGGTAGCGTTCCTGAAGGGCGGCATAGAGTTTTTCCTTGAAGCCGGCATCCCGGGCATCCAGCGCCGCCAGCACCTCAACAAGGTGCTCATTATCCTCCCGACCGTTCCAGCTTTTGCGGTAGGTTCCCTGCTGGTAACCATGGTCCTGACGGAAGAAATTCAGCACGTTCTTGCCGACGTATTGCCGGTAGAGGTTATCCCAATCCATGCGGCAGTCCCGCATGATCGAGGCAAACAGGCCGATTTCGATTCGCCGGGCCACGCTGGTACCGATGAGCAGCTCGAGCTTCGCCACCAGGTCAAGTTCCTCCAGCGGATACGTTTTCCCGTCAAAGTCGATGGATTGCGCCGATTCACCATCAGTTTCACTCAATAACCTTGCTGCGGCCGGGGCAAGGCTGCCCTGGAACTGCAACAGCAGTTCCGACAGCATAAAATGCCAGATATCGATAAGCTCCATCTGCAGTTGGGCAAGATCGTGTTGCTGATGTTTCCACCATTTCCAGCCGTGGTGTTCGATGGCTTCAGCGCCCTCGATGACCACGGCGCGCAGGTAGGGGTAGCGGGCAACCTGCCACGCCGGGTCAACCTTGCTGTTCATGCCACTTTGCAGTGTCAGCATGGTGTCGGCCTGGTCAGGAGTAAGTCTGTTCACGTTACGGGTTTCAGTAGTCATGCCGGCGGCGGGGCGGGAGATAAGCTGATGGACAGAGGTAAGGCGGACCATTGCCTGGTCGTGGGGCGCAGGCGTCGTCCAGCAATTTAGACAGTCTAAATGGTGTCAGCTCTTGGCCGTGTCCTGGTCGCCGCGAGCGTGTTTGTTCAGCGCGCTAAGCATCTCCCTGCGACTGCGCAGCATGTCGTTATAGGATTTGCGGGCGGCCAGTACGTCGGAATTGCCCGTGTCTGAATCCTCGAGCTCTGCGAGCCAGTTCTCCAGTACCTTGATCTCGCTGGCCAGTTGGGAGATACCCTCGTCAATCAGCTGCTCATCGATGGAAATCTGGTCGTCCATTTTATTTGGAATCGAATCGGAATTTGTCATGTCATTATTCTCTCGGGATTCCCTTTCCCTGGTCCTGGTTGCAGTACCTTCCCCAGTGATTGTCAGGTACATTCATCAGCCAGCATCAGCCAGGTGTGCGAATCGGGTGCGGGTAGTGACCCCTGACCCGGTATCACCGGAATCTGTACCGTACCGCCCAGAATGTCATAGCTGAAATTCAGGGTCAAGTCTGTCGGAAAATCGGTGGTGTCTCAGTTTGAAATTTTGTTATATGGTTGTGGGTGAGGCCGGGGTCCGACGCTGAGGAACGCAGACGCACGTCCCTGTGCGCTCGGCCTCGGCTTCCATGCCTCGGACGTCCTCAGCGTCGGACCCCGGCCTCACTGTCGACCCACAACGTACTTTCAAACTGAGATACCACCGGAAAATTAGGGAGATGGCGGCGGGAGCGATTTATAGCCCGGAAGTCTCGGTCGGGGAACAGGCTTACAGAAGGCTTTAAGGAGTTTAAAACAGCGTGGTTTGATGGGCTGCCATCAGGCTTTTCCAGGTTTCCGCGTGCAGTTCCCGTGGCCGGATATGGGCTTCAGGTTTGCCCCAGGTATCGAGTAGCAGTTTGATATCGGTCTTTTTAATCAGGCGTAACTCGTTATAGCCGATTTTCCGGTAGGGCATTTCCAGGCCTTCGATCTCCTGCAGGTCCACTCTTTTCAGCCTGGCCAACGGCAGGTTGGGCAGGCCCTTGACCCGGTCATGAAGAAGACTTGCCTGTGCCGCCAGCCTGTACAGCGCCTTGAGTTCTCCGGCAACGTCATCGCCATTCTGTGCCAGCTCCTTCAGCCTGGCCCGGTGAATGAGGGACGCCTGCTGGTATGCGCTCCACAAGGGCAATGCCTGGTGACACAGTTCCAGGGCCTGGTCCAGCCTGTTCTGCTTTTTGAGTTCCGCAACTTCCTCCTGCCAGCTATCCAGGAAGTCTCCTTTACCGGTGCTGCGGGCCCCGGACGCGGGGACGGTTGGCGGCAGGGTTATTTCGGTGTCCTCATCGTCATCCGCCGATGCAGAAGCGGTTGCTTTTCCCCTGGCATCCGCGGTCTCCGACGCAACGGTTTCAGGGGCACCCGTCTCATCGCCGGGCCTTGCCGCACTCTTTACAGGGTCATCACCAGGCTCTGCCGCGGCAGTGTCCTCCTCAGCGGGTGGGGTCAGCGGCTGGTCGGCACCCTGGTCGTCACGGTGCTCTTGTGGAAATTCCACCGTGGTATCGTCATCGGCATCAGGGCGCTCATTAACAGGAGTATTGGTCGCCTCGTTGTCGGTGGTGGTGGACGTTTGCCGCTGACCGGGCTCAGTGACGGGAGTATCCTGCCGGGCACGGGAGGTTTCGACAGCCCCTGCACCGGACCGGCTTTCAGCCTGCACCCGCGGTAAACCGGGGGATTTTCCGGACTTGTCCGCGGGCTTTTCGCCAGGCTCGGTGATTTCCGTAATTTCTTCCTGTGCTGTCGAGTCGGCGCTGCCGGTATCAGCGTCGCTGCCGGTCCTGTCTGGATCGGTTTCCTTTCCAACTGGCTCGTCGTTATCGTGGGTCGCTGCCTGGTCGGTCTGGTCACCGGTGTTTTCCCCGGGGGCAGGGTCAGCTTCACGGGCCACCGATGCAGCCGTTGTGGCTACAATCTTGCTATCGGTGTTTTTACCGCTATGGGCATCTTTACCGCTATGGGCATCTTTACCGCTATGGGCATCTTTGTCGCTATAGGCAATTCCATCGCTATGGGCTTTTTCATCGCTATAGGCATCTCCATCGCTATAGGCATCTCCATCGCGATCCGGGCCATCAGCACTGGTGTCTGCCGCGGACTCGCTCCGCCGGTCTTCGGCCGGTGACCCGGTGCTGCCGGCTGCCTTCCCGGTCACTGCCTGGTCATTGTCCGACTCACGCAATGCGGTGTGCTGCCTGGACACTTTGCTGTCGTCACCGGTTCGGGGTTCATTCTCCCGGCTGACCTTTGTGCCCGTCGCCGCGTTATCCGCCCCGGTGCGGTCGTGGCTGACAGATGCCTGCCCGCGGGCCGGTACGGCATCACTGCCGGAGGCCAATCTGTCTGTCGAAGTGCCAGGGCGGTCCACTGCCGGCGTTTCAATAAGCGTGTCTTCGTCATTGATGGAATCCACCGCATCCTGGTCAAGGGAACGGGGGTCGAACTCATCGTCGTCCAGCGATAGTTCCGGGAGGTCGCGACCGAGTTTAATGTCGTCGAGTGGAGGCAGGGGATCGTGCTTGTCGGCGTTGGTCTGGGTTGCCGACAACTGATATTTATGCAGGCCAAGTACCAGGAGTATCAGCGCGACGACAATTACAATTATGATCAGTACTACGATTGCCAAAGTCGAAATCCCTGCAGTCGAAAGCGGCGTCAGCCAGCCTTTGGTCAGCATCCGTCTGGATGATAACAGACCTCCACCGCGCGCGCCTGAGAGACTGTCAACACTGTGACAACATTCACGGGGCGGCGGTGGACTGCCGGGCGCCAAAGCCGGGCGATCGGAACTTACGACGATCACGGCCGGTGGTGATGCGAAGGCGAATTGTGCGGTCTTCAGTCGATACTGTCCAGCGACCTGTTGCAGTTCAGGGAACACTGGGGCGATGCCACCGAAGCGGATGTAAAAACGCAACTTTCTGGATGAATTTAATAGCTTTCTCTTGACTGCGGGGACAAGGATTCTTAGAATCCGCACCTCTTTCGCGAAGGCTCGCGAAACATCCTGTACGTCCCCTTCGTCTAGAGGCCTAGGACACCGGGTTTTCATCCCGGCAACAGGGGTTCGAAACCCCTAGGGGACGCCATCTTTCCGGCGACGCCGATACCCTTTCCCAAGCAAGTTCTATCCCGGTTTCCTGCCGCTGTTCAGCGTAGCGGCCACCGGGTATCGATTCCACTCAGCGACGCCGTCAGGTCGGTCACCGGGGCTGTTACCGGGCACTGAGCCGGCAAGCCACCTCGCAGCAGCGGCGCCGCGCCGGCGGCCAGATGCCGTCAATGTCGCAAAATAAAAGGCTAGGAAGAAAATAGCCTGTCAGGCCAAGGCTATTTTATGTCGGGGACGATTCGGTTAAGCTTGCAGGCGTTTTACGGTCATCGCCGCCAACCCTGTCGCCAGGATGTGTTTGCGGCCTGCCTCCAGCCACACCCACTGCCACCAGACTTATGCCCAACAAGCGCTCACCCAACTGTCCCGCCCATGCTCTTGGAGAAGCCATCGAGAAAACCAGGGCAATCTATGCTGCGGAGGGGCGCAACAGTTTTTCCGGGCAGGTGGCCGTCGCCAGGATGGGCTACAACGGCCTGAACGGTGCATCCCGACGAGCCCTGGGCGCCGTTCGCGGCTTCGGCCTGCTGGAGGGGCGTGGACGCGAGCTGAGGATTTCCGATGATGCGGTACTGATTATCGCGGACACCGATGCCGAGGATCAGCGTGATCGCCAGGCAGCGCTGTTGCGCGCGCTGCGCCATAACCGGGTTTTTGCCGATCTCCATGAACGATTCGCCGGTGTTGGCGCTGTCCATGAAATTTCCCGCTATCTGCAGAAGCGCTATTATTTCAAACCCGGCGCGGCTGACCATACTGCCCAGATCTATCGACGATCCGTGGTGCTGCTGGAAAACCGCCCGACGGCCGGTACTCCGGGAAACGGAGACACCGGGGGCGGGCCCGCACGGGAGCGGCGGAAAGCTGCCGGGGTCACGATGTCCACCGGCCACGACAATTCCGCTCCCCGTCATGTCGACATGGCCGGTGAGACCGGCCATCGTGCCCCCGTCGCGGCCGACGACGAGGTATCAGTGGGCTCGGTGTCTGCGGATACCGGCGCAGCCGGGGCACCGAAATGGGCAGCCGCCACCCGGCCGGTGGCCGGCACCGGGCTGCCCGGTGGTCAGCTGTCCCTGAAACTGCCGGGCAACAGGCAGGACAGTTTTACCCTGGAGCAGGGCACCGCTCTGCTCAGCTGGCCTGAACAGATGAGCCCCGAGGAATTCGAGGATTTTACCGACTGGCTGTTGCTGGAACATCGCAAGATAGCCCGCAGCGTCGGCGGTGCCGCAAGGCTCCTGCTGTCCCGTCGGGACCGGAGTAATTCCGGCTGAAATCAGGCGCACTCCACGTGTCGTGCAAAACACCCCGGTACCCCGGGCAGGAAGCCGCGCTCCCGCACCCTGCCACCGGTCAGCATTCCTCGCGACAGAGACCGCCAGTGAGTCCCCGCCGGCTCACCGGGTGCCCGGTTGCAGACCAAACCGTTTACCCGCATACTCCGTCAGCTTTAAACCCGCGAACAACCGCCTGACCCGATGACAGCCGCCATATCGATCAACAATCTCAGTAAAACCTACGCCAACGGTCAAGAAGCATTGAAGGGGATTTCCATGGAAGTCCAGCCGGGGGATTTTTTCGCCCTGCTGGGACCCAATGGTGCCGGTAAGTCCACCACCATCGGCGTCATCGCCACCCTGGTCAAGAAATCGGCGGGGCAGGTGGAAGTATTCGGTCGGGACGTGGACACCCACGTGTTTGAGACCAAGCAGGATCTCGGCATCGTTCCCCAGGAAGTGAACTTCAGCCAGTTCGAGCGGGTCCGGGACATCGTCATGACCCAGGCCGGTTATTACGGGCTGCCGCGCAGGCTGGCAGCGGAACGCGCGGAGACCTACCTGCGCAAGCTGGGTCTGTGGGACAAGCGCATGGTGCGTTCCCGCACCTTGTCCGGTGGCATGAAGCGACGCCTGATGATCGCCCGGGCCCTGATACACGAGCCGCGGCTGCTGATTCTGGATGAGCCTACCGCCGGGGTCGATATCGAGTTGCGCCGCTCGATGTGGCAATTTCTCACCGAAATCAACCAGGCGGGCACCACCATTATCCTGACCACCCACTACCTGGAGGAAGCGGAGCACCTGTGTCGTAACATCGCCATCATCGATGAAGGTGAAATAATCGAGAACACCGGCATGAAAAATCTGTTGTCACAGCTGGATTCCCAGGTATTCATTCTCGACCTGATCAGCGAAATCACCGAACTGCCGGAAGATCCCCCGGAAGGTGTGTCGCTGCACAAGGTCGACAATCATTGTATCGAGGTGGGCGTTGGTGGTACCCGGGACCTGGCAGTCATCTTCAGCTACCTGGGTGACCGGGGCATACAGGTGGCCAGCATGCGCAACAAGACCAATCGCCTGGAAGAGCTGTTCCTGTCCAAGCTGCGCGACGAGTAACCTGCCATGAATCGACTACTGCTCAATCACAAATGGGTCGCATTCGAGACCATCGTCATCAAGGAGGTACGGCGTTTTTCACGTATCTGGCTGCAGACCCTGGTACCGCCGGCGATTACCATCGGGCTGTATTTCGTTATCTTCGGCAACCTGATCGGACGCCGCGTGGGGGAAATGGGCGGCTTCCAGTACATGGATTTCATCGTCCCCGGCCTGATCATGATGGCGGTGATCCAGAATTCCTATTCGAACGTGGTGTCATCCTTTTTCAGCCACAAGTTTCAGCGTTCCGTGGAGGAATTGCTGGTGGCCCCGGTGCCCAACTACGTCATTCTGTCCGGATTCGTTGTCGGCGGAATGGCCCGGGGGCTGTCGGTAGGCGCCATCGTGACGCTCATGGCACTGTTTTTTACCGATCTTACGGTGCAGCATCCTTTGCTGACCCTTTCGGTGATTCTGCTGACCTCCATGGTCTTTTCCCTGGCAGGCTTCATCAATGCACTGTTCGCCAACAGTTTCGATGACATCTCCATCATTCCGACTTTCGTGCTCACGCCGCTGATCTATCTCGGCGGCGTGTTTTATTCGTCGCAACTGCTGCCCGGATTCTGGCAGGGTGTGTCGGCGTTGAACCCGATTTTCTACATGGTCAATACCTTCCGCTACGGCATTCTCGGCGTCTCGGATGTCAATACCATGTGGGCTTTTATCATCCTGCTGGCCTTCGCGGTGAGCCTGTACGGTGGCTGCATCTACCTGCTGCGACGGGGTACCGGTCTGCGCAGCTGAGGGACTCCGGTCGCTGCCGCTGTCACCTGCCCCCGGTCTCCACTGCCAAAAGCAGGGGCCCTGGATGAGCCGGATCCGACCCGGCAACAGGCCCGGGGTAAACAGCACCGGGTTCAGCTGGTGAATTGCTGCCGGGCAACATTGAAAAAATCATGGCAAGTGTGCCGCCAGCACGGTGGTGCAGGTAACGGCTGAGAAGACGATGGCGAAAAACCCGCTGGGTGAGCAGTCAACCTATCCGGATCACTACGATCCGGAATTGCTGTACGCCATTCCGCGCCGGGCCTCCCGCTCGCTGCTGGACATCGACAGGAAAATCCAACTGCACGGCTTTGATCTCTGGCGGGCCTACGAGTTGTCCTGGCTGGAAGCCGGCGGCAAGCCGCAAGCCGCCATGGCGGAACTGGTTTTCGACGCCCGAGCCGAAAACCTGGTGGAATCCAAGTCGCTGAAACTGTACCTCAACTCGTTGAACAACGAGGTCTTCACCAGTGCCGAACAGGTGGGCAAGCGCATCACCGACGATCTTGAAAAAGTCACCTGTTCCCGGGTCAAGGTATCGGTGCTGCCCCTGGGCGATAGTGCGCTGGCCCGGATCCAGGTTCCGCCGGGGAAGTGTATTGACGAACTGGAAGTGCCAGTTACCACCCGCCAGCCGGATGCCGGACTGCTGCAGCGTGGCAGGGGCCGTACCGAGCACAGTGCGCTGTACAGCAACCTGTTCCGGTCCAACTGTCCCATTACCGGTCAGCCGGACTGGGCCACGGTGACGGTGCGCTACAGCGGGCCGGCAATTGATGAAAAAGCGTTACTGGCCTACCTGTGTTCTTTCCGGCGGCACGCCGGTTACCACGAGGAATGTGCCGAATTGATCTACCGGGACCTGATGCTTCATTGTGAACCGGAGATGCTGGTGGTCGGCATGAACTTCAATCGCCGCGGCGGACTGGATATCAATCCATTCCGCAGCAATCGCCCCGTCAGCCCGGCGCAGCTCAACTACCGGTTCGTCCGTCAGTAATCCGCGAACCTGCCGGTTATCGGCTCAACCGATCACCATGAGAATTTCGCCAGGGGTGACGCGGTCGCCCTTGGCCACATGAATTTCCTGCACGGTACCGTCGATATTGGCCATGATTTCTGATTCCATCTTCATGGCCTCGGTTACCAGCACCGCCTGGCCGGCCTCGACGCTGTCCCCCTCACTGACCAGCACCTCGACGATATTGCCGGGCATGGCGGCGGTTACGTGCCCGGGCTCGGACGCCTTGGAGCGCTTGCTGCTGCCCTTGTCGGCGACGTATTCATTCAACGCCTCGAAGGTTACTTCCTCGGGCATGCCGTCCAGGGAAATATAAAGCTTGCGCTTGCTGCCGCCGGAGTCGCCCACGCCGGTAATGGCCACGTCGTAGGTTTCGCCATGAACATCCAGCTTGAACTCGGTGGCGACCTTGCCGGCTTCCCGGGATCGGGCCGCTGCCACTGGCTCCAGCACCTCCGGGGTCAGCGTGCCGTCGGAGCGCTGCTGCAGGAAATCTTTGCCCAGGTCCGGAAACATGGCATAGATCATGACGTCATCTTCCGACTTCGCCAGCTCGCCGATTTCCCCGCGCAGCTTGTCCAGTTCCGGTTTCAGGCTGTCGGCGGGTCGCTCGTCGCTGGGCTGTTCGTTACCGATGGCCTTTTTCTGCAGCTCGCCATTGACGGCGGCAGGTGGCTTGCCGTAACCGCCCTGGAGGTAACGTTTCACCTCGTTGGTAATGGTCTTGTAGCGTTCACCGGCGAGGACGTTGTAAACCGCCTGGGTGCCGACGATCTGTGAAGTGGGTGTCACCAGAGGCGGGTAGCCGAGATCTTTGCGAACCCGGGGAATTTCGGCAAACACTGCCTTGATCCGGTCCAGGGCGTTCTGTTCCTTCAACTGGTTGGCCAGGTTGGACATCATGCCGCCGGGTACCTGGTTGATCTGCACGGCGATGTCTTCCCGGGTGAATTCATTTTCGAACTGGTGGTACTTCTTGCGCACCTCCCGGAAGTAGTCGGCGATTTCCGCCAGCAGTTCCAGGTCCAGGCCGGTGTCGTAGCCGGTGCCTCGCAGGGCCGCCACCTGTGATTCCGTGGACGGGTGCGAGGTGCCGCCGGCAAACGCCGAAATTGCGGTATCTATTCGATCAGCCCCTGCCTCGATAGCCTTGAGTTGGCACAGGGGTGCCAGCCCGGAGGTGGAATGGCTGTGAATGACCAGGGGCAGGTCCACCTGGGACTTGATGGCCTTGACCAGTTCGTAGGTGTCATAGGGAGTCAGCAGTCCGGCCATGTCCTTGATGGCGATGGAATCGGCGCCCATGTCCTTCAGGTCATCGGCCTGCTTCATGAACAGCTCCGGGGTGTGCACCGGACTGGTGGTGTAGCAGATGGTGCCCTGGGCATGCTTGCCCACGTCCTTGACCGCCTGCATGGCCGTTTCGATGTTGCGCAGGTCGTTGAGCGCGTCGAATACCCGGAAAACATCCATGCCGTTTTCCGCCGACCTTGCCACGAACTCCCGGACCACATCGTCGGCATAGTGGCGGTAGCCCAGCAGGTTCTGTCCCCGCAGCAGCATCTGCAGCCGGGTCCCGGGCAGGGCCTCGCGGAGTTTGCGCAGGCGTTCCCAGGGATCTTCCTTGAGATAGCGGATACAGGCGTCAAAGGTGGCACCGCCCCAGACCTCAAGGGACCAGTAGCCCACCTTGTCCAGCTGTTCGCAGATTGGCAGCATGTCCTCGGTGCGCATGCGGGTGGCGATCAGGGACTGATGGGCGTCCCTGAGTATGACGTCGGTAACCTCGACGGATTTTGCTTCGGGCATCGAATACTTCTCCTGAGTATCACCAGCCGGCATGTGCGGCTGCGGCTGCGGCCAGGGCCAGGGCTATTTCCGCCGGGTGGCGCTTGGCCGAGTAGTCGAGTAACTCCGGGTGCTCGACCACGAAACTGGTGTCGAACCTGCCGGACTGAAAATCTTCGTGTTGCAGAATCTGCTGGTAGTAGGACGCGGTGGTCCGGATGCCATGCAGGCGCATGTCGTCCAGGGCGCGTCGGGCCCGGGCGATGGTTTCCTCCCAGGTCAGGGCCCAGACCACCAGTTTCAGGCACATGGAGTCGTAGTAGGGGGGAATCTCGTAGCCGGTGTAGACGGCGGTATCCACTCTTACGCCGGGACCACCCGGGGCGTAGTAATGGGTAATGCGGCCAAAACTTGGCAGGAAATTATTCTTCGGGTCCTCGGCATTGATGCGGAACTGCATGGCGAAGCCCCGGAAGGTAATGTCATCCTGGGCGTAGCTGAGGGGCAGACCGGCGGCAATACGGAACTGTTCCCGGACAATGTCCACGCCGGTAATCTGCTCGGTGATGGTATGTTCCACCTGCACCCGGGTGTTCATCTCCATGAAATAGATATCGTCACCGGCCAGCAGGAATTCGACGGTGCCGGCGTTCTCATAGCCCACGGCCCTGGCGGCGCGCACCCCCAGTTCACCGATATGCTCCCGCTGTTCCGTGGACAGCTGGGGGCTGGGGGCGATCTCGATGAGTTTCTGGTTGCGGCGCTGAATGGAACAGTCCCGCTCGTAGAGATGAATGACGTTGCCGTGGCTGTCGGCCAGGATCTGCACCTCGATGTGCCGGGGATTGACGATGCATTTCTCCAGGAACACTTCCGCCGAGCCAAAGGCTTTTTCCGCCTCGGAGATTACCCGGGGGTACTGTTTGCGCAGTTCAGCGGCGTTGTCACAGCGGCGGATGCCGCGACCACCGCCGCCGGAAGTGGCCTTGATCATCACCGGGTAACCGATGGTCTCCGCCAGCTCCAGGGCCTCGTCCAGGTTTTCCAGGTTGCCTTCGGAACCGGGTGTAACCGGGACGCCTGCGGCCCGCATACTGTCACGGGCCTGAGTCTTGTCACCCATCATCCTGATGACGGTCGATTTGGGTCCGACAAAGGTAATGCCTTTCTTCTCGCAGAGGCGGGCGAACTCGTCATTCTCGGAAAGAAATCCATAGCCGGGATGGATGGCATCGCAGCCGGTTTCCACTGCCAGGTTGACGATCCGCCGCGGATCCAGGTAACCGGCGATGGGGTCCTCCCCCAGGGAGTAGGATTCGTCCGCCCGCTTGACGCACAGACCATAGCGGTCCGGTTCGGTGTAAATCGCCACCGAGCGGATACCCAGTTCACTGCAGGCCCTGACGATCCTGAGGGCGATTTCCCCGCGGTTGGCGATAAGTACTTTCTTCAGCTTTTTTTCAGCCATACTTCCTTGCCACTTCCTTGCCACTAGTCCAGTTTTCAGCCAGGGCCTCGACTCATGCCGGCCCGGCGTTGCACAGCGGGGTAGATTACCAGAATCGCCGGCTGGACGAATACCCGATTCGCACAAATTACCTCGTTAATCCCTGCGCTTCCCTGCTGTTTAACCGCACAATGGTCATGGCTTTTGGCCGCGGCATCTTGTAATTGACCAGTCACTAGGCTACATTACCGCGCCCTGAAAGGGTGGTAGTCGGCAACGTATCGAGGGTTCGACAGCCGCGGAGCGGCGCCGACGCGCGTTTTACAAGCGCGCCCCGCAGGGGTGAGTAATCCGGCCTGTCCGGATTGCGAATCAATCCCGACCTCGGGTTCGCGCAGCGAACCTGACCCTGTACGCAAGGTACAGTAGAGAAAAAGAGTTTGCATTACGGTGAGGTGTCCGAGCGGTCGAAGGAGCACGCCTGGAAAGTGTGTAGTCGGCAACGTATCGAGGGTTCGACAGCCGCGAAGCGGCGCCGACGCGCGTAGTTCAAGCGCGCCCCGCAGGGGTGAGTAATCCGGTCTGTCCGGATTGCGAATCAATCCCGACCTCGGGTTCGCGCAGCGGACCTGACCCTGTACGCAAGGTACAGTAGAGAAAAAGAGTTTGCATTACGGTGAGGTGTCCGAGCGGTCGAAGGAGCACGCCTGGAAAGTGTGTAGTCGGCAACGTATCGAGGGTTCGACAGCCGCGGAGCGGCGCAGACGCGCGTTTTACAAGCGCGCCCCGCAGGGGTGAGTAATCCGGCCTGTCCGGATTGCGAATCAATCCCGACCTCGGGTTCGCGCAGCGAACCTGACCCTGTACGCAAGGTACAGTAGAGAAAAAGAGTTTGCATTACGGTGAGGTGTCCGAGCGGTCGAAGGAGCACGCCTGGAAAGTGTGTAGTCGGCAACGTATCGAGGGTTCGACAGCCGCGGAGCGGCGCAGACGCGCGTTTTACAAGCGCGCCCCGCAGGGGTGAGTAATCCGGTCTGTCCGGATTGCGAATCAATCCCGACCTCGGGTTCGCGCAGCGAACCTGACCCTGTACGCAAGGTACAGTAGAGAAAAAGAGTTTGCATTACGGTGAGGTGTCCGAGCGGTCGAAGGAGCACGCCTGGAAAGTGTGTAGTCGGCAACGTATCGAGGGTTCGACAGCCGCGGAGCGGCGCAGACGCGCGTTTTACAAGCGCGCCCCGCAGGGGTGAGTAATCCGGTCTGTCCGGATTGCGAATCAATCCCGACCTCGGGTTCGCGCAGCGAACCTGACCCTGTACGCAAGGTACAGTAGAGAAAAAGAGTTTGCATTACGGTGAGGTGTCCGAGCGGTCGAAGGAGCACGCCTGGAAAGTGTGTATACGGCAACGTATCGAGGGTTCGAATCCCTCCCTCACCGCCACTTGCAATTGGTTCAACCTCCGGAAATTTCCGCCATTCTCTGCTCAAGAGATACGCCCAGTCACTCGCCCAGCCCGTCCAGGGCCTTGCCCATGGCGAAATGCAGGTAACAGCGGGTCTGTGCATCGAGATCCTGTTTCTTCAACAGCTGCTGCATTTGCAGCAGCAGCGGATCCCGCTCCTTGAAGCTCACCATGTCGCTGAGCGCCTGGTAGGCTTCGCCGTAATACGGCCTCAGCCTGATGGCCTGCCGGAATGCCCGCTCCGCTTCCTCGAAGCGCCCCAGCTTGCGGTAAATACCGCCAATATTGTGATGAAACACGGCGCCCCGGGGATGGCTGGTAATTGCGCTCTCAATCAGCTGCAACGCTTCGGTATTGCGCTCCTGCCGACTGCGCAGCAACCCCAGCAGGTGCAGGGCATCGGCATGGTCAGGCGCCGAGTTGAGAACTTCCTGGAAAACCGTCTCTGCGGCAGCCGACTCGCCGCGCTGCAGGTGCTGGATTCCGGCTTGCAGCCTGGCATTGAGGGCTTTCAGGACTGGCATGGTGTGCTGGTTGATCCAGATCCGGTTGTGCAATAAGAGGCCGACAGGTTTTCTGTCCCTGTAGCGGGCATCGATTTTAAACCGGGGTGACTGTAACACATCGCCGCACCGCCGGTTCTCCGTGGCGCTGGACAATTCTATCCGCTGGGGCTAGTGTCGAGACTGATATGTCGGGCTGGAGTAGAAGTCAGGACAGCTGTCAGTTTAATTCGAGGTCTGTCCAGGCCAATGGCCTGGTGATAAGCAGATAGCGTCGACAAACCTTTTTCACCTATCGGAACCGCTGTTAATGTCTACGGACTCTTCTAAGCGGAGCTCTCTTGGCGTCGGGGCACTGACACTGTCCAGGTACGGCTCAGGAAGTACCTTGAATCGCGGCCCCATGGGCCTGGATTCCAGCGCATTTCGCCTTGGGGCAGGGATGCCACCGAAGATCCCGTACCGTGCCCAGGTACCGGCACGCTCCCTGGCAGACAAGTTTTCCCTCCTTGATGTCAGGCTTACCCTCGATCGTTCATTGCCAGTTAGCCGCTCTCCGCTTTTGTCGAAGCTTGTTCGCGAATTGCCAAGGGCCAACAAGTCCAAGCTGCAGGCTGTCAGCTTCAGGCTGGACAGCAGGCAGTGGATCCTGGGTCCGCTGGAACCCTGGCAGGCTGTCGGCATTCTGCTGGAAATGCGCCAGCCGGCTGCGGCGACGGAGCTGAACAGGTCGCTGTTACTCGATGAGGCGGTCCAGGCATCCCGGTCGTTCTGGCTGGTATACGAGAACGACGGTGATCCGCCCTTCAATCCCGGCAGCGGTTCCGACCAGGGGCCCACGGCCCGACTCTCCATGTTCGTGACTTTTAATGACAAACGTTCCGGTCTCGCCAAGATCGGGGTAACGGTCATCGGCATGCAAACGCCGAAAGGCACGTTACGGCCAGGCGATGTCGACGGGCCTGAATCCACTTATCAGGCTGGCAAGGGACCCTACGTTGGCAGGACGTCCATCGATTTCGAGGTGATTGTTCGAAAAGACCGTGAGATCGAAATAAAGCTTCTGGGCGCAGCGGGCGTCGACAGCGGTGCCTGGGGAAAGCTGGTCCAGGACACGATTCACAAATACGTCAGCAAAAGTCCGCTGTTTCCCTGGAAAGCCGATACCCTGAAACCTTTCCTCGAGGCAGGTGTTGCCGCGTTATGGAAACCGGACATGGTTCTTAGTGAAAATGAAGTACTGGGACTGAAATACAAAGCGCGAATCGAATTCGACGCCAAGGCCATTACGGGCACGCATCGCACGGAGTTTGGCGCCGGTGCGAACATCGTCCTGCGTTCGGCTACGGTAAAGACAGGAGCCGGTGACTTCAGTGTCGAGTATACGCCGGCAGGCGTGTTTGCCCGTGGTTTTGCCAGGTACAACGACGGCAGGCCGGATCTTCGCTTTGGCGTGGAGGGAGGCGCCAGGTCAAGCCTGATGCTGCGGCTGGGTCGCTTCGGCCTCGGCCTGGAAGGGGAGCTTACCTCCAGTACCGACCCGGCTTTACAGACTGACAACCCTGCCGGTTCCCAGCCACTGCTGAGTCCGGTCAGCGGAGGTCCGCAGGGACACCACGGTTTGGGCCGCGTACTGCTCAGGGTCGATCTTTGAAGCGGAGTGTGTCACCTGCTGCTTTCCTGAAAAAATCCGTAGCTGAATGCAGTACGGGTCCTGCACTGAAATATGGGGTACACTCACGAATCACCCCAACCGGCAGAGGAATCGACCATGGCACTGGATCCCACCCAATTCATCGTCCCCGCGGTGATACTGATCCTGATTATCTCCACGCTTCGATCGGGGATCAAGTTCGTTCCCCAGAACCGGGCCTTTATCGTGGAGCGATTCGGTAAATACCACTCCACCAAGGAAGCCGGGCTTAATTTCATCGTGCCGTTTATCGATCGCATTGCCGCCAATCGATCACTGAAGGAACAGGCCGTGGATATTCCCAGCCAGGGCGGTATCACCAAGGACAATATATCCCTGACAGTCGACGGCGTGCTCTATTTCCGGGTGCTGGATCCCTACAAGGCGACCTACGGCGTGGATGACTACATATTTGCCGTAACCCAGCTGGCCCAGACCACCATGCGCTCCGAACTGGGCAAGATGGAACTGGACAAGACTTTCGAGGAACGGGACCAGCTCAACGCCAACATCGTCCAATCCATCAACGAAGCCTCCCAGCCCTGGGGTATCCAGGTACTGCGCTACGAAATCAAGGATATCGTGCCGCCGGCCTCGATCATGGATGCCATGGAGGCCCAGATGAAGGCCGAGCGGGTGAAGCGGGCCCAGATCCTGGAATCGGAAGGCGATCGTCAGGCGGCCATCAACGTGGCGGAAGGGCAGAAACAGTCCGTGGTGCTGGCGGCGGAAGCCGACAAGTCAGAAGCCATCCTCAGGGCCGAGGGCGAGGCCAAGGCCATCATTGCCGTTGCCGAAGCCCAGGCGGAAGCCCTGCGCAAAGTGGGTGAGGCGGCCAATACGGAAGAAGGGCAGAAGGCCATCCAGCTGGACCTGGCTACCAAGGCCATCGAGGCCAAGCAGGCTATCGCCCGGGAATCCTCGGTGGTGCTGCTGCCGGATAACGGCACCGATGCCGCCAGCCTGGTAGCCCAGGGGATGGCGATCATCAACCGGATGAATGAACAGGACGGCAGGGCTGACACGGCTCCTGCCAGGGAAACGGAGCGAAGGTAATCATGGAATCCTTCAATGGCTACCTGCCGTCCATCCTGATTTTCCTCGGCCTGGGCATGCTGGCAATCGAAGTGGGCATGCTGGGCTTTTCCATCATGGTGTTGTTCTTTATCGGTCTGGGCTGCCTGGCCACCGGCCTGTTGATGGTAGTGGGCCTTGTGCCCCAGTCCCTGGGCGGCGCATTGCTGGGCAGTGGCCTGTTGTCTTTACTGGCCGCGGTGGGCCTGTGGAAACCGCTGAAGCGCCTGCAGGACAGCACCGAACGGAAACCGGTGACCTCGGACCTGATCGGCCACCGGTTCGTGCTGGACTCCGCGGTTTCCGGCAAGTTGCCGGGCAAAGTGAGATTCTCCGGCATCGACTGGCAGGTCGTCGCCGAACAGGAACTTGGCGCCGGCACGGAAGTGGAAGTCGTGCGCACGTCGGTGGGCAGACTGACGGTCAGGGCGGTGGCGCCGCCCGGCGGCTAGTATCCTGTTGAATTGCCATAGCGGCCTGCCAGGCGGAGTCCCCGGCAGGTTGTGCCGAGGCGCCAGGGTACATTCTTCCCCCGAGGTCAATTGCGAAAAATCCCGAAGCCGCTGTTCCTGCCACCGGGATTTACCACGGTCAACTTCAGATCGTAGGCCGAATCACCGGAAGCAATAATGGTCAGGGTGCTGATGAGGTCGAGGTCCGTTGCCGGGCTGCGCGTCCAGTTGCCGGTGGCAGTCACGCTACCGGTATTCCGGGTATCCAGTGCCCAGCCCTGTGCCGTCATTTGCGCGGCGAAATGCTGAAACAGTTCCTCCATGGAGAGATCGGTTGCAATGGTGGTTTCCGCCTCGGCACTGCTGTTCGAGCTGGAACTGCCACCACCGACGAACGGCACCCAGCCGGGCCGTCTCTGTTGCGCCGGTATCTCCAGTCGGGGCATGTATTGACGGATACCCTGGCCCAGGCGTGCCTGCATCATGGTCATCGACTGGTTTGATTCACTGATCTGTATTTCGCAGGTTCTTTGCCTGCCGAACGAGCGTCCTGAAAGTTCCAGCCGCACAAGGTTGGTGTCTTCGCTGCCGGTATAGTACACGGAGATATTGCCATGCCCGTCGTGGCATAGCCGGGTAACATCCCGGTTTATGTCGGAGGCAGAGACAAACCCCACCCGGGATATGGGGCTGATCGGCGTGGGCAGCCTCTGCCAGCCTTGATCAAGCAACGCCGAGATCGCCAGCCCGGTAGCTGCCTGTTCGTCCAGCCGGGTTTCGAACACTGCGCGAAGGGACATGACGTTGTCCACGCTGCCAAGCACGGAAAATTCGGCGGGTTTTTCAAATTCCGGGAATTCATCGACGATATCGCTATAGAAAGTCACTTCGCCGAACGGTGAGGCAAGCAGTGCCCGGGCAGTCTCTACAGGAATTGAATCTGCAAATTCAGTGTCGGCCAGGGCCAGGCGTGGCAGCGAAACGATCAGCAATGGGATCACCAGGGTCAGAAGCAGAAGGGGCACAGCGATTCTCCTCGTGTTCATGATTGGTCTGGCGGGGATTCCTGGTTTTTATACACGGATTCCCACGGCTTTCATAGTGCCTGTGTCGCTGGAATCGCAGTGCTGGTGGCGTTCACAAGCCTCGATAGCGATTCAACCGCAGGCTCGCTGCCAGTCGCCCCGTTGGCCGTTGGGTAAAGCGTTTGTAACGGTGGGGCAGCGAATGCGTAAAGGTCCCTGGCGGATTCCCTGGGCAGGGAGAATTGCCCTGCCGGCGAAATACTGCAAAAATCTCAACTCCCTGGCCGCAAAATTGAAGTCGGCGAACGCGGATGCGCCAACGCAACAGCCTGAGCGTAACACCATGAACGCAATACAGTGGACGTAACAGCATAGAAGACGCATCGACTACCGGATTCGTTCCGCTGGCTGGCCCACAAGGTAAGGAATCCGGGGATTACCCCGATCAATAATCCCGAGGACAGACAATGAATCGACGTGCCCGTTTAACACCACTGTGGTCCCGCCTGCTCGGAGTGATGTTGCTGGCACTGGCCGGCGGTGCCTGGGCTGCCGAAATTGCCGAAATTACTCTCACCATCAATGGCCAGGGTAACGTATCCGGCGTACCCATCAATGGCAGTTCCGGGCCGATATTTGATTTTACCGGTGCCGGCAGCTACCTGCTGGACGACTACATTGTGGATACCGATATCGAGCTGACGGCCACGGCAAGTCCCGGATGGGTCTTTGCCGGCTGGGGCGGTCTGGCGGCCAACTGCAACACGCAATCTGTCTGCGAAGTCGTGTTTTCCGGCGACGATCAGTTGTCGGCGACCTTCGTGCCGGTGGTCGCCGATGCGGAAATTTACGATCCGGTAACCTTCGCGGAAACCAGCGATATCGTTCAGGCTCTGCTCATGGGGGGAGAGGTGTCGCAAGCCTTCGACTTGACCCTGGAGGTGGGTGCCGGTGGCGGCGTGGAGATTCTCGACGGCGTGCGGTTTCCGCCGCCGGGTTTCGACCCGGAGGGGTACACCGGGCCGTCAGCGTTTTTCGGCTCCCTGTCCATCATCCTGCCGTTCGAAACCTACCGGATCCTGGCAGTACGGGCGGTGCCGTCCAATGGCTACGTGTTCAGCGGCTGGGGGGGTGCCTGCGAACCGCTGGGGGCCATCACCGACTGCATGTTCCTGTACACGGACGTGCCGTCATCCGCCTACGCCAGGTTGTCGGCCAACTTTGTTGCCGACGAGGACGCGCCGGTTCTATCCCTGGTCGCCGACGAATTCCAGTTTGACGAAGATGCCGGGATTGTCCAGGTGAAAGTGACCCGCAGCGGTAACCCTGATTCTCCGGTCAGCGTCGATTTTGCCCTGGCGGATGGCAGCGCGGTGGCGGGTGAGGATTTCGGGCCCCTAAGCGGCACGTTGATGTTCGAGTCCGGCATGATCGAGCAGGAGATTGACATCGAGATTATCGACGATGTCCTTATCGAACCGCCGCCGGATGAAACCTTTACCCTGACCCTGAGCAACCCGGCCGGCGCGCTGCTGGATATCGACTCGGCCACCCTTGCCATCCGCGACGATGACTACACGCCGCCCTCGATATTCGCCGAGTTCGCCACTGCTTCGCTGAGCACCTCGGTGCTGGAAAGCATCGGCACGGTGAACCTGGCCGTCGAACTGAGCGAACCGGCACCGGCAACCGTATCGCTGAACTACACGGTAAGAAGCGGTACGGCGCTGTCGACGGAGGATTTTGTCCCCTGCGCCTGCACGTTGACCATCCTGCAGGGTCAGACTATGGGCTCCCTGTCGGTGCAGATTGTCGATGACCAGCTGGTGGAATCCACGGAGACGTTTACGGTGACCCTGGATAACGTCATTGCACCGCCGGACGTCGGTATCGGAACCGATAATCTTGCCCGGCTCTTTATCGTGGATAACGACCAGATGGGGCAGGAGGGTAACTCCACCATCAGCCTGCAACTGGATTCCCTGGAGATTGACGAGGGGCAGGGCGGGTTCTTTATCCGGGCGCGACGCGAAGGCGATCTCGATGCCTCGGCCAGCGTGGATTTCCAGGTGCTTGGTGGTACCGCCGTGCTGGGTGAGGATTTCCTGGTGTCCGGCGGGGCAGGTGGCACCCTGGAATTTGTACCGGGAAACCAGGTGACCTCCCGCTACGTCGAAGTAATCGATGACAGTATCGAAGAATCCACCGAAAGCCTGACCGTGACTCTCAGCAACATAATGGGCGCGGAACTGGGTGACAGCAGCGTACAGGTGCTGATCCTCGACAATGACGGCGACGACCTGCCACCGCCGCTGCGAACCCTGCGCACGGACTTTGCCCCGCCCGGGGCCACCGTCTACGGCGGTGTCACCACGGACGGCGGCGTCACCTATACTGATGCGGTAACGGTCAACGAGAATATTGAAATCCATGTAACCCTTGAGCCCAGGGCGGAAGACGTGGGCGAAATGGCCCAGGTCGTGGTCATCGTGCGCTCCGCGGGCAATCACGTCCAGGTAACTCCCGGCGGCATCGAGCCCCTGGAGATCACCACCGTCCAGGCCACGGTCCCCAACCTGATTCCATTCGCCGAGCTGATGTTGACCGAACAGGTTGACCTGAACGTCCTGGAGTTCCTCGGTGGCTCGCTGACCCTGACCACGGCCGAGCTGGGCGAGTACGAAATCTTTGTCGGCTACTCCACGGACGACCTGTCATCCGGAAACTGGGTATTTACCTACAATGACGAGTCGATCAATCTGGCCATCGGCAACTGACAGAACGAGCGGTCCATAAGGCAACAGGCTCAACGAATCCTCCGGCTTTGCAGCCGCCAACAATCTTTACCGGGAGGTTCCACAAAACCTGCAGACAGGGATCAGGTGGTGCCTGCCGCGGCCGTCGCCGGCGGAGATGCGGATGCCGGACCCGCAGGAACGAATCCTCCGGCTTTGCAGCCGCCAACAATCTTTACCGGGAGGTTCCACAAAACCTGCAGACAGGGATCAGGTAGTGCCTGCCGCGGCCGTCGCCGGCGGAGATGCGGGCGCCGAACCCCCAGAAACGAATCCACCGTCCTTGCAGTAGCCAATAATCTTTGCCGGGAGGTTCCACAAAACCTGCAGACAGGGGTCAGGTGGTGCCTGCCGCGGCCGTCGCCCGCAGGGATGCGGGCGTCGAGCCTACAGGGATGTATTCACGGCGTGCCGCGGCAGGCGCTACCTGATCCCTGTTTCCCACCGTTTCCCACCGTCCCCGCATTCTTATTGGCATGCTATCAGGTACCTTTGACCCGTTTCTCTCTTGGGAAACTCTCATCAAACATCCCAGTCAGCCTCCTTACCAATCAGTGACAATCAACTCAGACCTCAACGGCCGGTAATTTTCCTCGGCAACAAGCAACAGCTTTGCCGAGCTGCTGACTCTTTCATGATCGATATCGCGCAGATGCCCACAATAAAAACCGTTGCACACATCGCTGCGCAGCTCCCTGGACAAGGCACAGCCGTCAGCGGCATGGTAGATGCAGCTGTTTTCAAATGAGTAGTCCGGAATAAGTCCCAGGTAGCGGTCCAGCAATTCCCCATGATGGTCCACGCCCAGCTGCGCCAGACGGTCACGGATAGTTTCTTTCGAAAGAAACGCCTGGGCTGCATTACCGTGCTGACAGCAGTGGCCGCGGCAGTGGGCGCAGGCCTTGTTGAAAAGGGGATCCGCCCGCTGGCCCGTGGTAACCGGCGCTGTGTCTACTGGTTCGCTGGCAGTGTCGTTGTCGTCGAGAACCGCCGAGAACACAGCTGACAAGTGCTGACTGAACGCTGTCACCCTGTCCTTTGACAGCGCAGTCAGGCGCTGATCGTTGCTGGGCGTGATCACGGTTGCGACAGACCGCGTCTCTTCCCCACCAGCCAGGGACTCCAGTAATTCCGCCACTGATGCCTGCAGCCGGGCCTTTTTTTCTGCCTTTTTCGCGGTATCGGCCTCAATGGCAGCCTGTAGTTGGCAGGCCGCACTGCCACAGTACCCACAAAGCTGCCGATGAACATCCAGGCGCGATTCACAGTATCTGCAATTACCGTAGCCAAGCCCGAAAAATTGCATTTCGTTGCTGGTGTTTCCATTGTCTGCTTTGCTGTTCATGAATTGGTGGGCTCCAATGCCGGACTGGCTGGTACTGGCAGTCGGACAGCTACCGGGCAGGCAGGGGTAAGGCCAGTGTCAGCCTGACAGGTTCAGGCCCTGGTTCACCTCGGCACCGACTTCCGTCAGGCAGTTACCGATCTCGCTTGTTGCCGAGGTCAGGAATATACCCTGGTAAAAGCCATGGATCGCACTGATGCGCTGGTCTTCCACGTGGCCCAGGTCCCGTGCCTCATTCAGTACGTCCCGCATCATTTCCCGGTACACTCTGGCGGCTTCACTCCAGGAGACGTTATTGTGCTGCAGTGTTCATGATGACTCCCCGTGAGCCAGGTTGGCGTACTGATCAGCCTGCTGATCAACAGTACCCTAACGATAATCCCGCGTTTTCCTGGAGTCCAGAAAAGAATGGTAATTGTCGTTCGCTGGCACTCTTGCACGTTTGCGACAACCTGCAGCGATGACAACGGTCAAAAAAAAAGCAGCCGCGGGCGCGGCTGCTGTCAAAAACGTTCCCTGTTACGTAACTGTCGCGTTACGCTCCCTGATTATCAGGCGTGTTGTTTTGGGGAACCGCTGAATTGCTCAGAAGTTCCCCCGCTCCCGTGGACTCCGTCCGCTACTCGTAGGAGGTAATGGCGTAGGCATCCACTTCGTTCCTGGCGAACAGGTTCTCATCCAGTGTGCCGGAAACGTGTAGGCGGTCGCCGACGTCGATCTGTTGGTAGCCGACATCGTCCAACGGGTTGTATTTCATTGACGAGGTGTCCACGGTGACATCCTGCAGCCCCGTATCGACGGTGATCTTCCGTCCGTCGATGTAGGTCACCAGGCCGGTGATGCCGAACCAGGTGCCTTCTTCGGCCAGCTGCGGATCAGCGACACCGAAAGACCAGGCAAATGAGTCCTCTTCGTCAGCGCTGGAGGCGAAATACATGGCGTTTCGATCCTCGATATAGACGCTCCTGGCCTCGATGGTCTGCAGTTCAAACAGGTCCCTGTCGATTTCGCCACGAACCTTCACCGTTTCGCCGGGATTGACCATTTGAGCTTCATTGAAATCATCCCAGTCATCCATTTCAACGGTGACGACGCCGTCACCGTAGTCCAGGGTGAAATGCTCGCCGACCTGGGCCACGACGTCACCGCCGATAACGATTTCTCCCTGGTCGGGCACCTCGGTAGGGTCCTGGGCCAGGGCCACCGGTGTGACAGCGGCCACGGCGAGGACCAGTGCGGATCTGCTGACGTGATTGAAAGGTGTACTGCGTTTCATAGTGAAACTCCTTTGCGTCGCTCTCTGAGTTCAGGGTTTTCAATTCAATAGTTGTTGTGCTTGTTTGTACCGTTCAACGCTGACCGGCCAGGATGGTTCCCGTTTCCTGAAATCCTGCAGGGAAAGCGCTGCCGGCTCAGGGGTCACTTTCGTAAACGGGTCGAAACCACATCAGTCGACCCGGCAACAGCCGGAACGGCTCAGCGATCCTGGCCGTCGGGTTCCTCGATGAAACTGACGGTCTGCCCGGTATAGCGGGGGTCGCTGCTCAGCGCCACCAGGTTCGCCATGGTGCGAAACGGGCCCTGGACCAGCAGCCTGTTGGTCAGCCAGGCGGGCAGCGGCACATCGGGATCGACATGGGTGATGTTGGTGACACGGACAGCGCCGTCGTCCAGCGGTTCCAGCCACCAGGTGGTCTGGCTGTCCGTCACCCGGACGCCGCTGTAGTCCTCCTCCACTTCCCGGGGGATGGCTTCGCTGTGGACGGTGACTGCCAGGGTGTCGGGATCCTGGGCCCAGAGTGAGCGGGACAGCAGCCACCGGTCCCGGAAGGGGAACGGCAGGTCGGTCCGGGTGTAGGCGATCAGTTCCCGCTCATTTATCCGCTCCACCACGTAGCCTTCCCTGCAGCGGCTGACCCAGTCCTCGCAGGCTTCCCGGTCGCGCAGGATGGCCACCAGCGTATTCAGTTTAACGTTGTCGATGACCGTGGTGACCTTGACGGCGTCATAGCGGGAATGGTCAACGTTGCCGGTAAACACCCGGATGCCGTCCCTGTTCCGGGCCGGCTGCCAGGCGGCGACCAGCGCGGTTGCGCTGTCAGCCGCCTGCCGGGCTTCTTGAGCCGCGGCGCTTTCCTGGGCTGCGGCACTTTTCTGGGCTGCGGCGCTTTCCTGGGTCGCGGCACTTTCCTCCGCTGTGTCTCTTTGCTGGGCGGCGGTGCTTCGGGAAGCCGACAACAGGGTGAGGGCGATTGCGGCGATAGCCAGCAGCCGGCGCCGGGTGCTCGTCCTGCCGCATCGGCCAGCAGTTACCATCGGCGCGGGCTTACTGTTCATCGACCAGCTGGTTCCACTGCGCAATGACCCGCTCCGGATCATTGTCGTAGGTGGCCATGGCACTGTCGAACTGGCTTCGATAGGTGCGTCCCAGGTTGATACCATCGACGATAATGTTTCTTACCTTCCAGTTGCCACCGTCATCCAGGCCGAGGAAATAGGACAGGCGGTAGCGCTGGTCGTCCTGGGCCACCACGTCGACTTCCACGCTGGCGCGATCGGCGTCGGCTTCCAGGGCAGTCTCCGGTGGTATCACGTCGACCTCTTTAATATCGAAAGCCATCATGCTGTCGAGGTAGAGCCGGGTCATGGTGGTTTTGAAGGTCCGGGTGAACTCCCGGGTCTGCTGGTCGTCAAGGGCATCGGCATGCGCACCGATCACTGCCCGGGCGATGGGCTCGAAGGCGACCACCGGTTCCAGAATGTCCAGCAGCTGCGCCACCTTGTCACCCTGGTCGGCAGCACCCTGGCGATCGGCCTGGATAAAATCCACGACCTGTTCAGTCGCCTGCTGGGCAACCTGGTGGGGCCTGGGTAATTCCGCGGCGGCGGCAGGTAGCTGCGACGTAGCCCACAGTGCCCCCAGCAAGGCCAATCCGGCCATATTCATGCTTGTGTTTATGCCTTTTCCGAAAATCACTGTTCCTGGAACCTCCTGGACTGAAACAACTTCATGTATCACTTTTATGTATCACTTTTATGTAACGTTCCGCTGGCCCGATAGTTCAAACCGGCCAGGGATCAGCCAGCCCCCGGCCTCACGGGGATCGATAAAAGCGCAGCAGCAGGGCAGGCAGTACCGACAGGTTGGCCAGCAGCGCCAGCACCATGGCCAGGGCGGTGAGCAGTCCGAAATACACCGTCGGTACGAAGTTGGAAAAAGCCAGCACGGAAAACCCCACCACCACCACCAGCGAGGTGTGGTAGATGGCATGGCCGATACTGGCATGGCTGGCCTTGACGGCGTCGGCGACGTCGCCGGAGGCATTCAGCTCGGTGCGGAAGCGATGCAGGAAATGAATCGCGTCGTCAACGCCGATGCCGATGATAATGGCGGCAATGGTGATGGTCATCATGTCCAGCGGAATACCGGCAAAGCCCATGAAGGCGAGTACCGTCGCCGCCGCCAGGAGATTGGGTAACAGTCCCAGCAGGGCCAGGGCCAGGGACCGCAGCAACAGCAGGAACAGCAGGAAGGTCGCCAGGATGACGAACAGCAGGGTGGACCGCTGGGAGGAATACAGGCTGTCCAGCATGTTGTTGAACAGCACCGCCATGCCGGTTATCCGCACACCGTCTCCAACGTCCAGCTGCTGGTCCGCCTGGTTCTGGATGCCGTCGATAACATTGGCGTACAGGTAGTCCCGGTCCAGCTCGTGCATGCGGGCGGACAGCCGCATCAGGCCCTCCCCGGGGGCCGCATAGGGCTGCAGCAGGCTGTCGCGGAACTGTTGTGGCACCGCGCCCAGAGCGGCGACCAGTTCCGGTGCGCTGAGGGCATCGCCGTCGGTAAGCCGGCGGGCGATCCGGGACAGGGTGGCAACGGAGATCACCTTGCCGATGGCAGGCTGGTCTTCCAGGTAGCCCTGCAGCAGGTGGAGCTGTTGGACCTTGTCCGGGGTGAACCAGTAGCGCTGCGGGAACTCCTGGTCGGGCTGGCCGAAGGGGTCGGCGGATTGATCAGGGGTTTGCTGGTAGGGCGGAAACGACACGACGATGTCCATGGGCACCGTGCCTCCAAGGTGCCGGTCGATATAGGCAAGGCTCTTGTATATCCCGGTATCGGTGCGGAAATAGTTGATAAATTTGTTGTCCATGCTGAGGCGGCTGATCCCGGGTACGGCCAGCACCGCGGTGACCAGTGCCGCCAGCAGAACCAGGACCGAATGCCTGGTGGACAGCCGCTGTAACAGGGTGATCAGCCAGGGTTCACTGTCGATGGTGGCGCTGGGCTCACCCCGGGGAAGCAGCAGCAGGATGCCGGCAAACAGGCTGAAGCTCATGAGAAAAGCCACCAGGATGCTGATGCACATGATCAGGCCGAAATCCCTTACCGGCACGATGGCGCTGGTGAGCAGCGAGCCGAATGCCACCATGGTGGTGATGGCGGTATACAGGCAGGGTGGGAACTTGTCCACGAGGCTCTGGAAGACCAGGTCCACGTGGGCCTGGCCGGTATCGTCCTGAAGCAGCTCGCGGTAGCGTCTGATCAGGTGAATGGAAAAAGCAATACTGACGATGGCCAGCAGGGAGATGAAATTTGACGAGATCACCGTTACCGGCTGCTGCAGGAGGCCGAGGATGGCAATGGTGAAGTAGACGGAGACGGCTGTGGTCAGCAGCGGCAACATCACCCAGCGCAGGCGGCGAAACACCGCGAACAGCATGACGGCGATAATCAGGATCACCACGGTGCCAAAGGTGAGGATATCCTGCTGGACATAGGTAATCATGTCCGCCGCCACCAGGGGTACCCCGCCCACGTGGGCGACGGCCTCCGTATCCAGGTCATCGCGGACCTGCCGGATAGCATCGAGGGTACGCTTCCGTTCCGCCAGGAAGTCGATGCGCGTGCTGCGCAGCTGGACCCGCAGCCCGGCCAGGCGGCGACGCTGTTCGGCGGACAGCTGCTGGCTGCTTTCCAGGGTGTCGATCTGCTGGCGAAGCTCCCCAAGGCGTGCATCGGTGGCCAGGTCGATCCGCAGGGCAGTAATGCGGCCGTCAGCCGACACCAGCAGGTTGCGAAACAGCGGGCTTGTCACCAGCTCCTGCCGTGCCTGGGCCAGGTCGACGTCGTCGCTGCCCAGGGTCTTGACGTTGTCCTGCAGCTGCGCCAGGGGAACCGGCGGATTCTCCAGCAGCGGGGCATCCAGCAGTGAGAACACGCCGGCGACGCCAGCGATGGCCTGCAGCCGGTCCGCCAGGCGGCGGATCCGTTCCAGGGTGTCGCGGTGGAACAACGGCTGGTTTACCGGCTCGTAGGTAAAAAACAGGAAATCCTCGCCGCCGAAAATATCGCTGATCTCCCGGTAGTAGGCCAGCGCCGGGTCGCCCTCGGCCACCAGGCTGTCGTCGGAGGCATCGAAACGGAAATCCCCCAGGAAGGGTACGGCGGCAACAGCCAGCAGCACGATAGCCAGCAGGATAGCTACCGGGTAGTTGAGGCATTTGCGGTAGCGACCGGACAGAAATCTGTTCAGGAGCTTCAGATTAAACATGGACATACACTGGCTTCCTGGCGAGTTCACTGAAAAGGCGGCGCCCGGCCACCGACGGCGTCGGCCTGTTAAGGCGAAGTAACGAAGGCTGTGGGTTGCCGTGTCTAATCAGATGCCCCTTAAGCGGTGTCCAAGCCGTGTCATGCTGACGGGCTCTTGCGTAGTGATGGTTCGGTTGCTCCCTGTCGAATTTGCCTATTGCCGGTGTGCGGAAAGTTCGGTTCCGCAAAACTGGAACAGTCGAACAAAAAGTAATGAGCCTGAAAGACAGGGTAGTTTCATAATCAATCACGGGTTCCCTGGTTTTGAGACCTTGACGTGTACTGTGGAACAAACGAAGCAGTTGGCGGTTGGTTCCCCGAGGGTGACTGGTTTCGGTCTGGCCGTGGGCTTCAAGCGCGCTTGTCCCTCACCGGGTCTTCACCAGTCGATGTCCAACCAGGAGATAGGCATGCAACCAGGAGATAAGCATGACAGTTGCCGAAGTAATCATCCGCATTCTGCAGAATTACGGCGTGAGGCAGATATTCGGCATCCCGGGGGATGCCATCAACGACCTGACCGACGCCCTGCGCCAGCAGGAAGAGACCGACTTTGTCCTGGTCCGGCATGAAGAGGCCGGGGCGTTGGCCGCGGCGGCCCAGGCCAAGCTCACGGGAAATCTCGCGGTGTGCATGGGAACTGCCGGACCCGGGGCCATCCACCTGCTCAATGGACTGTATGACGCCAGGCATGATCACGCCCCGGTGCTGGCCATCACCGGCCAGGTGGAAACCCGCTATCTCGGTACCAGCTACCATCAGGAGGTGGATCTTGAGCGGCTGTTCGGCGACGTGGCGGTGTACAGCCAGACCATCACCAATGCCGGGCAGGTACCCGCGGTGATCCTGGAAGCCTGCCGGGCGGCCATCTCCGCGCGGGGCGTTGCCCATATTTCCCTGCCCACGGACGTGGCGGGCATGAAGGTGGATGTTTCGCCGGCACATTTCCCGGCAAGTTCATTGCAGCGGGTCATGCGTCCGGACAGGAAAGATTGCGCCCAGGCCGTGAAACTCATCGAGGCCAGTCACCAGGTGGCGATTCTTGCCGGCATCGGCGCAGCCGGGGCCCGGCGTGAACTGCTGGAACTGGCGGACCGGGTGGGCGCGCCCATCGTGCGTACCCTCCGGGCCAAGGACTTCATCGATGACGACGACCAGTGCTGCATCGGCGGCCTGGGACTGCTGGGCAGCAAGCCGGCCATCCGGGCCATGGCAGCATGCGACCTGCTGTTGATGATCGGTACGGATTTTCCCTACCAGGAGTTCTACCCGGAGCAGGCCCGGGTGATCCAGATCGACAACACCGCCACCCAGTTGGGCAAGCGGCACAGGCTGGACGTGGGTTTACTGGGCGACGCGGCGCCTACCATTGCCGAACTGCTGGATTCCCTGCCGCGCCGGGAACAGCGCTCATTCCTCGACAGCATGCTGGCCGAAAAGGCAGACTGGCTGCAGCAGCGGGACAGGCTGGGGAGCAGCGATGCCAAGCCCATCAAGCCACAGCGCCTGGTGGCCGAGGTGTCCAGCGCGGCCCCGGACAACGCGATATTTCTGTGTGATACCGGCACCATCGATGCGTGGTGTGCCCGCCACCTGTCCGTCGGGGAAGAGCAGCGCTTTACCCTGTCCTCAGGGCTTGGCTCCATGGCTTTTGCACTGCCAGGGGCACTGGGCGCCCAGCTTGCCTACCCGGATCGCCGGGTCATCGCCCTAACCGGTGACGGCGGGCTGAACATGCTGATCGCGGAATTCCTCACCCTGGTGGAGCGGCAGCTGCCGGTAGTAATCGTGGTCATCAACAACGGCAAGCTGGGCTTTATCGCCCTTGAACAGGAAGCCAAGGGGCTGCCGGAGCACAGCATCAGTTTCCGCAATCCCGATTACGTCGAGCTGGCGCAGGCCTGCGGTGGCGCCGGCCTGCGGGTGGAGGACCCGGCGATGCTGGCAGACACGCTGAAAGAAGCGCTGGCGCTGCAGCGACCGGTGATCGTCGACGTCGTGGTGGACCCGGACGAACTGGTGATGCCACCCCGTATAGAACTGCAGCAGGCAGTGAATTTCACCCTGGCCAAGGCCAGGGAGCTGATTAACTGACGTCGTTGCAGATTTTGCGGGGATGGGCGGTCACGTGTTGCCGGCAGGTAATACGGTAGCGTTACTATCACGACCGCCTGTCTTGATAACCTGCGGGTATAAACTGACCGTGGTTTGCCGGCAGTGAGTACTGTGCAGTCCGGCCCCGCCTGTTTCGAATTGACCACCGTGACTATGCTATGGTTGGCCCCCGGGCAAGTCACGATCCGTTTTCCTTGGACAGCACGCTACCAGCGAGGTCGCCATGAACACCCCCCAGCAGCCAAGTTCCGATAAATCCCGGTCGCGCCGGGTCTACCTGGTGGACGGCGCCCGCACGCCGTTCATCAAGGCCCGGGGGCAACCCGGCCCCTTCACACCGGTGGACCTGGCGGTGCAGTGCGGGCGACCGCTGCTGCTGCGACAGCCCATGGCCCCGGATGCCTATGACCAGGTTATTCTCGGCTGCGTCAACGTGGTATCGGAGGAAATGAACCCGGCCCGCATCGCCGCGTTGCGCCTGGGCATGGGCGAGAAAATGATCGCCTACACGGTGCAGATCAACTGCGGGTCCGGTATGCAGTCCATCGACAATGCCTTTCGCGCCATTCGCGGTGGCGATGCCGACCTGGTACTGGCCGGTGGCGCGGAGGCCCTGAGTCATGCACCGCTGCTGTTTCGTCAGCAGGCCGTGCAGTGGTTTGCCGACCTGGCCAGGGCCAGGTCCCTGGGCGAGCGCCTGCGGGTGCTGGCGCGGGTGCGACCCGGCTTCTTTGCCCCGGTAATCGGCCTGGAGCGGGGGCTTACCGACCCGGTGGTGAACATGAACATGGGTCAGACCGCCGAGAAACTGGCCCAGCTTTTCTCCATCTCGCGACAGGCGGCCGACGAGTACGCTGCCCGCAGCCAGTTGCGGCTGCACCAGGCCCAGGAGGACGGTGTCTTCGACGGCGAGATAGAACCGGCCATCGACCGGCATGGCAGGATCTATGCGAAGGACGACGGGGTGCGACCTGACAGCAGCGCGGAAAAACTGGCCAGGCTGAAACCCGCCTTCGAGCGACCCCACGGGCGGGTCACCGCCGGCAACAGCTCGCAGATTACCGACGGCGCCTCATGGGTGATCCTGGCATCCGAAGAGGCCGTGGCAGCCCACGGGCTGACACCGAAAGCCCGCATCGTCGACAGTGCCTGGGCTGCCCTGGACCCGTCCATCATGGGACTGGGCCCGGTACTGTCGTCCACCACGCTGTTGAAACGCCACGGGCTGACACTGACGGACGTGGGCCTGTGGGAAATCAACGAGGCATTCGCCGCCCAGGTGCTGGCCTGCCTGGCGGCCTGGAACGACGAGGAGTTCTGTCGGACGGTGCTGGGCCTGGATCATGCCGCCGGGGAACTGGACCAGGACCGGCTCAACGTCCACGGCGGCGCCATCGGCCTGGGCCACCCGGTGGGCACCAGCGGCAACCGTATCGTGTTACACCTGGCCAATGCCCTGCACAGGCTCGACCGGCAGCAGGGCATCGCGTCCCAGTGCGTGGGCGGCGGCCAGGGCGGGTCCATGCTGCTGGAGCGTGTATAGGAGTGGTCATAGCAGTGGGCAAGGCAGTAGGTATAGGAGCGAGGGAATTTCTCAGGCGCTGAAACCAGGGTAAAGGCCAGACCCCGGCCGGCGCCTCGCGGGGCGCGGCCGGATGGCAGGAAACAGCTCAGGTAGCAGATCAGGAAACAACCAGCAGGAAATAAATAGCAGGAATTCAATAGAGAGGAGGCTGGCCATGGGCGCCACCATTGCTGACAAACTGGAAACGCAATTTCGGCAGCGACAGCGTCCGCCGGGTGAATGGGATAACTGGCGCCTCGAAGAAAGCGATGACGGCGTGCTGTGGCTGTACCTGGATCGCGGTGACAGTTCTACCAATACCCTGAATGCCGAGGTGCTGACGGAGTTTGACAGCATCCTGGAGAACCTGGAGAAGCGCCTCGGGGCCAGGTCGCAGGCCGCGACGAATGCCGCCGGCGCCGGCGATGAAAGTGACCTGGCACCTGAGCGTGATGGCGCCGGAGGGGCGCACCGGGACGCTGGCACTGCAGAGCACAGTGCCGGAAATCTGTCGGCGGGGACGGCGTCGGCCGGCTCAGACACCGCGGCAGCTGGCGGCACGGCACCGCGGGCGCTGGTGATTCGCTCGCTGAAAGCCGGTGGCTTCTGCGCCGGCGCCGATATCAGGCAGTTTTCCAGTGTCGAACCGGCGGAAGTCAAGGCGCTGATTCAGCGCGGTCACGGTATCCTGGACCGGCTGGAAGCCCTGCCACTGACCACCATTGCCGCCATCCACGGGCACTGCCTGGGAGGCGGACTGGAAGTGGCCCTGGCCTGTGATTACCGGCTGGGCATGCGCAGCGGCGACCGGGCACTGGAAGTCGGTTTTCCGGAAGTGCAGCTGGGGCTGCACCCCGGCCTGGGTGGCACATTCCGCCTGCTGGAACTCATCGACCCCATTGCCGCCATGACCATGATGCTTACCGGGCGGTCGGCCTACGATCGTCAGGCCCTGGGCCGCGGCCTGGTGGACAGCCTCATCGAGGAGCGTCACCTGGAAAACGCGGTAACCGCGGTGCTGGACGGCCGCATAGGGAAAAAACCCCGCCGGCTGCGACATCGCCTGATGAACAGCTGGTCGGTGCGTCAACTGGCCTCCCGGAGGATGCAGGCCCAGACGGCACGCAAGGCGCCGCGGCCCCATTACCCCGCCCCCTATGCGCTGATCGCCCTGTGGCGCCGCCACGGGGACAACCGGGCAGCGCTGCAGCCGGCGGAAATCGACTCCTTTGCGAACCTGCTGGAAACCGATACCAGCCGCAACCTGGTGCGGGTGTTTTTCCTGCGGGAGGGGCTGAAACAGGCGGCGGGCAGGAACAGCGACATCCGCCATGTTCACGTGGTGGGTGCCGGCGCCATGGGGGGCGACATCGCTGCCTGGTGTGCGCTGCAGGGGTACCGGGTGTCACTTGCCGATGTCAGCAGTGAACCCATCGCCGCGGCGATCAGGTCGGTGCCCGCCCTGTGCCGCAGCCGGCACAAGTCCGCCATCGACACCCGCGATACCCTGGACCGGCTGATGCCCGATCCCGACGGTCAGGCCGTTAGCAATGCCGACCTGGTGATCGAGGCGGTACCGGAAAACCCGGAGCTCAAGCAGAAGATCTACCGGCAGCTGGAACCGCGGTTGAAAGACACCGCGATCCTGGCCACCAATACTTCCAGTATTCCCCTGCAGACGCTGGCCTCGTTCCTGTCCAGGCCGGAGCGGCTGGTGGGCATCCATTTTTTCAACCCGGTATCCCGCATGCTGATCGTGGAAGTGGTGGGCCATGACGCCATCAGCGAGACAGTACAGCAGCAGGCCATGGCCTTCACCGGCGACGTCGGCAAACTGCCGGTGGCGGTGCAGAGCTATCCCGGTTTCCTGGTCAACCGGGCGCTGACGCCCTACCTGCAGGAAGCCATGGTGCTGCTGGACGAGGGCGTTCCGGCGGAACGCATCGATAGCATCGCCAGGGATTTCGGCATGCCCATGGGGCCCATCGAACTGGCGGACCAGGTGGGCCTGGATATCTGTCTGCACGTGGCCGACGTGCTCAAAGACCTGCTGGATAAACCCATGGCCGCCATCCCCGACTGGCTGCGGGAGAAGGTGGACAAGGGCGAACTGGGCAGGAAATCCGGTCAGGGCTTCTACCGCTGGCAGGACGGCAAACCGGTGCGCAACAACAAAGCGGCAGCGGGCCGGGGTAGCCAGGCGGATGACACGAAGGACATCCAGGATCGCCTGCTGCTGCCCATGCTGGATGCCTGTGTCGAGTGTTACCGGCAGAAGGTGGTAGCCGACCTGGATCAGCTGGATGCGGCGATGATCTTCGCCACCGGTTTCGCGCCGTTTCGCGGCGGCCCCATGCATTACGCACGTCAGCGGGGCATCGACGACATCGTCGCCACCCTTGAGTCGCTGGCCGCGGCTCATGGCGAGCGCTTCAAACCGGACCCGGGCTGGCAGGGGATTTCGACAGACTCCCGCAAAGCGCGTCCCTAATTAATCAGAAGTTCCTTGAGCAGGGGTTCCCTTGAGCTTGACGCCGCAGTTTGACGAAGTTGCCGATGCGGAAGCCGCGGCGGCGCTGATACTGGAACGGGTGGGCAATAACCTGGTGCTGGGGCTGCCCCTGGGACTGGGCAAGGCCAATCACCTGGTCAATGCGTTGACCCGCCGGGCCCTGGCGGATCCCGGCATCAACCTGCAGATCATCACCGCACTGACCCTGACACAGCCGCGACTGGACAACGAATTCAAGCGCCGGCTGCTGGGACCGGCCATGTCCAGGCTGTTCGGTGACTACCCGCCACTGGACTACGCCGAGATGCTGCGGGACGGGCGCCTGCCCGCCAACATCCAGGTCAGCGAATTTTTCCTGCAGGCGGGGCAGTGGCTGGACGTGGACGCCGCCCAGCAGCACTACATCCCGGCCAACTACACCCATGCCCTGGGCTACCTGCTGGAGCGGGGCGTGAACGTGGTGCTGCAGCTGGTTGCCGAAGACCCGGACAGCGGTGATTTCAGTCTCGGTTCCAACCCGGACATCACCGTGGACCTGCTGCACCTGCGGGAGGAGGGCAGGTGCCGGTTCCTGCTGGCCGGTCAGTACAGCAGCCGGATGCCGTTCATGGAAGGTCCGGCACGTATTCCCGCAGACCGGCTGGATATTCTGCTGCGCAGCCCGGAGACGGATTTTCCCCTGTTCACCGCACCCAGGCAGCCGGTGTCCCTGGCGGATTACGCCATCGGCCTGCATACCGCCCGCCTGGTCCGGGACGGCGGCACCCTGCAGATCGGCATCGGCTCCATCGGTGACGCGGTTACCCGGGCACTGCTGTTGAGGCATGAGCAGCCCGATGAGTTTGCCCGCTGTCATGACCGTCTGAACCGGCCGTCCACCACCGGTCTGGAGGAAACCGGCCCTTTCCGTGAAGGCCTGTACGGGGTGAGCGAGATGTTTGTCGACGGGTTTCTGCACCTGGCGGAGCACGGCATCCTCAGCCGCCAGGTGGATGGCGCGGTGCTGCACAGCGGCTTCTTCCTGGACTGCGAAGACTTCTACCGTCGCCTGCGGGCACTCACGCCCGATCAGCGGCAGCAGTTTCCCATGATGCCGGTGAGCTTTACCAACGAGATTTACGGAGACCGGTTCGCCACCGAAGGTGACAAGCGTGCCGCCCGGGTCCGGGCCACGTTTATCAACAGCGCCATGATGGTGACCCTGCGCGGCGCCGTTGTCGCCGACGCCCTTGAGGACGGACGCGTGGTCAGTGGCGTCGGCGGCCAGTACAATTTCGCCGCCCAGGCTTTCGCCCTGGACGACGCCCGTTTCGTCATCACCCTCAACGCCACCCGCCGGCATCGTGGCAAGGCCGTGTCCAACATCGTCTGGTCCTACGGCCACGCAACCCTGCCCTGGCACCTGCGGGATATCGTGGTGACCGAGTACGGCGTCGCCGACCTGCGCGGCAAAACCGAAAACGAGGCCATCAAGGCGCTGCTGGCGGTGAGCGACTCCCGTTTTCAACCGACGCTGCTGAAGCAGGCGGTGGCTTCCGGCAAAATCGAGGCGGACTGGCAGCTGCCCCCGGACTGTCGGGACAACCTGCCGTCCCAACTCCAGTCTGCCCTGGGCCCGTTGCAGGACGACGGTACCTTGAAAACATTTCCTTTCGGCACCGCCTTCACCGCCGCCGAACAGCGCCTGTTGCCGGCCCTGGATCACCTCCGCCAGCATGCCCATTCCCGGCGCGCGATGGCCGCACTGGCCTGGCAGGGCCTCAGTGGTGGGCCGCTGACGGATGACGAAGAGGATTGCATGGTGCGCATGGCAGGGGAGTCCGGCGAAGGACCGCTGGGCAGGCTGCAGCGGCTGGTTCTCAAGGCCGCGCTGCTGCGCACGCGTTGAGAAGTTGACGGAACCCCGCCAGGCTTTGCCTTATCCAGATTTCGCCCATTACATTTTTCCACATCCGGTTAATATGCATCAAAGTCGGCTGGCTCAACACTGGTCTAATTATAAGGTCTGGCTCAGCAGTCAGCTTGGTCCGATAACAAGCGACTGCGGAGATTCCTATTGTATTTATTGACTAGCTAGAGGTGGTGAGATGAAGTCGATTCGCAGCATGCTAACTGTTCTTTTTATCCCGATGTTTGCACTGATCAACTACGTTCCGGCTTATGCCCAGAATTACTTGGGAGACGTGTGCTGGCGCGTCATGGCCAACGAAGAAACCGAGGAAGCCGAAAGTATCGTAAAGCTTGATGGCACCTACGAAGGCATTGGTACCATTTACGACAAACACAGCGAGGAAATTCAGACCGGAGTACAGAGCGGAACGCTGACGCTTATCGTCTGCCCGGAATGACTGTACAATAACAACTCTCTATCGATCAGGAGTTCCCTGAAATCATAATTTGGAACGGTAGTTACGGCTTGATGTCATACCGTCAATCTGTTGCCGGGGATTGCGCAGATCCGTCAGGGCAACCCGATTCAGGTCGTTTACTTCATATTTCATTCGCGCTACGAGCTGAGGGTTCATTGATAAGAATAATTTCCGCACGGGATATGCATCGCAAAGAGAGAGCTTGTTATGAAAAAGCCTAAGAAAGCCATTCCAGAATTCAAATCTGAGGCTGAAGAAAGACAATTCTGGGAAAGCCATGATTCCACCGACTACGTGGACTGGGAAAAGGCTGCCCCGACTTTACTGCCGAACTTGAAACCAATTACCAAAACCATCTCTTTGCGCTTGTCTGAATCGCTGCTGGCGCGCATCAAGATAGAAGCCAATAAACGGGATATGCCCTACCAATCGCTGATCAAGGCATGGCTGGCGGAAGACGTGGATCGTCATCGTTCCTGACCTGTTTTAGAACTGGCCGCCAACTGCCCGTCGCGGTCTGGATGTGTCTCCGTCCTGTCGCTGACAAGCTGCAGTTCAGGCCATACAAGCCGGCAGGTCAAATAACGAAATATTCAACGCCGGTTACCGCCAGCATGTCCAGGCCGACATTGTCTTGGTTAAGCGGGTGTTCCATGGCCGCCAGGGTCAGGCTCAGGCTGGAGTAGGTGTCGTCTTCCAGCAGGGCGACATACGTGTCGATGGCGTTGGCATCGGGTTCGACGCCCACCAGGTTTGCGTACAACAGGCTGATCAGCGCGACATTGTCGGGATCCGGGCCCAGCACGGCCTGCATGCCCAGTTCCGTAACCTCGGCGAGACTCATTCCGGAATTGTCCAGCAGGTCCAGGCCGATGCCGAGATATTCGCGGTTGTACCAGTTGTTGCCACCCAGCAGTACCCCCAGCAGTTTGACCACATCGCCGGCATTGCCGTCCAGGTCGAAGGCCAGGGCGACGTCATCGAACAACACGCGCTCGATGCCGGAGTGATGATCGCTGCCGTGCAGGCCAGTGCCGTCGACGACGGTAGCCTGGCTGTCCCCCGGGCTCACGGTAAAGTCAACCGACCGCCCTGCGTAGACCACGGCATCGATGCCCGACCCGCCCGTGTAGCTGTCATTGCCGGGTCCGTCGATGAATATGTCATTGCCGGCACCCAGGTCCACGTAGTCATCGCCGTCGCCGGCAGCGACGGTATCATCGGTGGGCTGCACCGATACCACCTGTATCTGGTTGTCGCCATCCAGAAAATCGCGACGCCAGTCGCTGACCACCAGGTCAACGTCTTGCGGGGTTTCATACCGCAGCGAGGTCAGTACGGCAAAATTCCCGGTGAGAAAGGCGATTTCATCCACGGTACCCTTAACAGTGAACAGGTCGTCGGGACTGTTTTTCTGGAAGTTTCCGGAAAACCTCACCAGTCGACTGCTGTCCGTGGACGTATCGACAAAATAGATCGTGTTCTCATCGGCGCTGACCACAGCGCCAAGCAGCTCTTTCTGATCGACGCCGGCGGACAGGTACAGGTCGGTGACATCACTGTAGGTGTACACGCTGCCCGAAAAACCTGCGGTGACGGCGCTGACCAGGCTGCCGGTACCGGCCTGCAGCATGGCGGGGGTGGCTGAAGATGAATCGGCATTCGGATTGGCGGAAAGCACACCGACAAGACTGGACGAACCGGTAACCTGGTAGCTGTCCGCGGCAGAAAAATCAACCTCGTAGCCCAGGTCGGCAAACGCGGCGATGGTAAGAATGCTCAGCGGCATCGGCGGGTTGTTGGTGTAGCCGGTCATCAATTCATTAACAAAAATATCCTCTTCCCAGTGACCCAGTGCCGTGCCGGCTCCGCCGCCATCCTCCAGGGGAACCCGGTCCACCGTGCTGTCGCCAATCAGGTCCGCGTAGGCGGCGACGGCGGACTCGCCGATAAAGCTGAAGCCATCGATCAACCCCAGCTGTTGAAACGTGTAGCTGTTGAATCCCAGCACGTGAGCCATCTCGTGCAGGATGGTCTCCACGATGATGCCCTGCTTTTCCAGATCGGCGAAATCGGCGACGTCAAAAAACATGGCGCCCTGGTAGGGCAGGGCATTTTCCGGCCGGACCCGTTCGGGACCGGCATAGCCCAGGGTTCCCCCGGGCCCGTCAATGGCCACGACGCTGGCGCTGATGATGATGTCGTCGATCAGTTCACCGGTTCCCGGGTGGATAACATCCGCCACGTCGCCGGTAATTACCTGGGCCCAGCGGAGCAGGGCCTGTTCAAAATACGGCAGGTAGTGCAGGTCACCGTCGAAATCGATTACCAGGTTGTATTCTAATGTTGAAATGCTGGGCGAAACATCGGCAACGGTAAGATTGTAGGTGCCGATGCCAAGCTCGTAGGCACCGGCCTCAAGGAAGTACGTGCCGGTTTCCGCGACGGTAAACTCCAGCCTGCTGTTCAGCGATTCTCCGCCATCGTCATTCGCGGTGCCCAGTATCAGTTCCTCCGCCGTGTCGTAAATACCGTAGAACAGCGGGTCCGGCAAAGTGCCTGCCGACGTGGGACGGCCCTCCAGGTCGATGCGGTAAGTGCGACCGCCCTGGAGTTCAATGGCAAACCAGTCCCGGTCTTCCGCCGATTCGATTTCCCCTTTGGCGATCTCCCCGATGACGGCAGTACCGGCAGTGGACGTGGTAATGCCGTAGTCGTCAACAGCCCCTTCCACGTCCACGATGCTGAGCTGGTAGGTGCCGGTTCTACCACTGAACGCACCCGCCTCCAGGTAGTAGGTCCCGTTCACCGGGGCGGTGAACACCGTCCTGCTGTTCAACTGTTGGCCGCCATCGTCGTTACCGGTACTGGCGATGAACACCTGGTTGGCGTCGTAGATGCCGATAAACAGCGGATCGGACAGGGTGCCGGCGGAGGTCGAACTGCCTTCCTGATCGATCCGGTATGTGCGTCCACCTTTCAGTTCAACGGCAAACCAGTCCGTGTCCTGCGTGGTCTTGATTTCCCCCAGGGCAACCTTGCCCGGAGTAATCAGGCCCGCGGTGGATGCGGTGTTGCCGAAATCATCAACGACGCTGTCGATGTCCACAATGCCGAGTTGGTACGAACCGGTGGAACCGGCATACGCCCCCGCCGCCAGAAAATAAGTGCCGGTCTGCGGGGCGGTGAATACAATGCGGCTGTTCAGCAGTTCACCGCCGTCGTCATCGAGGCTCCCTGGTATGATGTTCTGTGCTGCATCGTAGACCCCGAAAAAGTTCGGGTCCGCAAGCGTGCCCGCCAACGTGGAACTGCCTTCCAGGTCGATCCGGTAACTTCGGCCCTGAATCAAGTCCACGGCAAACCAGTCCTGGTCAAGGGTTGGATCAATAACGCCTTCCACGAAGCCACCAACATTCACGGTGCCGGCCGTGGCTGCGGAATCACCGACATCATCCAGTCCCGTGGCCGATCCATCCACCTCCAGCACGTAGTCTGACCTGGCACCTTCCCAGGGAGTGACCAGCAGGAAATAAGATTCGCCAGCCGTCACCTGGTAGGTGATGGTTTCGTCAATGGCACCGACATTGGCACTGACGGTGAGCGGTTCTCCGCTTGAATCCCCCAGCACCAGGTCCAGGTCGTCACTCAGCCCGGTGAGGAGAATGGCAAGCTCCCCGCTGCTGGTGGGTACGAGACGGAAAAAATCCGACTCGTCCGCACCGAACCCGGTGGAGCCGGTAACCACGCCACCCCCGGGGTCGTCAAAGCCGATAGCCGGTGCGTCGTCACCAACATCACCCCCGGGCACGGCGACACCGTTGATGACGTCTTCTGCCCCGGTGTAACCACCCCCGGAACCGTCGGTGGGTCCCTCGACATTCAGCGTGTAGGCTGATGCGGCGTCTTCCCAGGGACTGACCCACAGCAGGTAGGTCTCGCCGGCGGTCACGGCGTAGGTGAAACTTTCACTGGCGGTGCCGATATTGAAACTGGTTGAGAGAAATTCACCTAACGGGTCGGTCAATAACAGGTCCAGGTCGTCGCTCAGCCCGGTAAGAAAAACCGACAGATCACCGCTGGCTGCCGGAACAATACTGAAAAGATCCGACTGGTCCGCACCGAACCCGGCGGAGCCGGTCACCATGCCACCTTCTGGACGGTCATAGTCGATTGCCGGGGCATTATCACCGGCATCGCCTCCGGGAACGGTGATGCCGTTGATCGCGTCGTTCACTCCCGGTCCGCCGGCGGATTCCTCTACGGTCAGGGTGTAGTCCGACTCGGCATCATTCCACGGGCTGACCAGCAGGAAGTAGGTCTGGCCGGCCGCTACTTCGTAGGTGAAGCTTTCGTCGGCCGTGCCGTCCTGAATACTCGAGGTCAGTATCTCACCGTTGACGTCGCCCAGCACCACGTCCAGGTCGTCGCTCAGCCCGCTGAGATAGACCGAAATCTGACCGCTGGTCCCGGGGACGAGTCGAAAGAAATCCGACTCGTCCGCCCCGAATCCGGTGGAGCCGGTAACCACGCCACCCCCGGGGCCGTCATAGCCGATTACCGGGGCATCGTCAACAACATCACCCCCGGGAACGGGAATGCCGTTGATGACATCAGCCGCCCCCGTTGATCCGCCGCCCGATCCGCCGCCGGACCCGCCACTGGGACCTGCCACGGTCAGCGTGTAGTGTGATTCGGCATCTTCCCAGGGGCTGACCACCAGGAAATAGGTCTCGCCTGCCGACACCTGGTAAGTGATGCTTTCATCGGCCGAGCCAATGTTGATGCTTGAACTGAGCAGGTCGCCGACGGCGTCACCGAGATGCAGATCCAGGTCGTCATCCAGGCCTGACAGCACGACGGAAAGCTCACCGCTGGCCTCGGGGACTATGCGAAAGAAATCAGCCTCATCCGTGTCGAACCCGGCGGAGCCGGTGACGGTGCCACCTCCCGGACCGTCATAGCCTATTTCCGGCGCGCTGTCACCGGCGTCACCGCCCGGCACGGCGACCCCGTTGATACTGTCTTCAATCTGGGTTGACATAGTGCTGTCCAGCTTTTGTTTGCAGGGAAAGGTGTTCTCAAAAGAGAAGCCGGATTGACGTGCAAGCTCCTGTTCATGTCAGCTTTCACGTCAGCTTCAGGGCAGCCTGCACCGGGTTTACCGCGGGTGGTCAGCCAAGCCCGGTTGACTGGCCCCGGCTACGGCTGGCAACCCGTGCTGGAGCAGAAAAAGCAGTTCAAGATCCCTCGTCAATCTGATAATACAACATCCTCAGGCAAGGCGGTACGCATCGACCGGTCGAGACAACGGCTGGCTCTCACCCGGGTGGTCGCCGCAACCTGATTGTCTCCACCCCGCTTTGAGGAACCAATGCACGGGGTATGCGTTGGAATTGCCAGAATCAAACAGGCCATCACCCGACAACCGACTGACTGACGGAAATCGCCTATGCTACTTTTCGGTTCAAAACCAGCAATCCTGCCGCTGTCGATCCAGCAGGACGCGGTGCTGCAGTTTGTTCTGGCCTACCTGGCACGCAATCAACAGGGAAACTTAGGGAGCGAATAGCGAGATGACATTGTTGAATGCTTTACTACTGTTGGCCTTCGGACTGGCCATGCTGTTCATGGGACGGAAGCTGTTCTGGGTTTACATCGGCCTGCTGGGATTCCTGCTGGGCCTGGAAGCCACTCGGCAATACCTGGCGGTGGAATCGCAGTGGTTGCCGCTGCTGATCGGCGTGGCCGTGGGGGCGGTGTCCGCCGTCCTGGCGATCTTGTTGCAATACACGGCGGTGGGCATTGCCGGCTTTGTCGGTGGGGCCTACCTGGCGATGGTGTCCCTGGGGCTGGCCTCCGGGGGGGAGGCCGGGCCGCTGCCGCTGCTGGCGGTGTTGTTCTGTGGAGGCCTGGGGGCGGTGTTGTTCCTGGTGCTGTTCGATCCGGCGCTGGTGGTGCTGTCCGCGTTCACCGGCGCCAGCCTGCTGGTGCAGTTGCTGCCCATCGAGCCGGCTGTCACCGGTGTCATCTTCCTGGCGCTGTGGGTTGTGGGCATGGTGTTCCAGTTCATGGTGCTGGCGCGGTCGGAACGGCCGGCGGGCTGAAGGGTGTGGTGGACATGATTCCGGCATTGCCCGCTGTGGCACGCCGTGAATACGTCCCTGTAGGCTCGACGCCCGCATCCCTGCGGGCGACGGCCACAGCAGGCAATACCGGACTCATGTCGCGACTTTTTGTGGAACCCGGCGGCAGGCAGGGTGCCTGTTTGCAATTCAGTGGATCCGCAGGGTCGACTGGAAATAGTATTTGCCGTTCTGTGGGTTCGTAAGTCTGGCTGGATTAACGCTGTTGCGGGTGGCGTTTGTTGATATTGCTTACTGTTGGGTGCGGGGTTGTTCGACGGTGCCGGACATGCCTCCGGCATTGCCCGCTGTGGCACGCCGTGAATACGTCCCTGTAGGCTCGACGCCCGCATCCCTGCGGGCGACGGCCACAGCAGGCAACACCGGACCCATGTCTTGACTTATTGTGGAACCCGGCGGCAGGCTGGGTGCCTGTTTGCAATTCAGTGGATCTGCAGGGTCGACTGGAAATAGTATTTGCCGTTCTGTGGATTCGTAAGTCTGGCTGGATTAACGCTGTTGCGGGTGGCGTTTGTTGATATTGCTTACTCGAAATTGCGGGGTTGTTCGACGGTGCCGGACATGCTTCCGGCATTGCCTGCTATGGCACGCCGTGAATACGTCCCTGTAGGCTCGACGCCCGCATCCCTGCGAGCGACGGCCACAGCAGGCAATACCGGACCCATGTCTCGACTTTCTGTGGACCCCGGCGGCAGGCTGGGTGCCTGTTTGCAATTCAGTGGATCCGTAAGTTTGGCTGGATTAACGCTGTTTCAGGTGGTGCTTGTTTGTATTGCTTACTGGTGGGTGCGGGGTTGTTCGACGGTGGCGGACATGCCTCCGGCATTGCCTGCTGTGGCACGCCGTGAATACGTCCCTGTAGGCTCGACGCCCGCATCCCTGCGGGCGACGGCCACAGCAGGCAACACCGGACCCATGTCTTGACTTATTGTGGAACCCGCCGGCAGACTGGGAGCCTGTTTTGCAACTCAGTGGATTCGCAGGTATCGGTTAACCGACATTGAAGGAATGGAGAAGGAATGGGGAAAGTAGGGATAGGGAGTGCAGGGCTGGATTCAGCAAGCAGGGCAGAAAGAAAAACCGTCCCGGGCGGTCTGCTTTACACCAACAATAAATAACAATGTAAGGGTGCCCCGATGACCAATCGTTTCCTTTCTTTCGTCCCTGCCGTATACCTTAAGAACCTGCTCGTTGCCGTACTGTTCACTGGCCTGATACCGACTGCGCTTCATGCCCAGCAACCGCTGTTGAGTGACAGCCTGCGCGGTGAGCTCCAGGCGCTCATCGACAGCCCGGAGCGCAGTGAAGAGCAGCGGGAGCGAAACCGCTACCGGAATCCCCTGGAGACGCTGGATTTCTTTGAAGTGCGTCCCGACCTCACCGTGGTGGAAATCTGGCCCGGCGGCCAGGGTGGCTGGTATCGCAGTATCCTGGAGCCTTACATCACCGGCCGGGGTGAATACCTACCGGTGCGGTCCAATTCGGCGTTTCCCGACCCGGTGGACAACGTGGTCCCGGGCAGCGCCGACCGGGTCCTGGTGTTCCGGGCCCACGGCTTCATGATTTACGACCGTCCCGCCCAGGCCTACTACGACGCCATTTACCGCATGCTCAAGCCCGGGGGTATCTTCGGCATTGTCGATCACCGCGGTGATGAAGCCATCCCCCAGGACCCCACCGGTGAAAACGGGTACGTCAATCAGTCCCACGTCATCATGCTGGCGGAACGTGCCGGTTTTGAACTGATCGATCAGGCGGAAATCAACGCCAACCCGCTGGATACCAAGGATCATCCGGACGGTGTCTATTCGCTGCCTCCCACGCTGCGGGGCTCGCTGTTGAATCCCTTTGCCCGGTCCCGGTACCGGGAAATCGGCGAAAGCGATCGGATGACGCTGAAGTTCATCAAGCCCTGAGGCCAGCCGTCCCGGCAAAGTGTCACCCGTTTCCTGACGGGTGATGGCTGCAGCGAAATGTGGCTTGCAGCGGTATAGAGCGGCATAGCGTGTCGGGTCCCGGCTTGCACTATCCCGTGCCGGAACCCGCCACTGCCCCCGTACACTGAACTGACGCCTCCAGTCTCCCGCAAAAGCCGGCAGGGCCGTGCTCCCCGACGGACTCCGACCCGATGTTAAGGACCCATTCAGGTTGACTTTGCTAAGTTTAAGCGGATCATGAACTATTCCGCTCAGGCGCGGCCTGGCCGCTTCCTCAGCCCGAAAACGAGGCAAGCGCTTGAATTAAAGAGCTTTAAAAACAATTAATTAGGATGATAAGCTCGAATAATTGTCAGACAGAAACGCAGCGCCGCAGCAAGTCAGACCGTCAGCAGTTGCGCCGTCAGCAGCTCAATGCGACGATCTGAGACCGGCAAGCTGAGACTGGCAAAGATCAGTCACTTACGGAATGTTCACTGAAAGAAAAAGTTCACTGAAAGAACGAGCACCGCGGAAAGGGCGCTGCAGAAAGGACACTGAAGAAAGTGCACTGAAAAAAAGATCACTGAACAAAAGTCACTGAAAGAAAGATCACTGAAACGGCGACATCACGGAACGGCAGGGACACTATTCGGAAAGCGAGGGCCAGACGATGAATACACCAGTGGAATCACTCCTGACCAGGTTGACCGAGCCGGTATTCCCGGGAATTTTCGCCGTACTGTTGCTGCTGACCTGGCCGGTGCTGGCCCAGGACGATATCCTCGCCAGTGACACGGCGGTTATCGACGAGGAGCCGGTGGTGCTCATCGATGCCGACGGCAACCCGCTGCCACTGCTCACCCCGGAGGAGTTGCAGGACCTGGTGGGTCCCATCGCCCTGTACCCTGACGACCTGCTGGCCATCATTCTGCCGGCCTCCGCCTATCCGCTGCAGATCGTCATGGCTGCCCGCTATCTTGACGCGCTGGAAACCGACAGCACGCTGCAGCCTGATGACGACTGGGACGAGTCGGTGATCGCGCTGCTCAATTACCCGGAAGTGATCAGGATGATGAGCGAGGACCTGGACTGGACCTGGCAGCTCGGCGAGGCGGTAATCACCCAGGAGGCCGATATTATCGACGCGGTGGCGTCGTTCCGTAACCTGGCCTACGACGCCGGCAACCTGCAGTCGGACGAGTATCAGCGGGTGGCAACGGAAACCGTTGCAGAGAAAGAAGTCATCACCATCCGCCAGGTCGACGAACGCGTGGTGTACGTGCCTTACTACGAGCCCGCCGAGGTCATTGTCTACCAGCCGCGCCGGGTCTATTACTATTACCCGACCCCTTACCCGGTTTACTACTACCCGTACTCCTACGGCTACAGCTTTTCCTCGGGCTATTTCTGGGGCGTGACCACGGCTTTTTCCATCGGCTGGAACGATTACCACCTGCGGGTGTTTCACCCCAGCTACCGGTTTCACCCGTACTACGGCCGACGCTACGAACCCCGCTATTTTCACCGGCGACCCAGTATCCAGGTGTTCAACCAGGTCTACGTGGACAACAGTCGCCGGGGTCCCCGGGATCGCTACCGTGACGGCAGCTACTGGCGTCCGCAGCACAACAGCGGGTCGCGACCCAGGGTCTTCAGTAGCGGTCGTTACGATGGCGGAGCGCGTCGGGATAACCGGGGTGGCCTGCGCGGTACCGCGTTGGATAACCGGTCCAGGCAGGGCGGCGGAGTCGCCGGTGGGCGGGGGAATCGTAATGCCTTCGCCGCGGGTAACGACGGCGGTGGCCGGCGAATCGAGCTGAGTGGCAGCAACGCGTCCGGCACTGTCGGCAGAAACGGCAGTTACCGGAGCTCAACCAGGAACTCCAACAGGAACACCGACGGCGCAGCCGGCAACAGGGCCTCAGGTAACCGGGACAATGGCCGGTTGATACTGGGTAACGCTACCAGGCGGTCCGATGACAACCGTGAAGCGACAGCCGGCGGCATCCGGCTGTTCGGCGGCGCCGGCTCCGGCAGTGAGCGGCGGGTAACAGCGTCCCGGCCCACGGCCTCTTCCCGGGTCGAGGTAAACCGGGACAGCAGCGACCTGGCGGCCCGTCTGCGCAGTCGCACCGAGGCCCGCAGCAGTGGGCGGGCATCGGCATCCCGGTCGTCCGCCTCCTCCCGACTCCGGGTAAACCGGGGTGCCAGCACTGGATCGGCGACAGGCCGTTCAAATCGAAGCCCCGTTGACACCCAGGAGCAGACCCGGGTGCAGAATCGGGCGGATAGCCAGGTAAGGAGCCAGGTAAGAAGCCAGGCAAGCCAGGTAAGAACACAGGCGGGGAGATCGGTGGAGACGCAAGTGGGCAGACGCACGGAGACGCGGGCCTCCAGCGACGCAGTCAGCCGGCAGTCCCGGGCAACCCGGACGACACAGACTAACCGGGGTTCCCGGGAAGTTGACACCTCCCGTTTCGGTGTCGCCCGCAGCGCGCCATCCCGCAGTCAGCGCGCCGCCCCGACAAGGTCCAGCAACCGGTCCGCCATCCAGTCCAGTACCCAGAGCCGCAGTGCGTCCCGCAGCCAGCGTGCCGCGCCGACACGGTCCAGCAACCGTTCCGCTGCCCAGTCCAGCACCCAGCGCCGCAGTGCTTCCCGGGCCACCAGCACTCGCCAGACAGCCCGGACCCCAAGTCGTTCGGCGTCGTCCAGCCGGGCTGACCGCAGCAGCCGGGTGCAGATCGGTGGCAACCGCAGTGCCCGCCAGCAGTCCAGGGGAGCAAGTCGGGGGAGCGTGCAGGTGCGGGGTAACCGGAGCCTGCGCAACCGCTGATGCCAGCGTTGCCCGGAACGCCTGCAATGCAGACAAAGCCACCGCTGGTGCTGGCCGCGATGAAAAGCTGTGATGAAAAGCCGCGATGGAATGCTGCGATGGAATGCTGCAATGAAATGCTGCGATGGAAAGCCGCAATGGCAAGCACCACCGCCAGGTCAGCCGGCATCGCGGCACAGCAATAGATGTCATGACTAATTGACCACCGTGCGACAACTGATACCGTTTCTGCTTCCCCTGGTCGCCACCCTTGCCGGCTGCTCACCCGGGCAGCCCGACTACTCCTGGTTTGAAATTGACTGGATCTCCGACGCCGATGTCACCGTTGCGGTGAATCCACAATACACTGACCTGTCCGGGGAAGACTTGCGCACGGTGCGGGCGAGGTACGGCAGGATTCGCTGGATTTTCGACGACGGCCGGTTCACTTACCTGGAGGCGCCGTTCGACAGCGGCCGCCAACTGCAGTCCCGCTATACCATCGAACCGGTGGACGAGCAGCGCTTCTGGCTGCAGACCGGGACGGAGCGACGATCGGTGTGGCTGACCCGCTGGGGATTCTGCACGGCCCTGGCGCCGGATCTCGCCGCCGCACTGGGGCTGGCGAACAGTATGGGATCCGTGGAGTGCTTCAAGCCCTACAATCCGTGAATTGCGCAGGCCGGTAACGGCTGAACCGGTGCCGATACCGTGTTTTGCCCCAAAGCGCTGTTTATCCGACAGGAATTACAGTAACGTGCGCAATCAGTTCCGCTGCTCAATGTGCCGCATTGTGCGGTAATGGCTCAGAAGCAGCGCAGAAATGAAGTAGTGCATAAATAATCCGGAAATAACGCAGAAATAGTACAGAATTATCGAAAAAATTGTACAGTGTGTTCATTGAGCACCGTCACCCCGAGGTAGAGTTCGTGTTTCGATTCCCATTAAGATCCGTTCTTCTGATTACCGTTCTGCCCTTGCTGGCAGCCTGCAGTGACAGCCCCTTCCGGCCATTCGAAATTTTCTACTCGATTACCGCCGAACAGGCGGTGATTATTTCCATCTACGAAGACGAGGCCGGGGAACGGATGCGTACCCGGGTCTACCCGGAAGACGGTGAAATCGGCATCGGCCAGGAACCGGCCCGGGACGAACTGCGCACCCTGTCGGCCAACGAATCGGCACAGATCCAGGCGCTGTTTCGCGATGTCGATTTCGCCGCGTTCGATGACAACGACTACATCCCACCGCTGGATGCCTCGCTGTGGGCGGTTAACGTCACCGGCACCGGCGAAGACTACGTCACCGTCCTGGAACCCAGTGAGCTGACGGAGCAGCGCAACCTGTCCGAACTCATCACCCTGGGCGCGTACCTGTGGGACCTGGCCGGACTCAGCGGTGCATACTATTGACGGGCTATTGTGAACGGCTAGTGACCGGCTAGTAATCGGACTAAGTGTCTACCAGGGCTTGGGAACCCAGTTATACCGGTCGAATACCATCCCGCTGACTTTCTTGTCGAAATTGAAATTGGCTACATCCTCCGCGGCCTTGGTCTTGGCCATCGCGGCATCGAACTGGTCCATGGCAAAGAACGAGAAACACCAGGCCAGGATCACGGCGTCGCCCTTTTTTAACCTGCTGAGTATGAGTTCCCTGAGCCGATCAGTGGTACGTGCCGAATTGGCCTCGTAAAGGTCCACCAGTTGCACGTTGAATCCCTGGCTGCGCAGCCCGTCCACGATCTTGCGGTCCTCTTTCAGATGATTAATGTCGTAAACCAGTTTTTCCACTATCTTGTTGAACTGATTGACCGGATTACCAGTGGCTTCGCCATGACGCCCGGTGAAGACGGCGACACTCCTGTCCTTGCTCAAGTCCTTGGCAATGGGGACCCAGGAATTCTCACCGGTGATGCAGATTGACATATAGAGTCCGCCAACTCGAACCCAGGGAACATCTTCCGCTTCGAAGCTGGAGCCTGAGAAAAACGTGTCGGCATACTGCCTGACTGAACTGGAACTGTCGTGGGCGATGATCATGGTAGTAGTCTCCGTCTGACCGGGTCCGGGCAACGGCGTCCCGGATCAAGCCAACTCCATTCAGGTATGCATAGTGTGAACCGGGTCCCGTGTCCGGACGGTCAACTCTGTGACAATCGGAGTACCGCTGCTTTTCAGCGGGGAGGGAGCCGCCAAATAGCGTAAGGGAATTGCTATGCGAATACAAACAGCAGGGATGGTGTTGCTACTGGCTATATTGGTCTCGGGCTGCACGTCGGCACCCGCACCCGGCCCCAGCGGCTGGAGTGGCTACACCCAGACCGGCGGCGCGTCGTTCTACGCCAACAAGTACCAGTCCCGGCGCACCGCCAGCGGGGAGCGCTTCGATCAGCGGGCTGCCACCGCGGCCCATCGCAGCCTGCCGTTCGGGTCCACGGTGCGGGTGACCAATCTCGACAACGGCCGCCAGGTGGTGGTGCGCATCAACGACCGGGGGCCGTTCATCCGCGGCCGGGTCATCGACCTGTCGCGATCCGCCTTCGCCCGCATCGCCGACACCCGGCTGGGAGTGGTGGACGTGCGCATCGAGGTTCTGGACTGAGCGTAACACCGGGTTGCGCACTGGCCCTCGTGCACTGAAGCATTCCGCCAGGTTGGATAGAGCTTACTGTGGATAGGACTGCTCCTTAATTCGCTATCCTGCTATCGGGTGAAAATCTACCCGCGATCACCTGGGCGTCACGTACCTGGCGGAATTCCCTGTCCATCAATCCCTTATCCCTGGTTTAAGACGCTGCAGATCATGAACCGTCTGCCAGCCTGGCCAGTTGCACCAGTGACTCGACTTCCTTGGCGAGACTGGCCGTTTCCACCGCGGCCAGCGCTGCTGCCGACGATTGCGTGCCGCTGGCAAGCAGCTGTTGCTGGATTGCCAGCTCTTTACGCCACGGCTGTTCGCCTTGTGAGGTGTCGGGCGTGACGGCAGCGAAGGCCGTTGTCAGGGTCTGCAGGTTGACCGGCGAGGGATCGGCCTGGAAGGCGAGTGCCGCCGCCGTCAGCTGCTGCAATACCGCCCGGGTTGCATTGTCGGACTCCCTGGCGGCCAGATCAGCGATATCGATGGTATTGGTGACGGCGCTGTCCACCAGGGCATGACCGCGGAGAAAATCGGCGATGGGCCATTCCAGGCTTTCCGCTGCCTTCAAAACGCGTTTGGCCTGCTCAACCAGGGCAGTGCGCTGGTCCGGCCTCAACAGGGAAGGCGGGTGGCGCAGCGCGCTGGCATGGCGTAAGACTTCGCCATGTTCAAACTGCAGAAAATCGAAATGTGCCACGTCACCCGTATAAATGCGACGCATTTCCCTTGGTATCCCGGCCTGTCCCGATTCCAGCCGGGCCAGGGAATCCCGGTAGGCCTCGGTATGGGTCTGGCCCTCGGCTCCGGCCGGCGAAGCAGCGAATACCGGCAGAGCCAGTACTACTGCGATGACGATGTCCCGCCACCTGGGTAAAGTCATATTGGTGTGTTTCATTGTCCGTGTCCTCCGTCGGTTTCCTGCTGGGGCTGCTGACCGTGCTGCGGGGATGCGCCCATGGGCGACGACATCATCATCTGGTGCCCGCCGTGCTGGCCCGTATGATTCATCTGCATGGAATGTTGACTGCTGCCATGCATGCTGCTGTTCATGCGGCCTTCCATTTCGTCTTCCATGCCGTCTCTCATGTCGCCTCCCATGGCGCTGTCCGTGTTGCTGTGCATGCCGCCGTGCATGGCGCCAGAGCCCATACCGCCTCTCATGGTGCTTCCCATGCCACTTTCCATGCCACTTTCCATGCCACTTTCCATGCCACTTCCCATGGCGCCTCTCATGCCACTTCCCATGGCACCATGCATGCCGCTGTGCATGGCGCCAGACTCCATGTCCATGCCATGACCGTGACTGGCAAAGGCTTCACTGCTCAGGCTGTGCAGAAAGGCAACGATGTCCGTTGCATCCTCCTCACTCAGCCGGCGGCCGGCCTGGGTCCGGGCCATCAGCTCCACCGCTTCCCGCAGTGTCGCCACGCTGCCGTCGTGATAATACGGCGCGGTCAGCGCGATGTTGTTGAGGGTTGGCACCTTGAACACATGGCGGTCCTGCGGCCGGTCGCTGCGGGCCAGAAGACCATCGTCGGCAGCGCGCAGGGTCCGCTCGGTGAAGAAGCCGGTGGTGTTGGTTACCCGCTGATAGGAGTTGCCGCCCAGGTTGATGCCGTTGTGACAGGAGGCGCAGCCCAGGGCCTGGAAGCGTTTCAGGCCGCGTTGTTCCTGGGTCGAGAGGGCGGATTGGTCGCCATTGAGAAAGGCATTGAAGCGGGAATCGGCACGGGTCATGTCCCGGGTATGCTGGGCGATGGCGTTGCCGATATTGGTGGCGGTGACGCCGTCGGGATAGACCGCGGCAAACTGCCTGGCGTAATCGGGGTCGCTGGCAACGAAATCCACGACGGCCTGCAGGTCGTGACCCATCTCCACGGGATTGGTCAGCGGGCCAAGGGCCTGTTCATCCAGGGTCAGGGCGCGACCGTCCCAGAACTGCCGGAAATTGAACGCTGCATTAAAAACCGTCGGCGCATTCAACGTGCCCAGGCGTCCACCTATGCCCCGGGACAGGGGTAAACGGTCGGTACCTCCCAGCATTCCCATGTGACAGCTGCTGCAGGCTACCGAGTTGTCGCTGGACAGGCGGGCATCATGAAACAGGACAAAGCCCAGCTGTTGTTTGGCCGGGTTCGCAGGCAGCGTGTCGACTTCCGGAATCGGGCGGAACGCCGTCTCGGCCAGTGCATGGTCCGCTGCAAGGCCAATCCAGGCGGGTTCGCCACGAGCCTGTTGGAAGGCCAGGTAGGCCTCGTCCGCGGAGTCACTGGCATACGACACCGCCAACGGCAGGCTCAGTGGCAACAGCAAAAGCAATAATCGATTCATGAAACTGTCTCCCTTTCGGATTAGGGGAAGCGAACCCTGGCAGGCGCCAGGCGGCTCATTTTACTTCCCGACCTGCCAAACTGAATTCAGCGTGGCAGGCTACAGTTTCATTGTTGAGTCTTTAATGATTAATAACAATGAGGCATATTGTCGCAGGACAGTTGAAGAATGAGACTGGCGGAAATTCTGCAAGGGCAAACGTGGATTCCCGATGAGATTGAATCGGTAAATTCAATGACTGACAACATTGCTGTCCCAGTGTTACAGGCGCTTTACGCCAAGCCGAGTAGTGGACGCCCGCTCCCTGTTTTCTGCAAGAGTCGCTGCTCATTGGCCACATGGAGCTGAAGAAAATTTTCCTTACCGCGGGCTCGATATAATCTGCGCCTATGTCGGCCTCGTCGGAAAAACTGGTCCATTTTAAAGGGGTGATTCAAATACTGCAGGGATGATTGAAATAAAAACAGTTATACCTGGTACTTATTGTTCCCCCAAAGACTCTGAATATCCTGCCCATCGGAGGCCAGCCATGCCGGTATGATGTCTTCACGGGTCAATCTCCCGCCTGCCACATCGTAATCAAAAGTGCGCATACTCAATCGTTCGAATGAACACACTTTCTGAAACCAGCTGTCATGGGTCTGTTTGCTGTCTGCATTCGCGTTTATCAATATGATGGCATGCCCGGTATGCTGCTTGTGTGAAACACACACCAGCACCATCCGTCTGAGAATCTCGGAATAATAGCTTGCGGCCTCGAATCGGTCTTCCTTCTTGTAGGCGCGAAAAGCCGCCTCCCGCAAGGCATCGCGGTTCCTGGTATAGGTGCCAGGTCGAAACCCCTCCACGATATCGGCCGCATCGGTGAGTCCTCCGACCGCATCGGAGGGGTAGATCTGCAAGGCAGAGCCAAGGGCAAAATTGGCCACCCGCTCGCCCACGAACTTGGCCTGGTGGACCTTGCTGGTGTCTATGGAAAAGTGCATGAGTATCTTGTAAACATCGATATGAATGTCTTCGCCGGACTGGTTGGGTTTTCCCTGGTAACTTTTCACCACTTCCGTCATGGCCACGTTGGTACCGACTATAGCTTTGACAATGTTGTTCTCCAGGCCCGCAAGCTTCATGACCATCTTCTTTATCAGTTTCCGATCAAGCGCGGTGGTCGTTACTGTTTCGAATGTGTCTGGAATCGGCATAGGGAATAGTCCTTCGGGTTGACAGGTCGGAATACTAGTTATAGGGATTTTCAAAGTCCATGGCGTGATGGCACCATGTACGGATATACAGCCACTGCAGTGATCACGCCGTGACGTTTGCCTGGACAACCGGTGAGACTTGCCGTATTTTTTGCTGTTGACGAAAGCTCCTGCTGTCCGGACAACATCGCTGAGTGAACCCCCAATGCGAAACTCATTAACTACCTCAGGTATATTCCGTCGTTGCTTTAACCCCCCGGGTTTCTTAACGGTATTTGTCATGCTGATGCTGCCGGCCTGTGGACAGCAGCCACCGGCAGACAACGACACCGTCACCGCGAGCCCGGCCAGCGCGGCTGTCCAGGCCGACCAGGTGGGCTTCATGCTGTGGACCGCCGCCGAACTGGCAGAGCGCAACGCCCGGCTGGGGACCACCATCCGCGAGGACGGCTCCTCCCGGGAAACCCTGGCGGATTACGTCACCGGCAGCGGCTCCCATCGCTTCCGTTTTATCCGCCGGGATCGCGACGGTCTGCCGGAGCAGCATGACGACATCGAAGACTACGTCTTTATCCAGAGCGGGGGCGGTACCCTGCTGGTGGGTGGCGAGATGCTGGGCCGCAACGGTGACCTGGGCACCGCCATCGAGGGCGGCACCCGCTATGCGGTGGGCGCCGGCGACGTGCTGCGCATACCCGCCGGCATACCCCATGCCTACCTGGTGGGCGAGGAAGGCCACATTACCTACGTACTGACCCGGGTGCCGGCATTTCGTGGCGAGGTGGTACAGAACCCGGACGGCCAGGCGCCGCTGCTGGAACCCCCGGGCTTCGGCCTGTGGCGGGCGGCGGAACTGGCCCAGCGCAACGAGGCCATTGTCCAGCGCATGCGCACCGATGGGTCGTCCCGGGAAACCCTGGCGGACTACGGTGCCGGCGGCAACTCCCACCGGATCCGCTTTATCCGGCGGGACCGGGATGGCTGGCCGGAACGGCATGAGGATATCATCGACGTGGTCATGGTGCAGAGCGGCCGGGGGACGGTGCTGGTGGGCGGCGAGATGGTGGGCGGATCCAACGTGCCCGGCACCGTCATCAACGGCGGCGCACGGGCTGCCGTGGCCGCCGGCGACGTGCTGCACATCCCGGCCAGGCTGCCCCATGCCTACCTGGCGGACCAGGACAGCCATATTACCTATGTCCTGCTGCGGGTTCCCGCCGTTGGTGATTGAGGCGGTCTCATCAAACCAAAGTGGCCGTAAAGTGGCTCCTGCAGGCTTCGGATCAAATTGGAAATGCAGCGCTTAGCAAACCGCCACAGCGCACTGTGGCTGGTGTTTATTGTAGAGAGCATTGTCGGGTAATTTAAAGTCGATATCCGGGTTGGCAGGACGCGACCGTGACTGTAAAGAGCGCGGAGACTTGTAGACTCATGACCGACATCGTGGACCACGACACCTATATCGAAGCGGCGCCGGAAGCCATGCAGCCGCTGCTCTCCCGGCTGCGTGAGGTACTTGCCCGGGCGCTGCCGGATGCCGAGGAAATTATCGCCTACAAAATGCCTGGCTTCCGCATCGAGGGAACGATCGTCGCCGGCTATGCGGCGTTCAGCAAACAGTGCGGTCTGTACGTCGCGCCGGGTGCGATCAATGCGCTTGCCGACGACATTGCCGACCTGGGCTTTAAAGCGACCAAGACCGGCATTACCTTCACGCCGAAAAAACAAATCCCGGACGAACTCATCGAAAAGCTTGCCCGGGCTTCCCGGAAAGACAACGGATGCTGATGACCCCTACTTTTGAGTCCGGAGTTCGTGAGACTTGTCGGCGGGATTGTTCAGCTCTAACAGGTTGTTGAAATACTGTTGCGCTTGCCAATAATTCATTAAAAAACTGTCGCATTCTGGCTGTGCTCATGACGTTTTTCAACAGCCCGCCAATTAAATCAGTTCCGGTTTACCTGACGCCATGCCAACCGATTCGCCTCCCCCGGGCCAGGACCAGCCCCGTTCCAAACAGGCCGCACTGACCCCGCTGCAAGCGCTGGGCTGGCGGCACTTCCTGCAGCAGCAGCTGTCCCTGGAAGAACTGGAACACTGCCGTCCGGCGCGGGTGGTGGCGCAGCACCGGTCGGTACTGCTGCTGGCCACCGAATCCGGCCAGGTCAGCATGCCGCCGCCCCTGATCGGTGACCGGCCGGTGGCCATCACCGCCGGGGACTGGTTGCTGCTGGACGGGCAGGACCGCTTCGTCCGGCTGCTGGAGCGGTTCTCCCTGCTGGCGCGCAAGGCCGCCGGCACCCGGGTGGACCGCCAGCTCATTGCCGCCAATCTCGATACCCTGTTCATCGTCACCTCGCTGAACCAGGACCTGAAGCTGAACCGCATCGAACGCTACCTGGTGCTGGCACACGAGGCCGGGGTGGAGCCGGTTATCGTGTTGACCAAGCCGGACCTGTGCGCCAGTCAGGACGACGTGGCGGAGCAGCAGGCGGCAGTGCAGGCCCTGGATGCCATGCTGATGGTGGTGGTGGCCAACGGCCTGGATCGTGCCAGCCTGGCGGCGCTGACCCCCTGGACCGGCCCCGGCAGGACCCTGGGCTTCGTCGGCTCGTCGGGGGTGGGTAAATCCACCCTGGTGAACCTGCTGCTGGATCGCCAGGAAATGGCAACCCAGACCATCCGCGAGGACGACGGTAAGGGACGTCACACCACCACGGCCCGGTCACTGCACGCCATTCCCGCCCGGGGCGATGTCGGCGGCGGCTGGGTGCTGGATACACCGGGTATGCGCGAGCTGCAGATCGCCCAGGCGGAATCCGGCATCGCCGCCACCTTTGCCGATATTGCCGGGCTGGCCGAGCACTGCCGGTTCAACGACTGTCGGCACCTCGACGAGCCCGGCTGCCGGGTCAGGGCGGCGGTGGAGCAGGGGGACCTGGAACCGCGCCGCCTGGACAGCTACCGCAAGCTGCTGCGGGAAGAGGCCCGCAACTCCGCCAGCCTGGCGGAAAGACGGGAACAGGACCGGGCGCTGGGCAAGTTGTATCGCTCGGTACAGAACGAAAAGCGGCGCGATAAAAACCGTTAGCGGATCATTCCCCCGCCCGGGCGACGGCCCGTTGCCAGGCAGGCCTGGAGCGGTTGCGTTCCAGGTAGCTGGCCAGCTCAGGGTAGGGGTCAAGTGCCTGCAGTCTCTCCGCCAGGGACACCATGTAGCTGATACCGAAGTCAGCGGCGGTAAAGGTGTCGCCGAGGATGAATTCGTTGTCCCCCAGCTGGGCGCTGATGTGGTCGAAATGCAGTTTCAGTTCGCCTTCGCTGAACGGCGTGATGGCGACATGGGGCTCGCCGGAGCGCAGCAGCAGCATGCGCATGATCAGCGGCACGAACACCGAGCCTTCCGGGTAGTGCAGCCACTGGGTGAACCGGGCCCATTCCGCCAGGTTGTCGCGGCGTGGCCAGAAGCGATGGTCGCGGTCGTACTTTTCCAGCAGGTAGGTGGTGATGGCGCTGGACTCGCTGAGGAGTATGTCGCCGTCCTCGATCACCGGGGATTTGCCCAGGGGGTGGGCCTGCTTCAGCGAGGCCGGCGCCCGCATGGTCTGCGGGTCCCGTTCGTAGATTTTCAGGTCGTAGTCGATGCCCAGTTCTTCCAGCTGCCAGACACAGAACATTGATCGACCGATGCGTAGATGATGCAGTAAAACCATGGTGCCGTCCGTTATTGAAATCAGGTTGCGATGAGTTGAAGCAGCGGCTGACCGCCGGTTGCGGTCAGCGTCAGCCGCCGGGTCAAAGCATACCGCGAAAGCCAGCGATCGGCCCACTGATGCACACCGATCAGCTGGGCGGGCAGGGTTGGACCCGGTGGGTTGTAGGGTACCGGAATTACAGGGTGGGCCGGAATTACCGGGTGGGCTGGAAAGAGTGGGTCGGAGAGGGTGGGTCGGAGAGGGTGGGTCAAAAGCGGCACAAAAAGAAAACCGCCGGTGAACAGGGTTCACCGGCGGCGGGTGCAGCGGTTGCGGTTGAGGCGGCGCAGGCGGTTGGCGGTTTCGTTTCACCAGGCCTGCAAGGGTGTGCAGCGTAGCAGGGTCACGGGACGACTGTGTCCCGGTTCCCCGCGCTGCCTGAATAACTCAGCCCTGGCGCGAACGGCGCGACCGGGTCATGCCAAGACCCAGCAGGCCCAGGCCCAGCAGGCCAAGGATGGACGGTTCGGGGACGCTGGCGCCGTCTTCAAAATCATAGGTCAGGGTGACGCTGCCGGCCTCGTTGGAAAACTGAAAACTGGTAAATGTCCCGGAACCTGCTGGCACGAGGAATACCGAGTTCTGAATTCCCGGGTTGGCACCAGGCGCGGTGAAGTCGCCAAGATTGCCAAAGGACACACCCAACGCCGAATAGGAAAGGTTTACAAACACGCCCTGATCAACTTCCTGGTTGGATACAAATGCGGCATCGGAATCCAGAAAACTGCTCAAGCCGCCAGTCCCTTCTCCCTGTAAGGTGATGTCGCCGTCGCAGTCCTGAATGGATGTACACAGATTCGAGCTATCTTCATCGTACACCGTGATGGACGCCGAGGCATCCAGGGTGACGCCGGTGAGCGTGCCCAGCAGCGGGTTAAAGAGATTAAATGAAATAGTGTCGAAAAAATTGGTGGAATTCAGGACCGTGGTCTGGCTGATCTGGCCGGCTAAAGCAGCCGGGGCCAGGCCTACCAGGAGTCCTGACAGCAGTGCTGAATTGGTAATACGGGTCAGTGTCTTGTTCATGGGCTTTTCCCTAAGTGTTGTATTGCATTGGTCAATGAATACAGTTTCCTGTAATGTCCCGTAATTACATGCAAGGGTTGTGCCGAAAATAAAAAAAGCTAAACTATCAATGAGTTATATAGGCGATCCAGCGCAAAATGGGCGGCGCTGTAAATTAACCTGACGGTATTCAGCCTGTCGGGGTGGTCCGTGTTAAGAATCTGAACAGTAACCGGCTGATTTACCGGTCATTATCGCTGACGTTATCCCTGGTGCCGGGCCTGGTTTGAGCAGTTAATAATAATCCGTGTACTCACTCATCGCAGTGCACTGAGCATTGATTCATGTCCCGGGTAAAGCGATCAGGCAGCGAAAATTTCGTTCTCTGCAGGGCCAGGGTAGCAGGGCCAGGGTAACAGTAGGACGTTTTTGCCAGGTTGCCTGGCGACGTCGCGGTGACATTTTCTGTCCAGGAAGTAGTCAATTCCACGAAGTAGTCTATTTAAGCTACCTATTCAAAGAGTTGCCTGTAGGGTTGACATTGATGTCGGAAGCTCATTAAGGCGGTGATTTCCATCCCCCGCGCGGCCAGGGCGGTAGGTGATTCAGAATCAGTCCGATTCCGTTCTGATCCGGCTGTCAGGATTTTTGTCAGGAATAGTCCGCCACTGGCTATACTGTCAAATTTTTTTACAAAATGAACGTGACTTTCCGGCAGCCGGTTCGCAGCTTGCTGAAATTAAACAAGAAAACATAGTGGCATGGATGTTGCCTCTTATCTCTGTTACCAGGACTATTACGCGAGACAGGAGATCTCAGATGCTCAGAAAATTAATGGTGGTTTCTCTCTTTCTGATGACTTCGGTGTCAGTGCACGCCAACCCGCTGGGCTTTAACTTTTTCCAGGGTGGTTTTGACGAAGACGCATTCGTACAAGGCATGTTTTACGGCACGGATTTTGACAACGACGGCCAGCTTTCCACAGTAATTGACAACCCCGGTGATCCGATCGAGGTGACGGGCTTTATGATGAGCTTCTCGGGAAACAGCCTCGTTCCTTCATTCTCCTTTGGCTACGACAACCTGTTCGGCCTGGTCTATGACCTCGACGGCGGGGATCTGGGCGACGGGGTTGGCGGCGATATCGAGGGAATCGGTGCAGCGGTTTTTGCACCGACTGAACCTTATTTCGACTATATCGCGGGACCAGGTCCCTTCTTTCCGTGTGGTTCAGGGTTTGACTGTGGCGCAGTCTCCGATGGCAGTGCCGTGAGCTTTAGCCAGCAGTTCGTTATAGTGACGCCGAAACCGGTCCCGGAGCCCGGCGCGCTGCTGTTGATGCTGATCGGCCTGGTTGGCCTGGTTGGCTGGAAGAACGCCGGCGCGGCGCGTTCCGCACTCCGGTTTTAGCCTGCTTGCGGGCCCGGGCCACCCTCGGGTCCCGCTATTCTCCTTGATTTGCGCCACGCGGGACGTTTATACTCGGGCATAAGTGCAAGGCAGAATTCCTTGGGCTATTGTCAGCTGTAAATGTAAGCTGTTTAACCAGCAAGTCCAACCGGTTTAAACAGCCAGTCTAACCAGGTCTGAACAGCCAGGTTTAAAGCGACAAACCGATTAACCGTCTAACCGAAAAATCAGGTGTGAGCAGACTATGCCAAAATCTCAACTCGCGGGTCTTTTCGCCACGTTGTTATTATTCGCAACCGGTGTGTACGCGTCCGACGACAACCCGGCAAGCGCAGGTGATACAAGCGCAGGTGATAGTAGCAGCGCCGCGGTGAACACCGTGGTGGTCGAGCTGGCACAGGGGCTGAGCCCCGAGCAGGCGGCGCGTAACGCGTTGCAGGCGGGCATTCCCGCGGTTGAGGTGGCTGCGTCGCTGGTTCAGACCGGCATGGAGATTGAAGAAGTAATCGACGCCCTGGTCGCCGCAGGAATCAGCGATCAGCAAATGGTCCTGGTGCTTTCCAACATGCCAGCTACCGCCGTCGGCTGGTTTGATGAAGGCCAGAACGAGCGCCGATTCGGCCGACCATTTGGTCTCCCGCCGACTTTTGCCCGCTCGTTTTTCTGCACCAATCCGGCGATCGCCATGAAACTCGGTAATACCCAGGCTTACATTGACCGGTGCGGCAGCCCCTCCTGAGCAGGGCGGCCCGATCTGGGGCGGGCGTGGGTGAAGAATCAGCGTCATCAGCATGAGCGACAACCGATTGAGTCCGCCATTCCCAGGCCGTTGTAATCCAAAGACAAAAAGATAAATAGAAAGATAAATAAAAAGATAGAAAGATAGAGAAATAAAAAGAAAAAAAGCTAAAGAGCCAGAAAACCCGGCAAGAATTAATTCCAGGAAACCCGCCGCTCCCGGCGGGTTTTTTCGTTGTCCGTAAATGTCAGCCATTCGCCTTTCCGACCGGTTTTTTCTCGTTTACCTGCTCATTCTGTGCTGGGCACCGCTGCCGTTCGGCAGCAACCGCCCCTGGGCCTACCTGTTACTGTGCGTGTTGGTTTTCGGGCTGGGTCTGGCCGTGGTGGTGCAGGCGCTGCGAACCGGGATGTCACTCGACGGGGGACTGCGGAGCCACCGGCTCGCACTGCTGATACTACTGGGGGTGCCGGTGTGGATGTCGGTACAGGCGCTGCCGTTGCCTGCCTCGCTGGTGACCTGGCTGTCGCCCGGCGCCGCCGAGCTGTGGCGGGTCGCCGGTGTCGACAACGGCTGGCTCACCCTGAGCCTGGAGCCGGGTGAAACACAACAGATGGCGCTGCTGGGCTGGGCATACTGGCTCTTTTTCGTGCTGTCGTTGCTGCTGGTGGACAGCGGCCGGCGGCTGCGCCGCACGCTGGCAGTGATCGTGGGCTGCGGCGTGTTTCAGGCGCTGTACGGCAGCCTGATGACGCTCTCCGGTCTCGAGTTTGGCTTCTTTGTTGAGAATGTTACCTCAGTGGGTAACGCTAACGGTACGTTCATCAACAGGAATCACCTGGCCGGCTACCTGGAGATGAGCCTTGCCATCGGTATCGGGTTGCTGGTGGCGTCGCTGAATCAGGAAAGCAGCAGGAGCTGGCGTCAGCACCTGCGCAGCCTGCTGGACACAATGCTGGGTCCGAAAATGCGCCTGCGCATCTACCTGGCACTGATGGTCATCGCCCTGGTGCTGACCCGCTCGCGCATGGGCAATACCGCCTTCTTTGTCAGCCTGCCCCTTTGCGGTTTCCTGATGTTGGCGCTGCAGCGTCGCCTGACCCCGGGCCCCATCCTGCTGTTCGCCAGCCTGTTGCTGGTGGATGTCATCATCGTGGGTCAGTGGTTCGGCTTCGACGAAGTGGTCGAACGGCTGGAATCCACCTCAATGGTACGTGAAAACCGTGACGAGGTGGCCCGGGACGGCATGGCAATGGTCGGTGATTTCTGGCTTGCGGGCACCGGCGCGGGTACATTCTACAGCGCCTACCCACGCTACCGCGGCAGCGACGTTACCAGTTTCAATGACCATGCCCACAATGACTACGTGGAGTTCGCCGCCACCTTCGGTCTGATCGGATCAGTCCCCCTGGCATTAAGTGTACTGCTGGCCATGGGCACCTCAATCCGGACCTTGTACCGGCGCAGAAACCCCCTGGCCATCGGGGCGGCCTTTGCCGCCTTGATGGGAATCCTCAGCCTGCTGATCCACTCGGCGGTGGATTTCAACCTGCAGATACCGGCCAACGCCCTGTTGTTCGTGTTCCTGCTGGCCCTGGCGCAGCTGGCCGCCACCACGGGCAGGGGACGAAGGCAGCGGCGCGCCTGAAACGGTTGGTGTAAAACGGGAATGATGGGCGCTGCGACAGGCAAATTCCTGCGTGGCCGAATCCCGGGTTCAGGGCAGGCGGCTGAGCATGGCCGACCACTGCGCCAGGGAAGCGGAGCTGCCCAACAGTTTGCCGTCCAACAGCTGTCGATTCTCCGCCAGCCACAGGTTTTCGCCGTTGAAGCTGTACACGGCAGAAAGGTCGGTGCGTTGGGAGACCGGGTCGATCGTGGACGCCAGGTTGTCCAGGACCAGCGGCTCCTCCAGGGTATCGTCGAAGTAGGTGAGCACCATGTGGGGGTCCCGCAGTCCGGCCTTGGACACGTAAATCATCCGCAGGGCCGAGTCCGGTATGCCCAGGGCGCGCAGGGTGAAGTATTTGCCGATGGTGTAGTCTTCACAGTCGGCGGCGTTGCGTCCCAGGGTTTCCAGCGGGGTCGCCCAGTAGTCCTCCTGGCGCCAGGTCCTGCTGTCTTCGGCGAAGTCGACGTCATTGAAAAAGTCATTCACCAGTTGCAGGGTGCGCCGGATATCGCGGTTCAGCCCCAGGAGCATGAGGCTTTCCCAGTCGTAAACCCGCTGACTGGCCCGACGGCCGTATTCCCGGCGGATGTCTTCCTTGATCATATCGGACAGGGTAATCGGGGCGACCTGGGCACTGGCGTGCCCGCCGGTCAGGCTCAGCAGGCCGATCAACAGCAGGATTTGTAGCGGGGCTTGTAGGATTACTCGGTGCATGCAGGCTATTCTGCCAGAAGCGCATTTTGCCGACAAATGCGCGGGGATCCGGTGAGCCAGGCTGTCAGACCAGCGGGATAACGGGCTTCCGGTTTTCTCCGGGCAACCGGGATGATCACTGGCCGAGGAGGGCGGCGATGTCCTCGTTGCCGGCAAAGAACGGCCAGGACAGGGTGATGACTTCGATAACGAGAGGCGCGATACGAGGTTCATTGGTGCCCAGGGCCAGACCCTGGAGCAGGGTACGGCGCAGTTCGTCGTCGAGCTCGCCGAGCATCGCCTTCTGACGGGCCAGGAACAGCCAGCTGTCCGGCCAGGCGGGGCGAAGGGCAATGGATTCACGGTAAGCGGCCATGGCCTGGCGGCGGCTCGCCAGCGCGGCCTCCGGGTCGGTCTCGCCGGTCAGAAAAGCCCGCCATTCGTGCAGTGTTCCCGACAGGCTGTACAGTTCGGCCTGGCGCGGTTGCAGGGTGATGGCCCGTTGCAGCCGGCGGTTGGCGTGCTCCCAGTCCGGCAGCGATGCCACGTTCTCCGCGGTGCCAAGGTCAGCGATATAGTTTTCCACGTAGCGGGTATCGAGGGCGGCAAGCAACCAGGCGGACGAGAGCACCAGGACAACAAGCAGCAGCACGCCGAGAACCAGGTTGATGAGCCGGGCGTGCCGGGTGTCTTTGACTCCATATTCGTCGGCGGTGGCCGCAGACCCGTTCATGACCCGGCCGCCAGCCTGGGAAACTGCGACCGCACCAGGGCCAGGGGTCGTTCGTAAACGAGTCGCGCCGCCAGCGTATCCCCGACGATTTCGGCCGCCGCGTCGCGGCCATGATCCAGACGGGGCGGGCGGCGGTCGACGTTGTGGGCATCGGAGGCCAGCAGGGTCACACAGCCTTGCTCCAACAGGGCCCGGGCGGTGCTTTGCGCCGGTCCGCCGAAGTCGCCGGCCACCGAGCCGGCGGTCAGCTGGAACAGGCAGCCCATTTCGATGAAAGGCAGGACCTTGTCGAACTTGCGCATGATGTCCTTGTTGCGCTCCGGGTGGGCCACCAGGGGCCGGATCTTGCGGTCCAGCAGCCAGCGCACCAGGTTGTCGCTGCCCACCGGAATGTGGCTGTGGGGGAACTCCAGCAGCAGCACCTGGAAACCTTCCGACTCGCCGTAAAAGGGGATCTCGCCGTTTTCCACCATGCTGAGGATTTCGACGCTCAGTCGCACTTCGGCGGCATAACCCAGTTGCAGGGGGATACCGTGTTCACGCAGGGCGCGTTGGAAACGGTTCAGTGTCTGTTGAATGCTGGCAGCGGTGTTGGCGTAACGGCCGGGATGGATATGGGGGGTGACCACGGAGTGGGTGATACCGTTGGCCACGGCAGCCCGGGCCAGGTCCATGGCCTGCTCCAGGGTCTTGGGTCCGTCATCGATGCCAGGCAGCAGGTGACAATGAATGTCGATCATCAGGCACCTTCAGGAAGCGGGTCGTTGGCAGGCCCTCCCTTGCCGCCATTGCCACCACGCCTGCCACTCTGACCCGCCTGGCCGGAGTAGCTATTGGAATAGCCATAGCTGTCGTAGTAACCGCCGTAGTCGTAGGAGGACTGCTTGCTGGGATCCACCTGGTTGAGCACGATGCCGAGCACGTGGGCGCGGGCCTGTTTCAGGCGGTCCAGCCCGCTCCTGATGGCATTGATCGGGGTGGAATCCGACTTGACCACGTACACGGTGGCATCAGCCAGTGAACCGACGATCAGGGCATCACTGACTGCCTGGGTGGGCGGTGTATCGAGAATGATGTGCCCGTAGATTTCTTTCAGTTCTGTCAACAGGTTCCTGAATTTTTCCGAGGACAGCAGTTCAAGTGGATCCGGGGGGACCTGGCCCACCGGCAATACGGCGATACCGGTTTTCTTGTGCCGGTAGATACACTCCTTCAGTTCCGCGTTTCCGGCAATGTAGTCAGAGAGCCCGCGGGAATTAGGCGGAATACCCAGGGTTGTGGCGAGTGACGGGCGGCGCATGTCCGCATCGATTATCAAGGTTCTTTTCAACTGGCCAAGGGAGATGGCGAGATTGACCGCCACCGTGGTCTTGCCCTCGTCCGGTGTGGAGGAGGTCACTTCAATCACCGTCAGGGGATGGTCAATGGACGACAGGGTGACGCCGGTGCGAATGGTGCGCACCGATTCGGAAAAACTGGAATGGCTGTCTTCCATCAGGCCCAGGTAGCCGCGCTTGCTCCCGGCTTTCTTATCTTTCTTATCTTTCTTTTCTTTGCTGCTTTGCGCCGCGCTTTTGACGAACGGCACCAGCCCCAGTGTCCTGGCGTTGAGCCGGTCCTCGATATCGCCGGGGGTTTTCACCGTGTTGTCCAGCAGGTCCCGCAGAAAGGCCAGCGCCACGCCCAGCATGAGGCCCAGCATCAGGGCGACCGTGACAATCTGCCTGCGGTTCGGCTTGCTGGGATTGACTGCGGGAACCGCGGGATCCACCAGGATGGCCTGGGAAGACTGGAAGTCATTGGTTTCCGAAGTTTCTCGGAAGCGGGTGAAGAACATGTCGTAAAGCTGCTGATTGGTGGCCACTTCGCGCTGCAGCTCCCGCAGTTCGAAACTCTTGCGGTTGATTTCCTGCAACTCGACCTTGCTTTGTTCCAGCCGATCCAGGATGTTCTGTTCCCGGGCCAGCGCCGACTGGTAATCATTTTCAATACTGGCGGTGACCTGACGCACCTGGCGGGCCAGGTCCTGCTGGGCAGACGCCCGTTCGGCGTTGAGGGAAATCATCCGCGGGTGGTTCCTGCCGTAACGGTTGCTCAGTTCGGCGATGTTCTGGCCCAGCGTATCCACCCGGGATTTGACCTCCTGGATGGCCGGATGATTCAGGATGGCGGGGTAGTTCATCAACTGTTCCGGATCCGGGTCTGCTGATTGCTGGATCTGGCGATAGACCACTTCGAGTTCGGAACGGCTGCGCCTGGCCTCCACCGACTGCGAGGTCAGTTCATCCAGTTCCTGGGTTTTTAAAGAGGCCACCCCTTCGATATCCACCAACTGCTCGCGCTCCAGGAATGCCTGCAGCCGCAACTCCGACTGATCCAGGGTTTCCTTCAGGCCCTGCAGGCGGTCACTCAGCCACACGCTGGCCTGCTGGCTGGCGCCGAGGCGCTGCTCCAGAGTGGTTTCGATGTAATTGTTGGCCAGGCTGTTGGCCACCTCGGCGGCCAGGCGCGGGTCTTCCGATTCAAAGGTGATCCGGACCAGGTCGGTATCGGGCACGGGCGACACGCTGAGTTTGCTCTGGAAGGCACCGCGGACACGGGTCAGCAGACGTTGTTCGGTTTCCGATTCCGTCGCTACCGCCGGCGTGCTGCTTGAGCCGGAACGCAAGCCAGAGAGTAGGCCAGAGACAGTGGAGCCCAGGGTCTGCAGGGAAAACGTGCTGTCGTTCTCCTCGTCGTCCTGCGGGACGAATTCCGGATTCCGGGTCAGATTGAGCTCGTCGATGACCCGCTCTGCCAGGACACGGCTTTTCAGCAGCTCGGACTGGGTGCTGAAGAATTCCCGGGAGGATGAGTCAATTCCGTACACCTGCTCGATAGAGACGATATTGCGTTGATTCTGCTCAATTAACAGGGTGGCGGTGGACTGGAAAATGTTAACCAGCCCCAAGGAATAGTACACCGCGATGACCCCCGCAAGTATGCCGAGGCCGGCGATACCGAATTTAAAACGCATCAACACCCGCCAATAATGGCGCAGGTCGATGGTCTCCTCGTCCATGTCAAACTCCTGATAGGTAGCTTGATGGGTAGAGGGTCGCTCCTGGAAAGTAAAGGGTTGTTCGTTTTGCATCGCTTAAAAGAGTCGCTGGCTGACGGAGATGATGTCGTCGGGTTTAATCAGTATGTCGAGGTTCTCTGCCTCCACCGGCTCGGCGGTGGCGGAGCCCGCCGAAATAATGGAGATACGCGAGCGTGAGGCTCTTTCGGTGAAGCCCCCGGCGATGGTGACAGCCTTGCGCAGGGTGAGCCCTGGCTCGAAGGGGTAGCTGCCCGGATCTGCCACTTCGCCATTGATGTAAAAAGGGCGATACTCGACGACGTTCACGGTGACTTCCGGTCGGACCAGAAACTCGCCGTCGACGAGGCCGCGGGTGATCAGGGATTCCAGTTCCCGAGTGGTGTTGCCGGTCACCTGGATTTCGCCCAAAAACGGGTAGGTTATGCGACCGGAATCACCGAGCCTGACCTCGAAACTAAGGTCCTGCTCGTCGTAGACAGAGATAAAAATCAGGTCACCCGGGCCCAGCCGATACAGGGATGCCATCGGCTGTTCCTGCGACAAGGCCGACGAAGAAAGCACCCCCAATAAAGGCGTTACGAAAATAAGCGTTACAAAAAAAGAGGCAAAAACAAGTGCCAACGTCTTCAGTCTGTTAAACATGTTGTCTGGCATCCGTGCGTCTGACCTGAATTTAGCATGATTTGTCGCACTAATAGTATCGGTAGTGTAACAAACCTGGGGGGAATCAATGACAAGGATGTTGCCGTCCACGGACCAACTGCAATTAATATGCGCCAGGCCGACACAACGAGAGAAAATCAAGTAAGATCAGAAGCTTGCTTCAAAGCCAAGGATCAGGCCGGTTCTGTCAGCACTGAATTGGGCCGCGTTGGAATCGCGGTTTTCCACCAGGAACCCGACGCGGATATCCAGCCACCGCTGAAACGCGTAACTGATATTGGCTGAGTACCGATGAAAACTGTCTGTCAGGGTAGATCCCACGTAGTCATCGTCCTGAACGCTCGCAGTGACCTCCGAGAAGAGGCGCTCAGACCACTCGTGCCGCCAGTCCAATTGATAAACACGACGCTTTACGGCGCTGCCGATACCGATGCCTTCGGCAAATTCCTGGCTGGCGGTAAACTCGAAGATGGAATAGGTCAGCGGCGCGTACTGCACACCGACTTCGTAGCTGGGTGCGTCGATGTCCCGCCGTAGCGGGGACTTGAAATCCTTGTCGGCCCGCCCGATTCTGACGCTGCCGGTGGTCCTGGCCGTGGCCTCCCAGGTCGCCCCGATAAAGGCATAGACCTCTTCGCTGTCCAGTTGCGTGAACTGCTGACCGCCCGATTGAAAATTGTCATCGTAATCAAAGTCAGCGCCGCGAACCTCAAATAGAATGTCAGTTCGTGGCAGCACGTTATAGAGAAAACTGCCCCGCCATCCTGTCCGCTGGTAATCCCGGCCGACGATAAACCGGGAATTGTTGGTGAACTCGCGATCCGTATGGTTTACTTCCAATACGAGCCGGGCGAGACTGTCATTTGCACCAAATTGGTAGGTCACGCCAGTATCCTGCGCGGTGAATTCATCCGGTTCGTCCGGCAGAAAACCGAACTGGCTGAAACCGCTACCCCGGGGTTGCACGGCATCTTCGTAAGCGAAGTTAAAATCCAATAGATGGCGCTGTGTCACTTCGACATGGGCTTCCGCCGCCAGTGCCCAGGCGGTGTAGTCGTCCTCGCTGGTGGCGGAATACAGGCCCCTGGTTCCTTCCAGTCCAATCTGGTAACTGTTAATTTCATCGGTATAACCGGCAACGATACTGGGCGTAATGGTGCTCACCACGGAATCCACTTCATTGCTGCCCTGGCGGAACACGTTGTCGTCGAATGTTATCTCTGAGCGCAGTGTCGGTACCAGATCGATGTTTCCCCAAGTAAACACATTGGGCTCTATAGCGTTGGCAGTATTGCATGGCAACAGGAACAACCAGGATACCCAAATGGCTTGACCCGTTCGAATGTTTCGTAACAAATTTATCACGCTGTCAGGCGTAAAACGCTTGATCATATGTCCCTACCACTTGAAATTATTAGACCTTTGCAATCAACCAATTCACTATACGCTCGGCCGACTTACCATCCCACTTTTCAGGCACACGTCCGCTTACACCACGCCCTTCAAGTACGGCACTGGCCGCGGCCAGTATCTTGTTTTTGTCATTGCCAACCAACACATTGGTACCCTGTTCTATGGTGATCGGCCGTTCCGTATTATGCCGCAGCGTAATACAGGGCACACCCAGCACCGTGGTTTCTTCCTGCAGGCCGCCGCTATCGGTCAACACCAGGCGGGCGTTCATGTTCAGGTTTAAAAATTCGAGATAGCCCAGAGGTTCGGTCACCAGGAACCCTTTGCCACCGGAACGCGGCTTAAGGTAATGCAGCAAGCCAAACGCCTCCATCATCTTCCGGGTTCGTGGGTGGATGGGAAACACGATGGGCAGGCTTTCACTGATGGTGGTCAGCGCTTCAAAAATACCCATAAGTATATCTTTGTCATCAACATTGGACGGTCGGTGCAGCGTCAGCGTCGCGTAATTACCGGCCTCCAGACCCAAGTCCCGACCAGTGGTCAGCTTTTCTGCGATCGCCTTGTGATGCAACAAGGTATCGATCATCACATTTCCGACAAAAACGACCTTTTCATCGGCAACACCCTCGGCGCGCAAATTTGCATTCGCGCCAAGGTCGGTGGTGAACAAGTAATCACACAACACATCTGTACACAGCCGATTGATTTCCTCCGGCATAGCCATGTCGCCCGAGCGCAGGCCAGCCTCAACATGCGCAACTTGAATACCCAGTTTCTTGGCGGTAATCGTGCAGGCCATGGTGGAATTCACGTCACCCACCACGATCACCAGGTCGGGTTTCTCTTTTAAACAAACCTGCTCAAATTTCACCATGACCGCACCGGTCTGCTCGGCATGGCTGCCCGAGCCGACACCCAGATCTATATCCGGCTTGGGTATACCCAGGTCGACGAGGAAGGACTTGCTCATCTTTTCATCATAGTGCTGGCCGGTATGCACCAGCAGATGCTCTATCGCGCGCGGGTGTTTATCCATGGCTTTGATGATCGGCGCCATCTTCATGAAATTGGGCCTGGCACCGACGACGTTAATAATTTTCAATTGAATTTCCTTGTGATTTTCTGGCTACCTTGCTGCCTTCGCTTCAAGAATGGCGAGCATACGGTGCGCCTGCTTCTCCCGGGAATGATCCGGCGCCGCTGCCAGACTCGCCCGTGCCAATGCTGACAGCTCATCCGGATTCTGATAGAGCCCGAGTACCGTTTCAGCCAGCAGTGTCGGTTGTTCCGGAAATATCGCCACGCCAGCACCAGTGTTCTCAATAATCCCCGAAGCCTCTCCCTTGGGTAGCGACAGGATAATCGGCAGGCCCATCCCCATCGATTCAAAAATCTTCGAAGGAATCACCGACTTAAACAGAGGATCGTCTTTCAGATTGATGAGGGAAATGTCACACAGGCTCCAGACCGCCGCCATATCCTCTTTGGACTGGCGTGGAACAAAACAGACGTTATCCAGCTTCATTTCTGCAGCCTGCGCAACCAGCGCCTCGCGTCGCGCCCCGCTGCCCACCAGTAAAAACACAATGTCTTTTTGCTCTCGCATCAGGTCAGCGGTTTCCAGCACGCGGTGCAGAGCATGGGCCATGCCATGGGTACCGATATAGCCCACCACGAATTTGCCGTCAAGGCCAAACTTGCTGGCCATTGCCTGGTCTTTTTCCCGTGGTGAATAGCGATCGAGATCGACGCCGTTAATCACCACTTCTATCTTGTCGCCCTTGATTCCACGGGCAACAAGCTCCGTTTTAAACGAGTGCGTTACCGAAACGATCACGGCTGCCCTGCGGTAGAGAAACATCTCCAGGCGCTCAAGCATCCGGATAAGCCGGCTTTCCTCCATGGCACCCACGGCCTTAATGGAGGCCGGCCACAGATCCCGCAATTCGAATACGAATGGCCGCCACTTAAACACCGACAACATCCACGCGGCACAAACGGTAAAAAATTGCGGTGAAGTACCCACGATAATATCTGGCCGCTTCTGAAACAGACCAGCAATAAACCCCGTCACCATGAACGACAGGTAATCGAGTGTGCGCCTGGTAAATCCGGAGTTGGCGGTAATATAGGTTTTCACCCGCACCACGCGGATGCCATCCATGGTCTCGACGCTATACCACCGGTTCTGGTAGCCCTCGAAAAGTCTGCCTTCAGGAAAATTCGGGGCCGTGGTGATGACCGTCACGTCTTGTCCAGCCTTGACCCATTGTACTGCGTGCTCATAGGTGCGGGAGGCAGGCGCATTACCTTCCGGTGGAAAATTGTCCGTGAGGAAGAGAATGCGCATGTTAATAGCGGAAAGACGTTCGCAATTCAGGGCCGGTAAATCTGACGGCAATACATTGATTGGATTCACTCAAGCCAAACTGCGGATGCCAGGTGCCTGCCGTCAGCGCCACCTCGCCGCTATCAACGGTCATGGTGCAGCGGCTGCCATCCGCTAACCTGAGCGCCACGGCCTCACCTTCCATACAAGCACTGACTGCGGGATGAAGATGAAAACAGGCGACGGCAGTCTTGAACGTGTCAGTGAGTCTATCCACTACCCGGAAAAGTCCGGGAGTCACCTGCCATTCACGGCGGTGCGTAACCGCTAGGCGGAGCCGCCGGTAGCCATCGTGGGCCGCCTGAACGACGACGCCATCACTTGTTTGCCTTGCTGTTACATCAAATGGCCGAGCCCGGCGGGCAACCCGGAATCCGCTCCATACTTCGGAAGAGTCTGCATCGTTCACAACCACCGTGTTGTGGGCTGCGGTTTGCCGTTGCCGCAAGCGCTCTTCACTCAGCCCGTAAAGTGACGTACCAGAATTGACGATCACGCGCTGGCCCCGCAGTGACCACTCGAAACTCAGTGTATCCGCGTGAGCGTGCCCGGGCAGATAATCCGGACCAATACAGGCCACGTCCAGTACCGCGAATTGTTCAGCCAGGTGAACCGCGACATAACCCGAGGCATCGTAATGGTGTAATACCTCGTCGACCACAGGGCGAACTACGCCGAGTGAACGTGCGTAACGAAGTATGGCGGCGGGGGAGGGGGCTATACCGAAGGCGGCATCATTGAAAAACGGAATATCCCCATCCGGATGCGACACCCCCTCCAACCAGTTCGCCATGGCTGACGCCTTCACGCGCAGGGTCGAAATCATTCGACTAATTTCACTGCCCGGATAGCACAATCCCAACTGAATCAAATCCAGCACATCCATGAGAACAATCGAGTGATACATAGGAGAAAGCTCAAAATGCGCCCCATCCTCGAGCACCTGCTCATCGAGCTGTTCTTTAAGTATAGTCAGTCCGGCAGTTAGCCACTGATCTGCGATCTCACCATCAAAATAAGTACCCGCAAACACCAGCGCCTTGGCGTTGGCGAGAATGTGGTTGCCCAGCAGGTGATGCTCTACCTGCTGGCTAAGCGCGTGTGCCTGCTCTACCAAGCTCTTGTGCATGCCGTCAACCGGGCTGTTATCGGCCAACAACCACTTGATCCAGTTGCACAATCGCAGGGACAGAGGGTAGGGGTCCCAGCCTGTACCACTATGTGGGGGATTGTCCTCTATCCAGCGTGCAATAACCTCGCGGTGCAAGGTTGCGTGATCTTTTGCGCCCTCTGCCACCAGATCATCAAAGTAGTGGAGGTTGTATAGCCACAGTTTGCTCTTCCGGGGGTTTTCCCATTCGAACAGCGGGCCCGCCTCATTAAGAAAGCATGCCATACCGCCGGACTGAAAAGAGGCGCTGACGGTGGCAGTGAACTGCCAGGGGAGCTTGTGTTCTACAGGAGTAAGCGCGTTGCCCTGATAGCGCCTGGGTTTGCGGATACGCCGGGTTAAGCGATTGGTAAACTGTATCGGTTTTAGATACTTTGCCGTGTAGTAGTATCGCGCTAGTGACATTTCAGCGGTGCAGCGATTCCGCCACTTCAATGCTCACCCGGGCCACTTCGGTAATCTCCTCAAAGGGAATCGGCGCAGCTCCACCGTCCTTTACGGCATCCAGAAACGCCGCCGCACAAGCCTTCTGTCCCTTATCCTGCCGTCGCAAATTCATAGACTTAAATCCCGGCCAACCAAACCCCTTAAGCTTACGGAAGTTATCCAGCTGCAAAACACCGCCACTGCAGAACACTTCCAACCTCTCTTTAGGAAATGCCTTACTGCCATTGGCCAGGTAATGCACCACCCCAAAAGAGCCATCAGCAAAGCTCAACGAAATACTCACCTTGTCATTCGTCACCATGCCGGCCTGCGCGCCCATGACAGTGGCATTGTGATCAACAAGTGGCGCGTCAGCCAAAAAACGTAACAGATCGATGAAGTGACAGGCCTCGCCAATCACCCTTCCACCACCGATAGAAGGATCCTGTGTCCAGTGATCGGCAGGTATCTCACCGGCGTTCACTGTCATGATAAAAGACTTCGGCTCCGCCATTCCCCCAAGCAGTTGTTTGATCTTAACCACCTGGGGTGCGAAGCGCCGGTTAAAGCCCACCATTAACAACGAGGATCGGTTGGCTTTATAAGCGCTGGAAATCTCGTCAAGAGAATCCAGCGCCAGGCACAGGGGTTTTTCCACAAAAATATGTTTACCTGCACGCAAGCCATCCAATACATAGCGCGCATGGCTGTCATGCCGTGTCGCAACCACCACGGTATTGATATACGCCTCAGAAAACAACGCTGAAACATCGGTGGTGGTGTGGGCAAAACCATGCTTGTTGCCATAATGCACACCACTCACCCCACCGCTGGAGGCAATTGTCTTTAAGGTTGCACCCGCATCCTTGAAGGCTGGAATCAGCACCTGGCCGGCATAATTACCCGCACCTACAAAACCAACAACTGGAGCAACGCCCGCACCGCCTCGCCTGGAGTCGGCAGCAGCCGGGCTCGCTTTCAGGCTGACCGTTCTTTCCAGTGCCCGATTCCCCAGCCCCGGGTACTCCAGCAGTATCCCCATTGAGGCCTCGCCACCGCCTAGCAACTCATATGCCTGCAGCGCATCATCCAGTGCAAAACGATGAGAAATAAGGGGAGAAACATCCAGCGCCCCGGAAGCCATCATGTCCAATACGGCCTCCATGTTGCGCTGCTCTGTCCAGCGCACAAACCCAACAGGGTAATCATGCCCCTTGTCTTCGTATTCGGGGTCATAACGGCCGGGGCCGTATGAGCAGGACACCTGGAAAGAAAGCTCCTTTTCAAAGAAATCTGCGCGTGAAAGCTCAAGCCCGGTAACGCCTACCAGTACTATCCGGCCCCGCTTACGGCACATCTTCGCCGCTTGGCTGACTGGTTCGTTGCTCTTTGAAGAAACCGTTATCAGCACGGCATCCACACCTCGTCCCCGGGAATAAGCTGCAGTAGCCTTCAAGGGATCCTGCCCAAGGGATAAATCCACGCACTCGGCACCAAACTCGCGGGCCAGTGCAACCCTGGCTGGATCAAGGTCTATCCCCAGCACACGACAACCCTGGGCGCGTAACAGCTGCACTGTCATCAACCCTATTAGTCCTAGCCCAGTGACAACGACCGTTTCACCCAGCGTGGGCTGAACTAGCCGAATGCCTTGTAAGGCGATGGCGCCTATAACCGTAAAGGAGGCAGCCTCATTAGAAACGTTATCAGGGATTAACGCGCAAAGGTTGCCGGGGACCCGGACGACTTCGGCGTGGTGCCCATTGGACGCAACTCGATCGCCAATCTGGAAGCCTTCAATGCCGGAGCCGACTTCGAGTACGGTACCTGCATTGCAATACCCGAGCGGTATGGCCTGATCCAGCTTACTACGGACAGTTTCAATTGTGGGTCCTACGCCATCGGTTTTGACCTTTTCCAGAACCATTCTTACCTTGTCGGGTTGCTGGCGGGCTTTGTCGAGAAGGTTGGCTTTGCCGAAGTCCACTAGCATGCGCTCTGTTCCGGCGGAAACAAGTGATGTACTTGAGGATATCAACAATGAGTTGGGTGCAGCTTCAGGCGCAGGCACAGCCCGAAGCGCCGTACTGCCATTGCCTAAGTTTTGAAGAATCTGTTTCATCGCCGTGACGTGCTGTAACTCAACTCGTTCATTGGCTTCTGCCCTTGAATTAGCATGAACAAGCCATGCTCTGGAAAAAACTTCCCAATTAACTTCCTTGGCCACACAAGCCGGGCAATAGAAAGAAGTACTCCTTCATGCCGCTGCCCAGCGGATGATTCCAATAAATCCCCATGCGTCAATTCAATTGAAATATCCAATTGTTCGGCATCAGCGAATAGTTGTTTCGCTTGTGCTGGCGTGTACGCTTTTGTACCTGGGCTTTCCAGATATTTGGCATAAATTTCGTCAAGTGACATGCGTGGTTTGAAAGCCAGCAAACCATAACGGACCCACAACATATATCCAACCATAGAGTACTTGTTGTATATCATTACTTTAAAACTTCCACCGGGCTTTAAAACTCGCATAATTTCACTTGCTGCACGCTCTGTATTGGGCGAGTGATGTATGACTCCCCAAGAGTAGGCTAAATCAAAATAATCAGATGGATAATCAATGTTCTCAGCATCACCAACTGAAAGATTAGAACGAAAGCCAAATTCAGAAAGTCTTTTACTTGTGATATCGATAGCTTTTTCAGTAAGATCAATCCCCGAGCAAACAGCACCTGCCTCCGCAAATCTTTTATGCTCAGCACCTAATCCCACACCTATTTCCAAGACGTTTTTATCTTTGTACTTATCGAACTCTGCAAAATCAAGAATGTATGGCTCTAGTTCATAACGAGTTTTTTCATGTGCTTGAAACGATAATTTATCAAGTGACTGAAGATACAACTGCTCCCCGCAGCCATCGTTTTCCCAAAACTCTTGCACGAGACCTTTTGGTTCTTCAAATTCCATCTACATACGCCCGACACCAAATCTCTATACAGAGAATGGATAATAAAGTGTAGCTAGCATCTACTCTGCCCGCGTCGTTTTCCCTTATTAACTTGTGCACGGCCTGTGGGTTGAACACACCTCGTTTGTTCAAGCTGTCAATGGACAGAAGGTCACCCAACAACTCGCGAAGTTCATGCCGCATCCAGTGTCGCAATGGCGCACCGAAACCAACTTTAGGCCGATAAATCACATCTCGAGGCAAGAAGGGCTCCATGGCGTTTTTCAATACCCATTTACATTCCCGGCCACGCTGCTTAAGGCGCAGCGGAATTCTCTGAGAAAAATTCACCAAGTCCACATCCAGAAATGGTACACGAACCTCGACGCCAGCGGCCATAGACATTTTATCGGTGTAGTTCAGATTATGATCTGAGAGAAAAAAGCGTTGTTCCAACGCCAGCATTTTATGAAGGGGCTTCGTATCTATTGGCAATGTCTTAAGAAAATCCATCATAGGTGAGGGGGCCTGAACTGCGCCTAACTGCTCACGAAACTCATCAGAGTAGAGATCCAATAGTTTACTTTCGCGTGCCCATGTAAAGTAGTTGACCAGTCTGGCATCACCATCCAACCCCGCACCATTAAAAAGCTTGGCCAACCGACGCGACCAGGTATGGTGTTGATTTAGACTACCAGCAGCCTTATCAAGCCCATCGCGCGCAACGGCAGGTAGCCAACTCCACAAGTGTTCTGCCTGTAAAGCCCGGTGTCGTCGATATCCTGTAAACAGATCATCGCCCCCTGCACCAGAAAGCAATACCTTAATGCCTTTTTCGCGCGCCAATTGACTAATGTAGAGCACGTTTAAAGGAGCGGGATCCGCCAATGGCTCATCTAGCTGAAACACCATACGCTCCAGATCACCAGCCATTCGATGTGCGTCAATACTGACCACGTCCAATGGCACACCCAGGTGCTCAGCAACCCTGCGGGCATAGGGCAGGTCATCGGTAGCGCCCTTTTCCTGACCCCCAATCGCCTCAATGGTGAAACAATGAATATCCGGATTCAATTCCCGCGCAAATGCCACAATGGCACTTGAATCCAACCCACCTGACAGAAATGCCCCAACCGGCACATCTGCGACCATTTGCCGCTGAACCGCCTGCCGCAAATGCGCAACCGTACCTGCAATGGCGGCGCCTTTATCAATGTAGGAATTAGGCCCCTGAAACACTGGTAGGTTATACCAGGTCCACTTTCGCTCAATCCGCCTCTCACGCACGATCATTGCCTCACCTGGCAACAGTTTACGTACGGCCTTAAGCGGTGTGCCTTCACCCGGACACCACAGAAAACTCAAGTAGCGGTGCAGTGACGCTGCATCCAATTCCCTGGCCTCGGGAACCATCGGCAACAAACCCTTTATTTCGCTAGCAAATGCCACTCCACGATTCGTGGCTGAATAATATAAGGGCTTAACGCCAAGCCCATCTCGCGCAATGAATAGTGACTTCTTATTATCGTCCCAAATTGCAAACGCAAATATTCCATTCAGCCTTTGGAGCATTTCCTCGCCTTCAGCCAAGTAAAGATGTAGCAGCACCTCGGTATCTGACTGTCCGCGAAATGCTGTACCGTTAGCTTCCAGCTCTTTTCTCAGTTCGCGAAAATTATAAATCTCACCGTTGAATACTATTACTGCTTGGCCATCTGGGCTCGCCATCGGTTGATAGCCAAGAGAAGACAGATCAAGAATTGCAAGTCGGGCATGCCCAAGTCCGACACCGAACGATTTGCTCTCAAATAGTCCAGAATTATCGGGCCCACGGTGTGCGATTTCCGCAAGGCCAGCATTCATCGCGGTGCCATCGAAGCCGCCGACATAACCGATCAATCCACACACAACTATTTACTCTGAATTGTAATGTTTATCTCACCATGAGGAATTATGCCGTGTGGCAGCAGCATTAATCATATTGTCGTACGCGACTATCAGGTTCACCAAGACGATTGGCCCGTTTCTTAGGGAGATTTCCGGTCAACTTTATTTCTACGCGCTTGTACACAATTTGTCTCATCACGTCCTCACGTAAACGAGCCCAAATATACCCAACTCTTCCCGCACGCCAAGCGCCCTGGATTAGCCAGTGATAAAGGTACAATAATTGATAGCGCCCCGGCAGATGATAGAAATTTGCTTTTGACCACATCCGTCGCTGCAATGGTGTACCGAACAATCTGGTTGTATCTGCTAACGCTCTTTTCTCATAAGCGGTTACCGCTTCAGCTGTTGTATAGCCATTTTGCTTTTCAATCCAGTGCCCCAGGTCTGGGCTGTCATGATGGTCCATTTCTCCCATGGCTGAATGAATGGTATCAGTGCTCGTTGACTAACATATCGGTAAAGCGACATTTCCAGTGCGCCAAACCCTTACCAATAACAGTCGAATAGGGAGTGGTCGACTCATAAACCACAGGCGACTTATAACACTTATCCCGTCGGCGCCACCATTTGATATTATTCTGAAAGGTGCGATCAATATTGGCTCAACTTAGTAAGTAACAGTGAATGAGCTGGTCGACGTAGTGGCTGATTCGGCAAACAAAAATATTAAAATCAGATGTATTGATGGGCGCGGTAGGCGTGCGGTCACGGAACTTTAGCAATGAATTTCTCAATTCCACAGACTGGGGAAGTCACTATGATTTGAAGGATGGTATAGCCCAAACCTATTTCTGGATTAAAGTATAATTAAAAGATGCCTAGAAGCAACACAAGTATACGTAAGGGGAGTATTAGGCATGTAATACACCAGTTAGCTGCGCCTCAACCATCATTCTGGCTGCATCATACATATCATATTTTGCCTTCCAGCCTAATTTAGTTTCAGCTTTCGCTGGGTTGCTACGACTCACCATTATCTCAGAAGGCCGGAGCAAGGAGTTGTCCATTTCAACATGTTCCTGCCATTTCAGGTCAAGCTGTGAAAACACCGCGGCAACAAACTCCTTAAGACTATGAGTCTGGCCGGTGGCTATCACAAAATCATCTGCCTCTGGTTGCTGCAACATGCGCCACATGGCGTCTACATACTCTGGAGCCCAGCCCCAATCACGTTGTATTGAACAATTCCCCAACGTCAACTTTTTTTCTTTTCCCGCCGCGATCCTACAAGCTGAAGCAACAATTTTTCGCGTTACAAACCGTTCCGAGCGTAATGGTGATTCATGATTAAACAATATGCCATTGCAGGCAAACAAGTCATAGGCTTCACGGTAGTTCACGACGGCCCAGTGCGCCGTAGTCTTGGCTACCGCATATGGGCTTTTGGGGCGAAAGCATGTTTCTTCATCAGCAGGCTCTCCCAAGGTGTCACCAAAGCACTCGCTTGACCCGGCATTATAGAGGCGCGTAGGAAAGCCTAAAAACCGTATGGACTCCAAAAGATTTATAGCGCCCATTGCTATGCTTTCCAGGGTTTCAACAGGTTGCTGGAACGATAGCCCTACTGAACTCTGCCCTGCCAGGTTATAGATTTCATCAGGTTTAACATTGGAGAGGGCCTGCAGAACGCTGCGGAAATCCGTTAACACCATGGTATCCAGAGCTACCTTCTCATGTATATTCAGTTTTGTGAGATTTTCCGAGGAAGAAAACTGTGCATCACGTGAGGTACCGAAGACCTGGTAGCCTTTTTCCAATAACAAACGTGCCAGGTAGGCGCCATCTTGACCAGAGATTCCGCAAACCAGGGCCTTCTTTTTCATTTGTTATCCCACTTCACTCTATACGTGATTTTCAAGGTACAGCATTTGGTACAGTTTCCCATATTGTGCTGCGATGTAATTTGGGCGAAAACGTTCCACATTCTTAAACCCCTTCTTTACTAACCTTTCGCGGTACTCCGAATCCGAGATAACTCTCTGAATACCCGCTCGAATTTCGGCCACATTGTATGGATCTACGATACAGGCGGTCTCACCAGCTACTTCAGGCATTGAATAAAGGTTACTTGTAATTACCGGTCGCCCCACCGCATTCGCCTCGGCAATTGGCATGCCAAACCCTTCGTAGGTAGAAACAAATGCCAACAAATCTGCCCGTTGGTATTGCTCAAGTAGCTGCGCATCACTCAAACCAACATGATTTTCGTAGATTATGTCATTCGACCTCAACGCAGTTAGCTGGGGAGCTGACAGGTTACCAATAATTACCAGCTGACAGTTCAAACCTTGCAGAGCCTGGGCAAGACGCTCGATATTCTTATTCTCTGTAGTGCCGATTTGCAGGATACGGGGGTAGTTTACATTGAACTCTCTCGGGCACGCCGTAAAGCTATCCGATACAGGGCAATGGATGACGTGAATTTTATCTGCGTCATATTTTATGTATTTTAATAATTCCGTTTTCGTGGACTCGGAAATGACGGTAATAACTGCGGATCGATGAATAGGCAGCCAATACCAAAAGAACCAAAATACTTTTTTCTTAAGTCCTGTCAGCCTTTCAAGGGATACGCAATCAAGAACTGTCAAAATTGTTTTGCGCCGGGACAATAAATAGGTCAAATAGTGCACATCACCCGTAACGTGGTTGATGTCCCCCTGTTGCTGAGCAGCTTCGAAGACATTATAGATACGCCGCCAGAGCCCCTTGCTTTCAAAGCGCGACGTTTGCGCATCTACTGAAAACATTGATGGAAGGGCTTCTCGAACGTCTGAAAATAATCGCTCAAGACTAAAAAACTTCCCTTGCCTGCGCAAAAAATGGACGACATTAATTGCTTTAGCCACAAGCTTATTGCATTAACTCAGACGCAAGTGAATACGCCATCTGACGCGACCAATGAACGTTCGGCCCTGAAAGCGATGGCTTTCGTCGCCAAGCGTCAAGTGTTTGGCTTTGAGCAAGCCAGCGCTTCATTGGAAGGTTGAAACCGGTTTTTGCACGGCTTACAACCTCAGTAGGCAGAGGTGATTTTGGCGCAAAGGCCAGTGCCTCCTTAGACTGCAAACCAGGTAGTCGATTGACCATCAATGGTGCCAATGTTTTTAGTAAAGTGTAATCTACCAAAGGTGTACGCAACTCCAACGAATGTGCCATGCTGGCCCAGTCACTATCCCTTAATAACTGGTTACGCAAATACCCACATCCCTCCAGCACTGCGACTGCTGAAAAATCATCATCAGGCAATTGAGCACTTCCAGCAGAGACAAAATCAGGCGGCCTAAGCAATGACAATCCTTCACGAATAAATTCAGCATCAAACAGATGCTCAAGCTCCCATGGCAAAAATAAACCCCGGCGTACCAGGTAAAGCGCCTTTAAATCATCACCCGCTGCCAGCAATCCCGAAATTTTCGGGTGCAGCAATCCACGTGAACTGAGAAAACGTGACAAGGGGAGGCCGATAATTTTTGAGCCTGGAATTTTACCAAACCTGCTTAAGTGTTTTCGCCAGCGTGGTAACTCTGCAAATGTAGAATAACCACCAAACAATTCATCGCCGCCAACACCTGAGACAACGACCTTAAGCCCCAGGTCATGTGCCGCCTTGCTAACGAGCCAGGTATTCATTCCATCCACACTTGGCTGATCCATCGCAGCAAGCATTGAAGGCAAATCACGTTCTACCTCTTTATCATCAATCCAGCGAATCGTGTGTTTAGTCCCAAACGATAAAGACATGTTTGCTGCCAACTCAGTTTCGTCTTGCTTTGTACCCTTGAACTCATCAAACCCTAAAGTAACCGTTTGTGTCTCCTGACCCGATTCGGTCATCAAACCAACTAATGCACCTGAATCAATTCCGGCTGAAAGAAACGCACCAACAGGCACATCAGCAAAAAGGTGGTGGGAAACTGAATCCACCAGGGCATTTCTTACAGACTCGCGAAGCTCCGCGGCATTGCATATTACTGGGTTGTTCGCGGCACTTTGCCAAATGTCAGCTATCGAACTATGTGACCAGGGCTCACTAACACCCCTCTCGTCAACCCACAAAGCGTGGCCAGCAGGTAAAGCCTTGATGTCCTGATAGATCGTAGATGGCTCCGGCACGCTCCCCGTCAATAAAAACCCCACCATACCGGCGGGGTCAAAAGCAGCACTCAACTGTCCACCAGACATGAGAGCTTTAACCTGTGATGCCAAACGCAGAGTTTTTCCATCGTTTGCATAATACAAAGGCTTGATACCGTAAGGGTCTCGGCCCACCAACAGACGTTTTTTTTGCTCATCCCATATCGCGAACGCATACATTCCGCGTAGGCGGGTAAACATTTTTTCACCCCAGTGCAAAAACGCCAAAAGCAATACCTCTGTATCGCTAGACGTCGTGAACTGGTGCCCGGCATTTTCCAATTCTGTGCGAAGACTGTGATAGTTATATATTTCGCCATTGAAGATAATTGCATAAGCACCATCTGTCGTGAGCATAGGTTGATCCGCACGGGAATCCAGATCGATGATTTTCAAGCGTCGATGGCCTAAACCAATTAAACCATCTTTGGAAAACCATTCTCCAGACGCATCCGGGCCGCGGGAATACATATGATCACAAATGCGTCTCAAACTATCGCAATCAATAGGAGGAGCGTTATCGTTATAGCGGTGAATTGCTGTAAGACCGCACATTGTAGACTAGCAAATCACAAATTGATTGAGGAAATCGATTGATACGTTGTGCATTAAAGTTCAACGCCTTTGAACAGTGCCAAATTACTTTCAATGACATCAACTGAGCCCGAATGGGCTTCAGCATAAAGCCTGGATCGTTCGGCATATTGATTTAGCTTTTGATAATTCTGAGTGGCCATCCATTCAATAATCTCAACGAATCTGGTTTGCTCGCTCAGTGGAAGGCTCCACCCAACTCCTTGTTCTTCCAAATCGAGCCAAGGTGTCTGATCACTGATCAAAACCGGGCAGCCCGCAGACAGCGACTCTATGATTACATGCCCATAATTTTCACCATGAGTGGGGAAAAGAAACAAATCGTGCTGAGCAAAAACTGATGATACTTCGAGTGGGTTTATTGCACCCAAGTATGACACCTTAACATTTGATGGTAGTTGATCCATCTTTTTACAACATTTTTCCCAATACAATGCATCGTCAATCGGTCCATAAATATTGAACTCAACGTTCTCGGCTATCTTAGCCAGGGTGTCAAGTGCTCCCGAAAGATTCTTCTTGGGAGAAATTCTAGAAAGAAAGATAAGCTTTAAAACTCCGTCATGCTGCCTTAAACGATACGGCGCCCTGCCGGCGACATCAGGAATATTTGCGGCGATGCAAATATCGGTTTTCGTCCCAAATTCCCTCCTTATATCTTCGGCCTCATATTTACTTGAGGCGTGCCAAGTCAACCCTTTGGTTAGTCGTAGAAATTTTGCTATTAAAAGGTAAGCCTTTTTTTTGTTTTTCTTTATCGAGAGCGCCCCTGGTGAAAACTCACCTCGCGGAGCCAGAATGACCTTCACATCGGAACGCAAGAACCATTGTGTAATGCAAAGAGGCAAGATTGAAAATATAGGGTGGAAAAAGCTATTAAGGTAAACGACATCATATGATTCGTTCTTTAGAACATGCCACATTTTCTGCACCAAGCGATAACCGCTGCTTGCGTAGAAGACTTCGCTACTCCTCAAAGGAGTCCAGGTATTAGTACAAACTTCGGGGTAGGGCACCTTGTCGCCCATATCCCGATCTGTGGTAAATATTTTGAACTTAATCGAAGTATTTAAGCTCGCCACCATGTTGCAAAGTGAACGGGCCGGGCCTCCACCTTTATAGCCTGGCAAATATAAATTTATGAATGCAAGAACCTGAATACTGTTATCCAATGAGTGCAATCTTACTACCATTTTCCATTATCGATTTAGTTACGCGGATTCAACTCGCTAGTGCAACGCGTGAGCTGATTCTTAAAAATACTTGACTAGACGTCTTAATACCAAAACATTTTCTTGGTCTGTAGTTTAGCTACTTTGTCATTTATACTTGGCTCTTCTGATAAATTGAAAGCTGATAAATAGCACGAGAAATATCACGCCTTTCCCCACTACACTTACGCTAAACGTCTCATCTACTACAAATCCGTAAAGTATTCCGCTCAAACCAACAAGGGACGAAAATACCCCGAATTGCAAGAAAAGCCACAGTGATCCGTAACTTATAGCCGCAAGAAAAGCGCCGTAGACCAAGGATGAAATTACGAGTGCTGTCCAACCACCATTCCAGTACATTTCCCCAAACACTGTTCCACTGAATGAAGACATTCCACGTACTCCTTGTACTGCATAGCCAATCTCATGACCTACGTCGAAGACTGGTTTGCTAGGTACCAGAACCCGCGGCACAAAAGACCAAGGTATGTAATCGTATGTGTTTCCCGGTCGCCCAGAGTCATAAAGCTGCATCATGCTTGCTTGCCATTGGGAATAGTCTAACCTGCTCCAGACTTTCTTCACAGCTGGTTCACCTTCGCTCCCAACTGGTGCCGAAAGGTCACCTAAGAGGCTGCCACTGACTACATTCACGGCACTAGTCTCGGACGTACCAGTAAACCAGGTATAATAACGAACTGCTTCCACCACCGGTGTAACGGCCAACACAGACCAGAACACGACGCCAACGCCAACCGTGAGCATCGTCATAGAACGCGTACCGGTATACAACCCCATGACCACCAAAACCAGAGGCGCAACAGCAGCAGTTCTGATACCGGCAATCAGCCCTAACCAACATTCAATAAGCGCGACAGCTACTGCGGCGACCCCAAAGGCGATCCCTTTTCGCCCGGCAAGAACTCCCAGGATGAAAGCAGCTAACCAACCCCCAAAACCCAGGAAAGAAAGAAACCCGGGCAAATTTAGTCCAGTTCCCAATCCAATCGACATTACCCGCACACAAATCTCCAACAGAATTAGTCCACCGGCCAGTCTTAGTAGCCTTTTATCAGGCATTCGGTTAATTCGACTTACCGGGAATAAACTCACTAGACTCGCACCTTTCTTGGATTTTCTGAGACTACGGACGATAAAAGTATTAATTACCACAAGAGAAGAAAGGGTGAACATCAGTCCAGTTGTGTTTAACAATGCGACAATGGAATACGCATGAATATCTGATGGGAAGACAGATCTGAAGCCCTGTAGGTTTTGTTGGTCACCAAACCACTGATAAAGTGGGCCAACTCCAAAAACAATGGCCGAAACAAACAGAAATATAGGTAGGGGCGTGTAAAATGCTTCGGGATTACGCTTAACTATCTTTTGGCCAAATGTGGCAAATAACACCGAAATTGTGATCGGTACGAATCTGACCAGAAATTCATCTGCTAATGGATAATTCGCTATTGTGAGGCTGCATTGGACAACCCAGAGAAAGAACATAGCCCCCACTAACCTCTTGAGGGGATCAATTGTCCTGTCTATTATGATCTTTGCTTCAAGCACGAACGTTGTTGCGTCCTATTCTGATGTCAACCATACATGCCATAGATAAATCATTCCGATTGAGATCAAAATTTTCTTTGGGGGAATGCACCAGAATTTCAATCCTCTGTTTGAAAATGCACGAGCATGTCCATGGAGTAAACTCTACCTTTTAGACTGGCTGTTTCGATTAACAAGCGGGTCTTTATCAGCGTCCTGGCCACCTGCCACCCAACCCAACGCACTGCGCTGAAGAGGCCATGCGGAATTGGCCCGATCTCGCGAAAAGAAACTTTGTCAAACTTCGTGAGGGGTAAAAGTTGCTGAAAGTTATTTGGCGTGAAGGCTATTCTGTGCGTAAAGTCCCAGTACCGAGTTACCGCTGAATACGGCGATATTGCATTAGGCACCATAGCGACAAATACACCACCTGGGCGCAAGCGCTCTGAACTCAGGGCGAGAACTTCTAGTATTTCATCTTTTCCCAAATGCTCGAGCAGATTCATACAACCTATCCAATCGAATTGGGAATTCGTGCCTCGCAAAAAGTCCAACACATCTGCGCAATGAAACTGAGCATCGACAAAGTTCCTGGCCGTTTCTATCTCAGGCGAACAAATATTCACGCCAGTTAGCGACTGTGCCCTATCCTCGCATGCATAAAGCAATTCTCCCAACCCACATCCTAGATCCAACACGTCCGAGTCTGGCCGGGGAAGCCAGTCACCCAAGCGGCGTTTTAACCCCGGTGCACAGTTCTCGTAATGGGTCTCGTCGATTGACCTGAACTGACCGGAGGTGGTTTCCAGATAGTTCTCAAAAATCATTTTTTCTGCGTTAGTCTGTTCTGTCATAGAACCCCCGCATGCTCCAACATTCCCCTTAAACGCTCCTCGTTACTGTAGCCCCCATCGATACATCGTTGGTAGCCTGCGAGTCCTATCTCCTGAGTAAAATGGTTGTTCCTCAAATAATGCAACGTCTTTTCCAACAACTCCTCTTTGGAAGAAAAAAACTCGGCTTCCTTTCCTTCCTCGAACAAACACTTGTGCTCGTCTGTTCTCTCCGCCAGCATAAAAGCGGCACAGGCGGGCAACTCGATGCTTCGTGTGGTTTGTTGATCGCGATTGATCTTGCGCAAAAAATGTAAGTTTATATCGAATGAGCAAATGGTCTTCGCATAGTCATCGCCAATCACAGTTTTTTCCTCGATCGTCAGCCCAGCTGGTTTGGAGCGCACTTTGCGTTCCCAATTTCCTCCGTACACCCTTACGGGAATGCCTTGCTCTGCCAGAAATAGAATGTTCTGTGCTCGTTCTTCTTCCCAACTTCCGATAAACCCAACTTCGCCACCATGCTTGCTTCTGAATTTGTCGTCAATGTCTAGCGGCCTATGCGTCGCAGGATCGAATGCGTTGTCGACAAAGGTTACATCACGACAACCCAAGGCCCTCAATTCCGGCACGTTGTAACTCTTGGTAGTAAAGAAAAAATCGTATTCAGGAAGATTGTTCAAAAATTTCTTTGAGTGATTGTGGCGTGCGGACATATCATCCGGCGAATAGCCGATGATCTTAACCGAGGGCTGAAACTTTCTTGCTGCTTCAAATGTGGCGTTCTCTATCGAGAGACCCTTTTCTATCCAGATCGCATCAATTCGATCCTTGCCCAAAGCGCGCAGTATCGCTTTATTGACACCCAATCGATCGTGATACCCAGGTGGCAAAGGAAAACCACTTCGGTATAAGCGCGAGAGCATGCGATCAGCCAGGGACCAACCCGGCAGATTGCTCTCGCAATCAAGAGTGTTTATCGGCGAAACTTTCAGCCCCAGGTTCTTGATCGCGTTCAAGCGATGCAGAGTTGTCGATCCTGATTTAATGGGACCAACAAAAAGAAGGCTAACCATTAATACTCATGCCGCTGATCGATTGCCATCATTTCCTAACAGCGTAACTGGTTCAATAGTATACATTCCCCGAAACCCTTCATGCACGCTATCAATACAGACCGCGGTTCCACTTCGGTTCCATCGAGGGTGAAAATCACAGCGAAATGAAGCATTAGCCCACTTTGGGTCATGCTGTAAAGTTATCAAGGGATTCAATTCTCTACCTGCCAAGTCGGCCGTGAATAGTGTCCTATTGCCGATTGAATCTGGCAATGTATCGGAAACCACCCAAGGCGCTTGTGGGTGAAGACTGGGATGACCTCCCTGCATGACCCGTGGCAACTGCACGAGTGATTCTTCAAGCTTGCTCGTTTCAACGTCGATGGCCAGAAATGTCTCACCGTGAATACCGCGCTTGATGTTTGCGGGAATGACCACGCGCGCCAATTTGACTATGGCTCGCAGTGGTGAAAACCACTTAGAGGTGTTGGATCGAACATTGGCTGCCATATTGCTTTTTCTGCCCCAGATTCCATAGGTCTTTCCATCCAGCCACAACCCATGGCCAGCAGCACCAGAATCCAACAGACAGCGAAGTCTTTCACCACTTGTTGAAATTGTCATCAGCCTGCTCAGAGGCCCGCCATCGGGCGATAGCCAGCGATGAAGAAATACGACATTCATTCCATCCGGGCTAAACTCGATATGATCGATCCAGTGCGGTGCGCCAACGCCCCGAGGTGCGATCTGTTCAGCCAACTCCGCGTAGCCGACAAGCAAACGACTTTGACCGCTCTCCACTTCGACGAGAATAAGCCCGTCATCCACCGGCGCCGCTTCGCTCGAATATCGTGATACAACACCCTCGTAGCCATAACCAGGTCGTAATCGTCCAAGCCGACCAAAATCAACGCTGGCGAAATACAGACCGTCTTGGGACATTGCATATACGGGCAAATCCTGGTCTTTCGCCATCCCCGAGTCCGGGTTTATCCATCGTGCATGGGCATGCCCAGACGTCTGTGTATTGAAAACCACATGCTCCTTGCCGTTTCGGTCCGCCCATTGGGACATGCAGCCTTGCTGGACACTCCAGGCAAAGGTCTGCGCAATCTCTACAAAAGCACCATCTCGAGATAGGTCGAGATATCCTACTTTCATCCAATCTGTCTCGGAGGGGAGCCGTTTGTAAACGTCCACCTCGCAGGCGAGTATCTTCGACTCGTCCGCGTTCCAGGGGGTCTTGTCGTAGTAACCAAAGAAAAAGTGGCGATTATGGGGCGTCAAGCGGATCAAGTCCGGACCCTGCTTTTGTGCACTCAAGCCTCTTGCCCCTGCAGCCACTGCTTGATTGCATCATGGCCGGCCTCGTATGACCATTGGTTGACAGTTTCTAGCGCGTTCTGGCCCAGAGTCTTTCTTTCTTCCGTATCGATCAGGCGCTTGAGACGCGCCAGGAGGGCATCGACGTCGCCGCATGGGTAAACGAGGCCATTGTAGCCATCACGAACCAGATCGCCAGCCGTACCCAATCTGTCCGAAACCACTGCAGGAAGTCCGAAGTTAAAAGCCTCGTTAATGAACTTCGGGGATGGATCAGACCTTGAGGCCAATACGACAACATCAGCCGCCAAGTAGTACGCGGACAATTCACCCTGGTTTCTGAAGCCTTCGAATCTGACCTGAGATAGATTTCTGCTATCACAATAGGTCTCTAACTCGGCCCTGAGCGCCCCGTCTCCAACCATAATCAGTTGAATATTGACCCCTTCAGTAGCTAGTTTCTCCACTGCAGAGATGATATCCATTGGCCGCTTGACAGCGTTGAGCCGACCCACGAAAAGCAACATCACTGCCCCATTATTCAAGCCTAAGGACCGTCGACACTCCAAACGATTCAGCGTGCGCACTGAATGCCTAAAAAATTGATTATCCACCGCGCAGGGCACAAACAGGAATTTCTCGTCCGGTACGCCATAGTGCTCGTAATACCGCTTGTTCGCCTCGCAACTGTAAGCAACACCATCCACCATCTTCATGAAACTCCTGACGACTGCAAATTTGATCAGTTGCTTAACCTTGCTTTTGGGCGATTTCAGCGTCGCCTCGCCACGAAACAGAACCCGCACGCCGCGCAACTTGGCCGTGATGACTGCCAGCCACGCTGCGACATTTGAATAACCCCAGACCCAAACCACGTCATAATTGCGCTTGCTGATCCAGCCAATCAGACTCGGATTGATCTGCCCAAAGAAATGAAAGCCTGGACGACTCGCCCGGTTTGGTACGAATGAGTATTCGTAATCTTCCAGCAGTGGTAAATCCCACTTGACCTTACCATAACTCGGGTCTTCAACCCCTTCACGCGTATCCCAGCAGTAAAATACGTGTAACTCGATATTGGGCTGCGCTGCAAGTAACTGAAAATATTTGTAATGATATTGGATAGGATGGGAGTCAACCACAGCCACTCTGATCTTTTTTGTCTCGCTGTTTAACATCATTTTTTACTAATATTGTTCAAGTTCTTACTGTAATCATTTTGCGAAACAAAAAACCCTGCCATAGCTATATTGTTTAGAAAACCCCAAGGCCTCTATTTTCTTCAGTTGTCCAGAAATCGACAATATTTCAGTCTCTTCTAGCTCAACAATAATAGCGCCACATCGTTCAAGTGCTTTTTCGTCTCTGAACCAAATATCTGCCTCAGCTCCTTCAATATCAGAAATCAATAGATATTCACCAATCTCAAACCTTTCCAATAACGCTGATAAATACAAAGCCTTGATAGTAGTATGCTCCGCACCGCCTCTGATGTTCCCGACAGTTTTACCCGAAGTCGTAGTCTCACCACTGAAGAAGTCCACAAACGGCTCACCGGTATAACTAATAGCGACATTTTTAAAATCGACTGCTGTCCCCGGAGTTATGTTTGCTTGCAGATTACGTTTGGCAATTTCAATCAACTCTTCATCTGGTTCCACAAGCAGTATTCTCTTAGGCCTAAATAAAGTGCGGCTACCTCTTTGTTTGAAATTCGAGGGTGCTTAATAAAAAACTTAATACCGGAAAGTTGTAGATATTCGCGATCATACCTTATTACCCAACCTACAAAATTTGCAGTAATTAGTGAGGCAAGCGCGCTCTTAAGCGAAGAGGGCATCCATTGTCGAATTTTGTCTTTTAATACCATTTTCATAAGGAATTTAGTCCTTCACAATGATGTCAATGTCATCCTTGTACTAACTTTTCCATATCCTGGGAATAGCGTTTTGCATATGCTGCCCAAGTCAATCTCTCCCGTGATAAACCTAGGAGATCCCGCTCGCCCTTCAGCGCCAGAGCGCGAGGAAGCATTTTTTGAATGCCCCCAACAAGAGCTTCGAGGTTATCTGTCGGCACAATTTTCACCCATGATTTATCTGGTAGAAATGGCCAAAGATCTTCACCTCCAGTTCGGTCGGTGGCAACAATTGGTAATCCGCTGGCTAATGCCTGAAACAAAACCAAAGCAAAGCCTTCTTCCCTTGAAGCAAGAACGAACAAATGCGCTTTTGAATAATATTCCGTAAGTTGCCATTGAGGCACCGCATCATGATGTTCGAAATTTGGGAAATTGGGGAGGGGGGCATCCGCCACTGGACCAACGTGTATCAATCGAACTTTCGGTCCAAGTTCTTTTAACGATTCAACCAACAGATCAACCCCTTTCCGGTATGTCCATAAGCCAACGAAAAGCAAGACCGCCGACTTCGGCGTCGGTTGTTGCGTGATTGGAAACATATTAATATCGACACCGTAAGGGTTACGAAATAGCTTTTGTTGTGAAATCCCATTCTCCATAAAACTCCGTTCGACCTGGACTGACGGCACACTTATCTTGTCAGCAATCGAATAACAAATCAGGTCTCTTTCAACCACCCTGGTGTCTACCGTTCCAGCTAAAAACCCCTGGTCACGTAGATCATCTAATATGGCCTTCTGTGATTCGATGTGCCGACTTCCTCTTTCCATATAAATTTTCGCAGCATATTTTTCACGAGCATGTTTTGCTGCTTCCAGATAGATACCTGACATACAAATTAAGACGTCGCATGGCTCAAGACGTCGGCGTAATGCGCTATTGAGGGCTCGAAATAGCACAAGCATGAGGGGCTCTTGCCATTGCTTTGGGGCAATCCGTTGCAATAAAAGAATGGGGAAAACAAAGAGTAAGAGACCTCGATGACACTCGCGTGGCAACCCAAACCGCAGTGCTCTCCGGCGCGGGACATAAGAATAGAAACGAACCTCGTGCCCAAGCGCCGCCAACTCGCGAGCTAAATCAAGCACATGAAACCGTCCAGCGGTTGCAATCGCAATTTTAAGTCGTGGCATTTTCAGTTTCGCTTACTGCCGTTTCAAAAACTCTCTCCAATAATTCAGCTTGATACGTCCAACTAAACTGTTTCAACTTGCTCTTGTATTCAATCAACTCACTATCCTTGTTGCATATTTCATCGAGTGCAGCAATTAACGCTGGACTGTCTTCGCAAGCGTATAATTGCCCAGCGACTTCTGCCGCCAGGGCACGTGCTTCCTCATGTTCTCCAGGAAAGGAAATGATCGGCCGGCGTGCACATAATAGCTCCAGCACTTTGTGGTGGAACCCGGATGATTGCCAGATATATACATTTACCGTAGAAGACTGACAAAGTTCAGCAAGCGTCTCTTGGGGCAAATAGCCATAAATCTCAATTTCGCAGCTTTTCTCAATTGTCTTGCACGCGAGCCTTACGCGCTCGTTGTCCCCTCCTGCATAAGAAAATCTGATGCGCCGATTTGGTATTTCAGGAAGCCCATTAACCCACTGCTCAAGTCCTGCCAAAAACCTCTCTAAGTGTTCATCGCTGTACACGCTACCTATCATAGTAATTTGGAAAGCATCATCATCCTGCTCTTTAGCTTTAAACCAATTATCATCCGCACCACTATAAATAACCGTTGCATTGTGAGGGAACCATTGCTCGAACTGCTCACCAAAAAATTGAGAATTTGCTGTCATTGCTGCTGCATCTTGGAAACGCCAAGCCAATATGTGCCTGAATCCTCTTGGAATAAATGATTCCCAACCATCTTTAACATCCATTACCCAGTCTGCTGAAGCTTCTTTTGCTATCCCCCTGGCCACTACCCAAGCATCGACATTACCAAAAGTGCCCCAAGTGACCTGTGGACGAAACTCTTTAGCTAGTAAAGGCCAATAGATACGACTTCCAGCGGACCAATCTGAAAATAAACCCTTGCCAAAAGGGTAATTCCAAAGAATCAATAGTTGCCGCATTAAGCGTGGGCTTGCCGGGTCGCGTATTTTCCTGAGACTCCAGGTATTTATCGGTTGTGTTGGCAGATGGTATGGGCTCGCCCAATCATGATTTCTCAGTTCCGTCTCCACTGTTTGCAGACTTAGCGGCTCACTTTCGTCATCTTTTGAGCGGGTTAGCAACACTATTTGATGACCGCGCCTTGCCAATGCTTTCGCGAAATAGTGCAACCGCATTCCGGAAACATGAGGCACATCCGGGTGCATGTAGTTGACAAAAAGTAGTCGCATCAAGTTTGCAAACCATTTCGCAAAAAATTCTTGCGTTGATCGGAAATTCGCGAAACAAAATGTTCCTGCCACATTTCAATCATCACTGGCTGCCATATTGCCCACCCCAAATGTAACTGCCCTTGTTGCACTCGGCTTAATGCCCCCTCCCACCACCCTGGAAGCCAATATTCTCCTTTACGGAAGTTTTCGGTGTTTAGAGTCTCGCGTACCATTTGGAGAAAACTATCTGATTGAAACCAGAGGTCTTGTGGTGGGCGAAAACCCTGCTTGTTCCAACGGGTTCGAATTTTTTCAGGTAAAACATCCTTCATGCTCTCACGAAGAAGCCGCTTTGTTTGAACCTCACCCATCAACATATGTGGAGGGAGCGAGAAAACAAACTCCGCAATCCTATGGTCGCAAAACGGTAATCGCACCTCGCGAGAAAACGCCATTGAATTACGATCACCATAACGCAATAAAGTGGTTAGACCACGACCGAAACTCTCTTGCTCCAAAGAGCTGGTTAAGGCATTAAAACCAGACTTGCGTGTAAGCATGTTTTCATGGCCGATTCTTGATGCGACACCGGGCTGGAGTCCGTAAAGCAGGCTCGATCCCAGGTTAAACCTGTTCGACAGCCAGTGCCGGAAGCGGAATGGCAGCCGGTCTCTCATGGCCCGTGCGGGTGGGTTCAACGCAAGCGGATAGCGCTCACGGATTTGTGGAAGTTCTCTGTGCAATCTTTCAGTCTCTCCCCGCTCCTGTAAGGCTTTTACGTAATGGGCAAATATTTGTTCGTACCCGCCGAGACCCTCATCTGCACCCTGCCCATCAAGCAAAACCGTAATGCCCCTTTGCTTCGCAAGGCGGAAGACACCCCATTGGGCAAACTGGCTAGAACTGCTAACTGGCAATTCGTTGTGCCAGATAAATTCCGGCAAATCCTCCATAAACCGATCAACCGTAGGCTCCACGACATGGCTGATGACACCAGTTGTATCCACTATCTGTTTCGCATAATGCCACTCATCGGCAGACGTGCCTGGAAAACTACCCGTAAAGGTATTGTAGGGTGCATCATCTCCCAATAGGCGACGGGCAATACAAACGATCGCGCTGGAATCAAGCCCACCAGAAAGACAGGAGCCTACAGGCACATCACTGCGCATGCGCAATCGGACCGAGTCAGTCAGGAGTTCCCTGAACTCACCAAACACCTCTTTTTCATCCGCGCCCTCACGCAATTCACCTGGTTTGATCTGCCAATAGCGCCAAATTCGGTGCTCAAGACTATGAACATCTACTTCCATTGCCTCTCCCGGCAGGAGTTGTTGCACCGCATTAAAAACAGTTTGCCGGTCCGCATCCAGCCCTGTACTTGGGTTGTGCGCAGCTCTGATCAGTCGCCATTCATCATAATCTAGCGGGATATCAGGGTGCTGAAGCAATGCTTTATATTCAGAAGCAAAAGCGAAAAGGCCTTTACCAAAGCTGAAAAGAAACGGCTTCTCACCGTAACGATCACGTGAACAAAAAAGCTTTCCTCTTGGCTTGTCATAAAGCGCGAAAGCGAACATACCGTTGAAGCGATCAAGGCATGCTGTACCCCAACGCTTATAGGCTTCCAGAATCACCTCGGTGTCTGAGTGTGAACGAAAGACCACTCCTGTCTTAACAAGCTCCGCTTTGACCTCGAGATAATTGTAAATCTCACCGTTGTAGGTGATTACGAATTGCCCTGTAGAATCAGCCATGGGTTGAGCGCCGGCTTCGGTCAGATCGAGGATAGATAGGCGACGGTGACCAAGTATCACACCGTTACCCACGTTGGTCTTGTCAACCCACACTCCCGAACCATCCGGCCCACGATGAGCGATCGTACCTATCATTTTTCGCACTAGAGCCTCGCTATTGCCTGATCCAATCAAGCCTGCAACACCACACATTAATAAGGTCGTCTCGGTTTTTTAAACGGCAGCCCAAATAAGGCCGATCGGAAGGCAGGTATTAGTAGTCTGATGCTCTTTGCTAAATAACTCCACGAAGTTTGACACCCAAACTCTTTGGACGCATTTATAATTTCTTCTTCCAGCTCAAATCCATGGCGTTGCAGCCACAATTCACTTATTGACGGGGTACCTCTTATCATGCTCACTGCTTGGTCAAAGTAGCCCATAGCAGCCGCGAGAAGTGCATATTCGATTTTCTGATCATCATCTTTTAAGACGCTGGGTGTTTTGAAAAACATCAAGTCACATTGTGATAGTCGTCCTTTCGAGTACGGCATTATGAACTTGCTTCTATAAGGGTGCGCAGGAACAGATCGACGACGCCAGCGGTGAACATCTATGACGTCTATACACTCGAACCCTCTGGCCTGCATCCAATCTACGACATTCCAAACTAGTGGCTGCTTCACTCTTTGCTCTAAAAAGGAGACCTCGACTTTAACAGCCAACGTGCTTTGAAGAAGCTTTTCACCTCCAATAAAGACTGCAAGCTCAGCACCTTCCACATCCACCTTTAAATAACTGGCTTTACTCAGTTGTTTGTCCGCCAGCAGTTTATCCAGGGTGACTGTTTCCACTTCACAGCATGAATCAACACCATGAAGTTCCTCGTATCCATACTGATCGATCATATCGGGGTTGTGCGGTAATATTGATGCACCGGCCTTATTGGGTGGGATGTAAAGCTTACTCGTTGTATTTTGCCCACCCACCGCTTTAGCTACGATTTTAACCGATCGCCAACGTGAGTCACCTTGAGATTCAATGCGAGTTGCTTCGGTAGCCTCTGGCTCAAAACCAATCATTGATACAGAAGGACTTATCGATAAAAGATCTTCATCGAATCCATTACGCGCCCCAATATCTAAAGCAACTAAATTGTATCTTTTGGCTGCCTTGATAAATGCGGTAGTGAAAATTGCTTTGCTTTTCAAAACCTACCTTTACCGAATTGACTTTCGTACTGTTGCCGAACATTCCGTTCTTTGAAATAAGGAATGGTATCTTTTAGTGTGTTTTTGATAAAAATCAGAAGCAATCTGCCCACTATCTTGAATCGTTGTGCTGCTGTTAGTGTTGAGGACGTATCGTAAAACTGCCTGAACAACTCATTTTCCACAATCTTAGACATCGCAATAAAACGAGCAAGTTCAATTTGATTAGGTGGATTTTGGTTTATAAACGGCGACTGTAAGTCAATTAGTTCTTGTGTGTAGGCTTTAACTCCCTCTTTACGCTGCCACAGACATCGCGCGAAGAAATCCAAGCGCCATTTGTTATAACTTTTTTCCATATATGCCTGCGAGATGTTTTCGCTATGCACTCGATAAAGCACTGTTGGCTCATCCATATACATCACTTTACCTAGAATAAATGCTCGCATCATTAATGGATTGTCTTCAAGAATTAGCGCTGGATTAAGTGGCTGAAAAAGTGTGAAAACATCCCGCCTCAAGGCTACAGATGCCGCCGACCCAACTCCACCAAATCGCGACTCAAGGCCCTCCACGAGAGAACTGTAGACTTTATTGTTTGGTATGATCTCCCCGGCAACAATTTCACCACTCTCATCAATTACCTGTAGCGGTGATACTATTACCGATGCATCACGCTTTTGGCTTTCCCATGCCTTTACTGTTCTAGATACTCGATAAGGCAAACAAACATCATCACCATTGGCAAGTAGAATTAGCTCACCTTGTGTTTTTTGCACTGCCGCGTTTATTTGGCTACAAATGCCAATATTCGTTTCATTCTGATTCAGGTAAATCTTATGAGGGCCACTGTATGCGGACGCCATTTCCTGCATGATTTCAAAGGTCCGGTCAGATGAGCCGTCATCGGAGAGGACAATTTCCAGTGGGGAGTAATCTTGTCCTAACACTGAGTCGACTGCTTCATGTATGAATGTTTCTTCATTAAAAGCGTAAAGAACAAGGGTTACCAATGGGTTTTTAACCGATGTTATTTGTTTTTCAGTCATTTCTAGTGAGTGTCTTTGAGAAAGTTAATCGGATGTATTGTCTACAATTAGACTATGCCGGTGTTTGGCGATTATCAAATAGGAACATAATCTGCATTCTTCGCCTTATTTTCTTTCGATTTAGTAAAGGGCGCAAAATATTTTTGAAATAGATTTCATATCCTACTGATTTCCATCCAAACTGGCTCCATCCAATTGAAGCAAATATTTTTGTTCGATATGCTCCGAGCTCCTTAAAATAATGTTTATGATACGTGTTGACATGTTCCTCAATTAATAACTCTTCTCTATAGGGTACTGTTATGAACAGCTTGTCGCACTTTCTCGTCAGCGATTGTGCAACCTGAACATCATTATCTAGATGTTCCAAAACATTCGATGAAATAATCACATCTGCGTTTGGAATACCTTCGTGATCACTACATATAAAACTCGCAATTTCTCCATACTTTTCTACACATTGCTTTATAGCTGCTGAAGAAATATCAGCACCTACAAGAGAGGCATGAGGGTATGCCATTCTGTAGACTGGCATCGCATCGCCTAGTCCGCATCCAAAATCTAGAATAGTTCCATTGAAATTACGGCCCAACTTAATATACTTTATTTGTGCTTCTGCGAAGCTTCGGGTCTGCTCTCTCCCACCCACTGCATCCCAATCACCAGTGCTAAACCTCTCCTCCCAGTATTTTGGTGTGTTAATGTTTCTCATGAATTATAGAGACCTTGTTCTGATTGCAATGTCTATAACTATTACCATTATGTGAGCAATTTTTTTAGCTTTACATTCAGTTGTGTCAAAGCTTCTACATAGGCTGAAAGCCGCAAAACATGACAAAGTGATCCGTATACAATAATCGCCAAAGCAATTTGTATAACCAAAAGAATGGCAGGATTAGTGGAAGATAAAGAAATGGAAACCAGTGTTAGGACTAATAGCATGATGCCACTCGCTAAAAAGTAGGGCATTACATCGCGAAGTTGCTTAAGCGCAGAGTAATCCAGGTGGACTCTTGTGAAATATGTGTTAACAAGATATGCAATAAAAGCAACAGCAACTTGGCTCCAGGCGATTGCGAGGACCCCGTAACTGCTCACCAGTATAAGTGCGAATATCCCGAAAAATTTTTTAATGAGTTCCAGGCGAAAGAACAACTTCGAGTAGCCTTGTGCCACTAATACGCTGAGATTAATACGATTTAGCGGCCAAATTAATCCGACAAGACAAAGTACCTGTAGATATGGAACGCTTGGAAGCCAGTTTTCACCGAAAAGAGTGGAAACTAATGGTTCGGAAACCGCAAGTAACCCCAGCACGACCGGTGCGTTGACTAACATCGTACCTGCAAGTGCTTTTCTCACACCTCTCTTCAACTTGATCTTATCGAGCTTTGTTTGTGAAAAAATTGGAAAAGCAACTCTATTTACAGTCTCAGTTAGAATGCTGGTTGCGAGATTCTGCGTATTTTCAGCGCGAGCATACAAACCTAGCTCCACTGGTGAATACAGCTTTCCAATTAATAGGGTATGCAAACGCCCGTATATTGCTTCAAGTAGATTCGTGAGAAAAACAAATCCACCAAAATTAAATAGGGCACTTAATGATTTTGCGCTAAACGTCAGACTGGGTCGCCAAGGACAGTAAAACCATATCAGCAATACTCTGACAACAGAAGCAATTAGTATCTGAAACGCGAGACTCCAAACCCCCCACCCATACCATGCCATCAATATCGCTGCAGCTCCTGACATAATAGTTGCTGTGATATTTATTCTCATTTGGGTACGAAAATCTAAGTTTTTGTTTAAAAAAACCAGATGAACAGCCCCAAATGCACCCACCAACAAATTTAAGGCCAGAATGTAAGTTAGCCATCTTAATATTGGTAATTGAAAAAAATTTACGAAGAAAGGAGCCGATATGCTCAATATCACCGCCATCACAATGCCAAGCCCCACATTAAAATAAAATACAGATGACGCGTCTTGCTCTGTGAAGTTATTTTTCTGAATCAGTGAGGCACTAAAACCACTGTCGATAAAGGCTCCGGCTATGCTTACAAATAGAGAGAGTAGCGCAATTACCCCAAAGTCTTCAGGTAGCAAAAGACGAGCCAAGACAATGGTTGTAATGAGCTGAATTCCAAATCTTGAAAACAAATCAAACCCACTCCAAAGAGCAGCTGATACTGATTTATCGTATAAGTTGGAGGCGCCTTTCACTGAGCTCACGTGAGGTCAGGCACTTTTTTGGGCACACTGGCTAATTGCTACTTGGTTCCGCACGAATTAGTGGCTTACGCTTGAAATATATGACCCTGGAAATACCGGCACCCACGGGTCCAAGTGCCTTTAGTTTCCTTACTATTGCTGAACCTGCCATTCCTCGATGGCCAGCAACAAAAACGCTCACGCCTCTATTAATCATCCTTTGCGAGCCAATACTTTGAAGCCATGACTTTTAACCAGCTCGTCCTTTTTAGCTGAATCTAGATCTGCCTCAATCATTTCTCGTACCAATTCTTCGAAACTAATTTTGGGCGCCCAACCCAGAGCAACTCTCGCTTTACTTGCATCACCAAGCAGGGAGTCAACTTCCGTAGGACGAAAGTAACTTTGATCTACTGCGACTATTTGTCGCCCGTTTTGATCAATTCCGACTTCGCCAATTCCATCACCTTGCCAGCTTATTTCGAAATCCAAATATTTTGCGGCCAGACTAACAAACTCTCTCACACTGTGCTGAACCCCGGATGCAATCACATAATCTTCTGGCTTATCCTGCTGCAACATCAACCACTGCATTTCTATATAATCCTTCGCGTGCCCCCAATCTCTTTTGGCATTGAGATTTCCTAAATACAGACAATCCTGCATTCCAAGTTTAATTCGAGCCAATGCCCTTGTGATTTTTCGCGTTACAAATGTTTCGCCGCGTCTCGGACTTTCATGATTGAACAAAATCCCATTGCATGCATACATACCGTATGCCTCACGGTAATTCACAGTTATCCAGTAAGCATAGAGTTTCGCGATACTATATGGTGAGCGCGGGTAAAATGGTGTGTTTTCATTCTGCGGGGACTCACGAACTAGTCCGTAAAGCTCTGAAGTCGAAGCTTGATAAAATCTCACCCTGTCTTCCAGACCCAAAATGCGCACTGCCTCAAGAATGCGCAAAGTTCCAAGCGCATCTGAATTAGCCGTGTATTCGGGTTGTTCGAAACTCACACCCACATGACTCTGAGCAGCAAGGTTATAAATTTCATCGGGCTGCACTTGTTGCATAACATGAATAAGGCTCGAAGAGTCGGTCATATCACCGTGATGCAGAATCAGACTTCGATTGGGCTCGTGTGCGTCTTGATAGAGATGATCAATACGATCTGTATTGAATAACGAACTACGCCGTTTTACGCCATGGACTTCATATCCCTTGCCGATAAGAAGTTCTGCCAGATATGCACCATCTTGCCCGGTTATGCCTGTGATAAGAGCTTTCTTCATCGTGTTGATTAACTTTGTTCCTTGATAGTGGTATTAGACGCTGTTTTTTTCTAGATGCAGCAAGCCTTTACTAACTTTTACACAATTACTCCAACACTCTGGAGTTAGCGTCATTAACTATCTATGAGTGTTCTCGTGTGAGTTTACACCGGATCTGGAGCCTTACTGAGCCTCACGCCGCAACTCCTCGATCTCCTGCTTGAGCTGCTCGTATTCCTGCATTTTTCTGCGCAAAAACCGCAGCGTAACCTTCGCTTTTCCCTCAATTCCCGCCGGCGTTAGAAGGTACAGATAACCGGATTTACTGGGATTCTGGCGGAAATTATTGGCTTTCACCCAACCCTTATCCACAAGGGCTTTCAGGCAATAGTTGAGCTTACCCAGACTGATGCCCATTGAATGGGCTAATTCCCGTTGGGATTGACTTGGATTTTCCTCAATGGCTTTGAGGAGCCGATAGGTTATATCGTCTTTCATTTAAGGCTCTGAATTAATTGAATGTACCTGAATCAGGTTAGTGGGGCAGGGCAAGGTCCTGTTCATCCAGCACGGCTCGGGTTTGCTTCCCGATGATGTTTAACAGAACAGCAACACGTTCATTGCTGCGCGCGGCTTCAAACAGGCAGCGGTAACCAGCGAACGGACCGGCCTCGATTTCTACCTCGTCTCCTGGTTTCCAGCGTGGCTTGCTGACCTCTTGTAATCCCTGCGCATTTTCATTTTCGCGCAGCGTGGAAATCAGACTTGCTGGTACGGATCGCGGGCGCCCATTAAAGCGGACCAGGTTGATGACCCCCCGGGTTGACCGAATTGGTCCCCAATCGTCTCTATCTACATCGAAGCGGACGAAAAGGTAGCGGGGAAAGTAGGGCTGGACCTCTTGGACTATCTGACCCTGCTTGCGTTTGCGCACTGCATGACGGGGCAGGAATACCTCAAAGTGCTGATTTGTGAGATGAAATTCGGCAATATTCTCCTGACGTGGCTTGGTATGAATCACAAACCAACTCGCCCCGGTAACGTCACTGAGTTGCTCTGATGACGTGAAATTCGATAACTTGTTTTGGTTTTTTATTTCAGACACTTAAGATCTTTTCTTCTTGCTGCTTTTAGGAAATCAATTGGTTGATTGTGAACCTTGAGACACGCTACCGCCATCATCCTCGCTAACAATTATGCGAATAACAGGATGGTCTGCCGGTAATTTCCCAAGAGAAATCGATTGTACGCTCCCATCCATGTTATGTTCAAGGATTGAACATACTTTCCGGACGAATCAGGAAGTGACTGCAAAATGGTCACTTTCCCGTCTTGCAAGGCAGTTAAACACCAGCGAATATGCAGTAATCGGGGAAGTAATAACGGACTCGCCAATTTAAGGTTAAGGTTAAAGCAAAGGAACAGCGCTCGATGAAAATAACGATCTTTGGCACTGGCTATGTTGGTCTGGTAACTGGTGCCTGCCTCGCCGATGTTGGCCATCATGTGCTTTGCATGGATGTCGACAGCACAAAAATAGAAAAACTGCGGAAGGGCCAGATCCCTATTTATGAACCTGGCCTTGAAGAAATCGTCATCCGTAATACTCACTCCGGCAACCTTGTGTTTACAAGTGACGTCGAAGAAGCCGTCGCCTACAGTGACCTGCAGTTCATTGCCGTGGGCACCCCGCCCGAGGAAGATGGCTCGGCGGACCTTCAGCACGTGTTGGCTGTCGCCGCCAGTATTGGTAAACACATGGACAATGCCAAGACCGTCGTGACCAAGTCCACGGTCCCCGTAGGCACTTCTGACAAGGTCTGGGAGGCTGTCCAGAACGCGTTGACTGTACGCGGCGCGAACCTGGAGGTTGCAGTCGCTGCCAACCCCGAATTCCTGAAGGAGGGTGCGGCCGTCGCGGACTTTATGAAACCAGACCGTATCATCGTCGGCACCGACTCTGAACAGGCTAAAGCACTGCTCAGGGAACTTTATGCCCCTTTCAATCGCAACCACGACCGTATGATCTATATGGATATCCGCTCGGCTGAGCTGACCAAGTACGCCGCCAATGCGATGCTGGCCACCAAGATCAGCTTTATCAATGAAGTGGCGAACCTCGCTGAGAAAGTTGGCGCCGATATTGAGCAGGTACGGCAGGGCATCGGCTCCGACCAGCGCATTGGCTACCAGTTCATCTACCCGGGTGCGGGCTACGGCGGCTCCTGCTTTCCCAAAGATGTCCGTGCTCTTGCCAAAACGGCACAGGCAACGGGTTACCAGATGCGTATTCTCGAAGCTGTAGAAGCTGCTAATGAATTTCAAAAAGGCAAGCTGTACACGCTTATCAATGAGCACTTTAAAGGCAGCTTATCAGGGTTAACTTTCGCCATATGGGGCCTGGCCTTCAAGCCCAGGACCGACGATATGCGCGAGGCACCTAGCCGCACCCTGATCGAAGCACTGTGGAATGCCGGCGCCCGGGTACAGGCCTATGACCCGAAAGCCATGGATGAAGCCCGGCGGATTTACGGGGATAACAACGAACTCACACTAGTAGACAACAGGGATGCTGCGCTAGCCGGCGCGGATGCACTGGTAATTTGCACGGAATGGCAGCATTTCCGGGCTCCGGACTTCGACCTGATCCGCGCTTCGCTGAACAGCCCGCTTATCTTCGACGGCCGAAATCTCTACGAACCGGATAAGCTGGCCGATTTGGGCTTTACCTACTACGCTATCGGGCGAGGTGCTTCAGTCGCCAGGCAATAGGCGACCCTGGCAGACTGCTCCACCTTCTTCACTCCAATAAATTACTCGCATATTTCTTGTTCGGGGGAGGGCTATCAGGTGAAAGAGGGGATGCGGGAACTCCCTCCAACTTGCGCCCCCCGAAGTGTCGCCGTCTGCGCGCATAGTCGCGCAATGCCCGGTCCAATTCACGTGCATCAAAATCCGGCCAGTAACAATCGCTGAAGTAGAACTCCGTGTAAGCAAAATGCCACAGTAAAAAGTTGCTCAGGCGAATCTCGCCACCGGTGCGAATGCACAAATCCGGGTCGGGGAATTCCGCCAGCGCCATGTTTGCGTGCAGCCTCGATTCGTCAATGTCCTCCAGGCGTAACGAACCCTGTTCGACCTCATGCGCAATTTTTTGCGCAGCCTGGACAATATCCCAGCGCCCCCCGTAGTCCGCTGCAACAATCACGGTAGTGCCGGTATTGCTGTGGGTGAGGGTCTCGGCCCGTTTCATCCTTGCCTGCAGACGCGTGGAGAAGCCGCTGCGATTACCGACGATCCGGATCCTGACATTGGCTTCGTCCAGTTTCTGGACCTCTTTGCGTTTAAGTACGGTAACGAATAACGCCATCAGGCTGAAGACTTCACGAGTCGGCCGGGACCAGTTCTCAGTACTGAAAGCGAAGAGGGTGAGGCAGGGCACTTTGCGCTGTACGCAGGCGTTGATGATCCGCTTTGCGGTTCGCGCACCTTGCAGATGCCCATCCCTGGAGGAGAGATTCCGAGCTCTGGCCCAGCGGTTATTGCCATCCATGATAATGGCGATATGGTCAGGGAGTTTGACCTCAGATCCAGGACGCATAATCATCCGTGATTCATCTGTTAGTTGACCATCGACTTCATGCTATTGCGGGGCCGGCACCCAATCACCCCGGCCCAATCCCCCTGGTAAGTCGCGCAGTGAATAGCGGGAGTTGCTCAGGCTATCAGCCTTTACTGGCGGCTCCACGCGCTACGGACATTCTGACACACCACGATAGTGGGGGCAAAACGGTGCGCGCGCAACCGGAGGTCAGCTTGTGCCGGGAATCAATCAGGCGTGAAGAGGAAGAGCCGCATCAGCTGTTGTACAGGGGGCCAGCCTTTGGTTGGTCTTTTGATTGGTCTTTTGGTTGGTCTTTCAGTTGACCTTCTGCCTGGAATTTGGCAAGTCGCTGCCCTGAAAAGAAGTAAAGCAGAAATACAGCCAGGAACGCGAGGAAAAGCAGCGACTCGCTGATTTCGTAGAAATAGCCGATTACCCCAACGCTGGCAAAAAGCACCGATGCCGTTAACAGCATCAGCACCACCTGGGCAACGGAGAAGCCGCGGGACAGCAGATGATGGTGCAAATGGTCATTGCCCGCCGCAAAAGGGGAGCGGCCCTGCATCGGGCGCCGGAACAGCAGGGTGACGGTATCAATCAGCGGGATGGCCACGAACCACAAGGCATGAACCGGCGCAAACAGGGCTTCACTGCCCTGTGAATATTCGATAAGCAGCCAGGCGATAATAAACCCTAACATCGTGCTGCCGGCGTCACCCAGAAAGACCAGCGCTTTTTTATTCCAGGGCCTTCTGAAGTTCATGCTCAGAAAGGCCAGGATGGAACAGATAATCAAAGACACGAAAGTCACTAAGAGAAAGGCATCGCCGGCCCAGGCCAGAACAGTCACGCTGCCAAGGGCAACCACCACCAATCCGCGGGAAAGACCGTCTATGCCATCACACATATTGATGGCATTGATGACGCCGAGTGTTGCGAATAGGGTTAGCGGTATCGCCAACCAGCCGGTTTCAATGTCACCGAAGTAGAGAAGATTGCCCATCGAACGCAATTGAATGTCTGCACCAACCGCCATCAACAGCGCAATCAGCACATGACCAATTATTCTTACAGAAGGTTTTAACTCGTTGAGGTCATCGATTGTGCCAATGAACAAGACAAGGGCAGACAGCGTGAGCAGGGGGGCAAATTCAGCAAGCACCGGGGGGAAAATCAGGCTGATCAGCAGCAGGCCGGTAAAAATACCCAGGCCACCGGACAGCGGCGTGGCAGATAAATGGGTCTTGCGCCCACCGGGAAAGTCCAGAAGCCCGATATTGCCGGCCACCGCGCGCAGGGCGAACAGTGCTGTCAAGGTAATCACGAAACAAGCGATCAGGTAAGGCGTGGTCACAGTCGACATTTATCGGTTTGCTCCGGTTACGTTTAACCCTGGCTCTGCATTCCCCGAACGAGCCGCTGTCCAGATTGTTGCGGGCCGCGTCGAGTCTTCTGTGTCGCGATCTTCAACTATTCCCGGCAGGCGATGGCCCGGTTCGGGTTTAGTGATCATGGCCTCCACCTGCCGATCCGGGGAGGAGTAGGAGACAGTCTTAATGACAGTCATTCCCGGCTGTTTTGTTGCAATGTTTGTTAAGCAATATTTAAGCCACGTGATTCAGATCCAGAAAATTGACGGGCTTTCAACACCTTGGGCCGGCTCTCCAAAACCTGAAACCGGCAACTGTAAAAAATATTGACATAATGCAGTGACGAGGGGCCTGGGTTGGAAAATTTCCCAACAGTCAGTTAAGCACTGGGTATTGATGTCAGGGACCGATATTGTTCCTTGAAGTTAAAGCAGTCCGGCTGCCTGGTACCTTGGCTGCTTAGTCTCTTGTCAGTCCCATGCGAAGTTCGAAGGAGAATTGGTGCCTTGTTCAGGTGCCCTTTTTAATCGGTGCCCTGTTGAGGTGCCCCATAGAGGAGTCCCGCTACAAAGGGTTCTGATATAAAAAGTCCTTATACCAGAGTCCCGACATAAAGACTCCTGATATAGCCCTGACTTATTCAATGCCGCCCACCGACTCTATTAATTCATTTTCTGGTTCTACTTTTTCCTTGTACTTGTCTTCGTCTTCCTGCCCGTGTTTGCGCCGCGGTCATTGCCGTTAAGCGATAATTATTTTCACATTCTCAACCGCAATTACTTTGTCAGGAGAGGGCGGTAACCGGCTAATTTAAGGTGCTTTTCTATGCGGTATTCAGCGCCGCTATAACGCCATGTTAAACGTCCTTTCACGCCGGCGACCTGCGTGTTGCCCGGCATTCCAGCTTGCTGATTCGACCACGAGTCTGGCGGGCAGTCAACCAGAAACGGCATCAGGCCGGCAGAATCAGGCCGGCAGAAACAGCCGTTAACAGGAAGCCCCCGCAAGCCACCCACCTTAACAGCTTTTCCAACTCCGCGGGGTTGGGGTAGTATCCGCCTGTATAAACAAAAGAGACCGCCCCGCCGGAGAGAGGCCATGAACAGATTTTCCCTGCCTGCACGTGTCAGCAATTTTTTTCGATCCTGCTTGTCGGGCACGGTCGGGGGAGTCAGCAAGAGCGCGGGCGGCACCACGGTTTCAACCGCTGTTCCTGCAGCCGCCTCTTGCACTGCAGTTGGCCCGTCGCTCACGCCAGGTGATTGTTCCGTCACGGGCTATTCAGTCGGTGCCGGCACGAAGCACCGGCTGCCGGCTGCCGGCCGCTTTGCCGCCACGGCCATTGTCACCCTCGCCGGGCTGTTGTTCGCTACCGGCACGGCCACTGCCGCCGATGCCGACTGGCCCCACTACGGCGGCGACCTGGGCTCCTCCAAGTATTCATCCCTGGACCAGATCAATGCCGACAACGTCGACCAGCTGGAGATCGCCTGGCAGTGGGCCAGCGCCGACAACGCCCTGATCGCGGCGAACCGGGACCGGGACGATTTCCGCGCCATTCCCGGCGCCTGGAAGGCCACCCCCATCGTGGTGGACGGAGTGATGTACGTGCCTACCTCCCTGGGCCGGGTGGTGGCGCTGGACCCGGTCAGCGGTACGCAGAAATGGCAGTTCGATACCCGCGTGTGGGCCTCGGGCCGGCCCGCCAACCTAGGCTTCAACGTGCGCGGTGTGGCTTACTGGGAAGGCGGGGAGAACGGCGGGGATAGAGAAGACCGGCGTATATTCTTCGCCACCAACGATTCCTACCTGTGGTCGTTGGACGCGGACACCGGCCAGCCGGTGAGCGGCTTCGGCGACGCCGGCCGCATCGACCTGACCCGGGGCCTGGGCAGGGATTTCGAGCGCCGGCTGTACGGCGTGGTGTCGCCGCCGCTGGTGACCAACGACGTGGTGGTGGTGAATTCCATCGTCCACGATGCCCCGCCGCAGAAGGAAATGCCCCCGGGCCACGTGCGTGCCTTCGACCCCCGTACCGGTGAGCAGGTGTGGATGTTCAAAACCATTCCCCAGGCCGGCGAGTTCGGCAACGACACCTGGGAGGACGGCTCCTGGGAGTACACCGGCAACACCAATTCCTGGACCATCATGAGCGCCGACGAGGAACTGGGCCTGGTGTACATCCCCATCGGCACCCCCACCAACGACTGGTACGGCGGGCTGCGCAAGGGCGACAACCTGTTTGCCGAGAGCCTGGTGGCGGTGCGGGCGGACACCGGCGAGTACGTGTGGCATTTCCAGATGGTGCACCACGGCGTGTGGGACTACGACCTGCCGGCGGCGCCCACCCTGGTGGACATCACCGTGGGCGGCGAGCCCATCAAGGCGGTGGCGCAGATTACCAAGCAGGGCCTGACCTTCGTGTTCGATCGGGTAACCGGCGAGCCGGTGTGGCCCATCGAGGAGCGCCCGGTACCGCCGAGCAGCGTGCCCGGCGAGCGGCTGTCACCCACCCAGCCGTATCCCACCCGCCCGGCGCCCTTCGAGTCCCAGGGCATCAGCGACGACACCCTCATCGACTTCACCCCGGAACTGCGGGCGGAAGCGCTGCAGAACATCGAGCGCTTCGACTACGGCCCCCTGTACACGCCGCCGTCGCTGCGCGGCACTATCCAGCTGCCGGGCTGGATGGGCGGCGGAGAATGGCACGGCGCGGCCTTCGACCCGGATACCGGCCTGTACTACATTCCCTCCGGCACCTCGCCCATCGTGGTGCAGCTGCGGGAAGCGGACCCGGCACGTACCGACCTGGTGTACCGCCGCGGCGGCGCCATGGGCGTGGCCGGCCCCAGTGGGCTGCCCCTGACCAAGCCGCCTTACGGCCGCATCACCGCCATCGACCTGGACACCGGCGAGCACGAATGGATGGTGCCCCACGGCGACGGCATCCGTCAGCAGATCATCGACCTGGGCATCATCGACCCCGGCCCGGTGGGCAGCAACAGTCGGGTAGGGCCGCTGCTGACCAGCACGCTGCTGTTCGCCGCCCAGCAGGACGGCCAGCGCAACCTGCTCCGCGCCCTGGACAAGGCCAGCGGCCAGGTCATCGCCGAAATCGACCTGCCCCTGCCACCCCGGGGCACCCCCATGACCTACATGGTGAACGACAAACAGTACATCGCAATTGCAGTGGGCGGCGGCACGGATGCCCGCCTGGTAGCCCTGGCAATGCCGTGACCTGCAAAAAGCCTTGCAGGGTCTGCGAAAAAGCCTCTACACGATTTCAATGCGGACTGCCGCCGGCAGATTACAGCCTCGAGGAGCAATTTTGATAGCCGCAGAAGGCAATACCCTAAATCTATCCCTCAACCGATCCACAGGTTCAATTAAACGTTTCCACCAATTAACAACAACTTGTGGCACATAGCCTGAATAACGGTTCCACCAGGCTTAACAACAGTGCTCCGGGCTGGCTTGCAGCGGCCGTCGCCCGCAGGGATGCGGGCGTCGAGCCTACAGGGACGTATTCACGGCGTGCCGCGGCAAGCCAGCCCGGAGCGCTGTCAGCCACTTCTTAGCAAACCGGTCCTGCAAAAGACCCTTCCATAAAACCACGAGAAAACAGCACCTTTCAGGGCACATCTCCCGCCCGCAACAGGGTAAAGCCTTCACCAGAACACCGAATTTCAGGCTAAAAGGCCACCCAACCCCCGCAGTAAACCAGCCACACCGCAGCAAGGGCTTGAAGTCGCCGGGGTTAGACGCTACCGTTAAGCGTTGAGTTTACCTTTGGAGAAGCCCTCAGAAAGCGCCCCCCGGTTAAGCCCCGGGATAGAGACCCTGAAACAAGCCCGGGGACAACCCCAGTTAACGTCAGGAAATGACAACAACAAGGAGATCGAGTCATGCCTTTGAAACGCACTACATTATCCATCCTGGCCCTGGCCGTGCCGGCCCTGATGGCCGGAACCAGCGCCCTGGCCGACCACGGCAACATGGTCACCGGGGAGGGCATACCCAACCCCAACCCGGTGGTTTACAAACAGTGGGGTGAGCTGCCCAGCGGGCGCAGCTGGGGATCCACGGCCGGTATCGACATCGATCCCACCGACGGCCACGTGTGGGCCTACGAGCGCTGCGGTGCTGGCAGCTTCGGCTCCGGGGTACCGGTGAACTGCCACACCAACCCGGTGGCGCCCATCTTCAAGTTCAACCGCCATACCGGCGAAGTCATGGCCAATATCGGTGCCGGCATCATGGTCACGCCCCACGGCATTCACGTGGACCATGACGGCAACGTCTGGGTCACCGACTTCGCCGTCAACCGCGAGGGCACGAAGGGCCACCAGGTGCACAAGTTCAGTCCCGACGGCAAACTGATCATGAGCCTGGGCACCGCCGGCAAGGCCGGCAACGACAGCCTGCGCTTCAACCAGCCCAACGACGTCATCGTGGCGCCGGACGGCAGCATCTTCGTCGCCGACGGCCACAGCGGCCAGAACATGACCACTGCCCAGCAGGTGGAGGAAGGCAAGATGGCCGGTCAGACCGCGCGCATCATGAAGTTCAACTCCCAGGGCATCCTGGTGAAAGAGTGGGGCCAGCTGGGTGTCCGCCACGGCGAATTCCGCACTCCCCACGCCATGGAGTTCGATTCCCAGGGCCGGCTGTGGGTGGCCGACCGCGGTAACCACCGTATCGAGATATTCGACCAGGACGGCAACTACCTGGATTCCCGCTACGCCTACGGCCGCATCAGCGGTCTGTTCATCACCGACGACGACATGGTCTACGCCATCGATTCCGAGTCCAGCCCCTACCGCCACGAGCCTTGGCGTACCGGCGTGCGTATCGGACCGGTGGACGAGGATCGTATCGTCGGTTTCATCCCGCCCCATGAAAGCGAGGCCCGCCTGTACCAGGGCGCCGCCGGTGAAGGCGTGGCGGTGGATGCCGATGGCAACGTGTTCGCCGCGGAAGGTCCGGCGTCGCTGGGACCGGCCGGTGGGGCGTTTACCAAGTACTCCAAGCGCTATTAAGGTGGTTGGAGGGTGACTCGCTAAGTGGATTGACTAGCCTGCACCGGCATTGGCTCGATTTTTTGGGGTCCGTGCCGGGATCAGGTGGTGGCGTGGTTATTAGCGGATACAGTGCCCATGGGGCGTGGGCCGGGTCCGAGTCTGAGGAACGCAGGCGCACATCCGTGTGCGCTCGATCTCGGCATCCCTGCCTCGAACGTCCTCAGCCTCGAACCCGGCCCACGCCAGCCACCCACTGCGTTTTATTCGGCATGGTCGTTGCCACCACCGGTTCGGAGGCTCAGGTTTTGGGTTGGTGGGTCGGTCGAGGGTTAACAGAAGGGTTGTCAGCATTTTGGTTGGCAGCCCTTTTTTGATTGGAGTCGAGTCACCCGGGGATTGGGGAGGGGGTGAGGTCCGGACATCGGTGTCTTTCCAGAAACAAGCTGAGTACAGCCGGTGGATCTACAATTGAGGCCGAAGTCGATTCTCCCCAACTGGTCGTCTACTCTTAAATTGCGTCAAAATTTCCCCATGCTCTGAAAGAATGCCTGCCCGAAAAAGACGCTGTGGTTGGCAGGTGGGTTCAGGGTTTGAGGCTGAGGACGTCCGAGGCATGGATGCCGAGGTCGAGCGCACACGGATGTGCGTCTGCGTTCCTCAGACTCAAACCCTGAACCCGCCCACGGGCACAGAACGGCTACAAAACGGTTTAAGCACCTAAGGGAAGCGTCCTCAGCAGTACAGGTAAACCCGCGACAACAGATCGACAGCACAAGAACCCCGAATCACGGTTTTAATCCTGTCGAAACTCGGGACAAGAGGCCCGTAAAGGCTTGAAAGTCCGATAAGCTTTCCCGATAATGCACCGCCGCGCGGTTACGTGGCTGTGCTATCATGTTCAACGGTAGCTTTTGTCGGTCCCCTCGCAATGACAGGTTATAAACCCCGCCAGGCCCGGAAGGGAGCAACGGTAGTAACTGACTCATGTGCCGGGGTGTGGCTGGCAAAGGCTGCCACCAGATTCCAGGAAATCCAGACCCTCCACCATTCATGACCATCGATTAACGGGATGACTTACCAGGTACTTGCCCGCAAATGGCGGCCCGGCAACTTCAGCGACCTGGTGGGCCAGGCCCATGTCCTGAAACCGTTAACCCATGCGCTGGACAACCAGCGACTGCACCATGCCTACCTGTTCACCGGCACCCGCGGTGTCGGCAAGACCACCCTGGCACGGATTCTGGCCAGGTGCCTGAACTGCGAGGCAGGGATCAGCTCGACGCCCTGCGGCAGCTGCAGCGCCTGTACCGAGATCGTCGAGGGCCGCTTTATCGACCTCATCGAGGTGGATGCCGCGTCGCGCACCAAGGTGGAGGACACCCGGGAACTGCTGGAGAACGTGCAGTACGCGCCCACTCGTGGCCGCTACAAGATCTACCTCATCGACGAAGTGCACATGCTGTCCAACCACAGCTTTAACGCGCTGCTGAAAACCCTGGAAGAACCGCCGCCCCACATCATGTTCCTGCTGGCCACCACCGATCCGCAGAAGCTGCCGGTGACCATTCTGTCCCGCTGCCTGCAGTTCAACCTGAAGAACCTGACGCCCCAGCAGATTGAGGAATACCTGGAACACGTGCTGCGCAGCGAGAAGGTGGGCTTCGAGGAGGCCGCCCTGTGGCAGCTGGCCGGCGCCGCCGCCGGCAGCATGCGCGATGCCCTGACCCTGCTGGACCAGGCCATTTCCTTCTGCGAGGGCCAGGTGACGGAAGCGGGGGTCAGCGACATGCTGGGCGCGCCGGAGCAGGGCGCGGTCTGGCGCTTGCTGGACAGCCTGGAGAAGCGGGACGTGGCCGCGCTGCTGACAACCATCGAAGAGATCGCCGAACGGGCACCGGATTTCCAGCAATTGCTGGAAGCGTTGCTGGCGGCGCTGCACCGGCTGGCCATCGCCCAGACCCTGCCGGATGCCATCGACAACAGTTTCGGTGACCGGGACCAGGTACTGGAATTCGCCGCCCGGTTCTCCCCGGAAGACCTGCAGCTGTTCTACCAGTTCGGCGTGAAAGGCCGGGCGGACATGAACCTGGCCCCGGACGCCCGGTCCATGTTCGAGATGCTGCTGATCCGCATGCTGGTGTTCTCCCCGGAAGGCATACCCACCATGCCCGGCAAACCCGGTAAAGCGGACACCCCGGATGACGGGACTGCCGGACAATCCGGCGGCGAGCAGCAGGATGCCGGCGAGGAGGGCGCGCTGGGAGAGAGTGCCCGGGCCTCCGCCCCTGAAGCCGGTTCTAAAGCCCAGACCCGGGCCGGCTCCAGGGCTGGCTCGAAAGAAAGCGCGGCCGGTGGAGCGCGGGACAAGGACGTAGAGAGCAATGAGAGCACGAAAGGGATAGAGAGCAGTGAGACCGCCGAGTCAGCAGAGAACCTGAAGAAAAAACAGCGGGCAGCGAAGGGACAGACTGCAAAGGCAAAGGACAACAAAGCCGACACCTCGGGTCAAGCCGCGACTGAGGCAGCAGGTAAAAGTGGCGCGACGAAGAAGCGCGGCGGCCAGGGCAAAGCCGGAAGTACCGACGAGAGCGACAGGACGGCAGGGGCCACCGGGGCCGAATTGGACAGTGGCGGCGCAGCCAGGGCATCGGCTAAATCTGGAAAACCCGGCGGTTCGCAAAAAAAAAAGACCCTGAACCCGCCGCCGGAACAGGCGTCGACTGAACCCGTCGCCGGTGCTGGCGATTCGCTGCAACTGGGCGACGGGGCGGATGAGCGCAGTGGCGATGGATCGGCTTACAACGAAGCAGCACCCGCTGCCGCCACCGAAGCCGCTGGCGGGGTAACCGGCACCGGATCGGCAACGACAAGCCACGAACAGGCAGCCGCCTCACCGGGAACCGGAACGGCTGTGGCGCAGGGTGGCGCAGACCCTGAATCATCCCCGGCGGACAACCAGCGTGGCCCTGACGTGGAACCAACGGCGCCCGGGAGCATTGATGATACTGCCAGCGCTTCCGGTGCTGACGATGCCGGCGCAACGGTCAGCACAAGCCGCCGCGGGAAACAGGTTCGTGCCGCAGGTAACGGCAGAGACAACAGCAAAGGTAACAGTAAAGGCAACGGGACTGGCAACAGCAGCGGGGCGGTGGCGCTGCCGCAGACGCCGGAACAGTTGGACAACAACAACTGGATCAGCCTCTGCCGGCAGGTGCATCCCGGTGGTATCACCGGCAATATCCTGGCCCATTGTGTGTTAAGTTCGGTAACCGCCGATGCCGTTAATCTGTGCCTGGACAGCACCCAGTCCGCGGTGTACGGCGAGGATCACCGGGTGCGGATCGAGCAGCTGCTGGCCGGATTTTTTGACCGGCCGTTACAGGTGGCCATCGAAATCGGCGAAGCGGCCTGCGAGTCCCCTGCGGCCTACGGCCAGCGCCGCAAGCGGGAGCGGCTGGAACAGCTACGCAACCGCTTCGAACAGGACGACAACGTACAGAAACTGGTGGAAACCTTTTCCGCGGAAGTGCTGAAGGAAACCATTGCACCAGTCAGACATCAGTGAGGTTATAACGTGGCAGATCTAAACGAGATAATGAAGCAGGCAAAGGAAATGCAGGAGCAGATGAAGAAGGCCCAGGAAGAGGCCCTGAGCAGGATCGTCGAAGGCGAATCCGGTGCCGGCCTGGTCAAGGTGCAGATGAACGGGCGCCATGACGTCAAGGAGATCCGCCTGGCCGACGACCTGATGCAGGAAGACAAGGCCGTGGTGGAGGACCTCATCGCCGCCGCGGTGAACGATGCCGTGCGCAAGGTGGAGGAGGTCAATAAGGAATCCCTGTCCAGCATGGCCTCCGGCTTCAAGCTGCCGGAAGGGTTCAAGTTTCCGTTCTAGCAGGCTGTTGAAAAACCTCATGAGCGCAGCCAAGACGAGGCGAAAACTGTCTAAAAAGCGCAGTTTACCCCGTATAAATGAGCATTTTGAGACAGTTTTCAATGAAGTATTGGCAAGCGCAATAGTTTTTCAACAGCCTGCTAGACTACAGATGACGAACGTGATTCAAACTCCCGTGCAGGTTGCCGGTGGATACCGGGCAACCCTGGCCCCGGCTGATTTTGTATGATGGTAATCTGATGTTTTCCAGTCCCCTGATCGAACAGCTGGTGGAGGCCTTCCGCTGCCTGCCCGGCGTCGGCCCGAAGTCCGCCCAGCGCATGGCGCTTTACCTGCTGGAACGTAATCCCGAGGGCGGGCGCAAGCTCAGCGAGGCCTTGCAGGAGGCCATCGACAACGTCGGCAAATGCAGCAGGTGTCGCACCTTGACGGAGTTGGAGATCTGCAATATCTGCAGCAGCCCGTCACGTAACCGCAAGCTGTGCTGCATCGTCGAGTCACCGGCGGATGTCTATGCCCTGGAGCAGACCGGCACTTACCGCGGCGTCTATTTCGTGTTGATGGGACACCTGTCGCCTATAGACGGCATCGGCCCCGAGCAGCTGGGCATCGATCATTTCCTCGACCTGGTGGATGAGTACGCCATGGACGAAGTGATCATCGCCTGCAACCCCACGGTGGAAGGCGATGCCACGGCTTACTTCATCGCCGAGCAGCTGCGGGGAAAGAATGTCGTGGTGTCCCGCATCGCCCACGGCGTGCCGGTGGGCGGCGAGCTGGAGTACATCGACGGCGGCACGCTGAGCCATGCCCTCAGCGGCCGCAAGCCCATGGACCTGTCGTGACCGGAATCGCACCATTGCCGAGCAGCAATCAACCGGTGTCGAAGCCGACTTACAAACTGACCTTGCACAAGACCTGTTACGAGAGAGGATTTTTCAATCCTGGCGTTGCGGTTGACAGATATATCAGATCGACATCCGGTCCGATAAAAATAGTCCTTGGCCAGAGTCGAAGAACACTTTAACCCCCCACTGCCAGGCCTGAGAGGATCAATGGCCTGGCCAATTACCCATAAACAAGGGCGACCATGACACAATCTTTATCCAGAGAATCCGGCCAGGAATCTTCCGGACAATCAACTGAGAAGTCCGCTGAAGCCGGTCAATTCGAATACCTGGACAGCGACGCCGACCTGCAGGGGCTCTGCCAGGCCCTGACCGGCAGCCCGGCGCTGGCGTTTGATTCCGAATTCATCCGCACCAACACCTACTTTCCCAAGCCGGGGCTGTTCCAGGTGGGAGACGGCCGGCAGATTTACCTGCTGGACCCCCTGGATATCGACGACTGGCAGGGGTTCCGCGATCTGCTGCAGCACCCCGATACCACCACGGTGATGCACTCCAGCAGCGAGGACCTGGCCCTGCTGCGCAGCGTATTGAACACGCTGCCGGCCCGGCTGTTCGATACCCAGCGGGCCGCGGCTTTTGCCGGCCACGGCTACAGCCTCAGCTACCAGGCACTGGTACAGAACGAGCTGGGCATCGACGTGCCCAAGGGCGAAACCCGCTCCGACTGGCTGCGCCGGCCGCTGTCCGCCACCCAACTGCAATACGCGGCACTGGATGTGGAGCACCTGCTGGAACTGCAACAGCGACTTACCCGGCGACTCACCGAACGGGGCATGCTGGACTGGTTCCAGCAGGACTGCCGGGACCTGCTGGAACAGGTCCCCGACGAAACCGACGCCCGTCTGTGGGAGGAGGCTTACCGCAACATCGGCTCCGCCTGGCGCCTGGACGAGCCCGCCCTGATACGCCTGCAGATTCTGGCCTACTGGCGCGAACAGGAAGCCCGGGACAAGAACCGGCCGCGCAACTGGATCGCCAAGGATCAGGAACTGGTGGACCTGGCCGACCGCCTGCCGGACACTGACACCGTGGACGAGGCGGCTATCCGCCGCGCGGAAGTGTTCTCCGACCGCTTCGCCGACCGCAAGGCCCGCCGCCTGGCCAACTTCCTCAATCAGGATCACCAGTTCCACCAGCCAGCCCACCCTGAACGGGTCAGCCAGCCCCTGAGCGCCGGCACCCGCAAGCAGCTCAAAGCCCTGCAGCAACTGACCCGCGAACTCGCCGAACGCCTGGGCATCAGCCCCGAACTGCTGTCCCGCAAGCGCCTGTGGGTGGAAATGCTGGAAGCCTGCCGGGAAAGCCAGGACCTCGTCTGGCCCCCGGGCCTTGACAACTGGCGCCGCCCGATCCTGGAGCCGGGGGTGAAAGCCATCATCAAGATCGATCCCGATGATTCCTGAGCATCGCGTTGCGCTGCGACACGCCATTCCCGGAAAGCATATGAGAAAAATGCAGCATGTGGCGAAACAATAGCTGCTTCAATTAACAGTCTATTGGCGAGTTGACGTTGAGCCCTGGAACACAAGAACGGTTTCGCAATGAATAGTGGCGAAGACCCGAGCTGACAGCCAGAACCAGGATAGCAAGAATTCGAAACTTTATTCGCGGCGTAGCGGACACTCCTGGCGAGTTGAAATACGATTCCTGCTAGCTTTAGTAAGCTCTAGCCGGTCGTCGCCTGAACGAGGCGTCAGGTTCTTTTACACGTTGGGGTTGAACATTAACCGCAGATTTTGGCTTTTTTGTGGCTAATTTGTAGATCGCGAACGGGAAAAGGTGTCAGATATATTTACATTCGCGAATTAATGACAACTCTTCATTTTTCTTAACTCTCTGAAAATATTCGTATTTTATTTTTAGGCATGATAATTGCTCATTTGGCTTTCCAAATCACGCTACCTGATAGAAAGAGAGAATTAACTTTATGTTCCCTGCCAGAATACCCGCAAAATTTCTCAGCATGATGTCACTACCGTTCTTTTTTGCGCAAGCGGTCCCTGCACAGGCGAATCCCATTACCCATTTTAGCGGGACGCTCGTGCAGACCTATGACTCCGACGTACCGGATCTTTTCAATGAGGTGTTCGTAAACAGGAATCCTACTTACATCCAGAAAGATCAGGACACGTCGGGTGGCACAGCAAGCGGAAATCTCAGTTACACAGGAAGTGCCGGAACGGGGACAGCCCAGGCTGAGTCCTCGCTGACCAATGGAACCTTAAAGGCCCTGGCTCAGTCCACATCGCACGTCAACACAGGCCCATTCGATCTGAACGGCTTTGCCTTTACCCGGGCGGATTTCGGCGACAGCTTCCGGGCTTATGATGGTAACAATGCCTTTCAGTGGACCGGTGCGACCGAAGTCACGTTCTCCATTGACCTGACAGGCTTTGTTTCTCAAGGCGTTGGGGTAAATGATCGGGCCAATGCAAATTTCTTCATCCAGATCTACGAGCCGGGCACGCTGGACTCCTACGCGCAATGGTTACTCAACGATGCGCTGTACCCAGCCGACCTCGCCAGCAACACCATCATGTCCCAGGACTATCACCTCGGTGGGCAGATCTATTCGTGGCAGGTGCCATTCAGCGTTCCGGGAATCCTTGATTTTTCCTTCATGCCTAATGGCGATTTTGACTGGGCGGCTGGCCTGACCATGGACACGGCAGCATCGCTGACAGGAACATCCACCGCCGACTTCTTCAGCACGGCGAGCTTTTCCTATCAGGGTCCCGTTGGGGCTACGACCTATTCAGCGTCGGGTCAATTCCCAGGCACGTTGAACTTGAGCGACCTGCCGACTGCCGATGTTCCCGAACCCGCCACCCTCGGCCTGTTCGGTCTTGGTCTTGCCGGACTTGGTTTTGCTCGTAGACGCAAAAAATCCTGACTTCAACAGATAGATAATCTCCAGCACAGGGCAGCCACTTCGGCTGCCTTTTGCGTTCTATGAATAATTCCTGAATACCCATTCCGCCGAGATACTGGCTGGGTTTTGGCAATGTTCTGGGGCTGAGTTTCTGCTTTGACACCGGGAGCGATCATTCAACGAAGCCGCATCAATGTCGGCCTTGAGTTGATTGAGGACTTTCCCGGCGGCCGCACCGTTCGGAGCCACTGCTTTTGTTATAAAAAGAATCTCAAAGCGATCTAACATACTGTTTTGAAGGACTTTGGAGTGACAAAGCAAATTGCATTGATAACCAGACGCAGACTGAATCGCAGGGCCGCCTGCCCCAGTGAACCGAATTCCCAGCTATAGAGTAGAATCACCCCATGACACTCGTTATTTTTGACATGGACGGAACACTGCTGAACCTCAAATCAGAAGTGTCGGCGTTCACCGCGGAAACCCTGGCACTGATGCGGGCCTCAAACATCCCCTATACGGTGGCAACCGGACGGACCCTGCAGGCGGCGCAGGGACCCATTGCCACTCATGAGTTTGCACTTCCGTACATTCTGAAAAACGGCGCGATGATCTGGTGTCCCCGGAAGCAGGACTACAGCCACCGTCACCTGCTGACTCAGCAGGAGATCCGGCATGGCATGACGGCGATGATCGAGGCGCAGATCACCCCCTTTGTTTTTACCCTCGAAGACTGCGGCCGGCACGCGGTCTATCACGGCACACTGAAATCGGCGCAGGAAGAAAACCTGGCACAGCTGTTCGACGACGAACGGCATCTGCCGGTGGGGCCGCTGAGTGCCATGCCTGCGGCGGCACAGGTCATTGCCATCAGCGGCATGGGACCGGCTGAGGCGGTTCAGTCCGTGATCGACCTGCTTGCCGATGAAAAGGATCTGGTGACCTACACAGGGACAGCAATCCAGGAAAAAAATCTGCGGTGGATGGATATCCATCACAGCCGCGGCAGCAAGGGGGGCGGCATCACCGCGCTGCGTGAAGAGCTGGGCTATGATGAAATCATCGTGTTCGGTGACGGTGAAAATGACCTGAGCATGTTTTCTGTGGCCTCGGAATCCTACGCGCCCGCAAACGCCCACCCTGAACTTAAAGACCGGGCAACCGAAGTCATCGGTCATCATAATGAGGATGGCATAGCGCACTTTCTGCGCAAGCGATTCGACCTCACCGGCGGATAATCGGGCTCAGCGTAATAATACGGCATGTAACGAAACAAGAGCTGCTTCAATTAACAGGCTGTTTTGAAGGACTTTGATGTGAAAAATCAATCGGTCTGATCAGGATAGAATTTTGCAGCCTGGTGGTGAGGTGACGTTGAGCCTTGGATTACAAGAACGGTTTCAAATAATGAATGTGTATCGAAGTCTCTAAACTTCAGGCTTTGCACATATCTAAGGGGTGGCCGCCAGGGAAGTTGCGACGCTGCAATAAAGGATCAGCGCTGAACGGCGAAAAATGACCGCTTTCCAGGGCATTTTTCAGAGTGAAGGGACCCAGGATGGGCGCGATCCGCAGCGGCGCGACTTCCCTGGCGGCCGCACCGTTCGGAGCCACTGCTTTTTTTCTTAATAGAATCGCAAAGCGATCTGACAGGCTGTTCTGAAGGACATTGGTGTGACAAGGCGATCGGTCAGATGAGAACAGAAATTTGCAGCCCGGTGGCGAGGTGACTTTGAGTCCTGGATCAAAAGAACGGTTGCATAATGAGCAATGGCAACGGGTTCTGGTAATTGTTACATTGTTACGTATAATGTAACAATCCTTCTGACTAATGATTAAGAGCTTTTCCGGCAAAGTTGCTCGCGACATCTGGGAAACCAACCAGTCGAAGAGCCTGCCCAGAGAATACTGGCTGAGAGCCAAGGCCCTGCTGACGGTCATGCATTCGACACAGGTGTTGGAAGATTTGAAGATCAGAGGCCAACCACCGTCGATCAGGCTTCACAAATTGAAGGGTGATCGAAAGGACTATTGGAGCCTCACTATCTCACTGCCCTGGTGCATCACCTTCAGATTCAAAAACGGTGAGTTCCACGAGGTCAAGATAGAGAATTACCATAGAGGATAACCATGATAAGCAACCCACAACCCTTGCATCCCGGCCAGGTACTGGCGGAAGTCTACATGGCTGAAATGGGCCTGAATCAGTCCGAATTGGCCCGGCGTTGCGGTTGTGCGGCGCGCAAGATCAATGAGATTGTGCGGGGCAAGCGCGGCATCTCGCCGTCCTTCGCGCTGGTGCTTGAAGCCGTGCTCGGAACCAGTGCCGAGATGTGGGTGCGAATGCAGGCCGACTACGACCTGTGGGAGGCGCGACGTAACGCGGCCTGATCACTCAGAGTGGAGCAATAGCGGCGTGACACTATGCCGAAGTAGCCACGGTGTCACTCCCGATCTGGTGGCCAGGCACCAATTCCTTAAGTGAAAACAGCGTAAATGCATTGACGCAACAGGTGGTCATAAGTTGCTGTAAGAACGTAAGTTAATAATGCTGAAACAGACAGGCACAATGGTATAAGAATGACGGCAAAAGACCGCAGCAATCAAGCCGAAGCCCAGGCAGACAAACCCTTCTGGGAACGCCCCCTGCACACCCTCAACCGGCAGGAATGGGAACAGCTCTGTGACGGCTGCGGCCGCTGCTGTCTGAAAAAGCTGGGTGAGGCCGACAGCCCCAGGGTGCACTACACCCGGGTTATCTGCCGCTATTTCGATCAGCGGACCAGCCGCTGCGGCTGCTACGCCAGCCGTACCCGGAAAGTGCCCGACTGCCTGCAGGTGTGGGAGCACGACATCGGCGAATTGAAGTGGATTCCCGCCACCTGCGCCTATAAGCTGCGCCACGAGGGCAGGCCCCTGTACGACTGGCATCCGTTATTGGCCGGATCGCGTAAACTGATGGAAGAGCAGGGCATCGCCGTCGCCGGCCGGGTGCTGTCCGAAGACTATGTCCACGAGGACGGGATGGAAGAACACGTAATCCACTGGGTGTCTGCCGATGATTAACCCCACCAACTACTATATAGCCTGGGGCGTGTATATCGCCGCCGGCTGCTTCTTTTACGCCTTTTTCTGGCGGGTTACCCGCTTTCAGCAGCAACGCGGCCTGTCGTATTTCCTGCGGGCCCTGATGCTGGCCATTATCGCCACCCCCTGGTACGTCAGCGACACCGGCTCGGCCATGGCACCGGCACTGATCATCGTGCTCATGGACGCCATCACCATCGGCGGCGAGGCGGCGGTAAGAGCCTTCGTGCCGCTGTTCCTGGCCATCATCCTGGCACTGGTAGCAGCCCTGGTGCTGATGCTGCTGCGTCGCGGACGGGGCCGTGGCAAGGCCAGGCTGGAGGCCAGGCAACAGAAGAAACTGGCCAGGAAAGCGGAAAAGCAGCGCAAGCAGCAGGCCAGGGAGGACAAAGAAGCCCCGGAGGGACAAAGTGCCTAGACAGGCTGTAAAAAAAGGGGTCAGAGTAAAAATACAGTACTGTATTTTTACTCTGACCCCTTTTTTGATTTACACGGGGTAAACTGCGCTTTTTTCAAAAAAACAAAACAAGGGTCAAGGCAACAGCAAAGCGGTGGTGGCGTGGGTGGCAAGTTCGCCGTGGGTTGCGAGTGAGGCCGGGTCCCGACGCGGAGGACGTCCGAGGCATGGATGCCGAGGTCGAGCGCACAAGGATGTGCGTCTGCGTTCCTCAGCGTCGGGACCCGGCCTCACCCCCGCCCACCGGACCCGATTCAAACCGCGCCACCACCGCGTAATCAAAACAGAAACCGTCAACCATTATGACTTTATTCATCCCTGAAATTTAAAAACCGACAACCAGTAAACAGACACCCGATCAGTTAACAGACACCCGAACGACTACCAGAGACCCCAACCAACGGATACGAGACTATGAGTTTTACCGGTACCAGCGACTACGTAGCCAGCGAGCAGTTGCAGATGGCAGTGAACGCCGCCGTGCAGTTACAGCGCCCCCTGCTGATCAAGGGAGAGCCGGGCACCGGCAAGACCATGCTGGCAGAGCAGGTGGCCAGTTCCATGAACCTGCCGCTGATCCAGTGGCATATCAAGTCCACCACCAAGGCCCAGCAGGGGCTGTACGAATACGACGCGGTGTCGCGGCTGCGGGATTCCCAGCTGGGGGACGAAAAGGTGCACGACATCGCCAACTACATCGTCAGGGGCAAGGTCTGGGAAGCGTTCGCCTCGGAGCAGCAGACGGTGCTGCTCATCGACGAGATCGACAAGGCGGATATCGAGTTCCCCAACGACCTGCTGCTGGAACTGGACCGCATGGAGTTTTTCGTCTACGAAACCCGGGAAACGGTGAAGGCCCGGCACCGGCCCATTATCATTATCACCAGCAACAATGAAAAAGAGCTTCCTGACGCCTTTCTGCGGCGCTGCTTTTTCCACTATATCGAGTTTCCCGATCCCCAGACCATGGAGAAAATCGTCCAGGTGCACCACCCGGATATCAAGAAACAGCTGGTGCGCCAGGCCATGGACATCTTCTTCGAGGTGCGCAAGGTGCCGGGGCTGAAGAAGAAGCCGTCCACCTCGGAACTGATCGACTGGTTGAAGCTGCTGATGGCGGACGATATTCCCGAGGACATACTCAAGGATCACGACACCCGCCGGGCCATCCCCCCGCTGTACGGCGCCCTGGTGAAAAACGAACAGGACGTGCAGCTGCTGGAGAAGCTGGCCTTCATGCACCGGGCCAAGAGCTGATGCTGATCAACTTTTTCATGACCCTGCGGTCGGAACGGCTGCCCGTCACCCTGACGGAGCTGTTCGCACTGCTGGAGTGCCTGGAAAACAACCTGGCCTTTGCCGACGTGGACGACTTCTACTACCTGTCCCGCCTGTGCATGGTGAAAGACGAAAAACACTTCGACAAGTTCGACCGGGCCTTTGCCCGCTATTTCGAACAGGTGGATACCCTGGACGAAATGCTGCGCTACCAGATACCGGAGCACTGGCTGCAGAAACAGTTCGAGACCCTGCTGTCCGACGAGGAAAAAGCCCGCATCGAGGCCCTGGGAGGCTTCGACCGGCTGATGGAAGAATTCCGCAAACGCATGGAGGAACAGAAAAAGCGTCACCAGGGGGGCAACAAGTGGATCGGCACCGGTGGCACCTCGCCCTTCGGCGCCTACGGCTACAATCCCGAGGGCATCCGCCTCGGCCAGGACGAGAGCCGCAACCAGCGGGCGGTGAAGGTGTGGGACCGGCGGAATTTCCGCGACCTGGACGACAGCGTGGAACTGGGCACCCGCAACCTGAAAATGGCCCTGCGCCGGCTGCGCCGTTTTGCCCGCACCGGAGCGGCCGAGGAACTGGACATGGACGACACCATCAGCTCTACCGCCAGGAATGCCGGGCTGCTGGACATCAGGATGGTGCCGGAGCGCCACAACGCGGTGAAGGTGCTGCTGTTCTTCGACGTGGGCGGCTCCATGGATCCCCACGTGCAGGTCTGCGAGGAACTGTTCTCCGCGGCGCGGTCCGAGTTCAAGCACCTGAAGTATTTCTACTTCCACAATTTCATCTACGACTCGGTGTGGACCCGCAGCCACCGGCGCCTGGCGGAAACCACCTCCACCTGGGATATCCTGCACAAGTATTCGGCGGACTATAAGGTGATCTTCGTGGGCGACGCCACCATGGCGCCCTACGAGATCACTCACGCCGGTGGCAGCATCGAGCACTACAACGAGGAAGCCGGGGCGCTGTGGATGCAGCGGCTGCGCGAAACCTTCGAGCACCTGGTGTGGCTGAACCCCACGCCGAAGGAGTTCTGGGAACACAGCTACTCCATCGGCATCGTCCGTGAGCTGATCGAGGACCGCATGTTTCCCCTTACGGTGAAGGGCCTGGAACAAGCCATGACCCGACTGGCGAAATAAAGCAGGACGCCGCTGACGAAGTAAAGCAAGCCACAAGCGAAATAAATCAAGATGCTGGCGAGTTATAAAAAGGCGCTGCCGACAACCAATAAGACGCGGTCAACTAAATACAACATTGTTCCACCAGCGAATGTAATACATCGTTGGCAACGACTTAAGATAAATCACCGGCAGCGCTATAAGATAAAGAACAGTAGCGAATTAAAATAAAGCGCCGTCGGCTATTATAGTAAGCAGGCAGATAAAGCAGGCAGATAGCACAGGCAAACAAGGACAGCAGAGGAAAACGACAATGACGGAACAGTTGACCGGGGAATACGATCCGGGCCAGTACCGCTCGGTGCTGGATGTGCTGGCCAGGGCGGCCGGTGAATACGGCGACAAGCCCGCCTTCACCTGCTTTTCGGCGACCCTGGATTACCAGGCCGTCGACCGCCTCAGCGACGACTTTGCCCGCTGCCTGAAGTCGGCAACCAGCCTGAAACCCGGCGACCGCATCGCCATCCAGCTGCCCAACCTGCTGCAGTTTCCCGTGGCCGTGTTCGGGGCGCTGAAGGCCGGGTTGATCGTGGTCAACACCAACCCGCTGTACACCCCCCGGGAAATGCGCCACCAGTTTGTCGATGCCGGCGCGAAGGGCATCGTCATCCTGGCCAACTTCTGCAGCAAGCTGGAGGAAATACTGCCCGATACCGACATCGAGGAGGTCATCGTTACCCGGCTGGGGGACCTGCAGTCGCCGCTGCAGCGGCAGATCATCAATCTCGGGGCCCGCTACCTGAAAAAACTGGTGCCGGCCTACAGTCTGCCCCGGGCTATGGATTTCATGCAGCCGCTGCCGGCACCGGAGTCCGCCGGCGACGACATCGCGCTGATTCTCTACACCGGCGGCACCACCGGCTACGCCAAGGGGGTCATGCTGTCCCACAACAACCTGCTGGCCAACATGATGCAGTTCCGTGCCCGGAGCCGGGAAGTGATCAGTGACGGCGTGGAAAATATCGCCGGTCCGCTGCCGCTGTATCACAGCTACGCGTTCCTGCTGCACTGCGTGGCCATGCCGTTTGCCGGAAACCACAACCACCTGATTCCCAATCCCCGGGACCTGGATTCGGTGATCACCGTGTTGCAGAACAACCGTATCACCGGTTTTGTCGGCATCAATACGCTGTTCCTGGCACTGCTGGAACGGGAGGAAACCGCGGCCATCGACTTTTCCGCCATGCGGTTCTGCGGCGCCGGGGCCATGCCCCTGTCGGAACACGTGCAGAAGGAATGGGAAGAGCTGACCCGTTGTCCCATTTACGAGGGGTACGGTCTGACAGAATGTTCGCCGGTAGTGTCGGTGAACAGTCCGGGGCATAACAGGCCCGGCACCGTGGGGCTGCCCGTGGCGGCCACGGAAGTGCGGGTGGTGGACGACAACGGCACCGACGTGCCGGCCGGGGAGGTGGGTGAGCTGTGGATCCGGGGTCCCCAGGTGATGCGGGCCTACTGGCAGCGGGAAGAGGATACCCGCGAGGTGCTCACCGAGGATGGCTGGCTCAAATCCGGCGATTTCGTCACCATCGACGACGAGGGCTATATCCGAATCGTCGATCGCAAGAAGGACATGATCCTGGTCTCCGGCTTCAACGTGATACCGGGGGAAATCGAGGAGTACGTCAACTCCCACCCGGACGTCCGGGAAAGCGCCGCCATCGGCGTGCCCGACGAACACAGCGGCGAGGACGTGGTGCTGTATGCCGTGCGCAGCAAGACCAGTTCCCTGGACGAGCAGACCCTCAAGGATTTCTGTCGCCAGGGTCTTACCGGCTACAAGCTTCCCCGGCGCATCTACTTCGTCGACGACCTGCCCAAGTCCAATATCGGCAAGATACTGCGACGGGAACTGCGGGAACAGCATGCCGCCTCGTCCCGGGACTGAGCCAGACCCCGCGCCGGGGATTATAATGGGCGCCCATGCCAGCCAGTTATTCACGACCCGGGATTGACGTGCCTGCCGGATTGCAACAACAGATTGACCAGTGTGCCCTGGCGGACCGCTTTCACCTGCGCAAGGCCCTGAACGAGCTGCGGCGACTGGAGGGCGACAAATACCGCCACGCGCTGGCCCGTCTGCAGGGGCGTATCGCCCGGTCCATGGCAGGCTGCCAGCGGCGCTGGCAACAGGTGCCCGACACTATCACCCTGCCGGACAGCCTGCCCATTACCGCCAAGGCCGGGGAGATCGCCGGGCTCATCGCCGATCACCAGGTGATCGTGGTGGCCGGTGAAACCGGGTCCGGCAAGACCACCCAGCTGCCGAAAATCTGCCTGCAGGCTGGACTGGGCCACTACGGGCTCATCGGCCACACCCAGCCCCGGCGCCTGGCGGCCATTGCCGTGGCCAACCGCATTGCCGAGGAACTGGGCACGGAGGTCGGCCAGGGTGTCGGCTACCAGATCCGCTTCAACGACCGTACCGGTGACGACACTTACCTGAAGCTGATGACCGACGGCATCCTGCTGAACGAAATGCAGCGGGACCGGTTTCTCAACAACTACGAAGTGCTGATCATCGACGAGGCCCACGAGCGCAGCCTGAACATCGATTTCATCCTGGGCTTCCTCAAGCAACTGCTGCCGCGCCGGCCGGACCTGAAGGTGATTATCACCTCGGCCACCATCGACGTGGAAAAATTTGCCGCCCACTTCGATGGTGCGCCGGTGGTCTCGGTATCGGGACGCACCTTCCCGGTGGAGGTCCGCTACCAGCCCCTGTCGGACCAGGCGGACCGGGACGAGTCGTCCTACGATGACGACCTGCAGGGCCAGGCCATTCTCGCCGCCCTGGAGGAAATTGACCGACTGGATAAAAAACGCAGCGGGCCGGCGGACGTGCTGGTGTTTTTCAGCAGCGAAAAGGAGATCCGGGAAACCGCGGTGAAAATCCGTCGGCACCGCCTGGCCGACACCGAGGTCCTGCCGCTGTATGCCCGCCTGCGACAGGCCGACCAGGTGAAGATCTTCAAGCCTCACCGCGGTCGCCGGGTGATCCTGGCCACCAATATCGCGGAAACCTCGCTCACCGTGCCGGGTATCCGTTACGTCATCGATACCGGGCTGGCCCGCATCAGCCGCTACAGCGTGCAGAGCAAGATCCAGCGCCTGCCCATCGAACCGATTTCCCAGGCCAGTGCCCGGCAGCGGGCCGGTCGCTGCGGCCGGGTGGCGGAGGGCGTGTGTATCCGCCTGTATTCCGAGGAGGACTTCAATTCCCGGCCGGAGTTTACCGACCCGGAGATCAAGCGGACCAACCTGGCCGCGGTTATCCTGCAGATGATCTACCTGCGCCTGGGGGAGGTGGATCAGTTCCCCTTTATCGATCCGCCGGAGTCCAAGGCCGTCAACGACGGCTACAAGCTGCTGTTCGAGCTGGGCGCCATCGACGACCGCCAGCACATTACCGCCATCGGCAGGATGATGGCCCGGCTGCCGGTGGATCCGAAGTTCGCGCGCATGCTGATTGCCGCCTCGGACAACGGCTGTCTCAACGAGGTGGCGATTATCGTCAGCGCGCTGAGTATCCAGGACCCCCGGGAGACTCCCGCCGACAAGCGTCAGGCCGCCCGGGAAAAACACGCCGCCTTCGATCACCCGGATTCCGATTTTCTCAGCCTGGTGAAATTGTGGCACGACTACGAACAGCATCGACAGGACCTGACCCAGGGTCAGCTGCGCAAGTTCTGTTCGCGGAATTTTCTGTCCTACATCCGCATGCGGGAATGGCGGGAGACTCATCGCCAGCTGTTGAATTTGTGTCACCAGCTGAAGCTGCAACAGAACCGCAGCGAGGGCACCTACCGGGACGTGCACCTGGCCCTGCTGGTAGGTTCCCTGAACCAGGTGGGCAGTCGCTCGGAGGGCAGCGAGTACCTGGGCAGCCGCAATCGCAAGTTCCGCCTGTTGCCGGGATCCACGTTGTCCCGGAAGTCGCCGAAGTGGATCGTCAGCGGGGAAATCTTCGAGACGGCCCAGGCCTATTCCGCGGCGGCGGCCAGGGTGGAGCCGGAGTGGATCGAGTCCGTGGCCGGTCACCTGGTGCGACGGTCCTGGTCGGAACCCCACTGGAGCAGGAAAAAACAGCGGGTCATGGCCCATGAAAAGATCACCCTGTACGGCCTGGTGATCATCGAGGACCGCCGGGTTCCCTACGGCGACATCGATCCGGTGGCCTGTCGCGAGCTGTTCATTCGCGAGGCCCTGGTGGACCAGCAGCTGGACGTTGACCTGCCTTTCTACCGCCGCAACCGGCAGTTACGGGCCAGCCTGGAAAAACAGGAGGAAAAGCTGCGCAAGCAGTCGGTGTTCGTCGACGAGCGGCAGATTGAAGACTTCTACGCCCAGCGCATTCCCGAATCGGTGATTGACCGGGCCTCGCTGATCCGCTGGTTTCGCAAGGCGGTAAACAAGCAGCCCGGCCTGCTGGAGATGCGCCAGGAAGACCTGTTGCCGGCGGCAGACCGCGAAGCCCTGAGCCGCAATTTTCCGGACCGTGCCACGTTGCACAATAATCCGCTGGCCGTTGATTACCGCTTCAAGCCCGGGGCGGACCAGGACGGCGCCACCATCGAGGTGCCGGCGCCGCTCATCGGCCAGCTCACCCGCAGGGACCTGGACTGGGCCATTCCGGGCCAGCTGCGGGAGCGCAGCGTGCAGCTGCTGAAGACGCTGCCGAAAAGCCTGCGCAAGCAGCTGATTCCGCTGCCGGATTTCGTCGACCAGGCCCTGGCGGACCTGGACCCCGGGCAGCAGGAGCTGGACCTGGCCGGCGTGCTGTGTGAACAGGCCCGGCGCCTGAAAGGCGCGACCATCAGCCCGGAGCAGCTGGCCGTTGAGGCGATTCCGGAATACCTGAAAATCAAGATCAAGGTCACCGACCAGGATGGCCGGGTACTGGACAGCGATTCCGACCTGGAGCGCCTGAAGCAGAAACTGGCCGGAGACCAGCGGGTCAAGGCCACCATCAGGGCGGAAAGCCGGGCGTCACGACACCCCCTGGAAGTGACAGGTCTCACCGACTGGGACATCGAGGCGCTGCCGGAACAGGTGGAGGTGGGTGAGCAGCTGAAACTGATCCGCTACCCGGCGCTGCTGGACGAAGAGGATTCGGTGAGTGTCCACCTGCTGGAGGACAGGGCGCAGGCGGCACGGCACAACCGCCTCGGATTGGTGCGCCTGCTGCGGCTGCGCACGCCCCAGCAGTCCCGTGACCTGCTGAAGGAATTTACCGCTCAGCAGCGGGCCTGGGGACTGAAACTGCCCCCTGTCCTGGCAGGCCGGGAAGCCGGGGAGGCGTTCGTGTTTGCCGTGTACTGTGAAAGTTTCGCCGTGCGCCAGGCCGTGCCCCGGGACAAACAGGCCTTCGAGGCGTTGCTTGTCGGCAACAAGGCCGAGCTGTTTCCGGTGGCCAGGCGACTCATCACGGTGCTGGAACGGACCCTCGACAGGGTCTTCGAGGTGCAGGCTGCGGTGAAAAAAATAGCCAGGCGCAACAAGGCGTTGCACGACGACCTTAAGGTGCAGCTGGACTGTCTGTGCAGCGAGGACCTGCTGTACACCGTGCCCTTCGACTGGCTGGCGGAGTATCCCCGCTACCTGCAGGCCATGGGCCAGCGCCTGGACAAGTCCCGGGAACAGCCCCTGCGGGAGGTGGAACTGGCCGGGCAGTTGCAGGACCGCTGGCAGCGGTTGCTGCAACGGGACCGGAAGGGTCGACCGTCTCTCAACGCGTTCGTCGAAGATGACGACAAGTTGTCCAGGTATCGCTGGATGATCGAGGAGTTTCGTGTTTCCCTGTATGCCCAGCAACTGCGTACCCGGATACCGGCGTCGGCAAAGCGGCTGGACCGGTTATGGGAGGAACTGGCCCCAGGCAATCTCTAAACTGCAGGCTGATAAAAACTATTGTGCTAGTAGAAAACTGTCTCAAAATGCCCAATTACACGGGGTAAACTGCGCTGTTCGACAGTTTTTGCCTCGTGCTGGCTGTGTTCATGATTTTTTCAACAGCCTGATTGTGACTGTGTCGCGTGTCTGCCTGTTCGCGCACCAGCAGTGCGGAAATAACCCGGTGGCGAAACGGTGGGAGCCGATCACGGGCATGGCCGGCCTGCCACCATGTCCACTGGTCGCGAAGCGGGGTAACGACGGTAAAGAAGATTCCGGTTGCGCCGATCTAGTGAGCTTTCGCGTGGCCTTCTGCGACTTACCGCGTCTTTCAGCGACTTTCCGCTTCAGGATGTGATTGCAGTCACTTGGCGCCCTGAATCGAAAATCTTACAATGACGGTCTAAACCGGCACTGTTACAGTAATTTTCTGCGTCCTCACATTCAGCCTGCATACGTCTTTGCGTCACTCGATTGTAACGAATGTGATTTAACCTGCGTCACTACTGCAAAGATTCGCTGTAGCGCAACCAAGAGGTTCGGGTAAGACGTTTGACGGGAATTCGCAGCGCCGGCGCGCTGACAGCCGCATGATTGTGGTCGCGGGAAAGCGACCAGCCGTAATTTGCAGCCCCATTGGAGATCCTGTGAATCAGATTCTGTTAAAAAATACCGGTCGGCGCGGCCCCGCGCGGGTGCTGGCCCTGCTTGTTCTGCTGCTGTTCAGCCACCCGGCACTGGCCACGGATCCGTGGGAATCGGCCAATCGCAAGGTGTTCCAGTTCAACGCGTTCTTCGACACGCGGGTGGTCAGGCCGGTGGCCATCACCTACTCGACGCTGATGCCGCCCCTGGTGCAGCAGGGGATCAGCAACTTCTTCAGTAACATTGATGACATCAAGGTGACCATCAACGACCTGCTGCAGTTCAAGCTGGATGCGGCGGCCAGCGATTCCGCCCGGCTGGTGCTGAACTCGACGGTGGGCCTGGTGGGCTTCATTGACGTGGCCACGCCGGTGGGCTTTGTCAAGAACGAGGAGGATTTCGGCCAGACCTTTGGTGTGTGGGGCATGCCGGCGGGCCCGTACATGATCATCCCCACCGTGGGACCCAGCAACGTGCGGGATACCCTGGGCTGGCTGCTGGATATCGCCTTCAACCCGTTCGTTTACGGTGATTCCAGCGTATCCGTTCCCGCCTACGCCACCCAGCAGGTCAGTCTGCGCGCCGGGCTGCTGGCCTTCGATGAGCTGGTGTTCGGCGACGAGTACATCTTTGTCCGCGAGGCCTACCTGCAGCGACGGGATTACCTCATCAAGGACGGCGAGGTGGAGGACGAGTTCGGCGACTTCAGTGATTTCAGCGACTTCAGCGAGTTCTGAACGTCCAGGTCCGCTAACTCCCGCTGCCCCGCACCTTGAGCTTTGCCTGGATGAAATCGCCGTGGCGGACATGGATCAGGTCGGCCACCCGGCGGATCAGGCCCTCTTCGTACTTGTCCAGCCGGTCGTCGGCAAACGCCAGCCGCCACAGGTTCGCGATGAGCAGCACCTTGTCCGCGTAGCTGTAGTGGTCGTTGATCAGCCGGGTGAATTCGTACAACGACGTGGCGTCCCGGGCGGTTTCCCGGGCCAGGCTGACAATCTCTTCCGTTTCCCCGTTATCAAGGTTGAATGTCTCTTGGAGAACCTGGACGAATTCCCGGGATTCCCGCTCGTCCAGTTGATGATCGGTCTCCATCAGCTCCACCATCAGCGCCGCACCGGCCAGCTCGAACTGCTTCAGGCGCTGGGCCTCGTCGCTGGCCTCATCGGGGGTCAGTTTCTGATCGAAAAAATTCTTCAGTGCATCAATCATGGGTGACAACCTGGCTCCTTGGTCTCCTGGGCCAATCCGGCCAGCCTGCTAGCTTACGAAAGACATGGCATCAAGTAAAACCGGCAGGCCGGCGTCCCTGCGGAAGGCGTTTTCGCTGAGATGGCGGCGGAACGCCTTGCCGCCCCGCTGGCCCTTGAACAGGCCCAGGATGTGCCGGGTCATGTGATGCAGCGGGGTGCCGGTGGCCAGTTCGCTTTCCACATAGGGCAGGAACTGGCGCAGGTAGTCCAGGCGCGACCGGGCCGGGGTACTGTCGCCGAACAGCAGGGGGTCCACCTGGTGGAGCAGGTAGGGATTGCCGTAGGCTTCCCGGCCCACCATGACGCCATCCACCTCGTCGAGCAGCCGCCTGCTTTCCTCGAGGCTGGTGATCCCGCCGTTGATTATCACTTCCAGCTCCGGGTAGCGCTGCTTGATGCGGAACACGCGGGGGTAATTGAGCGGGGGAATTTCCCGGTTCTCCCGGGGGCTCAGTCCCTTGAGCACGGCGATGCGGGCGTGAATGATAAAGACCTCGCAGCCGGCCGCGGCCACCGTGTCAATGAACCTGGCAAGAAAGTCTTCCGAGTCGAGATCATCGACGCCGATCCTGCACTTGACGGTCACCGGCAGGGCCACCCGTTGGCGGATTGTCGCCACGCAGCGGGCCACCAGTTCCGGCTCGCGCATCAGGCAGGCGCCGAATCGACCGGATTGCACCCGGTCACTGGGACAGCCGATGTTCAGGTTGATCTCCCGGTACCCGGCCTGGTCCGCCAGTACTGCCGCGGCGCCCAGCTGGTCGGGGTCGCTGCCACCCAGCTGCACGCCCAGGGGCTGCTCCTCGTCACTGAAGCGCAGCAGGTAGGGCGCATCACCGTGAATCAGCGCAGCGCTGGTCAGCATCTCGGTGTACAGCGCCATGTGCCGGGAAAACAGCCGCAGGAAATAGCGCTCGTGACGATCCGTCCAGTCCATCATCGGCGCGATACAGAACCGGTGATTCAGGGGGCGGGTCAATCCAGTGCCATCCTCTAATTGCTCTAATCGGATTCCAGTACGTCCAGCACCAGTCGCGCCATTTCGGCATGCCCCGCGGCGGTGGGGTGATAGCGACTGCCGTTGTCGGCGACCGTGGCGCCGTTAACCCAGCGCTGGGCCACCGGGGCGCAGGGTCCGTGACCGGCGGCGCCCACGTAGGCATTGGCAACGGGGACCCGACGGCTGGCGGTGACGCCGATAAAGACATCTTCCAGTCGTTGCCCGAGGTCTGCCAGGTAGGCGGTGTCTTCCGGGCTCAATGCCAGCTCACTGCAGTTGACCGCATTGGCTGGAAACATGCGCGGGTAATTGACAAAGACGATGGTGGCCCGGGGCGCCCTTGACTCGATCTCGTCCAGCATGGCGCCCAGTTCCCCGGGCAATCCCTCCAGGGCGTCATCGATGGCCGCCCGGTCCAGGTTGGCGGTGCAGTGCTCGTCCGCGGCGGTACCACTGCAGGCGAAAGTCGACGAGGTGTAGCTGATGTCGTTGCCACCGATGGTAATGGTCACCAGTGCGGTGTCCGGGGTGACGGCATCGATCTGGGGAGGCATGTCATTCTGGGGCGTGTTGCGGATGTTATCGACGGTGGCACCGCTGCAGCTGACATCGGTGAGGCTCAGATCCAGGGCCCTGGCCACCAGGTTGGCGTAATTGTGATCGGAACGTCCGCAGATGCCCAGCTGCTGAGGAATGCCCGGTCCGGCGGCGAACGAACTGCCCAGGGCGACATACCTGGCGCCTTGGGGCAGCCGGTCGGCCGGTGACTGGGCATAAGAGGACATGCTGACAAGCAGCAGGCAGCATAGGGTGGTTACTCGTGTTCTCATGGTCATGGAATACTCCGCAAATGCAATACTGTTTTTCGTGCGCTACGGTGTTGAGCGCTACTTCCTGGCAGCATGTAACATAGCACAGTCCCTGTTTTCAGGTGCACCCCTGACGGCAGCGGCCAGGCACCCTGTCTTATGTCTCTATTCGTCGCTGTCAGTTGCCGGCTGTTTCCCGATTTCCCGGACCGGTGCAGGCCACGGCCTGCCAGGCTGACCCTGCGCCGCTTACCGGAATAACGTATAATCCCGGCCTTTCAATTTCTGACTCAGACAGCCGCCAATGACGCCAATCAGAACCCGGGTTGCCCCTTCGCCCACCGGTGATCCCCACGTGGGCACTGCCTACATCGCCCTGTTCAACCGCTGTTTCGCCCATGCCCAGCGGGGACAGTTCGTCCTGCGTATCGAGGACACCGACCAGGAGCGCAGCTCGGCGGAATCGGAGAGCAAGATTCTCGACTCCCTGCACTGGCTGGGCCTGAGCTGGGACGAGGGTCCCGATGTCGGCGGCGAATTCGGTCCCTACCGGCAGAGTGAACGCAGCGAAATCTACCAGGCCCATATCGAGGAACTGCTGGCCGGGGGCCATGCGTTTCACTGCTTCTGCACCCCACAGCGGTTACAGGAATTACGCGCCGAACAGATGAAGGCGAAGCAGACGCCGGGCTATGACGGCCACTGCCTGCATCTCGACGCCGACGACGTCCAGCGACGCCTGGCGGACAAAGAATCACACGTGGTACGTATGAAAATCCCCGTGGAGGGAGACTGTCGCTTCGAGGACGGACTGCGGGGTGAGATTGCCATTCCGTGGCCGCAGATCGATATGCAGGTGCTGATCAAGTCCGACGGCCTGCCCACCTACCATTTCGCCAACGTCGTGGACGACCACCTGATGCAGATCAGCCACGTGATAAGAGGCGAGGAGTGGATCAATTCGACGCCCAAGCACCTGCTGCTTTACCAGTACTTCGGCTGGACAGCGCCACGGTTTTTTCATATGCCGCTGCTGCGCAATCCCGACAAGAGCAAGCTGAGCAAGCGCAAGAATCCCACCAGCATCTTTTACTACCGGGACATGGGCTACCTGCCGGAAGCGCTGGTCAATTACCTGGGCATGATGGGCTGGACCATGCCCGGCGGCGAGGAAAAATTCTCCATCGGCGAAATGGAGGCGGCGTTCGACATAGCCCGGGTTTCCCTGGGCGGGCCGATTTTCGACCTGGAGAAACTGGACTGGCTGAACGGCAAGTACATCCGGGAAAACTTCAGCGATGCTGAACTGGTGCAGCAGTTTCTGGCCTGGGCGGGGCAGGGCGACCGGGTCAACCGGCTCACCGGCCTGGTGCGGCAGCGGGTGGAGAAATTCACCGACCTGGTGCCCCTGGCGGCATTCATGTTCAGCGGCCTGCTGGACCTCACGGCCGAGGACTTTGCCCACAAGAAGCTGGAGCCGGAGCAGTGCAGGAAGATCCTGCAGTTCCTGCTGTGGCGACTGGAAAGCGTCGATACCTGGAACCGGGAAGCGGTGGAAGCCAGCGTACAGGACCTGACCACGGCCCTGGAGCTGAAAATCCGTGACTTCCTGTTCCCGGTGTTCGTGGCCATTACCGGCAGACCGGTGTCGGTGTCGGTGATCGACGCCATGGACATCCTGGGGCTGGACCTGGTGCGGGCCCGGCTGCGCCATGCCATCGAGGTACTGGGCGGCTTCTCCAAGAAAAAGATCAGGGAAGTGGAGCGGGAGTACCAGCAACTGCCGTAACCCGGATTATCCGCTGCTGTACACGTTGACAGCCCCCCGGGCTGTGCTTAGAATGCGCGTTCCCTGCAGGTAGCGCGCTGGCCAGCTGTACTCATCACGAAGGCGGCTCAGCCCGGTACCGCACACTCCGAAGACCATGGGGCCTTAGCTCAGCTGGGAGAGCGCAACGCTGGCAGCGTTGAGGTCGCCGGTTCGATCCCGGCAGGCTCCACCAACTCTCCTGCGTCATTCCAGCCCGACGGGAACTTCCCCAATAGGGCCGCTTCCCGGCATTCAGCACCTTGCTGCCGGTCCACCGGCGAAAACGTCGGCTCTTTACGCTTTACCGGGGCGCGTCATGTCGCCTTCTCTGGTTTACTCGCCTGTTTTACTGATCTTGACTGCCGGCCTGGCTGACGGGCATGGATAACTGGCGGATGGTCCCGGTGTTGCGCCGGGTCCGCCCCGGAGGAGAACAGGGCTGCCTGCCCTGGCTGGCTGTGAAAGTCATTTACAGTGACTGCGCCGGGCGGGTAGGCTTGGCTTTAACGACTGACGTTAAACAGTCCAGACAGAGAAAAACAAGAGGACATGCCATGATGAAGCTCACCCTGCGCAAGCTGGTTGCTGCCCCGACCCTTGCCCTGATCGCCGTTATTACCTTTTCTTCCAACAGTGTCGCCCAGTCCGGTCCGCCGGAGGGCTGGGTTACGCCGTTTCCGGCGTTTCGTATAATCGGGCCGCTGTACGGGGTGGGCATGCTGGACCTCAGCGTGTTCCTGATCACCTCCGATGAGGGCCACATCCTCATCAATACCGGCCTGGCGGATTCCACCGCACACATACGGCGCAACATCGAGTCCCTGGGCTTCGACTTTGACGACATCCGGATCCTGCTGACCATGCAGGCTCACTGGGATCACACCGCCGCCATGGCGGAGATCAAGGAGCTCACCGGTGCCGAGGTCTGGGCCACGCCGGAAGACGCCCGGGTACTGGAAGACGGTGGCTTCAGCGACGCCCACTTCGGCGGCAGGCAGAGTTTCGAGCCGGTTGAGGTGGACCGCATTGTCCGCCAGGACGATACCATTACCCTGGGTGACCTGGTCATCACCGTGCACGAACATCCCGGACACACCGAGGGCAGTTCCAGCTATACCTTCCAGGTCAGCGAAAACGGCCGGGACTATAACGTCGGCATCATCAACATGGGCACCATCAACGGCGGCAAACAGCTGGTGGTGGAGCCCACCTACGACGATGTCGCGGTGGATTTCGCCACCACCTACAACCGGCAGAAGAAGATGGCTGTCGATGTCTGGGTGGCGGCGCACAACAGCCAGTTCGGCATGCACGATAAGTACACGCCGGGGCAGGCCTATGATCCGGACACCTTCGTCGATCCCATGGGTTTCGTCAGGGCGGTGGAGCGATTGGAGACGGCCTACCTGGAAGTGATTGCCGACGAGCTCGATCAATAAGGGGCGGGAATTAGGAAGACACCTGCTCCCTTTTAATGCGGAGCCAGGTCTCGAGCCTGGATCGCGCCCGGGTTTGAGTCGGGGCAGTGACGGAATCAGTCTTGGCAATCAACTTGCCGGCGTGGTCTACGAAAGCTGACGGGGCTGATTCCCAGCGCTCAGGGCCTGCCTGCTCACCCGCAGATCCGCCCGGGTTCACACCGGGCGTTCTGAAACTGACTGAAGGGTGATTGCAGATAGTGGCGACCGGATCTCACTGCCGTACCTGACGGAGAGCTCCGTGTCGGGAGGCCGTGATCCGGAACGATAGGTCCGGACGTTCAGCCGCGATCCGGGTAATCGCGCCGGGTGTAACCCTTATACAGCTGACGGGGCCGACCGATGCGGTAGGGGTTGGCTACCATCTCGTTCCAGTGAGATATCCAGCCCGGCGCCCGTCCGATGGAGAAAATCACGGTGAACAGGCTGGTGGGGATACCGATGGCCTGCAGGATGATGCCGGAGTAGAAATCCACGTTGGGGTACAGCTTGCGCTCGATGAAGTACTCGTCTTCCAGGGCGATCTTTTCCAGTTTGCGGGCTATCTTGAACAGCGGATGATCTTCCAGGCCCAGTTCGTCCAGCACCTCGTCGCAGATCTGACGCATGACCTTGGCCCGGGGATCGAAGTTCTTGTAGACACGGTGGCCGAATCCCATCAAGCGGAACGGATCGTCCTTGTCCTTGGCGCGCTGAATGAACTCGTCGATCCGTGAGGCGTCACCGATCTCGTGCAGCATGGTCAGCACGGCCTCGTTGGCGCCACCATGGGCCGGCCCCCACAGGGCGGCGATACCGGAAGAGATGCAGGCGTAAGGGTTGGCGCCGGTGGAGCCGGCCAGGCGTACCGTGGAGGTGGAGGCGTTCTGCTCGTGATCGGCGTGGAGCAGGAAGATGGTATCCATGGCCTTGGCCAGTACCGGGCTGACCTTCGGTTCCTCGCAGGGCGTGCTGAACATCATGTGCAGGAAGTTTTCCGCAATGCTCATGTCGTTTTGCGGGTGCATGAACGGATGGCCGATGGCGTGCTTGTAACACATGGCCCCCAGGGTGGGCATCTTGGCGATAATGCGGTGTGCCGCCAGACGCCGGTCGTCGGCGTTCTCAATCTTCAGGTCGTCGTGATAGAACGCAGACAGGGCGCCGACCACACCGACCATGATCGCCATGGGGTGCGCGTTACGCGGAAAGCCGTGGAAGAACAGGTGCATCTGCTCGTGCACCATGGTGTGATTCTTGATGCTGGTTTCGAAATCTTCCCGCTCGACGGGAGTGGGCAGTTCGCCGTTCAGCAGCAGGTAACAGGTCTCGATGAAGTCGGATTTTTCGGCAAGCTGTTCGATGGGGTAACCGCGGTGTAACAGGACACCCTTGTTGCCGTCGATGTAGGTGATTTCCGAATCGCAGGCGGCGGTGGAGACAAAGCCCGGGTCGTAGGTAAAAATGCCTTTGCCAACCAGGCTTCTTACGTCGACCACGTCCGGTCCGGTGGAGCCTTCATAAACGGGAAGTTCAATGGATTCATCAATACCGTCTATGGATAACCGGGCCTTCTTATCACTCATCGGGGACTCCTCACAAACGCAAATTGAGCAGCCGCCCCGACAGTTTCAGACATCAAGGCGTTGGAACTCGCTTGCACAAAGGTTAAAAATCGGATCAAGCCGTGGGTAACGGTTCGAGGTGCGAAATACTAGGGAGTGTTCGGTCTGTTTGTCAAATATTGTGATGCCGGGCCGGCGGGGTTGCCGATGGCCGGCCGCCGACAGTTTTTTCCCGTGCAGTCGCGCTGACGTTAACCTGAACCGGCAGGGGTGGCTGATTTCCCGACAGCATGGACAACGGCTTTCCGGCAGTGACAAGCTATTGTCGGAATCTCCGCCAAAGCGCGTCATTCGGTTGTATTGACAGGCCTGTAAGTCTATACTTTGCGGCCTTTGCGGCACGTTATTAACGTAATGATTTCAAGCAGTTTGATCCAAATCCTCGGATTGCCGCGTATTCCTCGGGCAATCGGCCGATAACCTCGACTTTAAGTTCTTCTCTGGGGCGAACGTGAAAGATAACAGACCAGTCAATCTCGACTTCACCACTTTCAAACTTCCGCTCCCAGCCATCACTTCCATCCTGCACCGTATCTCCGGCGGCTTCCTGTTTTTCGGGCTGGCGCTGCTGCTGTACCTGCTGGATCAGTCCCTGGAATCCGCCGAAGGATTCGCCAGGGTGACGGAATGGCTGGGCAATCCTCTGGTCAAGCTGATCACCTGGGCGGTGCTGGCGGCGCTGCTGTACCACCTTTTCGCCGGTATCAAGCACCTGGTCATGGACCTGGGCATCGGCGAAACGATTTCCGGTGGCGTACTGGGCGCCCGGCTGGTCATTGCCGCGTCCCTGGTGGCCATCGTCGCCGCGGGGGTGTGGATATGGTAACCAACATCAGCAGTTTCGGCCGCAGTGGACTTTCCGACTGGGTCATCCAGCGCATCTCGGCGGTGATACTGGCGTCCTACACGCTGTTCATCCTTGCCACGTTGTTGCTGACGCCGGACATGGACTACCCGCAGTGGCGGGCGCTGTTCTCCTCTTTCGCCATGCGGTTTTTCACCCTGGTGACACTGTTGGCGGTACTGGCCCATGGCTGGATCGGTATGTGGACAATTTCCACCGACTACCTGACTCCCCGCATGATCGGATCGGGAGCAAACGTGATCAGGATCCTGTTTCAGCTCGGCTGTATCCTGCTGACGCTGCTCTATCTCGTCTGGGGCATTGAGATTTTGTGGGGCAATTAGATGGCAAACCTTAAGACTATTTCCTTCGACGGCGTGATCGTCGGTGGCGGTGGCGCCGGCATGCGGGCGGCACTGCAGCTTTCCCAGTCGGGCTACAAGACGGCGGTGATCTCCAAGGTCTTTCCCACCCGCTCCCACACCGTGTCCGCCCAGGGCGGCATCACCTGCGCCATCGCCAGTTCCGACCCCGACGACGACTGGCGCTGGCACATGTATGACACGGTCAAGGGATCCGACTACATCGGCGACCAGGACGCCATCGAATACATGTGCAGCGAAGGTCCCCAGACCGTGTTCGAACTGGAACACATGGGCCTGCCGTTCTCCCGCACCGAAAGCGGCCGTATTTACCAGCGTCCCTTCGGCGGCCAGTCCAAGAATTTCGGCAAGGGTGGCCAGGCCGCCCGAACCTGCGCCGCCGCGGACCGCACCGGTCATGCCCTGCTGCATACCCTGTACCAGGGCAACGTCAAGAACGACACCGTGTTTCTCAACGAGTGGTACGCGGTGGACCTGGTCAAGAATCAGCAGGGCAGCGTGGTGGGCATCATCGCCATCGATATCGAGACCGGCGAGCTGGTTCACGTCAAGTCCAAGGCCACGGTGCTGGCCACCGGCGGGGCGGGGCGGATTTACGCGTCCACCACCAATGCCCACATCAATACCGGCGATGGCGTCGGCATGGCCCTGCGGGCAGGTTTTCCGGTTCAGGACATGGAAATGTGGCAGTTCCATCCCACCGGCATCTACGGGGCCGGTACCCTGGTCACCGAGGGTTGTCGGGGCGAGGGCGGTTACCTGGTGAACAAGGATGGCGAGCGCTTCATGGAACGTTACGCCCCCAACGCCAAGGATCTTGCCGGCCGCGACGTGGTGGCCCGGTCGATGATCCTGGAAATTCTGGAAGGCCGCGGTGTCGGGGAGAACGCCGACCACGTGCTGCTGAAGCTGGACCACCTGGGGGAGGAAGTACTGAATTCCCGCCTGCCGGGCATCCTCGAACTGTCCCGCACCTTCGCCCACGTCGATCCGATAAAGGAACCGATTCCGGTGATTCCCACCTGTCATTACATGATGGGGGGCGTGCCCACCAATATTCATGGCCAGGCCATCACCCAGGACGCTGACGGTGAAGACCAGCTGGTGCCCGGGCTGTTCGCCGTGGGCGAGGTCGCCTGTGTGTCGGTACACGGGGCCAACCGCCTGGGAGGAAATTCCTTGCTGGACCTGGTGGTGTTCGGTCGTGCCGCCGGCAAACATATCGAGGAGATGCTGCGTACCGGCATCAGCCACGACGAGGCCACCCAGTCGGACATCGACGAAGCCCGGCAGCGACTGCAGCGGCTGGATGAGTCCACGTCCGGCGAGAACGTGGCCGAATTGCGCAAGGAACTGCAGACGGTGATGCAGAATCACTTCGGCGTGTTCCGCAAGGGCGACTTCATGCAGGAAGGTATCGAAAAACTGGCGGCCCTGCGGGAGCGGATCGCAGGCGTCGCGCTGACGGACCGCAGCAACGTGTTCAACACCGCCAGGATCGAGGCCCTGGAGCTGCAGAACCTGTTTGAAGTGGCGGAGGCCACGGCCATTGCCGCCGAGGCCCGCACCGAAAGCCGGGGAGCCCACGCCCGGGAGGATTTCCAGGAGCGGGATGACGACAACTGGCTGTGTCATTCCATGTTTTTCCCGCAAGAGAAGCGAGTGGGCAAGCGCGGGGTGAACTTCGCGCCGAAAACCGTCGACAAATTTGAACCGATGGCCAGATCCTACTGAGGAATATGTAATCGTGTTAGTCAGTCTTTATCGCTACAACCCGGAAACCGATGACAAGCCGGTGATGCAGGATGTCGAAGTGGAACTTCCCGAGGGCAAGGACCTGATGGTGCTGGACGTCCTGGAACTGATCAAGGCCCGGGACCCGTCGGTGGCCTACCGTCGCTCCTGCCGCGAGGGCGTGTGCGGCTCCGATGGCATGAATATCAACGGCACCAATGCCCTGGCCTGTATCACCCCGCTGTCATCGGTGGTCAAGCCCGGTGGCAAGCTGGTGCTGCGCCCCCTGATGGGGCTGCCGGTGGTGCGTGACCTGGTGGTGGACATGAGCCTGTTCTACCAGCAGTTTGAAAAGATCAAGCCGTACCTGATCAATGATCAGGCGCCGCCGGCCATTGAACGGCTGCAGTCACCGGAGGACCGGGAAAAGCTGGACGGCCTGTACGAATGTATTCTGTGTGCCTGCTGCAGCACCAACTGCCCCTCGTTCTGGTGGAATCCGGACAAGTTTGTCGGCCCGGCGGGCCTGTTGCAGGCCTACCGCTTCCTGGCGGACAGCCGGGACACCGCCACCCGTGAGCGGCTGTCGGAACTGGAGGATCCCTTCAGTGTATTCCGGTGTCGCGGCATCATGAATTGCGTCGCCGTCTGCCCCAAGGGTCTTAATCCCACCCGGGCCATCGGCCATATCCGTTCCATGCTCCTGCAGCAGGCTACCTGACCACGGGCCCTGACGGAGAAGCGCCACCTGCCCGCAACCTGGATTCAACAACAAGGATAACCCGATGCAAGATCGCACTATGGAAAGTCTGTGGAGTACCGGTCACCTGTCCGGTACCAACGCAGATTACGTCGAAGCGCTTTATGATCAGTATCTTGTTGACCCGGAAGGTATCCCGGAGGAATGGCGCAGTTACTTCGACTCCCTGCCTGCGGCCAACGGCGGCCAGCTGGAAGTGTCCCACAACTCCATCGAACGGCATTTTCGTGAACTGGGCAAGGTAAGCCGTTTCACGCCGGTTCTCAGTAACGACGCGGTAGTCAATTCCGAGCACGAGAGCAAGCAGGTCGGCGTGCTGTTGCTGATCAGCTCCTACCGGGTCAGGGGACACCAGAAAGCCCGACTCGATCCCCTGGGCCTGATGCCCCGGGAGCGGGTGCCGGACCTGGAACTGGAGTTTCACGGCCTGACCCCGGTGGACAATTCCACGGTATTCCAGACCGGCTCACTGTTCATCAGCAAGGACAAGGCGCCGCTTAAGGAAATCGTCGATATCCTGGAAAGAATCTACTGCGATACCATCGGTTACGAGTTCATGCACATCGTTAACCTGCAGGAAAAGCAGTGGATCCAGCAGCGCATCGAGAGCAACGACGGGTTCCCCAGCTTCGAGCCCGAGGTCAAGCGCCACCTGCTGGAACGACTCACCGCCGCCGAGGGGCTGGAGAAACATCTCGACTCGAAATTTCCCGGCACCAAGCGCTTTGGCCTGGAGGGCGGGGAAAGCCTGATACCGGCAATCGATGAGCTGATCCAGCGCGCCGGCAGCCGCGGCGTCAAGGAAGTCGTCATCGGCATGGCCCACCGTGGCCGGCTGAATGTGCTGGTGAATATCCTGGGCAAGAATCCCACCGACCTGTTTGACGAATTCGAGGGCAAGGCGGTTTACGAAAGTTCCGGCGACGTGAAATATCACCAGGGGTTTTCCTCCAACGTCATGACCGCCGGCGGTGAAGTACATCTGGCCATGGCCTTCAATCCGTCCCACCTGGAAATAGTCTCACCGGTGGTCGAAGGATCAGTGCGGGCCAGGCAGACCCGGCGCAGGGATGCCGAAGGCGACACGGTGCTGCCCATCATTGTCCATGGCGATGCCGCGTTTGCCGGCCAGGGCGTGGTGATGGAGACCTTCCAGATGTCACGTACCCGGGCTTACTCCACCGGTGGTACCGTGCACATTATTATCAACAACCAGGTGGGCTTCACTACCAGTCGCCAGGAAGACGCGCGGTCAACCGAATACTGTACCGATGTGGCCAAAATGGTGCAGGCGCCGATATTCCATGTCAATGCCGACGACCCGGAAGCCGTGCTGTTCATTACCCAGCTGGCGCTGGATTTCCGTCATGAATTCAAGAAGGACGTGGTCATCGACCTGGTGTGTTACCGCCGCCGGGGTCACAACGAGACCGACGAGCCCGCAGGCACCCAGCCGCTGATGTACCGGGCCATCAAGCAGCAGAAGTCCACGCGCACCATTTACGAGGAAAAGCTGGTTGCCGAGAACATCACCACGGAAGAACAGGCCGACCGGCTGAGCAACAACTATCGCTCGGCGCTGGACACCGGCGAACACGTGGTAAAAAGTCTGATCAAGGAGCCCAGTATCGAGCTGTTCGTGGACTGGAGTCCCTACATCGGCCATGACTGGAGCCCGCACTACAATACCTCGATCGGCATCGATACGCTCAAGGCCCTGGCACGAAAGCTGGTGACCGTGCCGGAAAAATTCGCCTTGCAGCGCCAGGTGAAACGGGTAATGGACGATCGCGCCAAGATGGCCGCCGGTGATCTGCCGGTGGACTGGGGCTTCGCCGAAACACTTTCCTATGCCAGCATCCTCACCAGCGGGAACCAGGTTCGCATTACCGGGCAGGATGTGCGGCGTGGCACTTTTTCCCACCGCCACGCGGTACTGCACGATCAGAAAACCGGTGAATCCTACGTTCCGCTGCAGAACCTGGCCCACGATGCCATGCGTTTCTTTATCTATGATTCGCTGCTTTCCGAGGAAGCCGTTCTCGCCTTCGAATACGGCTACGCTACCACCACGCCCAATGCGCTGGTTATCTGGGAAGCACAGTTCGGGGATTTTGCCAACTCGGCGCAAGTGGTGATCGATCAGTTCATAACCAGTGGCGAACACAAGTGGCAACGCCTGTGCGGCCTGACCCTGCTGCTTCCCCACGGCTACGAAGGACAGGGACCGGAACATTCCTCGGCCCGGCTGGAGCGTTTCCTGCAGCTGTGCGCCGAACACAACATCCAGGTGTGCCTGCCCACCACGTCGTCCCAGGTGTTTCACATGCTGCGCAAGCAGGTACTGTGCCCGCTGCGCAAGCCGCTGATCGTCATGTCACCGAAAAGCCTGCTGCGCCACAAGGAATCCACTTCGACCATGGAAGAACTGGCCGAGGGCAGCTTCCAGGTCGTGCTGGACGAAACCGACGACCTGGACAAGGACGCAGTCAAGCGCGTGGTCCTGTGCAGCGGCAAGGTGTACTACGAACTGCGGCAGGCCAGGCGGGAACGCAGCATCAGGAATATCGCCATCGTCAGGCTTGAACAGCTTTACCCGTTTCCCGAAGATGCCCTGGCCGGATGCCTGGCAGGGTATGAAAATCTTGAGGAAATCTACTGGTGTCAGGAAGAGCCGATGAACCAGGGTGCCTGGTATGCCAGTCAGCATCACATGCGAAGGGTCATTTACGGTATCAATCCGGCGCTCTACCTGCAGTACGTCGGCAGGGAAGCTTCCGCGGCGGCAGCGGCGGGTTATCACGCATTGCATCTGAAACAACAACAGGAACTTATCGAGCAGGCACTCAGCGACAGTGAATCACAGAGCGAGTAGGTCGGCTCGACAGGGATTAATACAATGACAATTGAAATCAAAGCTCCAACGCTACCTGAATCAGTGCCGGATGGCACTATTTCCACGTGGCACAAGGCAATCGGGGATGCGGTCAAGCGGGATGAACTGCTGGTGGACATCGAGACCGACAAAGTCGTTATCGAAGTGGTTTCACCAGTGGACGGGACCCTGACCAAGATATTCAAGGATGCCGGTGAAACCATCGTCAGCAACGAAGCCATCGGGGCGGTGAAAGAAGGCGAGGCCGGCGAGGAATCCTCCACCGCGGAGGACGACGATAAATCCGCCGCGGAACAGGCCCCGGCCGCTGCGACCGAATCCGGGGATGCCGGACAGCCTGCGGCAGACGATAAACCTGCCCAGGAGTCGGCCAGTACTGAATCCGGCAGCGAAACCCCGGTCAGCCCCGCGGCCCGCAAGCTCATCGAGGAGCACAGCCTGTCGGTGGATGCAGTTCAGGGCAGCGGCAAGGACGGGCGTATCACCAAGGAAGACGTGCTGGCGCATGTCGAGAAGAAGGACCAGGTTCAGGATGACGGTTCGGCGCCTTTACCGGCCACGTCGGTAACGCCGCCGACCTCCAGCAGCGGCCGGCTGGAGGAGCGGGTGCCCATGAGTCGCCTGCGCGCCAAGGTGGCAGAGCGCCTGCTGCACGCCACCCAGTCCACGGCGATGTTGACCACCTTCAACGAAGTCAACATGAAGCCCATTATGGATCTGCGCAGCAAGTACAAGGAATTGTTCGAACAGACTCACGACGGCACCCGACTGGGTTTCATGTCGTTTTTTGTCCGCTCCGCCGTCGAGGCGCTGAAGAAATTCCCCGCCGTCAATGCCTCCATAGACGGCAACGATATCGTCTATCACGGCTATCAGGATATCGGCGTGGCGGTATCGTCACCCCGGGGGCTGGTGGTTCCGGTATTGCGCAATGCCGACCACATGGGCATGGCGGCCATGGAGGAGAAAATCCGGGAATTTGGCGAAAAGGCCCGGGATGGCAAGCTGGGTATCGACGAAATGACCGGTGGCACTTTTACCATTTCGAATGGTGGTGTCTTCGGCTCACTGCTGTCTACGCCGATTCTCAACCCCCCGCAGACCGCGATACTTGGCATGCACAAAATTCAGGAAAGGCCCATGGCTGTGCGGGGCGAAGTAAAGATCCTGCCGATGATGTACCTGGCGCTTTCCTACGATCATCGCATGATCGATGGCAAGGAAGCGGTGCAGTTTCTGGTCACGGTTAAAGACTTTTTAGAGGATCCTTCCAGAATTATCCTGGAAATCTAAGGATTCCCTGATCTCACCAGACAAACACGAGAGCAACGAAAACATGGCTAAAGAATACGACGTCGTCGTCATTGGTTCAGGACCCGCGGGCTACGTGGCGGCAATTCGCTGTGCCCAGCTGGGATTCAAGACCGCCTGTATAGAAAAATGGCTTACCGAAGAGAAGGAAACCGTCTACGGTGGCACCTGTCTCAACACCGGCTGTATCCCGTCCAAGGCGCTGCTGGACACGTCACACAAGTACGCCGAGGCCCAGGAGCACCTGGCGGTACACGGCATCGAGATCGACAAGGTCGGTATCGACGTGCCGAAGATGATTCAACGCAAGGCCAAGGTGGTCAAACAGTTGACCGGGGGCATCAAGGGCCTGTTCACCGCCAATAAAGTGGACGGTCTGGCCGGTGTCGGCAAGGTGACCGGCACCAACACGGTGACGCTGACCACCCACGACGGCAAGGAGGAAGCACTGCAGGCCAAGCATATTATTATCGCCTGTGGTTCGGTGCCCATTGAAATTCCCCCGACGCCTATCGACCAGGAAACCATCGTCGATTCCACCGGTGCCCTGGAGTTCCAGGAAGTACCGAAGCGGCTGGGCGTCATCGGCGCCGGCGTTATCGGCCTGGAACTGGGCAGCGTGTGGGCGCGCCTGGGCGCGGAAGTCACCATACTGGAAGCGCTGGACGATTTCCTGCCCATGGTGGACCGGCAGATCGCCAGGGAAAGTGCCAAGATTTTTGCCAAGCAGGGGCTGAATATCAAGCTCGGCGCCCGGGTAACCGGCAGCAAACCCGGCAAGCAGGCCAAGAAACCCGTCGTCAAGGTTCAGTACAGCGATGCCGACGGCGAACAGGAAGCGACTTTCGACAAACTGATCGTGGCGGTGGGTCGCCGACCGTACACCGATGACATCATCGACAGCGCGGTGGGCGTCGAACTGGACGACCGCGGCTTTATCAAGGTTGATGAGCAGTGTGCCACCAGCGTCCCGGGCATCTATGCCGTTGGCGATGCCGTCCGGGGTCCCATGCTGGCCCACAAGGGCATGGAAGAAGGGGTGATGGTTGCCGAGCGGCTCGCCGACAAGAAGACCCAGGTCAACTACGACCTGGTGCCTTCGGTCATTTACACGCATCCCGAAGTAGCCTGGGTGGGCAAAAACGAAGAAGAGCTGAAGAAGGAAGGAGTGGACTACAATGTCGGCACCTTTCCCTTTGTCGCCAGCGGAAGGGCACTGGCGGCAAACGATTCCGACGGACTGGTGAAGCTGCTGGCGGATGCCAGGACCGATCGCATCCTGGGATGCCATATAGTCGGTGCCAGTGCAGCCGACCTGCTGCAGCAGATTGTTATCGCCATGGAGTTCAGTGCCAGTGCCGAAGACATCGGCCTGACCATGTTCTCGCACCCGTCACTGTCCGAAGCGGTCCACGAAGCGGCACTGGCAGCCAACGGTCACGCCATTCATATCGGCAATCGCAAAAAACGGAAATAGCGTTCCAGAACAGCCTGAATCCGGCGACTGGACGGTAACGTCCAGCCGTCCAGTTGAACTACTAGCGGTGATTTTTCATGAATTTACACGAATACCAGGCCAAGAGCCTGTTCGCAGAGTACGGTCTGCCGGTGTCCACGGGTTATGCGGTTGATTCGGCCGCGGCGGCGGTAGAAGCGGCCGAGAAGATCGGCGGTGACAAATGGGTGGTGAAAGCCCAGGTGCATGCCGGCGGTCGCGGCAAGGCCGGTGGCGTCAAGCTGGTCTCCACCACCGACGAGGTGAAGGATTTTGCCGAAAAATGGCTGGGTAAAAACCTGGTGACCTACCAGACCGACGCCAACGGCCAGCCGGTGAGCCGCATCCTGGTGGAAGCCTGTACCGACATCGCCAACGAGCTGTATCTCGGTGCCGTGGTGGATCGCTCCACCCGGCGAATCGTGTTCATGGCCTCCATGGAAGGTGGCGTGGAGATTGAAAAGGTAGCCCATGAGACCCCGGAAAAAATCCTCAGGGCCGCCATCGATCCGCTAACCGGCCCCCAGCCTTTCCAGGCCCGGGAACTGGCCTTTCAACTGGGCCTCAACAACGATCAGGTCAAGCAGTTCACCAGGCTGTTCCTGGGGCTGGCGAAGCTGTTTACCGACCTGGATCTGTCCCTGCTGGAAATCAATCCGCTGGTGATCACCGAGGAGGGCAATCTCCATTGCCTGGACGGCAAGATCAATATCGATGGCAACGCCCTCTATCGGCAGCCCAGACTTGAGGAAATGCACGACCCGTCCCAGGAAGACGAAAGAGAAGTACTGGCAGCCAAGTGGGATCTCAACTATGTCGCGCTGGACGGCAATATCGGCTGCATGGTCAACGGTGCCGGTCTGGCCATGGGCACCATGGATATCGTGCAGCTTTACGGCGGCACTCCGGCCAATTTCCTCGATGTCGGCGGCGGGGCAACCCGGGAACGGGTTTCCGAAGCCTTCAAGATCATTCTTTCCGATGACAAGGTCAGTGCCGTGCTGGTGAACATCTTCGGCGGTATCGTGCGCTGCGATCTCATCGCCGAGGGGGTGATCGGTGCCGTGGAGGAAGTGGGCGTAAAAGTACCGGTGGTGGTGCGGCTGGAAGGTAACAGCGCTGACAAGGGCCGCGAGGTACTGGAACAGAGCGGACTCAATATTATTGCGGCCAGCAGTCTGTCCGACGCCGCGGAAAAAGTCGTGGCGGCAGCGGGAGGTGCACAATGAGCATATTGGTGGACAAGGATACCCGGGTAATATGCCAGGGTTTTACCGGATCCCAGGGTACGTTTCATTCGGAACAGGCTATTGAATACGGCACCAGCATGGTGGGTGGTGTCACCCCCGGCAAGGGTGGCCAGAAACACCTGGGCCTGCCGGTGTTCAACACGGTCCGCGAGGCCGTGGATGAAACCGGTGCCCAGGCGTCGGTGATCTACGTGCCGGCGCCATTCTGCAAGGATTCCATCCTGGAAGCCGCGGACGCTGGTGTGCAGCTCATCGTCTGCATCACCGAAGGCATTCCGACCCTGGACATGCTGGTGGCCAAGGAGAAATGCGACCAGGCCGGCGTACGCCTCATCGGCCCGAACTGCCCGGGTGTCATTACCCCCGGGGAATGCAAGATCGGTATTATGCCGGGCTATATCCACAAGCCCGGCAAGGTCGGGATCGTGTCCCGTTCCGGCACGCTGACCTACGAGGCGGTCAAGCAGACCACCGACTGCGGCTTCGGCCAGTCATCCTGCGTCGGCATCGGCGGCGACCCCATTCCCGGGTCCAATTTTATCGACATCCTCAGGCTGTTCGAGGCTGATGATCAGACCGAGGCTATCGTGATGATCGGCGAGATTGGCGGTACCGCCGAGGAAGAAGCCGCGGCCTTTATCAAGGAACACGTCAGCAAGCCGGTGGTTTCCTATATTGCCGGGGTCACCGCGCCACCGGGCAAGCGCATGGGGCATGCGGGGGCCATTATCTCCGGCGGCAAGGGTACCGCCGATGAAAAGTTCGCCGCGCTGAACGATGCCGGGGCCAGCACCGTCAGGAGCCTGGCGGAGATCGGCAATGCCCTGCGCGAAGCCACCAACTGGTAAGCGCCCGGGCTGCGCGAGCGTCGCGGCCCTTACCCCGTTATCCCGCGGGGATTCAACCTGCTCAGCGCACCGCCGGCAGCGGCACCGGCCGGCGGTGTCATCCCCCTGAATTACAGTCGCATTGCGCTGGTCATCACCGTCGCCTCTTACGATCTGTCCGGCAGTTCGTCTGCGCCGCCGCGGACCACGCCCCTCAGGATTCCTACACATTCACCGCGCAAATTTCCGCAAAATGCAGTCATTTTCCACCGTTGAGCGCCGGTCCACTACTTGTTGCAGCAGCACCTTCAAGCCAACGCCCGTTGCCAGGTTTGAACAGGTCCTGGACCTCCGTCGAGATTTCCGGAACCGCATTGCAAGTCTACAGACTCCAGACTACGCCCGATAAGAGTAATGGCCCGGTCTGAAAATACACCGCGGGTGCGGAAGGGTTATGCCGGGTTTCGAAGCTGAGGACGTCCGAGGCAGGGATGCCGAGGTCGAGCGCACAGGGATGTGCGTCTGCGATCCTCAGATTCGGAACCCGGCATAACCCCCCCGACCACAGAACCAGCTTTCAAAATGAGCCATCGCTGTCAAAGGCGATCCGCCGTCTCCGGTTTACGGCAATAACCGGGGCAGAGGAGGCGCCGTTCTTCTCTGCTGCTGTCAACGGAACGTCACTGGCGGATGGAACGGTGACAGGACTTGCCCGTGGAAAGGATAGAAACCGCCGTCGGTACTCCCCGGATTTCGATCAACTGCTCGTTTTTTCTGCCGGTTTTTTCTGGCCTGTAACGCGGTAAATTTAGTAATCTCCTTAACTTAGAGGTTCTAAATTTTGTAGCGGTTGTGTTAGGCTTGTGCAAAATTTGGTACTTAGTACGAAATTTAAGGGACTGGCAACAGGCTGCAATGTAAAAGGTTACTTGGGCACTCATTTTGGTAACAGAGTGGGTAGAAAGGTAACTTAGCGCTGCAGTTTTTAAGTCAGGGATTTCTGCCAGCCTCGACAGGGGTTTGACAAGAACAGGGAAAGCCTCGGCAGAAGGGCGAATTAAGGACAATAACAAAACACGTATGGTTAAGTTTTAGGGTTCTACGTCTTACAGCGCATCTCTTTCAGCATGGCGACAGCCAATGGGCCGGCTCGCGGATTTCAATCCGCTGCAATACAGTGCATGGCCGTCAGAAGTCGGAAAGAGTTCACCGTTTGGACAGGAAGCCAACTGACATCAAGAACAAACAGATAGGATGGAAAATGAACTACCGTCGATTATCCAGTAAGATCCTGGCGCCTTTCGCTTCACTGGCGTTTGTCATGGTGAGTGGTACGCAGGCTGCCGAGATCATGATTGATACCAGTGTCATTGATCGGGCGCTCAGCGTTCTCGAACAACAACACGATGAACTCGCGCAAACCCAGAATCAGATTAACCGTCTGGCCAATGCCGCCAGTTCCACCTTTGAGCAATTCAAGCAGGAAAATGACAATCTCGAAGCCTTGCTGGTATTGAATGCTGAATATCGGCAGTTGATTGCTGTCCAGGAACGGAACATCGCCACCCTGGACGAGAGTATCGCCAACGTCGAGGTGGTGACGCGGGAAATTCCCCTGCTGATGGAACGGATGATGACCAGCATGGAGCAGTTCGTCGAGCTGGACCTGCCGTTCCTGATGGAGACCCGGCGCAACCGGGTGACCTTCGCCCGCAATGCAATCGACAACCCGGACGTTTCCATCGCGGAGAAATTCCGCCAGGTGCTGGTGCTCTACCAGAACGAAACCCTGTACGGACGTACCCACGAAACCTACCAGGACACCATCGTCCTTAATGGCGAGGAACGGGACGTGAATATTCTGCGGGTTGGCCGCATTGCGCTGTTGTTCCAGACCACCGACCGGCAGATTACCGGACGGTGGAACAACGAAACCCGTCAGTGGGAAGAACTGCCTGCCGGTGAGTATCGAACCGCCATACAGGCTGCGATCCGTGTCTCCAGCGGCCTGGACGCCCCACGAATTATTGAATTGCCAATCGAAGCACCGGAGTTAGCACAGCAATGAAAACAATAATCAAGACCATCAGTTTTTCAGTATCCGCTTTCCTGCTGACCTCTGCTGCCAATGCTCAACTGAACACCACCGAATTGCTTAACATGGTGGAGCAGAACCAGATTGCCGAGTCGGAAGCGTACCGGACGCGGCTGCAGGAATTCCAGAATGCTGCAGACCAGCAGGAAGCCATTCTCGAGCAGACCCGGGACCGGGTGAGCGAGCAGGAACAGCTGCAGACCGAACTGAGCGACCAGTTCGAAGCCAACGAAATCGAGATCGCCGACAAGCGGGAAGTGCTGCGTGACCGACGTGGTGACCTGAACGAACTGTTCGGTACCCTGCAGGGTGTCGCCGGCGACTTCATGAGCACGTTTACCGGCTCTATCATCAGCGCCCAGTACCCGGGCCGCACCGATTACCTGGAAGGCTTCATCGCCCGCGCCGGCAGTACCACCGAGCAGCTGGCGATTGACGAAATCGAGCGCTTCTGGTTTTTCATGCAGCAGGAAATGACCGAGTCCGGCAAGGTGGTCAAGTACAGCGGCACCGTGGCGCTGCCATCCGGTGAATCGGTAAACCGCCAGATTACCCGGATCGGTGCATTCAATGCCGTGTCCGAGGGCGAATACCTGCAGTACAACGCTGACCTGGGTCAGCTGCAGGTGCTGCCACGCCAGCCTTCCGGCAGCATGATCAACCGGGGTTATTACCAGAACCAGGCACAGGAACTGGAAAATGCCACCAGCGGCTACGTCAAGGTGGGCCTTGACCCCACGGGTGGTATCGGCGGACAGGTGTTCGCCAACCTGGTCAACTTCCCGACGGTTGACGAGCAGGTGCGCAATAATTCCGGGCCCATCGGTTTCACTATTATCGGTATCGGTATCATCGGTGTCCTGGTGGCGCTGATCCGCTCCCTGATCCTGACCCTGGTCAACATGAAGGTGAAGCGTCAGCTGAAGTCCGAAACCCCGATGAAGAACAACCCGCTGGGTCGCGTGCTGGCCGTGGCCGAAGCCAATCCCAACGCGGACACGGAAACCCTTGAACTGAAGCTTGGCGAGGCGATCCTGCAGGAGACCCCATCGCTGGAGCGTTTCCTCACCTTCATCAAGATTATTGCAACCATCGCCCCGCTGATGGGTCTGCTGGGTACGGTTACCGGTATGATCCAGGTGTTCCAGCAGATTACGGTATACGGCGCCGGCGACCCGACCATCATGGCCGGCGGTATTTCCGTGGCCCTGATGACCACGGTACTGGGTATCACCGTTGCCATTCCCACCGTGCTTATGCATACCTGGGTCAAGAGTAAGAGTGACAACATCATTCATATTCTTGAAGAACAGGCAACAGGCATGATCGCCGAGAAGGCGGAGAAAAAAGCGGCATCTCAGTAACCGACTGCGGAGGGTAATCAATTATGTACTTCACGCTGTTAGATATGGTCGATGCCATCAGCAATTTCATGGATCGCGGTGGCCCGGTACTCTGGGTCATCGCCTGCCTGCTGCTGGTCAAGTGGTCGCTGGTGTTTGAGCGTGTCTGGTATCTTCACACCACGCACAGGAAAAACGTCAAGCATACGCTGGCTACCTGGAATGCGCGCTCCGACACCCAGTCCTGGAGCGCCCACCAGATTCGTCAGATGATGATTTCCAAGGTATCACTGGACCTGCGTACCACCATGCCGATGATTGAATCGCTGGTGGTGGTCTGCCCGCTATTGGGACTGATCGGTACGGTCACCGGCATGATCGAGGTGTTCTTCGTGATGGCGGTAACCGGCGGCGGCGACGCCAAGTCCATGGCCGGGGGCGTGTCCAAGGCAACCATCCCCACCATGGCCGGAATGGTCGGCGCGTTATCCGGGATTTTTGCCTCGAACTGGTTGAAAGCCAGTATCGATCGCGACCTGGAACTGCTGGAAGACCACTTGCCGTTGAGTCATTGACATGAAAGACGAAAGAAGTGACGACGGTCTTTTAATTGAGGGGTACGCACCATGAGATCAGGATTGATGAAAAAGAAGGACCAGGAGCCGGCAGGTGAGATTGACCTCACCCCGATGCTGGACGTCGTTTTTATTCTACTGATTTTCTTTATTGTAACGTCGGTATTCATTACCGAAGCCGGCATTGATGTCGCTAAGCCGGAGGCCTCCACCGCGGAACCGAAAAGCAAGGATCTGATCCTGATCGCTGTCAGTCCGCAGGGAGACATCTGGATAGACGGGGAACAGATTGATCCGCGTTTCATTCGTTCCCGTTTCGAGCTGCGGCTGGCAGAGGCACCGAATTCTTCTGTTGTCATCCAGGCCGACCAGGCAGCTAATAACGAGTATGTCATGATGATCATGGCCGCTGCCCGGGAAGCCGAAATAGCGGACGTTTCAATTTCAACTGAAGCCTAATCAACGGAGGCCTGAAAATGATATTTTTAAGATGGGGCTTGTCTTTGGTTCTCGCAGGCGGAATAACGTTCGGCCTTTTCTATTTCATGCAGGCATTGATTGCCACCGGTGACCGGGTGGAGCAGAACGTCAATGTGGTGCGGGTAGTCGACGCCACCATGCCGGATATCGAGCTCGAAGTCATCGAGGAAATCGACGAACCGGAGCCTATAGAAGATCTTAACGAACCACCCCCGGAACCGGAAAACCGCCAGGTGGACCTGGATAGCGGGCCTTCGCTGGCCATCGCCCGTACCGAGGTGGACCTCGATGCCGGCCTGGATCTGGGCAACGCCTCGATTTCCATTACCGACGGCGAGATGCTGCCACTGGTAAACGTAACACCCCAGTACCCCACCCGGGCCGCTTCCCGCGGTATCGAGGGATGGTGCCAGGTGGCGTTCACCGTGGACGGTGACGGCAACGTGGTGGAGGACACCATTCGCGTCGTTGACGCCGAGCCTCCCCGGATATTCGATCGCTCGTCGATCCGTGCCGCCGCCCGGTTCAAGTTTCAGCCACGGGTACAGGATGGCGTGGGCGTGCCCGTACCCAACGTGCAGTACGTTTTCCGATACGTCCTGGAAGGTGATCGGTAATGAAAAAATCACTTCTCAGCAGTCTTCTTGTTGTTGCCCTGTTCGCGGCAAACCTGGCCATGTTGCAGGTCGCCCGGGCGGGTGAAGAGCAGCGGGCACCACCGCCAACCCGGTCTTCCGAGGTGTTGAGTGAGCCGGTGTTCCGTGCCATCAGCGAAATCCAGGAAATGATGAGCCCCGAGGATCCGGAGGACGAACCGGACTACGAACGGGCCAAGCAGGAACTGGACGAGCTCTACGAACGTCGATACGAACGGATGAACGACTTTGAAAAGTCCACCATCCTTAATTTCTACACCAACTACTACCTGTCCACGGACAATATTCCCGAGGCCATCCGCACCTTCCAGCAGATCCTCACCATCGAGCAACTGCGCGAGGACGTCAGGTTGCGGGCCCTGCGTGCCCTGGGCCAGTTGAACATGGCCGAGGAGAATTTCGAGGCCTCCATCGACTATTACACGCAGTGGCGTGAACTGTCGCTGGAAGAAGACGAAACGGTATTTCTCGGTCTGGCCAACAGCCACTACTCGCTGGGCAACTATGCCGAGGCGGTGCCGCACATGCTGGCCCACATGGAAATGCTGGCGGAGAACGGTGACCGCATTGATCGCAACAAGTGGGGGCTGCTCAACGTCCTCTACATTGAACAGGAAGATTACGAGAGCGCGCTGGAGGTCACCGAGAACATGGTGGTCCAGTTCAACGAACCGGCAGACTGGCGCAATCTGTCGGCGATCTACTCCTTCCTGGACCAGGACACCAACCGCATCGGCTCCCTGAGCCTGCGCTACATGCTGGGAAACATGGACAGCGACACCGAGTACATGAACCTGGGCCAGTCACTGGCCGGCGAGGAAACCCCCTACAGCGGTGCGCAGATCATCCAGGCCGGTATGGACAACGGCATCGTCCCGGAAGACGAGGATAACCTGAGTGTGCTGGTGCAGCTGTACCAGCTGGCCAACGAGTTCGACCTGGCATTGGAACCGGCAACCAAGCTGGCTGAAATCTCCGAGTCCGGCGACGGCTATGACACGCTGGGGTACGTGCAGTACATGCTGCACGACTACGAGGCCGCGGCGGAAGCCTTCAGGAACGCCATCGACAAGGGTGATCTCAGCAACCCGGCGGACACCAATCTGTTTCTGGCCCGCGCCCTGGTGGAACTGGACGAGTACGACGACGCGGCGGCAGCGGCGCGCCGTTCCGCTGATATCGGTGGTGAATCGGACCAGCGGGCCGCACGCAACTACCTGAATTTCATTCAGGGACAGCAGAATCGTTACAATGCCATAGAGCGACGTAAAGCCAACGTAATCGATTACTATGTCTCCTATGATTGACCGCTGAGCGCAACGACGCCATCGGCGTCGTGGTGCCGCGGGGCAGGCTCATCGGCCTGGCCTGTCGAGCAGCCAACCGGCCGGCACGCTTGAATAGTCTGAAATCGACCCCATAAAAAGCCCAGCGACTGCTGGGCTTTTTTGTGCCCGGTGAATCGGTACATCACAAGTCGAAACAGGACAAAAGAGGGTAATCAATGACCGCTGAAAACAAGGCAGAAACCAGGGGCTTTGAAACCGAAGCCAAGCAGCTGCTGCACCTGATGATCCATTCCCTGTACAGCAACCGCGAAATCTTTCTGCGGGAGCTGATCTCCAACGCCTCGGATGCGGCGGACAAGCTGCGCTTCCAATCTCTTTCCAACCCGGAGTTGCTGGCCGAGGATGCAGAGTTCAGTGTCACCATCGATTACGACACCGAAGCCGCTACGGTGACCGTTGCCGACAACGGCATCGGCATGACGCGGGACGAGGTGATCACCAATCTGGGCACCATCGCCAAATCCGGAACCGCCCAGTTCCTGGAATCACTGACCGGTGATCAGCAGAAAGACTCGAAGCTGATCGGTCAGTTCGGCGTGGGCTTTTATTCCGCCTTCATCGTGGCGGACGAAGTCGAGGTAATCACCCGCAAGGCAGGTCTCCCTGCAGAAGAATCCGTGCACTGGAAATCCTCAGGGGAATCCGACTACACCATCGAAACCACGGAGAAGGCCGAACGTGGCACCACGGTGATACTGCATCTGAAGAGCGAAGCGACGGAATTTGCTGAACCGTACCGGCTGCGCAGTATCGTCAAGAAATATGCCGATCACATTTCCATCCCGGTGTTGATGCGCAAGGAACAGCCGGCCCCGGAGCCGGACAGCGCGAAAGACGCAGAAGCAGAAGCAAAGGATGAATCGGAAAAGGGCGGGGAACAGGAGGCGAAAGCGGCAGACGCGCCGGAATTCGAAACCGTCAACCTGGCAAAGGCATTGTGGACGCGTCCACGCAAGGAGCTCAACGACGAAGAATACCGGGAGTTCTACAAGCATGTCAGCCATGACTTCGAAGACCCGTTGACCTGGAGCCACAACAAGGTGGAAGGCAAGCTGGAGTACACCAGTCTGCTCTATGTGCCGTCCCGGGCGCCGTTCGATTTATGGAATCGCGAGGCGGCCAGGGGATTGAAGCTGTACGTGCAGCGGGTATTCATCATGGACGATGCCGAGCAGTTTCTGCCGCTGTACCTTCGTTTTATCAAGGGAGTGGTGGATTCCAACGACATTTCGCTGAACGTATCCCGGGAAATTCTGCAGAAGGACCCGGTGGTGGACTCCATGCGCAGCGCGCTGACCAAGCGCGCCCTGGATATGCTGGAAAAACTGCGGGAAAACCAGCCGGATAAATACCACGCGTTCTGGAAAGAATTCGGCCAGGTGTTGAAAGAGGGACCGGCGGAGGACTTTGCCAATCGCGAAAAGATTGCCGGCCTGCTGCAGTTTACCACCACCGAATCCGGGTCCGCCGATCAGGATCAGGGCCTGAAGGACTATGTCCAGCGGATGAACGAGGACCAGGAAAAGATCTACTACCTGGTTGCCGACTCCCTGGCTGCTGCCCGCAACAGCCCGCACCTTGAAATTTTCAAGAAGAAAGGTATCGAGGTAATCCTCATGGTCGATCGCATCGACGAATGGCTGATGGGGTATTTGAACGAGTTCGACGGCAAGCAGTTTCAGGACATCACCCGCGGCGAACTTGACCTGGGTGACCTGGAGGACGAAGAAGAGAAATCCCGGCAGAAAGAAGTCGAGGAAGAGCTGAAAGACCTGGTTGAGCGGGCCAGGAAGACCCTGGGCGAACGAGTCCAGGAGGTGCGTTTTTCACACCGGCTTACCGACTCCCCGGCCTGCCTGGCCATGGGCGAGCACGATATGGGTGAACAGATGCGCAAGATCATGGAGGCATCGGGACAGCCGGTACCGGAGAGCAAACCGGTTTTCGAACTGAATCCGGAACACCCGCTGGTGGAGAAGCTGGACAAGGAGCAGGACGAGGATCGCTTCGCCGATCTCATGGGGGTCCTGTTCGACCAGGCCGCTCTGGCCCAGGGACGGCAACTGGACGACCCCGGTCAATACAGCCGGCGACTCAACAAGCTGTTACTGGAGCTCTGTGAGTAGCGGAAACGGCTGCAGCCTGATGCAGCCGCGTATTCATTGTTTACTTACATCTGTTCCAGAACATCGAGGCCCAGCAGGTCAAGCCCGTCCCGCAGCGTCGATGCGGTGAGTTCGGCAAGGGCCAGCCTGCTGGCTTTTACCTCGGCTTCCGCCTTGAGGATGGGACAGCTTTCGTAGAACCGCATAAACAGGCCCGCCAGTTCGAACAGGTAGGTACACAGGTGGCTGGGGAAGTAATCCTCGGCCACGGTCTGCAGGACTTCCGGCAGTCGAAGCAGTTTCAGGATCAGGGCCCTTTCCTCCGCAGCGGTGATGGTGATCTCGCCGCGCTGCCGGTCTGCGTCCGCCTGTTTTCTCAGGATACTGCGTATCCGCGTATAGGCATACAGCAGGTAGGGGGCGGTGTTGCCGTCCAGGGCCAGCATGCTGTCCCAGTCGAAGACGTAGTCACTGGTCCGGTTCTTTGACAGGTCCGCGTACTTCACCGCACCGACGCCGACTTTTTCCGCGATGTCACGACGGGTTTCCTCGGCAAGCTCCGGGCTTTTTGCCGACACCAGATCAAAAGCCCGGCGCACCGCTTCGTCCAGCAGGTCGATGAGCTTGATGGTATCACCACTGCGTGTTTTGAACGGCTTGCCGTCCCTGCCCATCATCGTGCCGTAGGCGACGTGTTCCAGGGCACAACTTTCCGGCGCGAAGCCGGCGACCCGGGCCACCGCGAAAATCTGTTGAAAGTGCAGGCTCTGGCGGGCATCCACCACGTACAGAACCCGGTCCGCCGCCAGCTCCGTGGTGCGATACTGGATCGCCGCGAGATCGGTGGTGGAGTAGAGATATCCGCCGTCGGATTTCTGCACGATTACCGGCAGGGGCTCATCGTTCTTGCCGCGGAATTCAGGCAGAAATACACAGCGGGCGCCCTGGGAAACCGTCAGCAGGTCCTGGTTCTCCAGCTGCCGGATAATTTCCGGCAGCCGGTCGTTATAAAAACTTTCCGCCCGCAGATCCGAGCGTCGCAGCTTGATCTGCAGCTTGTCGTAAACCGCCTCGCAGTGGCGCAGGGACTCCTCGATGAACCGGTGCCAGATTGTCAGGCTTTCCTCATCGCCGCCCTGGAGCCTGACCACGCTGTTGCGGGACTGCTCGGCAAACGCCGGATCGGCGTCGAACTGTTCCCGGGCGGCCCGGTAAAACACCTCCAGGTCCTCCAGGGCCGAAGAAACGCTGTCCAGGTCGTCGCTGACCCGTTGCAGGTAAGCAATCAGCATACCGAACTGAGTACCCCAGTCACCGACATGGTTCTGCCGGATGACCCGATGGCCCACGCGCTCCAGGATGCGCACCAGGCTGTCGCCGATGATGGTGCCGCGCAGGTGACCGACGTGCATTTCCTTGGCCAGGTTGGGCGAGGAATAGTCCACCACGATGGTCTGGGGTTCGCTGACCCGGGCCATGGCGTCGGCGCCTTCTGCCTGTAGCTGGTTGGCACGACCGGTCAGCCAGCTGTCCGCCAGGTGAACGTTGATGAAACCGGGGCCGGCGACTTCGAAGCGTTGCACCAGTGGTCCGGCCACGGACGAACCACTGACCAGGGGCCCGGTTTCCAGCCGTGCACACACCTGGGTGGCAATTTCCCGTGGATTCTTTTTCAACTGCTTGGCCGCCGACATGACACCATTGGCCTGGTAATCACCAAACTCCGGTCGCGACGCGGGAATCACCAGGGCAGGGCATCGGGGGATACCGCTGATCTCGCTGAGGGCAGTGCTGATCTGTTGATCAAGGGTTTCTCGAATTGTCGACATACACGTTTACTTCCATCATTGCTACGCCACGGGTGAACCGGTGTTAACGGGTGCCCGGGCACCCGGGTCAATCTGGCAAGGCGCGATTGTACACTATTGGCTGTGAATCTCATGGGTTCTGCCGGGCATGCAGCCAGACAGGGCGGCAACCGGCAGGGGCTGTCCGACGCTGTGGCTATTCCCCCGGGGTGCCTTAAAATAACGGTTTAGACAACAGTGGTCATGACCACGAGGCGGCAGATCCAGGTGACCGAGACCAGCCAGGTTCAATTTACCGAGGTAAACGCGGAGACGGCAGGCCAGCGACTGGACAATTACCTGCTGCGCCTGCTCAAGGGCTGCCCCAAGTCCCGGGTCTATCGCATGATTCGCAAGGGCGAAGTCCGCATCAACAGGAAACGGGCAAAGCCGGACAGTCGCCTGGAGGAAGGCGACCTGGTGCGTATTCCACCGGTCCGGCTGGCCGAGAGGGAGGAGCCGCCCAGTCCGGGCCAGGGGCTGAGACGCCTGCTGGAGCAGGGCATACTGCATGAAGATGACGACTTCCTGGTGGTCAACAAGCCCGCCGGACTGGCCGTGCATGGCGGCTCCGGGGTGCGTCTCGGCATGATCGAGGCGTTGCGCCAGATGCATGCCCGTTGGTCGGCGCTGGAATTGGTGCATCGCCTGGACCGTGATACATCAGGCTGCATGGTGCTGTCTAAAAATACGCGGTTTCTCAGAGAGATAAATAAACAATTTAAAGAAAAATCTGTTACCAAGATCTACCTGGCACTGGTACGAGGAGCCTGGCCGGACAGCCTGCGACAGGTAGAGGCGAAACTGCAGAAGAACCAGCTGGAGTCCGGTGAACGCATGGTGCGCGTGGATGAGACCGGCGAAGCCGGAAAAGCGGCGCTGACCCGGTTTCGCGTGGTGGAGCGATTCGGCGGGCTGGCCACCCTGGTGGAGGCCGTTCCGGTAACCGGGCGCACCCACCAGATCCGCGTCCATTGCCGACACGGTGGACACCCGATTCTCGGCGACACCAAGTACGGAGACCGGTCCAGTGAGCCGCTACAGGGCATCAGGCGCCTTTGCCTGCACGCCGCGGCCCTGGAATTCTGTTTTCCTCCTGATGCCTCGCCGCGGCGCTTCCAGGCAGCCCTTGACACCGACTTTGAGGCAATCCTCAAGCTATTGAGAAAACAGAAAAATATTGCCTGAAAAAAGCATGATTCCAGGCAACTTTTTTTGACACGTAGAGCCTCTGCCACTATTATTGCGCGCCTATGTCGGACACCCCCCTGCCAACCTACGTAGACGCCCGCAAGGCTTTCAAACAGGAAGCCTCGGTCAGCGGGTTTGTTGAACTGTGCAAGCTGGTGCGGGTGGCGGAAAGCGCCGTGGAAAAAGACGGCCTGATCCAGGCCAGCCTGGCGTTTGTCCAGGACAGTGCCGGCCGGCGACGGATCCGGGGCCGGGTAACCGGCAGGCTCACGCTGACCTGTCAGCGCTGCCTGGAGCCGGTCAGCGTCGATCTTGGCGAGGAACTGGACCTGGTGCTGGTGGTGGATGAAGCCGCGGCCCAGGAACTGGACAAGGAATTTGATCCCTGGATTTGCGGGGATCACCGGCTGGTCCTGGCGGATATCCTGGACGAACAGCTGTTGCTGGGCATGCCCATCGTCAGTTTTCACCAGGCAGGGCCCTGTTACGAGGGCACGCTGGCCGGGATGCAGGTCAAGGACAGCATCGACGACAGCAGCGCAGCGGCAGACCCGTCCAGCCCGTTTGCGGTACTGGCCGGACTGAAACTGGATTAAGGCGGAACCTGACACCGCCGATACCCGCAGCAATGACAGATGCAGACAACTGTGATGTCAGGACCCAACACTCAGGAGTAAATCATGGCAGTCCAGAAGAATAAGGTTACCCGGTCCAAGCGCAACCAGCGCCGAGCCCACGACAGCCTGTCCGGGCCCACCTTGTCCACAGACAAGACTACCGGTGAGGTACATCGACGCCACCACGTCACCGCGGATGGCTTCTACAAGGGCAGGAAGGTACTGGATATCGGCGACGAGTAACCTTGAGTTACCCGAAACGCATTGCCATCGACGCCATGGGCGGTGACTCCGGTGTTGATGTCACCGTACCGGCCGCCCTGCAGGCACTGGAAAAACACCCCGGACTGGAGCTGCACCTGGTGGGTGACAGCGCCCTGATCGAGCCGTTGCTGGGGGACCGCGATAACCCGGCCCGGCGACAGCGCCTGACGGTCCAGCATACCGATGCCGTGGTGCGGGATGAAGACCGACCGACCCGGGTGCTGCGGGACCGGACCGTGACCTCCATGTTCCGGGCCGTTCAGCTGGTGCAGGAAGGCACGGTGTCAGCCTGTGTCAGCGCGGGCAATACCGGGGCCCTGTTGCTGTGTGGACGTCACCTGCTGAAAACAGCCAGGGGCATCGACAAGCCGGCGATCATGGCCATCATCCCCGGCGCCACGCGGCACTGTTATCTGCTGGACGTCGGCGCCAATGTCGATTGTCAGGCCGCACAGCTGTTCCAGTTCGCGGTCATGGGTTCAGTGCTGGCCGAGTCCCTCGATGGCCTGGCCCCACCCAGGGTGGCCCTGCTGAATATCGGCGTGGAAGACTACAAGGGAAATGAGCAGGTCAGGGCAGCGGCATCCCTGCTGGAACAATGTCGCGAAATCAACTATATCGGTTACGTGGAAGGCAGTGCCCTGTTCGAGGGCGTGGCCGACGTGGTGGTGTGCGATGGCTTTGTCGGTAATGTTACGATCAAGTCCAGCGCCGGCGTGGTGCGGGTAATCGACAAGGCCATTGCTGAGATCGTGGCAGCAGACCAGCAAAACCGGCGCGACGCCGGGGACCATGCTGAACTGATAGCTGCCCTGCAGCAGCGGGTCGATCCCGGTCAGTTCAACGGGGCCAGCCTGCTGGGACTGCAGGGCATTATCGTCAAGAGTCACGGCAATGCCGGCAGCAGGGGGTTTTCCTTTGCCATCGACAGGGCCGTCAGGGAAGTGGACAACATGGTCCCTGATCTCATCGCCGCCAGGGTGGGCAGGATTATGGACCGGCAGCAACACGCACCGCTGGCGTGACAACAACACGAATCACAATAATTCAGAATAAAATAATTCGGCATAAAAAAGACGAGCGGGTATTCTCATGCAAAAATTCGGTTTTGTTTTCCCCGGGCAGGGCTCTCAAAAACTGGGCATGCTGGCGGATCTTGCCAGCCAGCATCCACAGCTGCAGGACACCTTCGCGGAGGCCTCGGCCGCCCTGGGGATAAATCTGTGGGAGGTCTGCCAGCGTGACGCCGACAATGTTCTGGACCAGACAGAGATTACCCAGCCGGTGCTGCTGACCGCCTCGGTGGCAATCTGGCGGCTGTGGCAACACAGCAAGGCACCGGACCCGGTGATCATGGCCGGCCACAGCCTGGGCGAGTACTCTGCCCTGGTCTGTGCCGGTGTGCTGGATTTTACCGACGCCGTGGTGCTGGTGAACAAACGTGGCAAGTACATGCAGACGGCGGTTCCGCCGGGAACCGGCGCCATGGCGGCTATCGTCGGACTGGAAAACTACCAGATCCAGGAAATCTGCCAGCAGCAGGCCCAGGGCCAGGTGGTCTCGGCGGCCAATTTCAATTCCCCGGGCCAGACGGTCATCGCCGGTGATACCGAAGCGGTGGAACGCGCCATGCAGGCCTGCAAGGAGGCCGGGGCTAAACGTGCGCTGCCACTGAAGGTCAGCGTGCCGTCCCACTGCCAGTTGATGCAGCCGGCCGCCGAAAGGCTGGCCGTGGATTTACAGGCGCTGACATTCCGCCCGGCGAGTATTCCGGTGGCACAGAATGTCAACGCCGAGGTGACGACAGATGCCGACAGTATCAGGCAGAATCTGCTGGATCAGCTGCACCGGCCGGTTCAGTGGGTGGACACTGTGCGCCTGATGCATCGTGGCGGCGTACAGGCCGTGGTGGAGTGCGGCCCGGGCAAGGTGCTGTGCGGCCTGATTCGACGTATCGAAAGTGAACTGACCTGTTTCGGCAGCGAGGACAGCAACAGTTTTCAGCAGGCATGTAACGAGGCGATTGGCTGAGCGGTCACAGCACTGTCGCCTGGCTGGCTGAACTGCCGGCCGGGTCGGTGGTCATGACCCTGAACCTGCTGATCGCGACTAAACTATTGGGGAGAACGCAATCATGAGCGACGCACAGCGAATAGCCCTGGTTACCGGGGCCAGTCGTGGCATCGGCCGAGCGATAGCACTGGAATTGGGGCGGCAGGGCATGGTGGTTATCGGCACCGCCACCACGGAAACAGGTGCCGGTGCCATTTCTGACTACCTCGCGGAACAGGATGTGACCGGCCAGGGTATGGAGCTCAACGTGGCCTCCGATGACGCCGTCAACATGTGCCTGGAAAAAATAGGCGATACTTTCGGCATACCCCTGGTGGTGGTAAACAATGCCGGCATTACCCGGGACAACCTGCTGATGCGCATGAAGGCCGGTGAATGGGATGCCGTTATCGAAACCAATTTGAACGCCATGTACCGGGTGTGCAAGGGCTGTCTGAAAGGCATGACCAGGGCCCGCTGGGGACGCATAATCAACATCAGTTCCGTGGTCGGCTCCAGCGGCAACGCGGGGCAGACCAACTACGCGGCGTCCAAGGCAGGTATCGAGGGATTTTCCCGGGCGCTGGCCAAGGAGGTCGGTTCCCGGGGCATCACCGTCAACGCCGTTGCCCCGGGGTTTATCGATACCGACATGACCAGTTCGCTGCCGGAAAAACAGCGGCAGGCGCTGCTGGATCAGATCCCTCTGGCGCGACTGGGAGATGCCGAAGAAATAGCGGCGGTGGTAGGTTTTCTCGCTTCCGACAAGGCCGGTTATATCACCGGCGAAACGGTACACGTCAACGGCGGCATGTACATGGGGTAGTTTCTGATGTGGAATGTATCTTTCTGAAATCGCGAAGAATTTTGGTTTCAGATTAAATTTTCCGCCGTAGAGATTACAACTCACTGAAAATAGAGGTAAACTTGCGTCCAGAATTGCAGGGCTGGTCCGTCCCATCCCTCGGTGTTGAAGTCGGCCGCACAATATTGAAGAAACTCAGGAGCTAAAGATCGATATGAGTAGCATTGAAGAGCGGGTTAAAAAAATCGTTTGCGAACAACTTGGCGTTAAAGAAGATGAAGTAAAACCTTCCGCTTCTTTTGTAGAAGACCTGGGCGCTGACTCATTGGATACCGTAGAACTGGTAATGGCACTCGAGGAAGAATTTGAAACTGAAATTCCCGACGAAGAAGCGGAGAAAATTACCACGGTTCAGCTGGCAATAGATTACATCAACGAACACGTATAGGGCGTTTACCTGCCCTGGAAAAGCTACTCCGGATAACCGGGGTAGCTTTTGTTTTATCAGCCTGACGTAATCCTGCAGTAATGGAGACATTTCATTGAACGGCAGAAGAGTGGTAGTAACAGGCCTTGGTCTGCTTACACCGGTCGGCAACGACGTCGACTCGTCCTGGCAGGCCATCAAGGAAGGCCGCAGCGGGATAAACCCCATCGAGCATTTTGATACGGCGGATTTCACCACCCGCTTTGGCGGCTCGATCAAGGATTTTGACTGCACGGACTACATGGGCGCCCGCGAGGCCCGGCGTATGGACGCCTTCATCCAGTACGGCATGGCTGCCGGTGTGCAGGCGGTGCAGGATGCGGGACTGGAAGACAGCAGTGCCAACCCGGAACGGATCGGCGTTGCCGTGGGTTCTGGAATAGGTGGCATCAATTCCATCGAAGAGACGTCCTACCTGGTGCGCACCCAGGGTCCCCGGAAAATTTCCCCGTTTTTCGTGCCCGGCTCCATCATCAACATGATCAGCGGCATGCTGTCCATTCGTTTCGGCTACCAGGGCCCGAACATCGCCATCACCACTGCGTGTACCACGGGAACTCACAATATCGGCGTGGCGGCCAACATGATCAGCAACAACCAGGCAGATGTCATGCTGGCCGGTGGCGCCGAAATGTCCTGTTCCCAGGTCGGCCTGGGTGGGTTCTGTGCTGCCCGCGCGCTGTCCACGCGCAATGATGATCCAACCCGCGCCAGTCGTCCCTGGGATCGTGACCGCGACGGCTTCGTATTGAGCGACGGCGCCGGCGTTCTGGTACTGGAGGAATACGAACATGCCAGGGCCCGGAGCGCCACTATATACGGCGAGCTGGTGGGTTTCGGCATGAGTGGTGATGCCTATCACATGACATCTCCCACGGAGGGTGGCGCGGGGGCGGCACTGTGCATGAAAAATGCCCTGGCCAGCGCCGGCCTGGCGCCGGAACAGGTCGACTACATCAACGCCCACGGTACCTCGACCATTGCCGGCGACATCGCGGAAACCCATGCCATCAAACGCGTGTTCGGAGACCATGCCTACCGGCTCAGCGTCAGTTCCACCAAGTCCATGATCGGCCACCTGCTGGGTGCCGCCGGTGCCGTCGAGGCGATAGTCTCGATTCTTTCGATTCGCGACGGCGTGGTGACACCCACCATCAACCTGGATAACCCTGACGAGGGCTGTGACCTGGATTTCGTACCCCACGAGGCACGGGACCAGGATATCAGTGTGGCAGTAAGTAATTCCTTCGGTTTCGGTGGCACCAACGGCAGTCTCGTGTTTGCCCGGCTGAACTGAGACCCCCACCGACCACGATCCGGCAGATATACGCGGGAGCCTGACTGTGCTGGCCAACCTGGTAAACGGCGAAGCGGAGTCCTCGATTCCGGTTACAGACCGAGCTTTCCATTACGGCGATGGCGTGTTCGAAACCCTGCGTGTTGCCTCCGGAGAAATGACCCTGTGGCCGCAGCACCGCGAACGCCTGCTGGCCGGCTGTGACTTCCTTGGTATCCCGCTGCTTCCCGAAAAACTGGACAACGATTTACGGCGCCTGCTGGCCGGCAGCCCCGACGAGGGAATTGTCAAGATACTCGTGTCCAGGGGCAGTGGCGGGCGTGGTTACCAGCCCCGGGGTGTCGGTGCACCGCTGCGCGTTGTTCAGTTTTATTCACTGCCGGATAATGCCAGGCAATTCACCGAGCAGGGCATCGAAGCGACGGTCTGCCGGCATCCGGTTTCGGGCAATACCCGCATGTCACGTTTCAAACACCTGTGCCGTCTCGACCAGGTACTGGCCAGCCAGGAGCTCGGTGAGCGTTTCCCGGAAGGCGTGATGCTCAGCGATGATGGATACATAGTCGAAGGTACCCGGAGTAATCTTTTCCTGGCTATTGAAGGCGAACTGGCGACACCTTCGCTGGAGAAAGCCGGGGTGCAGGGAGTTATGCGACAATACCTGCTGGAGCGGTTTGCGGCTGCCGGTTTGCCGGTGCGCATAGACAGGATTGAAAGAAAGGACCTGCTGGATGCCTCGGAACTGTTTTTCTGTAACAGCGTGTTCGGTGTCTGGCCGGTGAAGTCCCTGGTTCACCAACAGGGCACTGTCTGTTACCCGCTTGACAACTTTACCAGGATGGCCCGGGAGTTCGCAGACGATGCCTTTGCCACGGTGGATTAGACAACCCTTCCAGCTGGTGTTCCTGGGCACGCTGCTGATTGTCCTGGCGATCGCCGTTGTTACCGCCGGCGCCTGGGCACAGCTGAACAGTCCCCTGAACCTGGAGCGGCCGGTACGCTTCGACGTGCCCGCCGGTGCCTCGCTGGCCTCCATCAGTGATCGGCTGGCTGCACGTGGCTGGCTGCAGCGGCCGCGGGTATTCACCGCCTGGGCGCGACTGTCGGGAAACGCTGCCCGTATCCAGGCCGGGGAATACGAACTGTCCCCATCGCTTACCCCGCGCCAGTTGCTGGACAAGCTGGTCAACGGGGAGGTAACCAGCTATCAGCTGACCCTGGTGGAAGGCTGGACTTTCCGCCAGGCCCTGGAGCAGATCTGGAACAGCCCGGGCATTCGCGTAACCCTGGCGGGGCAATCCAATGCCGCCATCGCCGACGGGCTGGGTCTCCCTCATGACAATCCCGAAGGTCTGCTTTTTCCCGATACCTATTATTATCCTGCCGGTACCGCTGACCGGGAGGTTCTGCTGCGGGCCTACCGGCGCCTTGACACCATACTGAACGACAGCTGGGCACAACGTGCTGTCGGGCTGCCCGTGGATTCCGCCTACCAGGCCCTGATTCTTGCTTCTATCGTGGAAAAGGAAACCGGTGTCGCCGGTGAGCGCGGCCGGATTGCCGGAGTCTTCACGCGCCGGCTGCAGCTGGGCATGCGCCTGCAATCGGACCCTACGGTCATTTACGGCATGGGATCGCGCTACCAGGGCAATATTGACCGGGCTGCATTGCGCGAAGAAACCCCTTACAACACTTACCGGATCAACGGTCTGCCGCCCACACCCATTGCCCTGGCAGGCCGGGAAGCCATCGCTGCCAGTGTCAATCCCGAGGTCACGGACGCCTTGTATTTCGTTGCCCGCGGTGACGGCAGCCACCAGTTTTCAAGTACTCTCGAGGAGCACAACGCCGCTGTCAGGCGTTACCAGCTGAACCAAGATGCCCAGTGATTCCCAACTCCACCAGCAGGACCACCTCGCCGCCAGGCGCGGCAGATTTATCACCGTGGAAGGTGTCGAGGGGGTCGGTAAATCCACCAATATCGAGTTTATCAGGGACTACCTGACGGCGCGGCGTATTGACCTGGTGGTTACCCGTGAACCTGGCGGCACCGAACTGGCCGAGCGTATCCGCGCGCTGTTGTTGCATCAGCACCATGAGCCCATGGATGCCACCGCCGAGCTGCTGCTGGTATTCGCCGCCCGGGCCCAGCACATGGATCAGGTGATCAGGCCGGCACTGGCGCGGGGCAGCTGGGTACTGTGCGACCGGTTTACCGATGCCACCTATGCCTACCAGGGCGGTGGCAGACAGCTTGGATCCAAAAAAATAGCAATACTGGAACAAATGGTTCAGGAAGAGTTAAGGCCCGATCTGACGCTGATCCTGGATCTCGATCCGCAAATTGGCCTGCTCCGGGCTGCCGATCGCGGCGAACTTGACCGGTTTGAAAGCGAACAGCTGGCTTTTTTTCAACGGGTCCGCGAAACCTACCTGGAACGCGCCGGAACCGATCCGCACCGTTACCGGGTTATCGATGCCGGATCACCGCTGGAAACCGTGAAGTCTGCTACACTGAAAGTGATAGAAGAACTCTGCGAGGAGACTGGCGCGTGACACCGGCCTACGATCCGTTTCCATGGCAACAGCGGCAGTGGCGACGCCTGCAGCAGCAGGTGGGCAGCAGACGCCTGGCTCATGCCTACCTGCTGGCGGGCGAGAACGGCCTGGGTAAACGGCACTTCGCCCGGGCCGTTGCCCGGCTGCTGCTTTGCAGCGCGGCGGATACCAGCGGCGCCTGCGGCAAGTGTCGCAGCTGTATCCTGTTCCAGAGCCAGTCCAATCCGGATCTGCTGGTAATCGGCCCGGAAGACAGCCGGGTCATCAAAATCGACCAGGTACGCCAGCTGACGGATTTTGCTACGCGGACCGGTCACAGCAACACCCGGAAGGTTATTGTCCTGGAGCAGGCGGAAGCGCTGAACACCAATGCCGCCAATGCCCTGCTGAAAACCCTTGAGGAACCGCCGGGCGACACGGTCCTGCTGCTGGTGTCGGATAATCCGGGCCGGCTGCTGGCGACCATTCGCAGCCGTTGCCAGCGTATCCTGTTTACAGCCCCGGATGTACAGACCGCCCTGGACTGGTTGCGTGACAACATCGGGGAGTCCGCTTGCGACGAGGCAGAACTACGTGACCTGCTGGCTCTGGTCAACCACCGGCCCTTACAGGCCCGGGCCATGGCCGCCGATGAAGTTCGCGAAGAGCATGGCAACGTGCTTAAGGCGTTCTCGGCGATTCTTGAAGGCCGGCTGGACCCGGTGGAATTTGCCGCGGACTGCAGGACCCTGGGGCCGCAGAAAATCCTGGACTGGTTCTGGCAAACCTCGACACTGACCGTCAAGTACTGGCTGGCCCGGCACGGCACGACCGCGGATGACGATGCGGGCGATCAGGACGAACAGCACCAGCAGATTGCAGTAATCTGTCGTCGACTCGGTGCAAGTCCCCGTACCGCCGACGAAATCCTGGTCAGGCTGATGATGATAAGTCATGCGGTCAACGAGGCCCGCCAGCAGCTGGGGGGTGCATCCAACCCTAACCCACAGCTGATGCTGGAAGGCCTCCTGTGGCGCTGGTCACGACTGGCCAGCTGATGGGTTTCGCCGGTGGCCGGCTCTGCCGGCATACTGGCCGGCGTCATCTCCAGGGAAATGTTTAGGAACCTTTGATTAAGGAACCTCAGATTTAGGAACCTCTGATCAATTATGGAAATACTCTGGCTTTCAGGCGAGTTCACTGACGAGGCGTCTTGCCACCGGCATGCGTCGGCCTGTCAAGGCGAGCCAACCCACTTTAGCCAAAAAAGGCAGTGAGCTCGCCTGCAACCCCCGACCGGCGGGGTCGATGACAGCTTTCAGCACAGGCGGCGCAACCAGGCTATAAGAGCGGCCACCAGGTGGAAACTACTGAACCAGCAAGCACGATGCCGGTAACCCGGACAAAAACGCCAGGCGCCATGACTCCACCGCGGCTGCGCGTATTTTCGCTGACGATACCCGATGCCGTCAGTCTCGACTATTTTTACCTGCCTTTCGTCATCAACGGCGGTCTTTTCATTCCCACGAAACAGCCTGCCGATCTTGGCGAGATGGTGTTTGTTACACTCAGGCTCGGTGGCGACCGGCACGCAGCGGTGGGCCGCGTGGTCTGGCTGACGCCGGAATATACCGTGTCAGACCGACAGCCCGGGATCGGTATCCAGTTCGACAACTGCACCGAGGCGCTTCACCAGGCCTGTCGGCAACTGCTTGGCGAGGCTGGTAAATCTGCGGCCGGTGCCACCCTGAAGAGTAGACCGGGGCACGACGCCGATGCCCGGAAAGAGGCTGATGACCAACGTAAGAGGCCAGGTCCCACACTTTGAGTTTTGCTGGCTGGCCTCGACCGGCCTGCGCCTGCGCGTGCCAGCGCGTCGTGTCAGCGACTTCTGCTGAAAACTGCAGAATTTCCATGATTGCCCGGAGGTTGCCTGACCCGGTGGGGCGTGCTCCTCGGAAGTACACGCTTCCGGCCGGTGGCTCCGTCCGTGACCACTGGTCAGCGCGGCGTAGGGCGTCCGTGAAGCGGCAACTGTTAAGTCAATAAAAAGCCTGGAGCCTGGGGCAGGCTCCAGGAACACACTACCGGGGATAGCAGTGGTTGAGACCATCGCTGTCAGGAAAGAGGAGGGCAGACCCTAAGCAGATGCTCCTGACAGGAAGTATGGTAGATCCCCGCTGGATTGCCAGTTTTGCAAACACAGGGCACTGGCAGGCTGTTGAAAAACGTCATGAGCGCAGCCAGGTCGAGGCGAAGACTGTCGAACAAGTGCAGTCGGAGACAGTTCTCAACGAAGTATTGGCAAGCACAATAGTTATGCAACAGAATGCCAGGTGATTCAGAGGCTGTCTTTGACCAGGCCCGTTACCAGTTCACCGATAGCCAGGCTTGCCGTGAGGCCGGGAGATTCGATACCGAACAGCTGTACCAGACCGGCGATGCCGTGGTCCTTGCTGGACTGGATCAGGAAATCAGCCGGTGGCTGATCGGGCCCGGTGATTTTAGGCCGAATACCGGCATAGCCGGGTAACAGGTCCGCCGCCTGGATTGCCGGAAAGTAAGTGCGGATGGCCCGGGCGAATTCCTGTCGCTTGTTGTCATCAACGGCATAGTCCAGGTGCTGGATATACCCGGTATCCGGCCCGAAACGCAGTTGCCCGCCCATGTCCAGTGTGGCGTGAATACCCAGCCCGGCAGTATTGGCTTCGGGAAGCGGGTAAATCAGCCGCCGGAAGGGACTGGGCCGCCGGTAGGTAAAGTAGTCTCCCTTGCACAGGTACAGCGGCGGGATACTGTCCTGCGCTACGCCGTCTATACAACGGGCCAGGTCTCCCGCTTGCAGGCCGGCACAGTTAATCAGCGTTGAAGCCTGCAAAGTATAGTGTTCTCCACTGGCAGCGGTCGCTGCCGCGGCGTACTCCGATTCACTCCGGTAGCCCCCGGACAGCGTCTCGATGGAAAATCCTTTCCCGGAAGACAGTACAGAAACAACCCGGGTATGCGGCGCAAACGTGACGCCCTGCTGCCGGGACAGGTGCAGCAGGCTGGTCATGAATTCATGGGCGTCCACGATACCGGAGGAGGGTGAAAGCAGGGCGACGGAGGCCCTCACCTCTCTTTCCAGCGCACGGATTGCCCCGCTGCTGAGCAACTGCAGGTCATCGACACCGTTGGCAACACCCCGCAATTGCAGCGCTTCCAAATCTGCCGCGTCGTGGTGAGAGCCGACTATAAGCTTGCCCAACTGTCGACATGGCAGGTGGTATTGCGCACAGTGCTCATACAGCAAGCGGCGGCCGCGAACACAAAGTGAGGCTTTCAATGAGCCGGCGGGGTAGTAGATGCCGGCGTGGACAACTTCGCTGTTGCGACTGCTGATGTGCTGCCCGATATCGGCTTCCTGTTCCAGCAGCACGATTGTGCGACCGGACATACCGGGTGACGCCGATAACCGCTGGGCTATGGCCAGACCGATAACGCCGGCACCGACAATAGCGACGTCAACGTGATCAGGGGAGGTCACGCCGGGCTCCTGGTCTTGGCATCACCGTCGAGACAGAACTCACGAGACCGGTCCGTTTCGGTTTTCTGCAAAGGCAGGGTGAGAGCTTGTGTAGGGGCTGGTAATGGCATGTCGATACTCAGCGCAGCAGCTGGCGGAAGGTCAGGTTTATCCTCGGTTCGGATAGATTTTTTACCTTAGGGAGTTGATGCAGATACCTGTTCTGTATGGTGTTTCCCATGACTAGCACAGTGCCGCTGCGGAGCAGGATCCGGGTTTTGTTGCCGCCGCTACCAGGCCGGGGCTTGAGATCAAACGGCCGGCAGGCACCGAAGCTCACCGACGCCACCACGGGATTGCTGCCCAGTTCCGGCTCGTCATCGGCATGCCAGGCGACAGAATCAGTACCGTCGCGGTAGAGATTCAACAGCACCGCGTTGAACGACTGTCCGGCCAGGGTCTCGACCCGGGAGCGGATTTCCTGCAGGGGCTGCAGCCAGGGTACCGGCTGCAGGCCGATTCCCGAATAGGTATAGGACAGGCCAGGATCGGCGACCCAGCATTGCAGCCTGGGAATGGCAATACGACGTCCGGCAATCCTGATACTGCCACCCTGCCAGGCAATATTTTCCCGCAGGTAATCGAAATAGCCTGTTGATTCTTCGCTATTAAAGGCGTCGGGAAACTCCATGATCTCGGCACCGTCCAGCTGGTGGATCCTGGGCCCGGCGTCAAGTTGAAATTCATGCTGGGGATGTTGACCGTTCATAAACGCCAGCAATTTAACCACAGATTCCCGTGCTTGTTGCAGGGTGGTTTATAAAAGCTGCCGGCTGTGCATAATGCCTGCTCGACTCATAACGGCAGAGAACATGACCAGGGGGGATTGGTTTGGCGGAATATGACTACGACCTGTTTGTAATCGGTGGCGGGTCCGGCGGGGTGCGGGCCAGCCGGATAGCGTCCAGCCTGGGAGCGCGGGTGGCCTGTGCCGAAGAGCGTTATTTTGGTGGCACCTGCGTCAACGTGGGCTGCGTACCCAAGAAGCTGTTCAGTTATGCCGCCCATTACCATGATGACCTGGAGGACAGCCGGGGCTTCGGCTGGCAAACCCCGGAGGTGACCTTCGACTGGCAGCAGTTGAAGCTGAATAAGGACAAGGAAATCAACCGGCTGGAAGGAATATATAAGTCAATACTGCAGAACAACAAGGTGGATATTTTCGAACACCGGGCCACGGTGGCCGGACCGCATGAGGTACAGGTCGATGGCCGCACCGTGTCGACGCGGTACCTGCTGATAGCCACCGGCGGCTGGCCCTGGGTACCGGAATTCCAGGGCAGTGAGCTGGCCATCACGTCCAATGAACTGTTTGAACTGAACACATTGCCGGACTCCATGCTGATCATCGGTGGCGGCTATATCGCGGTGGAATTCGCCACGATATTTGCCCGACTCGGTTGCCGGGTATCCCTGTCTTATCGACGGGACTCACTGCTCAGCGGCTTCGATGACGAGATACGGCAATTCTTCACCCGGGAAGTCGGTCGCCATGTGCACCTGGAACTGGAGTCCAATCCGGAAAGAATTACAAAGAAAAACAATAAACTGCTGACAACTCTTGATAACGGCTCGGAGATTGCAGCCGACCTGGTGCTGGCCGCCACGGGACGCCGCCCGCTCACCGGTGGACTGGGGCTGGAAAATACCGGCGTCGAGCTGGCGGCAAACGGTGCCATCGTAGTCGATGATCGCTTTGCAACCGCCGAGCCCGGCATCTTCGCCGTCGGTGACGTCATTCATCGGGTCGCCCTGACCCCGGTGGCCCTGGCCGAGGGACAGCTGGTGGCAAGAGCGCTGTTTGCCAACGACATGCGGGACATGGAATACCGCAATATCCCCACCGCGGTATTCAGCCATCCCAACGTCGGCACGGTGGGGCTGAGCGAACAGCAGGCACTGGCAATGGACATCGAAGTGGACATATACAGTGCCCGGGTGCGGCTGCTGAAGCACACCCTGAGCGGCAGGGAGGAACGGTCGCTGCTCAAACTGGTTGTGGATGCCACAACTGACCGGGTGCTGGGCGTCCACATGGTGGGACCGGAAGCGGGAGAACTTATCCAGGGCTTCGCCGTGGCGCTGAACTGCGGGGCGACCAAGTCGGATTTCGATCGGACCCTGGGTATTCATCCGACCCTTGCGGAGGAATTTGTCACCATGCGCAGCAAGCGCAAGAACCACGATTGATGGCAGTGAATTTCGCGTCATTTTCCCCTTTATTGAGGCTGAAGGAGAGTGTACAGAAACCTGTGCAACCTGCTGAATTTTCTGCGGTATCGCCCTTTCTGTAAGTAGCTGCTAACATCTCGGATAATTTAGATAAAACATAATAAAAACAGCATATTACAGACCTTTCATTGAAGCTGGTCGGGCTCTGCAAACCGATACTGGGTCAATTGCGTAGAATCTGATGCTGAAGCTCTTGTAGTGAGATGTATTACAGTATTTAATTGCGCCAAGAACTGTAGAAAAAACAAACAGTCGCTGTGTTTAGAGGCTACTCACGTGCCAATGATGCAAGTCACTTTTAACAACGTGATTTACGACGAGTCCATCAGCAGCAGCACGCGGACCCACACGACGTTGATGTTCGAGATCGAGTTCCGGGGCAAGACATACCATTGCGTCGGCCATCTCAAACAGTTACCGCGGGAACAGGCGGCGGATCAACGGGTGCAGTTTTCCGGTTACTGCGGCTACAACGGTCCCATTGATATTCAGCGTCTGAGAAATGCGGCCGTGGATTACTACGAGTCATTGCAGAAGAATCGAAACCCGTCGCTGAGGATTGTCGGATTCAATGTCGATGCCAGCGAAGTCAGCGAGGAAATCCCGGTACAGGATGTCGGGACAAAATCACCACAAGTACCCGAGGCCAATGAGATTCGCAAATCCTACGAATTCAATGTCGGCAAGATGACCGCCGGGAATTCAAACTGGCAGGAAGCGGTGTGACGCCTGGTTGTTGCAGACCTGACAAGTGCCTGGCTGTTCACCGGTCGTAGTGATGAACGTCAATAGAGCAATGTAAGAAGCGATGCATTGACGGCGTCAACCGCCCCCTGTCTGTAATTACACTATTTCCGGTAATAAAGATTACCGGAAATAGGAAAGCAACTGAATAGCAGCCGGTTATCCCCTCTATCCCCGGTAAAGTCTCAATGAATCCTTTTGTTAAGTTCTTCAGTTTTACTGGCCAGTATGATTGTAGTCAGCACCTTCAGCTTTTAGCCGCTCAACCAACCAGACTTTTATGATCGACTGCCTGGTTACGCCAATACGGGCTGCCTCACGGTCCAGGGAATCTACAACCCAGGCTGGAAAATCGACGTTTATCCGCTTCTGCTCCTGGTTTACCCGACGCGCAGTGGAGAGATCAGCATCATCAATGATGTCCTCTTTTCCTTCATCAAATTTCCTGTCAAAGTCATTAGCCTTCATAGAGTTCCACCTCTTTTTTGCGGGATCGTCTTACAGAAATGATTTAGATGATCTCACTTCTGCAGGTGACAACTGCCGACCAGTGTTTGTTTTCGATTCGACAGACAAGAGATAACGCTTTTCACCAGTTGATTTAGCCTGGATTTCCAGGAGATCAGGATATTGGATACCCAGAGTCTTTTAACGCTTCACAGGCCTGTTTCACACATTTTCTGCATATAAATAAACTCGGGCCAGCTACTACTTCCCCACGGTTTGGAGGTTTTTCATTGCAAAAACTGCAGTTAGGAATAGCTTCAGGATTTTTATTAGTGCCCTGCATCTTAGAACCCGTCGCCAACACCCAACCAGCTTTCGGATTATCAATTCTATTGGACTTCACGTCTGGTTCCCGCTTTTCCGGCTCCCTCACAATGGCCCCTTCTCTGCTTTTGTCCTGGGTTTCTTCAATTACTTCATGAACAACCAGTTGCATGGCAGATGCAATTTCATCAGAAATTCGACTTTGGCTGCTCAGGATCGACTTGCCCATTTCGGTGGCGTAGAAATCAAGAAGAGCTACTATTTGCTCTGGACTGAAATGCTTCAACCTTATATTAATCTGTTGCTCTCGCATTCTTTGCCTGATCTTTTCATCTATCTCTTTCAGGCCAGCGGCTCCAGGAGGATGTTTACGCACAGGATCTCCAGCCGTTAGAGCAACTAATTCCTCAACTAATTTCCTTTTTTCTTCAGCATTCATGATAGCCCTGAATTTCCGATTTTATCGCGGATCGCACTACTCAATGCGAGGGAGAAGACAAAGAGGTTAGTTTCAGTGTCAATTCAACCGTCGGATTGGACTGAATAAACTGTCATCAATGAACAACCCCTGTCTGTCGGAATCTTCCTCTACCGGTCGCTTGGCCGATCTGTATGTAGCAACCCTCTCGGTCCACCGAAATCGATTACTTTAAAATTCTCCGGTGATTGCATCTCGTCGGTCTGTAATGTCGCGGAAATGCCATAGGTTGGGAATTGTTCAGGATCTGATATCACATCAAGGCGGAGCATCCCGGTTGCTGTGACTAGTAACTCTGAACTGGATGACATAGTTATCCACCATCGACTCCGTTAATTCGAGAAATGGCGAAACCGTGCAGGTGCAAGCTAGGGTCGGCACTGCATAGAACAGCCCGACCAAAGTGAGTGATAGCCTGGTTAAACAGTTCATAGCTTCGCTCCCGATTTGACGTAGACTTCTTAAAATGAGCGTTAAGCCCGGGAAAGATTACGATAGCCGTAGAAAGCTATCATTGTGACGGTGAATTGATTACTTCCGCTTCGGGTTAATAGTGATAGTAGCGCTTGTTCTGCCGAAAGTCAGCTTGCGGCTGAAGAGCAGACATCAGTCTTCTATAGAGGGCGGCGGGCGCCCTGTATATGAATCTGAGAAATGTCCATCCGTAGCTTCTGCCCTCAATGCAAACTGAAATAAATACGTTACACCTTTGGCAAGAAGCGGAATACCGTCTTCAGAAAGTCTCGGATCGAATCTAAGAGATTCAGCCGATTGAATTGCTGGTCTTGTAAAAATCCCTGTTGGTTCCTCATCCAGGATAACTATTGATGATTTGTCTACAGTGCCATCTTTCAGTACGTCAAATGCCACGTGAACCCAGCCCTCAATTCGTTGTTCAACTGCAGATCTGCGATAGTAAGGTGGGTCCTTATAGATCGGTAGCATCGGCTCTGGGGCGTTCAATTGAGCAAATGCCGTCATACTTGAGAATATTAGGAACAATACACTAACCGAACCAATTGTTTTCAGGCGCATTTGTGTGCCCATATTGATAGCTCCTTGATTTCGTGGCCACTCAGCCCAGGCAGCTATCGGCATATCAAGAGACATTCTATTTCTCTGGAATGGATGCGTTCTGACTGGCGGGTCATCAGGTCACGGTCGAGCCACAAATGCGAATCTGTCGTCGCCACTGAATCCGCAAGATGCGTAATAGTTATGAGTCGATTCTCGCCTTGAGCCAGTCTGTAGCGTACTGCTCCGCAGTCAGGTTAAAAATCATTCCGCTTGGAAGGTCATGTACTATGGATTTGTCAGAATCCACATCAAGCCCAACAGGGGTCAGTACTACACATAAGCCTACTACACATAAGCCGTTGTGGAATACGATTATAATTGCTCCTGGATTGACAGGAAATGCAAGCCCTTCCGAAATTGCAGGAGCTGACAAATCAAAGATTGGCGGAATTTAAGTAAAGAAATTGAGCCTAAAACTATCCCATTTCGTATTAAAGACTACTGCAATTTCCTTATTGTGGTTTCTATAACCTACCGCCAGAAACTGGGAGTTGTCTCGATTCAATATGTATGCGCATCACAATTCAACTCTTATCGATAGCGGTTCAGATTCAACTTCAATTGTCGGCAAGGTTTGACTGGATTGCCCGAATACGTCTGATTGCCCCATCACTTCACCAATCATTGTGATTATTGGTATCTGTAATATGCCTTGTTGCCTGGGGGTAACTGAATAACGAAGCTGATAGACACCAAACGTCGTTCCATTAACTTCTTCTTGATATTGTTCAATATCGAGTGGCCCATCAACATCGGCCCCCGATACTTCAATCTCTGAAAATACTGGAGCACGTACACAACAAGTATCCCAATAAAATCGATACATCTAAGTCAATTCACTATAATTGATTGCTTTCCCTTTTAGTTTCATTCCATTAATAAGCATTGATAGACTGTCGTCGATAATTGATCAGAGGTTCCCTAGATCCCTGCTTCAATTTCGCTTTCTATCTGACGAATAGCTCCAAGAAATGATGCATGCAGGTATTCAGGGAGAAACTCCAGGGCTTCCTCGTAATGCTGCTTTGCCAGCCGTAATTCGCCACTCCGGTGATACAGGCGGCCAAGTTCAACTCTATAGAAACCGTTCTCTGGTTCCAGATCAACGGCTTTGATCTGAGCGCTCAGCTTTTTCTCCAGGTCGTTGCCAGCCAACTGCGAATACGTTGAATAAATCACGCCCGATTCCAGTCCTGGCGAAATTACTGATCGTTCGACCTCAGTTCTAAGAAATGCCAGATTTACTGCGAACTCTACGTCTACTACCATTCCTGCTGGACGTAAACGTTCCCTGATCCCTGCCATGACAGAATTGGCGTAGGGCACTGCTGAATCCTGGCTGATCTCTGTTAACGCATGTAATGCGGCTGATATCCCCTCGACGCAGAAGTCTCCATCCAATAGCCCCCTTAATTCTCTTAAACAGAGGGTCATCAATGAATGCTCGACTTCATCAGGTGTTAAACTTCCCGGATCTTCCAATCTGCGAATACTTCCCCGGGGATTGATATCCGCACGTAGTTGACGAAGAAATCCTGTTGCCTCAAGTTCATGACCAGCCACTCGGTAGCTGTTGACTGCCGCGGCACCGGATCTCCATTTATTGAGAGTCGGGTCAATATTGAAATAGCTCTCCACGTAGCACTCCGCCACTTCTTCCGACCATCCTGCGCGCTGATTGTAGCCATGGACACTGTTCAATGAACTCTGTAGTGATCTGCAGATAAAGGGATCGGGAGTTATCCGGACAATCCTTCGTTACCATTGAAGTTTTTCTTCTTCACTGTCGGAGGTTGTCGACAGGCCCAGCATTGCCTGGGTATTGTTCCTGTCGCTGTCATAGACTTCCTGATAAGCCTCCCTGGCCTGTAGTCGATATTCCACGAGCTTTTCAACACCCGCAGATTGTTCCAGCAGTCTTCCTGACCTGGAGAATTCGAAAAATTGGTAGTAGGTATATCCCTTTGCCAGTTTAACTTCGGTATGGGCGGGCTCTGGAATTCGTTCCAGCTCCTGCAACCAGGCCTGACAGGTCGCTATGACGGAGGGTGAACGATTGGCACAAGCGATTTCAAATTTATTCTGCAGGCACACTGCATCGGATACGCGGCAGCTTTCCGGAGTCGAGATGCCCTCCAGCACATAAGTCTGTTCTGGCCCAGGGCCCCTGCTTACGCAACTGCAAAGGCCGAAAATGCAGGTTAGGACTATTGTCAGATTGCGAATCGACATAGGAAGCTCAGGTTAAGCGGTTCGTGGTCAGCTATTCTTGTAAACTGTAGACCGATGGTTGACTTTAACGACTACGACGATGAGTTCATTGTCTCGGATCTCATAGACAATTCGGTAGACGCCTTGGCGTATACGATAACGCTCCTGTGCCGAAAGCTTTATGCATCCCTCTCCACGAGGGTCTTCGCGTAAAGTGTCGATCCGTTTCAGAATTCTCGCCACATCCTTTTTCGGAATGCTACGTAGATCCTTGGCAACGGATTTCTTGAATACAAGCTCATAACTTGCCACGTGACTTGAGGTCTTTCAGCAAGGTTTCATAGCTCAGTGTGGGTTCATCGGCACGTTCTTCAAACGCGTTCAAATCCTCAGAATCTTCACGCAATGCCAGACGAACGGCCTCGTTCACGACCTCAGACACAGATTGGTGGGAATTCGCTGCCTTGATTCTCAAAGCGTGGTGGATTTCAGGTTCAAAGTAGATAGTGGATCTTTTTGACATCTCGCTCATAAGCAATCACCTCAATCAGGAACAGTAACGCTATAACGTTATAACGTCAAGTGAATCGGCAATCACTCCCTCTGCAAGATTCTCTCCTGGTTAAGGAAGCCTGGTCCTAAATACCTGGAAAACAACATCAACAATCGACGATTCTATCGTTCCCAGCGATAAGTCGGGGCATCGTGGTTAATAGTGAGTTCGTCGGAATACGTCGTCCATCCCCGGGGAGAGGTATAACGCACGTAAAAAGGCGCATTGGGCCTCAGCGTCGCGCCGAGTTGACCCGCTGCGCCAACCGGGAAAACACCCAGGATATCGGAAACCACCCGATAGCTGCCCGTGTCATAAGGCCCGAAACGCCAGCTGAAGAATCCTCCCTGGTACCGGTATTCAACCTCCAGTGGCGCATCGGCATGCAACGACGTTCGGAAACTTTCCCGGCGCTGGTCAATGGTATTACTGATATCCACCATGCACCGACACTCGGCATCGTACTCCAGCAGTATGCTTACCGAACTGCCCAGGTAGATGGGGTCGGGGACCACCTCCGGTGCACTGCTGCCCGGTACCAGGCGTTCCTTGAGCAGGATCAGGTCGGATACGAACCAGAAACTGGTGGTTAGCGAGGGGCTTGGAATGAACGCGATGCTGTCGCCATTGTTCCAGATCAGTTCGGCCTGGCTGTCGAATTCAGCGCCGGTAGCTGCCGTATTTCCTTGCATCTGTAAGCCATGAACAGCCGTTGTGCCGATCAGCGCCAGCGCTACAGCGGTCAGCATCAACTGCAACGCCCTGCTGCCGGTCTTGAAAAATCTGACCGCCAGGTGATGACTGAAGTACCCTGCCGAGAAACAGAATGCCGCCCAGGGCAGGAACAGATACCGATCTGCACTGGCGATTCCGGGGCTTCTGACCAGCGGAACCAGGGGCAGCAGCAACAATAGCAAGACGATAAGACTGATGCGCATCCCCTGCCGGGACTGGAAACCGGACATTACTGCCAGTAATCCATACAGCACAATTACAACGGGCCAGGCAGAGCCGAACAGTAATCCGGGGAAAGTGGCAAAGGTGGACAGCACCTCCGGTATGAAGGCCGGATCCAGGAATACACTCTGCTCCGTGTACCCGCCCAGCAGGTCGCCCAGCATGTAGCCGCGCCAGGCCGTGTACAGCGCTGCCACGGCAACAAAGGGCATGGCGGTAATGGCCCGCTCGCGGTTATTGCCTGCAGGCAGGAGGATCAGCAGGACAACCAGCGGTACGTATATTTCCTTGGCGACAACAGCGAACCCATAGCACAGCACACTGACCACGAGATAGCCCGGACTGCGCTTCTCTGCATACAGGCTGTAAAAGAACAGTGACAACAGGCAGAACAACAGCCCTTCGATATAGTGCCGGGTCATCAGTTGCTGGGCCACCACCAGGGCAGGAGCGCCAGCCAGGAACAGGCTGGCACCGAACAGCGCAGCGCCACCCCCGGTCAAGCGGGCCAGAAGCAGGTACAGTACCGCGGCACAGGCAGCCAGCGACACCAGGTGATGGACGTAAAAAAGAAACGGATTCAGACCAAAAAGTACCAGGTCTACCTCAAAAGAGAGAGGCAGCCACGGCATCAGGTTGGTTCGGGACAGGGACTGCCAGGTTGCCGGCGAAATGAAATCCGCCAGGCTACTGAACTGGTGCAGGTGCAGCAGTATCGCGGAATCGTCCCAGCGCCAATTGCCCGACAAGGCGCTCCAGTTTAGCACCAAACAGGCCAGCAGCAGCCAGCCCAGGGCAAGCAGGAGGCCCGCCCCTCCCGGTATCGTGGCGGTCGTCGATTGCCTGGTTCCCCGGTCCGGCCCGGCAAATCCCGAATACCCTGTATGCCTGGTCAGCAAGGCAGGCTTGTTTTTCCAGTTCTTATTCATGTGCGGCTTCCGCGGCCTCTGAATGAAAAATTTCTGCTTGATCAGGGAAGTGCCCCGTGACCTGCCGGGCACCACTGCGAGGCGGCGTGTGGAGAAAATGACCGTCGCCCTGCCCGCCCGACCTGCCGGTTCGACCAAGCCCCGTCCATGGTAACAGACTCCATGCTTTCCCGGACTTTGCCGTGGCCGACCAGGCGCGGCGTGATTCCGCTGCCGTTGAACGCCTCCCCCCGGTTGTAACTGGTTCAGGCAGAGAACTCCCCGTGGCCCGAATTTGCCAGCAGAGCATTGCAGCCTTTGTCGATAGCAACTCCTGGTATCTCCCCACCCAGTTGACGTGCAGGCTGCATGCCCTGGCCAGCGATCCTGCCTTTTGCAATGACTCCGGCTTCGCTACCTCTGGCCGGAAGTCAGACAGCAGTGGCAAAGTGATGCAGAGAACATGGCTGCGCAAGCAGAGAACCATGGTGATGCCGGTGTAATAGTGGTTTATGGCAATACCGGGGTCGATGATCGGAGCAGCGGTCTGGTTAACAGAACCAGAGTTGGAGTTTCAAGTATCCGCGGGTACCATAGTGTCGATGCCGGGGAATTGACCACAGCCCCGTTGTTCGCCATGGAAATTGCCAGTCAGGTTATTGCGACTTTTAAACCTATAGAATGCTGCAAATTCAATTATGAACATCTCAGATGGTGGAAGGCCTGAATTCAACATTGTGACCTGCCAAATGGACGATACGGATATCCTCGCTCGTTGTCTGCAAGGCGAAGTTGTCATCGTGAGAAACCTGCTGAACAAAATCGGTTGGCAACAGCGATTCAACTCACTAGTGAACAGGGCGGTAGCACAACAGGTGAATGAATCTGCTGCTGCAGAAGTTGCCCGGGACGGATTCGAGCTGATGCACAGGTCGGTAGAAACCAACAGAGCGCAGGATATCGTCAAATCACTGGAGCGAAAACTGGCTCGGCTGTCTCCCTCGATTCACTACTCGCTTTTATCCAGCGGAATCCTCGGTAATCAGCCTCTCTGGTTTTTGAGACGACCTATCGTGCGTATTCACTATCCGTTTGATGAAACCTGGCACTATCGGAAATCCCTGCAGAAATTCAAGTCAACCTATGGTGTGGGACGAATGACTCCGTTGCGCCCTCATCGGGATAGCTGGTTTTCCGAACCTGCGGAATGTATCAATATCTGGATTTCAATAACACCGGTTGGCCAGGGCAACTCGATGTGCTTTTTCCCTGATTCCTATGGCCTGGAAATGCCGTTTACGCCCAGCCAGGGCATTCGGCGGACACAGCAGGTTGGCAAGGCAGTCTCTATTGAATTGTCCGCCGGCGATGCTTTATTCATGCATGCGGAACATCTGCATGCGTCGGAACTGAATAGTACGGACAGTACACGTTTAACCCTGAGCCTCCGGGTTTCCACGGTATCCCCAAAACGAACTTCAAAGCAACCGCACAGGTATGCAAGAGTAAGTCCGGCATATCCCTGGACAGTACTATATCTTCATGCTTACTGGGGATACCTGACAAGAAAGATCGAATCACTGAGAAGCAAAGCGTTCGGTGCCAGAAAACCAATCCAGCTGGTGAGCGACAATAGTACAGCCGACTCTTGTGTTGATTCGATCATCACCGGCCATACCGGAAAATTGGCCGTCAGCGAGCTTGAAGTAAATATTCCAAGGCTACTTTCCGACAAGCGCTGTGTAGTTCGCTTGAGCGACGACAGTGTCCTGACGTTTGATAGACGTTGTCCACATCAGGGGGCTGACCTTTCGTTTTCAAATATTGCAGGTCAGAAACTTCGCTGCCCCTGGCACAATCTTGAGTTTGATCTGCGAAGTGGTAAGAGTCCCTGTCAATCACTGCGTGACCTTAATGTCCGCCAATGCGAAACGGTCGGCGACAATATCGAACTGAGCACGTTGGAAACAGGTGGATAATCACAGCCGTTGGATTTTCTGGCGCGTCTGGCCGCCCTGGCACAGAAGCCGAGGATGAATCGATAATTTCCAGTCCGCGCTCAGCGACGGTGGCTGGTATTCACGAGCCGCCCGGCACAAACATCAGGTCGACACCGAGGTCGATAAAAAGCACATAACCCTGGCGGCCCAGGAAGTCCCGCAGCCGTGCCCTGCCCGCGTTGTTTTCGATAGTGATAAGGCCGAAACGGTAGCGCTGGAAATCGATGGATTCCAGAACGTCCAGTTCCCCTCCTTCCACGTCGATGGATAGAAAATCGACCTGCACAACTGCGGGATGGTTCTGCATGACCTGATCGAAAGTCACCGTGTCCACACGGATGGTCTCTACGTCCAGCCCCTGCTGGTCAAGCCCGTCCCGGATTCTCGCCGGCATCTGTCGAGCCAGCCCGCTGAGGCCAAGCTGACCGGACACTTTCAGGAAAGGCGCTGCATGCCCGCTTTCCCGGGCCAGCGCCGCATTGACCAGGTGACAGCCCCGATTTGCCGACAGCCGGGCAAATATCTCCGGAACCGGTTCGATACAGATGCCGTCCCAGCCCAGCTGTTCCAGGGCCCAGGTGTTGCTGATCTCGACGCCGTCGAAGGCGCCGATATCCAGGAAAAAGCCGGTGGAACGACCGTTAAAATACAGGTGGGCGATGAGATCCTGGTTGGAGAAGCCTTTGAATTCCAGGCCGGTTTCACGGGTGATACGCTGGCGATCAACCCGGTATCGGTCCGCCCGCAGCAGGCGCACCAGCCGCCGTACAGAATCTGTCGGGTCGGTGATGTTGGCATCGACATGCCTGGAGATGACCCGCAGTGAAGTGCGCTCGAAATACCGCCGGCCGTACCGATCCCACAGCCTGCGGCGCACCGTGGCGGGAAACAGCCGACGAAAGAGCTGCCTGAGTACCCCGGGAAGATCTGCCGTCAAGTCACTACTTCCTGCCCATGCGGGTGTCAGACCTTTTTAATCAGGCTGACAGCATAGAGCAACACCACGGCACCGACGGTGGCGGTGATGATCGAGCCGAAAAAACCACCGATGGCCACATCCAGCATATCGAACAGGAACCCGCCCACCAGAGCACCGACAATGCCCACGACGATATTGCCGACAATGCCGAATCCCCTGCCCTTGAGAATCTTACCCGCCAGCCAGCCGGCAATTCCGCCTATGAGTAATACTGCAATCAAGCCTTCTGCTTCCATAAAACTGCCTCTCAGCCTGACAGGCTGTTAAAAAAAACCACTGCGCTCATGACGCTTTTCAACAGTCTGCCAATCCATTCTCGTCGATGACCACCTGCCGGTGCCAGGAGGCACGGTCGTGCAGGATGCCCTGCCCGGGCACCCGCACTTTGCCGGCCCTGCCATGGCCTGTCATAACCGCCCCTTTTCTACTACGCCGACATGATAGGTGGTAAGGTACTGACTTGCCCAGTGAATTCAAGGGGATAACAATAACAATGAAATTGCTGAAGAGCCTGGTCGTATTGATTATCGTGGCCGTCCTGGCGGTGGGCGTATTCCTGTTCGGCATGCGTTTTCACGACGGCCCGCTGGAAATTATCGCCGGCGGTCCTTTCCGTGCCGGCGAACTGGCGCCCACACCGCCAGACTGGAACTTCCTGGCGCAACGCGACACCATCGAGTTTCAGACCCTCAGGCCGGCACGCTCACGCACGGTGTGGCTGGCCGTCCATGAAGGTCGCCTGTTCGTGGTCAGCGGCTACATGACCACCGGGTACGGGGCGGTCTGGAAACAGTGGCCACACTACCTGGAACAGGACGACCGGGTAATTCTGCGCATCGATGGCCGCCTGTATGAACAGCGCCTGCAGCGGATTACCAGCGGACCGGTAATTCAGCCCGTGCTCAACGAACTGAGCCGTAAGTACGGTGACGGCCTGGGAGCCGATCCGGCCCAGGTCATCGACGGACACACCTGGATGTTCGAAGTCCTGCCGCGGTCCGACGGCTAGCCGGCTATCATGGAGTGAAGCGATGCCCAGCAGACTGGAAGGTGAGATCTGGCTGACCGCCGATCAGCCTGGCAGCAATTTTGCGATGGAGCAGGTGTCCCTGCTGGCCGCGATTCATCGGACAGGCTCCATCAGTGCCGCGGCGCGGGAACTGGGCATCAGTTACAGGACTGCCTGGGAAAGACTGGAGCGCATGAACAACCTGTCCCGGCAAGCCCTGGTGGAACGCACCGCCGGCGGCAGCCGCGGCGGCGGCAGTCAGCTCACCGATCATGGCCAGAAAATTGTTCAGGGATTTTCCAGAATTCAACAACAACATCATGATTATGTTGAAAAACTTGGTGCTCGCCTGGATCGCTTTGATGACCTGGCCCGATTCGTCAGCAGCAGCAGGCTGATCAGTAGTGCCGGCAACCAGTTCCTGGGCACCGTGACTCACCTGCAGCCTGGCGCGGTGAACGCCGAGGTCAGCCTGCAGGTCAACGAACAGGTTTCCCTGGTTGCCATCGTCACCGAGCAGAGTCGTGCCTCGCTTGCCATAACAAAAGGCAAGCAGCTGATCGCGCTGGTGAAAGCCTCTTCGGTACTGCTCACCAACCAGCGTGAGCTTCAGGTCAGCGCCCGCAATATCATCCATGGACAGATTACCAGGCTGGATGAAGGCAAGGTAAACACCGATGTCTCCATCGACATCGGCGATGAAAAAACCCTGAACGCGGTCATCACCAACCGCAGTGCCAGCCGGATGGCGCTGCGGGAAGGCAGCGGGATTACCGCCTTTTTCAAGGCATCCAGCGTTATTCTGCTGGGCAGCTGACAGGTGCAGCGGCCAGCAGGGCTGCCGCCTTGACCTGGGCAAACAGCTGCTGCCCGGGCACCAGTTGCAGCTGCTCACGGGAATAGCTGGAAATCCGGGCCAGCAGCTTGTCCCCCTGCAGGTCCAGTTTCACCGTGCAGCTGACGCCGGAAGTTGATTCGCTTATTTCCTCAACAACAGCCGGCAGTATATTGATAATGCTGCTTTTTTCTGCTTTTTCCAATGCCAGGCTGACATCCCGGGCCTGGATTTTCAGGCGCACGCGGCGGGCCTGTTCCGACCTGGCCGCCGGCGGAACATCAGTGGTGCCACCATCCCTGCCGGGCAGCGCCGGCATCCGGGGAACCTGGAATACATTGCCATGCAGGCTGCGCACCGCCGTCAGGCCGGCCAACCCGGAGTGCTCCTGGATACCGGGCAGCACGCTGAACGCGTCGTCAACCTGGGACAGGGGTGTTTGCAGGCTGGCAAAGGTCTCCACCAGTGGCCCGCTGGTCATTACACGGCCCCGCTCCATGAGTACCACGTGGTCTGCCAGCCGAACCAGCTCATCCGGGGAATGGGTTACGTAAATCGCTGGAATATCAAGAAGGTGGAGTGCATTTTCGAGAAATGGAATGAGCCTTGATTTGCTGCCAAGGTCAAGCGCCGCCAGGGGCTCGTCCAGCAACAGCAGGCGGGGATTGCTGAGCATGGCCCGGGCCAGCGCCACCCGCTGCTGTTCCCCGCCGGACAGGTCCGCCACCGGGCGCTGCAGCAGTTCAGCAAGACCCAGGGTCGCCACCACCTGGCCCAGCGACAGGTGGCCATTGCCCCGTCGCCGGGCGCCGAAAGCCAGGTTGCCCGCCACCGTCAGATGGGCGAACAGGCCCGGTTGCTGGAACACGTAACCGACGCCACGGCGATGCACTGCCAGCCTGACACCGTCGTCCAGCCAGGTCTCGCCGCTGACCACGATCCGACCGCTGGCGGCTTTTTCCAGGCCGGCTATGGTTCTGAGCAAGGTGGTCTTGCCACAGCCGGAGGGACCGAAGATCACGGTGACGCCCCGGTCCGGAATCCGGCAGTCCACGTCCAGTCGGAAGCGGCCGACAGTCAGCTGGCTGAAAATTTCAATCATATCGATAGTCCATTAAAATCAGTTGGATGTGAGTTGTCGTTAACTCTGTTTCCAAAACAATCTGCAGGACTCGTTGCCACCCGATTGCAGTAATTCCCGGGCCGCTTCCTGGAAACCGGCCATCGCCTGGAAATGACATTGGCCAGCCTCGCTGTACTGATGTGGCCACGAGGCTCACAAACCGTTGCAGGCTCCAGCCTGGGCACGGCACGGTGCTCCGGGACCCCGGGGTCAGCAGACGCGAAACGCCACTGTGAAACTATGGAATTAACCGGTAAAAATGACAAATAAATCACTAAATACAATTCATTATTGAATAATTGTGATCCGCATTCCAGAATACAGCGGCAAACGGATTTAAAAGATTTTCCGCCGTCTCTGAAGCGGCTCCCCGCCGCGGGCTGTCCTGTTGTCGGCCAGGTTAACCAACAGCAGCACCAGGAACGACAGAATCAGCAGGGTTGCGGCCAGCACATGGGCACTGCCGTAGGCCAGCGCTTCGACATGTTCGTAAATGGCAATGGAAACCACCTGGGTTTCGCCGGGAATATTGCCACCGATCATCAGCACCACGCCGAATTCACCCAGCGTATGGGCAAAACCAAGAACCGCAGCGGACAGGTAGCCCAGGCGGGTCAATGGCAGTACCACCAGGAAGAAGCGCTCAGCCGGACCGGCCCCCAGGGTGGCGGCCACCTCCAGGGGACGTGCACCGAGGGCGGCAAACGCGTTACGCAGCGGTTGCACGACAAACGGCAGCGAGTAGATCACGGACCCCACTACCAGGCCGGGGAAGGAAAAAGCCAGGCCCGGCAGCCCCAGGGCGCGCAGGGGCTGACCGATAAGCCCGTCGGGTGACAGCGCGATCAACAGGTAAAAACCCAGTACCGTGGGCGGCAGGACCAATGGCAGGGCCACCAGGGCGTCCACCACCGGGCGCAATCGGGACGTGGTTCTGGCCAGCCACCAGGCCAGTGGCGTACCCAGCGCCAGCAACAGCAGCGTGCTGTAGGTCGCCAGCTCCAGGGTGAGTACTAATGCTTGTAAGTCAGCAGGTTGCAGCATTTTATTAAGTATTTCTCAAGAACCCGGGAACAATAGTCGGCAATGCGACTGCCGTGCCCGTGCCCCCCGGCCCCACGTGTTGGCCGCCGTGATTGACGCGGCGAACATCCCGTCGCCGGACACAGCAACCGATGCCGTGGCCCCGCCTATCACCTGCCCCGCAAGACCCCATTGCCGGCACTGGGGGCTGACCATGGACGGGCTGATGCTGTTCACTCCGGTGATCCGGCGAATACCGCGCCCGGTTCCGGTAACCCGTAGCCGGCTTCCAGTATCAGCCTGCGAGCCCGGGGGGATTCCAGGTAGGCCAGAAATTGCCGTACCGCCGGGGTATCCCTGACCACCAGCAACTGCTGGACTATGGGTTCATGCAGCACTTCCGGAACCAGCCAGAACTCATTGTTATTGTGATATTTTACCTGTGAATAAGCGACAAAACCCAGTTCTGCGTTGGCAGTTGCCACGAACTGGTAGGCCTGGGCAACGCTTTCGCCGCGCACGATGTCAGTCGCCCTGGAAGTAAGCAGGGCAGCCAGGCCGAGACTGTCCAGGGTTTCCACGGCGGCCTGCCCGTACGGTGCCAGCCGGGGGTTGGCCAGGGCCAGGCGGTCAAACTGTCCTGCTTCTAGTCGGGCGCGGATCTGCGCCTCAGAGCCTGCCTGGGGCCCCCACAGGACCAGCCTGCCCAGGGCATAGGTGCGCAGGCTGTCCGCCCTCAGATCGAGTCTGGCGCGCAACTCGGCAGGTCTGGGGGCATCCGCCGAGAAATAGAGTTCGAACGGCGCCCCGTTGACGATCTGTGCAAAATGTCGACCACTGGATCCCCGCACCAGTCGCAGGCGATGGACTGACTGCTGTTCGAAGTCCCTGGCCAGGACCTCCAGGGTTTCAGCAAAGTTGGCCGCGACCGCTACAGTGAGAGTGTCCGCGTAAACGCGGGAGGCAGTCAGCACCGGACCCAGAAGCAACACCACCAGCACAACGGCCACCGACAGGGGATGACGGCCACGGGAACCGGCGACACATGGCGGGAAACGACAGGGCTGGAATCCAGAAGGCAATAATGGCGGCAAGCGACTCTTCCCGATCCGGTCGACATGTCGACCGTTATATAGTGAATTACATAACGAAAGTGTAGCCGTGGACGATAAGCAATGTAAACCTGCCGTCTCACCCTTCTGCGGATAGCCGGCGGGATGACGCCACCCTCGAGCCACCGGGTTCGCCGTTGCAGGATTCGCCCAACTGCTGGAATAACTGTTAATATGGTTGTATTTTCATAAGGTTAATTAAAAAAGTTAATGTCAGATAAAGCAACACCAAAAGCGCTGTTCGACACTCTGGAGGCAATGCCCAATCCGTTCAAGGAAACCCTTGCCAGGCCGGAAGCCCTGTTGAATGCGTCGCTGCCCGCCGATGCCGGGCAGGATTTTCAGTATGCCAGCGAGTTTATCTACAGCTACCGGGGCAGTGCCGATACGTTTTCCACCTACCGCCGCGAAATTGAACATTTCTGCCAGTGGCTGTGGCTGGTGGCCGAAAAGTCCATTCGGCAGGTAACCCGGGAGGATATCGAGCGCTACGTCGCGTTTGCCCGGCAACCCCCGGCCGCCTGGGTGGGCAGGAAGAACGTGGCCCGGTTTATCAATCGGGAAGGATTGCGCAAGGCCAACCCGGAATGGCGCCCCTACGTCACCACGGCGCCGCAATACGTGCTGTCCCAGAATGCGCTGCAATCCTTATTCAGTGTATTAAGCAGTTTCTTTAACTTCTTGATTCAGGAGAATTACCTGGCTGCTAATCCGGTATCCCAGATCCGCCAGAAAAGCAAGTTCATCCGCAAGCGCCAGGGGCAGACCAAGATCCGCCGGCTGTCGCCCCTGCAATGGAATTACATCATCGAAACGGCGGAGCGGATGGCGGCTGAGGACCCGGTGGTCCATGAACGCACCCTGTTTATCATGAACGCACTGTACGCCATGTACCTGCGGATTTCCGAGCTGGTGGACACACCCCGCTGGAGTCCGCAGATGGGTCATTTTCAACAGGACCAGGAAGGCAACTGGTGGTTCCTCACGGTGGGCAAAGGTAACAAGGAGCGGGAGATCTCCGTCAGCAACGCCATGCTGGACGCCCTGAAACGGTATCGGCAGTCCCGGGAACTGCCAGCCCTGCCGTTCCCGGGAGAAGCCACGCCCCTGATCCACAAGACCCGGGGCGTCGGCGGTATCACCAGTACCCGCCAGATCCGGGGTATCGTGCAGCAATGCTTTGACACGGCTGAAGCCAGGATGCGCGGTGAAGGGTTTGTCGAGGAGGCGGCACGTCTCTCCGCCGCTACGGTTCACTGGTTACGCCATACCGGCATCTCCGAGGACGTCAAACACCGGCCCCGGGAACACGTCCGGGATGACGCCGGTCACGGCTCCAGTGCCATCACTGATCGCTATATCGACGTGGAACGGGCGGAGCGCCACGCCTCGGCCCGGGATAAAATTATCAAGACCTAGGGAACCCTGCCATGGCGACCCGAAAACCCGTTGGAAGGCTATGAAAACATTCAAAAATCGGGTGATTTAACGGTTTTTCGCCTAGTGCCTTGATTTCAGGGATCAAGACCGTGGATACTCGAGGCGCTCTGTTGTATAAAACATGAACTGAAAAAGTCACGGCGACGTTCTTCTAGTCAAACGTTGCAGTCGAAAATGTTGGTCGAAGGCGTCAGTTGCAAGCGTTCAGTCGAGAAAGGAAAAGCACAGGCGGAGCAAACACCAGCATAATCCAAGCAACCAGACCACCGGTAGCCAGGTTCGATTGGGTTGAGTCCATGGTCTCAATCGACAATCACCCGGTCCCAGTTCAACCGCATTATGATTCCCCGGAAGGCATTATGACCGATATCACTACAAACCGATCCCCGTCAGACCTGCGTAACCGACTCGGCACCTGCCTTGGTGCCCTGCTACTCGTGTTCAGCCCGCTGGGTTTTGCCCAGGAACCGGCGGAACTGGACCGGGTGCTGGACCTTGACTCGCTGTACGAACCGATTCAGAGCCAGCTAATCTACGGTCAGACTGCCACGGACCTGATCAACGAGCTGGAGGAAAAACACTACTCCCGGGTGGAGATCAACGACGACTTCTCGTCGGAACTGCTGGACCAGTACCTCGACGTGCTGGACGGTTCCAGGCTGTATTTTCTGCAGGAGGATGTCCAGCAGTTCGAGGCGTACCGCTACACCCTCGATGACAGCCTGAAAAACGGCAGTGTCGAGCCGGGCTTCGAGATGTACAACATTTATCTGCAGCGACTGCTTGATCGGCTGATCTACGCCATCAACGTCATCGAAAACGATATCCCTGCCATGGACTTTACCCGCGACGAAGAGATTCTTATCGATCGCGAGGTCGCGCCCTTCCCCGCCACCGTCGCCGAACTCGACGAGTTGTGGCGCAAGCGCATGAAGAACAGTGTATTGAGCCTGAGGCTCACCGGTGACAGCGACGAGGAGATCCGGGAGAAGCTCAGCAGGCGCTATCGCAACCAGCTCAGCCAGGTGCTGAAAACCAATGAACGGGACGTGTTCCAGACCTACCTGGCCACCGTGGCCAGGACCGTTGATCCGCACACGGCCTATTTCTCACCCCGGGATTCGGAAAACTTCAACATGGGCCTGTCCCTGTCCCTGCAGGGCATCGGCGCGCAGTTGACCACCGAGGACGAGTACACCAAGGTGGTGGAACTGATCACGGGCGGGCCCGCCGAGCGTGGCGGCGATCTCAAGGCCGGCGAAAAAATCATCGGTATCGGTCAGGGTCCTGACGGTGAAATCAAGGACGTGGTGGGCATGCGGCTGGACGACGTGGTTGACCAGATTCGCGGCGAAAAAGGCACGGTGGTCCGGCTCAGCGTCATTCCGCCTGATGCGGTCAGCGAAACCGGCGCCCGGGTGGTGGCCATCACCAGAGACACGGTCAAGCTGGAAGACCAGTCTGCCAAGAAAGAAGTCATCGAGCTCAGCTATAACGACCAGGATTACCGCATTGGCGTGATCAACCTGCCAACCTTCTATTTCGATTTCGAGGCCGCGGCCCGGGGTGAGGATGACTACAAGAGCTCCACTACCGACGTACGCAACCTGCTGGAGGAACTCAAGCAGGAAGGCGTCGACGGCGTGGTTGTCGACCTGCGCAACAACGGTGGCGGCTCACTCAGCGAAGTCAACCAGCTGGTGGGACTGTTTATCGATACCGGCGCCACGGTACAGATCCGCTATACCGGGATCCGGGCCGGGTTCACCCGGGCTTTCGGCGACAACGATCCGGAGGTGGTGTATGACGGACCCCTGGCGGTCCTGGTCAATCGCACCAGCGCCTCCGCCTCGGAGATTTTCGCCGGGGCCATCCAGGACTATCAGCGTGGTGTCGTGCTGGGCGGACAGACCTTTGGCAAAGGCACGGTGCAGGAAATCATCCCGATGAATTACGGCCAGGTGAAGCTCACCCGCTCGAAGTTCTACCGGGTGTCCGGTGAAAGTACCCAGCATCGCGGCGTCATGCCGGATATCGAATTTCCGGATATCCTGCAGACTTACGAAGATCTTGGCGAAAGCAGCCTGGACGGCGCCCTGCCCTGGGATACCGTGCGGCCCGTGGAATACTCGGCCTACTACCCCATCCAGGAATTTCTGCCGGAACTGGCGCGCCTGCATGACCAGCGGGCCAGCACGTCGCCGGATTTCATCTACCTGGAAGACCAGATCGAGCGGTCGATGAAGTTCCGCAACCGCACTACCCTGTCCCTGAACGAAGCCGTGGTAAAAGCGGAACGGGAAGAGAGCCGACGGGAAGAGTTCGACGCCGAGAACATGCGTCGCCTGCTTAAAGGGCTGCCCCTGCGTGAATGGGTGGAAGATGAAAACGCCGAGGATGAAGCGGACTCCGTGGCGGACGCCGGGCAGGAACCCGATGCCGCCGCCGATGTTGCCCAGCTGACCCCGGACAGTGACGAGCCCGCAGCCGCGGATTCTGACGAGGAGATTGAAGAGACCGATCCGCTGCTGCTGGAAAGCGGCTATATCCTGGTCGATCTGCTGCGCCTGTCCAGCGGTGGCGATATCGCCGCCCAGGCATCCGGCTCACGACCCAGCCTGAACTGAATTTCTCCACACACGCCTCCCCTGGCATCGTGACCAAAAAAAAGGCCCTCGCAATGAGGGCCTGTCACGGGGTCGAGCTCTAGGAGGCGTTCTCAATCAATTTGCAGTTGATTGAGTGTTCATTACAGCAGACAAATCAAGTATTCAGATTGCCTGATCCGGGCCTTGTGCCGATCAATTGTGGCAACAGTATGGCCGGCCCGGATCACGCCCTGTCAGGGTACTACCTGGTGAAGCATGTCGGCGGTGAGCTCAAAACCGCCGGTGACGATGGCGTAGTCACCGCTGGCCTCGTTGCTTCGTCCACCGCTGACGGACGACCCGTCGCCACTGGCGGTGTTTTCCCTGCCGCCGGTAATGGCGGATTCGTTGCCACTGGCCAGATTGCCTTCGCCACCGGTTACCGCCGCGCGTGGCCCCTCGGCTTCATTGCCGGTGCCTCCGCTGACCGACGACCAGTTGCCGCTGGCCACGTTGTAGCTGCCGCCACTGGCAGCCGCGTAGTCGCCACTGGCTTCGTTGTCCCGGCCCCCGCTTACTGACGCATACACGCCGCTGGCCGCGCCGTCACGGCCGCCACTGACCGAAGTCCAGCTGCTGCTTGCGGTGTTGTCCCGCCCGCCGCTGACCGAGGACGTATCGCCGGTTGCCTGGTTGGACAGACCGCCACTGACCACCGACCGGGCACCTTCCGCTTCGTTGTCCGAACCGCCGGTCACGGCAGCATAGGCGCCACTGGCCCAGTTGCCTTCACCGCCGCCCACGAAGGAATGCTCACCGCTGGCCAGGCTGTCCCGCCCGCCACTGATGGCAGACCAGGCGCCACTGGCCGTATTGTCCCGCCCGCCGCTGATGGAGGCATAGCTGTTGTTGGCGATATTGCCTTCACCGCCACTGACGGTGGCAAACGGCCCGGAAACTGAATTACCCGCGCCGGCGACGATGCCGCCATAGCTGCTGAAATTGTTGAACGAACCCACCACCAGCGTATGGGAGCCGCTGCGCTCGTTGCCGGAAACCTGGCGCGGTTCGTTGTAGCCGATGATGATGTTGCCCAGACCATTGATGGAAGCCGTGTTACCGGTTCCGTTGGTCACGTGCAGGTTTACGCCGTGTAAAAAGACGTCTGACCCGTTCCTGGCAAACAGGCCCAGTATGCCGTCCGGATCGATGGCCGCGATCAGGTCATTGGCGGCATCCAGCTGATCCTGCAGCAAGTTCACCGTGGCTTCCAGCGAAGCCAGCCGGTCGAGAGTCTGCTGGGTATCGCCGCCAGCGGGTCCCTGGGGCCCCACAGGTCCCGGTGGACCCGGCGGACCCTGCGGTCCGGGCGCGCCACTTAACTCGAGAAGCGCCTCGATATCCGCGAATCCCGCGCCGCCGCCAACCGGCTGCAGGGTATCCAGCTGCAGCACCGGGGGATCGAGGCTGGCCAGCACGAAATCGGCGCTGAAGGAAATACCGTTGAGGATAATAAAAGGTGTGCTGAGAATGCTGCCGTCATAGACACTGGCCTCCTCCGGCTCGACATCCACCGCAACGGTCACGCCAACCAGTTGAAATTCAGCCGGCTGATCACCAACCTGCTCCAGCTCCACGCGGAGGTACCCGTCCCCGTCCTGCACTGCCAGTAAGGTCAACAGCCCGTTTTCCAGGTACGCGGACTGCGCGTAAAGCGTCCCCTGGGTAATCAGGCCAACGAAAATCAGCAATAATCCCCACGGTTTGATCAAGCGATTATGGTATTGCATAGCCCTGCTCCTAGTTTGTTTAGTTACGCCCTGGGCCGGTTGCCAACACCTGCTGTTGCTCCAGGCTTGCAACCCACCGATAAAAACCGACCAGCGTGGATACTATAGCCAATCCTGAAAGGAAACGTTATTGACAGGGAACAACTATTTCCGGACCTGCTGACAAGGTGTCACAACTGGCGGGTTCGAACCTGCCTCATTGTGCAGGTATCAGGCTGACGGCGGATCGGTTAAGCTTCGACATGTTAAGTAACTGCCATCGACCACTTCAGGAGACCCAATCCATGAAACCTTTGTTAATTCTCGTTACGTCGCTGTGTACCCTGCTTGCACTGGGCACGGCTTACGCGGCAGAAGATCTGCCCATTGCCGGTTACAACGCCAGCCGGGATTATCCCGGCGCAAAGCTGACCCCCGATGCCGATACCGAGTACAAGGTCCTCTTCGATTTTGTCGTGACGGATGACAACCTCGACGATCCCTACCCGATGCTGCCGCTGGTGGCCAGGTACGTCAACACCCTGGCCAATCTTGGTGTGCCGAAGGAAAACCGCAGGATCTCCGTCGTTCTCCACCAGGGTTCCGGACTGATCGGGCTGAAAAACGAGGAGTTCAGGGCCCGCAACAATGGCAGGGACAACCCCAACATCGAGCTGATCAGGCAACTGCACCGGGCAGGCGTTACCTTCCACCTTTGTGGCCAGGGTGTCCTTTCCCGGGCCATCGAGGAAGAGGACCTGTTGGACGAAATACAGGTTGATTACTGGGCATTGACCACGCTGATCGAACTGGGACGGCAGGGGTACGTCAAGATCGGTGGTTGAGACAGGTTGCCGTTCTCCGGCAGCGACGGCGCGATTCTGTACCGATTAATTCTGGCATTCTGGTGATTTTCGGCCGCACAGGCTCCAGGAAAAGACTTTCCTGAAGCCTGGTTTAGCCTGGTTTCTGGAATGAATCTCTAGAAAGACTTTCTAGAAATAGTAACGCAGACCAATCCGGAAGCGGGTCAGGTTATTGGCCAAATCGTTGTCAGCGGCGTAGATGTCGTCACTTGATACGTTAAACCCGATGGATGTCGAGATCGCCATGTAGGGTCGGACGAACCACTTGATTCCTCCCTGGACCGCAAACACGGTTGCCGTACCGTCGGCGTCCAGAGTAGTGTCGGCATTGAAATCACCGTCATCATAATCAAATGAAGCGATACCGACGGAAGTGCCGATGTAGGGGACCATGTTACTGGCTCGATTGAAGTTGTATTCGGTAAAGGCGGAGATATCGAACCGCTCCACACCACCGAGATCCGCGCCTACTGCGCGAATGCCGATTTCCCAACCGTCCCTGACAAAGTAGCCGTAGGAAGCATCGATGTCGAAATCGATTTCTTCAAACTCCGGTAATTCAATGGTGCCTGTCAATGCCAATTCCTTGGTGCCTTGCCCCAGCAGTGGTGCGCCACTGTCCTGAGCGAGGGATACGGAAGCGACGGACAGGCCGAGCAGCACAGCAGGAACTATCAATAGATTGTTCATAAAATCTCTCATAAGGGAATGAAAACAAGGGCCGCCAGGGAGGGAACAGCGGCCTGATGTATATAATTGGGGTGTGTTGGTGTTAAACAAGCCTCCGCTGTATTTATATTTGTGTCTCAAACTGCCTGGCAAGCCAGAGTGTCATCGGGGTTGTTTCTCCGTATAACGCAAACTTTTCAGCTGTTGGGTCATACCGGGTGTGTTCGTATCCCCTTTTTTAGAACAATGAATCGATACTGGCTCACAGGGTTTTCTGTGATCTTGAATCCCCGCCGAGAGCGAACGGCAGTGGCCGGAAAAAACAGTTTTCAATTTTCCCTTGAATGGGCATAATGCAGGCTGGTACACAAACAGGCCCAAGTTTATCCCGATGCAAGTGACACGCTTGTACAGCTCCAACCGCAATCGACTGCTGATCCTGGTCGCGGCCTGTGTATTTTTGTTTACCCAGAGCATCGATCTGCAGCATTCCCATGGTGGTGATCTCAACCTGCAGTCAGACTGCCATGTCTGTCTTAAGCTCGGGTCACAAAATGACCTCGCCGTGGCGAAACCGGCAGACCTGCAGACAGCGTTTGTCGCGATCGATTTTCAATCGACTGTTCTTACCCCTGTCTTCCGAACAGTCCGCTCGCATAGCCCCCGCGGCCCTCCCCGCCTCAGCAGCTAGTCCAGAAACACAATATTTCCGCCTTGTTTGAATAATCCCGATGTTGTTGCACGCCGGGATGTAGCGCGTTTGGCGGACTGTAGTTATTAATTCCGTTTTGGATCGAGTTGCAGGAGCACACATGTTTGAATCTGCTAAAACCCACAAACTTGCCCGGGCCATCGGACTGGCCCTGGTGCCGATGATTGCCGCCCCCCTGGCGATTGCCCAGGAAGACGAGGACGACAGCCACCGCGCGGAGCTGCTGGAAGAAATACTGGTCACCGTACCGTTCCAGGCCAATGCCGCCGAAACAGCACTGCCCATCGGCCTGTTGTCCGGCGAGGAGTTGCGCGAGAAAGTGACCAACACTCTGGGGGAGACGTTACGCAATGAAATCGGTGTAAACAACGCGTCATTCGGACCCGGCCTGGGTCATCCGGTGATACGGGGGCAAACCGCCAATCGCGTCAGCGTCCTGACCAACAGCGTCGGCATTACCGACGCCTCGAATCTCAGCCCCGACCATGCCGAGGGGATCGAACCGGCCCTGGCCGACCGCCTGGAAGTGATCCGGGGACCGGCCACCCTGTTGTACGGCAGTGGTGCCGTGGGCGGCGTGGTCAACGTCATCGACAACCGGATTCCCGATCGGTTGCTGGACCAGCCCGCATTTTTTATCGAACAGAGCCACAACACGGTGAACGACCAGAACAAGACCGTGTTCCGTGTTGATGGCTCCAGTGGCGACTTCGGTTTCCACACCAGTTTTTTCCGTCGGGAGAGCGGCAACGTGGATATTCCCGGTCTGGCGGTGGACGAAGCCGCGGTGGAATCCCTGGAAGAACTGGTCGCCGACTTCCTGGGTGAAGATCATGATCACGAGGACGATCATGGCCATGAAGAGGAGCATGATCACGAGGAAGAGGAGTTTGAAAATACCCGGGGCTTCATCAGCAACTCCAGCACAGAGGCTCAGGGTGGCAGCGTCGGGCTGTCGTGGATTGGCCAGCGCGGCTTCATCGGCGTTTCCGCCAACTTCCTGGATAACGATTACGGACTGCCCGGCGGAACTCACGGTCATGGCCACGGTGACGAGGCGCACGAAGACGAAGAGCATGACGACGAGGGTGACGAGCACGAGGAACATGAGGACGGTCATGAAGAAGTCGAATTCGTCCGCATCGACATGGAGAAAACCCGCTTCGACTTAAAAGGCGGCCTGCGCTTCGACAACAGCCCGTTCAACGAGTTCGAAGGCTCACTTGGCTTCACCGACTACCAGCATGGCGAAGTCGAGTACTTTGCCGACGGCGGCAGGGAAGTGGGAACGCTGTACACCAACAAGGGATTTGAAGGCCGCTTTACCCTGAGTCATGATCATTCACCACGTCGCTCCGGGGTGTGGGGACTGCAATTGACCGATACCGAGTTCTCGGCCATTGGCGAGGAAGCCTTCGTGCCCGAATCCGATGTCAATAACATCGGCCTGTTCGGCGTGGAACGCTTCATCAACGGCGTATTCACCACGGAACTGGGGATTCGCCTGGATCGCGGCAGCGTGGATGCCGGGTCCGGCTGTGACAACACGGACAATGCCGTCAGCCTCAGCGGCAGCCTGCTCTACGATGTGGCCGCGGGCAGCAACCTGATGGTGGGCATCAGCCGCTCGCAGCGGACTCCCACGGTGGAAGAATTGTATTCCAATGTAGACGCCGGCAGCTGCCAGGTGTACCCGGACCCTGAGCTTTATACCCTGCACGCGGCCACCAACCTGATCGAGATCGGTAATCCGGACCTGGACGAGGAAACCTCCACCAACCTGGAGGTGGGATTCCGGCGTTTTCTCGGGCCCGTTACCGGGCAGTTCAGCGTCTACCGTAACGAGATAGACGACTATGTTTTTCTCAGCCTCACCGGCGAGGAGTTTGAAGAGCAGACCATTGCGCGTTACCTGTCCCGTAACGCGACCTTCACCGGTGTCGAAGGCGGCATCGATTTCACTTTGATGGACCGGGGCACAACGGCACTGGAACTGAGCTTGTTCGGTGACCTGGTTCGGGCCAGGCTGGATTCCGGCGGTGACATCCCCCGCATACCGGCGGCCAAGTTCGGCGGGGAACTGCGCTACTTCGGTATCGACTGGAGCGCCCATGTGCACGTGACCCGGGTAGACGAGCAGGATAATGCCGCGACACTGGAACTGCCCACCGACAGCTATACCGTGGTTTCCCTGTATGCCGACTACCACCTGCGACTGGCGGGTGACAGTGAAATCAAACTGTTTCTTCGGGGCGACAACCTGCTGGACGAGGAAATTCGCAACCACGCCTCCTTCCTGAAGAATTTCGCCCCGGAACCCGGCCGCAGCTTTACCCTGGGGGTACGACTGGATTTCTAGGCAGACGTTCCTTAAGAGGTTCCTCAGTTGTTGAGCGATGTTGCCAGCCTGGAACACGCTCGATGACAGGATCGCTGGAAAAGTCAGGGCGTCACCTGCAGGCATTCATGACGTCCAGCCGGACTGTCCTCCTGGGATGGTCGGGCTGGCGCCGTCGTGACGTGCATGCCGCAGGCCGACTGCGAGAATTCAGCCTATCACCGGTTCAGCTTTAGGACAGTGGGTAAATCTGGTTTAGAATGGCCTGGCACGAGTTCGAAAATGCCGGTTTCAACCCGGTCGGCCTGGTATCCAGCAGGACTGGCCGGACCTGAGACAGGTGAAGTTGCACGCATTCCGCCAGCCGGCGCTATTACCTGGCAGCAGTTGAAGCCGGGCTTTACCGATGTCACGGCGGTACACAGGACCATGAAAACTCGAGGATTAGGCATGACGAATAACAAGACTCTCAACCTTTGGCTCGGAGCCGCCCTGCTCTTTTCACTGTCACCCGGCCTGCTGGCGCAGGGCCCGACCACCGCAACCCACGTGCCACGCTCGGAAATCATGACCGTGTTTGAGCACATGGGCAACACCATCGACCAGCAGATCCGCGTCGTGGATATCGGCGACGAGGTCAATGTCGGCGTTGGTATTTTGCAGCGTATCGGCACGCGCACCGAAGGTGAAGTGGTCAATGCCATCGTTCATCACGAGGTCACCGAGGTCTACTATGTCCTGTCGGGCTCCGGCACACTGGTCACCGGCGGCGACGCCACCGGCGACCGGGAATTTCCCGCGGACAATATCTCCGTGCTGGAACTCATCGGCCCCAGTGGCAGTCGCCAGATCACCAATGGCCAGACCAAGACCATCTCCACCGGTGATATCGTCATCATTCCCGCCGGTGTACCCCATGGATTCCGCAACATACAGGACCAGATCACCTACCTGAGTATCCGCGTGGATCCCAACCAGGTGTTGCCGTCGGACTACGTGCATCCCTCGTTGCAGGCCGACTGACGGTACCAGGTTAATCAGAGGTTCCCAGGCTACAGCATCAGACGGAATCGGCAACAACGACCCGTTCAGGAACGTCCGGTCGTCACGCAGACCCTGGCAACCCTGGCGCTGTTGGTAGTCAGTCGTACTACGAAGTTCTGGCCAGTAGAAGGCTTAGTGAAGGGCAGCTGCAATGGCTGCTCTTTGTATTCCGAAGTATCGGATTCGGGGAAATGACTGGCCGGAATACGGCAGATCACCGGCTAGACTGAGTAATGGCAGAAATTGTTTCGCACTTTTTCTCAGGGGCGGTCCCGGTTGTCGATTAGACTCTGTGTGAATATCCTGCTTGTTCATCTACCTTTGCGACTGCATGACCATGGACTTCGATGTTCCCCGCGAAGTGACAGAAACATGCCACGCGCTGGCAGCCGCCAGCCTCAAAGCAGAGACAGTGGGTTGAGGGGGGAGAAATCCAGAGGTCCGTCGTTGCCAATCTCCCGCCAGACTCAGGCACCGGGAATCGCCGAGCCTGTATCGCAACCCTTTCCAAGTGACCTGCAAACCTCCTGATAGAGCTGTTCGGCTTCCAGTAACTTATCAGACTGAAATTCAATGTCCGGATTTTCCGGCGTTATTCGGATTTTACCTGTCGCTATGTAAGCAGAAGGGTCTCCGTGAATCGGTTCACCGGTGTGATTGAATTTCCTGTAGGTCTGCTGCAAAGGCTCTGCCAGGTTCAGCCACTGCGTCAGGTGTGCCAGCGTGGTTTCGGGAGAACTGATCAGCTCATCCGACTCGACAAAAAAACAATCACAATCTGCCTGCCTGGAAAAATCCTGCAGTTCGCGCAATCGGGTACAGTAATAATCCGAAGCGTAGCTCACGCTCATAAGTTTCTGGTCATCCAGCTGGCGACCCATGGCGACAATGCTCTTGATGGTGCTGCGAGGTTCTCTGACCAGGTAGATTATTTTTGGAGAAAAGGATTCCAGGACATTCAAGGAAATTTTCGTTTTTCCGTGTAACAGCTTGTCCAATAGATAGGTATTATCCGTCGATCTGAATTTGAACTCGTTAAAGAGTTCAATTCTCATCTTGAGCAGGGAAATCGAACCGGTATAACTGCGCTGCAGTTCTCTGTAGCCGTGGATTGCCCTGTTACTACCCAACAGGTGCGCGAGAAGCGTGGATCGGCTCCTCATGTGGCTGAGTATGAACAGGTAGTTTACCCTGCCCAGCAGAAGCCGGGGGTTGGTAATCAATGAGGAAGCTTTTCGTACTTTTGTCAGAAGCATCACTGGCTGAACTGCTCATTATTGAGACCAGAACTCAATGATTGTAGCAGTTGCACCAGGAAACCAAGGGGGATTGCACCGTAAAAAAATCTGCGAAGTAGAAGCGATTCCTACACGCTGGTACGCGTCTCATGCGGAGTCTTAAAATTCAGCAAATACCGAGTCAGCCCTGCCCGTACAGTCAGATTAAAAGGTGTGAGTAAAAGACAGGCTAATTCTGGGCTGCAACGGCGGGGGAATTAGAGGAGAACTGAGCAAGAATTCACTGATGAATTCCAACTATTATCGAATTTTCAATCAGTTAATGTGGATATTGGCGGAGGGGGAGAGATTCGAACTCTCGGAGGACTTTCGCCCTCGCTGGTTTTCAAGACCAGTGCATTCAACCACTCTGCCACCCCTCCGCGACAGGGGCAGAATCTTACACCAATGGCGCAACCACGCAAAGACCCGCGAAACAAAAGCTTTCCGGGAACGCGGCCGGGTCCCCGGGCGACGGCCCGGAAAGCGACGAAAAGCATTGATTTCGGGCAGTTAGCCAGTATGATTAATCTTCAGGGTCGCACCTGGCGTATACTGTATGCAGTTCACGGGATCGGCGCTAACTTCTTGAAATTCAAGGAACCGGTCCCATAAGATACGGTATCGCCTGGCTGCAGGAAGTCTGCAGCAGTCAATGGTTGGTCTAGAGATATCATTCAATTCGGAGACACGTATGAACGAAGCTGAAGTCAAAACAATTGCCCAAGGCCAGGATTCGGCCCTGGCGGTAAACAAGGTCCTCCGCAACACCTACATGTTGCTGTCCATGACCCTGTTTTTCAGCGCCATCTGCGCCGTGGCCACGATGATGCTGAATGTTTCCCAGGGCATGGGATTTGTCATGCTCATCGGCGGTTTCATCACCTCCTTTGTCGTCCAGGCCACTGCCCGGTCATCCAAGGGGCTGTTCTGGGTGTTTGTGTTCGCCGGCCTCATGGGCGGCGCTATCGGCCCGACTATTTCGGCCTACATTCAGGCTTACGCCAATGGCTCGATGATCGTTGCCCAGTCGCTGGGTGGCACCGCGCTGATCTTTCTGAGCCTGTCCGGTTACGCGCTGACCTCGGGTAAGAACTTCAGCTATCTCGGCGGCTTCCTGATGACCGGCCTGATTGTCGCCATCGTGGCCATGATCGCCAATATTTTTCTGCAGATCCCGGCGCTGAGCCTGGCTATCAGCTCCGCGGTGATCCTGATCATGTCCGGCTTCATCCTGTTCGACACCAGTCGGATCATCAACGGCGGGGAGCGGAATTACATCCTGGCGACGATCTCGCTGTACCTGAGCCTGTTCAACATTTTCATCCACCTGATGCATTTGCTCGGCGCCCTCACCGGCCGCGAATAAACGCGGCTGGCACAGCGTCCAGTGGATGCCGGAAGCTTATCCGGAACCTTGAAAGCCCCGTCTGCGCGGGGCTTTTTGTTTTTATGCCAGGCGGCTGGCCCCTATCCGCAGAGCTTCCTTGCGGACATTCCTGAATAAAGCGATGAAATTTTCAATCGTGGTGCACTCGGCACCCTATTCCAGTGAAGGCGCCCATACGGCGCTGCGTTTCTGCCGGACCCTGCTTGATGAAGGCCATCAAATCTATCGTCTGTTTTTCTTCCGGGATGGCGTACACAACCTGCATCGCCTGGCGGTAGTGGGCCAGGACGAGCAGAACCTGCAGTCCGGCTGGGACCGGCTGATCAGGGAGCATCAGCTGGATGCGGTGGCCTGTGTCACGTCAGCCCTGAAGCGCGGCATTATCGATCAACAGGAAGCCAGCCGCTACGACAAGCCGGCCTACACCCTCACAGAGTCAGCGTCCATCGCCGGCCTGGGCCAGCTGGTGGATGCCGTTCAACAATCAGATCGCGTAGTGAATTTCGGGTAGTTTTATGGCTGCAACCGACGCCGGGCCCGATGCCAGGCCCGACAGAAAATCCTTTACCCTGGTCAGTCGCCAGGCGCCTTACGGCACCGATGGCGCGCAGATCTGCCTGGAGCTGGCCCTCGCCGCCGCCGTCTATGAGCAGCGGGTCAACTACCTGTTCGTGGAGGACGGCGTCTATCAGTTACTGGGTCCCCAGCAACCGGATGCCATTGCCAGCAAGAACCTCCTGGCCGCACTCCAGGCACTGGAAGTCTACGGAGTCGACACGGTTCATGTGCATCGACAATCCATGGAATCCCGGGGGCTGGCGGTTACCGATCTTGCCCTGGAGGTTGAGCTGGTGGACGATGCACAGGTCACCCGGCTGGTTCGCGAAGCCGACATGGTTTTTTCCCTGTGAGCCAGTTACATACCATCAACAACTCCGCGCTGCTGGCATTCTGCGCGGCTCGCCTGCAGCCCGGAGACGGCCTGGTGCTGATCGAAAATGCCGTCAGCTGTGCGACCTGGCCTGATCTGCAACAGCGGCTTCCCCGGGGGGTCGACCTGTACGTACTGGAAGAGGACCTGCAGGCCAGGGGGCTGGAGGTTGCGACCGCGTCAACAGCAGCGGAAGTCATTACCATGGCCGTTTTCGTCCGCCTCTGTTGTGACCATGACAAGGTAACCAACTGGTTTTAACCGGGATGAAATCACCAGGCTCCAGATTGCTGCAGTATCGGGACCGGTCCATCGCGGTGGATACCGAGGGCTACCTGAAAAACCTGGATGACTGGGACGAGGAAGTGGCCGCCGCGCTGGCGGAAAGCGAGGAGGTTCGATTGCGGGAGGCACACTGGGAAGTCATTTACGCCGTGCGCGGATTTTATCAGCAACACCAGCTGTCACCACCCATGCGTCCCCTGGTGAGGCTGATAAAACGGGAACTGGGCGAGGACAAGGGCCGCAGCGTGTACCTGATGAAGCTGTTCGGCGGCAGCGCCGCGAAAACTGTCAACAAGATTGCCGGCCTGCCCAGACCGGCAAACTGCCTCTGACAACATCGATTGCCGATAAAAGACCTTTATAAATCGCCTTCCCGTGCCGGATCGAACCAGCTCAACCTGTCCCGCAGCGTCACCACGTCGCCGACGATCAGCAGGGTCGGTGCCCTGACTCCCGCTCGGCGAACCCGTTCCGCCAGGTTACCCAGGTTACCGCTCACTACCCGCTGCTCCGATGTCGTTCCCTGCTGAACCAGCGCCGCCGACTTGTCGGCAGCCAGTCCGTGCTGCACCAGGCGCTGGCAGATGGTATCGAGATTTCCCAGGCTCATATAAAACACCAGGGTCTGGCCTTCCGCCGCCAATGCCTGCCAGTCCGGCTCCTGCTCGTCCGTTTTATAATGGCCGGTTAAAAAGACAACGGAATGGGCGTGATCGCGATGGGTCAGCGGAATGCCGGCATAACTGGCGCAGCCGGAGGCGGCCGTGATGCCCGGTACAACCTGGAAAGGAATACCTTCATCGATGAGGGAGGCCATCTCCTCGCCGCCCCGGCCGAAAATGAAAGGATCACCCCCTTTCAGGCGCAGCACCCGCTTGCCCTCCCGGGCCAGGCTGACCAGCATTTCGTTGATGCGGTCCTGGGGCACCAGGTGCGTGGCCCGCTCCTTGCCAACGTGAATGCGTTCCGCGTCCGGCCGTATTTTTGCCAGGATGCCATCGGACACCAGGCGGTCGTACAGCACCACGTCGGCTTTCTGCAACAGGCGCAGGGCCTTGAGCGTGAGCAGATCGGGATCTCCGGGCCCGGCGCCCACCAGGTAAACCTCACCGCGTGCCGGTTGTCCGCTGCTGCCTTCGAGCAGGGTGTTGATGCATTCTTCCGCTTCATCCATCCGGCCGTTGTACACCAGTTCCGGTACGTTGCTGTCCAGCACCTCCTCCCAGAAGCGCAGTCGACTGGAAAACTCACGCAGCCGTTGCTTGACCCGGACCCGGTAGCTGCGTAGAAACCGGGCCAGTTCGCCGGTTCGGCCGGGGAGCTGGGAATCGATCAGTTCCTTGATTTTCCGGGTCAGCACCGGCGAGCTGCCGCTGCTGGAAATGGCAACCACTACCGGACTGCGATCCACCACGGCGGGAAAGATCAAGGTACACAGCTCCGGCTGGTCTACCGCATTCACCGGGATGTGACGGGCCTGGGCCTGCTCCGACACCTGCCGGTTGACCTCGTCGCTGTCGGTGGCGGCTACCACCAGGCAGGCGCCATGGAGATCATCCGGGGCAAAGTGCCCTTCCCGTAATTCGTGACCGTCGGCATCCAGGAGACCGGCGAGCTCGCTGTCGACGCTTTCGGCCACCACCACCAGGCGGGCACCGGCGCGCAGCAGCAGGCGGGCCTTGCGCAGGGCAATTTCGCCACCGCCCACCAGCAGGCACTTCCTGTTCCTGACATCGAGGAAGGCGGGCAGGTATTCCATGATTATTCCAGCAGGGTTCTGCCACCCATGTAAGGCTGGAGAACCTTCGGAATGCGCACCTTGCCGTCGGCGGTCTGGAAATTTTCCAGGATCGCCACCAGGGTACGGCCCACGGCCAGGCCCGAGCCATTCAGCGTATGCACCAGTTCCGGCTTGCCGGTATCAGGATTTCTGAACCTGGCCTGCATGCGACGTGCCTGGAAATCGGTGTAGTTGCTGCAGGACGATATTTCCCGGTAGCAATTCTGGGAAGGCAGCCAGATTTCCAGGTCGTAGGTCTTGTGGGAGCCAAAACCCAGGTCTCCGCCACAAAGTATGACCTTCCGGTAGGGCAGTCCCAGTTTCTGCAGAAGGACTTCGGCCTGCCCGGTGAGTTCTTCCAGCGCCTGCTCTGACCGGTCCGGGTGAACGATCTGCACCAGTTCGACTTTCTCAAACTGATGCTGACGGATCATGCCGCGGGTATCCTTACCGTAAGAACCGGCCTCACTGCGAAAACAGGGCGTGTGGGCAACGTACTTGAGCGGCAGCGTATCCGCGTCGAGGATGTCCTCCCGCACCAGGTTGGTGACAGGCACCTCCGCCGTGGGGATCAGGTAATAGTTATGCTCGCCCATGATCTTGAACTGGTCTTCCTCGAACTTGGGCAACTGGGACGTACCGAACAGGGCATCGGCGTTGACAAGATACGGTACGTACACCTCGGTATAACCATGATCGGTGGTGTGGGTATCCAGCATGAACTGCACCAGTGCCCGGTGCAGTCGGGCCAGCGGCCCCCGCATCACGATAAAGCGCGCCCCGGCGATCCTGGTTGCCGCGGTAAAGTCCATGGCTTTGCCGCCTTCGCTGCCCTCCTGCAGGCCTTCTCCGAGGACAACGTGGTCCCTGGGCTCGAAATCAAACCGGGTCGGCTCGCCCCAGGCAAAAACTTCGATATTGGCCTCCTCGTCGTTGCCTTCCGGCACCGATTCATGGGGCACATTGGGCACGCCGGCCAGAATATCCTGCAGCTCCTGCTGGGCAGCGGCCAGGGCTGCCTTCTGCTTCTCCAGCTGCGTATTGATTTCGCCCACCGCCTGCATCAATTCGCTGGCATCCTCGCCGGCGGCCTTCGCCTTGCCTATCAATTTGGAACGATTATTTCTCTCTCCCTGGAGTCGCTCGGTTTCCAGCTGCAGCGCCTTGCGTTTTTCGTCCAGCGACGCCAACCGGCCGATGTCCAGGTCGAATCGCTTCTTCTTCAACAGGGCAGCCAATTGTTCCGGTTCGGCCCGTAACCGTTTGGGGTCTAGCATGAAAGTTCTTCCCTTTTAACTTGGTACAACATGTTCAGAACAGCAGCCGAGCAATCGACATGCCGGCCCAGGCAGCAACCAGGCAGGTGACGACGCTGGCGACGAGGTAAGTTACTGCAGTGCCAAATAGTCCTTCCTGCATCAGCAGCAGCGCATCGAGAGAAAACGTAGAGAAAGTCGTCAGCGCGCCCAGAAAGCCTATCATCAACAGCGGCCGAAGGTAGACGGCAACCTGGATCCTTTCGGTCAATACCGCGAACAGCAAACCGATAGCCAGGGACCCCAGCACGTTAACGGTAAATGTGCCAACCGGAAACATTGAGCCGTTGTGCTGTTCGGCCAGCGTGGTCAGCCAGTAGCGACACATGGCTCCTGCCGCCCCTCCCAGGGCTATGGCCAGATAGTAACTCATTGCGTATTCAGCTCCTGGGCCGCCATGGTCCTGATAACCCGACGACTACCCCTTTCCGTACCTTTTCCTGGGGCTGGCCCGGTTCAGCTGCCGCAGGTGGTCCAGTTTTTCGCGGATTCTGCTTTCCAGCCCGGCGTCGACCGGAAAATAAAACTCGGCGTCCTTCAACGGTTCTGGAAAGTAATTTTCCCCGGCGGCAAAAGCGTCGGGTTCGTCATGCGCGTAACGGTAATCAGCACCGTGACCGAGGTCCCGGGACAGTCCCGAGACGGCATTACGCAGGTGCAGGGGAACGTCGAGGCTGCCGGTCTGCTGCACCGCATCCCTGGCACTCCCTGCCGCCTGGTATACCGCGTTACTTTTTGGCGCGGCGGCAAGGTAAAGAACTACCTGGGCAAGTGCCAGTTCGCCCTCCGGACTGCCAAGCCGTTCATAAGTGTCACAACCGGCCAGGGCCAGCTGCAATGCTCTGGGGTCGGCATTGCCGACGTCCTCGCTGGCCATCCGCAGCATGCGGCGCGCAATATATAACGGATCACAACCGCCGTCCAACATCCGGGTAAACCAGTACAGTGCGGCGTCCGGCGCCGATCCGCGTACGGCCTTGTGCAGCGCGGATATCTGTTCGTAGAACAGATCACCACCCTTGTCGAATCGCTTGAGACTCTCCTGGGTGACCTGCTCGATCACCTCCCCGGTGATCCGCAGCGTGGTTGCCCCGACGTCCCCGCCTGTCGCAACAGTCTCTTCCGCCAGATCCACGGCAATCTCCAGCAGGTTTAGCAGCCTGCGGGCATCGCCATCACTGCTCCTGGCCAGGATGCGGGCCACATCGGGCTCAATAGTGACCCGGTGCTCACCCAGGCCGCGATCGGGATCCCTTAGCACACGGTCCAGCAGACCCAGAAGCTGGTCCTCGTCGAGACTTTTCAGCACATAGACCCGGGCCCGGGACAGCAGGGCATTGTTCAGCTCGAATGCCGGATTTTCAGTGGTCGCGCCGATAAAGATGACGGTGCCGTCTTCGATATGGGGCAGAAACGCGTCCTGCTGGGATTTATTGAACCGGTGCACTTCATCGACAAACAGCAAGGTCTGCTGCCCCCTGCCGTGGCGATGGTGCCGCGCTCGCTCAATGGCCTCGCGGATATCCTTGATTCCGGCCAGTACCGCCGACAGGCTTTCAAAACGGCTGTCGGTGGATGCGGCGATGATCCGCGCCAGGGTGGTCTTGCCGACGCCCGGTGGCCCCCAGAACACCATGGAGTGCATGGTGCCACTGAGAATTGCCTGGTGAAGGGCCTTGCCCGGTGCCAGGATATGCTGCTGTCCGACTAATTCGTCGAGGTTACGGGGACGCATGCGCGCCGCCAGGGGCTGATACAGCTCCTCGGGTTCTTCCTGCAACAATGACTCGGTCATATCGGTACGCCAGGGCAGCCTGTCCGGCTACCTGCTGAATCGGTTCCATTGAAGTCTACCGGAGTCGGGGGATTCGGTGAAACCTGCCTGTTAAGCGAAAGCTGTTGGCGGGCGGACTGCGGCAGGGTAGGTTCCCCGGCCCGGGTTAACGGGTATAGGTATTTTCGATGACTTCAATATCTTCGCCAGGTTCGAAGACGAACTCCTCGTCAGCAAGCGCGGCATTGACCGTGTGGTTGTCGAACTGCCAGACCGTCTTTTGACCGCTGTCGTTGTCCACGTAGATCATGTCCAGCAGTTCGCCGTTGAAGGTAAGTACTATCTGTCGGTAGACGTTGTCGGCATCCAGCGGCTCCAGGACAAACTCGGTGAACTCCGAACCCCCGGTATCGCGTAACGCCAGGGCATACTCCTCCGTCAGATTCGCCGTGTTGCCGCTGAGCAGCTGGGCCGCCAGTTCGGACCGGCTGGCGTCCCAGTTTTCCACCACGACCTGTTCCAGGTCCGGCTGATAATTCCACAGAAAGGTGCCGTCAGTCACCACCAGCTCCGGGAATGGATCCAGCGTTTCCCAGTAAAATCCGTCGGGCCGTTTCAGCTTCATCCGGATCGTGCTTTCCTCCAGCACGCCACCGTCTGATTCGACAATGAGCTGACGCACATCGGCGGTCATGGTTTCGATACCGGCCAGCAGCGCATCCAGTTGCTCCAGGGCGTCCGCCTGGGAGGCTCCGGTTTGTGCGATCACCGCCTGGCTGGTGGACAGCAGTACGGTGACGGCCAGGGGCAGCAGAAATTTCCCGGTCATAGCGTTCGTTTTACCTGGATTCATTTAGCTTGCATCCTTTTACCTTGCATTCTTCTACCTTACATCCTTCATCGCTGGCTGTGGCTTCACACCGGTCTCAGTCAGTGACGTCAGCGTATTCTGTCAATTGCATGGAACGGTTCGGTCTTTAGTTTATAACTGGTCTGGCCTTACTCCAGCCTGAACAACAGGCAGAAGGGAGCGCTTCGGCGGGTAAACGCAGGAAACCGGATCAGTCCCGCGGCGGTGGCGGCGCGATGACTTCGCGACTGCCGTTACTGCCCATTTCCGATACCACGCCAGCAGCCTCCATGGTCTCGATCATGCGAGCGGCGCGATTGTAACCGACCCGGAGTTTGCGCTGCACGGCGGAAATGGACGCTTTCCTGCTTTCCGTGACAAATTTTACCGCCTCGTCGTACAGGTCATCGTCTTCCTCGCCTTCACCACCGGAACCACCACCCATGCCCATGCCCAGGTCCATGTCGTCGGTCCCCTGGGTAATTTCCGTGATGTAGTCAGGCTGTCCACGCTGCTTCCATTCAGCCACCACCCGGTGCACTTCCTCGTCACTGACAAAGGCCCCGTGGACGCGGGTGGCCACGCCGCCGCCCGGTGGCAACAGCAGCATATCACCATGCCCCAGCAATTGTTCGGCACCGCCTTCGCCGAGGATGGTGCGGGAATCCACCTTGGACTGCACCATGAATGCCACGCGGGTGGGAATATTGGCCTTGATCAGGCCGGTGAGCACGTCCACCGACGGCCTCTGGGTAGCCAGAATCAGGTGGATGCCCGCGGCACGGGCCTTCTGGGCGATCCGCGCTATCAGTTCCTCGACCTTCTTGCCCACCACCATCATCATGTCCGCCAGCTCGTCCACCAGTACGACGATACACGGCAGTGGCTCGAGTTCCGGTGCGCTCTGATCTTCTTCCAGCAGCAACGGATCCGGCTGCCACAACGGGTCGATGATTGGCTTGCCCACCTTGCGGGCTTCCAGCACTTTCTTGTTGAATCCGGCCAGGTTGCGAACGCCGAGGGCCGACATCAGCTTGTAGCGGCGCTCCATTTCCGCGACGCACCAGCGCAACCCGTTGGCGGCGTCTTTCATATCGGTAATGACCGGCGTCAACAGGTGCGGGATTCCGTCATAGACCGACAGTTCCAGCATCTTGGGGTCAATCATGATCATGCGGACCTGGTCCGGCGTGGACTTGAACAGCATACTGAGGATCATGGCATTGATGCCGACGGACTTGCCGGAGCCAGTGGTGCCGGCCACCAGCAGGTGAGGCATTTTGGCCAGGTCCACGATCACCGGCTTGCCGACGATATCGTGTCCCAGGGCCAGGCTCAGCGCCGAATGAGCCTTGTCGAATTCCGTGGAGGCCAGTACCTGGCTCAACTGAATAATCTCGCGGTTTTCGTTGGGAATTTCGATACCGATTACGGTCTTGCCGGGAATGACTTCCACTACCCTTACGCTGACCACCGCCAGTGACCTGGCCAGGTCTTTCACCAGGTTGGATATGCGGCTGACCTTCACTCCCGGAGCCGGCTGCACTTCAAACCGGGTAATTACCGGCCCGGGATTGACCGCGGTCACTTCGATGTCGATCCCGAAATCCTTGAGCTTGATTTCCAGCAGCTTGGACATCGCTTCCAGCGATTCCCTGGAATACCCGCTGTCGGGATTATCCTCCCAGGGATCCAGCAGGTTGATACCGGGCAATTCCTTGATCGAGGATGCCGGAAACAGCCGACCCTGTTTCTCCTTCTCCACCCGCTTGCTGGGTTCCGCTTTTTTCGGCGCCTGCGCCTGGATAGTCGGTGGAACCCGCTTCTTCTCCTTGGCAATATGGGTCTTCAACTGGCGTTTACGGGTTTCCACCAGGTCCCGGGTGGCGGATTGCTGCTGGCGTTGGTCGCGCCAGTTCTGCACGCTGCCGGTGATCTTGGACACCAGGTTCAGTACCGTGGCACCCAGGCTGTCGATCACCTGCAGCCAGGAAATCTCCGCGGTCACAGTCAGGCCGAACAGGAACAGCGCGCTGCATAGCAGGGTACTTCCCAGCACGGCAAATACCGGCACGGTAAGGTCGGCCACCAGGGAACCGATAATACCCCCGGCGTTGAAGGAATCCGGAGCACCGGCGGCAATGTGCAGCGTGGCCAGGCCACAGGCGGACAGGATTACCAGCAGAAAGCCACCGATCTTCAGCGAAAACAGCGACCAGGAAAATCCTCTTTCCAGCTCCACCTCCCGAAAAGACCGGTACACCTGAAAGGCCAGGAATGCCGGAAACAGGTAGGCCAGGTAGCCGAACAGGTACAGCAGGAAGTCGGCCAGCCAGGCACCGTAGCTGCCCACCGCGTTATAGATATCGTCGCCACTCCCGGTGGTGGTAAAACCCGGATCATTGGGTGAATAGGTCAGCAGCGCGATCAACAGGAACAGGCCGGTGAGGAAATAGATAATCAATATCCCTTCCCGCATCAGCCGCTGCATCAGGTGGACAGTGTGGTCTTGCTCTTTAGAAGCACTCATAAGTCTAAGAATTTCAATCTGTTATATCAAGGCAAAGTCAGCCCGCGGCGAACGCCGCTGTACCTGACTGTTAACGGCTGACAGTGGCGATTGCTTAGGTTCACCGGGAAGGCGGACCCCGGTCCGGCCACCACCCGTCCAGGGTTGTGACCGGGCCGTACTCCCCTCCCCCGTTGACGGTCGAAAACAGGTAGAATACGCGCTGATTTCAGGGTACTGGACCCCCAAGCTAGCATTACAGGAATCCCCTATGAGTGACACGCAACACCACCGCCTTATCATCCTCGGTTCCGGTCCCGCCGGGTACACGGCCTCGATTTACGCAGCCCGGGCCAACCTGAATCCGGTTGTCATTACCGGCATCGTCCAGGGGGGGCAGCTGACTACCACCACCGATGTGGACAACTGGCCGGGAGACGTCGAAGGATTACAGGGTCCCGATCTCATGGAACGCATGAAAAATCATGCCGAACGGTTTGAATCTAAGATAATTTTTGATCATATCAATAAAGTGGACCTGAGCCAACGGCCATTCCTTCTGCAGGGCGACAGCGGCAGTTACAGCTGCGATGCACTGATTATCGCCACCGGCGCATCGGCCCAGTACCTGGGCCTGGAGTCGGAACAGGCGTTCATGGGCAAAGGCGTCAGTGCCTGCGCTACCTGCGACGGCTTTTTCTACCGCAACAAGCCGGTGGCCGTCATCGGCGGTGGCAACACCGCCGTCGAGGAAGCCCTTTACCTGTCCAACATCGCATCCCACGTAACCCTGGTGCATCGCCGGGACAGTCTGCGGGCGGAAAAGATGTTGCAGGGCAAGCTGTTTGAAAAGGTCGAAGCAGGCCAGATCAGTATCCAGTGGGACCATGTGCTTGACGAGGTGGTGGGCGACGAAATGGGGGTAACCGGCATTCGTATCCGCCATGTACAAGGCGGTGAAATAACGCCCCTTGATGTAGACGGCGTGTTTATCGCCATCGGTCACCTGCCCAACTCCGAGATTTTCAAGGGACAGCTGGAGATGGAGAACGGCTACGTCAGAATCAACAGCGGAATTGCCGGTAACGCCACCCAGACCAGCGTCGAGGGCGTCTTCGCCGCGGGGGACATTGCCGATCACGTCTACCGTCAGGCGGTGACCAGCGCGGGATTCGGTTGCATGGCCGCGCTGGACGCGGAAAAGTACCTGGACCGGACCTGACAACCCGGGGGTGACTCCCATGGCGCTGGCCTGGCTGGATCCGGATGTAGTGGGGTTTCCCGCGGTGGAACGTGCCCTGACCAGTCCCAATGGACTGCTGGCCATCGGTGGTGATCTCACGCCGGAATGGCTGATTCATGCTTATCAACGGGGGATTTTTCCCTGGTACGAAGCCGACCAGCCCATTCTGTGGTGGACCCCTGACCCGCGCATGGTGTTGTTTCCGGAACAGCTTCACGTCTCGCGCAGCCTGGGCAGGCTGGTGCGCAAAAATCCCTATACAATTACCATGGATCGCAGCTTTGCCGCTGTAATCGGGGCCTGTGGCGAGCCGCGGGCCCAGTCCGGGGGAACCTGGATTACCGAGGAACTGAAGGCGGCCTACATCAGGCTGAACACGCTGGGTATCGCCCATTCCGTGGAGGTCTGGGACCACGATGCACTGGTGGGCGGGCTGTACGGCGTGGCCCTGGGAAAGGTGTTTTTCGGTGAATCGATGTTTTCCCGCAAGTCCAATACGTCGAAACTGGCACTGGTATTCCTGACCCGACACTTGCGAGAATGGGGCTACCAGCTGATTGACTGCCAGGTCGCTTCAAACCACCTGGCCAGTCTGGGTGCCCGGGAAATTTCGCGACGGGCGTTCACGGCGAAGCTGGAACAGGCTGTTGGCGGCCAGCGAAGCCCGTGGTACTGGCCGAATACGAATCCCGGGGGGGAGGACCGAAGTACTCAATGAATTCCGAATCCAAGATCGTCAAGAAGGTGAGGCTGTTCCGTACCGCCCCCCATGATTGCAGTTACCTGGAGGGCCGCCGGGCAGCCACGCTGTTTGTTGATCCCGATGTCCAGGTTACCGCCTCCATCAATTCCCAGCTGTCCGAGCGCGGATTTCGACGTAGCGGTTCTCACATCTACAAACCCGACTGCCATGGCTGCCAGTCCTGTGTTTCCAGCCGTGTCCTGGTAGACGATTTCCAGCTCAGGCGGCAACATCGAAAAATAGTCAATCGCAATAGCGACCTGGTAGCCTGGGAAACCGACAGCCTGGATCGGGACGAAACCTACAGTCTTTACTGTGACTATATCCACCAGCGCCACGCCGATGGCGATATGTATCCCCCCAGTCCCGAACAGTATGAATCGTTTATCGCGGTCCGTCCGGAAGGTACGCGCTTCTTCGAATTCTATCTCCAGGACCGGCTGCTTGCCGTGTCCGTGCTGGATCAGCTGCAACACGGTTTGTCCGCGGTCTACACATTCTATGACGCCAGCGAGAGCCGGCGATCGCTGGGTAACTACGTGATTCTCTGGCAGATCGAGAAGGCCCGGGCCCTGAACCTGCCCTATCTTTACCTGGGTTACTGGGTAAAGGATTGCCCCAAGATGAGTTACAAGATCAAGTTCCGACCGCTGGAAATGTACGTACAGGGCAAATGGATACGTCTCTCCTGACGGGCCTGCATCGCCGGGTTTCGCACCTGGGCAGGTAATCAACCTGCTGCCAGGCCGGCGACGTCATCTCGCCCACAACCACCAATCCGGCATTCAATCCGGGCCACCATTCAATTGCCCCGTTTTTTTGCCATGCCGGCGAAAATCAGGCACAATTCGGCTCCTATTCACACGAGCGGATTTGTTAATGGCGAAAGAAGATCAGATCGAAATGGAAGGTGAGGTGGTTGAAACACTGCCCAATACCATGTTCAGGGTCAAGCTGGAGAACGGCCATGTCGTCACAGCCCATATTTCCGGCAAGATGCGCAAGAATTATATCCGTATCCTGACCGGCGACCATGTCAGGGTAGAACTGACCCCCTACGACCTCACCAAGGGTCGCATCACCTACCGCGCCAGGTAGACAGACAAACCAGCAGACTTCCCTGTGCTCTCCTTCCGGCTCCTGCCGGTGCCCTACTCGCTGCCGGACAGCTCTTCCTGCTTCTGTCCCTTGTCCTTGGCCTTGAACGTGATATCGATCTCCCCGTCCTTCAGGGACACGTAAATATCACCGCCATTACCGGACAGGGAACCAAACAGGATCTCCTCGGCCAGCGGTTTCTTCAGCTTGTCCTGAACCAGTCGAGCCATCGGCCTGGCACCCATTGTCTCGCTGTAGCCATGGGTGACAAACCAGTCCATGGCAACATCATCCACGTGCAGCTGGACGTTTTTCTCATCAAGCTGGACCTGCAGGTCCACCAGGAACTTGTCGACCACGGTGCGGATGGTTTCCGGTGTCAGTGAACCGAACTGGATAATCGCATCGAGTCGATTGCGGAATTCCGGCGTGAAGGACTTCCTGATGATTTCCATGCCATCGGTACTGTGATCCTGTTCGGTAAAACCGATGGAGGGCCGTGACATTTCCTGGGCACCGGCGTTGGTGGTCATGATCAGGATGACATTGCGGAAATCCGCCTTGCGGCCATTGTTGTCGGTGAGCGTGCCGTGATCCATGACCTGCAGCAGCAGGTTGAACACGTCCGGATGTGCTTTCTCGATCTCGTCAAGCAGCAGCACACAGTGCGGACTCTTGGTCACCGCTTCGGTGAGCAGACCGCCCTGATCGAATCCGACGTAGCCCGGGGGTGCCCCGATGAGGCGGGACACGGTGTGCCGTTCCATGTACTCCGACATGTCGAAGCGGAGCAACTCGATACCCATGATATTGGCCAGCTGACGACTGACCTCGGTCTTGCCCACACCGGTGGGCCCTGCAAACAGGTATGAGCCAATGGGTTTTTCGCCTTCGCGCAATCCCGCCCGGGCCAGCTTGATGGCCGACGCCAGAGCATCGATGGCTTCGTCCTGGCCGAACACCACCAGCTTGAGATTGGTTTCAAGACTTTTCAAAGCATCGATATCGGAACTGGATACGTGCTTGGGCGGAATCCTGGCAATGGCAGCGACAATTTTTTCCATGTCGGAAACCTGCAGCAGTTTCTTGCGCCGGCTGGGTGGTTGCAGGCGCTGATACGCGCCTGCTTCATCGATTACGTCGATAGCCTTGTCCGGCATATGGCGATCATTGATGTAGCGTCCCGCCAGTTCCGAAGCGGCTTTCAACGACTTGTCGGAGTAGCGCAGTTCATGATGCTCTTCAAACCGTGATTTCAGGCCCTTGAGGATCTTGTAAGTGGTTTCCACGTCCGGCTCGTCCACGTCGATTTTCTGGAATCGACGGGACAGTGCCCGATCCTTGTCGAAAATACCCCGGTACTCCTGGTAAGTGGTGGAACCCAAGCAGCGCAGGGTCCCGGAGGTAAGGGCCGGTTTCAGCAGGTTGGAGGCATCCATTACCCCGCCGGACGCGGCACCGGCACCGATAATGGTGTGAATTTCATCAATGAACAGGATGGCATGCTCGTCCTTTTTCAGTTCCGACAGCAGTGCCTTGAAGCGTTTCTCGAAATCGCCCCGGTACTTCGTTCCCGCCAGCAACGTGCCCAGGTCCAGCGCGTAGATGACACTGTCCTTGAGCACCTCGGGCACCTCGCCCTCGACGATTTTCCGGGCCAGGCCCTCGGCGACAGCGGTTTTTCCCACACCGGATTCACCCACCAGCAGCGGATTGTTCTTGCGTCGTCTGCTCAGTACCTGGATAACCCGGGTGACTTCCTGTTCGCGACCGATCAGCGGATCGATCCGGCCTTCCTCGGCCAGCTGATTCAGATTGGTGGCAAAGTTTTGCAGCGGGTTGGATGACGGTTCCGCGCTGGCCGGATCCGCCTCCTGCTGCTCCGGCGTCGGTTCGCTGTTTTCACCGGTATAGTTGGAGGCCTCCTTGGAGATGCCATGGGTGATGTAGTTGACCACGTCGATGCGGGCGATATCCTGCTGCTTCAGCAGGTAGACCGCCTGGCTTTCCTGTTCGCTGAAAATGGCAACCAGTACATTAGCGCCAGTTACCTCATTTTTTCCCGAGGACTGCACATGGAAGACCGCGCGCTGCAGCACACGCTGAAATCCCAGTGTAGGCTGCGTCTCCCGACCGGGCTCGCCTTCCGGAATCAGCGGCGTGGTGGCATCGACGAAATCGGCCAGTTCTCCCCGCAGTCTCGGGATGTCGGCTTTGCAGGCCAACAGCACTTCCGTTGCCATCTCGTTGTCGAGCAGAGCCAGCAGCAGGTGCTCTACCGTCATGAACTCGTGACGTTTCTTTCTGGCTGCCTTAAAGGCCTGATTGAGAGTTGCTTCCAGATCTTTACTTAACATGATGACATCCTGCAATTGCTTCTGACTGACTACCTGGTTGGCCGTGCGCTCCGAAGATCACCGGTCCACTTCACCTTACCTGTCCACTTCCACGCTGCACAGCAGCGGCTGTTCACATTCGCGCGAGTATTCGTTTACCTGGGCTGCCTTTGATTCGGCCACGTCCTTGCTGAAAACTCCGCATACACCCTTGCCTTCCGTATGCACCTTGAGCATTATCTGTGTGGCCTTCTCAACGTTCATGTTGAAAAACACGCGCAACACGTCGACAACGAAATCCATGGGCGTGTAATCATCGTTAATCAAAATCACCTTGTACAACGGCGGTTGTGCCAGCTTCGGCTTGTCTGTGGCTGTCGCCAGCCCGTTGTCCTGTCCTGTTCCGTTATTTTGGTCCTTCTGTGCCACCGGTCTTCTCTCTGTGCCTCACTGTGTAGTTGATGCCTGGCCCCTGACGGGGCCACTGGCAATCCCTTCCTTCCCGGCATCCGCCCTGCCCACTTTACTGCGACTGCCGTATCGGTACCAGCCGCTTGGTCGCAACGATCGGCCACCGGCCACTGTACCACTGTCAGCGGAAAATTGTATTGTGGCTACCTGGATTTACTACGTCCAGGCAGGCCTGAAACTTTCGAACTACTGTCGCAAACAGGGACATTAATTCCATTTGCGCCACTTCGTTGCCGCAGATTGCCACTGTCAATCGGTTTTTCATTGTTCCGACCCGTCTGCCAGTCGATATTCCAGGTTTCGGGCTTCCGTGACCCTGTCTCTCCAGGCCGAGCATGCCCGGTCAATGAGAAGCCGGCGACCATGGCAGATTTACACGGCCGGGGCCACGGGACTCGTGTTTACCTGACCCTGGCATTCGTAACCCTCGTTCACGTCACAGGGGACCGGAAAAGCCGGGATCGTGTCACAGCGCCCGGTATAGATACCGCGCCGGATGCGGGGACAGCCAGCGATTCCGCGGGGCATGGCCTGGCGGACAAACCTTGACCGGTGTCCGGTTAATTTGAGTTGGAACCTTCAACATGGATGCTATCTCCCTGTTTTTCAATGCATGTCACTCAGGCATCGCTTTTTGACAAGACGGCGGAGTTATTGTATAGACTTACCTGTACAACATAATAACTACAAAGAATAAGAAGTATCCCAGAGGTATTGCCATGAGCACAGGGCAGGTCAAGTGGTTCAATAATGCCAAAGGGTTCGGCTTTATACTTCCAGACGATGGCGGTGATGATCTTTTCGCACATTACTCGGCTATCGGCATGGAAGGATATAAAACGCTCAAGGCCGGACAATTGGTTTCTTTCGACGCGGTAGAAGGCCCCAAGGGGCTGCATGCAGCGAATATCAGGCCACTAGCAGAAAACTCTGATACTCAGCAGGCGGACGTTGAACTGCAGGCCCAGGGAGCAGGCCAGGGTTCCGATTCGTAGTTTCCTTCGGCGACGGACTGATCGCCGGACTGACTGAAGTTGGCAGGCATGCACGCTGATTTGTAGTGTGTAGCGCAGTTGCTTGCGCGGCTGTAAAAAACGCCATGGCAACACACTGAACCATTTACCCGGAACCATTTACCCGCGATGCCCGACAGCGTCGGTTTACCGACGTCTGCAGTTCGCTGTTAACCGGTGGCGATACCTGTCACCCGCGGGCTTTCCCCCGCCCGCCACCAGGCTCCCCGCACACTCCGCGGGCACATCGTAGACTGTCCCGCTTTACTGACCGCCTGTGCCGGTTCACCGCCTTGACTGTACAATGGGCGCGGGTCTTTCCATGCAACCGGCTACCTGCCACTGTCGCGATCATCGCCCCAGCACCATGACAAAGCTGCTTCTGTTCAACAAACCTTACGGCGTGCTTTCGCAGTTCAGTGGCGAGCAGGTGGAACAGACGCTGGCGAACTTCATAGCGCTGAAGAATGTCTACCCGGCCGGCCGTCTGGACAAGGACTCCGAGGGCCTCTTGCTGTTGACCGACGCGGGTGAACTGCAGCACCGCATCAGCCATCCTGCCCAGAAGTTGGAAAAAACCTACTGGGTCCAGGTGGAGGGCCAGGTGGACGCCGAGGCCCTGGTCCGATTACAGCAGGGCGTCATGCTGAAGGACGGTCGGACCAGGCCGGCAAAGGCAAGGCAGATGGCTGAGCCGCTGCTCTGGCCCCGTCACCCGCCGATCCGGTTTCGGCGGAACATGCCAACCAGCTGGATTGAATTGACCCTGCGCGAAGGCAGGAATCGGCAGGTGCGACGCATGACCGCCGCCACGGGTTTCCCCACGCTGCGCCTGGTCCGGGTTCGCATCGGTGACTGGCATCTGGGAGACCTGCAACCGGGGCAATGGCGACTGATGGAAATACCCGGCGAAAAACGGCCTAACAAGGCCGGACCGACTGGTCGACGTGGCACGACGCTGAACCGCACCGGCAATGGCAACCGCCGACGTGGAATCTCCAGGCGCGGGCCGGGTCGCACGTCGAACCGCAACGACGGAAAACCAGTTACCTGATACAGCGCGTCCTGGCATCGCAAGTCATTTTTGTTTCCAGCGACTGGCAGCCTGATCATCACTTTCCCGGTGTTCCACCCATTCGCTGCCCCGCGGACCCGTCTGTCGTTTCCAGAACGGCGCCCGGGTTTTCAGGTAGTCCATGATGAACTGTGCCGACTCGAAGGCGTTGTGTCGATGTTCGCTGGCGGTGCCAACGAACACGATCTGCTCCCCCGGATTGAGGGCCCCGATCCGGTGAATAACCCGACAGCCAACCAGTTGCCAGCGGCTGAAGGCCTCATCGACAATGTCCCCCAGCGCCTTCTCTGTCATGCCCGGGTAGTGTTCAAGGAACAGCTCATCGACGGCAGCGCCGTCCCCGTCCTGCTGAAACTCCCGGACCAGTCCGCTGAAGGTGCAGATCGCTCCGATGTTAGTGGCAATACGCAGCTGCCGCGTTTCATCGCCTATATCGAAATCTTCCTGTTGTACTGCTATGTACCGCACCGGGATTGCGCCTCTTGCTCTGTGATTGTCCTGCCGATTTCAACAGGCCTGTTGACCGTACCGCGTTTCGCTGAGCGGGTCTTTGTACCTGTTTATCTGTTTATCTGTTTACCAATGCTTCAGTCGCCCGCAGATCCGCCATCCGGATCACTGCCCGTCGAGGGAATCTGTCACCTGCCATGCCGACTCAAGAGTTCGTTGCAGCGGGCCCCTGGCCGCAGCGACGGCAGTATAGCCTGCTGTCCAGTCGTTGCTGTGGGATTCAGCCGCCGGTCACCGGCGGAAAAAACGCGACTTCTTCATCTCCCTCCAGGGGATGATCACGATCAACCACGGTCTGATTAACCGCCACCAGCACCCGGCCATCGTTATTCAACACCGAACGACCCGCTGGATCCCGCTGGACCAGGAAGTCGATCAGGCCCTGAACATCGTTTACCGAGTCTGGCAGGTTGAGCGCCTCGCCGGCGCGACCGGTGGCTTCCCGGATACTGGCAAAATAGTGCAGAGATAGCATATTACCCTCTGGAATAGTGACCGCTTCTGCCACCGGATTTTTCCTGCAGACAAATATCACCGATAACCATGGCCTTGTCGACGGCCTTGCACATGTCATAAACCGTCAGCGCTGCCACTGATACCGCGGTAAGTGCCTCCATCTCGACACCGGTCTGGCCATTGAGTTTGCAGATCGCCGTAATGGCTACCGCCGATACCTGCCGGTCGAGCTCCAGTTCCACCTTGATGGAGGAGAGCATCAGAGGATGACACAGGGGAATCAGGTCCGCACAGCGCTTGGCGGCCTGGATGCCGGCGATCCGCGCGGTACCCAGTACATCGCCTTTCTTGCTGTCACCCCGGGCAATCAGGTCCAGGGTCTCCGCGGCCATGGTTACCCTGCCGCTGGCCACGGCGACCCGGTCGGTACTGGCCTTGTCGGAAACATCCACCATGTTGGCGCGACCCTGGTCGTCGAGGTGCGTCAGTTTTCCCATTGCCGGTTCTCCCTGGACAGAAAAAGCGGGGATCGGCAGATTCCTCCCCTCGCTGGCTGCAGCCCCCTATTATCCATGTTTGGCCACGTGACCTGAAGCAGAAGGATGCGGCCTCACCCACAACCACGGATAAAATTTAAACTGAGACACCAGCCGGCATTACCATGGGCAGAAATCCGCCAGGATTTACGGTAGGATGACGTCCTTTTTCAGCAACCCTCTTTTCAGCTACCACCTGACATGTTTTGTCTCCCGGCCACCGACCAAACCGCGCACAGATGACCTGGTATCCCCACAAGACAGTTGCCACGGTAGTGGAACGGGACGGGCGTTTTCTCATGGTGGAAGAACACGCCGATGGCGAGGTGGTGTTCAACCAGCCGGCGGGCCACCTGGAAGCCGGTGAGACGCTGGCGCAGGCAGCCCTGCGGGAAACGCTGGAAGAAACCGGCTGGCAGGTGGAACTGCAGAACTATCTCGGGCTCTACCACTATATTTCCAATGCCAACCAGGAGAGTTACCTGCGCAGCTGCTTTATCGCCACGCCGGTGAGCCCGGTGGAAAATTTTGAGTTGGACAGGGACATCATTCGAGCCCATTGGCTAACCCTGGAACAGATCCACGGCCTTAAGGACCGTCTGCGCAGCCCGGTAGTCCTCCGGGTATTGGAGGATTATCGTCATGGCATCAGTTACCCCCTGTCGGTCGTCACCACACTGTAGCCGCCCGTAAACCGAGAGAATCCATAGCATGTCAGCGGCTCTACAATCGCCCCAACCCCGAGTCATCGTCGGTATGTCCGGCGGAGTCGATTCGTCGGTTGCTGCCTACCTTTTGCAGCAGCAGGGCTACCGGGTCGAGGGGCTGTTCATGAAGAACTGGGATGAAGACGACGACACGGAATACTGCACTGCCAAGGCCGATCTGGCGGACGCCGAGGCGGTCTGCCACAAGCTGGGTATAACCCTGCACACGGCCAATTTTGCCGCCGAGTACTGGGACAATGTCTTTGAACACTTCCTGGTTGAATACCGCGCTGGTCGCACACCCAACCCGGACGTGCTGTGTAATCGCGAAATCAAGTTCAAGGCGTTTCTGGAATATGCCCTGGAACTGGGCGCGGACCTGATTGCCACCGGGCATTATGTCCGCAAGCTGGAACAGCATGGCCAGACCCGACTGCTGAAAGGCCGGGATCCCGGCAAGGACCAGAGCTATTTTCTCTGTGAGGTCAGCGAATCCTGCCTGGCACGTTCGCTGTTCCCGGTAGGTGAACTGCTGAAGGAAGAGGTACGGGATATCGCCCGACAGCAAGGCTTTGTGACCCATGACAAGAAGGACAGCACCGGCATCTGTTTCATCGGTGAACGCAAGTTCCGGGATTTTCTTGCCCGGTACCTGCCTGCCAGGCCCGGTACGATAATCACGGTGGACGGCGAGGAGATCGGCGCACACCATGGTCTCATGTATCACACTATCGGGCAGCGACAGGGACTGGGCATCGGTGGACTGCGGGAGCACGACGAGGCCCCCTGGTACGTGGTGGACAAGGACCTGGAGAACAACCGGCTGGTGGTCGCCCAGGGAAATGACAACCAGCGGTTATTCGCCTCCCGCCTGCTGGCGGGACAGGCGCACTGGATCAACAATGACAGCCGGGCGGCCGGGCGCTGCCAGGCCAAGATACGATACCGCCAGGACGACCAGTCCTGCCAGGTTGAATTCCGCGACGACGAGCAACTGATCGCCACATTCGACCAACCGCAAAGGGCAGTCACGCCGGGTCAATACATAGTATTCTATGAGGGCGAGACCTGCCTCGGTGGTGCCGTAATTGAACAACGACTCGCTTAACTGGAATCGACATGCGATACACCAAATGGGAATACCAAAATCTTGCCCTGGCCGCCATTGCCCAGTGTGCTGCGACGGTGGATAACCTGGCCGTGCGCGGCTCAGCCGATCCTGGTGCCATAGCCGCCTGCGTGGATCCCCTGCTCAAGTTCGATCCCCGATCCCTCGAGGACGTATTTCCCAATCCCATCCAGTTCAGCCAGGGACTGCGCACGCTGCAGGACATCTTCAGTGGCAATCGTGACGATCGAAATCCCGAAGTCATCCGCTACCTGCTGGGCATCCTGGCTTTGCGACAGAAACTGATGTCGGATACCGCCATGCAGGACCGGTTGCAGGATGCGCTGAAAAAAGTCTCGCCGCTGGACAGTGACAACAGTGGAGAAGACGACCACGGGGAGCAACTGTACTTCCAGCAGGTTGCCGAGGTTTACCAGGAAACCATCAGCACCTACGCCTTTCGTATTCACGTAAAAGGCAATCTCGAATTCCTGCGCAACGACAAGATCGCATGCCGGATCAGGACGCTGCTGCTGGCCGGCATTCGCTGGGCGGTGCTGTGGTACCAGATTGGTGGCCGGCGCTGGCACCTGGTGCTGTACCGCAAAAAAATCAACCAGACGGCCAGTGACATTCGCAGAAACCTGTTAACCAGCGTGTAGGAAAACCAGGCATGCCCTCACTCCCCTTGACAGAACTGACAGCGATCACCGCGGTAGACGGCCGCTATCGAAACAAGTGTGCGGAACTCGCTCCCTACTTCAGTGAATTCGCACTGATCCGTTATCGCACCGAAGTGGAGATTCGCTGGCTGCAGCAGCTGTGCGGCAATCCCCGTATTGCTGAAGCCGGCCAGCTTGACGAATCAGCCAGTGGTTTTCTGCTGCAACTGGTGGCGAATTTCAGCGTACCGGACGCAGAGCGCGTGAAAGCGATAGAAGCCACCACCAATCACGATGTGAAGGCGGTGGAATATTTCATCAAGGAAAAGATCGGTGACCGTGCCGATCTGCAGCAGCAGCTTGAATTTGTCCACTTTGCCTGCACGTCGGAGGACATCAATAACCTGGCTTACGCACTGATGCTGGAAAACTGTCGGCAACAGGTGCTGCTGCCCGTCATGCAGGAAATCATCACGGTCCTGTCCGAACTTGCCAGTCGCTTTGCCGATCAGCCCATGCTGGCCCGAACCCATGGACAGACAGCTTCGCCAACCACCGTTGGCAAGGAACTGGCCAATGTCGCCTATCGACTGCGGCGTCAGTTATCCTGCTTTGCCGCTACGGAAATCCTCGGCAAGATAAACGGTGCAGTGGGTAATTACAATGCGCACCTTGCTGCCTACCCTGAAATTAACTGGACCGAACAGGCAAAAATCTTTGTCGAATCCCTGGGGCTCACCTGGAACCCCTACACCACGCAGATAGAACCCCATGACTATATTGCTGAACTGTTCGATTCACTGGCGCGGTTCAACACTGTGCTCATCGATCTGGACCGGGATATCTGGGGGTACATCTCCCTGGGTTATTTCAAGCAGAAAACCGTGGCCGGTGAAGTTGGCTCATCCACCATGCCCCACAAGGTCAATCCCATCGACTTCGAAAACTCCGAGGGCAATCTGGGCATGGCCAATGCCGTCCTGGGACACCTGGCGGGGAAACTGCCGATTTCCCGCTGGCAGCGGGACCTGACGGATTCCACCGTGCTGCGCAATATGGGGACGGCCCTGGCACACTGCCTGATCGGTTTTCGTGCCCTGCAGAAAGGCCTGGGAAAACTCGAGCTGAACAGCGACACCATCATGGCGGACCTGGACAGCAGCTGGGAAGTACTGGCCGAACCTATCCAGACAGTCATGCGCCGCTACGGCATCGACCAACCCTATGAAAAACTCAAACAGTTGACCCGCGGGCAGGCTATCAACCGCGAAACGCTGCATCGTTTCATCGACACCCTGGAAATTCCGGAACCGGCAAAACAACAGTTGAAATCACTGAGTCCCGCTACCTACACGGGCAACGCCAGCCAGCAGGCACGGGAACTGTAATTACCCATGCTGACTGAATCGTGACCGCCATCGGCCCCCGCACAGGTTTGCCGGTATGATCCTGAATGACTTCGATCGCGATACCTTTCTGCGGGACTATTGGCAGCAGCAGCCGTTGCTGATAAAGCAATCCGGGACGGGTTTCGTCGATCCGCTGACCGCCGACGAGCTGGCCGGACTGGCCTGCGAGCCGGACATGGAATCCCGCTTGGTCACCCGGAGCGATGGCAACAACTGGCAGCTGACCCACGGACCGCTGAACCCTGACCGTTTCACCCGGCTTGGCGAGACCAACTGGACCTTGCTGGTCCAGGCGGTTGACCAGGTCGACCCCGGGGTCAACGACCTGAAGCAGTATTTCGACTTCCTGCCGGCCTGGCGTATCGACGATATCATGGTGAGCTACGCCTGCGACGGTGGCGGTGTGGGCCCCCACTACGATCAGTATGACGTCTTCCTGCTCCAGGGCCAGGGCAAACGCGTCTGGCAGATTGGCCAGCGCTGCGACGACAGTACGCCCCTGCGCACCGATACGCCGCTTTCCATTCTCGAGTCGTTTTCGCCCCAGGAGGAGTTCCTGCTGGAGCCCGGGGACATACTTTACCTGCCTCCCCGCATCGCCCACCATGGCGTGTCCCGGGGTGCCAGCCTGTGCTATTCGGTAGGCTTTCGCGCGCCGTCGGTGACTGACCTGGTACAGGATTTTGCCGATGTGCTGGCCGGAATTGTCAGCGACGATGAGCGTTTCGTCGATCCTCACGACAGCCTCCGGGGGACGACCACCGATTCCAGCGAAATCTACGGGCAGGCGGTTTCGTCAGCGCAGCAACTGGTGGCGGGCTGGACGGGGCAGCAACAGCTGTTCCGGGACGTTCTGGGGGCCTATGCCACCCGGCCGCGATACCCGGAAAGAATTCAGCCACCAGCGACGCAGTATCGCGAGGATGATCTCCATCAACTGTTTAATAACGATCAACAAGCAGCTGTTTTTACTAAGAATTCCTGCTCTCGTTTTTTCTACAGTCCAGGCGATGGCAGGGTCTTTCTTTATGTCGATGAGACTGTTTTCCCCTGTGCTTTACAGCTAGTGCCCCTGGTACAGAGGCTGTGCAGCACGCCCTGGCACGAGCCGCTAACGTTCTCCGCGGCGGAGTACGCCGCCGGGTCGGTAGCACTTCCCCTGCTGGTTCAGCTGCTCAACCAAGGCAGCCTGCAGCTGGTCCCACCAGCGGACGACCAGGAGCCGGATGAGTAACCTGCAGGTCGAACAGCTGACCTACGATGCCGACAGCACGGCACTGATGTCGAGGCTGCTGTCGCTGCCCTACCCGGTGTTCCTGGACAGCTGTCCTGCCGGTACCCGCGGTGGGCGCCTGGACATCCTGGCGGCGGCACCGCTGGCGACGCTGCAGGTCGACGGCAACGGCCTGACCAGCTCCTTACCTCTGCCGGATACGGTGCAGCACGATATCTTTGCCGCGGCCGACCACTTACTGAACACCTATGGCTCCGGTACCGCCGACTCCTCCTCCCGGGAAAGCGGCCTGTTTGGTGGCGGGCTGCTGGGATTCCTGGGCTATCCTCGACTTGCCGGTCGCGGCCGGGTCACGCTGACCCAGGGCTTCCTGGGCATCTACTCCTGGGCCGTTACCGTGGACCACCTGCGTCGGGAAAGCTGGCTGGTATTCCATGACAGCTGCCCGGGCGGCAGCCGTCGCAGGGTCCGGGAGCTGCTCCTGGGAAAACCAGGAAAATATCTGAATTTCAATCTGTTGGAGAACTTTTCCAACAATATGACTGAACTGGAATACCAGCAGGCCTTCGGCCGTATCAAGGCGTACATCGACGCCGGTGACTGTTACCAGGTGAACCTGGCCCAGCGTTTCTCAGCACGCTTCGCCGGTGATCCCTTCGCTGCCTATTGCCGGTTACGGGAAGCCACCGGCAAACCGTTTTCAGCCTACCTGGGCTGGTCAGGAAATGCCTTGCTGAGCCTCTCCCCGGAGCGCTTTATCCAGGTGGCGGGAAGCCAGGTAACCACCCAGCCCATCAAGGGAACCCGGCCCCGGGGCCGTTCCGGCGCAGAAGACCGGCGGCTGGCCCGGGAGCTGAATGCCAGCGAGAAAGACCGTGCCGAAAACCTGATGATCGTGGATCTGCTGCGCAACGATCTGGGCAGCATCTGCGAAACCGGCTCGGTCCAGGTTCCGCAACTGTTTGAACTGCAGCAGTTCGACAATGTCTTTCACCTGGTAAGCACGGTTACCGGGCGACTGCCGGAACGCACATCGGCGCTGCAGTTACTGCAGCGCTGCTTTCCCGGTGGCTCGATTACCGGCGCGCCCAAATTGCGGGCCATGGAAATAATCGAGGAGCTTGAACCCTGTGGCCGTGACGCCTACTGCGGCACCGTGCTGTACCAGGATTTCAACGGCGACATGGACAGCAACATCACCATCCGCACGCTACTGTGCGCGGATGAGACGATCTACTGCTGGGCGGGTGGCGGGATCGTGGCGGATTCCCGATGTGACCAGGAATACCGGGAGTGCTTCGACAAAATTCACTCCCTGATCAATACCTTGCAGGAATAAGCTAAGAAGCCGCTGTACGTCGGCCGCGATTGTCAGTCCAGGCTTCGCTGACTGGCCTTGACAAACTCCTGGCGGAGCTCATCGTACTCGTGGACCGCCGGGAACCGGGGAAACTCCGCAATGACATTGGCCGGCGCCTTGAACAGGATACCGGCATCGGCTTCACCCAGCATGGAGGTGTCATTGTAGGAATCGCCGGCGGCGATAACGCGATAGTTCAAGCCATGAAACGCGATCACCGACTGCCGCTTATGGTCTTTCAACCTTATGTGGTAGTCGACGATACGCCCCTCGGCATCCGCCTCCAGCCGATGACAGAACAGCGTCGGATAGCCCAGCTGCGCCATCAATGGCGCGGAAAACTCGTAAAAGGTATCGGACAGGATTACCACCTGGAAGCGCCCCCGCAGCCAGTCCAGAAATTCCCGGGCACCGTCCATGGGCGACATGGAGGCAATGACCTCGCGGATATCCTCCAGGCCGAGCTTGTGTTCATTGAGCAGGCGCAGCCGCTGTTTCATCAACACGTCGTAGTCTGGAATATCCCGGGTGGTAGCCCGTAGCTCATCGATACCGGTTTTTTCGGCAAAGCCGATCCAGATTTCCGGTACCAGTACCCCTTCCAGGTCTAGACAGGCAATTTCCACGTTGAGGGTCTCCGAGACAGAATTTACAGCCGTGGCTGATTTGGAAAATCGCCAATTTAGCAGAAAGGATTCACATTACAACCATGGCATGGCTGTCTAAATAAAACTAAAGTTTTACTAGATATGGTCGGTACCCTGGCCCCGAGACTCTACATTTAGTGTTTTATACCGGTTTGTACTGTATAAGTTACTAATTTCGTTGAAGTTTTTTCACGTGGAACATTGCCCGCCCAGGATCCTGCCCGCCAGCCTTCTTTACCTGTCCGGGCAAATAGCAGAAAATACCGCGCTTTCCCAGGCAGGACGACAGGACATCATGCTGAGCGAACAACACATTGACGCGTTGAACCTGGATGCCCAGGGCATGGAGCCCCGTGACATACTGGCCCAGGCTCTGGAAATGCTGCCGGACGTGGCCCTGGCCTTCAGTGGCGCCGAGGATGTCGCACTGGTGGCCCTGGCGACGCGAATTCGTCCCGACGTGCCGGTATTCACCCTGGATACCGGGCGCCTGCATCCCCAGACCTACCGGTTTATCGAGGAAGTAAGGAAACACTATCGCCTCAACCTCGAGATTCTGTCTCCGGATCAACAGCGGCTGGAGCAACTGGTCCGGGACAAGGGCCTGTTCAGTTTCTACGAAGACGGTCACGAGGAATGCTGCGAAATCCGCAAGATCCAGCCCCTGAGACGGAAGCTGGCGCAGCTGGATGGCTGGATTACCGGCCAGCGCCGCGATCAGAGCCCTACCCGGGTGCGAGTGCCGGCGTTTCAGCTGGACCCGGCCTTCTCCGGCCGGAACGGCGGCCTGGTCAAGGTCAATCCCCTGGCGAACTGGTCGTTACAGCAGGTCTGGGATTACATCCGCCTGTTCGATGTCCCCTATAACCCGTTGCATGACCAGGGATTTGTCAGTATCGGCTGCGAGCCCTGCACACGTCCCATCGGTCCCGGTCAGCATGAACGGGAAGGCCGCTGGTGGTGGGAAGAAGCCACCATCAAGGAATGTGGCCTGCACCGCGGCAATCTCGACACCGAATAAGCTGCCGCAGGCAGACCGGGCAATGCCAGGGGGAGTGGTGAGAGCCCGCCGCGACGTCGCCGGTGCCCTGGCTCAGATTTGCGGTATCGGCACCCCGGCAAACAGGCTGTCACGCTCCGCCGCCGTCCTGCACCGCAGCGCCTCGCCGATGAGGTCGCGCTGCAGATGGGGAGCAAACATTTCGATGAAGTCAAACATGAATCCCCGTACAAAGGCGTCTCGACGGATACCGATACTGGTGGTGCTGGGCTCGAACAGGTGGCCGGCGTCCAGCGAGCACAGATCACTGTCCGCCTCGGCGTCCCAGGCCATCTTCGCCACGATGCCGATGCCCAGTCCCAGCCGGACGTAGGTTTTGATCACATCCGCGTCGGCAGCGGTGAATACCACCCGGGGTTCAAGTCCCCGGGCCTGGAAGGCATCGTCCAGCTTGGAGCGCCCGGTAAAGCCGAAGGTATAGGTCACGATGGGATACTGCGCCATGTCCTCCAGGCTCAGCGAGCCCGGCGCCACGGCGGCCAGCGGATGGCCGGCAGGGACCAGCACGGTCCTGTTCCAGCGGTAACAAGGCATCATCACCAGGTCATTGAACAGCTCCAGCGCCTCGGTGGCGACGGCAAAATCCGCGGTGCCGTCGGCGGCCAGCCGGGATATCTGCATCGGCGTGCCCTGGTGCAGGTGCAGGGTCACGTCGGGATAGCGCTGAATAAACTGCCTGACCACCGGCGGCAGCACATAGCGACACTGGGTATGGGTGGTGGCAACCGCCAGGGTACCCCGGCTGCTGTCCGAGAATTCGCCTGCAATAGCACGCATAGCATCAAGTTTTTGAAGAACTTCTTCAGCTACCGGCAGAATCGCCCGGCCGGCGGGCGTGATACTGCTGAGGTGCCTGCCGTGACGGGCGAACAGCTCGATGCCGAGCTCCGCCTCCAATTGCCGGACCTGTTTGCTGATCCCGGGCTGAGAAGTAAACAGGGCCTGGGCTGTCCGGGAAATGTTAAGGTCGTTTCTGGCCACTTCCACGGCATACCTGAGTTGTTGCAGCTTCATGTATCCTCCCACCACGAACGCCGCACCGGGGCTGCCGCTGCAGTTACGGAGCGGCGGCGCGCTCATCGAGTAATGGCATAACAATATGACATTTTATTCTTTTTTAGAATAAAAAAGTCAGGGTATAGTTGCCTGGCCGCATCTGACCGCTTGCGTTTCCGGCGCGCACAACAATTATTGCCACACCCGTTTCGGGGCAGGACTGAGATGGTCGACATTCTGCTGTACATCCTGGCCGGGGCCGGCGTCGGTTTCGCCATCGGCCTCACCGGCGTGGGCGGCGGCTCGCTGATGACTCCCCTGCTGCTGCTCTTCGGGTTCCCGCCCCCGGTGGCCATTGGCACTGACCTGCTGTACGCCGCGCTGACCAAGGCCGGCGGCGCTTACTCTCACCACCGTCGTGGCAATATCGACTGGCGTATCGTGGCGCTGCTGGCCATCGGCAGCCTGCCGGTTTCCCTGCTGTTACACCTGGTGCTGGCCAATAGCGGCTTTCAGGACAGTGACGGCTTTGCCGAATTGCTCACGTCCAGCCTTGGAATCATGTTAATAATAACCGCTATTATATTGATTTTAAGGGATAAGATGAGACTCAGGGCTACCCGGGCAGAAAGCGGCCCGGTAATGAAACTGGTCCATGAGCATGCCGCCGCCAGCACCGTTGTCATGGGCATTCTCCTGGGCGTCTGCGTTACCCTGTCATCCGTCGGGGCCGGCGCGTTTGGCGCTGCTGTTCTGCTGGTCATCTATTCCAGCACGCCGGCTATCCGCATCATCGGTACCGATGTGGCCCACGCCGTTCCCCTGACGCTGGTGGCAGGACTGGGATACCTGGTAAGCGGCTATGTAGACGGTTGGCTGTTACTCAGCCTGCTGGCGGGTTCCCTGCCGGCAATCCACCTTGGCACCCACGTGAGCAGCAATGTGCCGGAGCGGCTGCTGCAGCGCGTGCTGATGGTCCTGCTGCTGTTGCTGGGCCTCAACTATGCTTTTCTATAGTCACTTAAGCTATTGCTAGAACCGCCGCCGACAACCTGCTGTTCCAACTGATTTTTTCCAGCCAGCTCCGAGCAAATCGGGGGCCCGGGCCCAACAGTTCCCCGCCGGATCCCGGCCGGGCAGACCGTCTCGAAAAGCTGTAAACCAGTAGAGAAAAATCCGTTAACCTTCTGATAATAAGCTAGTATTACCATTTCCTCAGTAGTGGATGGTGGCGCGTGAGGCCAGGGACGCTCGACACAGGGAAACCGGGGCCAGGCCTACACGGGGACGGGTCTCCGGTTTGCGCATCGGCACCCGGTCTCACTCTGCGCCGACAGCGACATATCGGGCTGAGCCATCGCCCTGCTTACTGGTCGTTGGCCACGCCATGGGGAACATGGCCGGTGGCGACATGGGTGCGGGCGGACTCACAGTGGCCCTGCTGATCATCGAAAAAGACATCGGCGTTGAAGGCCTTGAGAAACTCGCCCTTGTTCAGGCCTCCCAGGAACAGGGATTCGTCGATGCGGATATTCCAGGCACGCAGGGTTTTCACCACCCTTTCATGGGCTGGCGCAGACCGTGCGGTGACCAGGCAGGTACGAATCGGTGCCTCGCCACTGGGAAACTCGGTCTGGATCTGTTGCAGGGCCGCCAGGAAGGGCTTGAACGGACCACCGCTGAGGGGTTCGTTGGCGGCACTCTTCTCACTGGCGGTGAATGCATCCAGCCCGGAACTCTTGTAGATTCGCTCGGCTTCGTCGGAAAACAGCACTGCATCGCCATCAAAGGCGATTTTCAGTATCTCCTCGTCCGCCGCAGCGGTCTGGGAGGGCAGAATGGTCGCGGCGGCGACACCCAGTTCCAGGGCCTGACGCACATCGGCGCCGTCGGTAGACAGGAACAGGTGGCTGCCAAACGGCCCGATGTAGCGGTAGGGGCTGTCGCCGCCGCAGAATGCCGCACGGGTGATGGCCAGGTCATAGTGCTGGATGGAATTGAAAACCCGCAGTCCGGTATCGGCACTGTTACGGGATAGCAGTATCACCTCGACTCGAGATTTATCCAGTAACACATTGAGATGGAGCAATTTTTTAACCAGGCCGAAAGCGTCACCAGGCTCCAGGGGCTGGTCCTCCCGCTCAATCTGGTATTGCTGAAAGGCCGCCAGCCCCTGGTCCTCGAAAACCCGGTGGCTGTCCTCCAGGTTGAACAGGGCCCGTGACGAGATGGCGATGACCAGCTTTTCAATGCCGCTTTCCACCATGCCTGCTGCTCCTCGTGTTGCTGGCGTTACCGGCAGTCCCCTGCCCTGGTCCGGCCCGATACCGGCGGACCGGTGACAGGCGACTGTTGCCATTGAAATAGTAAGCTGAAATAAAACAGAAGGATACAGGATTTTCCTGGAATTGATATAAAGAAAAATCCGGCTTCAGACCCGGTCCAGCGTCCCGCGCCTGCATTATGGGGCGGATCTGTCGACGAAGGCAATCCCCGGTAAACAACACACTGCAGGGGGGCTATAATCCCTGCCCGACGACCCCGTCAGGGCAGGCGCTCAACACCGACAACCGCTGTTCCGCCGACCCGGCCTGCAGATTATCAACCTGGTCAACCGGGCGGTCCCGGGAATCTGCACCCATTCACCGGACCCGGCAGGACTGGTTTGAACGTGAAAAAGAAGAAGCGCAATAAAGACAAGATCGGCCTCATCCTCTCCGGTGGTGGAGCCCGGGCTGCCTACCAGATCGGGGTGTTGCGGGCTATCGCCAACATCCTGCCCCGGGGCACCCGCAATCCGTTTCACGTCATCTCCGGCACGTCCGCCGGGGCGTTGAACGGCACCTCGCTGGCCACCCACGCCCAGCGACTGCGCACCGGGGTCCGGACCCTCGAATACGTGTGGAACAATATTCGCAGTGACCAGGTGTACCGGCTGGATTCTGCCGGCATTATCACCAGCGCATCCAACTGGGTGCTGGCCATGGTGTCCAATCGCCCGACGGAGACCCCGGTATCGCTATTGAACAATGCGCCGCTGGGCGACCTGCTGAGCCGGGTCATCAAGTTTCAGCGCATCCAGCGGCATATCGACGACGGATTACTGGATGCCGTCGCCATCACGGCGTCCAGCTACACCAGCGGTGAGTCGGTATCCTTTTACCAGGCCGTCGATGGCATCAAGGACTGGGTTGGCCCTCATCGCAAGGGCATGCGCAGCCAGCTGACCCTCGATCACCTGATGGCATCGTCGGCAATTCCGACTATCTTTCCAGCGGTGCAGATAGGCAACGAGTATTTCGGTGATGGTGCTATCCGTCAACTGGCACCCACCAGCACGGCCCTGCATCTGGGTGCCCGGAAAATCCTGGCAATAGGCGTCAGCGGCAACCGCAGCCCCAACCAGGTCAGTGGGGATGACCTGGCTCACCCGTCGCTGTCACAAATTGTCGGCCACATTCTGAATAGCGCGTTTGTTGATACCCTGGAAAATGACCTGGAATTCCTGCGGCATATCAACGATATCCTGCCCCACGTACCCCAGCGCAAACTGTTGAAGAACAATATTCGCCATGAAGTCGTGGACCTGCTGGAAATTTCTCCCAGTCGCGATCTCAGCGAGCTTGCCGTAGAACATTTTGATGAGCTGCCCCGACCTTTGCGGCTGTTCGTCAAGGAGTCCAGCGGCGGCACGATTCTCAGCCTGCTGCTGTTCGAACCTGGCTACTGCCAGGCGCTGATGCAGCTGGGCCTCCACGATGCCCTGGAAAAAGAACAGGAAATCAGCGAGTTTTTCGGCTTCGCCACGGCCTGACGGGTCGGCACGGTAACCTGCGCACCGGTCTGCCCGGCGCTCAATCCCCGGTACTGGATGCGCTGTCAACCAGGCAGACACCAGTCCCGCCCAGTCCACAATAGCCCCCCGGGTTATTGGCCAGGTACTGCTGGTGATAATCCTCGGCGTAATAGAAGTGATCCAGTTGCCGGATTTCCGTGGTGATCTCACCGTAGCCTGCTGCCGCCAGCTTTTCCTGGTATTGCTCCAGGGTCTCCCTGGCCAGCTGCTCCTGGCGGTCATCTACCGGGTAGATCGCCGAGCGGTACTGTGTTCCCCGGTCATTACCCTGGCGCATGCCCTGGGTAGGATCGTGGGCTTGCCAGAAATTCCTGAGTAACTCCGCGAAATCGATAGCGGTCGGGTCGAAGTACACCAGGACCACCTCGGCATGGCCGGTCCGGCCGCTGCACACGTCCTCGTAGCGGGGATTCGCGGTAATCCCGCCGGCGTAACCCACGGCGGTACTGAATACCCCCGGCAGTTGCCAGAAACTGCGCTCGGCGCCCCAGAAGCAGCCGAGACCGAACACCGCCTTTTCCAGGTGTGCCGGTACCGGCTCCACCATGGGGTTGCCATTGACAAAATGACGGGGACTGACCGTTACCGGCTCCGGGCGATGAGGCAGCGCGCTGGCGGGGTCCGGCAGGGTGGCTGATTTGAAAAACCGGCTCAATGTCATGCGTTGAATGATACACGGTTATCGGGCATTATGCCGCCACCTGACACCTATCACTCCGCTGTCAGCGGACCAGTCGACCGGGTTACCCATGAAATCGGCACTGATGGAAAACTACGGCAGCCCGACGCTTGAATTCGATCATGGCAAGGGCTCCTACCTTTATACCGCCACCGGCGATGCCTACCTGGATTTTGCCACGGGAATTGCCGTTAACTCCCTGGGTCACTGTCACCCCGCCCTGGTCCGGGCCCTTACCGATCAGGCCAACAGGCTGTGGCATACCTCGAATCTCTATCGCATCGTCCAGGCCGAAAAACTGGCCGATCGACTCACCGGGCTGACTTTTGCGGACCGGGTCTACCTGTGCAACTCTGGTACCGAAGCGGTGGAAGCCGGGTTCAAGATCATGCGCCGCTATCACCACGACCATGGCCAACCCCAGCGTAAACGCATTCTTGCGGTCAGCGAATCGTTCCACGGCCGCACGCTGGCACCCATTGCCGCCTCGGCCAACCCGGTACACATGGAGGGGTTTCTCCCGGGAGACACCGGCTTCGACCAGGTCACCTTTGGCGACATCGATGCCCTTGAGGCTGCGGTTACCGAGCAGACTGCCGGCATTGTCATTGAACCCATCCAGGGCGAGGGTGGCATCCGGCTGGTGTCCAGGACCTACCTTACCCGGCTGCGTCAGCTTTGCGACCACCATGGATTACTGCTGATGTACGACGAGGTGCAGTGCGGACTGGCCCGGTCAGGGACGCTCTATGCCTACCAGCAGTCCGGGGTGGTCCCCGACATCCTGGCATCCGCCAAGGGTCTCGGTGGCGGTTTTCCGGTGGGAGCCTGCCTGGCCACAGAGGAAGTTGCGGCCGTCATGGTAGCCGGCACCCATGGCAGCACCTTCGGCGGCAATCCCCTGGCCAGCGCCGTCGCCAATGCCGTGCTGGACGAGGTGACTGCACCGGCATTCATGACCACGCTGAACGACAATGCCGCTTATCTGTGGGGTGCCCTGCAACAGCTGGTTACCGACCATCCGGATCAGCTTGAAGAAATTACCGGTGCCGGGCTGATGATCGGTGTACGATGCAGGATTCCCAACAGCGAACTTATTGAAGCGTTGACTGCCAATAAACTGCTGACGGTGAAAGCCGGTGGCAACAGCCTGCGCCTGCTGCCACCCCTGAATGTTTCCCGGGAAGAGCTGGACCAGGCGCTGACCATATTGACAACGGTCCTCACCGACTGGCAATCCTGACCCAGAGAACCTTTGATTAATCAGGGAAGCCAGAGTACTTTCACAGTCAAGCAGAAATCCCATAATCCTAGGAGCTACCCATGAATATAAAACTGCTGGCACTGCCCCTTGTTTTTTTACTCCCGGTCAATACCGCCTGGCCACAACTTTCCACTGATACCGTCAGCGACGGCAGCAACGCCACCGCGCTCGATGGCCTCGATGGCCTCGATGGCCTCGATGGCAAAGTTACTGCGGAAATGCCGACCGCCGCGGACACAACTCTTGACAACACACCGGAGCAACTGGCCGCTGCCATGACCGATACCAGCATCAGGGAATTTACCATCGACGTTGCGGACCAGGACATCGAGAACCTGCGTCAGCGACTGGCACTGACCCGCTACCCGGACCAGATTGAAAACACCACCTGGGAATATGGCACTGACCGGGCCTTTCTGCGGGAACTTGTCGACTACTGGCAGAACGAATTCGACTGGCGCAGCCAGGAACGCCTGCTCAACAGCTTTGACCAGTACCGGACGGACATCGACGGCCTGGGCCTGCATTTTATCCACCAGCGATCCCCGCATCCGGATGCCCTGCCCCTGCTCCTGGTTCACGGCTGGCCCGGCTCCATCGCCGAATTCCACAAGATTATCGGACCCCTGACCGACCCGACGGCATACGGCGGCGAAGCCGGTGATGCCTTTCACGTCATCGCCCCGTCGCTGCCGGGCTTCGGATTTTCCGATAAGCCCCGGGATCCCGGATACAGCCCGGAACGGATCGCCCACCTGCTGGTCGGGCTCATGGAAAGGCTGGGCTACGAGCAGTACGGCCTGCAGGGTGGCGACTGGGGAGCAATCATCAATCGTTACATCGCTGCCAACTACCCGGACCGGCTCATCGGGCTGCACTCCAATTTCGTACTGGCCGGCAATGCCGGGGGTGATGCCAGTGCCACGCCGGAGGAACTGCAGAAACGGGAAATGCGGGAAGCCTACATGGCCAACGAGCGAGGCTACCAGCAGATTCAGGGAACCAAGCCCCAGACCCTGGGCTATGCGTTGAACGATTCACCCGCAGGCCTGGCAGCGTGGATAGTGGAGAAATTTCACGGTTGGAGCGATATCCCCCAGGACCAGACCGACAACATCCTGGACAAGTTCACCATGGATGAGTTATTGACCAATGTGTCAATTTACTGGTTCACCGGCACTATCACTTCATCCATGCGCATCTACTATGAAAATCGCAACGCACCTAGAGCCTTCGGCGGCGGCCTGGGATATATCTCGGTTCCAACCGGGGGAGCCATCTTTCCGGCGGAAATAACCGCCACGCCAAGAGGGTGGGCGGAAAGCAGCTATAACCTCGTGCACTGGACCGTCATGCCCCGGGGTGGCCACTTTGCCGCCATGGAGGAGCCGGAACTGTTACTGGAGGATGTGCGCGCCTTTTTTGCCGGTCTGCGTTGAATAATCCCGGCGCAGGCAGTGGCCGGGAATTGACCACCCGGTAACTTTTTACCCGTCCTGGATACAGAATCAGGCCGTTGCAGCTTTATCGAAAACGGCCTGGTTCTCGAATCAATCTCCGCCCTTGTGTAATATCGGTTTCTTCTTTCATTGAGGGAATCTCTGATTTATTGGGGCCCTGATTAATCAGAGGCTCCTGGGAGGTCCCCTGGAACAAGGAACCGGAACATGGCTAAGGAAAACGCGCAGGCGCCGGCAGATACGCAGGGCGTGCTGGCCTGGATAGAACGCACGGGCAACCGGTTACCGGACCCGGTCTTCATCTTCCTCTGGTGTATCCTGGCAGTAGTCGTCATCAGCGTCATCGCTGCCCTGACCGGCGTGTCCGCCAATCATCCCACGCAACTGGACGCCACCGGCAACCCGGTCATTATCGAAGCTCAGAGTCTGCTTTCTGCCGACAACATCCAGCGGTTGCTGGTGGAAATGCCCGCCACCTTTGCCGGCTTTTACCCCCTGGGATTTGTCCTGGTGGTGATGCTGGGCGCCGGCGTGGCCGAGCGGTCCGGCCTGTTCGCGGCAGCCATGAGTTCGGCGGTGAGCAAAGCACCGTCGAGCATTCTCACCCCCACGGTAGCCCTGGTTGCCATGCTGGGGAACCTTGCCACGGATGCCGCCTATGTCGTGCTGATTCCCCTGGCCGGCGTCGTCTTCGCGGCGGCCGGTCGCCACCCCATTGCCGGTATCGCCGCTGCCTTCGCCGGCGTGTCCGGCGGGTTTTCCGCCAATCTGGTAGTCGGCCCCCTGGATGCCCTGCTGTTCGGCATTACCGAGGCCAGCGCGGAAACCGTCGATGCGGCGTGGGACGCCAATATCGCCGGCAACTGGTACTTTATCGCCGCCATGATGCTGCTTTTCCTGCCGGTAATCTGGCTGCTGACCGACCGGGTCATCGAACCACGTCTGCAGCCCGTCGACGGTATCGGGGAGGGTGAATCGGCAGGCATGGAAAGTGCCACTGCGGGCCTGGTAAAGACCTCCGACAGCGACCTTGCGCCCGCGGAACTGGCCGGACTCAGACGTGCCGGCCTGGTCAGCCTGGCTATCGTTCTGCTCTGGCTATTCCTGTGCCTGGGCCCCGGCACGCCCCTGGTGGACGAATCGGCTCCACCGGAAAGCCGGCTGAACCCACTCTATCAATCCCTGGTTGCCGGCTTTTTCCTGCTGTTCCTTGGCGCCGGCTGGGCCTATGGTTCAGCTTCAGGTTCGGTCTCCAGTCACCGGGATATCGTGCGCATGATGAGCGAGGCCATGTCGGACCTGGGTTACTACCTGGTACTGGCTTTTGCCGCCGCGCATTTCGTTGCCCTGTTCAACTGGTCCAACCTGGGGCTGATCTTCGCCATTGGTGGAGCTTCTGTACTGCAGGCGGCCAACCTGCCCACTGCCCTGCTGCTGGTCTTGATCATACTGTTCACCGGTCTGATCAACCTGTTCGTTGGTTCCGCCAGCGCCAAGTGGGCCTTGCTGGGTCCGGTACTGGTACCCATGTTGATGCTGATCGGAATCAGCCCCGAGATGAGTACGGCAGCCTACCGGGTCGGCGACAGCGCCACCAACATAATCACGCCGCTGATGCCCTACTTTCCACTTATCCTGATCTTCTGTCAGCGCTGGCAGCGGGAATTCGGTATCGGCAGCCTGGCGGCGACCATGCTGCCCTATTCTCTCTGGCTGCTGATTAGCGGCATGGCCCTGACCGTCGCCTGGGTAGTGCTGGGGTTACCGCTGGGTCCTGGTGCCGGAGTGGGCTATTCCCTGCCCAACTGACCCCGAAGATCATGCCCCATCAGCCGGCAGCGGGGCTAACAGCCCGAACGGCCTGCCCGGCAGTAGCGGGTCAATGCCGGCGTTACCGCAATGGACAGGCGACATCCTGGACACCGGTTTCCTGTCGGCGCCTGCATCTTCACTGCGGTAGGCCGGACAGTAATGCCGGAAAATCAAAAGATATTCGCGGGCAGCCAGGTTGAAAACAGCCTGGCAGGTGCCAGAAAGCCTGGTTGAAAGTCGCCTGATTGAAAGCCCCTTTACTGAAAGCTCCCTTTATTTAAAGCCCACTTATTGAAAGCCCCTTTGTTGAGAGCAGCCTGGTAAAGAACAGCATGCTGGAAAGCAGTCCGAGTGAAAGCAATCCGATTGCCCGATAGAAAACAACCTAATTGAAAAAAGCCTGGCTGTTGCGCTGTATATTTCCGGAATGGCCTTCCCGCTACTGCCGACAGCTACCCGGCGCTAAAAGCAACTCCCCCTGACCTGACAAAATCCTGTGGGCTCAGCAGGTTACATATTCAGCCTGCAGAAACGGGCTCAACTGACTATTAGCCTGAATCAAAAGATTTAAGCCTTTTTTAAACAAATTTAACCCTTTAAGCCCAGCGGGACACAGCAGAAGCCTGACAGGCAGCACCAGGACAGTCCGGGAGAAAAGGCAATCAGGGGGGTGCAACGCGGATTAGCATGGACATCGGCATAGACTGCCCGGACGCGCTGGACAGTCTATGCCGGCTGGCAGCGATAGCGGTGACAACTCTACTCACCGCTACCGGCTGCTACGGGCAGGTCGTTTGCCAGCGAGGACTGGCGAACTGTCAGAATTCGGCGCGCAGGATTACCGGGGGCTCCGGATCAGCGAAATGGGGCTGGACCACGTAAATGTAATTGCCTACGGCGGCACCGGTTGTCCCCTGCCCGTCAAAGCTGGCCAGGCCTGTCACACCGGCAGATCGCCAGAAATCATCACTGCTGTACTTGGTCACCCGGCCCAGGTTGTTGGAAACGACTGCCAGTGAACCGTCTGCGGCCCAGACCAGCCCGTCACCGCCGGTGGCAGGCAGTTCCAGGTCAACAAATGACCAGGATTCGGGGTCATTGACCGGAATTCGCAAAAGCTGGCCGGTTCCCGGCGAAACCACCAGCAGATAACCATTGGGGTGGTACTCGATACCATTGATATTCAGCCCGGAATCACGTCCCAGGTCCAGGAACACCGAAGCCCGGTAATAATTGTCCACCTTGTAAATGATGTTCATCCGCGTATCGGTGACATAGATTTCACCAAAACGGCTTACGGCCACGTCGTTAGCGAAATGACTGGCATCAGCAGGCCTGTCGGGAATAACGCCTGCCAGGTCGATCATGGCAAGTCGTTTGCCGGTATTCAACTGATACACGCCGAGGCTTGCCCCGCCATCGGCCGCCTCGATACTGGCATTGGCCACCAGCAGGCGATTGCGTTGCTCGTCCACTTCTATGCCCACCGACGCCTCCAGTTCCGGATCATCAACCACCACATGCAGAGAACCATCCGTACCGATGGCATAAATGCTGCCGTCGGCGATGGACCCGGTAAGGAACCGGTTGTACAGGTTGTCGTACTCGATGCCCTCCGGAATAAAGCCACCGCGTTGGGCAACAATCCTTTCCGGAATCGGCATCATTGCTGTCGGCTGCGCGGCCAGCAGGCAGGAATGGATCAACGAGGCCATCATGGCGATCCCTGACAATGTTTTCATCATGGTATTCTCCGTTTCACAATTCGGGGTTCACCTGTCGGTAGACAGGGAATCCAATGGGGATTTCAAGCATAGTAGCAACACGGTACGGCAATTCACCATCCGCCTTCAACAGAGAGTTTTTATGACCAACAGTCTCCCGACAGTTTCACATCCCGCAATCCAGCGCCTCCGTGACTCCGGGCAAGCAGCCCGGCTGATCGGAAGCAGCCTGCTGGTATCCCCCGGCCTGGCCTACAGCGCAGCAGTCGCCAATGACAGCCCCGGGGGATTCTGGGAGGTGATAATCGGCCTGTTTGTCTGCAGTGTGGCCGCCAGCGTGGCCTATCTGTGCTATTTCGCTGTCCGCCTGTGGACGGGGTACTGGAAAGCCCTGGCGCTGGCACCGCTGATCCTGCTTGCCCTGTGGCTTGCCTTTCTGCTCGCCGTCATCACCACCAGTCTTGCCCCGCGCCCCCTGTGGCCGGTGGAAATTCTGTCCTGGGCAATGCTGACCACCGTCTACCTGGTTGTCCTGTTCACCGCCCGACGGACGTTCGACAAGGCAGCCGTCAATGACGCCAATACTGAGCCGGCGGATCCCGGTTCTGACGAGTAGGGACCGGCGTTCCCGAGGCCACCAGATACCGATACCCTGGCCCGGATTGAACAAGGACGTCAGGTTTTATCTGAGAGTTATTCTCACTTCCTGCCATTGAGCCAGCCTTGCCGCCATGGTGTGACAGGTCGTTGGCCAGGTTGCCGGGAGGTCCCCGTAACCGGATCAGGAGGCACGCGGTAGCGCAGCAGGCGAAAGGAATGAATCTCCTGGATGCAAGCAGACCTGGTCACTGATCCGTCCCGGATACAAGGCGCCCTGCTTCCGTTGAGTCAGACAGTCGTCACTACAGCCTCCGCGTCAGGGCGCTCCTGTGCCAATTCACCCGCCGCCATGGCCCGGGCTACAACCGGTTCCAGTTCCTTCGGGCGGGAACGGAATCACCCGCCGCAGCAACCCCCGGAAAACAACCCGTGACAGCAGCATTGATCGGCCGGCGTTCAGGTCTGTGTCAGTATTGTGATGAAACTCGCCAATTGGACAGCTCTTCTGAACGCTTCCAATGGTCGCCGACAACTTTGAGTCCGTCACGCTACAAGCCAGCAATCGCGGTATTTAGACAGTATATTTAGACATCTATATATACTGTCTAAATGGTAATTGACATATCTGGACAGCGTACTTATACTGTCCACCTATTAATAAGAAACCGGTAGCAGGTCATGTTGACAAGTAAAGAGCTGATGGAGCAGACCGGGATCTCCCGGGCAACACTTAACAACTACGTTGCCCTGGGTATCCTACCCAGCCCCATCGTCAAAACTCCGGAAGATGGCGAAGGTCGCGCCACCAGAATTGGCTATTTCCCCAACGAGGCCCTGGACAGGGTCAGGAAAGTCCAGGTGCTTAAAAAGGAAGGCATGTCCATTGCCGATATAGCCAGCAAGCTGTCCAGCAAGTCAGGGGCCCGTTATCCACTGGCGGAACCATCCATGGCAGCGGACAAGGACAGCTCATCGGGATCAGGCCAGCCGGTTTACGGGAATGGTTCCTCGGAACGGCTGTCCATGGAACTGACCATCGACAGCTTCCCCGGACCTGCCTACATGGTGGACAACAATTTCGAACTGATGTGGTGGAACAGCCATGCCGAGGAATCGGTGTTCGGACCCAGGGTATCAGGCGCCGGTGACCTGCAGACACGTAACCTGCTGAGCCTGTTGGTGGAAGCCTTCGATGGTGACGATCCCCAGGAACTGATGGAAACCCTCAAACCTCATCTTGCCGCCGCCAAGAAACGCATGAGCAAGTCGGCACTGACCAAGATTTACGCACCACTGGGCGGCGAGATGCTGTCCCTGATCGAATCCCTTTACGAAGGCGCGCAACCGGTTGAAAAACAGCCCATAGTACATTTCAGTGCCAACCTGAAAGACCGGACCGGCAAGGAGATACCCTGCGACCTGTATGTCAGTTTCTATCGCGAAGGCATACTGTTCACCTACAATCAGGTGTCCAAGAATGACGATTTCCTGCTGCAGTTCCTTGCCCAGCGAAATCAGGTTATCCGCGAACTGCTGCGACGGCGTAAACCCTACCTCAGTCACGTTGCCGTCATGGTAGCCGACCTGCAGAATTCAGTGCGCCTGTGCTCTGAACTGCCTGCCGAGGAGTATTTTCAGCTGATCAATGACATATGGCAGGAAAGCGAACCGGTATTCAGAAAATACTATGGTACCCATGGCAAACATGCAGGAGACGGCATGGTGTACTACTTTTTCCCGCAGCCGGACTGTAATTACGTGCTGAATGCCGTGCAGTGTGCCATCGAACTGCAGGATATGATGAAGAAGATCACCCAGCGCTGGCAGGTCCGCAAGGGCTGGTTTAACGAACTGGTGCTGAATATCGGCATGCACGAGGGCCAGGAGTGGTTCGGCACTTACCATGCCGGTGCTCATGTGGAGTTCACGGTACTGGGTGAAACAGTCAATTATGCGTCGCGAATCAGTGATTTTGCCCGCGACGGCAGCACCTGGGTAACCAAAAGCATGCTGACCCAGGTACCCTCCGGCTACCGCGATGCTATCAATTACGGTATTCCCCGCAAGTACGACGGCAATGACCACATTTTCGTCAAGGATACTTATGCCAACGTGGGCTCTATCCTGGAACTGGATGATCCCATCAACTCGAAGTTTCGGGATATCGAAATGATCCCGGTGACACAGGTTCGGGGTATCAGTGCCCAGGACATCAGGAAATAACAGCGGACTGTCACAAAAAACCGGGCAAAGCCCGGTTTTTTTGGATTTGTATCTGCAGGCCTTCAAGGCATGCGAATGAACTGGCCAGGATATCAGGCGCCCTGGCGTAACTGCCGGTTGAAAAGCAGGCGCTGAAACGGATTGAGCAGACGGGACAGGCCCGAAGTGAAATGCAGGGGGCTGTCCAGGACCGAATAGCAGACACAGCCTTCGTCACTTTTTGGCGTATGTGTCTGATGTCCGTCACGCAGTACAAAGTCGCCGGGCTGATACTCCCCCAGTTCGTCCGCGAAGGTTCCGTCCAGCACCAGGGTCACCTCCATGCCGCCGTGGGTGTGGCGGGGAGCCTGACTTCCAGGTTTCATGTACATGAAATCACACTGCGCCTCGCGGTCCAGCCGCAGGTTTGCCGTGTTGATGCCGCCGGCCAGCTTTCGCCAGACCACGCCGTTTTCAGCAACCTTGGCCAGCACCCTGGGCAGCTTGACGCTACGTTCATGCATGTGCAGTTCCACCCCGACGTCGTCGCCCGCCCTGGGCACCGTCAGAGACACGATCTGGGGCTGCCGGGTGATGGCATCCAGCATTGCCGACGCGTCGCCCGGGACTGACCGATATTCCGGTTCAGGCTCGCTGGCCAGCCATTTAGCTGCCAGCCGGGCTTTCATGGTATCGGCGGTCTGCCTACAACTGTCGCATAGTTCCAGGTGAGCGGAAATTGCCACGCTCATACCGGTAGATAAAAGCCCCTCGCAGAAAGTCTCCAACAGACTTTCCGAGGGATGATGGTTCAACTTACTAGTCATTCTTCAACCCCGATGTAATCTCGTAACTTGTTTAACGCCAACCGCAGTCGCGACTTCAGCGTTCCCAGCGGGATATCCAGCTGTTGAGCGGCTTCCTGATGGGTCAGATCCTTCATGAAAACGTATTCGATAACCTGCTGCTGTGCTGCCGGCAGCCTGCTGAAATGCTGGCCGATCTGCTCCAGCTGTATTTCGTTGGTCTGCTGCTGCTCGGGATCGACGGATAGTTGCTGCTCGGTTTCTGCAAAAACATCATCGGCGCTGATACCCTCTGGCTGACGCTTCATCTTACGCAGAATATCGAAGCAGCGATTACGTACCAGGGTAAAAATCCACGTCTGCGCGGATCCTTTGTCCAGGTCGTACAGCGGAGCTTTCTGCCAGATAATGAGCATGGCTTCCTGCACCAGGTCATTGGCGAGCTGTTCATTGCGCGTGATTTTCATGCCCAGCGCATAGATTTTGCCGCCGAATCGCTGAAACAGCATGTTGAAAGCCCGACGATCCTGGGAGTTACCCACGGCAATCAGCAGTTCTTCATTGTCGCCATCAATTGTGCCGTAATCAGTCTTGCCAGCTGACGTCATGCTTTCCTTCTTATTCGACTTGAGGGTGGCATCCTGCAGTCCGTCCTTGAGTTGAAGACCGCTTTGGACAGTTTTACCCCGCCCGCGTTCAAGGCGCTCGTTCCTGACCTGAAAGCTCTGATCCACCAGGTCTCTGGCGCTCATCCTAAACCGATCGTAGTTAGCTGACAATTGATTCATGACAACTGCTACGGCAGTTTTCGTGGGTTGGATTGCCAGGGACCCGAAAAATATTTACCGTAGCGCTCCGCGAGCGCCTGGCCGACAGCGCTAAAAGGGGTCATCCGCAGCAAATTGACCGGGCCTGAGCCAACCCCCACCATACCGCATTGTTTCCCGACAGGCCCCGACTGATGGGGCTTCCAGGCAGGCGCACTGCCGTCATTGCCTTGCCGCCACCGTCCGGTATATACCGGCAGCAAGGCGTCTCGCCAGTGAATGCGCCCCGAAGCCAGGGTGTTCCTGATAGCAATGCGTTGCAAAAACCTGCACTGGACCCGCCAGACAATGTCCGCTTTGATTAGGAGCCGATAGAAACAGAATTTCGCTCATAACGACGGCTTCTGGTCGGGAATGGAATTAGAACCTGAAGTACCGAGGGGCGGCTTTGGACCCTGAGCAGACATTTAGAGGATTGCATTTTTATTATTACTGCTGAGCAGTAATGGTGACATTTTGTCTGGATAATCAGTGCAGCTTGAAAGCGAAATCAAACCTCCAACGTCAGGAATTTCAGTAGAATGCGCAACCGACTCGTTATATGAATTGATGAGTTGAAAATACCCACAGAGCACGCTGGGAGCGTGTGCTGAGAATACAGTGATTGAATGTGCTTAAATCCACTGTATTTTCACTCTGACGCCTTTGTTTCTGACCCCTTTGTTTGAGGCCCTACGCTATGCGCCTTCTGATTTTCATTTTCATTTGTATCTTATTGTCGCCACTGCTTATTGTAGGATTGATCCTCTATACGTGGCGAATCCGACACATTTGTGTACGTCAAAACATTTCCGGAACCGCTAATGAACCCTATGCAAGCCGGTTACTGATGCATATTGCAGGAACCCGGCAGGACGATGCTGCTTACAGGATAGCAGGGCATCTTCCTTCCTTCGACAAACCATCGAAATTTCTAACAATGGAAATCCTTGGTTTTGCCAGCAATCTTAGTGGCTACAAAGGTTCCTTCTTTGCCTATCCTGGGCAACGACCTTCTCCGCTATTAGGCATGATGTCACATCGCACTGATTTTTTTGATCGTTCCATTAAGGATTCCCTGACCAGGATTGACAATCCAGCGGTTCAGTTCGTTGTGTTGGGCGCTGGATATGATACTCGCTGCTACGACTTGCCCGATGGATTAGACATCCAGTGCTTTGAGGTAGATATGCCACCTACCCTGAATGCCAAGATTAATGCCTTAAAGTCGGCAGGCGTTCCTCATGATCATGTGACTTTCGTTGAAACGGATTTCAATCAGGAGTCCTGGATGGATGCCCTGCTTGCTTCAGGGTTTAATCCCAATCTTACAACTTACATTCTATGGGAAGGCGTCACCATGTATTTGGTGGAAGAGGCGATACGAGATACCTTAAATCTTGTTTCCTCTCTGCCAAAGGGAAGCACTCTGGGTGTCGATTTTTTCTCTGCTGATTTGATGAATGGAAATCCACCCTATGCAGGACTTAGCAAGGCCATGCAGAAGAGTCTGAAATATTACAGCGAAGAATTTCAATTTGGTGTTGCAACCGGTGAAACCTTGTCCGAAGGCATAGAAAAACTGGTGCGGGATTCGGGTTTGACACTTTCCAGGTTTGAATACCTGGGATCAGTAGAAAATAAAATTCCACCCTGGTACTTCTTTGCTCAAATTGACAATCTTTAGAATTCGAAAAGAAGAGGTCAGAGTAAAAATACGGTAGGGTCTGAGCTAGTACAACTCAGTAGGCTCCCGGTCCGTGAACTCGCCAGCAAGGTGATCCATATGAGCCACATGCCCGTAACCCATCCAAACTCATCGGAGGGTAAGCCCATGCAGCTCACAGACACAACTGAGCCGGTTTCCACGGCCTCAAAAGATCTGGCTCGTCGGGTACAGTCAGTCTACGAGAAGATCGACCCGGACAATCTCGACACACTGCGGGAAATCTATGCCAGGGACGTCAGTTTTGAAGACCCTATTCATGCCATCCAGGGTCTCGACGCGCTCATAGCCAATTTCCAGACGCTGTTCGCCAATGTCGAACGCTGCCGCTTCAAGTTTCATCGCAGCGTGGTCAGCGGCGACGGCATCTTCTTCAGCTGGACCATGATGCTGGAACACAAAACGTTCAGGCGGGATGAAGTCATCCGCGTGGAAGGCGCCAGCTACTTAAAGTACCGACACGGAAAAATCTATTACCACCGCGACTATTTCGATCTGGGTGCCATGGTTTATGAAAACATACCCCTGATGGGCGGACTCATCCGGGCTATTCGTTCACGAATAGCCGCATGAGCGGGCCAGTGAATCCCGTGACTGACGATTGCAGCAACGGTCACAGCGGGAACTCCCGGCGATGAACGCGGCGCAAAACCAGCGCATCGCCGTGGTCGGCAGCGGCATCGCCGGCCTGACCTGCGCACACCTGCTCAGCCGGGAACATGCCGTGACCGTCTACGAAGCCAACGACTACATCGGCGGTCACACCCACACGGTACCGGTCTCCCTTCAGCAGGACGGCCAGCGTCATGCATACGACGTCGACACCGGTTTCATTGTCTGTAACGATCGCAACTACCCCAGCTTTCTCGCCCTTATGGCGAAGCTGAAGGTCCCGCTGAAGCCGGCCGAAATGAGCTTCAGTGTCACCAACCCTGCCCTGGGACTGGAATACAACGGCCACAACCTCGATACGCTGTTTGCCCAACGCCGGAATCTGCTGAACCCCAGGTTCATCCGCTTCGTCAGGGACATCCTGCGTTTCAACAAGGCAGCCAAGGCACAGCACGGTCGCCCGGAGAACACCACCCTGACCCTGGACGACTTTCTTGACGGCCTGTCGCTGTCGCCCATGTTGCGTGATAACTACCTGCTGCCCATGGTGGCAGCAATCTGGTCCTGCAGCGTGCAACAGGCAGGCAGCTTTCCCCTGGACTTCTTCCTGCGCTTCTTTCTGAATCATGGCCTGCTGGATGTTAAAAACCGACCGCAATGGTACGTGCTGGACGGCGGCTCACACCGCTATATCGAACCGCTGACCGCCCCGTTCGCCGGATCCATCAGGCTTGGTTGCCCGGTAAACGCCGTGGCACGCAACGAATCCGGCGTGACCGTTCAGGCGGGCGGCGAATCTGTCTGTTACGACCAGGTAATCCTGGCCTGTCACAGCGACCAGGCACTGAAGCTGCTGACCAATCCCACCGCCGGGGAGTCCGGGATACTGTCCAACCTGCCCTACCAGAACAACCAGGTTACCCTGCATTGGGATACGTCCATCATGCCACGTCGCAAGAAGGCCTGGGCCAGCTGGAATTTCCTGGCCGGTTCGACGGACACCGGCAGCCTGCCGGTGGTCACCTACAGCATGAATATCCTGCAGGGCATCGGCTCGATACACGACCCCAGACCACTGCTGGTCAGTCTCAATGCGGATCACCTGATAGACAGCAGCAAAGTGATCGACAGGTTCTGTTACGCCCACCCGGTTTATTCCCTCGACAGCTCCCGTGCCCGCCAGCGACGCAGCGAGATCTGCGGCAGGGACCGCATCCACTATTGTGGCGCCTACTGGTACAACGGTTTTCACGAGGACGGCGTGCGCAGCGGGCTTGACGTGTGTAAAAAATTCGGAGCAGGCCTGTGAACGGCCCGGCAGGCAACGCCGTCCAGACACCGCCCGGTGCGGCGGCAGATCCGGAAAGCGCCATCTACCGGGGCTTCGTCCGTCACCGCCGATTCACCCCCCGACGCCACGAATTCCGCTATCCGCTGTTCATGGTTTTCCTCAGGCTTGACGAGCTGGACAACCTGGCAAACCGTTCCTGGCTGTTCGGGACCCGACCCTGGCACTGGGCCCGATTTCGACGCGGGGATTACCTCGGTGATGCGCAAGTTTCACTGGAAGCGGCGGTGAAACAGAAAATTGCCGCGGCGAGCGGACTGACACCCGAAGAGCTGCAGGGCGATGTGTACTTTTATGGTCATCTTCGCTACCTGGGCTTCTATTTCAGTCCCTTGAACCTGTACTTCCTTGGTCAGGACGGTGTCATGCGCTACATGGTCGCCGAAGTCAGCAACACACCCTGGAACGAGCGTCATTATTATGTCATCGACCTGGGCAACCTGGCGCCTCATGCGAAAGAATTCCACGTGTCTCCTTTTAACCCGATGCAGCAGCGCTATACCTGGAAGGTAACACCACCTGGCGGCAATCGGCGTAAATCCATGGTGCACCTGGAAGTGTCCCAGGCCGATGAAAAAGCACCCCTGTTCGATGCCACCATGGTGATGAAACAACGTCCGTTAAACCACAAGAGTCTCCTGCGCGTACTCCTGTCGACACCAGCGCAAACGCTGAGCATGGTCGCCGGTATTTACTGGCAGGCACTGCGGCTCTACCTGAAAAAAGTACCCCTCCATGCCCACCCGAAACGGTCGGCGACGGAGCGGGCCAAGGCTCCGGGAGAAGCATCGCCCCGGCAACAAGGACCCTGATATCCTGTTGGAATCGATTAATTAATACGTAAATACATAAAGTTACGCTTATTTCTTAGCGTAGAACACAAAGAGAGCATCGCCATGAACGACAAATCGATGTCCGGCTACCCGGTACTGCGGCAACAACGGACGGCCCCCTCCCGGGAGGGTTCCCAGTGGGTGCGTCAGGGCCTGTTGCAAGTGCTGGCCAAGGCCAACAGGGGGTTTCTCGTGCTGCGGGAACAGGGTACGGTCATCGGCGAATTCGGCAACCGCGGTGACTCGTTGCAGGCCGAGATCGATATCCTGGACAACCGGGTTTACAAACGCGCGCTGCTGGGTGGTAACGCCGCCGCTGGTGAAGCCTACGTGGACGGTTGGTGGAGCACGCCGGACATCAGCCTGGTAACCCGGTTTTTCTCCCGGAACCTGCAGATGATGGATGCCTGGAGTGCACGTTTCGGCTGGCTGATGAAGCCGCTGGCCATCCTCCGCGGTGTCACCCGGGCGAACTCCCGTAAACAGGCCAAGCGCAACATCCTGGCGCATTACGATCTGGGCAACCGGCTCTATGAAACCTTTCTCGACAGCCGTCTGCAGTATTCTTCGGGCATCTACCACAGTGAGACCGACAGCCTGGAGCAGGCACAGGTGCACAAGCTGCAGCGCATCTGCCAGCAGCTGCAACTGAAGTCCTCCGACCATCTGGTGGAGATTGGCACCGGGTGGGGTGGACTTGCACTGTTTGCCGCCCGGGAGTATGGCTGCAGGGTGACTACCACCACCATCTCCGATGCGCAGCACCGTCACGTTGACGCCATAATAAGGAAAAACGGCCTGGACGATCGAGTCCGCCTGTTGAACCGGGATTACCGGGAACTGGATGGCACCTTCGACAAGCTGGTGTCGGTGGAAATGATCGAGGCTGTCGGCCGCCGCTTCATGCCCGGGTATTTTGACAAGGTGGATCAACTGCTGAAACCCGGCGGTCTGGCAATGATCCAGGCAATCACCATCGCCGATCAGCGCTTCACCGCTTACAGTCGCACCGAGGACTTTATCCAGAAGCACATCTTCCCAGGCGGCTTTCTGCCTTCTGTGCAACTGATGAGCCAGCTGGTGGCTGACAGAACCGAGCTGATCGTCCGCGATCTCCACGACATCGGCCTGGATTACGCCAGGACCCTGCGCCACTGGCGTGAAAATTTTACTGCCCGGGCCGTCGAACTGGATGCCATGGGCTACGGTGAGCAGTTTCAGCGCCTGTGGGAATACTACCTCGGTTACTGCGAAGGCGGCTTCCTGGAGCGGCGAATCAGCGCCGTGCAGATGCTGTGCAGCAAGGCGCCGCACTATCACGCCTGATTCCGGATAGCTAATGATGGATGCCAGCAACAGCATAGCCATGAAGTGGCTCTGCTCCACCCCCGTCAACGTGGTTGTCAACAACCTGTTCTGGGCCGGCTGCGTTATCGGCAGGTATGAGCTGTTGTGGCTGGTGGCCCCGGCAGTGCTGTGCTACGTGGCGCTTCTCCTGCACTGCGGCGTGGTCCGGCCCGGACAGCTTCTGGTCCCGGTGGCGGCGGGGATCCTGGTGGACTCTGTGTTCACCGCCAGCGGTATTTTTCAGTTCCAGCACCACGCCCCGATACTGCCACTGTGGATGTGGACACTGTGGCTGGCATTTGCCACGACCCTGCCGCTGTCGCTCAGGCTGCTGGGCAGGCATAGAATTCTGGCAGCTGTCACCGGCGCCCTGGGATTTCCCTTCAGCTACTACCTCGGCTTCCAGCTTGACGCTGTCCGATTCGGTCTATCCCTGACGGCGACGATGATACTGGTGGCATTGACCTGGGCCGTGCTCCTGCCTTTATTTTTCAAGTGGATTGACAGCTACCAGGAAACAGCCAATGAAGCGATTTAGCCCGAAACCAGAAACCAGGCCTATTGTGATAACGCTGGCACTTATTGCCCTGCTGCTCACGCTGTCCTCCCAGCGCGGATACGGTAACGCCCTGGACGATCTGCGACCCGTGGGCTCCACCGCGCTCAAGGTGCTGTTCTGGACTATCTATGACAGCACGCTGTACACCCCTGATGGCGACTATTCGGGAATTGAACCCGGCCTTGCGCTGCACCTGGAGTACCGACGCAATATCGCCAGTCAGCGCCTGGTGAACACCACCCGGGATCAATGGCAGGAACTGGGCATCTACGACGAACAGCTCAGCGAACCGTGGCTCAATCAGCTGAGTCGACTGTGGCCCGACATTCGTCGAGGCGATTCCATTACCCTGGTCGTGGCACCTGGGCTGGCTGCCCGCTTCTACTGCAACGGCGAGCTGCTGGGCGTCGTGGATGACGGGGAATTCACCCGGCGCTTCCTGGCTATCTGGCTGGATGAGAACTCCGCTTACCCGAAGCAACGCGATCAGTTGACCGGTGCCGGGTAATCAGGCTGCGGACCCGATCACGGATGCACCATGACCCGCAGTGCCGGTGTTACAACAGTTCCACGCCGAATTGCCGTGCGATCAGCACCGTGACACCAAAGCAGCACACGGTTAACAGAGCCGCGGCACCCAGGGACCACCAGAATGGATAGCGACCGACGAGCCAGGGAAACAGCAGGAACATCGGCAGCGTGGGCAAGGCATACCAGAAAGTGAACCAGGCGTGATTGGCCAGCTTGGCCTCCCCCTGGTTTTCGACATACAGCCACACCAGGGTCAGCACCGTCACCAGGGGCAGCGCTGCAATAAAGGCACCGAGCCGATCGCTGCGCCGGGCAAATTCCGAGACCAGCACGACAATTCCGGATGTCACCAGGTACTTGAACACGAGCCATTGGGCAGAGGTCAGCATTGTTCCTCCCGGCAGACGGGCCGGTCACTGCAGAAGCCACAGCCTAGCAGATATCTTCCAATGGGCTCCAGCTCTGCGCCAGAACACGGCAATAAAAAAGGGTCCCCGGGGGACCCTTGATAGTGACGTGCACAGGCTGATCTGCGCTTTTTCCGGCTTTCTGCCTGTACAGCACCGACGCTGCAGAGCGGGCCACCGCGAACTACAGGGAGCGGACCATGAGGCCGTGCTCAGTGTGGCCCCTGTTGCTGATCAAAAAGTTGACCAGCTTGCGGGTGTAATGATCGATAACCGGGTCCTTGATCAGGGCACGAAGCTGTTCCAGTTCGACAATCAGTTGCTGGCAGGTCTTGTAACCCAGGTAACTGCGACCCTGGGGCTCGATCAGCTTGACGGCGGAAAAACTGTAGGCCCGCCCGAGAAAGTGCAGGCGGTAGACAATACCGATAGGCACGTGCAGGGCTTCGTCATCCTTCTCATCCCGTCCCAGGACACCGAAATTGAACATGACACGCTTTGACAACGCGTACTGGCGCAGATCGTATATTCTGGCAAGCGACCTGCTTTCCCGACGTTCCCCTGTGTCCATCGCATTGTCCTCCCTGGACTGGTCAACCGGTGCAAAGCTTCCTGGATAGCTGATGACATTCCCTTGTGTATTCACGACATTTCCTCGTCTGAACAAAAATGGATTGGTTAACCCGGTTACCTTAAGCGCATCCTGCAAGACTTGAAGCCAGATAGATGGGTTTCTGCATTTTTGAGGTAGCAATCTTAGCTCACCAGTTCACACTACGGGTGTGACGCAGTTCACACTTTTTTTGTGATCCCGGTTCAAAAAATGAGGTTTGTCGGTGAACTGCATCACACCAGCGATGAAAACCCGGCACGCCGGACCGCAATCCACCAGATCCGGGAATTAGTCAGAGGTTCCTTGGTAAGTGGGCCCCTGCAGTTGCAGACAGTACAGGCCACAGCACAGCAATTGTCCTCTTTTTCCTTTTCTTTGATCCGGACACTTCAGTTTTACCGTACTTTTCCCCTGAGACTATCGAATTGATGTACCGGGCGCTTTCCTTACACTTTCACCCTGTCAATTACAGCTGTATTTACAAGTCAATCACCAGGTATCCCTTGGCAATGAGTGAGCAGGCGTCAACCCAGGAAGCTTCGATCGGTAAGGTATTCGGTTACTTCGCCTCCATACTCGGTCCCGAGCGTGACTACTATGTACTGGCGATAATCTATGGTCTGGGCATCAGTGCACTGTCCCTTGCCCTGCCGATATCGGTACAAATGCTGGTCAACACCATTGCCAACACCGCCTTGACCACGCCGCTGTTCGTCCTGGCCCTTACGCTGTTTGGCCTGTTGATGACCGCGGGCCTGCTCAGCGCCCTGCGCATTCACCTGATGGACCTGTTCAGCCGTCGGTTCTACGCCCGGATGGTGTCCGAGATCGCCCTGCGTTCCATTTATGCCCTGAATCCTTTTTTCCAGGACATCAACAAGGGCGCCCTGTTCAATCGCTATTTCGATATTCTTATCGTGCACAAGACCGTGCCCTACCTGTTGGTCGGCGGCTTCACCACGGTATTGCAACTGGCGTTCGGCTTTATTCTGGTATCCCTCTACCATCCCCTGTTCCTGGCTTTCGTTATAGTTCTGGTTGCCCTCATCTGGCTGATCTGGCTGGTCTGGGGTGGCCGGGCTATCCGCAGCGCCGTGCAGGTATCTCACCGCAAGCATGCCACCGCGGCATTTCTGGAAGGACTGGGAGCCTCCAACGGCTTTTTCAAGACGGAACGTCATATCAACGAGGCATTGACCCGCACCGACCAGGTCACCGCCGACTATATCGACAGCCATCAACAGCACTTCCGCCATCACTTTGGCCAGACGATCTGTTTCCTGGCGCTTTACGCCAGTGCCAGCGCCGGGCTGCTGGGATTGGGAGGCTGGCTGGTCATCCAGGGTGAACTGTCCCTGGGTCAACTGGTTGCCGCCGAGGTGGTCCTGTCCGTGGCGTTCTTCGGCGTAACCCAGCTGGGCATCTACCTGGCCTACTTCTATGAACTCTGCGGCGCCCTGGATGAACTGGGTCTGTTCTATGATGTCGAACAGGAGGAACCCGCCGGTGCCGTGTCCCGTTTTGATGGTGACGGCGCCATCGACTTTGTTCAGGCCAACGGCGATGCCCGGGGACTGCTTACCACCCTGAACTTTTCCATCCCTTCCGGAGCCCGGGTTTATGCCAACGTGGAAACCCACGGCATCCAGCGGGAAATGACCGGATTTCTCAAACGCCTGGACCAGCCGCGCAGCGGCTACGTGGCCCTGGGCGGGCAGGACGTCAAGAGCATCCAGGCCTATGAGCTGCGTAAACATGTCATAGTGCTTGACCGGCCCAATGCCATCGAACTGACGATACGGGAGTACCTGAATCTCAGCGCGACCTCGACGGCACCGTCCAATCTGCTCCAGACCCTTAAAACCGTCGGCCTGGGCAGGGCCATTTCCCTGCTGCCGGACGGGCTGGACACCCGTATCGCACCCACCGGCTGGCCCCTGACCATTACCGAAACCATGCAGATGAAACTGGCGGCGGCGATAATTGCCAGACCCCGTGTCCTGGTGCTGGGTGAACTGTACGATACCCTTCCCGACGAATGCCTGATCCGCTCCCTTGAGCTGCTGAAGCAGGAATCGGACACAACACTGATCTATTTTTCCAACCGCCCGCCGGGCAAAGATCTGAACTTCGATCTGTTCCTGCACCTGGGTCATGACGCGCAACAGGTCTACCCTTCCTACGCCGCCATGGAGGCAGACCGTTCTGCCGTCCGGCGCAGCGACGATCCAAATGACCCGTCCACACCCGAACCACTACCGGCAACATAGCGTATCAAAGACATGGCATCGCGACAGTTTTATCCCGAACAGTTCAAAACACTGGCGGCCCAGAAAGTACCCCGGGTCATGCGCGCCTTCAGCTGGATGCTGTTTATCGGCGTGATCAGCGCCGGGTTATTCCTTTATTTTGTGCCCTGGGTGCAGACCACTTCGGGCTTCGGCTCGGTGATGGCACTGGATCCCAACGATCGTCTCCAGGAAATCAATGCCCTGGTGCCGGGCCGGATCCAGGAATGGTACGTCAGGGACGGCAGTCATGTGTCCGTGGGCGATCCCATCGTCAGGATTGTCGATGTGGACCCCCAACTGCTTACCCGGCTTGGGGCCGAGCGGGACCAGGTAATCGCCAAGCTGCGGGCGGCGGAAACTGCCCAACAGACCTCCGAACTTGACCTGGAGCGTACGCGCAGCCTGTTTAACGACGGCCTGGCTTCGCGCCGGGAATACGAACAGGCGCGAATCCGGGTAGAGGAACTGCGGGCCAGGGTCGCCGAGGCCGCGGCGGAGCTGACCCGGGTGGACGTCAACCTGTCACGGCAGTCGGTGCAGATCGTGAGGGCGCCGCGGGACGGCGTTATCCTGCGGGTATTCGCCGGGGACGCTGCCACCTTCGTCCAGGCCGGCGACGTGGTAGCCACGTTTGTGCCGGACAACGCCGGGCGGGCGGTGGAGCTGTTCATTGACGGGCGGGACGTTGCCCTGGTCCGCCCGGGTGCCCCGGTGCGGCTGCAGTTTGAAGGCTGGCCGGCAATCCAGTTCAGCGGCTGGCCATCGGTAGCCGTCGGCACCTTCAGCGGCACGGTGGTGGCGGTGGACCCTTCGGCGGACACCGGCGGGCGCTTCCGCGTGCTGGTTACGGAGGACCAGGACAGCGAGGTCTCCTGGCCGGATCAGCAGTTTGTCCGCTTCGGGTCCACGGCCCGGGGCTGGGTACTGCTGGAAACCGTACCGGTGGGCTACGAAATCTGGCGCCAGCTGAACAACTTCCCGGCCCGACTGCCGACTGCCTCGTCGGGCACAGGCGCACGATGAAAAAGCGTATTGCGGTCACAACCCTGCTGACCACCCTGCTACTGGCGTCCTTTGTTCATGCCGCCGAGGAACCGGAGCAGCCGGCACCGCTGACGGTGGACGAGGTACTGGCATCGTCGGCAAGGTTTTTCCCGCAGATTCTGGAAAGCCTGGCCGCCCGGCGGGCAGCGTCGGGCACGGCACTGGCAGCGGAAGGTGCCTTCGACCTGGTGTTCGGCGCCCAAGGCAGTCAGGCGAACGGCTTTTACGACAACAGCAGTGTGCGCACCAGCGCCACCCAGCGGCTGTCCACCCTCGGGGCAAGCGTGTACGCCAACTACAGCCTGTCCAATGGCGAGTTGCCGATCTACCGTGACGTCGACTACACCGGTACCGGCGGCGCCATCAAGGTGGGCATGCTGTTCTCGTTGTTACGGGACCGGCGCATCGATCCCCAGCGATTCGGCGTGGTGGACTCCCGCCTGAATCTGCAGCAGGCCGAGCTCGACGTACTGATGACCCGAATCGGTGTCCAGGAACGCGCCCTGATTGCCTACTGGAACTGGGTAGCCAGGGGTCGCCAGCTGCTGGTGTACGAGGAATTGCTACAACTGGCCCTTGATCGCCAGGAAGGTCTTGAAGACGAGGTCGAGCAAGGTGCCCGGGCGCAGATATTTCTCACCGAGAACCTGCAGAACATTACCCGGCGACGCGGCCTGGCGACTTCTGCCCGCCGGGACCTGACGGTCGCTGCCAATACCCTGTCGCTGTATCTGCGGGACCAGGCTGGCAGCCCGATGATCGTCCCGGCGGATCGCCTGCCTGCAGAAATCCCCACCGACGAGGTCTTCGCCGACAGCGTCCCTCCCGAAGTATCGGTTTCGGAGGCACTGGCGCGAAGACCCGAACTGGACATCCTGCGTACCGCCATAGAGCGCGAACACAATCGCATCGCCCTGGCGGAAAACCAGCTGAAACCTCGCTTCGATTTTTTCGTGGAAGTGCAGCAGGGCCTTGGTGCCATTGCCGAGGGTGGCCCCTCCCGCAATGCCACTGACACCATGGCCGGGTTTACCTTTTCCCTGCCGCTGCAGCAGCGCAGCGGTCGTGGCCGGCTGGTAAGAGCCAGGGCTGACCTGGATGCGCGTCAAATGCAGCAGCGCCTGCGGGAAGAGCAGATCGAGCTGGAAGTACGCAACCTGCTGGTGGACCTGGACGTGTCGCGGGAACTGCTGGAACTGGCCGCCCAGGAAGTGCAGCAGTCGGAGATCATGCGCGCCTCGGAACTGCGTCGCTTCGAAAGCGGCGCCAGTGATTTTTTCCTGCTGAATATTCGCGAGGAAACCGCGGCTAACGCCAGGGTGCGCATGCTGGAAGCAGCCCTGAGGGCGCGCATAGCCCGGGCCAACTACGATGCGGCAACAGTTGACACGGCGCGACTGGGGATAACGGTGGATTGACCGCCGGCGGAAACCCGGTGGCGGCAGCGGTTACACCACGCCGAACGGATGGTATTCCAGGCCGGCAACGGTCAGGTCGGCCAGGCCGATCAGCTCCTCGTTCAGCGGGTATTCCGCCGCCGCCACCGCCAGCCCTGCCTGGCTGAACTCGCCGGTCTCCAGCCAGCCCGTGTACAGTTCCAGGTCCTCCTGTGGCGGGGTAACACCAACGAGGTTGCTGTACAGCAAATTGATAACTGCTTCGTTGGACGGCGCCGGGCCCAGGACTGTCTCCAGGGCGATTGCCATCAGCTCTTCGTAGCTGATGCCGGCCTCGTCCAGGTAATTAAGGCCGATACCGACGAAATCCCTGACGTACCAGTTGTCTTTTCCCAGCATTACGCCGAGCAGCCGGGCAATCTGTCCCGCATTGCCATCCAGATCCAGGGCGATAGACACGTCGTCGAATTCGATACGCTCCACAGACACCAGCAGATCCTGATGCCCGGTGAGGGGATCCAGCAAACCGGCTCCCTGCTCTTCCGGCATCAGCTCGTAGTCGGCGCGTCCCCCGGCATAGATAACGGTATCGACTCCGCCCAGGCCCAGCAGTTCGTCGTTGTCCGGGCTGATCTGGATAAACAGATCTGTTGCATCCGACCCCCTGATAACCTCGGCAGATTCCGTACCCAGAATCATGCTCCGAGCCGAACCGATACCGAATTGTCCGCCAAGTCCGTCGGTACCGTACAGGTACAGCAGCGCTGCCTGGTCAAAATCACTGAACTGTGTCTTGTAGGGTGTCGTTTCGTTGTAGGACATCAGGGTATTCCCGGTGTTATCCAGCTCTGCACTTAATGTCACCGGCCCTTCGAAGGGGTGTTCCAGGCCAAGCAGATGACCCAGTTCGTGGAGCAGCACCTCGTAGCCGTAGGTTCCCGGGGTCAATACGCGGGTATCCAGCCGGAATTCGGTGTCGTCGAATATCAGTACCCCCTCGTAGTCCAGGTTGAAGATTTCCCCGGTGTCCGGCCAGAACCTGTAACCGTACTGGGTCAGCGCGATGGCCGTCACCCCGGGCGTCACGTAGTCGCCATTGACAAAATACCAGTCGGCCCCGGCGCCACTGACCTCCCTGAACTCGATCCCGGTAAGCTCGGTCACGGTTTCCAGGGCACGCCTGACATTGTTGATTTGCACCAGGTTGAGGAAGTTGGTCTCCCCTTTTACGTAATCCGCCACATTGATCAGTTCCGGCAGGGTATTGAAACTGTAGGTCACGTAGGGACGGAACAGTCCAAGAAAATTCAGGTGCCACTGATCGCCATCACTGGTCACCAGACTGTCTATCCAGACATTCCCGGTCTCCAGAGTTGTCGTCAGGTCATCGGCGAGCAGTTGCATGGGTTGTCATTCTGCGGGCACAGGGGCGTGGTTATCAGGTCTGTGTCAAGCATTCACTACCCGCGGGAATTCGTCAACTTCCGGATTCACACTTCAACACCCGGGGAAAGCCGGACACCACCGACTGGATTGGCGGCAATCCCTGGACTTTTGCGGCAATACCTGCAACTTTGCTCCTTCCGCCCCGATGCGCGGAATCCTTGAACCCAACCAACTGGAGAATACATCATGAAAAAAATTATCATTGGCTGCTGTCTCGTGCTGCTGAGTTTCCAGGCCGGTGCGCAATCCGACTATGCCGCAACCTGGACCATCAGCGGTCTCACCTTCGGCACGAATGCGGATGACCAGTTGCTGCTGGACCTGGATGAGAGTTCCCGGTTTATCAAAGTCAACGGCGTGTTGCTGACCGACGAGGGTGACGCGTGGAATGCCGCCGGCAACTGCCACTTCACCACCGACGAATTTCTGATCTGTACCATGTCGATAGATTTCTATACGCTGGAAGTGATCATTGACCTGGTTGACGGTAGCGGAACTGCAGCCGTGCTTGATTATGACGGCTTTTTCCTGGAAGAAGGGTCAGTGGTATTGACCGACCTGTTCTGATCCGGACACGCAGCAGGGCTTGTTCCGCTACCACACAACGTCGCCTGCTCAGCGTCTGACGGCAGGCGTAACAAGCCCTGTTATTGAAATTAATCGGATTCTGGTTGAAGATTCCAGAGGTCAGATTAATGACGGGGACCGTTTATCATGTCTATCTCAACCGGAACCAGGAGCGATTCACCAGTGTCACTTCTCAGGGAGAGTCTATTCGCTTGCTACGCCAGGCTGATCCTGATGATACTTGCCCGCCGGATCTGCGGACGACTGGAGGCGGGAGAGTACAGCTTCCAGATCAGGCAATTGCACGAAGCGGACAAGGCGATCATCGACCGGTTTTTCTCGGAGGAAACGCAGCAGGACGATCTGGTCTATACCGGCATAGAATCAAAGCGATTCAACTTCAGACATCCCTGTTTCAGTTACTTCGGCATTTTTGCGGGCGAACAACTGGCCGCGCTGGGCTGGGTCAAAATCCTGGGGCGCAGTTCGGTAGAGCGGATCATACTGATCGGCAGGTCCTGGCGACGCCGGGGACTTAGAAGTGCCTGGTACGCGCGAAACAGTATCCTCTGTCAGCGGATGGGCCTGGTCACCATCACCAGGATCAATGAGAACAACAAGGTGATGCTGGACATCTACCGCAACAAGGGATTCTCCCTTGATCGCAAGGAAGGTCACCTGTATATCGTGGAAGAATGACCGTTCTGCCCCCAGGTCAAGCGATGCAACCAGGGACTCTCTGATTTAGGAATAGCCCGTCGTCGGCCAGGCAGCGACTCCCCATCCACAGCCGATATCCATAACCCGCATTCCGCGCCCATCTCAAGTTGACGGAACGCCAGGTCAAATTTTTCCTCCTGGGCGCAGTTTCTAAGACTGTGCACTCAGCCGTCCATGCCCGGTGAACCGAAGACGGATAAGGTTAAAAGTGAGGACCGGGGCGAACATGAGCACTGGCTGCGGGCATAAATCGGTTTCATGCCCGGACTCTCGACCCGGCAATTAATCAGCACAATAATCTGACTTTCAACAACGGTGTCACCGTCAGCATTTTAAAAAACTATTACTGTAAAACAGGCCAGCGGGTAGAACGGGTTATCCGCCGCGATTCCTGCTGAGACGCGAATCAACTCAATTCTGGAGATAAATTGTACAGAATTACGCCGGATTACCGATGCAATGAAAACAGCGACGATAAAAACAGGAATGACACCCAATGATTCAGGACCCCATTGCAGTTGAAGAAGTATTCTCGCCGGAAGCGCCGTCAACCGTTGATGACGTGGATGTGCCGCTGTCCCTGATAGAAGACATCATGCTGCGCTACCTGTATACCCGCACCAACGCCAGTATCAGCGCCCTGAGCGAGGTCCTCAAAATACCCTTTGGCATACTCATGGTGCTGTTCCGACGACTTCGGGAACGCCAGCTCTTCGAAATCATGGGTATGGAAGGCAATGACTTCAATTTTACCCTGTCCGGCAAGGGACGCGCTCTTGCCGGCGAACGTTTCAACGTCTGCGGCTATTCCGGACCGGTGCCGGTCTCCATGGATGTCTACTTCAACGCCGTGCGATCCCAGGCGGCACAGCTTTCCTTCAATCGCGAGTACCTGAAAGAAACCTTTTCCGATCTCGTGCTCCCGGACAACCTGCTGGATCAGCTCGGCCCGGCGCTGATATCACACAAGGCCATCTTTCTCTATGGCCCCACGGGTAACGGCAAGACCAGTATCGCCAGCCGTCTCGGCAGGATTTTTGACGATACCGTCCTGATTCCTCATGCCGTGGAATTCGACGGCCAGGTAATCATCGTTTACGACCCCTCGGTCCACGAGGCCGTGGACGACCAGCAGCAGCACGGTGATCCGCGCTGGGTCCGCTGCCGGCGACCCAGCATTTTCGTCGGCGGGGAACTGGAGCAGAAAATGCTGGAGCTGGCCATGGAGGAAGTGTCCAAGACCTACGCGGCACCGCTGCAGATGAAGGCCAACAACGGCGTCCTGGTAATCGACGATTTCGGACGGCAGATTGTTCCGCCCGACTACCTGCTCAACCGCTGGATCGTACCCCTGGATCGCCGTATCGACTACCTGACCTTGCGTTACGGCATGAAGTTCGCGCTGCCATTCGAAATGGTGGTGGTCTTCTCCACCAACCTTGATCCCAACGAGCTCACCGACCAGGCTTTCCTGCGGCGTATTCAGAACAAGATTTACGTGGATTCCGTCAGCGAGGAGGATTTCGACAGGATCTTCCTGAACGTGGCCGACACCCTGCAGATTCCCATGGAGGATGACAGCGGCACCGTCCTGAGAAAGCTGTGCCTCGCCTCCGACGATGGCGAGCTCAGGGCCTGCTACCCCACCGATATCATTGACATTATCCGCGCCATCAGCAACTACGAGGATACCCCCCCGGTAGTCAATCACGACACCCTGCAGCGCGCGGTGGATCAGTACTTCACCCGTCCGGGCTCCCTGGCTGCCAACGCCTGATCGGCGGCCTGGCGGTGTCCGAAAGGCAGCCAGGCAGCGGTGGCGCAACCGGCATCCTGTCGTTTTTCGCCCCGCCCTGCCCCGCGGGTTTCAACCTCGCGATTGCCGCAGCACCGCGACAACGGAATCCTGGTACCAGCAAAGGAACCTCTGATTTCAGGGTCAGGTAAATTGCGGGCGCATGGCATTGGCGAAGGCTACCAGAGACAACATCACCGGCACTTCCACCAGGACACCGACGACGGTTGCCAGGGCCGCACCGGAGTCCAGGCCAAACAGGCTGATGGCCACGGCAACCGCCAGTTCGAAAAAGTTGGAGGTGCCGATCAGCGCGGCCGGCGCGGCGGTATCAAAAGGCACCCGCCACAGCCAGGCCCAGCCGAAGGCCAGCATGAAGATGCCGTAGCTCTGTATCAGCAGGGGTATGGCGATCAACCCGATAACCACCGGGTTGGCCAGTATCGTGCCGGCCTGGAAACCGAACAGCAGCACCACGGTGGCCAGCAGCCCGATGACGGAAAACGGCTTCATGCGCCGGGTAAAGTCACGGATCCTGTCATGGTCTGCGGAAGCGTCCAGTTTGCGTCGGGTCATATACCCGGCCACCAGGGGAATCACGACGTAGAGCACGACGGCAAGAAAAAGCGTTTCCCAGGGCACCACGATATCGGTTACCCCCAGCAGAAAGGCGGCGATGGGGGCAAAGGCGAATATCATGATAATGTCGTTGATGGACACCTGGACCAGGGTGTAATTGGCGTCTCCGCGGACCAGCTGGCTCCAGACAAAAACCATGGCCGTGCACGGGGCAACACCCAGCAGGATCATGCCGGCGATGTATTCCCTGCCCGTCTGCGGATCCACAAGTCCCGCGAAAAGATACTCGAAAAACACAATGCCGAGGGCTGCCATGGTAAACGGCTTGATCAGCCAGTTGACCACCAGCGTGATGCACAGGCCCCTGGGTTTCCTGCCGACATCGCGCAGCGAGGCAAAGTCCACGTTCACCATCATCGGGTAGATCATCACCCAGATCAACACGGCGACGACCAGATTCACGTTGGCGTATTCGACGCCGGCGACGAACTGGAACACCCCGGGGAAAAGCGCACCGAACCCCACGCCGGCGGCGATACACAGGCCCACCCACACCGACAGGTAGCGTTCGAACAGGCTTATTGGTGACGGCGTATGGGCGACTGCTTCTACGGTATCCACTGCATCTCCAGGTGTGAGCCGGTGTTCCCGCGACAGCTATCCTGCCAGGCCGGACTGCCCGGATACGGTGCGCTATCGCAGGGGATGAAATTTCAGCGAGGGACAATGTTATCGCATTCAGTGCCTCGCCACAGCGTTGAGCAATTCTTCAATTGCAATCCGGTAAGGGCTGAACCGGGGTCTGCCTGCTGACAGAATAAACAGCATCGGGAAACCGGTCCTTCTCCGGCAGGCGACGGGCCTTCCGCAGGACAGCCTGTTCAGGATAAAGGACGGACGTACCCAGGAATCGGCGAATTGATCCGGTGAATCGTAGACAATCTGCTGTCTGGCTTTTATTCTATCTATTCAAAAAATTGGGAGCTAATAATAATGAAGACCTCTACCAAGCTTCAGAATACATCCCTGTTCGTTTGTCTGGCCGTCGCCTGGAACCTCGCTTCGGCAGAGACCCCCACATTCAACACTAACATCGCACCGATCATTTTCGACAAGTGCGCGAGTTGCCACAACCCTGATGGCATCGGCCCCATGCCTCTGCTCAGCTACGAGCAGGTGAGGCCTTATGGCGGCCTGATCAGCCTGAAAGTACAGGCCCGGGAGATGCCACCCTGGCATCTGGACAAGTCCACCGGAATCCAGGCCTATAAAAACGACATCTCGCTCAGCGACGAACAGATAGACACCATCGTCGCCTGGGTCGACGGCGGCATGCCGGAGGGGGATCCGGCCGCCCTGCCCCCGGTGCCCGAATTACCTGACGGCAGCCAATGGCAGCTGTCCAGCATTCTTGGGGAACCCGACTTTGTCGTGAAGTCGCCGCCCTACACGGTTAAAGCCAACGCTCAGGATCAATGGTGGCGCCGTGATACGACCTTCGAGGGCATCATTGACGAACCACGCTACGTGCGCGCTACCGAGCTCAAGGGCTCTTATCCACTAGGTGTCAAGGTGTTGCACCATGGCCATGCCCAGTTGGCGAGCTATGATGCCAACGGCAATCGCCGCAGTGGTCCGGTGGGCAGGCAGGGTGTGGGTAAAGGTGGCGACCTGTTTCCGGAAGGAACCGGCATGCTGATTTACCCCAACGGCTCGATTGACTGGAACCTGCATTACTTTCCCATCGATCGGGAGGTCGAGAACGAGCAGGCCGAGGCCGCGGTGTGGTTATATCCCAGGGGCTATGTACCCGAATTCGAAACCAATGGCGAACGGTTTTTCGCCGCCGACAGAGGCCCGGGTGGACTGTGGGCTGGCGACATCATCGTGCCACCACATTCGATCAAGTCGCAGCAGGGCGTGCGCGTTCTCGATCGAGCCGCCCTGATTACCAGTTTCCGACCCCACATGCACATGCGCGGTAGAGCCCAGTCTCTGGAAGCGGTTTATCCCGATGGCCGCCGGGAAATGCTGTCCCGCGTGGACAGATACAATCACAACTGGCAGATCTCCTACGAATTCGCGGACGACGTTGCTCCCCTGCTGCCGAAGGGAACCATGCTGCTGATCACCACTACCTGGGATAACACCGCCAACAACCCCATCAACCCGGATCCGCGACAGTGGGTTGTCTTCGGCCAGCGTGGCGTGGACGAGATGTCCCATACCTGGATCGGTATTACCTATCTGAACGACGACCAGTATGAACGCCTGTCAGCAGAGCGTAGAGACAAGCGCCAGCTTGCGGCGGGACAGTAAGCGCGTGGCGACGCATTGCCTACGCATCATGGTTGCGCTGCTGACGCTGTCCTGCAGCAGCGCAGCGCTATTCGCACAACTTCCCACCAGCCTTACGCATTTCTCCGAGGACCCGCTGCGGCCCAGCGGTCAGCCTGTTATCCCGCTTTATGAAGGCTGGTTCGCCAATGAAGACGGCAGCTTTACGATGTGTTTCGGTTACTTCAGCCTGAACACCGAGCAGACCATTGAAGTCCCGTTAGGCCCGGCAAACTTCCTGACGCCGGCGGCATATGACGGCGTACAGCCGACCCGTTTCGACCCGGTTCCCGCACCTGAGCTTACCCGACCCTACCGCCATCACTGGTGTGTGTTTGCGGTAACCGTGCCGGAAGATTTTGGCGATGAGGACGTCGTCTGGACCCTGGAAACCCAGGGTAGCAAGCTCAGTGTGCCGGGCTCACTGCTACCGTCCTACGTCCTGGACGAGGTGGCCACCGCGGGTCGGGATGCGGTGGCGCCCTACCTGAGCCTCGGCGACGATCCGCCCACGTTCCGCGGACGCACCGGCCTCTGGGAGGGACCCCGCGCCGCCACTGTCGGCGAGCCGATGGAGGTACGGGCGCGCATCGATCACCCACAGCCGGGCACGTGGCTAAGCTGGACCAAGCACCAGGGTCCAGGCGAGGTGACTTTCAGCCGGGATGAGATACGCCTGGCGTCTTCCAGTGGTGTCGCCACAACCACCGCGACATTTTCAGCACCAGGCGCCTATGTGATCCGCATCCAGGCGATCAACGATACCGAACGCAGCGCCGAACCGACCTACGGCTTCGAGTTTTATTGCTGCTGGACCAACGGCTATATTCGGGTCAATGTTGTTGAGTGATTTCGCAACCTCGATGACGAACCACCGGGGGATGTATTTAACAGGGAGCCTCTGATTACCTATGGAAATACTCTGGCATTCAGGCAAGTTTACTGACGAGGTGGCTGACAGGCCCCGCTGAGCACATCCATAATTATTCAGAGGTTTCTCAAGCAACTCAACTAATCACAGGCTCCTTTACCGGACAATTATGACTGATAACAAGAACTGCCGTATTTTCACCCTGATCCCGACTCCAGTAGGCCTGCAGATGACTCCAGCCAAGAACGCAGCACGTCGCCAAATAACCGCCAAGGCCATGACTGTCATCACCACCCTGCTGACAAGTGTGACGATGACCACGCTGACTGCCCAGGAACCAGGCCGGTCTGACGGATTCACGGCAGACCAGGCATCTCGGGGCGGCGAAGTTTACGAACGCGAATGCGCGAGCTGCCATCGTTCTGACTTACAGGGCAGCTTCGAGGCGTCGCAACTGGCGGGGCCGAATTTCCTCAACAAGTGGGCTGAGCTGAGTCCGGCTGAACTGTTCGATCGCATCAGGACCACAATGCCCATAGACCAACCGGGCAGGCTCAGTGAGCAGGCCTATATCGACATCGTGGCCTACCTGCTGCAGGCCAATGACGTTGCGGCGGGTGGAGTTGAACTCAGCAGTACGGCAGCGACTTCGATTGACGCATTGATAGCGCGGCAACCGACAGGCCGCAGCACAGTGAGCGCCCCCGAGGAACGGGCACAGCTTCGGCCACCACAGGGACAGGCACAGAACGCACCGGCGGGACTCAGGGTTACCGGCACGGTACCGGACTTCACCCCGGTCACCGATGCGATGCTCCGATCCCCTTCTCCCGACGACTGGCTGATGATCCGGGGCAACTACCAGGCCTGGAGCTACAGTCCGCTTGATGAAATTAACCGGGACAACGTCAAGGATCTCGAGCTTGCCTGGACCTGGTCCATGACCGAAGGCGGCTGGAATGCGCCTTCACCGCTGGTGCATGACGGCGTCATCTATCTGACCAATTACGGCAACATCGTCCAGGCGCTGGACGCCCGCACCGGCGATCTGATCTGGGAGCATGAGTTCGGCATCGAGTCCCAGGGCTATTCCGGCATGAGTCGTAATCTTGCCATTTATGAGGACAAGCTCTTTCTGGCGACTTCCGATACCCGTATGGTCGCCCTTGATGCCGCCACCGGCGAATTGCAGTGGACCACGCGCTTCGGCGACATCACTCAGGGCCATCAGAGCACCAGCGGTCCGCTGGTGGTTCGCGGCACCATCGTGCAGGGTCTCAATGGCTGTGAGCGCTTCAGTCCGGTGGGCTGTTACATCAGTGGAATTGATGCTGACACGGGCCGGTCACTCTGGACCTTCAACACGGTTGCCCGGTCTGACGAACCGGGCGGCGATACCTGGGCCGATCTGCCCGACGAGATCCGCGGCGGCGGTGATACCTGGATAACCGGCAGCTACGACCCGGACCTGGACCTCGTCTACTACGGCGTAGCCCAGCCGAAACCGTGGGTAGCGGCGAGTCGCGGCATGACCATACAGGATGCAGCACTCTATACCAATTCGACGCTCGCCCTTCGCCCCGACGACGGCTCGCTGGAGTGGTACTTCCAGCACGTCCCCGGCGAAACCCTCGATCTCGATGAGGTGTACGAGCGAGTGCTGGTAGATATCGACGGGCGTTCCGTGGTGTTCAGCATCGGTAAACACGGTATCCTGTGGAAGCTCGATCGCACAACCGGCGAGTTTCTCGACTTCAAGGAAACCGTCTATCAGGACGTGTTCGATTACATCGATCCGGAGACCGGTGCCGTCACTTATCGCGCTGACATTCAGAACGCCGGAATCAACGAAGCAATATCGGCCTGCCCCAGTACCGCCGGCGGCAAAAACTGGCACCCCATGAGCTATCACCCGGGTGAAGAAATCCTGATCATTCCCCTGGCCCAGACCTGTATGCAGATGACCGGTGCAGAGATTGCGCTGGTAGAAGGTTCAGGCGGGGTCGGTATACGCTCGCGACCCTTTCTGGAAATGCCGGGAACCAATGGTAACCTGGGTAAACTCGCCGCGTTTGACGTGGAGACAATGGAAGAGGTCTGGTCCTTGGAACAACGGGCACCGTTCCTGACCGGCGTGCTCTCAACCGCAGGTGGCGTCGCCTTTGTTGGCGATCTCGACCGCCGCTTTCGCGCGGTCGATGTGAGGACCGGTGAGCAGCTATGGCAGACCCGACTGGGTACCTCGGTGCAAGGCTTCCCAGTCTCGTTTCAAATAGACGGCACGCAGTATGTCGCCGTGTCGACAGGACTCGGCGGCGGCAGCCCGCGGTTGGGTCCGGCGTCACTTGCGCCTGAAATTCACTATCCGCGATCCGGCAATGCGCTGCATGTGTTTCGCTTGAGCGACTGACAGGCTGCCAGGGGCTGAGAAGGAAAACCAGGAGGCTGGAAACATGAAGCAGAGAATCAAAGCGCAGACCGTTGCCGGACTTTGCTGTCTTTTATTATCACCGGCCCTGGTACACGGACAACTGCTGGACGTGGACAATATCGACTACGAAGCCGAGCTGACCGCCTGGGGGCATCCGGACATGCAGGGCGTCTGGGACCGGCGTACGATCACGCCGCTGCAACGCCCGGAACGACTGGCAGACAAAGCCTTTCTTACGCCCGAAGAGATCCGCAACTACGAAAGATTGAGCGCCGAACGCAGCGATGGGCGGCCACTGGACTCCGGTCGCATCATACTTACCGTGCATGACCCGGATGACCTGGATTACGGCACGGAGGTTCTGCCGACGGGACAGACGTCACTGATTGTAGATCCACCCGACGGCCGGCTTCCGGAGCGATCAGAGGCCGGACAGGAAAGAGCGGCAGCCAGGGCCCGGGAGCGGGAAGGACGCGGTCCGGCAGACAGTTATACCGATCGGTCATTGCTTGAACGGTGTATAACCTGGGGGGTTCCGGGCGGCATGCTGCCCCAGCCCTACAATAACAACCTGCTGATAGTGCAGACGCCGGACACTGTCATGATCATGAACGAGATGGTGCACGATGTCCGGATTATTCCCCTCGATGAGCGTCCGCATCTACCGGACACTGTCAGGCTGTGGCACGGAGATTCGCGGGGCTATTGGGAGGGTGAGACCCTGGTTATCGAATCAAGCAATTTTTCGGAAAAAACCCGGTTTCTCGGTGCCAGTGAAAACCTGCAATTGACCGAGCGATTTACCCGTGTGAATGGCGATATCCTGCTGTATGAATTTACCGTCGAGGATCCAACGACCTGGATCAGGCCCTGGTCTATCTCCCTGCCCATGAGCAGAACAGATCAGCCGCTCTACGAGTACGCCTGCCACGAAGGCAACTATGCCATGCGCAACATGCTGAGTGTCGCCCGCAATCTTGAAAAACAGGAAAGAGAGGCGGCTCGCGACTAATGGGGTCAGAGTAAAAATACAAGACTTTGCCTTGATGCTGCCGCGGTCGGACGAAAACATTGCTGACGTAGAACGTCTTAACAATTTTATTGCCTGGGCTGTTTCGGAAATCTGGCGATACCAAGGCTTCCCCGTATACCGCCAACCCAGATTTCATTCTCCACTTCAATAGCCACCGTACCGAGCCTGAAAAAATCATTACCTTTAAAATCCACCAACTGTTGCACAGCAAAGGAAGTTGGATTCACCCTGGCAACACGAGCAGCCGACAGCTCACAGTTGCCGCCATCTGCGCAACGGGTAACATGACCGGCGACAATTATGGTGCCATCGTTCCCCCAACGTACATTATCCACATTGAATCCGACGGGGACTGCCCTGATTTGAACTGGTGATTGTGACCTGGACAGGCGCACCAGAGCCTGATCGCTCCAGCCGCCGATGTACAGCCACCGTCCATCAGCAGACGAAACCAGTCCATTGGGACCAGGCATCTGACTGCCCGGCACTTCAATCCAACCCGTGCTTGGGTGCCATTCCCATAATTCACCGCCCGATGTATCAAAATTAGTTGCTGCCAGATAATCGTTCGGGAGTGCGGTAATCGAGTTAATGCGTGCAGTGCCTCTCGGTGCAGGTATACAACCGATCCACTGCAACAACGGGACGCTTCCCCGTACATCCAGATCGAATACTTCGATTGCTTCCCGGGAACCATGGCCGACAACATACAAAGTATGTATTCCCCCGGCGCCTTCCCGCAATGTCAGACCATGAGGTTGAAATACTGTGTTCGGACCGGGGCAGTCACCGTAAGTGGCAACATCGTGGCGCGGCGCGGCTGCCCCTTCCGGGAATATTTCCCGTGAACTGTGATCGTTAATGTTTACGGCGTAAATAGGTCCTTCTACATCCGATACTCGGCCAGACGCGATAACCCAGGGGGTATCAGGAATCCTGTACAAGTCTTCAGGATTTGTGGTTCCACAAACGAATTGCACCTCACCATCAGGGATACAGGCCTCAGCCGCCATAGCATGTGAAACAGGCAGGTTAAAGAACAGAGAGGACGAGAAAGAGAGAAAGAGAAAGAGAAAGAGAAAGAGAAAGGGAAAGAAAAGGAAAAAGAAAGAAAAAATAAAACGGGCCATCAAGTCACCTCCTGACAGGTTTGTTTTTCTACATTATGCAAACTGACTGGGCGCAAACTGACAGGCTGATTCCGGCCCACAAACAGACCTCTATGTGACGCGCTACGAATTGCCAGGCTTCTCTCAGTTCAATCCTAAAAGTCTGGAAGGATTGCGTCGCGCCATGATGTCAATCTGACTCTGACTGAGGCCTGCCGACAATAATTCGCGTATAAACGCAGTCATCCCAGTGGCATGGTCTGGATTTCCTGCCTGTCCAAAATCCGTGGAAATAAGAAATGATTCCACTCCTATAGCTTTAATCACTTCTACATAATCGTCCATTGAAAGAGCACCGGAATGCACAGCGAGCCAGTCAAGTTCCATTACAGCGCCCAGCTCTGCCATTTGTTGCATTTGTTCTACCGTCGCACCTTGTCCAAAAACATGCGTTACCAGGATTTTTTGAACACCAAGACCTTGAGCAATGGGGATCAGCAATAACACTTCCTCGGGTGACGAATGACCCATGGCCAGCACCAGATCATGATCCGCAATCAATCGGAATACTTCCAGTAGCTCGGCGACTGGCTCATTCTGATCAACTACCCTGACAAAGGCATCATCTCCGCCTGCCCTTTTCACATAAAATTCTGAGTCGAACGTAGGCAGCCACACTACTTTTCCACGATCGCCGTCAAAGGCTACCATTTGACGAACGGCCTCCGGGTTAATGCCACCAACCGCTCGATTCAGGGCGACTCCACCAAAGACCTCCAGTCCGGCAATCTGGCTCATCACCAGCGCGGCCCGGTCCGCAGTCATTGTGAAGTGATTTTTCAATACAATTCCACGGAGCCCACCCTGCTTTGCGAGGCGTGCCGCTTCAATGTCATTCAGTGAACGCGGCCGGGAGTCTGGACCAGCATGAACGTGGAAATCGACGATGCCGGACAGAGAAATGGGTATTTCCTGTCCACGGGCATGGTTACCAGAGACAACGAACAGCAGTCCAGACAGGGCAGTAACCAGAAAGATCTTGCGCCTTATCAGCGCTGGAAAGAGATTACCCATTGAAGCACCTTCTCGCAGGCCGGGTACTGCTCCCGCGGGCTTGTTGTTTTTCTCAAAACCTTACCACACGAACTCAAAAATGACACGGCTCGGGTGGGGAGATTATCCGTTGTGATTCGCCCTCGGAATTCGACCTAACCTGGGAATACGGTGACGACACCAACTGGGAGACGCTGCGGCTGACGACCAAAGACAACGGACTTGGCTTGGACGCTGCGGGTATCGGCCAACTACGCGAGCAGTACCTCCGATAGGCAGTAGCAATTTGGGCTACGCCGACACAAAGCAAACCTAGAAAACCAACAGCTAAAATTCTCCTTTCTCAGCCCTATTGAAAATCAAAATAATTCAATGGGATACTGCGTGACAACAACTAGATATGAGGACCCCCTCGGCGTATCGAAATAATGGGACCCCCTCTGTATACAAATGTTATGCGCGCAGTTATAGGCCTGAGATGAATTCGATTATGTATTTTTTGTGGCTACTTTCGATGACTCCTGGCCTCATTCTCTATCTATGGCAAGGCTCACTCGTGCTTGCCATACTAACGGGAACCGCTCTATTTATTTGGGCAAAAAAGAAGCCAATACCTAGCTTGAGGTTAAAACTGCTCATAGCCAATCTCCTATATTTTCTAATATTCCTCTGTCTAGGCACTATATTTCGAGCAGGTGAAAATTGGACCGCATTGCCATACTCAAATGCCATTATAAATACGCTACTGGTCTTACTTGTTCTGCAAATTATTCTGGCCGGAGCCAGTGTTTTCCTGACTTCAACTGGAAGCAGATTTCTAACCTCTACAGTAGTTGTATGGGGAATTTATTTTTCACTATCAGCTGCATTTATTTCTGGCATGTCAATTTCTGGAGATTGGCTATGATCGTTCAGTTAGCGCATAACAATCAGTTCAATCGCCCGCCCAAGGCGGGCTCCAGGACAAGTGGCTGCGCCACTTGCCCATTAACAACGGCGTTATGTTCCCTCCGTGCCACTTGACAAGGTTATCATTTTTGATAACCTGCCAAAGTGTCATGGAAAGTATCGTTCTTCAATGCCAAGGTAAAAGAAGAGACTCTAAGGTTCCCTGCTGGGATACTGGCAAATTACCTTCACATACTTGAAATAATTGAAGAATTCGGCCCAGCCATAGGTAAACCCTATACCGCACCAATGGGAAACGGTTTATTTGAGATTCGGGCCAAGGGTAAGGAAGGTATTGGGCGCTAGCTCTTTTGTACCGTGAAAGGAAAAGAAAGTATCGTTCTTCACTCCTTCATCAAAAAGACTCAAAAAACCCCGAAGAGAGAGCTCGAGAAAGCCCGCAACAGAATGAAGGAGCTGTGAAATGAGTAGACCTACTTTGAAGTCCTTTAAGAAAGAGGCTCTCAAAAAGAAAGGGGTGAAAGATCAGTATGAAGATCTTGCTCCAGCCTATGAGATTCGAAAAAAGCTTATTGCTTTGCGTCAAGAGGCTGGTCTCACGCAAGAAGACGTTGCTGAGAAACTAAATACAAAAAAGAGCAACATCAGCCGGCTTGAAAGCGTCAATTCAGAGATATCTCCAAAACTATCAACTCTGACGGACTACGCTGAAGCTGTTGGCTATAAGCTAAAGATAGATTTCGTTCCTAAACAGGGAACGGGAACATAACAATACGCTCTGAGTTGGTCGTCAAGCTTTTCCTGTCAGATAACCTCGGCATTTTTCCTTTGCAATGCGAACATATAGGTTGACTCGTTGTAGGGAGTTTTGGTCTGCCAACACCTGAACAGTATCCGGATCCATTTGAATGCAAGCATGCGAAGGGTTGCCTGGTGTGACTTGCCTTCCGCTCGTTTCCTGTCGTAGAAGGTCTTGGACCAGTAGGAATACTTGGTTGTCTGCCTCGCCCATTCGACAAAGGTTTGTCTCAGGAACTTGGGACAACAGTATCTCCAGTGGACCCAGGTCCTGGTGCCGCTGCGCTCCATGACTGGAGCCACACCCGAGTACCGGGCTATCTCATCAGCGGAGCTGTAGCGCGTTCGATCGGTACCCAGCGCGGCGAGCAGTCGAGGCCCAAAGGCGGCGCCGGCACCCGGCAGTGAGTCAAATAACTCGTACTCAGGATGCGCTTGAAAATGTGTAGCTATTTCGCAGTCGTAATCCTGAATGGTCAGTAATACCTGTCGAAGCTGCTTGATGAGAGCAACAGCGCGCTTCTCAAACGGTATGACAATGCCCTCATCCTCGGTAAGTGGCATGGCCTGTCTTATGGCCTCGAGCCGTCTGGCGATGACGTCTTCCCTGCCACAGCGGTTGGATTTAAAGAATTGCCGGAGTGTAGCTTCCGACTCGGTCTGCGCCTTGGCCAGGGTGGACCAACGCGTCATAAAGTCACAGAACAGGACCGTATCGATGTCGTTAAACCACTGTAATGCCTGGGGATAATAGGCCTTCAGCGAGGACGTGATCGTATTGGTCAGATCAACTTTGCGCTGTACAAACTCACGGCGATCCTCCACCAACTGCTGCAGAATGCGGGTTCTGGGATCCTCGGGAATAAGAGGCCTGAGAGAATCCGGGTGCTTGAGCAGGTAGTCCAGTTGCAGGAACGCATCGGTTGGATCATCCTTGGCGCCACTTTGAGAGAAAGATTCCCGATATCGGGCCAGAGCCCTGGGCGAGATGGGGAACAAGGTGATGAACGGGTATTTAAGAAGCGCGGAGACCACCGGTCCGGTTTTGAGTTCCAGACAAATAGCCACACGCCTGCCCCGGAATCGCTTTTGTAAAGCGTCAGCCCAGGCGGCAATGGACTCGGGAGAGTGCTGGATTACCCCATACTCCAACTGATCCTGATTTCCGGCCTTGAGGCACAAATCATGCTTCTGGTCCGCCCAGTCGAGGCCGATACGGGCTGCAAAACGTGGAGAATCAGACTTCATAAAGCCCCCCTATTGTTGTACTGTTGAATGGCTGTGGGGTATGCAGCTTACTTCTGCGAAATGATTATAGATAAGTCGGTTGGACGACGATCTCTGAGTATTCGTTAGCGAAGTAAGCACACCCGGTAGCTCGAAAGGATTGTTATGAGCATCGTGTGCTTCTGTGCAATTGTTCGTAGTTACCGGGTGCATACCTTCTTTTAGAATACTGTTTTTGAACAGACATACCGAGTATGTAAGAAGGTTGAACAACTATAAACCGTTCAATGGTTGCGGCCCACCACGCCAGGTTGAGTTCTAAATAGACATATGCCAACGATTCTTTTGCAAGCCGGATGGCGAATATTCTTCTATTCTAACGAAGGGAACGAGCCAATTCATGTTCATTGTAGAAAAGGCGAAATTGAATGCAAGTTTTGGATTGATGTAGAGAACTTCGATATACAGGAGTCTTATACTTACAATCTAACACCTCGGGAACGGAGAACGATTCGAAAAATATTATTCGAACATTTTGAATACATTGTAGACCAATGGAATGAGTTTCAAGACAGGAAAAAACCATGAAGCCATATCATGTCGTTAAAGATATATCAGTAAGGAATGGGCGTCTATCCCTTGAGATCGATGGAAAAACACATATTTTCGATTTGGCGGATATATCTGACTTACTCGCCAACGCTTCAGCGGAAGAAGCTTCAACTTATGAAGTGTCTCCGGCGGGCTATGGTATCCACTGGCCTCTAATTGATGAAGATATTTCGATTGATGGACTGCTAGGGGTACAACACTCCCCAAATTCGGAGAGGCGAAGCGCATAACAAAGATTTCAATGGGAGCGCCTCACCACACATGGTTTGCGGATGGCTTCGCCATCTTATCCGCAAACCAAGTGTGACGAACCGTCCCCTTAAAAACGGCGTTATGTTTCTGATTCGGAATTAGATGATGGATTCGATTACCTCAGCCGAACTTCTAGAACTCATATTACTGACGGGTGAATCAGTAGAAGCTCAATTCTTGCATTGGTTAATGATCACTTTTGCCTTGGTGGCTATTCGATATATAGCAAGAGATAGGTTGACTAGATTACTTTGTATTTCGGTGTCGGTATTGTACTTCGCACTGACGGTCATATTCGTCACTAGATGGGCAAGCGAAGGGACTAATTACGCAGGTTTACTTCTGGAAGCCTCGGATAGAGGCATTACCTGGAGTAACAGCATAATATTCAATATTCAGGCGAATCTCACATTTGCCATATTCATTCTCGGAACTGCACTTACAATTTGGTTCATTAATCATAAGAATATCAAGCCAGAGGTAAACGAAACATAAACTGTTCAATGGTAGCGCCCCACCACACAGTGTTTGTGGATGGCTCCGCCATCTTATCCACAAACCAAGCGCGGCGAACCGCCCCCTTAAAACCAGCGTTAGTGAGCTAGTTCAATATCAGGGCGACTGTTAACCATAGTAGGCATAGTTCCATATGTGAACTACAGTACACCTATGTTGGAAGTCTACCAAACCGAAGAATTTGCACGATGGTTAAGCCCCATGATTCTACGCATAACCATTTGTTTTAATTGTTTTTTTTTCGTATATTGTGAAAGTGTGTAAGTTTTATGTGTAAGTTTTATGTGTAAGGTTTGGCCGATTTTCAATCGAAATTCGTGCCCAACCCACACTCAATATCTTTCAGAACGATCCTAACCAACAAAATTTTCTTGCTGGGTTGGGAGTTGTCCTTACTTCAAAGTAGTCACGCGAGTAAAAACCTGGAGGCTTGGTGAAACATTCGACTAGTGCTGGTAGGCCAGTGCGCGTTCTTCGGCCGAATCAGTATGGCCGATGAAATCGTGCAGGATTAAATACAGGCTCGGTACCAGGAACAGAGTGATCACCGTGGAGAACAGCACGCCGAAAGCCAACGAGATAGCCATGGGGATGATAAACATGGTGGCCGGACTGGCCGTCGCCATAAGAGGCACGAGTCCTATGAACGTAGTAATAGAAGTCAAAATGATGGGACGGAACCGCACCATGCCAGCCTTGGATAACGATTCCACCATGCCGTGTCCTTCATTACGCAGACGATTAATCGAAACTACCAGCACCAGGCTCGCATTTACGACTACTCCACTCAGAGCAATAATTCCTAGTAGTGAAAAGAAGACAAGATCTGCGCCCATGATGAAGTGTCCGCAAATTGCACCAATAGCCCCGAACGGAATCACACTCATGATGATAAGAGGCTGCAGATAAGACTTCAGCGGTATTGCCAACAAGGCAAAAATCACGATCATGGCGAGCGGGAATGTTGAGAATAATTCGGATAAAGATTGCACTTGCTGTTCAGCCTCGCCACCAAGAACCAGCTCCACACCCAGCTCCCGTTCCCAACGCTGGGCATACTTGGACATCACTTCAGACCGAATTTCTTCCGGCTTGACGATGCTTCGATCGATGTCACCGCGCACGGTAATTACCCGACGTCCATTTTGACGGTTGATGGAGGAGTAACCATTCCCCAGTGTGTATTCGGCTACACTCAGGAAAGGCACCTCGGCGCCATTTGGGGTGCGGATAAGCAGATCTTCCAGGTTGCCTAGCGACTGGCGCTCCTCTTCGGGGTAGCGAACCATGACACGGATGTCGTCGGCGCCACGCTGAATGCGCTGGGACTCGGCACCGTAGAAGGCCTGCCTGACCTGAATGGCGATATCGTTCAGGGTAAGTCCCAGTGTCTTGCCCTGTTCCAGGATTTGGACCTGCACCTCCTGTTTGCCAGCGCGGAAGGAGTCGCTGATATCAAAGACACCAGGGTACTGGGAAAGCTCACCCTTTAATTGATTAGCAGCTATCTTCAGGTTATCTTCATTGCGCCCCTCTAAACGATAGTTGATAGCTTCGCCTGCCGAGAAGGCATCGGAGACATAGGTTAGCTCCAGCGCATCAGGAATTGAACCGACTTTTTCTCGCCAGCGATCTCGTATCTCTGCAGAACTGATCTGCCCGCGATCAAAAAACGGAGTCAGGTATAACACCACTTCTGCCACTTCACTGCTGCCAGCTGATCGTCTATTAGGAGGATTAGGACCGCCACGGGGTGCTTGGCCACCAATGATGGTCAATATGCTATCCACTGCACGTTCAGTAGACTGAGGTGCCCTACCGATAGCTTGCAGTTCCTCCAGTTCAGCATCAAGTTCTGCGGCGAGCTCTATGGCCTTCTCCTGCAAAATACCCACAGCTTCCTCGGTAACGTTACCAGGCACTCCCACTGGCATTTGGAGTGACCCGTATACCACATCACCTTCTACCGAGGGCATGAACTGAAAGATCACCCTGCCGCTGAACACTAGAGCAAATGTAATGAACATCACACCTGTGGCAGCTGCCCAGGCTGCGTAGCGGTATTTAAGTACTTTCTTCAGGGCACGCTGGTATCCATGCTCGGCAAAATTCTCCATGCTCTCGGCGATGCGGTTCTGAAAGCGCTGCCAACGCACCACCAGTGCAGAGCCTTCAAGGAAGTATCCTTCGGTTTTCCGATGTGCAATATGTCCCGGCAGAACCAATTGTGATTCAACGAGGCTGGCGATTAAGCAGAACACGACCACTGCTCCAATCGTGTTAAAGAACGCCCCCATCGGTCCACCGAGTAACAGGATAGGCAGGAAAGCGGCAATAGTCGTGAGTACGCCAAATATAACTGGTACGGACACTTCACATGTACCTTCTATGGCAGCCTGCTCCTTATCGAGACCCTTGCGTTCGAAGGCGTGTATACGTTCACCTACCACGATGGCGTCATCTACGATGATCCCCAGCACCAGTATAAAACCCATTACAGTCAGGGAACTGATGGTCAGGCCAATGCTGGGAAACAGGGCCAGTGCGCCGAAAATAGCAATGGGAATTCCCGCTGCCACCCAGACAGCCAATTTAAAGCGCAGGAAAAGCCCCAGCACGATCAGTACGAGAATAAGACCCGTGTAAGCATTTTGCGCTACCGTTGAGATACGTTCCTGGGTAGCAGAAGCTGAATCCGTCACCACCCTCAAGGCCATCCCTTCTGGCAAGTCCAGCTCCGCAGATTCCATCCATCGACGTATCTGCTGCGCAGAACGCACAATGTCCTCGTCGCCTACCCGTAACACATCAATGATGGCGGCATTAGTACCGTTGAGACGCGCATCCAGGTAACCTTCTTCGAATCCGTCTTTTACTGTTGCGATATCGCCAAGGCGCAGTTGCGTGCCATCGGGGAATGAGCGTATCACCAGGTTCTGGTACTCGTAGCCATCATAAGCCTGTCCCTTGGTGCGCACTAGAATTTCACCCGACCTGGATCGAATGGTGCCGCCAGGCATATCCAACGAGGCCCTGGAAATGGCTCGGGAAATCTCTTCCAGGGTCAACCCGTACTGGCGCAAGGCGTACTCCGGTACCTCGATAGAAATTTCCAGCGGGCGTAGATACTCGATATTGACGGTCGAGATTCCTGGGAGGTCGAGAATGTCGTAACGAACCTCTTCTGCTATGAGCTTGAGGCTATAATCGTCAGTCTCGGAAGCCAGCGCCAGAGTCATGACGTTGCTAGTGGGGCTCAGTGCCCGCACTATGGGTCTTTCAGTCTCGACCGGGAAAGTCGTGATGGCATCCACCTTACCCTTAACGTCGTTCAATACGCGATTAAGATCCGCTCCACGAGTCAGCTCCAGGGTGGCATCACATCCTCCCTCCCGCGCCGTGCTGATCAGGCGTTCGATATCTTCGGCTCCTTCCAGTGCCTCCTCGATACGAAGACAGATAGCAGACTCGGATTCGGCAGGCGTTGCACCCAAGTAGGCGACACTGACCTGTACGAAGCCGGTGTCGATATCCGGAAACTCTTCCTGGTTGAGGTTTAAATAGGAGATGAAGCCACTCGCAAGAAACAGCCACATCATCAGGTTGGTGGCTACGGGATTCTTTACAAACCAGGTTATGGGTGTACGCATGCTTGACTCTCCACAATGCCAGCTGGCTTAATTTGCAGCCTGAGCAGCAGCGGAATTCATTTCACGCACAGGCTGCACTGCCATGCCATTGACCACGGCCTGGACCGGAGAGATACAGATCAACTCGCCCGGCAACAAGCCGCCACTGATTAGCACTCGGTCTTCTTCCAAGCGGAAGATCTCCACGTCCCGGAAATACATTTTGTTTTCCGCATCAACGACCAGCACCTGGTTGTTATTGCGAATCACAGATCGGGGCAGAGCGATTATGCCTTCCACTTGTTTGCCCATAATGTCCGCTCGTACAAACAGACCGATAGGCAGAGGAATCTGGCTGATGTTCGGGGAGTTGCTCACGGCCAGAGGATCCGGCTGCTTTACACGAATGATGGATTGCACCGTATTGCTGTTGGCATCGATGGCAGCCTCGGTTCTCACCATTCGGCCAGTCCAGTGATGTTCCTCGCCACCATAAAATCCAGTGAGTGTTACAGTTGGTGCTGCTGCCTCGCTGAGTTCACCTCGTAAACCTAGGGGGATATCCAGAAAGCCGAGTTGTCTGATGGCCAGCGGCACCCTCACCTCAACTTCTTCAGCACCAAACAAAACCGCTACCTGCTGGGCCCGGTTCACATACTGACCAAGTTCAACATCACGGCTTGCTACAATGGCATTGAAGGAGGACCTGATCTGGGTGCGTTCGAAATCCAATTCGGCCTGATTAAAATTCGCTTCTGCATCTGCCAGACGTGCCCTGGTTACTTCTACCTGTCTTATCAAATCCTGCAGCTGAGATTCACTTGCGAGGCCTTGCTCTGCCAGCTCCTGGATTCTAGCCAGTTCCGCTGCCGCATGGCTGGCTTCCGCCTCTGCCTGCTGCATCGCAGCCCGACTGCGCACCATGACCGTCTCGAAGTCGCTGGATTCCAGGCGGATTACTACCTGGTTTACTTCCACGTAACCTCCAGCCTCTAGAGACGGACTGATCCACTCTATCGGTCCGGCAACCGGTGCCGACAGGCTCACCGTCTGCGCCGCCTGTACCTTGCCCTGAGATTTCACTACCAGGTCCACCGATTCCACTTGCGCTTCGGTAACCCTGACCGTGACCGGAATGATTTCGGGCGCACTTTCATCCAACTGAGTTGGAGTACGAATCAGGAAGACGGATACCAGGATACATCCCAGCAATATGCCGATTGGAATCAGAACGCGCTTCATGCAAGAACTCCTTAGTCTTCCTTTTCCTACTGTTTGTCTGTGTTTTTTGCTTATTCATTTAACAGGTCAGAGCAAACCATTGCCTGGACCTGGTTTTCGGCAAATAGCCAAACGGCACCGCGAAGGCCGACAATGTAAGTCATTCAGCATTCCGTTAAATTAATAATAGGAGGAATACTAGCCTTCGGGAGTTACCTCGTTATGTCGTAGTAGCAACCAAATGTTGCGAAATGTTGCCGAGAGTGGACTTTGGCATTAAAGCGCCACAAACCGGAAGTTGAGTGTCTCTTCAAGCTCTATTCATGGGCATTTCTTATCGCAACCTGACTGTTGATGATAATCTCGAATTCCTTAATCTGATTAATGGGACACTGACGCAGATTGTATGGAAAAAGCGCTGAAGGGGTTGCAGAGACTACCGTTCTAACGGTATGGAATGTGACTATCTGTCATGAACAGGAATCCTTTGAATTTACCCGGCAATTACCGATTTTATTGGACGGTTTGCTCTGGAGCTTCCAGCCACTGGTTGAGATAAAGTATATCTTGCGGTGTCAACACGCCGGTAACCTGCTTAAGTGCCAGGGTATCTAGTACATAGTCGTAGCGCGATACGGAATACTGTCGTAAAGCGCGATACAGATTCTCGCGAGCACGTAATAATTCGACTATATTACGCTGTCCGACTTGAACCCCGAGTTCAGTCTGGTCCAGTGCACTCTGGGCAGAAACGATGGACTGCTGGCGCTGGGCAATGACCAGCACATCAGTGTTGACGCGACGGTAAGCATTGCGGATATTCTGGGTTAACTGGCGCTTTGCCAGCTCCAGGCTTTCCTGAGCAGCGATAACATTGTACTCGGCAGCGCGACGTCTCGAACTGAGTGCGCCACCGGAATACAGCGGAATGTTCAGCGACAGTCCGAGATTGGTCTGATCGAAAGCACCACCTGAGGCCTGAACACCATCACGCACGATAGTTGGTGTTACGAAATGGCTGAAACTACCGGTTGCAGTAAGAGTGGGGTAGCGATCCGCTTTGCGAGCTCGCAATGTTTGCTGCGAAGCTCTCAGATTATGTTTTGCCGCGGCGACGGCCAGGCTGTTTTCATTCGCCATAGCCTCCCACTCATTCAACGAACCTTCCGCCGGCAGGACTGGAAAATCCTCACGCAAGACTTCAATCTCCAGGTGGGGCTGGCCGGTTATTGCCTGCAGTGCTTCGTAGCTGGCTCGCAGTATATCTCGCTGCAGGATCGTGGTGTTGCGTGCCAGGTCATAAGCCGCCTGGCTGTCATTGACATCGATAATGGTGTCCAGGCCCACCTCCTCGCGCCGACGCGTCTGCTCAAGAGAAGTCAGCGCTGCCTCTTCCTCCTGGATGTTGGTTTCCAGCAGGTCGATGGCTCGCAGTACATCGAAGTAGGCGATGGCGACACGGAAAATCAGGTTCTGCTCCTGGGCGGCAAAGTCCATCGCAGCAGCCCGATCCGTGGCTTTGGCACTCTCGTAGGTATACCACGCCGGCAGATTGAAAAGAGCCTGGGACAGGTTCACGAAGTAGCCGTGGCTGTTCAGTCCTGGCTGGAAACTCATATCGTCCAAGACCCTGATTCTCCTCGCCTCGCCAGTCTGCGGATCGGTTATCGTGGCGTAAATGGAGTCCGATGGACCTGAAGTTTGGCGTGATGTTAAGCCGCTTATGCTTAAATTTGGCATGAGGGTCGCCCGTCCCTGGACCAGCAGTTCCCTATTCGCTCGGTAAAGAGACCGGGCTTGTCGTAAGGTCGGGTCGTTGTCCAGCGCCAGATCCAGTATTTCGGCCAGGTCATCCGCGTGGACAGCCTGCAGAAGTGACGTACAAACCAACAATATTCCGATTTTTCGTAGGAGCGATCCCATGGAGTAACCTTTTACCTAGGATGGGAAAACATAGAGGGGGTTGAATTGCGCCGTTTCAATTAACCAGGGAATCAAGTTAGTTGGTATTGTTGGTGCCCGCCCGAAGTGCAGCCATTTCTTCACTACTGAGCACTTCGTCATTATTTGTGTCACCAGCCTCGAACATGGGCTCGGGTCCCTCCAGAAGTTCAGTGCGCGAGATGCGCTGATCTGCATCGACATCGTAGCGGGCTTGCAGACGGTTAAATGCTTCATCGAATCGCCGTCCGAACCCAAAACCGGGACGGTCCAGTTTGTCAACAAATCCATCGCCATTGCGATCAAGACGCGCAAACGCATTTGTCCGCATCTCAATCACTTCAGACCAGGCGATCTCCCCGTCACCGTTCGAATCGGCGCTCAAGAAAGAAGACTCACTGTCTTGACTTTGCGCCTTGGATTCCATCGGCATGAGCAGTAATACAGATCCAGCAGCAAAGAAGTAAACAACACGGCAACAGCAGTAATAGAATTTCATATTGCACCCCATCAATCTGAGAATTGGCTAAATAGTAGCCTCTGTGTCTTGTCGTATTTTGCCGGGCAACTAACCAAATGTTGCGAAATGTTGCCGAGAGCTGACTTTGGTATTAAAGCGCCACAAACCGGAAGTTGAGCGTCTCTTCTGAAGCAGCTAAGCTCTATTCATGGACATGTCTTATCGCATCCTGATTGTCGATGACGATCTCGAGATCCTTAATTTGATTAAGGAGGTGCTGGAGCGTAACGGCATGGAAACACAAATTGCCTGCTCTGCAGCCGCAGCCGATATAGAATTGGAGCGCTTTGATCCGGACCTGATAGTGCTCGACTTGATGATGGAGGGCGAGGACGGCTTATCCTTCTGCCAGCGCCTAAGAAGAAAGTGCAGCGTACCGATCATTATGGTGACAGCGCTGGCCGAAGATGTAGATCGTATTGTAGGCCTTGAAGTGGGTGCTGATGACTACCTCCCTAAACCCTTTAATCCCAGAGAACTGGTCGCACGCATAAAATCTGTTATGCGCCGGGCACAAGACAAGACGGGCTCTCCCGCATCCAGCACAGGTCGCGCCTTCGCTTTTGGACACTTCACTTTATTCCCCGAACGCAGGTCGATCCAACGGGACACGGGTGAGTCGATAGATTTAACATCTGGAGAGTTCGCTTTATTGCTTGCGTTAGTAGAGCGGGCTCCGCGGGTTTTATCGCGGGATCAGCTTATTGATCTGTCCCGCGGTGTAGCCACTAATCCATTCGACCGCAGCATCGACTCTCAGATCAGCCGCCTGCGCGGCAAAATCGAAAAAGACCCGCGACGTCCTGAATACATAAAGACGGTACGCAATCTCGGCTACGCATTCGCGGCCGAGGTGAAAACGGTGAATATTTGATGGTCCGGTTGAGCGACGTTTTTTCGTCGATCATAGTGCGGGTGATGGGCCTCACAGTGAGCGGTATTATCCTCCTGTTCCTGTTGCTCATCGCGCTCATGCAAACTCCTTTTACCAACCTGGTATTCCCTTCAGTGGTAGAAGAGAATGCAGTGAGCATCGCAGAGCTTGTCTGGCTTCTGGAAAATGTACCCGAAGAAATGGAGCCGTTCATTTTGTCGGCGTACACTGGGAGTGAGCGGTTAGCATCAGTCAGTGATTCCTTTGAGAACGGTCTCCAGTTTCGAGCAGAGTTACGTGCTGAACTCGATAGTGCCGACAGCGATGTAACAGGGCGACTTAGAAACCGGGAAATTCGGTTTCGCAACCTGGGCGCGTTAGCGCTTCGCAGGGATGCTGATTTCGGTAGCAATGAAGCGCTAGACGCGGCTTCTGCGATTCATATTGCTATCGAGCTGGAGGATGGACGCGTTCTCAATCTGAAGCTCGCCCCCTCGGCTTCATTGCCTGGTCAACCAAGAGGCATCTTAGTGGCCATTACTTTACTTGTGTTATTTGCCTTAATTTTCAGTTATTCGCTTTCTTCGGTCATGTTACGACCTGTACAGAATCTGGAACGAGATGCCGAAAGAATCGGTCTGGCGGAAGTCGACACAGATGTATCGGAGTCAGGACCGTTAGAATTGAGACGCATTGCAGTTGCGCTTAATCGAATGCGGTTCCGACTGGCAAATCTGATCCGGGAGCGCGAACAGATTATGGTCGCAATTGCCCATGACATTCGAACTGGGATAACTAGACTTCGGCTACGCATGAGTGATGGTCGCACAATTACAGAGCAGGAAATCGAATCCGATTTAAATCAGATGGAGTCGCTCGTCACCGACATGCTTGCCTATGCCCGCGCTGAAAATCCCAAAGGCCCACGCGAGTTGATTGAACTGAATACATTTCTTGCGAAGATTGCAGAAACGGCGCCCTTCGAGGTTGCCTACTCAAAAACAAGATCCACCGACTGTTTCGAGATCGCTGGCGACCCGATTGCTCTACGACGACTTTTCGAAAATCTACTGGATAACGCCAGGTCTTACGGCAATGGTCAAATCTCATTGCGTACAATCTTTGAGGACAAGAACTTTGAAGTATGGGTGGAGGACAATGGTCCAGGATTACCTGAGGATCAACTTGAAAATGTTTTTGAGCCGTTTTTCCGCCAGGATTCCTCACGGAGCAGGGAGACTGGCGGTAGCGGCCTTGGACTTGGAATTGCCCGCGCCATCGCTCGTGCCCATGGTGCATCTTTGAAACTGGAGAATCGACCCGATGGAGGTCTATCTGCAATCGTTAGCTTTCCAGAGGCTATTCGAACCTGACGCAAGTGGTCGATTTACGCCTGCCGCAAACTAAAACTACTTGCGAAAGCTTGAGTCTAAGGTACAAATTGAGATCAAAGATTAAGGGAGTTGGATAGATTGACAAGGCACAGACAGCCAGGCGAGAACTTCAGCAGACTATTTGGTTAGGCTGCAAATTCTGATAGAGAATAAAGTCCGCTTGTAAGCCGGAAGCGGTGTGTATCGAAGGTATCGTGTGAATGCCCTTTTCAGTTTATGTTGTTAGCCAAAAACTCGCATAACTCATTGATATATATACTGGTGCCCGGGACCGGAATCGAATGCCTTTTATAAACAAACAGTTACCTATGCGTGGCGTAGGTTTGGCGTAGGCGTAAAACTGGCGTAATTGCTCAGCGAGTTGATGTCCGCTACGGGCCGGCTCACGTATCCAAGTATACAATCCTTAACCTCGCCTCACTCGATCCACGCACGTTTGGCTTCGCCCCCATAGGCGCGATTGATCATGTTCGATTCCAAAGCCTAATCTCCCGCATCTATCCAGGGACCAGGTGCGTTCCATTTTGAGGGAATGGCGGTCCCGGTGATTAGCGCAGCGGCTATTGGCCCGAGGAATGCATTCACCTCAGTCACCACCTCAGAAAACAAGGCAGGTACATGTTCCTGACCCAGGCGCTTATGGAATGCCGACCACTGTACCTGCTTGGCATCAATGAATGCCTGTGAAAAAGCGGCAATAACCCCGGGCAATGCGGTGCCTCGATGATCAAAAGTGAGCCTGATAGCCTCGGCCAGTGTTGCACCCTCAAAGTCGAACTGTCGGGACAGCAACCAGATATCATAGAAGTCCTTCATCCGACTATTCAGTTCGCCTAGCTTCACCATGGCCTCGAACTTTTCGGCAATGGCACTTTCACGGCTGTAGCAAAGTACCCTGGCGACTGGCGAATCCAGCAGGGTAGGCAAATCAGACTTCTCCGGTTCGGGGTACACAAGATCACCAAAACCGATATCAATCTGCATAGCCACCCTGGCATTATCCAATGTACCCCTAAAACGAACCCGGATACCCTCATAGTCGGCATCTTCTGTGATTCTCTCGGCGCGAACAGAGTCTGGATCAAACACCAATCCGTCCGTGTCTACCCCCACCGAAAGAATTTCGTGGATCTGGGCAATGATGCTGGCTACTTCATTATTCGTTCTGCCAAGCATATCGATATCCATGGTGGGACGAATGTCCGGCGCCTGCCACACCCTCAGCATCAAGGCCCCCTTGAGAATAAACCGGTTGGTATAGGGTGATTGTGACAACCGGTAGAGAAACCGTTCCATCGCATAATACTGTAGCAGTTCGCTAAAGGGCCGTTGCTCTGTGCGCGCCCGTTTCAAGAGGCGTTGGCGAACGGATGTCGCAATGTTCCTGGACTTCTGCGCACTCATATCGTTGCCTCCAGGTAGGGTTTCATCACCTTTTCAACACGACAGATTCTGGCGTATTTGAGCAAATCGGTCAGCTTGAATGGCTTTTGTGACCTGTAGAGTTTCAGTGCCTCCAGGACAACATCCATCCCGATCTTGTTGCGGTATTTAAAACAATCTGCCAGTGTCTTCTCGGCACTGTAAATCCGGACTGTTACACCATCGATCTGATGCGTTTCGATCCCGGCCCTGAATGCAGCATCTGAAAACTTGTAGGCATGTACCGGCGGGGAATCGAGCGACGGCATCCGTGCATCCCGGGGAGCGGCGACAGACACCAGGTGCGGGATCTGCGTCGTGATTTCATGATACGCCAGTGCGGAAATGAGGCAGATAACGGCCTTGGGGAAACGCAGGCTCACCGTCACCAGGTCAGGATTGCTGATGGGTGGCAGCTCCACCAGCCGATAGACGCCGCGGGATACCTGTTCGATAATCCCCTTGTCCCGCAGCGAATACAGGCTATAACGTGACATCCCCAGTGCAATAGCTTCACTCATGCGAAGCTGCCCGCCATGCTGGCGGAAGAGCGCTTCGGGGGATATCCTCTTTTTAGCGTCAGACATAATGTCACCATTTTTTAATATATGGTAACAATATGTCTGATTGAGCAAAAAATCAAGTTTTGGCCTGAAATGCGGCCTGCACTAATGCAACGGCACCACATTATCCGGTCTCGATGCCATATGCTCAAGCAGCCCTAGCCAGAACCCGCGTAGCTCCTCAAACGGATAAAAGTAATCCTTATCCCCCTTGCGCTTGCGCAGCATCCGGTTCACCCGCAGACCAAAATTGAATTCATGGCTGGCTTGTTCCGGCAAATAACCGATGTCATGCGCCATCCAGTCCAACTCGCGGGCCACATCATTGATGTGCGCCTGTACGCTGCGGTCCGACCCTGGCGATATCTGAACGGACTCCCCCAACAACATGACCAGGGTAGCCAGATGTTCAGACTGCTCATCATCCAGTTGGCAAATGGACAAGGCCTCGTGCATCAACCGCTCCAGGAACAACCCTGGGAATTTCTCAAAGTCCGGTTTCGTCAGCCCGGTAAATATCAAGGCATAGCGGCTCTGCGCTTCCATCGCAATCACACACTTGCGGCGCAGGACAACAACACGGTGCGCATACCATTGCATAGCGCCCGGACCGGCCGGCACTTCAGTCAAATGGGCTTTCAAATCAGCAGCCAGGGCTTTGGACGTGTGAATCTGGATCATGCGCTTAATATAAAGAGAATCTGTTATTCAATGGGTGGCCTGGTAGTCGTATTCTTAAGGGCTTCGACCCCTTAAACGATGAGGCCGCCGGTTAAAGCCAGGTGCCTTCATAAAACGGCGACGGCACCCTCGGATAAGCACGATAGACATGCCGGAAAACATTCTCTGATCTGGTCTCCACATCCGCCTCGGTATAACTCTCAACCGGCAGGCCGGTTTCGTCACTCCACAGAAAATCACGAATTGCAGCGCGAACGGCATCTCGAGTGGCTTCCTTGTCACGCCAGTGATCAATGCGGAGCTTCTTGGTCTTCAGCTTCTCCAGCAGCTCGACAGCCACCGCCTTGATGCGTTTGATTTCCGCAGTGGAAAGATCGGGCTTCTTAAGCAGATCGAATATCGCTAGTGACTCCTCATCCAGCCCTTCGCGAATGGCGCGGTGCTCTTCTTCGTCGAGATCCTGAACAAGGCTGAACAATGCCTCGAAGGTCCTCTCGATGGTCGCCCGGTCTTTCTCGCGGTTGTACTCGGTTACGATCTGTTCGTAGTGCTGCTGGAAGTCGGTGCGCAGCGGGTTTTGCTGTAACAGCCGTTGCAGTCTCTGCTCCACGGCCTGGCGAAGACTCTGGACGGTAGTATTTTTTCTCGGGCTGCGCTCGAACTCTCGGCGCAAGCGGTCGAAATCGATTTTGCTGATGTCATAGAGTTTTTCTTCCTCATCCGGCGAGGGCTCGCGCACTCCGATCGCCTCATCGACTACCCCGTGCAGTTGCCGAATGATATCCGTGATATCGGCCTGCTCGCGATCCTGTTGCAGGCTCTTGTAGACGATGTTGATCGCATCCCGATCAGCGCGGTGGGCATTCACACCTTGGGCGTTGATACAGGCCTTGAACTTCTTGAAGACCTCGCGGCACATAACTTCAAAACGTTTGCGGCTCTCGTCGTTCTCGTTGGCCGCCTCTTTACACGCCACGATGGCAGCATTGCGCTCGAAGCCAGTCTTCTGAATGACGCCATCGAGTGTGGCGTTCCGATCTTCCAGGAACGCCCGCACAAGGACGATGGCCTCGGCCAGATCCGCCAGTAACTCTTCTTCCGGTCTGGCCGGATCGGTTTCGCCACCCTCGCCTTCCGGCAGCATCCCGGCGAAAGTCGCCAGGGCCTTGCGCAGGTGTTTGAGGATGCCACAGTAGTCTACGATCAGGCCGTTGTTCTTGCCCTCGTTTACGCGGTTGGCGCGGGCGATGGCCTGCATCAGCGTGTGTGCCTTGAGGGGTTTGTCGAGGTAGAGGGTTGAAAGGCTCGGCACATCAAAGCCAGTCAGCCACATGGCGCAGACGATGGCCACCCGCAATGGGTGCTCCCCTGCCTTGAAGGCATCATCCAACGCCAGGGTCTGCATATTGCGGTACTCGGGTTTCGCGCGCATCGACTCGGGCAGGTCGATGCCTTCTTTCATCAGCCGGCGGTGCGGGGTGATGTCCAGGTCCCACTTGCGGAACTTGTCCACCTCGCCCTGCTCCTCGCTGACCACCACCGCCATGCGGGTCTCGCGCATCCAGTCGAGCTGACGACGGCGGAACAGTTCCTCCTGTTCGTCGGCGATTGATGTCAGTGCTTTCTCCAACTCGCGGATACGTTCCTGCCAGTAGAATTCGATCAGGCGGTGCATGCGCACGCAGGTTACCTTGTCGATACAGACTAACATCGCCTTGCCGGTCTCCCAGGCGGTCGCGTAATGCTGCACGAAATCGCGCGCCACCTGGTCGAGCCGCTTGTCAGCGGTAATGATGTGATAGTCGCGCTTGAGTTCCCGTTCCAGCCGCTGCTCGACATCGATGTTGTCGGTCTCCAGCTCCTCCAGCTTTTCGGCAATGCGTTCGTTAAGATCGCCGACGGCCACGCCCAGCTTCTCGCCGCGGGCGTCGTAGTAGAGCGGCACGGTGGCATTGTCGTCCACTGCCCGCTGGAAATCGTAGGTGGAGACATACTCGCCGAACACCCGGCGCGTGATCTCGTCGTCCTTGAACAGCGGGGTGCCGGTAAAGCCGATGTAGCTGGCATTGGGCAGGGCGTTGCGCAGATTGAGCGCCAGCGTGCCGTACTGGGTACGGTGTGCCTCGTCGGTGATGACAATGATGTCGTCCCGCTCGCTATACGCCTGTTCCGGCTCCACCTTTTTGTTGAACTTCTGGATCAGCGAAAACACGTAGGCCTTGGGCTGGGTCAGCAGCTCGTTCAGGTGATGGCCGCTGGCGGCACGGCATTGCTCCTGCTCGCTCACCACGCCGCAATGGGCGAAGGTCTTGTAGATCTGGGTATCGAGATCATCGCGGTCGGTCAGCACCAGAAAGGTAAAGTTGCCGCCAAGCTTGCGGTGCACCTTGCGGGTGAACATCACCATGGAATAGCTCTTGCCCGAACCCTGGGTGTGCCAGAACACCCCCAGTTTGCCCTGGCGCGCCTTGCGTTCGCTCACCGCTTCGATGGCGCGATTGACACCCAGAAACTGGTGATTGCGGGCGATGATCTTCTTCGACTCGCCCGCGGACTCATCAAACAGAATAAAGTTCTCCACCAGATCGAGAAAATTGCGTTTCTCGCACACCCCCTTGAGCAGGGTCTCCATGTCTACCACGCCCGGCGCCTCCTCGGCCAGACGCTTCCAGTCGTTGAAATGTTCCCAGCGGCTGGTGATGGAACCGATCTTCGCCTGCTCACCATTACCGAACATCACAATCGCATTGTGGTGGAACGAGTGCGGGATGGTGTCGCGGTAGTCGGAGAAATTCTGCTCGAAGGCGGCCTTGAGATTCTTGTGCAGATTCTTGCACTCGATGAACAGTAGCGGCAGACCGTTGACGAAGCCGATGATATCCGCCCGCCGCCGATAGAGATCCCCTCGCACCCACAGCTCGCGCACACAGAGAAAATCGTTGTTGGTCGGCTCATCGAAATCGAACATGCGCAACCGCTGCCGCACCCGCTCACCTTTATCGTTGCGGAAGGTGACCTGCACCCCGTCGCGCATTTGGCTGTACTTCTCCCGGTTGGTGGCGACCAGGGTCTGTGAAGCGACGGCGGTGGTAATCTGCCGCACCGCATCATCGTAAGCCGCAGCAGCGAGGCCCGGGTTTAGCGCCATCAGTTTTTCGCGCAATGGGCGCGTCAGCACCACCTCACGATCGGAAGCACGGCCCAACAGACTGTCCAGCCCAAAGTCCTCGTTGTTGTAGGCATACACCGATCGCCAGCCGAGCTGCCGCTCCAGGTAGTCGGCGGTGGTCTGCTGGACGAGGGTGTCTTCGGTGTAGGCGTTAGTATTCATATTAATCTTATACTGCTACAGATCACGCAGCCGAGGTTTCTCGAGCGTATCCAGGCAATCAGGCCAGATAAGCTCTCTTTGTGAAAACACCTTAAAAAGCGTACTTCTCAATGTTATGGGAAGCGCTTCTCGAGCCGCATCCGCAAGAGCCGCTTTCAGTCGCTCTGCTAAATCTCTAAACTGTTCAAGCTCGATAACAAGATATTCGTCTGATGGATTGGCATTGTCCGTTACGCCAACGATCGGCCCCACGAACACCGGCAGTATTTCTTGCACCCCAATATTGTCCTTGACCCACTGAACGTGGTCACTCAATTGGCCTACTTCTTTTTTCTGATACCGTGAGGTTAAGTTCTTGTCAGTTTTTACTTCCATACATAATGCGGGCATCCCCTCCGCGACCCACAGAACATCCGGTCCGGTGCGGAATTCCTTATCTGGACGGGTGGCTTCAAGCCCAAGATACTGTCCCAATGCACGTAAGGCCTCTTCTGTCTGTCCAGAAGTTCCGGTTCCATCAAGATGTGCCAAGTCCGCATTCAATGTTCTTGGCATGATAATGGTGCCGTCAGCCAATATCTTTAGCTGCTGGTCAACCTCTACGATTTGTTGCGGAATCGCCTCGCCTTTTTCTGTTTCCACCTCTCTTGGATAGGCAGGTATATTCCTTTGACTGGCATGCGCTCGCACAAACATCTCTTGTGCAGCATCGTCGTCACCGAGAAACAGGTATGCCGTCCCTAACCACATGCAGTGCCAAGCACCAGTACTGGCACTCAAGGAAAAGGCTTCCTCTAAGGTAGATGCCAAACTTTTAGCAGCATCCTGATATTCGCGCTGCCACATCAACAACCCGTATTCCGCCTCCGATTTCGCCAGCCGAGTCAGTAAATCAGTATTTACATCGGAGTCTTCCGGCTCCGCACTTGCCATAAATTCATCGTAAGCCGTGATCCAACTTTCATCTCTCGTCAGGCATTGTCCAGCCGCGGCGGCTAGTTCCTCTGTATTGTCTGCCTGTTCCGATATTGCGTCACCCAGTGCAATTTGTTTCTGCAAGAATGGCGGCAACACCGCTCTGTTTTTAGGTACCAGCACCCAGTCGACAAGGCGTCTCCCAGTCAATACCACCACTCCGTGATCGCTCATGCCACGGGATATGCGACCAAAACTTTGCACAATCCGCGAGGCGATGGCCGTTCTCAATGTATTAGCCAACCCTAGTTGCTCCCACATATAGCGCTCAAGTGGACCGACACCCATGGGTAGGTCGTCTATCACCATCACACGGCAGGTATCGCCGGGTAAATCGACACCATCGTATCTCGCAGCCAATAGCAGCTTCGGCGTTCCCGCATCACTCTTGAACACCCGAACGGCTTGGGTCACCTGTTCTCTCGGCGGAGGAGCTACCATATCCTGCCACTTGGCAGCCCGCGCGTAAGTGGGAACCAGCACTAACGCTTTTTTATCGCTGATCAGTTGCTTGGCTATTTCGGTGTCATCCTGATCTGACCCGATCTGCGATGGGATGATGACTAACCGTTCACACTCACCCGCCGTGGTGGACGGTGCAGCCACATCATCAGGAACCTTCCCAAAGGTCCGTGCAAACGCATCGGACGCGGCAAGGGTTGCAGAAAGATATACACGACGCCTGCCTTGCTGAAAGTATGGAAGCGAAAGAACAGGAACAAACGGCGGCGTAATCGTGATATCAGCACCTGAGATCAAAACACAACAGGTATCTACATGATCCCTGATATGCTCCCAAGCAAAGGTTGTGTTTTGGTTGTCCTGGAGGTTCGCACCATAGAGAATTCTTAACAACTCGGACCGTTGTACGCCAATTTCAAAAGGCGGGATCAAAAAAAGGCGTTGGCATACCGGGTCCTCTAGCTCTGCGTAACTACCTGACTTACCACATTTGTCGTGATAGTCTTTGAATAGCGCTATTAACTCACTATAGACACCGGGAAACGTGTTTCTGTTAATACGCAACGAGAAGTGATCCCGGAGAAGATGTTCTGCGGCGTGAGCATCGTCAAATATAATTGCCGACACATCCTCTCTTAAAAAACGGGCCCTGCCATTAAATAATGCCTGGTAAGTGGTTATGCAGGGCGCCTCACCTCGGCTATATAAATCATTACTAAACTCACGATGAAAGTATGTCGTAACATTGAGGCCATACCCTTTAGCTTTCTCCGCCGTTTGTTCAACAAGCTGAATTGAGCTGCATGCATAGAGCACTTTATTTCTGGTTTCATTAACCAGAGATTGTGCGATCAATAACCCCACCAGAGTTTTCCCGGCGCCGGTGTTGAGTACTATGCCGACGTCGTCTTTTAAACGGTTATCGTACCATTTGCGCAGCGCGTCACCCTGTGCCAACCAGAGATCATTGATACCCGGATCTGATACCTTTAGCTTTTGAAAAAGCTCGACGGGATCGACAGGCAACGATTCCTTTTTTCTTGGCTTGATATTTGAGAAATCGAATGTCATGAATCATGGCTCCTGTCACTTTGTGCATCGAGGCCGACCAATTGGCAGTGCCTCTGGATCGCTATGGTGCGAGAAGATTTCATACTGCCACCACCCCGTTCATCAGCTGTGGAAAGAACACGTTGCTCTCAATCTCAAGACCACGAAGATCTACAGACCCGAAGTCCTCATTGTTCCACGCCATTATCCAACGCCATCGGAGTTTCTGCCGCACATGGTCGGTGGAGGTCAGCTGGACGAGAGTATCTTCGCTATAGTTTTGCATTAATTTGATCTACTCCAGCCCTTCCAGAACCCGCCAAATATGCTGATAGATCCGACCATCGCGCTGGCCGAGTGCTTGCTGCCAGCCGGAATCATCTAACGCGTGCAAGCGAGCTCGAACTTCGGGCAGAGGTTGTCCAATTATGTTGCCCATGTTGCGTGAGAGCCGCGTCGCAGCTGCCCTTGGTACACCTAGTAACCGAAGCGCAACAGCAGAATCATCATTTACGCCGTAATACACTCTGGAAGGCAAATTTCTTAAGGAGCGGAGTTGCGCTTCAGGTAGACCACTACCAGTGATAGACAGCAATGCACCCAACCCCCATGCGGTGGTCTGCGTTAATCTACCGAACAAGCTCTTCCCACAGTCGGTCATTGCTTTAGTAAGGTCTTGGTCCGCTCCCAAAAAATACCTATTGGCAATATCGGGAACGGAAGCCCCATTCACCCAGTCCTTGATGATCAGCGCCAACTTATTACCATCGGGGGAGTTCCCACCAGTAACAGCTTTAAGATTTTCCCGAAGCTCAGGCACTCTGAGTAAAACACCCATCATCCCTTGCAAGTCACGATTTTCAGCGCCAAATAGCGATTCTCCATTCCATGACTCGCTATTTATCCCTTCATCGCGTACGGCACCGAGAACTGTACGGATGCTTTGCAGTGAGAATCCAGTGCTATCCACGAGTTTTAAAGGTTGTCCTGGCTCTTGAAGGTACTGGGTGTACTCGCGAATACCTGATAGCAACTGGTTGGCAAGCGCTGAATTTTGATTTCTCAATTTTTCAAAACCAAAAGTGCCGCGGAGCACCTGCTCAATCTCATCAGAAAAACCTTCCGGCCGCCCCATCTGCCGGTAGGTATGGGCTAGGTACTGGACGAATGTAGACCATTCCGGCCGACTATAAACGATAGCACCGAGGTCGCCCATAAGAACGCCAGCTTCGTTAGCCAAAGTAATAAGCGCGGAATTTAGTTCCCCAGATTGTTTGTTGATGAAGGTCCTGAGTGTATTGGCTTTATCTTGATCTTTTGCCACCAAGGCTACGACCCCAAGTTGCCCCTGGGATACTCGCCCAGCGCGGCCTGCGATGTTCCAGAAATCCTCAGGAGGCATATCCACACCATAGGGGTATTGGTGCGAAGCCATCACGACGCCAGTAACAGGGAAGTTAACGCCCTGAGCAATCGTTGTGGTCGCAACCAGGAATTTCAATTCGTCGGCTTCAAACAACCACTCCATTAGAGCCCGTGCATCATCGGAAAGACCAGAGTGGTGAATTCCAACACCAAAAGACAGCAAATCTATGAGCGGAAATGAACCACCAAATTCATTTCTCAAATAGTCTTGGACGAGCTCGATTTTCCGTGATGGTGCTATTCGATTGGTTTCAATCTTAAATCGCTCAGCAAGGCCCCACACCCAATCCGGCCGGGCGTGCATCACGATAACAGGGCCGCGTTCCTGAAGTTTTTGGGCAGTCACTGCCGCCAGCGAGCTCTGATCGGTTACTTTACTATAGGTAGACGCGATATCTGCGTTCTTCGAAAAAGCAAGCGTTTCATCTACGACAAGGGTTTGTCGAGTGGTATGCACTGTTTCCATGCAAAGTTGATAATCATGGCTTCGGCCTTTGATTAGTTTTCCGCGCTCCGGCTGGACAATACCGATCACACGATCATTCGGCTGCCAATCGAGAGCAAGACTAACATCCTCAGAGTTTGCGCCACCCAACCACCGTGCAACCTCGCGGGCATTATCAATAAAGGGGGTCAGCAAAAGAAATTGGGCTCGTTGACATTCGCTATTAATCGTTGCAAGCAGCAATTCTAGCTTTAGACCACGACTGGCACTTTGTATGTTGTGCGCTTCGTCTACAACGACGAGCGTCAATGGGCGGCCGATTTCCGCTTCCCAACCCTGACGAAGCATCAGGTCAAGCTTTTCCGGCGTCGTTACGAGTACGCGGAACGCTTGTGCTGGATCATCCAGCCGAAGTAGATCAGCTTCAATAGTATCCACTTCCAAGGCCGGACTAACCTGTTCAACACTAACACTGAGCGGTTCGAAATCACGGCGTAGTTGCCGCGCAACCTGACTCACGAGAGCCTTGGTTGGCGCCAGATACGCAACCCATCCGCGCTCATCGTCGAACTGGTTCAATGCCTGGAGGATACGAAATTCGGCGATTAGCGTTTTACCGCTAGAAGTAGGCAGGCTTACAACGACAGCTCGGCGACTGGATCCAAGCAATCCCTTCTCCGCCAAAGTCCGGCGCTGGGGTGGAAGCACATCGAAAAGCGCTCGGTTACCGCGTCCTCGATCAACAAGGCTCTTGACGAACCTCGTTACACGCGAATTGACGGCTCTCGTCACAGTCCAAATGGAATTTTCCGCCATTTGCGATGCGCTGGCGGTGAGCAAACGGCTAAGTGGTTCGAGCTCTACCATTTGTGCTTGCTTGCACACAGCCAACACCCTGTCGAAATGTGTGTCGAGCAGTTGATGGATTTGATACTTGCCATCCACGACGCCATCGGTCATGTAATGGGCGAAAATCTCCGCCGCCTTGGCCAAGTGGTAAAGCCCGATTAGTTCCAATGCAGTGGCCTTGGCGCGTGCAGGCTCCTGTCCATCCAAATAAGCCTTTTCAAACGATGCCTGAGAGTCGCGTAAGCCAGCGATTCGCTCGAGCACCGCATCGCGATCTGTCCAGCCATCTTTACGGATCAACCTGAGCCAGATATCCAGAGTAGTTGCCCAAGTTCTTTCGCCCCAATCGCTGGACGTTAAAGGTAGTTCTGGCCAAGTCTCCTCGCGAAGCCAGCGCGCCGCGTCAGGACCTTTATCGCCCAACACTGCCAACACCGCTGCGCGTAAGAGGAACATACCGCTGCCCATAGCATCATCTGGTCGTGGAAGGACGCGCAGTAAGCGGAACGCATCGGCTGCGGCGAGTTTTAATTCATTCCGCTTTGCCTCATCATCCGCAGTATTTTCGAGCGTCAGATCGATTACAACCATCTCCAGTGTTTCAGCACAGCGACGGATGAATTCAGCGTCTTCGCTAAAGGGTCTTTTGAGTAATTCCTGATAGATCTGAGCATGGCTCGCCTGCTTCAGCGCCTGCTCCCTCGTGTTCCCTAATGCTTCGAGCAACCAATGGCTCATGCTCCACCTCCCACGACAAGTCGAGGCAGATCAGCAATAACACAGGGCAGATAGACCGCCACCAAGTGACAGGTCGTTGGAGACTGGATGTTTTTGGCTAAAGTTTTCCCTCTCGGTCTCAGGTCCTGTTCATTTGGGTTCGTATCGCGAATCAGTACACCAAACAATGCGATGGCCTTGTTGCCGGAATTCAGAAACAGCCCGACTGCCGCATTGAAGGAGGTCTCGTGAGCTGTTCCTTTGCAGCGTGGCAACAACCACTTTAGCAATTGATTGATAAGAGTCAGGTTCGTCGCGAGATTGTCGATCTGATGAGCCATGCCACTGCGGCCGTTCATGACGTTTGGTGGACTGTTCGCATCAGTGGACGTTTTCACCTCTCCAAGCACAAGACGTGTTTCGCCTTCAATGGTTTCGAAGCCGACCAAATCTGCACCCGGCAAGCTGGCTTTGGGTGTCCGTTTGTCGCGCTCCATATTCCAGGGCCAAGTGACCGCATGCTCCCGGTTGAGGTAGGCTTCCGCCATTGCCTCACCGACAGCCCAATCCCGCTCCTCAGGGGCATTAGAGGCAAGAATTTCATCCAGACTCTCGCGTGCAAATCCGGTATTAGCCAAGCCACGTAAATGCGCTTCGAACTCTCTTTGGCCCTCCTCGTCATTGAGACGAGATGCCACATCGTTCGACATAAATGTGTCAAATTCTTCCCCGGCATTCATCCCAACACCATACCAGGTTACCTGCCTATCTTGAGCTTTGTAGTGCATGGCGGTTAGAGCCGACTCAGTCATACTGCAATACCCCCATTCATCAGGCGCGGCAGGCGTGGGGGTGCCAGTTGCGTCCTTATGATCGAGTATTTCTCCATACACTCCATGCCCTCTCCGAACAAGAAGTTATCGTGCAATATCATTCTTCCCCCTCGACTGGTTCCATGAGCTTTATCATCCCTTGATAGTGGTCTGAGTCTACAGCCTCCATCATTTCGAGAATAACCTTCATCACTTCTCCAGTTTCCGCAAGCACTGATGGATCATGCTCCGGGTCGCTAATCCCGCCGGAATGTGAGTAGGTGTTAAGCAGCCTGAGAATGCGCGTCTTCTTTGCGGGATCAAAAGCGACACGATCAAAACGCTTTATCAAGTCTCCGCTACAATCAGGGAAACGGTGTGCCAGAAAGGTTTCAATTAATCTGCGGGCGATGTTTGGCAGTCCGTAGTACTCCACTAATTCTGCAGCGGGTGCAGAATTATTAGCGACGTCGTGTACCTGTCTAAACAAAAAATGGTACTCGGACTCGAACTGCTCCAACAGCGGATCAATGGGAGAAAGTGTTGCGCTACGCTCTCCATCGGCGACTGTTGCCAGGAGCGCATAAAATCTGGCTGGACGCAGCTCCATTTTTTTCTTGTTCTGATTCTTTAAGTGATGGAACCAGTTTTTAACTTGCCGGAAGAATGCAAAATTATGAGTAAGGATAAACAGCTGATGACATGCCTTTGTGCGTTCTTTCATGTACCCAAATGCTGAGAACAATGCATTGGCATCAAGGCTGGACACGGGGTCATCAATCACTACAATGCCTTTTGATAGATCAAATGCTTTGTCTTCCAGCGACTTCAGGAAATACAGAAACGCTATCGCAGTTCGCTCCCCCTCGCTCAAATGTGAAGCTGGCTGGCCGCCTCGGGTTAACGCATAGCCGGTATCCTTGACATCAAACCGCAATTCGTTTCGACCAAGATAAGCTCTCAGTTCCAGATTAAGCTCCTCAGCTGGCCTGCGGTGCTCAACAATTTCACGCTCGATTTCGCCAATCTTTTTCGTAAGCGCATCTGGCGTATTTCTGGCTGTAGCAAGCGCGGTTTCCGCTTCTTTTACAGCCGTATTCAATTCGTCATATTTTGGCAGCGCTTCCAGCACGTAGTCCTGCTCTAACGCTTGGCAGGCTTTCTTGACTTCCTTATTCAAATTGCCAGTGATTGATTCGTGCTCATCAATGATAGCGTTGATCACATCAATTTTTTCTTGAAGTGAGCCGCCATCTTCGAACTCATCGGCCTGGCCATCTTCAAGCGCAAAGACCTTGAAGGGCGCCGCTTTTTTCTGCTCCAACACACTCTTGAAGCGGCTTAGGTTTTCATTGATGGATTGGATCGCGTCCTTCGCGGATGCTGTCGACGAGCGCACGTTGTCGACAAGATGGTCGTAGAAACGGGATTCATCCGGAAATGCCACATTGGTTATGTTTTGTTGCTGGCTTTGTATATTACTGATCGATTTTTCGATTTCATGCTGAAAAGATGCGTATGCATCATTGAAGTGCGCCTCAAGTTCTGCTCGACGCTGCACGGATAATTCATTGCCGCAGAACCGGCAGGTGTCTGTCTCGCGCTTACCCTTATGCAGCGATAGGCCTTGCTGCACCCATGTACCCACCTCAGAATCGCGCGCCAGATTATCAATCAGCTGAGAGACAATTGACCGCTCAAGCAGAGCTGCTGTTTGTGAGTGCAGATCTATAAGATCCGGTGTCGTCACTGACACCGTAGAAATGGATGGCTTGGCTTGCAGTTCCTTCTGCTTTCTCAGGCTCTGCTTCTGTTCATCTGTCAGCGCCACTGGGAATGGCGATACTCTTTTCAGTTTTGCAACGGCTTCCTTGAAGCGGCGTTTGTCATAGTTGGCGTGCTGTGCGGAGCCCAGCAATGCCTCCTTGATCAGTTTTGCCTTGCCAACACAATAATCGTCTAGCACATCGTCAGTTCTGCGTTTACGACTTTCTGCTTTAGCCAAATCCCCTCTGGCCTTTTCAAGGTCCGCCTTTAGTGCTTCAACTTGCTTCTGCTTCTCAATGCTTTCCTCACCCAGGAAATAGATCGGAGCCACACTGTTCAGGCCTATCGCTTCAATGGTCTTGGCGACAAAATCCCGATTAAATACCCGCACAGGCGGGACGGTGGCGCCGGGTATATTGGCGCCCGAAATTTTCGTCCCATCGTCCATCTCGAACTCCACGTCGCCTTGCAAAATAATGGCGCGGCGATCTTGAAGATGCGCAAACAGGGATGAGAGCGTGGTCTTGCCAGTGCCATTCCAGCCGTAGATTGCATTGAACTGCGAAAACGCTGGCAGCTCATTCGGCCAGACAAATTCCCGGAATACCCGGTGCTTTCTGATTTTTGAAAGCCGCGCAATCCTCACGCCGCCACCTCTCCGTTCATCAGACGCGGCAGGAGAAGGTCGCGGGCTTTTGTGAGTGATTCGTTGTGTTTTGTGAGGCACTCTAACTGATTATGTATTTCTACGGCATGCTGCTCGAACAGCGCAAGAATCTTACCGTCAGGTACGAGTAGTGTACGGCTGTGAGCGTAATCTCTGTTAAGGCCGGGAACTGCTACATCTGTGCTGATGAATTGCGTTTTGAGCAATGCGTAGTACAAGTAAAGGTTGCAGTTTTCTGGCTCGATGTAATACACCGTATCGATTGGGTAAAAGTCACTGTTCGTCCAGTAGACGCTTCCAACGTTGCCTTTTCTACCAACGATAATCGCAGGGCCTGTCACAAGCGCTTTGTCGTGTGTACCGACTATGCCACTCGAACCGTAAACCGGGTAAGGGCCTGGAACCCGGTCATCCGCCTTCAGTGCCTTGCCATACTTTAACGGCGCTAACTCGCCAATAGTCTTCTTCTCCCAATCCAGCGGCACGCCGTCTTTTATATTGACGTGCTCGTGGCCGGGGAAGCGACGGTGGACGAACCATTCCTTGTAGAGCAGTCGGGCGGACTGTTCGAGCAACTGGATGCGGCGGCGGTTGTTTTCTATCAGGTCGTCATAGGCGGAGAGGATGGCACCGATCTTATGTTGAGCACTGAGGTGCGGCAAACTCTTCAGCGGCAGCCGACGAATATCCTTCATGTTGACGTGCTTCGCTGTTGCCCCTGTTTCGCCCGCAAGCAACGCCCCCTGTTGTGGTGGCGCAAGTAGGTAATAACACAAGAAGGCAGGATCGACTTTCGACTTATCGGGGCGCAAGTGCACAGTCCGCTGCCCCAAACAAACTTGCTGGCCATCTTTTACGATTGCCACATTTCCAGCAGGCGCCTCGCGTGCGAGGATTAAATCATCCTGTTCAGGTACTGCCCTACGTGTCCACTCGCTGTATGTGTCTTCTGACACTCGGTACACGCCATCAAGCTTTAAGCGACCCCTACCAATATTTGGTGTTCGGATTAAAGGATACCCATCATCTTGTATCGGAGCCGTCGCATGGAGGCAGTCGACAATAAACTCGCAAGCATCATTGAGAGTGACCGGCAGACAACTCATACCCCTAACTCCTCAAAATTCTGTTTAATCATAGCGGCCAGTTTAACTGCCTCGGCGTTGAGGTCTTCCAGTTCCACATGAATCTCGCGCAGGGTTTCCTCGAAGTCGAAATCTTCATCCACTTCTTCAGGGGCGACGCCGACGTAGCGGCCGGGGGTGAGGCTCCAGTCGTTGGCTTCGATCTCCTTCACGTCCACCAGTTTGACCAAGCCTTCCACGTCCCGCAGTTTGGCTTCGGGGAAACGTTCGGTGAGCCAGTGGGCCTGTTTCCAGAAGTAGCGCACCTTTTTCAGTTGCTCGACAGCGATGGCGCGTGCCTCGTCGGCGGTTTTGCGGGCGCGGGTGAGGTCGCGGTTTTTTGACTCGTCCAGTTCATCGATGAGGCGGAGGGCGAGTTTGTAGATGAGATCGGTCTGTTTGATCAGGTCGCGGCTGGCCTCGGCGAGGGGCTCGAAGGCGGCGGTGAGTTTGACCAGGGCAGCGTTGCTGTCGTGGGCGGATTCCCATTGTTTTACGGCTTGCGCGGCAGATTTGCGGAATTGCTCGACGTCTTCTGCAAATTGCTGTGCTTCTTTTTCCAGCTCGGTGGCTACTTTCGCCTGGGGGCCGGTTCTGGATTGTGCTTTTATGAATGGCGCGAGGGTTTCACGCAGCACGCGCAATGATTCGCTGAAATCCGACAGGGGGTGAAAGGTCTGGCCCAGGTTGTCTTCGACCTGGAAACAGGCACTGGCTTCATCGGCGACATTGCCCAGATATTGCGACAGCAGTTGCAGGTAGTGGTCGGTCTCGCCCCGGTAAAGCCAGACAATGGCTTGCAGGTTTTGCTGCTGCTCGGGTGAGAAGTCGTATATCTTGCGAGTGACCTTGCGGTAGACGTTGCGCGCGTCGAGCATCAGGACCTTGTCTTTATGCGCTTTGGGTTTGTTGCGGTTGAGGAACCACAGCTCGCAGGGCACGGTGCGGGTGTAAAAAAAGTTGGAGCGGATAGCGATCATGATGTCCACGTCACCGGTCTCGACCAGTTTCTGGCGCACCTTGGCCTCACCGCCGCCAGCGCTGGAGGCCTGGGAGGACATGACGAAACCGGCACAGCCTTTCTCGTTCAGATAGCTGTAGAAGTAGCTGATCCAGACGTAGTTGCCGTTGCTGACCTTTTCCTTTTTGTTGACGCCGGGCAGGCCGAAGGGCAGGCGCGGGTCACGCTTGACCTTGTCGGCGTCGATTTCGTCGACGTTGAAGGGCGGATTGGCCATGACGTAGTCGGCCTTGCCCACCAGTTCGTGCGGGTCTTCGTAGTAGGTGATGGCCTTCTGGATATCGCCTTCGAGGCCGTGTACGGCGAGGTTCATCTTGGCCAGGCGGATGGTGGTGGCGTTTTTCTCCAGGCCGCGGAAGGTGAGTTTTTCCGTGGGGCTGTCGCCATGTTCCTCGACGATGCGCGCGCTCTGCACGAACATGCCGCCGGAGCCGCAGGCCGGGTCCAGCACAGTGCCCTTAACCGGGTCGAGCACGTGGGCGATGAGCGAGACCAACGAGATAGGGGTGAAGAACTCGCCGCCGTCGTGAGCGCCCTGGTCGGCGAACTGGGTGAGGAAGTATTCGTAGATGCGGCCGAAGACGTCGCCCTTGACCCGGTTCAACTCTTCCGGGTTGAGGGTGCGCAGCAACTGGCCGAGCACCTGGTTATCCAGCTCCTGGTATTCGCCCTTAGGCAGGGTGCCGCGCAGGTTTTCGTAGTCCGCCTCGATGGATTCCATGGCATCGATGATGGCGCGGGCGCGGTCGGCGCTGTCGGGCAGGGCCACCAGCTGGTCGAACTGCGCCTCGGGGCGCAGGAAGATGGCGCTCTGCTGGGAGAAGTCTTCCTTGGTCAGGGCGCGGGTCTTGCCACCGCGGCTGGGCAAGTTGGGCTCGATCTGTTCCTTCACCATCAGATAACGACTGTAGGCATGGCGCAGGAACACCAGGCCCATGACCGGCAGGAAGTACTCGTTACTGGCGTAGTTGGAGTTCGCGCGCAGGTTGTCGGCGGCGCTCCACAGGCGCTTTTCGATGGCTTCGATGTGTTCGAGTTGGGACATTAAACGTTTACCATTTTTGATTCTTTATATAAGGTATGAGGCTTCGCATTTGCTTGGCATATCCGCTCATTCACAGCCCTAACGCTGCCTGGAGTTTCTGCAGCGATTCCTTCTGTTTCTTTTTATCCATCTTCCGGATATTGACCAGTTTCCATTGAATCGCGGGCATTTGGTCGATGCCTGCTACTGACATAAGATCCCAATCCGGTTGACCTTGCTTTATTGAGAGGAGGAACTTCTTCTCGTTCTCTGTCATTGAGCTCCTGATTGTTTCGATGAGCCTGCCACGCACTGCCACCAGTTCATCGTGGTCAACGTCTTCATCCGTCATCCCGGCGAACTCTTGCTCGAACACTTGTCGAAAATCCTTCAGGTTGGGTTCGAGCAATTCGCTCATCGGCCGGTCATGGCTCGAGAGATATATGATAAAGGCGGTACGGATGTCATCCGTGATGCCTTCGTTCTCCATCAGGATCTTAACGTCGAAGATGTCACGCGGATGCTGGCGATCCAGCGCAGCGCACAGTTTTCCGCCATACAGATCCGCGACAGCCAGGGTGCTGGTTGTCGCCGATGCCTCGAACAGTAACTCCGCCTGCTCGCTCAGCTCTCGCTCTACGGGCAAAAACACGCTGCCCCGGAGTACCAGATTGGGTTCGATCTTGATCGTGGCTTCCGGCGTGCGGACGGTTAACTTGAAAACCTGCTCCGCTCCCCTTGCCCGTATCTCCTGCACCGTCGCGCCGGGTACGGTTCTTTGGATCGCGGCGGCGATACGTTGCAGGGCTTCACTGATGTTTGCCAATGCTGTCTCGCGTGGTTCCAGCGGTAGATAAGTCAGGTCGATATCGACCGACAGTCGCGGCATGTCGCGCACATAGAGATTGATCGCCGTGCCGCCCTTCAGCGCGAAGCACGCCTCTGTTGTCACATGGGGCATGACCCGCAGCATGAGTTGCGCCTGCTTGAAGTAGGGACTGTCTTTCATGCCGAATTCACCGATGCCTTCCATTCGGATGCCGTGTCCGGGATGGTGATGTTGTATTTGGTATCCAGCCGTCCGCCTTTGACGATCATGCGCTTGCCTTTGCCGAAGTCGACTTTTGACAGATCCAGTTTCTTGACCCAGGCATGGTTGCAGGCTTCCGCGAGCACCATGAACAGCCGCTTCACCTTCACCGAACGGCACTGTTCCAACAACGACTGCACCAGTCGCGGCCGCAAGGTGGTCAACCCCTCCATCAGCAGGGCGGCCTCTTCAAAGGATTCCTCCTCCGGAATGAGATACAGCACTTCCATGATGGCGCGCTCGGGCGCCGATATCGTTATGGCATAGCTGGCCAGTTCTTTTTTGGTGAGGCCTTTATCCGGATTATCGGCGAATAACGTTGTGGTGGTATATCGAAGCGCCACGCCCCAATCATACTGCCGAAACCACGCAGGCAGGCGGGTACCGGGACTGGCGAACAGCGATACGGTCCCACCCTTCCCCATCGGCAGAAAGTGCCCATATCCTTGCAACTGCAAAGCGGTTTTAGCCCCGGCGTGGACGGGCAGCTTCAATTGCGCCTGGAGGGCGTGCAGGCCGCCGGACCACTCGACGCTGTCGCCGGCGCGCACATAGGCACCGTGGCCGAGGCGCCGTATCCAGCCGCTTTTCTCGTACTCGTGCACCAGTTGCTGGTAGGCCCCCCTTGCCTCCAGCCAGCGTGACACTGCCACGGTGCCCTGAGGCCATGCGGTAAGCAGTCGGTTTAATTTGCTACGGGGCTCACTAGTCATGCTTGTTAATCTAGCGTAAATACAAACCCAGCTCAAGCATGCAGTTTACTTTGAAGCTGATTTAACAGCTTTTTATTGTTAATTAGGTATCGTAATAAACCAAATACCTCATGAATATGCTATGTGGCGCATCGCTAAGCCCTTGTCTCGCCTGTCACCGTCTTAAATAAACTGCACTTACCTGTTCTCGGAATACGTTGGCTTGCGTGCTGTAACTGCCATCGCGGTTGCGTTTGCACAATTGCTCTAATTGGTAGTTCAGGTCTCTCATCGTGTACTTTCCAACTCTGGTAAGTGTTTATGACCAACCGCAGGCTCGTAGCCTGACTGGTTCCGCCGAGGCGGAGGGGTCAAGGGACACTACTCCCTGTTCGACCTGATAGGCCTGGTCGCAGGCAACCTGGCTGCTCTTCTGGTGAAGATGGTGCCGGGTAAACCAAGGGCTCGAAGAGCCCGCTGTGATGGTGAGTCATTCACCTCCTTTTAATGGGCGGAACCATCGGTCCGCGTGTTGCAAGAAACCGTCGATGTGACGGCGTGACGAAAGTCGGCTGATTGCCAGCCGGATTGGATGTGGCGGTTGCCAGATTGAAGTGAGGACGACGTCCTACAGTTGAAGAAGCGTTGAAGATGAGCTGCAGCCGAGGCTGTGCGCCGTTGAAGCTCTGGCGGCGCTGTCGTTGTTTTGCCATTTCAGATGGCGAGGGCAACTTCCCCCATCCACGTTACCGCCGTGGCCGCGTATGAAACTCTCCATGGTGCATGGCCGCCAGTATAGCCAGACTGAATTCGCGCCGAACGCATCTATTCCAGCGCAAGCCGTTGTCGTTCCGGGCTCCGCCGCCCTCGTCACTACCTTAGCTATCGCTCAGCAGTGACGAGGGCTTCCTGCGCATCAACGCCCATGCCAGGCCTCCGACCTGCCATGGCCATTCAGCCGGCAGAGTTGTTCGGGCCGTGGTTACAGTGGAACCGCTCCGGCCTTGCGTGCCTGCGCAATCTGATCGGCGTATTTGGGCGTGAACTCACCCTGCTGCATGCGGTTGACCAAGGCGCGCAGATAGCCCAATGGCGAGCTGCGGATCGCTCCTGCTGCGATGGCTCCCGCCCATTCGTCGATCACCATCTGCGCCAGCGGCTGGGTGAGTTCAGCGACCTGGCGCGTCGCGGGCGCCCGCAATTCGTCCGGCACCCAGTGGGAAAACTGCACGCCGTCTCGATCGAATTCACGACGACTACCGCCGTAGGTATCAGTGGGTATTGTAGTTGTTGTCCTGCTTAGGTCTTTATCGGTATTAGGTAATGCTTCCGGCTTCACCGGACACGGCGCGGCCTTATCTGACTGGGCCATATCCGGTGAACCCGGATGTGGTGAATCCGGTATTTCGTGAACATAGTAAATTCCGCCACGCATGCGACCTTGCTCATCGCGAGTACGTTCGTATCGAACATAGCCGGTCTCGCGCAGTTCCCTGAGTAGCTTGTAGATACCGTCGCGCCCTAAATCGCCGCGGCGTTGCAGATCTTTGATGAGCACCTTCCAGTCATCCGGCCGGGAAAGCAGATAGCCAAGCAGGCCCCGCGCTGCCCAGGACAGACGTGAATCTTCCACGGCGTCTTGATTGATCGTCACAAAACGATAGCGCCGTGGCGCACGGATGATGGTATTACTCATGCTTCATCGTTACCGAGGATGATCCTTGCCACCTCCGAGGCCGGGTAATACACACGTCGACCGATCTTGCGACCGCAGGCCTTGAGTGATCGAGTCTGCTGGTCGCAGGGGTAACTGAGACTGTAACGCAGGCCACCCGTGGAGCGTCCCAGCAACTCGGCCAGTTGTGCTTGCGACATCAACAATCCAAAGCGCTCGGCCAGTTGATGTTCCAGTGTTACTGCACGCTTGTTTCCTGATGCTTGCATAAACTGTCCTCTCCTTGCACAGGATTTGAAAACATCAGATTGCACAACACAGCATGTGTTTGCCAGAACATTATGTTTAGCAGTGCGGTAAACATTTATTTTTGATTTAGCAAATTACACAGTGTTAGTTTCACTGCATGTAATGCAACAACGATGAAGCGGCGCGAACATGAATCAGATCGAAATGCTCCTGAACGCGATCAACAATCTGTCCCCGCGAATTCCGATTACAGTGGACTTGTGGTCCGTTAAGGAGATCGCCGCTTACCTGAAACGTTCCGAGGCGGTAGTGCGTGAACGCATCACTGCCCTGCCCGGTTTCCCGCAGGCCATCCGGTTGCCGGTCGCTGGCAGCAAAGGCCGAGGGCAACCTTTGTGGAAGGCCAAAGAGGTGATCGCCTGGGCCGAGAAGCACCAGGAAAACCGCATCGCCTAGTCAAGTTTAGCGGCCAGGTCTTTCACCGAGGGCGCATAATACACATTCTGCAGCGCTCGCAGATCGCGGTGCCCGCTGATGCGGGCAAGCTCCATCACATCGAACACCTTCGACAGCCTGGTAAGCGATTCGCGGCGCGTGTCATGAAAATGCAGGTCTTCAATCAGTACGCGTGCTTTCGCCTTGCGGAACAACGCATCCAGGCTGGCCGTCGACACATCGAACACAGTACCCTCCTCGCCATTCAAGGATCGCAGCTGCTCGATGATACGACGCGCCTCGGCCGACAACGGCACGTCCCGCGCATAGCCATTCTTTGTCAGGGGCAAATGCACATGCCGCTCATTGACATGCTGCCATTCCAGGCTACAGATCTCACCTGCACGCATCGCCGTCTCGATGGCGAACAGATAAGCAGCACCCACGCGTGAAGAGATTGTTTCGGGCGGTGTGTCCCGGGAATATCCGAGTGCATGCAGTAGCTTTTCTGTTTCTTCTGTTGTCGGTCGCCGGGTGCGCGCCGCCGTGGGTGGCGGTCGCCTCACATCGCTGACCGGGTTGACGCGCAACCAGCCCCACTCGCGCCGCGCCACCGAACAGGCATGCGAGAGGATTGTCATCTCCCGCTCCACTGTCGAACCCGAGACCTGCTTCAGTCGCCGATATCGGTCGGCGCGAGCATGCGCAGCGATACCTCGGCGACCGAATCGCGGAGAATGACGTTGATCATCTTCTGCTCCCGCGCGCCGCCGCGCTTTTGAATACTGACCTCGCGGCTATAGCGTTCAAGCAAATCACGGAACGGCTTGTTTGGGATCTTGCCGGCGGAGTCTTCCCGCAACCGGGTCTCTTCCTGCGCAGCCCAGGCCTGGGCTTCCCGCTTGGTGGTGAATGTCGCCGATGTGCGCGTGCCCTTGATGCACACCTCAGCGCGCCAACCCCCGCTCCGTTTTCTGAATGTAGCCATACGCGATCCCCTTCGATTTACGCCAATGGCGTATATTTGGCGTAAAGGAATCATACAACAAGCGGGAAAAAGAGGGTTAACGTACTGAACGAAAAACTGGATTACGTGCTAACCAATTGTTTTAACGTAAGAAATGTTAAGAAGTGGCAAGAAGCGCAAAGTATTGATTTTAGATAATGGTGCCCGGGACCGGAATCGAACCGGTACGGAGTTTCCTCCGAGGGATTTTAAGTCCCTTGCGTCTACCAATTTCGCCACCCGGGCATGGGAAAGGGATGGCCTTGCGTTGTCTGGTGCACCTGGAATTGATTCCCCGATTCAGCCCAGCCGTCTGACACACTACCCCGCTGGCGGATGACCGGGTATTTAATCAGGGGTGGCTGGCTCGTTTCCATTCCATTTCGATGACACATTCACCCCTGGCCGGACTGAACCGGGACATCTGACCCGTTATAGACGGGGCGGATCGTGTCAGTGTTGGCGGGCATGTCGGCACGGCGGTGCGTCGGGATTGAAATGGAGGCTGGAGTCGGAATCGAACCGGCGTACACGGAGTTGCAGTCCGCTGCATAACCACTCTGCCATCCAGCCTTGGAATCGTTTTTCCTGGTCTTGTTGTCTGTATTCTGATTACTTGCTTTTATTTATTACTTATTGCTGATTACTTATCGCTGCTTACTTGCTGCTGGTTATTTCCTGTTGCCGGCTACTTACTGTTGTCGGTTACTGTCTGTCAGGTCATGCCGACGTGGGTATCCGGTCCCGACGGGCTCCGGATCAATGACCTGGATGACTACCCATGCACCGCGCCAGGCCATGAATTACTGGCCTGTATTCTGCTCATGAGAATGGGTCCTGCTGGCCGTGAGGGTAGTGGAATTGGAGCGGGAAACGAGATTCGAACTCGCGACCCCGACCTTGGCAAGGTCGTGCTCTACCAACTGAGCTATTCCCGCTTGATCAAGGGCGCCTATTCTACTGCCTAACCCTTTGAAGTCAAGATACTTTGGCGCACTTCGAAGCAGTTTGCTGCATCACCGCGGCAGATTGTGACTGATTCCCTACATTCCCTCCAGCTTGTCCTGTTCCGGGGCCAGTTTGCCCCAGGCGCTGCGGAAGTACATGGCCATGGAATACAGGCTGAGGGCCGCCGCGATGTAGATCAGCACATAGCCAGCCTGCCAGAAAATGGCGGGTCCGGCCGGGTCGCTGGCCAGCAGGATAATAATGGCGATCATCTGCACCGTGGTCTTCACCTTGCCGGCAAAGGCAACGGCCACGGCGTCCCGCTGCCCGCGGCTGGCCATCCATTCCCGCAGCGCCGACACCAGGATTTCCCGACCGACGATGATGCTCACCGGCAGAATGAACCAGACCGTGGAGTAGTTGGCCACCAGCAGGACCAGCACCAGGGCAACCAGCAGCTTGTCCGCCACCGGGTCCAGGAAGGCGCCGAACTCCGAGGTCTGGTTCAACCGGCGGGCCAGGTAGCCGTCCAGCCAGTCGCTGATGCTGGCGGCGGTGAACACGCCGGCGGCCCACAGGTAGTGGCCGGGGAACTGGGCGAAATACAGCACCACCACCACCGGTACCAGGGCGATTCGAATTAAAGTTACTGTATTGGCCAGGTTGGTCATGGGGGCAAATTATGCCTAGTCGTGATGCAGGTGGCTATAGATGGTTGCTGCAAGTTTGCTGCTGATGCCGCGTACCCTGGCCAGGTCTGCTTCACTGGCCCGCTGAATGCCTTGTTGACCCCCGAAGTGCTTTAAAAGTTCCCGGCGCCGCTTGGGTCCCAGGCCGGGAATCTGTTCCAGCGTGGACTGTCGCCGGGCTTTCTCCCGCTGGGCCCGGTGACCGGTAATGGCGAAACGATGGGCCTCGTCCCTCACCTGCTGCAGCAGGTGCAGGGCCGCCGAGTCGGTGCCCAGGACGATCTCCTTCAGGTAGCCTTCGCTGTCAGCCAGGTACAGGGTTTCCTGGCCGGCTCGGCGACTGATGCCCTTGGCGATGCCCAGCAGGGTGATACCCGGCAGCTGGTAATCGGCCAGCGCCTCCAGGGCCTGGGTCAACTGCCCTTTGCCGCCGTCGATCAACAGGATGTCCGGTACCTTGGCCATGCCCCCCTCCTCGCCGCGGGACAGCCTGGCAAAGCGCCGCTGCAGGGCCTGGAGCATGGCACCGTAGTCGTCCCCCGGGGTGACGTCCTTGATGTTGAAACGCCGGTAGTCGGCCTTTACCGGGCCGTTGACATCAAACACCACGCAGGATGCCACGGTTTTTTCACCCCCGGTATGACTGATATCAAAACATTCGATGCGGCCGGGCAGCTCCGGCAGTTGCAGTGCGTCCTGCAACAGTTGAAAGCGCTTCTGCAGGTTCTGCCGGTTGCTGACATAACCGGTCAGGGCGGCGCCGGCATTGGTGGTGGCCAGTTCCAGCCAGCGGGCCCGATGACCCCTCACCCTGTGGACCAGTTTCACCTTGCGGGTGGCACAGTAGCCCAGGGCCGCCGCCAGTTGCTCATGATCCTCCGGCAGGTGGCTGACGATGATCTCGGCGGGAATGTTGTGTGACCGGCTGCCCTCGGTATCCCGCAGGTAGTACTGCCCGATGAAAGCAGAAAGAAGTTGAGCTTCACTCTCCACCAGCTTGATCTTCGGGTAAAAATTCTTGCTGCCGATAATCCGGCCGGCGCGGGAGTAGATGACATGCACGCAGCAGTAAGGTGGCTGGATCGACGCCGCGAGAATGTCCGCGTCGGCGCCCTGGTTGGCGACATGCTGCTGTTCCTGGATGCGCCGCAGATCGATGATCTGGTCCCGCAGCCGGGCTGCTTTTTCGAAATCCAGGTCCGCCGCCGCCTGCTCCATGGTGGCCGACAGTTCCCGGGTCAGGTCGTCGCTTTTGCCCTCCAGGAACATCTGCGAGTAGTGCACGTCACGGGCATAGTCCCCGGGGGATATCAGGCCCACGCAGGGGGCGGTGCAGCGCTGGATCTGGTACTGCAGGCAGGGCCGGGACCGATTGCGGAAATAGCTGTCTTCACATTGCCTTACGCGAAATACCTTCTGCAGAATCTGCAATGTGTCCCGGGTGGCGTGGGCACTGGGATAGGGCCCGTACAGGGAGCCGCGACGCTTGCGGCTGCCGCGGTAAAAGGCCAGGCGGGGGTATTGGTCGTGATCGGTGAGCAGGATATAGGGGTAGGACTTATCATCCCGCAGCTGAATGTTATAGGCGGGCTTGTGGGCCTTGATCAGGCTCTGTTCCAGCAGCAGGGCCTCGGTTTCACTGGCGGTGATGGTGACGTCGATATCGGCGACCTTGTTGACCATGGCCAGGGTCTTGGTGGTCAGGCCGCTGGCCCGGAAGTAACTGCTGACGCGGTTCTTCAGATTGCGGGCCTTGCCGACATAGAGCACCTTGCCCTGCCCGTCCAGCATCCGGTAGACGCCGGGTCGGGACGTCAGGGTCTGCAGGAACGCCTGGTGATCGAAGGGTTGTGGTTCAGCGCTGTCGGACATGTCCAGCCAGTATGCCGTGAAAAAACCTGCACCGGCAGGTCCGGGAATCCTGCCAGGTATCCGCCCCGGGACAGTCCGGGCCGGGTACCGGCGCGGGCTCACTGCGGTGCCGGGCCATTATACGCCAGAAAAAGAAAGGCCCCCGGGCACAGCCCGGGAGCCTTTCTGTTGATCCGCCGGTTTCAGCCCAGCTGGCGCTGTTCACCGTAGGCGATATAGTCTTCGGAAGTTTCGCAGACGCCGTTCTTCATGGCCAGGATGGTCAGCTCCACGTCACTCTTGATGCCCAGTTTTTCGAATATCCGGTACCGGTAGGTATACACCGTCTTGGGACTGATATTCAGCAACTCGGCGATGGCACTGACCTTGCTGCCATCGGACAGGGCCATGGCAATCTGCAGTTCCCGCTTGGACAGCCGGTCGAACAGCACCTTGCGTCGCACGCCTCCCCTGCTCTTTTTGGCGAAGGGATCGGTACCCAGCTTGGTGGCCACGGACGGCGTGACGTAATGCTGTCCGGCGTAGACCTTGCGAATGGCCAGCAACAGCTCGTCCACGCCACCGCTCTTGGTAATAAACGCCCGGGCGCCTGCCGCCAGCATCCGTGACGGGATCACGCCCACGTCGATGGAGGACATGCCCACCACCCGGGCCAGGGCATTGCGCTGAATAATCCGCTGGGTCGCTTCAATACCGCCGATTCCCGGCATCTTGACATCCATGAGGATGACATCCGGGGTGATCTGTTCCAGCATCTCCATTGCCTGTTCGCCGCTCTCGGCACAACCGATAACATCGATATCCGCCTCGTCGGCCAGCAGGCGGGCCAGACCCTCGGTAACCAGCTTGTGATCGTCGACCAGCAGTACCTTGATTTTCGAGGGGTCTGACGGAGTGTCCGGCTGTTTAGTGAAATCTCGTATATCCATCTGTTCTTCCAGGGGTTGTTATCGTTGTCAGAAACGACATCCCTGCCACTGTGTTGCCTGTCCTTGCCGCTGGCCGATAGTGACGCCGCAAGGCGGGGGTGCCGGCAATGCTGTCACAGTAGCATAAACCGGGGAAATCACATAATTTCAAAATTGAAATCGCCCTGCCGCCGCGCCTATCACCCTAACTATCGGTAGTTTACGGCTTTGCTGTAATCAGATTATCCGCACCTCCGGCTCCAGGGTAATGCCGAAGCCGTCCATCACCGATTGCTGCATATCCCGGGCCAGGGACACTACCTGGGCACCCGTGGCGCCGCCGTAATTGACAATGACCACCGCCTGCTCCCGGTGCACGCCCAGTGCACCCCGGCGCTTGCCCTTCCAGCCGGCCTGATCCAGCAGCCAGGCCGCCGGCACCTTGACCTGGCCCGGCTTCCCGTCGGCCACCGGGAATTCCGGCACCTGGTCGAAGCGTTCACGCAGTGCGTCCCGGGTTCCGGCATCGATGACCGGGTTCTTGAAAAAACTGCCGCAGTTGGGCAGTACCGCCGGATCCGGCAGCTTCCGCCGGCGAATGGCCATCACCGCCGCCGCCACGTCCGCCGGCGTGGGTGCCGACGACGCGTCACGGGCGGCGAGTTCCTCCTGCAGGGCTCCGTAGCTGGTGTTCACCGCCGGTTCGCCATGCAGTTCCAGGGTCACCGAGGTAATGATCAGTTCACCAGGGCGTCCGTGCTTGAACACGCTGTCCCGGTAACCGAAGCGGCAGTCGCTACGGTCGAAGGTCCAGATATCCCCGGAATTGACTTCCAGGGCAGTCAGTTCCACGAAGACATCCGCCAGCTCGACGCCGTAGGCGCCGATGTTCTGCATCGGCGCCGCGCCTACCGTTCCCGGAATTAACACAAGGTTTTCAATGCCATAAAATCCATGCTTGAGGCAGAACATGACAAACCCGTGCCAGTTCTCCCCGGCTCCCACCCGCAGCCGATGACGCTCCCCCGCACCGGGATCCACGGCGATTCCGGGAATTGCCATGTGCACAACCAGGCCTGGGTAGTCATCGGTGAACAGGATATTGCTGCCCCCGCCCAGGATCAGCAGGGGCAGTTGTTCGTCCTGGGCGTATTCCAGGGCCGGAATCAGCTCCCGCACATCGGTAATCTCGACGAATGCCCGGGTCCTGGCCGGCACGGCGAAGGTGGTCAGGGCAGCCAGGTCGAAGTCTTCCAGAATCTGCATGAATGGCGTGCTTTTCAGGAATCATGCCGACAGGTCTTCCCGCCGGAGTAAGGTTCGAAGGTGTTGTCGTCAGGCGCGAAAATGGCGTTCCACCAGTGCTTCCAGCAGCCGGTCCGCGGCTTCCTCCACCATGTCCAGCACCAGCTCGAAGCCCTCGCTGCCGCTGTTGTAGGGGTCCGGCACCTCGACTTCCGGGCGCTGGGAGTAGTCAAGAAACAGCTGAATCTGACAGTCGGCATCGGCGGGTCGGCGTGCCTCAAGGTCAGCCAGGTTGTCCCTGTCCATGGCCAGCAGGTAGTCGAAGTCAAAGAAATCGGCCTCCCTCACCTGTCGCGCCACCAGGTCTTCAAGCCGGTAACCGCGGGCCCGAGCCGCCCTGGTCGTGCGGTGATCCGGCGGCTTGCCCACGTGCCAGTCACCGGTACCGGCAGAGTCCACCCGTATGCTGTCCTGCAGGTTGCGGGCAGCGATACGCTGCTGCAGCACACCGTGGGCCGTGGGTGACCGGCAGATATTGCCCAGGCAGACCAGCAGCACACCAACCGGCGCCGGTTGGTTGCCTGCCGCCCGGCTGTCACTTTTCCCGGCAGCGATGTCCCTGCCTTTTTCTGCAGCCGGTGACGACGCCCGGTCGGACGTCACGCTCATTGTTCCGCCTCCGACGCCAGCAGCTTGCGTGCATTCAACAGATCCTGTTCAGTATCAATGCCAGCTGGCACCTTATTGCAGGCCGGGGCCATGTGAATCCTGACCCCGTTATAGAGAGCCCGCAACTGCTCCAGCTTTTCCTGGACTTCCAGCTGCCCCGGCGGCCAGTGGACAAATTCCTTCAGCGTGGCGACACGGTAGGCATAGATGCCGATATGCCGCAGGCAGTTGCCGGCCTGAACGCTGCTGCCATAGGGAATCGTTGAACGACTGAAGTACAGCGCAAAGCCATCACTGTCGATCACCACTTTCACCGCGTGGGGACTGTCGACCTCGTGCTGGTCGGTAACAATTTCGTAAAGCGAGGCAATGCCGGCGCGGTCATTGTTGCGCAGGTTGTCAGCCACCTGGTCGATGGCTTCCGGTGGGATCAGGGGTTCGTCACCCTGCACGTTGACCACGATATGGTCGTCAGCCAGGTCCAATGCCGCCGCGACTTCATGAATCCGATCGGTACCCGAGCGATGAGTACTGTCCGTCATGCGGACCTGGCCGCCAAACCGGGTTACGGCATCGACGATGCGCTGGTCGTCAGTGGCCACGTGGACGTCAGCGGCCCTGCTGCGCAGCGCCCGCTGGTAGACGTGCTGAATCAGCGGCCTGCCATCGAGGTCCAGCAGGGGTTTGCCCGGCAGACGCGTGGCACCGTATCTTGCCGGAATGATGACCGTGAAGCTCACTGGTATTTCTCGCGCTCTTCATCGCTCAGCTGCCTGGCCTCGTCGCTGAGCATCACCGGGATATCGTCTCTTATCGGATAAGCCAGCCGGTCGGCACGACAGATAAGCTCGGCGGCTTCCCGATTGTAAATCAGTACGCCCTTGCAGATCGGGCACACCAGTATTTCCATCAACTTGTGATCAAGGCTCATCGGCTTGACTGACCTAATTCGTGAATCTGGTCCGCACGCTGTTTACGCTGCGCCACCAGCTGCTGTATTTCCTCCACCAGGCGGGCCATCAGCCCTTCGGAGAGGTCCACCTCCACTGCCAGGTACCAGAAGTTCGGTCCGGCGAACTGTTCGCATTTTACCGCATCCTTCTCGGTCATGACGACCGGGTGTCGGGGGTCGATATCCAGGGCGGCCAGGTCTTCTTCGGTAAAAGGATGGTGATCCGGGAAATCGTGCCGCTCCACCGTGTACGGTAGTGTGGCCAGCACGTTGAAAAAACGATCCGGATTGCCGATTCCGGTCACTGCATGAATGGTGGTGCCGATATTGAACGGCGCTCCGCGAAACGGTTTTTTCTCACCGGATTCCATGCTGACCAGGTAGGTCGGCTGCAACCGCATGGAGCTGGCATGCTGCAGCTCCGGTGGCAATTTATCAGGGTCAGTCTGCCCGTTGACCACCACGTGGGCAACTGACTGCAGGCGACTCACCGGTTCCCGCAGTGGACCGGCCGGCAGGCACATGCCGTTGCCGAACAGGCGCTCCCCGTCGACGACCACGATCTCCATGTCACGGGGGAGCGCGTAGTGCTGCATGCCGTCGTCACTGAGGACAACATCGCAATGAAAATCGCTGCAGATTTTTTCCAGGGCCTGCACCCGATCCGGGTCCACCACCATGGGACAATCGAGCATCCGGGCAATCAGCAGCGCCTCATCCCCGGTCTCGTCCACCGAGGAATCGCTATTCACGGAAAATGGGTAATGTGGCGCTTTTCCCAGGTAACCCCGACTGATGATGCCAGGCTTAAGTCCGGCTTTCTGCAGGGCTCGACCCAGGCCGATAATGAGCGGTGTCTTACCGGTACCGCCAACGGAAATATTGCCCACCACCACCACCGGCACCGGTGCGGGATGAGCCCGGGCAACCGCGGCATGATAGCGACGACGTACCGCCGCCAGGGCCCGGAATAAGTAAGACAAAGGCAGCAGCAGGATCAGCCAGCCGGCTCTCTGATACCAGGCCTTCTCGATGGATCGCATTACTTCTCCGTTGTGGTCGACTCGCTGAACTGCATGCGATGCAGTTTCGCATATTGCCGGTCAAGCGCAAGCAGTTCCGCGTGATTGCCGGACTCGATGATTCGGCCATTCTCCATGACCAGGATGAGGTCGGCATTTTCCACGGTGGACAGGCGGTGGGCAATGACGATAGTGGTACGGCCCTGCATCAGCGTCTTCAGCGCTTTCTGGATTTCCTGCTCGGACTCGGAATCCAGTGCCGAGGTGGCTTCGTCGAGAATCAGCAGCGGGGCGTCTTTCAGCAGTGCCCGGGCAATGGCCAGTCGCTGACGCTGACCACCGCTGAGCTGGCTGGCCTCGTCACCAACCTCGGTATCGATGCCTTCCGGAAGTTTCTCGATAAACTCCATGGCATGGGCATTGCCGGCGGCTTCGATGATCTTTTTGCGGTCCATCGTAGCGTAGCTGCCGTAGGCGATGTTTTCCGCCACCGTGGCATTGAACAGCACCACCTGCTGGGTCACCAATGAAATCTGGTTACGCAGGTCATCCAGTGAATAGGCCGTCAGGGGCACGTCGTCCAGCAGTATCTGCCCCTCATCGGCCTCGTAAAAACGCGGTATCAGGCTGACCAGGGTGGATTTACCGCTGCCGGATTTACCGACCAGGGCAATGACCTGTCCCGGCTCCGCGCTGAACGACACATCGTGCAGGGCCACCATGTCCCGGCCATAGGAAAAGGTGACCTGTCGAAATTCCAGTCTGCCCTTTACCCGGTCGACGTGATAGCTGCCGGTGTCTTTTTCGCTTTTCTCGTCCAGCAGGCCAAAGATACTTTCCGCCGCGGCCAGGCCCCGCTGGATTACCGCGTTGACCTGGGACAGCTGCCGGATCGGCTTGGCCAGTAGCCCGGCCATGGTCAGGAAGGCAACAAAATCGCCGGCCGACTTGTCGGCGAAGAACTCCGGTGACATGGCCAGCCAGATCAGTACCGCCATGGCAATGGCGACGAACATCTGGATCAGGGGAGTGCTGATGGACTGGGTCAGGGCCATCTGCATGTTCTGCTTGCGATTCCGTTCACTGGCCCTGGAAAATTTTCCGGCAACGAAATCCTTGGCGCCGAAGGTGCGCACAACCCGGTGACCCTTCACCGTTTCCGTGGTTATCTGGGTCACGTTACCCATGGAATCCTGCATCTTGGTGCTGTACTTGCGAAAGCGTCGCGCGGCAGCGGAAACCGTCAATCCCACCACCGGCGCCACCACCAGGAAGGTCAGGCTCAGCTGCCAGTCGGTAATCAACAGCGCCGACATCAGGCCCACGACGGTGAGCCCTTCCCGCAGCACAACGGTCAGGGCATTACTGGCCGCACCGGTAATCTGGGTGACGTCGTAGGTTACCTTGGACACGATGTGCCCCGACGTGCTCCGGTCGAAATAGCTCACCGGCAGATCCAGCAGGCGCTGGACCAACTCGCAGCGTACCTTGTGCACGACGTGATTGGCGACATGGGCGATGCCGTAACCGCCCATGATGCCGCCGATGCCGCGCACCACCACGATCAGCACGCAAAGAACCGGGCTGAGAATGCGCAACTGTTCGTAGTTCTGGGATTCGATGGCGTCGACGGTCCATCCCAGCCATTGGGCGGTGGCGACGGAAGTGGCGGCAAATATCAGGTAGCCGACGATACTCAGCTCGAACGCGAACAGGTGAGGCTTCACGTAGCGCAGCAGGCGCCGGTAAAGTTTCCAGCTGTCTTTGAAACGAACTTGTCGGTCGGGCTTTACTCTTGCTTTTTTACTCACCGACTCTGTTTGCCTGTCATTGCGTCTCGGTAGCCTGCTCTGTTTCCCGGGGGCGTTGCGTGGCGATGCTCAGCCGGGTAAAGCCCAGTTGACCGATTCCGTCCATGGCGGTCACCACCGACTGGTGGGTGGCCTCGGCATCGGCAATCAGCAGTATGGGCACAGTTTTGTCATTTTGTGTAGCCAATTCCAGCCCCTGCATCAGGGTCGCGATATCCGTGTTCACCAGCGGCCGGCCATTGATGGTGTAGGTGCCGTTGCGACTCACGGTGATTTCGATCTGCTCCGGTATCGCCTCCGTAGGCGCCGCCTCCGCTTCCGGCAGATTGACAATCAGGCGCGTTTCCCGGGTAAAGGTAGTGGTTACCATGAAAAAGATCAGCAGCAGGAACACCACATCGATCAACGGTGTTATGTTGATCGGCAACTCTTCGCGAATCTTACGTTTAAACTTCACGAATTTCTCTCTTTGACCTCAACCGTGCGGTCGGTATGCAGCGCATCCACCAGCTTGATGGATTCCTGTTCCAGGCTGAGGATAAGGCTGTCGACCTTGCGGGTGAAATAACGATGAAACATGTAGGTGGGAATAGCAACCGACAGGCCTGCAGCGGTGGAAATCAGCGCTTCCGAAATACCGCCGGCCAGGGCGTTGGCGTTACCGGTACCCTGCAGCATGATTTCACTGAACACCCGGATCATGCCCACCACCGTGCCCAGCAATCCCAGCAGCGGAGTGATGGCGGCGATGGTGCCCAGGGTATTGAGGTAGCGTTCCATGTCGTGAACCACCTGGGCGGCGGACTGTTCGATGCTCTCGATCATGGCCGCGCGTCCGTACTTGGAGTTGACCAGCCCGGTAGCCAGGATCTGGCCCAGCGGTGACGACAGCCGCAGCTCCCGCAGCTTGCCGGAATCCAGCTGATTGTTCTTGATCCAGGTCCACACCTGGGCGAGGACATACTTGGGAGTGATACGGGCGGCACTGAGCGTCCAGAAGCGCTCGATGATGATGGCGATAGCCAGTACGGAACAAACGATGATGGGCACCATCAGCCACCCACCTGCCCGAATTAAGTCAATCACTAGAAGTCTCCTGCTGTTACGCGCGTTACTTTACCATAATCCTATCCCTGCAAGGATTCCTTGCGGGATTTCACATTGCGGTATCACAACCGGGTTGCCAGCAGGCTACCCGTCGGTATTGCTGCCGCTGGCAGACCAGTGCCAGTAGCGTCGATGGAATCGCCGGTAGCGTTGCACTGCCGGTGGCTGATGAGCGTCACTGACAACAACACTGATCATCCCCTCGTCGGCAGTCATCAGCTGACGACTGCCAATGGCGGCAAGGCGCTGACGCACGCGGGCAGCCGGGTGTCCGAACTGGTTACGATAGCCGGCGGAATGGATTACCAGCGATGGCCTGGTGTGTCGCACAAACAGCCCGGTGGACGAGGTGTTGCTGCCATGATGGGCGGCTACCAGCAGATCCAGGTCAGCCGGTGGTGCATTGGTCGTCAGCAGCAGCCGCTCCACCGGCCCCTCGATGTCACCAGGCAACAACAGGGTGAATCCGTCGGCGCGAACCAGCAGAACACAGGAACTGTTGTTGCCGCTGACCGCAGTTCCCGGTCCGGCGGCGGCCGTCGGATTGAAGGGATACAGAAAGCTGAATTCCACCCCGTCCCAGCGCCAGCTCTGACCACGGCCACAGCGGTCCCCCGCCACCGGGAGCTCCGGCAGTGGCTCACCGCTGATCAGGCGATCCACCGCCATGGCCTGCAGCAGGCCGGCCGCGCCACCGGCATGATCGTTGTCGCCGTGACTGACCACCAGGGTATCCACCCGGCCCACCCCCAGGTGGCGCAATACCGGTACCACGATAGCAGTGCCGCTGTCGAAACCGCTGACATACCGGGGCCCTGTGTCGTACACCAGGGTATGACCGGCGGTCTGCAGGACAACCGCAAGTCCCTGGCCGACATCCAGGACATGGACCGTCAGCAGCGGGCCGTCGTCCGTCACCGGCGGTACCTGTAGAAAGGGAAGCAACAGCAGCAGGGCCAATGCCCGGTAGCGACCGCCGCCGGGCAGCAGCAACAGCAGCGAGCCGGTTATGGCAGCCAGCAGCAACAGTCCGGACACCGGGAAAATCGGCCAGCTTGTCACCATCCCCGGTACCTGCTGCGGTATCGCCACCAGCCAGTCCAGCACCTGGTAAAGCCAGCCGAACAAGTGATCCACGGCCTGGAAAAGGGCTACTCCCAGGGGCGGGTACAGCAGGACCACCATGCTTGCCAGCAGGCACAGCGGAACCACCAGCCAGCTGACCAGCGGTATGGCGACAGTGTTGGCCAGCGGGGCAATCAGCGACAGCTGTCCCAGCCAGACACCGAGGGGCACCAGCAACCCGACAAAGACCACCAGCTGTGGCGCCAGCAGCGCACGCCAACTGATGCGCTGCCTGCCGGCACCCGCCCGGGGCGTTCCGGTGAATACCAGTAACAGTGCTGTCACCGCCCCAAATGACAGCCACAGGCCAGCGCCGGTAGCCGCCATGGGGTCCAGCAGCGACACCACCAGCAAGGCCAGCGACAGCGAAGCCAGGGCACTGCCGTTGAGGCTCAACATCCGGCTGATCATGAACACCGCCACCATCACCAGGGCCCGCTGGGCAGGCAGGGCAAAGCCGGCCATCAGGCTGTAACCGGCCGCCGCCAGGATTGCGGCCAGGGCGGCAGCCTGCTGGGCGGGCAGCCACAGCATCAGGGTTGTACTGCAGCGCCAAAGTCGGCCGGTCAGCAAGGCCGACAGCCCGGCAAACAGGGCGACATGCAACCCGGAAATGACCACCAGGTGGTTGGTTCCCGTAGCCGTGAACAGGGCCCACTGCTGGTCGGACAGCTGACTGCGATCACCCAGGCTCAGGGCCAGGATGACCGCTTGAAAGGCCAGTCCGTCGGTGGCTGCCAGCAGGCGCTGGCGCAGTGCCGATCGCCATGCCAGCAACCGGCGGGATTCCCCGACAGTGCAGCGGTTAGCGGCTCCCGGCCTGACATAGCCGCGGGCGCTCAGTCCCTGCTGAAACAGCCAGGCTTCGTAGTCGAAAGTCCCCGGGTTGGCAAAGCCGTGAGGCTGCTGCAACCTGATCGTCCAGTGGCAGCGCTGACCGGCGCGGATGCCCGTCGCATCCCGGGAGGTCGGTGCATCGGTAGCAGTCCGGACCTGGGAATCATAGTGGTTGAGCAACACCCTGCGACCGACAATTCCCGGGTCGCCGGTTTCCACCCGGAAGTGAAAGCGCTGGCCGTTGACGCGTCTCTCAGGCAGCGAAACAACCACCCCGGTGACCGCAAGATCCATCCCCTCCAGGGCCACCGGCAGTCGTTGCCGCAGCAGCTGGTCGGCGCGCAGCAGGTGCCAGGTCAGCCCCAGCAGGAAGCAGACGACGAGGACAGACCCTCCCCGCAGGACCGGGTGGCGGGTTGATGACATGACGCTGATGGCCGTCACCGGCAGCGCGGCAACCAGCGGCCACCACCAGGGAACCAGGGCCGGCCACAACGCCACGGTATGTATCCCCGCCACGGCGGCCAGCATCCGTGTTTGCATGATTCCTTCCTGTGGCACCGGCAGGCATACCATCCAGCGCCGTGGCGTTCTCCCGATCCTCTACATCACGAGTCTCTACATTACGATCCACCACATTACGGTCCACTACATCACGATCGACTACATCCCGATCATTTACCGATGGGGCTGCGAACCGCGAATCCGTCGCTACCTTCAGTGTAGTGACCCCGGGCGCAAGGCGCCACGCAGCGCCGGTTTACGGGTTTGGCCCGGTGGCAACGGTGATTACGGAAAGCTTATGTCAGCGAAGCGGAAATGCGGCGGGAATGCCAACCCGGACCCGGGAGGCCCGGGCCCGACTGTCATTCGGTACGCAAGGCCTCTGCGGGCTGTACCGAGGCAGCCCGCCTAGCCGGATAGATGGTTGCCAGGATTGACAGGAAAAGCACGCCCAGTGAAATCCCCACCAGGTCCGAAAGCTTGATCTGCGAGGGCAGAAAATCGATGGGATAGACTTCCGCATTGAGCAATTGTACGCCCAGCCAGGATTCGATGAGCCGTGCCAGGTCACCCACTCCCAGCGCAGCCAGTACCCCCAGGGTGATACCGATGGCCACGCCGATGACTCCGACCATGAAGCCCTGGAGCATGAAAATCTGGCCGATGGTACGGGGACTCGCCCCCATGGTGCGCAATATGGCTATGTCGGAACGCTTGTCCCGCACCACCATGATCAGGCTGACCACCAGGTTGAATGCCGCCACGGCCACCAGCAACCACAACATCAGCCCGACTATGGTTCGCGAGAACAGGATATTTTCGTAAACACTGCCAAACAGCTGCGTCCAGGTCACCAGCTGCATGCCGGGGGGCAACTGGGGTTGCAGCTCCAGCCGGACCTGGTCGGCGGCCAGTACGTCCTGTAAGCGCACCCGCAGACCCGTGTAGGAATTGCGCAATTTGAACAGCGCCCGGGCCGCCGCAATATTGATCACCGCAAGTTCGCTGTCCAGCTCCTGGGTACCGACCCGGTAGATGCCTACTACCCGGAACGCCCGGTAAGACGGCAGCGGCGTCAGCGGATTGACGTTGATGGCCAGGGAAAACAGGTCGACGGAATCGCCCACCGCAACCCCCAGGTTTGCTGCCAGCGTCTGCCCCAGCACCACGCCCCAGCGCTCGTCCGCCAGGGCCGCCAGCGAGCCTGCCACCATAAACCTGTCCAGCAGGGAGATGGATGCTTCCCGCCCGGCATCGACACCATTGACCAGCACGCCCTTGCTGTAAATCTCGTTGGCCACGATGCCGGTTTGCTCGATCAGCGGCGCCACGGCTTCCACGTCCGCCCGCTGCGCAACCAGTTCCTCGAGCTGCTGCCAGTCCTGCTGACTGAAATTTTCCTCGGTTGATAGAGTGATATGCGGCACTATCCCCAGAATATTTTCGCGCACCTCGCGATCAAAACCATTCATTACAGAAAGAACGGTTATCAGGATCGTCACACCAAGGGCCAGCCCGAAGATGGAAACGGCGGACATGAAGGAGACCAGCTGACTGCGCTTGCCGACGCTGATATAGCGCGTGGCGATAAATTTCGCCAGCCACAGCGGCCTGGCATTACGCCTCGTCATGCAGCTCGCCATCCCGCAGCAGCAGCCTGCGATCCATTACCGATGCCAGCTCCTCGTCATGGGTGACAACGATAAAGCTGGTGGCCAGGCTCCGGTTCAATTCCTGCATCAGGTTCTGCACTTCCCGGGCCGTGTGCCGATCGAGATTGCCGGTGGGCTCATCCAGCAGCACGCAACGGGGGTCCGTCACCAGTGCCCGGGCAATGGCCACGCGCTGCCGCTCTCCACCGGAGAGTTCGCCGGGTTTATGATCGAGCCGCTTACCAAGCCCCACCTTGCCCAGCATTTCCGCCGCCCTGGTCCCTGCCGAACGGATGTCGACACCGGCTATTAAAAGGGGCATGGCGACGTTCTCCAGGGCAGTGAATTCACCCAGCAGATGATGGAACTGGTAGACAAACCCGAGGTAGCGATTGCGCAGCCGGCCACGCTCCGCCTCGTTGAGGGATGCGGCATCCTTGCCGGCCACGATCACTTCCCCTGCCGTGGGCCTGTCCAGTCCGCCCAGCAGATTCAACAGCGTAGTTTTACCGGAGCCGGAGCTGCCGACAATCGCCAGCCTTTCCCCCGGCAGCACCTGCAGGTTGATATCCCGCAGCACCTCCACTTCACGGGGACCTTCGGTGTAGACTTTCTGCAGGTGCCGGCACTGCAGAACCGGTTCCAGGGAACCCCCCTTCCCCGCGGACGAAAGCTGGTCTGCCGGCATCATGCTATTCGTACCTCAGGACGGCGGCGGGCTGGACCCTGGCTGCCCGATAGGCCGGGTAGAGAGTCGCCAGGAAACTGATGACCAGGGCGGCTGCCGCGATGACCGCAACATCGGCCCAGATGAGCTCGGCCCGCAGGTAGGAAATCATGAACAGTCGCTCCGGTGCCAGCAGCTGGTTGATAAAATTTTCAAAAGCGCTGCTGATAGCCGTCAGGTTCACGGTGATCAACACGCCGAACACGGTACCCAGCACCACGCCCAGCAAGCCCGCCAGGCTGCCCTGCACGATGAATATACCCATGATGGCGGATTTGCCGGCACCCATGGTACGTAGAATGGCTATATCCGCACTCTTGTCTGCCACCACCATCACCAGCGTGGAAACGATATTGACGGCGCCGATAAGCACGATCATCAGCAACATGAACCCGGTGAGCATCTTTTCCATGCGCAAGGCGTCGAACAGCGTTCGCTGGCTCTCGTTCCACGGCACGATGGTCAGACTGTCGCGATCGACGACGCCGGACAACGCCCGGCGGGCGATGCGGTCCGCAGCGAACACGTCGGTGACCCGCAGGCGCAGCTGCAGCGGTTGTTCCGGAAACAGCTCCCGCGCCTGGTCGAGACTGATCAGCGCCACGCTGTCATTGCCATAAAATCCGAAGTCGGTGGCACCGAGCACGGTGAAGCCCCTGGCGTCATCCAGGGATCGTCCCAGCAGGCTGCGCAGCGGAGTGACGCTGGCAGTCTGCTCATCGAAAATCCGCAGTTCCCTGGCCAGTCGCGTACCCAGAATCATGCCGTTGGTGCTGGCACCGAGACCTGTCACCAGGTCCCGCAGATTTTGACTCGGCTGGTCGATAACCGCCAGCTCTGCGGCCGGCGCTACGCCCCGCAGACTGACAAAGCGGTCCCGGCCCTGATGGCGGATCCAGGCTTCCCCGGCCAGAAACGGTGCCGCGGCAACAACCTCCGGATCCGCTTCGGCGATGCCGGCCAGTGCCTGCCAGTCCAGGGTCCCGCCGGGAATACCGATTACCACGTGGGGCACCGACTTGAGGGTTTCACTGCGCATTACCGTGGTGGAGCCATTGATAACGGAAAGCACCACGATCATGGCCAGCACACCCAGGGTGATGCCCAGCATGGAAATAACCGATACAAAGGACACGAGAACATTGCGTTTGCGTGTGTGCGTGTAACGTAACCCTACAAACAGGGGTACCGGCTTGAACATGGCAGGAGCCCCGATCAGCGATTAGTGGTGGCGACAGGTGAATTCGTTGTACCGGTCAGTGCCCGTGCCTTTGCAACAGGCGTTGAACTGTCTTGAAACTGACCGGTACGACCGGCGTGCTGACTTCCTTGGAAATCGCCCGCAATGACATGCCTTCCTGCTTAAGCTGCACGATTCGCCTCAGTACCCGCTGCTCCATGGGGTTTTCGATCAGGCGGCCGTTTTCATGAATCATATAGCCAAACGGCCTGCTGCCGCCCAGGTAACGCCCCTTGGAACGCTGCTTCTGTTTGACCTGCTTGATGCGCTCCACGGAACGTCGCTTTTCCAGCCCGGAAAACATCCGCGCCACCCGCTCGAAATTCACCATGAAGTCGGCGTCGGTGATAGCACCCCCCAGTTGCGCAATATGCAGGGACACACCCAGACGGTTCAATTTGCCAATAGTGGTCACGGCGTCCTGGCAGGAACTGAACAGTCGTTCGAGGTCGCTGGACACGATCACGTCACCGATCTCCACGAAGTTCAGCAGCCGTGACCCTGACTCCCGCTGGCCGAAATCCACATTCCAGGCAACGTCAAGATCACGCAGGTTTTCCGTAACAAACCATTGCTGGCGCAGGCAATAGGTCCTGATAGCCAGCATTTCGCGTTCCATGAGCTGTTCCAGTATTCGCGGGTCTTCACCCTTCTCCAGTTCGGAGAACCTGCAATAGGTGTATATTGTCATGTAGCCACATCCGGTGTCGGCTGCTGTTGGCGTTGGAGACAGCAACTCGTTGTTTTTAGTAGGGTTAAACTACCGGGATCCGGGGTGCAATTCAGCATCCGGCGCATTGTGTCGCCGCCCTGGCGAAGCCACGGGGTAGGCGGATTTTAAACGGATACAAAATTCAGAATCAAGCTGCATGCCGAATCCCGGGGCTGACAGCCGGGGCTTGATAAAAGCCCCGCATCCCCTTGTTTTATTTGTAATTTCAGCCCTATTCGCTATTGAGTTGACTGGCCACTGCTGCTATGCTTGCACGGTTGTGGATATTTCGGAGCCGGACAGCCTGGTTCCCTTGACTACAGCTTGTGCCGGCCGCAGACATGTTCCAGACCCACAATCGGTCCCGTCGGCCTGACCAATTGACTGATCGGCAACCCGCTGGATTCATCGTTTACCGGTTACCGGCATACAGCTGAACGCTGGCTGGATGATCAGGCAAACCGTTGGCTGTTTAGCCAGCCAGGTAAGCTGAACAGGTGGACCGCCATGTTGATGGCTGCCGTGTTGAAGGATAGTCAGTACGCTGGATTGTCAGTCAGACACATTACAAACAACCAGTAAGTAATCAGGTAGAAAAGGTAAGAACACAGTAAGACAAAGAGTTAAGCAGAAAGGAATCAGGCAAGCAGAAAGTCAGAGCAGTCAGAAAAGGAAGGGAAACAGGAAAGAAGGGGTATAAAGAAAGAAGGGATGTAAAGAAAGAAATGATGTAAAAAAGCACGGATGTGAACAGGAAGTTAAAAAAGCTTTCTGACTGACAAATCAGACAAGTCAGACAAGATAGACAAGAGCACAGCGAAAAAGACAAAAGCGATAAAACGCGGAAACCGAAAAACAAGTAACAGTTCGACGTCAGACCAGGGTGACCCGGCCTGATGCGAGGCAGACTGCGGAACCAGTCAGCGGTAAACCGGATACAGCATTCAGAACCCGTACGCCGCCCGCCCGCAACATGCGAACAGTATTCCTGCAACGGCAGTGTCTGGACCTCCAGAGGAAGCCGATCCAGGAAAAAGCGTAAATCTTACTTAAAATTGTCACCTGCCAGGCAGGTGACAAGTTAACACAACCGGACGGATATCAGGCTTATCGACGCGACTGCAGAATCAGCCGAACTGACCACCGGGTAAAAGCGGGTGGCAGTGAGCGAACAGCAGGTTGCGACAGGTATCGGACGGACAGACAGGATAAACGGAAAGAACTGAAAGCACGTAACAGATATTCTGGACATTAACGAACACCGACAAACAATACAGCGACTGCATGCCGGCAATGTCCGGCGATCGGGCACCGGATCGGGCTTTTTGTAGCCCTGAAACCGGAAATCACGTGCACAACGTGACCGCCAGGACGTAAAGAGCGGACTTGCTCTCCAGTCGTAATCACAGACCGATAACCGCACAATCCGTCGGTATCAGGTCTCCGTAACGCTGAATTATCGTCAGTGAGAGTCCAGGCAGTGTGATCGCCAAGTCGCGATCTGCAGGCCGCCGTTACCGTCGGCCGCACTGGCACCGTCGGCTACCTGCCGCCCTGCTCACCTGCCCCGTCCTGCCATTTGTTACCGCAGCTGAACCGGCTCATTCCGCAGAGTGAAAGCAATTCACTCAACTTCCCGCTGTCCCGCCGTTGCTACCGTTCCCTGTTATCACAGTCCGGCACATATGGAACGTTAATGACTATGAAAAGAATGTTAATCAACGCAACTCAGGAAGAGGAGCTGCGCGTTGCTCTCGTTGACGGACAACGCCTTTATGATCTCGATATCGAGAACCGCACCAGGATCCAGAAAAAGGCAAATATTTACAAGGGCAAAATAACCCGTGTGGAACCCAGCCTGGAAGCTGCTTTCGTCGACTTCGGCGCCGAACGCCACGGCTTTCTGCCGCTGAAGGAAATTTCCGAGGAGTACCATGCCAAGCCTGCGGTAATCAAGGGTAACCGGACGCCGGTGCGGGAGTTGATTCCCGAGGGTACCGAAGTGGTAGTCCAGGTGGAAAAGGAGGAACGGGGCAACAAGGGAGCCGCGCTAACCACCTATGTCAGCCTGGCCGGTCGCTACCTGGTACTCATGCCCAATAATCCCAAGGCCGGTGGCATATCACGGCGCATCGAAGGGGATGAACGCAACGAGATTCGCGAATCCCTGCGAAACCTGAACATTCCCGACGGCATGGGTCTCATTGTGCGCACCGCCGGTGTCGGCAAGGAACAGGAAGAGCTGCAATGGGACCTGGATTACCTGCTGGCACTGTGGAAGTCCATTCAGGAAGCCTCGGCAGACAAGCCCGCCCCGTTTCTTATCTACGCCGAAAGCAATGTCATCATCCGGACCATCCGTGACTACCTGCGCCGCGATATCGGTGAAGTCCTGCTGGACACCACGGAAGCGTATGAGCAGGCCATCACGTTTATCCGACAGGTCATGCCCCAGTACGAAAATCGTATTAAGCTGTACGAGGACAATCTGCCCCTGTTCAACTACTACCAGATTGAGGCGCAGATCGAGAGTGCCTTCGAGCGGGAAGTCAAACTGCCCTCCGGCGGGTCCATCGTCATCGATCCCACCGAAGCGCTTATCTCCATCGACATCAACTCGTCGCGGGCAACCCGGGGAGCGGACATCGAGGAGACCGCGCTGAATACCAACCTGGAAGCCGCCGACGAGATTGCCCGGCAGCTGCGATTGCGAGACATGGGTGGCCTGGTGGTCATCGACTTTATCGACATGAGCTCCAATCGCAACCAGCGGGAAGTTGAAACCCGCATGCGCGAAGCGCTGGAGCGTGACCGCGCCCGGGTACAAATCGGTCGAATCTCCCGCTTCGGACTGCTGGAGATGTCCCGTCAACGCCTGCGTCCCTCACTGGGTGAAACCAGCACCATAGTCTGCCCGCGCTGCAGCGGCCAGGGCACGATCCGTGATGTCGAATCGTTGTCATTGTCCATCCTGCGCATTCTCCAGGAGGAGGCCAACAAGCAGAAGAGCCGGGAGGTCAAGGCCATAGTCCCGCTGGTGGTCAGTTCCTACCTGCTCAATGAGAAACGGTCCGTGGTCGCCGCCATTGAAGCACAGAGCAATACCCGGATCGTCATTGAACCGAATTCGGAACTGGAAACGCCCCACTACGAAATAACCGGTGTCAATCAGAAAGCACAGGCCTACGAAGTGGAATCGGTATCCGAGTCCGATGTTCCCGTTGTGTCTTCCAAGGTCGACAAGGTGGAACAGCCGGCAGTACAAGCACCTACCATCACCAGTGCGCCGGTACGCCCGGCCACCAGGGAACCTGTCAAAAAAGGATTTTTCGCCCGCCTGTTTGGTTTAGGCAGTGCTGACGACCAGGACGGCGAAGCCGGGAAAGAATCCACAGCCAATCGCGGCAAGAGCGAACCAGGTGACAGGAAACAGGAGAAATCCAGGAGCAGAGACAGTTCCCGCCAGGCGAACAAAGGCGGTGGACGTGGTCGTGGTCGAAGCGGCGCTTCGCGAACCGACGATGACTCCCGGTCCAATGACAGGAAAGCCGGCGGCAGCCGTACCGAGCAGAGCAAGGAGCAGGGCAAAGATCAGGGTAAAGGCCAGAAACGCAGATCAGGTGGTCGACGTGAGGACGCCAGGGGCGGTCGAGGTCGCGATGACCAGAACCGCGGCAGGCGCGATCAGGCTACCGAACAGGGCGCCGACCAGAAAACCGAACAACAGAAGGACCGATCCCGGCAGAAAGACAAGGAGCGTCTCGACGAACCACGCAGCAGCGCGTCCGACAGCTCACAGGAGCGTGACGACAACAACGAACGCCGCGGTACCCGTCGTCGTCCCGGCGGCAAGCGACCGCGCAATTCTTCTCCCCGAAAACGCGGACCGAAACCGGAACAGAATACGTCCGAAGCAGATGCTCAACGCACTTCCGGACAGGAGCAATCCGCTGACTCCGGGAAGACTGCCGTCGACTCCACCGCCAAGGTGGTGGAACTGGACAGCAGAAAGGCCGACCGCGAAGCGGGCAGCAGCACCGACACCAGGGCCGCTGACCAGAATGGTGCCAGAGGAAGCAGCGAATCAAGGAATGACGCTGACCGCGGTGATACCGGCGGGAGGACTCAAGCGGACTCGTCGGCCCAACCCGAGGCCCCGGCACCGTCCTCCGACGCAGGACAGGCTGCCCCGACAAGCGGTAACAACGATGAAAAAACGGTACTGCTGACACCCCGGAAAGAGGCCAGCGCGCCTTCGGCTGCCAATGAAACCGACAACGGTACGGCAGCAACAGAAGCGGATGCCGGACAGTCGTCGGCAAAGACTTCTACGCCACGGAAACCGCCGCAGGACAGTGAGCGAGTGGATGATGAAAACTTCAATGCCGCGGTGAACGACGCCCTGGACCCGGAACGAAAAAACACCAGGAGCGGCAGGCCCCGTAAACCCAGGAACGGTAGCACCAGAAATAAGAATGCGCCTGAAAAGACCGCCGCGGAAACCGCGGATTCAAGTTCATCGGCGGCCCGGCCGGCTGCCGCCAGGGAATCCGGCCCGGCCCCGGCCAAACCCGCTGGCGACAAAGAGCCGGCAAAGCCGTCCAGTTCAGCGGCGGCACCGGCATCAGCACCGGCGGGACGAGCACCCAACGATCCCCGGGAAGTGCGTAAGCGACAGGTGATGGAGAAAAAGTCCCAGGGCCAGTCCGACTGAAGGCCATCAGCCCGGAGCTGACAAGCAACGAACAAGGCCGCGGCGCTTGCTGCGCTGCGGCCTTTTCAGGGAATCTCTGATTAGCGGGCTGCCAGTTGTGAGAGAGCTTCGCAGGTGTCTGCTGGAAACTCGCCTGAGAGCCAGAGTATTTCCAGAATCAGACAGAAGTTCCTAAAGTTTGCTTTCCAGTTCAGGCAGGGCCTGGAACAGATCGGCCACCAGGCCGTAATCGGCAACCTGGAAAATCGGTGCCTCCTCGTCCTTGTTGATGGCCACGATTACTTTCGAATCCTTCATGCCCGCCAGGTGCTGGATAGCGCCGGAAATACCAACGGCGATGTACAGCTCCGGCGCCACTATCTTGCCGGTCTGTCCCACCTGCATATCGTTCGGTACAAAACCGGCGTCCACCGCTGCACGGGAAGCTCCAATGGCGGCACCAAGCTTGTCGGCAACCTTTTCAAGTAACGCGAAGTTCTCGCCATTCTGCATGCCACGCCCTCCGGAAATCACGATGGAGGCGGAGGTCAGTTCGGGACGCTCGGAGGCCGACAGCTCCTCGCCGACAAACTTCGCCAGGTCCTGGGCGCCCACAGTGTCGATACTTTCGATGGATGCACTGCCGCCGCTTGCCGCTTCGTCAAACGCCGTCGTGCGCACGGTAATCACCTTGATTGTATCCTCCGACTGCACCGTGGCAATGGCATTACCGGCGTAGATAGGCCGGACGAACGTATCGGCGGACTTGATGGCGATAATATCGGAAACCTGGCCGACATCGAGCAGGGCCGCCGCCCGGGGCATAACGTTCTTGCCGGTGGTGGATGCGGCCGCCAGGATATGAGTATAGTCTTTACCCACTTCCGCAATGACCGGCGCGACACTTTCCGCCAGCTGATGTTCATGGGCAGGATTGTCCGCCACCAATACCCTGGCCACGCCCGTGATAGCGGCCGCCGCCTCGGCCACCGCCTGGCAACCGGCGCCCACCACCAGCATGTCCACCGCGTCAGCATGCTGCAGGGCCGCGGTTACCGCGCTGAGGGTACCACCCCTGAGGGTTTCGTTGTCATGTTCCGCTACCACCAATACTTTCATCGCCATGCCCCTCAAATCACCTTGGCTTCAGTTTTCAGTTTTTCGATCAATTCATCCACGGACTCCACCTTGATGCCGGCGCTACGTTCCGGGGGCGGTTCCACGCTGAGGGTTTTGATACGATTTTCGATGCTGACCCCCAGGTCGGAGGGTGACATTGTGTCCATGGTCTTTTTCTTCGCCTTCATGATATTGGGCAGCGAGGCATAGCGTGGCTCATTCAGGCGCAAATCGGTGGTCACAATCGCCGGCAGCTTAAGTTCCACGGTCTGCTCACCGCCGTCCACCTCCCTGGTAACGGTAATACTGCCCTCACCCGGTTCGGCCTTGCAGGCGAACGTGCCCTGGGGCATACCGGTAAGGGCTCCCAGCATCTGTCCGACCTGGTTGTTGTCGGTGTCGATGGATTGTTTACCGAGTATGACCAGGTCGATACCTTCTTTCTCGACGATCGCCTTGAGAATCCGGGCCACGCCCAGGGGCTGGGCTTCCTCGTCGGTTTCCACCAGGATACCCCGGTCTGCCCCCAGGGCCAGGGCCGTGCGAATCTGTTCCTGGGAAGCCTTGGTGCCGATGGAGACGGCGATCACCTCGTCAGCCTTGCCCTGTTCTTTCAGCCGGATGGCTTCTTCCACGGCTATTTCGCAGAACGGATTGATTGCCATCTTGGCATTGGCCAATTCGACGCCACTGCGATCCGATTTCACCCGGACTTTCACGTAGGCGTCCACGACACGCTTGACTGCCACAAGAATCTTCATGGATTCTCCACTTGCTTACAGTTGAATTAAATGAACTGGTGACCTGCGGGAAATGCCTGGACTGCCGCGCTTTATCCCTGGCGCCGGCGGCTCCGCAGGCAGGCCCGACGACCGTTCCAGATATCAGCGCAAAAACCGGCTGATTAAAAGCTGATTAAAACCTGATTAAAACCTGATTAAAAAAAGGCGCCTAGTTTGCCGTTTTTGCCAGATCAGGTCAACCAGCTTCCCGGCATCGCCACCCTTCAGCCGGGCATGGGGCCGAGCTCGAAAAAGCGCCCGGCGCTCCAGACCCCAAGCCGCTGCCTGCCGTCCACTTCCCTGCATTCAGCGAGATCGACCAGCTGATAAAACACCGCCCGGGATAGCAGCGCCTCCAGGCCCTGCCTGACAGTAACCACCGGATGGGGTTGGGGCTCATCTCCTGTCCCCGCCGTCTCGGTTACCCGTATCTCATGGTCTTTGCCCACGACCAGCTGCTCATCGGTGTTCAGGGTCAGGGTGATTACCTGATCGCCGTCCCGTTCACTGATTTCCGCCTGCCCGGCGACAAAGGGACAGTCTTCCACCTGTATGCCCACTTTCTCCACCGGCGTTACCAGGAAATACCGGTCCCCTTCCCGCTTCAGCACGGAAGAGAACAGGCGAACCAGCGCCGGCCGGCGGATGGGTGTGCCTTCGTGATACCAGGTCCCGTCCCGGGCGATACGCATGTCCATCTCGCCACAATAAGGGGGATCCCAGCGGTGAACCGGTGCCGGCCCCGGGGCTTTGATGTACCGGGATATGGCTTGCGGATCCATGGCCGGGGTGGTTGTCTGTCCACCGCCGGCGGACTTGCCGTCACCGTCTTTCGCGTCGTTGTCATGCCCTTCAGTCAAGTCGTTCTCCCGGTAATTTACCGTTGACCTGCAATCCGACGGTCCTTGGCGGACCCAGGGAGGAATCCCCGCTACTGTAGCCCCCGGACCGGGCCGGTTTCAAGAAAACTGACGACAGGCGTTGCCGGGAACCGCACCATTCTGCACAACCAGGATCGCTATGGCAGCTCACTGCCGTAATGGTAGACTTGCCCGTTTGTCGTCCAGCGAATACCGTCGACCAGCCGGATCAATTCCCCAGTTTATGCCAGAGTCTATTTCTGCAACCGCCCTTCGCTCCCTGCTGGTGAACAACACGCCCCTGATCGACGTGCGGGCGCCGATAGAATTTGCCCGGGGAAGTATACCGTCTGCAGTCAATCTTCCCCTGTTGGATGACGCTCAGCGCGAAGCCGTGGGTAAACGGTATCGTCAGGCCGGCCAGGACGCGGCCGTCAGGCTGGGTCATGAATTGATCAGCGGCGCGCTGCGGGACAGCCGGCTGGCGCAATGGTCGGAATTTGTCGAAGCCCATGGCGATGCCGCCATTTTCTGTTACCGCGGCGGCCTGCGTTCGGCCACGGTCCAGCAGTGGCTTAAGGAACTCGGTCTGCATGTCCCGCGGATTGCCGGGGGCTACAAGACCCTGCGCAGTTTCCTGGTGAACACGCTGGCAGAGGTGGCCGACACCACGCCGTTATTGCTGGTGGCCGGTAAAACCGGCTGCGCCAAAACGGACCTGGTCAATCGCCTGAGCCCTGCCGTCGACCTGGAGGGTCTGGCTAACCACCGCGGCTCGGCTTTTGGCCGGCGTGTCAGTCCCCAGCCCGCGCAGGCCGACTTTGAGAACGCCCTGGCGGTGGCACTGCTGCGACTGCCCTGGGAAGAAACCGAGCGACTGGTACTGGAGGACGAGGGCCGTGCCATTGGCTCCCTGTCGGTGCCCATGGCGCTATTTCGACGCATGCAGCAGGCACCCATCGCCATCATCGAGAAAGCCCTGCCTGCGCGGGTCGATACGGTGTTGCATGCCTACGTGGAAGGCAACTACAGCGATTATCTCGCCACGGCAGGAATCCGGGCGGAACAGGAATTCAGCAACTACCTGCACGACAGTCTTAAGCGGATTCAGAAACGCCTGGGCGTGGACCTGTTCAGGGAAATCAGGAATGACCTGGACAATGCCCTGTACAGCCACCTGCAGGGACAGGGCATTGACGCCCATAAAATCTGGATCGAGAAGCTGCTGCGACTTTATTACGACCCCATGTACGAATACCAGCTGGAGAAAAAGCTGCACCGGATCGTGTTCCGCGGCAACAGCGAGGAATTTCTTCACTGGATCTCGGGACTTCGCCTGGTCAGGGCCGGAGCAGCCTGATGGTCCGACGCCTTGATCTGTCCCGGCTGGCCTCCTCTATCGAGCAGGGTTACACGGTGCTGGTGCCCAACCAGCGAATTCGCACGGCATGCCTGCACAGCTATGCACAGGGCCGGCCCGCCAACAGTTTTCTGACTCCGGATATCAATGCCATCGATATCTGGATCCGTAACCGGTGGGCACAGTACGGTAACGAAGGTCGTCTGCCCTTTGCCCGTCGGCGGCTGTTGGCAACGGTCGAGGAAGCCCTGATCTGGCTGGACATCATCGACAGGGAGCTGGCCGAGAATCCGCTGCTGAACGTGGTGGAAACAGCGGCCTCGGCTCAGCATGCCTACCAGCTGTTCCGTCTGTGGCTTGACGATGGTTCCGATCCCGACCTCCTGCCGCCCCACAGTTCCGTCCGGGAGCTTTCCCTGTTTCGCCGCTGGGCTGACCGGTTTGGTGAATTCTGCAGTGAGCATCAGGTCATCAGCCTGGCGGACGCCACCCACACCTTGATGCGGGAGCTGGCAGCAGGGAACTCAGGTGTACCAGAGCAAATCGTGGTTCTCAATTTTTACCAGCCGCCGCCCCTTTATTCACGGCTTTTTGAACTATTGACCCATAACAAACCAGAGCGCCGGATTACCACCGCGGCGGCGCACAGGCCGGCCGGCGCCGTCAAAACCAGTTTCCCGGACTTCGAACACGAAGTCAGAGCCTGCGCGGAATGGGCCCGGGATGTGGCCAGCCAGGATCCGCAACATCATGTCGGCATTATCCACCCCGAAGATGATGCCAGCCTGCAAATCCTGGAACGGGTATTCCGGGACGTGTTTGTGCCGGAGACCCTGCTGCATCCAACCCGGCCTGGTCAGGCCTTCAATTCCTTCTCCACGTCCACACCGATAATTGGCTCGGGACTGATCAGCGACGCCTTGCTGGTCCTGGATCTTGGCACCGAGAACCAGGACAGCCTGGACTTCTGTCGACTCCTGCGCAGCCGGTTCCTGACCGGCCATGAAGAAGAACAGGAACAACGCCTGCTTCTGGAAGCCCGCCTGCGTGACATCGTCAACACGCGCTGCACACTCTCACAGCTGGTGAGCATCATGAGTCGGGAGGACGCACCCTATCACTGCCCGTTGCTGGCCGCCAGCGTGCTGAGGCTGCTCACCCTGCTGCGTGAAAACCGCAAACCGGGAAGTCCCGGCAGCTGGGCCAGGTTGTTTGGTCGTCAGCTCGAGCTTATGGGCTGGCCTGGCCCGACGGCGATGAGGGATCCCTACCAGCAACAGCTACTGCAACAGTGGCAGAACACCCTGGACAGGTTTGCCGGGCTCGACCCGCTGTTCCCATCCATCAGTCGCGAAAAAGCCCTGGCCAGTCTGCGTACGCTGTTGCTGAAGTCAGCCACTTATCCTGCGTTCGACCCTCAGTGCCAGGTCTCTTTTTACACACTGCACGATGCTGCGGGTACCGATTTCACGCATACCTGGTTTCTTGGATTCAGCGATCAGGCCCAGCCTTCTCCGCCTTCACCGTCACCGTTTCTGGGACACGATGCACAGCGCCAGGCCGGGATTCCCGGTAGCCAGAGCCAGGTGCAGCTGCTTCTGGCCAGACAAGCCCTGGACATTGTCTGCCGCTCCACCACAGTGGAAATTCGCGGCAGCTTTCACCTGCAGGACGGTGACGAACAGTTTCGCGAGAGCTGCCTGCTGGACTCATTCGAGCCGTCGACACCACCTGACGTGACGCCCACTGTCCTCAACCAGCGGGCCCTGGCCGACCTGGCCCGGTATCAATCGGTCAAGGTCGCCGATGATGCGCCGGTGCCCCTGTCCACGACAGAGAAACTCACCGGGGGCCAGGCTATCGTCAGCGACCAGTCAAGCTGCCCGTTCCGTGCCTTTGCCCGCCATCGGCTGCACGCCGAAAGCCTGGAAATTTTTCGCAACGGTCTCGATGCCAGGGCACGTGGTACTGCCACGCATATCGCCCTGGAGCACCTGTTCCGCCAGGTCCGCAGTCGCGATGCGCTCCAGGCACTGGATGATTCGCAACTTGATGCCGCGATTTCCCACAGCGTCGGACAGGCCGTGGATGCGCTGCAGCAGCGATTTCCCCAGCAGATGACTCCGCGTTTCAGTGACATCGAAAAAACCCGTCTGAAGAACCTGCTGCACGTGTTCGCAGACCTGGAAAAGCAGCGGGACGCCTTCGACGTGGTGGCTACGGAGAGACCGCTGGACTGGAGCCTTGACCCGCTCAGTATCAACCTGAAGATCGATCGCATAGATCGCCTCAACGACGGCAGCCTCGCGGTGATCGACTACAAGACCGGCAACAACCGGACCAACCCGGTGAGCCGGCTGGCGGCAACGCGACCGGAAAACCTGCAGCTGCCGCTGTACTACTGCGCCGCCTCGCGACACCTTGACGCGCCGGTCAACTGCGTAGCCATCGCCCAGGTAAACAGCAGAAAAACAGCATATTCTGCTGTTGCCGCCACTGACAATTTTCACCCCGGGGTCAAACCCGTGGCGGAAACCAAAGAATTCAGCGAAGACTGGCAGACCGTGACCGATCACTGGCAACGGCTCATCGCGCAGCAGGCAGCGGATTTTCTGGCGGGACAGGCCCAGGTGGATCCGGTCAACGGACCACAGACCTGTAACTACTGTGACCTGCAGCCATTGTGCCGGATCCAGGAACTGCAGCCATCGGGAGAAAACGACGAGGAGCCGGAATCGTGAGCTCCCTACCCGATCAGGCAGCCCGCCTGCAGGCCCTGCACCCGCAACAATCCTTCATCGTCCAGGCTCCCGCCGGCTCCGGCAAGACCGAGCTTCTCAGCCTGCGCTATCTCAATCTGCTGAGTACCTGCGCGGAACCGGAAGAAATACTGGCCATCACGTTTACCCGCAAGGCCGCCAGTGAAATGAAGGACCGGATCATCAGGACCCTTCGGAAAGCCAGCTCCTCGGCACAGCCCCAGGCCTTTGACAGTCCACTGGAGTCACAGCGTCATCGCATCGCCCGGGCGGCACTGGCCCAGGATGCGAGGCAGAACTGGGAGATCCTGGACAACCCGTCGCGGCTCAGAATACAGACCATCGACAGCTTCTGCCTGAACCTGGCAACAAGAATTCCCCTGCTGTCCCGCCTTGGCGGATCGCCCAATGTCAGCGACGACGTGGCAGCAAGCTTTGACGATGCCATTGCCAATACCCTGCAGGCACTGAACATGGACAGTGAACTGGGCGATGATATCGCCGCACTGCTGGCCCACCTGGACAATGACATCGGCCGCGTGGAAAAGCTGCTTCATGGCCTGCTGCACAACCGTGATCAATGGCTCCCCTACGTGGTCAACGTGCAGCACGGCAGTGGCATTGACCGCCAGTACCTGCAGGACGCCCTGGATGAACTGGTGAGCGAGTCCCTGCTCCGGGTTTACGAGCAACTGGCGGGCCACGAGGCCGAGCTGGCCGCACTGCTTGAACATGCCATTGCTCACCTCCCGGAAAAGCTGGAATCCGGACCCGTAGACATTCTGCCCGTCGGCCGTCTGCCACCCCGCTCCCCGGCGGGCCTGTCCCGCTGGCGGCTGGTTGTCAACATCCTGCTGACCCTTAAGGGGGAATGGCGCGCGAAGATTGACAAACGCCAGGGCTTTCCCGCCGAAATTCCCGGCGACAAGGAGCAGACCGCCACCTGCAAACTGCGTAAACAGCAATGGCGGGACCTGGTGGACAGCCTGTCCGGGGACGAGGAGCTGCGACAATCCCTGTCCTATCTTGTGCTGTTACCGGAGCCTGAGCTGGAGGACCGGCAATGGGATTTCCTGACCGCTCTGTCAAGAATTCTCACCCACCTCAGCTCCCAGCTGCTACTGTCATTCCGACGCCTGGGACAGGTAGACCACGCCCAGGTTGCCGCTGCGGCCTACAGCGCGCTTGGCGACGATGAAAACCCCACGGACCTGGCCCTGTCCCTGGATTACCGTCTGCAGCACATCATGGTGGATGAATTCCAGGACACCTCCAAGCTGCAGATGGACCTGCTGGAAAAATTGACGGCCGGCTGGCAGGCCGGGGACGGCCGTACCCTGTTCCTGGTAGGCGATGCCATGCAGTCAGTTTACGGTTTTCGGGACGCCAACGTCGGCATCTACCTGAAAGTCCGGGAATCCGGCCTTGGGCAGATTCCCCTGGAGGCCCTGACCCTGCAGAGCAATTTCCGTTCCCAGGCCAGGCTGGTGGACTGGGTCAATGACACCTTCGCCGATGCCTTCCCAGCCCGGGCCGATCAGTCCACCGGTGCCGTGCCGTTTACCGCGTCGGTCGCCAGCAAGCCAGCACTGGCAGACCATGGGGTTACCCTCGACCTGACCAGCCATGAAGCGGAGCAAAGCAAACTGGCCAGGCAGACCGAAGCCGCCGGCGTGGTTGCCCGGGTGCTGGAACTGAAGGCCGCCGACCCGGATGCCAGCCTGGCAATCCTGGTACGCTCCCGGGGCCACCTGCAGGCACTTGTTCCCGCCTTGAGAGCGGCGGCTATCAGCTGGCAGGCCACCGATATCGACAGGTTACAAAGCCTGCCGGTTATCGAGGACCTGCAATGTCTCACCCGGGCGATCATCAACCTCGGCGATCGCATCGCCTGGCTGGCGATTCTGCGAGCGCCGTGGTGCGGCCTGTCCCTTGCCGACCTGCTGGTCATTGCCCGGGACGCCGACCAGCGCTGCATCTGGACAGTACTGACGGATTACCAGGAGAACAGGGCGCTGTCTGCCGACGCCAGGGACAGGCTCAGTGACTTCGTCAGGGTAATTGACTATGGCCTGCGCCTGCACAAGCGCGCGGGACTTCGACAGGTGGTGGAGGCCATCTGGACATTGTGCGGTGGCGGAGCCCTGGCGCTGACCGCCACCGAACAGGCCAGCGTGGCCCGTTACCTGGACCTGCTGCAGCACTATGAGCGTGGTCAATCGCTGCGGGATTTCAACGACTTCGCCAGCCGGGTGGCCGCTGCCTTCACGCCATCCGTTCCGGCCAGGGACGGACACCATGCAGTGCATATTCTCACCATGCACAAGGCCAAGGGCCTGGAGTTCGACCACGTCATCCTGCCCTGCCTGGGCGCCCGGCCGCGCGGCACTGACAAGGCGTTGCTGCAATGGCACGAGCGGGTCAACCGTCACGGTGACATCCGCCTGTACCTGGCTGCCCTGTCGCCTACCGGCAGTGACGACGATCCGCTTTACCGGCTGCTGCGGTTCGAACAGGAGCGCAAATCCCGTTTCGAGAACGTGCGCCTGCTGTACATCGCCACCACGCGGGCGCGTAAATCCGTCACCCTGAGCGCCACCCTGGAACGCAATGCCAGGGGCGAAGTGGTACCCTGCAAGGGCAGCCTGCTGGATTACATCTGGCCACAATTGCAACGGACAACCGCCGGTAACGAAGGCGGCCTGGTCGAAGCCCTGGAAGACCGACTGCAAGCTGTCGGCAGTCAATCGCTGGCAGGGCCAGCCGGCGATGGAGCCACTCCCGGTGCGTCGATCCGTCGCTTTGACCAGCCCCTGTGTCTGACACCGGAAGACTCCGCCCTCATCGACAACTTTGGCCAATGTCCCGTGGACGGCGCCGGGGATGACACCGGAACCCGGCAGCAGGAACCGGCCGCCGATGACGCCGGTTCCAATGGCGAAACCGAGCCGGCGGCTACCATCGGCACGCTGATTCATGAGGGCCTGGAAGTGCTGACCACCAGCCCCGCTACCCTGGATGATCCCACGGCCCTGGAAAGCCTGCGGGAATACCGCGGGCTGCGCCTTCGTCAGGTGATTGCCGGGGAAGACGCCGTGAGCGAAGCCCTGGCATTTATCGAGGAGTCCCTTGCCAACTGCCGCGCCAGTCCCCAATGCGCCTGGCTGTTCAACAATGCCCTTGAAGCAAGCGCCACCGAGTTGCCCGTATCCCGCTGGCACGGTGGGCAGCTGTACCAGTTCGTGGTGGACAGGACTTTTATCGATTCCGCCGGCACCCGCTGGATTATTGACTATAAGACTGCCGCTCCGACTGCCGGCATGGCGGAAGCCGATTTCCTGGACCGCCAGTCTCAGCACTACCGGCCACAGCTGGAAAACTACCGCCGGGCATTTACCGAAATGGAATCCAGGCCAGTGAAAATGGCGCTGCTGTTTACCGCCATCCCCAGGCTGGTGGAATTGACCTGAAGATTGTCTGCCGGGGAAAGGCTACGGGCTTGGCCTGACGCGCCTTTGGGCGGTCAAAGGTCATCATCGTGAATTGCGTAAATACCGGGCGCGTTACGCAGGTAGCCGCGGTAATCCATCCCGTAACCGAACAGGTAGCTGTCTTCGGCCGTCAGGCCGACAAAGTCAACAGCCATACCGGCTACCTTGCGATCATGCTGTTTTTCGATGAGCACGGCGGCAAAGACTTCGCGACCACCCCGGTGAAGACAGTAGTCGCGCACCAGGGCGAGGGTTTTACCTTCATCGAAAATGTCGTCAATCAGCAGTATTGTCCGGCCTTCCAGCGGCAACGTGGGAGTCGCCCGCCATTGCAGGTCGGTGCCCCGTGTTTCGCCCCGGTAACGCGTTGCATGCAGGTAATCCATCTGCAACGGGAAGTTCAGGCGAACGGACAGTTTACCGGTTACAATGACGCCACCGTGCATGATGCACATCAGGATGGGATCCCGGTCTGCCAGTTCAGCCCTGATGGCACCGGCCATTCGATCCAGCGCGGCTTCGACTTCGTCTTCACTGTAGAGACAGCGGGCTCTCTGCCAGACCTGTCTGATTTGGTTCGGCGTCATGCATTTCCCCTTTCCGGATTTTAAATATCGATCGTTCCATATTTAATCGCCGGCATTTGCTTCGTCGCTGCATGAAATTCCCGGCGCCAGACAGCTATCCGATGTACCAGCGACCTCGGGCCAGGGCAAGTCCCCGGGGCACGCAACAGCACCCTGCTGCTCTGACCTCCACGGCAGCTCAGTCTGTCGACAGGCTACCTATAAGCTGACTGGCGGACTGCCACTGCGGAGTGGTGCGCAACGTCTCGATGTCGAAAGCCGGTTCCCCACGCATTGTCAGCAGCTTTTCACAGGCCGGGTAGTGAGTTGACTCCAGCCAGCTGATCACGGCCAGTGCTGCGGGCCGATCGTTGCAGACCAGGATCATGTCACAACCTGCCTGCAGAGCCCGGCGCGCCCGCGTCACCGCATCTCCCGCCGACAGCGCCGCTGCCATGCTCAGGTCGTCGCTGAAAACGACGCCACTGAAATTCAGTCGCTGACGCAGAATATCCTGCAGCCATACCCGGGACAGCGCCGCGCACTGATCGTCCACCCGGGAATAGACCACGTGCCCCGGCATGACGGCATCAAGGAGTTCGCTACACTGCCGGAAAGGCAGCAGATCGGACTGCAGCAACAATTCCAGGTCGCGTTGCTCTACCGGCAATTCCACGTGCGAGTCTTCCACGACGCTGCCGTGCCCGGGAAAGTGCTTGCCCGTGGCTTTCATGCCGGCCTCGTGCATGCCCTGGATAAAGGCGGTGGCCAGCGTGACAATGGTCTGCGGGTCTGCTGCAAACGCCCGGTCAGCGATGATGCGGCTGTCCTCACGATAAAGGTCCAGCACCGGGGCGAAGCTGAAATCCAGGCCACAGCCGAGAACCTCGGCAGCCATCAACCACCCGCAGGTCCGGGCCAGGACAACGGCACGCTGGCGATCTTCCGCAAACAGCCTGCCGAAGGTGTGCATGGCGGGCAGCCGGGTAAAGTCCTGACGGAAGCGCTGTACCCGCCCTCCTTCCTGGTCAACAGCGATCAACAGCAGGGGATTGCATTCGCGGATTGCCGCCACGAGCTCCTGCAGCTGACCGATGGACGCATAGTTGCGTCCATGCAGACCCAGGATGACGCCGCCAACCTGGGGATGATGCAACAGTTCCCGGTCCTCGCTATTCAACTGCAGCCCTTCAACGTCCAGCATTAGGACCCCTGGGTCCGGTGGTTTCGACATATTTTCCGGCTTCCTTGTGTACACGAACAGCCGCGGATTATTGCAGAAGCCCGCAGCAGATCAAAACGCAATAACCAGGCGGTGATCGGGCAACCGGTTGAAGTACTCTTGATTCTTGCAATCAAACAGGCGTATAACAATAAACACACCGGCGGAAAAAACATGCCCTTAGCGGACAACGGCAGCATTTGAACAGAGGGAAGCAGCACGCGACAACGACAGAGCAGAAGGCTATTAACCCCTGAAGGAGTGTGGATGATGAATCATCTGGCAGCTGAAATTTCGACCTGGTACCAGGACCTGAGCACTGGTGCAATCTTCGAAGTAGTAGCGATAGATGAGGACCAGGGTACCATCGAGTACCAGCACGTCGACGGTGAGGTTGGTGAATTCGATCTCGCCGGTTGGCGTCAGCTCCCGCTACTCAAGGCAGAGGCGCCGGAGGACTGGCGCTCCCCCTACGAACTGAACAAGGAAGACAGCCTGACATCCGACCAGGCCATTATTCCGGAAAACTGGTCAGGCGCTCTGACCAATCTGGAACCGGAGCTTCTTGATTTCGGTGACGATTTCCAGGTGCTTTAGGGCCTGTTCACACTAACACGCCCCGGTTCAGCTTTTTCACGATCTCCGGGGTAATCGCTCAAGTTCAGTTTCTTTCGCGCATTACCCCGGGTGGTGGCTCAGCTTGAAAGCTGGTTTTGTGGTCGGGAGTGATGCCGCGTTCCAATGCTGAGGGACGCAGTCGCACATCCCTTCGGCATCCCTGCCTCGAACGTCCTCAGCTTCGAAACCCGGCATCACCCTAATGCACCGCAGTGTATTTCCAACCTGAGCAATCACCCGATCTCAACTTCACTCGCCAGACTCCGCGGCAACGAAGCAACCGGCAGACTATCAAGAAGTTTGTTTGCCGGCAGATAACTGTATATAATTACAGGTATTCGCCGCAGCCGGGGTGCTGACATGATCAAGCTGACCCAACGACAGCAGGAAATCCTCGATTTCATCAAGGACTACCTTGAGGAAACCGGATTTCCTCCCACCCGCTCGGAAATTGCCGGGAAAATGGGCTTCAAATCCCCCAATGCGGCGGAAGAGCACCTGCGTGCCCTCGCCCGCAAAGGTGCCATCGAGATGACGCCCGGTACTTCACGGGGAATACGGCTGCCTGCCGCGGAACATTCCGGCCTGCCCATCGTCGGCCAGGTTGCTGCCGGCAGCCCGATCCTGGCGGAAGAATCCATTGCCGATTATTGTGATATTCCACCAGACATGTTTTCACCCCGTGCCGACTACCTGTTGACGGTTAAAGGCATCAGCATGATTGACGCGGGGATATTCGAGGGAGATCTGCTTGCCGTGCACAAAACCACCCGGGCCAATAACGGTGACATCGTGGTGGCCCGCCTCGGTGAGGAAGTCACCGTCAAGCGCCTGCAGACCACCAGAAGCCAGCACCGGATCAACCTGGTGGCGGAAAACGTCGATTTTGCGCCGATCCAGGTAGACCTGCGCAATCAGCCTTTTGATATTGAAGGCATCAGTGTGGGGGTGATCCGCACGCGGCTGTGAGCGGATAAACGACAGCCGGAGACACCCCGTCGGCTTTGTTATTTTTAAGCCTTTGTTGTGCTCTTACCCTTGGCCTTGCCTTTAGCCGTCCTCTTGCCCTTGGCTTTTTTCCTGGCGGGGCTTTTCTTTTCCGGCTTGCTGACTACCCAGCTGCCTTCTTTATAGAACGCTTTCCAGCCGGTGGCCTTTTTATCCACCTCGGACTGCACGTACTGTTCGCGGGTCTTCCGCGAAAACCTGACAACAGTCTTGTTGCCCTGGTCATCCTCGGTTGGCGCTTTCATGAGGTAGGCGTACTTGGGATCGATTTCATCCTTGTGGGAAAGCAGTTCTTCTACCAGTGGCGCACGGGTTTCCCGGTTACGGGGAAACTTGCTTGCCGCCAGGAACAATCCCGAAGCCCCATCACGGAGAATGTAGTGGTCATCGACATTCTCGCACTCCAGTTCCGGCATCGGCACCGGGTCCATTTTCGGCGGTGCCGGCTGTCCGTTGCGTAGCAGTTTGCGGGTGTTCTTGCAGGAGTCGCTGGTACAGCCGAAATACTTGCCAAAGCGACCGGTTTTCAGCTGCATCTCCGCGCCACACTTATCGCATTCGATTACCGGACCGTCATAGCCACGAATCTTGAATTTACCTTCCTCGACTTCGTAGCCCGAGCAATCAGGATTGTTTCCACAGACATGCAGCTTGCGGTTCTCGTCAATCAGGTAGGCGTCCATGGCGGTACCGCATTTTTTGCAGCGATGCTTATGGCGAAGCTGTTCACTTTCCTTTTCCTCCGCTTCCTCCACGTTATCCGTGCGGATAGCCTCGTCACCCGGAGTCAGGTTGATGGTTGACTTGCAGCGTTCCTTGGGCGGCAGAGAATAGCCTGAACAGCCTAGAAAAACGCCGGTGGATGCCGTGCGGATCTGCATGTTGCGACCACACTGTGGACAGGGAATATCGGTATCCGTCGGGTTATTGGTTCGCATGCCATTTTCTTCGGACTGCGCCTTTTCCAGTTGCCGGGTAAACCCCTCGTAGAATTCATCCAGCAGATCCTTCCAGCTGCGCTTGCCGTTGGCCACGTCGTCAAGGGCGTCTTCCATGCGCGCTGTAAAGTCGTAATCCATTAGCTCGGTGAAACTCTCCAGCAGCCGCTCCGAAACAATATCGCCCATCTTCAGGGCGTGAAAGCGCTTGTTTTCGAGCTTCACGTAGCCACGGTCCTGAATGGTCGAGATAATAGCCGCGTAGGTCGAAGGCCTGCCGATGTCGCGTTTTTCCAGTTCTTTTACCAGGCTGGCCTCGGTGTAACGGGGCGGCGGTTTGGTAAAATGCTGCTGTGGATCGATTTTCTGCAGTTGCAGGACATCGCCGACGTCCAGTGCCGGCAGGACGACGTCATCTTCCTTGCTCTGCATGACCCGCAGGTAACCGTCGAATTTCATGATGCGTCCCTTGGCACGCAACTCGAACTGCTCTGCCCCGATAGTGAGCGTGGAGCTCAGGTACTCGGCACGGGGCATCTGGCAGGCCAGGAAAAACTGCCAGATCAACTTGTAAAGACGCTCGGCATCCCTTTCCATGTTCTGCAGTCGCTCAGCCGTAACGGCGACATCCGTGGGTCGGATAGCTTCGTGGGCCTCCTGCGCTCCTTCCCTGGAACTGTAAAGCACCGGTTGCTTCGGCAGGTAACGATCACCGAAGGTTTTCTCAATATAGTCCCGGGCCATGCCGATGGCGTCGCCACTCAGGTGCGTGGAATCGGTACGCATGTAGGTAATGTATCCCGCTTCGTACAGACGCTGGGCCATCATCATGGTTTTCTTGACGCCGAAGCCAAGCCTGGTGCTGGCTGCCTGCTGCAGCGTCGACGTAATGAGCGGAGGACGTGGTTTCGACGAGGTGGGCTTGTCATCCCGCTGCCTGACTTCATAACTCGCCGACTTGAGTACCGCCAGGGCCAGATCGGTTTCTTCCTTGCTGGACGGCCTGAAATTCTTACCCGCTTCCTTGACAACCTGACAGCGCAGGGATTCTTCATTGACGGCCTGCAGGTCGGTAAATACCTCCCAGTATTCCTCCGGTACGAACGCTCGTATTTCCTGTTCGCGCTCTACCACCAGGCGCACGGCCACCGACTGGACGCGCCCGGCGGACAGGCCGCGGGCCACTTTCGCCCACAACAGCGGTGACACCATGAAGCCCACCACGCGATCGAGAAAACGCCTGGCCTGCTGGGCTTCCACGTATTTCATGTCCAGTTCGCCGGGTTCGGCAAAGGCATCCTGGATGGCGCGCTTGGTGATTTCATTGAACACCACCCGCTTGTACCGCTCCGGTTCACCGCCGATGGCTTCCTTCAGGTGCCAGGCGATGGCTTCCCCTTCGCGGTCAAGGTCCGTCGCGAGATAGACACGGTCCGCCGACCTGGCGAGTTTTTTTAGTTCGCTGACTACTTTTTCCTTGCCCGGCAGGATTTCATAATTGGCGCGCCAGCCATGCTCGGGATCAATGCCCATGCGCTTTACCAGCTGTTCCCGCTGTTTGCGCTTTTTGTGTGCGATTTTTTCCTTGGCACTCAATTTTCGCGTGGCAGCCGCCGCCGCTGCCCGGGCCTTCGGATCGGCCGGCCGGGAACTGCCGGACGTCGGCAGATCGCGGATATGACCGACGCTGGACTTGACGATGAACTCTGGCCCCAGGTACTTGTTGATGGTTTTCGCTTTGGCGGGGGATTCGACGATGACCAGAGATTTTGACATTGAGTTTTTGGCTTCCTTGAACTGGATTCTTGCGCTGCTGGAGAAATGCAAAGCGCACATATATAAGGGCTCAGCGAAGATGGGTCAAGTTTTTGTTGTGCAAGTCTCCCGTTGTGCCGAAGGGGATAAAGCGTCGTGCGACTGGAGGCCAATGCCGTAATTCGCGGCTTCTCCACGCCGGGTACCGGGCCCGTTCCCGGGGTTGTCTACCCTGTTTGTGCGGACCAATTACAGGTGCCTGACCACTGGCTGATCATCGGGGTATGGGGACTTCGTGTAGCCAGTCATAAGGGTCTTCCAGTTCGCCGCGCTGAATTCCGACCAGCAGGTCATACAGTTTCTGCATGACGGGCCCCACGGATTTGCCGTCGTCGTAAAACGTATGCCATTGGTCGTCGAACCAGATTTTTCCCACCGGTGACAGGACAGCCGCGGTGCCGCAGGCCGCGACTTCTTCAAAGTCGCCGAGTTCTGCACGCAGATCCACCGGGCGGGTTTCTGTCTTCATCCCCAGCTGGTCCTCAGCAAGCACCATCAACGATCTCCTGGTGATACTGGGCAGCACGGCATCGGATTTCGGCGTTACAAAGCGGTTACCCGTCATGGCAATTATGATGTTCGCCGAACCTGCTTCATCTATGTAGCGGCGTTGGGCCGCATCAAGATACAGTGCCTCGTCCGCGCCCATGGCCTGGGCGTGGCGCGTGGCCAGCAACCCACCGGCATAGTTGGCACCAACCTTGTAATTTCCGGTGCCGTGAGGCGCGGCCCTATCGAGGTCCGATACCGCCAGTGAAATAGCGCCAAGACCATTGCCGGAATAATACGGACCCACCGGCGAGACAAAGACACGAAACTCGAATGTTTCCGCCGGACGCAGACCCAGGTTTTCACCCACGCCGATTAACAGCGGACGGATATACAGCGCCGCGCCGGAACCGTGGGGTGGTATCCAGGCGTAATTGGCACGTACAGTTTCCTCCACTGCCCTGATGAACAGTTCATCGGGCACTTCCGGCATCAGCAGGCGGGACGCGGCCTGGTTCATCCTGATGCTGTTGAGGTCCGGCCGGAACAGCAGCACCCGGCCGTCCGGAGCAGTCTGGGCCTTCATTCCCTCGAAGCATTGCTGTGCATAATGCAGGGCCGGAGCACCTTCGTGAATGGCAATAACCTCAGATTCCACCAGTTCACCGTCCGACCAGCGTCCCTGGCTGCAGGTTGCGGTAAAGCGATAATCCGTTTTCCGGTAGCGAAAACCGAGCTCTGCCCAGTTGAGTGATTTCTTTTCCAAGGTATGTTCCGTTGTGCTGAGTGACTGACAAAGAACCGGGTAGCCTGCACAGGCGCCGGGAGACGGCTGATATCTGATCGCAACCAGCTACCTGGCTGACGCGCGCGTATTATCGGTTATTGCATCGGTATTTTCCACACATGCATCCGCAAGGTGGTGTCTCGGTTAAAAAGCACGCTGAGGGTCGGGAGTGAGGCCGGGAACCGACTTCGCTATTTTCCCGATCCGATATCTTCCACCTGGTGCCCGCCTCTTGAGCTGGCTGCTCCGGATAGATAGAGTAGCGTCCCTATGAGCGAATCCCCTGCTGCACTCATCGACATCGGTGCCAATCTCGGCCACAAGTCCTTCCAGCATGACCTGGACACGGTACTGGACGAGGCCAGGTCTGCCGCCATCGAGCACATTATCGTTACCGGGACCGATCTCGACTCCGTCGCCCGGGCGATGCAACTGGCTCAAACCTATCCGGGTTACCTGACCATGACCGCGGGTTTTCATCCCCATGTCGCCAGCGAGTTCGATGAGCAGGCCAGCCAGGCCGTCAGGCAGTACCTGGCCGATCCCCGGGTGGTGGCGGTGGGTGAGACCGGGCTTGATTTCAATCGCAACTATTCCCCCAGGGAACAACAGGAACAGGCTTTCAACCGCCACCTGGAGCTCGCCGCTGAATGCAACAAACCGGTTTTCCTGCATCAGCGCGATGCCCATGACAGTTTTTACGCTATCCTGAAATCCTGCCGCTCGCAGCTTGCCGGTGGCGTGGTCCATTGTTTCACCGATACCCGTGAAGCCCTCTACGATTACCTCGACCTGGACATGTACATCGGTATTACGGGCTGGATCTGTGACGAGCGGCGGGGTCGGGAACTGCAGGACCTGGTTGCCGATGTACCGGCAAACAGGTTATTGCTGGAAACCGATGCACCTTACCTGCTGCCACGCAGCCTGAAACCCGCGCCGCAATCCCGGCGCAACGAGCCGAAGTACCTGCTTGAAGTGCTGGCCATGGTTGCTCGCTGCACCGGCCGATCGGCGGAAAATATCGCCAGAGAGACCTCCGCCAATGCCCGTCGTCTATTCGGTCTTGAGGACATCGCGGCAGCGGATCAGCCTGGCTGAGCTGTTGCAGCGCCGGCAGAATAGAAACAACTTTATGGGTTACCTGACCCTAAAATAAATCGTCCGACGCAACCGTGTCGCCGGCCAGAAACAGTCGCAGCTGTTCCAGGTCAAAGGGCCAGCCAAGCTCAGCCCCGCCGTCGGTTTTTTGCAATACCGGAATCCGGATGCCGTAACGTTCCATCAGCTCCGGCTGATCGGCGATATCCACCGCCTGCCAGGTGAGGGGTGATCCTGCCTGTAACTCGCGGAGGAGCTCTTCCGCTTCCTCACAGAGATGACAACCCGCCGTAGTGTAAAGAATGATCGAGGTCATGATTTTTCCATGTTGCGTCTTTTTTGTGATTTTTGGTCGGGTTTTTAACGGGCTTTTATCGGGTTATCGCTATTTCCAAGGCCTGTGCGGTGTCCGGGTCTGCCTGCCGGCCAGTGTTCCCGGGTGATTTTCCCGCGATTTCCCCGCAATTGGAATCGGCTGTCTGGCTCCCTGGTAACTTCCTGTCGTCGGAAAACCGCAGCGCGGGTTACTGACCATCGTTCGGGCCGTTCTGAATTTCTCCGCTACACACTGGAACAAGTTGTCCCTAGACATCCCTCGGAAAACGTTTAAAATCCGGGACTTCGCGTAGAACTACCCGCATTCAAAAGATCGAGAAAAACAATATGAGTCACCACGAAATGATAACAGAGCTGAAAAACTGGCTTTCCCACCAGATTATTGGTCAGGAAAAACTGTTGGACCGCCTGTTGATCGCTCTGCTTGCCGATGGACACCTTCTGGTGGAAGGCGCCCCCGGACTGGCAAAGACGAAAGCTATCAAGGACTTATCCAGAGCCATCGAAGGTGACTTTCACCGTATTCAATTCACCCCCGACCTGTTGCCCAGCGACATCACCGGTACCGAGGTATTCCGTCCCGAGGATGGTTCGTTCCGCTTTCAGCAGGGACCTATTTTCCACAACCTGGTACTGGCCGACGAAATCAACAGGGCCCCAGCCAAGGTTCAGTCCGCGTTGCTGGAGGCCATGGCCGAACACCAGGTAAGTGTGGGTCGGGAATCGTTCACGCTGCCGCCCCTGTTCATGGTGATGGCCACCCAGAACCCCATCGAACAGGAAGGCACCTACCCGCTGCCGGAAGCCCAGCTCGATCGATTCCTTATGCACGTGACAATCGATTATCCCGCCATCGAAGCAGAGCGGGAGATTCTCCACCTGGTCCGTGACGAAGCCCAGAACAAGGTACCGGCGCCCCCCAAGATCATCGCCCAGTCGGATCTGTTCGCGGCCCGCCAGGAAATACTGGAAATGCACATGGCACCGGCAGTGGAGGAATATATCATCCAACTCATCATGGCCACCCGAAAACCGGAGCTCTACGGCGACGAACTGGTAAAATGGCTTGAGTACGGCGCCAGTCCCCGGGGAACCATATCGCTGGATCGCTGTGCCCGGGCCCACTCCTGGATTCAGGGTCGGGATTTCGTCAGTCCCGACGACGTTCAGGAGGTCATGTTTGACGCGTTACGGCATCGGATTCTGCTCAGCTTCGAGGCGGAAGCCAGCGGAGTGACTCCCGACAAGGTCCTGGAAACTATCCGCGAACGCGTCCCCACAGCGTAACGCCAGGGATCGTCCTCATGCCAACGGCATCGCAACTGGATCTCCATCACAGCCGCTATCAATGCAAGGGTGCGGTGGTTGAACTGGAGAACCTGCTGATTCAGCGGTACGCCGCCAAATCCCTGGAATACTTTGCCCACACCCGGTCAATCGCCGGTATTTCCGGCTTACATCTGTCCAAGTTAAGGGGCCGCGGCATTGATTTCGAAGAATTTCGTCCCTACCAGCAGGGTGACGATATTCGTCTGATCGACTGGCGGGTTACCGCTCGAACCAGCCGACCTTTCACCAAGGTCTTCAGGGAAGAACGGGAACGCCCGGTAATCATCGCCGTGGACCAGACCACCAACATGTTTTTCGGCAGCCAGGTGGCGTTCAAGTCCGTCATCGCCGCCCAGGTTGCCGCCCTGTTCTGCTGGCTGGCCATCGACAACGGCGACCGGGTCGGTGGTCTCGTTTTTTCAGACACCGACGCCAGCCTGGTGAGGCCAAGGCGCAGCCGCCGCTCCGCCCTGCACCTGTTGAACCATATTTATCGGTACAACCAGCGACTCCAGGAACTGAGTAAAGGACACCTCCAGACGGAGTCAGAATCCATTGATCCCAACTTCGAGCCGGGCCTGGCCTACGCACTGGGCCAGATTCGGCGAATCACCAAGCCGGGCAGTACCCTGTATCTCATCTCGGATTTTGCCACCCTGGATGAACGGGCATTGCAGTTCCTGTACCAGCTGTCCCGTCACAACAACGTAGTCTGTATTTTTGTCTCCGATCCGCTGGAGGAAGTGCTGCCGGTTCCGGGTTACTACGCCATCACCGACGGCAACCGGCGCGGTGCCGTCAATACCTTCAACAGCAAAGTCAGGGAGCGCTACAAGGACCAGTTTCGCGAACGCCTCGAAATGATCAACAACGAACTGGACCTGCTGCAGATTCCTCTCATTCGAATTAAAACCAACCAGCTGGCGGTCGAACAGATAAGACAATGGATTCAGCAGAATTACTAGAACAACTGGCAGACATCCATCTGCCGGGGGAAGTGTCTTTCTGGCCACCGGCACCGGGCTGGTGGATCCTGGCGCTGCTGCTACTGGTATTGCTGGCCTGGCTGACCGCCAGGCTACTGCAGGCCCGGCGGCAACGGTTGATCTGCGCCCGCGCCCTGGAGGAACTGGATGCCGTCTACCAGGCTTTCCAGGCCAGGAAGGACACCGCTGAAACCGATGCCAACGAGGCGCGACTGAAATTTGTCAACGAGATAAACGCGGTGTTGCGCCGGGTAGCCCTGTGGCACTACCCCACCAGTCGTGTAGCCAGCCTCGGTGGTCGTGCCTGGGTTGATTTTATCAGGGAAAAAGGTGACTCTTCCCTGATGACCGAGGAAATCGCGGAAGCCCTGGAAGAAGGCCGCTTCCGGACCCGCTGCGAGGTGGATGCCGAGCAGCTGCACAGGTTCGGGGAAAAATGGCTGGTCAGTCTCTACATGGACCGATCCGGCACCAGGGGCGCGGAGTCTGACAGGCTCAGCGCCTGACCCGTGAATCCAGCGATCCGGCAGGATCAGACCAGCGTGACAAATTTGAGAGTCTATAAAGTAGCGGGAGCACCGAGTGACAGGTGGTAACGGTGATATGGGCGGAATGCGTGGCAACATGACCCGGGGGAAACGCCCGGGCCGGCAGGTTGTGGACACGGGGGATTGTCATGCTTGAGTTTACCTGGCCTTTGGCATTCCTGGCCCTGCCCCTGCCCTGGCTGGTCTACAGGTTCCTGTCCCGGGCACCCCGTCAGGATGCGTCTCTGTTTGTGCCCTTTTTCGACAAGCTCACGCGACTGCAGTCCGACAGCGACAATATCGTCAGCAGCCGCCTGCTGAACCTCATCTGTTGCACCCTTATCTGGCTGCTGGTGGTCCTGGCGGCCAGCCGGCCACAATGGCTCGGCGACCCGGTAGAGCTGCCCTCAACCGGACGCGACCTGATGCTGGCGGTGGATATCTCCGGCAGCATGGAGGCCCAGGACATGGTGGTGGGCAACCGACAGGTATCCCGAATTGACGTGGTCAAGGCGGTGGTCAGCGACTTTGTCGAACGCCGCGAAGGCGATCGCCTGGGCCTCATACTGTTCGCCGCCCACGCCTATATCCAGGCACCACTGACCTTTGACCGGGAAACCGTGGGCACCCTGTTGGAAGAAGCCGAAATCGGCATCATCGAGGAATCGGCGACGGCCATCGGCGATGCCATCGGACTGGGCGTCAAGCATTTGCGCAATCGACCGGAAAACAGCCGTGTCCTGGTGTTGCTTACCGATGGGGTCAACAATGCCGGCTCCGTGTCGCCGGTTCAGGCCGGACAACTGGCGGAAACCGAGAACATCAAGATTTACACCATCGGTATCGGCGCCGACCAGGTGGTTCAACGCACGTTTTTCGGTTCCCGCTCGGTAAATCCCTCGGCAGAACTGGACGAGGAGACCCTGACCCTGATCGCGGAGTCTACGGGAGGGCGCTATTTCCGTGCCCGGGACGTCAACGACCTGGTGGAAATTTACGAAGAGCTGGACCGGCTGGAGACCATCGAGCAGGACGAACAGACCTACCGCCCCACCAAAATACTTTTTTACTGGCCGCTTGGCACCGCCATGCTCATCAGCTTCATCCTGGCCGCCGCCTCAATACCCTGGCTGTCCATATTCGGCAGGGAACGTGAGCTGCCGGAAGACGCTGCCGGCGATGGACTGGGTGCCGGGAGCAGCAGCTGATGGAACTGGTCATGCCCAACCTGCAGGAATTCCATTTCCTCAGGCCGCTGTGGCTGCTGGCGCTGATACCCAGCGTGATCTTTCTGGCGGCCTTGTGGCGGATCAATACTTCAGTTTCCGCCTGGGATCGGGCTATTGACAAGTCCCTGCTGCCATTTCTACTTGACCGGACCAAGAGCGCAGCCCAGCGTACTCCGCTGGTATTACTGGCCAGCGCCTGGTTGCTGAGCATCGTCGCCCTGGCGGGACCGGTCTGGGAGAAACTGCCCCAACCGGTACAGCAACGGGAGGACGCCCTGGTCATCGTAATGGACCTGTCCCTGTCCATGTTTGCACCTGACCACGTGCCCAACCGGCTGGACCTGGCAAAACGCAAGTTACGGGATATCCTCGACCAGCGACAGGAAGGTCAAACGGCCCTGGTTGTCTACGCCGGCGATGCCCACACCGTAACGCCGCTGACCGACGATACGGTTACAATTGCTGCACTGGTACCGTCGCTAAGTCCCAATATCATGCCGTTGTTCGGCAGCAATCCCGGCGACGCCCTGGAACAGGCCATCGGCCTGCTGAACGATATCGAGGCCAGTCGCGGCAGGATTCTCCTGATCACTGACGGCATAGCCGGTTTTGCCGAGGAACAGAGGCTGGCCGAGCAGCTCGGTGCAACTCCTTACGAACTGCTGATCATGGGCGTGGGCACCGAGGAAGGTGCACCGATTCGAACCAGTGACGGCGGTTTTCTTACCGACGCCAGCGGTGAAGTCGTGGTACCGCAACTCAACCGCAACGTCCTGGAATCCCTCGCCAACCGGACTGGCGGCAGATACCACGACATCCAGCTCTCCAATGCCGACATCAACTACCTGCTGGCTGATTCACCATTCTTTGATGAAAATCTCAGTGAAGTCGAAGAGGAATTCGATATCTGGTACGAGGCCGGGCCCTGGCTGATGATCCTGGTACTGCCTCTGGTCGCTTTCAGTTTTCGCCGGGGCTGGCTGTTCAGTATCGCCCTTTCCCTGACCCTGGCTGGCACCTTGTTCCCGGCCCGTCAGGCCCAGGCCTGGGAATGGCGTGATCTGTGGAAAACGCCCGACCAGCAGGGTGCCGAGGCCATGGCAGCGGAAAATTACCAGGACGCCGTCACGCTGTTCGAGTCCCGAGAATGGCAGGGAACGGCACTGTACCGGTCCGAGGACTACGAGGCGGCGGTGGCAGCCTTCAGTACCGACACCACCGCGGATGGTCATTACAACCGCGGTAACGCCCTGGCGCTTGCCGGCAACTACCCGGAAGCCATAGCCGCCTATGACCTGGCGCTGGAGCTGGCTCCCGACCACGAGGATGCCATCTATAACAAGGAAATAATTGAGCAATTGCTGCAGGAACAGGAAAGCCAGGAAGGCGAATCGGAAGGTGAAAACAGCGACCAGCAGCAACAGCAGCAGAATTCAGACCAGGAACAGGAAGACCAGGAAAACAGCGATCAGCAGGAGCAGGAGAGCCAGGAAGGCAACCAGGACCAGGAGCAGCAGCAACAACAGCAGGAACAACCCGAGGAACAGGAGGGCTCTGAAAGCAACAGCGAACAGAATACTCCAAGCGAGGAAAGCAACGAGGAATTCGAAGAACAGCAGTCCCTGGAACAATGGCTGCGACGCATCGAAGATGATCCCGGCGAGTTGCTGCAGCGCAAGTTTCGCTACCAGTATCGACAACGCCAGTTGAACGGCACGGCCAACAACCTGCAGTCAGGGGACCAGATATGGTAAGGCTGCTCTATGCACTCCTGCTGGGCGCTTTGCTCCTGCCATTAAGCAGTACCGCCCAGGAAGTGGAAATCAGCGTCGACCGCACGGAAGTTGCCCGTGGCGACACCATCGAGCTGACTATACGGGTCTTTCAGCAGCAGAACGTTCAGCTTGACCTGTCCCCCTTGCGGGAAGACTTCGATATTCTGGCTTCGCGCACATCCCAGCAGATCCGCAGCATCAATAACCAGGTGGAATCGTGGACGGACTATGTAATCACCCTGTTTCCCACGCGGGAAGGTGAAATCGAGATCCCGGCCCTGGAAATCGGCACCGAGATAACCGAGCCGATTGCGCTCACCATTGTTGATGAAGGTCCTAACTCCAACCAGGGCAACAACGAGCTTTTTCTTGAAACGGCGGTAAACAAGGAAAGCGTGTATGTCCAGGAGCAGTTGCTTTTTACCATCCGACTTTTTTACACCATCAGCGGTATTCGCAATCCGCAGTTCACCGAACTGGATATGCCTGATACCGTTATCCAGCTTATCGGTTCTCCCAACCAGTATGAGCGCCTGATTGATGGTGTGCGCTACGGTGTCTATGAAATGCGCTACGTGATCTTTCCGCAGCGCAGCGGTCCACTGGCAATACCCGACATCCTGTTCCGGGGTGAAGTCACCGACGGTTCCAGTAATTTCGTTTTCCGCAATCTCAACACGCAGCGGGTCACAGCGTATATCGAGGGTATGACCATCGATGTCAAGGAACGTCCGGCATCTGCCCAGAACCTGGCCAACTGGCTACCGGCCACCAACGTGACACTGGAGGAAAGCTGGGACGGCGACATCGATAATCTGCGGGTCGGTGAAACACTCACCCGCACGCTCACCCTGGTGGCCGATGGCCTGGACGGTGCCATGTTGCCGCCATTCAGCCCTGAACAGATTGACGGCGCCAATATCTACCCGGAACCTGCCGATATCGAACGCACCTTTGTCGATGGTGAAATTGTCGGCACCCGGGTGGAAACCACGGCCATTGTGCCGACATCGCCCGGTTTCGTGGAAGTCCCGGAACTGTCGGTACCCTGGTGGGACATTAACAGCGATGAATTACGATACGCCACGGTAGCCGCCACTCGCCTGCCGATTGCAACAATTGACGGCGATCTGCCCGCCGAACAACTGATAGATGACCAGGGAGAAGTCCTGGATTCAGAATCCGCCGCACCGCTGCTGGATCAGAGCATGCTTGACGAGCAGGCCGAGGCCACGCTTATCAACATTCCGGTCATCTGGTTCAATATCTTTCTCGGGGCTGCCGTACTGATTGTCATCGGCAGCATATACCTGCTGGTTATTCGCGGCTTCAACATCGATCCCATGGCGCTGCTGAGAGGTTATTACCAGCGATTTGCTGATACCAGGAAACCGGAAAACAATGAAACGGTTGCCTTCGGTCAGTTACGTCAGGCCCTGAACGGTGGCGATCCCGTGGCAATCCGATCAGCCCTGATAACCTGGGGTGCTCATCACTTTGCACCGGAAAGAGTGATGAGCATGGACGACATCATTCGCCTGTCCGCCGATTCATCCCTGAGCAGCTTCTGTCTTCGGGTCCAGGGGGCACTCTACGACAGTGAGGAACAGGAGCGGGTGGACGGCAACGCGATACTTGCTGAACTGCAGGCCATGCGTAAAAATCGCCAGCTGCAACGCCGTACGCAGAAACGTGACGACACTTACGCATTGCCGCCTCTCTATCGTACCTGAACCTGAACCGACGCTCGCGCCTGATTACCACACCATCCCATGTCCCGAAATTCACGCCCTGTCTATTCCACCGAGTCAGGACGACTGTGCCCCGATTGCGGCCAGGCGCAAGACCGGTGTCGCTGCAGGGATAACGCTGTCAGGCAAGTGGCACCGGGCGGCGCGATTACCATTCAGCGGGAACGAAAGGGACGGGCCGGCAAGGAGGTAACCGTGGTCCGTAATCTGCCACTCAACGCCATGGAACTCCGAATGCTGGCTTCCACACTGAGAAAGCACTGTGGCAGCGGCGGCACCGTCCAGCAGGACACCATCGAGATCCAGGGCGACCATCGCAACAAGGTTAAAAACTTTCTGCAGGAGCAGGGCTACGAGGCCAGGCTTGCCGGTGGCTGAAGCCAGTGACGCAGTCAGTTTCTTAAGAAACCTCTGACTAATTTCAGAGGGTCCCTAATTTGATTCCCCGGAGGACCCCGTTGGTGAACCGTCGCCGTATTCCGGAATATTCCGTTGGAAAAGCCGCCAGTAGTGTCGCACCCCCGTTACCTGTTCTGTTCCGTACCGTCCGGTCCGGTTACCGTGGTTACTGGATTCCTGCCGATAAGTTCCGCGACCTTGGCGCGGTCTGTCACCAGTACTGCTGTCATCTCGTAAATCCGGCCGTCGATCTTCAAGCGCACCCGCGGATCCCGTTCGATATTGGCCCACCAGGCCTTGGAGTCTGGAAACTCTTTTTCCAGCCTGAAATCCTGTTCACTGCCTCCGATATAAAGCTCTTCGCCACGGGCTGTGGCATTGATCGTGACCGAATGTCGGACTCCGTACCAGGTGCGGGTCTCGAGCATGATGGTATTGCCGCGAACCGGGTGATCGACCTCGTATACCCAGTCCCAGTCGTGCACCGGTTCACGGACCACCTCGCCGGTTAGCCACAGGCCCGGCCACGCGGTACGACCGCTCTCGACGAAGGCTGGACTGCCCGGATCGATGTAGCGGGGCTCCAGGCCGGTCACCCGAAGCGTGAGCAGCGTGCCGGCCGCGATTAACAGTATTAACAAGAAGGCGTTTCTAATGGTACGCATGATTATGACTCTCCCCTGCAATAGCCTGGATTTCACTGTCGGACAGGGAATGTGCGTGGCAATGTTACCCGGCAACAGCGAATGACAGGGAGAGGGGGCAGTTCCCCGCCCCGCCCTGCCGGTAATGCGCCTGTGCTGGCCAACTGTTACAGCCCAGGCAAACCCCAGCTCAACTCCCGATCCACGACCTGGACCTCGATAACGTACTCTTCGACTAAATTGCCGAACCGTCTCTGCTGATCCGCCGTCAGCAAGGTATTCATTTCCAGGGAGTCAAGCGCGGCAAAGTTGTCGAGCCAGAGCCCGCCAATATACTGACCCTGTGGTTCCCCGATCAGGGTCTGGAACATCTGGTATCCCTGGATTCCCCTGCTTCGCATCGCCGGCAGGACAGTACCCCGCCAGAACTCTTCAAATTCCGCAATTTGCCCCTGGCTGACCTGTAAATAGGCCATTCGGCGCAAACCGGTAAGGTCACCGCCGGGAATACCCATATCCGGCCGTGTCTGCACGACGAGGCGTTGACGATGATCCACTGACGCACTGAACAGCGCCTGCCCGAGCTCGGTGGGTACAAAATTCCTGTGGTCGAGTTCGGCAAAGTTTTCCAGCGGCGTTGATACCACGACTTCGAAATTGTCACCGAAAAAATTGCTGGTGGTAAGGCGCCATGGCATTCCCGAAGACTGCTGAGAGGGCACGGTTTGCGTCAGATGCAAGGCACGAAAACGCTCGGTCATGGCAGGCTTCAACTGTATGCGCATGACATTGATCATGATCGGCTCCTGCGCCCGGACCGGGGTCCAACCGATAACCGTTATTGACAGTGCAAGAATCAATAGTCCTCGCAGTGGCTTGTGTAGTGTTTCTGTATGCATGTTGCTGTTCTCCATCTTGTTGATGTTTTTGGAACGGACATGCCCAGGTACTGACAAACCTCACCTCAAGCATATTGACAGCTTCACTGGCAGCGTCACTATCAATTCTCGGGCTGCAGGTCATCCCAGAAAAACCCTTAAACCTAACAGGTTCCCAGGTTTTGCTGGCCTGCGTCACTCTAACTGGCTATGGGATGGCAATCAGTATCCCACCGCCAGCGGAAGTTTTCCACCGACCCCGGCATCAACTGACAACTTCGAAGTGGATTTCAATCTGAGACACTGCCCGGTTATAACGCGGTGCCTAGCCTGGCTGCGGCACCGAATCCCGGACCGGGACGGCTGAAACGCGACTTCTGAGCTCCTTTACGGCGCGCTTCAGGGCCTGTAGATGGCTTTTCTCCACCGCATCGGGTGTAGCCTCGTAGCTCAGCAGGATATAGTTCTGTGTCACTTCCGCCAACAGCGGCGTGAGTTCCGGATGAAGAGCCGTGATTCGATGACAATAGTTCATGGGCCCTTCTCCGTTCTCCCGCGGATAGCCGCGTCGAGCCAGGTATTGGCAGCATTCCCTGTACAGCCGGTCATGCTCCGCCATTTTCTTCCCCGGTACTTTTCTGATGATGACAAAGCCGATCAGGGTGGCAGCCAGCAGGGTTGAAACCCCCAGCACCAGGAGCATGCCGGAGCGGGCGGCCTGGCCGAACCAGCGTTCAAATATTTCCAGCTGCCGTTCCTCGCCATAACTGACGATGCGCCGGTTCCAGGCATACTCCATGGCATCCAGGCGCAGCCGAAGGGTATTCAGCACGCCGGAGCCGCGGAACCTGGCCAGGGAAAACCTGGATTCGTTCATGAAACTGGGGTCATTCCGCAGGGCCGCTTCCACGCCCTGGGAAATGCGCTCCGGGGAGACGATTGCCGTGGGGTCGAAACGGACCCACCCCTCCCCGGCCAGCCACACTTCGGTCCAGGCATGGGCATTGTATTGATAGACCATCAGGTAATCTTCAAAGCGATTGTATTCACCACCCTGGTAGCCCACCACCACCCTCGCCGGCACACCGCCTGCCCGCATCATGTAAGTGAACGCGCTGGCATAGTGTTCACAGAAACCGGCACGGGTATTGAACAGAAAATCGTCCACCCGCTGTTCACCCAGCAACGGTGGGCTGAGGGTATAGCGGAATTGTTGCTGGAACAATGCCAGCACCGCATAGGCGTAGTCCCGGTCAGTTTCCACATCAGATCGCAGGTCCATTGCCAGTTCGCGGCTGCGGGGATTTCCTCCCTCGGGGAGACGCAGGGAGCGTCGCCTGATACTGTCCAGTAACAACAGGTCAGTCTGGTTGTTTCGGAAGGAGCGCAGGTTGTAGCTTAAGCGCTGGTTGACAACCGAACGGTTTATCAATTCAAAATTGCGACCTTGAACGATCCCCGCGGTCAGGGGAGTGGCCAGATGAAGTCCATACAGCCAGCGTTGCTGTGTGGGTTCCAAGATGACATTGTAGTCGAGCGCCGATCCGGACACGCTGGTTCGTTCCCGGTAGTCCAACTGTACCGGGGCGTTGGCCACCGCGGTGGAAAGTACCGAGCTGCCCTGACGACGCCAGGTAATGCCATCAAAATTGTCCAGCACCAGGCCACGCCAGTAAAGGTTTTCATGTAACGGCGGCGGTCCGCTGTTGAAGCCCACGCGAAAAGCCAGGTCTGCGGATTGGGCCAGCCGACTGATATCACCGGGGGACATTTCCTCCGAAACACCGGTGGTAGCCGATGACTGGGTGGGCACCGCCCACAGCGGATCAATGCGGGGAAAAACCAGGAACAGAACAATCATCAGCGGCAGACTCTGAGCCGTAATTCTCACTGCCAGTCCCAGTGAGGTGGTGCGCCTGCCGCTGCCCGCGGTCCGGTTCAGTGACACCATGCTGCCCATGATAACGATTACCATCAAGGTCAGGTACATGGCCGTAACCATACTCTGAGAATACAGCAGGGATACCAGGGCCATCACGAAGCACAGGCACAAAACGACGTAGGTATCCCGCTTACTCTGCATTTCCACCAGTTTGAAAATGAAGCCCAGGGCCAGCAAACTGGCCGCCACATCCAGTCCGATATCCAGGGAGCTGATCTGGGTCGCGGAACTGAGTATGATGAATACCACCAGCACCACCCGCAGTGCCTTGCCGGGGTAGTCCAGTTTGCCGAAAAAAATCAGTACCCGCCAGGCCAGGCAGGCCGCGACCACGGCACCGATCCAGACCGGCAGCCTCGGGGCGTGGGGAGCCAATGCCATGACCACGGAAAGCAGGACCCAGATAAGGCTCTGCCTGGGAATCTGATAAGCGATATCCATTACGGCTGCTGCTCCCCTGCCCCGGCATCCGCTTCCATAGCCGATGGCACGCGGTAGCGTGCAAGCGCCTGGAGTACCTGTAAACGATGTCCCTTGCCGGTTTCCGGGGCTATCTCCAGACCCGGCAGCTTCAGGCCATAGGTAGTATTGGCGGAAGACAACTTCAACACGCAATAGCAGAGGCGGGACAGCCTGTCCTCGTCCGTAAATCCGTAGAACATGTCCCAGTCGAGCCAGAGTCGCTGGTCAAGGTAGTCCACGAACTGCTTCACCAGCATTCCCTGGCCACGGGCAACGTTTTTCCAGGCCACCTGTTTCAGCGAGTCCCCGGGATTGAAGCTGCGAAAGCCGTGAAAGTCCTCGCTGCCTTCGCGAACCAGGGGCGATTCCTCGGTGATCCCGCCGCCGTTATTGAGCACATGATGCAGCGCCACCGGTACCGGTTCCGGGTAAACCAGGCAGCGCATCTCCAGCCTCACTATGGACCACGCAGTGAACAGGCCGGAAGGAAACTGGCTGCGCACGGTCAGTGACGGTGCCTTGAATTCACCACGTTTCGTGCTGCGGATAAACACGGATACCTGTTCTTCCTCGTGATCCACCAGGCTGGCCTTGCTTACCGTAAAGCCGCGGAAGAACAGTTCGATACCTTCGTGGCTCCGTCTGGCATTGCGCGACAGGAGCACCTGAAATGCCGCGTCCTCGCCCCTGAATACCGGCCGGGACGGCAACGCTTTCAGGCGCAGGCCATGCAGATTATTGAAACCATGAAACATGCAAATGATAAACAGGCTGACCATGAAAAAGGCCAGTCCGAAGGCCAGGCTGTTCCCGTAATTGATGGCGGCGATGAAGACTACCAGGGTAGCCAGGACAAACAGAAACCCGTGGGCCGTCGGCAGGATAAGGATATTCCTGCGATTCAGTTCCGCCTGGGCACCCGCTGGATTGCGCCGGGCCGACCAGGCTTCGATACGCCTGGTGATCCAGGGCCGTGGTGTGGTGGTTTCCATGGTCACTGACGGCATCCTTGGCACTGACGGCGCTACCGGTATCAGCTTCTAGTCGATGACGTTGACATCATTCAACAGCCGCTGCGCGAGGGAGGCTCCGGTATGCCCGTCCTCGTCGGTAACGGCCCGCAGCCGATGTTCGACGACGGCAGGAAGCACGGCCTGTACGTCTTCGGGAATGACATGCTTGCGCCCCGACATCAGGGCCCAGGTCTTGGCCGCCCGCATCAGCGCCAGGCTGCCCCTTGGTGACAGACCGTAGTGAAAGTCATCCCGGTTGCGCGTGTAGGCGATAAGTCGCTGTACATAGTCCAGCAGCGAGTCACTGGTGTGAACCTGGGAGGAAAGCGACCGGAATTCCTCGATATCCTGGGCCGAAAGACACGTGGAAACTGATTCCGTGGTGTCCGATGCCACCGCGTCGCGCTGCAGCAGTGCCCGTTCGGCCTCCTGGTGAGGATAGCCAAGGTGCAGCCGCATCAGAAACCTGTCCAGCTGTGACTCCGGAAGTGGGAATGTCCCCGACAGGGTTACCGGGTTCTGCGTGGCGATGACGAAAAAAGGACGGGGCAGTAAGCGGGTTTCCCCCTCGGTGGTGACCTGCCCTTCTTCCATGGCCTCCAGCAGTGCACTCTGGGTTTTCGGCGTGGTGCGATTGATCTCGTCTGCCAGTATCAGTTGACTGAATACCGGCCCGGGATGAAAGGTAAACTCGCCCTTGGCCTGATCAAAAATGGATACGCCCAGGATATCGGCGGGCAGCAGGTCGCTGGTAAACTGAATCCGGTTATAGTCCAGCCCGAAAGCCTTTGCCAGGGCGTGAGACAACGTGGTTTTGCCCATCCCCGGCAGATCCTCCATCAGCAGGTGACCCCCGGAGAACAGGCAGCACAGGGCAAGGCGAATCTGCTGTTCCTTGCCCAGCAGGGCCTTGCCGATTTCGGCAATGGCGGTATTGACCCGCTTTTCAATGGCAACACCCTGATGATCCCTGTTGCCCGCCACCTTGCTTTCCGTATTCGTCGATAACATGTCTGTCCCTGTGTTGCGGCGCGATCCTACTCCTGCAGATCCGCGATCAGATTGTGTTCCTTGTTGCTGCCGGCATGCTTCTTTTGTGACTTGGCCTCGTCGTTGCGGCTGATTTCCAGTCGTTTCAAATAAAATTCGTCCACATCACCGGTTATGTAGTTACCGTCAAATACACTGCACTCGAATTTTGATATTGCCGGATTACCCTCCTGGGAAGATGCGATAAGATCTTCCAGGTCCTGATACACCAGCCAGTCCGCACCAATCATTTCCTGTATCTGTTCCTCCGTTTTGCCGTTGGCAATCAGTTCCCCCGCAGCCGGCATATCGATGCCGTAGACATTGGGATAACGTATCGCCGGGGCGGCGGAGGCAAAATAAACCTTACTGGCACCGGCATCCCGGGCCATCTGGATTATCTGCCTGCAGGTGGTGCCCCTGACTATGGAGTCGTCAACTAGCAGGACATTCTTGCCCTTGAATTCCAGGTCGATGGCATTGAGCTTCTGGCGCACGGATTTCCTGCGCTGGCTCTGGCCGGGCATGATAAAGGTTCTGCCGATATAACGATTCTTGACAAATCCCTCGCGGTACTTGATTCCCAGCCGGTTTGCCAGTTCCAGTGCCGAGGTCCGGCTGGTGTCCGGGATCGGAATCACCACGTCGATATCGTGATCCGGACGCAAACGATTGACTTTCTCTGCCAGCTTTTCGCCCATCCGCAGCCTGGCCTTGTATACAGAGATACTGTCCATCAGTGAATCGGGCCTGGCAAAGTAGACATGCTCGAAAATACAGGGAGTGAATTCCCCGGGCTCGGTGCAAATCCTGGTGTGAAGATTGCCTTCCACGTCGATATACACAGCCTCGCCGGGAGCGACATCCCGCTCCAGCTCGAATCCCTGGGAGTCCAGTGCCACGCTCTCCGAGGCGATCATGTACTCGGTGCCGTGCGCGGTTTTACGACTGCCGAATACCAGCGGTCGGATTCCATTACGGTCGCGAAAACCGACTATTCCATAACCGGCGATCAACATCACCGCCGCATAGCCACCCCGGATTCGCCTGTGCATGCCACTCACGGCCTGGAAAATATCGGCCGGTGCCGGCACCACCTTGCCTATCTGCTGCAGCTCATGGGCAAAGACGTTCAACAGCACTTCGGAATCGGAATCCGTATTGATATGCCGTAAATCATCATTAAACAATTCCCTGGCCAGCTCGGCCATATTGGTGAGATTACCGTTGTGGGCCAGGGCCAGCCCATAGGGGGAATTGACGTAGAACGGCTGGGCAAGGGCCGGGCTGGAACTGCCGGCGGTGGGGTAACGTACATGACCGATACCCATCTGGCCGGTCAAGCGGCGCATGTGTCGCGTGCGGAACACGTCCTTCACCAGGCCGTTGTCCTTGCGCAGGTTTAACTTGCCGTGGTCACTGGTCATGATTCCTGCCGCATCCTGACCCCGGTGCTGCAGCACCGTCAGCGTATCGTAGATACATACCCCGACATCAGCGTGCGCCACTACCCCAACCAGTCCACACATGCAATCCACTCCGACTCTATTACTGATGCAGTATTAGTGATGCAGTCACTGCGCCACTCTTGCCGGTAACGATGTCTCGATCAATCCGTCTTCCTGGATATCATCGATAAACATTCGCGACCATTCTATCGCTTCTCTGCCATAGGGAATCAGTCGCGACTCCTGCCAGTCCAGCGTTTCAGAGAAAAAATTGCCGGCGACAAAAATTCCCAACATGACGATAAGCCCACCCCTGGCCACCCCGAAAGCACCGCCCAGCAGGCGATCGGTAAACTTGAGGCCGACAAAAGAAATCAATTTTGCCAGCAGGTGATTGACCAGCGCGCCTACCACCAGGGTAACCAGAAACAACAGCACAAACGCCGTCACCAGCCGGGTAGTCTCCCCTTCGAAGGTCGATGCCAACAATGGTGCAAAATCGTCACTGTACACCCTGGCCACTATCAGCGCTGCGACCCAGGTCACTAGAGAGAGGACTTCCTTGAGCAATCCCCGCCAGACCCCGAATGCGAACGACAGCACAATAACAATGGATATCAGAATATCTATCCAGTTGAATTCAGCTACCTGTTCCACCTCGCCCCCCCCGTAAATCGTCACGCCCGCCACTGACTGCCGGGCCTATATCTCATCGACCTCAAACTTCACCACCAGCCCGGAAAGCCGAAATTCACTCTGTAGCTCGGTCTTGAGCCGATTGGCCTGTGCCCGGTCTATCTGCGGCCCGACAAACACCCCGGTGACCACGCCCCCTGCTCCCGGCAGTTCACGGGTATAGGCGCGATAGCCGGCATCCAGTAGCCGCTGATTGAGATTGCTGGCATTCCGGGCATTGGCAAACACGCCCAGCCTCACGCTCCAGCCTTCCGGCAGGGACCTTTCATCCAGTGAAGGCATGGTGGCTGCCGCGGGTTCCGATAACTGGTCGGCGTCAACCCGACCTGCCGGGTCTGTTTCCGCAACCGTTTCGGCTTCGTCGGCATCGGCATCATTGACAATCGTGATTACGGGGTCCGGTTCCGCGTCCTGGAATCTGTCGGCGGCAATGACCGGCCTATGGGGAATGGGCTCCGGCATGATATCCACAACCGGTGTTTCGGGGATACGACTGCTTATAGCGGGCTGATAACTCCCGTCACCATCAAGGATAAATGGCAGGAAAATTGCGGCCAGCGCCAGCAGAACGATTGTCCCCACGACCCGCTGTTTGGTTTCGTGCTCCATCACCACCTCACCGCTGGCGCAGAGTCGCAGGCTGAATTTCCGCCACGGGATGAGCCCGGATACTGCAACGGGTTACGAATACCACGTGGCTGCAGGTCGCAACCGGATTCCTGCTGACGCGCTTCAATAAATTGGCGGCGATGTAGGCCGGGGACAATCCGGGGAATACCAGGCAAGTTGTCAAGTCTCAATAACATTGCGTATTTCCGCTACGGTGAAGAAAGACCCGGTAACCACGATAAAGTCTTCAGAACCGGCGACGCGGCAGGCATTTTCATAGGCGCCGGCAACATCCTGGAACAGGATGGGCTCTGATGAGCCGACTACGGACTTCACCTTCCTGGCTAACTGTTGCGCCGGCATACAGCGCGCCTGATTCACCTGCGCAATATACCAGATGTCCACCACCGAATCTAAGGCCCGAATAAAACCTTCAACGTCCTTGTCGGCCATCATGGCCAGCACCGCGATAAGCTGCCCCGGAGTGTCCCGGGTATCGCGCAGCCCCTGCAGTCGCCGACAGAGCTCGGCTGCCGCCCCGGGATTATGGGCAACATCGAGAATTGTCCGGGACTGGCTGCGTGGTGTAGTGAAAATCTCGAATCGACCGGGCAGGCGCACCGTTGCCAGGGCCTGGCGCAGTTGCTGCGGTTCTGGCAGCAGATCGAGGAGCAGCAGCGCCTGTAGCGCCGCTGCCACAACATCAGCATGCAATGTCGGTAAAAACGGCACATCGACACTGACCTGCAGGCCATCCACGGTAACGCCCCGCCAGTGCCAGTCACCTTCAACCGTCACGTGCTGCCGGAATTCATGTCCAATCCGGTACACCGGTACCGACCCGGTGGCAGCCAGTTCGAAAACCGGGGCCGGCGGTTGCCGGTCGGCCAATACCAGGGGCCTGCCCGGGCGCATAATACCGGCCTTTTCCCTGGCAATCTGATCTCTTGTTTCACCCAGCCAGGCCGTATGATCCAGATCCACACTGGTGATCACGGCGACATCACTGTCGACAATGTTAACGGCGTCGAGGCGTCCGCCCATGCCGACTTCCAGCACAATGACCTCTGCCTCCTCCTGTTGAAACAGCAGCAATGCAGCCAGGGTGCCAAATTCGAAATAGGTCAGCGGAATGTCACCACGGCATTGCTCGATGAACTCGAAAGCCCGACACAGGGCCGTGGACTCCGCTTCGATACCGTTGAGCAGGATGCGTTCGTTGTAACGCTGCAGATGAGGAGACGTGTAGCTGCCCACGCGTTTTCCCAGGGTGCGCAACAGCGTGTCCAGGGTCGCCACGCAGGACCCTTTGCCATTGGTTCCTGCCACGGTGATCACCGTGGTACCGGTATGATCCACGCCCATACGCCGGGCAACTTCATGCACACGGTCCAGCCCCAGTTCTATTTCCCTGGGGTGCAGGGATTCGATGTATTCCAGCCACTGGGCCAGTTGCATCTGCGCAGAGCCTTTCCGAGCCGCAGGGTCAGGTATCAAGTGTGATCCCGGGGTTTCTCCTCATCACCTTCGGTATCGGCGTCCGGCGACGACGCGGGCTGTCCGTTGGCATCGTCCCGGGAGCCATCTGTCGCCGGTGCTGCCGGTTCCTTCTCCGTGCCTGCCCCGGTTTGCTCCGGCACCGGTTCCACGGTATCGCCACTTCCGTCGCGGTCAGCGTCGGGCGGTATTGCTCCATCCGTGCCCGGTTTTTCATCGGCTGGTTCAGGCTCTACCGTCTCCGCTGATCCGTCCTCGGCAGCGTCTGGTTCAGTCGGCACAGCCTCCCCTTCCTGATAAAAGTCGCGGCCTTCTATCTCTTCCGTTGACAGCGGCATTGTCGTTTCATCAGCATCTGGCGACGCTACCGGCTGGTCATCCACCACGGCTGTCGATTCGCTGACATCTGCCTGCTGTGCCTGATCCAGTTCTTCAACCTGATCCTGTTCCGGTTGGACAGGTTGAGGTGCCGCATGACGATCGAACATCAGCTTGCGCAGTAGCGATACGATTCGAGTGCGCATCTGCCGGCGATGCACGATCATGTCGATGGCTCCGTGCTCAAGCAGAAATTCGCTACGCTGAAAGCCATCGGGCAATTTTACTCTCACCGTCTGTCGAATCACGTCAGGCCCGGTAAATCCCACCAGGGCATTGGGTTCCGCGATATTGATATCGCCCATCATTGCCAGGCTGGCCGAAACACCGCCGTATACCGGGTCTACCAGCACCGAAATGAACGGCAGGCGGTTTTCCCGCACCCTGGCAACGGCCGCGGCGGTCTTGGCCATCTGCATGAGGGAAATCAGAGCTTCCTGCATGCGCGCACCGCCACTGGTGGAAAAGCAGACCAGCGGCAGCTTGTTGCCTACGCATACGTTGACTGCCTGGGTAAATTTTTCCCCCACGACTGCGCCCATGGACCCGCCAATGAAGCCGAATTCAAATGCGACGGCGACCAGTTCCGTGCCGCTGACCCTGCCGCGAAACACGATCAGCGCGTCTTTTTCCCCGGTCTTTTTCTGTGCGGCATTCAGCCGGTCCTTGTACTTCTTGAGATCCTTGAACTTCAGCAAATCCACGGGTACGACGTCATCCAGCAGTTCTTCCTGTCCGTCCTCGTCGAGGAACAGCTCGATGCGGCGACGCGCCGTGATACGCATGTGATGATCGCACTTGGGACAGACATCCAGGTTTCGCTCCAGGTCTCCACGATACAGGGTCTGGTCACAGCGGGGACATTTTTTCCACAGCCCTTCGGGAACGGAGGACTTGTTCTTGCCGCCAATGGAGGAAGTGGATATGGAAGGTAAAATCTTATTGATCCAGCTCATTGCTCAGTTTCCCTCACCTTGACCGGCAGCCTATGGTATTCAATCGTGATGATCCAGACTTTGGCGCGCAGCGGCAATCAGGCTCACTGCATCCTTGATCCGCCTGGCATCAGGGGCCTCTTCGGCGGACAGCCCGGCAATTCGTTCTACCAGGGCACTGCCTATCACCACGCCGTCAGCCAGTGCCGCCATCCTGGCAGCACTGTCCGCGTCCTTGATGCCGAAGCCGATAACCACCGGCAACTCGCCGAAGGACCGCAACAGGGTCACGTTGCGGGCAATGGCGTCAGTGTCTTTGATAGCGGCGCCGGTAACGCCCTTCAGCGATACGTAATAGAGATAACCTGTACAGGCGCCGGCAATCTGTCTGGCGCGCTTTTCGCTGGTAGTCGGTGCCACCAGGAAAATGAGATCCATGTCCGCCTCGGTCAGCAACTGCTTAAGGTTTGCAGATTCAGTAGGTGGCATATCCACCAGCAATACACCGTCGACACCGGCCTGGCTGGCGGCAGCGACAAAACTTTCGTACCCCATGATCTCGACAGGATTCAGGTAACCCATCAGCACCACTGGCGTGGTATCGTCACCAGTCCTGAATTCCGCCACCAGATCGATGACATCCTGCAGCGACGTGCCAGCGGCTATGGCACGTTCTGCGCCTCGCTGAATAGTCTCGCCATCCGAGGACGGGTCACTGAAGGGAACGCCCAGCTCGATAATATCCGCTCCGGCAGTCACCAGGCCATGCATCAGTTGTAACGCCTGTTCCAGATTCGGGTCACCGGCCACGAGATAGGGAATCAGTACCTTCCTGCCACTTTCAAGCCTGTTCTGGATAACTTTGCTAATTCGGCTCATGGATTTCTACAGGGCAATCCCGTCCAATCGGGCGACAGTCTCGATATCCTTGTCACCTCTTCCGGAGAGGTTGATTACTATAGCCTTCCCTTCGCCAAGTTCCCGGGCCAGCTTCATGGCATAGGCAACGGCGTGACTGGACTCCAGTGCCGGTATTATTCCTTCCAGCCTGGTGAGATCGTGAAACGCCTGCAGCGCCTCCTGGTCCGTTGCATCGACATAACGCACCCTGTTGATATCCTTGAGCCAGGCATGCTCCGGACCGACACCCGGGTAGTCCAGTCCGGCGGAAATCGAATGTGTGTCCATGATCTGGCCGCCGCTGTCAGTCATCAGGTAAGTGCGATTGCCATGCAGCACTCCAGGCTTTCCGTCACTGAGAGGCGCCGCGTGTTTGCCCGTGGCGACCCCGAGGCCCCCGGCCTCGACACCGTACATGGTCACTCCCTCATCCTGGAGAAACGGGTGAAACAGGCCAATGGCATTGGAGCCACCGCCGACACAGGCCACCAGGGCATCGGGAAGCCTGCCCAACTGATCGAGGCACTGCTGTCGGGCTTCACGGCCGATAACACTCTGAAAATCGCGGACCAGCATGGGATAGGGATGCGGCCCCGCCACGGTGCCGATCATGTAATAGGTGGTGTCGACGTTGGTCGCCCAGTCACGCAGTGCTTCGTTCATGGCGTCTTTGAGTGTTTTCGTGCCTGATGTCACAGCAACCACTTCAGCGCCAAGGAGCTTCATTCGATAGACATTGGGCGCTTGCCGCTCTATGTCTTCCGCTCCCATGTAAACATGGCACTCCAGGCCCAGCCGGGCGGCCACCGTTGCACTGGCGACACCGTGCTGTCCCGCGCCGGTTTCTGCGATGATACGCTTCTTGCCCATGTGCTTGGCCAGCAGTGCCTGGCCTATGGTGTTGTTGACCTTGTGTGCACCGGTATGGTTCAGGTCTTCCCGCTTCAGGTGGATCGCTGCCCCACCTGCTGCCTCGCTGAGCCGTCGGGCATGATAGAGTGGCGATGGCCTGCCAACGTAGTATTTCAGGTCCTCATCGAACTCTTTCCAGAACTCCGGATCACGGGACAGCTGGGCGTATACCTGGGCCAGTTCCTCAACCGCCGCCACCAGCGTTTCGCCGACAAACATCCCTCCATAGGGACCGAAATGGCCCAACTCGTCGGGACCATCGAGAGAACCCCCGAGGTCCTCCCGCTTACTGACTGCGTCTGTGCTCAACTCGCTCTACCCCTCTCCTGAAGTAAGGATTCTACCTGATTTCAGCCTGATACCGCGGCAAAAAAACGCCGCATCCTGTCCGGGTCCTTGATGCCAGGACGTGATTCCACCCCGCTGCTGACGTCGACGCCGTAGGGTGATACCGCCCCGATTGCCGCTGCCACGTTGTCGGGCGTCAAGCCGCCGGCGAGAATGAGCTGATCATGCCCCTCCTCCACCAGTTGCCTGGCAATCTGCCAGTCGAAAACCTGCCCGGTGCCGCCGGGTTCCCCCTTGACGTAGGCATCCAGGATTACGCCACCAGCGCCGTCAAACGAATCCAGCTGCCGCCTGGTCTCTTCAAGGTCCCGGACGCGCAGCGCCTTGATAAACGGGACGCCGAAGGACCGGCAGAACGACAACGGCTCGTCGCCGTGAAACTGCAGACACTGGACCGTGCCGGAATCGAGAAGTTTTTCCACTGCGTTGCGCGCGGGATTGACAAACAGCGCCACGACCGTGACAAATGCCGGCAGGTTTTCGGTAATTTCAGCGACGCGCTCCGGATCAATGTAACGGGAACTGGCCGGGTGAAAATTCAGGCCGATGGCGTCGGCGCCGAGACTGGCAGCCAGCCTGGCATCAATGGCAGTAGTAATTCCACAAATTTTAACGCGACGTCGAGTCAAGGTTCTCATGAATCCGGTGAAAGCGCGGCATTCTAGCAAAATTACCGGGTACGGCCTACGGATAGGGCTGTAAAAAAAGCGGACCCAGGCTGGTTTCGGGTAGCCCGAACCGCTGCGGATAACAGACTTTCACCAGGTAGAGACCCTGCGGCGGCGCCGTGACCGGTCCAGCCGTTCGATCGCGACCACGCAACAATTCCGCTGCCCAGTCCGGCGACCGCTTACCGTGCCCTACCTCGAACAACATGCCGACGATGTTACGGACCATGTGCTGAAGAAACGCATTAGCCTGCACATCCACTACGACGAATGGTCCATGGCGGGTCACCTTCAGCCACTCCAGGCAACGCCAGGGCGTGGACGACTGGCAGCCTGCCGCGCGGAACGCACTGAAATCCTGTTCTCCCTGCAGGTGTTGACCGGCCCTGTTCATGGCGTCGATATCGAGTGTTCCACCGACCCGGGTCGCCCGTCCGTCAAGGTGCACAGTGGCAATATCGGCTTCGTAGATAAGATAGAGGTAGCGACGGGATACCGCGCTGAAGCGGGCGTGAAACCCGTCTGTGACCGGCCGGGCCCAGCGCACGCGGACCGCTGCCGGCAACAGGCTGTTAGTTCCCATCACCCAGGCTTTTTCGCCGCGGTCGACAGGTGTTTCAAAATGGACAATCTGTCCCGTGGCATGCACACCACGATCGGTCCGGCCGGCACAGAATACCCTGATGGGGCTGTCCGCTATTTTGCCCAGGGCCTTTTCCAGTGCCGCCTGCACGGTTGCCAGCCGGGGCGACGATTGACGTTGCCAGCCACAGAATTCGCTGCCGTCATATTCAAGCTGCAGCGCTATCCGATGACGTTGCTGTGTCGCCTGGGACGGCCTATCCATGAACAAACCCTGACGCTGGCAGGCCGTGACCTGGTGGTATTGATCTCACCGGGGAATAATCTTGACAGTGTATTGAATCGGGATCGGCTGCAACCGGGTCGGGAGACGGCTGTCGTTGATCCGCTATTTACCCAGGGCCGCGATGAGGGTCCTGGCTTCATTGACCTGGGCGTCGTTGCCCTCGTTGATCACTTCTTCAAGAATTTCCTTGGCCCCGTTGACGTCGCCCATCTTCTGGTAGGCATAGGCCAGATCCAGCTTGGTTGCAGCCTCGTCATCATCGGACAGAAATTCGATTTCCTCATCGGCACCATCTACCGCCGAGTCATCATCGGCGGAAAGGAAATCCAGGTTGTCCAGCTCAATCGCGGTATCCGGCGCAGCCGCTTCCTCGTCCTGTTCCAGCACTGCCAATACGTCGTCAGGTTCGCTGGAATTCTGCCGGGCAGCGCCAATCTGGCGGTCCTGCCCGTCGTCGCCGGACCCGTCATCGTCAGCGTCGGAATTCTCCAGGTCGTTCGCTGCCGGTTCTTCAAAATCTATCCCAGTGACCTGATCCCCGGTGGGTTCTGCGTTCGCCCGGTCCCCGGCCGTGTCCTCTGCCAACTCGTCTTCGAAGTCCGGCAACTCCGCTGTGGCAGTACCGTCCAGGTCGAATTCGATACTGTCCGCGGTATTTTCCGGTCCTTCGTCAGCATCCGCCGTCGCTGAAACGGCAGCGGCCGGCTGCGGGACCAGGCTATCCTCTTTGTCGGCAACCGGAGTGGCATCCGCCCCGGCGTCATCTGCAGACGCCGATTCATCCTGCCGGTCGTCCTCGTCCGGCAAATCATCGGTGGCAGCCCCCAGGTCGACTTCATCAGGCTCTTTCACCGCGGTTTGGCTATCGGTCATTTCCGGGCTCTCGTCCTGCTGCCCGACTTCGTCAACGGCTTCAGTCAGGTCGAAATCGAAGGACTCCACTTCATCATCGGCGGCAGAGCTGACATCCACCTGGTCCCCACCTGTCTCTTCTTCAAAATCTTCGATGCCGGTATCGCTGAGGTCGAAATCAAGCGTCTCGATCTCATCGGTTTCCTCGCTGTCGATAAAATCGTCGGTTTCCCCGTTGCCATGCCGGGTAACCTGATCCGCTGCGCCGTCCTCAGTCACTGCGGCATGATCATCGCCACTGATTTCATCGTCTTCCAGGTCCAGGGCTTCGATGGCATCGGCATCATCGTCCGCGACGTCGGCATCAACGGCAAAATCCACCGCGTCAAGATCCAGCGCTTCGCTGTCGGCGGCAGACTCGTCGATATCGTCTTCAACCTCATTGCCGAGATCAAAATCGACAGCTTCATCTGCCTGGCCGGAAGCCTTTGCCACATCGCCGCCAGCACCGGCCGCTTCCTGCAGGTTGTCATCTTCGTCCAGGAATTCATCAATATCGAAGTCCACGACGTCCAGGTCCGCGTCTTCCTCATCCCCCTGGTCAAGTTCGGTATCGAGTTCAAAGTCGACTACGTCATCCGCCGGCTCATCGATGGCTTCAAGCTCCGCCTCGTCGCTAAGTTCATTACCGGTATCGAAACCTGTCTCATCGAAACCTGTCTCGCTGGCTGCGGATTCTGCCTTTGTCTGCCACACTGTCTCATCATCAGCCTGACCTTCAATTTCTTCTTCGTCGTCATTGCCGAAGTCCTGGTCGAAGTCTTCACGGTCAAAGTCTTCTTCCTGCTGCTGCCGCTTCGTGTCGCTGACCAGTTCATCAATATCGGTCTCTTCAATACCGAACACGTCGTCTGCCATGGCGGCACTGGCCAGTTCCGCAACTTCCGCCACGGCCTCCTCATCTTTCCTGTACTGATCCGGAATGTCGAATTCCGCCGTGCTCAGCGGTTCGGCATCCACGCTGCTACGATCCACCGTGCCGGCGGACATGTCGTCTGTAAATTCCTCGCTGTACCCTTCTGCCGTTGCCAGGCGATTGCGCCGCATCAATAGCATCACCATGAGTACCACGACCAGCACGGACACGATGATCAGGACCAGTGAATTGTTTGACAGCACCCGGAGGACGCTGTCCAGGAAGCTCGGCGAAGTGGTCTGCAGTGGTTGTGACCGGGTCAGGGTTGCCGGTGCGGTCTCGGCGGCATCCTGCTGCACGGCGGCCTGGGCCTGGGCAGCGGCCAGGGATTCCTGCAATTGAGCCAGCTGCTGGTCCTGCAGCCGGATAATTTCCATGGCGGAGGCGATCTGGGCATCCAGGTCATCGAGTCGCGAGATCATTTCCGCCTGCTGGATACGTACCCGGTCAGCCTCCTCCTGTTGCAGCAGAAGCTGGGTTTCCAGAGCAAGTATTTCTGCATCCAGCTGAGCGTTCTCGGCTTCCACGGCAGCACTGCTGCCGCCGGTTACCGGCTGGGCATCTTCCGTGGTCAGCACCCGCAACTGCCCCTGCGAGGCCGCCGAGGCCAGGCTGCTGGGGCCGGCAGACGGTGCCGACAGTGGCTGTGCGCTGAGATCGGCCTGCTGATTCTGGCGCGACACCTCGGAGACAGCCTGCTGCTGATTGATGCTCCGGATGTCACTGAGATCGGGAACCTGCAGGGTTTCACCGGCGATCAGTCGATTGATGTTACCGTCGGCGAAGGCGTCAGGATTCAAGCGCTGAATGGCGAGCATGGTCTGTTGAACGGTCACCGAAGTATCCGGCCGCACCCGCATGGCAATTTCCCAGAGGGTATCAAGTTCCTGGATCTCCAGGCTGTCACGTCGCAGCGTTGACCCGGAAACCACCTGATCGTCGTCGACTGTTGCCGACGTCACTGGTGCCGGCTCGTTGTCCGCCGCGATCTGCTCTTCGGCCGCATTGTCAACCGAAGTTGTGGACTGTGGCGTGACCGGCTCCCGATCCACGACTCCCTGGTCTTGTTCGACAACCGGGCTGACCGGTTGATCGATGGGCTGGGCCACTGACTGATTTTCGCTGAAAACCGGCAGGTCCAGCAGCACGGTATGCTCGCTGAGGATTCTTCCGCTTGGCCAGCGGGTATCGAGAATGAAGTTAAGAAACGGTTCACGGACAGCCTGGCTGCTGGTCAGCAGCACGAAAACGCCGTCAGCGGTACGCTGGATGTCGAAGTTTACGCCGGACAGAAATGCCGAGCGCTCCAGGTCGAAGCGTTCGAAGTCCTGCTGCGTTGCCATCTGGATGGAAATATCAGCCGGACTGACCGAGCCCAGGTCGATGATCTCGATGCGGGCACGAAGGGGCTGATTGAGCGAGGATTCCAGGGAGATGGTGCCCAGCCCGAGGGCATGAACCTGGCTGGTCACCAGACAAAAGATTGCGGCGAGAACAGCAGCAGCGTTGCGCATCATAAAGTCTTTCCTACTAACGATAAAATCCTCGATCTCCCAGAATGAATTGCGAGCGATGCGGGCAGTCCGTCGCACCCGTTCCGTCACAGATCGGGAAGTTCACCCTGGTTCTCGCCACCTGAAATTTTAATCCATTGAAAAAACAACAACATGAATTAAAAAAATAAGGTTTCAGCTACGCGGGTTTGCTCCGATCAAAGCACCCGATAAGGGGTGCTTGGTATCATTTTAAGGAAATTTGCTCACAGTCGCTTGAATTTCGCCAAATTTCTACCTAGACGAATCCTTCACTACCGCGTGCAAGTATTCATTATAAAAAGTCTTTTATCAATAGTTCCGCGATCTGTACCGAATTCAGTGCCGCCCCTTTGCGCACATTGTCCGAAACGACCCACAGGTTCAGGCCATTGGGCATGGAGATATCCTGACGGATTCGCCCCACGAAAACTGCGTCCTGGCCCACAGATTCAGTAACTGCGGTGGGGTATCCACCCGCCTTGCGCTCATCCATCACAGTGACACCGGGCATCTGCTTGAGCAGGCGTCGGGCCTCCTCTTCGGCAATCGGTTTTTCGGTTTCAATCTGGACCGCTTCAGAATGTCCGTAGAACACCGGCACGCGAACACAGGTTGCACTTACCTGTATCGACTGATCGGCGAAAATTTTTTGCGTTTCCCAGTACATTTTCATTTCTTCCTTGGTGTAGCCGTTGTCCTGGAAATCATCGATGTGCGGCAGGGCATTGAAAGCAATCTGCTTCGGGTAGACTTCGCAGGTGATTTCGCGACCGTTAAGCAGGTCCGCCGTTTGCCTGGCCAGTTCCTCCATGGCTGCCTTGCCGGTGCCGGAGACTGCCTGGTAAGTGGCTACCGAGATCCGCTTGATGACCGCGGCATCGTGAATGGGCTTCAGCGCCACCAGCATCTGGATGGTTGAACAGTTGGGGTTGGCGATAATATTGCGGTTGGTATAGTCGGCAATTTTTTCCGGATTGACCTCCGGGATCACCAGCGGAATATCGTCGTGGTAACGGAAATACGAGGTGTTATCGATAACGATGCAGCCGGCCTCACCGGCCCTGGGAGCAAACTCCGCGGACACGCTGCCGCCGGCGGAAAACAGCCCGATCTGCGTCTGGGTGAAATCGAACTCTGCAAGGTTCTGGACCTTGACCGGCTTTCCCCGGAACATCACCGTAGACCCCGCCGAGCGCTCACTGGCCAGCGGGAAAAGTTGATCAACGGGAAAGTCCCGCTGTTCCAGAATCTTGAGCATGGCGTCACCCACTGCTCCCGTGGCACCGGCCACGGCTACGTTGTATTTTTTCATGCTGGTCTCTCCCTGATTTCCTGTCTGTATGGTCTGTTGCGCGCTGCTAATGCCCGGCGGCAGGTTCGTCCGCCGGACTGCAGGTCAACCTGCCGGATGTCAGCAGCGGGCCGGTGGTTTCGTGATCAGTTCCCGGTCGAGGCGTCCTCGGTAAAGTACCAGGGTGATTTCGAGCGCCACTGCGACTCGAACTCTCTGATCCGGTCGGCGTCCTGCAGGGTCACACCGATTTCGTCCAGGCCGTTGAGCAGGCAGTGTTTGCGGTACTCATCGACGTCGAAGTTTATGGCCTCGCCACCCGGTGTCGTCAGGACCTGGCTGACCAGGTTCACCGTCAGTGAATAACCTTCCTCCGACGCCACTTCCTCAAAAAGTCTGGAAACTGTTTTTTTATCCAAAACAATGGGTAACAATCCATTTTTGAAGCAGTTATTGAAAAATATATCGGCATAGCTCGGGGCGATAACGACGCGAATTCCGTAATCGTCCAGCGCCCAGGGTGCATGCTCCCGGCTTGAACCGCAGCCGAAGTTTTCCCTGGCCAGCAGAATCGTCCCGCCCTGATAGCGGGGCTGGTTGAGCACGAAATCCGGGTTCAGTGGGCGATTGCTGTTGTCGGCGCCCGGTTGCCCCTTGTCCAGGTAGCGATGCTCATCAAACAGGTTGGGCCCGAAGCCGGTTCGCTTGATGGATTTCAAAAACTGCTTCGGGATAATAAAGTCGGTATCCACGTTGGCCCGGTCCAACGGGATGACGATGCCGGTTACAGTGTCAAATTTTTTCATGTCGTCATTTCTTCCTGGGTAATCAGTGGGCAATCTGCCGAATATCGACGAAGTGTCCGGTTACGGCCGCCGCTGCCGCCATGGCCGGGCTCACCAGGTGAGTCCGGCCGCCGAATCCCTGTCGGCCTTCGAAATTGCGGTTGGACGTGGACGCGCAGTGCTTGCCGGCAGGCAACTGGTCGGCATTCATCGCCAGGCACATGGAACAGCCCGGTTCCCGCCACTGCAGTCCGGCCTCGATAAATATCCTGTCCAGACCCTCAGCCTCGGCCTGCTGTTTCACCAGTCCGGAGCCCGGAACCACCATGGCCAGTTCGATACTGTCAGCCACTTTCCTGCCTCGAACCACCTGCGACGCCTCGCGCAGATCCTCGATCCGCGAGTTGGTACAGGAACCGATAAATATGTAATCCAGCTTGATATCCTGAATTGCGGTGCCGGGTTGCAGGCCCATGTATTTCAGTGCCTGCTCCATGTTTCCCCGCCGGCTGGGATCCGGTTCCTGTGCTGGATCGGGAATCCGGCCGCTTACCGGAGCGACCATTTCCGGCGACGTTCCCCACGTGACCTGGGGTTCGATTGCCTCGGCATCCAGTTCCACGACGTGATCAAAGTGGGCGTCGGGATCGCTGACCAGGTCACGCCATGCGGTCACCGCCTGCTCCCACAGCTGGCCCCGGGGAGCAAAAGGCCGTCCTTTCAGGTAATCAATGGTGGTGTCGTCCACCGCCACCAATCCCGCCCGGGCACCGGCCTCGATAGCCATGTTGCAGACAGTCATGCGTCCTTCTATGGACAGCGCCTGGATTGCCTCGCCGGCAAATTCGATGGTATAGCCTGTGCCTCCCGCCGTGCCGATACGGCCAATGACGGCCAGCACAATATCCTTGGCCGTTACCCCGGGATTCAGCCTGCCGTTGACATTCACCAGCATGTTTTTCATCTTGCGCTGCAGCAGGCACTGGGTAGCCAGTACATGCTCCACCTCGGAGGTACCAATACCGTGCGCCAGTGCACCCAGTGCGCCGTGGGTCGAGGTGTGTGAATCACCGCAGACAATGGTCATGCCGGGCAACGTGACTCCCTGTTCCGGTCCCACCACGTGCACGATGCCCTGGCGTTGATCCTCCATGCCGAGTTCCAGAATGCCGAATTCCCTGCAGTTGTCATCCAGGGTCTTTACCTGGATACGTGAAATCGGATCCTTGATGCCCTCCAGTCCGCGGCTGCGCTCCTCGCGGGTGGTGGGAATGTTGTGATCAGGGGTGGCCAGATTGGCATCGGCACGCCACGGCTGCCGACCAGCCAGGCGCAGTCCCTCGAACGCCTGGGGTGACGTCACCTCGTGTATCAACTGCCGATCAATATAAATGAGCGCCGTGCCGTCGTCGCGCTGCGTGACCAGGTGGGCATCCCAGATCTTGTCGTATAAGGTTTTGCCTGCCATGTTATTTTCCTTGCTGGTGCTTACTGTGTGACCTTGAATTTGGAATTTATCTGATTGAAATAAAACAATAAAATGAATTTTAGTGATAGCTGCTATAGGTGACGGTTATGCCACCCTGAGCACCCCGGCTCCCGGGCTTCAGGAGGTTTTTGGGATCGTCGTGTTCTGTGCCCGATGCCGCAGGTAGTGGTCCATCAGGACGATGGCTACCATTGCCTCGGCAATGGGGGTCGCGCGGATGCCGACACAGGGATCATGACGTCCAGTGGTGACAACCTCAATCGCGTTGCCGTCGACATCGATGGAGCGACCTGGAATGCGCAGACTGGAAGTCGGCTTCAAGGCGATACTTGCCAGGATATCCTGGCCACTGGAAATACCACCGAGGATGCCGCCGGCGTTGTTGGACAGGAATCCCTCCGGGGTGATTTCGTCGCGGTGTTCGGTGCCTTTCTGTTCGACGCAGCGAAACCCGGCACCGATTTCCACGCCCTTGACCGCATTGATGCTCATCAGTGCACCCGCCAGGTCGGCGTCCAGCCGGTCGAACACGGGTTCACCCAGACCCACGGGGACACCGCTGGCCACTACATTAATCCTGGCACCAATGGAATTCCCTTCCTTGCTGAGGGCCGTCATGAACTCCTCCAGCTGGGGTATCTTGCTGGCATCCGGGCAGAAGAACGGGTTTCGTTCCACCTCGTCAAGATCAATCTGTTCCGCCCGGATCGGCCCCAGCTGGTCCAGGTATCCTCGAATGGCCACACCTTCGGCCCGGGCAAGGAATTTCTTGGCGATGGCCCCGGCCGCCACCCGCATTGCTGTTTCCCGGGCGGAGGACCGTCCACCACCGCGATAATCCCGAACACCGAACTTGTGGTGGTAGGTGAAGTCGGCGTGGGCCGGACGAAACTGATCCTTGATTTTGCCGTAATCCCGCGACCGCTGATCGGTGTTCTCGATAAGCAGCCCGATGGGCGTGCCGGTGGTCACCCCTTCGAATACACCGGAAAGAATGCTTACCTGGTCCTGTTCGCGTCGTTGCGTAGTAAAGCGGGACTGACCCGGCCTGCGCCGCTCCAGGTCTTTCTGCAGGTCGGCCTCACAAAGTTCCAGCCCCGGCGGGCAACCGTCGACGATACAGCCGATTGCCGGACCATGGCTTTCACCAAAGCTGGTTACCGTAAAAAGCCTGCCAATGCTGTTGCCGGACATGACCGTCGCCTGTTGAAATCCGTCGAGCCCGCAGCAGGATCGCCGGTGCTGTTCCGGCAGGCCCGCGGGAAAGCAGGGCATTGTACACTAACTGAAGCGCTCCCTGTACATCTCCAGCTGTTGTCGCCGGAGCAGAAAAACCCCCTCGCCTCCCCGCTGAAAATCAAGCCACAAAAACGGAATATCCGGATAGCGTTCCGCCAGGAGATGATGGGAATAGCCGACTTCCATAACCAGCACGCCGGACTCGGTAAGGTGATCTGCCGCCGCGCTGAGAATGCGCAACGGCAGCTGCAGGCCCTGATCATCGGACTGCAGACCACTGCGGGGCTCGTGGCAGAATTCAGCAGGCAACCCCGACAGTTCCTCGGCCCCCACGTAGGGCGGATTACTTACGATCAGGTCATACCGCTGTCCCGACAACCCGCTGAACAGGTCAGACTGCCGCGGGATCACCCGATCCTGCAGGCCGAACCCATCGATATTTTCCTTCGCCAGGTCCAGCGCCTCGACGGACAGATCCGCCAGGTCCACCGACGCGTCCGGGAATTCCAGGGCTATGGCAATACCGATACAGCCGCCGCCACAACACAGGTCCAGCACCCGTTGTGGCGACTGCCGCAATAGCGGTATAAAGCGGTTCTCAATCAACTCGGCAATGGGCGAACGGGGAATCAGCGCTCGGCTGTCGGCCTTGAATTCGTGGCCGGCAAACCAGGCAGTCCCCACCAGGTAGGCGGTGGGTATCCTGTCCCTGATCCGTTTTCGCGACCGCTGGTCCAGCAACGCGATTTCAGCCGGCGTCAGTTGCCGGTCAAGTTCCGCTTCGAATTCCTGCCAGTCCAGGGAAAGTGAAGCGAAAACCAGGTAGCAGGCTTCGTCGTAGGAATTGTCAGTGCCGTGGGCAAAACACAATCCGGCATCGCTGAATTGCTGCTGCAAAACACTTACGTAATCACCCACTTTCATCCCGGGGTTACCTGGCGGTGCTCGCCTGACGGAAAAAATTCTTTACCAAATTTTCCGGTTATCGTAGGGTAGCGGCTGAAAATGACAGCCGGAATCAACCATGGACAACGCCTACAAGCGAATAATCGAAGCAATTGGAGAGGACCCGGAGAGGCCCGGGCTCAAGGATACCCCGAAGCGGGCTGCCGACGCCATGCGCTTTCTGACACAGGGCTACGGTCTCGACATTGACGAGGTGATAAACGGCGCGCTGTTTCCTTCCGATTCCGACGAGATGGTGATTGTCAAGAATATCGAGCTGTATTCCATCTGCGAGCACCATTTACTGCCGTTTATCGGAAAGTGCCATGTCGCCTACCTTCCAAAAGGAAAGGTAATAGGACTTTCCAAGATCGCCAGGATTGTGGATATGTTCGCCCGCCGACTGCAGATCCAGGAAAATCTCACCAACCAGATTGCCGAAACCATTCTGCAGCAGACCAGGGGATCCGGCGCCGGCGTGATCATCGAGGCACAACACATGTGCATGATGATGCGTGGCGTGGAAAAACAGAATTCAGTGATGACCACATCCTGCATGCTCGGCGCTTTTCGCTCCAGGCAGACGACCCGCAACGAGTTCCTGTCACTGGTCAGGTCGTCCTAGCCTGCGGCGCAGGCCCGGGATGTCCGGCTACCGCAACACCATTTCCACCCGCTCCCGGCAGTCGCCTTCACTGCACAGCGGCGCCAGCGGCCCGACGCCCCTGGCGACAATACGCCGGCCGTCGATTCCCCTGGCGATGAGAGCATCCCGGACACTGCGGGCACGCTGTGCCGACTGCTCCAGGAGCGTTTCCAGCGGCGCAGGTCCCGGGAGGTGAGCTACGATGTAGATTTCCAGGGTGGGGTTTGCCTGCAGCAACCGCACCGCCGGGAGCAGCCCGTCGTCGCCGGTCAGGCGATCACCGCTGCCGAAGGACAGGTTGTAGAGCCGCAGGCCACCTGCATCCAGGAGATTTTCGAGTGAGAACTCGATCATTGGCAGGGTCCCGCTGCTTGCGGTTTCCAGCACTTCGACATGGGCATACAGCCGGCGATTGGCCCGGGTGATAACGTACACTACCAGGTAAGCAGCTGCGGATTCAGCCTGGAAGGCCATGTAATACTGATTGCGCTCCGGTCCGTATAACGACCGGTCGTCGAACACGTCGTTAGCCCAGTAGTTGCTGTTGCCACACCCTCGCCCCTGGCAGCTGAACAGGTTGGCGTAGCCCCGCTGTTCGGCCTGGGCACGGAAAAACGCCATGACGTCGCGGCCGCTGAAAGAATCCGGGATTTCATAGGTGATGCGCGTCAGGTCACCGCGAAGGCGCTCTTCCTCCTCGGCGACGACAAGCCCCCGGATACGTCGCAGATTTCCCAGGACCAGCCTATAGTTCACTCCCGACTGCCGGTCGTAGTCGATGATGGTGGATTCACCAAAGCGCTCCAGCAGGGGGTGATCCCGACCCGCTTCCGACTGGGCGGCAGCGGTATTGGCGCCGAGCACAGCGCAAAGTACCCCGAAATAAAACAGAAGATTGTTCAGTCGCTTACCCATGTCGGTGAAATGGTTCCATGGCAATTCGTCAAGGCAACGCAGTGGCGTTTTCCGGCTTATGATCAGACAGTATGAATTACTACGCTGGAAAACCCTGCTCCAGATGTCCTGCAAATCCCATCGATCATCTATTTTTCATCCGCCTTGGAATCAGAGCCCGTGGAGCCGTTGAATTGCAGATCGGCGAAAATATTGGGTGCAGCTTTCGGCGCACCGGATTTTTGCACGTTTATGTTTGCCAGTCCGGACACATCGGCCCTGCCATTTCCCGGTTTGCCCTGTTCGCCGCGGTTTGCATCTTCCGGGCTGGATAGCGAATCTTTTTCACGGGATACGGGTGCTGCCCCGTTCCCGCCGGAATCCGGACTTTCCGGGTCAGGTTGTTGGCCTATCGGCCGGGCATGATCCACAGGCGGGGCTGAATCACCCACCGATGCAGTCTGGGCACGCTGCGTTTTTCCGGCGGTGTTCACCGCGCCGCCGACAGCCGCGGCAGATTGCGGCTTCGGGTCGGAATGGATTGCAGAGGCTTCCCGGGATGAAGACGTCGACTCCTCGTCGGCCATAGCGTGCGTCGATCCTGCTGCAGCCTTGTTTCCAGGGCCACGGTCCCGGGGTTTGGCCGGATCTTGCGCCACTGCCCTGCTATCGTCAGAGTCCTCACCTGAATTCCTGACCGGGTTCTTGCCTGGTTCATTACCCGAGTCTATGCCGGTGTCCCGGCCTGACCTGGCGTTCTGCCCTGCAATAGCCACCGCGGCTGCCTTGCCACCTGCCGGGTTGCCGGTCGCGCCGGCTGCGGTTCCGGGAATGTCTCCGCGGTTCTGTCCTGGCCGGGTAGCGGGCCCCGACTCATCCCGGGACGCGGACTTGCCATCACCACCTGCCGACGGACCAGGCTCTGTGCCGGTATCGGGGAACGGGCTGAAGGGAAACGGCCGGGACTGTGAGTTGTAGGTGAGGAATTTCAGAATCTGGTTGACGTACTCGGCAAGATTTGCCCCCAGTATGCGCAGGTTGAGGTTGTCAGTTCCGGTGACCACGGCGAACAGGGCCTGGACGATGGTAATGAACAGCAGGACTATGGCCACCACGTAGAGGGCCAGGCAGAAGCCCACCATGAACAGAATTCTCAGCCAGGTAGCGCGTTGCGTGAGATTACCCGTTACGTTTGTCAAATCATCCTCGGTGTCGTTGTTCATTACCTACTCCTTGTGATGCAGCCGCTTTTCGTCTTTGGCGGCAAATTCAACATCAAGCGCCTGCTCGCTCTGCATCAGGGTTGGAATGATCCTGTCGATGGCTTCGCCTTCATAGATTACGCGGTACAGTGCACTCGCCAGGGGCATGTAGACCGATAGCTCATCGGCCTTGTGTTTGACCAGCTGCAGGGTATTGAGTCCTTCGGCAACCTGCCCCACTTCTGCCACGGCCTCATCCAGCGTTTTTCCCTGTCCCAGCAGAAACCCGATCCGGTAGTTCCGACTCAATGGCGTTGAACAGGTTACAATAAGATCGCCAACACCTGCCAGACCCAGGAATGTCATGGGGTCGGCGCCCATTTCCCTGCCGAATCTCGCCATCTCGGTCAGGCTGCGGGTTATCAGCATGCTGTTGGTATTGTGGCCCATCCCCAGGGCCGCGGCCATTCCCGCCACGATGGCATAGATATTTTTCAGCGATCCGCCCAGTTCGATACCGAAAAAGTCATCGTTACTGTAAACCCGGAAATAATCGGACGCCAGAATCTGTTTCACCGCCTCCCGCACGCCAGCGTGTTCGCTGGCGATAACGGTTCCGGTGAGATCGCGCCTGGCGATTTCCTTGGCCAGGTTCGGTCCACTGAGCACGCCGACCCGGGCCCGCGGCGCTTCCTGGCGCAGGATCTGGCTCATCAGCATGAAAGTGCCTCGCTCAATGCCCTTGGTGGTACTGATCAGCATGGCGTCGGACGCGGCAAAATGCCTCATCAGGCGCACCACAGCGCGAAAGGACTGGCTGGGCACAGCGACGAAGATCAGTGCCGCGCCGGATACGGCAGTCTGCATGTGGTTGGTGGCGGTAACATTTCTGTTGAGGTGATAACCCGGCAGGTACTGGGTGTTTTCCCGTTTTTCATTGACCTGTCGCGCCATGTCCGGGTTGCGCATCCAGAAATACACGGGATACCCGTTTTCCGCGATGATATTAGCGATCACCGTACCGAAACTGCCGCCGCCAAGCACGGCTACTTTTTCAATATCCATTCAATTGCCAAAGGAAAATCACGGGTCGCCAATGATAGTCCGATTCCCCCCGGATAACCATTGCCCGACGTGGAAACACTCTGCGTGGCGACACAGCCCGCTGCCACCGCGGCCGGGCCCCGGTCTGAACTCCGGACAGTGAAAGGCCAGGTGGCTTCAGACCGACACTGCGATCACTTCCAGCATCGACATGAGAAAGGCGGGGTAGACTCCCAGCAATACCAGCATGGCCAGGAGGAATGTCAACACGACGTAGGAACCGATACTGCCCCAGCCGGCTTCGCGATATTCCTGCTGAACTTCGGACTGCAGCAGCATGCGATAGACTATCCGCAGATAGTAGTAGATGCCGATGCCACTGCCCGCCACCAGGACCATCAGCAGTCCCCACAGGGCTCCTTCCACACCGGCCAGAACCAGGTAGAACTTGCCAATGAATCCAACGGTCAGGGGGATGCCGGCCAGGGACAGCAACATGGCGGTGAACAAAAGGGCCAGCCAGGGATCGCGCCAGAACAGACCCTGGTAATCGGTGACAAAATCAAATTCCTTTTCACTGGTTGAAACCACCGTAGCCACACCGAACGCCCCCAGTGACATGATGATATAGGCGACCAGGTAGAAACTGACCGCTTCAATACCCAGGGTCGTACTGGCACTGCCCAGGGCAATGACGGCAATCAGCAGGTAGCCCATGTGGGCGATGGAGGAGTAGGCAAGGATGCGCTTGAGGTTTCCCTGCACCAGGGCCAGCAGGTTGCCACCCAGGATGGAAAGTACGGCGATAACGCCCATCACCGTGACCACCGATGCATAGTCCAGCAGGCCGGACGCCACCACGAAGCGCAGCAGCAGAACCATCATCGCCGCCTTGCCGACGGTTGCCAGGAACGTCGTTGCCGGCAGCGGCGCTCCTTCATAGACATCCGGCGTCCACATATGAAAAGGGGCCAGGGACAGCTTGAAGCCAACCCCGGCCAGCAACAGCACTAGGGTGGTTGCATAATAGCTGGTACGCACTTCGGCGCCGGCAGTGGCCACGGAGAGATCGGTGAACTGGAGTGTGCCGGTCTGGGCATACAGCAGCGCGATGCTGAACAGGATGAAAGCTGACGATACCGCAGACAGCACCAGGTACTTGACCGACGCCTCCAACGGAAACTTGGCGGCCTCCTTGCTGTGAACGGGATAGGCGATCATGGCATAGAGTGAAATACTGAGAGTTTCCAGCCCGAGAAAAGCGCTGATGAAATGGTTGCTGCTGACCATGATCAATGCGCCGATGGTGGCGATCAGCAACAGCAGGTAAAACTCTTCCACTTCGTCGTTCAGGTTGTACAGGTAGGGATAGCTGAGCACCGCAATGCAGCCGGTGGTGGCCAGTACCACCGCCGTGAAGAACAGACTGAAATTGTCAATCACCAGCAGGTCGGTAACCTGCTGGCCGGCGAAAGGCAGCACCAGGAGCGTGGCCAGCAGGGCAAGGACGATGCCAAGGATGGTTACCGCACAGCTGACCGTATGGTTGCGTTTCCAGGCGATCAGCAGCATCACCAGGACGACGAAACCGGTGACGACCAGTATCGGCAGTAGCGGGACAAGGTCCTGTAAAGTGAGAGCAAGTTCCATTAATTAACCTGTAACCGATTCCTAAAGAAGACTGCCAAGGGTCATTGCCGAGAGATCCAGGAATGACTGGGGATACATGCCCATCCATACCAGGCCGATCATCATCAGCAGGTAAAACACCATCTCCACCCGGGACAGGTCCACCAGCGACTCACCCTGGTCCGGGTGGTCACGGTAAACGCCCTGGAATACTTTCTGTATTACCCACAACGAGTACACCGACGCGAAGACAAGACCCAGCGCCGCGACAACGGTCAGCGGTATATTTGCCTGGAACGCACCCAGCAGGGCCAGAAACTCGCCAACAAAATTGCCAAGCCCCGGCATACCCAGCGCGGCAATTGAGAAAAACAGCGCGACCACGGCCATGCGGGGAACACGGGCCCAGAAGCCCCCCATTTCACGCATGTCCCGGGTATGAATTCGATGCTGCAGACCACCGGCCAGCATGAACAGGGCGGCGGCACTCAGGCCATGGGCCAGCATGGTCATGACCGCACCCTGCACCGCCTGCTCGTTCCAGGCAAACACGCCAAGGGTCACGAAACCCATGTGACTGACACTGGTGTAGGCAATAAGCCGCTTCAGGTCAGTTTGAGCAAAGGCGACCTTGGCGCAATACAGGATACTGACCGCCGCCAGGGTCATGGCTATGGGCGCAAATTCCGCCGCGGCGTCAGGAAACAGCGGCAGGGTAAAACGGATCAGTCCATAGGCGCCGGTCTTGAGCAGTATGCCGGCCAGGATCACGCTGCCTGCAGTGGGTGCCTGGCTGTGGGCGTCGGGCAGCCAGGTATGCAGCGGTACGGTGGGCAGCTTGGTACCGAAACCGATAAAGAAACCCAGCATGATCAGCATGGCCGTGGATGCCGCCAGCTGCACATTCTGCAGTTGAAAATAGTCGAAGCTGAATGCGCCGAACTGCAGGTAATGATTGTAGGCCAGGGCAAGAATCGCGATCAGCATCAGCAGACCGGACACCTGGGTGAATATAAAGAATTTCATCGCCGCGTAATTCTTGTTTTCGTGACCCCAGATGGCGATGATCAGGTACATGGGAATCAGCATGACTTCCCAGAAAAAGAAAAACAGGAACAGATCCAGGGCGACGAATACCCCGATCACGCCAGCCAGTGTCCACAACAGGTTGAAATAGAAAAAGCCTGCCCTTTCCTGGATTTCATTCCAGGCCGCGCCCACTGCAATGACGCCGAGAAAGACGGTCAACAGGACCATCAGCAGGCTCAACCCGTCCAGGCCCAGCTGGAAATAAATGCCAAACCTGGGTAACCATTCCGCCTTCAGGTAGACCAGCCACTCGCCGCCGCCTTCCACCGGTACAAAAGGCGTGGCGTTCATCAGGCCAAGCAACAGCACGGCGTCAATCAGCAGAAAGACAAGAGCCACCACCCGAGGGAGCCTGACATCGACAAATTCCGCCAGCCACGCGGCCAGCCCGCCAATGAACAGGACGAGAATCAGCCAGGCGAGGATCACAGCAAAACTCCTATCACGATAAGAACCACCAGTCCCGCCATGACGCTGGCAGCGTACCAGCGCAGGTAGCCGGTCTGGGTTCTGACCAGTAAGCGGTTGGCCAGTGCCGTCAGCTCCACTAACCAGCCAACCATCAAGTCAACGATGTCTTTGCGGTTCACTTTCGCCAGAAAGATAAACGGCTTCACGAAAAGCGCCTGGTAGAGACTGTCCATTCCCCAGCCGCTGAACCAGAACTTGTGCAACGTGGCACCCAAACCCGGCCTTACCAGTTTTTCAACATCCAGTGTCCTGGCGCAGAACAGCAGGTATGACACCCCGACCCCGATGATCGGGACAGCTATCATCAGGGCATGGACCAGAAAGCTTGCATGGGGTTCCTCGTGCTCGCCACCGCCGTGGCTGAAGACACTTTCCACCGGGATATGAATAAAACCGCCGAACAGGGCAAGTACTGCCAGCACGGCGAGTGGCGCCGCCATGGGGAACCCGGTCACTTCCGTTGCCTCGTTTTTGCTGTCGCCGAAAAACACGACAAAAACCAGTCGGAAACTGTAGATTGCGGTAAAGAAGGCACCGATGACGCCACCCAGCCACAACAGTGTACCGCTGCCCTCGGCATTCAATGCCGCCAGTAAGATTTCATCCTTGCTGAAGTAACCGGACGTGAACGGCAGCGCCGTCAGAGCCGCACTGCCGATAATAAACGACCAGAAGGCGACCGGCAGGTGCCGGCGCATTCCTCCCATTTTGAAGATATTGTGCTCATGGTGCAGACTGAGAATCACGGTGCCGGCGGCAAGAAACAGCAAGGCCTTGAAGAAGGCATGGGTCATCAGGTGGAAAATCGCCGCCGACCAGGCACCTACACCCAGTCCGAGAAACATGTAGCCGATCTGACTGATCGTGGAATAGGCCAGGATCCGCTTGATATCATGCTGGGTCAGCGCCGTGAAGCCAGCCATCAACAGGGTTATCAGACCAACCCAGGCGACCAGAGACTGCACGGTCGGCGCCAGCTCGAACAGCAGGTGAGTGCGGGCGATAAGGTACACGCCGGCGGTAACCATGGTTGCCGCATGGATCAGGGCGCTGATGGGGGTGGGGCCGGCCATGGCGTCAGGCAACCAGGTCTGTAGCGGCAGCTGTGCCGATTTGCCCACGGCACCTCCCAGCAGTAACAGTGCCGCGGCAACCGCCAGGCCGGAACCTGTTTGCCACTGGGTCTCGGCAGCCAGCATCAGTTCCTGGATATTCAGGGTACCCAGCTGGGAAAACAGCAAAAACAAGCCCAGCGCCATGGAGGTGTCACCGACCCGGGTGACCACGAACGCCTTCCGGGCCGCATAGCCGTTAGCAGGGTTTTCGTACCAGAAGCCGATCAACAGGTAACTGCACAGGCCCACCCCTTCCCAGCCCAGGTACAGCAGCACCAGGTTGTCCGCCAGCACCAGCACCAGCATCGCTGCCACGAAAAGGTTCATGTAGGCGAAGAAACGGCTGTAACCGGGGTCATCAATCATGAAGCCGGTTGAGTACAGGTGAATGAGGAAGCCCACACCGCTGATCACCAGAATCATTACCACGGTAAGCCCATCGAGGTAGAACGCAAACGAAGAGGCGAACTCCCCCGCCGCCATCCACGTCCACAGGCTCAGCTGAAAGCTTTCCTGCCCGGAACCAAGCAGTTCAATACTCGCCAGCGCCGCCACGACAAACGCCAGTCCCACGGAACCGGCACCAACCGCTGCCACCACCGACTTGGGCAGCGTCCCGCCGGTAAGCGCCAGAATAAGAAACCCGGTCAGTGGTAGCGCCGGTAAAAGCCAGATCAAGTCAAGCACAGTCATTCCCTGGTTGTTGTTCTAATCAGCAGTTTTTTCTGTCAGTCGAAGCCATCAGCCTTTCATCTGGGTCAGCACGTTCAGGTCCACCGTGTGGTATCTGCGGTACATCTGTATGATGAGTCCCAGCCCCACCGCCACTTCGGCAGCGGCCAGGGTCAGAATCATGAGAAACATGATCTGCCCGTCGGCGTGCTGCCAGCGGGCGGAGGAAACAACGAACGCCAGGCCGCAGGCGTTCAACATGATTTCCAATGACATGAGCACGAAGACCACGTTGCGACGGGTCAATACACCGATCAGCCCAAGCACGAACAGCACCCCGGCCAGAATCAGTCCGTGTTCAAAGGGTATCGATTGCATCAATCTTCCTTCTTCCAATCATCGTCATACGATTTAACATTGCGTGTCCGTGCCGACCGCAGACCTATTTTTTCGCCAGGTGATAGGCTCCCACCAGGCCCGCCAGCAGCAGGATCGATGCGATCTCCACCGCCAGAACGTAAGGACCGAACAGGGAAAGTCCCACGGCCCTGACGCCCACTTCGACTACCGCCACGTCTGTGCCCTGCTGCACCAGCACGTTCAGCAGCTGGGCGAGCAACACGCCGGCCAGGATGACCGGGCCGATCCATACCCGTCGTTGAATCCAGCTTTTCTCCTGCTCCCGACTGCGCTTGCCAAGGTTCAGCATCATGATGACAAACAGGAACAACACCATGATGGCACCGGCATAGACGATAGCCTCCAGCATGGCAGCGAAGGGTGCCCCCAGGGTATAGAAAATAACGGCCACGGCCAGCAGCGATAAAATGAGGTATATGAGCGCATGCACGACGTCACTCTGCAGAATTACCGCGATGGTCGAGATCAGCGCCACGGTGGCGGCCAGGTAAAATAACAGAATCATGGCATCAGGCTCCTGACATCCACCGGGGGAGACTCGTTCTGTGCCTCACCCTTGTCTTTGCCGCCAATGGCCATCCCGGCCACGCGGTAGAAATTGTAGTCGTGGTATTTACCGGTTCCGTCTATCAGCAGGTCTTCCTTTTCCCAAACCATGTCCTGGCGAACGTATTCGGCCATCTCAAAATCGGGCGTCAGCTGAATGGCATTGGTGGGACAGGCTTCCTCGCAGAAACCGCACATGATGCAGCGGGAAAAATTGATGCGGAAAAACTCCGGGTACCACCTGCCGGATTCATCCTCGGCTTTCTGCAACGCGATACAGTCAACGGGACAGGCAACTGCGCAGAGGTTGCAGGCAACACATCGCTCCTCGCCGTCAGGGTCCCGGCTGAGGATAATTCGTCCCCGCCACCTGGGAAACATGTAGGGCTGCTCATCCGGGTACTGCACCGTATCCGTTTTTTCGAACATATGCCGGAATACCCGCCACAGGGTGACCAGCTGACTGACGAGGGTATCCTTGATCAAACTGAACATGACTATCCTCCGTTCCCGATGAGTATCAACGCGCCGGTAACCAGCAGGTTGAGCAATGACAGCGGAAGCAGGAACAACCAGCCGTAACGCATCAACTGGTCATACCGGGGCCGGGGAATGGCTGCCCGCAACAGGATAAAAAAGGCAACAAATACCGCGGCCTTGAACACAAACCAGATAATCGGCGGCAGCAGGCCTGGCCCCAGCCAGCCACCGAAAAACAACACGGTAATCAGTGATGAAATCAGCACCAGGCCCAGGTATTCACCGACGAAAAACATACCGAATTTCATCCCCGAATACTCGGTATGGTAGCCCGCGACAATTTCCTGTTCCGCTTCGGGAATATCAAAGGGCAGGCGGTGACTCTCGGCGATGCCGGCTATGAGAAAAATCACGAAACCGATCAGCTGTGGCAGGATGTACCAGCCGTCTTCCTGGGCAAGGACGATTTCCCGCAGGTTGAAACTGCCGGAAAGCGCCACCACGCCCAGTAACGAAATACCCATGAACACCTCGTAACTGACCATCTGGGCAGCGGCCCGCAGACTGCCCAGCAGTGCATACTTGTTGTCCGAAGCAAGGCCCCCCAGCATGACGCTGTAAGCACCCAGAGAAGCCATGGCCAGGACGAACAGGACACCGATATTGGAATCGATGATGCCAACACCGGGAGCAAACGGAATTACGCTGAAACTCATCAGGACGACGACCATGATGATTGTCGGGGCCAGGATAAAACTGAGCCGATCGGAAAACGGCGGCACCCAGTCTTCCTTGGTAAAAATCTTCAGCATGTCAGCCACCACCTGCAGCAGGCCCAGGGGGCCGACCCGGTTGGGCCCGAGCCGTTCCTGCCAGAGTCCCAGCAGACGTCGCTCCACCCAGATGAGCATGGCAGCCACCACCACGACAACCAGCAGAATGCTGATAATGTTGAGCAATGATCCCACTTCCCAAGTCAAGGTTTGACGCCTCCCAGTGGTAGATCACTGACGATCAGGTTGTCGAAGCGCGCCTTCACTGCGGAGTCACCCGCGGACACGGTGAGCTCGACAGTTTCCCCAGGACGGGCCAGCGGACTGTCGTCTGCTCCGATAAACAGAACGGCGGTTCCGGGCTTGACCCTGGTGCGGATACAGACCGGGAAACTGGCTTTGCCGGCCTCGGCGCCAACCTCCACCCGGTCCGCAGTGGTAACGCCCAGCTGCCTGGCATCGGCCGGGGCAAGGGCCACGTAAGAGCCGATCAGCCTGCTGGCAACAGGTTGCGCATAATTGCTCAGCTCATCGCTGCCGAACAGCTGATACGCCGGGATAACCGTAAAACCGCCGTCGGATCGGCCGACACTGCCGGCCGGCTGGTAAAAGGCCCCTGTCTCCTTGTCCCTGGTCAACAGCAGCTTGCCTGGATGACCCTGTCGAAGCTCGCCACCCACTTCGTCCTGGAACTTGCTGATTGACTGATTCGAATTCCAGCGCGGCGCCCAGCTGCTGGCCACGAAAGTGGCATCCTTTCGACCCGACATCCCCTCCATGGAAAATGCCATGAGCGAACCCTGGTCCTGAGGCTGTTTACTTTCGTGGACATTGTGATGGGCGTGCATGGCAGTCCGCCCGCTGTATCGATGCGGTTGTCTTGGTATTTTCAGTCCGGCAATCATCCCGTGGTCGGGTAGTACGCCGTCTACCCCGGCCAGCGAATTCACTTCCGACGCGCACTGGCCCAGCACGGCATCATGATCCTGGCTGCGGTCCTCGTTCAGCCAGCTCCAGGCCGGCTGACCGGCATGCGGGCTGATGAATACCTGCATGCTCAACTGGGCGCGACCTTCATAGTTGATGTACGTGCTTTTCTGTTCGGCAAAGGTCGTGCTGGCCAGCAACAGGCTGGCTTTTTCCGCCGTGGGCGTATTCAGCTGATCGACAACCACCAGGTCTTGCACTGAATCGAGTGCCCGGTCTACCCGTCCTGCCGGTGCATGCCGGTACAGATCGTTCTCCAGTACGACGACAGTCTTGATCTGCTCCCCGCTCATTCTTTCCAGGGCACGACCCAGGCTGTTTTCCGAAGCGGTCATTAAACCCAGGCCGATACTGTTGACTTCCGGGGTCAGGCAGCAGAGATCCACGGGCTTGTCACCACCAAGCGCTGAAAACAGTGCCCTGGCGATATTGGCCGCCGCTTCCACAACCCTGATACTGCCGCTTCCGGTGCCAGTGACTATCAGGGGACGCCTGGCACTCTTGAGATCTTCAATAATCCTTCCGATGAGATCTTTCGATTCGCCGCCATCAAAACCGGCAGGTTCCGGAGCGCGTTCATCGATGCCATGTGCCACGGCATTACCCAGGGCAGCGATTTGTTCCCCGCTGTCAACCACGGTGGCACGGGCGACATCATCCAGCCGGGTTGCGTAACCGGCCAGGATGTACAGTGGCGACAGTTCCTGCTGGGCCAGCTCCCGCACGGCGGCATCCTGCCACGCTGGAATCTTGGCGGCAGCTGCCAACTCGTCAGCCCGGTTGCGAACTGCCTGCCTCAGTGCCAGGGCGATTCGCGGGGCGGTATTGGTTACATCCTCACCAAGGATCAGCACAGCATCCGCGGCTTCGATTTCCCGGACCGATGGCGTGTGAAATTCCGGGTCGCGCAGCAGTTCGATGATTCGACCGGTGGTTGCAAAAACCCCGTCGTTGACCCCTGCATAAAAATTATCGCTGCCAACACGTTTCATCAGGGCAAAGTTTGATTCGATGTCCGCCCGCGGCGAACCTATTCCCAGCACACTGCCCGGCGGGCTTTGCTGCAACAGTTCATCAAGAGCGGATTCAGCCGCCTCCCTGGTCAGTGGCTCACGCTGCCCCGCCCTGCCGGTGTAAGACTGGTCGAGTCGCTGATCGCTGTTAACGAAGCCGTAGCCGAAGCGACCACGATCACAGAGAAAATAGCCGTTGATGTCTGCATGGTAGCGGTTAACGATGCGACGCAGCTCGCCGTATCGTTCACCGGGAGTCGTATTGCAGCCAACGGAACAGCCAACACAGACAGCGGGAGCGGTCTGCAGGTCCCACTTCCTGGTATAGTGTTCGCTGAAAGTCGCATCGGTGAATACACCCGTGGGACAGACCTCCACGAGATTGCCACTGAATTCACTTTCCAGGCAGCCATCGCTCTGACGACCGAAGTAGGTGTGATGATGGCTGGCCTGGGCAGACAGGTCGGTCCCTCCGGCATAGTCATCGTAATAGCGGACACAGCGGTAGCAGGTAATACAGCGATTCATTTCGTGACCAATAAACGGTCCCAGGTACTGATTGCGGTGAGTGACTTTTTTACGATCGTACCGCCGGTAGTTGTGGCCGGACATCAGGGTCATGTCCTGCAGATGACATTCACCACCCTCTTCGCAAACCGGACAGTCGTGAGGATGACTTATCATCAGGCTTTCAATGACGTTGGCCCGGAATTTCCTCGCCTGCTCGTCTTCTATGGAGATGATCGAGCCATCCGCAGCAGGCGTCATGCAGGCCATCACCAGGGTGCCGTCCTTGTCGTCCTCGTTGCGATACTGCTTGACCGCGCACTGACGACAGGCGCCGACAGACCCCATGCAGGGATGCCAGCAGAAATAGGGCAGATCGAGTCCCTGGGACAAACATTCCTGAAGCAGATTGTTGTCGCCGTTGACTTCGTAAGTCACGCCATCAATGACAATCTTCGCCACTCACCTAACTCCCTTCTGACCTTACTCGACTCAATGCTGCCTGTAGGGGCAACACTTGCCACTGATATGTGCTTCGAATTCCTCACGGAAATGTTTCAGCCCGCTGCCCAGCGGGGCCATCGCGCCGGGCGCCAGGGCACAGAATGTGCGACCTGGTCCCAAATAATCTAGATGTTCTTCCAGAATTGCCAGATCCCCGGTACTGCCTTTGCCGTCCTCCAGGTCACTGAAAATCTGATCTATCCACGGAAGTCCGTCACGACAGGGCGTACACCACCCGCAGGATTCGTGACTGAAAAAATGCATCAGGTTACCGATCATGCCTACCGGACAGGTCTTATCATCCAGCAGGATCATGGTCCCCGTTGCAAGCCGGCTGCCGGCTTTGCCGATGACATCGTAATCCAGCGCCAGGTCAAGATGATCCGGTAACAGGAAATCGGTGGAGCCGCCTCCTGGCAGAAAAGCCTTGAGCTGAAAGCCGTCCTGCATGCCGCCGGCATGTTCCTCGATGACTTCCCGGATCGACGTGCCAAACGGCAATTCCCAGCAACCTGGCGAATTGACCCGGCCACTGACCCCGAACAGCTTGGTGCCGAAATCGATACCTTTACCCAGTCCCTGGTACCAGTCCACGCCGTGTCTGATGATGCCCGGCAGGTTACACAGGGTCTCCACGTTGTTGACGATAGTCGGCTTGCCCCACAGGCCGCTTACCTGGGGAAACGGCGGCTTGGCCCGCGGGTTGGCCCGCTTGCCCTCCAGGGCATTCAGCAGGGCCGTTTCCTCACCGCAGATATAGCGACCGACAGAGGTGTGCAATACGATATCAAGATCAAAACCGGTTCCCAGGATGTCCCTGCCCAGCAGTCCCTCGTCATAGGCTTCGCCGATGGCTTTCTTCAGCGCTTTTTCCGACTGAATGTATTCACCGCGCAGGAAAATAAATGCCTTGGATGCCTGAATGGTATAAGCGGCGATAATCATTCCTTCCAGCAACAGGTGCGGATCGCCTTCCATAAGCAGTCGATCCTTGAAGGTGCCAGGTTCCATTTCATCGGCATTGACCACCAGATACTTATCCTCAGGGGCATCGTCACCCATGGGCACGAAACTCCATTTAAGGCCGGTGGGAAAGCCGGCGCCTCCCCTGCCCTTCAGCCCGGAATCCTTGACCTGCTGCAGCACCTCGGCCGGACTCATACCCCGGGCTATGGTGCGGATACTTTCATAGCCCCCTACCGCCTGATACTGGGCTATCTCCAGCGGCGGCCTGCTCATATCAATGTTTCTGGTTAGTGGCTTATCCATGATGTCTGGCGCTTGTCAGTCGCCGTTCCCGTTTTTGCCCATATCAGATTCCTGCCGGTACTGCGCTATGATCCCGTCGATTTTTTCCGCTGTCAGATTGCGGTGCTGATCTTCGTCCACCATCATCACCGGTGCCCGGTCGCAATCTCCCAGGCAGGGCACCGGGAGCAGGGTGAATTCCCCGTCGCTACTGGTTTCCCCAAAGTCGATCCCAAGTCGTTCAGCCAGGTGGCGGCGCATCGTGTCACAACCCATGACCCAGCAGCTGACACTGTTGCAGAACAGGATGACGTGCCTGCCCACCGGCCGGCGGAATACCAGGTTGAAAAATGTCGCCACGCCTTCCAGTTCGCTCGGCGGAATTTCCAGGAACAGGGAGATGGCAAGGAGGCTTTCATCGGAAACCCAGCCCTGGTGCTTTTGTACTATTTTCAGTGCTTCCAGCCCTACGGCACGTTTGTCAGGATACAGAGACAGTTCGTGTTCAATCTCGGCAATCTCCTCAGCCGAAAGCTGTCGGGGCGTCACTCGAGCCGAACTGTTGTCACTGGCGATCAGATCTGCGTTCATCGTTGTGCTTGTCCTGTTCCCTTATCCTTGTCCTTGTCCTTGTCCTGGTACTTGTCCTAATCCTGATCCTGTTCCTGCTTCCTTGCCCCGCTACCCCTGTCCTCTACGCTTGCTCTCCACCATGGCAGGTGACGGAATCTTGGGTTTTCGTGGCGTAATCTATGCCCGCTTTGTACTTTGTGGCCCCGCGTTTCCTCCACGCTGATAATCCTGTCTGCTCCTTTCTGATACTTGTCCACCACGTAATCCCCACGGGCTTACTAGCGATCAACGTCGGCCATCACGAAATCGATGCTGGCAATAATCGCGATCAGGTCCGGCACCATGAAGCCGCGACTGATTTCCGGAATCATCTGCAGATGGGCAAAGGACGGCGTGCGGATTCGTGTTCGGTACGACTGGGTATCTCCGTCACTGACCAGGTAATAGGAATTGATTCCCTTGGTGGCCTCGATAGCGACGCTGACTTCCCCGGGAGGTATTACCGGCCCCCAGCTGACATTGAGAAAATGGTTGATCAAGGTTTCGATATCCTGGAGCGTTCGATCCTTGCGCGGTGGCGTGGTCAGCGGATGATCCGACTTGTAGTGACCTTCCGGCATGTTATCCAGGCACTGCTTGATAATGCGCAGACTTTGCCGCATTTCCTCTACGCGCACCGCGCACCGATCATAGCAGTCACCGTTTACCGCGATGGGTACATCGAACTCGAAATTTTCGTAGCCGCTGTAGGGGCGCTGTTTGCGATAGTCCCATTCCAGGCCGGTCGCTCTAAGGCCCGGCCCGGTGACCGCCCAGTCGAAAGCCTGTTGCGTGTCGTATACGCCGACACCCTGGGTTCGACGCTTGAGAATACCGTTATCCATGACCATCTTGTCGTAGTCATCCAGGCGCGCCGGCATGAAGTCCAGCAACTCGCGAACCCGCTTGTCCCATCCACGGGGCAGATCCTGGGCAACACCGCCAATCCGGAACCAGCCAGGGTGCATCCTGGCGCCGCAGATTGATTCGATGATATTGAATATCCGCTCGCGCTCCACGAACATGTAAAAAATAGGAGACAGTTGTCCCACATCCTGGGCAAACGTTCCGTAAAACAGCAGGTGGCTGCAGATCCTGAACATCTCTGCCAGCATCACCCGGATTACCTTGACCCGCTCCGGAACTTCGATGCCCGCCATTTTTTCCACGGCCATGACATAGGGCAGGTTGTTCATTACCCCACCAAGGTAATCGATGCGATCCGTATAAGGAATGAAGGTGTGCCAGGACTGGCGCTCGCCCATTTTCTCGGCACCACGATGGTGGTAGCCGATATCCGGGACTGCATCCACCAGGATCTCACCGTCCAGCTGGAGGGCGATACGGAATGCACCATGTACACTCGGGTGGTTGGGTCCCAGGTTCAGGAACATGAATTCCGATGTTTCGGACTGCCGCGCCATCCCCCATTCTTCGGGCCTGAACTTGAGCGCCTCCTGTTCGATGTTTTCTTTTTCCTCGTCCAGCGAGTAGGGTTCCATCTCGGTCGCCCTGGCCGGATGCTCCTTGCGCAGAGGATGCCCTTTCCAGGTGGGCGGCAAAACCAGTCGATACAGATTAGGGTGGCCGTCGAAGTGGACGGCGAACATATCCCAGACCTCGCGCTCGTACCAGTTGGCGCTGGGCCAGATATCGGCAACGCTGGGTGTCGACAGGTCTTTGTCCTGCAGGGGCACCTTCACTCGCAGGTCCCGGTTGCCGCGAAACGACATCAGGTGGTAGACCACCGTAAACTCGCTGGCCGGCTGCCCCTCGCGATGAACCCGCGTCCGCTCGTCGATGGCGGTCAGGTCATACAGCATTTCAAAGGCAGGCTCGGCATCGTCTTTCAGGTAGCGGAGAAAGTCCTTCAGGTGGACGCGATCTATCCAGAACGTCGGTATGCCGTCACCGGTGGTCTGTCGGGCCAGCAGGCGAGTGCCAAAGAGCCCGTTGATGTCATCCAGCAACGCACCGTGCCGGTCCAGCCGGCTGCCATTAATTTCACTGACCACTTCCACGTTGCTAATCCACTTTATTTATATTGTCTAACTTATTGTTTTAATGCTGTTTATACTTCATCTGGTGAGCGTAATTCAGTAGCGGCAATACGTTCGGCATGACGCCGCTCGCGCTGCACGGTGCGCTCCTGCTGACGATGCACACCCTGGTCGTTGATGACCCAGCTTAGCGGCCTGCGCTCTGTGCCAATGGATTCCTGCAGCAGGACCAGCCCCTGCAACAGCGCTTCCGGGCGTGGCGGACAACCTGACACGTAAACATCCACGGGCAGAAATTTATCCACGCCCTGGACCACGGAGTAAATGTCATACATGCCGCCGGAGTTTGCACAGGAACCCATGGATATAACCCAGCGCGGCTCCAGCAACTGCTCATAGAGCAACTCCACCACCGGCGCCATTTTTCGAAAAACTGTCCCGGCGATGACAATCATGTCCGCCTGCCTGGGAGTGCCTCGGATCACTTCGGCACCGAAACGGGCAATATCGTGACGACTGGTGAATGCGGTCGCCATTTCCACGTAGCAGCAGGATAAGCCGAAATTAAACGGCCAGATGGAATTCTTCCGCCCCCAGGCAATCAGGTCTTCCAGCTTTGCCATCATTACGTTGCGCCGAACCAATTCGTCGAAGCTGTTATCGCCCCGCCGCGGAGAGGGGGCGTCTTCCGGCTTCTGCAGCTGCCAGTTCATAGCTTGAATTCCTTTCTGTTAACCACGCCACCAGAGCCGCGGATCATATGAAGCTCTCTTTTCTGAGTCTGGGTTCGCCAGTCCAGTGCGCCAATACGCCAGAGATAGACCAGGGCAACGGCAAGAATGGCGATAAAGACGGTAATTTCGATAAAGCCCGGCCACCCGGCTTCCCTGACGACGGCAGCCCAGGCAAACAGGAACACTACTTCCAGGTCAAAAATAATGAAAAGAATGGCCGTGAGATAAAAGTGGACTGAAATCTTGAAGTGGGCACTGCCGACGGAAACAATCCCGGATTCGAACGGCAGGTTCTTACCCGGGCCCGGCCGGCTGTTTCGCTGCCCAAGGAGGTAGGACAGGCCAAGCATGGTAAGGACAAGGATCAGCACGCAGGCCGCGTAGAAAAGAAACGGCCGCGTGGCGTCAAACAGACCGGTTGTAGTTTCCAAACTCAATACCCCTCGGGTGCACTGAGAGCGAGGACAACGTTACCTGGCTCAATAGCTGATCTGATCTCAAAAAGTCTACCTGCTGAACGTCAACTGCTTACTACTGGCGCTCTCCCTCTTCAAGACCCTGATACACACCCAGTTTTAAATGACTGGCTGACTGGAAGACGACGGCGATATCTGCGAGCCGCGTCGGGTACCGAAACAGGCCACTTCGGTCGCGACCGACAGTCGCTGCTGCCTGACCTGACGGTAATTGGAATAGTGAGTTTAGCGGAATCAGAGATTACCGGGGCAAGGGGGTCAGCGAGCAATTCGTCGGGAATTCCGGGCGGCTCCCGGCCAGCGACTCGATTCGATGCTCTTGTCTGACTACTACTTCCCATACAGCACAGATTCTGATCAGGAAGCCCAGTAAACCTGTTCCCGGTCCTGCTCTCGACCTGACAGACGAAAGGGGAACAACGCAAGTTTAAAGACTGCGGCTTTCGGATTTTATTCTTGGTATACAGGGCGAAACTATCCGTGGATGACCTCGCCCCGAGCCTGCCGCAAAGCTAACACGCAACAAGAATTGTTGGCAAGTGGTTTAACCCTGAGAACCTTGAGCGTGACGATGGCTGTCAGCCAGCTTGCCAGTCGATACAACGAGGTTGAATCGGGACTGACCGACCCGCCTAGCGCTCGGCCTGAATCTCTTTCCAGTTCTCGTAGTACTCCAGGCTCACCATGTGATTCAACTCCTCCAGCTCCTCGATTTTCTGCTGCAGGGTCGCTTTCATCACGTCACCGACGGACAGCAGGCCGATGTAGTCGCCGCCCTCTTCGATCAACAAATGCCGGATTCTGCGCCCGAGGAACTTGTCATACAGCTCGATGGCCTTCTCCGACACATTGGCAGTGATCAGGTTTTCGCTCATGTGATCCTTGATCCGCGCCTTACGAGGCTCGAATCCCTCTTCCAGCGCCTGGAACATGAGGTCTCTTTCGGTATAGATTCCGACGATTTTTTCGTCTTCGGTTACTACCACGGACCCAACCCGATTCTGAGTCATCAGCGTTAACGCCTGGTATACACTGGCGTCGGCACTGATGGTCACCATGTGGCCGCCCTTCTCGTCCAGAATGTCTTTAGCGGTGATTTTCATTGTTGTTCCTCCGGGGAGTTCTGCAGAGATCACGGCATCCACTGCTTTCAACCAGAGTGCTTTCTACTATATAGCCCTGCGGATAGCAATATGGGCAGTTGCTCGGCAGCTTGCACCGTAACCCGGGCGGCCGGCAATCAGAATACCCGGTTCAGGCCATCCAGTGCCGCTATCCGATAGGCTTCGGCCATCGTGGGGTAGTTGAATGTCGTATTGAGGAAGTACTTCATGGTGTTGGCTTCCCCGGGCTGGCGCATGATCGCCTGGCCGATATGGATGATTTCCGAGGCCTGATCGCCAAAGCAGTGTATGCCGAGAATCTGCAGCGTGTCGAAATGAAAAATCAGCTTCAACATGCCCACCTGCTCGCCGGTAATCTGTCCCCGTGCCGTATTCTTGAAAAATGCCTTGCCCACCTCGTAGGGTATTTTTTCACTGGTCAGTTCGCGTTCCGTTTTCCCCAGTGTACTGATCTCCGGAATCGTGTAGATACCCGACGCCACCTCGTCGACAAAGTGGCATTCGTCCGGGTCCACAATCGCATTGCAGGCTGCCCGACCCTGGTCATAGGCCGAGCTGGCCAGCGAAGGCCAACCGACGACGTCGCCCGCGGCGTAGATGTTTTCCACCGTGGTCTGATACCGCCGGTTCACTTCGATCTGCCCCCGGGAATTCGGTTCGATACCCACTGCATCCAGGCGGAGCCGATCGGTGTTTCCAGTGCGACCGTTGGCCCAGAAAACGATATTGCTTTTGATCTTCTTGCCTGACTTGAGGTAGGTGACCAGGTGATCGTCATGGTAGTCCATGCGATCGAACTCCTCGTTGTGACGACTTCTTACCCCGACATTGCGCAGATGGTAGCTCAGGGCATCGGAGATTTCGAAATCCAGGAACGACAGCAGCGTGTCCTCCGGATTGATGATTTCAACCTTGGCACCCAGCCCGCCGAATATCGAGGCGTACTCACAACCGATTACGCCGGCGCCGATGACGGTGACCTTTCTGGGCGAGTGATCGAGATCGAGGATGGTATCGCTGTCAAACACCCGGGGATGACTGAAGTCCACATCGGGAGGATGGTAAGGACGGGCGCCGGTGGCGATGATGAAATACTCTGCGGTGAGGGTTTCGCCCTGGTCACCCAGTACTATGGTATTGGCATCGACAAAGCTGGCCACTCCCTTGAAAACCGGCACAAAATTGCGCTCGTAGAAGCCGATGCGCATTCTGACCTGCTCGTAGATAACCTGTTCGGTCTGTTTTACCAGCTGCGGAAAGGTAATCTTGTTGAGATCCCCGAAGTCCCGGAACATCGGATTGCCGTTGAACTGCATTATCTGCTTTACGCCATGACGCAGGGCCTTGGAGGGAATGGTACCGAGGTGGGTGCAGCTGCCCCCTACGCGGGGCCGATCACTGACCACGGCGACGGATCTGCCTTTCTTCTTGGCATTCATGGCGGCCGCTTCCCCGGCCGGCCCGGTGCCGATTACCACGATGTCAAAATGCTTGGTTGCCATGTTTATCCGCCAGCGCAGTCAGGCCATTAATTTACCGGCTGTTGCCGGGCCTGCCGTTCCTCGCATTTTTCCGGTCGCCCGCCACAAAGCTCACAGGGCCCTGTCTCGCCGATATTGCCAAGTCCACCACAACTTCCCTGCAGGGGTTTACGACCCATGATCACGCCGATGGACAGGCCGGCCACAGCCAGGCTGATGAAGATGAAGCTCAATATTACGGTTGTCATGGCAATGTCTCCCTGTCTTGAATATAGCGGGCAAACTCCCCGGTGGGGTGCGACTGCAGATCACCTCCCTCTCTAACGATAAAGTAAACCGCAAGTTCATTGCGCAGCGCCAGGTCCAGTCCGGACTGATACCCCAGAACCATGAATGCGGTGGCCAGGGCATCGGCCCTGGCGGCCAGGCCGTCAATTACGTAGACCGCCGCCAGGTCATGGAGTACTGGCGCGCCGGTGCGTGGATCGATTTCGTGGGAATATCGAATACCGTCTGCTTCAAAAAAGTTACGGTAGTCGCCGGACCCGGCAATAGCCAGCTGTTCTCCCCGGGAATCGAGGATTGCGAATACTTCCGGCGCGCCATCGACGGGGCGCTCCACGGCCGGGATCCAGGTATTCCCATCGGGCTTGAAGCCGCTGATTTTCAGCTCACCACCTATTTCGAGAAAGTAACTGTCGACACCGATGGAATCGAAGTAAAGTGCCACCTGGTCCACCACGTAACCCTTGGCGATACCGCTGAGGTCTATGTAAACCTCGGTTTCGCGGGTGATAGAAGCCTGTTCGGGATTGATTTGCAGCCGCTGGTAGCCGACACGGGACATGGCGCTCTGGATCTGGCTGGCCGACGGCACCTGGTCACGGCCCGCTTCAGGACCGAATCCCCAGAGATTGACCAGTGGACCCACGGTAACGTCAAATGCGCCGCCGGTCAGTTCGCTGATCTCCTCGGCCAGCATCAGGACCTCCAGCAACTCCCGGGAGACACGTATTGGCTGTCCAATGGGGGACCGGTTCAACCGGGAAAGTTCCGACTGTTCCGCATAGGTGGAGAATACACCGCGATCCAGGCGATCCACCAGCGCGGAGACATCATCCGCGATGCGGGTGCTGGTCAGGCTTCCCGGTGACGGCACATACTGCAACCGGTAGGTGGTACCCATGGTATAGCCGGTCAGCAGACGAATATCACTGTCGTCCCCGGGATAATAGATGTACACACCCAGGATCGCGGCAATGAGAACCAGGGTGAATCCATACCGCTGGACGATGCCGATCATGAAAACTCGTCCAGGGCGATATTTTCATCTTCGACACCCAGGTCCTTGAGCATCTTGATCACCGCGGCATTCATCATGGGGGGACCGCACATGTAATATTCACAATCCTCCGGTGCCGGATGGTCCTTCAGGTAATTTTCGTAGACGACATTGTGGATGAAGCCGGTGGGGCCCTCCCAGTTGTCCTCGGGCTGTGGGTCGGAGAGCGCCACGTGCCACTGAAAGTTGTCATTCCCGGCAGCAATTTCGTCAAAATCTTCCTGGTAAAACATTTCCCGCAGGCTCCTTGCGCCGTACCAGAAAGACACCTTGCGACTGGTATGCAGGCGCCTGAACTGATCGAAAATATGGGAGCGCATCGGCGCCATGCCCGCCCCGCCGCCGATGAACACCATCTCGGCATCGGTTTCCTTGGCAAAAAATTCACCGAACGGACCGAACACCTTGATCTTGTCGCCCGGCTTGAGGCTGAACACGTAGGACGACATTTTCCCCGGCGGGTAGTTGGTGCCCGGCGGCGGCGTGGCAATACGGATGTTGAATTTGATAATGCCGTATTCTTCTGGGTAGTTGGCCATGGAGTAGGCCCTGATAGTGGTGTCACTGACCTTTGAGGCCAGATCGAACAGGCCGAATTTTTCCCAGTCGCCACGATACTCCTCTTCCACCACGAAATCCCTGTATTTGACCTCGTGGGGCGGGGCTTCAAGCTGCACATAACCGCCGGCTCGGAAGTCCACGGTTTCGCCTTCGGGTATCTTCAGGACCAGTTCCTTGATGAAGGTGGCCACGTTGTGGTTTGAGACAACTTCGCATTCCCATTGCTTGACACCGAAAAACTCCGGCGCAATTTCGATCTTCATATCCTGCTTGACGGCGACCTGGCATGACAGTCTCCAGTTGTCCCGGGCCTGGCCCCTGGTAAAGTGACCCGCCTCGGTGGGCAGCATGGAACCCCCTCCATCGAGTACCTGGCATTTGCACTGGGCGCAGGTGCCCCCGCCTCCGCAGGCCGAGGACAGGAAAATACCCTGGTCCGCCAGTGTATTCAGCAGCTTGCCACCGGCGGGCACCGTCAGGGTTTTTTCCGGATCGCCATTGATCTCGATCTGGACATCCCCGGTACTCACCAGCCTGGACCTGGCTAACAGAATGATAACGACCAGCATCATGACCACAACAGTGAACATGACGACGCCGCCGATAATTGTCGTTAAATCCAACATGAAGATCCTGATCCGCTACAGTGAGATTCCGCTGAGAGACATGAAGCCCAGAGACATAAGGCCCACGGTGATGAAGGTGATGCCAAGGCCTCGCAGGCCTTCGGGGACATCGCTGTACTTGAGTTTCTCGCGAATTCCGGCCAGAGCGACGATAGCCAGCCCCCAGCCGAATCCCGAGCCGAAACCGAAAGCAATACTCTGGGCGAACGTGTAGTCACGTTCCACCATGAACAGGCTGCCACCAAGGATGGCGCAGTTCACGGTGATAAGTGGCAGGAATACACCGAGGGCGTTATAGAGAGCCGGCACGAACTTGTCCAGGAACATTTCGAGTATCTGCACCATGGCGGCGATAACACCGATGTAACAGAGGTAGCCGAGAAACTGGAGCGAGACATCGGGCAGGCCGGCCCAGTCCAATGCCCCTTCCCGCAGCAGGTAGTTGAAGATCAGGTTGTTGACCGGTACGGTGATGGACTGTACCACCACGACGGCAATACCCAGACCCAGGGCAGTTTCAATTTTTTTGGAGACCGCCAGAAAGGTACACATCCCAAGAAACAGCTGTAGCGCCATGTTCTCGATGAACACGGCCTGGACGACGATATTCAGCAGGCCTTCCATCAGTACGCGCTCTCCTCGACGGTGTGCGGAGCCAGCCGGTACTCTCGGTGTTCAACCTGCTCCCTGCGGCGACTGCGCAGTGCCCAGATGAAGAAACCAATGATAAAGAACGCACTGGGAGCCAGCAGCATCAGGCCATTGGGCTGATACCACCCGCCGGCGGAGACGGTGGGCAACACGTCGTAGCCCAGCAGCGTTCCGGAGCCAAACAGCTCACGCAGGGTACCGACGATAATCAACACCACGCTATAGCCCAGGCCGTTGCCGATACCGTCAAGAAAACTGATGCCCGGCGGATTCTTCATGGCAAAGGCCTCCGCCCGTCCCATGACAATACAGTTGGTGATTATCAGTCCGACGAACACGCTGAGACTCTTGCTGATTTCAAAGGCGTAGGCCTGCAGAAACTGGTCAACCAGGATCACCAGGGACGCGATAATCGTCATCTGGATGATAATCCGGATACTGCTGGGCATATGGTGTCGAATCATCGAAATGAACAGATTCGAAAATGCAGTCACGGTGGTCAAGGCAATACACATGACCAGCGTCACCTGCAGGCTGGTCGTTACCGCCAGGGCGGAACAGACGCCCAGAATCTGCAGGGCGATGGGATTGTCCTCGAAGATCGGCCTGGATAAAACTTTCGTCGCTTCTGACATGAGTGATATCTATACCTTGCGATTGGTGTCGTTCAATGATCTGGCCAGGGGTTACCGCACCACCTAACCGTTCCGTAGGTTCTCCAGGAAGGGTCCAAAGCCGCTGTCACCCATCCAGAATTGAATCAGGTCCTCCACACCCCGGCTGGTCAGCGTTGCCCCGGCCAGGCCGGATATCCGATGTTCGCCGCTGCCGCTGCCACGGACCACCTGCAGTGCCACGTCTCCCTGGGCGTCGTAGATCTCCTTGCCAGGCCATTCGGCCCGCCAGTCGGGATTGGTGACCTCGGCGCCCAGCCCCGGCGTTTCCTTCAGTTCATAAAAGCCGATCCCGTCCACGGTGTTGGCATCGCCCTCCAGCGCCAGGAAACCGTAGAGAATTCCCCACAGTCCGTAACCATTCACGGGCAGCACGATCTGTTCGATCTCATCCCCACTGCTTACCACGTAGACCATGGGATACAGCAGCTGGCGCTTGATGTTGGCTACATCTTCACTGGCCGGCAGTGCCCTGGAGTAGCGTGGATCGTTGACGGCGCGCCGGGGGTCGTACGATGACAGGTCAATCTCCAGCTCAGCCAGTTCCTGGTCAGTGAGAAACCGCCCTTCGCGGAGGTCAACGATCCTGGGCGTAAACTGGGCAAACAGTTCGTCCACATCCGCATCGGTATGCACGTCGGGATCGAACAGTCCTGCAGCGCTCAGGATGTTTTTGTTCCGGTCCAGGATCTTGTTGGCATCCTGGGCAGGTTTCAGTATAACCGCCGCCCCGGAAACCATGATTGAACAGACCACGCACAGTGACAACGCGACAATCAGGGTCTGCCTTATCGAATCATTCGAGGATGCCACGTAATCGTCTCCTCTTTATGTTGGCTTTGACTACACAATAATCCATCAATGGTGCAAACAGGTTGGCGAACAGAATGGCCAGCATCACCCCTTCCGGATAGGCCGGATTGAGTACCCGGATCAATACCGTCAGCACGCCGATGAACAGGCCGTAGACCCATTTACCGGTATTGGTCATCGCCGCCGACACCGGGTCGGTGGCCATGAATACCATGCCGAAAGCAAAACTGCCGATGACGAAATGCCAGTACCACGGCAAGGCCATCATCGGGTTGGTGTCGGAGCCGACCAGGTTCAATAGCGTGCTGAACAGCACCATGCCGAGAAACATGCCGGTAATAATCCGCCAGGAAGCGATTCGGGTCAGCAGCAGGATAACGCCGCCGATGAGGATGGCCAGGGTGGAGGTTTCACCGATAGAGCCCTGCATCTGGCCAAGAAAGGCGTTCATCCAGGTCAGCTGTTCGCCGGTAGCGGCCGCCACCACCGGCAGGCCGTCAGTGGCCACCTGGCTGAGCGCGGTGGGTGAACTGAAGCCGTCCGCGGTGGCTCCTGACGATCCGTCGACAGGCGCGATGGCCGTCCACACAGCGTTACCGGAAATCTGTGGCGCGTAGGCGAAAAACAGAAAGGCGCGCCCGGTCAGTGCCGGGTTGAGGAAATTCTTGCCGGTGCCACCGAACACTTCTTTGCCAACGACGATACCGAAGGTTATTCCCAGGGCCGCCTGCCACAGGGGAATGGCTGGTGGCAGAATCAGGGCAAACAGGATAGAGGTGACGAAAAATCCCTCGTTGATCTCGTGCTTGCGCACTATTGCAAAGAGGACTTCCCAGAAACCGCCCACCACGAAGACCACGAAATAGATCGGCACGTAGTAAGCGGCCCCGTGGACCAGGCAATCCCAGATGCTGGCCGGATCGTAGCCGGCCAAGGCCTGGATCGCCCAGCCCCGCCATCCCGGTGCTCCGCTGACCCACCAGGCTTCGGCGATGGCATGGTTGGCCTGAAAGCCGATGTTGTACATGCCGTAAAACATGGCCGGGAAAGCTGCGAACCAGACAGTGATCATGATCCGCTTCAGATCGATACCGTCCCGGACATGAGGTTCGGACACGGTGACCTTGCCGGGTGCGTAAAAGATCGTGTCCACCGCCTCGTAGAGGGGGAAATATTTTTCGTACCTGCCGCCCTTGTGAAAGTGCGGTGACACATCATCCAGTATTCGTCGTAAGCCCATTTACTTGTCGTTTACCCGGCTTGAAATTAATCGTGTCTGCCATGTTTGGCAGCCTGGTGATACCGTCTAGCTGCCGCCCGTTGCCCTGCGCTATCGGCAAGTTTCCGCGTCGCGACCGATGCCGCTTGCTGTTACCTTTTACCAATTGCCCTTTGCCTTTATCTTGAACCTTTTACCCTACCGGCCTCATCCACCCTGCACCGACCATTATCCCGCATCGTGGCGCCTGGCTGGATCAGCTTTCTTTCTCGATGACTGTCAGGTTATTGCGGAGAATAGGCCCGTAATCGTATTTTCCGGCACAGACATAGCTGCACAGGGCAAGGTCTTCTTCGTCCAGTTCCAGCGCGCCCAGGTTCTGCGCGGTTTCGATGTCACCGACAATCAATGCCCGCAGGAGCTGCGTGGGCAGAATGTCCAGTGGCATCACTTTTTCGTAGTTTCCTACCGGCACCATGGCCCGCTCGCTGCCGTGGGTGGTGGTGGTAAATTCCAGGTTTCGGTTTTTCATCAAGCCGGAGAGGTAAATGCCCATGACCGAATGGCGGCTCACCCCGGCGGACAGGTATCCCAGTAACTCCCGTTCCCGACCTTCCCGCAGTACCGAAACCTGCAGGTGATAACGGCCCAGAAACGCCTCGGCACCTCGCGCGTTGCGCCCGCTCAGGACGGAGCCGGAAATAATGCGATTCTCGCCGGGCAACAACTCACCGACGGTCAATTCTTCCAGGTTGGCACCCAGCCGCGTTCTCACCAGCCTGGGCTCCTCGACCTGGGGACCGGCCAGCGCTATCACGCGCTCCACCGTCAGCTTGCCGGTAGCCAGCTGGCATCCCAGGGCGATGACGTCCTGGTAATTTATCCACCAGCTCCGACGATTGGGCCCCGCCGGATCCAGGAAGTGGATGTGTGTGCCGCTCAATCCCGCAGGGTGGGGCCCGGCAAATTCCTCCACGGAGACAATGCTGCCCAGTGCGGCGGGATTGAGACCTGGTAATGCAGCGGTCCCCTTGCACAGAAACAGCCGGTGGTCCGGCAGGCGGGCCAGGGCTTTCACGCCCCGGACAAAATCCTCGCCGGCATCGGCAAGGACTACACCGGGATCAGCTGCCAGCGGGTTGGTATCCATGACATTGACAAACAGTGACCGGGGCCGGCTGGACGGGTCCGGCACCTTGCTGTACGGCCGGGTCCGCAGCGCTGTCCAGGCGCCTGATTGCACCAGCGTATCGACAATCTCTCCGGGGTCCACCGACTCCAGTTCCTGGTCGGAAAACCGGCGGAATTCGATCTCGTCATCGCCTTCCAGGTCGATAACCACCGACAGCAGCATGCGGCGCTGGCCACGATTGATGGCAGCCACCACGCCGCTGGCCGGGGCCGTGTAGCGTACGCCGGGGGTTTTCTTGTCGGTGAAAAGCACCTGTCCTTTTTTGACCCGGTCACCGACCTTGACTTCCATGGTGGGTTTCATGCCCACGTAGTCACGGCCCAGGATGGCGACAGAACGCGTGCTGTTTGAATCGCCAATTTCCTGTCGGGGTTGTCCCGCGATAGGCAAATCAAGGCCACGCCGAATTTTGATCATGCATCAAACCCAAGCATTATTGACAGTCGATGAATTCTGCCGACGCTCGCACAATAGCGACAACCTGCTATGACGGAAAACCCTCATAACAGGATGCAATCAAATCAGAATATGGAGCCTCGGGGTGTTGCGAACACTCAATTTCAGCAAGGCGTGAATTATAGTGCGCAAAGCCCGGAATTACTAGGGAGCCTCTGACCAATTATGGAAATACCCAGGCTTTCAGGCGAGTTCACGGGCGAGGCGCGGCTCGCCGGCAATGCAGATCACCTTGCCAGGAGGCGCATTGTGCCCAGTTGCGTCAATTTCCTTCCGCTGGCTCTGGAAGCCTGCGAACAAAGCGGGCAGGAATCCCGGGGCAGAAACGTCAGGAAAAATGCTTTTGCGCGCGCCGAACCGACGATCAATTTGCCTGGGGGTATACCTGGTAGGTGACTCCCGCCATCCGGTAAACACAACGCGCCACCTGGCAGCAATAGCCGAACTCATTGTCGTACCACAGGTACAGAACGCAATTTTTGCCATCGACGATGGTCGCATTGGAGTCCACTATTGCCGCCTCACGTGAACCGACGAAGTCACTGGATACCGCGTCCGGGTCATTGGTATAACTGATCTGCATCTGCAGGTCAGAGTGCAGGGCTATCTTGCGCAAAAACTCGTTGAGTTCGTCCTTGGTGGTTTGCTTCTCCAGGTTCAGCATCAATATGGCCATGGAAACGTTGGGAATCGGCACGCGAACCGCGTTTCCGGTCAGCTTGCCCTGCAGTTCGGGCACCACCTTGACAACGGCCTTGGCGGCACCGGTTTCCGTCAGCACCATGTTCAACGCCGCACTGCGGCCCCGCCGGGTACCCTTGTGGTAATTATCGATGAGGTTCTGGTCGTTGGTGTAGGCGTGCACGGTTTCCACGTGCCCGCTGCTGATGCCGAACTTGTCCTGGACCACCCGCAGAACCGGGGCGATGGCATTGGTGGTACACGAAGCTGCGGTGACGATTTTATCGTCACGGCCGATTTCGCTGTCGTTAATGCCGTAGACTATGTTCTTCAGGTCCCCCTTGCCGGGTGCCGTCAGCATTACCTTGGCTGCCCCCCTGGCCTTCAGATGCAGCAACAGGCCCTGTTCATCCCGCCATTTTCCGGTATTGTCGATAATCAGCGCATCATCGATACCATACTGGGTGTAATCTATCTCCTCCGGGCTGTTGGCGTAGATCACCTTGATCACGTTGCCATTGGCAATCAGGCAATTGTTTTCCGCATCTACCCGCAGTGTGCCCTGAAAAGCGCCGTGCACCGAATCGTTGGTAAACAGTCCGGCCCGCTTTTCCAGGTCTCCCGGCTGTCCGGGGCGCACCACGACGGCCTTCAGTCGCAGCACCTCTCCGGTACTGGTTCGCTCTACCAGCAGCCTTGCCATAAGCCGGCCGATACGGCCGAATCCGTAAAGAACCACGTCCTGGGGTTTGTCGATGGGCAGAGCCTTGTTGCCGTCCAGATATCCCAGTTCCTCGTTGACAAAGGCGTCAACGTCCACGGCGTCCGCGCCTTTTGCCTCCAGCTGATCCATGTAACGCACGGTCAGCTTGCCCAGGTCGATCTGGGCATGCCAGAGGTCAAGCTTGGCCAGCGCCATCAATACCGGGTGCGTTTCGAACTCGGACATCTCGTTCATTTCCACCTGGCGGACGTAGCGGTGACTTTTCATGATAAATGTCACTGAACGGTTGTGCAGTGGCCTGCCGTAAATGAATATTCCAACATCGCGCTGACTGAACAGTCGTCCGATTACCGGGATCATTTCCTGGACCAGCGCTTCACGCTGTTTCCAGTCGGCAAAATAGTCATCTACACTGGGTCGTTCCACAATAGCACCTGTTTTTCGGGATGTTTTTCTGGATCGCTATTATCTTGCGAATACTGCACCGGCGCAATAGAGGGTCTTGATCTGGACACTGCTGCCACCTGCCTTGCGGGCCCTGACCAACCACTGACCGATTTTTTGCGCTACAATTCCGCCCTTTTTCGTGCATCAGGATTTGAGCCGGATGAAGTCCCACGCCGATATCTTCAAGCCCCCCCTGCCAGGTGACAGCGGCTCCGTGCTGCCGTGGACCAATCTGCCTGGCCTGGCTGCCAGCCTGGCAATCAGTTCGGCGGCAATGGAATCCCCGGGACCCCTGCTGGTGGTCACCAGCAACAACGAGCAGGCCGAACAGCTGCGCCGCGAACTCGGCTTTTTCTGCCCATCCGGGGACACCCCGCTGCTGAGTTTTCCGGACTGGGAAACGCTCCCCTACGATAATTTTTCCGCGCACCAGGATATTATTTCCGATCGGCTGAATGCACTTTACCGACTTCCCGGACTGGCGCGGGGCATCCTGGTGGTGTCGTTTACCGGCCTTATGCACAGGCTGCCGCCCCGTCAATACATCGCCGGGTCCAGCCTGGTGCTGGAATGTGGTCAGCAATTCGACACGGAGGCCATGCGCCGAAATCTGCTGCACGCCGGGTACCAGCACGTCGAGGCAGTCTACGACCATGGTGAGTTTGCTGTACGCGGCTCCATCATGGATATTTTCCCCATGGGCAGCAACCTGCCCTACCGTATTGACCTGCTGGACGATGAAATCGAAACCCTGCGGCCCTTTGATCCCGAGACCCAGCGTTCTCTCGGCGAAGTTGATTCCATCAGGCTGCTGCCCGGCAAGGAATTTCCTCTCAACGACGCGGGGATTCAACAATTCCGCACCAGGTTTCGGGAAAGGTTCGACGTCGACACGCGAAGCTGCCCGCTTTACCAGGATGTCAGCGACGGCATTGCTTCACCCGGTCTTGAGTACTACCTGGACCTGTTCTTCGACCAGCTGGCCAGCCTATTCGACTACCTGCCGGACAATACGACGGTGGTCAGAATGGGAGACCTGGCAGCTTCTGGCGAGGCTTTCTGGAATGAGATCAAGACCCGCTACCAGGACCGCCAGATAGACAAATACCGGCCGATTCTGGCACCCGGGGAGGTTTTCCTGCCTGTCAGCGAGGTTTTCGCGGCCCTCGGCAATCTGCCCTCGGTGGCGATTCACGAGGAGGCAGCCGCCGGCGACAAAGGCTGTCGATTCGCTACCCGCTTCCTGCCTGACCTTGCCATCAACGCCAAGCTGCAGGAGCCCCTGGGCAGACTGCGGGAATTTATCGATCAGCTGTCGGACAGCAAGGTCCTGTTCTGCGCAGAATCAGCCGGTCGTCGGGAAACCCTGCTGGAACTGTTTCGCACCATCGACCTGCAACCCCGGCCGGTAACCTCGTGGCCGGAATTTACCGATTGTCCAGCCGGTGTTTACCTGTGCACGGCGCCACTGGATCGCGGTTTCTGGCTGGAAGCCAACAACACCCTGCTGATCAGCGAGGGGCAACTGTTCGGCGGCAAGGTTGCCCAGCGCCGACGACGTGGCAAGACCGTCGACAACACCGACTACCTTATCAAGAGCCTTACCGAGCTGCGGGAGGGTGATGCGGTGGTGCACATCGAACACGGGGTCGGTCGTTACCGTGGACTCACCACCCTGACCATTGACGAACAGGCTACCGAGTTTTTACTGCTGGAATACGCCAAGGAAAGCAAACTCTACGTCCCTGTTTCAGCGCTGCACCTGATCAGCCGCTACTCCGGTGCCGATCCGGAACTGGCACCGCTTAATCAGCTGGGAACCGATGCCTGGAACAAGGCGAAGCGCAGGGCAGCTGAAAAAATCCGGGATGTCGCCGCCGAGTTGCTGGAGATCTACGCGCGCCGCGAAGCCCGTAAAGGCTTTGTTTATTCCTGCCAGGATATCGACCTGGACAAGTTTGCCGACAGCTTCCCCTTCGAGGAAACCGATGACCAGGCCAGTGCCATCGCCGCCGTGGTGAAGGACATGGGTTCCGAGCAGGCCATGGATCGACTGATTTGCGGCGACGTGGGCTTCGGCAAGACCGAGGTCGCCATGCGCGCGGCGTTCATTGCCGCCCAGAACAACAAGCAGGTTGTCATCCTGGTACCCACCACACTGCTCGCCCAGCAGCACTACAGCAGTTTCAGTGACCGCTTCGCCGACTGGCCGATAAACGTCGATGTCATCTCCCGGTTCAAATCCAGCCAGCAGCAGAAACAGAGCCTGGACAGGCTGGCCGCGGGCAGGACTGACATACTAATCGGCACCCACAAGCTGCTCAATGACCAGATCAGCTATCATGACCTGGGCCTGCTGATAATCGACGAAGAACACCGCTTCGGCGTCCGTCAGAAGGAAAAGCTCAAGGCCCTGCGGGCCAACGTGGATGTACTGACGCTGACCGCAACCCCCATCCCGCGAACCCTCAACATGGCCTTATCCGGGGTAAGGGACCTGTCGCTGATTGTCACACCACCGGCGAAAAGGCTGTCGGTGAAGACTTTTATCCGCGAGGAACAGGACAGCCTGATCAAGGAGGCGGTATTGCGTGAGTTGCTGCGAGGCGGCCAGGTTTTCTATCTTCACAACGACGTGAAGTCCATCGAGCAGGCCGCCAGCCGGCTCCGTGATATCGTACCCCAGGCCCGCCTGGCCGTTGCTCACGGGCAGCTTCCGGAACGCGAACTGGAAAAGATCATGGCGGATTTTTATCACAAACGCTTCAACGTGCTGGTGTGCTCGACCATTATCGAAACCGGAATCGATATTCCCAGCGCCAATACCATCATCATCCACCGGGCAGACAAGTTCGGCCTGGCCCAGCTTCACCAGTTACGCGGCCGCGTGGGGCGCTCCCATCACCAGGCCTACGCCTACCTGTTGACCCCCCACCAGGGCAGGATGAGTGACGACGCCCACAAGCGGATCGACGCCATCAAGGCGGCCAGTTCGCTGGGAGCAGGCTTCACCCTGGCCAGTCACGACCTGGAGATCCGCGGAGCCGGCGAGTTCCTCGGTGAGGAACAGAGCGGTCACATGCAGAAAATCGGCTTCAGCCTGTACCTGGAAATGCTTGATGACGCTGTTCAGTCCATGAAGGCGGGCAAAACCCCGTCCCTGGATTTCAGCGCCGAGAAGGCCATTGAAATCAATCTGCGGATACCCGCCCTCATACCGGAAGACTACCTGCCGGATGTCCACAGCCGACTGGTCCTGTACAAACGCATATCCGCCGCCGGTTCTGCGGACAGCCTCACCGGCCTGCAGGAAGAAATGATCGACCGGTTCGGTCCGCTGCCGGACGAGGTCAGACTGCTGTTTCGCCTGACCCGGCTGAAACTGCAGGCCCAGGCCCTGGGAATCAGCAGGATCGATGCCAATGTCAGCAACGGCCGTATCGAGTTTGCCTCGTCCACCCGGGTGGACCCCCTGTCAATCGTGGAGCTCGTGCAACAGGATCCACAACACTATAAACTGGGAGCCGCCAACAAGCTGCAGTTTTCCCATGATACACAGCACAATGCCAATGACCGCCTGGACTTTATTGCCGACATGCTGAACCGCTTCCGTACCACTGAACAGCAGGCTGCCTGAGTGATGATAAGACACCTGGCGATCTGCCCTGGGTTCCATCCCCTGTTGCCGGCGTTGCTTGCGCTGCTTGCCGTCAACACCGCAGCTGCCGCCTCCTTCGACGGTCAGCGCTGGTTCGAGGTGGAGCTGAGTATTTTTGCCAACCAGTACCCCGAATACCGCAATGCCGAACTGTGGACTCCGGAGCGACTGCAGCTCGCCTATCCGGATCGTATCCGGAAATTCAGCAGTCTTGCCGAGTTCCTGGCGGTCGCGGCGTTTGACCGTGGCGACGAACCCGATACCGGCACCAGCCAGGAGACGGGTCCGGTGAGCATCGTCGACCAGCTGAACCCTGCTGTCGATTTGCTGAACATTACGGACAACGGGATTCCCCTGGCGGAAGTCGGTCCGTTGCCACGCAAGCCGGATTCCGGCCTGCGCCTGCCGGACTTCGATCGCGACCCCTTCCTCCTGCTGCCCTCCAGCCTCAGCGCATTCCAGACTACCAATGACAGACTGGAACGTTCTCCTGATCACAGGCTGCTGTTTACCGGCCTGTGGCGACAGCCCGTGGTGCGTTCCCGCAGCGCCACCGCCCTGCTGGTTCGCGGCGGACGACAGGTGGGTCCTCACCATGAACTGGAAGGCAGCATCACAATTCGCTTCAACGAGAATGAAGACCGGGTGGTGATCGATGCCAACCTCTGGCTGACGGAGTTTGCTGCAGGATTCGGCGGCCAGGCACAATGGCAGTTACCATTGCCCCCGGCTGCCCTGGTCGATCCGCCACGGTCCACGCGGTCAACCGATGGTGGTATTACCGCTCCGGAAACCAACCGGCGCATCTCCAGGATCGTGCAGATGCGCCAGAGTCGCGCCATGCGCAGCGATGAATTTCACTACCTGGACCACCCGGCGCTGGGCATAGTCATCAGCGTCAAGCCTTACGAGCTGCCGCCGCCAGTCCCGGCGATGCCAATGCAGAACCCGGAAGCACCGGTTTCGGCGGTTGACAACGATGCGGTGGTCACGCCAGGAACAGGTGTTGAGCCGGAGTCAGCTGGGGTGCCGTCGGCTGCGGGGTCATCAATTGACGGAACCGGCCCTGATTCAACAGGATCCGGTAACAACTGAGCCGCCCTGCCTGTCGGGCAGAGGCAACTGCCGGCTATTGGCTGGTGTCCTGTTCTCCGGCAGGGGTCTGAACAGCGAGCCGCTGCTGATACAGGCGGACAAACACCCGTAACACCTTCCTGATTTCCTGCATGCCCGATGCCAAGGTCCGATTGATCGCCTCCATGGTGATGACTTCATCGTCAAGACCGGCGGCCCGATTAACCGACAGGGCCAGGCAGGCATAGTGAATGCCCAATTCCCTGGCAAGCGCTGCCTCCGGCATGGCTGTCATACCGACCATGTCACACCCGTCGGCGCGTAATTTTTGAATCTCCGCGGCAGTTTCCAGGCGGGGGCCCTGGACGCAACCATAGATGCCCCGGGTCACGGGCATGCCGTCCTCACCCTCGTCTTCTTCCAGCTGTTCCTGTTCCACTGCCAGAACCAGAAGATGACGAAGCCGCCTGCTGTACGGCTGGGTGAAATCAATATGAACCACCTCCGTCAGGTCATCTTCGTAGAAGGTATGTGATCTGCCCCAGGTATAGTCAATCAGTTGATCCGGAATCGCCAGCTGACCAGGCGACATCTGCGGATTGATGCCGCCCACGGCATTGATTGCCACAATATCGGTGACGCCCTGTTCCTTCAATGCCCACAGGTTGGCACGGTAATCGATCCGATGCGGAGGGATCCGGTGGCCACTGCCGTGTCTCGGTAAGAAAATGACAGGAAACCCGTCCAGGCTGCCCTGAAAAAGCTCGACCCCGGAGTCGGAATACGGTGTACTGTAATGTGTCGAAGCAACGCCTTCCAGGATATCCAGCCTGGACATTCCCGACCCGCCAATAATAGCCAACAATGGTTTTCTCCCCTGTATTTCCGCAACGCGCTGAATACCTGGCTGAGCGACCGGCAGTGCCATCAGCCCTGCCGGGCAGGCAGGCCCACATTGGCCGCGCCCGATGCAGACAGAGGCAACATAAACTACTCCACCGGGCTTGGCAATCAATGGGAGTGGTCGGTGATGGCTCAGTTTGAAAATACACTACGGGTGCAGAAGGGTTATGCCGGGTTTCGAAGCTGAGGACGTCTGAGGCATGGATGCCGAGGCCGAGCGCACAGGGAGGTGCGTCTGCGTTCCTCAGATTCGGAACCCGGCATAACCCTCCAACCACAGAACCAGCTTTCAAACTGAGCCATCACCGAGCGGTCCGGGCTGGTGAAAAATTCAATGAACTGTAACGAAAATCACAAAATACCCGAGGATGTGACGCTGCAAGCCCTGCCGATCCCGGATTGGCCGATAAGTCCATCCTGGTGATTCAATCCGGGGATTCCCTGATCACTGCAAGTCGCTATAATCGATCCGGCAACTCAGCAATCCGGGAAAACCATGAGCCTCACCTATCAGATCTGCAAGTTTCTCTGGAACCAGTCCTGGTTCAAACCTGAATACGGCAGGTCGGTTTACAAGCGAATCTGCCAGGAGGGGGAACCCCCTGACCTGCCATTCGAAACCGGCTTTTTCGGCCTTCGCTACCAGGGGAATCTGAAAAACAACATCGATTTCAACGTATTTTATTACGGCGCCTTTGAAAAACCGCTGTTGTTTTTCCTTCGGGACTGCCTGCAGGCCATCCATCGTTCACCCTCGGTGTTTTGCGATATTGGCGCCAACATCGGCCAGCATTCTCTGTTCATGTCGCAGATAGCCGATGCGGTTCATGCCTTTGAACCCTACGACGTTGTGCGGCAACGGCTGGAACAGCAGGTCGCCCTGAATCAGTTGGACAACGTTTTTACTCACCCCGTAGGCCTCGGCGAAACCGAACAGCAACTGCCGTTTTATGCCCCCACCGGCAGAAACCAGGGCATCGGATCCTTCGATGCCTCCACCACGGTGAAGGGCAACAGGAATATAGGCGAACTGGCGCTTGTTGCCGGTGACAGCTATTTTGAGCAGCACTCGATAACGTCGATCGACCTGATAAAAATCGATGTCGAGGGCTTTGAAAAATCAGTGTTGCGTGGACTGCAGAAGACGCTTGCAGCCAACCGGCCTGTGGTGGTATTCGAGATGACCCACGGATCGGCGATTTCCATCCAGTCGCAGGAAGAACTTGGTACGCTTTTTCCTGACAACTACCGGTTTTTCACCTTTGATCTGCGCAAGCCTGATGGCAGCAAGGCCAGGCGCCGCGAAGCCAAGGCCAGGTCTACCGGCCACTACCGACTGGTGCCATTCGGATTCCAGTTCAACAATGGGCAGGACGATATCGTCTGCTGTCCGGAGGAATACGTCGGGATGCTGCCTGGGCAAGGAGACGGCTGATAGCCTGCTCCTTTTTATACGGGATCATTGCTGTCCCACAATCCTCGACATAGATTGATGTGCAGGAAGGATATTGGTGTGTTCCAGGGTGTTTCTGCCTGTTGCAGACATGAATCCGGGCAGGCCCGGTGAGCTTCGGTTCTCGCGAATCGCAAGGAGTGGCCGGCAGGAAGTTTGTGCCGCTGCAATAAAGGACCTGCGCTGAACGGCGAAAAATGACCGTTTTTCAGGGCATTTTTCAGAGTGAAGGCACCCCGGAGGTGCGCGGTCCGCAGCGGCACAAACTTCCTGCCGGTCGCTCCATTCGGAGCCACCACTGAGCAATGCGCTGGCTTTGGCAAAAGCTAAGGAACCTCTGATTAAGTATGGAAGTGCTCTGCGGGAGTCTGTCGGGCGTCACTGCAAGGCGTCGTGTGCAGGGAATGGCCGTCGCCCTTGCCAAGCGCGACAACACCGCAGTGGCGCCCGACAGGCCCCGCCGGTCGGGGCTTTCAGGCGAGCCCACTGCCTTCGTTGTCTCGCCTTGACAGGCGGACGCATGCCGGCGGCAAGACGCCTCGTCAGTGAACTCGCCTGAAAGCCAGAGTATTTCCATACTTAATCAGAGGTTCCCTAACACTGAGGGACAGCATTGATGCGGGATATAAAGAATGCCCAGGTCATGAGACAGGAAAAAGAATGGACTGAGCAGAGCATTCCCTATCCTGTCCCCAAAGCCTGCAACTTTGACCTGGGCATCCATCACCCACTTTGTCGCGAGTGACATGTAGCACGAGGAGTGTTACTACAGGGACAGAGTATACGGACTCCCGGATCAGGAACCTTGATCTGTATCAGAATCCAGTGAACAACTACCTGACGCCCCCCTTTGTCACCAAGCTGTCGTAACTCTCGACCGGCGCCTGGCCGTATCGTCGGCCGCAAGGGCGGCTGGCCCTGAGCCTACCGGGGATAGCGATTGACAGTCCATACAGTTGCCGGTCTTACCCTGGTCCCTGGCAGGTGGTACTTCACCTTACCGACGGAAAATATCCGCGACATTGTCCGACACCTGCTCGGCATCCCGTCGACGGGCGGCGCGCAACATGTTGGCCATGCCATAATTGCCTTCATGGCAGGCGTACTCAAACAGCTGGGCATCCACCAGGGTCAGGGGAATAATGGCAGTCAGCCGATCCGTAAAGGTTTCGGGATCCTCGATGGTGAACTGATAGCTGATGGTGCGTGGGCCAACCCGGGTGAAGCGCTCGGTCAGCATCTTGCTGTTGGAAGAACCATAACCTTCAAAACTCTGGGTGAGTCCATTGAAATTCCGGGTGACCACAACCAGGGTATCGCCATCCCAGAAGCCGCTGGAATCTCCTGACCACATGGTCAGCTCCTTATCAAGGGGCGGAAGGCTTCGAAGTTTGATGATACGGGCATCGTGAATCATCTCCGTCAGGACAACGATGTGATCACGATGTTGAACGATCTGCACATTATTGTTGTACACGCTTGGCATCAGTTGCGGCCCGGCATTGAATCCGACCAGACAGCGTTCGGAAAGGCCCCTGTCTTCCGGTCCATCGCGGCCGATTCCGCCAACAGCAAACCGTACCGGCCGCTGACTGTCGATGCGCCCTGAACCGCCCGGCAGGTATTCGACGCCGTCAACCAGTGGTGGTATGCGACCGTTCTCTGGATACACAATATGCGAGGTTCGAACCCTGCCATTGGAACTGATCCGTTCCATCCAGATGGAATCGTTGTAAAATGCCTCGATGCCCGATGCAGTTCGGGTCACCTCATTCGACCGACCTATACGCAAGGGTGAAACCTTGCTGGCAGCAATTTCGTCGTCAGTAAGAAACTGCCGGGTCCCGAATTGCTCCGGCCGTTCCATCGGTACACTGGAGGAAAAATTCCACACACCCTGCAGATCCGGCTGTCCCCACTCGGTAAGGGGCACGGTATAGTCATCGGCAGCAAGCAGCCGCGGGGCCAGCGACATGCAGACAGCCAGGACAAAGATCGCCAGATTAGCCGGTTTCATCATCTTCCTGATTTTCCCAGGGTGATTCAGTGTTACCAAAATAGCGGATTGGCGTGTCAATGCAAAGGGTTACCGGTCGCTTCCCCGATACCACCATGAGATTGTGCTCTCCGGGCAGGTGGTCCTACCGGGCGTCACTTCATCATAACGCCTCATTACAGCGCCGCTGCCTGCGGTGTTCGCAGAACGTTTGGAAACCTTAAGGAACCCCTGATTAATCAGGGAAACACTCAGAGGTTCCTTGATCTTGACATTTTGTAACAGGCTGGTGGTTGCTGCGGGCTTTACCAGTACAATCACCGCTGTCACTTTCCGTCACAGTCTTCCGAAGTACGCTTCGGAACCAGCCCTGGATCCCGGTTATGCGCCACACCGCCAGCGAATCTCACCTTCAGTCTTTCGTCATCACTGTCCTGCCGGCCATTGTCCTGGTCCTGGTGCTTGGTCTTGCCCGGTCACCGCTGGTCCATGCCCAGGACACCAGCGGCGAGGGCACGACGGTTATCTATCCTGCCAGCTATTTCGATCAGTGGGTGCCGATTACCGCCCAGGATATGCTCAACCGGATTCCCGGCCTGTCCACCGGTGGTGGTCCCGGAGGCCCCGGCGGCTTTGGTGGTGGCAACCCCTCGGCGGGAGGACGTGGCCTGGGCAGCAGCAGCGGCGGCACGGATATTCTCATCGACGGCAAGCGTACGGCGGGCAAGAATGCCCAGGCCGGAGGGTTGTTGAGTCGCATTCCCTCGGAACAGGTAAGGGAAATCCAGATCATCCGGGGCACCTCCGGTGAACTGGATGTGCGCGGCAGTGGCCAGGTAGTCAACGTGGTGCTATTTGAGGCGCTGTCATCAAGCAGTGTGTCCTGGCAGGCCAGCGGGACCTATTCCCAGGATCAAACTTTTACGCCAAACGGCTCAGTGGCATTGAGCGGCCAGCGAGGGAATTTCAACTACCTGCTGAGCCTGCGCAGCAATCCTAACTATACACACACGGAAACATACGAACACAGCATCCTCGCCGATTTTCTGCCCAACGACACCATCGACGAGGATCGCATCAGTGAGCGGGAGAACAATGAACTCAGCATGAACCTGAGCTACGACATTTCCGCCAATAGCAGTGCAAGAGTGAACGCTCTCTATGCCGTTCAGGACTCTCCCACCAGGGTGGATCGATTAACCCGCAACCTGCGGACCTCCCCGTCGGATCTGACCATCGAAAAGGAAGACAATCCCTCGGATCGTGACAATTGGGAGTTTGGCGGTGACTACGAGTACACGCGGGACAACGGGCACCGTTTCAAGCTTCTCGGTATTGCCAATCAGAACAACCAGAATTCCACCCGCCAGCGATTTGCATTGCAGGATGATGGCCTGTTCCAGAAGAACCTGTACCTGAACACCGACAGTATCACCCAGGAACGCATACTGCGCAGTTCCTACACCATGGACGTATTCTCAGACCAGAATATCGAGTTTGGCGTGGAAGGTGCCCAGACTATTCTCGATTCCAGCCTGGTGCTGGGGCTGCTCAGCAGCACCGGGACGCCCTCGGCCGCTGCCGGTGGCCTGGTACCTCAGAACGTCGCCAATGCCAATTCCCGCGTGGAGGAAATCCGCTACGAACCGTTTCTCATCCATAACTGGACTCTCAGTGACAAGATGTCCCTGGAATCCACAATGGTTTACGAAATATCGGAAATTTCCCAGTCCGGTGACGTTACCAATAAGCGAAATTTCAGTTTCATGAAACCCAAGTTCGACCTGCGCTACGACCTGACGCCCACGCTGCAACTTCGCGGCACCCTGGAGCGCATCGTCAACCAACTGAGTTTTGCCGATTTCGTCGCGTCCAACGACGAGCAGGACAACGACCGTAACACCGTGGCGGGCAACGCCCAGCTGCGCCAGCAGACCCAGTGGCGTTACAGCTTTAACACCGAATACCGGCTGCCGAACGATGTCGGCGTACTGAACGCGGAACTTTTTTACGCCGACCACCAGGATGTAATCGACCGCATCGACGTCTCGCCCAGCGCGGAGAATTTGCAGTCCGCCAACGGTAATATAGGCGATGGCAAGGAATACGGGGCAGACCTGTCCGCCAGTATCCGCATGGGCATGATAGGCCTGCCCAACCTGCTGGTGTCACCCTCCCTGTTGCTGCAGGATTCCGAGGTAACCGATCCGTTCCTCGGCATTCAGCGGCGATTTCAATCACACATGCGCGGACAGTTCAGGCTCACAATGCGCCACGACATCCCGCGGTGGCGCATCAACTGGGGTCTGCAGAATTTTGATCGGATCGACGGCGGAATTTTTCGCTACGATGTGGACGACATTGAATTCGATGTGGGTGATCCGCGCTACAACCTGTTTGCCGAGTACGTGGACAGCCGCGGCCTCACCTACCGGGCGGATGTGCAGAACGTCAGCAACAACGTCAGGTGCCGGCGACGAACCCGCTTTGTCGGTAAGATCTCCGCCGGTATTCTCGAAGAGATTGAACAACAGTGCAGCAAGTCCGGGCTGGATTTCGGTCTACGGGTGAGTGGTACGTTTTAGGCCGGCAATGTGCACCGCCCGTCGATGGCCGGTATTCCAGTGGCGTCAACATATTAATCGCGCTACCGTTTGATTTAGTGCTTGCCTGCATGGTTACCAGAGAATTCACATCGCTTATATAACTGGCGGAAAACCCGTAAGGCTTTGAAGGAATGGGAATGCGGACACTAATAGATTAATAGCTTAAGGTATTTGAGTGTAATGAGCTTTTACTCGTCCAACACCGCGAGAATCATAGTTACGGTAAGGACAGTGATAGCGGCAGCGGCCTGAATGGACTGGTTATTAAGTTGTCAATTTACAGCTGTACCCTATCTGGTCGTCCCCTATCCGGCCAAAGGTTTCATGCGTCAGATTTTTTTACAGCAACATCGGCTATCACAGCCTATCTGGTTGAAAGCGTCAAAGATCTTTACAGCCACATCAAAATCTCAACCCGAATAAGCTGGAGAGCCTGCCGTTACTGGCATGGCATGGCCTTTGCTGTTATTTCCACGAAGCCCTCGTTGAGTCAAGAATCGAAGCTGTGCTTGTTTTAGACTGACCATTTGCACCCTGAATTCAGCCTTGGGGCCTTCGATCAATACAGGGTTATAGTTAGGACAAGGACAAGGAATAGTGTAATGCAGAATACAATTTATTCCCGCGAGATTACTAAAAAAATGAAAAGTCCAATCTCGCGGATAACGATTTGCCTGGCGCTTCTTGCAGTTTATTTTCCAGTTAATGCGGGGCCGCTTCTGGATTTTTCGTTTTCCTTCTCCGACTCCGGAGGCACTGTGTCTGGACGTATACTTGGCCTTATGGATGACACGAGCAATCAGGCGGCGCAGCAAGTCATTATCGATAGTTATCCAACGCCGCCATTTTCAAATGTGGGTGGCGCATTCGGTGGAGAAGCGACGAGTTGGTCGACTGTTGGCGTAAATGATTTTAGCGTGCTCGGCGGCACAATCACTCAGATGGGGTTCTTCGCTGCGGAAGGAAATCATAAATTTTGGTTATTCACAGCCCCTTTCTTCCCGCCGGACGATCTGAACGCATTGTATCAACTGGAACAAGACAACAGCGGTGATGGTTGCCTCGATTTGCCCTGTGATTATGTGAGGTCGATTGACAACATTACGATCACGAGTGCCAATGTCCCTGAACCTGGTGTTCTTGGATTGCTCTCCCTCGGCTTTTTGGGATTAGGTTTGACAAGAATCAGAAAGTCCCTGCAGCGCTCTGCGTAGTGAGACAAAACGAACATTCTCCCCTACAGCGACCCACTTTCCGATACCCAAGATTCAGCTATCGCCAGATCTTTTACGACGGTCCGGCGTTCTACACCAGGACTTACAATCTGACGGATGAACTGAAGTATAAGAATGGCTACATGGGTGGTGCCTTTGCGAAACGGCGTTTTCAGTTCATAGCGTACCTTGCGGCCTTTCGAAGTGACCAAAGCGTCAAAAATTGCCTTCACGATGGATGAGAAACATCTCATTACTTGCCCACTTCATTGCTGTAAAATCTTCGCCCCGCGTAAAAATTCCTACATCTGATTGCAGCCAACAGAAGACACTGACAGGCTGCTAATTCGAATGTCAGGATTCTACAGCCAATCAATAGTTATCTCAGATGCGCTCCAAAATAATGACGAGATAACTGGTATAGGACCGCTTAATGCAAACCTGTAGAGCAGTACCCCCGGCAAGATTCTGCCAGTAAGTGCCTGGGACCGGCAGACGGGTCAGGTAGCTCATCATAAACAGAAGCGGCTTGGGAAACTGACGTACGTATGCCGACAGGTCGACCACTTCCACGATTCGGAATCCCTGTCTGTCAGCCAGAGACAGAAAATCCGCCCGGCTAAGCAGTTGATTGATTTGCCAGCCATGCCTGAATTGCTTAATCCAGGCATCCGCTTCACGCGACGGGGTTGGATTGACAAAGTCATCGCAGATCACGAGCCGGCCGCCCGGCAACAGGTTTTCCCGTGCCTTGCTCAGGAATTGATCGGGATGTTGGCAATGCACAAAAGATTCAATGGCACATGCCGCATGCTGCTTTATCGGCACCGTGAAAGACTCAAAACTGCCAGTGACAAATTCCACGTGCTCTCCACAACCCAGCGCCCGTGCCCGCTCTTGTGCCAACTTTACCTGGACTTCACTGATACTGATGCCCAACACATCGGCGCCCAGCGCGTGATGCAGCCACGTAGCGGTTCCGCCGACACCGCAACCCAGATCCATTATGCGCAAGGGCTCGGTAAAGCGATCGGCCAACAGCCGTATCGAGTCAGCCACCCGTATATTCAGCTCTTGGAATGCCTGTTGGCGGTAGGTGACCTCTGGCGCCCAGATGGCTCTGTGAATGGCTGCCACATCGCCACTACCGCCAAAACGCAGAAATTTGCGGGTATTGGCATCATAGTAGTCGGCAATATCGGCGTCATCGGCTATGGGCATAGGCAAGCTATTCGGGGATTTGATTAAGCTGCATCGAGTGGTCTTTGTGTCTTCTTTATTGCGGGATATCCAAGGCAGATCCTGGGAACCTCTGATCAATTATATTAGGAAAATATCAGGAAAAGCCAAGCATCCAGTACCCACGAACAATACAGCCTGGTCGATATGGTACGCCCGGCAGGACTTGAACCTGCAACCCTCGGCTTAGAAGGCCGATGCTCTATCCGGTTGAGCTACGGGCGCGCAAGAAAACTATCTGGTCTACTACGGAAGTCGGGCTCCCGGACTGTTAAATTAAATCGCATCTCTTTTTATCGGCCGATGCTTCGTCCAGCCAGCGGCATCCGGTCGCGCGGTATTGTACACGAAAAGCAATTGGCATCCATGTCGGGGCTGCTGGCAGGACGGCTGTCGGCAATATTCATGGGAACTACAGCGGCCGCTTGTCGCGATCATCACCGTAGGTATGATGGGAATGAGGCACACCGCCGCATTTTACGCCGGTGTACATCCCTGCCAGAAAGAGCGAAAGTCCTCGCCTGAATCGACGCAGAAACCCGCTTCCTGAGGCGACGTCATCCGGCTGTTCACCGACATTGATCTGGGCAATTTCAATCCGGGCGCCGTCCACCGTGGGAACTTTGTCCTCGTCCGGGCGATGGGTATCAACCCTATCGCTGCTCGCTGATTGCGCCTCAGTGGCTTGCGCTGAGTCTCGGGTCATTGAAGCCTCCTGTTTTTGCTCATCATAAAAGGGGTCAGAGTAAAAATACAATGCAGTCTTACTTGACCATCCATTTGGTGGACTGATTTTTACCCTGCACCCCTTTTATCCTGGAAAATTGCCCGCAGACATTGAGGCACCAGCCGCGAAGGGACAGGTAACTGCTGAAAGTCGTGGGTCAGCCACGCCATGACAAGCAAAATACTCGGTGAGAGGAGATAAATGGGGTCTGACCCCGTTTATATTGCCAGTGACAACTGACTGGAGACGGGGTTGCGACGATATTTCGCAACATCCTCGAGGCGGCCGGGAGATTTCCCTGAAAACCGCGATAAATGGGGTGACCGATGGGGCTCGAACCCACGACAACCGGAGTCACAGTCCGGGGCTCTACCAACTGAGCTACGGTCACCATCAAACAGGATTGACTGGTCGGGGTAGAGAGATTTGAACTCCCGACATCTTGCTCCCAAAGCAAGCGCGCTACCAGACTGCGCTATACCCCGACTGGGTACATCATTTTTCAAGAGGCAGGGATAATACTCATGAGACCCCTGCCCGTCAATGTTTGTTTCAGCGGCTTGCCGGGCTTGGAGGGGCCGTAGGCACAGCCCTGAGAGCCCGGAGTGCTATCGTGATCAGCGTTCGATTCGCCAGCTGCTGCCGTCAGCCGAATCCTCCACCACCACGTTGAGCCGGCTCAGCTCGTCCCTGATGGCGTCGGCCCGGTCCCAGTCTTTGGACGCCCGTGCCGCCCGGCGTTCCACCAGCAGGGATTCGATGTAGTCTGCGTCGACTTCATTCCCGACCGTGCCCTGCAGGAAGTCAGCCGGCGGAGCCTGCAGGATACCTAGGGTACCACCCAGGCGCACCAGCAGTTCAGCCAGCTGGGCAGCCTGTTCGGGATTGTCCGCCTTGCGACGATTGATCTCCCGGGCAATATCAAACAGCACCTTGATGCCTTCGGCGGTATTGAAATCATCGTCCATGGCGGCATGATAGGCCCGCTCAAAACGACTGTTCACCAGGGATTTCACGCCGTCCAGCTGTATATCCTTAAGCGCGGAATAGAGCCGTTCAAGGGAACTGGCCGCCTGTTTCAGGTTCTGTTCCGAGTAGTTGATGGGGCTGCGATAGTGGCTGGACACCAGCAGGTACCTCACCACTTCCGCATCGTAATTCTTCAATACTTCGCGGATGGTAAAGAAATTTCCCAGGGACTTTGACATTTTCTCGTCGTCAACGCGAAGCGGCCCGTTATGCATCCAGATATTGGCAAATTTGCAGTTGGTGGCGGCCTCGGACTGGGCAATTTCGTTTTCATGGTGCGGAAACATCAAATCCGAGCCACCCCCATGGATGTCGAAATGTTCCCCGAGGCAGCTGGTGGACATGGCCGAACACTCGATATGCCAGCCCGGGCGTCCATAGCCCCAGGGAGAGTCCCAGCCAGCCTCACCATCGGCAGAAGCCTTCCACAGGGCAAAGTCCCGGGGATCCCGCTTCAGCTCCCCTACTTCCACCCTGGCACCGGCCAGCAGGTCTTCCGGGTTTTTCTTGGAAAGCGCGCCATAGTCGGGAAAGCTGTCCACGGCGAAGTAGACATCACCATTCCCGGCACGATAGGCACAGTCGCGCGCTATCAGGGTCTCTATCATGGCGATGATTTCCGGAATATGTTCCGTGGCCCGGGGTTCGATATCCGGGGGCCGGATGGCAAGGGCCCGCTCGTCCTCGTGCATGGCGTCGATGAACCTGGCGGTGAGGTCCGAGAACAGCTCACCGTTTTCCCGGGCACGGGCCAGTATCTTGTCGTCGATATCGGTAATATTCCGCACGTAGGTGACGTCAAACCCGCGGGCCCGAAGATAGCGGACCACGACATCGAAGGCCACCAGCATCCGGGCGTGACCCAGGTGGCTGTAGTCATAGGTGGTTATTCCACAGACATAGATACGCAGCTTGCCAGGTTCGATTGGCTGCAGGATTTCTTTCTGCTGTGAAAGCGTGTTGTAAATCTTGATTTCGACGTTCTTGAGCATCGGTCTGACCGTTGTTACCGGGACGTTCCCCAGGAATCGCGCAAGGTTATGGTTCGATTGAAGACCAGGGAGTCTCCTCCGGCAGAATCCTGCCTGTCCAGGCAGAAATAGCCTTCCCGCTCGAACTGGAACCCGGCCTCGGTGGCAGTCGTGGCTGCCGACGGCTCGATGACGCAACCCTGCAGTTCGACCAGGGAATCGGGATTCAGGCAATCCCGGTAATCTTCCACGTTCTTGTCTTCCGGGTTTTCCGCATTGAACAGGCGGTCATAGAGACGTACCCGCACCGGCAGTCCCCTGTCCGCCGAAACCCAGTGAATCACGCCTTTGACTTTCCGTCCTTCGGGTTTCCTGCCCAGGGTGTCGGCATCGATGGAACAGACCAGTTCCGTGATCGTGCCGCTATCGTCCCTGACGACCTGGTCGCACTTGATAATGTAAGCACCGCGCAAACGTACTTCGCCTCCGGGAATAAGCCGCTTGAACCCAGGAGGTGGCTCTTCCTCGAAATCACTGCGGTCGATATAGATGGTTCGGGTAAACGGCACCTGCCGCGTGCCCATGCTGTCGTCCTTGGGATGATTCGGCATGGTAAGAAGCGATTCCCCGTCCGCGTCCACGTTACTCAGGGTCACCTTAAGAGGCGCCAGGACACACATTACTCGCGGGGCACGATGATCCAGATCTTCCCGAATGCAATGTTCCAGCATGCCCATATCCACGACGCTTTCGCTACGGGCAACGCCTACCATTTCACAAAAGTTGCGAATAGCCTGCGGTGTGACACCCCGACGGCGCAGCCCGGCAAGCGTGTTCATCCTGGGATCGTCCCAGCCATTAACGACACCGGTTTCCACCATATCTTTGAGATTGCGTTTGCCGCCCATGGTGTAATTGATCCGCAACTTGGCAAACTCGGTCTGCTCCGGCAGGACATACTCAACCTCCGAATTAGCCAGGTCACTGGCCTCGCGGATGGTATCCAGGTCCAGACTCTGCAATATCCAGTTATACAGCGGACGGTGGTCTTCGAACTCCAGGGTACACAGTGAATGAGTGATCCCCTCGATGGCGTCCGACAGACAGTGGGTGTAGTCATAGGTAGGGTAGATACACCACTTGTCGCCGGTCTGGTGATGGGTCACGTGGCGGATACGGTATAACACGGGATCGCGCAGGTTGATGTTCGGCGCTGCCATGTCTATCTTCGCCCGCAGACTGTATTCCCCGTCGGTGAAGTCGCCCTGCCGCATCCGCTCAAACAGTTCCAGGTTGTCTTCGATGGACCGGTCCCGATCGGGACTGTCGCGGCCCGGCTCGGTGAGCGTCCCGCGGTACTCGCGGGCTTCATGGGGACTCAGGCTGCAGACGTAGGCCTTGCCCTTGCCGATAAGCTGCACGGCGAACTGGTAGAGCGGCTCGAAATAATTGGAGGCATAACGCACCTCGCCGTGCCACTGAAATCCCAGCCAGCGGATATTTTCCTTGATGGCGTCCACGTATTCCTGGCTTTCCTTCGCCGGGTTGGTATCGTCAAAACGCAGGTTGCAGTGACCGCCGTATTCCTCGGCCAGGGAGAAATTCAGGCAGATGGACTTGGCGTGACCGATGTGCAGGTAACCATTGGGTTCCGGCGGAAACCGGGTATGCACGCGACCGCCATATTTGCCGGAAGCCAGGTCCTGCTCAATCAGGTGTCGAATAAAGTTGGACGGAGTCTTCTGGGATTTCGATTCAGTCTCGGCAGGTGACTGCCTGGGGCCGGAGTCAGACGGAGGCATGTTGACGTGTACTTCCTCATGGAGTGCAAAAACCGTATTATAGCCGGTTCCCATAATTCCCATAAGGCCGGAATTGGAGTTTTGCCATTGCCGCGGCCCGGTCCTGTCGGCACGACTTCGGCAGACAATCCGCACACCGCGCCAGGGCAGGCACGCCGCAACGACGCGAATCACAAAAAGAGAACCACAAGAAAAGAATCACAAGAAGAGAATCACAACATGATAAAACTGCAGACAACGCTTGGCACCATCGTGCTGGAGCTGGATTTTGATCGGGCACCGGCCTCGGCGCAGAATTTTCAACAGCATGTCGAGCAGGGATTCTACAACGGCACCCTGTTCCACCGGGTCATTGATAACTTTATGATCCAGGGAGGCGGATTCGAACCGGGGATGAAACAGAAAGCCACCGGTTCACCAGTTGAAAACGAAGCCGACAATGGCCTGCTCAACAAAACCGGCACGGTAGCCATGGCCCGCACTGCCGATCCACATTCCGCCACCGCCCAGTTTTTCATCAACGTTGCTGATAACGATTTTCTGAATCACCGCGACAAATCGCCCCAGGGCTGGGGTTATGCCGTGTTCGGCAAAGTGGTTGACGGCATGGACGTGGTGGAAAAAATCACGCAGTGTGAAACCGCCGGCGCCATGGGTCACCAGGACGTCCCGGTGGACGACATCGTTATCGAGTCCGCCACGGTCGTTGCGGCGGACCCGGACTGAGCCGGTACGGGACAGGTCGTGCTGCTGATCTCGGATCTTCACCTGGAAGCCCGGCGTCCCGATATTACCGACGCGCTGCTGAATTTCCTGCGCCACAAAGCACCTGCAGCTTCCCAGCTGTATATCCTCGGCGACCTGTTCGAGGCCTGGATCGGCGACGATGCACCGGATCCGTTGGCCGACCGGGTGGCCACTGCGCTGAGAGAACTCGCCGATAGCGGTACCGGCATCCACCTGATGCATGGCAACAGGGATTTCCTGCTGGGTGACGACTTCGCCGATCGCTGTGGCGCCAGGCTGATCGAGGAGCCGTGGCTGCTGGAGATTGCCGGTAAACGCCTGGCACTGCTGCACGGCGATATTCTGTGTACCCGCGACACGGCCTACCAGGAATTCCGCCGCCTGGTGCGGGACCCGGCCTGGCAGCAGGAATTCCTGGACAAACCGCTGTCCGAAAGACAGGAATTTGCCAGGCAGGCACGTCAGCAAAGCAGGCAGGCCACCGCCACCAGTGCCGCCGAGATCATGGATGTCACTGACAGTGCCGTGGCCTCCCTGTTCGAGGACCTGGCTGCGGATGTCGTTATCCATGGCCACACCCATCGACCGGCAATCCATGACCTGCCTGGCGACGACGGTAAAGCGGCACGGCGGCGCGTGGTCCTGGGTGACTGGGACAAGAGCGGCTGGTACGGTGAGATCAGTGACAGTGGCAACGTCACGCTGACGGAGTTTCCCCTGGCGATGCACTGGCAGGACAAGTCGGGACAGGCAAAGCCGGCGACCTGATCAGCCGACGTCGGCCACCGGCCCTGAGGGAGTGGCCAGGTAGCGGGCAAAATGGGCATCGCAAAGCGCGAGAATTTCCCTGTCGATCTGTTCCGACAGTTCAACCAGTGTCAGCTGCCGGTACCCGGACCTCACCGACAGGCCGAATTCCTCCAGTGATTCCAGGCTGTTGTGACAACGCTTGAGCAGGTTGTGCACCCAGCAATAGGGATCCAGGGTTTCATCGAAAGGAACCCTGCGGCTTTTCAACCCCAGTTTCAGTCGCTCGATGGAATGGATCGCCACCCGGTGCTCCAGGATCTGCACGTTCAGCTTCTCCACGCGGCTCAGCACCGCCAGTTTCTCCTGGTCTGAGTAGCTATTCCAGTTAATCACTTCAAACGCGTAGCGCTTGCAACCACGACAGACCCTGTCCCCCACCGAGGTGGTGGAACAGATGCCGATACAGGGTGTGCGGATTTTGTTCATCAGCTGTCGAATACTCTCCTTGCCACAGGAAATCGTAACCGCCGGCCAACACTTTCACAACCGCCGTGTTGCCCAACGACCGGTCCAGCGCATTGGGGCCCATACCGCATTGGGGGCTCGACCAGGGTGGCCCGCCAGATCCTGGACTGGAAGCTGTGGACCTCCCCGCCCGGTGCTCAGCATTGCGCGTCAACAGAACCCGGCTGCGGGCTTACCTCAGGCAACGCTGCCGTTGCCAGACCGCAACACCACGCACCCGCGCCCAGCTGGATATCAGGCCCTGAATCCGGTAAAATTGCGCGCGTTATTTGACGGTAGTGCGCCGTCCGGATGGACCTCAGCAAGCCATTTCTCCAACCTGCGAAAGCAACTCGATTCCTGCTCCGCCAGCGGTGGCTCTGACACTCATCAGCGGCGCCATCAGCCACCCAGAATTGCTCACGAATCGAGGAAAACCAAGTGCTAGACGCCTACAGACAACATGTCGCCGAACGCGCCGAACAAGGTGTGGTTCCCAAACCCCTGAACGCCGGGCAGGTAGCCGGGCTGGTGGAACTGCTGAAGAGTCCACCGACGGGAGAAGAACAATTCCTGCTGGACCTGATCAGTAACCGCGTGCCCCCGGGCGTGGATGAAGCAGCCTACGTCAAAGCCGGTTTCCTCACCGCCCTGGCCAAAGGCGAAGCCACCTCCCCGCTGATCGACCGCAAGCACGCGGTTGAACTGCTTGGCACCATGGTCGGCGGCTATAACATCGCCACCCTCGTGGAGTTACTGGACGACGAGGAACTGGGCGAGCTGGCCGCCGATCAGCTATGCTATACGCTGCTGGTGTTCGACGCATTCCACGACGTCGATGCCAAGGCCAGGGCCGGCAACACCAACGCCAGCCGGGTTCTGCAAAGCTGGGCAGACGCCGAATGGTTCACCTCCCGTGCCGAGATTCCCAAGGTGATAACTGTCACTGTCTACAAGGTGCCGGGCGAAACCAACACCGATGATCTTTCCCCCGCCCAGGATGCCTGGTCCCGACCCGACATACCCCTGCACGCCAAGGCCATGTACAAGAATCCACGGGATGGCGTCACCGATGCCGAACAGCAGATCGGCGAACTGAAAGAAAAAGGTTTCCCGGTGGCGCTGGTCGGCGACGTCATGGGCACCGGCTCGTCCCGGAAGTCCGCCACCAATTCCGTCCTGTGGTATATCGGCGACGACATTCCGCACGTACCCAACAAGCGCGCCGGTGGCATCTGTATTGCCGGCAAGATTGCACCGATCTTCTTCAATACCATGGAAGATGCCGGCGCCCTGCCCTTCGAATGCGATGTCGACAACTTCGAGACCGGCGACATCATCGATATTCACGTCTACGACGGCAGGGTGACGCGCCACGACAGCGATGAAACCCTCGCCGAATTCTCCCTGAAAACCGAAGTGCTGCTGGACGAAGTGCGGGCGGGTGGACGCATTCCCCTGATTATCGGTCGCGGGCTGACCCAGCGGGCCCGGGAAAGCCTGGGCCTGGAACCTTCCACCATCTTTCGCACACCGGTGAGCGGTGAACAGTCCGACAGGGGTTTTACCCTGGCCCAGAAAATGGTGGGCCGCGCCTGTGGCGTCGACGGCGTTCGCCCCGGCAGCTACTGTGAACCGAAAATGACTACCGTGGGCAGCCAGGACACTACCGGTCCGATGACCCGGGATGAACTCAAGGATCTGGCCTGTCTGGGTTTTTCCGCCGACCTGGTGATGCAGTCTTTCTGCCACACGGCGGCCTATCCCAAGCCGGTGGATATCGAGACCCAGCATACGCTGCCGGATTTTATCCAGACCCGCGGCGGCGTATCGTTGCGGCCCGGGGACGGTATCATTCATTCCTGGCTGAATCGCATGCTGCTGCCTGACACCGTGGGCACCGGTGGCGATTCCCATACGCGTTTTCCCATCGGCATTTCCTTCCCCGCCGGATCCGGCCTGGTGGCCTTTGCCGCCGCCACCGGGGTCATGCCCCTTGATATGCCGGAATCCGTGCTGGTGCGTTTCAAGGGAGAGATGCAGCCTGGCATCACGCTCAGGGACCTGGTGAACGCCATCCCCTACGCGGCGCTTCAATCCGGCGACCTGACCATCGCCAAGAAAGGCAAGAAGAACATTTTTTCCGGGCGCATCCTGGAGATTGAAGGGCTTCCCGACCTTAAGGTCGAGCAGGCCTTCGAGATTTCCGATGCCTCGGCGGAACGCTCCGCCGGTGGCTGTACCATCCGCCTCAACAAGGAACCCATCATTGAGTATTTCAAGTCCAATGTAACCCTGTTGCGCTGGATGATTGCCCAAGGTTACCAGGACGCCAGGACCCTGGAACGCCGCGCCCGGGCCATGGAGGAGTGGCTGGAAAATCCCCGGTTGCTGGAACCCGATGCGGATGCCGAATACTACAAGATCATCGAAATCGATTTAAACGAAATCAAGGAACCGCTGCTGGCCTGTCCCAACGATCCGGATGACGTCAAGCCTCTTTCGGAGGTTCAGGGTACGGCCATCGATGAGGTCTTTATCGGCTCCTGTATGACCAATATCGGTCACTTCCGGGCCGCCAGCGAAGTACTTAAACAGGTTGAAGGCGGCCTGCCGACCCGGCTGTGGGTCGCGCCACCTACCAGGATGGATGAACACCAGTTGACGGAGGAAGGCATCTACAACGTATTCGGCGTGGCCGGGGCGCGTACAGAAATGCCGGGCTGCAGCCTCTGCATGGGCAACCAGGCCCGGGTAGCGCCCAATTCCACCGTGGTATCGACCTCGACCCGGAATTTTCCCAACCGTCTCGGCCAGGGGGCCAACGTATTCCTGGCCTCATCGGAACTGGCCGCGGTCAGCGCCGCGCTGGGGCGTATACCGGCCATGGACGAATACCTGAGGTTCATGCAGAACATCGATACCATGGCCGGAGATATCTATCGCTACCTGAATTTCAATGAGATTGCCGATTACATGAAGGCCGCTGACAAGGCCCGGGATATTCCACTCACCAACGTTCAGGATGTGGCCTGAATAGCCCCCAACCGGTTGGTGGATACAGGCTGGTAGCGGCCTGTATCCACTCCCCCGCTTCCCTTTCCACCTTGCACCTTGCACCCTGCACCTGCTGGCAGACTATACCGGGTCAGGTTACACTTTTTTCCACGATTTCAAACACGTCACTGGAAAGATCCGGTTCCGCCTTGATGCGCTGCAGCTGTTCCCGCATCAGCTGCTGACGCTGGGAGTCGAACTTTTTCCAGCGGGTCAGCGGTGACAGCAAACGCGAGGCAATCTGTGGATTCAGCCGGTCCAGGACCAGCACCTGGTCGGCCAGGAACCGATAGCCACTGCCGTCTGGTCGGTGAAAGTTCACGTGATTGGCGTTACAGAACGCGGCGATCACGGAACGCACCTTGTTGGGGTTGCGCAGAGTGAATTTCTCGTGGCGCAGCAGTTCCTCCACTACCGGCAAATGATTCTCCGCCGGCCGGGTTGCCTGAATGGTGAACCACTGGTTAACCACCAGGGGTTCGTGGGACCACTGGCTGTAGAAATCCTGCAGCACTTCGGCTCGCTGCGAATCGGGGACGTCACCGGAATGATCAAGGAGACGCAGCGCGGCATGCTGATCGGTCATGTTGCCCGCTTCCCTGAACTGCGCCAGGCAACTGTCAAGGTGGACAGCTTCACCAGTGCGCACCAGGTATTCCAGGGCCAGGTTCTTCAATGAACGCCGGGCGACGGCTTCGGCACTGACGGCGAAAGGGCCGGTTTCCCTGTTTTCACTGTAGACCCTGGCGAACAGCTCATTGAACTGTGTGGCCAGCTCGTTGCACAGAAACTCCCGGACATGATGAATGGCGTCCACGTCAGCCGGGTTGGCCAGCTCAATCAGGTAACTTTCGGTTGGCAGCGAAAGCAGCTGGGCAATCATGGCCTTGTCCAGTTCCGGATCCTCGAGGGTTGCCTTAAGCACCCCGTTGAACGCCTGCGACAGGATTGCCGGGAAATTTTCCGCGATGAGCGGGGTATTTTCTGCAACCATTTTGCGGATGAGTCTCACCGCCAGTTGCTGAGATGCATTCCAGCGGTTGAACCCGTCGGTATCGTGAACCATGAGGAAATACAGCTCGTCCAGCGAATAGTCGTAGTTGAGCCTGACCGGGGCGCTGAACTCCCGCAGCAGGGATGGCACCGGCTCGGAGTCAACCTGGCTGAAGGTGAAAGTCTCTTCCGGCCTGGTGACGGCCACCACTCCGTCCGTACCCTGGACCGACGGATCAGCATCCAGCACCAGTGGAATTTCGTTGCCATCGCGGTCCAGCAGGCCCATGCGCAGCGGGATATGAAATGGCTTCTTCTCCGGCTGGCCCGGGGTCGGTGGACAGCTCTGCCTGACGGTCAGGGAATACTGCCGCTGTCCGGCGTCATAGGAGCTGGTGATGTCCAGCACCGGGGTGCCGGCCTGGGTATACCAGTGGCGAAACTGGGTAAGGTCGATGCCACTGGCATCCTCCATTGCCCTGACAAAGTCCTCGGTAGTGACTGCCTGGCCGTCATGCCGCGAAAAATACAGGTCCGATCCCTGGCGGAATTTTTCCGCACCAAGAATCTGACTGATCATGCGCACAACCTCAGCGCCTTTCTCGTACACCGTGAGGGTATAGAAATTGGATATCTCCATGTAGGAATCAGGACGGATGGGATGGGACATCGGCCCGGCGTCTTCCGCAAACTGGGCGGTTCGCAGCAGAGAAACATCCTCGATACGCTTGACGGTCCTGGACCCCATGTCGGCGGAAAACTCGGAATCACGAAAAACGGTAAATCCTTCTTTCAGGCTAAGCTGAAACCAGTCCCTGCAGGTGACGCGATTTCCGGACCAGTTATGAAAGTACTCGTGGGCCACCACCGCCTCGACACGTTGAAAAGCGGCATCGGTGGTGGTCCTGGGATTTGCCAGCACACAGGAGGTATTGAAAATATTCAGCCCCTTGTTTTCCATGGCGCCCATGTTGAACGCATCAACGGCGACGATCATGAAAATATCAAGATCGTATTCACGACCATAAACCTGTTCGTCCCAGCGCATGGCGTTCTTCAGCGAGCGCATGGCATGATCGCACTTGTCCAGGTCCTTGGCCTCGACAAAGAGTCGCAGCAGCACTTCCCGCCCGCTGGCGGTGACAAACCTGTCCTCGATGTACTCCAGGTCTCCGGCCACCAGGGCAAACAGGTAGCACGGTTTCTTGAACGGGTCATGCCAGGTAGCCCAATGCCGTTGTGGATTTTCCGCATCGGTGCCGCTTTCCAGCGGATTGCCATTGGCAAGCAGCACGGGGTACTTCTCCTTGTCCGCCACAACGGTAGTGGTGAACACGCTCATGACATCCGGTCGGTCCGGATAGTAGGTGATATGCCGGAACCCCTCGGCCTCGCACTGGGTGCAGAAGATGCCGTCGGATCGGTACAGCCCCTCCAGCGCCGTATTGTTCTGCGGCTCGATGCGGGTGTGACAGGTCAGCTTGAACGGGTCATCACCTGCAGCCAGTAAATCCGACAGTTGGGGAACGGTTAGGGAATCCGAGTCCACCAGGTACTGGCTGGTGGAGAGCGGCCGATCGTTCAATAACAGCTTCTCCAGTTTCAGCCCCTGCCCCTGAAGCTCCAGCGCCGCTGCTTCTGCGTCGTCGCCGCACTGCGGATTGCGCCGCATGGTCAGCGTGGACTTCACCAGGGCATAGTCTTCAAAGAGTTCGAAATGCAGTTCGGTCCGCTCCACCAGGAAAGCGGGCGGGTGGTAGTCTTTCAGGTAAATGGTTCGTGCCTGGGCATCTCTCATTGGTCAACGCTTCCACTTAATTCAGATAGTTTCGCAAATTACAGGTCAGGTAAATCCGGTTTCAGCTTCGGAAACCGATCAATGGCTCTCCAGCAGTTCAACGCAGTACCCGCCGAAACGCCGCAGGTTGATGACGCCGGAATCGAATATCAGGTACTGGCCCTTGATACCCAGCAATACTCCCTGGACTTCCGGGTTCTTGTCAAAATTCAGGCTGGGAATCTTATCGGGAAGCTCCTGGACGGGATAACGAATCACCAGGGTATCGATCCCGTTCAGAATACTGATGCCAAAAAACCCGAACTGCTGCTCCATTTCCGCCAGGTCTTCGCGACACACGTCCAGCAGCCTGTCTTTCTCGGCTTCAAGGTCAAGCATCTCCCCGTCCGAACGCAGCATGTTGCGCCAGTTGGTCTTGTCCGTGATGTGCTGCCGGAACATGACCTCCAGCAGACCGGACTGCAGCCTGCTGCGCACTCGAATAATGGGTAGAGCCTGAATGGCGCCCTGGTCTATCCACCGGGTGGGAATCTGGGTGGCGCGGGTGATACCCACCTTGATGGCGGACGAATTGGCCAGGTAGACAATGTGGTCCTGCAGGCAGAACTGTTCGCCCCATTCCGGCTCCCGGCAGGTCCCCTGGTCAAAGTGACATTTTTCCGGGTGAATGATGCAGGAATCGCACTGGGCCAGCGACTGGAAACACGGAAAGCAATAGCCCTGATTGAAACTCTTGCTGGTCACCCGACCACAATGCACGCAATTGATGGTGCCGGTATAGCGCAGCGTGATTTCTTTGCCCAGCAACGGGTTGGCTGGAATTTCCTCGCTGCCCAGGCGCAATCGGTAGGCCACCGGGTCTTCGAGCCGGGAAAGCATTTTACGCATCGTCCCCTGCGCTATTGACTCCATGGTCTTGCTCCCGGTGGGCATGTTGACAGGATAATCATCGCTTACCCAGGATTATTCGGAAACGAAATCGGCAGACTCACCGTGGTCGCTGACTATGGCATCCTGTGGCGACCGGCAGCTTGAACCGGACACGCCGCCAGGATCGAGAAATCCGGTCCGCTGTTCCAGCGGCAGGTTCCGATGCTCCCAGGCGATAATGGCCTGCAGGCAATGGGCCAGCTGCTCCGCGCTGAGGGATTCGCCGGATTCCCATTTACCCAGCTCCACGGCGGTTTTAAGCTTTCCGTGGATTTCCGGCGTAATGCCGTCGATCAGGGCTTCCAGGGATTCAGGTTTTCTGTCCAGCATGGTTCGACTCCGCTACAGACTCCGGGCAACGCCATTCTAACGTGTTTACGCCGGGATAGTTAAAATCACCCCTGTTTTCCCGGTCCCGGGATTCCCTCAGGCCCGACCAAGACGCGCCTTCGCCAGCACCAGCAATCCCGCGACCAGCCCGGCCACCAGTCCACCAACATGTGCAGCTGAAGCGATAAACGAGCCGGCCAGGACTTCCATCAGTACCAGGGCAATCACGAACACCACGAACAGCGACTCATTGACCATCAGTCTTTTCCCCGGCACGAACTTGTTCAGCACCCAGGCATAGCCGACCAGGCCATAGACCACGCCGGACATCCCGCCAAAGTTTGCCGCCCCGCTGTACAGGTACTGTGCCGTATTGCCGGCGAAGGACGTCACCACCACCAGCAGAAAGAACGCCCGGCTGGACTGAACGACTTCCAGCTGTCTGCCGAAATACCACAGCCAGAGCAGGTTGAACACGATGTGCAGTTCCCCGAAATGGAGAAACATTGGCGACAGGGTCTGCAGCAGGATCAGCGGCGAATCGATGCCCCCCAGCAGGGCAGCCAGCCCGTCCGTCGGCAGGTCCGGATAGAATAGAAAATCGAGGCGGTCAACGGCACGTCCCAGCTGGGTGATCAGCGCCACCACCAGGCAAACCAGGGTCAATAGTGATGTAACCGGCGCCAGGAACACGATACGCAGTACCCGGTACAGCAGTGAACTGCTCAGCGGATCGGAATTTCCGGCCGGCGACGGGGGCATTCGCTGGGGAATTTCGGGCTGCAACCGGCCCGCCAGGAATTCGTCGGCCAGTTCCCGGACCACCGGAACGAGCCGTTGATCCCGGACAAAAATAACCTGCTCACCGGATTCCTCGATAATTCGATGCTGAATGCCCTGCTGCCATAAATGGCGACTGAGATCCCGCAGATCCACGTCTATGCTGACACTGACTACCCTGATCATCCGTTGCGCCCGGGGACGTCCTTCCTGCTGTTACCTGCGCTGACCATGGGTCTCCCGTGTCGACCTGCTGCCGGTGTGGATTGTGCCGCCGGAATTACCGGAGGCGCTGTACGCTGTTCTCAGAACTGCCGATGGTCTGACTACCGGCCATCGTCACTGCGAACCAGGCGGCTGCCCCAGCCCAGCTTGCTCCGATAGGCTTCGTAGAAGCTGTGGTCAGGGGGATGAATGAGTTTCAATGCGGTTGATTTCCTGCTGACGATCAATTGGTCCCCGGCTTCTGCGGAAAACTTGACCTCGCCGTCGCAGCTTACCTGGGGCAATATGGAGTCCTTCTCGCCGATAACCAGGCGGATTTCACTGTCACCGTCGACAACAATGGGCCTGCTGCTCAGCGAGTGCGGGCAGATGGGAACCAGTGCGATGGCATTGAGACCAGGGTGCATTATCGGTCCGCCCGCCGACATGGCATAGGCGGTCGAGCCGGTGGGTGTCGCCACGATAAGCCCATCTGACTGCTGACTGTACACAAACCGGTCGTCGACGAAAAGTTCGAATTCGATCATCTGCGCGGCCTTCCCCGGATGCAGGACAACATCGTTCAGGGCGCAGCCCAGAGCGCGTCGGCTGTCACCGTTGGCGACTTCAAGCCGCAGCAGGAACCGGGACTCGACGCTGTAGTTGCCGGCAAGTACCTCGTCCAGCTTGGACTCTATCTCCTCGGGCATGACATCGGTAAGAAAGCCGAGTCGACCGCGGTTGATACCGATAACCGGCACGTTCTCCGAGGCGATACTCTGGGCGGCATTGAGCATGCTGCCGTCGCCACCCACCACCACCACCAGGTCACAATGCCGTGACAGGGCTTCGCGGCTGGCAATTTCCTCGCCGTGGTCGGGGACCAGCCGGCCAGTGGCCTCGTCAAGAATGATATCCACGTCCCGGGACTTAAGGAAAGTCAGCAATCGTCGCAGGGAATCAATGACACCGGTATGGCCAGGTCGCCCGATCAGGCCTATTTTCTTGAATTCCGACATCCGCCGCCCTCGATCAGCGCCTGTTACCGGCCAGCCCATGGTCTGTCGCAGTTCCCCCGGGCCAGCTATCAAAGTTGGCGCAGTATAGCATGGCCCCCCGGCCACCGGCGCGGTCATCCCTGGATGCCTACTGGTACGCGGAATTATCCTGCCGATAACGTTAACATCCTGCCTGGCTGATTGAGATAGCCGGCACCTGTCGGCGGAATGCATAGTGGAGATTCGACCATGAAAATACTGATTACCGGGACTGCCGGATTCATCGGACATGCCCTGGCACTCAGACTGTTGAACGAAGGCAACGAGATTATCGGTGTCGACAATCTCAACGACTACTACGACGTTCAGTTGAAAAAAGACCGGCTCGCGCAGCTCCTCGATCACGATAATTTCAGCGACTGGCGACTGGACCTGGAGGATGCTGAAGGTATCGGGTCTCTCTTTAAAAAACAGCAGCCGCAGCGCGTGGTCAACCTGGCCGCCCAGGCCGGCGTGCGCTACTCCCTCAGCCATCCCCAGGCCTATGTCAGCGCCAACCTCGCCGGTTTTGTCAATATCCTGGAAGGATGCCGCTACAACGGCGTAGAACACCTGGTGTATGCATCCAGCAGCTCGGTATATGGCGCCAACACGCGGATGCCGTTTTCGGTGCATGACAACGTTGACCACCCGGTAAGCCTTTATGCGGCCAGCAAAAAAGCCAATGAGCTGATGGCCCATACCTACAGCCACCTGTTCCAGCTACCCACCACCGGATTACGCTTCTTCACGGTCTACGGTCCCTGGGGACGTCCGGATATGGCCCTGTTCCTGTTCACCCGTAACATCCTGGCGGGAGAACCCATCGACGTGTTCAATCACGGCAATCACCTGCGGGATTTCACCTACATCGACGACATCGTGGAAGGCATTGTCAGAACGGTCGAAAATATTGCCCGCCCGGCTCCCGGCTGGTCCAGTGACAGTCCGGACCCGGGCACCAGTACCGCCCCTTACCGGCTCTACAATATCGGCAGCAACAACCCGGTCAAGCTGATGGACTACATCGAAACCCTGGAAAAATGCCTGGGAAAAACCGCGGTCAAGAACATGCTGCCCCTGCAGGCCGGTGACGTCCCCGCCACGTTCGCCGACGTGGATGACCTGGTCAACGACATGGACTACCGGCCCGATACGCCATTGGAGACCGGGGTTGCCGCCTTTGTCCACTGGTACCGCGACTATTACCGCTGCTGATCTCCGCGACGGCCGGGATGAGCCGGGTTGCAGTTAAGGCCAGAGATTAGGTAATCACCTTAACTTATTATAATTACTGGTACTTTTAGAGTTATTTCCAAGGTTTTCCCGGCATCGTGCAGATCATGCCGAAGCCAGGGCGGGAAACCCTGGCAAGGTTGCCGGGCATTCAGTTAGCGCGGCACTGAAGGCACCTGGCCAAACAATTTCCAGTCGACCACTTCAATGCGCGTACTTTACCAGCGCCTGGTAAATCGCAATCACTGCGCGGCAACTTCAGCCGCTAACAAGCTCAGCCTCGAAGCATCGGTTGCGTTGATTTCTGCCATTGGCCGGTTGGATTGATATTTGCTGCCAGGTCTTTCAGAATGATTCCACCCCTGACAGGTTGCAGGGTTTTAGTCCCTGCAGCCCTGCGCTATCAACTTCGGGTACAGCATGACCGACGTCACCAGTGGCACATCGCCTTCTCAGTCTCAACTCGTCAACCTGCTCCAGCTCTATCAGGCTGGACGCTATGGCGACGCGGCGCAACTGGCTCTGTCCCTCACCGGACAATTTCCCCGCGATCAGTTCAGCTGGAAAGTGCTGGCGGCGGCGCTGAAGCAAACCGGCAAGTTGTCCGAGGCATTGGCTGCCAACCGGAAAGCAGTGGAACTGGAGCCGCAGGATGCCGAAGCTCACTACAACCTGGGCAATACGCTTCAGGAACTGGGCAGACTGGAAGACGCCCAGGCAAGTTACCAGCAGGCAATTCGGCTGAAGCCGGACTATGCCAAGGCGTATTCCGACCTGGGTAATACGCTGAAAAAGCTGGGTCAACTGGAAGATGCTGAAACAAGTTACCGGCAGGCAATCACCCTGATACCAGGTTTTGCCGGAGCCCATTTCAACCTGGGTCTCCTGCTGCAGGAACGCGACAGGATTGAAGAAGCGGCGGCATGCTACCGGCAGGCGACAACGCTGGATTCGCGCTATGCAGCAGCACATATCAATCTTGGCGGCGCACTGAAAGCTCTTGGCAGGCTGGATGATGCCGAAGCGAGCTACAAACAGGCAATCGCCTCGCAGCCGAACGTCGCGGAGCCCCATAACAGCCTGGGTATCACCCTGCAGGCGCTGAACCGGTTCGAAGAGGCCGAAGCGAGCTACAACCGGGCGATAGCGCTCAAACCAGACTATTCAGACGCGTACCTGAACCGGGGGCAGTTACTGTTTGAAAAAGGCGACTACGCCGCCGCATTGAAGGATTTCGATGCATGCGATACAGAAGATTCCAGGGCAGGCGCTTTGGCATGCCTGTGTGTCCTGGAGAGAGAAGAAGAAATTTACAGGCGTATAGAAAGGCAGGCTGAAGTCGACGATACCAACATCAAGGTTGCCGCCATTTCGGCATTTGTTGCTGACCGGTACAAAAAAGAAACGGCGCATAATTTCTGTAAGAATCCGTTGAATTTTTTAACTTTTTCGACTATTTCCTCGCATATTGAAAACCCCGGTCCGTACATCACGCAAGTGATAGAGGAGCTTCGTGCCATTGAAACGGTTTGGGAGCCGTCCAATCAATCCATTCACGGAGGATTTCAGTCCCATCGAAACTTTCTTGAAAATCCCCCGGGAATTCTTCAAAGCCTCAAGGCAATCCTCATCAAGGAACTGGATGCCTACCATGCAAGGTTTAAAAACGAACCCTGTTCCTATATTCAGAAATGGCCCACCGGAAACAATCTATCGGGCTGGTATGTCATTCTCAAACCTCAGGGGTATCACTACCCCCATATCCATCCTTCCGGCTGGCTGAGCGGTGTCGTCTATTTACAGGTCGCTCCTTCTGCAGGTGAGAATGAAGGTGCGATCGAATTCTGTCTGGGCGGTGAACACTACTCAGACGACAAGGCCGCAAAAATAACCCATAACCCCGAGGCGGGGGATATTGTTATGTTTCCTTCGTCGCTGCATCACCGGACCCTCCCTTTCACGGCCGAAGCCGAGAGAATTGTTCTCGCTTTTGATCTGTGTCCTGATTTGCCACCGGTGGGAAAGCATCGCTGACCGCTACCAGCCTCACCAGTACGCGGGGCAGCAATACCGTATTAGAAGATCCCACCGGTGTGCAGACCGATAATTCGAGATCCCGGTGGATAACTACCCCGTGCCGCCAGATCGCAAATCCCGAACAGCAGCTTGCCGGTATAGACTGGCTCAAGGGGAATTCCGCTGAACTCAACGAAATCTTTTATGAACTCGTACAGCGCCACCTGCCCACGGGCATAGCCACCAAAGTGGTAGTCGCGATTTACCTGCCAGGCCTGGCTCGGTCCACCCGTCCAGGTTGCTACCGCATCGTCCAGAAAGCCGCGATCCCGCAGCACGGCGATACCCAGAAACTGCCAGGGCAGACGCAGTCGTTGACACCGCCTGACCATTCCAGCCAGCGTGGCACCGGTACCGCAGGCCAGCGCCACGGTGAGCGACTGGTTCCCGGAATCCGGTTCTGTTGCCCGACATTCAGCCAGCAGTAGATCGACGATGTCTTCGCAACCCCGAATGCCGGGTTCATTGCTGCCACCCTCGGGAATCAGGTAAAAATCCCCGAACCGGTTGCGCAGCGCGGCGATGAAATCCGGGTCCTGGCGACGGCGATAGTCTCCGCGAGTCACGGGAACCAGCTGCATGCCCTGCGCCTGTGCAAAACCCAGTACCGGATTCAGGGGATCGGTCAGCTCGCCGCGAATCACGCCGATACAGCGCAGGCCGGCAAGCCGCGCTGCCGCGGCCAGTGACCGGATGTGATTGGAATAGGCACCGCCAAAACTCAGCAGGGTGTCGTGGCCGGCATCAACCGCGGCACTGAGGTTAAGCCGGAGCTTGAACCACTTGTTGCCGCCGACCAGGGGATGTATACGGTCCAGCCGCAGGATATCCAGCGTGACACCCGCCTGTTCCAGGATCGGATAGTCAACACGTTGCAATACGGGACGCCCCGGCAGGGATTCGAACATGCAGAGTCAGCGCGCGGGTGGCAGGAGCAGTTTATGGACGATAGGTAAAGTGAAAAGTGGCGGACCGGACGGGACTCGAATGTTACGTGTATGCATATAAAATATATTATCTTTTATTTCAATGGGATATAATAATATCTCTGATAAAAGTGAATATAATTTCAACTTCATACGCACTCACTGAACTTCCATGCCGGTTACCCTCAGATTGAAAAAAAAAGGAGCAGAGGAAGCTCAAGGAGCTTACCACGGTCCTAAACAAAGAACTGGTCAGAAGCAACAGGTCTCCGCAGAAAGAAAGCGAGGTATTGCACGCCGTTATCGAGTTGGGGTTTGAAGCTATCCAAATCGACGAAACCGGAAGCCATTCCGTAAATGACTGGCAGCCTTTCCGTGAGTGAGCTGAGATACGACAACCCGACCGTAACAAACCTGCACCTAACATTACACGAGCTGGAACCCTACGCACTCCACATTAAAAGCGCACCTGGACTTGCATACACACTAGACCTAATCCCTCACCGGCAGACACCAGTCTTCTATTCAACCCCTGTAAACTTGACTCAACCGGAATTGCCCTGTAACCGTCCGGCAAACCCATCTTGTCACCTCCGCCCGATCCGCCGATAGTGTCCACCTATTTTTAAGTGGACACCATCATGAACGAGTTAAGCGTATTCGCCACACCTGTTAAGCGTCGAAGGTTTACGCCGGAGTTTAAACACAGGATCGTTGCAGCTTGCAAAGAACCCGGTGCGTCGGTTGCAAGGGTCGCCAGGGAACACGACGTTAATGCCAACTTGGTCCATAAGTGGATTCGTCAGGCCAAAGCGAACACGTTACCGGCGGTCACACCAGCTTTTGTAGCACTGCCGGTCAATTCAGTGCAAGCGTCACGACCTGGTCCGGGTAGCGGAGCGGACGAGCGTATCCAGCTGGAGATTCCCTTCCGTCAACAATCGATCAAAGTGAGTTGGCCAGTCTCTCAGTCGGATCGTTGTCTGGCGCTGCTGCGTGAACTGCTACAGTGATCCGCATTGACGAGATCTGGTTGGCCACCGAACCGCTGGATATGCGCGCCGGACCGGACAAGGCGCAGGCCCGGGTAGTCCAGGTGTTTGGCAGTGCCAGACCCCATTGCGCTTATGCTTTTACCAACAAGCGCGCCAACCGCATGAAGGTGCTGGTGCATGATGGCCTTGGGCTCTGGCTGTGTGCTCGACGCCTGAACCGGGGCAAGTTCCACTGGGCCGAACCCTGGCGCGGCAAGCACCTTGTTGTGGATGAAGAGCAACTTCAGGCGCTGGTTCAGGGGCTGCCGTGGCAGCGCCTCGGTGAGGCGAGCGTCATTCGTGCTTTGTAGTGAATGCCGGGCCCCGTTTGTGTCGCACTGACCGCCCATCGATGGCATACTTGGTCCATGTCACATCCCGACGTGAGCCAGCTTAATGCCGAGCAACTACGAGCCCTGACTGCCTCGTTGTTCTCGCGCCTCGCCGAGCAGGAATCGTTGCTAAAAACACTGAAACAGCGGGAAGAAAACCTGCAACAGCAAGCGGATCATGCTACTCGCCTTGAGCATCGCAACCGCTTTCTTGAAACACTCAATGCAAAACTGACCCACGAAATGGCGTTACTCAAACGCCACCGATTCGGCAAACACAGTGAACAACTGAACGTTCTGCAACGCACTCTCCTGGAAGATATCGTTGACGCCGACGTGGGCGGCATCGAGGCGGAGTTGGAGGCGGCGCAGGCTGACCCGCTCTCACAGACCAAGCCAAAACAGCAACCCAAGCGTGTGGCGCTGCCACCGGAGTTGCCACGCCGGCTAATCGAGCACGAGCCGGACAACACCCGGTGCCAGTGTGGCTGTCAGCTCCAGCGGATTGGCGAGGACGTCAGTGAGAAGCTGGACTATACCCCCGGCGAGTTTACCGTTGAGCGGCACGTCCGTGGCAAATGGGTGTGTAAAGACTGCGAAACGCTGGTTCAGGCCCCGGTACCTGCGCACGTAATCGACAAAGGGCTGCCCACTACCGGCCTGCTGGCTCAGGTGCTGGTGGCCAAGTACGCCGATCACCTGCCGCTGTACCGTCAGGAAAAGATCTTTGAGCGAGCCGGGCTGGCCATTCCCCGTTCCACGCTGGCCGAATGGGTAGGCCGCTGCGGTGTGGCGTTGCAGCCCCTAGCTGATGCCTTACGCGAGACCATCCTGAGCCACCCAGTGGTTCATGCAGACGAGACGCCGGTGCCGATGCTGTCGCCGGGCAAGAAGAAAACCCACCGCGCCTATATCTGGGCCTACTGCACAACGCACAATGCCCAGACCCGGGCAGTGGTCTATGACTTTGCGCCCAGCCGTGCCGGGGAACATGCCCGGGCCTTCCTGGGCGACTGGCAGGGCAAACTGGTCTGTGACGACTACAGCGGCTACAAAGCCGGCTTCGGTCAGGGTATCACCGAGATCGGTTGTATGGCCCATGCCCGGCGCAAGTTCTTTGAGCTGCACGCTGCCAACAAGAGCACCCTGGCGGCCAGTGCGCTGGAGACCATCGGTCAGCTGTACGAAATAGAGCGCCAGGCCAGGGATCTGGATGACGAGCAACGGTATCGATTAAGGCAGCAACGAGCTGGGCCACTTCTGGATACCTTCCATACCTTGCTGCTGGCGCAGCGGCAAAAGGTGCCGGAGGGTTCGGCCATAGCCAGAGCTATCGATTACAGTCTGAAGCGCTGGCGCGCGTTGACTCGCTACCTGGAAGATGGCGCGGTGCCTATCGACAACAACTGGGTCGAGAATCAGATCCGCCCATGGGCGTTAGGTCGTTCCAACTGGCTGTTCGCCGGATCGCTGCGCAGCGGTCAGCGCGCGGCTGCTGTGATGAGTCTGATACAGTCAGCCCGGATGAACGGGCTTGACCCCTACGTCTATCTGAAGGATGCCATGGCCAGGCTACCGACTCAGAAGGCCAGTCGCATTAATGACCTATTGCCACATAACTGGCTACCGGAATAGCAAGACGTGATGGCCGGACGCTTACATTGCCCTATCCTTTTAAATCAATATTCAGCTGGAGTCGACCGACAAGTGGCTTATTATGGTCGAAATCATTCAAACGGAAAACGCTTGCTCTAGGTTAGTTATAGACGGCCTTGTGTACAACAGCTGACAATGCCAGATAAGTTAATCTTGCGGAATCACAGAATAGCTTTATCGAAGTCGGACCATATTTCTAAATCCCAGGCCAATCAAAAATAAAAATAAAGTACTGGAAACACTTTGAACGAGTCCAAGTGCGTGCAGCAGGAGTCGCTGAGTTTCGCTTTCAAGTTCTGCGAATATAGTTTGTATAGTTGTCCTGGATCCTGGGATAAATGGAAAGCTGCTTGTAATTGAAAAACTTGCCGCTTTCTGTATTGTCTCTAAGTGAAGAGTCACCGCATATAAAAAGGTAAAGAACACTACAAAAAAATTAAGGATGCCAAAGGTCGATAAATAGAATTTCCGTAGTTCGAAAACAGCCAATACGCGTCAAATACTAGTGATTCTCTAAGTTTCATATTGGGTTTTCTGGCCTTAATTTCAAAGGAATAAAACTTTGACTCAAGTTCATGCTTCTTATTTTCGCTCATCGATCGCTTAAGGAACTGCCAGGCGCCGGCCGCCAATGAAGATGAATCAGAGTCTGTATCGAGATCTGGGAAATCGATAAAATAGACTGGCCTGTTACTTAGATCGTCGCGGTTTATCGGTACTACTTCTGCAACATCAAGAAACTCTCGTTTTTCAAACGAAATGCTTGGGTGAATCTTAGCACCGAAAAATAAAGGTGCTCCCTTAAAATACCCTCCTGAAAAAATCGTTCTCCCAGCGAATTCAACATTGATAAATTCCGCTCTTGAGTTGAATTCACAACGGGCAAACGACGACATAGATTTGAATGTGGCGTCGTTAAATGTTGCGTTTTTTAAGAACTTTGTTGCGTCAAACCTCACATTACCATCCACGGCGGTACTATCAAATATTGCGATACCTTCGAATACACCATAGACCTCAAGGTTTCCGCTAATATTATTGAACGTAAATTCAAATTTATCACAAAATCTAGCGTTTAGGCTGACCGATTTAAAGTTAGACTTGCTTGAAAAAAAACCACCTCCTATGTTCCAGGCAATTCCTAGTTGATCTAGCTTAGAATAATAGCAATAACAGTTAGCGCCTATCCGTGCTATCCGGGAGACTATTGGCTCATCGGCCTCTAGAGAGTTTAGGTTAAGGTCTTTTTTAACTACTATCGTATTTAAGTAAACTCTCTTTCTAAAAATTACTCTTTCTAATTCCAATGAACCGTTGAAGTAAGATTCAGATAAAAAAACTTCATTTTGAAATTCCGTGCCTTTGAACGATATGTCTGCAGGGATCACCAGCCCCCACATTGGGAACTGCGAACTGATCAATGTGTTTTCTATTTCAATTCGAGATTCTGGATCTGGCAGCCGCTCCACGTCAAATTCAATTGACAGTTGTTGTTTTTCTTGGTCAGAAAGCGCCTCAATTTCGTTGAAATATTTTCCAGATGTTTCTGTATTAGAATTGTTTCCGACATGGATTCTGCCTGGTAAGTGTGCTCCAATGGGCAGTATCCAGTGGTCACTTTCCTCTGGTTGTTGATTGTGATTTTTTGGCTGATCATAAAGATATATCTCTCGAGCTTCACTGTCGGAAAAGGCACTTCTCGCCCATCGGTTCCATATTTCGCGTCCTTTACTCAGAAGTTTTAGATAGACATCTGGCGGACTTTGTAAGTGGGACATGTGCGCTCCTTAACCTAGCTTAGTACTTACTCTTTCAACAGATGCAAGGGTATTTTTAAGCTCGGGATGTTTGAAACGTATCGACATTTTGTTGACGAGTCCTATTACAAGTCGCATGGCTCCAAACACGTCAATGGAGTTTCTTGGGGCAGATAAATTAAAGTTCCAACGCAGCCCAAAGTGCCTGGTAAGTCAGTCTGAATTCCAATTCCAGGGTTGATAATTTTATTTTGTGTAACCCATCAGCCCCGGTAAGGAACGTTTGCGTGCCCTTGCAGAATTTTTAGACCTTCTTCAGGCTTCACCGTCAACGCGTCGCAGTACTGGACGTACTCGAATACGTCGAGCCTCCTGTCTCCCTGCTCCACTTTACCGACTAATGAATGTGCAACATCCAGTTTGTCGGCTAACTGCCTGATCGTGAGCCCGCGCTTCAGCCGCTGGTTCTTCAACCAGGTGACCAGGGCTTTGTACTCATTCGAGTGGAGTGATTTTTGCATTGTCCCGATTATAGAGACGCGCTATCATGTCCCCAAAAATGGGACAGACATGAGAGACTCTCGAAATCAACGACTCAATTCCAGGTTCATTTCCAAAACTGTGCTGGCAGAAGAACTGGGTGCAAAGCTTAGGACTATTTCCAACTGGATGTATCGGGAGTGGACACGTGACTACCACTACACGGTGGTGGGTAAGACCACAGTCATTCACAGACTGAGGGTAGAAGCCTGGCTCGAGTCTCGCTTTTTAGACAGTGCACCAAGCAAACATAAAACGGGAAGCCGCGGTACCCGGCGGCGCAGCTCAGTCTCTGTCCGCAATGAAATGAGAATAAAGTAAGCCGGAATATCCGGACGGCACTTCACCTCGGTCGTTCAAGCAACACCTCCCTAAAGTTTCCCCAATACGGGGACTGGAAAAGTCATTCCTCTAAAATTCAGCTAGTTAAGTGGCGGACCTAACGGAATCGACGTACTACAAGGCCGGAAATTTCATGCCAAACCCTGGCACGATTGGGGGCGGCCCTTACCTGGACACTGATGTCTTCCTGGCTGCCTGGAAGGAGGCGCACACGGCACTGGGTATACGATACCGCGAACCTTACGTGTGTCGTCACACCAAAGCGGCGGAATTACTTTCGACGGGCGTGCACTATGCCGATGCAGCGAAGTACATGGGGCACACGGTGGAGATGTTTTTACGTACTTACAGCGAGTGGATTGAGGAGTATGCCGGGCTGGCTGATCAGGACGACAGCCGGTTTGAGGGGGTGCCTTTGGCGAAGGTTTCGAACAAATTTCCCAGGTCGAAATCTCCCCAAAATCTCCCCAAAAAGGCTTTTGGAGAGGTCATTCCCTTTAAAATCAGGTAGTTAAGTGGCGGACCGGACGGGACTCGAACCCGCGACCTCCGGCGTGACAGGCCGGCATTCTAACCAGCTGAACTACCGGTCCGCAATCTCTTCAGGAGCGCCCATGTCTGGTGGGTGGTGAGGGATTTGAACCCCCGACATTCGCCTTGTAAGGGCGACGCTCTCCCAACTGAGCTAACCACCCGCTGCATAGGGAGACGCGCATTTTACCGACTTGCGGATTGATGTCAATAAATCCCTGCACCTTGTAATGACCGGCGGAAGCGGCAATCCCGGACCCCTGTTTCTGCCGGACCTATACAACGGCGCCGGGCACGGTTAGTATTCCCGGTCCGCGTCACCGGGCGCGCCATTCGCACGACGATATCATGAAAATTTTCAAGGAATTCAGCTTCGAAGCGGCACACCGCTTGCCCGGGGTGCCACGGGACCACAAATGCGCCCGACTGCACGGGCATTCTTTTCAGGTCCGCATTACCGTCGAGGGACCGGTGGGCGATCAGTCCGGGTGGGTAATGGACTTTGCCGATATTTCGGCGGCTTTCAAACCGGTATGGGCGCAACTGGACCATTACTACCTGAATGAAATCGAGGGTCTCGAAAACCCGACCAGTGAGAACCTGGCTCGCTGGATCTGGCAACGCCTGGAACCGGCACTTCCCCAACTGGCCGAGATCGAAATTCGGGAAACCTGTACCAGCGGCTGTCGCTATCGGGGAGACTGATCAGGCTGTCGCCGGCAGACTCCAGTCGACAGGCGTCTCACCGTGTTCCTCCAGGTAGGCATTGGTGCGGGAGAAATGGCGACAGCCGAAAAATCCGCGGTTCGCGGAAAAAGGCGACGGATGGGGCGATTGCAGCACCAGGTGGCGCCGGCCATCGATAATACTGCCCTTGCGCTGCGCATAGCTTCCCCATAACAGGAAAACAACATGCTCCCTGTTGGTGTTGATCCTGTCGATCACCGCGTCGGTAAACCGTTCCCAGCCCTGACCTTCGTGGGACGCCGGCTTGCCCGATTCCACGGTCAGGACGGCATTGAGTAACAGCACACCCTGCTCCGCCCAGCTGGACAGGCAGCCATGGTCCGGCCTGGCTATCCCCAGGTCACTGTGCAGTTCCTTGAAGATATTCTGCAGCGACGGTGGCGGACGTACTCCGCCATTGACCGAAAAACACAGCCCGTGAGCCTGTCCCGGGCCATGATAGGGATCCTGGCCAAGAATCACCACCTTGAGGCGATCCAGCGGGGTGGAATTCAGGGCATTGAAAATCAAAGGGCCCGGCGGATAGATTGTCTTTCCCTGTGCCTTCTGCTCCGCAAGAAAGCGTCGCAGATCCTGCATATAGGGCTGCTGAAACTCGTCCAGCAATACGGCCTTCCACGATTCCTGCAGCTGAATTCTGGACCCGACGGACTCCGTCATGATTCCTGCGGATCATCGTGATGGGGACGCATATGGGGAAACAGCAAGACGTCACGGATTGACGGTGAATCAGTCATCAGCATCACCAGGCGATCCACACCGACCCCCTCACCGGCCGTGGGCGGCAGGCCGTATTCCAGGGCCGTGATGTAGTCGTCGTCGAAATGCATGGCCTCGTGATCCCCGGCCGCCTTGCGCGCTGCCTGGGCGCGGAAGCGCTCAGCCTGATCGTCCGAATCATTCAGCTCGGAAAAGCCGTTGGCCATTTCCCGCCCCCCGATTATCAGCTCGAATCGATCCGTCACCTCGGGATTGGCGTCGTTGCGCCTGGCCAGCGGCGACACCTCGGTAGGATAGGCAGTAATGAACATTGGCTGATCCAGCCTGTGTTCAACTTTCTCTTCAAATATTTCCATGATGATCTTGCCGGCACCCATTCCCGGATCCACGGCAATGCCGTATCGCTGGGCGACGGCGGCGGCCCGTTGGCGATCGTTCAGGTCGTCCGCGTTGAGCTCAGGACAGTGGCTGAGAATCGCTTCGTGCACCGTCATACGCTGGAAGGGCCTGGAAAAATCGTACTCCGAGCCCTGGTAGGAAATAGCAGGACTGCCGATCACCTCAACAGCCAGGCGCCGGAACATCTCTTCGGTCAGATCCATGAGATCCCGGTAGTCGGCATAGGCCTGGTAAAATTCCAGCATGGTGAATTCCGGGTTGTGCCGGGTAGACAGGCCTTCATTGCGAAAACTCCGATTAATTTCGAAGACCCGCTCAAAGCCACCTACCACCAGCCGCTTCAGAAACAGCTCCGGCGCCACACGCAGGTACATCTCCTGGTCCAGCGCGTTATGGTGAGTGATGAACGGTCTTGCCGTGGCGCCACCCGGTATAACATGCATCATCGGCGTTTCGACTTCCATGAAGCCGTGATCACTGAAGAAGCTGCGCAGAAACCCGACAATTTTTGACCGAACGATAAATACCTGGCGCGATTTTTCGTTGACTATGAGATCCAGGTATCGCTGCCGATACCGCACTTCGGTATCGGTCAGCCCCTTGTACTTGTCCGGCAGGGGCCTGAGTGACTTGGTCAGAATTCTGAAGGATGCAACCCGAACCGTTAACTCGCCCTTGCCGGTGCGGAATACGGTGCCTTCGGCACCGACGATATCGCCCAGATCCAGCAGCTTCAGCTCCGCTGCCTGATCCTCGGCAAGCGTCTTGTTGTTCAGGTAAAGCTGGATAGGCCCGGTGACATCCTGTATCACGACGAATGGACCACGCATGCGAATCACGCGCCCGGCGACCCTGGCCACATGGGCGATTTCCTCCAGCTGATCCCGGTCCTTGTCAGCAAACTGCGTGTCGAGTTCCCGTGCCAGCAGATCGCGACGAAAGTCATTGGGAAAGGCATTGTGCAGCGTCGCCAATCGGGCGAGCTTGTCCCTGCGTTGCGCCATCAGTTGATTGTCGTCCGCATGATCGGTCATGTTGTTTGCCTATAACCCCATCTTTAAACTGGCTTCGATGAATTCGTCCAGGTCCCCATCGAGGACGCTGCTGGTGTTGGTGTCTTCCACGCCGGTACGCAAATCCTTGATTCTCGACTGATCGAGCACGTAAGAACGAATCTGGCTGCCCCAGCCGATGTCCGCCTTGGCATCCTCGACCGACTGCGCCTCTTCCTTGCGCTTCAGCTCCTCCATTTCATAGAGCTTGGCTTTCAGCTGCTTGATGGCCATCTCCTTGTTCTTGTGCTGGGAACGCTGGCTTTGACACTGCACGACGATTCCGGACGGTTCGTGGGTCAGGCGGATCGCGGAATCAGTCTTGTTGACATGCTGCCCGCCGGCGCCGCTGGAACGATAGGTATCGATCCTGACATCGGACATGTCAAGATCGATTTCGATGTCGTCATCGATTTCAGGGGAGACAAAGACCGAGGCAAAGGACGTGTGGCGTCGGTTCCCTGAATCGAAAGGGGATTTGCGTACCAGGCGATGCACGCCGGTTTCCGTTCGTAACCAGCCGAAGGCAAAATCCCCGCGAAAATAAACTGTCGCACTCTTTATCCCGGCAACGTCACCGGCGGACACTTCCACCAGTTCCACGTCGAAGCCCTTGTCCTCGCCCCAACGCAGATACATGCGCAGCAGCATCTCGGCCCAGTCCTGTGCCTCGGTGCCGCCGGAGCCCGCCTGGATATCGAGGTAGGCGTTGGCTTCATCCAGTTCGCCGGAGAACATCCGGCGAAACTCCAGTTTCTCCAGGCGAGTGGCCAGCGCGTCCAGGTCCTTGATGGACTCCTGCAGCAGCTCCGTGTCCTCTTCCTCGCTGGCCAGGGCCAGCAGCTCTTCGATTTCCGCCAGGCCGCTGTCCAGGGACTCTATCGTGCTCACTACCAGTTCCAGGTCGACCCGTTCCTTGCCAAGGGCCTGGGCCTTTTCCGGATTGTCCCACACCGACGCCTCGCCAAGCTCCAGTTCCACCTCGGCAAGCCGGTCCTTTTTCGTCACATAGTCAAAGAAACCCCCGGAGCGAATCAGTTCTCACCCGGTAGTCTTTCACCCTGTTCAATTGCGTGTTGATCTCCATGTGCAGCAGTCCTTAAGCCAATACCTGAAACAAGGCGGCATTTTACCGTATTGAAGCTGATAATCTACCGCGGAAACTGTCCCCGTTGCCGGTAACAGGCCGCGGCATTGCTTCGGCCCCGCTTACCGCGAAGGAACTGTCGCGGGCCACCCCTGCCACCCGGAATTACCGGGTCGAACCGCAGGCCTGTCGGACTATCCTGTGCTAAGGTGCAGCACAGTCCGCAACCCGGCAGGTAAGATCAGGCCATGATTGAGAACGCCAGAATCCACTGGCTGGACGACGGCTCGCCCTATTCCGCCAGCTTCAGCGACATTTACTTCTCCAGCCAGGGCGGCGATGCCGAAAGCCGGCACGTGTTTATCCGGGGCAATCACCTGCAGCAACGCTGGCAGGATCACGCTGACCGGCACCGCCCCTTCAGCATTGTCGAACTGGGGTTCGGCACCGGGCTGAATTTCCTGCAATGCTGGCAGCTGCTTGAACAGGTGGCCAACAGCAGGCTGCGGGTTCATTACCAGGCATTCGAAAAATACCCGTTAACAGGTGACGACCTGCGACGCTGCCTGGCCAGGTGGCCCGGACTGGCATCGCTGGGCCGGCGGCTCCTGTCCCTGTACGTCGATCATAGCGACGGTCAACACCGCTATCACCTTGCCGACAATCTCATCCTGGATATTTACTACGGTGACGCCCTGGAGGGACTGCAGGAGGTCATGTCCGCCACCCGCCCCGGCGTGGACTGCTGGTTCATGGACGGATTCTCCCCGGCTAAAAACCCGGACCTGTGGAGTACTGCGCTGACCGAGCGGATGTATGACTGGAGTGCTGTCGGCGCCACCGTAACCACCTACAGCGTCGCCGGAATGCTGAGGCGCAACCTGCAGGCCGCGGGATTCGAAGTAGCCAGGCAGCCTGGCTTTGGCAATAAACGGGAGATGCTGCTGGCCCGCAAGCCAGGGTCCGCAGACAGCGGACCGGATGGTTCAGCCAGTCCGGACCGCCGGCGTCCTCCCTGGTTTCAGCTGAATCCGGACTATCCCGCCGAACGCAAGGCCGTTGTAGTCGGCGGCGGTCTCGCCGGCTGCAGCACGGCGTACAGCCTTACCCGCAGAGGGTGGCAGGTGACACTGATTGAAAGCGGCAATACGCTTGCTGCGGGCGCATCGGGCAATGCCCAGGCTGTCCTGCAGCCACGCCTGGCCGCCAGTCACGAGCCGGGATCACGCTTTTATCTCCACGCCCTGCTGTATGCCGCGCGTCAATACGGGCAGATACAACAGCACCGGGATATCGGCTGGCATCCCTGCGGCGTCCTGAGACTGCCGGGAAATCGCCGCCGCGGAACACAGCGGCTGGTCCGCGAACCCGGCAGGTACTACGACAGCCGGGTAGTGTCGGTGCTGTCCCGGCAACAGGCCAGCGAGCTGGCCGGACTTGAGCTGGTCAGTGAAGCCCTGTGGCTGCCCCACGGCGGCTGGCTGCAGCCGGTGGCCCTGTGTCAGGCCTACCTGCAGATGATCGGTGCAGCGCAGCTGCAGCTGCTGACCGGCACCCGTGTGACCACGTTGACGCGGGAGGGCGATTCCTGGTGTGTCCGTGGTGACGACTCGGTCCTCGCCACGGCGCCGGTGGTAGTGCTTGCCAACAGTTACCACGCCAACTCTCTGCCCCAGTCCGCCTACCTGCCCCTGTCCCGGGTGGGCGGAGTGCTCACCGACGTGGCGGCGTCCAGGCAGAGCAGCACCCTGCAACGGGTGGTGGCCGGCGACAAGACCATCTGTCCCGCCGTTGCGGGCCGGCACTGTATTGGCGCAACCTACCGGCCCGGCGGCACCATTGCCGGAACTGTTACCCGGGATAACCAGGAAAACCTGGCGGCAATTCGCCAGGCATTCGTCCAGCTTGACCTGGGAGCGGACCTTCGGGGCCGGGCCTCGCTTCGCTGCAATGCGGAAGATTACTTTCCTGTGGTGGGAGGGCTACCCGACTACGACGATTTCCTGCGGGTTTACGGTGCACTGCAACGTGACGCCAGCACCGAAATCCATGCCACGGCGAACTACCTGCCTGGACTGTTCGTCAACACCGCCCATGGTTCCTACGGGCTGGCGTCCTGCCCACTGGCGGCGGAGATGCTGGCAAGCCTGGTCAGCCATGAACCGACTCCCCTGCCGGCCACCCTGCAGGACAGCCTGAGCCCCGCCAGATTCATTATCCGCGCACTGCAAAAACAGCGCCTGGTGGCGTCGGCAAAGCAGTAGCTCAGCGCTGAAAAAGTGCGGTGATCACCCGATGCAGCTGGTAAGCGTCTTCCACGCCGGCCAGTTCACGAATGGAGTGCATGGCAAAAGTCGGCACGCCCACGTCCACGGTATCGATTCCGGTTACCGCGGCGGTGAGTGGGCCAATGGTACTGCCACAGGCCAGGTCGCTGCGCATGACAAAGGACTGGGACTCAACCCCCAGCTGTTCACAGCAGGCGCGAAACCGGGCAACCGATTCCGTGTTACTGGCATAGCGCTGGTTGGCGTTGATTTTGATCACCGGTCCACGGTTCAGCGCCGGCCCATGGGCAGGATCATGGAGTTCGGCATAGTTGGGATGGATGCCGTGGGCGTTATCCACGGAAATCAGCAGTGACTTGCGCAACGCGCGTTCCAGCGCATCCGGGTGATCGCCTGCCCTGCTGGCCAGACGCTGCAGCACGGATTTCAGGAACGGCCCCTGGGCACCGGACGCCGACGTACTGCCCACTTCTTCGTGATCATTGCATACCATCACCGACGTGAACTCGGCCTCGGCGGCAATCAGGCTGTGGGTAAGCAGGTAGCAGCTGAGCAGGTTGTCCAGGCGGGCGGCCGCGATAAACTGCCCTTCCAGGCCGATAATTGCCGGCGCCTGGGTATCGTAGAAATACAGCTCATGGGCAAGAATCCTGCTGACCCCGGGCTGCCCGCCTTCCCTGGCCAGATGCCTGAGCAAAAAATGTTCCAGGGTGCGGGTTTCCCCGTCCCCGGGTTGCAGCAGAATTGGCGGCAGGTGTTTCTGGGCATCGATACTGCGGTTCTTGTTGGCCTCCCGATCCAGGTGAATGGCCAGGCTGGGGATTATCGCCACCGGTCGGCGCAAATCAAGCAGACAGGTTTTCAACTGACCGCCGCTGTCGAGAAAGGCAACTTTGCCCGCCAGTGACAGGTCCCGATCGAACCAGGGATTCAGCAGGGCCCCACCGTAAACCTCGACGCCAAGCTGCAGGTAGCCCTGGGCGTTGCGCTCGGCCACCGGTTTGACTTTCAGGCAGGGGCTGTCGGTATGGGCACCGGCCAGCTGGATACCGTGCTCGATGGTCGATTGTCTGCCATGACGAAAGGCGATGAGGGACCCGCCGCGCTTCACCAGGTAACTGCCGCCGGGCTGTAAATCCCAGTCTGCAGACTCGTCCAGCAGCTGAAACCCGGCACCGATCAGCGCAGATTCCATGCCGACAACGGCGTGAAACGGCGTCGGTGAATCCTGGATGAAAGCAAGCAAGCCGCTGTTGAAAGTCTGCTTATCCATCCGCTGTCCGATTACGATGTCCGGGCTTCAGTTGTTCCTTAGCGAACTTCAGCGAACTTCCAGCAGTTCCACGTCGAAAATGAGGGTCGCGAAAGGTGGAATAACCGGCGGTGAGCCTGCTTCGCCATAGGCCAGGTCGTAGGGAATATAAATTCGCCACTTGTCACCGACTTTCATCAGTTGCAGCGCCTCGGTCCAGCCGGCAATCACCTGGTTGAGACCGAACTGGGCCGGTTCACCCCGATCTACGGAGCTGTCAAAAACCGAGCCATCGATAAAGGTACCGTGATAGTGGGCCAGTACGGCATCACTGGCGGAAGGTGACGGCGCACCGCGCTCCCCGGACTCCAGGACCTGGTATTGCAGGCCGGACTCCAGCACCACCACGTCGTCATTTTCAGCGTTTTCTGCCAGGAATTCTTCGCCTTCCTGTCGGGCCGCTTCCATCTGCTCGGCCTGCTGGGCCACCATCCGCTGCTGGAAGGTCTGGATGGCGGTAATGATTTCCTCGTTGCTCAGTCGTGTTTCACCACTGACTACATCACGCACACCGGCCAGAAAGGTATCGATGTCGATGTCATCCAGCAACTGCTGCTGCAGCAGGCTTTGACCGATGTTGACACCGATGCTGTACGCTATTCGGGCATCCTCGTCCTGAAGATCCACTTCCTGGGCCATGGCGTTGCCCGCCAGCCCCATGATTGCGGCCAGCAGTGCACAGACCCCGAGTGGTTTTACCATGTTCATAATGTGAAGTTCCTTGCCCACGCAAAAGGGCCGTTTCAAGTTTGCCAGTAATACTGGTCGAGGCCGCATACTACCTGTCCTGCGGCCTAATTGCCAGTCTTCGCCATCGACCTGACTCACAGATCCGCAATGGTCCGTCTGGCTACTACACGACTTCCGTTTGGGCTATGATTGGCGGCGTGGGACAATGCCGGCCCCACTCTTCACCGGCCCGGCGGAGCCCTTAACGTGAAACCGACTCGCCCTGCTCTTACTGTCCTTGCCCTGGTACTCGCCGCAAGCGGATGTTCCAGGCAATTCGCGGTGACCGTCAATAACCGATCGGTCTATGATCCCCGCCTGCCGGCGCAACTGCTGCAAGTCGTCGATTCGGATCTGCAGGGCTGCATCAACCTGGCCGTTCAGCAGCAGGGCATAAGCAATCCGGCGGAACTGACGGTGCTGTCCTGCGCGGCGGCCAACGTCACCGACCTGGAGGGTATCGATCAGTTTCGTAACCTGCGGTTTCTCGACCTTGCCGGGAATAATTTCACCGATCTGCGCCCGCTTACTTCCCTGCCGCAACTCACCGGGCTGAGCATACCGGACAATCCCGTCACCGACATCGCCCCGCTGCTGTCCATGGAATCCCTTACTGCCGTTATCCTGACAGGCAATGTTCGCATCCCCTGTACCCAGCTGGACAGGCTGGAAGAGCGCCTCGGCCGTAACCTGACGCGGCCAGCCACCTGCCGCAGCTGACCGCTGAACCCGAACCGGCGGGTGTGGTCTTTAACAGCCGCCGGATAACTGCTACATTGCCGTTCAGAGGTAAACCGACCGGCAGACGCCCCGGCCTCGTCATGATAGCCACACGGTTGTCATTGAGGAGCCCCGGCGCCATGCACCGGTTACGAAACAGGACTGAGAAGCCGGACCTCCTGCGTTGCCAAGCTCAGCTGACAGACAGGGTATGGACATGATTTTTGCTTCAGGACACAGTATTTTCTGGCGATTGACCGACGAAACCGGCGAAGGCAGCGACGTGGTCAGCATCGTTTTATCCAACCAGAGCAGACGAGAGGTGTCGGAGGTCGAAATTGAGACAGACATCATTTCTTCGCCGCACAAGTCCGCACAGCCCGATTACCCGGTGGATATTGAATGGAACAAGTCGGATCTGGATCTTTTCCTGACCCTGCTGAGAAATACCCTGGGTGAAGGTGAGGGCAACGATGATTACGAGCAGATCGAACTGGATCTGACTGATGAATCCGTGCTGCGCATCATGCATATCGTCGCCGCCGCCCGTTTTGCCACGCCCTATCCCGCGGACGGCGTAATCCGGCGATCCCAGGCCAACTTCGGTGATGCCGTGGAAATGAAGGTGGGCGAACGCATCAGTCTCGATACCATCGACGGCTTCAAACCGGCAGTTATCGTCTCCCTGAGTGAAGAACTCAGCTGCGTGCTGCTGGACGAAATCACCGCCCCCAGCGGTGACAATATCCAGCTGGATCGCCATGACCTGGTGGTCGTGGAAAAAGACTGGGTCCTGCCGGGCAGCCTGACGTCAACCCAGCGCGGCGAGGCTGACATTATCCACTAGCAGGCTGCTGACATTTTCAGCGGGACACCGCTGTGGAAGCGCAGTTGACTGTCGGCTGTAAGTATCAGGTCCCTTTCTTTATGTAAAAAGAAATCGATGCGGGCAGCCGGGTCTTCCGCTGCGTATTGATGGACAAAATTCAGGTAATCCTGGAAATGTCTCGATTCCGACCTGAGCAGGTTCCGGTAAAACCTGGCCAGGTCCGGCTCCAGGACCGGAACCAGCTTTTCGAACCGTTCACAGGAACGGGCTTCCACCAGTGCCCCGATAATAAGGATATCGATCAGCCCGTTCTGCCGGTTGTAGTCGATGTGCTGGCGCAGGGTCGAGGCATAACGTGACGGGGCGAGACGACGATAAGGGATGCCCTTGTCCACCAGGACCGTTACCACTTGCTGAAAATGCAGCAATTCCTCCCGGGCAAGACGGGACATGGTCACCAGCAGTTCCGGCTTGTCGACATGCCGGTACATCAGGTTCATCGCCGTTGCGGCTGCCTTCTTCTCACAATTGGCGTGATCGATGAGCAGCGTATCGAGATTTGCGCTGGCGGCATTGACCCAGGAAGGCGGTGTCTCGCAGTCCAGGAAGCGAAGAAACTCCCCGGTCACTGCCGTGTCTCCTGTTGCGAAGCAGCCTGCTCGTCTTCCGGGCCCGCCAATGCCTCCTGCTCGTCAGCCAGCTCTGCAGACTGGAGCAGCTCACGCTTGTGCTGCTTGGAAGTCTTGGCGCCAAGCTTCTTGAGTTTTTCCACGCGACCAATGAGGTTGCCCCGGCCGCTAAGCAGCTTGTTATGAGCCAGATCATAGGATTTCCGGGTAGCCTCCAGTTTACCGCCGACATCCTCGAGGTCACCGACGAAGCCGACGAACTTGTCGTACAGCGCCCCTGCCCGGCTGGCGATTTCAAGGGCATTCTGGTTCTGCTGGGCCATGCGCCAGATATTCTGGACCGTTCGCAATGTGGTCAGCAATGTCGAGGGGCCGACAATGATTATGTTTTTCTCGAAAGCATCGATGAACAGCTCCGTGTCCTGCTGGGCCGCTACGGAAAATGCCGCTTCCACCGGCATAAACAACAGGATGAAATCAAGAGAATTGACCCCTCCCAGGTTCTGGTAGTCCTTGGCCGAAAGCAGCTTCACGTGATTCCTGATGGACTGGATATGCTGCCTGAGATAGTCGGCCTTGCGGGTCGGATCGTCTTCACTGCAGAAACTCTCGTAGGCTTTCAGCGAGACCTTGGCGTCAATGACGATGTCCTTGGCTTCCGGCATATGAACAATCACATCCGGTTGTGAGCGCCTGCCGTCCGGCGCTTTCAGGCTGACCTGTACTTCATATTCACGCCCCTTGACCAGCCCGGATTTTTCCAGGATGGATTCAAGTATCATTTCCCCCCAGGTTCCCTGCGCCTTGTTGTCCCCTTTCAACGCGTTGGTCAGATTCACGGCGTCTTCACTGATCCGGCTGTTGAGTTCCTGCAGATTCTTGATCTCGCGGGCCAGGGAGAATCGCTCCTTGGATTCCCGGTCGTAGGTCTCTTCCACACGTTTTTCGAACAACTGGATTTTTTCCTGCAAGGGCTTGAGAATCTGGGCAATATTCTCCTGGTTACTGGCGGTAAAGCGCTTGCTCTTGTCTTCCAGGATTTCGCTGGCGAGTTGTTTGAATTGCAGGCTCATCTGCTCCCTGGCATTTTCCAGCAGCGCCAGCTTTTCATCGAATTTCTGCCGTTCTGAGGATAATTCAGACTGCAGCCGGGCGAGCTGCTCGCGCAACGCAGAGTTTGACTGCTGCAGCTCGGACTCCCGCGACGTCGAAGTGCGCAGGTCGTGCTGCAGAAGCTGCAGCTCTTCGTCCTTCCCCTGAAGCCGCTCGGCAAGCGTGGCGATCTGCTGATCCCGATCCGTGACTTTACGGTGGGTGAACAGGAAGGTTACCAGGCAGGCCAGCAGAACCAGCGATGCGACAACCACCAGGGCCAGGAGAGTATTCATGCGTCAGCTTCTGTGGGGCTCAGAGATTGGTCAGTATTGACTGCAGCAGTTCGGCTTCCACTGCCGCCAGGGAATTGCCGTCAACCGGACTGGCGGTGATGCGTACGCCATTGCTGATTTCTTCCAGTCTGAGCTGAAACCGGTTGGTGGAACTTTGCTGTTCCTCCTCGTCGTCACTGAAAACCCGCGAAAAGAATCCCCCACCTTCAACCTCGCCCTCCTGCCCGGCAAAATCGACTTCGAACACATTGTTGTCACGATCCCGGGACAGGACATCGATACCGGCGTCACCCAGTGCCTGGCCAACCTGGCCCCAGGCCCGATTGAGGCTGATGCGCACTTCCAGGACCGGGCTCTGGCCCGGGCTCTCGATGAGGCTGGCCTTGCTTTCTCCGGACAGGCTGCCGGCCAGGAGGCTGGCCGAGGAGGAGCTGTAAATATCGGTGCGGTCCGCAAGGTACTGGGAGATTTCCTGCAGCACCTCGAACTCGCGTTCTTCCGAATCGGAAAGACGCGGCCATACTATCAGTTCATTGGCCGTCGCGGATTCCGGCCTGCTGATCTGCACCAGGGAAATTTCCGAGCTGCCGTTATGAATTCCCGGTTCTATGCGCAGGCGTAATTTTTCCCGCTCGTCGATAAATCCCGGGGAAAACCGCCAGACCGTTTCCATGACACCATCCACCGGGTTTTCGTAATCCAGTTCAATGCCCCGCTGGGTCCAGTAATCCCTGACCCGCGGCCATACCTGGCCCGGTGCTGCGGCTATCACAATCCAGTTTTCCCCGGAAAAACGCCTGATCATTACGCCTTCGGGCCGGTTGGAATCCAGGGGCTTGGGCCGCGGTACCGAGCCGGTAAGGTCCTCTGAGACGGAAATCACTTCTTCCGGTACCACGTAAAGCTGGTCCAGGGTATAGCTGTCCAGGTTATCCGGGACCCGGATCTCGGGTTCCACCGGAGCAAGCAGGTACTCACCCTGGCGGTCCCGGAAAATTCCGTCGTCACCGGCCAGGTAGGAGCAGGACAGCTGTGAGAGTCCCAGCAAAAGGACGACGATGACCCGACCGGGCCGGGTGGCGATGGCTTTGACGAAGTGAAGTAACAGCATAGTCCGGGTTATCGTTCCAATTTTATTCCTGCCGCAGTAAGCGCCTCGCTTACTTGGTCATGAAAACTGGCATTTAGTTCCACCAGCGGGAGACGGATTCCCCGTTCAATGAGACCCATCTTGTACAACGCCCATTTCACGGGAACAGGATTGGACTCCAGAAACAGGCGTTGATGCAACAGCGCGACCCGGCTGTTCAGTGCCTCCGCCGTTTCCCGGTTTCCGGCGATCGCTTCCCGGCAGAGCTCATGCATGATTGCCGGTGCCACGTTGGCAGTCACCGAAATATTTCCGGCCGCACCACCCAGCATCATTTCCATGGCGATGGGATCATCACCGCTGTAGACCGCGAGGTTGCCTGCGGATTGCCGTACCAGCTGCAGCCCTCGTTCCACGTTGCCGGTGGCTTCCTTGATACCAACGATATTGGGCAGCCGGGTCAGTCTTGCCACCGTATCCGGCAACAGGTCACAGGCGGTCCGACCCGGCACATTGTAGAGGATCTGCGGAATGTCCACTGCCTCGGCGATGGCTTTGAAATGCCGGTAGAGGCCTTCCTGGCTGGGCTTGTTGTAGTACGGCGTTACCAGCAGGCAGGCATCGGCGCCGTGTTCCAGGGCTGACTCGGTAAAAAACCGGGCCTCCCGGGTAGAGTTTGACCCGGTTCCGGCGATTACCGGTATTCGACCGGCTGCATGCTCGACACAGCGGGCCACCAGCTCGCAATGCTCCTTGAAGGTCAGGGTTGCGGATTCGCCCGTTGTGCCCACGACCACCACGGCGTCGGTGCCGGACTCGATATGCCAGTCAAGCAGGCGATAAAAGGCCGGATAATCAATGTCACCGTTGTCCAGCATCGGGGTGACGATAGCGACGATACTACCCTTGATCATTTCTGTCCTTGATCATTAGCTTGTTGTCTAGTGGTTGAACAGCCTGTTGCACTCCACGGCAGAATCCTGCCGCAGCACAGTCCTGCAGCTGCCAGACTGCCGGCGTGATCGACTTCCCGACATTGCCGGGTGCCATTGTGGTCCAGCCAGACGTGACCGGTCAGCGCCATTTGCCACGGTGAAGTCCTGAACCACCGGGTACCCTAAGCGGCCTTTTCCGGGGTGAAGGATTGTACCCTTGATGGCCAGGCATTGATAATAGCCTTGATAAACGTCGCCAATGGAATGGCGAAGAAAACCCCCGCCATGCCCCAGACGCCACCGAATACCAGTACGGCCGAGATTACGGCCACCGGGTGCAGGTTGTTGGTTTCCGAAAAGATGATAGGTGCCAGCACGTTGCCATCCACGATCTGAATTATCATGTAGGTGACGGCAACGGTATAAAATTCCCCGCCAATTCCCCATTGGACGTAGCTGACCGCCAGGACGGGAATCGTCGCCACCGTAGCCCCGATGTAGGGGATCACCACCGACAGACCGACCAGTACCGACAGCAGCAGCGCGTAATCGATGCCCAACAGCATGAACACCAGGTAGGTTCCAACTCCCACGAGAAAAATCTCCAGAACCTTGCCGCGGATGTAGTTGGAAAGCTGCAGGTCCATCTCCTTCCAGATCTTGATCATCAGCGGTCGGTTCCGTGGCAGGAAGTTGGTGGCCCAGTGGACCAGCTGATCGCGATCCTTGAGGACGAAAAATACCAGGATAGGCACCAGGACCACGAAGATAACCAGTGATACAACCCGGGGAATACTGGCAATGGAATAGGACAGCACCGTCTGTCCCAGGGCCGCCAGTTCCCCCCGGGCACTTCTTACCAGCTCGTCAACCTGCTGCTGGGTAAACAGGCTTGGATACAGCTCCGGAAGCAGCCTGAGGGATTCCTGCCATTGACTGATAAGCCGTGGCAGTTCGTTGACCAGCCGGGCCAGCTGATTCCAGACCGCGGGCAGCACGCCCAGCAGCAGGATCAGAAAGGCACCGACAAACAGCGTGTAGATCAGGCCGAACGCGGCTGCCCGGGGAATACCCATGGTCGTGAGCCGGTTGATGGGCCCCTGCATCAGGTAGGCAATAACGATAGCCGCAAACAGGGGTGCCAGGTCATCTCCAAACAGGTACAGAAGTACCAGTGAGATCGCCAGGATTATCAACAGAATCAGCGATTCATCGTCGTGAAAATAGCGCTGGTAGAAATCGTTGAGGAGCTTGCGCATCAGCCAGTTGCCTTGCCTGAAGAGTCCATTCAGCCTTTCTTTATCCAGTAATAGTAGCTGTGCTGGTCCTTCTGAAAATCCAGTATCTGGTGATCACTCTGTTGCACGAACAGGTGAAAGTCCTTTTCGGATCCGGGATCAGTCGCGATTACCTTGAGAACCTGTTCACTGGCCAGGCTGTTCAGCGCCAGCTTCGCCTTGAGCAGGGGCATGGGGCATTGCAATTCGCGGACATCCAGTTCCAGGTCTGCAGTGAAATTCGGCATGGGCGTATGGTATCAATCAATTCCCTGATGTGCCCAGTATAATGCACCGTTTGCGACAATCTTTTCGGCGTGTTGCCAGCCTTGACAGGGTCGCCGGTGCCGATTCTGCCACACCTGGCTGCAGGCCTGCCCGCTATGGCGCTATTGATGATAAGTGATTGATTGACCCAAAAAAACGACTATTTGACTTAACCTGGTCAAGGAATTTTCTTATGATAGGTCGGGTCTACTGACAAATGAGTAAGTTAATGCTTAAAGTCCCTCTGATAGGTGCTGTAGCCGCCGGTGTCCTGGCACTGGCCGCCACGGTGACAGCGCAGAACGCCCTGCCCAGCCTTGGGGACCGGATTTCCGGCTATGTGTCCATGGAGCAGGAACACCAGCTGGGGCGTGAATTCCTGCGCTCCCTGCGGCGCTCCACGCCGACTATCTCGGACCCGCTGCTCAACGAATACCTGGAAAACCTGACGTTCAGGCTGGCTGCCAAGAGCGAGCTGCGCGATCATCGCCTGTCATTCATCATCGTCGACAGTGAAGCGTTGAATGCGTTTGCCGTGCCCGGCGGCGTTATCGGCGTCAATACCGGCCTGTTCCTCAACGCCGCAACCGAGGGCGAATTTGCCTCGGTCATCGCCCATGAGCTGGCCCATGTCAGTCAACGCCACTTCGCCCGTCGTATCGAACAGGCCGAGACCCAGCGTGTAGCCCAGATCGCCGGTGTGCTGGCCAGTATCGTGGTCATGGCCACCTCTGACGCGCAGCACGGTCAGGCGGCGCTCATGGCAACCCAGGGCCGGGCTATTGAAAACCAGCTGCGCTTCAGCCGCAGCAACGAGGCCGAGGCGGACCGGGTGGGCATCAAGACCCTGTTCGACGCGGGTTACGATCCCTACACCATGCCCGCGCTGTTCCAGCGCCTGGCCGCCGCCAACCGTTACGGCACGCGACCTCCCGAATTCCTGCTGTCCCACCCGGTAACCGAATCCCGTATCGCCGACAGTCGCGGGCGCGCCGCCCGCTATCCCCAGCGTAACTACGCGGAATCCCTGGAATACCTGCTGATGCGGGCCCGCGTCGTCACCCACTACGCAACGAACAAGGACGATGTGATCATCGAGTACTCGCGACTGCTGGACGATGCCACCACTGAAGTGCAACGGGACGGCGCCCGCTATGGACTGGCCATGGCCTACTGGGAAGACGGGAATTATCGACTGGCCAATGAGACCCTGGCGCCGTTGCTGGAGAAAGACCCCAACCGCATCAGTTACGTGGTGACCCAGGCGGAGATCCTGACGGCACAGAATGAAGCCGGCATGGCCCTGGATTTTCTACAGCGGCATCTCACCATCAATCCAGGCAATCACCCGCTGACCATGGCCTACGCCGATGCCCTCATCGAATCGCGGCGTTACCAGGAGGCTGCCAGCATCCTGGAGGATCACGCCAAGAGCCGACCGCTGGACCACTCGTTGTGGTACCTGATTGCTGAAACCCAGGGTCAGGCCGGCGACATCAGCAGGGTGCACCAGGCCCGCGCCGAGTACTTCGTGCTCATCGGTGATTTTCGTCGCGCCAAGGAACAGTTGCAGTTCGCCCTGAACATTGAATCCGGGAAACCGGGCAATGGCGCCGGCGTTGCCGTGGTCCGTCAGCGAATCCGGGATATTCAGGCCCTGGAAGCTGAACTGGCCGGCTGACCCCCGCACGTTCACTCACCGTCATACCCACGGTCGCCGCTCAGGCACTGCCCTTCACTGTCAGCTGCTGCTCCGCAGCAAAATCCAGCATCCGTTGCAGCGGGACCATGGCCTGTCGGCCCAGTTCCCTGTCGACCTGAATTTCCTGCTCCCGGTTAAGCAGGGCATGGTAGAGGCGCGGCAGGGAATTCATCGCCATCCACGGGCAATGAGCACAGCTGCGGCAGGTTGCGCCGGTGCCTGCTGTCGGCGCCGGGATAAACGTGGTGTCCGGCACCAGCTGACGCATGCGATGGAAAATCCCCTTGTCCGTGGCGACGATAAAAATATCGTTGTCCATTTCCTGGGCAGCTTTGATCATCTGTGAGGTCGATCCGACAAAGTCCGCCAGCTCCAGCACTGTCCGGGGCGACTCAGGGTGGGCCAGCACCGCGGCCTGGGGATACAGTTTACGCATATCCTCCAGACCCCGGAATCTGAACTCCTCGTGGACAATGCAGGCGCCATCCCAGAGCAGCATGTCGGCTCCGGTTTTCTGCTGGATGTAGGAGCCGAGATGCTTGTCCGGTGCCCACAGTATTTTGCTGCCCTGGTCCGCCAGGTGCTCGACCACATCCAGGCCGATACTGGAGGTTACCACCCAGTCGGACCGTGCCTTCACCGCGGCAGACGTATTGGCATAAACCACCACGGTCCGGTCGGGATGGGCATCGCAGAACTCGCTGAAGCGGTCGATGGGGCAGGCAATGTCAAGTGAGCAGGTGGCTTCCAGAGTGGGCATCAGCACGGTCTTGTCCGGGCTCAGAATTTTCGCGGTTTCACCCATGAAACGCACACCGGCCACGACCAGCACATCGGCATCGCTCTCACTGCCGAAACGCGCCATTTCCAGGGAGTCGCCGACGAACCCCCCGGTCTCGTCCGCCAGGTCCTGGAGTATTCCATCAGTGTAATAATGGGCCACGATTACGGCGTTCCTTTCTCTGAGCAGGGTCTTTATTTTTTCCCGGTAGGAGTGGGTCGCCTCGTCATCCAGCGGCTCGGGAAGCTCCACCGCGTCCAGGTAACGACGCACCAGTTCGCGATCCTGGGTCAGTCCTGATGATTCTGCCATGGCGGGGAAATTCCTGTGTAATCGTGTAGGGTAATGATATCACAGGGGAATGGTGATCAGCCTGTCGGCCCGCAGGGGCGCGGTGCCCGGGCCCCGGTATTTCCGGAACCCGGACGCCATCCTGAACAAGCCGGACCCGACTACGAGTCCTGGATGGAATCGATCAGGTCGTCACCCTCGTTGCGGGCATTGTTCACCCGTTTACTGACCGGGAAGCTGACAATCTCCAGCATTTCCGACTGAATCATCAGCACGCCGGCATCGGGCTCACCGGTTGCCAGCCAGTCCTGCCCGTCCGCCAGCGACAGCGTAACCGGCATGCGGGGATGAATATGCGCCAGGTCGTCCCGGGCGTCACGGGTCAGCATGGTACAGGAGGCCGGCACGGAATCATCCCTGGCAGGCTCGTACAGGCCGGCGAGCAACATTGGCTCGTCGTCCTGACGTCGGATAAAGTAAGGTTGTTTACCGGTTTCCGAGGCCCGCCACTCGTAGTAGCCCAGGGCTGGAATAAGGCAACAGTTGCCCCGCTTCCAGGCATGACGATAGGCCGGTTTCGACGCCACGGATTCAAGACGGGCGTTGAACGTCGAATACCGGCCGGAGGTATCGTTCGCCCAGGGAGGAATCAGTCCCCAGCGCAGTGCGGTACCGCCGCTGTCGGTGAAGCCGGCAATCATCTGGCCTGGCGCGATGTTGTGGCTCTCGGGCACGTCTTCCGGCCAGTCCCCCAGCAGTGCGGACCAGTCCAGCATCGACTTCACGTGGTTGGAGTAGCGACCACACATGGACCGGTCCGGGGAAGTCTGTGGACGACAGCGTTATTGGCTGGCCTCGTAATCGGCAAACCGTTCGGCATAGTCGCCCTGGTTGCCATAAACCACTTCCTCGTACTGTGGCTGCCCATCCAGGTGGTATTTAAGGAAAGCCATGGCGTAGCGACCCAGCGTGGTGAGATCGCCCCCACTGCTGGTGGCAAGATTGTGATCACCCGTGGCGAACTCCGCATAGACCTTACTGGTGGAGCCGGCAATGGCGTCATACAGCAACCTGGCATGGTCCGCCGGTGGCGCCACGGTATCTTCTGCGCTGGCGAAAATCAGAGTCGGCACGTCCTGATCTGCCAGGCTGCCTGAGAAAGACTGGCCCAACTCACAACAATACGGGGACAGCGGAATAACCGCCCCAATGTCATCGCCGCCCAGGTTTTGCGCGGCCTGCAACGATGCACCGCCACCTATGGAATGCCCCATGATGGCGATCTTGGTGGCGTCCAGGCGACCCTCGATGGGGCTGTCCGCTTCGCCGTTCTCGTTGCGCAGGAATTCCACCGCCGCCATCAGCGCCTGGCTGCGCGCCTCAAGACCATCCCGGGGAGTGTTGGTATCGATTATCATCACCGCGTAGCCGAACGAGGCCAGCATCGGCCCCCACCATTCGTAATTGGACGCACTCTGGCCATAGCCCGGAACCAGTGCCACGGCACCGATGGGTGGTGCGAAACTCAGGGTGAGCGGGTAAAAAATCGTGGCTGCTGAAAACTCTTCGACAGCGGGTTCCGGATCATAGGTTCTCACCTCGTACAGCCTTTCCCCGAACATGCGGGAGATTTCTGCCGCAATCTGCCGGCCGTCGGGTCGATACCTGCCCTGGCTGTTATCCTGGGCAAGCCCGCTCTGGGCCAGTATCAGTGCACCAGCGGCAACACAGCTGGCAAACAGTCGGTACATCACGTCGATTTTTCTTTTCAGCATAGTGGTTCACCTTTTCGTCATTCTGTTCTGCGGTAAACGGTTTTCCCGAGGAAACTTTTTGTTCCCGGGGAATCTCTGTTCAGTCAGGCAGGTCCCTTGGCATGAACAATCGGCAGTCCCCTAGCTTAGCGAGTACAGCCGCGTCCGCCAAGAGTATATTCACTTTCTGCGCTCACTGCGATTGCCGGTTGCGACGACCAAAAAAAAAGCCAGTCGGCAAAACCGGCTGGCTTTTCTGTGCTGGTGGGTCGTGATGGATTCGAACCATCGACCAATTGGTTAAAAGCCAACTGCTCTACCACTGAGCTAACGACCCGGGAAAGGGCGGTATAGTACTATCAAATTTGAAAAACTCAAGTCATCTTGAGGCTAAACTTGTGCCGCTGGGCAGTGGAGCGGAAGCCGGCGTGGGCATCGCGCCAGGCTGCCGGTTACTCCTGGTAACGGGTCGGGTCCTGCAGTCCCGCATCGCGGAAGCCCTGGCGCCTGAACCGACAGCTGTCGCACCTGCCGCAGGCGCGTCCCTGGGCATCAGCCTGGTAGCAGGACACGGTAACGCTGTAGTCGACGCCCAGTTCCGTCCCCCGCTGAAGAATAGCCGATTTGCGCAGCTGGATCAGCGGGGTACGTACAGTGACCTTCCGGCCTTCGGTGGCAGCCCGGGTAGCAAGATTGGCCATGGTCTCGAAGGCTTCGATAAATTCCGGGCGACAATCCGGGTAACCTGAATAATCCAGCGCGTTGACACCGATAAATAGCGTATCGGCGTCCGCCACCTCGGCCAATGCCAGGGCATAGGACAGGAAAATCGTGTTGCGGGCCGGTACATAGGTGATGGGGATACCCTCGGTCTGCTGCTCAGGCACCGACAACGTATGATCAGTGAGTGCTGAGCCGCCAAGGGCACCGATATCCAGTTTGATGACCCGGTGGTCCTGGACCCCCAGCGTGGCGGCAACGCGTCGGGCCGCGGCGAGTTCGCTTACCGCCCGCTGCCCGTAATCGAAGCTCAGGGCAGTGCAGCGGTAGCCTTCGCTGTTGGCGATGGCCAGGCAGGTCGTGGAGTCCACCCCTCCGGACAATAACACGATGGCCAGGGCATCCTGGTGTCTGGTCATGGCATCAATGTCCCGGCAGGTCGCCCCAGATCAGCTTGTGCAGCTGCAATTGCATGCGCACCGGCAGTTTATCCGCCAGTATCCACTCGGCCAGCTGCCGCGGCGGAAGCTGCTCGTAGGCCGGCGACATCAGCACTTCAGCGACCCGGTTTTCCAGGTCGTACTGCTGCAGCTTTGCCCTCGCCCACTGGTAGTCCTGTTCATCGCAGATCACGAATTTCACCTCGTCGATGGGCTTGAGATACCGGATATTTTCCTCGAGGTTACGGTGCGATTCGCCGGATGCCGGGGTTTTCATATCCAGCACGACCACGGTTCGCGGATCGACGTCCGCGATGGACAGGGCGCCACTGGTTTCCAGGCCGACCTTGAAACCCCTGTCACACAGGCTGTTTAGCAGCTCGAGACATTCCGGCTGGGCCAGTGGCTCGCCACCGGTCACCGTTACATGGCGACAGCGAAACGCTTCAACTTTCTCCAGGATAGCGTCAATGGTCAGGTTCTCACCGCCACTGAACGCGTAGGCGGTATCGCAATAATGGCAGCGAAGCGGGCAGCCGGTAAGCCTGACGAAGACGGTGGGAACGCCGAAGGTGCTGGTTTCGCCCTGCAACGAATGGAAGATTTCGGTAATCCGCAGGCTACTGGAATTCATCGGATCGACTTAGCGGATTCCCGGCTCCCGGGTGCGACCGGGACAAGACAGGAGGTCCTGCTGCCTTCAGTTGAGAGAGCGCAATCGGGTATCGGCCAGATTGGCTACCCCGGTGTTGGGATAGCTGCGCATGATCTGCCGCAGCAGTTGTGCAGCGCGCTGGACTTCACCAATCCCTTCGTAGGCCACCGCCTGGCCATACATGGCATCCGGAACCTTGGCATCATCCGGATACTGCTGCAGGATGATGTCGTACTCGGCTATCGCCTCGTTATAACGGCCAAGGTAAAGATAGGACTGACCTTTCCAGTAATGGGCATTGGTAGTGAACCGTCCCCGGGGGTGGATATTCAGGTACTGGTCGAACTCCGCGATGGCCCGTTCAAACTGGCTGTTTATGGCCGAATCGTAGGCCATCTGGTAAAGCTGCTGTTCGGTAAGGACCGTGGGTTCAATGGTGGGGCGCAGCGGATCCCGGGTCGTTGTCGTGCGGGTGCTCTGGGACACGCCGCCCACGGTATTGCTGTTGCCGGCAACGCCGCCCCGCTGAATGCCGGTAGCCGACCCGGTGGCGCTGGACGCCACGGCGCCAGTACTTCCCGGGAGGAAACGGTTGTCGGTACCACCGGCCGCTACTCCACTGGCGTTGTTGGTGACTCGGTCATTCTGGCCGGAGGCCAGACCGGGATTTCCCGCTACAGTCCCGGTACCCGCCGCTGCGGGCGCACTGTCCGGCGACACGCTGTCGTAACCGGGACCGGCGAGTCCCGTCACGGCGCCACCACCGGCAATCATCTGTTCCAGATTACGCAGGCGGGTGTCCGTATCGGTGTACCGGTCCAGGGACTCACGCTGCAGTTTCCGGATCTCGAACCCCTGCTCTTCCACCAGGGCACGCAGCGCCTGGACTTCGGCTTGCAGATTACGATTCTGTTCCAGCAGCAACAGCATGGCGTCATTGTTGCCGCCACCCGCTCCCTGTCCCCAGCTGTTGGAGCCGTGAACCAACAGGACGGCGGTCAGTGCCAGGCGGTAAAAGGATTTGGATGACTGCATCAACATAATAAGAAAAAGTGTCCGCGTTATTGCTCGACAATCTCGACGCGTCGATTGGCCTGGTAGGCCTGTTCACTGGTGCCACTGCGAGCGGGTCTTTCCTCACCGTAACTGACCGTCTCGATCTGTGACCGGGAGGCACCGTTGACAATCAGGAAATCCCTGATGCCATTGGCGCGCCGTTCACCCAGGGCCAGGTTGTATTCCCGGGTACCCCGCTCGTCAGCGTGGCCTTCCAGGCGCACGCTCTTGCCGGGGTTGGCCGCCAGGTCACGGGCATGATAGGTCAGCGTGTCACGATCCACTGGACGAAACTCGGCAACATCGAAATCGAAATAGAAAATCCGGGTGCGCAATGCTTCCTGGCGGGCAATTTCTGCAGCTGTCGGCTGACTGGGAGTGGCAGCGGGTCTCGTCGAAGCCGCGGAAGGCGTGTTCATCACTTCGTTGCTATCGGTTTCTTCCGCTTCACCGGACGAGCGACAGGCAGCCAGTGCCAGCAACGATGCAATCAATCCGACTTTAACGATAGTTCTAGTATGCTTTCCCACTTGTGAAGTCCTCCGAAGACCTTTTCTTTCTCTGATTCGTACCCACCCGGGATTGATGCAGTGCAAAAACACCGGAAACAGCGCAGGATTATGGATTAGTTGAAGAACGGTGACCATGCCGGTTCACGGACGTCACCTCGCGTGGATGGTAAACGGAACTTTACGCGTCCGTCAATGGAAACCGCGTCCAGCACACCCCGGCCATTAAACTTGGTGGCGTAGATAATCATGCTGCCATTTGGCGCAATACTGGGCGATTCATCCAGGGACGTATCGGTCAGCGTGATAACCCGCAGGGTTTCGATATTCAGGATCGCGATGCTGTAGCTCTGGCTTTGCCGGGTCGGTCTGCGCACATGAACAAGGTTGACCCCGTCCGGCATCAGCTTGCCCTTGGCACAATAAAAGCAATCGTAGGTCAGTCGTTCCACGTCCCAGGAATCGGCTCCCAGTTCTATCTGGTAGATCTGCGGCTGACCGGTGCGGTCAGACATGAAAATCAATGAGCGCCCATCCGGGGTCCAGCTCGGTTCCGTTTCCACCGCGGGATGATCGGTGACGCGGGTCAGCTCATTGGTACGCAGATCCTGCACGTAAATATCCGGACTCCCGTCTTTCGACAGCACCATGGCCATCCTGGTGCCGTCGGGGGACCACACCGGCGAACTGTTGATGTTGGGGAAGTTGGTGATCTGACGCCGCTCTCCGGTGGCTATGGTCTGCACATAGATTCGAGGCAGATCGGTTTCGAACGAGACATAGGCAACCTGGGAACCATCCGGGGACCAGGTCGGGGACATGATGGGTTCAGTGGATTCCAGCAGCACCTGGGGTCGCTGTCCGTCATAGTCGGACTTTTCCAGGCGGAACAGCATTTCACCGGGTGCCAGCGATTCCGCGACCACGTAGAGAATCTGGGTAGTGAACGCCCCCCGGATGCCGGTGACCTGCTCGAACACAACATTGCTGATCTCGTGGCCGATATCCCGCAATTGCGTCACGCTGCCGGTAAGAATTTCACCGGCCAGCTTCAGTTCGCGATTGACATCGAAGAATTCGTACTGAACCTGCACAAGCTGACTGGATGGCGCCCGATTGATCCTGCCCACCAGCAGGTAGTCCTGGGCGAGAATCCGCCAGTCGCGAAAAAAAACTTCGCTTTCTTCGCTGGGCAGACTGAGCATATTGGCGCGCGACAGGGGTAGAAACTCCCCCACCTGCTGCAGGTCGTTGGCGACTATTTCGGCAACATCCTCGGTGAGAATGCCGCTACCTTCCCAGGAGAACGGCACGATGGCCACCGGGATGGGGTTGTCGACCCCCTGGGTTATCTGGATATTGAGCTCGGCCGCCGCAACCTGGCAGTAACTCAGGAACAATAACGCTATAACTCTGGCTTTAGTCATCAGTTCAACAAGTCCTCGGGTCTGAAGGTCAGCAACAGACTCCTGAAATTTTCATTAAACATATTAATCGGCATGCCCTGCAATTCTTGGAACCTGCCGACACGATAAATGGCTGTCTCGGCAGCCCGGTCGAACGCGTAGTCACCGCTGGATTGGACCAGCTCGACATCGAGAATATCCCCCGTGGGCACCATCTGGATGCGGAACACCACAGTCATGCCATTCCTGGCACTGGGTGGCCGCGACCAGTTCTGCTGAATGAGATCGTGAATAACCCCGGTATAGGCCATCACCATTTCCTGCTCGGTACGGGCAACCTCTGCCGCGGCAGCAGCGGCTTCCGCTTCCCGCTGCTGCCGTTCCTGCTCGGCGGCCAGCTCCCGCTGGCGCTGTGCCTCCGCCTCTTCCCTGGCGCGTCGTTCCCGCTCCTGGCGGTCCAGTTCCGCCTGGCGCTGCCTTTCCTGCTCGGCGGCCAGTTCCCGCTGACGCTGTGCCTCGGCGTCGGCTTCCCGCTGCTGCTGCAGGGCCTCCTGGCGGGCAGCCTCGGCTTCGCGTTCGCGCTGCTGGCGGGCGGCTTCCTCCGCCTCGCGCTGGCGACGCAGGTCTTCCTGGCGCTGCTGTTCCGCGCGACGCTCCTGCTCCCGCTGTTCGGCCACCCGTTGCTGCTGCACCCGCTCGTTGCGCAACTGTGGATTCTCATCGATCATCAGCGCCCTGACCGAGGGTGGTTGCATGATATCCAGAATCTCCGGCGGGCGGGTTATCCCGGAATAGACCAGCGCGGCCAGTACCAGGAAATGCAGTGTCAGGGCAACAATAACGGCAAGGGGGTACCCGTTGTAGATATCCCTGTTGATTGGCAATCTGAAGCGCGGTGACGCCTTGTCCACCATCGTGCCTCCCCTGTTACAGGCTTTCCAATGGCTGGGTGATGAAATTGGGACTGGCAACCCCGGCATTCTGCAGGGTTGTGATCAATGCAATCATGGCACCCCAGTTGGCATTGGTATCACCTTCCACCATGACCTGGATTGAGGGATTGGCATTGATCACCTGGCCGACCTGGGTGCCGATGGTCTCCAGGCTCACTGCCTCGCGATTCTCGGTGGTGGCACCGAGACTGATAAAATATTCCTGCTCGGCAGTGATCGAAATAACGAGGGTTTCAAGGTTCTCGTCGATATCCAGGGGCTCATTGTTGGCCTGGGGCAGGTCCACCTCAATGCCCTGGTTCAGCAGCGGTGCCGTCACCATGAATACCACCAGCAGCACCAGCATGACATCGATGTAGGGTACGACGTTTATTTCACTCATGGGTTTTCTTTTCTTGCGGATTACATCCATCTGTTCAAGACCTGTTTATGCGCTACCCGATACTTTAAGGAACCAATGTGCGTGATTTTAGAAGACCGTCTTTTTAGCCCGGTTCAGTGCCGGCTTTATCGCCTTCAGCCGGTGCTGGTCGAAAACCGCCCAGTCCGGCCTTTACCCCGGGGCTATTACTGGCTGTACAGCTGACGGTGCAGGATGCTGGAAAATTCGTCGGCAAAGGTGACGTAGGCACCGGTAATGGATTCTACATTTGCCGCATAGCGATTGTAGGAGACCACTGCCGGTATTGCGGCAAACAGGCCGATGGCCGTGACGATCAGTGCCTCGGCGATACCGGGTGCCACTGCCTGAAGCGTAGTCTGGCTCTGGGTAGCCAGCCCGAGAAAAGCGTTCATGATCCCAATTACCGTGCCAAACAGGCCGATATACGGGCTCACGGAACCGACGGTAGCCAGAAACGGCAGGTGTTTTTCCAGTTTCTCCTCTTCCCGCGAATAAGCCACTCTCATGGCTCGCTGTGAGCCATCCATGACCACTTCCTTGTCCACGTTGCTCTTCTGTCGCAGCCTCATGAACTCCTTGAAACCCGCCCGGAAAATGTTCTCCATGCCGACCACGGGCTGATTTTCCTTCTGCATCTGGGTCCCTTCCTTGTAGAGCTGGCTCAGATCGATCCCCGACCAGAACCGCTGTTCAAAACTGTAGACACCTTTCGACGCGGCCGACAGTACCATCCAACGCTGCACAATGATGACCCAGGAAACTATGGACATTAACAACAGCACGTAAATGACCAGCTGTACTTCGGTGCTTGCACCGAAAATCAGATCAACTGGACTGATGGATTCGTTCACTCAAAGCTCTCCGTTCGGGACCGTCCTGGCTCCCGGAATTGCATGATTTTTGTTAAGGAACTGCTTATCCCCGGCATCCCCGGAGACTTGCCTTTCTATTCGGCCGAATCGGGAAATAGTTTGGTCAGCCCGGTTCAAACCGGTATTTAAACCGGCGAATGTAACCCCGACAGGAAAAAGTCTGTTTTCGACATGATCGATTGTGGCCGAATCATGGCTAACAGCCTGCCAGTGTCCTGTCCGGACAAGTCACATCATTTCAGCGAATTATCCGGACAGGACACTAGTCCGCTTTCTTGTCTTCCCGGCTGGCGTCGAACAGGTCATTCTCCTGCCGTGGCGGCGGGATGCCGAAATGCGAGTAGGCAAACTGGGTCACCATTCTGCCCCGCGGCGTACGCATGATAAAACCCTGCTGAATCAGGAACGGCTCCACGACGTCCTCCAGGGTTTCCCGTTCCTCGCTTATGGCCGCCGCCAGACTGTCGATGCCAACCGGCCCACCCTGGAACTTTTCGATCATGGTCATTAACAGTCGGCGATCCATCTGGTCGAATCCGCTGCTGTCGATATGCAGCATGTCCAGTGCCCTGCCGGCGTAATCCAGGTCGATCCGTCCTTCACCCTTGACCTCGGAATAGTCCCTGACCCGGCGCAGCAGCCGATTGGCTATTCGCGGCGTACCGCGACTGCGTCGGGCGATTTCCAGGGCACCCTCCATGTCGATTATCGTGCCGAGAATGCCGGCCGATCGGGTGACAATTTTGCTCAACTCCTCGACGGAATAGAACTCCAGCCGCTGAATGATGCCGAACCGGTCCCGCAGGGGTGAGGTCAGCAGTCCGGCCCGGGTCGTTGCACCAACCAGGGTGAACGGTGGCAGGTCCAGCTTGATGGATCGCGCCGCGGGACCTTCGCCGATCATGATATCCAGCTGGTAGTCCTCCATGGCCGGATACAGGATTTCCTCGATGGCCGGGCTCAGCCGGTGTATCTCATCGATAAACAGGACATCGCCGGTCTCGAGATTGGTCAGCATAGCTGCCAGGTCACCGGCTTTTTCCAGTACCGGGCCGGACGTGGTCTTGATCGAAACACCGAGCTCATTGGCAATAATGTTGGCCAGCGTGGTCTTGCCCAGTCCGGGCGGACCGAATACCAGGGTGTGATCCAGCGCCTCGGCCCGATTGCGGGCCGCGTTGATAAAGATATCCAGCTGTTCCTTGACCTCGGCCTGGCCAATATAGTCCTGCAGGTAGACCGGCCTGATGGCACGATCAACCCGGTCCTCATTGTCCACCGCCCCGGCGGTAACCAGTCGTTCTTCTTCCTGCATCATCAAGCCATACTCTTCAAGGCGAGTCGAATCAGTGTTTCGCTGTTGGTCACCTGATCGTTTTCTTTCAGTACCCGGGCAATGGTACGACTTGCCTCCGCGGGCTTGTAGCCAAGGCTGACCAGGGCTGTTTCCGCCTCTGCGGCAATCCGGCCATCACTCCCTGGCGGTAAAGAGTCTACGCCTGCATGGGGGGCACCCACCGGTCCTAATTCCGCCAGGCGGTCACGCATTTCGATAATCAATCGTTCCGCGGTCTTCTTCCCGACTCCCGGCATTTTTACCAGGGCCGCCACGTCATTGGCATTGACTGTTCTGATGAAGTCGTCCACCGCCATGCCGGATAATATGGTCAGGGCCAGCCTGGGCCCCACACCGCTGACCTTGATCAGCGCGCGGAACAGCATTTTCTCGGCGGCCTCCTTGAAACCGTACAGCACGTGGGCATCGTCCCGTATGGCCAGGTGCGTGTGCAGTTCCAGTCCCTGGCCGACTTCCGGCAGGTGGTACAGGGTACTCATGGGCACGCTGATTTCATAACCCAGGCCGTTGACGTCCACGATTATCTCGGTGAGCTGTTTCTCCAGGAGGGTCCCGCGTATTCTGCCGATCACTAAATTTTCAGCCTCTTCCTGCTGTAGTTACGGGCGCCGGCCATACGTACCAGGCTGGCCTGGGTGTTGGCATGACAGATTGCCACGCCCAGGGCGTCGGCGGCATCTTCCCGCAGTTCCAGGCGGATGCCCAGCAACGCCTTGACCATATGCTGCATCTGGTGTTTCTCGGCGGCACCACGACCGACAATAGCCTGTTTGACCTTCCTTGCCGAGTATTCTGCCACGGGCAGCTGTTCGTGAAGGCAGGCAACCATGGCACTTCCCCGGGCCTGCCCCAGCTTGAGTGCCGCGGACGCATTTCGACCCATGAATACCTCTTCTATTGCCGCCTGCTGCGGGCTGTATTGCTGAATGACCTCGCGAAGACCATCGAAAATCAGTTGCAATCGCCGGGGCAACTCCTCCGTTCCGGTTTCGATGACACCGCAGCCGACGTACTCCAGCTTATTGCCGGAGGCGTTGACCAGGCCGTAACCGGTTACCCGGGAACCAGGATCAATACCCAGAATTATCGCCATGCAATAACCAGGATCAGGGAATCTGCCGAATTGTCACAGCTGATTCATGACCTCCTCAGAAATGTTGGCATTGGTATACACATTCTGCACGTCATCCAGGTCTTCCAGGTGCTCCACTAGCTTTAACAGGGACTGGGCACCTTCCAGGTCGAGATCCACTTCATTGGCGGCCAGCATGGTTACCTCGGCATTGGCGGGCTTTAGCCCCTGCTCCGCCAGGGCATCCTTTACCTTGCCAAAATTGTCCAGCGTGGTAAGCACGTCGATGCTGCCGTCATCATTGGTGACCACATCGTGGGCGCCGGCTTCCAGCGAAGCGTCAAGTATCTGCTCTTCATCACTGCCGGCCGGGAACGATATCACGCCGGTTCGTTCAAACATGTACGAAACCGAACCTGTCGTTCCCAAACTTCCGCCAAACTTGGAAAATCCATGGCGCACTTCCGCGACCGTGCGATTCTTGTTGTCCGTCATGGTTTCCACCAGCACCGCGATACCGCCGGGTCCATAGCCCTCGTAATCGAGCTCCTCCAGGTTGTCGCTTTCCAGGGTGCCAGCGCCCCGCGCTATTGCCCGGTCTATGGTATCCCGGGTCATATTGGCTGCCAGTGCCTTGTCCACCACCGCCCGAAGTCGCGGATTGTCGGCGACTTCTCCGCCGCCCATTTTGGCGGCGACGGTAAGTTCCCTGATTATCTTGGTAAAAACCTTGCCGCGTTTGGCATCCTGGCCCGCTTTCCTGTGTTTGATATTAGCCCATTTACTGTGACCTGCCATTGGCTGCTATCACCTCCGCTATCGAACTGTACTGCTGTGTTGACACCTGACCGGTTTCGTTACCGGCCGGTCCTAGGACTCTGCCTTTACCCGCTCCCTCACGCGGATACTGAGTTCCTTGAGCTGTGTGCCGGAGACTTCGCCGGGAGCGTCCGTCAACAGGCATGCTGCAGACTGGGTTTTCGGAAAGGCGATGACTTCCCGTATCGAACCGGCCCCGGTCATCAGCATGATCAGCCGATCCAGGCCGAAGGCTATGCCGCCATGGGGTGGACAACCGTAGCGTAATGCATCCAGCAGAAAGCCGAATTTCTCATTAGCTTCTTCGTCACTGATACCAAGAACCTTGAATACCACCTGCTGCGTTTCGGGCACATTGATACGAATCGAACCGCCACCCAGTTCGGTGCCGTTAAGCACCATGTCGTAGGCCCGGGACAGGGCACCGGCAGGATTGCCGGCCAGTTCATCACTACCACATGCCGGCGCTGTAAAAGGGTGGTGCAACGGCGTCAGCGCCCCGTTGCTGTCTTTTTCAAACATCGGGAAATCGATTACCCACAGCGGTGCCCAGTGATCCGCCACCATGCCGAGGTCCTGCGCAACCCTGACCCGCAGTGCCCCAAGAGCCTCGTTCACCACGTCCGTCTTGTCTGCCCCGAAAAAGATGATATCGCCGTTTTCCGCCTGCAGGCGGTTCATCAACTCGGCGACAATGGCATCGGGCATGAATTTCAGTATCGGGGACTGCAGACCCGCACTGCCGGCAGTCACATCGTTGACCTTGATCCAGGCCAGCCCCCTGGCACCGTATATGCCGACGAAGCGGGTGTAGTCGTCGATGACCTTGCGGCTCAGTTCCCCGCCACCGGGAACTCGCAGCGCAGCAACCCGGCTTTCCGCATCATTGGCCGGTCCACTGAATACCTTGAAATCCACGTCCTGCATAAGGTCGGCTATGTCAACCAGTTCCAGATCGATTCTAAGGTCCGGCTTGTCCGACCCGAAACGACGCATGGCCTCGGCATAGGTCATGCGTGGAAATTCCGCCAGTTCCACGTCCAGATGATCCCGAAATACCGTCCGGATCATCTCTTCGGTGACCGACATGATCTGTTCTTCGTCCATAAACGAGGTTTCGATATCCACCTGAGTGAATTCAGGTTGCCGGTCGGCGCGCAGATCCTCGTCACGGAAGCACTTCGCGATCTGGAAGTAGCGGTCCATGCCGGCCGCCATGAGTATCTGCTTGAACAGCTGGGGGGATTGAGGCAGGGCAAAAAATCTGCCCTGGTGAGTACGACTGGGCACTATATAGTCCCTGGCCCCTTCCGGCGTAGCCCGGGTGAGAATCGGCGTCTCGATATCCAGGAAGCCGTTCCGGTCGAGAAAATTCCGGATGGTGCTGGTCACCCTGGAGCGAAACCGCAGTTTTTCCACCATTTCCGGACGTCGTAGATCAATATAGCGGTAGCGAAGACGGATATCTTCGTGGACGTCGACGTGCTCATCGAGCTGAATCGGGGGAGTCTGGGAAGCATTGAGAACCGTCAGTTCCTTGCCCAGGACTTCGATCATCCCGGTAGGCATATCCGGGTTCACGGTGCCCTCGGGACGTGCCCTGACCGTACCTATTACCTGGACCACGAACTCGCTTCGCACGCCCTCGGCAATGGCAAAGCTTTCCCTGGTATCGGGATCGTAAACAACCTGGGTAATGCCATCCCGGTCGCGCAGGTCTAGAAAAATCACACCACCATGATCGCGACGCCGATGAACCCAACCACAGAGGCTGACTTCCCGGCCCTGGTGAGATTCATTGAGTTCTCCACAATAATGACTGCGCATGGTGTATCCGTCCTGTTAATGATGATGTTCAGTTTCGGGGGTTTGTTGGGATTGTGCGATTGTCAGCTGTTTTCCCGGGCAGAGCCGGTACCTGAACTTTTACTGCCTGCAGGCGTGGCAGGCTTGTCCTTGCTATTGCCGGAGGCCGGGGCAGAAGAATCCTTACCGGTGCTTTTCGCCTGTTCGCCAGGTTTCTGGTCAGAATTTCCTGCTGTTTCCGTTGCGCCGGATCCCTTGTCGCCGCTGTCTGCAAGGTGTTTCTTGTTTTCTTTTTTGAAATCTGTTTCGTACCAGCCACCGCCCTTGAGACGGAAACTGGCAGCAGAGACCAGCTTCTGCAGCTGATCCTCACCACATGCGGGGCATTGCACCAGGGGGGCATCACTGAATTTCTGCAGGATTTCCAGTTCATGACCACATTTGGAGCACCGATATTCGTAAATCGGCATAGCTGTCTCTCACCTTCTAATTTATCGGCCTTGTTCCCTGCCAGCATTAAACGGCTTATTGCTGACTGTTTAGGGCCTGGGAATGCTAAGAATGGAACCCGTGATCGGGCTGCAGGGCATCTGGCTGATGCAGCCACGAAAGCGCGGGATTATAACCCAATATTGTTAAGTCAGGCACACTTCTTTCCAGTCGGGAAAGTGATCTGCCTCCATTTTTATCAAGGACTGGAACCTCGCCACCGGACCCTCGAGCCTGCGCCTCAACTCGGGTCGCGAATCCCGATGGACGCCGTGCACCTTCATCGTACGCCATGGCGCAAAATCGTGCATACACGACATACCTTTTATATTTCTGCAGATTAATCTATCCCGAACCGGATGATCCGAACGTCGACCTTCGGCGGGCAAAATTGGTCTTGACTTTTTCAAAAGCGTGGCGATCAATTACCGACCGGGTGGTTTTACCAAAAAGCCCGCTTTTTTACGGCTTAAATCTTCATTTGTCCTTGCTTGATGTTGGCGAATGCTTTATAAATATCGACCCTGTGGCGGGCAGGAAAACCCTTCACAAAATTTCGAAAAAATACTCTGGAAAGTTTTTTTCAAAACAAAGTGCTCAGGAAGAATCCAGGGAAAGATTGAGCACATGACTGGCTGCATCTTGAAGGTAGAATTTCAATAAGAATAACTTCAGGCCAATCTGGTCAATAAATGTCGATTGTTGACATCGATAAAACAAGGTTCATCAAGGGCGAGCTTCCTTAAACCTATCAAATCAGGGTATTCCCGACTGGGCCGGCGCTGGAGCGTTCGTCAGTCGCAGGGGAATACTTGTATTCAACCTATACCGAGAAAGAGATTCAATTATGGCTGTGAAAAAAGCAACGAAGAAAAAAGCCGCTGCGAAAAAGTCGGCAGCGACAACTCGACGCGCACCTGCTGTGAAGAAAAAGTACACCAAAACCGAAATTCTCAATGAAATAGCACAGAACACCGATCTTTCCAAAAAGCAGGTGGCCGCCGTTCTTGATGAGCTTGGCGTGGTAATCGAGCGGCACATACGCAAGCGATCCGTTGGTGAGTTCACTCTGCCCGGCCTGCTGAAAATCAAATCGGTAGTCCGCCCGGCACGACCTGCCCGCAAGAATGTCCCCAATCCGTTCAAGCCAGGTGAACTGATGGATATACCCCGCAAGCCGGCATCCACCAGGGTCAAGGTACTTCCCCTGAAAAAACTGAAAGAGTTCGCCCAGTAGTCGGTACACGGCTATCAGGCCTCCTGATAGCAGTCAAAACCAGGATTGCGATGATTCTGAAGGGCAGCCCCGGGGCTGCCCTTCTCGTTTGAGGACCCGAAAATGCGCGCCAGTCAATTCCTTATTGCCACGGTAAAAGAGACCCCGGCGGACGCCGAGATCATCAGCCACAAGCTGATGTTGCGAGCCGGCCTCATCCGCAAACTGGCAAGCGGCCTGTACACCTGGTTACCCATGGGCTGGCGGGTCCTGCAGAAAGTAACCCACATTATTCGCGACGAGATGGACAAGGCCGGGGCCATGGAAGTGTCAATGCCGATAGTCCAGTCGGCGGAGCTGTGGCAGGAATCCGGGCGCTGGGATCTCATGGGACCTGAACTGCTGCGGTTTGTCGATCGCCATGACCGTGACTTCTGCCTTGGACCGACCCACGAGGAAGTCATCACTGAACTGGTGAGAAATGAATACAGCAGCTACCGTCAGCTACCCGCAATCCTGTATCAGATTCAGACCAAGTTCAGAGACGAACGCCGTCCCCGTTTCGGTGTCATGCGTGCGCGGGAGTTCCTGATGAAAGATGCCTATTCGTTTCATTTGAATCAGGAATCCCTGGATTCGACCTACCAGCAGCTTTACCAGGTCTATTGCAACATTTTTGACCGCCTGGGTTTCGAGTACCGTGCCGTGTTGGCGGACTCTGGCAATATCGGCGGTGCCCTCTCCCATGAATTTCACGTGCTTGCGGATTCCGGGGAAGATCGGATCGTGTTTGCCGACGGCGGCGACTATGCCGCAAATATCGAACTGGCCGAGGGCAGGCCGGCAACGCCTCCGGCGACGCCTACCGGCGATCTGTCCGTGGAAACCGTGGACACCGGCGAGGCACACAGCATCGAGGAACTGGCGGAAAAACTGGGCCAGTCAACCTCGGCCATGGTGAAAACCCTGGTCGTTCACGGCAGCGAATCCGGCGAACAGGCTGATTCGCAACCGTCACTGGTGGCGCTGGTGCTGCGCGGTGACCAGGAATTGAACGAAACCAAGGCGACCAAGATTCCGGAAATTCTCTCCCCCCTGCAGTTCGCCACCGACGAGGAAATACAGCACGTGTATGGCTGCAACCCGGGAAACCTGGGACCACTGGACAGGACCATTCTCACGCTGGCGGATCACAGTGCTTCGGCCATGACAAATTTCGTCTGTGGCGCCAACCAGGCAGGCAAGCACCTGGTCAACGCCAACTGGGGGCATGAATGTCATTTTGACCGGATCGTCGATATCCGCACTGTCCAGGAAGGCGACACGGCACTCGACGGCAGCGGCACGCTGTCCATCAAGCGGGGCATCGAAGTGGGGCACATTTTCCAGTTGGGTACCAAGTACAGCGAGGCCATGGACGCCAGGGTACTGGATGAAAACGGTCGAAACGTGGTGATGACCATGGGCTGCTATGGCATTGGCGTCACCCGCATCGTGGCAGCCTGTATAGAACAACGCCACGACGATCGCGGGATAATCTGGCCGGAAAATATCGCACCGTTCCAGCTGGTGATCATCCCGATCGATGCCCACAAGTCAGATCAGGTTGTGCAGACCAGCGAGTCACTTTACCGGCAGGTCACTGAAATGGGCCTGGAGGTCTTGCTGGACGATCGTGACCGGAAAACCAGCGCCGGCGTTAAATTCGCAGACGCTGAGCTGATCGGTATCCCCCACAGGATCGTCGTGTCGCCGCGCACCCTGGCGGATGGCGTCATCGAGTACAAGGGAAGAACCGGAGCTGACAAGCAGATGATCGAGACGGACAGGCTCACCGACTTCATCAGGGACAGGGTAAAGCTGCAGACTTAACCATCGCCGGTCAGTCAGTCCGTGATCCTGAATCCCCTGGCCGGCCGCGAATCCACCTGGTCGAATACCAGTTCATCGACCCGTGCCAGGCGGGGTCCCAGCCTGAGCCACTCCTGCAACTGCTGGATATTCCCGCGGTCACCCCGGGCGAGAAATTCCACGCGGCCATCAGGGCAGTTCTTAACCCAGCCATCCAGCTCCAGTTCCCCGGCTTTTCGACAGGTTTCGGCACGAAAGAACACACCCTGCACGCGGCCGGATACGAATCCGTGAACTGTCACTTTCTGTTGCTGCATCGTCCGACTTTGACCGGCAAGTGCAATCTGGCTCGCAATACCGCCACTGGTGAAGCACTTCTTATCCCGTATAATGACGGTTCACTACCTACCTGACAACCGAATATGGCATTAGATCTGCTTAACACCCGACGCCTGCGCAACTCTGTTGATCTTCGCATCAATGAACTTCTCTGGGAACCGAATCTTGCCACTTTACCCTGGTGGCGGCGAATCCTGGTCCGCAGCGCCCAGATCATTTTTGCCATAGCCAGGGATCTCTCCGAGGGCCAGCTCAGCCTGAGGGCGATGAGCCTGGTGTATTCCACGATTCTCGGATTCATACCCACGCTGGCGCTGATTTTTTCAGTACTGAAGAGCCTCGGCGTACACAATGCCATGGAGCCCGCGCTGAACACCTTCCTCGAAGGGCTTGGCGACCGTCGTGACCAGGTTATCACCCAGATCATCGACTTTGTCGACAACATACAGGTGGGAGTAATCGGCGTCACCAGCATGGGTCTGTTGATCTATCTTGTGCTGGACATGATGAGAAAGATCGAAGGCGCATTCAACTACATATGGAACGTCAGTCAGCCCCGATCGTTTTCAAGTCGCGTCAGTGAATACCTGTTCGCGGTTATCGTCAGTCCGTTACTGATATTCATTTCCATCAGTATAACCTCGTCACTGAATACCGCCTTTGTATCGAACTACCTGGATCGATTGCCCATCGGGGGAGTCATTGTCAGCGTCACGGGATTTATCCTGCCCATGCTGTTCATGTCCCTGGCCTTCGCTTTTGCCTACAGCTTTCTGCCTAATACCCGCGTACGTTTCGGCTCGGCTTTCGTTGGCGGCATAGTCACCACGATCTCCTGGAAACTCATGGGGGCATTCTTTGGTAATTTCCTGATTTCCTCCGCGCGCGAATCCATTTACCTGGCCTTTGCCACGGTTCTGGCCATTATGATTTTCGCCTACGTAGGCTGGCTGGTGGCGTTGCTTGGTGCGGATATTGCCTACTATCACCAGTACCCCAATAAAGCCAGAAACGGACGAAAACCTGTTAAACTGAGTATCAATCAGAGAGAACAGCTTACCCTGGCAGTGGCTGCGCTGGTGATACATCGATTCAAGAACCGGCAACCGCCGTTGAGCGATGATGAGATTGCCAGCCGGTTTCAGACCAATCATATGACGACGGATCTGGCCCTCAATCATCTTGTCGACAGCGGCCTGCTGGCCAGGACGGAAGACGTTCCCCCAAAATACCTGCCTGCCGGCTCAGTGGACGATTGCACGTTACTGGAAATCTGGCGGACGCTGCGTTCCTCCCACCCCGGTTACCTTGACGAGCATGTCGATTCCCCCGAACTCCGGGAGGCCAGTGAGTTTCTGCGCAGGATAGACGCGGTCACCGAACAGGAACTCGGCAATCAGAAATTCATAGATACCGCATAGTGAGATCAAGCCATGGCTGAAGTGACGCTTTATCATAATCCGGGCTGTTCCAAATCGAGGGCTGTACTCGCCCTGCTGGAGGAGAACGACATCTCCCTGGAGATTGTTTACTACATGGACAATCCCCCGGACGTCAAACAACTGAAAGGGCTGTTGAAAAAACTCGATATGAATGTCCGCGACGTACTGCGTCGCAGCGAACCGGAGTTCGAGGAGCTGGGTCTGGACGATGACGACCTGGCTGAAGAAATAGTCCTCGATCTGCTGGCCAAACATCCACAGCTGCTGCAGAGACCGATTGTCATCGCCGGCAACAAGGCAGTGCTGGGCAGGCCTCCGGAAAACGTACTTGAATTCATCGAGGACCTGTAGGTGCCAGGTCCCTACGTACTGGTACTTTATTACAGCCGCCAGGGAGCAACTGCCAGCATGGCGAACCTGGTTGCCCGGGGCGTGGAGCAGGTTGCCGGAATCGAAGCCCGGCTGAGAACGGTACCGGCGGTGTCACCGGTCAGCGAGGCCACCGAGCCCCCGGTCCCCGAGCAGGGTGCCGTGTACTGCACTGAAGACGATTTACGCAATTGCGCCGGCCTTGCCCTGGGAAGTCCGACCCGGTTCGGCAACATGGCTGCCCCGCTGAAGTATTTCCTGGACTCCACCGGCAGTCTTTGGGTATCCGGTGATCTGATCAACAAGCCGGCAGCAGTATTCACGTCGACTTCGTCATTGCATGGCGGGCAGGAAAGCACCCTGATCAGCATGATGCTGCCGCTACTGCATCATGGCATGGTGATCTGTGGCCTGCCCTACTCGTTACCCCAGCTGAACACTACAAGCAGCGGCGGCACGCCCTATGGGGCAAGCCACCATGCCGGTCCTGCCAATGACAACCCGATCAGCGACGCGGAAAATCAACTGTGCCTGGCACAGGGTAAACGCCTCGCGGAACTGGCACTGCAGCTGCACAGCTGACCACGCGACGCCCCAAACAGGCATACGGGTAGCTCCGCGATACCCCGGACCAGACAGGAAATCATGCCCAGAGAAACAGATAACCACACCCAGCTGAGCAACCGCCTGGTGCTGGGCAGCTATTACGGACTGATCGTTTCGCTTCTTTTCAATAGCGTGGCCATGACAACCGGATTCACTATCACCACCCTGGTAATCTGGTTGATTCAATCCCTGCCACTGGCGCTGTTCGCACCTGGACTGCACCGTGGTAATCCCCGGGCCGGCGCCTGGCTGAGCTTCGTCGTGCTGATGTATTTCACCCACGGAGTACTGGTTGCCTTCACGCCCGGCCGACTGTTGACCGGCAGCGTGATAGTCCTGTTCTGCTGCCTGCTTTTTATCGCCCTGATCCTGTTTATCCGTCGTCGCGGCAACGGCGGGTCGAGTTCGCCTACCAGCCCATGATTCCCCGCACCAGGGGAATTGTGACGCGGCGCTTCTGCTCCAGGGACTGTCGATCAAGCTCATCCAGCAGCCGGATCAGCGCCGGGATACTTCGTTCATGTCGCTGCAGCACGTACTGCACAACCGCGGGAGCCAGGACGATCCCCAGTTTCCGGGCGCGGTCAACCAGTAACCCTGCCTTGTCCTCGTCAGCAGGTTCCTGGATTTGAAAAATCACGCAGGCCTGAAGTCTCGACTGCAGGTCAGCCAGGCGTATCGACAGTTCCGCCGGGGGGCGGTCCCCTGCAATTACCAGTCGGGTATCGGCACTCCTGACCCGGTTGTACAGATGGAACAGGGCCTGTTCCCAGGCGGCGTCACCGGCTACCGCGTCGACATCATCCAGGCACACCAGGTCCAGTTGTTCCAGACCACTCAGCATTTCGGGTTCAAACTGTCGGGAATCCGCCAGGGGCAGGTAAATTGGCGAGTGGTGATGACTGGTCAACTCCTGGCACAGTGCCTGCAGCAGGTGGGTTTTCCCCGCCCCTTTGCCTGCCCAGATATAGGTGAACTGTTCATCGCCCCAGAGTACGCCGGTGTCCAGATGATGCATCAACTGCCGATTGCCGGATCCAGCGACGAAATTGTCCAGCGTGGCAGAATCATCCAGCCGGAACTCCAGCAGCAGCTGCCGGGGAGACTTGTCATTCATTTCAACGGGTCCAGCGATAGCGCAATCCCTGCGTATTTTCAACACCGCCGGGTTCCAGCAATGACAGGTTGCGATCCAGGCTGAGCATTTCAACCAGCTGACCAGGGCTGCCCTGCAACGACAGGTCCAGCTCCAGTGCCTGGCCGTTCACCGAAGTCACGGTGACTGATTCGACCAGAACCAGTTCCTGTAAATGCCTCACCAGCTCTGCATAGGCGGCCAGTGAATCGATACCTTCCACCCTGAGCCTGGCGATGCCTTCTCCACCCGGTGTCGGAATCACGGCAAAGTGCCGGGCCAGCTGCGTGGTCACCTGGTCCAGTGAATCATGAATGTAGCTGCCCAGGTCCGTATCGAGGGCATCGAACATCTGGATCCGATCCTGGAAGATAAATTGCCACAGCCCCACCAGTTCGCCACTGGCGGTAAAGTGCAGACGCCCGGACAGAATACTGTCAGGGGCGTAGCGCCTGCTGGCCGCGATTATGGCCTGCTCATCCAGCGACCACAACACATTCGGGCTCAACGCACGCCGGTCGGCGAAATCCAGAACCGGAAAAATGATGGGTATACCTCGTGTTCTGGCAAACGACTGCATCAGGTCGATTATCGCCGGATTGCTGTCGGCACTGAGCAACCTGCGCTCTCCCGCATCGTTCTGCAGCGACATCCAGACCAGCAGGCTGGGTCGGTTGCTGTCCCATACCGGTATTGCGGCATCGGCAAGCAGCTGGTTGACCAGGTCTCTGGAAAAACTGACATTGAGCAGCTCCTGATCAACATACGTCGGCTCAGGCCGGAGCGGCGGTGACGGGTCCGGTGTTCCGATGCGTTCCGCGTCGTCGCCATCCAGCTGTCTGCGTTCAGTACGGTACTCGATGGCTTGCACAAAGTTCTGTGCCGTGTCCAATGCCTGCTGTATACGGGGGTTGTCCACCCACTGCTCTTCCCCGGTCAGCTTGATGATCACCGCAACCATGGCCTCACGGAAGGCACGACTCCGTTCCTGGTCGCTCTGATTAGCCACGGCGATCTCGTGACTGTAAAGCCCGGATACCGGCAGTGCCGTGGCGGCGGGAATACAGCAACTGGCCCAGAGGACCAGGAAGACAAGACTTGCCATGGGATGTTTCATGGGCAAATGATACTTGAATTTGACCACGGATAGCACGCAACGGCTTCAGCTGCCATTCAGCACCAGGCTGCCATTGTCAGGCCTGGGAGTAACGATTCCCAGACAAGACTCACGGGACGCCAGCTGGTAAAATCCGCGCTTCTTTCGCCGTCCGCTTGTCTGCAGGAATCCTCGGGAACTTATTCTTATGGGTGATGAATTCAAAGATTCAGGACACGCTGCCCCGGCACCGGGCCTGAGCTATCGGGACGCCGGTGTCGATATCGACGCCGGCAATGCCCTGGTCGACAATTTAAAAGGTGTCACGGACCGCACGCGCCGTCCCGAAGTACTGTCGGGACTGGGTGGCTTTGGTGGACTTTTCGAACTCCCTTCAGGTTACCGGAATCCGGTACTGGTCTCAGCCACCGACGGAGTCGGCACCAAGCTCAAACTCGCCATGGAGCTGAACCGGCACCAGACCATAGGTATCGACCTGGTGGCCATGTGTGTCAATGACCTGATCGTCTGCGGAGCCGAACCACTGTTTTTTCTCGACTACTATGCCACCGGTAAACTGGACGTGGCCCTGGCCACGGCTGTGGTCGGCGGCATTGGCAGCGGCTGCGAGCTTGCCGGCTGCGCGCTGGTTGGTGGCGAAACGGCCGAGATGCCAGGCATGTACAACGGTAATGATTACGACCTGGCGGGATTCGCCGTTGGCATCGTCGAGAAGGATAAAATAATCGACAACTCCCGGGTAGCAGCCGGCGACCGGCTGATCGGCATGTTATCTTCCGGTCCACACTCCAATGGCTATTCACTGATTCGCAAAATAATCCAGCAGCGCAATGCCGACCTGAACCAGGACCTGGATGGCACCACCCTGGCCGATGCCCTGATGGCCCCGACGGAAATATACGTGGCTGCAATCAAGGCCCTGACCGCCCGGGTGCAGGTCAACGCCCTTGCCCATATCACCGGGGGCGGCATCCTGGAAAACCTGCCCCGGGTATTGCCGGACGGCTGCTGCGCCAGCATCGACCCTGATCGCTGGGCGCTGCCCGCGGTCTTTCACTGGCTGCAGACACAGGGCAATGTGTCTGAAACCGAGATGTTCCGCACTTTCAATTGCGGCCTGGGCATGGTGATCGTGGTGCCAGCCGATGACTGCGACACGGCCCTGGACGTACTGAATGGGTTCAACTGTGGTGCCGTGGAAATCGGCAGCATCGAATCTGCCGGTAACGACGCGGCGACCGTCAGGCTGAATCGTCAGTCAACAGGATAACCGGGCCCCGCCGATGAAAGATCCCTGTTCCGTCGCCGTGCTGATTTCCGGAAATGGCACCAACCTGCAGGCACTGATAGACGCCAGCGAAAATGCCAACTACCGGATCACGGCAGTGATCAGCAACAATCCTGACGCCTACGGCCTGCGGCGTGCCCGCGACGCGGACATCCCGACCTGGACAATCAGCCATCGCGACTTCAATCAGCGGATCGAGTTTGACCGTGCCCTGATGGCCAGGCTGGACCGCATCCAGCCGGACCTGGTAGTCCTGGCTGGTTTCATGCGTATTCTATCCGCCGAGTTCGTCAATCACTTCAGTGGCCGCCTGCTGAACATCCACCCTTCCCTGCTCCCCAGGTACCCGGGAACCGACACGCACCAGCGTGTACTGGAGGCTGGTGACAGCGAGCACGGCGCCGCTATTCATTTCGTCACCGAGGAACTGGACGGCGGCCCGGTAATCGCCCATAGCACGGTCCCGGTCAGCCCGGAGGACGACGCCTCTTCGCTGCAGGAGAAAGTTCACCGGGAGGAATACCGGCTTTATCCCCGGGTGGTGACACTGTTTGCCGAGGGCAGGTTGAAAATGACTGACGGCAGGGCCTGGCTGGATGGCAACGCGCTGCCTGCCGAAGGCCTGCACCTGGAGCGCTTATGACCTTGACGGAACGTCGATTGCCAGTCCTGCTGCTGGCGGCTTGCTGGCTGTTCCCGGCCCCGGGCAACCTGGCATCGGCCCAGGACCTGCCTGACGATCTCTCCGCCCGGATTATTCCTTACCAGGCGGTTTACCAGGCCAGGTCGGCAGGCCTCTCAGCCACCGCGGAACGCTCACTGCACCAACTCGAATCCGGCGTTTTCGAACTGTCCCAGGCCATGACCGTGCGGGTGCTGGGAGCTCGACTCGGTGCCATCGAGGAGATCAGCCACGTTGCTTACGAGGCTGGCAGCGTGGTCCCCATGTCCTACTCCTATACGCAATCAGGCCTGTCCTCCAGCGCCGAGCACGTTCAGTTCAACTGGTTGGACATGCAGGCAACCAGCCGCGAAGACGATGCCCGGACCAGTCTGCCCCTGCAGACCGGCGTGGTGGACAAATTGAGTTTCCAGCTCGCGCTTCGCCTGTCATTGATGGATTCACAGGTCACCGACGTGGCCATCAGCATGGTGGACGGTGACGAGATCGAGACCCATCACTATCGGGTTGTGGCGTCGGAAACAGTAGAAACCGGACTGGGTAAGCTGGACACGCTGAAGATTCAGCGTGTCAGGGAACCTGGCAGCAGGCGCCAGACCACGTTCTGGCTGGCCAGGGACTGGCACATGCTCCTGGTCCGTTTTGTCCAGACCAGTGGCTCGGGATCCACAACGGAACTCCTGCTGGAAGAAGCAACAATCGACGGGCAACAGGTCACACCATTACCCTGACGGGCTGTCTGGCGAAGTGCCATCGGCGGAAACCGGTTTTCTCAGGGAAGTTCTCTTTCCGTGTCTTCCCTGTTTGCCGGATTCCCCGGATCGCCACGCCGTTCGGACTCACCGGTTACTGCCGGCACCGGGTCCGGCTGCGCCGCGTCGGCGGCTTCATCGGACTTCCTGGGAAGATCGTATTTCCGCATTTTTTCCACCAGGGTGGTACGGCGGATATGCAGGCGATTGGCAGCCCTTGCCACGACGCCGTTGCTGTCTTCCAGGGCCTTGTTGATGAGATCCTTTTCAAGACTGGCCAGGTACTCCTTCAGGTCGACGCCATGCAAGGGTAACGACAGGGCACCTTCCACGGGCTCGCTGTCCTCCGAAGGAGTGGCCGCCGGCAGTGCGGGCTCCGGGGAAACACCGGCAGGGGCAGCATGCTGTGGCAGGCCCTCGCCTGACTGGCCGCCCGGCGCCGGTCTGTCACGGAAATGGGCGGGGAGATCTTTTTCGCCGATGATGCCATGGGGATACAGGATCGCCATGCGCTCCACCAGGTTTGCCAGCTCTCGCACATTGCCGGGCCAGTCATAGCGTTTCAGGGCCGCGATAGCCGCAGAATTGAAGCGAACGGATCCTCGATTCTCGGCTTCCAGCGTGGAAATCAGCTCGTTCAGCAGCAGGGGAATGTCGTCATGGCGATCCCTGAGGGGCGGCATCTCGATGGGGAAGACGTTGATACGGTAGTAAAGATCCTGGCGGAATTCACCCTGCTGAATCATCGCCTCCAGGTTCTGGTGAGTTGCTGCAATGATGCGCACATCGGTGGTGATGGTCTTGATGCCGCCAACCCGCTCGAAACTGCGTTCCTGGAGCACACGGAGCAGCTTGACCTGCATGCTCAGGGGCATATCGCCTATTTCGTCGAGAAACAGCGTACCGCCGTTGGCGAGTTCGAACCGGCCTTCCCGGGACGATGTTGCGCCGGTGAAGGCACCTTTTTCGTGACCGAACAATTCGCTTTCCAGCAATTCCCGGGGAATGGCACCGCAGTTGATCGGCACAAACGGCTGTTCAGCCCGGGGAGAATTCAGGTGCAGGTTCCTGGCGACGACTTCCTTGCCGGTACCGGACTCTCCGGTAATCAACACGGTGACTTCCTTGTTGGCGACCTGTCCCATCATCTGTCGCACCTGCTGGATGCTGGCACTGTCCCCCACCAGGCTGCGAAACATGTTGTAGTCACGGACGCCGCCGAGATCACGCAAACGATTGTAGTTTTCCCGGAATACCTTGGCTTTGTGCAGGGCGTCCAGGAGCGGCTGATAGGTCAATGGATAACCAAGTTGCCCCGTTATGTTCCCGCCGGTATCAATACCGGGGAAATTGATCAGCCTGCCCTCGCCAAGCAGGATAATCGGCAACCCCTCATCCCAGCTGGTCAGCTGGCCAAGCAACTGGTCAAACGGAATGTCACGACACCGCCCCAGCATCACCAGGCTGAACATGCCCGGTGCGGTGAACTCATCATCCCGGGATGCCAGCCATCCCCTGCTGTTGCCTGCCACAACCGATTCCCCGAGAAAGCCAAGAATCAGCTCCAGGTCATGGCGGGATTTTTCATCATCATCGATGAGCAGGATTTTATTGAGTTCAGTCACCGGGTTTCCAATGTATTGCAGAATCTGACCTGCCGACATCCCGCCTGTCAGCAACGGCTGTCCGGACCACGCGCCGAAGCCAGCAGCTGCCAGCTTAACAAAAATTCTATGCCCTGGCTTCTCGCAGCCCGGTTTCGACGACGGCCCTGATAGCCACTGCAATATGGGCTGGCAGGTTGCTGTAAAACCATTGTGCTTGCCAATTCTCCATTGAAAACTGTCGAAAAAGCGCAGTATCCACCTTCTCCTGGCTGCGCTCATGACATTTCTCAACAGGCTGCTAGAATGCCACACCGATACCCGGGCAGAACAATTCCGGGGCACCATTGCCGCAATCTGAATTCAGGATTTCGCGAACTCAACTGCCGGGAGTGTCAGCAATGTCAATCCAATGGGTTTATCCCGAGCCTTTTACCATGGAGATGGTCGTGGATCCGGCGGCCATGGACGGGCTGGGGCACACCAACAACGCCAATTACATCATCTGGTGTGAAAAGTGCGCCTGGCAACATTCGGAATTTCTCGGCCTGGCGGTGACCGACTACCAGGCTCTGGATCGCGGCGTGGCAATTCGCCATGCCGAATACGACTACTTCCAGCCCACATTTGCCGGCGATCCGCTGGTAATCGGTACCTGGCTCGTCCATTGTGATGGTCGACTGCGTATCGAAAGACATTTCCAGATTGCCCATCGGGACACTGGTGTTACCATCCTTCAGGGTCGCTGGAAGCTGGTTTCCGTGGTACTCAGCACCGGTCGCGTCACGAAAATGCCGGTCCAGTTTTCCCGAACCTACTCAGCCGCTGTCGTAAAGATTCCGACAAGCTGACCCACGGCCTGCCGGGCCAACTGTCACACTCTGACGGTCATTTTGATAACCGGATCACACTGGTAATCGAAGCTTTAAAGATATGCATCCGGCAGTCGTTATAAGTGAGACTCGTCGCAGTCATGCTGACGCAGCAGCGACCAGAATTTCAACACCTGGCCAGGCCTGGGCCAGGAACCAGGACTTGAAGAACAGGCGAAGCCGGGATACTGTCCAGAACCGACAGCGCGATTCAGAAAACTTACAGCAGACCCGTGAATCAGGGGCTTCCTGTTGCCAGGACGGATGGGCCGATGGACAAGAAGACTTCATAGTGGACAAACACAGCTCGCATTCAAAAAACAAAAACAATCTTTCGAAGCGCGAGCCGGGCAAGGTTTCGCCCCTTCCGCGAGAACCCCGGCGGGAAAAAGATACCGAGCCTGAAGCAACTAACGAGAACATGCAGCAAGACGAGCTGCAAAAGGATCTTGAATTGTTGGCCAAATTGCGAGAACAGATCGATCAACTACCGGAAATTGACGCCGCCCGGATTGTTCAGTTGTATGAACGGATTCTGCGAGGCGAATATCGCGTGGATAGCGACAGCCTGGCTAAAAAGCTGCGCAAGTTTGAATCTGATTTTTGATCGTCCGTTTCTCGCCATCTATTACTATTGATTGAAGCTGTCAGGAAGCCCGGTCGGACCCATCGGTCTGAAACTCAAAAGCCGGCTCAAGCTCAGCCAGACGGGCCAGGTCCTCGGGTCGATCAACATCCCAGCGTGTTGACAACAGGCTGGTTTTCAACTGCAGCTTTCGGGCCCGCATGACTGTTTCCTCCAGCACCTGCCCGGTGCCCCAGGGCACACCGTCAAACAACTCTGTCCAGCTGCCCCTGATACCCAGCAACACGTAACCACCATCCTCGGCCGGTCCGAGAACCACGTCATCACCGCACTGCAGCCTGACCATGGCGTCTCTCAGGTAGGTATGATCGATGGACGGACAATCAGTACCTACCAGGACCACCGCCGAACTTTGTTTCAGGGCAGTTTCGGCTGCGGCCCGCATGCGCTTACCCAGATCACTGCCTGCCTGTTCGAACGTTTTATCGTCATGTCCCAACCCGTGCAATACCGGGTTGTCCCGGTTACCGCTGACCCACAGCTCCCAGGGTGCCAGGCAGTTGTTTTCAAGCATCGCCACCTGGTACCGCAACAGCGCACAATAAAGAGAGAACGCCCTGCGCTTGCCCAGCACCGGGTGTAGACGTGTTTTTACCCGACCGGGAACCGGTTCCCGGGCAAACAGTAATATACGGAAATCCGGAAATTCAAAATTCACCGTTCGCCCGGCTCCTGCGTTGTGCCGTAATACTTTCCTGCCAGGTTCTGCGGACTCGCTCCGCAGAAATAACTGAATCGCAACCACCACATCAGCAACACCGTCCTGAGGATTCCGTGTTGCTCCCAGCGTCGGCTGGAGGTGACGGCGACCTGCCTGATGCGCGCCGGCCGGGAAATTCGACGAAGCCGCTTGCTGATGGCAATGTCCTCCATCAAGGCTATGACTGGAAACCCACCTGCTTCGTCAAAACAGCGGCGTCGTACGAAAATGGCCTGATCACCGGTGGCTATCCGGGTCACCGCCGATCTCAGGTTCATACACCGTTCAATAATCCGGAACATCCAGAATTTACCACTGAGTCTGACATCAAACCGTCCCCAGTCAGCAACGCCACCGCGGAGTGCATCCTCTACCAGGCGCGGTGCATCGGTTGGCAGAATCGTATCGACGTGAAGAAAAAGCAAAATTTCACCGCGGGCCTGGTCGGCGCCAAGATTCATCTGGATTGCCCGACCAGGGGGCGAGGCCTGAAACCTGTCTGCCAGGTTTTTCGCCACTGCGGCAGCGGCGCCGTTATCCTCGCCGCCACCGTCCACAACGATCACCTCGTGGCCCTGACTGCGCCACTGCTGGAGCCGCGCCAGCTGCTTTCCAAGCAGCGTGACATCGTCCAGCACGGGAATAATAATACTTATTTTCAATCGCTTGTATCCAACTTCTAATGATGTATGCCCAGCATAACACTGTACGAGGGACAGGACCTGAACACAGCGACACGCCGCCGGAAAGGCAACCTGTTGAGCATATCGCCTTCCAATCGTGGACATGAAACCGGGTAGAACCAGCAAGCGACACTGCACGGGTTGATCATTGCGTATAGACTCTTGCTTAAACAAGGAGTGGACGGCGGGGTGCTTGTGCTGCTGCAATAAAGGACCTACGGTGAACGGCAAAGTCAGTGCGTGTGACCTGCAGCCTGCAAATTTCTCCAACAGTACGCTAAGGTGAACAATCATAGCGTTGAAAAGTCAGAATCTGAAAAGAAAAGTCCCTTGTTACCGATCTTGTATTCTGGAGACTGATGGTTTTAAATACGCGGCCGATACTAGCCGTAACCGGCAGGCTAATCCCGAATTTGCGGGAGCCGCAGGGACACTGCAAGGACTTGCAGGCACCGACAAGCACCCGGTATGGGCCTGAAGAATCTGAAAATCAGGTTGAGACCAGGCACTTTGCCCACTGATCAGATTGCCGGTGAAACTGCTTTAAGACCTGGCGGAGCGATTCGACGGAGTAAGAGACGGTCCGGGAACAGCACTGGAACTGGTTGACACAGACGCTTCAGCCATCGAGCTACATTTTTATGAACGCCAAGAATTTCTATATAGTCGCCACCTCCCCGGACGAGCCAAGCCTGCAGGTAAACATTTCGGGTCCCTACCTGACCCGGAAAGCGGCACAGGCGGATCTGTCCGCCGCCATCGATGAGGCGGTGACTATTGATCCCAGCGCCAAGCACTATATATACAGCATATCGAAAATCGAATGCCGCAAACCCGGCGTTATTCAACACATGGCAAGTCACGCCTGACGCCTGCCTCTGCCCCGTGCTCACAGATCTACAGCACGCAAATTCGCCTCCTCTCCCACCGCCAGACACCTGCTTGCGCTGACTGCGACTATTGAGCAGGCCTGCGTGGTGCTCAGAAGACAAACGAAAAAAACCGTGTCAGAAACCTGCCAGCCAAGCAATTTCCGGTCATTGGTCAGTAGATGACTGTCTGGCTGCAACAGGCTCCGGTATAGCGGCGGACTCTTCTGGCAGTCCTGGCTGTGCCTGTTTTCCTGTTTACTCCCGGCTGGCAGGGCATCGCCTGCCTTCCCCAGGTTTATGGTCGTCAATTCTTCACCATGGAGTGGTCCACTGTGGCTGCACAATAATGCAGTGACAGCCAGCAGTATCCCATGTATCACCAATTCCGGTACCCGGGGCATTCCCGTCAGGCACCGCTCAATCAACTCTGTCGCGCTGGTAACCGGCATTTTAACCCCCTTGTCGTTGACACTGTCTTTATTGTCGACGAGACCGGGGACAGTACTATGCTGGAAAACTAATTTTTACTGGAAAAAGGTGGCAGATTGCGGGCAAAGTCTTTGCGCCGGCTGAACGGTCAGTGGTACCGTTTCATCCATGAAGACTGTATTTGATGCCAATAATTCTCTGGAAGCCCACCTGGTACTGGGCCTGCTGAAACAAGTGGGAATCGACGGTATTGTCAGTGGCGAATACCTTCAGGGCGCCATGGGTGAATTGCCGGCTTTCGGCCTGGTCAAGGTGCTGGTGGCAGAACAGGATTATCGGCAGGCATCGGAGATAATCGCTGACTGGCAGCAGTCCATGCTTGCCTGATCGGATACCGGGCTTCTTCAACATTCAACATCCTTCCCCTTGTCTGCAGTAAACGATAGTTATCCCTGCTTTTATATTGCCGGAATTGTGGGGGTTGATGCGTAGGAAAAGCTTAAGCGTCAGGCAGGAATCATCAATTGTTTGCGATCGATCCATCATCGGAGAAGGTCTTCCCGGGAAATTGCCGTATTGCCGACGATTACCGGGAGGTGTGGCCATGGTGCAGATTGAATCCAGCCGCCGGAATCAGCTATGCTCCCTGTCTCACCTACAGAATCAGCACAGGACTACAATAATGACAATGCAGAACACCCCGCTCCTAATGTCCCGCATTCTCGGTCGGGGCGCGTTGCTTGACCCGGACGTTGAAATTGTCACCATGGTCAAGGACGGCACCCATCGACAGACGCTGAAACAGACCTGGGACCGGGCCAATCAGCTCGCCCACGCGCTGGCCGAATCGGGTATCGAGATCGGTGATCGTGTCGGCAGCTTCATGTGGAATAATTATCGCCACCTGGAACTCTACCAGGCCGTTCCGTCCATGGGTGCCGTTCTGCATACACTGAATATCCGACTTTCCCCCGTCGATTTGGAGTACATCATCAATCATGCCGCGGACAACGTGATTTTTGTCGACGAGGACCTGCTGCCTTTGCTGGAGCCGCTTAAAGGCAAGATACCCACCGTTGAAAAAATCATTGTCTGCCGATACGGCGATGGGGGTGAGAGCAGCTATGACAACCAGGAAGACTACGAAGACTTTATCCGCGGCAAGGACACGGTATTCCATTGGCCCGAGATAGATGAAACATCACCCATGGGACTGTGCTATACCAGCGGCACCACGGGCAAACCCAAGGGGGTCATGTATACCAATCGGTCCACTTACCTGCATACGCTGACCGAATCACTCACCGACTCCATCGGCCTTTCTTCACTGGACTCGCTGTGCGGAATTGTACCGATGTTTCACGCCATGGGCTGGGGCCTGCCCTTCTGCGCATCCATGCTGGGTTGCAAACAGGTAATGCCCCACCGCTTCATGGTGCCCGACGCGTTTCTGCAACTGATGCACGAAGAGGCCGTCACCATTTCCGCGGGGGTACCGACCATCTGGCAGGGAGTCAAGGCGGTACTGGAAGCAAACCCGGACAAGTACGACCTTTCCCGGCTGACCCGCCTGACCTGCGGAGGATCGGCACCACCGGTTTCCATGATGCGCTGGTACTGGGATCACTATAACATCGAGATGATTCAGGGCTGGGGAATGACCGAAACCAATCCCCTGGGCACATTGTCACGCAAAGTGGCGAAACGCTCTCATATCGATCTCAGCGAGGATCAGCAGTTTGAAAACATTGCCAAGGCCGGGTTACCCATGCCGGGCCTGGAAATCGAGATCTTCGATGATGAGTGGAATGTCCTGCCTCACGACGGCGAAGCCGTAGGGGAGCTCTGTATTCGGGGACCCTGGATCGCCGCCTCCTACTACAACGATCCCCAGCCGGACAAATTTCACGATGGCTGGCTGGTTACCGGCGATGTCGCCAGAATCGATCCGGAGCACTACGTGATCATTTCCGACCGCTCCAAGGACCTGATAAAGTCCGGCGGCGAATGGATTTCATCGGTGGATCTGGAAAACCACATCGTGGCGCTACCGGGAATTGCCCAGGCCGCGGTCGTGGCCCAACCCCATCCAAAGTGGGACGAGCGTCCGGTGGCCCTGGTAATTGTCGAAGAAGGCTCCAATGTCAGCAAGGAGCAGGTACTCGAACACTGTACCGGTCCTTTTGCCAGGTGGCAGCTGCCGGATGACGTGCTCTACGTCGATAGCATCCCGCTGACTTCCACGGGCAAAATCGACAAGAAGGTCATCCGCGCCCGGCTGGAAAAAGAGGGCTACAAACTGCCTGACCTGAGAGGGCAGTAATCGCCCGCCAGGCCCCGCCCGGAAATGCTTGCAGGCGAGCCCACTGCCCTTGCTGGCTTAAAAGGGTTGCCTCGCCTTGACAGGCCGACGCATGCCGGTGGCAGGGCGCCTCGTCAGTGAAGCCGCCTGAAAGCCAGCGTTTTTCCATAATCAATCAGAGGTTCCTTAATTTTTGCAGTACTCCGGCCGGGCGAGTTCAACCGGCTGGAAATGAAACCATTTACGGAACCAGACGGGATGCACGGTGGCATTGATCTGTTCGCTGAAATCTTCTGCCCTGACCTGTTCAAACCGGTCCCCATCGAGGGTGAATGTCACGGTATTGTCAGGAGTGACCGACAGCCTTGCCAGCAGATCGTAATACACGATGGCAAAGCCGTTCCTTCGGTAACCCTCCAGCACGGAGTCCGAACCGGCGTCTTCGATCACCGCCACCTGCTCCAGGTAATTGAACGGGCCAGGCACCGGCATTATCAGGTGATTACTGACCCCACCCTCCAGTCTCAGGTTGGCATACATGTTGACAGCCTGGGCAGACTTGAGTCCCAGGTAGGGCATCAGGCAGTTGGCAAAGAACAATACCGTGACTGCGCCTCCCACGACGTTCATGGACACCGGCGCCTGCCGGTTCAGCAGGTGCTCACCGGATTTCCCGTAACGCATTACCAGCCAGCAGAACGGCAAAATCACCGGCAGCATCAGCAGCGTGACCAGGGAATTTGCCCCCGTGGCGGCCGCCAGGGCCATGGAGGCGGCAAGAACCAGCAGTGCCACGATGTAAACCGGGTCCCTGAGGCGTGACTGGATCAACTGCATTTCCGATGAGCCAAGGATAACGGTAGCCGCCCTATCGCCCAGAAACAGCGAATGCAGGGCAATGGCAAGCATGGTGAATGAGATGTACATGGCGTAATTGCTCATCGCCAGCAGCAAGTGGAAGAGTATCCCGATTGCTATGCCGAGATGACGCAATCTTCTGTTCAATAACATGGCAATCAGCAGCCCTTCAATCACCAGGGTACCGTAGATGGTTGCCAGATCTACCAGCTGGCCTTCCAGAAGGCGCAGCGGAACCGGCATTTCCCGCCAAAGAACCACCGCGCAGCTAGTCGCGGGGTTCAGAAAGTCGCTATTGAGCTTGTGGAAAATGCCAAAGAAATACATGACCAGCAACGCACCCTGACCGGCTGGCGCAAAACGCTGAAAAACAGCCTGCCAGTTGCTGCCCCGAAACATGGCCATCGCAAAGGAAAGCCAGTACCCGGCAACCACGACGTTCCTGACCATGGTGTGGTTGGACTGCACCGGTGCCTGTACTGCCGCGCTGATTGCACTGGTCAGCATCAACAGCCAGAGCAGGCGGGACGATCGAGGCCAAAAAAACAGCGCAATGGCCGAACAGACCAGCGCCAGCTGATCGAGGCCCGGGGGAAAGCGACCATATTCCAGGCTGTAGTTGAAAAAGTGAAAAAAGGAGAACAGGGCAAAAAACCGGGCGAAGATGGCGGTACGTGCCAGCGTCCCGGCATCTTCGTCGGTAAACCCCCGCCGACCCAGCAGGAAAAGGACTGCCCAGCGGCCCGAACGCAATACGGGGTAAAGGAATCTGCTCATCCGCGGCGAGGCAAGCAGCAGTCGATTCATGCGGTTGAACACGCCCACCGGGGTCGATAGCAACGCCAGGGCATTTACCGCATCGGCGCCGCCAACCCGACGTCCATCCACGTCCACGACCATGCCCTCATCCAGGTTGAATCCCTGGCGCTCAAGTGCCAGGCGCGCCTCCGGATTTTGACGAACATCTTCAAGTGTGACGGATCCCACGGTCCTGTCCAGCCGCAGGTAACGGACATATCGCCGGCAGAAAGGACAGTCTCCATCATAGTAGATTACAAGTGCCAAAGCAGACGACCTCCGAGAGCTGGGGAACCTCTTACATAATACTGGTGTACACGGGTTATTACTGTCCCACAGTTACAGGCGCATTTCACCGGGATGATCTGTGACACCCAGCGGACCGGGCGACAACGTGCCACTGTCGACCCGTCCTGTTATACCGGCTCTATCCTGATCCTGGTCGGGGCTCGCGGAGAGCCTTTAGTCACGGTAAACCGGTAACCGAACTTCTCCACCGAGTCCCCGATCCTGGGCAGTCGGGAAAGCTGGGACGTCACAAACCCACCCAGGGTATAAAACTCATGGGAGGGCAGTTCAATGTCCAGCAGTTCGGCAACATCCACCAGCCGTGCCTGGGCATCCATTATGATAACGTCGCCCTCCTGACGCGTGATTTCCAGCGGCTCGGCCCAGCCCCCCGGACCCAGGTGCACACCCCTGGCTACATCGCCCAGCAGTATCTGCATCAGGTCTTCCACCGTGACGATACCCGCGGCAGAACCGAACTCATCCACCACCACCGCCATGCTGTCCCGTCGAGCCAGCAGGATGGGCATCAGGTCATCCAGTCGCTCCATTGGCGAGGTGAAATGAGGTTCAACAGTGAAACGGCTTATCGGCTGACGCTCGAATCCCGGCTCCAGTTCATCCCAGATTGTCCACGCCGCAATCCTGACCACGTTGCTGCTGTTGCCCTCGAACAGGGGAATCCGTCGATGACCGGTTTGCCTGCTCTTCTTCAGCAACGCCTTCCGCGTCGCCGACAGCGGTGCACTGACCACCCTGGCAATCGGCACCATGGCTTCACCCACGGTCATCCCGGACAACCGGACGGCTCGTTGAATCCTGTCCCGATCCAGCACGGGCAGCTCGTCTGCCTGGTCCGCGCTGTCAAGCATCAGCCGCAGTCGTTGTCGCGTCACGAAAGGACTTGAAGCGGTTTCGGCAGGACTTACCGCCCGGGAAATCCGGGTACCCAGCCAGCCGAAAGCCATGGACAGAGGCATCAGGAGCAGGCGGATCACCGACAGTAATCCGGCAACGCGGGGCGCAATGACATCAGCGTGCTGCTGGAAAACACTTTTTGGAACGATCTCGCCAAAAATAAGCATCAGCGGAGAGAGCAGCATTACTGCAATCAGCTCCCCGCCGGTACCGGCCAGCTCGATCATGGTTGCCGTTCCCAGTACCGTCAGGCTCATGGTGGAGATATTGGTGCCGATCAGGGTAGTGGCCAGGATGGTTTCCGGTTTGCGGAAGAGCTTCAACACCCGCCTGGCGCCTTTATCACCACGCTCTGCCCTGCTGCGCAATTTCAGCTTGTCGCAGCTCACCAGCGCCAGCTCCGTCCCGGAAAAAAAGCCCTGGGCAAGCAGGAGAACCAGCAGCACGGGCAGTACGGGTAACAGCTCACTCATGACTGGCATCCTCCTGGCCGTCCCCGTCGTCATGACTGCTTTCCAGCAGCCGAACCCGGGAGATCCTCAGATTGTCCATTTCGACAACTTCCAGCGTCAATCCCTCGATATTGATGCGATCTCCAACCCTGGGAACGACGCCGAAGTTCCGCAGGGCGGTACCAGCAATGGTTGTCATCATTGACTCGGGAATATCCATTCCGGTCACGTTGCGAATTTCCGATAGCGGTGTGCTGGCTTCGATTTCGTAGCCACCGTCGATCTGTCGGATATCCTCAACCCTGACCAGCGGTTCACTGTAAACCCCGTTAAACAGGTAGCGGGTCACATCGTCAAGCGTGACAATGCCATCAATTCCACCGAATTCGTTGACCACCAGCGCCGCCCGGGCATCATTTTCAGCAAAGAAATCCAGCATTTCGTCGATCTCCTTGGTTGGCGGTACGGCGACCGGCGGATGCAGGGCTGGCACCAGTAATTCGTTGCTGTTCGCTTGTGTGTCACCTGCTGCCGGGTGCTGGTGCGACGCCTGCAGAAAATCCTCCACGTGGAGAAAGCCGGTGATGTTATCGCGGTGACCACGAAACACCGGCACCCTGGGATGACGCAGCCGCAGGAAATTTGCCCGCAACTCGGCCGGCTCCATGTCCCCGTCCAGGAAATGGATCTGCGGACGTGGCGTCATGATCTCCCTTACCTCGGTGGCACCGGCACTCAGCAGGCTATGAACCAGGGTGCGTTCAGTCGGCGTGATCTCGCCGGTCTCGATCCCTTCTTCGATCAGTGAGCGCAGCTCCTCAATGTACAGGATATTTTCCCGGGTGCGTTCCGGACCGATCAGCAGGGTAGTAATACGGTCCGCCACGACCCGGACGGCATTGGCCAGTGGATGGATCAGCCTGAGCCAGATACTGATGGGTCTGCCGATCAATCGGGTACTGACCCAGACCGGGTTACTGACTGCCAGGGTTTTGGGGGTCACTTCTCCCAGCAGGAGAATGAGGGGAATCATCACCAGGGCGGCCAGCCAGGCGCCGGTTTCGGTCCCGTTGAGTTCGACCAGGATGGCGGTCATGTTGGCTGCCGCAGCGATATTCACCAGCTCGTTGCCACAGAGGATGGACACGATCAGTCGACGGGGCTGTTCCAGCAGTTTCTGCAGTATTTCTGCAGACGGGTGTCGGCGTCTCGCCAGTCGCTGCAGATCGAAGCGGGTCAGGGAAAACAGCGCGGTTTCCGAACCGGAAAAAAAAGCCGACGCCGAGAACAGCAGAACCTGCAGGCCGATACGCAGCAGGATGTCCAGCTGCAGAATGCCCGGAGGCGATGTCAGCAGGCCGCTCACCGTGCCAAGTGAATCAGCTACTTCAGCCGCCACCGATGCCGCTCCTGCTAAAAATCGAGCGCGGCCGGGGGGCTCCATGTCCTCTCCGACAGCACGCCGTGATTATATTTCCCGCGCGATCAGCAGCTTCATGATCTCGTTGCTGCCCCCATATATCTTTTGTATTCGGCTGTCTGCGTACATTCTTGCAATGGGATACTCCAGCATGTATCCGTAGCCGCCGAAAAACTGCAGGCACTCGTCAATGATCTCCACTTCTTTCTGGGTGGTCCACCACTTGGCCATGGCTGCGGTAGTGGGGTCCAGCCTGCCTTCCGCCAGCTTCATGGCGCAGTCATCGACAAACGTCCTGGCCAGACGGGCTTCGGTATAGCGTTCGGCCAGGCGGAACTGGGTATTCTGAAAGTCGATGATCCGCTTGCCGAATGCCTTACGCTCCTTGACGTACTCGCTGGTGATCTGCAGCGCCTTTTCCATCATCACACAGGCACCGGCGGCGATAATGAGACGCTCCTGGGGTAACTGCTCCATCAACTGGACAAAACCTTTCCCTGGCCTTGCTCCCAGGAGATTGTCCACCGGCACCGCGACCTGGTCGAAAAACACTTCGGAGGTATCCTGGGCCTTCATGCCGATCTTTTCCAGGTTGCGCCCCCGGGAAAAGCCGCCGTCCTGCCCTGCCTGGTCGGTCTCCACCATGATCAGCGAAATGCCTTCGGCGCCGGCCCGGGGATCGGTCCTGGCGACCACGCAGATCAGGTTGGCGGTCTGGCCGTTGGTGAGAAAGGTTTTCTGCCCGTTTATTACATAACTTTCGCCATCCTTACTGGCCGTGGTGGCAATGGCCTGCAGGTCCGAACCGGCTCCCGGCTCGGTCATGGCAATGGCCGCCACCAGCTCGCCGGATGCCATGCCGGGCAGCCATCGCCGCTTCTGTTCGGCGGTACCGTAGTGAAGAATATAGGGAGCGACTATCCCGGAGTGCACGGCATTACCGAAACCCACGACACCGGCGCGCCCCTGTTCCTCGGTAATGACCATTTCATGGCGAAAATCACCGCCGCCGCCGCCGAATTCCTCGGGTACGGAGGCGCAGAGGATACCGGCCTCTCCGGCCTTGAACCAGGCATCCCGGTCCACGACACCCTGCTTTTCCCAGCGGGCAACATGGGGCACAAATTCTTTCTGGTAGAACCTGGCCACCGCGTCACGCAGAATTTTGAGTTCCTCGTTCATCCACGGCGAGGTGTAATTTTCCAACATGCCCATTACCGGTTACTGCCCTGCTTCATCGCTGACCCATGCTGCTGCAGGACATGGCTCAGGCTCTTTCGATAAGCATGGCATTGGCAGTACCCCCGCCTTCGCAAACGGCGACCAGCCCGTAGCGGGCCCGACGACGTTCCAGTTCATGTACCAGGGTGGTCATCAGCTTCGCCCCGGTTCCACCCAGCGGATGACCCAGGGCCATGGCTCCACCGTTGACGTTCAGCCGATCCAGGTCCGCATGCAGCGCCCTGGCCCAGGCCAGTGGCACGGAACCGAAGGCTTCGTTGACCTCGAACAGGTCGATGTCGTTAATGGCTATACCTGTTCGTTCCAGAATTCTGCGCGTTGCGGGAATGGGACCTTCCAGCATGATCACCGGATCGGAACCCACCACGGCCATGCTGTGAATCCTGGCACGTATGGGGAGTCCGAATTTTTCAACCGCTGCCGCATTGGCCACCATCACGGCAGCGGCGCCGTCACTTATCTGGCTGGCCGACCCGGCGGTGATCAGGCCACCCTCCCGCAGTGGCTGCAGGCCCTGCAGCGCCTCAAGAGTGGCATTGAAGCGGATGCCCTCGTCCACGCGGTGAATATCCGGCCTGCCGTCATCCAGGACAATATCAATGGGCACTATCTCCCGCTCAAAATAGCCCTCGCTGGTCGCTCTGCCGGCCTTGAGGTGACTTTGCAACGCAAACCCGTCCAATTCCTGTCGGGAAATACCATACTTGGCGGCCAGCAGTTCGGCTCCGTCGAACTGGCTGAACTGCACACCCGGGTATTGTTTCTCCAGGCGTTCGCCCTTGGGAATCCCACGGCCGTTGGCCAGCCCGTCCTTCACGTTGGCACCGATTTCCACCGTGCTCATTGACTCCACGCCACCACAGATCACCAGGTCCTGGGTGCCGGACATTACCGCCTGGGCGCCGAACTGAATGGCCTGCAGTGACGAACCGCACTGTCGATCCACAGTGGTACCCGGCACCTCCAGCGCCAGCCTGGAGGCCATGGCAACATTGCGACCGCAGTTACTGGCCTGGGCACCTATCTGCGACACCACGCCCCAGATCACATCGTCTACCCGGTCTGTGGGTGCACCGGTCTGCTCCAGCAGGCCATCCACCACCATCGCTCCCAGATCCACAGGATGTACCCGGCTCAGTCTGCCGTTTTTGCGGCCGGTTGCCGTACGCACAGCCCCGACCAGATAGGCCTCATTCATAACAGTCTCCATTCACTCGCCATACCGTTCCGGTGGCTGGTCAACCTGACCCCCTGGCACTCATGGCCACCGACTACAGTGCTGGCATGCGGATGCCGGCGTCCAGGCGGATCACTTCCGCGTTCAGGTACTCGCAGCGCACGATTGTTGCCGCCAGCTGGGCAAACTGTTGCGGCTTGCCCAGTTCCCTGGGAAACAGCGTAATCGCTTCCAGTCCCTCACGCACGTCGTCGGGCAATTTTCCCAGCATAGGTGTTTCGAAGATGCCGGGAGCAATCGTCATCACCCGGATACACTGCCTGGCGAGGTCCCGCGCCACCGGCAGGGTCATGGCGATTATCCCACCCTTGGATGCGGCGTAAGCTGCCTGCCCGGTTTGACCGTCGTAACCGGCCACCGAGGCAACATTGATGATGACGCCCCGTTCCCCGGCATCGGTCTGTGGATCATTGTGCTGCATGACTTCTGCGCACAGGCGCAGAACATTGAAGGTGCCCACCAGGTTGACCCGCACGATACCGGCGAATCGCTCCAGCGGCATGGGTCCGTCCCGACCGACGGTGCGACTGGCACCGCCGACTCCGGCACAGTTGACATTGATATGAATAGTGCCGAATTTTTCCCGGGCGGTACTGACAGCCCTGGCGACCGCCTGCTCATCGGCCACGTCTCCCGCAGCCCAGGCTGCGCGGTCACCCAGCTCCGCCGCAGCCTCACCGACACCCCCGGCATCGAGATCGAACAACAGCACACTGGCGCCTTCGTCGATGAAATGCCTGGCCGTGGCCATGCCCAGACCGGACGCACCGCCACTGATGAACGCCGTCTTACCGGCCAGTTCCATACGCACCCCCCTCGGATTCATTGCCCTGACACGCTGCTGAGACTATCACAGAATCCGGATTGCGGCAGACGCTTTTGAACACCTCCGGGATTCATGGAACCGTTGATCAATGCCATGGGTATGCTGGTTGAAGGTGGATTCGTCTGCAGGACAGAATAGGCATAGAATTACGCAACCCGGCTCCACGGGAGCCGGCATCTGGCGGCAGGCTCAACATGAGGCACGAGACTATGGGACCCCTCAAGGGAATTCGCGTACTGGAAATTGCCAGCATCGGACCGGGCCCGTTCTGCGCCATGATGCTGTCGGATATGGGCGCCGAGGTGGTTCGCATCGACCGACGTGACCTGGCCGGCAGTGGCGATTCGAGGCACAGTCTCAACCGGGGCAGAAAATCCCTGGCGCTGGACCTGAAAAACCCGGAAGGCGTGGCTACCCTGCTACGCCTGGTAACCAGGGCCGACATGCTGATCGAAGGGTTCAGGCCGGGGGTCATGGAGCGCCTGGGACTGGATCCCGCCACCTGCCTGGACCGCAACCCCAGGCTGGTTTACGGCCGCATGACCGGATGGGGACAGACAGGTCCATTGGCTGACGCGGCGGGGCACGACATCAACTATATCTCGCTGGCCGGCGCCCTGCACGCCATGGGATCAGGCGATCAACCGCCAACGCCGCCGCTCAACCTGGTCGGCGATTTTGGCGGTGGCGCCATGTACCTGCTGGCCGGACTGTTGGCCGCCTATATCGAGACTCAACAGTCCGGGCAGGGCCAGGTAGTGGATGCGGCCATGACCGATGGGACCGCCAGCCTGCTGACGGCATTTTTCGGTCTGCGAGCCATGGGCAGGTGGACCGATCACCGCGCCGACAACTACCTGGATGGCGGCGCCCACTACTACGGCTGTTACCGTTGCCGGGACGACAGGTTTATCTCCATCGGCTCTATCGAACCGAAATTCTATGCACTGCTGCTGAAGAAACTCGGCATCGAAGACCGGCAATTCGACAGACAGAACGATCGTTCCGACTGGCCTGCGCTGCGACAGAAGCTGGAGGAAATTTTCGCAACCAAGGACCGGGATGAATGGTGCACACTCCTCGAAGGCACCGATGCCTGTTTCGCACCGGTGTTATCCATGGCGGAAGCGCCTGACCACCCACACAACAAGGCGCGGGGAACCTTCGTGGATATCGATGGCGTGGTGCAGCCGGCACCGGCTCCGCGCTTCAGTCGGACGCCGGGCGAGATTCAGGGCCCTGCAGCCACGGTTGGCGCTCACAGTGAAGAAATCCTGACCAGTTGGGGAATTTCTTCGGAAGACGTGGAACAGCTTCGAGCCGCCAATGCCATACCGTAAGAACTGGCCCCACCGAATTCGCGGTCTGCCCTGCCCCGAGATCAGCCGCCCCGGCCAGGTTCCCTGGCTTTCTGACCGGCGTGAAACGTCACGTAGACATAAATGGGAATATCCAGATCGCTCAGCTGTGCCTCGATCAATGGCTTGACCTCGGACCACTCCAGCTTGCCAACGCCGGTGGCCAGTCGCGGCAGGGCCAGGGAGGTCAGCTTTTCCCGCGCCGCGATTTTCTTCAGTTGGCGCAGCGCCCGGTTGACATTGGCGGTGGTGGCCTGCCCCGGCCTGGTTCCGTCATACCCGCCTTCCTGGGTAATCAGGTTGATAATCCGGACGTTCTCCGGTCCGCCCCACATCCAGGCTTCTCCCGGTTGCGGATTCTGCTGGTGACACCAGTGGTGATAATCCTTGTGCATGGCCGGGTAATGTTCATGAAGTGACAAGGCCAGGCCCTGGTTCATGGGGTCATTGAACGCGACGCCGTGGGCGATTGCATGGGCACCGGTCAACAGAATATCGCCTTCCACTTCAACTATCATGGGTAAATCTCTCCTGTAATTTCAGCAACTCCGGGTGGTGGCCCGAATTGTCAGATCAGTCCGTGACTCGAACCTTCAGTGGTTGCGGTTGCGCCCGCGCGCGCCTGCAGCTGCAGGTATCCCGCGATTGCGGTCCATCCGGTCCATCCGGTCCAACAACATCGTATCGGGTTCTCCGGCCACTATAACAATGCTGGCAATGGACAACTTGATCGAAATCAGCTGCGGGCGTCCCGGGCAGGTCGTTAATGCGGCATTCAGCTGGCCTGCGTATACTGACTTGTAAACCGCCTGGCCCGCTGTGCGTTTGGAACACTAGCGGCATGCATCGACAGCCGGCAGCCAGGCTACTGGACGCGGACCCTGGTTGACTCGCGAGACGCTGCACCAAATGCCATGGACGACAAAGAGTTGTACCGGAAACCTGCCACCGCACATCAGTACCGGAGTAAGACAGCATGACCAGATTATCAACGCTGACCCTGCCAGTTCTCCTCGCCCTGCTGACACTGGGGTGTCGAGCCACTGATGATCCACCGATTGTCGACATGCGCGGCGTGAACGTCGGCCAGTACAATGTCGATCTCACCGAGTGCCAGGCCTATGCCGACCAGGTCCAGGCCGGCCGTGACGTCGCCCGGGGCACTGTCGGCGGCGCCGTGGTTGGCGGCGCGGTGGGTGCCGCCGTGGGTAACAGTGATACGGCGCAGCGCGCTGCCGGCGCCGGTGCCGTGCTGGGCGCCTCGCGGGGAGCCCGCAGCGCCATGACGGAACGGCAGCGCGTCCTGCGCAACTGTCTCCGTGGACGCGGCTACCGGGTACTTAACTAGAACTGCCTGTTAACGCTGTTCTAAACCGTAACCGCCTTCAGTGTAATTACCCTCCTTACGCCCGTTGATCCGGTCGCTATCGGGACCCGACTGCGGTACAGGGCTGGAACCTGTCCGGGCATGCCCTGGCATCCTGGTCAATGCCTTGTCTACCGGGTAAACCACCTGTAAACCCATTCCCTGCTCGGCACACCGGGTTGCCGCTGTTTATCCTGCCTACCCTGTTTTGTAGTTATTTGTCGCACAAAATACCAATTCCCCCGAAATTTGTGGCTTAACTTCTAACGAAACTGTGAACCAGTCCGATGTTTATTGCAGGTATTCACCATTTAATTGTGCATGGGCCATACCGGCATAAACGCCAAAACGTCAGGGTGACTGGAAATGCAATCCGCTCAGATCTATTCCGTGGGTTCCGAACTCGCGGAGTCCGTGGTACCGACCCGGGAAATCCTGGATGAAGCGCGTTTTGAAGACTGTACCCTGGTGGAGAAAAGCCTGGGTATCAGCGAAGTACGCCAGGCCCCGGACTCCTCCAAACCCTCGGACCTCGCCATCCCCGCCGCTCGCAAGGCGCTGGAGGACTGCAATCTGAATCCCGCCGAAATCGATGCCGTCATTTACTGCGGCATCGAAAGAGACTGTTCGGAACCGGCCACCGCCCATATTATCGCCGCCGGCATGGGCCTGCGTCCGTCTATCTGCTTCGACGTAGCCAATGCCTGCCATGGCTTCACCAGCGGCATTCATGTGGCCAACGCTCTGATCCGCACCGGGGATATCCGCCATGCCATCGTGGTAACGGCAGAACTCTCCAGCAAGGTCACCCGCAAGGTCGTGGACCTGTTCCGTACCCATGAACTGGGCCCGGACGATGTACGGACCCATATAGGTGCATTCACTGTCGGGGACGCGGGAGGCGCCATGGTCCTGGGACCCTGCGACGAGAACAAGGGAATCAGGCAGATTAAATCCGGCTCCGTCAGCGAACACTATAATCTGTGTTCGTATAAACTGGATAAGGGCCAGTTATCCTTTATTATGGACATGGGCAGGATCAGTGCCGTTACCCTGAAACTGGTCAGGGAACTCATCGATCCGGCCTACGAAGCGCTTGGCTGGACCCCGGATGATGTCGACCTGTTCATTCCCCACCAGGTGGGCTCCCGCCCCTATCAGAAAACACTGCAGATTGTCGGTGTCGGCGAAGAGAAGTCCATTGCCACCTATCCACGACTGGGCAACCTCGCTTCCGCCACCATCCCGGTCTGCTATGACCTGATGAAACAACAGGGAAGACTCAAAGCCGGCAGCAATGTGCTGGTGGGCTCGTCCGGCAGCGGCATCGCGGCCACCTTCATGGGATTGACCCTATAGCCCGGGTTTTTCCTGCCTGTATTCCCGGTTTTACTGTCAGCAAACCGGGGTTTCCGATTCCGACTCTGTAAGACCCAGCCTCACAGCTATGACTCACCATTGGAATTTGTGGGAAATAGCGCATAGAATTAACTTATACAAACAAAAATCGGGCAGTGCCCTCCAGTAGACAAACCGAAAGACTTATTCTGAATGAATCAAGACGCAGCCGTTTTTCTTGGCACTGTAGCCGCTATCGCCTTCGTACTGAAAAGTGCGATTCTGTTTCATACCCACAGTCGAGACCGGGCTTCCCAGGCATTCATCGCCGTCTGCCTGTTTTTCGTGTTGCAGAACGCGGTGGAATTTCTTGGCTATTTCACTTACCTGAAGTCCCCTGCATTGGGCGAACTGTTTGTCCACATGTACCTGCTGGCCACCTATTTCGCCTTTTCGTCTTTACTGGTTTTCGCCCTGGCACTGACCCACTCGCCCCACTTCGGCAGGGTAAAAGCCGTCACCTATTCGCTGTCGCTGGTGCTGGCCATCGCCCATATCAGTGGCTACGTGGTCAACGGGTTTACGTTTCTGGGCTGGTCAGTGATCACCCAGCCTGGCCCGTTTTACTGGGTCGCCATGACTTATATTCTGCTCTGCTGTCTGATGGCGGTGCTCCATCTGCTGCATCACTATCGTACCGGTGACAATCCGGAAACCCGCCACAACGCCCGCATTTCCCTGCTGGCTTTCGCGCCGATAGTCCTGGTGGCCACGGCAGTCCTGATGCTAAGGCTGGCTGGATTCAATTCCTCATCGGCGGTCAGCTACCCCATTGCCACGGTGATTTTCCTCTATGTCATGTTGCTGCACACCAATGGCACACTGTTCTGGTTCTCCACCAAACTCAAGTCCATCGTGGCGATCATCAGGTTGGAACGTAATGCGTCACTGGACCTGATAATCCAGGAGATAGAGAAAATCCGGATACAGGAAGCACTCAAGATGACCAACGGTCAACAGAAGACTGCCGCCAGGATACTGGGTCTGCCACCATCCACGCTGAACAAGCGGCTTACCAAGTACGACATCAATGTCGACGACTACAAGCCCGGTGCCAACCTGCAGCAGAAGCTATCCTGATTCCCGGGCCAGGCGCATTCCTCCGGCAAAGGATGGTCAGCGCCTTTCCACAACTTCCACTACCGCGCCTCGATTCCAGGCAATCCTGTAGTCAAGCTGACCTGCGTGCCAGTAGTGTGCCGGCCTGCAATTTTTTCGGCAGTTGTTGCTGAGGCCTACAGCCAGTTTTCAAGCTGAGACTCCACCCGGTTACCAGAACCGACTGGAAACCTGATGCGCCCTGCCTGTCGCCGGGTGAACCGGCTAATCTGATGGTCCAGCAGGGAGCGCTGCCAGGTTACAGGGACGTAACCCCGCACTCTCCATTGTCCGCCCACCCGTCAAGCCATGCCCGGGTTTATCAGTATCCGGCGTGATGGCCCGCGCGACACCCGCTGATTTCACGATCCCCTGCTGGAGAAGTCTTGCGAATATCAGCTGTCGGCACAGAAAACAGCTGCAAAATCATGAAATGCCTGCCTTTTTTCTATGGAAACTGCTATCGATAATCGATATAGTGACCGGCTTCAAGGAGTATTCCGCCATTTCCAGTCATGCTGGACCTGGCGTCACTCAATCGGCTCGTCCGTCAGCGATACGGCTGTAATCCACCTGCTACTGGATTTTGTGCCATGACCGGCCGATTAACTGTAGAGAATAATATAACGCCAGTCGTCATCGACAGCTTGAAGGCAGAACATTTGATCGGTACCGGTCAGTTCAAGGTATCCACTGTGCAATCGGGAACATAACAGTTACGCATGGCCGTCGGGATTTTAAAATCATCCGTCCAGTCTCTTTACATATTACTGTTAAGGGATGACCAGCCACTTTATTCGGGCACGGCCATTATCGTCATGTCCCGGTTTGGTCCGCTTCTGGTGACCAGCCGCCACCTGGTGACAGGACGCAACCAGGAAACCCGCCGAATTCTTTCCCCAACCGGAATCGTTCCCAACCGCATGAAGATCGCCCACAATCGGCGGGGCGAACTGGGCGAGTGGGTAATCCGGGAGGAAAAACTGTTCGACGCCAATGGCAATCCCCGTTGGGGAGAACATCCCAAACTGAGTACCCGGGCAAATGTCATCGCCCTGCCACTGGAAGATGTCTTCGACGTCGAGTTTTTCCCCTATGACCTGGAGAACACCGGACCTGATCTCGTGGTGGGCCTGACCGATTCAGTCAGCATCATCGGCTTTCCTTTCGGCCTGCGGGGCGGACTCTCCTTCCCGGTCTGGGCCAACGGCTTCATTGCTTCCGAGCCCGCGGTCGATCAATTTGATTTGCCCGTGTTCATGATCGATTGCCGCTGTCGCGCAGGACAGGCTGGCTCGGCGGTGGTGGCCCACAGTAACGGCGGCAGCATGATCATGTCCGGCGGCGAGTACAAGAAGTTCAATGGTCCGGTGACACGGTTTCTGGGCATCTTCGGTGGCCGCCTCAGCCAGCATTCCGACCTGGGCATTGTCTGGCGCCTGTCGGCGGTGCGCGAAGTAGTGGAAGCCCTGGGTCATTCCATTGCCCAGGGACAGGGAATGGAGACGGAACGGGAACTGGAAACCGAAGAGGAGTCATCCGGCAGGTTCGCCAGTATTTTTAAAAAAGTGCGTGGCCGGTAATCTCTTCAAAAATACTTGACTGATGCCGGTATCAGACTTTTAAAAGCCGGCATACCGGAGACACCCTCACCCGGACCCATGACGTGTTTATTTCCTGTTTCGGTAAAGGCGATTTTCTTTCCCTGCACGCCGATATTGATTTCACTGATTACGCATTCGTGGTTTTCTTTACCAGGAAGTGGGACGCAAGTTACAGAGGGATATTGACCTGTATCTGGACGGCAAAAAAACGACCGCAATTCTGGGCGTTTTTCAAAGTGAAATTTTTCCGTAGGGGCGTGGTCCGCAGTGACCCAGGCTTCCTGCCGGTCGCTCCGTTCGAGGCCGCTGTTCAGTGCAGCATAAAGTGTCTGAATGCAGGACAGCAATGTAATAATGTGAATCTGCCCTGATACTATTAGGAAATGTTCTATCAAGAAAAACTGCCATGAAAACTATGTACCCCTCCACTGGATTTCGCCACCTGCTTGCACTTCTTTTACTCATGTCCCTGCCATCCCCGGGCCATTCACAGAACGCGCAGGATATTCCACGCACCGAATTTGGGTTTCCGGATTTTCAGGGTTATTGGAGTAACGCGAGCCAGACGCCCATTCAGCGGCCCGAGAACCTGGGCAATAAAAGATACTATTCAGCGGAGGAAGCACGCGCACTGATGGCCGAAGCAATAGCGGCGGATTCTGCCAAGGCGGCACCACTGGACCCGAATCGGGATGCGCCACCGGAGGGTGGCAGCATTCAATTTCAGGCGGATGAGAATTTCGCCAATACCCGCATAGGCCTGACAACTATCAACGGTGAGTATCGAACCTCCCTCATAGTCGATCCGCCCAATGGCCGTTTCCCTTTTGTTGAAAACGGCGCAGGCAATGACATTTTTGGCCAATGGCGGCGGCAGGGGCATGGCGCATTTGATGGTCCGGAAATTCGCAGTCAGATGGAACGGTGCCTGCACGTCGGCGCACAGATGCCCCCTATGATGGCCTGGGCCTATAATGCCAATTACCAGATCGTGCAGACCAGGGACTATGTCATGCTACTGAGCGAAATGGCCCACGATGCCCGGATAATCCGTATCGATGCTGATCATGCTGAACCTGCATACGGCAAGTGGTTTGGTGATTCGGTCGCGCAGTGGGAAGGCGATACGCTTGTTGTTCATACCGTAGGGTTCCATCCTCAGCAATCGAATTTTTTCATCAAGTCCTCCGATCAGTTCGAGGTGACCGAGTACTTTACGCTTTTATCCGGGAGCGAGATAGTCTACCGTTACAGGGTCAGCGACCCGGTTATTTACAGCCAGGACTTCACCATGGAGATGCAGCTGTTGCGCAAACCCGAGGGCGAGACCCTTTACGAATTTGCCTGCCATGAAGGCAACTACAGTTTGCCCAGCATCCTTGCCGGCGCCCGCCGGGCTGAACTCGACGCGGAGTATGCACAGTAGTCAAATCGACCAGACTCCGAACTGTTGAATTTACTGGCAGACACTGTTTTTATTTGTAGTAGATCAGACTCGAATTGACAGGTAGTGTCTGGTATTTACCGGTAAGCGGCCATTCAAGATGGGGATTTTGTGCCTTAAGTTATGACTCAGATCGGCCAAGAGCAGTCCCGAGAAACGACTCAGTTCGGCCATTACCTGACCTTCATTAAATATTCCCAAACGGAAATTCAGCTTATATCCAAAAAATTGCTTGTTTTTTCTCAACCCCAAGATCATGGCTAACACATTCTACTTTGACATGAATATCCATCTAGAGTGCGATTGAGCTATAATCGCTCGCGCTTGTGAGATCTTTGTCTGAAAAACCCCAGACCGGCTAATCCTAATCCGAGTAATGCAATAATTGATGGCTCAGGAACAGCACTTGCACGAGCAAAAAAAGCAGGGGTGTCGCCACAGTCGTCCACTGTTAATCCTGTTCCCTGAAAACAACCAGCAGACACAACCCCTGCCCCATCTACGAAAGCTGAAAATTCAATTCCTGTTGGTTCTAGTATTGTAACGAAATATGGCCCAAGCACACCGCTGTTTGGAAATCCAAACGTATCCCCGGTATTGCCAGCAAATTCCTCAGCCAGCGCTATATTGCCGAACCAGGGTTCATCTTCAAGTACACCAACAAACGAAGAACGAGCACCCGACTCCGTGAATATCTCAAAAGCTCCAATACTTGTATAAACTATAGGACCTGCAAAACAAAAAGTAGGAAGTAAGAGTGTCCAAAAAAGTAAAAAACGCTTCATAAATCCGATACCTTATCTCGGTAAGTAGGACATAGGGTATGAGCAAGGATCATGCCATTTCGTTTATTCTTTAAAAAACAGCATGTTACGGATTACATTTTTGTGCTTGTGTAAAGATAATGGACGTTTTCCCAATCATACATAACTATTGCGTCAGATTACTTTACAAATATTTGTCAGAGGCGGCCCCAGATATTTGACCAAACATATCCGATTATATAAGTGGTTTCCTGCTCTGGATTTTGTTGCCATGCGTAGTTGTAGCAAATCAAAGTAGAGCTGATCCGGTGAATGTCGGTCAAGACAGCTGTGGGGTTGTCGGTTGTTGTAGAACGGGAAGTAACGATCTAACCCAGCCTTAGTCGCTGAGACAGTATTGTAGGTGTCGAGGTAGACCACCACGTATTTCGCTGAACGCCACAGCCGCTGCCATTGCATATCATCACTTACTTAGGGAACCTCTAATTAATTATGGAAATACTCTGGCTTGCAGGCGAGTTCACTGACGAGGCGCCTTGCTGTCGGCATGTCAAGGCGAGGCAACCCTTTTAGGCCAACAAGGGCAGTGGGCTCGCCTGGAAGCCCCGACCGGCGGGGTCTGTCAGGCGCCACTGAGTTATGACTGGTAGCGGCCAGGAGCCGTCATCGCGCCTTAGGCTCGGCTTTAGTCTGGTATCAATCAAAGTGGACATTGACTGCAAGGTCAGGTCCAAGTTTCCACATTTTATTACATTACATCAGCATACCTATACTCGCCGTCTTTACATAATTTAAACGATAAATCCAATTCGTCTAAAAGGGCTCCCTGATCATCTAAAATGTCAAAGCTGACAATTTTAGAATATTGGTCATCATTGCATTCTGGGAACCAAAGAAACTTAAACTTCAATGGATCTTCTGCGTCGGGATAGTAGTTAGCGCAAGCTGTCCCATTTATTGCTACGTTTGCATTACGTCTAAATCTTATACTGAAAGCTGACGAGTCATTAGGTTCAATTGTAACGCCAATCTGTGGCAAGTAGGTTGACTCGTCAGTTTCAATTAACAAATAGTAACTTCCTCTATTCAGTCTATAAGCAACAGGTATAGGTTCGTTGTTTTCTAACATATCCAAGTTTAGAGCAGCTTCCTTAAGAACCTCAATACCGGGCTGTTTGGCTAAATTAATATAATAGTGATCCTCGGTAATCATAATACATCTTGTCAAAGTTATTGTCGTAACTACTAAAATCAATGCCCTCATATCTCTGCGGTTAACAAAGCTCATGGTCAGCAAGTTTACAATTTGGAATGGTCTACCAGATTGTGAACAATTCAATTAGGAGATAGTCGTCATCTTAACCAGAGGCATGCCTGGCCACAAGAAAGCAGGAAGCGGCTAAAGCGGATGACTTGACGCTTTAATTCAGATAATTGCAACGGCGCTTGCGATTGCATTCACAATTTTTTTATTGGGGTTTTTCCTCGATTGTTTTTCTTTAAGCCAAGAATTTACTCTTTCTAAGGACCATCTGAAAAACTGACGTTTTTATAAGATGGGGTTAGATTTTTGGAAAAAATGACAAAAACAGGCATAACGAGCACCATTTACTCTCTTGTTTTCGCCCTCCGGCGCCCAATGGGCGCCAGACAGGCGCACCTGTCCCTATGTCACCAGATATTTTCTCGCCATCATCATATTACTGAACCCGGCAAGTATATAAAGCCGCTCGGTGTTCTTGGCAAGTCCTCGGTAGCGCACTTTGTTGTACCCAAAGATTCGCTTAATGTAGAAGAAGCTGTGTTCAACTTTGGCTCGCACACCCGCTTTCAGTTGTTCCAGTTTTGCAACCGGATCGCCTTCAGGAAGCTTCGCTCGCTGGCCTGGACGCATGGCTATTTGCCAGTCAACCTCTCGCCCTTGATGTTCGGGTCGTTGCCCAATCCCAAGGTACCCCGCATCGCCCCAGACTCTTTGTTCCGCGCCATGCAAAAGCTGATCAGCTACCGCAATATCATGAACATTCGCAGAAGTGGTGGCGATGCTGTGAATCAGGCCGAAAGCATCGTCCGTGCCAATGTGCATCTTCATTCCAAAGTGCCACTGATTACCTTTCTTGGTTTGATACATTTCTGGGTCTCGCTCACCGCTTCTGTTCTTGGTAGAGGACGGCGCGCTCAGAATCGTGGCATCAACGATACTGCCTTCACGCAGGATCAGACCTTGTTCAGCCAAATGACCATTGATGGTTTTAAAGATCATTTTGCCGAATTTGTGTTCTTCCAGAAAATGCCTGAAGTTCAAAATGGTTGTCTCGTCCGGCAAATTACCGCTGAGCCGAAGACCCGCGAACTGGCGCATAGACTCAATCTCATACAAGGCATCTTCCATTGCCGGGTCGCTCAGGTTATAGAAAAGTTGCATCGCATGAACGCGCAGCATTACAGGCAGCGGATACGGTGGCCGGCCCGTTTTCCCCTTGTGATACTTCTTGATCAGTTGCTGTTCCAGTTTCTTCCAGGGGATAAGCTTGTCCATTTTTTCCAGAAAGATCTCTCGACGCGTTTTCTTTTTCTTGATGGCAAACTCAGCTTCGGCAAAGGTCAACTGGCTCATAATTGACTCCTTCTGGTTGGAAGCTACATTATGCCAAAAAATACGAGTTTTTCAGAGGTTCCCTAACCATTGATACAATTCATGGTCGGGATCAAGCGCATTTCTTTTCGAGGCAATAATATTAACCAAGTTTTGGCCATTACTATTTGTAACTTTATGATCCGCGCCAGCCTCTAGCAACTCATATACAATATCAAAGAGTTATAGTCAAATCTGGTGTTTGATCAGTTGAATCAAGCGGCGGCCTGATCGACTGTTGTCACCTCAACACCATCTTTGAATTTGATTCCGGTTACCACTTTCGCCAGGTAATCGAAACCCCTTAATCGTCTCCATTTCTTCTCGGCACATTGACCTAACTTGAACATCATGTGCAGCATACCGTCTCGTGAAAGGCAGCCCTTGGAACGTTTGGTCCGGTGGCGGATCGTCCCGAAGGTCGATTCAATCGGATTACTGGTCCGTATGCTCTGCCAGTGCTGAGCTGGGAAATCATAGAAGGCCATCAGTTCCTCCCGGTCTTTCTGCAAGCAGACGGTGGCTTTCGGATACTTCGGCTCATACGTCTCGATGAACAGATCGAAGGCCTTTTCCGCCTCGGCCTTGGTTGGTGCCTGCCAGATGGCATGCAGTGCCTTTTTAGCTTTCGGCTGGACCGATTTCGGCAGGCAGTTCAACACATTCACGGTCTTGTGCATCCAGCAGCGTTGCTGACGGCTCGCCGGATACACTTCTTCCAGCGCCGCCCAAAAGCCCATGGCCCCATCGCCAATGGCCAGTTCCGGTATATTCATTCCGCGCGCCTTCAGCTTCAGCAGCACCTCGCGCCAGCTCTGGGTGGATTCCCGCACTCCATCCTCAATCGCCAGAAAACGCTTCTGTCCACGCGCATTCACACCAATCACCACCAGGGCGCACAGCTTAGTCTGCTCCGCCCGCAGGCCGCTGTAGACACCGTCAGCCCACACATACACCCAGCGATCCTTCTCCAGACGGTCCTCGTTCCAGTGCTGGTACTCTTGCGCCCAGACCTGTTTCAGCCGCGACACTGTGCTGGCCGACAGACCCTCTGCATCCGCTCCCACCAAGACCTTCAGTGCATCGCCCATCTCGCCACTGGAAATCCCTTTCAAATACAACCAGGGCAGCGCCGCTTCCAACGATTTGGTCTTGCGCACATACGGGGGTACCAAGGCCGAGCGAAACGTCACCGGCTCACCGGTCTTGGCGCGTACCTTGGGGATCTTGACCGTAACCGGACCCAGCCCTGTCTGTAGCTGGCGAGCCGGCAGATGGCCGTTACGCACCACGCCTGCTTTGCCGCCTTCCGTTCGCCGCTCGCTGTGTTCCGCCAGCAACTCCTGCAACTCTGACTCCACAGCCTGGTAAATCAACTGCCCGGCGCCTTTCCTCAGCAACTCGGTTAACGGATCATCAATCGTGTCTCGACTGGACAGCTTTACAACGTTATTCTTGCTCATAGGTGGTGTATCTCCATTGGTTGTTTTGGTGCTTCGCAACAACAAATCAACCAGATACGCCGCCTTTTTTCAACCTCACTCAAACACCAGATTCAGTTATAACTCAATATCAAATCGCCCAAAGTTTGCAGCGACTATTATAGGATAATCGCCATTACTTCTTTTTGCATTTACGTCTGCTCCCGCATCCAAAAGTATCTGTAAGGCTGGCGTATTCCCGATCTCACCAAAAATACCAATGGTTTCGTACAAAGGTGTTTGCTTGAACATACTTCCGGCACCAAGGTTTGCATTGCCTCCCTTATCTAAAGCAAGCTGCAAAAACTGGTGATTTTCATTTCTAGTAGCCCAATGAATAATTGAGCCACCATCGTCAAAAATTACAATAGGATCAGCCCCAAGCTCTAACAACTTAGTAAAACCACTTACACTGTTATTCCTCATCGCCCAAAATAGTGCCGTAGAATTTTTCTCTCCATGGGCATTTACATCAACTCCTTGTGATACTAGCTTCTCTATTTTATCTGTATCTCCCTCTCCTGCAGCTTTCGCTAACTTTCGCAATTGGGCATCTGGAAACATAATTTCCAATGACATTTGCGAAACTAAAGTCATACTCTGGCGCTCATTAAATGATTTTTCTGAAGAGTTCATACTTTCAAAGTCAAATTGATTACTTTCAGCCTTGCAGCCAAACAAAGTTAAACCAATAAATAGAAAGCAATATTTATTCATAGATAACCATTGCATACCCCCATATATACCCCTATCAGCGCGGGTATGCTCCTGGGCTTTGCTTGATGGCGATGGAAACTAGTATAGAGAAAAGGCGCCTATCAACAAACTGATATGGCCTTCATAGGACTTAAACGGAAGGGTGCTTGGTCGGGACGGCGGGATTTGAACCCACGACCACTACACCCCCAGTGTAGTGCGCTACCAGACTGCGCTACGCCCCGATTCAGGAGACGCATTGTACCAGAGTCTGCGCATCAGAAAAGCGGTTTTAGCCCGTGAAGAGACGCCGGCATGTCCGGCCGGACAGCAGGTTATAGCGCCAATCACCGGGTTTGAACCACCCGGTTCCGGCTAAAAACTGGCAATAAGGCTTTCCAGGTCCTTGATGACCAGCTTGAGTTCGCTGGAATTGATCGCGTTCCTGGTTGCGCCTTCGTCCTTATCCTTGCCACTGAGCTTCTGGCGGGCACCGCCGATGGTGAAGCCTTCCTCGTAGAGCAGCGACTTGATCTGACGGATAAGAATGACGTCCTGTCTTTGGTAGTAACGTCGATTACCCCGGCGCTTGACCGGCTTGAGCTGGGGAAACTCCTGTTCCCAGTAACGCAGCACATGAGGCTTCACGTCACACAGCTCACCCACTTCCCCGATGGTGAAATACCGCTTCGGGGGAATCGGTGGTAACTGATCGTTATTCTTTACTTCCAGCATATTTTTCTACCCTTGCCTTCAACTTCTGACCCGGTCTGAAAGTCACGACGCGTCTGGCCTGAATGGGAATCTCCTCGCCGGTTTTGGGGTTGCGACCGGGACGTTGTTTCTTGTCCCGCAGATCGAAATTCCCATAGCCGGAAAGTTTTACCTGCTCGTTGTGTTCAAGAGAAAGACGTATTTCTTCAAAGAACTGTTCCACCAGTTCCTTTGCTTCTCTTTTGTTCAAGCCCAGATCATCAAACAATCGTTCCGCCATCTCGGCTTTTGTCAGCGCGCCTTCCGCCATATTCACTCACCCAGCTAATTTCTAAGTCGTGCGTCGAATTTTTCTTCTAGGGCCTTGATACAAAAAGCAATTATCTCGTTGACCTCGTCGTCGTTAAGAGTGCGCGAAGGATGCTGCCACGTCAAGCCCAAAGCGAGACTTTTTTTCCCGGAGCCAATTGCATCCCCTTGATATACATCGAATAATCTGAGGTCACTAAGGTACTCCCCGGCATTTTCACGCACTACGGCCAGAATATCTGCGGCAGAAGTCTCATTATCAACCAAAACCGCCAGGTCCCGGCTGACCTCCGGGAAGCGGGAAAGCGGGGTCGCAGCCGGAATCCGGCGGGGTTGAATCGCGCTCAGTTCCAGTTCAAAAACCAACACGTCACCGTTCAGGTCCAGTTGACGGGCAATGGCTGGATGGACTGCCCCCACGTAACCCACCAGGCGCTGATCCCGACGGATTTGTGCACACTGACCACCGTGGAGCGCCGGGTGCCGGCCCGGAGTGAAATGGAACTGCTCCGGGCTTCCCCCCAGGGAGAGCAGCGACTCCACATCACCTTTAATATCAAAAAAGTCATTCAACTCTTTGTTATTACTCCAATTCTCTGGCATTTTATTACCGCCCAGCAGGCCGGCGATGCGGGTGGGCTGTCGGTACTCGTCGCCCTCGGGTAGGAACACCTGGCCAACCTCGAACAGGCGCAGTCGATTCTGCTGCCGGTTTTCGTTGTACTTGGCGGTAGCCAGCAGCCCCGGCAACAGGCTGGTGCGCATGACCGACATGTCCGCGGAAATGGGATTCTGTAACGCCACCGGCGGCAGTTCGTCACCCAGCACCGTGGCTGACAGTTTCGGATCGATAAAACTGTAGGTGATAACTTCCTGGTAGCCGTTGTCCACCAGGGCCCTTTTCAACTGGTCCAGGGGCAGCCGGTCCTCCGGGGGCGCAGCCAGGCGCTGGCGGCCGGGACTGGCCACCGAGGGAATGTTGTTGTAGCCATAGACCCGCACCAGTTCCTCGATAAGGTCGGCCTCGATATCGATATCGAAGCGGAAGGACGGCACGTCGACGGTCAGCGCGGTGTCGGATTCAGCGACGGTGGCCAGGCCCAGGTCGTGGAGAATGGTGCTGATTCGCGACCTGTCGATGTCCACACCCAGGAACCGGGGCACGGAGTCGTACTTCAGGGTGACCTGCCTGGATTCCGGCAGATTGCCCAGGGCTTCCACCAACGGGCCGGCTTCACCACCCACTATGTCCAGCAACAGCCGGGTGGCTCGCTCGGTTGCCCGCTGCTGCAACTGGTAGTCAACGCCCCGCTCGTAACGGTGCGAAGCGTCGGTGTGCAGACCGTAGGCCCGCGCCCGACCGGCAATTGCCAGGGGCGCAAAAAAGGCACACTCGAGAAACACATCCCGGGTCTCACTGCTTACCGCGGTAGACTGGCCGCCCATGATGCCCGCCATGGCAATGGCACCGGATTCGTCGGCTATGACCAGCGTATCCGCGTTCAGCGCCACCTCCTTGCCGTCCAGCAGGGTGATTTTTTCGCCGTCAGCGGCCAGGCGCACATCGATGGCACCCTTGAGCCTGCCCAGGTCGAACGCGTGCATGGGCTGCCCCATCTCCAGCAGCACGAAATTGGTCACATCCACCACCGGATCGATGCTGCGCAATCCGCAGCGCCGCAGTCTTTCCTTCATCCACAGCGGCGTCACGGCATTGGCATCGATACCGCGAATGACCCGGCCCAGGTAGCGGGGACATTGGTCGGCGGCGGTGATGCCGACGGCAAAGCTGTCGTCGATCGTCGGCGCCACCGCGTCCACGGTGGGTAAGCGGACCTCCGCCCGGTTCAGGGCGCCAATCTCCCGGGCCAGCCCGGTTATGCTGAGGCAGTCCCCCCGGTTGGGCGTCAGGTCCAGCTCGATACTGAAGTCATCAAGGGCCAGGTACTCCCTTATATCCGTGCCCACCGGGGCCTCATCGGGTAGCTCGAGCAACCCGTCCGAAGTTTCTTCCAGGCCCAGTTCCTCCGCTGAACACAGCATGCCGCAAGACTCCACGCCCCGTAACCGGGCGCGCTTGATGACCAGGGGCTTGTCACCGGCGGCGATGGTGGCACCCAGCTGGGCGAAGGGGGCTTTCATTCCCGCCTGTACATTCGGCGCACCGCAGACCACCTGCTGTTCTCCGCTGCCGTCGTTAACCCGGCATACCCGCAGCCTGTCGGCATCGGGATGGGGCTCCACCGAGAGCACTTGTCCGACGACGATGCCGTTGAACGGATTGGCCACCGCCGACATGCCGTCCACCTCGAGACCGGCCATGGTCAGCTGCTCGGCCAGTTCCTCGGTGCCGATGGCCGGATTGACCCATTCCCGCACCCATTGTTCGCTGAATATCATCTCTGCTGACCTACCGGAACTGCTTCAGAAAGCGCAGATCATTGTCGAAAAACTGCCGCAGGTCACCGACACCGTACCGCAGCATGGCCAGGCGCTCCACGCCCATGCCGAAGGCGAAGCCGTTAAACCGGGACGTATCAATGCCGGACATTTCCAGGACCCGCGGATGCACCATGCCGCAGCCCATGATTTCCAGCCAGCCGGTGTGACTGCAGATGCGGCAGCCCTTCTGGTCGCAGCTGACACAACCCATGTCCACCTCCGCCGACGGTTCGGTAAAAGGAAAATAGGAGGGCCTGAAGCGCACGTCCATGTCGGCTTCGAAAAACGCACGCAGAAAATCCGCCACTGTGCCTTTCAGGTCGGCGAAACTCACTTTCTCATCGATGAGCAATCCTTCGACCTGGTGGAACATCGGCGTATGGGTAAGGTCTGAATCACAGCGATAGACCCGGCCGGGACAGATCATGCGAAAAGGCGGCGTACCGTTCTCCATCACCCGCACCTGCACTGGTGAGGTATGAGTCCGCAAAACCGTGCCAGGTGTAATATAAAAAGTATCGTGCATTGCCCGGGCGGGGTGGTGCCCGGGAATATTCAGGGCCTCGAAATTGTGGTAGTCATCCTCGATCTCCGGTCCCTCGGCCACGTCGTAACCGGCGGTTTCGAAAATGGTGGTGATTCGCTGGACGGTCATGGCCACCGGATGCAGTCCACCTAGGGACTGGCGACGCCCGGGGAGAGTGACGTCAATCGCTTCCGCGGCCAGCTGCGCTTCCATGGCAGCCTGCGCCAGGACTTTTTTGCGCGCTTCCAGCGCCTCCTGTACCTGCCGCTTGGCCTGGTTGATGCGCTCCCCGGCCGCCGGTCGCTGATCCGGGGGCAATTGACCGAGGTTTTTCAGCAGTGCCGTCAGGCTGCCCTTCTTGCCCAGGTAGTGGACACGCAAAGACTCCAGGGACTTTTCATCACCGGAGTCTTCGATAGCCTGTAGAGCTTCCTGGAGTAGCGCGTTTGAATCTGCCATGGAATCCACCTGCTTGGCCGGCAGATCAGGCAGTCAGACTGGATTTCGCCTGATCGACAATGGCCGCAAAGGCAGCCTTGTCATGTACCGCCAGGTCCGCCAGGACCCGTCGGTCAATATCGATATTTGCTTTTTTCAGCCCCGCGATCAGCTGGCTGTAGGACAGGCCGTTTTCCCGTGCCTGGGCATTGATCCGGGTGATCCACAGTGACCTGAATACCCGCTTCTTGGCGCGTCGGTCACGGTAGGCGTACTGGCCGGCCTTGGTTACAGCCTGTTTGGCCACACGGAATACGCGACTGCGCGCCCCGTAGTAACCCTTGGCTTCCTTCAATACTTTCTTGTGGCGACGATTGGCGACTACGCCCCGTTTTACTCGAGCCATGATTTAATCCTCTCTGGTTATGCTGGTTAAGCGTCGCGCAACATGCGCTTTACGGCGGGAACGTTGGATGCGTGTACCGGGGAGGTACCTCGAAGCTTCCGCTTGCGCTTGGTGGTCATCTTGGTGAGGATATGGCTCTTGTAGGCGCTTTTTCGCTTGTAGCCCGAACCGGTTTTCTTGAACCGCTTCGACGCGCCGCTATGAGTTTTAAGTTTACCCATGGTTTTCTAACTCCGCATTTGTGATGCCGGCCCGTTGTCCACGAATTTACCCGGCTCACTTTTGATTAAATTACGCACTGCCAGCAGGCCGTGGGCCGTTTTCACAGCCACGCCCGTTTATCCATCGGGGGAATAGCTGGCTGGTCAGTGCCGCTTTTTGACCGGCGACAGCACCATGACTATCTGCCGACCTTCCATCTTGGGTTCCTGTTCCACGGTGCCGTATTCGGCCAGATCCTCACGGATCCGATCGACCAGCTCCTGGCCAAGATGCTGATGGGCCATTTCCCGACCGCGGAATCGAAGCGATACCTTGGCCTTGTCCCCATCCTCAAGGAAACGTATCAGGTTGCGTAGTTTTACCCGATAATCCCCTTCTTCCGTCCCTGGGCGAAATTTTACTTCCTTCACGTGCGTGCGACGCTGCTTCTTCTTGTTCGCCGCTTTTTGTTTTTTCAGATCGAACAGGTACTTGCCATAGTCCATTATCTTGCAGACCGGAGGCTCGGCATCCGGCGAAATCAGCACCAGGTCCAGCTTGACCTCAGACGCTGCTTCCCTGGCCTGCTCTATATTGACGATACCCACCTGCTCACCGTCGGCTCCAATCAGACGCACCTGACTGGCTTCAATGTTTTCATTGATGATTGGCTTTTTTGAACTACCTCTCATAACTGGCGCTAGCGCTCGTTCTCCTGTTTTTTCGCGTCGTTACGCGATTAACCTGCCTGTAGGGTTTGTGCCTGTTTCCTGCGCTGTTCTCTTGTGCAGGTTGCCACCCGGTTTGGTACCACTGTCCTGCTACTGTCTTCAGGCTCTTACTCTACAGTTCTATAGTCAAGCCTGGGACGTTGATCCTGTGGTCTTACAGTCTTTTACCTTTAAATCTTTCCAACTGTTTATCTACTGACCTATTCACCTATTGACCTATTGACCTACTAACCTTTTCCCCTTTTAACCTACTAACCCACTAACCTATTCACCTGGTCACCTGGTCACCTGGCTATCCGGACACCCGCTCGCTGTTTTCCACCATCCTGCCAGCCCACCGGCGCCGTTCGGCATTCCGCTGGCAATACGGCTGGAATGATTCAGCTCTGCGTGCTCTGCTCAGCGCGTCCGTAGCGGGCAACATCCTGCTGTAACGTCTCGCTGAACTGTTCCAGCGTCATTACGCCGAGATCTTCGCCGGTTCTGGAACGGACTGCCACGGTACGGGAATCGACTTCCTTATCACCCACAACCAGTAGATACGGTATCTTCTGTAAAGTGTGCTCGCGGATTTTAAAGCCGATCTTCTCATTTCTCAAGTCTGATAGGACTCTAAACCCTTTATTTTTCAAGGATTCTTTAATTTCCTCGCAATATGACGCCTGCTTGTCGGTAATATTGAGAACAACCACCTGTTCCGGGGCCAGCCAGGTGGGCATGGCGCCGCCGTAATGCTCGATCAATACCCCGATGAATCGTTCAAAGGAGCCCAGTATCGCCCGGTGCAGCATTACCGGTACCTGGCGGCTGCCGTCCTCGGCCACGTATTGCGCACCAAGCCGCTCCGGCAGGAAAAAATCAACCTGGATGGTACCGCACTGCTGAATCCGTCCCATGCAGTCTTTCAGGGAATACTCGATCTTGGGCCCGTAGAACGCACCCTCCCCCGGCGTGAGTTCCCAGGGCAGGCCGGTATGATTGAGTGCCTGCTTCAACGACTCTTCCGCCCGATCCCAGAGTTCATCGGAGCCCACGCGTTTTTCCGGCCGGGTGGACAGTCGCAGGATCACGTCGTCGAAACCGAAATCCCGGTAAACCTCGAACAACAGGTCCATGAATGCGGAGACTTCCTGCTGAATCTGCTCTTCGCTGCAGAAAATATGCCCGTCGTCCTGGACAAAACTGCGCACCCGCATCAACCCATGCATGCTGCCCGAGGGTTCATAGCGGTGACACGAGCCGAATTCCGCCAGGCGCAGCGGCAGGTCCCGATAGCTTTTCAGGCCCTGGTTGAACACCTGGATATGACAGGGACAGTTCATGGGCTTGATGGCATACATGCGGCTGTCGGACTCGACGCTGAACATCTCTTCGGCGAACTTGGAGGCGTGGCCGGATTTTTCCCAAAGGCTGTAATCCACCAGTTGGGGCGTACGGATTTCCTGGTAATCGTTGGCGTCCTGGACCCGCTTCATGTAGCCCTGAATCACCTGGTAAATGGTCCAGCCCCGGGGATGCCAGAACGGCATGCCCGGTGCCTCTTCCTGGAAATGAAACAGGCCAAGCTGCTTGCCCAGCTTGCGGTGATCGCGCTTTTCCGCCTCTTCGAGGCGCTGCAGATAGAGTTTCAGGTCTTTCTTCGAACCCCAGGCGGTACCGTATACCCGCTGGAGCATCTCGTTGTCGGCATCGCCACGCCAGTAGGCACCGGCCACCGAAGTGAGCTTGAATGCCTTGAACTTGCCGGTGCTTGGCACATGCGGGCCGCGGCACAGGTCGACGAATTCGCCCTGCCGGTAGAACGACAGCTGCTCGTCTCCCGGGATGGACTTGATGATCTCAACCTTATAGGCCTCACCCATCTTCTCGAACATGGCGATGGCTTCATCGCGACTCAAGACCGAGCGGGTCACCGGCAGGTCTTCCTGGACGATCTCCTGCATGGTGCTCTCGATGGCCTCCAGGTCTTCCGGCGTGAACGGTCGCTGGAAGGCGAAATCGTAGAAGAAACCATCCTCCACCACCGGTCCGATGGTCACCTGGGCCTCGGGAAACAACCGCTGTACGGCCTGGGCCATGAGGTGGGCGCAGGAGTGTCGCAGGATTTCCAACCCGTCATCGTCCCGTTCGGTGATGATGGCCACGTCGGCATCCTGTTCGATCAGGCACGAGGTGTCCACCAGTTCACCGTTGACCCGGCCGGCCAGGGCGGCGCGCGCCAGTCCCGGGCCGATGGACTCGGCGATGTCGGCGACGGTAACGGCAGCGTCAAACTCTCGCTGGCTGCCGTCTGGTAATGTAATCTGTGGCATAGGTAATTACCTGTCCGTAGACAGGTCTGTTGCAAACTGTAGCTGTCCAAACAAAGACAGACCCTTCGGGGTCTGTCTGCTGATCCGGGTGTCAGTACCACCGTCACGGGCGGTGGGAACTGGCCCGCTCTGCTGTTGCCGTGTCTGTGGCCGTGTCGTCGCTGTGCTGTCGCTGTTCTATCGATGAACAATCCCGATGAACACTCAACTGCCCGGACACGCAGCCGGCAATTCTGTTGCCAGGGTCCGGCTGTCTGCGATGCCAGGAATTTCCGAACTGGTAGGCACGACCAGATTCGAACTGGTGACCTCTACCATGTCAAGGTAGCGCTCTAACCAACTGAGCTACGCGCCTGCGTTTACCGCGTTCAGAAGGACTGGCGATTATAGGGGATCAGACTGGCAGGTGTCGATGGCTTTCTGGGAATTTATCGCGGGGTTTCAGCCATTTCGCAGCATGGCTTCCTTCAGCTCGGCGATCCGGTCGCGGGTCCTGGCGGCTTCTTCGAAATCCAGGTTACGGGCCTGCTCGAACATCTCCGCTTCCAGCCGGTTGATTTCCTTGCCAGCCTGCTTCGGATCGGTAAAGTCCAGGGCCAGGTAGCCGCCCTTCGCTTCGCCCACCGCTCGCTTTTTCTTCTGGCTGCGACGGCTGCCCGGCGCCGCGTAGGCACCTTCCATCACGTCCATGACCCGTTTGCGGACGCCTGCCGGCGTGATGCCGTGTTCCTGGTTGTAGGCCAGCTGAATATCACGGCGCTTGGTGGATTCATCGATGGCCCGCCGCATGGAGCCGGTAATGTTGTCGGCATACAGAATGGCCCGCCCGTGAATATTACGTGCGGCCCGGCCGATGGTCTGGATCAGCGAGCCCTCGGAACGCAGAAAGCCTTCCTTGTCGGCATCGAGTATTGCCACCAGGGACACCTCGGGGATATCCAGGCCCTCCCGCAACAGGTTGATGCCCACCAGCACATCGAAGTTGCCCAGGCGCAGGTCGCGGATAATTTCCGCCCGCTCCACGGTATCGATATCGGAGTGCAGGTAGCGCACGCGCACGTCGTGTTCCGCCAGGTAGTCGGTAAGGTCTTCCGCCATCCGCTTGGTCAGCACCGTGACCAGCACCCTCTCCTGCTGCGCCACCACCTGCCGCACTTCGCTCAGCAGGTCGTCAACCTGGGTGGACGCGGGCCGCACCTCCAGTTCCGGGTCCACCAGGCCGGTGGGCCGTACCACCTGCCGGACACGCTGGCCTTCATGTGCCTTTTCATAGGGCCCCGGGGTCGCCGACACGAAAATGATCTGGGGCGTCAATGCTTCCCATTCCTCGAACCGCAGCGGCCGGTTGTCCAGTGCCGAGGGCAGCCGGAATCCGTACTCCACCAGGGTTTCCTTGCGGGAGCGATCGCCCTTGTACATCGCCCCCAGCTGGGGAATGGTGACGTGGGATTCGTCGGCGATCACCAGGGCGTTGGGGGGCAGGTAGTCGTACAGCGTGGGCGGAGGCTGTCCGGCCTCCCTCCCTGACAGGTACCGGGAATAGTTCTCGATGCCGGTGCAGTATCCCAGTTCCTGGATCATCTCCAGGTCGAAGCGGGTGCGCTGGGCCAGCCGCTGTGCCTCCACCAGCTTGTGGGTGCCTTCCAGTTGCTCCAGGCGCTGGGACAGTTCGGTCTTGATGTGTTCCAGGGCGTTGAGCAGGGTTTCCCGGGGGGTCACGTAGTGGGACTTGGGAAATACCGTGAGCCGCGGCACCCGCCGGGTTACCTCTCCGGTCAACGGATCGAAGTAGGACAGGTTTTCGATTTCGTCGTCGAACAGCTCGATGCGTATCGCATGGCGGTCCGATTCGGCGGGATAGATATCGATGACGTCCCCACGCACCCTGAACGTCGCCCGGTGCAGTTCCACGTCGTTACGGGTGTACTGCAGGTCCGCCAGGCGTTTCAGCAGGTAACGCTGATCCATCTTGTCGCCCCGGTCCAGGTGAACCACCATTTTCAGGTAGGACGTGGGATCCCCCAGGCCGTAGATGGAGGAGACCGTGGCCACCACGATGACATCCCGTCGCTCCAGCAGGGCCTTGGTGGCGGACAGCCGCATCTGCTCGATGTGATCGTTGATGGAGGCGTCCTTCTCGATGTACAGGTCCGACGAGGGGACGTAGGCTTCCGGCTGATAGTAGTCGTAGTAGGACACGAAGTATTCCACGGCGTTGTCCGGGAAAAACTCGGTAAATTCGCCGTAAAGCTGGGCCGCCAGAGTCTTGTTGTGGGCCATGACCAGCGTGGGTCGCTGGGTACGCTCGATGATGTTGGCCACGGTATAGGTTTTACCGGAGCCGGTAACCCCCAACAGGGTCTGGGCATGCAGGCCGGCTTCCAGGCCATCCACCAGCTGCTCAATGGCGTCGGGCTGGTCGCCGGCGGGTTTGAACTTGGCGTGGAGCTTGAAAGGCGTGGTCATCCGGTTGATTCAGCATTTGTAACAGCTGCGGCTTGCCGCCCGGGACAACCTGGTTCAGGTAGCGCCAGCTACAGCCAGTTACAGGCCAGTTACAGAGAGCAGCGAGTAAATTCCCGGGGCAGGAACTGCAAACCTGCTATACTACCATGCGCAGTGACCGGTGTGCGTGCTCCTGTTGACCCCACTCCAATTTGTCATTAGTATACGCGCGTTTTCGGCATCTGCGTCGAAGCACTGCTGCCCAATAGCTCAATGGTAGAGTAGGTGACTGTTAATCACTTGGTTCCTGGTTCGAGTCCAGGTTGGGCAGCCAATTCTCAAAATCAGCTTTTTCCACCCCTTCTTTCCGCCGTCTCGACTCCAGCTCAACGACAGTTACTGACAAATTAACTGGGTATCTGTCATGGTTGTGCCATGAAATCCGGCAAAATGTATAAACGACACAGTTTCCCTCCTGAAATAATCCAACATGCAGTCTGGCTTTCCTTTCGGTTTAATCTGAGCCACCGCGACATTTAGGATTTACTCGCCAAACGCGGCATTTGTGTGAGCTATGAGGCCATTCGATTATGGGAGCTATGAGGATTGACGTACTGTTGTCCAGTCCTTCGATGCGGCTATCTGTCTGTCTGGGTGGCACTCTGTATCGTAACCGGCGTCATTGTGGGAGCAATCCTGCCGGATATATTCCGCCTGATAGCAGGCATCGAATACGCCAATGTCAATCTGATTGTCGTGGTTCTCATCTGGATAATGATCTACCCGTTGATGGATAACGTGGATTTTGCGTCACTTCGAGACGTGGGCAGGCTACCTGACCCGCAGCAAACTGGACCGGTCGGGGGATCACCAGGAAGTGCGAGCTCTCACCGAGCGCCTCAAGCCGTTTTCGGTGCTTGGCCTGCTGGCAACCGTGGTGCTGCTGTTCGGTTTTCAGGCGAAAGTGATTCTGAGACGGCCCGTGGTTATAGTACTGATCGCAGTTCCCCTGTTGATTCAGAGTTACGGAATCTTTCTGCTCGCCTTCGGCTGGGCGTATCTCTAACGGGTGCCGTTCAGTACGGCGGCACTGATCGGCACGTCGAATTTTTTCGAGCTTGCCGCGGCAGTGGCCATCAGCCTGTTCGGGCTCGAATCAGGCGCGGCACTGGCGACCGTGGTCGGCGTGCTGGTGGAAGTGCCGGTGATACTGTCGCTGGTGAAGCTGGCAATCCACCCGCGGCCGAAATTCCAATGAAATTTGTGTGAGACTTATTCCAGAATACGCTTGAGGGTGCTATCCTTTCCTGGAATATGATAGCGACTCGGGTTTGACCCGGATTCCCAGTGAAATCAGGCAGCCTGGATTTCCTGTAGGATTCAGCATCTGAGCATCAGCATGATTTTCTCATACAGAACATTCATTCTGCCGGTAGCATCCATATTCCTGCTGACCTACTCTGTTTCCGGTCATGTAAGCAGGTCCTTGATTACAGACGGACTGCTGGTCGTGCCTCGTACTGATCTCGAAGGTTACGGTGCATTGCCTCTGGTCCCGCAGAAATTCTTCGACGTGACGTACATCGATTTAATTCCACCCAATAAGCCGCCCTAAAACGGTGGCAATGACACGCCGACTGCCACCAGCAGCAGTCTGCAATTGAATCATTCGTAGGGAGCCCTGTTATGATCGGAATCCATAGAACAACACCAGGAGTAGCAGTATTGTGCCTGTTTACCTTACTTCTGTCGGGGCCGGTTTTGGCCGATGTGCAGCCTGGCGTCTGGGAAGGCAGTGGGGTCTGTGGTGATATTCGTCGCGCCTATCGGCTTTCGATTGAACCGGGGGAGAGAGAGTTCCGGTCGGTCTTCGACAGGCTGGATGCCCCGGGTGGGCGTGTCATTGCCCGGCAGATAAATTCGGTTCCTGCTCCCAGAAATCCAACTGCCGATGAGGACGTGGTGCTGAGAATTAACTACAGTGCCACTCGAGCAGGGTGGTGGATAAAGGATTTTAACGAGCCTGAGGTCCCGCCCTATCTGGTGCTTTCCGCAGATAACGCAACAATTACCGAACGTTCGGACCGCCGGCAGTATTGTACTGACTTCGAGCTTCGGCAGGAAGATGCTCAGCTTGCGCTGGGTGGCGCCTCAAATGCATCCGAATTGCCACAACGAATGGCGGGGACATGGTACTGCAATCGGCCGGTCGGGCGGCTGGGATTCGAAATCCAGGAAGTCCGGGGCAATTCCTTCGACGGCGTGATTACACTTGGCTCACATCCCGATCAACAAGCCGGGGAAACTGGAACGATGAGTTTTCTGGGCGAATTCGATCCGCAAAGCGGCACACTGACGATGATAGGTGATCAGTGGCTTGAATCGAGTGGTCGCAATCCTGAAATATTCGACATGACTGTCACACTGAGGGAGGGCGGTACTCGTGGAATAGGAATACGCAGCACTCGAACTTGTCAGACAGTTGAGTTGAGCGTGGAAGGGCATCAAATTGCGTCGGATATAACACCGGCAAATACGGCCATACCGGTCACTGAATGGTTGGACCCATCTGCCTGCATTACCTTGATTCATTGGGCTTCCCAAGCCCTTCCGGAGGCTGGGGTCAATACACTCTATTCCAGCATCCAAGTAAGTCGGGTGCGTGAGATTGGAACCGGTCTGCTGGTCGATGCCCGTTTCGTGCCATTTTTTGGCAAGCCCTATGAAGACCTGGATGCCGTTGAAAAGGAACATGTTTCAGAGTTGGGGGACTACTGCACGAGATTGATTGCGTTGGAAACGCCGATGCGGCACAGCGGCGCGGCTCAATATGCCGACTATTTTTTTCCACAGGTTAACGCGAGGCGTCCCGATCAGGGGAGCCTGGCTACGATCGGGCCAAGACTGCGCCTGCTCAAAGGCCGACTTGACGAGGAAATGGCTGAACTGGCAGGTCAACCGGTCACGGAAGCCGATATTCCGACGCTGACTGACCGCCTGATAGAGGTGGAAGACCGGTTTTCCGACCTTTGGCAAATCGATCGACAGACCGCCCTGGATCTGATCAATAATAAACTTGATGAAGCCCGCGGTGATCTTGAGCAGCGTTTAGTCGCGGAAATCGAATCGCTGCCACTGGACCTGGCAGCATACTATGAGGCGCTCGACATCGAATCCGGTATCAGGCTGCTTGCAGTGGACAGGGAGCGCTTTAACCGCTTACAAACAGCACTGAATTCACGCCTGGAATCTATTGCCGACGAATTGTTGACCGCTCTTGCAATTGCGAATTCTCCTGCTTCCGGTGGATTACCGGCACTGGAAAGGTTTGTGAATGAGCTCGATGGAATCTGGCCTACCATCAATGAACATGTGTCTGAAAATGGAGCAGGGACTGAGTCTATTGCCGAAGTCGCGGAACGCCTGGCTGCCGACGCTTATGCTGGATTCGCCGAGCAGGCACAGAGAGTAATGGGGGCGGCAGAAGACTTCTATCAGCGAGAGCAGGCTTATCGTACGGTTGTCTATTTACACGCGACTTACACTCCCAATGCGGCGTTCCTGTCTGAAGTTTTCATCGATTATCATACTTTGGTGGATTCCATGGTGCCGGTGCCGACTCTGGCAGACCTGGTGGAAGAGAACGGCGAGCCGTCCTCTCTCGGTATCAAGCTGGCAACTGCCGGGTTTGTGAATGATTTCCTGAGTGGCCTGTCCATGGCATTTCCTTATGACATTTTTGGATTCGCGTCCTCGATCAGAGTAGGCGCCGCGATCAAGGAAGCGTGTAGCGTCGCAGAAGCCGATTCCTACTGGTGTAATTTTCGACTTCGTGTGACCGGTAACCTGCCAATGGCCGGCATGTTGGGCAATATTCCCTCTCGGGCACGTTTTCAGCTACAGGGCGACGAATGGGTTATTGTTGAAACGCCACCTTCCAGTTCCAATGCAGGCAGCGCTGGTGGTTCGGACTCCTGCGGACTACCTCTCGGTTGTTCTGCCGGTGAAATAGGGGCAAACGGTGTCATGGCGGGTCTATGGTAAGTGAAATGCGACCGGCATATGCAGGCGGTTTCCGCTTGGAGAAACGTCTCCTGTGCAGCCTGGTTTTTGCCCGCCCGGATTGACTATTCAATCGGGTTAACTCTGAGCTGATGCTGGGGGCAAACCAGGCAACCGCTGTCCGGCGTGGCATTGGAAAGGTCCACACCCTGATGGGGGCAGTATTGGGGAAATTTCCTGGTGATCCCATCAACCTTCAGAAAAATAAACCGGTTGTCACTGTCGATGATCGTGATTCTGCCTGCAGGCGTTCCAAATTTGTCGAAGCATCTATCCCTTGATGCTGGCATAAACGCCGAGTCTGGAAACAGTTTCATCCTGCTTAGATTTGAAAATGCCGGACTCACACGAATGTAATTGTAGATAAAATCCCGGTTGAACCGGGGCGGCTCGGTAGTACAGCGGATTGACAGGACAAACCGTGTAGATGCTGTCTGATTGACGATTGAGCCGTGCAGAAGTTCGGCTGGCGTTCTTTCTCCTGTTCGTAGCTGCCTGTTTTTTCTTACTTCCCCTGCCCCGCCCTGCTGGGGTGATCATCGCGCGGTGTTTGCTGTTGCGTGCGAATACCCGATGAAATCTTGTCAGATTGACTCTCGGCTTGGGTACCAGAGCCGCGAGTCTGGCTATAAAATCCAGCGGTTCGAAGATCACATGGGTAGTGCCATTGCGGAATGGGGTCTTCAGCTCGTAGCGTACCTTGCCCGCGGGGGTAAGTGACAGGCGCGGCTCGGCGACTGCGGGACGGGTGATGTGACGGCACAACCTCTCTACCTTGTCCACCAGCAGGGCTGGCACTTTCCACCATGCGACGGGCGCCGCAGCTGGGGCGGAAGCCTCGTCTTCTGCAGGAGAAGGTCACCAGCTTTTCGCGGTGACAACTCTCACAGCGGACTCTGAGAAACCCATGTTCCAGCTGGCCGCACTTCAGGAAGTCGGTGAACTCCCGCTGCACGTAGTCAGGCAGGGTTCTGCCTTCGGCCTTCAGGTGGGCTAGGAACGCGGGGTAATACTGCTCGACAAGCGGGTAGAGCAGTGTCGTTTCCGGCTGGTGGCGCCGGCAGCGGCGCGGGGGTCCGGCGGCAGGAAGCCCGCCGGGCGAGATAGCTGGCAGCGGCACGTCGAGGTCCCTTTCGACTGGGTGTTATTGCCAGAGTAGTTTGTAACAGCGTAACTGGCGCTGAATGTTGGTTTTTTCCTGGAACGCCGGTATCAGGCTGTCTGAATCTGCTTCGTTCGCGTCGCGGAGGTTTGAACTCAGGCGATAGTGGCTATATCCACGCCAGGTTCGGACACCGCCCTACTCTACCAATGCGCTGAAGTGAGACGGTGATCAGTAGCCTCTTCATGCCAATGTCAACCCACGCCTGACATTAACCTTCTAAGGCGGAAGCCGATCTTCTGGTTTCCAACAACCTGGCAGCCTGCTGTTTGCACGCCAACTCATTGAATCTATATCATAAATACTGGCTTCCAGGCGTCCTTCACAGAATCGAACGCAGTTTTTACCCCTGGAGGCGGTGCTATGCAGAGAGTTCTATATGCGTCCACGATGGGCAGCCACTTTCCCCACTGATTCAGCAAGTTGCCTACGCTTCTATTCCAAGCTGAAAATTCAAATCAGAAAAAGCAGCAAATAAGCAGCAACATTGATCAAAGATGTTCTGAATCCATATTTTGTCCGAATTACCTTCCCGCCAGCCTTCCCTTTGACCCCCACAGTTTCGGGGGGCTGTCGGCCGTATGGTAATTAGTGAAGGAAAGTCCCTCTGCCGCCAGCCGGGCGATACTCGGTGTATCAATCTCGCTACCGAATGGGGAAATATCAATAAAGCCAAGATCATCGGCCAGAATCAGTACGATATTGGGTTGCCGGGCACTGACGAGGAGCGGGGTGACCAGGACAGCGATCAGCGCAGCGCTGAGAAAGACGTTTAATCGGCTATTCATGGCTATCCTTCCGCAACGTGTTGGTAAAACCCAGGATTGCCGCAGATATCCGCGGAGCGAACAAGCAGGTACAGATTTATTCGGCATCCCGGGGCGTTGCCGATGCCCGATCCCCGACCTGACCGGGCCCGCAACCCCAATTTTGTGACCCAAATAATCCGTCGTCGATTGGAACCGGATTCCCTGCAACAGCCCCGAATTCCTGCGCAATATGGTAAGGTTTCAACGAATCAACAAAAAAGCGGGAACGGTATCCGTTCTGCAACCAGGTACCGCCATGGCCAACTTCTTTCAGGAGTTAAAGCGAAGAAAAGTATTTCGCGTTGCTGCGATCTACGCGGTGGGCGCCTGGCTGCTTATTCAAGTCGCCGACACCGTCGCGCCGCTGCTGAATCTGCCGGAAATTACACCGCGTCTGGTGCTGTTCCTGCTGCTGATCCTGTTTCCCGTCGCACTGTTCCTGGCATGGGCCTACGAGCTGTCACCGGAGGGAGTGCGAACGCTATCAGCAGGACACCCTGACCCGGAGCCGCCCGCCCCGCACCAGTCTGATCGAAGACTGCTCTACGCCACCTTTGGACTGGTTCTGCTGGTAGCCGCTTTCCAGATCAGCGATCGGTTTCTTGTCGACAACCGGGGAGAGAACGACCCCGTCGGACCCAGTACGACAACGTCGTCAGATCGCGTCATTCAATTCGCCATACCGCTTGGCGAAGGCCAGGACCAAAACATTTACCTGGGTGATTGGGCAAATACGCTGTTTGGTCGGCCGAGCACACCGGCTGTCGCCCTTTCCAACGATGGCAGGACGCTGTATTACTCAGGCTGGTCTCTGGCAGAAGAGGTTGAGTCCAGGATTTATGCCAGGCGACTGGATCGGGAACGGGCAAATCCGGTCCTGGGCACTGAAAGCGCAATCAGTTTCTTCTTATCAGCAGACAGCGAGTCGATTGGGTTTTTCACCAGCTCGGCACGATCAGGAGGCGAATACCGGTTGAACCGGGTGCCGGCAAGTGGTGGCAACGTGGAGGTTATCGCCACTGTGCAACCGGACGCCTGTTGCGGTGCCTGGAGTGAGGACGGCACGATCGTTTATTCAGCACCCCTGGAAGATGATTCGAGTTACTTCGGACTGTATCGACTCCCGGCAAACGGCGGCGAACCTGAACTACTGGTAGACCCGCGTTCATCCGCATCGGAATTGCGACGGTACTCTCGCCCACACTTTCTGCCGGACGGCAATGCGCTGCTGTTCCACGGCACATCCGTCAACCTGGGCCCAGAGTTTTCAGAGATCCTCGTGCTGAATTTGCAGACTGGATTGCAGAGCACACTCTTTAACAATGGTTCAAACCCGCATTACCTGGTTGAAAGCGGGCATTTGCTGTTCGTCCGGGAGGGCATGCTGATGGGCGCAGGACTGGATGAAGCCACGCTGACGCTGACTTCAGACGAATTCGTTCTCGCGGAGAACATTATGCACGCGTTGAACATGCCAAACTTTGCCACTGAGACCGGCATCGCTCAGTTTGCAGTTTCCCGGACTGGCGACGTGGTTTATGCCAGTGGCGGAAAATTTCCGGATTTACAGATCGATTTGATGGAGGTGCAACAAGTTGGCGATGCACAGGAGATAAACCTGCAATCCTTTGCTGACCTGCAACCAATCCATGTCCGATTGTCACCCGATCAGCGCAGGCTGGCCGTATCCGGAACCCTTATCGGCGACCAGCGTCGTGAAAGAAATCTGTATGTGATTGATCTTGAGCGTGATGTTGCTACGCTTATCGACATCGCAGCAGATCAGAACCGCGGGCCTATCTGGAGCCCGGATGGTGAGCGCCTCCTGTTCTCCTCGAACCTTGAAGACGGGATACTCAATATTTACACGGTATCCGTGGACGGCAGCGATGAGACGCCCCAGCGGCTTAGCCCATCATCTACTTTACAGGTGGCTGGATCCTGGTCACAGGATGGAACTATTGCCTACGTGGAAGGAGGTGATATCTGGGTGATTCCCCCAGGACGTGACCCGGAACCGTTTGTCGATACCGCGGCGGTCGAATGGTATCCGACGTTTTCACCGGACGGGCGCTGGCTGGCTTACACAGCTTCCACCGAGACGGCGGGCGGAGTCTACGTGCGCCCCTTTCCCGGACCTGGACCTGCAATAACCCTCTCTTCTGCGCCGAATGTTCAAGAACTGGCCTGGTCAAAGGATGGAGCAAAGCTCTACTTTTCGCAGGAGGACAGTTTACTGCAGCGGTGGGTCATGATGTCGGTGGACTTTAATGATGGTCAACCTTCGCGGGCACAGCGCATAATCGACGACTGGCATTATACGCGCACCCTTGTAGTCCGCAGCTACGACGTCTCAGCGGACGATACGTTTTTCGCTTTGTTGCTGGGAGGAGGCTTTGTGCCGGATGAATCGGGATGGCGTCAGACTTTCAGATCTAACGAGTTACATCTTATGATGAATTTTTCGGCGCTTCTCCGGGAACGCACCAGCAACTGAGCCGCTCGTAAATGACCAGACTCACATTGATAGTTTTAATGGTCGTTTGGCCTTGCTACTGCTGGTATTCTCACTGCCGGTGCAGGCGGCGGTGGATCCGATCTATACTGGATTTTTCGGCAATGAAGCGATCAAAGGCTATGATGCTGTTGCTTATTTCAGTCAGGGGGAACCGGTCAAGGGCAGCGATGATTTCACCTATGACTATATGGGTGCCTAATGGAAGTTTTCCTCACAGGAACACCTGAACATGTTCAGGGCAGACCCGGACGCTTATGCACCGCAGTACGGTGGTTATTGCGCTTATGCGGTGGCCAGCGGCGACACGGCATCGGCCGATCCGGAATTATGGACAATTCACGGCGGCAAACTCAATTTGAATTACAACCGACGCACCAACAGTGAATTCAAGTCTGAACTGGATAGTTTTATCCAGCGCGCGGATAGCTTATAGAAGATATAGACGCCCCCACCCCTTAATGGTTCGGGGGCTACCATCGAAGATGGATACCTCAAGGTGGTATCGTGCACCACCAATTCAAGTTTCATAATGGAGGCGTCTATGCAAGCAAACATAATCCATATCGGCCTGGATGTCGATGATACCAACTACCACGGTTCCGCCCTGGACAAACACAGTGGCGAGTGCCTGTCCTTCAAATGCCGGCCCACACTCAAAGGTTTGCTAAGCCAGCTGAATAAGCTACAAAAACAGTTTCCTGGCACAGTCTTTCACTTGTGCTATGAAGCCTCCTATATCGGTTATACCCTGCAACGGGACTTGAGCAAACAAGGTTTCCACTGTGATGTCGTGGCACCTACCAGTATTCCCAGCCCCCGGGGCAAACAGATCAAGACCGACCGGATCGATGCGGCCCAACTGGTTCAGTTCTACGCCAATGGGTTACTGACCCTGGTTGGGGTTCCCGAGACCGAACAGGAGCAGGACCGGGATCTGCTGCGCACGCGTAAACGCCTGGTCAAACATCAAGCAGAGCTGCGCTCTCACCTGCAGGCTTTATTGCGTCGTCACGGCTTACACTACCGTGCTCAGACCGGTTACAAATCCCACTGGACCAAGTTGCACTACAGCTGGTTACGTCGAACGGTGGAAACGACAACAGGCAGCCTCAAAATCAGTCTCGACGTTCTCTTACGCCAACTGGGCACTACCGACCGGACGATTGCCGAATATGATCAACATATAGAGGCTTTAGCCAAATCGCCCCGCTACGAGGAGGCTGTCAAAGCCCTGGTCTGCTACAAGGGCATCAAGAATCATTATGCCTTGACTCTGATCACTGAAATCGGCGATATCAAGCGTTTCCCTCACCCGCGACAACTTGTGTCCTGGGCGGGTATGGATATCCGGGAATATTCCTCAGGGGGTAAACACAATCGATTCGGCATAACCAAACACGGCAACAAGTTCCTGCGCACCGCGCTGATTGAAGCTAACCAGCGGGGTTATCGGACCACTCGGATTACCAAGGACCTGAGCGCCAGGCGCAGTCATGTGGATGCGGAGCTGGTTAACATCGCTGATCGTTGTTTGCGTCGCTTACATAAAAAGGGAACACGCCTGTTGGATGCCGGCAAACACCCAAACAAGATCAAGGTCGCCTGCGCACGGGAGATGGCAGGGTTCATTTGGGAATCGTTGAACAAAGTGGCGGCTTGATGAAGAGTAAGAACCAGACTTCAACAAACTGAACGTAAACAGACACAATTATCGAATGTCACTTGCCTGAGTGCATTGACTGATCTGAAGAAGTAAGACAGAGATTGGGAAGCCCACGGGTTTTTCTTTAGAACACCGACTTCTGGTTATAGATCGTGGTAACCCCAAAACGGACAAATCTTAATGCGTTATCCAGTACGCGAATACGAGGATGTCAGTCCAAGGTCATAACTCTTTTAACGATCAGATCAAGGTACTCTCAGGTTGACATAGGGGGCGTCTATACGAAGAAGTACAAAAAGGTATCTCCGAACCCGGGCAATGTCCTGATGTGTGAATACTCGGCTTCAGCAATTCATGGAAACAGGTTCAAATCTGCAGAAGATCCCAGGATAGTCCCTTTTGGTTGGCCCTAAGGTAATGAAAATCAGCACTCATACCAGTGTCCAATCGAGTGGTGTTTGCCGTTGCGTGCGAATACCCCATGAAATCTTGTCAGGTTGACTCTCGGCTTGGGTACCAGGGCCGCGAGTCTGGCTATAAAATCCACCGGTTCGAAGATCACATGGGTAGTGCCATTGCGGAATGGGGTCTTCAGCTCGTAGCGCACCTTGTCCGCGGGGGTGAATGACAGGCGCGGCTCGGCGACTGCGGGACGGGTGATGTAACGGCACAACCTCTCTACCTTGTCCACCAGCAGTGCGGTACTTTCCACCATGCGACGGGCGCCGCAGCTGGGGCGGAAGCCTCGTCTTTTGCAGGAGAAGGTCACCAGCTTTTCGCGGTGACAACTCTCACAGTGGACTCTGAGAAACCCGTGTTCCAGCCGGCAGCACTTCAGGTAGCCGGTGAACTCCTGCTGCACGTAGTGAGGCACGGTTCTGCCTTCGGCCTTCAGGTGGGCGACGAACGCGGGGTAATACTGCTCGACAAGCGGATAGAGCAGTGTCGTTTCCGGCTGGTGGCACCGGCAGCGGCGCGGGGGTCCGGCGGCAGGAAGCCCGCCGGGCGAGATGGCTGGCAGCGGCACGTCGAGGTCCCTTTCGACTGGGTGTTATTGCCAGAGTAGTTTGTAACAGCGTAACTGGCGCTGAATGTTGGTTTTTTCCTGGAACGCCGGTATCAGGCTGTCTGAATCTGCTTCGTTCGCGTCGCGGAGGTTTGAACTCAGGCGATAGTGGCTATATCCACGCCAGGTTCGGACACCGCCCTACTCTACCAATGCGCTGAAATGAGACGGTGATCAGTAGCCTCTTCATGCCAATATCAATCCACGCCTGACATTAACCTTACGTAAGCGTCCGGCCATCACGTCTTGCTATTCCGGTTGCCAGTTATGTGGCAATAGGTCATTAATGCGACTGGCCTTCTGAGTCGGTAGCCTGGCCATGGCATCCTTCAGATAGACGTAGGGGTCAAGCCCGTTCATCCGGGCTGACTGAATAAGGCTCATGACAGCGGCAGCACGCTGACCACTACGGAGCGATCCGGCGAACAACCAGTTGGAACGACCCAAGGCCCATGGGCGTATCTGATTCTCGACCCAGTTGTTGTCAATAGGCACCGCGCCATCCTCCAGGTAGCGAGTCAACGCGCGCCAGCGTTTCAGACTGTAATCGATAGCACGGGCTATGGCCGAACCCTCCGGCACCTTTTGCCGCTGCGCCAGCAGCCAGGTATGGAAGGCATCCATGAGTGGCCCAACTCGTTGCTGTCTTAGTCGATACCGTTGCTCGTCATCCAGATCCCTGGCCTGGCGCTCTATTTCGTACAGCTGACCGATGGTCTCCAGCGCGCTGGCCGCCAGGGTGCTCTTGTTGGTGGCATGCAGGTCAAAGAACTTGCGACGGGCATGGGCCATACACCCGATCTCGGTGATGCCCTGACCAAAGCCTGCCTTGTAGCCGCTGTAATCGTCGCACACCAGCTTGCCCTGCCAGTCGCCCAGGAAGACCCGGGCATGGTCCCCGGCACGGCTCGGGGCGAAGTCATAGACCACGGCCCGGGTCTCCGCATTGGAGGTGGTGCAGTAGGCCCAGATATAGGCGCGGTGGGTTTTCTTCTTGCCCGGCGACAGCATCGGCACCGGGGTCTCGTCGGCATGAACCACCGAGTGGCTCAGGATGGTCTCGCGTAAGGCATCCGCCAGGGGCTGCAACCCCACGCCGCAGCGGCCTACCCATTCGGCCAGCGTGGAACGGGGAATGGCCAGTCCGGCACGCTCAAAGATCTTTTCCTGACGATACAGCGGCAGGTGGTCGGCGTACTTGGCCACCAACACCTGTGCCAGCAGGCCGGTGGTAGGCAGCCCTTTGTCGATCACGTGAGGCGGCACCGGGGCCTGCACCAACGTTTCGCAGTCTTTGCACACCCACTTGCCGCGGACGTGCCGTTCAACGGTAAACTCTCCTGGCGTATAGTCCAGCTTCTCACTGATCTCTTCACCGATACGGGTGAGCTGGCAGCCGCACTGACACTGGGTCGTGTCAGGCTCGTGTTCGATCAGTTTGCGTGGTAACCCGGGTGGCAACGGCACACGCTTGGGTTGCTGTTTCGATTTAGGCTGTGGGGGATGGATCTTCGCCGCTTCCAGTTCCGCCTCAATGCCACCCAGGTCGGCATCAACAATGTCTTCAAGCAGGGTGCGTTGCAGAACGTTCAGTTTTTCGCTGTGCTTGCCAAAGCGATGGCGTTTGAGTAACGCCATCTCGTGAGTCAGTTTTGCATTGAGTGTTTCTAGAAAGCGGTTACGCTGGGTGAGGCGATCGTTGTGTTCAGTGCGATGTTGAAGTTTCTTATCCTGCTCGGCGAGGCGCGATAGCAACGAGGCGGTAAGGGCTCGTAATTGGTCTGCATCAAGCTGGCTGACGTCAGGCTGTGACATAGGCAAAGTATGCCATTAATGGTCTGACGACGCGACTTCATCGTGCTGCCAGTTGGTCTACAAAGTCCGGATAACTCCCGCTTCACCCAGGCGCTGCCAGGGCAGCCCCTGGACCAAGGCCTGAAGCTGTTCCTCATCCACAACCAGGTGCTTCCCCCGCCAGGGTTCGGCCCAGTGAAACTTGCCCCGGTTCAGGCGTCGGGCAAACAGCCACAGTCCCAGCCCATCGTGCACCAGAATCTTTATCCGGTTGCTGCGCTTGTTGGTAAAGGCATAGGCACAGTGTGGTCTGGCACTACCGAACACCTGGACTACCCGGGCCAGAGCTTTGTCCGGCCCGGCACGCATGTCCAGCGGCTCGGTGGCCAGCCAGATCTCATCAATACGGATCACTGCAACAGTTCACGCAGCAGCGCCAGACATCGCTCCGACTGAGACACTGGCCAGCTCACTTTGATCGATTGCTGATGGAAGGGAATCTCCAGCTGGACACGCTCGTCCGTTCCGCTCCTCGGATTGGTTAGTGACGCTTGCACAGAGTTCACCGGTAATGCTACAAAAGCTGGCGAGATCGCCGGCAACGAATTCGCCTTGGCTTGACGAATCCACTTATGGACAAGGTTGGCATTGAGGTCGTGTTCCCGGGCAATCCTGGCAACGGATGCACCGGGTTCTTTGCAAGCTGCTACAATCTTGTGTTTGAAATCCGGAGCAAACCTTCGACGCTTAACAGGTGTGGCGAATACGCTTAACTCGTTCATGATAGTGTCCACTTAAAAATAGGTGGACACTATCGGCGGATCAGACTGGACTAGCAAGATGGGTTTGCCAGACGGTTACAACCTTACTAAGGCGGAAGCCGATCTTCTGATTGCCAACAACCTGGCAGCCTGCTGTTTGCACGCCAACTTATTGAGTCTATAAAATAAATCCTGGCTTCCAGGCTTCCTTCATAGACTCAAACGCAGTCTTTACCTCTGGAGGCGGTGCTATGTAAAGGGTTCTATATGCGTCCACCATGGGCAGTCAATTTATTTACGCTAAACCAAACACTTACTTCGCAATCCCCCACTCCCCTGTTGTTTACATAGCGAATTAATCAGCACGACAGATTAGTGCTGTCTGTCCCTCATTTGTTACTCCGAACCAAGCCAGGTCCATTGGCATTTTGACCCCTGCTAACTCGCGGGTGCAGGATGACTGCGATCGACTCCTTTCCGGGGCAATAACCATGAATCACTGAACGTTAATGACTTCGCCACTTAAAGCATTTACGTGTCTGCGCAGTTGACGCAAGTCACCTTGTGTTAACGATTATTGCTACTCTTCTCTCTTTCAGTTAAGCGGACCGAAAATTGCTCTGCGGGCTGCCAATGAAATGTTGCTCGAAATGGCGGGCCATCGGCGATTGCCTCAACTTTATGATTCATGGCAAGCATTTTGATGAAGATCGAACTCAATTTAATTGAAATTTGAGCGAAGGGACAGCTGTGATTACCCAGCCCAAAGGGTGAGAACTGATTCTTGGTGGGGTGTTGATGAATAAATCGACCTGGGTCAAAAATGAATGGCTCGGCAAAGGACTCGGAAGATTTATGAGATTCCCACAAACATAAACGGACCAATGACCCTCGCGGAATGAAGAAACCTTCAAAGTTGATATCACGATTGACAGATCTCATCAGCCTCTCGCTTTGATTCAACCGTAAGGTCTCCAACACAAAGGCTTCTTCTAACGAAACGCGCCCATCATGATCCACGGTATTTCCTGCGGCGATGCGCTCAAGTAGTGTGGGATTCTCTGCCGCGTATTTACTCAACCACCGAAACAACAGGCGCATATCGTAGCGACCCATTTCCACCATGTATATCAGATTGCCCAGGCTGGTTTCGTCGAGGTCCCCAGCGCGGTACATTCTACCAATAATGCTCCGTTGCAGCCCTGACCCTTCGTTATCAATATGTTTTTTCAGCTGGTTGAGAAGATAGTCGCGAATGGTATTAAAGGTCCGCTTTTGCTTTTCTTCTGGAACCCATACCAGGCCATCAGGTCCCAATTCGTTGTACATTTTTTCAAGTTTTTCAAAGTAATCCGATCCCGGTTGAGCACCAAAGAAAATATAAATCAACAATCGGTTGGCGATATTTTTCAGTGTTTGGATATACCGCTCTGGCGGGCATACATCACCTTTTTGCTGGGATTGATAGGCCGCCAATTCATCTGTGACGATTTTTTCAAGCAGTGTGGAATCCCTGGTGATGATCTGTGAATCAATACTTTTAAGAATCAATCGACGGTACTTCTTGTGATCCTCTCCCTGCATTCTGCGAAGAAAACCCTTGGGAAACAAAGATTCCAATTCCAACGATTGAGGCCTCACGTCATTGGAGTGTTGGTCCAGAAAACGCCGGCACAACGGTAAACCCACTATACAAGTACAATACTTTCTACCCCAGATAGCCTTAAATACCGGACCAATCCGCTGGGACTGCTTCAGTAAAAACTGTTGGTCGGACAGCTCCGCCAAGTTAAGTGCGACAAATCCGCCTGGCGGCAAACGCTTTTTTTGCCTCATCGCTTTGTAAGATACAGAGACAATAGGCCGCAAGCGGCTGTATTTGATTCGGCGTGTTATTTTTTCGATGATAACTGGTGGCGCAGACCACGCCAGTCGAAAAACATTATTGATTTTTTGTGATTCCATCAAGTTCACCTGACTGTAGAAAATCCGGGTACAAGGAAAGCAACACCCGCTCTGGCGTCATCGGAGACAGACTGACTTTACTGCGTGTGGGTTTATCATCATGTTGCTGCAACTTGAATGCGCTGATGGCCTGTTTCAGAGCAAAATAAGCGCCAATCCCGTACATAAACGGCGGTTCGCCCACAGCTTTGCTACCAAATGGGCCGCTCCGCTTGCTGTCCGTTTCGAGAAACTTGATATCCATAACATCTGGCATGAAGTAATTATCAGGTACTTTGTAGGTTGACAGACTGTCGGAGGCGAGCCTCCCTTCGTTATCGTAGCTCAACTCCTCCAAAGTGACCCAGCCGATACCCTGGGCAAGCCCCCCTTCCACCTGCCCAAGGTCAACACTGGGAATTAAGGGCCGCCCTAAATCATGCACTACCCTGGCGGAATCCAGAACATAACTCCCATTCAAACAATCCACGGTCAGTTCAATCAGACTTACTCCGAATGCATAGTACTGGAAGGGACTGCCCTTGCCCGCCAGGTTATCAAAATGAATACCAGGTGAAGTATGGAAACCATGGGCCATCAATGGAACACGCGAGTAATAGGCCATCGACACCAGCTCCTGCCAACTGAGTTCGGTGTCGCTGCCATTGACCTGCACTCGTTCGTTAACGATGCTTATCGATTCCGGATTGGATGCAAAATGCCTGGCGGCAACGCCCTTTAATCCTGCGAGTATTTTTTTACAGGCAACTATCGTCGCGCCACCGTTTATGTCAGTGGTTGAACTTGCCGCGCTCGGCGAGATGTTTGCGATTCGGGACGTGTTGGTACTGTTGTAGCGAATCCGCTTTGCTGAGATACCCAAAGTTCGGGCCGCAATGGCAATCAGATTCGAGCTGATACCCTGCCCCATCTCAACGCCACCAGAGGCCAGCGCGACGGAACCATCTGTATAGACATGAATCAGACAACTGCCTTGATTAAGATAGGTTCTCGTGAAGCTGATACCAAAGCAAACAGGCATTAATGCCAGGCCTTTCTTTCGGCTTTTGTGAGCAGCATTAAACACAGCCACGCGTTTTTTAGCACCCCGTAAATCAAAGCATTCCTTTGCCTCGCGCCACACTTTCTTTAAACGGCATTCGTTTATGGTCTGGCCATAATGGAAAAGATAACCGTCACTGATAAGATTTTGTTCTTGAATGAAGTCAGGGTCGACACCCATCTTTTCGGCAGCCGTGAATATAGCAGCCTCCAAAGCAAACATGCCCTGCGGCCCGCCGAAACCTCTGAATGCCGTGCTCGGTGGCAGATTGGTACGACAAGGTGTACCTACTATATGAACGTTGGCAATGGCATAAGCGTTTGTTGAATGCAATATTGATCTTTCCAGGACCGCTGCCGACAAATCCATATAGGCTCCGGCATTCTGATAGTGGGTGACCTGATACGCCAGGATGGTACCGCGGTCGTCCAACCCTATTTTATAGTCCTGTTTATAAGGATGGCGTTTTCCGGTCATTCGCATGTCTTCTGCGCGATTCAACACCAGTTGCACGGGTTGCTGCAGATGATATGCAGCAAGGGCCGCCATGCAGCACCAGGGAGTAGCCTGACTTTCTTTACCACCAAAACCACCGCCAATGCGCCTGACATCAATTTCCACAAGGTGCATGGGTATGCCCAGAACCTGTGCTATGTTTTTCTGCTCGGCAGAGGGGCTTTGGGTGGACGAGTACACTTTGAGTCGGCCATCCTCCTGTGGAATCGCCCGGGCGCGATTGGTTTCCAGATACAAATGCTCCTGGCCACCAATTTCTATACTGCCCTCAACAACCGTCGAGCACATAGGCCAGGCGGCTTCAACATCTCCCTTGCTGTAAACCCGTGGAGCCTGCAGTATCAAGCCCTGTTCGAACGCCACCCGGGGGCAGCTAACTACGTCCAGGGGCTCGGTCTCCAGTAGTATCCGCGCGGCTGCTTCTCGAGCCACACTTGCACTGGTAGCGACAACGAGCGCGATGGGTTGGCCTTGATACATCAGCTGCCTGTGCGCAAATAGGGGCTCATCCTGCATAAGTACACCAAGGTACCCGTTTCCGGGAATATCATCGAAGCAATACACTCCCTTGACTCCCGGCACAGCCAGGGCAGGGCTTATATTCAGTGCGGAGATAGTTCCGTGGGCGATGGGTGAACCGAACACGGCGGCATGCAGCATACCCTGTGGAGCAGGGCCGTCATCGACAAACTCTGCACTGCCGCTGACGTGGAGCCTGCTATCGTAATGCTTCAAAGACGATATCCTCTGAAATATGCTCTGGAAACCCTCTCATAAAGTGGGCAAGCAACTGCTGGCGAACCAGCAACCGTTTGTAGTCGGCACTGCCACGAATATCGCTGATAGGTGCAATTTCCTTTTGAGCCCATGCAAGCGCTTCGAAAAGCAACTCAACATCCAGTTCTTTGTCCGTCAGGAATTGGCCAGTCTTATCCAGCAACAGCGGGATCTCAGCTACCCCGCCTACCGCCAGACGCGCAGATTTTATTCGTCGTTTGCCTTCCAGTTCAACGACTACGGCCGAATTAACCGTAGCGATGTCAAGGTGTGGGCGCTTTGAGATTTTCTGCCAACCCACAAAAGCGTTTATTGAGGGTTTGGGAAATTGAATCGTGCGTAGAATTTCATTGTCAGTCTTGTTGATTCTTCGATAGCCCAGATAAAATTCGCGTAATGGCAATGACCGCTCTCCGTCATCCCCTTCCAGGCCCAGTTCCGCGCCAAGCGCCAGCATCAGGCAGGTAAGATCGCCGCTAGGCGAGGCATTGCAGAGGTTACCCGCTAAGGTAGCACGAATTCTTATGGGCCAACTGGCGATAAGTTCATTGTAAATCTGGATGTCCGGTATGGCATCTTGTACCAGCGGATCTCGGCCAAAGCTCTCAAAGCTCATTCGAGCATCCACTATTAGCCAATTGTTTTCGTCCACAACGGCCGCAGCCGGCGCGGTACACTGGATTAAATCAAGAGCCATCGGTTGAGCATGAGCACCTTGCTCAAGAAAGAAGTTGGTCCCTCCGGCAACTCTGATGGCAGCCCCACCAGCAATGGGGACCGCATCCTTTCCGCGGGCATCATTAGGGAAACTGCTCTGCGAGAGTTCGAGCAGCCGTCTTTCAATGCCAAGAAAATACGCAGGTAAATCGCCGCGCTCACAGAGTGCCTCGATTCGGTCCACTCGCTGAACCAGATCACTCAGACTATCGGCGATGCGTTGACCAGCCTTTCGAATTGAATTGTAGCCGGTACAGCGACACAGGTTTCCAGATATTGCCTGGTTGAACCCATTGCGGTCCAGCGGCTGACCAGGATCGGCAATCCATCCGGTTAGCGACATGATGAATCCGGGAGTACAATAACCACATTGTGTTCCACCACATTCAATCATGGCAGCTTGAACCGTGCTCAGCTGTTCACCCTCTGAATCTGAATCTTCCGGATCAACGCCCTTTACGCAAGTTGCATCCCTTGCGCCCCGTAAACCTTCAATGGTAACCAGGTGTTTTCCCTGCAAGTCACCGACGGGTAGCAAGCAGGATGTCATCGGCTGATAGTGCATGCCGCTTTTCACGGTATTCTTTTCAAGACTGGACTCCCCGGAATTATCTGCCCAAGCTGACTCCAATTCGCCAACGAGCACGATGCAGGCACCACAGTCGCCTCCTCGGCAACCTTCTTTGGTGCCCGATAGGTGCCTTTGATCTCGAATAAAATCCAGGACAAGGGTTCCAGCTGGCACCTCTGCTGTGACTAGATCCGCGTTAAGTATCAACTGAATGGGGAGTTTTTTGCTCATCCTGACCCAATACCTGCTTTACTTTAAGTTCAGCCTGTCAGCCTCTTTCAGAATTTGCGCAGCTATGCTTACTGCGATTTCCTCCGGAGAGTCGCTGTCGATGGACAATCCCGCCGGGGCTGTTACTCGCTCCCATTCCTGAAGGTCAAAATTCATCGAGCAAAGGCCTTCCTGTATTTTTACTAATTTAGCGGGACTACCCATTACTCCGATATAAGGAAACGGACAACGAAGAATTCCGCTCAACGCATTGACATCATCGTGGTATGAAGGTGACAAGATCACGGCGAAGGTTTTTTCTGGATGATCGACCAGGCTAGCGCCTGCGGCGAAATTTTTGGAATTTAATATTCGCGGACCACGGGCCTGATTTTGAAAAGGCATGAGCGTAAACAGTCCTTCGCGTGGCTCAATGATGGTGACAACATAGTCGAGTAGCTCCATTTGCCTTGCCAGCGCCACACCGCAATGCCCGCCGCCAAAGATTGCAACCCTGCGTCGATTCAGCGTTGAAAGTTCAACTCGCCAACTGTCCGCCGATTCTTCAAAACAAATGCCATGATCGGATTCCAGACCGGGCTCATAGCACCACGAATCCGCTGTGATACTGAGCACGCCAGGATTGCCAGAGACCAGGCTGTCAGTAACTGACTCCACTACAGGCAATTGTGCGGGGCTTACTAATGCTAAAAGGTTTGATTGGCTGCCGCCGCAAATCAATCCAGAGGCATTTGAATCGTCAGTTTTGTGATGAACAAGTGTCTGTACCCGGGTCCTGAAAGACCCACTCGCCAGTGCATCACGACCGGTGCGAAGTAATTCTCTCTCCATACAGCCGCCACCAATCGTCCCAACCTGCACGCCGTTTTCCGTCAACAACAGCAAGCAACCCGCCTTACCCGGAGAGCCTTTGCTCGAGTCTGTTACCAAAATAAAGAAAACCCTGCGGTGCCCACTGAGTTCCGAGGCTAGACGTTTCCATATTTTCAGCATTCGGCGTACAACATCCTTGCGCAAGTCACTCGGTTATTTACTAAGGAACCTCTGAGCCTGTTGCATCGCTTCGATTTCACGCATACCTCTTTCTCGTACCTTCGTTGGTTGATGAAAAAGTTCTGCCTTGTTATACGACGTCTGATTCGAGTCGTGAGTTGCATTCGGTTCGTTCCTCGCTTTCCGCAGAAAACGCGTGAAAAAAACACTTGTCAGCAGCTCCATCGAGATTCTGTTGAGCATCGACATCTACCACCTCAGAGTCCTGATCGACCGCTTGCCAGAGATAACTGTACGCCACGGATTTACACAGCAACTGGTCGACTGCGAGTATATCACCGAATCCTTTATGTCTTCGCTTCAGGCGTCTTGCATAAAGCAATCCAAACTTGGTATATAGCAGCCGGACGATCTCGTAACTCATTTAAATTCCACGCTTGACTGACAGACCTCCAATATCTCTGTGGCTCAGGTTGACTCGAAAACACAACCAGACTGCATGCAGGATAATTTCAGGCGGAAAGCGGTTTCGTTTGTAAATTTTACTGAGGTTCATGCCTCGATCATGGCAGATACCCAGTTAACTTGTCAGTGCCATTCCTCACACTTCTACAAGGCGGATGGCCACGCATTCTGCAACAATTCCCCGCCACCGGGGGGTGCAAAATCGGTCTGCAGAGTACTCAGGAATATTACGGAGGGAAATCTCCCGGTGAACCACGACAAAACATCGACTATCGATGATTCATGTCACCTGAAGGCCGTTAATCCCTGCATCGGGAGACTGAAGCTGGAATGAGTACTTAATGTGTCGTTACGGCCATTTGTTGAGAGCCTACGATAGAGGGGTTTTCATTATTTGAAGAACACTTACGGTATAAGACTATGTGCCGCTGGTGAGAACGCTTTTTGGGAAGTACAATTGTTATCTCCGAACCCGGGCAATGTCCAGATGTGTGAATAATCCGCTTCAGTAATTCATGGAAACAGTTCCAACTCGCCAGAAGATCCCAGAAAATCCACTTCTGGTTAGCCGCAAGGTGCCGCCTGATCTCGATAGCAGTCATATTGTGATGACTGCTATCAGAGATTACCTGGGTTGAGTCCTGCCCGGTTAAAACTCACGCGTCAGTGGAGCAAGCAGATAGCCAGTGGCCCATATGTCAACTTTTTGAATATATCGGATAGATCCAGGTTGGTGAGCCTCTTTCATAGATTCGAACGCAGAATTGGCCGTAAATAGACCGCTTCAGTAGAGGCATGGGCGCGAAGCTTCCTGCGCCCCCTGCTGAATTCAGCGGCCTTTGAACACCGGTTTACGCTTGTCCATGAAGGCCTTCCGACCTTCTTTGTAGTCTTCACTTTCGAAACACGCGGCCACCAGCTTATCGACATATTCCGGGCTCGCCTGGCCCGGATCGTTGACTGTTTCATTGACCGCTGCCTTGATCGATCGGATTGTAAGAGGCGCATTCGCAACCAGTCGTTCAGCATAACCCTGAATGGCGTTATCCAGTTCCTCGCTCTCTACCATCTGATGCAACAGCCCGATTCGAAGAGCCTCGTCTGCTTCAAGCATACGGGCACTGAACAGAATATCCTTCGCGAATGCAGGACCCACGATCGAGGTCAACGTCTTGATTGAGTCGTAGCCGTACCCCAGGCCCAACTTTGCCGCAGGAATCGCAAACTTTGAATTACGTGACGCGATACGGATATCGGCATTCAGCGCAAGTGCCAGCCCACCGCCAACGCAGTATCCGTCTATCATGGCGATCACGGGTTCTTTGAATGCCGCCAGCGCGTCCTGCGCCCGGTCAAACGCGCTTTCATAAAGTTCCTGCTGTTCAGCACTGGAACGCCGGGTTTCAAATTCAGAGATATCCGCACCGGAGACAAACGCCTTGCCACCTGCCCCCGCCAGAATCAGCACCCGTAGCGACGCCGACGCCGAGAACTGTTCGAGTACGTCACCCAGAGCCTGCCACATCTCCAGCGACATCGCATTATGCCGCTGCGGATTGTTGAATGTGATGCGTCCAATACCATCGCTCTCATCGGCCAGGACTTTGTCACTTGGTGAGGAAACACTCATACAATCTTCCTTGGTTACTCTGCCTGCCTGCACATGGCTTTCACCACGCCTGCCGATACCAGTTCATCGATTTCACCCCCGCTGAACCCCGCTTCTCTCAGTATCTCGATACTGTGTTCTCCGAGCCCAGGTCCGGCACGCGCAAAACGCTCGGACCGCTCAAAATGTGAAAGATTTATCGGCGAGCGCAACAGATTCAACTCGCCTTCAGTCGCGTGCGTGGCTGATTGCGTCATGCGCAGATGCTGCACCTGTAGGTCTGCAAATGCCTCGTCGATGCGATTGATCGGGCCGCAGGGTATGCCGGCATCATTCAGCATGCCCACGAGGTCAGCGGTCGTATAGGTTGATGTCAGCTTGTTCACTGCTGCCCACATCGCTTCACGATTCGCCAGCCTGTCAGGCACGCTTGCGAAGCGCGGGTCTTGTGCCAGATATTCAGCCTGCAGCGCTTCGCATAGCGCAGCGAACATCTTGTCCGTGCTGGCGGCCAGGTTTACCTGGCCATTCCTGGTATCGAACACACCCATCGGCGACAGCGTTGGGTGGTTGTTGCCCTCCTGCCCGGCGACTTCGCCACGCATCGTGTAGCGTGCCGCCTGGAAATCAAGTTTGCACATCATGGCCTCGAGTAACGAGGTAGTTACCCACTGCCCTTCTCCGGTTCGTTGCCGATGCAGCAGTGCCAACAGTATGCCCTGACCCAGAAACATGCCGGCGGAGGTGTCACTGACGGCGATACCGGCGCGCATGGGTCCATCCCCCGGCTTGCCGGTAATCGACATCAGGCCGCTCAAGCCCTGGATTATCTGATCGACCGCCGGTCGTTCGCAATACGGGCCATCCTGTCCGAAGCCGGAGATGCTCCCGTAAATGAGCGCCGGATTGAGCTTCCTCACCGATTCGTAGTCGATACCCAGTCGATGCTTCACGCTGACGCGAAAATTCTCGACAAGTATATCAGCCTGTTTGACCAGTTCATAAAAAACAGCTTTGCCGACCGCTGATTTCAGGTCCAGACAGAGGCTGCGCTTGTTGCGATGCAGGTTCTGCGAATCCGGCCCATTCCGCTTTCCGGCAATGTCTCCGACGTGCGGGGGCTCGATACGAATTACGTCTGCCCCCCAGTCCGCGAGCAGGCGTACGGCGGTCGGTCCGGCCCTGGCGAGAGTAAGATCCAGCACGCGGTAACCTGACAGGGGTAAGTCTTTCTTGTCCACGGCCTGGTCTCCCTGAAATTCGCCTGCCCTGTCCCGTTAGCCAATTAACAGGACAGCACACAGGGTTTTCGTTATTGATCATTCCGAGTGATCGCGAGTATGGCTGGCATCAACCAGAAATCGATACCAGTTGGTGAAGCGGCACAGCCGTCGGGGTCAGCGTGGCGTGAACCCTGTGTTCACTTCGGCGGATTTCTATTTTCCGACGTTCAATCCGCCAACAATACCCGGGTCTGCGAGGGAGCGACCTGCAGTCCAGGTGGCGCATTGGTTGAAGCGCTCGGCATGAACCTTACCAGAGGCCCGCCTTCGACCATTATGTTTCCTGGTACGGTGCTGAAGTGAACCTTGCCCCGGTTTTTGAATGAAAGAGTTTTAAGCCCGAGAGCCGCCCCGGTGGCCGAACTGGACTTGTATCCGACAGTTGCCGCATCGTTGATCAATGCCTTCTGGGTCTTCATGGCCGCTTCATCACCACCGGCGGCCATCCCGTCCACCAGGTTGGCATAGGGAATCGGTATTAGCGTGGTTCCGACAGCACCTGGGGTTCTACAGGTATCCGGCACATTCGGGATAGCGGGGTCCGCCTCGTTATTCCTAGTGGCTGCTTTCAAAATCGATTCTCCCTGGAGCTCATTGTTTTTGAGGAGTACTGAAGGTGTAACCGAAGCTGCTTTCACACGGGACAAAAGTTATATCGGGCGGGGCAGATTGTCCAGTTTCACCGGGTTTCATTTGCAGTGATCCAGGTTAAGCCTGAGATCAGCGGACAGTCGTGGAGAAAAATTCACACTGCCTGCCCTGGGCGTGGCTGCCAGCGTTGGATACTCCTGCCGGGACAGCCAGCAGGCCGGACTTCTGCGGTCCGGCCTTGTCCGGTTCAGGGCTCAATCACGCCGGGCAGGCTCAGGTCTCCCGAGGCCACATCGAAAACATTCACCACGCAAAGCAGTGGCGCATGCACGCTCTCATTGACTCGCAATCCAGCCGTCACACCATCGAAATTGCTTCCCTGCACCGCCCCGATATCATCGAAAGCAACACGGATACTGACCCTGTTTGATGTCATAAGCGGATCCCAGCCAGGGCTGTCGATCAGGATTGGCAGGCCAGGCCAGGTTGCCGGCAGGCGCGGCTGACTGCCTTGCGGTATATCAACCACGGCAAGCGCTCCCGGCCCGCAATTTTCATTGGAATGCAGCACAACCCAGTGGCTGTGCCAGACATCACCGTCGTTGTCCGGATTATTGTCGCCGTTTTCATCGAACAGCGGTGTATCATCAAAATCCGCATGGGCTGTGACTGCCAGAGCAAGAATGCCGGCATCGGCCTCAAAGCCTACCTCGGAACTGTTTATGCTGGTGGGCCAGACATAGCTGAATACTTCACTGCCTGCCAGCTTGCCCGTCGCAGTCGGCCTGCTTTTGCCTGCGGTCGCGGCAACTTCCATATCAAATATTGCCATTTTGCCTTCTGTTCGTATGGCAGCCCTGACGATATCGAATTCCGCCAGGCTGCCGGCACCAGTCGGAGAATGAATCGCATCTGCGCTCAACGATGTAGAATACAGGGCTACTGCCAGGGTAGATCCGAGAAGGAATGTGCCTGTAATGGATTTCATGAAAATATCCTCTTCAGCTGTCAAAAAAAGCAGAATAGGCCACGACAAATCGTCGAGCCTGACATAGACTCTAGGCGGGTTGGATAATCAAAAAAAGCACGTACAAATCGGTGCCCCAGGCACTTTTTGGTGTAATTTACTGAAATAGCAGCACTAAAAAAATGTCCAGCAAACAATCAGTCTACCGGAAACTCGAAGAGGTCATCGGCTGTAAATGGTCAGTCTCGGTCCTGACCGCCGTGGGCGAAGGTGTCGACAGGCCCGGCGCACTGGAACGGCATATCGTCGGGATATCGACCAAGGTTCTTTCGGAACGTCTGCGCAAATTGACCCACTATGGATTGCTGAACAAGCAGGTATTTGCCGAGGTGCCACCCCGCACAAAATATACCCTGACCGATGCCGGCGAGAAAGTGCTGGAGATTATCAGCAATATTCGTGCACTGGACGAGGAGCTGAGCGAAGAGCGCCAGTAGCGTCCAATTCCCCCGCTTAAAAAATCCAGCCGCGGGAGTGTCCGGCAGGCTCCTCGCCCTTCGGCCTGCAGACGACGACCACAGCAGGACGGACTGGGTCCATGTCTGCATTCTATGCGGGACTGCACGGTAACCGGACAAATAAACACCTCCGCCTACTGATTGCGTAGTCGCTCAAACTCCGCCTGCAGTTCCGGTGACAGCGGGTAAATGTCCCTGAATCGGAATTCGCGATCCTGGAGAAGCTGTAACTGAAAAGCCTCCCGATCTTCGACAAGATCGGCATAGTCCAGCACGCGCTCCACCAGCCCGGGAGGAAAGAAAAACACGCCCCCGTCATCGCCGACCACGACATCCCCGGGCAGCACGGTGACACTGCCGATTCGCACCGGGGCGTTGTACTCCACGCCGAGCCAGGACGTGGTGTGAGGGTCTGAAAACTTGTGCAGCACCGGGAAATCGGCAAACCGTGGATCCCGTAACCCCAGCGGATCCCGCATGCCGCCGTCTATAACTATTCCCGCCGCGCCCCGCACCTGGATCCCGGTGGCTCCCATGTCCCCGAAGAAGTTGTGCCCGTCACTGCCACCCAATTCGGCAACGATGACATCGTTGGGCTGTGCCTCTTCAGCCGCACGCGCATAGTATCGCCTGTCCCAATTGCCCTCTTCAGCCAATTGATCAGCCGCCCGGGACAGGTCCGGCCGGGGTGGCAGGAAGCGCATGGTCAGGGCTCGACCCACGACGCGCTTACCCGGCTGGGTGCTCTGAAAACCGGTGGCGTAATTGAGCCGGTAATCCCCCAGGGCACTGAAAATCACCTCCAGAGGAACCTCCCTGAGGCGCTCCAGTTGCGCATCCGAGACCACCTGGCGTTGGGGATTCAACACCTCCATGACGGCCGAATAGGAGGTACGGTTCGTCCGCATGCCAGGCGGAGCGGGCACGTCGGGTGCGAATTCCTGGTCATAGGCACCCTGCCCGTAGGCTGGCAGCGTCGAAATAACGGAAAACACCAGGAAAGTGGCAGGCATCAGGCGCATGGGTAGCTTCCTCCAGTTATCGATTGGTAATTCCTGCCTGTAGTCTACTCAGGAACTGACATACAGCGATATACCTTTTTCCCCGGTGCCGGAACCTGTCAGTGGCTAAGGACAGAAAACCTGCAATTCATTTTCCGGGATAGCGTGCCTTTTGACACCGGATGGCAAGATACCGATTACGGATATGGTGGCTGAATATCACCCCGTGGATCACGATGCAGCGGCGGACACTGGGATTCTTCCATTACTACCCTGTATATTCTGTCGTGAAGAGCGGCTCAATATCAAAGCGTGCTGCTGACGGCAGGGGTCGCGATCTCTGGGGAATAATAAAGGGGACTTGCTCCATGAAACCACTTTCTCGGTACAACTTCCGACTCAGTCGAAGAAGGCTCCTGCAGAATACCGGCAGGTATGCGGCACTGGCTGCTACCGCGGGTGCAATACCGGTTCCAGGACTGGAAACACTTGCCCAGACCCCCAATCTGCGTATCGACCAGGTCAGCGCCTACCCGGTATACATTAATCAGCGGTCCGATGGTCTGCTGGATACCCCTGTTTTCTCCAGTGATTCTGATCCTCGACGCTGGCGTTATGGTGGTCCTTTTGAGCAGCTGCCATCGGCGATCGTGGCCATCGTGAAGACCAACCAGGGCATCACCGGTTTCGGCATGGGTGCCGGCGGCAGTGCAGCGGTAGAGATTATCGACGGGCACTTACAACATCTGTTGCTGGGTGCCAATCCTCTGAACGTGGAGCAGTTGTGGGACCAGATGTACACCTCCGGCGTTTTTTACGGTCGCCGCGGCCTGTTCGTGATGGCCCTGAGTGCGCTGGATAATGCGCTGTGGGACATCGCCGGCAAATACGCAGGAAGTCCGGTCCACCAGTTGCTGGGTGGCGCCAACCGCGATCGACTGCCGATCTACCAGACCAATGGGGATTTCGCTGCCGGTTACGCAGCGGGCATACGCAATTTTAAACGCACGACTGCCGGTGGACCGAGAATGCGCCAGCAGGACCTGGACCGGTACGTAGACTCGGTGCTTGAAGCCCGGGACCTGCTCGGACCGGACGTCAGGCTGATGACCGATTGCGTGTCCCGCGATGGCACCGTGGAATGGGCTCTGGGACTGGCTGAGCGATTGCGTCCGGCAAACCTGTATTTCATGGAGGAATTACTGTCACCCGACAATGTTTTTGGCTACGCCGAACTGACACGCCGGATAGGTAACCGTGGACAAGGCTGGACTCGAATAGCCTGTGGCGAACACGAGTATTCCGAGCATGGCTTCAACGTACTGGTGCAGCTGGGCTCGGCGGACATCCTGCAACCGGACATCACCTGGTGTGGCGGCACCACGGCTGGACGCCGGATTGCCAGGGTGGTTGAGAACGCCGGGTTGGAACTTATCCCCCATCGCGGTGGCAGCTCCTGGGGTTTCCCCATCGCCCTTACTTCATCAAGCTGCACAATGGCTGAAAGCTTTCCGCAAGGCTCGGCGATTCTCGACGCCATGTCCTGCCAGGTTGTGAACGGCTACGTGATTGCGCCAACCGAGCCTGGTTTTGGAACGTCTCTATCAGAACAAATGGTGCTGGACTACCGACTGACGGAAAACATCTGAAGGCGACGATGCAGATCGCTGGTGATTCAAGGACTGTCTGAATAAGTATGGAAGTGCTCTGCGGGAATCTGCGGGGCATTACTGCAGGGCGTCGAGCGCCGGGAATGGCCATCGCCCTTGCCAGGCGCGGCAACACCGCGGTAGTGCGCGACAGACTCCGATCGCCCCGGATGCACTGCGAAGGAGCGACCGGAACGACCAGTGTCTGATAGGGTAAGAGCGCGTTAAGCCCGGTTATTTCCGCTCACACCACCCCGCTTTCTGCGCCACCGATATTGAAATTGTAGCGTTTCAGCGGCAACTGGCGAACCCGGATTCCGGTGGCATCATAGACCGCGTTGGCCAGGGCCGGAGCAATTCCGGGTGTCCCCGGTTCACCGGCACCACCGATAGCCTCGCCGCTGTTGATGACATGCGTCTCGATGACCGGCGCCTCGTCCATCCGCACCGCCTGGTAGTCGTGAAAGTTGCTCTGTACAACCGCGCCGTTTTCAATGGTGATTTCACCGTGCAACGCCGCTGTGAGACCGTAGATAATACCGGATTCCAGTTGAGCGGCAATGCCGTCCGGAGAAATGGCGATACCGGCATCGATGGCGGCCACCACCCGGTCGACAGACACCTGGCCGTCGGCCACGGTGACTTCCACAACCTGGGCCACCAGCGAGCCGAAGGATTCCTGCAGGGAAATACCACGCCCCCGCCCTTCCCCAAGTGGTTGACCCCATTGCGCTTCCTCCGCTGCTCTGGTCAGCACCGCCAGGTGACGTGGGTGCTCCCGGAGCAGCTCGGCACGAAACTCGAAAGGGTCTTTACCCGCCGCGTGGGCAACCTCATCGATAAAGGATTCGGTAAAGAAGCCATGCTGGGAGTGATCGACGCTGCGCCAGGCACCGAAAGGTATATGGGTAGGACTGTTCACGTAGCCGATATCCTGGGCCTCAACGGCGTAGGGAATGAGTGGAGCCTCGATGGGTTCATTCTTGTTGGTATAGGTATTTTCCCAGGCCAGGAGCCTGCCGGCATTATCCAACGCGGCGCGAAAACGACTCTGGACCGCCGGCCGGTAAAAATCCTGGCGCACGTCTTCTTCCCTTGACCAGATAAGCTGCACCGGGCGACCCACGGACTGCGCCACGCGCGCTGCCTGAATGGCGTAGTCCGGAACAGCCTTGCGGCCAAAGCCACCGCCCATGGAATGGTTATGGAGCGTGACATTCGCCTCGTCCAGTTCAAGCGCCGCGGCCACCTGTCGGAGGAACCCCAGCGGATTCTGGCAACCTACCCAGATCTCAGCCTCACCGCCGCTCACCCGGGCCGTGGCATTCATCGGTTCCATGCAGGCGTGAGCCAGGTACGGTACGTGATAGTCGGCTTCCAGTACCCGGGCGGCACCGGCAAACTGCGACTCCAGGTCGCCCTGTACAATATCGTTTTCCCGGTCCCTGGCGGCGCTTATATCACGATCAAACTGGGCAAAAATGGCGTCACTGGATACCGTTTCGGTGGCGACATCACTCCAGCTGACCTGCAGGGCATCGAGGCCTTTTTTGGCCGACCAGTAACTGTCCGCTACCACGGCAATGGACTCCCCGGTCCGGTAGGCACCGACCATGGAGCTGGACGAACTGGATGGCAGCCTGACTACATCCACGACACCATCGACCTGCCGTGCTGCACTGTCGTCGACGTCGGTTACGTTGCCACCGAATACCGGGGAACGCACCACCGTTGCATAGAGCATGTCGGGAAGCTGCACATCCAGCGCAAATTTCAGGGAGCCGTCAACTTTGGCCGGAATGTCACGGCGCGGCACATGCTGGCCGATTATCCTGAAGTCAGCAGGATCCTTCAGCGTCGGCGTATAGGAAGGCGTCATGCCGGCCACCGCGGTGGCAAACGCCGCATAAGGCGCCCTGTTCGCCGTTGCCTGATGAACCAGGTGACTGTCTTCGGTCATGACCTCGGCAAACGGCACACCCCATTCGTCAGCGGCCGCCTGCCGCAACATCTGCCGGGTTGCCGCACCGGCAACCCGCATGACATAGACACCGGTGGTGCGCACACTCATGCTGCCGCCGGTAATCTGCATATCCAGCGCGTCGGCGACCCGCATCATCAGTCCATCGACGGACGGTACCATGATGTCCGGAAAATCCATCCCGGCAAACAGGTAGCCCCGCCCCAGTCCGTACTGGGCATACTCACCGATGGCCGGCGCCTCTTCAACGACCAGATTGTCCCAGTCGGCATCGAGTTCTTCCGCCAGCATCTGGCCCAGTGCGGTATGCACCCCCTGGCCCATCTCCGCATGGGGGATGATGGCTGTTACCGTGTTGTCGCTGTCTATTTTTACGTAGGCATGAACCAGCTGGCCGCCCTCGCTGCCTACCAGGCCGCTGAGCTTCTCCGCCCGGTTCCCCGGTCGCATCGCCACACCGACCACCAGGCCTCCACCTGCTACCAGTCCGCTGGTGATAAAGGCACGTCTTGTCCACTTATGCATGATCCACCTCCCTCATCGCGTTGGTGTACAGTGGCTGGTCATGACTGGCGACCTGGCTGGTTGACCTGATCGCCTGGCGGATACGTCCGTACATGCCACAGCGGCAGACATTGCCGCGCATTGCCTGGTCTATTTCCGCATCGCTGGGGTTCGGATTGCTGGACAACAGCGCCGCCGCAGACATCAGCTGGCCTGACTGGCAGTAGCCGCATTGCGGTACCTGGTGATCGATCCAGGCCTGTTGCAGCGGATGAAGCTGGTCAGGCGCCGACCCCAGCCCTTCAATAGTGGTCACCTGTCTACCGGCAACGCTGTCAATGGACCTGACGCAGGACCGTACCGCCTGTCCATCAACATGGACGGTGCAGGCACCACACTGGGCGATACCACAGCCAAACTTGGTCCCGGTGAGCGCCAGTTGCTCCCGCAATACCCAAAGCAAAGGTTTAGACGGGTCGACGTCCACCGTTTGCTGGACGCCGTTTACCCAGAAAGTAGTACTCATCCTGTTCTCCATGTTCAAATTGGAACGATTCTTTAATCAGCTCATGCACCCGGTATTGCAGTGTACTGAGACGCGCCGACGGCTGATACGGATACTGACGGTGCGGAGCAACTGTCCGGAACGACCGTTGGTATCGGCCGTTGGTATCGGCCGTTGGTATCGACTGCCGACGATCCTCGCTACCGGTCGACATGACATAATATGCATAATATGTCAGAATGTCTATCTTTAAGCGGAAATGGCAGTGTCCCGGTTCCCCAGGGACTTTTCACCAGGACATATCTCAAGGATAGTACCCACGCATGACAAACTTGAACCAGGATTCCACCCGTGACTGGGCCAAACGCGTTGTCGTCTTTGAGGCGGCCGCGACGGTTTTTGCTCAGTACGGATTCCGGCGCACAACAATGAACGACATCGCCCAGGCGGCCGGCATTTCCCGACCGGCCCTGTACGTGTTGTTCGACAACAAGGAGCATCTTTTTCACGAGCTGGCTTCCTACCGGCTGGACCAGGCTATCGATCGGGCGACTGCCGTACTGTCGGGCAAGGGGGAAGTGCAGGAACGCTTTATAGAAGCCTTGCTGGACTACGAAAAGATGTACTACGAACCGGTGATGAATTCGCCCCATGGAGAAGACCTGATGGACATCAATCAGAGTCTGGCAACCGACATCATGAAAGAGGGATACACCAGGCTGGTCAACACCCTGGCCAGGGAACTCACCGAGGCAGAAGCGGCTGGCGAAGTGGACTTTAGCAACTCACCGCTGAAACCGGAGCCCTTCGTTGAACTGTTACTGGCCTCCATCGTGGGCATCAAGAAGAAAGTCAGCACTACGGCGGAATTCAGGAAAAAGATCCGGCAGGTCTCGCTGATTTTCCTGCAGGCCATCACCGCGCCACAACGCTGAATCCCCACGACGCACCATTGCCGCGACGGCGCCTGGTCATAAATCGACCTGTTGTCTATTACCTGTCGCCTGTAACCTGTAGTCTTCGTTGGGTCAGGCCAGAATATGACAGCTAGTCAGTCGCCAGCCGACCAGCAGTCCGGCCGGCAATAAGGAGAGTTGTCAGCAACACTAACAGACCCGGCAGGACAAATCCCATCACGCCGGTCCAGCCAGTAGTCGCCAACAGCACCCCGGCACTGAGTGAACCGACGGCCTGCAGGCCAAAAACAATGAAGTCGTTAACGGCCTGGACTCTGAACCGCTCTGAAGGGCGATAACTCTGAGCCAGTAACGTGGTGCCGCCCAGGAACAGGAAATTCCATCCGATCCCGAGGAACACCAGCGCCCCCCAGTAATGGATAAACCCCGGCTCCCCCCAGCCGATCAGGACACAGATCAGCATCAGCACCAGCCCTGCCTTGATAATTCTGATGACACCAAACCAGGAGATCAACAGGCCGCTGAAAAATGACGGAACGTACATGGCAAGAATATGACTCTGAATGACACGGGTGGTGCTGGCCAGAGAGAAATTGTCAAACTCATGCATGCTCAACGGTGTCGCCGTCATGACCAGGGCCATGATGCTATAACCCATGGCAGCAGCGGCTATGGCAAGAATTATCGCGGGATTATTCAGAATCTGCAGCAGCGGCCTCGTTGCGCTCCCGTGGCCCACCGATTCAACGCTGGCATTCCTGTAAAACAGCAGCAGGATTACGAAGGAAATGGAAAGCATCACCGCCAGCCCCAGAAAAGACCCGACATACAGCGGTAATCCCTGAACATTGCTGAATCGTCTTCCCACTTCCGGGCCGAGCAATGCGGCCACGATTCCTGCCAGCATCAATATTGACAGGCATCGCGGTACCAGTTCACCGGGAACCGACTCCGCCACGGCAAAACGAAACTGCTGCAGGAATGCGATATAGTTGCCCACCAGGAAACAGGCGCCGATAAACAGGGCAAAGGACTCGATATAAACAGCCCAGGCGGCCAGCAGCGCGGCAACAACGCCCAGTGCCGTTGAAGCCAGGAAGCCGGACCGTCGCCCTATCCTTGACATCAACAGGGATGCTGGAATGGCGGCACAGGCAATCCCGATAATCTGTATGGCAAGAGGCAGGGTTGCCAGGTCCGGCGACGGTGCGATCTGCGTGCCGACGATACCGCCCAGCAATACCAGCACGGGGGCCGCGGTCATGCCAAAGCATTGCGCAAAGGTCAGGACGATAAGCGTTCGGAAATTTCCCAGGATGGACACACTCCCCATTCAAGTTTTCAACCTGCAGGTATTAAAACCATGGTCTCTGTTGTCCTGCAATCCCCTCCCCCGCTACTCGATAAAGGGATTCACGTAGCCCGCAGGTAGAACTTTTTCCGGGTCCGGGCGAATACTCACCATTTCGACGCGCTCTTCCGCTTCGTGCCAGCCGTGGAAAACACCTGCCGGTATCACGATTATGTCCCCTTCCGAGACCAGGCGGACCTGGCCATCGCCCCTGGCAACAGCAGCGCTGTAACTTTCCCCAACCAGTTCGGTAACAATATCGCTGTCGGCCGGAATATCGTTGCGGCCGAGTATTGTCCCGCCGGTGACCAATACACCGGAGCCCCGGGTAATGTAATAGACTTCAGACACGCGGGTATGAACGATGCCGCGAACCGGTGCGTCAGTCGCCACTATAGGGTCCCGGAACAATACGCCGACAGCAACGTGGGAATTTCCTATGTCCACTACCTTGACCTGCCGATCCACTCGTCCCTCCGGCGCATGAATGACGGCCTGCCATTGCTGATAAGGCACGTCGGTGGCCAGCCTGATGGAATCCTCCTGGGATACGGCGCCGAATATCACCAGCGAACTGGCAATGAAGGCTATGAACTTTACCGGTTTTCCTGTCATGACCATTATGGGTACCTCAGATTGCGTTATTGAAAAGCGACGAAAGCGTCATTGAAAACCTGCGTGGCAAACAGAACTGTACCGATACCCTGCTTGCTCAACATCAGGTAGATAAGTAACAGCACTCCTGCAAAAGCCGGCACTCCCAGTGCCATCCATAGTTTCATTAACCCGGCACAGTGCTCCACTGTACCACCGCCACTCAGGATTTTAGCTATCCGAATCTGAATAAATACCACTGGCAACCAGCAAAGTCCGATAACCGTGAAAATACCTATGACGCTTATAAACCAGACAGAGTTGAAAGAGATCCCCATAGACGCGGTTAACAGGAAACCAGTTACTACCTGGGTGACCATGGCAGGCGCTGTGAAAAGCCAATCGGCCAGGACAACGGTACGAGCCGTGACTTTCAAGGCTTCCACATTACCGCTGAGATACGCCCTCAACATGAAGAAGGCGATTCCTGACCCGGTTCCCAGAATTAAAGTTGCCCCGACAATGTGAATCAGTTTAAGCCAAAGGTAGGTGTTCATAAGCGCAATCCACTAAGGAACCTCTGAGTCAACCTGCCAGGAAATCTCCAGTTCCTCAATTTCCGCATCAAATTCGTGCAGCGTGATCAATCCCAGGCATGGGTATGCCCCGGTCCTGGATAACTCGTTCCGGGCGAGTTTTCTCGCCAGCACCAATGCCGGTGTACAAGGTATCTCCGGGCCGTGATTCCGCCTGGCTGTCAGGTACCAGTCCAGTACCATGGCATTTCCATCCGTTCCTGTTCCTGATATTCGCACCTGCATGCCTCCCGTATCGGAGCCGAAACCGCTGAGCTTTTCACTGATGAAATTAAGGCAAGGTGCCAACCCAACCCAGCTTTTTACAATTCCAAGACGGGTGAGCCATGCCATGCAGTACAGACCCAACTGTTCCCAGCGCGCCTCCAGTGCCGCATGAAAGGTGACAGTTTCAAGGCCCGGTACATAGTCTTCAAGTAACGACAGATCAGGCACATCGCAGGACCCGGACAGGCGCCTGCCAAGCAGTGGATAGTGCTGCCAACGGAGATCCTGCCAGCCGTACCTGTTAACTGCCTTTCCCTGTTCCGGAACGGCAAATGGCTTTCCGCAGTAGCTTAGTACGGCCTGGATTGTACCGATTCCCCTGGGCGTCTGATGGGCAGGCGCAATGGAAATATTAACAGCCTGGATGGACCGGAAACTGTCTCTGTAATGAGCAATGACAGCACTGGAAAGTCCGGGCAGCGTACTCGCGCCGGACACTGCCAGAACCCCGGCCCCTTTCGCACTTTCATCAAGTTCGCTGAACCCGTCGACAAATTCCCGGCCGTCAGCCAGGTCGATATAGTGAGAACCCGCCGTAATACAAGCTTTTGCCACGCGGTAGCTTTGACCTTGATAGGGCCCGGCTGTATGCAGAACGATGTCCGGGTTGAGATTCAGCAAATCCTGCTCGAAGTTGTCTGCGGACTGGTCAATTGCTGACGGAGAGACTTCATAGGCAGCGTTGATGTCCTGCAATTCCTCGGCAAGGGACTTTGCCCTGGGAAGACTTCGACTCGTAACAATGAGTCGCGTGTTCGGCTCGCCAACCAGCCGTCGACAAATCCTGCCACCGAAATGCCCGGTTGCCCCGAGTACAAGTAAGGTTTTGGTTTGTGACAACCCGCCAACGCCTATAGTGATGTACCGATTCTCAAGTATGATGAACGGCTGGAATAATCGCCAGGCGATGCGTCCACCAGCCCCAGTGAGCCGGTCAAAGATCGAGTAACACTCTGATGAATCTGATGAACCTAAAGTAGCTTCGAAGCCGGAAGGTGTCCAGTCCTGGTGACGAACAGTCCGGGATGATCCCCTGGCCGTAGGAAACTGACTGCGAGGCGCTTTGGGTATTAATTATACCGGTAGCTATCATAGACTGCGGTTCTTTCCTGATTGCCCGAAGATAAATACAAACTTCAACCAATTCGCCGGATTTCTGTACCTTGCGGTGGAATTCTGTTTCTGAGACACTTCCCTGCGCGGGGTCAATAATAAGGAACCCCTGATTAATTGTGGAAATACTCTGGCTTTCAGACAAGTTCACTGACGAGGCGCCTAGCCGCCGGCACGCATCGGCCTGTCAAGGCAAGACAACGATGACAGTGGTCTCGCCTGGAAGCCCCTTCGGGCGCGGCCTGTCGGGCAGAGCACTTCCATAATCAGTAAGAGGTTCCACAAGTTCTGGTCAGCCAGGAAGGGGGTGGTAATTGGACAGCGGAGTCGTTGACATAAGCTGGGTCGCTTCACTGTTACACGTACTATCATACGTAGTCGTGGTCGGGTTGGTCCTGTGGATGGGATTCTCACTGCTTGGCTACCTGCATCGGCGCGCCTACAACCTGAAGGCCGCCGAAACGACCAGCGGCGGAAAATCTCCCGCATTCCTCGACAACACCGGTCGTTCCGAGGAAATCCGCAAGAAAGCGGAAGCATTCGATGAACGGATGGCAGCCGAAGCGACGGAGGAAGCGACAGTCCCTACCGGCAGGGCCTGCAGAATTGTCCGCTCTGTAACCATCATTGCGTCGGTTCTGACGTTTGTTGTCGCGATAGTCAGTGCCGTTGCCCGCATACAGATGTATGACAGCTTTGTGGAGAACCTGAGCAGTGCCGAGCATTTTTTCAATATTCTCAGAACCTATTGGCTCGGTGCCACAGTAGCCGGACTCATTATTCTGGTCCAGGCCATCCGCATTACAATTGCCATAAAAAACAACAAAGTACCCTAGTCGAGCTGCTGGCTTAGTCGGTAGCCAGGAACCCGAATACATCTTCCCAGTTCAGTTTATCAAATATAAAAACAAGGGGTCCGGACATGCTTTCCAACAACATCTCACTGAGCGGCGATGAGGTCTTGTGTGAATACGTTCCCATGGAGCAATTCAAGGGGTTTCTGCAGCAGCGGATCGGCATCGCTCCCGATACGCTCACCGTACTGATCAGGGACGGCCAGGTTGCGGACGTGTCTCACGGGGCGCACCTGTCCGTCGGGGGGATCTGGCAGTCTGTCAAGGAATCAATAGGTGGAAGCCATGCACTGCAACTGCTCATCGCCGACGCCAGGCCTTTTGAATCCACATTTTCCTTTCAGGGACGCTCTCGGGACAACGTGGAGGTCGACGCGGAAATCACCCTGCAGATCCAGGTTGATCCACAGTCTGGCAGTAATATTCTTGGCCTGGCGAGCCAGAACAACATAACCAATAAATCCGCTGTTTTCGAACGCCTCATCCCCCATTTCAATGATCGGGCACTGCAATCCATCGTCGGCCAGGTGGACGCAACCAGCTTACGTGGTGCCGTCGACGTACAGGACAAACTGCAGGCAGAAATGCTCAATGTCGCCGAGGATGTGCTCGGCGACATGGGCATTGTGGTGCGGGCGAGTTCGGTTAACTGGGCTGTCAACGAGGAAGAAATCGCTCAGATGGCCAGTCGGGATCGCGAGCGGGAACAGGCTCTGCTGGATGAAAAGCTGGCGCACTACCAGAAGGAAATCGAGAGAGCGGAAACGTCCACCGTGCTGAAACTGGAATCCGACCTGGCAATCGAAAAAATAAAGGCCATGAGCGAAGACGAATTGCGCAAAATGATTGCGACGCAGGAAGCGGAATTTGTCGAGGTCAAGGAAGCAGCGAAACGGGCCGCCAGACTCAGTGCCCTGGAAGGAGAAATCGCCGAATTTAACGTCGAACAACATGCCAGGTTCGACAATGCCCTGAACGAGGCCAAGAACGAGGTCGAAGTTAAAAAGATACAGCTTGAGATAAAACAACTGGACCTGAAAACGGAAGAGCTGGAACGCCGCCAGGAAGTTGCCCTTCACAAGCTTGAGGAGCTGTCCAAGCTGGAGGTTGCCGCGGCTGCCCGGGAAAACCAGATCAAATCCATCGAGGGATTGAATGCAGCGGACCTGGCACTCGAACAAGGCAAAACCTCGATTGCCGACGAAAGTGCCGACAGGGCTACACAGCGCCGTCTCGACGAAGCGCGCCAGGCGGACACCACGGAAATAGAAAAACTGAAACTGCAGCAGGGCATGTCTGCCGATCAATTACTGGCGCTGCAGGCGGGGCTCTCTCCGGAGGTGGCGGCAGTTTTCGCAGAACGGGCCAAGACAGATCAATCCTCGGCTGCTGAACAGAAAGCCATGATGGAAAAGCTGATTGAGAGCGGAGCCAGGTCCAGTGCAGACGCCAGGTACTTCTTCGAACAGTTCAAGGAAGGCGTGATCGGGGTAGCAGCCGGAGCCGGTCCGGGCAATGCGGGCAATCCGGCGGCTGGCAGTTCTACCGTCAGCGCAAATTGTCCACAGTGCAAGGTTGCAAACGCCGCGGGTAATGAATTCTGTGTTGGCTGCGGTGCTCCGCTGCGAGGCTGAGGCACACGATAATCAGCATCCTACAAATGTGACGGATTATGGGCTACAAAGAGTGTTGCCATCTCGAGGCGGTGGACCCGAACGCCAGTTTCTGCGGCACCTGTCGCACACCGCTACTCCGCTGTATTTCTTACCAGGAATGCAAACAGCTGGTTGAACCGTTCCAGCCCTGCCCGGTGTGTCTGGCACCACAACTGGTTATAGATGCGGGCGCGGTGGTCAGTGCCCAGGTCGGCGAACGTCTTGCCTTACCGATGATCGTGCGGAATCAGATAGATTCCACGGCGCCCATTCTGAGACCGATCTGGGCCAAGCGAATCTATAAGCGGGAACGCGACCAGAAGCTTGTGTCGGTCAATATCGACTGGCAGTCTATAGATGCCGGCAAGGAACGCGAGTTTTATGTCGAAACCGGTACATTCGGCGCGGGTGGTACGGACAAGGTGGATGTATTTCTGGAACTGGCGACCCGTTCCAAGGAAGGATTCGAAGAGAACCACGTCTTTAAAGGTACCCTGATGTTTTCCGTAGCCTCGCAGTCCGGTTCGCAACAGGTGGTGCAGAATATCAATCTATCCGGCGCCCACATGGAAGACAATGCATTGCTGCATATCCCCAGCACCAATACCGGAGGCAGCCAGGAAGAGACAACAGGCAGAACCGTGGACCAGCGCCAGGTAGTGAAACTGGAGCACGTGGAAAGCCTGGAACGGGAACTGGGTACGCGTGGCTATACACAGTCCGGAATGCAGGTATCGCGAGCAGCCAAGTTTCGGCTGAGAGGATTCAATGAAGACGATGCACCCAGCTGGGAAGTCGGACTCGGCGCCAAGGGCCACCTGGCATTTGGGCGCTCTGATCGTGAACGGAGCGACGCCAATCCACTGCCGATGGATGTCCGCCTGCGCTGTTACAATGCAACCGGTGAACTGGATGTAGACCAGTCGCTGTTATTGTCCCGACATCATTTTGATTTATTGGTCCTGAACGACCGGCTCGTGGTATTTGCCAGGAGCGGCAAGGGACTCGCCTTGAACGGGAAAATGCTGGGCTCGAACACGATCACCGATGTGAACGATGGAGATGTTATTGCTCCCTTGGCCGGCCAGGCAAGATCCCTTTCATTGCAGGTAAAATTCATCAGTGACATGCATGGTTCCGTAAATACAATCGAAGTTGCCCGTCTTTAGCTGGCCAGGGTGATTTCCTGATATCAAAGGGAACGACTATGAGTGACAACATAAGTGGTGTTGAGACGGTATACAAGTCAAGTGGGGCCTCAGTAGACGTAGAGCTCAACTTGAATGAACTGTTCGACGGTCGGTATATGATAACAGAACGCCTTGGTGCTGGCGGCATGGGTACCGCTTATCTGGCCAGTGATCAGTTGACCGACGAAGAAGTCGTAATCAAGGTGATTCATCCGTCATTGATGGACGAAGAGTCCAAGCAACGTATGATTGCCGAAGGAGTCAATGCACGGAAGATCAAGCACCCGAACGTCGTATCGGTACATGACGTCAAGGAGGTGGACGGCCAGGTCTACCTGACCATGGAGCACGTCAAGGGCAAGTCATTGCGGAATTGGATGGCTGCCACCATGGCGTCAGGCAGCAATGCTCCCGTAAATCACGTCGTGAAAATCATCAGGGAAATTCTATCAGGCCTCACTGCAGCCCATGATGCAGGGGTCATTCACCGGGATTTGAAACCCGAAAACGTCATGTTGGAGGGAACTCCCGGGGACGGTGAATTCAGGATAAAGATAATTGACTTTGGTATCGCCACCGGCCTGAAGGCGCCAGGCACCACCACTTCCAAGGGGGCAATTGGCGCGCCGCTTTACATGGCGCCTGAGCAGATGACCATGCCCGACTCCGTGGGCCCCAGTGCCGACATTTACTCAGTGGGACGTATGTTTTACGAAATGCTAATGGACGTGCTCCCGGACGGAATGTGGAACCCGCCGAGTGCCACGCGTTCGGATGTCCCACAGGAACTGGACCAGGTGATTCAGAAAGCTCTGCAACCGCCCCGCAGCCGCTACTCCAGTGCAACAGAATTTTCCACGGCAATCAGCCAATGCATGTCGGGTGAACTGCGGCATGAACGCCCTGTTGAGGGTGATGAAAAAAATTCGGGACCGTCGCTGGTGGATTTTTTCAAACCCGGGAAGCTTGATTTCAAAAATAAGAAAACGCGAATCTGGGCGGTGGTGATTGCATTCCTCGTTATTGGTTCAGTGCTCTATGAGGATTACACAAGCCTTGATGACACCATTTACAATGGGTCGGATAATTCCGGATTTAATAGTGATTTCAGCATCGACAACACGGCACAGGACTTCGTTGACGATTTCGTCGATGATGTGGCGCCCCCACCGCCCGAAGTACAGGTAAAGCAGGCGGTGACACCAGCGTCCTCATCACAGGCATGGCGGGGTGGAGATGGCAGTATCTTCGACATGACCGTGACTAACGGAGTTGTAAGCGGCTCCGGGTTTCTACAGCCCTGGGGCCGAGTCTCCCTGCGCGGCGACCCTGGCAGTTACGTCGACGTCTACAATTACCAGAATCAGAATGTGGCAGCGCTTTCCGGAAACATGGTTCCTTCCAATTCCGCTCCGGGTGTCTGGGATTATACCGGCAGTATTCTGGTAAACGGCCAGATTGTCGGCGGTTTTATTTTTCACATTGATCATTAGGTTGGCTGACCGGTGCCCGTCCGCCGGCTGCAGAGGTAGAGAAATTACAGAATTTGCAGGAAGCACGAAAGAAAGTGTAAAAAAAAAACCAGTGAGCGATGTGAATCAGGCGTTAGAGAACTCGGACGCCAGCCTGGACAATGCCGGCATCCCGACTGTTTGAACTGTCGAATTCAGTCATTCCGGGCAGCCAGAGCTACCCGGTACAAGAGCCTCGCCAGATTAAGAAATCTCTGCAAGCCGCTGGATGTCAAGGTGGCTGATCAAAGGTCCGGACTAATTATCCCGGAGTCGAGATCGGATTCCTTTCCTGGCCTCGTCGATTTCCGATTTCAGGTCATCCCCGATTTCCTTACGCAATTCTGCAAGTAACGATTCCGTCGACTTTTTCATCTCATCCATTGTCGGGCCGGCCAGGCTGAATCCTGGCGCTTTTTCGATTGCACCGATGGTCCAGAAGTGCGCAGGGTCGGAATAAGAAGCCAGCGTTTCGAAAGGCAGTCGGAAGTATCCTCCGTCAGCCCATTCAGGACCCCAGGAATTTCTGACAATCCAGACCTTAGCCGGTATATCGTAGCCGACAAGCAGCATGGCATGGCCGCTTGCCGGTCGTCTGGCTCGCGTGCCGTCCACCGGCATGCTTCCGGTTCTGGCAGCCTCCTGGTAATACTCGCCGGGAATGTAAGTACCGAAAACGACCGGCAGCCCCACTGCCAGCGCAGCCATGGCCGAATTACCGAGTTCCGTGCGAGCGTATTGCACGGCTTCGTAACTCATCGCGTTCTGATAAGCCTGTTGAGACGGCATGGTGGCGGTCATCGCCGGATTGAATGGCCAGAGGCGCTCCTCGCAGGCGCCATAGGCCAGAACCGCAGCCATGGCATGATGGATGAAACTCCCGGTATCCTGGGACTGGGTATCTGACATCCTGCGGGCATTGTAGTAGACAAACAGCCGCGACATATCAGTAACCCCACTGCCTGCCTTGCGTTGGTGATATTCCAGCGCTCCGACAACGGCGTTGGCCGTACAGGAGTTGGTCTGGCCCTGATTCTCCACAGGCGAACAGAGCGATCGGAGATCCACTTTTTCCGGCACTGAACCCGGTGGCGCCACTAGCGCGGGGGCGGTGCTGGGCTTGGTTTCGAAAAGACAGCCATTGAGCGGATGTTCATTCCAGGCATCAGTCATCGGGGTATCTCCTACGAGGTTGGGATTAGGCGTACATAGAGCGCCGTAACGCAGGCAGACCGAAACAGGCGCATAGAAATTGCGATACGAAGCCGGTCGATGTCGGCACTTTCATTATTTCATTATTTCATTATTATTAATTATTCCTGCACGTGGTGCCTGGATCATTAGCGTTTTCCAAAGCTCGACTACCAATGAATCCCCGCCAGCGACCTGGGACTATACACAGGTTTCCACGGATTATAGAAAATCTTATACTGCGACACTAGGGAACCTCTGATCAATTATGGAAATACTCTGGCTTTCAGGCGAGTTCACTGACGAGGCGCCTTGCCGCCGGCATGCGTCGGCCTGTCAAGGCGAGGCAACCCTTTTAAGCCAACAAGGGCAGTGCGCTCGCCTGAAAGCCCCGACCGGCGGGGCCTGTCGGGCGCCACTGCGGTGTTGTCGCGCTTGGCAAGGGCGACGGCCATTCCCGGCGCACGACGCCTTGCAGTAGCGCCCGACAGACTCCCGCAGAGCACTTCCATAATTGATCAGAGGTTCCCTGGAGTCGGGATCAAAAGCTTTGTCCTCCATTGCCTGGGATTGGCCCGAGTCGTGACGTTGGCGTCGGGACTGATCAGGATGAATCGTTGTAACCGTGGCGGATCCCCGCGAATCGAGCTCTGCCGACGACACGCTGCCTCGTTATGTGACGGTTATACCTTCCCTGCCGCGATGACTGGATTCTTGTTACTTCCGGGGGGCATAATGGAGCAGGTAAGTAACCTGTTATTCAGAAACAATCGGAGATCCGAAAATGATAATAAAATACATCAAGCGAGAATGTATCCGGATACCGGTTCTGAGCTTACTGATTTTCAGCTCGGCCGCCTCGGCACAGGATACAAGCGCAGAATCGACCTATGGTTCGGCAGAACTGACAGGCAATTTCCTCCCTGACCCCCACAGCGTCCAGTTGCAGGCGGGAGGCGCCATCGACGCCAGCGCCATCGACGGCTGTATTGGATACATCAGCAACGCACCGGACTACGAAATAAGCTACTCCGACCGCGCTGAATTCGATCTGAGCGTTTTCGTGGTAAGTGACACCGATACCACGCTGGTGGTCAATGCACCATCAGGAGAGTGGTACTGCAACGACGATTTCGACGAAGCCGGCGGGACCAACCCGGGCATGGTGTTTTCACCCCCGGAAGAAGGTGTTTACGACATCTGGGTAGGGACTTACGAAGCCACAGACTCCTTTCCGGCGGCGGAGCTTGTAGTGACCGAAATCGGCCCGCCCTGGCTATTGACCTCCTCGGATCCCGGGAATGACTCGGGGGAACCGACTTTAAGCAGTTCCGGTACGGGGTTCGTGGTAAGCCGTAATGGCCACGTGCTGACCAATAACCACGTGATCGAGGGCTGCAGTCGGACTACCTTTCAGTTACGTGGCGGGCTTCCCCAGGAAGCCAGCCTGATAGCAAGCAATGCAACAACCGACCTGGCGTTGTTGAAAACCTCTCTTGCCACAATCCCGGCAATGTTCCGGGGGCCGAGGAGGCTGCGCCTGGGTGACGAGGTCATCGTCTACGGTTTTCCATTGCTGGGTGATCTATCCTCTCAGGGGAACCTGACCTATGGGATTGTCAGCGCCCTCAGTGGACTGGACGATGATTTGAGCAGACTGCAGATGACCGCGCAGATTCAACCCGGTAACAGCGGTGGACCGGTAATGAATCGTTCCGGTGAAATCGTCGGCGTCGTCGTGGAGACTGCCAATGAAGACTATTTTCGCGAACAACGGGGCACCGACACCCAGAATCTCAATTTCGCCGTACGGGATTCACTGGCTGTCTCGTTCCTGGATACCAACAACGTGGACTATCAATTGGGCGCGGCCGACGGTGAATCGATGGCCATTGCCGATATAGCAGAAATCGCGCAGGATTTTACCGGGCTGATTCTTTGTTATCAGTAGATGACTGAGATCTTAGTGAGTGTGTTGTGTTCAGGATGGTACTTCGCAATGCAGGGAGAATACACAAGCGCCAATCGACATGCCTGTGATGCTGTAGCTGAAGTCAGCGTGGAAGTTTGACCGCATAGGCAGTAAATCCAAGATAAAGGCCCACAAAAACGTACAGTCCAAGGATAAATTGCAGCAATGCAGGACCCTGTTCAAAGCGGGGCCCCCTGGTATCCAGCCTTACCAGGATCATGTCTTCAATTGCTTTCAGATCATGTTCGCTCATAGCCCGGGCAACGATTCTGTTATAAAAGTTACGCTGGCCGTATTTCCAGCTCACAACGTAACCGAAGCGATGATCGGCCGAAAGTTCTTCGTACTCTCCATGTATTGCCCAGACCCTCACCGGAACGGATGGATCCCATTGTTCAGTAACAAAAGGATCGGCATAGGTCAGCTTTCTGGACCGCACCGTGGTTTCAAGACCTACTCCGTAGTCATGGAAGGCAAAACCGTCACGGAATTCCACAACGCCACGAATATCTCCTTCAGGTAATTCTGTGACCGAAACTGGGCCAGACAACGGACCGTCGGGCAGATAGCGCCAAGGCACCTCAATGAAGATCAGGACAATCAACGGCAGTATAAAAGCAAGAACGGCAGCGCTGAGTGCATTCCACCGAACGAACCCTGAAGCGATTTTCGGGGAAAAATAATCTGAGTCACAACCGAAAAAATTCAGCAGCCGTTCAACGATCAGTAGATCAGTCGATATTGACAGTAGCGCCCAACCCAACATTTTGTTGCTCATCCAATGGATGTTCAACAGAGCATAAAAAATGCAGAATCGAATCAACTGAAAAAGTATCAGGCTGACCCACAATCTGACCCATAGCCTGCTACTACCGTTCAAAATTTTGCCAGCTTCCTCAATTCAGCAATTTTTATTGTTTCGGCCCTGAGATCGAGAACAAAGGGTAGTTTCCGACCGGCAAAGTTCAGCTTGATCCACGGAGCGTCGACTGTCTGATCCAGTTGCAGCCTGCCCTCGAAACGGGCAGCTTTCCTGATGTCTCTGACGCTGAAAACACGCTGCCGAAGACCAAAGCCGGACGGAGACAGGGTTTGCACGAGAATTTTTTCACCGTCCCTCTCAAGTTTCAAAAGGTATGAAGTTGCATACAGGAGCATACCCCCACCAAATGCACAACCGGCCAACGCGATGCCACCACCCATAACCAGCCGCATTCCAAAGGGTTTCAATACCCCCCCATCGGCTTCTGCAAGTCCGTAGCCATTGAAAAGAATCCAGCCGGAGTACAGGCACACCACACTCAGAAGTAACGCGAACCAGAGCACCAGACGAACTTTCAATGCCTGCTTTCTGTTTTCGTATAGTATTCTCAATACGGCTCACCTGAATTCGTGCCTGGGTCGGCGTGAAAGTCGAAACGGAACCAAAGGTCAATCGTGGTCGAATCCAGCAAATAAAGTTTGTCGCAGAAGCGGAACCCATGCCTTGGCGCTAGCTCCTGGCAGCGGACCATCAGTTTATGGAACAGTACTTCGTATAGCATAAAGATTTGTTGTTCATTGATACGGGTTAGAGATGTCCTGGTGATGCGAGCGCTGCCAAGATGGTAGGGCTTGAATCTCCCTGTTATTACAGTGTGGTTGCACATCCATTGTACCAATTTATTGAGATTCAGGCCTTTATTAATGCAAAGTTATGGGACAACAGCGATCAGCCCTACAAATGCCGGGCGACCTGGCAAGACCCGGATTTTAAAATATCTGTCCTAGCGCGAACGTATTTCGGTCTTGTTTTCAACAGTGTGCGCAATCGATTTCTTAAGCTGTATTTGAATCCACACGACCGGAAGCCAGCTCATCCCGATAAGAAAATAGATTCCAACTGTCAGCAATAGCCATGTAGTGTTTCAATCATAGCCAACCTCGTGAAGAAGCCAGAATCCTGTCAATGGTTGCAGAATTACCGCTGGAATCGTAAATATACAGTCAGCCAACACCGTATTTCTGACTGCATAGTATTTGCCGTGCTGATTGGGAATTAAATAGGAACGAAACATAAAAAATACGATACCTGCTAATAGCAAACAGGACGGTTGAGCCAATGATGTGCAGAATGACATTCATAACTGAATCTTGAAATCGGCCAGTTACTGGCCCTATACAGAGAATTCACATACCAGTCTGAGGAGTGTACCTGTAAACCCCTCCGCGGACCTCAGGTATATCCTTTGCCACCACAGGAATTGCACCGCCCGTAGCCAAAACATTTGAGACAGTTAGAATCCGCTGAAACGTTAATACCTCTGCCTCCACAGAAAAAGCAGCTTCCGGAACCTCCGCAAGTGAAGCACGACGCGCCATAACCCTGGGGGGTTTTAGTGATCCTATCCATTGATCCACTGCCAAGTGAAGCACGCAAGTCAGCCACGTCGGATTGAATTTCACGACGAGACTGATCCAGCTGACTACGTAAACTGTCCGGATTCCCATTGGAGATCGGCGCGGGTGTGGCAGGGGCGCTTTGTGGAACGGGCTTGACCAGCGAGAAATTTCCTTTTGGCTCCAGCTCCAGAATTATCCAGAAGGTATCTGGAGGCGAAAACAAAGCCATCTCCTTAAACGGAATCTTACAATAACCATCGTTGCCCCATTCCTTACCCCAGCTGTTTCTTACGATAAAGTGACCCGCTGTGGAATCATAACCAACAATCAACATGCAGTGACCACTGGCTGGCTGGGAAACCAGTTCTGCCGGCTCTGAAGGCGGCATAAGACCAGTTTTCCCTGCTTCTTCATAAAGCCTTTGGGGAAGAAAGGTACCGAATACGACCGGGTAGTTGTTTGCGAGAGCCAGCATCGCACCATCCGGACCGGGAACCCGTGCATACTGTATTGCTTCATGTAACTTGCCGTTTTCGTATGCCTGTTGCGGTGGTTCCTTTATATAATTGTTGATGTCATAAGGCCAGAACTTGGATTCGCAGGCGCCAAAGGCCATTACCGCAGCCATTGCCTCGTTAATTGCCGCTCCAGAATCCTGCTCAGTCATCCCTTTCAAACGGCGAGTATTATAGTAGACAAACAGTCGGCTCAGTTCCGTCGAGTGTCCATCGCGCCTGGTATAGGCATACTCCAGTGCCCCCACACAGGCATTTGCTGTGCAACTGCCGATCCGCCCCTGATCTTCAACAGGTGAACAGTATTGTCGCAAATCAACTTTGGTGGGTAGATCCTGTTGCCCGAATTCAAGCCTATAATCACCGGCTTCAATACTCCCGAAGTCACACCCGTCAAGTCGATTTCCATCACTTGTCAACATCTATCAAGCCTCACGTTTTTCAACATCAGTTAAAAATGGGCCGGCTTCTTTTATCTGCCATACCTCGAATCCCGGTATACCAGGTGAGCAGCCAGCCCACCGCTATCAAACGTAACCCAATTACAGACTGCATCCACCATTTTCAGAGTTAGGTCTGTATCGCCATGAAGATTTCCTGAATTCCCCGTAGTCTGGCCACCGAGACATTTTACGCAGTTTCTGGCCAACATGATGCCGATTGGCCAGGGATTCGAATTCATGTCTCGGAATGAATTTTAGCAATTGAGCGAAGACCGTATGATGATGTGCCAAGGCTTGAATCTCCCTGTTATTACAGTGTTTGGTTGCACATCCATTGTATCAACTTGTTGAGATTCAGGCCTTTTTTAATGCAAAGTTATGGAACAGCAGTGATCTGATTCTGAAAAATTGGGTAGAATTTACGCAACAATATTCTTGACGATTCAGCTGCAGGACTGGCGAAGTCTCCGGAAAATTCCGGATTGGAAGACAGCCTTCCCGATCCGGCACTCAAGAGAGACTGCAGCGAGTATTGTGCCGTCTGTAATATCGCGCGACGCTGCTATTATTGCAATGGCACGGGACGAATCTCTGGTGACGGTTGCTGGAAATGCTCCGCATCCGGCAGATGTTACGCCTGCATGTACTGGTAACCTTTCAGGAAAACCTTCTTTGAATCGTCTCAAACCATGGCATCACTACCAGGTTAAATTGTCAACACTGTGAGATTCCGGCAAGCAACGCCGACAGTAAGACGGCAAGGTAACAGACTACTCAGCGAGCCGGGATTGTTCATCATCCCAACGGTAGCCTCTGTTCAGCAGGCAAAGGACGTAGCGGTCCGAAGTTGCCGGGTCTTCCCGATGCTGTTTCTCGATACGCAGGTCGTGGGTCGCGGGATGCCAGTCATTGTCATTGACAATGCCGTGAGGGACCAGGGTACCGTCACCGGCCTGTAGCAGGAACGCCTGGGTGCTGCGACCCTGCAGCAAGTCAGAAGCGACCGGGGCAGATTGACTACCGACTGACCGGGCCACCGCCATGCAAGCCACTGCCTGGTCGTAACCGGACCAGTCTGGTGCATTGACAGGCGGCAACAGTACCTGGATCGAAACCGGTTGCTGGCGCACGCCCCCGGGCAACATGACCACTGCCGAATCCGGGAGAATTTCCGGTGATCGTTCGAACCGGAACCAGTAGCTGGCTTTAAAAGCAATGGGGACAACAGCCAGTGCGCCCGCGCTTAATTCGTGGTTCTCCATGATCAGGGCACCATCCGCAGAGCGAAACAGGCGCCTTTCCACGGAACTGCGGGCCAGCACCGGCAGAAACGGCGGCACGCCACCGAACTGCCAGTCACTATTGTGGAGCACCAGTTGCCCATCCACACAATCAAATTCGTCACGGGCAATCTGTCTTTCAAACAGCAGCTCGTCACCAACCCAGGCCTGAATAGCCAGAGCGGACTGGACGCCAACGGCCAGGGTCAGCCTGGTAACCGCCAGCCGTTCATAATAGTACAGACGAGGCTCGGAAATTTTCAACGGAAAAAAAAGGTCGGCCAACACCACCTGGTCGCCGTCGTCCCAGACGCCAAAATTTTCAAACGAGCCGTCAAGGCTGACACAATCCGCCGCAGCCTGCTGCAACGGGGGTGACCAGTCAGCCGGGTACGGGTTTGCAGTACAGCCGGTCAGAACCAGCACCATTGGCAACCGCAGATAAGAACTGCAATGGTGAGACATTACCGATTCCCTTCCCCGGACTGGTCGCCGGATTCAACCCGGTCATATACAAACCACACCTGTTCACCCTTGATATACATGGGAAACACCAGGAAAAATGTGCCGGTGAGCCTGCCCACGTAATGTACAGCCAACTCTCCGTCTTCGGTAAATGCCAGCGTATACTCATCTCTTTCCGCAGCCGGTAAAAAAATTCCCCCGGTCCAGAACAAACCCGCCACTACACCATCGAGCACCAGGGCATTCCAGCGGGTCGTGAAGCGCCAGCGACCGTCATCGCAGTCCCTGTCTCGTGGCTGCAGGATGACGCTCTCATCAAACCTGGAGCCTTCAGACCACGCGTACAGGACCAGTCTGTTGTCATTATCCCTATCAAACTGAACGCGGTCGATGGCAAAACCGGCCAACTCACCCCCCATATCAGCGAGGACAGTCGTGGAGTGGTTGTCTGCTGCTCACTGATTGTGCGGCCCGTATTGGCATAAAAACCGGTGGGCGATTGACAGGCGGCCGCAGTGTTGGCTACCAGTCGGGGTTCCTGCAACGCTTTCGTCACACAGCCACTCGGAACAAGTAGTGCCAGGAGCAGAGGAGCCAGGATTAACAAATTGATCCCGATGAAGCGGCCAGGATTGCCGCGCAGCGCCCGGTTTACCAATCGGTGGCTGGTGAACATTTGAGCCACCGATAATAGTATCGACCTCGCAGCGGAGATGGCCGTGGTAACACAGTCAATCTCGACCATTCCCGTCACCTGCCCTCCCCGATTAAAGAATTGAACTTCTTCTTGCGGATTCCACCTGGATCACTCGGACGACAGGTGCAAGCCTTGGAGGGCATTGCCGAAGTCGATTTCCAGGCTGTATCGCTGCGGGTCGGGGTTCAGTTGATACTCCAGTCGGAGTTTCCGCGGTGATGGCGTCAGGGGGAAAAACAGGTCCAGTCCCCGGGACTCGCCTGGCTCCAGAAACATCGGCAGAACTGTCTGGCGGCTGCTTATTTCGGTATCGACCCGCCCCTGATTCAGTGATTTAACCACGCCGCCAGCAACCAGTACCGGTGCGGCCAACAGGACGCCCACTGTTGTAGCGGCCGCCGCAGAACTCATGTACAGCGCTGCTGCACCGGCACTGACGGCGGCTGCGCCTCCTACCGCGCCTGCCGCCAATAGTGCGCCTGCCCCCACTCCCGCTTTTACCTGGATATCGTTATCCGCATAGCGCCTTGCGGTCTGTCTTGAGCCGGCTACCAGTCCGCGGCGACTTTCACCCGATGACCTCCGCACAAGCATTGAATCGTAAACACCAATGTCCTCGATGAGCAGGCGATCTTGCGAATGATTCTGAACTCGAACAAGGTATTCATCCCAATCGGCATTCTTCGCCCAGGTGCCCGGCCCCTCCCGAACAATTACCCAGTCCACCGACACCGTAACCTGCTCATCAGCCGCCTCGGCAATGGGCTGTCCAATTGCCATGGGCAGTGGTTCCTTCAGTATTTTTGTTCCGCCACAGGCGGCCAGTGCCAGGTAGAGCAGGGAGACAAGAACAGGCCTGACTAAGCGGATAGTTAGTGGGTTAAAATTTAGCATGGGTCCAGACGCTCCGTTTTGGAGAAATGCGTGAAAAGGCCTGAAACCAATGCCCACTATTCCGCGTGGCGTTAGTGGCGAGTGGGTCGCGGACAGTGACACGTCCCGATGGATTCGGGCTGTCCGGCTTAAAACCATTGGGCAGTTGCTGGCAAAGTACGCCCGAACCCGAAGTTTGTAAATACACAGTCAAAAATATAATTTGCCCCCCGGCAATGTCCACATACCAGGACAGCCAGGGCTGTTTACTGTTGACAGTATCATTTATGTCCATTATTCTCGACAAATGGACATTACGCAGGCAACCAGGTCGCTGAGCGCCCTCTCCCAGGAAACGCGGCTGGAGACTTTCCGGTTGCTGGTACGTGCCGGCAACGATGGCATGGCGGCAGGAGAAATTGCCCGCACCCTGGGTATTCCCCACAACACCATGTCGTCACACCTGGCCATTCTTGTTGCTGCCGGGCTGGTTTATTCCCGGCGCGAAGGCCGCTCCATTATCTACACGGTCAACTTTGACGGCACGCGGGGTCTGCTGGCGTTCCTGATGGAAGACTGCTGTCAGGGCCGTGCCGAGGTCTGTGCACCGGTACTGGACAGTATTCTGCCTGGTTGCTGTAACCAGGTACCCCCTCAAGGAGAAGTACTATGAAACGACTGCACGTCAACCTGGCGGTTAGCGATATTCAAGCGTCTACCGCGTTTTATACGTCTCTGTTCAATGCACAACCCACCCTGCTGAAAGAAGACTACGCCAAGTGGATGCTGGACGATCCCCGGGTAAATTTCGCCATCACCTCCCGTGGTTCCAACAAGGGCATTGACCATCTGGGCATACAGGTGGAAGACGAAGTCGAACTCGACGAAGTGTATACGCGGCTCAAATCTGCCGGCGCCCGGATTGTTGAGCAGGGCGAAACCACCTGCTGTTACGCGCAATCCGAGAAGAACTGGATTTTCGATCCGGAAGGCATACCCTGGGAGACGTTTTTGACCAGGGGACAAAGTCCTGTTTACGGCAGCCATGAATCCGGTTCAGCCAAGAACGAGTCAGCCTGTTGCGCACGACCGGAAGTGCCTGCCGGCCGGTCCGGGTCGTCCTGCTGCTAGTCACTGAAAAGGAATCCACGCGGTCTGCAAATGATGCTGGTGGAAGAGGACCGCCAGACGGGCGACAAAGAGCCTGATGATCAGGCTCAGTTGCCGCCGTAAGTCTCCCGCAGGGGTAAGTTGGCCTGCTGCCGAATAAGGTTTTCGGTGATACTGCGGTGTGGTCCGGGGCCAAGGCCCACGGTAGCCATCTCCTCCTGTTCAACCTCCCCGTTCCTGTTCATTATCGTTCCCGATGGCCTGCCCTTACCCTTCAGGTTGTAATAGGCATGAATGAGTTCGTGAGCCAGGCCCACCCAGGGTGGGCGCGCTCCATCCGGTGTGTTGATCATATTCGGGTTATACGTGATTGCAGTAACAGAATGTCCGCCGGACGTGGCATCTTTTTCGTTACCACGCTTGGCGACGTTCGTTCCCAGCCAACCCGTCACGCACCCTTCGTCATAGTGCATGTTGGCGCGCATGATACATACCGTATAGCCAAATTTCTGGTAGCGAACCCGCTGAGAAATACCTGCAAGTAGCTTCCTGCCAGCAGCCGTGATAGCTATGTCTGCCAACGCCTTTTTGACCAGGGTTGGGAACAATACACTGTCATGCTGATTCTTCATTCGGATAATGATGCCGGGATAGTCAGTCTCTGTATCAAAGGGCACGTCGATTCTCCTTTCTGGCTGCGATTCCACAATGATCGAGCCTAAAATCCCGCAAATTCCTTGAAGAGTATATGGATCACCGAATTCATGTTTATTTGTACAGCATTAAGCGTTTCAATAGACCGATGCTGAATACCGGTGCAGCGATTGAAAACTGGCTGTCAAAAACCGGGAAAATCAGTACCATGACAGGAACAGCCTTTTACAAGAAACCCGGAGGAGCAATCTGTGGAATTTATTATCGGTTTATTGGTTCTGGTACTGGATATAATCGCGATCATGGCGGTATTGGGCTCCAGTAATACCACTGCCATGAAACTTGTCTGGGTAGTGATTATCCTTCTGTTGCCAATCGTCGGGATGCTGCTCTGGTTTTTTATAGGAGCCAAGCAGAAAATCTGATGGATTGGCTGTCAGTGCTGCGTCTGTTCATGGGGTTGGGTGGCGTTAAAAGCTGCCTGTCATTATCTGCTGAAAAATACGCGGCAGATCCTGGCTGGACTATCAGGCAGCTATACCCAACTTCCTGTGGGTTCGCGCAACAGCCCTGGCATTCTTGCTATCAATCCACGCCTGCCCTTTCAGTCGACGCATCAGGTTGTCGAAGTGGCGCATCACCATCAGGTTGTACAGCGCCCTGGCCTGGTTTCCCGGCTTCCTGGCCACGGCGCGAAGGCTCAGGGAAAATCCGGGGGTCAGGTATCGCATGTAGTGCCAGTATCCTTCCGGCATGTACAGTACGTTGCCATGATCCAGAAACCCGGTAAATCCCCTGGCTCTTGTCAAGGCGGGCCATTTTCCGTAATCGGGATTCACAAAGTCGATATCCTCCCTGGTAATCAGCGAGTGCGGGATCTTGTACAGGTAGTCACTTTGTGTCTGGTCAAAAAGGATCACCTGTTTTCTGCCCTGAAAATGGCAGTGAAAGACGTTGGCCAGGTCGATATCGTAGTGCATAAAGGTATGGCTGTCTTTGCCGCCGAAGAACATCATGGGCAGTCCTTGCAACAGTCTTAAGCCGAGATCAGGCCATTTGAAATCCTGCTGCAATTCCGGCACTTCCTTGAGCATGTTCCACAGGAAAATGCGGTACTTCGTCGGCTCCCGCTTCAGCAGGTCGATGTAGTCACTCATCTTCATTTTCGCATGGGGTTCGTTAAAGCCATCCTGGTAATCTACCGGACGGTCGTCATATAGCGATACCACCACGTCACCGGCGATTTTTGCCATGTAGTCCAGGTTCCATCTGGAACAGGCAGGCCAGTCGTCGATCAACCGTTCTATTATCAGCGGTTTCTGAGGCTTGAAATACTGGGTGAGAAATACTTCCTTCCCAAGAGTTTCGACCCGATCAATCTGCCGTAATTCCATGCCGGGGCTCAATATGTGATAGTGGTATGTACTGTCGCTTGAGGGTACCGCCGCGCTGGATCAGTGTCCATCCTGGTGGCTGTCAGCCAGTTGCCGGCCTCTGTGCAACTGGATAATTACTGAGGAACCTCTGATCATTCAAATATTGTCGCCCCGGGGAAAAAGGCCGTCCAGGCGTACCAGTAGGCAATGTACGAATTGGTTTTCTGCAGGCTCTGCCCTTCCCTGGGCCCGCTTACGGCATTGCCAAACAGGTCCCACAGGTTACCTTCATTGTCCGTCATTACTATCGGCAACTGGTTTTCCACGGGCAAAAAGTCCAGCCGGCTGCAGTCCTCCAACTGACGATTGTAGACGGCGCCGAAATTGCGGTCGCCACTGCCCACTACAACCACATCCATGTCACCAACAACTTCGTTCAGCACGGTGACACCTGGGTCGAAATTCCCGATTGGATAAACACGGGACGCATCCCCGACGTTGATCCCCAGTACCCGCTCCTTGCGGTGCAGGCGCCGGTCGTCGCTGTTCTCAACGGGAAATCTCAAGGACGGGTTGGTGCGGAAGGTGCCGTAGGGATAACTTTCATAGGGCCGACTGTAACCGGTAAAATCAGTCAACAGCATTGTCTCCGGGTACATGGACTGCCAGGTTTTCCAGGTGGTCTCAATGACCTGTACGCGTTCCGGTATGGATAACAGTCGCGGGCCATTGATGGCCTGCTCGAGCATCTGGGACCAGAGACTTCCGGTCTCCCGGTCGTACAGAATCAGGTTGGAGTTTAACAGCAGGCCCGAGGTGCCGAAGGTACTATCCTGTGCGTCAATCTGGCCTTTCCACATCATCGCCGAACCGGTCAGAGGACAGTAGCTCAAGGTGAGATCCACAGCTTCGCCGTCGATGAGATACTGATCGTTCACGATTTCATGCCAGTCCAGGATGTAATGCGGATAGGCGCGGACGTCCTCGCCGATCCTGACGCCAACCACCAGGTCGTCCGGTGCAAGTGTCGTCCTGCTCTGCAAACCGAATATCGGCGTATCGACGGGGGGAATTCCGTCCGGTCCCGGGCCGCCGTCGAATAAAAACTCCGTGGACACGGAAAACCCATCGACAATGTCCGGATTGTCAACACCGTGACTGGAGTCCGGGACGGGTCTGGCACAGGCGCCTACGTCGCTTTCATTGAGTCCGAAATCCACCAGCGTCAACTGCAACACCGGCTCCGACTGTACCTCCAGGTTAACCCAGTAGGACAGATCTCCTACCGGGAGTGCCGGAATTTCCAGCAGCCCGTGGTTGAGACGGTTAGGTTCTGCAAAAGTGGAACCGTTGAGTTCAGTGAAATCCACGACAGTGAATGCCAGTGGGTCACTGGCCGGCACGATTTGCAACTCCACAGCATAGTAAAGCTGGCCAACCTCCAGTTCATGGAGAGTGAGGATGTCACCATCCAACGTCGCTACCTGGGCCATTCCTGCCTGGGGTCGGCTCAACAGCAGGATCGTACAAAGAAAAGTAAGCGGAATTATCAGTAAACGGCCGGGCAACGCCTTTATCATTATTGGTCCCCGCACAATGGCCTGGTCGGTGGGAACTTCCCTGAATCAGGGAAACTCGTAGATGCCGAAAGGACCGATACACCGGGCATTTTATTTCAATGGTTGAAGCGTAGTTTCAAAATCTGATGACCTGCGGGACGAAACCGGGACGACTCTGGCAGGCCGCTGAGAAACGTCATGAGCAGAGCCAGTAGTTTTTCAACAGCGTTCTAGTCTTCCTCGTCGATTTCCGCGTTAACCTCCTCGGTTCGTGCGCCGGCCAGGATGCCCACCATGCCGTAGTTGCCTTCGTGGCAGGCATACTCGTAGATCGGCTCGTCCATACGGGACAGGGGGTATTCCCCGGTGAACTCAGCGGTAAACACGGTGGGATCGTTTACGGTGAAGCCATAGATCAGCTTGTTGTCCGTGACCCGGCGAAAACGTTCGGTCACCGTCAGGTTTTCCACCGGCAAGCCCCGTAATCGATGCCAGGTATTGAAATGCCTGGTCTCCACCACCAGGGTGTCACCGTCCCAGTAGCCGATTGAATCCCCCATCCACTTACGGTGCGCTGCCGCCGCCGGGTTGTGCTGGTCGGTGATTTTGATGATCCGTGCGTCGTGGACCATTTCGGCGACGATAACAACATAGCCTGGCGCCTGGACAAACTGCAGGTGGCTGTTGTAGATGATGGGACTCATTACCGGACCCGACAGGTTGCCGAAGGCCACCAGGCAGCGTTCACCCAGGCTGCGACCTTCCGGCCCGGTACTGCGGCGACCACGGGTGCCCTGGTCATCCCGGCGCTGCTCTTCCAGGCGCCCCACCATCTCGGGTTGTAATGGCGGCAGGCGGCCATTGGGCGGATCAATGATTGCCGACGTCCTGAACTCGCCGTCGATGGTGGGAATGAACTGCGCGTCGTCCCGCCAGAACAGGTCGTAATTGCCAATGGGTGGCAGGGAATCAGCGACTTCTGGTGCTGGCCGGTCCGGATCCAGGGGCTCGTTGTCAGCATCGAAGCGTTGCTGGCGTTCACGCTCGATAGCGATGGCCTCTTCTTCCGTGTAGGCACGCTTTTCGCCCAGGGCGACGGGACGCTCCATGGGGATAATGGAAGCGTGTTTCCACACCGCCTGCAGGTCGGGCACACCCCATTCAGTGCGCGGCACCTGGTAGTCCTGGGCTATCGCCCCTCCGGAAAATGCCAGCACGGTGGCAATGGCGGTAGTCAACAGGTCTCGGACGGCCATGGATTCGCTCCTCATCAGTTTATGCCGGGGACAACAGATTGTTGTTGGCTTTCATCCTATCGGTTGCACCCTGACAAGACAACCGTATTGGCTGGTCCGTCGGGCAGGCCCGGAATGCAGCCTAGGCTCACTAAGCAACAGGCCTCGACACCGGTCCGCCGGACCGCACGCCTCAGGGTTTCTTCATGTCATTACGGCCTGGCACAATAAAAATTTTCCGCCTCGTCGGTACTGCCATCGCCATCGTAAATGGCCACCTGTGGGTGCACACACAGTGGCCTGGTGCGGATCACGGCACCATCTTCCACCTTCGAGGCGATGATGCGTTCCGGCGCAATGCCCTTCTCCACCCAGTTTTCCAGTGCAGTCAGCGCATCGAATCGATCCGGTCCAGGCCCACCCGAGCAATGGCCCATACCCGGCACCATGAACAGCCGGAAAAAATCCTGTGTCTCGGCAAGTGCCACCTCCCTGTCCGCGGTTTTGATGTCTTTCTGGATAAAGTCCACGACCTCGCGGAAATAATCGATTGAAGCTAACGGTGAAATGTCCGGATCGCTCCATCCGTGATAAACGATCAGCTTGGAGCCGGCATCCCGGAACAAAGCGAGATTCGGATTCGCGGCGTCCACCGCCGGTCCGACTTTCTGCAGGGCGAAATCCAGATCCCTATCGTAATCGAAAGTTCTAAAATCCCATTCCGGGTCATCAAAAACAAACCAGCGGAAAAAACCCTCGCCTCCCAGCCAGTGCAGAGAACGAAAAGGCTCACTCCCTGTCACCCACCTGGCCCAGCCACCCGGTGCGGCTTCGCCGCCGGGCACCAACCCGGGATAGACCAGTTCGCCTGCCGAATTGCTGACCCCTGACCAGATTTTCTCCACAGCCGATACCTGCTTCGGCGTCAGGCAGCTGTCATCGTCGGTGCCGGCCGGACAGGCCAGCGACTCGGGCCTGAACTTACAGGCCAGCGGATCCATCAGGATGCCGTCTTCGATACCATCCCGGGCATCGCAGGCCTCGTTAACCGCACTGCCCAGCGCGGGCAACTTGGCCGGAGGAATCCAGGCCTCTTCGTCGGCCAGCATGGCCAGTGAATACCACAGGTGGGCGCCGGCATAGAACCGCGTCCAGTCATTGGCCGGGTCTCCTGCGACAATGCCATCGAAGTCATAGGGGTAACGCTGCGCTTCCATCAGCCCCTGCTGCCCGCCTTTGGAACAGCCCACGTAGTAGGAATAGTCGGGGGAAGCCTGGTAAAGCGCCTTGACAGCCTTTTTGCCATTGACCGTGGTTCGATGCAGACCACGATGACCAAAGTCCTCGATCAGATCCGGTCGACCGGAGGCCCACGACGCATCGAAAGGCGGGCCCGCCTCATGGCCGGTGTCGGTACTCGCTGTGGCATAGCCACGGCGCAACGCGGCGGCCATGGGGCTGTAGCTGATCGTACCGGCCATGCCACCATTACCGACAACCTGGAATTTTCGATTCCAGTCGGTAGCGGGCAGCCACACCTCGAACTTAACCGCGGGCCGGGTGACACCCTGGAGGCGGCAGAACGCCGGGGTAGTCAGCGCAGTGTCTGTACCCGGAGGTACAAAGCCGTTGGCCGCCACGATTTCCGCCACAGTGATGGTGGTCATATCCAGCGTCAGTGACGTAAGCTGCTCACAGGCCCGGACAAAGCCAGGATCCTGTGCCTGCGCCGACCAGCAGGCTCCCAGTGCCATTATTGTGATACATGGCGCTTTAAATTGACAAACCAGATGCATGAAGTTGCTCCGCTCTTGCAGTCCCATGACAATCCAACAATCTTTTGCCAGTCCCTGTTGAATCCAGAATCTTTCGCGACTGCCGGAAACGTGAATAACCAGTCCCGGTCATCAGCACACCGCTAACAGGCGCGTTGTGCAGATCAGGGCTGGCGGAAAAACCAGTGGGCAGCGCTACCCCGGGTCAGCCTCTATAGGTAACTCGAAACGTCCACCAGTGATCGAAGCGCTGCTGATCCAGCGGCGGCCGAGGCGTCACCATGGTCTCTATATCGGTATGCTGCAACTTCAGTACACGCGCCTGGAAAGCCCGGTCCATGACGGCGGGATCGGTCTCGCGATTCAAGGTGACCGGATAGACCAGGTCTCCGAGCCGCAACAGGGCCGGTTCATCGGCTTCAACTTTCGAAGCCCAGTACTTGCGGTCACACACCGAACAGCTCAGGAACAGCTCCCCTTCCGGCGTAGCCATGCAGTTCAGGTTAATGGAATGTGGTCGGATGCCGTCCCAGATCTGCAGCTGACAGAGGTTTTCCTGATTGGCCGCAGTGGTGGTCCAGTCACTCACCGGCTCATCCACCCGCTCACCAAACAGGTAACCGCCGGGCATCAGTCTGCAGGGGCAGATGCTGGAATAGATCAGGAAACCCGCCATGCCAGCCACCAGCAGAACCGCCAGGCCGCCACCGACCCAGAGCCTGGGATTCCTGCCGTGCTGAACAGTTTTTCCATTCATGGTATCGACTCTTAATTTATTGGTATTTGCTGTTGTACCTAAGTTCTGCGTTCTGCACGCTTTTTGCCAGATTGAACAGTGGACCCGATAGGAGCGACGTCCACAACACCAATTTCCTGCCTGCGCATGGATCCCGTCTGGTTGCAGGGGACAGCAGGGATTGATGTTATTGATCACGGAGCCAAAAAACGAATTTTTCGCTTCCCCGGTCAAGCCTACGATTTTTCATCGTCCACCTGCAAGAGGTAACCGGCAACGTCACAGCACTCCGCAGAACCTCATTGATATGCGACGGAAGCCCTGTGGTCGGCTGGTTTATGCCGGAGCGGGTAATGTATAGTTGACGGTACACAATGACGGTTGTAGCAACGTGGCTATACGCCTATTTTCAAGGTTTTCAGGAGAGTTTTCCCCATGCGTTCATTTTTTCTTGCCCTCATACTGACCTGCAGCACTGCCGTACTGGCACAGGACAATCCGGTGGTGGTCATGGAGACCAGCAAGGGCACCATCACCATCGAACTGTTCGCGGACAAGGCCCCTGTGTCAGTTGAGAATTTCCTGCGCTATACCGACAATGACTTCTACGACGGCCTGATTTTTCACCGCGTCATCAACGGCTTCATGATTCAGGGCGGTGGGTTCGATACCGACATGGTTCAGCAATCCACCTACGATGCCATCAAGAACGAAGCCCGTGCGGATGTGCCCAATCGCCGCGGTACCCTGGCCATGGCACGGACCAGCGTGGTGGATAGCGCCACTTCCCAGTTTTTCATCAACCTGGTGGACAACGATTACCTGAATCACCAGGACGAAACGCCCCGCGGCTTCGGTTATGCGGTATTCGGCCAGGTGATTGACGGCATGGATGTCGTTGATACCATCGCCCAGGTGGAAACCGGCATGGTACGGGGTTACGCTGATGTACCGAATGAGCCGGTGATCATCACTTCGGTTGCCCGCAAAGAATGATTGTTAACGACGTGAAATCAATTGCCTGGCGGGTGCATTGACCAACCGGGACCGCTTCAACTCTTGAACAGGCGGGTCACTTTTGCGGTTTCAGACATTTCTTCCTGACCGGGGGTGGACTCCAGCAGAAGTTGCTCCTGTCCCTGGGCGGCAGACCACAGCGGATCGGCTACTTCGTCCCCCGGCTCGAAGCCGTCCACCGCTTCCACCAGGATTTCCCGTGCGTTGACAAGATCACCGCCCTGGCAGGCGATTTCCAGTCTTTCCAGCAGTTTCTCCAGCTTGCTCCACGCCAGGAACTCCTCCTCTGCCCGCAATATCTTGGGGTGGTCGGTGCCGGTAACGGATTCACCGATCAACAATTCCTCGTAGAGTTTCTCGCCCGGACGAAGACCGGAATACTCGATGGCGATGTCGCCTCGATAGGAGTTTTCATCTTTCACGTCGTAACCCATTAGGTGGATCATTTTCTTGGCCAGATCGACGATCTTGATGGGTTCATGCATATCCAGCACGAAGACATCCCCGCCCCGCGCCATGGAACCGGCCTGGATGACCAGCTGAGCCGCTTCCTGCACCGTCATGAAATAGCGGGTTACCTCGGGATGGGTTACCGTTACCGGCCCGCCCTGGGCAATCTGGCGCCTGAACAGGGGTACGACAGATCCGGAGGAACCCAGTACGTTGCCGAACCGGACCATGCTGAACCGGGTGCTGCCACCGTTCTGCGACATGGCCTGCAGTATCTGTTCGGCAAAGCGTTTCGTTGCCCCCATGACGTTGGTTGGCCGTACGGCCTTGTCGGTGGAAATAAAAACGAAGTTCCTGACACCGAATTTTGCGGCGGCGGAGGCTGAAATCAGCGTGCCGAAAATATTGTTCTGCACGCCTTCGACGATATTTTTTTCAACCATTGGCACCTGCTTGTAGGCGGCCGCGTGGTAAACCGTGTCCAGCCTGAATCCGGACATGGCATTTTCCATCTGTACGCGATTGCACACCGAACCCAGCAGCGCAATGATTTCCACCTGCTGGGACGCCTCGAGCCCGGCCAGGGTCTCCTGCAGCTCGCTTTCAATTTCGTAGAGTCCGAATTCGAAGTTGTCGAGCAGAACCAGGCGGGCGGGCCTCAACAGCACTATCTGACGACACAGTTCTGCGCCGATGGAGCCGGCCGCACCGGTGACCATGACCGATTGGCCCGTTATACAGGCTCCCAGCAGCTCCGGATTCGGAGGCACGGTATCGCGTCCCAACAGATCCTCGATGTCGACATCCCGTATCTCATCCACGCCCACTTTTCCGGTCACCATGTCGAACAGGTCCGGCACTGTCTTGACATGCACCGGCAGGTGCTCAAGGCGATTCAGAATCTCCTTGCGCTCGGCATGGGTGGCCGACGGTATGGCCAGCAGAATCTGCCGGACGGAAAAGGATTCGATGAGTTCGTAAAGGGCATTGGGACTGTAAACGCGTATCCCGTGAACGGTGCTGCCGACAATTTCCTGACCGTCATCGACAAAGGCCACCGGCAGGTACTGGTCACCACTTTGCAGCGCTGCAACCAGCTGCATTCCCGAACTGCCCGCCCCGTAGATAATTACCGGTTCCTTGGGACGAAAATTCTGAATCAGCGCCTGCAGCACCATCTTGGCGGCAAAGCGGCTCCCGCCAATAAACAACAGGGACATCATCCAGTAGATGCCCAGCAGCGAATAGGCGGCGGCATCCAGCTGATTGCCGCTCAGCAGTATCGCCGCCGCCACCAGGGCTGTGGCCACGGTAATACCCTGCAACAGGATAACCACGGACTGAAAGCCCATATACAGTACGATGGCCCGGTACAGGCCCATCCGTCCGAACAGCAGGATACTGCCCAGGTTTGCCAGCACCAGGTACACGTAGAAAGACTGATTGTAGGCAAAAAAATCCTGGCCAAGCAGGGCCATGGAAAACGCCAGGGTAATAACCAGCAACACGCTGTCCGACATCATCAGCAGGATCTGCTTTACCGATCGCGACAAGGTAATACTGTAGGGATTCATAATGCTTTTCCTGCTGTTTTCTTTTTCGACACGCTGTTCCCCCGGTTTCCGGCTCAGGCAATGACTGTGTTCCGTGGCTATCTTGTCAGGCTTGGCAATCTGGCCGTGTTATCTGTAGCAGCTACCTGACTTTGTTAATTATTCGGTGTTAATTATTCGGTGTTAATTATTCGGTGTTAATTGTTAGGTGTTAATTGTCCGGTGATCAAAAGCAGGTACCGGGCCTCAGAATCCCTGAGGCTTCCGGTAAAAACGGTATCTGCCCGGACTGATTGCTCAACCACCCCGGGATCCCGCGGGGCTTGTCCTGGATTTATGTCGCAAGCTCAATTGGTCCCGCACATTTCCACTGCCGGCGTCCCTGCTCGCAGTCGCCTCGCCAGGTACAGCAATGGCATCAATCCTATCACAGCCAGGTAAAATCCGGCTTCCGGTTTCATCGTGGCCAACCCCCCCAGCGGCGCCAGCCACAATAACGTGATAGTAATCACGCCGACAGTCACCCGGCGATGGCTCCCGGCACGTCGCGCCGCATGCTGGTAGCCATGGTTGCTGTGCCCCTGGTACCAGGTCTGTCGGTCGATAAGGCGGTATGCCAGGGTGTAGGTTGAATCGACCACGAAGACTCCCAGCAGCAACAACCAGACCCAGGGGGTAGAACCGCCATTGGCGATGCCGGTCAGGGCCAGCGCCCCGATCAGGTAGGCCAGGAAGTTACTGCCGGCGTCGCCCATGAATATCTTCGCCGGTGGCCAGTTCCAGAACAGGAAGCCCAGGGTAACGGCAATAGCCAGGGAAGCCACGGGCAACTCCCGGGTCTCGCCCGCCAGCATAGCCAGCAGACATGACACCAGCATGACAATAACCGCCTCGCTGGCAGCCAGCCCGTCGATGCCATCCATGAAATTAAACAGGTTCAACAGCCAGACGAAGGAAACCACGGCAAGAAGGTTGATTAACGGGGAGTTTTCCAGGCGCAGTGCACCAAACTGTATTGCCGGCAGGTCACCAACCCAGTAAATCACCCAGAGGGCGCTGGCCAGCTGGGCAGCAAGACGCCAGCGGATACTCAGACTCCTCAGATCATCGATGTAGCCCACCAGGGCAAGAGGCAGACAACCGGCAAAAAGCAACAACGTGGTTGCATCCACCATGCCCCGGCCATTGTAGAACAGCAGTGTCACCAGGAACACCACCGCCATGGCGATGCCGCCACCGGAGGGCATGGGCCGCTTGTGGGCGCTGCGGTCCACTGGTCGATCGAACCAGTGCCTGCTGATGCTGACTCGGATGAGGCCCCAGGTAAGCAGTACCGTGATACAAAACGAAACCGTCAGCGATCCCCAGCCAATCATCAATACTGCACCCCGGTATGCGCAAGTACAAATAGCTGATTTTAATTCTGGTGGATCGACAATGACAGCCGGAATATCACCGACAGACCTGGAGGCCCTGAATCAAGGCCGACTTACCGCGCTGGCAGCCGCCGTGATGCCGGTGTATTCCGGGATGAAACCGGGATCGGCAGCCAATCCGCAGGACACCGGCACCGTCGACGTTGCTCAGACCATGGCGGTCACTGCGGACTGACCGTCAGGCGATGGCGATTCCGTTCCAGGGTCGCCAGCCCTATTCCGGAGACTTCCAGCAATTGCTCAACGGACTGGAACCGGCCTATCTGTTCACGGTAGTCAACAATTGCCTGGGCCTTGATCATGCCCACCCCGTCCATGACCTCCGCAAGTGTCATGGCATCGGCGGTATTAATGTCCACCTGGAACTGCACGGTGTTCTGTGCCAGGGGATTATCTGCCGCTGTCAGCGCCGCGGGAGAAAGCGTGACCAGCAGAGAGAGCAGGAGAATGTGAAAGAAGTGGAGCGGAACTGTTACAAGTTTCATAGTAATTTCCCTATTACTGATTGGTCGACTTGGTCTGACTTTGCAGAAGCGATGCTGCCTCTACCCTCTCCAGTCTAGTCAGGATTTTCCAGAACGCCAGAAACTGCCGCATTAAAGACCTCGAGGCTCTGACCCGGCGAGTCAGCCCGGGTAATTGGACGACCCACCACCAGGTAAGTGCTGCCCAGGGCTATGGCTTCAGCCGGACCGACGACGCGTTTCTGGTCGGCGGCAGCATCTTCGGGGCGTCGAATGCCCGGTGTAACCAGACAGAAATCGGCGGGCAATGCCCCACGCAACAGGCGCGTCTCCGCGGCGGAACAGACCACCCCGTCAAGTCCGCAATCTGCACTCAGCGTTGCCAGCCGCCTGACCTGCTCTTCAGGACGGCAGTCAATGCCGATTTCAACGAGATCCTCCTGGGCCAGGCTGGTCAGTACCGTTACACCGATCAGCAGCGGCGCTTCCGCGCCACGTGACGACAATGCCCTTGAGGCCGCCTCCAGCATGGCACGTCCGCCCGAGGCATGAACGTTCAGCATCCACACGCCCAGATCCGCGGCTGCCTGCACCGCCGCGGCCACGGTATTAGGAATATCATGGTATTTCAGGTCCAGAAAGACGTCGAACCCCCGGTTGACGATGTTGCGTACCAGTTCCGGTCCACAGCTGGTGAACAGCTGTTTACCCACTTTTACCCGACACCGGCCAGCTTCGAGCTGATCAAGGAGCCGGTACGCTTCATCCGCAGTGGCAACGTCCAGGGCGACGATGATTCGGTTCGGGTCTTGCAGCTTGGCGCTATCGGTCACTTCGTCCTCCGGAAAATTTCAACAGGTTACAACGGGAGATTATCCTCGCCGGCTCAGTCACCTTCAGCACCCTTGATGGGGTGCAACTGGTCCCACTTCTGGCAGCTGGGACACTGCCAGTACAGCTTCCTGGTTTCAAACCCGCAATGTTCACAGCGGTAGGCCGGCTTGGAATCGATATAGCCCTGCAGGGTTTCCACGGCCAGGTCCAGATAGGGACGGCCGGCATCGTCGCTGGCCTGCAGCTGCAGCTGCAGCAGGGCCTTACAAGCCTTTAGTGACGGGTGTTTGCGCAGCCCGTCTGCCAGGGCCTGCCTGGCGGCATCCTCTCCTTCATCGGCACGCACAAGTTTCACCACCTCCAGCAGGATGGTCGATCCCGGATGCTCATCCAGCAGCTTCAGCAGCTCTTTCTTGAAGTTCCTGTTGAAACTTTCAGGATCTGCTGCCCTGAAAGACTCGCCCAGTGGCTTGACAACATCCTTGATCAGCTTTGGGTGATTATAGGCAACTTTCAGCAACTCTTTTCTGGCTTTTTCCGAGTTCCTAGCCTGCTGCTCAACCCGGGCCAGCAGCAGGGAAGCCCGGGCACCGTTACGATCGAAATGCTGGGCGTTGCGCAGGTAGCCCCTGGCCTGCTGCGTGTCATCCCTGGCCAATGACTGTTCGGCCAGTTCACAACAGTAATGGGCGGCCACACTGCGCAGGGATTTTTCCCTGCGATACCTGGAATTTTTCAGCAGCTCGTTGACCGCATCAATGGCAAGCCCCCATTCCTTCTCGATCTGGTAGACGGTGACCAGTTGTGCCAGGGCGTCCCAACGCGACGGGTTGCTGTGGCTCAACAACTCTTTCAGCAGTCGCTCGGCGCGGTCCAGCAGACCGGCAGCAATATAGTCATTGGACAGTTCGAGACGCACCGAATCCCCGAACTCACTGGACAATCCAGACCGTTCCAGCAACTGCTGGTGTACCAGGATCGCCCTGTCCACCTTGCCCCGCCGGCGAAGCAGCGTGCCCAGCGCGAGGTGGGTTTCCACCGTGTCACCATTGACTTCAAGACCCTTGATGAACGTATCAATGGCTTCGTCCGGTTCATCACGCAACAGGTAGTTTAGGCCCACGAAATAATCATGGTAGATATCCCTGGTTTTGCGCCCAGGCCTGCCCGAGGGCTTGCGATAAAAGCGCGCGAGAAACCATCCCGCTACCACCGCGAGCAATAACCACAAGTAAAATGTGATACTTGACGTTACCATTACAACCATTTCCAGTGACAGGAATTCGACAGGTTACCGGCATGCCTGTTTCGAGGCAGGCAGACCGCATCCTGATGACCAGAAAGCTGACTGGCCGCGCCTGTACTACGGCAGCCCTGGTGTTATCCAGCAGAAGGGACGACAAAAAAGGCGACCCGACACAAGACCGGGTCGCCTTCAGCTGGTCAGATCAAGGGGCCTTTCAGGGCAAGGACAGATGCTGCTCTGTCATCATGCTCTGATTAACCCGATCCCTGAGCTCCTTGCCAGGCTTGAAATGAGGCACGTATTTACCGGCCAGTGCCACGGGAGTACCGGTTTTCGGGTTGCGCCCGATCCGCGGCACACGGTAGTGAAGGGAAAAACTGCCGAATCCTCTTATCTCAATCCTGCCGCCACTCTCCAGTGTTTGCGACATGTACTCGAGAATAGCCTTGACAGCCAGCTCCACGTCCTTGGCGGACAGCTGGGTCTGCTTCCCTGCAATTCGATCGATCAGTTCGGACTTGGTCATGGCCTCACTCCTTCACTTTCCTCGGCAATGCCGGCGGGAGCAGCCCGAAGGCCTGATCCCTGTGGCTCATCCTCTGTGCTCTTTCAGGACTTGTCCATCTGAGCCTTGATCAGGTCGCCGATAGTCGCGGGTGCCGCATCACCGGGTTCCTGGTTCTTGTGCTCCTTAATGGCAGTTCGTTCGTCGTCAATTTCTACTGCTTTGATGGACAGGCTCAGTACCCGGTTTTTCCTGTCGACACTGACAACCTTGACCTCAACCTCGTCACCTTCACTCAAGGCGTTTCTCGCGTCTTCCACCTTGTCGCGACTGATCTCGGAGGCACGTAGAATTCCGTCGATGCCCTCGGCGAGGTTGACCGTCGCCGCCTTGGCGTCCACCGAGGTAACGGTGCCCTTGACCACGCTGCCCTTCTCGATGTCGGCGACGTAATTCATGAACGGATCGTCTTCAAGCTGCTTGATACCGAGTGAAATACGCTCACGCTCGGGATCGATAGACAGGATTACCGTTTCGAGTTCATCACCTTTGGCGAATTCACGCACCGCTTCCTCACCGGGCTCATCCCAGGAGATATCGGACAGGTGAACCAGACCATCGATATTGCCTTCCAGCCCGATAAAAATACCGAAGTCGGTGATGGACTTGATCGTACCCTTGATGCGATCGCCCTTGTTGTAGGTCTCGGCAAAGTGATCCCAGGGATTCTGGAAACACTGCTTGATTCCCAGGGAAATACGCCGGCGCTCCTCGTCGATGTCGAGAATCATGACGTCGACTTCATCGCCAAGCTGGACCACTTTTGACGGGTGGATATTCTTGTTGGTCCAGTCCATTTCGGAAACATGGACCAGGCCTTCCACACCCTCTTCCAACTCGGCGAAACAGCCGTAATCGGTGAGATTGGTAACCGTCGCCTTGACGACCGTGTTTTCCGGGTAACGGCCCTTGATGGATACCCAGGGATCTTCCCCCAGCTGTTTCAGGCCCAGTGACACACGATTGCGCTCCCGGTCGTACTTCAGCACCTTGACCTCGATCTCATCGCCAACATTGACGATCTCGCTGGGGTGCTTGATCCGCTTCCAGGACATGTCGGTGATATGCAACAGGCCGTCGACGCCACCCAGGTCCACAAACGCACCGTAATCGGTGAGGTTCTTGACGATACCCTTGACCGTCATGCCTTCCTGGAGCTTCTCCAGCAGGGCGTCCCGCTCTTCGGAACTGACCGCTTCCAGCACTGCGCGACGGGAAACAACCACGTTGTTGCGCTTCTGGTCGAGCTTGATGAGCTTGAATTCCAGCTCCTGGCCCTCGAGGTGAGTCGTGTCCCGAATCGGTCGGATATCAACCAGCGATCCGGGCAGAAACGCTCTGATGTTGTTGAGGTCAACGGTGAATCCACCTTTGACCTTGCCATTGATAACACCCTTGACGACTTCGTTTTCCTTGAATGCCTCTTCCAGTTCCTGCCAGGATTCGGCCCGCTTGGCCTTCTCTCTGGACAACCTGGTTTCACCAAATCCGTCTTCGACAGTTTCCAGCGCCACCTTGACCTGGTCCCCGACCTCCAGTTCGAATTCACCGCTTTCGTTGAGGAACTGTGATCGCGGGATAAAGCCCTCGGACTTGAGTCCGGCATTGACGGTGACCCAGTCTGAATCGATATCGACTACCGTACCGATCACGATGGCACCTGGAGTCATGTTAATATCGTTCAGGCTTTCTTCGAATAACTCTGCAAAATTTTCGCTCATTAATTTTCCTGATATCAATAGGTTATACGCTTTATTTAATTACATTTGGTAATATTTGCAAACGTACACCCGGTCCGTACCCCAGCAGATACGGAGTCAATTTTAAGATGCCCGCTGCCTGCCTATGCTGGTCAAGCAGACAGCGAACGAACTTTCACCAGCCAGAATTTCCTGCCACAGTACCGAGCACTAGCGCCCCGATTCCGGTACCAGATTCAGTACCTTTTCCACCACCTGGTCTATGGTCAGCTCGGTGGTATCCAGGGTGTGGGCGTCCTCGGCAGGCTTGAGGGGAGAGGCGCTTCGTTGACTGTCTCGCGCGTCCCGCTCCTGCAGCTCTCGCAAAAGGTCGGGCAGAATAGCACTAATACCCTTACCAATCAACTGGTTATATCGCCTTTTGGCACGTTCCTCCACACTGGCGGTCAGAAAGATTTTTACCTGGGCATCGGGGAAGACAACCGTACCCATGTCGCGGCCGTCGGCCACCAGCCCCGGGGGCTTGCGGAACGCCCGCTGCCGGTCGAAAAGCGCATCGCGTACCGCGGGAATGGCGCCGACCCTTGACGCCATGTCCCCGGCCGCCTCGGTACGGATGACCTCGGTAAAATCCTCGCCATCAACCTGGACGCTGCCCGGTCCCGGGATCCCGAAGCGAATATCCAGTGTGCGGGCGGTCCGTGCCAATTCGTCAGGATCGGCAAGATCGAGTTGTCGCTGTGATGCCACGCAGCCGAGGATCCGGTACAGCGCACCACTATCCAGGAGATGATAGCCCAGCTGCCGGGCGATCCGCTGGGCGATGGTGCCCTTGCCGGAGCCACTGGGTCCGTCGATGGTGATGACCGGTACCTGCATGACTATTCTCCCCGGCTTCCGGTTTCCGCTCCGGCCCCGTGATCGATGCGTTGCACCTGAATACCGGCATCGCGGGCCAACTCGATGAATCCCGGGAAAGAGGTGGCGACATTCCCGCAATCGCGGATGACGATGGGCTGCGTGCTGCGCAGTGACGCCACCGTGAAGGCCATGGCAATGCGGTGATCGCCATGACTGTCCACGGAACCGCCCCCCAGCTCACCGCCGGTGATATCGATGCCGTCAGCGTGCAGTTCGTGTTGCACGTCAAGGACAGCCAGCCCCTCCGCCATGCTCTGCAGCCGGTCGCTTTCCTTGACGCGCAGCTCCCCCGCTCCCCGCAGGCGCGTTGTGCCTTCGGCACAGGCCGCGGCAATGAAAAGGGCGGGGAACTCATCGATTGCCAGCGGGATAAGATCTTGGGGAATATCGATGCCCCGCAGTGGCGCGTAGGTGACCTGCAGATCGGCCACTGGCTCACCACCCACTTCCCTGGAATTGACTGAACTGATGTCAGCACCCATGAGCCGGAGCAGATCGATAATACCGGTACGGGTGGGGTTCACGCCCACGTGTTCCAGCGTCAGCCGGGAGCCGGGCGTGATTGCCGCGGCTACCAGGAAAAACGCTGCCGATGAGATGTCACCGGGGATATCGATTGCCGTCGCATGCAGCGTCCCGCCACCCCGCAGGCAAACCTCCCCGGCTTCCCGATTCTCGTTGAGAGGATAGCCAAATCCCTGCAACATGCGTTCGGTATGATCACGGCACACCGCAGGCTGACTGATGCAGGTTTCGCCGTCGGCATACATTGCCGCCAGCAGCAGGCAGGATTTGACCTGGGCGCTGGCCATGGGCATCCGGTAGCGAATGCCCTGCAGGGGGGAACCGGTAATTCGCAGGGGCGGAGTCCCGCCCCCGGCAGTCTGAATGGTCGCGCCCATGGAGGCCAGGGGATCTGCAATCCGCCGCATCGGGCGGCTGGACAGCGAACTGTCGCCGGTCAACTCACTGGAAAAAGCCTGGGCAGCAAGGAGGCCGGCCAATAGGCGCATGGCCGTGCCCGAGTTACCCATGTAAAGCGGGCGGCCTGGCGCCTGCAGACCATGCATCCCGACACCGTAGATCGACAGCATGCCGTCTTCCGGGCCCACTATGGTGACGCCCATATCACGAAATGCCGTGAGTGTGTTCAACGCGTCTTCGCCCTCGAGAAATCCACTGACCCGGGTCACACCCTCGGCCAGCGAACCGAAAATTATCGCCCGGTGGGAAATTGACTTGTCTCCGGGGACACGAAAGACTCCCTGTATGCTTCCTCCCGGTGCGGCATGATAATCAATCTGTTTCATCTCAACCTGTTGTTCGGATTTCATGGCTCCACTGTACTTCCTGACAAATCTGTCTCTGACGCTTTTTGCTGACACGAATGTTTCGCGCAGCAGTCGATGGTCCTGTGTTTCCAGGGCGTCCCGCAGCAGGTTCAGGTGCTTGATGTAATCATCCAGTACCCTGGTGGTCGCCGCCGCGTTGCTGATAAAAATATCTGCCCACATGGTGGGATCACTGCTGGCAAGTCGACTGAAGTCGGCGAAACCGCCGGCGGCATAACGAAAGATGTCATCGTTCTGTTGGTTTTTGACCAGCACATCCACCAGCGCATAGGAGAGCAGGTGTGGTAAATGACTGGTGGCCGCCAGCACCTGGTCGTGACGTGCAACCGACATGCCCAGCACGCGGGCGCCCAGCACACGCCAGAGGGAATTCACCATTGCCACCGCATCCGGATCCGACTCTGCCATCGGCGTAACCAGTACGTTGCGCCCTTCGAAAAGCCTGCCGTCGGCCGCCGCGAACCCACTCTTCTCCGATCCTGCGATGGGATGACCAGGAACAAACCGGTTAACCCGCTCAGCCAACGCGGCCCGGGCGGCCTCGACCACCGGTCCCTTGACACTGGCCACGTCGGTAACAACGGCAGTTGGTTTCATGTTTTTGTAGATTTGTTGCAAAACACTGGCAATGGACAGTGGCGGTACCGCCACCAAGATCAGATCTGCCCGTGAAACCAGTTCCGCCGCATCCGTTGAGGTCGCCTGGACCACACCGCGACTGCTGGCCAGTTCCAGCTGCTGGTGGTCACTGTCTGCCGCCAGCAGCTGCAGCGCCGGCATGTTATCGCGCAAGCCGGTGGCTACAGACCCGCCAATCAGGCCCAGCCCAATGATGAGAACAGTTTTTTCTTCAGTTAGTAACAATCCCGTGACTCCAGCACTGGCAGACCAAAAACATGTTTTCTGATTACGAATTCGGTAGCGGATCCGGCGAGGCCATGGGGTAGGATCCCAGCAATTTCACCTCCACCGTGCGATCGGACAGGCTGGTCAGTACCTGGTGAACCGCCTCATCGTCGGCGTGCCCTTCGAAATCAATGAAGAAGACATAGTCCCAGACTTCCTTCTTCGAGGGACGGGTTTCAATCCGGGTCAGGCTCACACCGTGCTGCTCGAATGGTTCCAGAACCCTGAACAGCGCACCGGGTCGATTCTCGGTGTAAATCAACGTGCTGGTCTTGTCCCGTCCGGTCGGCTTGCGCTCCTGTTTTCCCAGGACCAGAAAACGAGTACTGTTATCTTTCTGATCCTGAATGGCCGAGGCGACAATCTCCAGTCCGTAGGCTGTTGCTGCCATCTTACCGGCGATGGCTGCCACTCCCGGCTGCTCGGCGGCAATTTTTGCAGCCTGGGCGTTACTGGCTGCTTCTTCAAGGGGCAGTCCGGGCCAGTTGGCCACCAGCCATTTTCGGCACTGGGCCAGGGATTGCTTGTGGGAAACAACCTTGTGCAGCTGTTGCAGTCCGGTGCCCGGCGCCGTCATGAAATGGTGCTCGATGGGCACCACCACCTCGGCGACTATCTTCAGGTCCGTGGCAACCAGGCAATCCATGGTATTGTTGACCGCACCTTCCGTGGAATTCTCTACCGGTACGACACCGTACCTGGCGCGATCACCGGACACGGCGGCAAACACATCATCTATGGTGGCGCAGTCCAGCAACGGCGCCTCCGGACCAAACACCTTTAACACCGCAGAATGGGAAAAAGTGCCGGGAGGGCCAAGGAACGCAACCGACCTTCCGTTTAGCTGTAAATCAGTCAAGAAGCTGCTCGCTGTAGTTCGGCAGGCAGGTCAGGGATACTGTCAGCACTTCTCCGGCCGGCAAGGCCTGCCGTGTCAGATGCGACAGCCGGAGTACCGGGGTTAATCCGCAGGATCGGAATCCGGCTGGTCTTCCGCTCCCGTCGACCCGCCGGCCTGCTCAGACCCGCCATTGGTGGAAACGTCTTCATCGGTGGAATCCAGGTCGATGACTTCAGGCTCGTTGACCCGCTCCAGGCCGACGAGCCGTTCCTCCTCCTTGAGTTTTATCAGGCGTACACCCTGGGTGTTACGACCCTGAACCGACACTTCGTCCACACGGGTCCTGACCAGGGTTCCCTTGTCGGAAATCAACATGATTTCATCACCGTCGGTAACCTGGGCGGCGCCAACTATGGCGCCATTACGCTTGCTGGCCTGTATGCCTATTACCCCCTGGCCACCCCGGCCATACACCGGAAATTCTTCAACCTCGGTGCGCTTGCCATAGCCGTTTTCACTGACCAGCAGAATCTGCTTTTCCTGTTCTGGAATGATCAGCGCAATCATATGGTGGTCTTCGGCCAGGCGTATGCCGCGAACGCCCCTGGCGGTCCGGCCCATCGGCCTGACATCGCCTTCCTTGAAGCGGATAGTCTTGCCACTGCTGCTGACCAGCATGACATCCTGTTCGCCGTCCGTGATAGCCGTACCCACAAGTACGTCACCCTCTTCCAGTTCCAGCGCGATCAGCCCGACACTGCGTGGTCTGGAAAAACTGCTCAGCTCGGTCTTTTTGACCGTACCGCTGGACGTCGCCATAAATACGTAGTGATTTTCCGAATATTCCTTGATTGGCAACAGACTGGTGATCTGCTCCCCTTCCTCCAGCGGCAGAATATTGACGATGGGCTTGCCACGGGATGTCCGGGCGGCAAGGGGAATCTGGAAGACTTTCAGCCAGTACACCTTGCCCCTGTTGCTGAAACACAGCAACGTGTCATGTGTGTTGGCGATCAACAGGTGTTCGACGAAATCCTCTTCTTTCACCGTCGCGGCGGCTTTGCCCATTCCGCCGCGACGCTGCGCGCGGTAGTCGGTCAGCGGCTGTGACTTGGCGTAGCCGGTCTGGGAAATTGTCACCACGCGATCTTCCTCGGTGATCAGATCCTCCACCGTCAGATCCTGCTGGGATTCCACAATTTCGGTTCGCCGCTCGTCACCGTAGTCACTGCGAACACGTTCCAGCTCCTCGCGGACCACCGAGAGCAGGCGTGGTTCATTGCCAAGAATATCGATGTAATCGGCTATCTGGAGCAAAAGCTCCTGATAATCGTTCATCAGTTTTTCCTGCTCAAGGCCGGTCAGTCGATGGAGCCGTAAATCGAGAATTGCCTGGGCCTGCTCCGGCGAGAGATAGTATTGATCGTCCCGGATACCATAGCGTGGCTCCAGGTCGTCCGGCCGACAGGCGTCCGGTCCGGCTTCACCAAGCATTTTCAGCACGCTGTCGGAACGCCACGATCTGGCCAGCAGTTTTTCTTTTGCTTCAGCCGAACTGGGTGAGGTTTTTATCAGCTCGATCACTGCATCGATGTTTGCCAGGGCTATGGCCAGCCCCTCGAGTACGTGGCCACGTTCCCGGGCCTTGCGCAATAAAAATTTGGTGCGTCGGGTGACCACTTCCCGGCGGTGACGGACAAATGCCTCCAGGGTTTCCTTGAGATTCAACAGTCGCGGCTGACCATCGACCAGGGCAACCATGTTGATGCCGAACACCGATTGCATTTGCGTTTGCGCATAGAGATTGTTGAGAATGACGTCCGGCACTTCCCCTTTGCGCAGTTCGATGACGATGCGCATGCCGTCCTTATCGGATTCGTCTCGCAGCTCGCTGATACCCTCCAGCTTTTTCTCCTTGACCAGCTCCGCTATACGCTCAATAAGCCGGGCCTTGTTCAGCTGGTAAGGAATTTCGGTAACGATGATGGTTGCTTTGTTGGTTTTCTCGTCTTCAATAATCTCGGCCTTGGCACGCACGTAAATACGACCGCGGCCGGTGCGATAGGCCTGCACGATTCCGGCCCTGCCATTGATTATCCCCGCAGTGGGGAAGTCAGGGCCGTGGATATGCTCCATGATCCCTTCCAGCTCGATGTCCGGGTCGTCCAGTACGGCGATACAGGCATCCACGACCTCGGTGAGATTGTGCGGCGGGATATTGGTTGCCATACCCACGGCAATCCCTGAGGAACCATTAACCAGCAGGTTCGGTATCTGCGTGGGGAGGACTTCGGGTATGCGCTCGGTGCCATCGTAATTGTCGGCGAAGTCGACCGTTTCCTTGTCCAGGTCCGCGAGCAGGTCATGAGCGATCCTGGCCATGCGTATTTCGGTATAACGCATGGCCGCGGCAGAGTCGCCGTCGACTGAACCGAAGTTACCCTGGCCGTCGACCAGGGGATAACGCAGCGAAAAGTTCTGCGCCATCCGGACGATGGTATCGTAAGCCGCCGTGTCGCCGTGAGGATGGTACTTACCGATGACATCGCCTACGACACGGGCAGATTTCTTGTAGGGCTTGTTATAGTCATTGGACAGGACGTCCATGGCAAACAGCACGCGGCGGTGAACCGGCTTCAGCCCGTCTCGCACGTCGGGCAGGGCACGCCCGACTATCACGCTCATGGCATAGGCAAGATAGGATTCCCGCATCTCGCTTTCCAGCGAAATGGGTGAAACCTGTTTGGCAAACTCAGACATAAGTCACCCTAATCCTCATGTGTAAAGATTGCATAAGCTTACTTGGATTGGTTAGTGATTCCGGGTTGTAGCAGGTTGGTTTTTTGCCGCGAAAACCGCGTCGAATCGGCCCGCGAGGTGCTACGGATTGTTATTGTCGACAAGATATGATTCCGCCCTGAAACAAGCGTAGGATTCTAACACACAATCGACACCGACGGACAGCTTAAATGCCCGAAATCAAGGCAATAAATTGACCTGGCAGGCGATATTTTTAGCCACTCGATCCAGCACCAAAATGGCCAAGCTATTTGCGCATGCAGGCGTTATAATGCCGACCTTTGTCGACATCACCGTGCAGCCCGCGTTTTGAATTCGCAACCCGAAAAAACAACCGATCTGCTGATATCCGCCCGCTGGACCGTACCGGTGGTTCCGCACGATACCGTATTGGCAGATCACAGCGTCGTCATCGCCGACAAACGGATCGCAGCCGTCCTGCCAAGTGCCGAAGCCAGACGCCGGTTTCCGGCTACCAGGGAAGTTCAACTGGCGAATCATCTGCTGATACCGGGACTGGTCAATACCCATGGTCACGCACCCATGAGCCTGTTTCGCGGGATTGCGGACGATGTCCCGTTACTGGACTGGCTTGAACATCATATCTGGCCCCTGGAAGGACGACTGGTCAGCGAGGAATTCGTCTTCCAGGGTGCCGAACTGGCGATTGGCGAAATGCTGCTGGGCGGCACAACCTGCTTTGCCGACATGTATTTCTTTCCGGAAGCCGTAGCCCGGGCCGCCACCCAGGCCCATATCAGGGTGCAGCTGTCCAGCCCGATTCTTGATTTTCCGTCGGTATGGGGTCAGAACGCGGACGAATACATTTTCAAGGCTACCGAACTCCATGACGACTATCGCAACAGCGAACTGGTTTACACTGCCTTCGGACCCCATGCGCCGTACACCGTATCCGACGCCCCGTTGCAAAAAATCATGGTCCTGGCGGAGGAACTGGATATCCCGATCCACATGCATGTCCATGAAACCGCCTCGGAAGTGGACGAGGCGGTGCAGAATTCCGGTATACGTCCACTGCAAAGACTGGCCGATCTGGGCCTGCTCAGCCCGCGACTGCTGTGTGTTCATGCCACGCAGTTGAACCCGGATGAAATCGACCTGATCCGCACCGCTGGCGCTCACGTAATTCATTGTCCGGAGTCCAACCTGAAACTGGCCAGCGGATTCTGCCCCGTCAGTGAACTGCTGTCTCAGGATGTCAACGTGGCCCTGGGCACCGACGGGTGTGCCAGCAATAACGATCTGGACATGCTGTCGGAAATGAAAACCGCTGCCCTGCTGGCCAAGGGCGTGTCAGGTGACGCCACCGCTCTGCCGGCACACCAGGCCCTGCAGATGGCCACTCTCAACGGCGCCAAAGCCATGGGTCTCGATCAGCTTATTGGCAGCATAGAAGTCGGCAAATTCGCCGACCTGACGGCAGTGCGACTGGATACACTGAATGCGCTGCCGGTGTATAACCCGATATCGCACCTGGTCTACAACACCGCGTCTTCCCAGGTAAGCGACGTCTGGGTCGGCGGCCGATCCGTGGTCAGGGATGGCAGATTGCAGACCATGGAATACCGGGCGATCCAGGAAATCGCCAGTCACTGGCAGAAGGAAATCAGCGAGGCAAGATCATGACTAATATCGACCAGGCCGAGATCCGCAAGTTTGAGAACCTGGCCACGCGCTGGTGGGATCCCCACAGTGAATTCCGCCCCCTGCATGAAATCAATCCACTGCGCGTCAACTACATCAGTCAGGCAGTGAACCTGGCAGGGAAACAGGTTATCGATATCGGCTGCGGGGGCGGTATTCTGTCCGAGTCCCTGGCACAGCACGGGGCCAGGGTCACAGCTATCGATATGGCCGAAGCCCCCCTGGCGGTGGCCAGGCTGCATCAGCTGGAAAGCGGTCTGGACATCGACTACCGGAAAATCGCCACGGAGGAGTTTGCCCTGCAGAACCCGGCCGGCTTCGACGTGGTCACCTGCCTGGAAATGCTGGAGCACGTGCCTTCCCCCGCGTCCATCGTGCAGGCCTGCCATCGGCTGGTAAAACCCGGCGGACTGGTTTTTTTCTCCACGATCAACCGCAATCCCAAATCCTACGTTTTCGCCATTATCGGTGCCGAGTACCTGTTGAAGCTGCTGCCCCGCGGCACCCACGATTACGGTAAATTCATCAAGCCTTCAGAACTGGCGGGCTGGTGTCGTGACTCCGGCCTGCAGCTTCAGGACCAGATCGGCATGGGGTACAACCCGCTGACGAAAAACTATTTCCTGCAGAAAAATCTCGACGTGAACTATCTCGCCAGGTATCAAAAACCCGATCACCATGGCGACGCGTAACCGGGCCGGCCCATGAACAGCGAGAAGCTTCAGACCGGTATTGAGTGTGTGTTGTTCGATCTCGACGGCACCCTGGTGGACACGGCGGCCGACTTCCGCCATGTCCTGGACCGGATGCTCACCGGGGACGACAGACCCCTGGTGCCACCCGACCGCATCCACCAGACAGTGTCGGATGGAGCCCGGGCCCTGGTCAGGCTGGCCTATGCCCTGGAAGACCAGGACGAGGAATTCGAGCCGCGACTGCAGCAACTTCTGGATTTCTATTTTGAGCAGCTGCAGCGGACCGAGGCTCTGCCCTACCCTGGCATACCGGAACTGCTGAACAGCCTTGATGCCAGCGACATCCCCTGGGGGGTGGTAACCAATAAACCGGAGAAATACAGCCTCCGCCTGCTGCAGAACCTCGAGTTACTGGATCGTTGTGGAACGCTGATCTGTCCCGAACATGTGGATAACCGCAAGCCGGATCCGGAACCGCTGATTCTGGCCTGTCAGCAGCTTGGCTGCTCGACTGAGCGGACCGTCTATGTCGGCGATCATCTGCGGGATATGCAGGCCGCGCGGAATGCCGACATTATCGCCGTGGCAGCGGCTTACGGTTACCTGGGCCAGGATGTTCGTGCCGAAGACTGGCCGGCAGACTTTATCATCCGTTCCGCCGGTGATCTGGCGGGCCTCCTGACAATCCTGAAATTCGCCTGAGAGAGAATCCGTGATCGATTACCAAGCTCCACCTGACCTGCTGGCCGACAAGACCATCCTGGTAACCGGAGCCGGGGACGGCATCGGGCGCGCGGCAGCCGTCAGTTTCGCCACGCATGGCGCCAACGTCATCCTGAGTGGACGAACCCAGTCCAAGCTGGAAGAGGTTTACGATGAAATCGACGCACTGCGCCCCGGTACAGCCATTATCCATCCGCTGGACCTGCTCAAGGCGCAAGAACCCGACTACAAACTCCTGGCCGACTCCATCGACGAACAGTTTCCCAGTCTGGACGGACTGCTGCACAATGCCGCCCTGCTGGGTCCCCGCACACCCGTGGAACACTATCCCTGGAAAGACTGGCAGGAGCTCATGCAGGTCAACGTCAACGCGGCCTTCCTGTTGACCCGCCACCTGTTGCCGGCGCTGACCCGTTCTCCGGCCGGCCGCCTGCTGTTCACGGCATCCAGTGTCGGTCGCAAGGGCCGGGCCTTCTGGGGTGCTTACAGCGTCTCCAAGTTTGCGGTGGAAGGATTGATGCAAGTGCTGGCAGATGAGCTGGCCAGGACCACGGCCATCCGTATCAACAGCATCAATCCGGGTGGGACCCGGACCAGAATGCGTGCCGCGGCGTATCCGGCCGAGAACCCGGCGGAGGTCCCGTCACCGGAATCCCTCATGCCTGTCTATCTGTACCTGATAGGGCCAGAGGGTGAGAATTTTCATGGCCAGGCTATCGATGCCCGGGACTTCGCACCTTAAGTGCCGAATCGCCGCCAGGCTGGACTGCCGGCGCTGCTCAGGACCCGGGTAAACCTGCCAAGACACCCGTCAGGCTCGTTCCATGCCGGCCGCCTTGCGCAGCTTATTGATATCGGCGGCCGCAAGTTCAGTGAACTTGCCCCTTGTCACCGTACTGGGAATAAAGATCGGGCCAAAGCGGACGCGCTTCAGCCGGCTTACTTTCAAACCCTGGGATTCCCACAATTTGCGGACCTCCCGGTTACGTCCCTCCATGATCACCACGTGATACCACTGGTTGGCGCCTTCGCCACCGTAATGCTGAATGTCGGTAAATCGACATAAATGGCCGTCGATCAAAACCCCGTCATTCATTTTCTGAACAGTCTGAGGCGTGACATTGCCAATTACGCGTACGGCATATTCCCGCTCGATATTGGCAGCGGGATGCATCAGCGCGTTGGCCAGTTCACCATCGGTGGTAAACAGCAGCAGGCCGCTGGTATTGAAGTCAAGGCGACCCACAGCGACCCATCGGCCATGCTTCAGGCCCGGAAGTCGATCGAACACAGTCGGCCGGCCTTCCGGGTCCTTGCGGGTACAGATTTCCCGTTCCGGCTTGTTGTAGAGCAAAACCCGGCATTGATCCCGGGTTTTGGCTGGAGGTAGCAGCTTTTTGCCGTCGACGGTGATTCGATCGTTGCCACCGACGCGGTCGCCGAGGGTTGCTACCGCGCCATTAACCTTGACGCGTCCGTCCTTGATCCATTGTTCCATAACGCGCCGCGATCCGAAGCCGGCCCTGGCCAGGACCTTCTGCAGCTTTTCATCATTCACGGGCACACACTACCTTGGACTCAGCCATCGATATCTGCCCGTCACCGGGCTGACGATTCGGATGCCGGTTCCTCGGCAAGCTCGTCGTGCTGCTCATTACCCTGGGATTGCTCGCTGTCCCTGTCCGCTGCGGGGGAAATCTCCGGCTTGACTGCACCGGGTGAACCGTTGGCGGGTTCAGCCAGGGGGTCGGAATCGGTTTCCGGGATTTCCTCCCCAAGAGACGAGCCATCATCATCGCTGGCACCACCAGTCAGTTCAGGCCCGGGGGATGCCATGCTGGCATCCTGTTGCTGCGAAGGCCCTTGTTCCTGCGGCGGCGGACTGTTTTCCTCCAGGGCGGTGGACCCGCTTTCACTGACCTGGCCGGCTTCGCTATGGTCGTCAGCGGCAGCTTCTTCGGCGTCTTCATCCTCTCCACTGCCTTCGTCGTCTTCAGCAGTGAGCCCCAGGATTTCGTTCAGTGGCTTCCGTGACAATGCTGCCGCTTCGCTCTCGTCCGGTAATTCCCCGGCGTCGAACACCACAACCTCGCCATCCTCGTTCACCAATTCGTTGGGCTGCTCTTGCTCGTCCTCCGGTACTTCGAGGACGGTGCGGTTGACCAGGTCATCTTCGACATCATAATCGCCGCGGGATTCAGCCAGTTCCCGGATTTCGGATAATGGCGGCAGTTCCTGAATACTTTTAAGGTTGAAATAGTCGAGAAACTGCCTGGTAGTTGCGTACAGCGCGGGTTTTCCAGGTACATCCTTGTGACCGACGATACGCACCCATTCACGGTCGACCAGCGTTCTAATAATATGAGAACTGACCCCTACTCCCCGAATTTCTTCGATATCACCCCTGGTGATCGGTTGTCGGTAGGCGATCAGCGCCAGGGTCTCCAGCAATGCCCGGCTATAGCGTGGCGGCTTTTCTTCCCATAGCCTCCCTATCCATTCACTGACATCCTGCTTTACCTGGAATCTGAATCCGGAGGCCACTTCCTTCAGTTCAAATCCACGGTCATCGCAGTCTTCCGCGATAGCGGCAAGCACTTCCCGCAGCTCGGAATTGTCCGGACGCTCGTCTTCACTGAAGACCCCTGAAATGACACTGAGACTAAGCGGCTTACCCGCTGCCAGCAACAGCCCTTCAACAATCATCTTAATCTTGTTATCTACATCTTCCATAGTCTGATATTTCCGGCTACCCCTGCGAAATCGGGCCTTCCCCTGCTGTAACCAGAATCAGATCGACTCGTCTGGTTTTCGGGATTTTCCGGTCGCGTACGTTCATATCGGCTTTTCCGGCTCTAGCTTCGAGCCTTCAGATGAATGGGACCAAACGGTTCACTCTGTACTATTTCAATCATCGAATCCTTCATCAACTCCATGACGGCCAGGAACGTGACAACAACCCCCAACCGGCCCTCTTCCCGGAGCAGCAGGGACACCAGTGGAACAAATTTCTGATTCGACACCCGCGCCAGAATTTCCGACATTTTTTCCCGCGTCGACAACGTTTCCCGCTGGATGTGGTGATGCTCGAACATTTCAACCCGGCGCAACACATCGGCCAGTGCCTGCAGAACTGACTGCAAATCGACATCAGGATCCGGCGTGACCCGTTCCAGTTCGGGCAGGTCTGCGCTGACCTGGTAAAGTTCCCGCTCCATGCGGGGCAGCTCACCGATGTCTTCGGCTGCTTTTTTGAATCTTTCGTATTCCTGCAGACGCCGGATGAGCTGAGTACGCGGGTCTTCCTCGTCCTCCTCTTCCTCTTCGTGCCTGGGTAACAGGATACGTGATTTAATTTCCGCCAACGTGGCCGCCATCACCAGGTACTCGGCGGCAAGCTCGAATTGAGCGGCTTCCATCAGGTCCACATACGCCATGTACTGTTCGGTAATATCCGAGACGTTTATTTCCAGGATGTCGATGTTCTGGCGCTTGATCAGATACAGCAGCAGGTCCAGGGGGCCCTCGAATGCCTCGAGGAAAATCTCCAGGGCATCCGGCGGGATATACAGGTCCTTGGGCAGCTCGGTTATGGCCTGCCCGGCGACATAGGCAAACGGCAGTTCTTCCTGGCCTGGCTGATCAACCAGCGCCTCGGTGTCGCCTGATTCGCCGGATTCATTATTGGAGACTGTCAATATCAAGATCCGCCTGGTGCCTGACTTAAACGCATAATGCTATCACTAATAGTGCCTGGAAAGCCCGTGAAACCGGGGCCTGATTGCAATGTGCCGGACACCGTCTACCAGTAGCTCAAGCCCATGGCCTGACGGACGTCCTGCAACGTTTCCCGGGCCTTGTCACGGGCCACTTCACAGCCTTCGGCGACAATACTCTTGACGATATCGGGGTCTTTTTCATATTGCGCGGCCTCTTTCTGAATAGGTTCCAGTTCGGCAACCACCGCATCGATAACCGGCTTCTTGCATTCCAGGCAGCCGATCTTCGCACTTCGACAGCCATCGCAAACCCAGGCCCGGGTTTCGTCGTCGGAATAGGTTTCGTGCAGCTGCCATACCGGGCACTTTTCCGGTTCCCCCGGATCGGTCAGTCTTACCCGGGCCGGGTCCGTGGGCATCGTGCTGATTTTCTTCTGGACCTGGTCCAGGGGTTCCCGCAGAGCGATGACGTTGTCATAGGATTTTGACATCTTCTGACCGTCAAGGCCGGGCATTTTCGACGCCGGAGTCAGCAGCGACTGAGGCTCCGCCAGGATCATTTTCCCGGAACCTTCCAGGTAGCCGTACAGTCTTTCCCGGTCTCCGATGGAGATATTCTGCTGCTCCCTGAGCAGGGCCTGGGCTTTCTCCAGGGCTTCCTGATCGCCTTTTTCCTGGTAGGAAACCCGTAGCTGCGCATACATTCTCGCTGCCTTTTTCCCCATTTTCCGTACCGCCGCCTCGGCCAGCGATTCGAATCCGGGCTCCCTGCCATAGAGATGATTGAAGCGCCGGGCTACCTCCCGGGTAAGCTCCACGTGGGCCACCTGGTCGGCGCCTACCGGTACCAGGCCTGCCCGATAGATCAGTATATCGGCAGCCTGGAGCAGCGGATAACCCAGAAATCCGTAGGTTTCCAGGTCCTTTTCCCGCAGTTTTTCCTGCTGGTCCTTGTAGCTGGGCACTCTCTCCAGCCAGCCCAGCGGAGTCATCATTGCCAACAGCAGCTGCAGCTCCGCGTGCTCCGGCACCTTGGACTGAATGAATATTGCCGCTGAGCCGGGATTCACCCCTACTGCCAGCCAGTCGATTACCATATCCAGCACATTTTCCTCAATGATGTGCGGGTCACTGTAGTGTGTGGTAAGCGCATGCCAGTCCGCGACGAAAAACAGGCATTCATATTCATGCTGAAGCTTGATCCAGTTCTTCAATACGCCATGCAGGTGACCCAGGTGCAGACGCCCCGTGGGTCGCATGCCGGATAGGACACGTTGCTGAGAATCGACAGTAGACAACTTTTTCTCCAGTTAACGATGTATTTGGTGTGGGGATGAAATTAGTGCCGTTGTGGCCGGCAATCCGGGACCCCCGCAGCCAGTAGCGCCTCCAGACTGCTGTGGACGAGGCAATTCCTGTCTGATGGATGCATATTCTACATGAACCGGACTACCTGAAGGGTTCAGTATCACCTTTGCCTTCCCGCAGGACCACCGGTACGCCTTCTTCAAGATCGATCATCGACGTCGGTTCGAGTCCGCATGGGCCGGAATCGATTATCAGGTCCACCAGCTTGCCCAGTTTCAACCTGATCTCGTGGGGATCCACTATCTGTTGCTCTTCGTCCGGCAGGATCAGGCTGGTGCTCATGATGGGCTCACCCATGGCCCTCAGCAACGCCTGGGCTACGGTGTGGTCCGGAACACGAATGCCGATGGTTTTCCGTTTCGGGTGCATCAGGCGCCTCGGTACCTCGGGCGTGGCCTTGAGGATAAACGTATACGGGCCCGGCGTGTAGGCTTTGAGAATCCGATAGGCACTGTTATCGACCCGGGCATAACTGGCCAGCGAGGACAGGTCCTCGCAAACCAGGGTGAAGTTATGACGGTCGTCCAGCTTCCGGATCCGCCGGATCCGGTTCAGGGCTGCCTTGTCACCCAGGTGACAACCCAGGGCATAGGTGGAATCCGTGGGATAGACAATAACCCCCCCTTGCATCAACACGCTCACTGCCTGTTTTATGCGTCGTGCTTCCGGATTGTCCGGATGGACCTGCAGGTATTCAGACATCGATTCCGCTCTGCGTGGCGTCTGTGTGCATGACCCGGCAATCGCAACTACCCCCAATAGCGGGCGCGCAGCACCGGATTCTGAATAAAAGCGGAGATTTTATTACAAGCGCGGAGAAAAACAGACTCTTTTTGGCATCTGTGGAAACACGCGTATAATGGCCAGCGTTCAGCCAAACACACCCTTCCTGCGCTTACCGCAGCCCTGGCGTTTTTATGAAACAGTTCCTGGATTACATTCCCCTGGTTGTATTCTTCATCGTCTGGACCCTCGATGAACGGATCATCAACATTGCCGGCTTTGATTACACCCTCGGGGGTATCTACAGTGCCGCGGAATTTCTGCTGGTCACATCCATGCTTGTCTACGGGGGTATTTTTCTTGCCCAGCGCCGCCTTGACAGGTTTCAGTTTATAACCCTGATCGTGGTAGTCCTGGCCTGTCTACCCACGATTTATTTTCGCAATACCGATTTCCTGAAATGGAAAGCGCCCCTGGCAAACTGGGTTTTCGCCGCCGTATTCCTCGGCTCCCGCTTTGTCAGCGAAAAATCGGCGATCGAGCACATGCTGGGGCATGCCGTGGAAGCGCCCAGGGTGATCTGGAACACGCTCAACACGGTCTGGATCCTGTTCTTTACCGTTCTGGGCGCCGTGAACCTGGCCGTGGCATTCCTGCTGTCAGAAGCCATGTGGATCAATTTCAAGGTATGGGGCAACCTGATCATCACCTTTGTCTTCGTGTTTGCCCAGATGCCCTACCTGTCGCGATATATCGAGGTCGCCGAACAGGAGAGCGCGGAGCCACCGCCCTCTTCAGACAATACGCCTTGAACCGGACAGGTCAGCGGCCGCAAGATCAGCAAGCAAGGAGATACCGATGCTCTATGCCATTATCAGTGAAGACGTAAAGGACAGCCTGGGTAAACGTCAGAATGCCAGGGCGGCACACCTGAAACGCCTGAACCAGATGGTTGCGCAGAATCGTATCGTTATCGCTGGCCCCCACCCGGCTGTCGATAGCGAGGACCCCGGCGAAGAAGGGTTTACCGGCAGTCTGATTGTGGCGGAATTCGACAGCCTCGAGCAGGCCAAGGCCTGGGCCAACGACGACCCCTACGTCGGCGCCGGCGTCTATCGCAAGGTCACGGTGAAGCCGTTCAAGAAGGTCCTTCCCTGACCTCCCCGCCGGTCAGATCGCCGCTTACGGATCACCGGGCGGTATCGGGTCCAGGTTCGGAAAGTTCGCATCCAGCAGGCGATTCCATTCAGCCACCTGCTCCTGTTTCCTTACCAGCACCTGACTGGCATCGCCCTCAATGGTAATGCTGTTGATCAGATCGCCTCGTCGGATCTCGTAAACTACCTGTAATCCTTCAGTGACCCTGCCGAAAACGGAATGCAGTCCGTCCAGGTGTGGTGTCGCAACATGCGTAATGAAGAACTGGCTGCCTTCGGTCCCAGGGCCGGAATTGGCCATGGAGATAATCCCGGGGCGATTGTGGTGCAGAATGGTTTCGCCGGCGAAGCGGTAGCCAGGCCCTCCGGTGCCATTTCCCAGGGGGTCTCCGCCCTGGACCATGAAATTCCGTTGCACGCGATGGAAACTCAGCCCGTCGTAAAATCCCCGCTGAGCCAGGTTGACGAAATTGGCAACCGTGGTTGGTGCGGCACGCGGGTTAAGCTCAACCCGCATGACACCCTTGCTGGTGTCGATAACCGCCGCGAGTTGCTGGGCAGGGGCACTGCCGGCAACGACACAGGTGAAAACGAATAATACGCTGATGAGTCTGGTCTTAAGCATGTTCATAATTTCAGGTCGTAGTCGAGAATTACCGGTGCATGATCGGAAAAATTTTCCGCCGTGTAAATTTCCGTCGCCTTAACCGAGTCCTTGAGGTCGGGCGTGATTACCTGGTAGTCGAGGCGCCACCCCACGTTGTTAGCCCTGGCATTGCCGCGATTAGACCACCAGCTGTACTGGTCGGGTTCCTGGTTGACCAGCCTGAACGCATCGATAAAACCGACATCGTCGTAAAGCCGATCCAGCCACTGGCGCTCTTCCGGTAGAAAGCCGGAATTTTTTCGATTCGCCCGCCAGTTTTTCAGATCAATTTCCTTGTGGCAGATATTCCAGTCGCCGCAGATTATGTACTCCCGGCCATCGCCGCGAATCCGCTTCATGAAGGCCATGTAGCGGTCCATGAAATCCATCTTCCGGGCCTGCCGTTCAGGCCCCGCGGAACCCGAAGGCAGGTAGAGTGAGGCGATACTCAGGTTATCGAAATCGGCCTGAATATAGCGCCCTTCGCTGTCCGCCATGGTCCAGCCCAGGCCCGTGGATACTCGGTCGGGCGGCTTTCTGGAAAACAGCGCCGTGCCGGCGTAGCCTTTTTTCTCCGCATCGAAATAATAACAGCTGTAGCCCGACGGGAAAAACAGCCCGGCGTCCAGCTGGTGCTCCTGGGCCTTGGTTTCCTGCAGGCACACCACATCGACATTGCTGGATGGCAGCCAGTCGAAAAATCCCTTGCGTGCCGCGGCACGTATACCATTACAGTTGAACGTCATTACTCGCACGTCGCGCATTCCTGGAAGAGGTGAATGGAAAACCGCGGCAAGTGTACCCAGACTGAACGGGACAGGCAAAGACCCATGGAAAACGCTCGGATGACGTCCGCAGCCGGTCAGGGAATAAAGCATGGCAGGTGATTCAGGTCACAATATTGACAATGACCTGTCAGATTATTGTTACTTTAGGTTACATTTACGGCGTAATTGTTACCCTGCCTGCATTAGAATGCTATTATTCACGCCGAGCTGCAGGAATTTAGCAGCTTGTTTTCATTCACTAGTTAACCGGAGGAGACAAGTTTGAGCAGAGTACTGGGGAAAGCATGGCCCACCATTCAGGCCGTGGTGATCAGTACTGCAATTGTAGTGAGCGCAGTCGCGATCCCTGCCCTGATCATGTACGTTGCCGCCTAGGCAACAACCAAGACGCTAATGCTGGAAGGAGTGCATTAATGGATACTATCAATCCTTCGCTAAAACCTGACCAGCCAGCAGCCTGACCACCTCTTGCCACCACGGTGATTGCAGCAGTCAGTGCCTCTGGCTGGTTTTTTTCGCCTGTGTATTTGCCCTTTTGCTCTTGCCTTCAGTGCACTTCCCTAATTACTCGGCGGTTGCTTGAGCTTGTCGACAAAATTACAGGGCTTGTGAGCACTGTTCAGTTGATCGGCGATGATTTTGTCCCAGGCGGTACCACAGGCACCGGGTGATCCGGGCACGCAGAACACCAGGGTGCCGTTGGTCATGCCGGCAAACGCCCGGGACTGTATGGTGGAGGTGCCGATCTCATGGTAGGAAAGCTGTCTGAACAACTCGCCAAAGCCGTCGATGTGCAGCTCCAGCAGGGGTTCAATCGCCTGTTGGGTATTATCACGGGCGGTAAATCCCGTGCCACCGGTCATGAGCAGCACCTGGACCCGGGGATCGGCAATGCCCACCGACACAGCGGCCCGCAGCTGGTATACATCATCCGGGACGATAATTTTCTCCAGCAGCTTATGGCCGGCGGCAGTCAACTTATCCACCAGCACGGCACCGGACCGGTCGGTCTCCTCGGTACGGGTGTCCGACACGGTGATTACCTTGATATTGAGGGGCTCTACAGACATTATCGGCAGTAAGGGGTGGCCAAGCGGCAACTAGCCACCGGTCATGTTCATCAGCCTGACCGGCTGCTCGTAGTCGACATCGTAAAAATAATGACGCTCGGGTTTGATGTCCATGGCATTGACGATGGCAAGTTTCAGATCGTCAGAACTCTTCTGAGGATCCCGCAGCACTGCTCTCAGGTCCACCGAGTGCTCATTACCCAGGCACAGTAACAGACGTCCCTCAACGGTTACCCGAACACGATTGCAGTCGGCACAGAAGTTGTGACTGACCGGCGAGATAAATCCGATTCGATTGGGCTGTCCCTCGATCTGCCAGTATTTGGATGGGCCGGCCGTGCGACTGGCGGTGGGCAACAGGGCATGGCGCTGACTGATGACGTCGCGCACCCAGTCATTGGTACACAGGGTTTCTTCCCGTTCGTGGTCGGAAGGCCTGCCCAGCGGCATTTCCTCTATGAACGCAATATCGACACCCCGGTCCGTGGCGAAATCCACCAGATCCAGAACCTCGTCCTCGTTATAGCCCTTCATGATCACGGAGTTCAGCCTGATGCGCTGGAATCCGGCAGCTATGGCCGCGTCTATGCCGGCAACCACGCGATCCAGTTTACCGACCCGGGAAATTCGCTCAAATCGATCGGCACGAAGGCTGTCGATACTGATATTGATCCTGTTGACACCCGCGGCCTTTAGTTGACCGGCAAATTTCCCCAGCTGCGCGCCGTTGGTCGTCAGTAGCAGTTCCTCGAGCCCCGGGAGCCTGCCAAGGTCATTCAGCAAGGACATGATGTTGTTTCTCACCATGGGTTCGCCCCCGGTGATGCGGATCTTCTTCACACCCAGTTCGGTAAAGGCCCGGGCTACCTCATGTAACTCCTCCAAAGACAGAACCTGGTCACGCGGCAGAAACTTCATGTCTTCGGTCATACAATAGACACAGCGAAAATCGCACCGATCGGTAACGGAGAGACGGACGTAGTCTATCCGCCGATTGAACCGGTCGATCAGCGTGTCTGGTAACTGTGGGGATGACGCATTCATTTCCTGTCCCGAATCTGCGCTATGACCTGCAGTGTAGCAAAAATATACCGCCAGAACGCCTCCGCCGGCTAGAAAATACCCCAATCCATCCTGCTTTAACCGGAAACTGGCGGCAGACTTACCACCAGTTGCACACCAAGCCCGATAAGTACCAGCCCCATCAGCCGTTCAAACCAGGCGCCGGCCCGCAGCAATGACGACCTGATGCCGGCAATGCCCAGCACCACGGACAACAGGGCAAACCAGGCAAAGGTCGCCAGCGACAGGTAAATGCCATACAGCGCCTGGACCGCGACCGGTGTCTGAATATCGATAATCACGGTGAACAGGGCCAGGAAAAACAACGTTGCCTTGGGATTGAGACCATTGGTCAGAAAGCCTGTGACCAGCCACTTCCACGGTGACTCGCTGTCAGGCTGGACCGGTTCGGCAAGGTGAACAGCTGACCGCCGGGAAGCCTGGATGGCACGGTAGCCCAACAGCACCAGGTAGATGGCGGCAACCACTTTCACGGTGTTGAACAGCGCCGGGGTCGTGGACAGCAGTACGCCTACTCCCAGCACGCAATACCCGCAATGCAGAAGGATGCCGAGGGCGATACCTGAACTGGTCCATACCCCGCCACGACGTCCGTGGCGAATGCTGTGACGCATGACGATGGCAAAGTCAGGACCTGGCGAGGCCACGGCAACCAGATGGGCAATGGCAATGGTCAGGAACTCAGCAAGGTACATTCAGCAATCCCGGGGAATCACCGATTAATGAGGCAGACGCGCTGCCGGAGCACATCGCCAGCGGCAACCGCAAAATCCACTCAGGGGACCACGTCGCCCACGCCGATGACCAGTTCAATCGTGTTCAGCTCGCCGTCATGGGTAAAGGGCTCGGACTGCACCCGGTAGTCACCGGACTGCACATTGGCGGAACCGGACCGCGATACCGTGGCACTGACATAGACCGATTCCGCCGATGAAATATTGAATGCCGGTGTAAGCGCCATGTTGTTATCCAGGGTAACCGTCACCGGAAGATCATCCACAACCAGATCGGTCGCTGCCAGCGGTGGCATGCCGTCCTGCTCAGCGCTTCGCACGGCGATAAAAACCCGCATACCGGAAGGCAGTATCAGCCCCTCCGTCAGCGACAGGCTCACTTCAATTCGCGGTCCTGCCAGCTCGCCGTCCCCCTCCTGTCCAGCAAGCTGCTGCTGGGCAACGGCAATGCGCTGGCGCAGCTGTTGTGCCTGGGTGGAATTGGGATTGGACTGGATCATCAGCCGCCAGTAGCCGATGGCAGCCGACAGGTCACCCTGCATTTCCGCATCCACCGCCAGCAACTGTAGCGAGGCGTTTTCCGACGGGTTGATGGATCGCGCCTGCTCGACGGTTGCCAGCACCTCGTCAGTCATGGCGCCTTCCGCCATCAGGTATTTGATCTGGGCCAGCAGGCCCAGCGTGGCCGCCTTGTCCGGTCCTTCCGGCATGAGATCGCTGGCCCGCTGAAATGCGATTTCGGCTTCGCCAAACATGCCCAGATTGGAAAAATTCCGCCCCAGGAAGTACCAGGCCCACTCATTGGTTTCGTCTTCCTGAACGACCCGGCCAAGGGCGATCACCAGGTCGCGCAGCTGTTCTTCGTCATTATCACTGGCGATGGACTGTTCATACAGATCCATAAGCTGCACATCATCGAGATAGCCCCAGCGGTCATACATGAGATATGCCGCTACCGGAATCAACAGGACCATCACCAGGGGAACCGCTCTGCTCAGCCTATCCGAGGAAGCCGATTTCCGGGTTTTATTCGAGCTGTTCGACGGCTGCCCTTGGCTGCTGTTTCCAGCCACGCCGGAGGCTTCATCCGAGGTTGCCTGAATTGTGTCATTCAGCAGTGATTTCTGCAGCTCAAGCAACAATTCCTCGTATTGCGCCGGATCGATGATGCCGTTGTCCAGCTCGATCTGCAGCTCCCGCTGCCGCTCTTCGAAGATCGTCAGGTTGGTGCGGGTCCGCAGGCGTTCTGTGTCGGCATCAGGCCGATAGTGCCGCCATAACGGAACCAGCACGAACAACGCCGCCAGTAACAGGAATAAAATACTGATTGTCCAGAACAAGAAATGTACCCAGGGTGTGTCGGTTAGAGTTTAAGGCCTGGTCGGCAGCAGCCGGTGCCGGGCCGTCGGTTCTGTTTTCTGACGCCGGCATTCTGCTTTATTGGTTGTCCGCCGACCGCTCATTCAGCAATTCCTTCAATTGCTGCTGTTCCTCCTCGCTAAGCGTTCCGGCGGAAGAGGTTCTGGCTTTTTTGACGATACTGAAAACCACCAGTCCGCCGACCAGCAGGAATATCAATGGACCGAACCACAGCAGCACGGTTTCGGCACGCAGGCGTGGCCGATAGAAAATGAAATCGCCGTAGCGCTCAAACATGAACTGTTCGATTTCCTGGTCGCTCATGCCGCTTATGATCATGCGATGGATTTCCCGCCGCAGATCTTCGGCAACCCCGCCGGTGGAACCTGACAGATTGGTATTCTGGCACATGGGACAGCGCAGCTCGTTGGACAGCCGGCGAAAACGCTGTTGCTGCTCTTCCGTTTCGAACTCGAAGGTATCCACCTGGGCGAAGGCGCTGCCCGCGGTATTCAACGCGGACAGTCCAATCACCAGAATCAGTGCAAGCCGCAGCAATCAGGACTCCTCTCTATCGAGTTCTTCAATGGCCGGAACAAAGATATCCTGCCAGGCCTGCTCATCCAGTACACTCACGTGCCGGTATCGGATAACCCCGTTACTGTCGATCAGAAAGGTTTCCGGTGCCCCATACACGCCGAGGTCTATGCCCAGCCTGCCGTCATGGTCCATGATACTGAAGGTAAATGGATCGCCATTGGTTTCCAGCCAGTCCAGGGCCGCGTTCTGTTGATCCTTGTAGTTGATTCCGACGATGGGTATAACCTCGTTTTCCGACAGTCGCATGAATGTCGGATGTTCCGCCAGGCAGGGCAGACAGTAGCTTCCCCAGACATTCAGCAGAAACGGTCCTTCCGGCAGGTCTTCCTTGGCGACCAGCTGGTTGTCATAGACATCCTCAAGTTCAAATTCCGGCAAGGGCTTGTTGATGAGTACCGACGGCAGTTCGCTTGTTTCAAGGTACAGACCTCGCCACAACAGGACTCCCAGTACCAGGAAACCCGCAATCGGAACGAAAAACTTCAATCTCTGCATAGCTCCCCCAGGTTACACGCTTTGTGGTTCAGCCGGCGGGACTTTTTCTGTTTCCCGCCGCAGTTGATCCCTGACCAGCAATTTCCGGTAACGTTTATCCAGGGCGGTGGTAATTCCGCCGATACCCATGAAGATGGCTCCCAGCCAGATCCAGCGAACAAACGGCTTCACATACAACGTCATCGACCATGCGCCACTTTCGCGGCCCTCCCCCAGGGTGACAAAAAGGTCCCGGAAAAACCCGGAATCAATTGCCATTTCCGTGGACGGGGAATTGCTGGCGATATAAATGCGTTTTTCAGGATGCAGCTCACGCATGAACTCACCCCGGCGGCTCACCAGAATGGTAGCCTCGTCCCCTACGTAGTTGGGACCGGTAATCGGTTGTGTCCCGTTGAACTGAAAATCGTAATCACCCAGATCGATAGCCTGGCCAGGTGTCAGCAGTACACTTTTCTCCATGCTGAAACTGGACGTCAGGGTGACGCCGACAATCATCACCGCCACGCCGAAATGTGCCAGCTGCATGCCCAGGTAATTAGCGGGTAACCCGCGCAGGGCCTGCCAGCGATTCGCCTTGTTGGCGACCTTGTTATAGACGTCCCGGGCTATGGCGAACACCAGCCAGAAGGCGAGACTGACGCCGATGGTCACGGGCAGGGAAAACTCGAGCGTAATCACCAGCGGGAGAATCACGCCCAGCGTCACTGCCGCGATGGCCACCATCGTCAACTGCTTGCGCAGGTAAGCTGTCGACGTGTTTTTCCAGCGGCTTATGGGACCGAATCCCAGGGCAACAACCAGTAATGCCATCAGCGGGACAAAAATGGCGTTGAAATAAGGCGGTCCGATGGAAATCAGGTTGTCGGTAATGGCCTGGTAGACCATCGGGAAAAGCGTACCCAGCAGCACCGACGCGGCGGCAACCACCAGGAGTATGTTATTGGTAAGCAGGAACACTTCCCTCGATATGGGCGAAAAACTGGACTCGTTCCTGATCAGCGGCGCCCGCAGAGCATACAGAACCAGCGATCCACCAACCGTAAGCGCAATGAAACCCAGGATGAAAACGCCGCGCGTGGGATCGCTGGCAAAGGCATGGACCGAGGTCAGCAGGCCCGAACGGGTAATGAAGGTACCCAGCAGGCTGCCGGCGAACGCCAGGATGGCCAGCAGGACGGTCCAGCTCTTGAAAACCCCCCGTTTCTCCGTCACCGCCAGGGAGTGCATTAACGCCGTACCCAGCAGCCAGGTGATCAGCGGCGGGTTTTCCACCGGGTCCCAGGCCCACCAGCCGCCCCAGCCCAGTTCGTAATAGGCCCACCAGCTTCCCAGGGCCAGACCGCCGGTCAGCCAGACCCACGCCATGTTTGCCCAGGGTCGTGACCAGCGGGCCCAGGCCGCATCCAGCCGACCACTGAGCAGCGCCGCAATGGCGAAGGCGAACACCACGGAGAAGCCGACGTAGCCCATGTACAGAGTCGGCGGGTGCAATATGAAGGCAATATCCTGAAGCGCCGAATTGAGGTCTGCTCCGTCGCGGGGCGCCAGGGGCAGAACACGATCGAAAGGGTTGGACGTGGCAATCATGAACAGTATGTAGCCGGCCGCCAGAAAACCCAGGACGCCCAGCACCCGGGCGACGAAATCCATGGGCAGGCTGCGGCTGAAAATACTGACCATCAGCATCCAGAAGCTGAGCATGAAAGTCCAGAACAGGAACGAGCCCTCATGACCGCCCCATATAGCGGTTATCTTGTATTGCAGGGGCAACAGCGTATTGGAATGATTGGCGACAAACTGCACCGAGAAGTCATCGGTAACGAAGGCATAGCCCAACACCACGAGGCAGACACTGAGAAAGACAAATACCCCGGCAGTCAGGGGCCTGGCCAGGCTCATCCACAGCGCATTGTCGCGGGCGGCTCCAATTATTGGCAATGTGGCCAGCAGGACACTCAGGCAGAATGCCAGAATCAGGGCGAATTGACCGAACTCAGGAACCATCGGGACGTCCCTGGGCAGCCTGCGGATAACCTTGCTGATCGACGTGGGAAGCGTCCAGCGCTGCTTTCACTTCCGGCGACATGTAGTTTTCGTCGTGCTTGGCCAGGACCCGCGATGCCTGCAATACACCGGTTGTATCCACCTCGCCTTCAACCACGATTCCCTGCCCTTCCCGAAACAGGTCGGGAAGTATCCCTTCATAATGAATGGGCACATCGCTGGCATAATCCGTGGCGATAAACTGCACGGCGAGGGAGTCGCTGGCATGCAGGACGGAACCTTCTTTCACCATGCCGCCGACACGAATCTCACGTCCGGCAGGCACTTCCCCGGCAGCTACCTGGGTTGGCGTAAAGAACATGTTCAGGTTCTGCCGCAGCGCATACAGCGTCAAGCCGATGCCGATACTCAGCCCGAATGCGATAAACAGTATTGTCGCCAGTCGCTTCTTTCTATGGGGTTTCACCGCTTCTCTCCAATCGCTTTAAACAGGATGACCTGAAAACTGTGGCTAATCACTCATTGGCGGCAGCCCGCTGCCTGTCGGTAAGGACCGTGCGTCGCTGCAATTCCTTCATCAGCTTCTTACGGCGGCGCAATGGTCCCAGCAGGTTCACCAGCAGGAACAGGAAAAACAGCAGGTAAACGGACCACACGTTGAACGCATAGCCACCCATGCTGAGAAACTCACCTATGCTGGCAAACTGGATACCGTCGAACATCTATGGCCTCTCAGCTTGCCGGTCTGCCGGCGGCGACCAGGTCCAGAACCCACTGTGACCGGCTCTCCCGTCGCAGAATCTCATTTCGTGTTGCCATCATCACGTGCACAGCCATGAACAGGTACATGGCCACCACCATGATCAGCGTCGGCACCCAGAATTCCGGTCCATTGACGCTGCCGCTGTCCATGGACAGGGCACTGGCCGGCTGGTGCAGCGTGTTCCACCATTCCACCGAGTACTTGATGATAACCACGTTTACGCAGCCGACGATGGACAGAACCGCGCAGGCCTTGGCCGCGGTTTCCGAATCGTTCAGCGCAGAACGCAGGGACACCACGCTTACCAGCAGGAAGAACTGGAACAGCATCGAGGTCAGGCGACTGTCGCTCCATTCCCACCAGGTGCCCCACATGACACTGCCCCAGATCGAGCCGGACGCCAGGGTAAGAGCGGAAAACCAGGCGCCCAGAGGGGCTACGGTTTTCGCCACCATATCGGCCATTTTCATTTTCCACACCAGGGTGATGGTACCAGCCACTGCCATGATGGGAAAAAAGGCCAGGGACGTGCCGGCCACCGCTACGTGAACCACCAGGATCCGCGTGGTATAGCTTTGTTGATAGTCCGGAGGCACGTACAGCAGTGCCCACACCACGCCCACCGTCAGAAACAGGATCATGGCACCGGTCAGCCAGGGCAGCCACCGCCCCGACAGCTCGTAAAACCACTTGGGGGATCCCCATTTGTGAAACCATTGCCACATAGTCAGTAAATACGCCGATTTTGCCGTTTTCGGGTCATTTCGCACTATATCACGGCACCCATTCGTGCCCTGTTACTTATTGTAACCGATTACCACCAATCCAGCAGGTCCGTCAGCCACGGGGCCCGCCTGACGATTGGCGGTCAATTGACGCTGATGCGCAGGGCCGCGGCCGAAGCCAGCGGCGCCATACTGATGGCCAGTGCCAGCATGGCTCCCATAATCGCCAGGTGCCCGCCAACCGGATTGCCGTCCATGGCCTGCCCCACGGCCAGGGTGCCGGCAATCAGCACGGGAACACTCATAGGCAGGATTATCATCGCCAGGATCAACCCTCGACTGCCCAGTGAAACGGTGAGGGCAACGCCAATAGAGCCCAGCAGGCTGAGTATGGGCGTTCCCAACAGCAGGGAGCCGATCATCGCCGGGTAGGCTTCGGCGGGCAGTGCCAGCATATAACCCAGCAGCGGGGACAACAACACGAGAGGGATCCCGCTGACCAGCCAGTGACTCAATATTTTCGCCAATACCATGAAATACAAGGCATGAGGACTGAGCAACAGCAGTTCCAGCGAGCCATCCTCGTAGTCCGATCGGTAGAGATTGTCCAGCGACAACAGCGAAGCCAACAGCGCACACACCCACAGCACACCGATGGCAATCTCGGCCAGTTCCTCCCGTTCCGGCGAAATACCCAGGGGAAACAGCGACACCACGATAAAAAAGAACATCAGCGGATTCAGCAGGTCATTGCGTCGTTTAAACGCGACCAGCAGATCTCGCTTCAGGGTGACAACGAAGGCGCTGAAACCGTCTGCCCGGGGATGGTTAACTGTCATTTCTGTCTGCTTTCCTTGAGTGTCCCGGGCACCCGCCGACTTCCATGCCCGGCCACGGGCAATAGCGCAGCAACCAACGCCGGCAGTGTACTCAACTATCGTCCAGGTTCAGATACTGGATATCGGTATTCACCGACAGCGCGTGGTGGGTGGTCACCACTACCGCCCCCCCGGCCGACACGTGTTCCGCCAGCAGTTCTTCCAGGGCCGCCACGCCGTAAATATCAAGGGTGGTGAATGGCTCGTCCAGAACCCACAGCCGGGCAGGGCTGACCAGCAATCGAGCCAGCGAAACCCGCTGCTTTTGACCCGCTGACAGGTTGTGGCAGGGCGAGTCTTCAAAGCCCCGCAGATCCAGCTTTTCCAGTGCCATGACAATCTTCTCGTCACTGGTCGGTGCCTGCAGATTACAGGCCCAGCGGAGATTCTCCAACGGACTCAGCACCATGTTGACCCCTACCCGGTGGCCCAGGTACAACAGCGAGGCAAGAAACTCGTCCCGATGCCTGGCCACTGCCTGTCCATACCAGTAGATGTTGCCGGTGAAGTTATCGTTAAGCCCGCACAGTATGCGCAGCAAGGTGGTTTTTCCACTGCCGTTACTGCCCTTGACCTGCAGAACCTGTCCTTCACCAAGATCAAAGTCCAGGTTCTGGAAAAGCAGGCGATCGTCCCGCTCGCAGTGCAATTGCCTGGCACTGAGCATGGCGGCAGGGGGCAGGGAAACGGACGGCATAGACGGAATCATTCCAATGAACCAGGACCGCGCGGATTATAACCAAGATGACGCCGATATGCTTGAAGCGAAGCGGAAGCTTTCAGGTGCGGGACCAGTTCGGAAACTGGCAGCAGGGTCCGTGAAGTGGTTCGGGTTAGCGCCAGTCCACCAGTCGCGCGCGCAGGCGCAGGGCCGCCTGGCTGTGTATCTGGCTGACGCGGGACTCGCTGACGCCTATCACTTCACCTATCTCCTTCAGGTTCAGTTCCTCGTCGTAATACAGCGATAACACGAGCTTCTCGCGTTCCGGCAGATTATCAATGGCAGTTGCCAGATGCTGGCGGAACGTGGACCGTTGCAGACCATCACAAGGGCCGGGCAATTCCCCAGCCGCCGCCTCGATTGCCGAATCGTCACCGTCCATGATGTCGTCGAAACTGAACAGGCGACTGCCGCTGGCGTCCTGCAGGATCGTATAGTACTCGTTGAGAGTGATATCCAGTTCCAGGGCTATTTCCTTATCCTTGGCATCCTGCCCGGTACGTGATTCCACTGCCTTGATCGCCTCCGCCACCTTGCGGGACTTGCGGTGCACTGACCGAGGTGCCCAGTCACCCTTTCTGACTTCGTCAAGCATCGATCCGCGGATTCGTATGCCCGCATAGGTCTCGAAGCTGGCGCCTTTGGATACGTCGTACTTACGGGCGGCTTCGATCAGACCGATCATGCCGGACTGAATCAGGTCATCAATCTGAACGCTGGCCGGCATGCGGAGCAGCAGGTGATGGGCAATTCGCTTGACCAGCGGTGCGTAACGATCCACGACTTCCTCGAGATTCTGGTGGCTGTCGTTACTGCTTCCCGCTTCGACTTTTTTACGGACAGTAGTTTCTCTTACGGCCGTCATCAGTTCTATTCCTGTTGTTTTTCGATCCCGCTCCCTGTAACACTGGCAGAGCCCGCTGGCGGCCCCCACTGACATGCACAGTTCCCCGTGAACGTTCATCCGGTGGCTGGGTGCTCTCGTCAGGTTTCACTAAACTTGTTCGATCTTGTGTCGACACAACGAGTAGCTTGACCAACGCGGGATCTGAAAACGCCATACCAGGACCCCGGAAAAAAAACAGCCTGCCCGGAGGGAGAGAAATCCTCTTCATGCAACCGCCGGTGAACGTACTTCACTGGCTTTTGCAATTTCCGTTCCATCACGGTGATTTTTTTATCGAATGGCTACAGCCCGCGTAATCCGCGGCAGTGGAACCGCAATAGAAAACACGGCCAGACCATTGAACAACGGAAAACCGGCACAAAAAGACGGATTCTTGGCGGTTAGCAGTCCCAGGTGTCATTTTTCCCACGCTGCGACTTCCGCCTGACAGGCAGCAGGGCAATCCGGAATCAGCAGGATTGTCCGCCAGCCCCGGAAGACCGCCACTGTCCTGTCCGGATAATTCACCTCATTTCTGCGAATTTCCCGGACAGGACACTAGGCTTTTGGCGGGGTTACCCCGGTCTGACCCATGTACTTACCACCCCGTTGACGGTAGGTGGTCTCACACTGTTCGTCAGATTGAAAAAACAGCATCTGGGCCACGCCCTCATTGGCGTAAATTTTTGCGGGAAGCGGGGTCGTATTGGAAAATTCCAGGGTGACGTGTCCCTCCCACTCCGGCTCCAGCGGCGTGACGTTCACGATGATGCCGCAGCGGGCATAGGTTGACTTACCCAGACAGATGGTGAGGACATCGCTGGGAATGCGGAAATATTCCACGGTTCGGGCCAGTGCGAAGGAATTGGGTGGTATGACACAAACCTCTTCGTCGATAGCAACAAAACTGGTCTCGTCGAAGTTTTTGGGGTCAACGACATTGTTGGTATGCACATTAGTGAATATCTTGAACTCGGTGGCGCAGCGCACGTCGTAGCCGTAACTCGACGTGCCGAAGGAAATGACCCGTCCGCCAACTTCCCCGCGGACCTGGCGTTCAGCAAAAGGTTCTATCATTTTTTCTTCCAATGCCATTTGCCTGATCCATCTGTCTGATTTTATTGTCATGCCAGTCTGCTTCCCCGGGTCAAGTATCAAAAGCGCGAATGATAAAGCCAATCGTCGGCCACTGCACTAACTCCGCGGGGCACGTTCCCGGAGTAATGGAAGCAGCGGCCCACCGGCTGCCCCAGCCCAAAACATGCTGAATTTGCCCCTCATCTACAGTATCATCGCTGGCCGTCGCGTCCCCGAACAGTCGACCGTTCAGTTCAACCGGTAACAAAGCCCTGCAAGGAATCAATCGTGTCAACCCGAAGAATCCTCGTCACCAGTGCCCTTCCCTACGCCAACGCAGGCATCCACCTCGGCCACCTGATGGAAGTGATACAAACCGATATCTGGGTGCGTCTGCAGAAAATGCGTGGTCACGACTGCGTCTACGTGTGTGCCGATGACGCCCATGGAACGGCGATCATGCTCAGTGCGGAAGCCCAGGGAATCAGTCCGGAAGAGCACATTGAGCGGATCAACCGGGCCCACCAGGATGACTTTGTCGGGTTCCACATCGGCTTTGACAATTATTACTCCACCCACTCGGCGGAAAACCGCGAACTGGCGGACTCGATCTTTAAGCAACTGGAGGCCAATGGCCATATCAGGCGCCAGGAAATTGCCCAGCTTTTCGATCCGGAAAAGAAGCTGTTCCTTGCCGACCGTTTCATCAAGGGCACATGTCCACGTTGCAAGACGGATGATCAGTACGGTGACAATTGCGAAGTTTGCGGCTCTACCTACAGCCCAACCGAACTGCTCAACCCGCGATCCACGATTTCGGGTGCCACCCCGGTTGAAAAAAAATCCGAACACCTGTTTTTCACGCTGCCGGCTTTTACCGACTTCCTCAAGTCCTGGACCCGCGGCGGTGCGTTGCAGCCCCAGGTGGCCAACAAGCTGAACGAGTGGCTGGACAGTGGCCTGCAGGATTGGGATATCAGCCGCGACGCCCCCTACTTCGGCTTTGAAATTCCCGGCCACCCAGGCAAGTATTTTTACGTCTGGGTCGATGCGCCCATCGGCTACATGGCCAGTTTCAGGAACCTGTGCCAGCGAACCGACTACGACTTCGACAGCTTCTGGCGCCCCGGCCACGATACCGAGCTGTATCACTTCATCGGCAAGGACATCGTCAATTTTCATACCCTGTTCTGGCCGGCCATTTTGGAAAGTGCCGGATACCGCACGCCCACGGCAGTCTACGTGCATGGGTTTCTGACGGTGGACGGCAAGAAGATGTCAAAGTCCAGGGGCACCTTTATCAATGCCCGTACCTACCTGGATCATCTTGATCCCGAGTACCTGCGCTACTACCTGGCCGCCAAGATGTCAGACGGGGTCGACGATCTCGACCTCAACCTGGAAGATTTTGTCCAGCGGGTCAATTCCGACCTGGTGGGCAAAGTGGTGAACATTGCCAGTCGCTGTGCCGGCTTTGTGCACAAGGGGTTCAGTGGATTACTGTCCGAGGAACTGGATCAAGCGGCGCTTATCGACGAATTTCAGGATGCCGGTGAGTCCATCGCCGGACTCTTTGAGAACCGCCAGTACAGCAAGGCCATTCGTGAAATCATGAACCTGGCGGATCGCGCCAATCAGTATATCAACGAGCAACAGCCCTGGGTTATGGCCAAGGAGGATGCCACGAATCCACGCATTCAGGTTGTCTGCACTACCGGCATCAACCTGTTCCGCATCCTGGTTATCTACCTGAAACCGGTTCTGCCCGTTCTGGCCGCCAGGGCTGAGAAGTTTCTCCAGGTGAATCCATTGCGCTGGCAGGATGCCAACGAGGTGGTTACGGGCCAGGCCATCAACAGGTTCGAGACTCTGATGAAACGGGTCGAGATGGACAAGGTCCAGGCGGTTATCGAAGCAACCCGGGAAGAAGTCGAGAAGCAGCAGGCTGAATCTGCAACCGCGCAACCCACCGGTGTCCCACTGGAAGCAGAGATCGACATTGACGATTTCTTCAAGGTTGATCTGCGCATAGTGCGGATTGCTGCGGCAGAATATGTCCCGGGTGCTGACAAATTGCTGAAGCTGGAGCTGGAGCTGGGCCCTGATCAACAAGGCAGGCAGCTGACGCGTACGGTATTTTCCGGTATCAGGTCTGCTTATGAACCGGACAAGCTGGTGGGTCGATTGACGGTCATGGTGGCCAACCTGCGCCCCCGCAAGATGAAGTTTGGCGTCTCCGAGGGCATGGTGCTGGCAACGGGGCCCGGCGGCAAAGACATCTGGTTGCTCGAACCCGACTCTGGAGCGCAACCGGGTATGCGTGTGACCTGAACCGGTTTCAGCACCCGCCCGAAGTGACATTGCTCGCAGGAATTCGCTGAACTGGCGGAAAGGGCTTTGCCGCATGCATCCCGGGTATTAAAGTAGAACGCCTGGCAGCCACAGGTCACGTGTCCCGGCTGTCCCGCCCGACGACAAAACCTGCACAGGTCGACAACCACTGAAATTGACAGGACTTATTCATGCCCAAGCTTCAATGTCCAGACTGCAGCAAGTTCAGCATTTTCCGCGGACTGTTGATAAATTGCGCGCTGCTGATGTGTGCAGCTTCCGTTTCCGCTCAGCAGACCACTATCAGCGCCATCGAAGACTCTGTCGTCAAAATCTACACCACTGCGGCGGCTCCGGACTATTTCACTCCGTGGCGATTGCTGACTCCCCGACAGAGCAGCGGGTCGGGCACGGTCATCAATGACAGGCTTATCCTGACCAATGCCCACGTAGTGGCAAATGCCAGTTTTATCCAGGCCCAGAAACACAACGATCCAGAACGCTTCCAGGCGGAAGTGGTATTCGTGTCCCACGAAGCGGACCTGGCGCTGATAACCGTTACCGACCCCGATTTTTTCAGTGATCTGCAGGCTCTCTCGGTGGGTGATCTGCCCAAGCTTCGGGAAGCTGTTTCCGTGTTTGGTTACCCCATTGGCGGCAAGACTCTCAGTGTCACCGAAGGGGTACTGTCCCGCGTGGAACACCAGCGCTACGCCCATGCCGGCTCCTCTCTGCTGGCAGGCCAGATCGATGCCGCGATCAACCCGGGCAATAGCGGCGGACCGGTAATCAAGGACGGTCAGATTGTTGGCGTGGTAATGCAGGCTAATGCCGGGGGACGGGCCGAGAATCTTGGCTACTTCGTGCCGCCAAGTGTCATCAGGCATGTCCTGGAAGACAGCCGGGACGGCATCAACGACGGCTTTCCGGACCTGGGATTCCGTACCCAGACCCTGGACAGCCCCGCGGCAAAACGTGCCCGGGGGCTGAGAGCCGATGACAGCGGCGTCCTGGTGATCAAGGTGTTCGAGGAGTCACCGGTGGATGGCATCCTCAAAAGTGACGACGTGATCCTGACTGTAAACGGCTACGACGTTGCTGATGATGGCAGCATCAGCATCAGCGATGACACGCGAACAGATTACAAGCACGCCATCGATCTGGCCCACGTCGGTGAAAAAATAAGCCTGACCTATGTCCGCGACGGCCAGCTGCTTACCGCCGCGGTCGAGGCCGGCGAAGCCCAGGAAAGTTACAGCCTGGTAGCCGGCCAACAATACGACCAGGTTCCGGAGTATTACATTTTCGGCGGTGTGCTGTTCGTTCCCCTGAACATGAACCTGATCCGGCGCTGGGGCAATGACTGGGCCAGGTCGGCTCCGGTCAACCTGCTCCAGGCCCGGAACGAATGGAGTTCTCCCGAACGGCGGGAAGTGGTGGTCGCCCTGCAGGTACTGGCATCCGATGTCAATCTTGGCTATCACGACTGGCGCAACTGGATAGTAGATAATGTCAACGGTGAACAGGTAAGGGATTTCCAGCACTTTGTCCGTATGCTGGTGGACAATAAAAAGGAACACGTGGTTTTTTCCAACAGGAATGGCTACCAGATGGTCATCAACCATGAGGAGGCTACGGCAGCTGAAGCCGAGATACTGGCACGCTACCGCATTCCTGCTGCATATTCGCCCGGGCTGCTGGACAACCAGTGCAACCAGCTCTGCTGAGCAACTTTCCTGTCCTCTACGGACTACGCCACCGGGCCTGTGTCCCGCAAGGGATATTGCAGCCCGGTTTCGGGTCTGTGCCAACAGCGCAGTGAAACGGAGTTATCCGGTTGACCGAGGATCTCGTCGAACAAATCAACGTTGTGTTGCCTCAGACCCAGTGCGGGCAATGTGGGTACGCCGGTTGCGAGCCCTATGCCCGGGCCGTCTCCCGGGGCGAGGCCATCAACAAGTGCCCGCCTGGCGGCGAACTTGTTATCGACCTGCTGGCTGAGCTGACCGCCAGGCCCGCCATTCCGCTCAACACTGCCCACGGCGTTCATCGACCTGCCACCGTCGCGGTAATTCGCGAAGCAGAATGCATTGGCTGCACCAAGTGTATTCAGGCCTGTCCGGTTGACGCCATCATCGGCGCACCTAAATTGATGCATACCGTCATCGCCAACGAATGTACGGGCTGTGACCTGTGCATCGATCCCTGCCCGGTGGACTGCATCGACGTCATCAACGTGGAGAATCGGGAAACCCGGGCGCGGGATGAAAGCAGGCACCGTCGACTCAGCGCCCATCGGCGAGCCCGCTTCGAGACACGGAAACACCGCCTTGCCCGGGACGCCGCTCTACGCCGAGGGTCCCGACGTCGCTCGGTGGCGCGCCCGGAAAATCCGGACGCGGTGGACAATCAGCTCCGGGTGTTTTCCAGGGAACGGGCGAGGGAGGAAATTGCCGATGCTGTAGCCCGGGTTAAAAAACGCAGGCGCAAGAATGTGTCCAGCTCCAGGAAGCCGGACAGCAAGGACGCGTAACGATGAACAGACTGAAGCGCACGGCGATTTTCGAACGACTCAAGCAGGCAAATCCGGCGCCGACCACGGAGCTCAATTACGGTTCCAATTTCGAATTGCTTATAGCCGTTATCCTGTCTGCGCAGGCAACGGACGTCAGTGTCAACAAGGCAACAACCACCCTGTTCGAAGCCGCCAGCACCCCGCAAGACATGCTTGCCCTGGGGGAAGAAGGCGTCAAGCGTCACATCCAAAGCATCGGGCTTTTCAATACCAAGGCTGCCAATGTGATCAAGACCTGCCGGGCGCTGGTCGAACAGCATGACGGCGAAGTGCCCGGTACCCGGAAAGAACTGGAGGCACTGCCCGGGGTAGGTAGAAAAACCGCGAATGTTGTCCTCAACACCGCTTTCCGGGAGGCTACCGTGGCGGTTGATACACACATCTTCCGGGTTTCCAATCGGACCGGCATTGCCCCGGGGAAAACCGTGCTGGAAGTCGAGAAGCGATTGATGCGTGTGGTGCCGGCCGGCTACCTGCTGGACGCCCACCACTGGCTCATCCTGCACGGCCGCTATGTGTGTACAGCCCGCAAGCCGGGGTGTTCGGATTGCATTATCAACGATCTGTGCGAATACCGGCACAAGACCTCGGACTGAACAGCCTGGGGGTATCCGCCGCTTCCCGCCTCCCGGTCCGTCAGTCGCCTGGCGGGTGGACAGTGCGGGCCGACAAGCGCTATTTTTTCCTTTTCAATGCCGCGATACGAAGTCGCAACGAGTTGAGCTTGATGAAGCCCTCGGCATCTTTCTGGTCATAAGCACCTGCGTCGTCTTCGAAAGTTGCCACGGCCTCGTCGAACAGTGAGTCACTGGATTCCCTGCCCACCACGACGGTATTGCCCTTGTAGAGTTTCAATCGAACACGGCCATTGACGAAACGTTGCGAGTAATCGATCAGCTGCTGCAGCGCCCCGCGCTCCGGTGACCACCAGTACCCGTTGTATACCAGTTCGGCATAGCGTGGCATCAGCTCATCCTTGAGGTGTGCCAGCTCCCGGTCCAGGGTCAGCGATTCAATCGCTCTGTGAGCTTTCAGCATCACCGTGCCCCCGGGCGTTTCGTAACAGCCACGGGACTTCATTCCCACGTAACGATTTTCAACAATATCAATACGCCCGACACCATTGGCACCCGCCACCTGGTTCAGCCGGGTAAGGATGTCGGCAGGTGACAGCCGCTCACCGTCGATAGCAACAATATCGCCTTGCTCGTATTCCAGCTCGAGATAGGTGGGCTGGTCGGGAGCGGACTCTGGCGAAACTGTCCACAGCCACATGGACTCCTCCGGCTCGGCAGCGGGGTCCTCCAGCACATCCCCTTCGTAGGAGATATGCAGCAGGTTGGCGTCCATGGAGTATGGCGATTTGTTGCCACGCTTCTTTTCAACTTCAATGCCGTGTCGTTCACAATACGCCAGCAGGGTATCCCGGGAGGTGAGGTCCCATTCCCGCCATGGTGCGATTACGCGGATACCGGGGCTCAATGCATAGGCACCCAGTTCGAATCGAACCTGGTCGTTGCCTTTTCCCGTGGCCCCGTGGGAAATAGCGTCGGCACCGGTGGCTGCAGCGATTTCCACCAGTCGCTTGGCGATCAGCGGCCTGGCGATGGATGTACCAAGGAGATACTCACCCTCGTAGACGGCGTTGGCGCGAAACATGGGGAACACGTAGTCGCGGACGAATTCTTCTCGCAGGTCCTCGATATGGATTTCCTTGATTCCCAGCGCTTCAGCCTTGGCACGGGCCGGTTCAACCTCACCGCCCTGACCCAGGTCCGCCGTGAACGTTACTACTTCGCAGTCGTAGGTTTCCTGCAACCACCGGGCAATAACCGAGGTATCCAGTCCTCCTGAGTACGCCAGTACGACTTTGTTGATTCCGGACATAGACAGACTCCCGCGTTTGCTTCGGATGGGACATCACCGGCTCCCAGGGTATTTTCAGAATCCCTGGAGACGACGATCCCTGCTTGAAAAGCCGCGTATTGTAGCACCGAATTCCGGCCGGGGAAGACTTCTCCGAGGCAGGTCCGGCAAAGCCCGGATTACCGATTCTCCATACCACGACAACGTGTCGACGTTTCGCTGGCCCTGCCGATTCGGCTACAATAACAACTGATAAGGAATGAAGCACTCTATGAGCCCAGACAGCATTACCCTCACCCGCCCCGACGACTGGCACCTGCACCTGCGGGATGATCTGGTTCTCGCCCACACGGTTGCCCACAGTGCAAGAGTATTCAATCGCGCTATTGTCATGCCGAACCTGGTACCACCCGTAACCAGTCTGGCATCGGCCAGGCTTTATCGGCAGCGAATCCTTGAACAGGTGCCTGATGGCAACGATTTTGAACCATTGATGACCCTTTACCTTACCGACAGCCTTGCCCCTGCTGAAATACGCAAAGCATACGAAAGCGGCCTGGTACACGGGGTCAAATACTACCCTGCCGGCGCCACCACGAATTCAGACAACGGTGTGACTGATATACAGCACGTCTACCCGGTAATCGAACAGATGATTGAACTGCAGATGCCGCTGTTGTTTCACGGCGAGGTAACCGATGCTGACGTGGATATTTTTGATCGGGAAAGTGTCTTTCTCGACCGCGTGCTGGCGCCACTCCTTGAGCGTTACCCGGAGCTTAAGGTCGTACTTGAACATATAACGACGCGTAGCGCTGTTCAGTTTGTCCAGTCCAGGGAATCCAACATCGGTGCCACCATCACTGCCCACCATATGCTCTACAATCGTAACCATATGCTCGTGGGAGGAATCAGGCCTCACTTTTACTGCCTGCCCATTCTGAAGCGGGACAGTCACCAGCAGGCACTGATCGAAGCTGCCACCAGTGGAGATCCGCGATTTTTTCTCGGCACTGACTCCGCACCACATTCCGTTGATTCCAAGGAGACCGCTTGTGGCTGTGCCGGTATTTTTACCGCTCACGCCGCCCTGGAACTCTACGCGGAGATATTTGACAGTGTCAGCGCCATTGGGCAACTGGAAAGGTTTGCCAGTTTCAACGGGGCGAAATTTTATGGCCTTGAACCTAACCGGGGCAAACTGACCCTCTCGAGATCAGACTGGCAGGTACCACGCAGTTACAAATTCGGGGAAAGCAGCGTCGTACCGCTTCGCGCCGGTGAAAAAATCGGCTGGCGAATTACGGAGTATTCGTAATGGACGGTGGCGATGAGTCAGGCAGCGAAGAATCGCTGCTAGCCAACCGCTTCAGAACTTTTTTGCCCGTGGTTGTAGACGTTGAAACCGGTGGGTTCAATTCCGCTACTGATGCAATCCTGGAAATAGCCGCGGTGCTGGTTGATATGGACGGGCAGGGTAACCTGGGGATTGACCAGACGTTCTTTCACCGGGTCGTGCCCTTCCCGGGCGCCAACATCGAAGATGCCGCACTGAAATTTACCGGCATTGACCCCTACCATCCCCTGAGAATCGCCCGCGCAGAAAAGGCTGTTTTCGAAGACATGTTCAGGGTTATTCGCACCCGGATGAAGGCCAGCCACTGCAAGCGTGCCGTCCTGGTTGCTCACAATGCCCATTTTGACCATGGATTCATAAATGCCGCCGCCGAACGCCACGGCCTGAAACGTAATCCGTTTCACCCTTTTTCCAGCTTTGATACGGCCACGCTGGGCGGACTGGCATTTGGCCAGACCGTACTGGCCCGTGCCTGCGAGGCCGCAAACATCGAGTTTGATGCCAATCTTGCGCATTCTGCCCGGTACGATGCAGAAAAAACCGCCGAGCTTTTCTGCCACATTGTCAACAAGTGGCAGCAGCTTGGCGGCTGGCCGCTGTAGCCACAGCTGCCGGGCCAGTGGCGTGAGGGTCTCTTAGACCGTATTCCGGGGGGCTAGGACTCTGGTTCGCCGGAACCGGCGCCCTCCACCAGCGTTTTCAGTTCACCCTTTTCATACATCTCAACCATGATATCGCAACCACCAACCAGTTCACCGTCCACCCAGAGTTGGGGAAAGGTCGGCCAGTTGGCCACTTTTGGCAGCGTTGCCCTGATGTCAGGATTGCTGAGCACGTCAACATAGGCGAATTTCTTGCCACAGGCCATCAGCATCTGGGAAGCCTGTGCAGAAAATCCACATTGTGGTTGTTCCGGGCTGCCTTTCATATAAAGAAGAATGGTATGGGAGTCGATCTGGTCTTTGATTGTTTCTTCAACACTCATCGTTCACTACCTGTTGGTTGACTCGGTTCGATCATTTCCGGATGGTCACGGACATGTGCAGGAACGCCCGCAAATCCGGAGGGCCGGTATTCTACACCCATGCCCCTCAAGTGTCAGCTCCGTACCCACCACCGCCGGGTGTCAGTATTTCCAGGCGATCGCCAGGATCCGCCCGGAAGGAACATTTGGGAGGTAGCTCCCGGCCATTAAACCGATTACTTCCCGTGACTCCCTGCGCGCCGCCGCACAGGCCCCAGGGTGAGTGCAGTCGTCTCTCCGTCAACAGGCTTACCCGGGCCGGCGCCAGGAATTCATATTCACGTACGACACCGTCGCCACCTTTATGGAATCCACTCCCACCGCTCCCCGGACGCAATGCGTAGCGTCGCAAGCGCAGAGGGTAGTGCATTTCCAGGCTTTCAACCGGCGTGTTCAGGGTATTGGTCATATGGCTGTGAACAGCGTCCAGCCCGGGGTACCGTGGACCTCCGCCGGTGCCTCCGGCAAGGGTTTCATAATAGTCCCAGCGCTCTCCTGAATCGGCGTCGATGTAGCCCATGGCGACATTGTTCATACTGCCCTGGCTTGCCGCAGGAATGCGCTTCGGCACGGCCTGAGCCAGCGCGCCCAGAATGACATCCACCAGTCGCATCGACGTCTCCACATTGCCTGCGGCGACGGCAGCAGGTCTGCAGGCGTCAACCAGCGATCCTGGTTCCGTAACGAGCTGTATGCGTCGAAAGGCGCCTTCACAGGCCGGCGTAAAATCCGGCATGAGGCAACGAAACGCATAAAAGGCGGCGGCTGCCGCAACCGACACCGGGCAGTTCAGATTGCCGCCAACCAGTGGGGCTGTTCCGGAAAAATCCACAACGACCCTGTCACCGGTGATTTCAAGAGTGACCACAACAGGTATATTCCGGGTCTCGATACCGTCACCATCCATCCAGTCCCGGAAGTGATAGCGCCCCGGCGGCAACTCCGCCAGGACCGCCGCGGCCAGTCGTTCAGCATAGTCGTTGAGTGCTCTCAGCCCGTCGAGATAAGGCGTCAGGCCCATGCCACTGATCAGCACGGACAATCGCCCTGCCCCCGTTCGGTTGGCACTGCACTGTGCGGCAAAGTCCGTATCCAGTTCACCCCGGGCGCTGCCGCTCATCAGCTCCACCGCCTCCGCTTGCAGGACACCGCGGCGGTACAGCAACGTCGGCGGAATGATGCGACCCTCTTCCTGCAGGTTGCGGGAGAGCGGCATGGATCCCGGAGATTCACAACCGATGTCAGCATGATGCGCGCGATTGGCCACGAACCCCGCCAGACGATGGCCGCACGGATCGAAAACCGGTGCTACCAGGGTCACGTCCGGAAGGTGAGTCCCGCCGAGATACGGATCGTTGACCACCAGCATGTCCCCGGGCTGCCACTCCAGGTCATTGACTATAGACGCCATCGCGTAGGCCATACTGCCAAGGTGCACCGGTATATGCGCCGCCTGGGCACAAAGCTGTCCATCGGCATTGAAAATTGCGCAGGAAAAATCAAGCCGATCCTTGATATTGGGTGAAAATGCCGTGCGGCGCAGCACCGTGCCCATCTCATCGCAAACCGCGGTGACTCGACTGTGAAACAGGTTCAGTTCGACGGCGTTCATCGGCCAATCACCGCGAACCAACGTGGCCTGTTCAATCTGGCTGGCATCATCCCTCTCCCTCACGCGTTCGCCTGGCCGGGGAACTCAGCGAACACACTGCGAAAACAGCAATCCGTATCGACCGGCACAGGTTACCTGCGTAAAACGTGCCTGTCAGCAACGACCCTGGTGAATCGCATGGCGGAAAATTGCCCGTCACCCGGCAGTTACGCTAGAATGCGGGGAAATGGGTAGCTCAGGCTGCCTTTTTTTATTGTTGCCTGTTTCGTCAAGGCGCGTGCACAGAAGATCGCTGCCGCAGACACGGGTGCAGCGGCACAATGGAGCCAGCGACAATCTGGCTCCATTTTTATTTGGAGGATCGGAAAGCATCATGGCAATTCAACATTTTCTCACGTTGAAAGACCTTCCGAAGAAGGACATCCTGGCCATTGTACAGAGAGCCAGTGACCTGAAACAGGTGGATGATCCCAGTACGGCACTGGCCGGTCGCAGCCTGGCGATGCTGTTCGACAAGTCCTCCACGCGCACCCGTGTTGCCTTCGAAGTAGCCATGAATCGATTGGGAGGCAGTTCAATTTTCCTCTCCAACAAGGATTCCCAGCTGGGCCGTGGCGAAACCCCGGAGGACAGTGCCAGGGTACTGTCCCGAATGGTCGACTGCATTGCGATCCGCACCTTCGAACACAGCATGCTGGAACGCTTCGCCCACCACTCCCTGGTCCCGGTGATCAACGCCCTGACGGATTCGTATCACCCCTGCCAGTTACTGGCAGACATGCAGACCTACCAGGAAAATCGCGGCCCGATCAACGGTAAGGTGGTCGCGTGGATTGGCGACGGGAACAATATGTGTCAATCCTATATCAACGCCTCGGAGGTGTTCGATTTCGAGCTGAAAATCGCCGCGCCGAAGGGCTACGATCCCGATCATGACCTGGTTGCGCAGCACCGCGACCGGGTCACGCTGTGTTCCAGCCCCGAGGAAGCGGCAAGAGACGCCGACCTGGTGGTTACTGACGTCTGGGCATCCATGGGCCAGGAGTCAGAACAGGAACAGCGGCTGGCGGTGTTCGCGCCTTACCAGGTCAACCTGGAATTGATGGCCCTTGCTCACAGCCAGGCGCTGTTTATGCACTGCCTGCCGGCCCACCGCGGGGAGGAAGTCAGTGCCGAGGTCATCGACAGCGAGGACAGCGTGGTCTGGGACGAGGCGGAAAACCGCATGCATTCCCAGCGGGCCTTACTGGAATTTCTGTGTATCAGCAACCTGCTGAACTGAAGTAAAACCGGCGCGACGGTGACGTGGTCGAGGCATTGGCGGTCAGAGGCCGGGCCGTCCCGAAGGCCAGGACCTGCGCAGGACAGCACCACTATATATAGTGGTGCTGTCAATCACCTCCAGACTCCGGTTCAGACCGCGAAGCGGTCTTTTCCTGCTACTGGACGGCTTGCAGCGGAGTGGTAATCGGCATGGCAACGGCGCGCTTCAGCAACTCCCTCCAAGTTTCCGGAGCTGTTAACAACTTGCCCACATGATGTGCACAGAAAAACTCCTTGCAATGGGCCACAAACCGCATTATCTTGTGCTGAAGATTTAAAGCTTGCCCATATATTGTAAATTCAGGCTTTAAACACCGCGGTTCAGCAAACCCGCCCGGGTAAAAAAACCTGCCATTTCGAGAGCTTGCTGAACCGACGGCAGACAGGTGGTCCGCCGCCGGGTAAGTTTCAGCGCATTGCTTGCGGCGCGCCTGTTGGGGAATTCAGACAAAACAAGAAAAATTATCCAAAACCATTAAAGTCCAACGGCAATAACACAATATATAGTATATGGCTTTCGGCACTGACCTGTTGAAACGACCTGCTGCATGGCCAGGGTGACGTCGTTCCGAGCCGGACACACCATCACTGCGCGGTTGCCAGACAGGTTTTGCACCGCAGCCTCTTGCACGACCGCAGTAATCGATGACAGTGAATTGCGGACGTTGGCTACAGTTGGAAAAAGCCGGCAGAAGTTGGCGAAAGTCGAAGGAAGGAAAGTAGGTAGGTAGGTAGGTAGGTAGGAAGTCGAGGCAAGGAAATTGAAGAAAAGAAGTCGAAGTATGGAAGTCGAAGTATGAAAGTCGAATTATAGATGTCGAAGAAAACCAGGCAGGATTGACAACAGCTGGCCAGGGATAACCAGGACAGCGAAGGATCACCGATGAACAGGTCCTGGCAGGCAGCCGATACCTAACAGGCTATAGATCGGGTCCGACCGGACAGGGCAATCGAAACAGGGATATCAACATACAGGCCGACGACCGTGAATCCGGTCGGGGCATAACGCGACCACTGTCATGGTGATGTCACGACATTAATGCCGGCAAACGGCACTTCGCACGATATTGCAATTAGCGCAGCGTTAGTCAAACAACAACATCGAAGTCACAGCACAACACCGTTGCTGACACAGGAAAACACCGGAGACCACAATGCAAACTGAAGTTCCAATTCTCGGAGGAGCCTCCCCGTCCACTCCGTCAGGCAAACAGTCTGGCGATTCTTCCGTTGCCAGCACGGCACCCGGACAACTGCGTGTCATCAAGCGCAATGGCGCGGTAGTTTCCTATGACGAATCAAAAATATCTGTCGCGATAACCAAGGCCTATCTGGCCGTGGAAGGCGGTAATGCTGCCGCATCCAGCCGGATACACGATCTGGTACAGAAACTGGCCAGGCAGATTACCGACACATTCAGGCGCCGGATGCCCTCCGGCGGCACCATTCATATCGAGGACATCCAGGATCAGGTGGAACTGGCACTGATGCGTAGCGGTGATCACAACGTCGCACGCAGCTACGTTCTGTATCGTGCCGAGCGGGCCAGGCAGCGTCAGCAACGGCAGCAGAAAGAAGCGGAAACCAGGCCGGCGCTGGAAGTGACTTTCGAGGATGGCAGCCGTGGACCACTGGATACAGAAAGGCTGCAGACTGTCGTCAGCGAAGCCTGCGAGGGACTGGAGGACGTTTCCGCGGACGAAATTTACAACGAGACGCTGAAGAATCTGTACCCCGGCGTAAAAATGGAAGATGTACGGACATCCCTGGTGATGACTGCCCGCACCATGGTTGAGAAGGACCCCAACTATTCCTATGTAACGGCCCGGCTGTTGATGGACACACTGCGCAGTGAAGCCCTGGGTTTTCTCGGGCTTACCGACAAGGCCACCCAGTCCGAAATGCATTACCGCTATGCCTCTGCATTGCGGCCCTACGTTGAAAAAGGTGTGGATCTCGGCCTGCTGTCTCCACACCTTCTGGAGTTCGACCTGGAATTACTCGGGCAGGCCCTGAAAGCAGAACGTGACCAGCAATTTACCTACCTCGGCCTGCAGACGCTGTACGATCGCTATTTTATTCACAGTGACGGCGTGCGCTTTGAACTTCCCCAGGTATTTTTCATGCGGGTGGCCATGGGTCTTGCCAGCAACGAGGAAAATCGCGAAGAACGGGCCATTGAGTTTTACAACCTGATCTCCAGTTTTGATTACATGGTCTCGACACCACAGCTGTTCAATTCCGGAACAATGCGGCCACAGTTGTCATCCTGTTTTCTTACCACCGTGCCGGATGACCTGTACGGCATCTATTCCGCGATCCGGGACAATGCCATGCTCTCCAAGTGGGCGGGTGGACTGGGTAATGACTGGACCCCGGTGCGTGCCCTGGGTGCCTATATCAAGGGCACCAATGGCAAATCCCAGGGGGTGGTGCCATTTCTCAAGGTCGTCAACGACACTGCCGTCGCGGTAAACCAGGGAGGCAAGCGCAAGGGTGCCGTGTGTTCCTATCTGGAGACCTGGCACCTGGATATCGAGGAATTCCTGGAGTTACGCAAGAATACCGGAGACGATCGACGCCGGGCCCACGACATGAACACGGCAAACTGGATTCCAGACCTGTTCATGAAGCGGGTATTCAATGGACAGGACTGGACGTTGTTTTCGCCCAATAATGTGCCGGACCTGCATGATCTTCACGGCCGCGACTTCGAGGAAGCGTACGAGGAATATGAGCGCAAGGCAGCCGCCGGCGAAATGGAAATTTACAAGACGGTGAAGGCTGCCGATCTGTGGCGAAAAATGCTGTCCATGCTGTTCGAAACCGGACATCCGTGGATGACATTCAAGGATTCCTGCAACGTGCGATCGCCGCAGCAGCATGTCGGTACCATACACTCCTCCAATCTTTGCACCGAGATTACCCTCAATACCAGCAAGGACGAGGTGGCGGTATGCAACCTGGGCTCGATCAACCTGGTTAATCACGTTGATGAGAATGGGCTCAACCAGGAGAAGCTGCAACGCACCATTCGCTCGGCAGTGCGGATGCTGGACAACGTCATTGACATTAATTACTACTCGGTCCCCGAGGCTAAAAATTCCAACCTGAAGCATCGACCCATCGGCATGGGTATCATGGGTTTTCAGGACGCCCTCTATGTTCAGAAGATCCCCTACGCTTCCGAGCAGGCCATTGAATTTGCCGACATTTCCATGGAAATGATCAGCTATTACGCGCTGCAGTCTTCCAGTGAACTGGCGGAAGAACGCGGTACCTACGAGTCCTACAAGGGTTCGTTGTGGGATCAGGGCATCTTGCCCATTGATTCCTTGAAGCTTCTGCAGGAAATCCGCGGTGAGGAGTTTCTTGAGGTGAACATGGAGCAGCGTCTCGACTGGGACAGTCTTCGACAGCGGATCAAGGCCCAGGGCATGCGTAACTCCAATGTCATGGCAATCGCACCCACGGCAACTATCGCCAATATCAGCGGGGTCTCTCAATCCATTGAGCCGACCTATCAGAATCTGTACGTCAAATCCAACCTGTCCGGCGAATTCACGGTTGTTAATCCGTTTCTGGTTCGTGACCTGAAGGAACTTGGTTTGTGGGACAACGTGATGGTCAACGATCTGAAATACTACGAAGGCAGTGTTCAACAGATTGATCGAATCCCGACGGAGGTCAAGAAACTGTACGCCACGGCATTCGAAGTGGAACCTCGCTGGCTGGTCGATGCCGCAAGCCGTCGTCAGAAATGGATTGACCAGGCACAGTCGCTGAACCTTTATATTGCCGGTGCCAGCGGTCGGAAACTGGATATTACGTACCGCATGGCATGGTTGCGCGGACTGAAAACGACCTATTACCTGCGGGCCCTCGCGGCGACAACCACGGAAAAGTCCACTATCGACGATGCCTCTCTTAACAAGGTATCGGCGGAACCGGCTTCCGTACCCGTGGCCTGCTCCATTGATGATCCGGACTGCGAAGCCTGTCAGTGAGTCAGGCTGCCTGGTCGCTGCCTTCCCGATAGCAGCGCATGGTTTTCCAGGCAAATTGAGCTGTGCAGGACATTGAATTTGTACGAAAGAAGTACAGGATAGAACAGAATTGAGGTGAAATTATGTTGACATGGGACGATTTCGATAGCGAAGACCAGCCCATTACCATTGGCGTACCCAAGCAAACCAAAGTAATAGACCCGGCGCCTGTAAAACAAAATACAGGCCCTACGCCAATACCGGAACCACCGCTGAAAACGCCGACCGACAGAGACGGAGACTACAGCGTTGACAGCCTGGATGAAGCGGATGCAGCGGCAAATGACAAGGCACTGCAGCAGGCCATCAACGACCTGGAAAACCTGGACGTCGAGGCGGGCATCGAAGAACTTGAGGGATCCGCTGCCCGGGTGAAAGTGGACGACAAGCGTATGATCAATTGTCGAGCCGACCTGAATCAGCTGGTGCCTTTCAAATACGACTGGGCCTGGCAAAAGTACCTGGACGGATGCGCCAATCACTGGATGCCCCAGGAAGTCAACATGAACGCAGATATTGCCCTGTGGAAAAGCGACGGCGGCCTGACTCAGGATGAACGCCTGATCGTCAAGCGCAGCCTGGGTTTCTTTTCTACCGCGGACTCCCTGGTTGCAAACAACCTGGTGTTGGCCATCTATCGGCTGGTAACCAATCCCGAATGCCGACAATACATACTGCGACAGGCATTCGAAGAGGCGATTCACACCCACGCCTACCAGTATTGCATCGAATCACTGGGCATGGATGAAGGCGAAATTTTCAACATGTATCACGAAATTCCCTCGGTGGCGAAGAAAGCGGCCTGGGGACTGAAATACACCCAGGAGCTGTCAGACCCGGCATTCGAAACCGGCACCGTCGAAGACGATCAGAAACTCCTGCGCAACCTGGTGGCTTTTTACTGCTGCCTGGAAGGTATTTTCTTTTACTGCGGATTTACACAGATATTGTCCATGGGCCGACGCAACAAAATGACCGGCACATCAGAACAGTTCCAGTACATCCTGCGAGACGAGTCCATGCATCTCAACTTTGGCATCGACATGATCAACCAGATCAAGCTGGAAAATCCGCACCTCTGGACAGACTCCATGAAAGAACAGGTTACGCAAATGATCCTGCAGGCAACACAGCTGGAAATCGAGTATGCCAGGGACACGATGCCCCGGGGAGTACTGGGTATGAATGCCGCGATGATGGAGGAATACCTGCAGTTCATCGGCAATCGCAGACTGGTACAGATCGGCCTGCCCGAACAGTTCAAGGGAGTGCAGAATCCGTTTCCCTGGATGTCGGAAATCATGGACCTGCGTAAGGAGAAAAATTTCTTCGAAACGCGGGTAACAGAATACAAGACGGGCGGCGCACTGAACTGGGATTGAACACGGCACGCTCAAGGAAGATTATTAACAGGAGAATTACAGATGAGTGAGAAGAAATACTCAGCAAACGATCCGGAACGGACTCTGATCACCCTGGACCAGCTCAGTCAGACAATAGAAGTAATGACCAGTGTGGTTAATCGCCTGCGGCAGCACCTCAGCGAGCAGATTTCCGTCCGCAAGGAAATCGAGGCACGGGACCAGGCAAGGGAGGAAGAAGATTCAGCCCACGAAGAAGTCTTGAAACCGGCTGCCAGGGAACGCAAACCCAGCGCTGTCGTGGAAGTGTCGAAACCGGAGCCGGAACGGGAAGAAAGTCCTGATCAGAAAACCCTGCACTGATACACAAACCTCCTCCCCCGGGAATATCGGCGCCCTGGTTCTGGCAGCGGGTTTCAGTCGCCGTTTTGGCAGTGCCAAGCTGGGCGCCAGACTGAGCAACGGGAATACCGTCCTGCAACAGACTCTCACCCGCATTGGGACAGCCATTGAAGACGTGTTGGTCGTTACCAGGCCGGAAACTCTTCCCCTGCTGGACAATATCGACCTGGCGATTGACGTGTTTGGCAGTGCCGCCCAGGGCATGGGAGCAACCCTGGCTCATGGTATCAGTGTCATCCAGAGCATCGAGGCCGGCCAGGCTGTAGCAACAGTGCTGCCATCGGCAATATCCGGGGGAACTGCCGGAAACCTCTCCGGGAAATGGGCCGGCTGCCTTGTCTGCCTTGGCGATATGCCCTTTATTCGCCCGGAAACCTACGAGGCACTCAGTGCCAGGCTTCGCCCGGACAATATAGTCATCCCCTGCTTTGACGGTAAGCCCGGTAACCCGGTGGGCTTCGGCAGGGACTACTTTCCAGAGCTGGCCTGCCTGAGTGGGGATCAGGGCGGTCGTGAGCTGATCGCCGGCTACCCGCAAGCGGTCCTCAGGCTTGACATCGACGATCCGGCGATCCTGCAGGATATCGATACCCCGGCAGACCTGCTGCGGCTCGATGAGCCTGCCAACTGAATTCTCTTCCTGCCCGGCGAAATCCTGGATCTGATACCGGTTGACGGGAAATCGCGGTCAAAGCTGTTGCGCGAAGAGCGCCAGTTCAAGCAGGGCTCCCCTGGGGCTTCCGAAACCGGGGTCACCGGCCCTGGGGGCCGGCGCCGTCGTGGTTGCACGCGTCCCGTCTTTACTCCTAGAATGGCGCCAACACCCGGATCAGTGACCCGGTGATGAGCCGACGACCGGCAACCTGAAGTTCTGTTTATCGGGACCGAAACGTGAAAAAACTGAAAAACGAAAGTGAGCTGCTGAAGGAGGCAATCCGGGTTGGCAGTCGTTATTTCCAGGCCCGGGGTGCCGGAAAATTCGAAAGCACGGACCACGCGGACACCAAGGTCCGGGCGATCTACCTGTTACTGGTGAAAGACAGGATAATTCAGCCTCTGGCCAAGCAGGACGAAACCGTGCAGAACATGAAGCATAAGCTGGCAATCTGGATCGCGAAAAACCTGCCAGAGGACCATCAGCTGCTGCGCTAGCTCGCGCCAACCGAACCTCGAACTGTGACCTCCAAACCATGATTTTCGCAACTCAAGGCCTGCAATCCGTCTCCCGGTACCTGTCCGGTGTCATCCTGGCTTTACTGTCCATACCTGTCATGGCGGACGCGATCAGCGCCCGCGCAGCCATGGAAAACCAGGGCAATCCCCTGGTGCAGATCGATACCTCCCGCGGCAGTATCTTTATTGAACTGTTACCCGAGGAAGCGCCCCGCAATGTGGAAAACTTCCTGGGCCTGGCGACGGGAGACGTGGAATTCGTCGATCCGGACTCAGGACAGCGAATCAATCCTCGGTACTACGACGGGACTGCGTTTAATCGCGTCGTTCCCGGCCTGCTGATACAGGCCGGGGCACCGGAGATAAATCCGTTCGGCGATCCGGGAATCGAACTGCCTGATGAAATCAATGCCAATGCCCTGGGCCTTGATCGCATGCCGGCAGTGCTTGCAGATGGCTCATTCAACCCATTACTGCAGATTGGCAATCGTGAAGACCTGGAGAATATCCTGCTGTCACCGCTTTATCGATCCATGAACATCAATTCCAATACCGAAGTGGCGGAACGACAATTTGAAATTGATCAGCGATTGCGGGAATTGACGCTCAAGCAGGTGTATCAGAACCTTGGGTTCCAGTACACGGAGCGACACCTTACCAGGCCCGTCACCCGGGGCACAGTTGCCCTGGTCAATACCGGTCCTGGCACCAATGGTCCGGGGTTTTTCATTGCAGTCGACCAGGCTGAATGGCTGAACGGTCGTTACACGGTCATTGGCCGCGTGGTGGAAGGCATGAACATCGTGGACCAGATTAATCAGATGCCAATAGCAACCGGCAACGATCCACGAGCAACGCCCATAGTCAGTATTCAGGCTCTGTAACCGGTTTTTCCTGGATCACCGACCCGCGAGGGTTGCTACCATCAGGGCTGCTGCCAGCACCGGTCAGCTGCCTACCCGTGTGCCTGAACTGCAATTATAATCAGGCTGTTATCAAGGATATCCGCAAGAGTGGAGGTAGCCCGTGAGTAAAAAGAAAAGGAAGGAGCCAGGCACAGCCGGAGTCTATGCGTTAGCCATCACCACCGGGTTGTTTATCGGCCTGGGACTGAGCCCGCTGATGGGCAATGTTCTGCTGATGCTTTGTCTTGGGGGACTCGCGGGGATGGCATCCGCTTTTCTCATTACCCGCAACCGGCCACAGCACCGCCACCGTCGTCGCCACTGAACGATGCTGTGGGGTTGCGCTCATGACGTTTTTCAACAGCTAGTCACGACTCAGATCCAGCTGAAAAATTTCGCGTCGATAAGGCGGCAGCGATTCAAGAATGGCCTTACCATAAAACCGGGTTACCAGACGCTCATCGAAAATAGTGAGTCGGCCGGTATCAGTCTCGTTGCGCAACAGTCGGCCACAGGCCTGGACCAGCCGGAAGGCAGCCTCCGGAACCGACAGGGTCATGAACGGATTTTCACCCCGTGATTCGATCCAGCGGGCCAGGGTGGCCTCGATGGGGTCATTGGGTACCGTGAACGGTATTTTGGCGATCACCACGTGAGTACAGTACTTGCCTGGCAGATCGATGCCCTCGGCAAAACTGGCCAGTCCGCAGATGATGCTCCGTTCACCACCGTCGATCCGTTCCCGATGCAACTGCAGCAGCTTCGCTTTCTGGTAGTCATCCTGGGACAGGATAAAGTCCAGCCACCGGGGTTCCAGTTCCTGTAACACGTCCTGCATCTGTCTGCGGCTGGAAAACAGCAGCAGGGCCGCCCTGTCGTCTTCCAGCAACGTCGGCAGCGAACTGGCGATCAACCTGGTATGCCGATCTGTATCCCCGGGTTCGCAGCTCAACCGGGGTATTTGTAACACTGCATTGGCGTTGAAGTCGAAGGGACTGGGGATACTCAGGTAAGTCGTTTGCGGCGGCAGTCCCGCGCGCATTTTCAGTACATCGAATCGTCCAAGGGCTGACAGCGTGGCCGATGTCAGTACCGCACCGCTGCAGGTATTCCAGAGACGATCATTGAGGTTGTCGGCGGCCAGCACCGGGCTTGATGCCAGGCTTATTTCGTTGTCGTTGTTGTAGTCGGAAAGAGTCAGCCAGCGAGCCGACGGCGCCGAATTTTCCGGATCAGGGATCGCAAAACTGATCCAGAGTTTCAGCCCGGCATCGGCACGACCAACCAGACCCCCCAATACGGGAAACCATTGCTCTGCCAGCAGTCGAAGCTTGAGGTCCTCGCCCTCCTCCATCAGGTTCTTCATGGTTTCCTGCAATTCGACGAAAGCGTTGTGGAGCTGCGCGTACAACGATTTCAGGTCTGCGGCTGCCTCCCGCAGTTCTTCGGGGACGACGCCCAGCTCAAAAGTGTGCTGGCGGTTATTGCTGTAGGCATCCAGATCGCCCAGGGAATCACTGAGTTGCTCCAACAGCAGCAAGGTCTCGCCCAATCGATCACTGCTGGTAGCCACTACCTGGCGCAGGGCGGCGAGATCGGGCTTTCCGGCCAGCACTTCTGCGAGCTGTGACTCACCGGCCAGCTGTACCAGTGCCCGATCCGCCTGCTGGAGCCACTGAATACTGCTTCTCAGTCGAATGAACGCAGAAAAATGGTTATTGCTCTTGATCGGCAGGTGATGCGCTTCATCGAAGATATAAATGGTCTCCTGGGGATCTGGTAGGATCGCGCCGCCCCCCAGGGCCAGATCCGCCAGTACCAGGTCATGATTGGCAACGATGCAGTCTGCCTTGTCCAGCTTTTCCCTGGCCTTGAAAAAACAACACTGACGGAAATAACTGCATCGGGCGCCCATGCACTGCGCGTGATCGACGGTAACCTGTCGCCAGGCAGCGTCAGTCACCGGCTCTGTCCAGTCATCCCGGTCCCCCTGCCAGCGTCCCGCGGATACTTCCTCCAGCATTGACTGATAGAGAGACAGGTTGTCTTCGCCACCTGCTTCGGGCTGCTCGCCATATAGATCCAGCATGGCATCCAGGCTGGCGGAATTCTGCAGCATACCGTCCAGGCGGGCCAGGCAAAGATACCGGCGTCGCCCCTTGGCCATGGAGTAACTGAAATCCAGGCCCGACGCGGCAAGTATATCCGGAATATCCTTGAGCACTACCTGTTCCTGCAGTGCCACGGTTGCCGTTGCCAATACCACCTTGCGCCTGAGCTTCCTTGCCATTGGCAGAACCGAAACCAGGTAGGCCAGGGTTTTACCGGTACCCGTACCTGCTTCCACCACGCAGACCGGCGGTGACCACTGCCGGGTTCCGGTATCCTGATTCTGTATTCCTGCCAGGCAATTGGCGATTTCAGCGATCATTTGACGCTGTCCCAGCCGGGGTGTGAAACCGTATTCTTCAATCAGCCGGGAATAGGCAGATTGAATCTCAGCTTTCACGTCTGCCGGCAGCAGGCTGTCTGACCGGGAAGGAACGGGATTTGCCAAGTTGGACTCCATCAGGTGGCAGAAAGGCCGGTGCTGTCATGCTGTTGCCATTATAGTCGGTCCACCGGGACTTTGTTGGCAATCCATGGCGTGCCTGAGCCGCGGCGGTGATACGCTTGCTGCGTATTGTCAGGCAAGTCGATGCAACTGTCCGGGAAGAATTGACTTCTGGTACACTTGCCCATCTGCCGCAGCAAGCGACACAGCAAAATCATGAAGAGTGAAGCACAGTCCGTTGAGCCCGACACCCCGAGCGCAGCTCGTGGCGATGCAGTAATCGCCACAGGAAATTTCCCCCTGGATTTAACCACGGTACTGACGGTGGCTCTGCAGTCCCATGTCCGGCTGCTCGGTTTCCTGTCAAGTCCGTTGACAACGCGGGATGAACAGATTCTGCTGGACCTCGGTGGAAAACTGCCGGCCCCGGTCCACCAGGTAAGCAAGAACAGGAACGTCGGATTGACCGGTGATCTGTTAACCCTGGCCAGGCTGGTCAAGGCCATGGCAAGAGTCAGGAAAAGCCGGGAAAACCTGCAGCAATGCATCGATTCCATTGAAAAGCTCGGTCACAGGAATACCCGGCAACTCGACACTCTGCAGAAACAGCTTCGGGGACTGAAGAGTGAGATCGCCTGGCCCCAGGAAGCACCGGCAAGCCAGTCTTATCTTGCCCTTCTGGATGCCGAATCGAAACTGGAAGACCTTGCCGGGCGAAACCTGACCTACCAGGAAGGCCTGCTGCAGCAAACCAGGGAACAGATCGAGCAGCTGGGCAAGCTGCTTGATGCCGGCAACAGTGCCGAGGCAGGTGCTGTGTGGGATCGCATTCAGGGCAATATCGGCAATCTCGGCGGTAAAACCCAGCATCAGCTTAACCAGCAGATAGCAGTATTCCGAGTACAGATAAATGAACTGCGCGACTGGAAAAAGTTTGCCGCCGCGGAAAAGAAACAGGAACTGATTGTCGAAATCAGTCAGCTTCAGGAATCTCCAGGTTCACCTCCTGAGCGGGCGCGGCAGATCAGGAATCTTCACGAACGCTGGAAAAAACTGGGTTATTCAAATCATAATGAAGAACTGTGGCATCAGTTCAAGGAAGCGTCAGACAAGGCGTATGCCCCCTGTAAGGAATATTTTGCCCAGCAGAAAGCACGGATGGCGGACAATCTTAAACACCGGCTTGGCATATGTGAGCGGCTGGAACAGTATCTGCAGAACGTAGACAGGACTGACCTCAGAATCGTCGATCTCAAAGCCCTGGAGAAGCAGGTTCAGGACGAATGGAAGCAGTATGCACCCGTGGAACAGGGCAAGGTCAAGAAACTGCAGAAACGGTTTTACGGGGCCCTCAATGAAGTCCGGGAAATCCGCCGCAACACCGCCAGGAAAAACGGTGAACTGAAACAGGCCCTGGTTGACGAGGCACGTAAACTCCTGGATCTGGAAAATCGGCGCGAAGCGATAAACCTGGCTAAAGATCTACAGGCCACGTGGAAAACCGTCGGACCCTCCTTTGCCCGGGAGGATCGCAAATACTGGAGTGAGTTTCGCGCTGCCTGTGATGCCCTGTTCAAGGAACAGGAAGCGGCACGCAAGGCCGTTCGCAACGAAATTACCCAGGCAATCGACAACAGCAGGAAAATCCTGCATAAACTGGAAGATGTACTCGGTCTGGACGACACTGCTTTCAGAGAATCACGCAAGCTTTTCGCGTCACTGCAAAACGATTTTCACCAGGCATTGAGCCCTCGGATAAAAAAAGAGCGCCAGCAGCTTCAGCAACAGTTCACTGCACTTACGCGAAAGATAGAAGGTCGTTTTCGCAAACTCCCGGACAAAAAACAGCTGCAGGCATCGTCAGCATTGCAGGCCAGGGCTGCTGCCTGCATCGAACTGGAAGACCGGTTGATGGTCTGCGACAACGCGACAGATTTTCGCCAGGTGCTGGCCGGATTCGATCGATCAGCCTGGGACGAAATGGCGGCCAGTGGCTACCCGCGCTGGGACAGGCTGATGGAGAAAAGATTGAACGCGGTAATGGACCTGGTCGATCCCGAAGCCATGGCAGGCCTGGTGGCAGACACCGAGAACCAGGCACGCAGGCGACTGGTGGAAGCGGAAATCAAGGCGCACCTGGAATCTCCAGAGCAGGATCGGCAACTCAGAATGGAATTGCAGCTTGATCAGCTGCAAAGCAAATTTGGCAAAGCTCCCGTCGAAGACTCGTCGGCTCGTGAAAATTTCACCAGGGACTTTGAACTCGAATTCCTGTGCCTGGGACCATTCTCCAGTGTCAACAGGCGGGAACTTGAAGAACGGGCCAGCCAGGTGATTCGACGCCTGCTTTAGTACGCGGAGTACCAATTACCGCCGAGTCAGCCTGCAGACCATGAGGCGCCTTCTCAGCCCCGCGCCTGGTAGCGCCGGATCACCGGATTGGCATACATGGCCAGAAAATACTTGTGCAGTCGCGGATCGAGGGACTCAAGACGCTCCAGGAATTTTTTCCTGACAGCAGGGTTCACCTGACGCTCGTGTGCCTCTTTCTCCAGGGTCGGTACAGGCAGGAGTTTTCGTTCCTGCAGCAATTGCAGGGCGATAAAATTGGTATCGTGGAGCCTGTAGTTGGCCAGGATACTGGCATCGATCGTCGCCGCAAGTTCATCCGGGTCATCTGTAGCGACTCGTAGTTGTTCGCCGAACGCCACGTGCACATGGCCCTTTGACCCGACGATGCCGGTCACGATACTGTTGATATCGCTTTCGTCAGTTTTTTCATATTTACCGGTGGTTTCCTTCAAGTACAGTTCTTCGGCCTTGAGGGCATCGCAGGCATCGAATTCGTAGGAAATCGCCACCGGAACCAGGTTCAGGCTGGCGATGCTGTCGCCAAGCGCAATCTTCCTTTTACCCAATGCCAGCATCTTGATCAATGCGGGATCGGTTTCATCGATTCCGTCCTTCGCTCGTCCCTCGCGTTGGGCAATCCAGACGTTGTGTCTGTTTTCAATACAATAGTGTATGTAACGGGACAGCAGGTCGAGGGACTTCAACATTTCTCTGCCCTTCAGCGAGCGGTGCACGATAAAGCTCTTATTGAGTCGCATCAGGTCGGTTACAAACGGCTTCTTTAACAGGTTGTCTCCGATGGCGATCTGCACGGTTTCCAGCCCCTCGTGGTAGAGCACGTAGTTTACAAACGCCGGATCCATGGCAATATCACGATGATTGCTTATAAACAGGTGGGCAGCGTCGGGATCCAGGCCGTCGAGGCCGGAATGGGTCAGCCCGGTAGACGTGTCGTGAATCATTTTATCCATGTAGATCGCGATCACGTCCTGCATGGTCGCAACGTCCCTGACACCGCTTACCTGTGACGAAAGGCGCCTTCGGGTCAGCGCGGCCAGGATCGGCAGAAAGTATCGGGAAAGTCGCGGAAAATAAAATCTGGTTACGCTGTGAATAAATTCCTGGTTGGTAAGCAGGGAGTCGACCACCGGACGGATTTCATCATCCTGGTAAGGTCTGATTGCTTTAAATTCATCCATCGGGTGATAACCCTGTTGTAGACCAAGGCACCTTGGCAAAGCTATGTGCCGACGGACCGCGCCGGAGAGGCCGGCAATTCTAGCCCTATTAGTAACACATGACAACCGCATACCTCGGTTGGAAAGGTGGAATTTCTCTATTTTTCAGCAAGTTAAGATTGCATTTCGGAAAGGCAGGTCAAGTTCAACCGGGGCCCGCCGGTGAGCTTTTTCAGCACTGGGTGCCGGCGGGAAACAGGTCGCGAACGTAGGTATCGAGGTCTTCAAGAATAGCCCGCTGCTGATCTTTGCTGCAGTGTTGTCGAGCCAGGTTCATCTCCTGTTCGAACTGCACAAGGCCTGCCCCGTTCAGCCGTGACCGGCGGAAGCTTTCCCACCTGGTCTGCTCCTCACCACTCAGTGTTTCCGGAAAATTTCGCGCCCGATAGCGGAACAGCATCTCCGGTAGACGTCGGTCTCGGAACGGAAGGTCCAGCATGGCCAGTTGTTCCGGTGAACTATCCCTGACCACCGTCATCAGCTTGCGATCACCCTCGGGAAAAAAACCGCCACTGTAAATCATGAAGTCCGGATCGCTGTCCTGCTCACCGCCGCCGGATTCAAGTACCTTACGCAGTTTCGCATTAAGTTCGGGATAGGAATTCAGAATCTGCCGGTGCTTTTCACAGGCATCGAAATCGATGCCCAACGATGCCGCCTGGTCGTCCGCGAGCGTGGCTACCGGGGCAACGATGGGGCAGCGATTCAGATGCAGCGTTTTCAGGGGAATACGGAATTGTCCGTCGGGCAATTCATCACTTCGGGTAAAAATCCGCTGGCGGATCTGCTCCGGGCTTTCGTCAATCCAGCTTGCCGGATCCTCGCGCAGGTCGTAGACAATCACGCCATTCCTGTCTACCGGGTGGCGACATACCGGCGCGATCACCGCCAGGCATCCCTGGCTCGCGGGATACATGGCAGACACGTGTATCACCGGCTTGCGACTGGCAGTATCCAGCTGGTGCTCAACGGCTTTCTTGTTGCGCAATTGATATACGTACTCGTAGAGGCGAGGTTGATGCCGACGCACCAGGCGGGCCATCTCGATTGTCGCCATGACATCCGCCCTGGCGTCATGGGCTTCTGCGTGAAGAATAGCGTTTGCCGCGGTCAGGTCTTCCAGTCGAAAACTGGTGGTGCCATCATCATGCTGCGGCCAATTGATTCCCTCGGGTCGCACGGCGGCACAGAGGCGAAGCATATCGATAATGTCCCACCGTGAATTGCCGTTCTTCCACTCGCGCTCGTAGGGGTCATAAAAATTCCTGTACAGCAACTGGCGGGTCAGCTCATCATCAAAACGAATACTGTTGTAACCGGCAACGCAGGTATTGGCCCGGGAGAACTCGGCATGAATCCGGCGAATGAAGTCCGCCTCGTTGACGCCCCGGGCCAGTGCCTCCTGTGGCGTGATCCCGGTGATCAGACAGGCTTGTGGTGAAGGAAAAAAATCGTCCGCCGGCTTGCAATAAAGCAACAGCGGGTCTTCAATAACATTGAGGTTTTCGTCGGTACGCTGCCCGGCAAACTGTGCGGCCCTGTCCCGGCGCGGATCGCTGCCGAAGGTTTCAAAGTCGTACCAGTAAAGAGTTCGGACCGTCACGATTGCCGCCTGCGATGCAGCTCAGAAAGACATGGTTGGCAATGTACCACGGGCGCTTTGCAAGTTCTAACCTCCAGCCAAGTGTAGTAGTATGGGCTGCCAGTCAGGCCCTCCCGGTCCTGACTCCAACAGGCTCAGTCAATCCCAGATACGCATCATGGAATTCCCCGGCTCTCATATATTAAGTGTCAAACAGTTTGTTCGGGAGGACGTGGAAAAAGTTTTTCAGGTGGCGGACAGCATGCGTCCTTATGCCGCTCGAGAGCGCCTGACCAAGGTACTTGACGGTGCCATCCTGGGTAACATGTTTTTCGAACCAAGTACGCGGACCCGGGTAAGCTTTGGCTGTGCCTTCAACCTGCTCGGCGGTCACGTACGTGAAACCACTGACGTTAAAGCATCCTCCATCACCAAGGGTGAGTCACTCTATGACACGGCACGGGTCATCAGTGGCTACAGCGATGTCATCGTCATGCGGCATCCGCAGGCCGGTTCCGTTGAAGAATTTGCCAGGGCCAGCCGGGTACCGGTGATTAACGGCGGTGATGGCTCCAATGAACACCCCAGCCAGGCATTGCTCGACCTGTATACCATCAAGAAGGAGCTGGCGACCCAGGGGCGTTCCATCGAGGGAATGAAAATCGCCATGGTGGGAGACCTGAAGCACGGTCGGACAGTGCATTCGCTTTCCCAGTTGCTGATGCTTTACGATGGCCTGGAGATCACGCTGATTTCGCCAAAGGAACTGCGGCTTCCTGAGGAAATAGTTGCCGCACTTGGCGAAGGTGGGCATCGTGTCGTTGAAACAGAGGACATGGAAAAAGGCCTGTTGGGAAACGATATTGTGTACCTGACCCGCATTCAGGAAGAGCGTTTTGCCAGTAAAATGGAAGCGGATATCTACCGGGGACGGTTTCGACTCAACCAGGCTGTCTACACGCGCTACTGTCAGCCGAAAACCGTGATCATGCACCCGCTACCGCGGGATTCCAGGGCCGAGGCCAACGAGTTGGACAACGACCTGAATCAGAATCCAGGACTTGCCATTTTTAGACAGACTGACAACGGTGTGCTGATCAGAATGGCATTATTTGCACTGATTTTAGACATAGTTCACACAATTGACGACACGTCCAGCGATGTCGGCTGGTATACTGACCGAAGATTCAATTTTGTATAGATAAAACAGTCAGTTATGCCGGGGTTATAAACCATGGGATTTAAAGAACTTCTGAAATTGTTGATCGAGAGAGAAGGTTCCGATCTGTTCCTGACAACCAACGCAGCACCCACCATCAAGGCTCACGGCCAGCTGGTCCCCGTGACTGACAAGCGCCTCCCCCCCGGAGCAGCCAAGAAGATCGCTTACCAGATAATGAGCGACGAGCAGATCGCCGAGTTTGAAAAAAGTCCTGAAATGAACCTGGCAATCCAGGAAAAGGACGTGGGCCGATTCCGGGTGAATATTTTTCAACAGCGCGGCGAAGTGGGTATCGTAGCGCGACATATCAAGACTGATATTCCCAATCTTGATGAGCTCGGCCTTCCTCAGGTGTTGAAAGACCTGGTGATGGCCAAGCGCGGCATTATTCTGTTTGTCGGTGGTACCGGCTCGGGTAAGTCCACGTCACTGGCGGCCCTGATTGATCATCGGAACACCAACAGCGACGGTCATATCATCACTATCGAGGACCCGGTGGAGTTTATTCATCGACACAAGAAATCCATCGTCAACCAGCGCGAAGTCGGTATGGACACCCATACCTACGAGGACGCCCTGAAGAACACCCTGCGACAGGCTCCCGATGTCATTCTGATCGGGGAGATACGCAGTCGCGAAACCATGGAACACGCTATCGCCTTTGCCGAAACCGGTCACCTTTGCCTGTCGACGCTGCACGCCAACAATGCCAACCAGGCCCTGGACCGGATTATCAATTTTTTCCCCGAAGACCGTCACAAGCAGCTGCTCCTTGACCTGTCACTCAATCTGCGTTCATTTATTTCACAGCGGCTGGTTCCCACGCCGGAAGGAAAACGCACTGCAGCTGTGGAGATCATGATCGGCACGCCGCGGATCTGCGATCTGATCAAACAGGGCAAGATCGCGGAAATCAAAGAGGTCATGGAAAAATCCGAACAGCAGGGCATGAAAACTTTCGACGCGGCACTTTACGACCTCTACAAGACTGGTCGAATCAGCTACGATGAAGCACTGAAGAATGCCGATTCCAAGAATAACCTGCGGCTGCGAATCCAGCTGTCAGAAGACCGGAAGCCCGAGCAGGATGAAGTATTTGAAGAAGAGGATTCCGGGATCCTTTCCCTGGTTTCAAAGGAAGACCGGGCGATCTGACCCGGTAACGAGTTCGAGTCTTGGACGCTGACGTCGACTATCGATACCTTGACGGGCTCGCCATCGCCGAAGGAATCCGTAATCGTCGCTTCAGTGTACTCGAGATCATTGACTGCGCCCTGCAACGCGCCGAACAACTGAATCCGTCTCTCAACGCCATCACGGTCAGGACCTTCGACCAGGCACGTGATCGAGCCGTGAAACTCGCTGATTCCCAGGCTCCCGTCGATCAGCCATTCTTCGGCGTACCGTTCCTCATTAAAGACATCGCGGCGGTTCGAGGATTACCGCAGACCAGGAATTCCCACCTTTTCGATGGGGAAAAAGCCAGGTATGACGATGCCATTGTCAGGGCTTTCGCAGCCTGCGGTCTTGTTTCCCTGGGAAAAACCAACACGCCGGAGCTGTGTCTTACTGTTACCACGGAATCGGATTATGCCGGGCCCTGCCACAACCCGTGGCATCCGGGTCACTCCGCCGGCGGATCCAGCGGTGGGTCCGCGGCCGCGGTAGCGGCCGGGATAGTTCCCGTTGCACATGCTTCGGACGGTGGCGGGTCCATACGCATTCCCGCGTCCTGTTGCGGCATCGTCGGCTTCAAACCGAGCCGTGGACTGACGCCTGTTGAAGCAGAGCTGGCCTCCAGCTGGAGTGGCCTGAGCGTTGCCCACGTAGTCAGCCGCACCGTACGCGACAGTGCCGCCATGCTCGATGCAATACGGCTGCGTAAACCCGTGCTCTATCCATTGCCAGAAGGACCGGATTCCTTTCTCCATTCCCTGGATCAGCGGCAAAAACTGCGTATCGCAGTCCAGCGGGAACACCCACTGGGAGCAACAGTCCATCCCCAGGTGCAGAAATCCCTTGATATCGCCACTGACCTGTTGAAACAGGCCGGTCATGAAGTGGCGGAAGCGTCTCCTGGTATCGATTACCGGCAATTGATGAAATTCAGCGGCGATATTATCAACCTGCACGTAGCACAGGCGATATTCCCGCAACTGGAAAAACGCGGCGAGAACCTCGACACGCCGTTGCTGGAGAAGGCTACAAACCGGATGGCGGCCCGCGGAAAAACCCTGGCGGCCCGGGACTACGTGGCTGCCATCGACGGACTGCATGGCATCGCCATGGACATGGAAGCATTCCATCGGCGCTACGATGTACTGGTCTCCCCGGTGCTGAGCCAGCCGCCGGCCCCACTGGGGTGGCTTGACATGAACAGTGAGGATCTGAAGACCTATGCGCAACGATTTGCGCAATACAGTGGTTTCTGCGCACTGTTCAATGCAACGGGTCAGCCCAGCGTTTCCCTGCCAATTCATCACGACAGTGAAAACCTGCCGATAGGCGTCCTGTTTTCATCGACCTGGGGCAGCGATGCACGCCTGTTGCAGCTGGCACAGCAGCTGGAAAACGAGATCCAGTGGTGCAGACGCCAGCCCAGGGACGTCATGCACGGTCAAGCGTAGTTGATATCAGCAGCAGTGCGAATAGCCGGTTTACCTTCCTCACTGACTGCCTGGCAACCTGCTCAAGATTAACAATGGCCAGATTGAGGACGTGTCAACGCCGTGGCAAAAATCCCTCACTGGTCACCACGGCGCATGACGGCGGTCACTTCCGCCATGATGGATATGGCAATTTCAGCGGGTTTCTTACTGCCGATCTGCAATCCGATCGGTGCGTGTAACCTGTCTATCTGTTCCTCACTGAGACCAAGATCAGGAAGACGTTCCCGGCGCTTGGCCGACGTTCGGTCGGAGCCCATGGCACCGATGTAAAATGCATCGGTTTTCAATGCTTCCATCAGGGCCATGTCATCCACACGCGGATCGTGAGCCAGGGCGATTACACCACTGTAGGGATTACTGAACTGTTCACGCACAACATCGTCCGGCAGACGCGACGTCGTGACGACGCCATTCACGTGCCAGTTTTCCAGGTATTTCGGTCGCGGATCGCATAGAGTGACGTCGTACTCCAGGGCCAGGGCAAGCTCGGCAACGTATCGGGCCACATCTCCTGCACCCAATAACAGCAGTCTGTAGTGCGGACTGAGACTATGGACAAGTGTATCGTCGTTGATGATAACGGCTTCGTCGGTGGATTCATCGGTGTAATGGATTGCACCTGACGCCAGGTTTACAATGCGGCTGACTTTTCGATGATTTTCCAGGGCATCTGAAATATGGTTAAAGACCTCGACCACGCCCGGTTCCGGATCAAAATATTCCAGCAGGACGTGTAGCTGGCCACCGCAGGGCAGCTTGAGACGGGCCTGTTCTTCCGCCGTTATTCCGTATTTAACGATAAACGGCCTGCCCTCTTCCTGAAACCGGGATTTCAAGCTGCCGTCCTGAAGCTGCTCCAGAAAATCTTCCTCGATGCAGCCACCGGAGATGGATCCAACCAATTCACCGTCGAGCGTACAGGCCATCATCGACCCGATGGGTCGCGGCGATGACCCCCATGTTTTCAGTATTGTGCAAAGCCAGGCAGATTGGCCTGCACGCAGCCAGCCAGCCACCGTGGTGATAATATTCTGTTGACTGCTTAACATCGGATCGCCTGTGGCGGGGAAAGGAAACCCCTGATTTATCGGGCAGGTTCACTGACCTGTCTGATCAGAAAATCCCCCGAGTCTACACCATTTTGCTTTTCCAGCGACCACGCCGGAAGATATGGACGCCTAATATACCAGCGAGTACATCTGAAACAAACACTGCCCAGAATACGCCTTCTGGACCGATTCCCAGCTGCAGGGCGAGAACATAGGCCAACGGAACCTGGACAACCCAAAAACAGAAAAAGTTGATCCAGGTGGGCGTCATGGTATCGCCGGCACCGTTGAATGCCTGTACGGCGGTACCACTGATTCCGAAAAAAACCAGCCCCAGGCTGAATATCCGCAGGCAGGAAACGCCGTAGCGGACAACTTCCGGCTCGGTACTGAATTGCCTGATCAGAGTTTCGTCGAACAACAACACGATGGCCGCCGTTCCCACCATGTAAAAACTTACATACTGCAGCACCTTCCAGACAGTGGCCTCGGCCCGTTCCGGAAGTTTCGCACCCAGGTTCTGACCGACCAGTGTGGCCGTGGCGTTGCTCAAACCAAAAGCCGGCAGGATGATAAACAGAATAATCCGCACCGCGATGGTATAACCGGCCACGGCGGCGCCACCGAATTCAGAAACGATGCGCATCAGGAATACCCAGCTGGCCGTGGCAATAAGCATCTGGGCTACACCTCCAAAGGAAATGCGCAGGATTGTCCACAGTACGCCGGCCCGTAATGCCACATATTCCCTGACCAGGCGAATGCGATTGTCGGATCCGACCAGGTAGTAGAAGCCGTACAGCACACCAAGGCCACGACCAATATTGGTTGCCACGGCGGCACCGGTTACACCAAGTTCGGGAAAAGGACCAAGACCGTAAATAAAACACGGGTCCAGAACGATATTGACGACATTGGCGAGTATCAATGTGCGCATGGCCAGGCTGGCGTCGCCGGCGCCACGAAAGATGGCATTATTCAGAAACAGGAAGAATATAGTGAATGAACCGCCGAACATTAACGTGGTGTAAGTCTTCCCGCTTGCTACCGTGGCAGCATCCGCCCCCATTATCCGCAGGATATCTTCACCGAACAGAATGCCTGCCGCCCCGACCGTCAACGAGATAAACGCGCCCAGCCAGAGTGCCTGGGCCGCCGTAATGGAAGCAGCCTCACTGTTACGTTCGCCTATACGACGGGCTATAAGCGCCGTGGTTCCCATGGAAAGGCCGATAGCCAGCGCGTATAGCAGTGTTATGACGGCCTCCGTGAGCCCCACTGTGGCAACAGCCTCGGTGCCTACGCCGGCCACGAAAAAAATATCGACAATGGCAAAGATCGATTCCATTGCCATCTCGATGATCATGGGAACCGCCAGTAAAAAAGTGGCACGCCCAATGGAGCCCTTGGTGTAATCCACCCTGGAGTTGCCGGCAAGTGCCTCTTTGAAAAGCGCCAGTCCGCTTCGGGATTGTTGTTCAGACATGTTGAATTCCAGACAGAAAAGTAGTCTTTGGAGCCACGGGGGCTCCGTCGCCGGTCAATCAGACGGGATTGGAGGACTCTGCCGGGGGGATTGGCTGAATTCCATCAGCCGGTATGCGGTAGCCTCAGGCCACCGAAATTCAAGGTGAAGGCCTCAAATCCAGGACAGGAAAGAATCCATCTGCGTGTGCTCCTGTTGGGAAGTGGCTGGATTATAGCGACTCCCGTTACAGCTGTCGCGCCCAATTCACCGCCTGTCTTTGTCGTGAAAGTCGCGCGAAAAGCAAAATTTTATCGCGGGTTCAGGATTCGTTGAGCCTGCTGGTATGCCGGGTCATTTCGATAAATCTGCTCGCGCAACCTGTCGAGACGGCGATTGCCCGAACCGGAATAGACCTCCATGGTCTGGAATATTTCCTCCACTGCGAAGCCACCGGTGACGTCGTCAAGCCCGGCTGAATCGAGTTGCGAACGCAACTGTTCGACATCCAGGCCAGTTAACGGTCGCGTCCGGGTTTCAGGACGCCTGATGAAGGGATTGACCCGGGTCGATGTCAGCGATACCAGGCTGCCGGGTGAGGACGCATCGGCAACATCCGCTGTCGAAGGCGAAGCATCGCGGCAGTTGATCAGACTACTGCGCCGCTGCGCCGCCGTGCAATCCTGGGGTTGAAACTCTGCCCTGCCCTGTTCTGTGACTTCGCCGATCACCTGCTGCAGGATTGCGGATGTGGGAATCGACACCGGAGGGGAACGCTGTTCCTGCTGATCGGCGGGCGAGGTTTCCCTGGGCGTTGCAGCAGGGCTGACAGCACTTTCAGCGGATATCACCGCCGGGGAGACTGCATCAATTGCCGGGCCGGCTGATTGATCGACTTCCCGGGCGATGCTGTTAGAGCCCCCATCCCGCTGTTCCACCGGAACCGCCGCCTCCAGCGAATCCGCTTCCACTGGCGAAGTGGAAACGGCATCCCTGCTGGCCGCACCGACCCGGAGAGTAACGCTGACAATTTCGTCGACATCCCCAGTCAGCCACAGGTTCTGACCGTTTTGCCTGACCACCAGCACTGCTGCAAACAGTGCAAGGTGCACAACGATACTCAATACCAGCGCCACGGTCATTGGTGTCCACAACCGCTGGACCGGGACCGGCTGGTATTCGTATTGAAGCGATTCCATGGATTATCAGACTCAGGCTGCAGTAATCGAACGCGGCTGACCGCCTGTAGGAATTAACTTGACCGGCCGGCACGCCGGAACCGCCGAGAAATCAGTTCTCAGAGGTTTACCAGGTTGGACCGACATTCAGAGTGCCGGTTCCCGGCGGTATTCAGGCCGGCTCGAGCCTGAACAGGTGGCGTGGAGGAAAGCCGGTGAGAATGCGAAATACCGGACCCAGGGAGTGCTCGTCATTGATACGATCGTACTCCTCCCCGGTCAATTGCACGGCTCGGTACTCGCCAGTCTCTCCGTCAGCCGTAATCCGCACAGCAGGGTTACGCAGCATGCGGCGATACCACGCCCGCGGCCAGTGATTGACCGCGACATAGAGCTGCCCTTCGCTTTCCAACCGTGCCACTACCCGGTCATGCGCAGTACCGTCTTCTTCGAATGTCGTAATGACCATGGTGGAGTTGGCCTGAGGCTGGAAAAAACCCAGCAATGATTCGAACAGCACCACGACAGCCACGTAGATAATCAGCGAAATTCCGATAATTTGCAGCGCTTTCATGCCGATCAACAACCAGCCGCCGACTTAGCGTCAGGTAACACAGAAAATTTCACCATCCAGGGCACCGCGGTTTGTCGAGTCAGTTGTTTCAAGAGGATTCGCCCCGGCGTATAGTCTTGAGTCCGGATTCACGTTTTATCAGGCTGGCAGCAGCCGCCCAGGAACCGGACCGGGACAGCGCCGAACTCGTCAACGTGTCGATTCTGCCGCTGCCATAACGACTGCGAAGCTGCTGAATTTCCCGATACCCGGCCAGCTCATTCTCGAGGCAGAAGGAAACCTGTACCAGGTTGACTGCAACATCCCGACCCTGTTCAAACCTGCAGAAAGGCAGGGCGACCTGCTGATAGAAGGATTGCCGGGAAAATTGGCGGTGCACACTTTCCAGCCTGTCCAGGGCCTGCTGTTGTTCGCGAACACAGGCAGTAAAGAGCCTTGTTTCCAGTTCTTCCCGGCCCGACCATTGGGCTTCGCAGAAAGCCACTATGCCATCGCCAAGCTGTCGGGGAAACGTGGCTGACTGCGCTGATGCCATTGGTGCAGCCAGACAGGCCAATAGCAGGCTGAGTTTCAGCAACCTGCTGCCGATGACAGCATGTCTTCTGGTATTGTTCATAAGCATGTACCTCCCTGGGACACTATCTGCCCGGTCACCATTATTATGTCCCGCGGAAATCCATTTGGCCACGGCAAAAGCCGATAACGGATTTACCCATGTTCCTGTTCGGGCCACGGCCATGGCGAATACGCTGCCACGGTGGCACATAAAATGGATTAATAAATAGTTTTAACTTACTGAAATATAAACTTAATTTCTATGGCAAGGCATTCGCCAGGGAAAAAGCTGAGCTGAAAGTGGCCCCGCGTACCGGCTGGTCAGGACAGGCTTCCGGGAATGAGTCGTTGTCAATCCGTCAACCCGCTGCAACAATTCCACTATCAGCAATCCGCGGCGGCCTGTTCCTGCCGACATCAACAGTGGTACCTGCCTGCCCGTGAAACTCCAAGCTTTGCATCCCCCTGGTCATTACCGCGATCTTTACCTGCTCTGCCTGACCGGCGCAGCAATTCTTCTGGTCATCAAGCTCTACCTTGCCGCGCGCCTGGACCTGTACAGTGACGAAATCTTTTACTGGCTGGCATCCCAGCGGCTGGCTCCGGCATACAGCGATCTGCCGTTCACGACGGCCTTGCTGGTCCGTCTTGGCACCCAGCTTGACCCCGGAAACACCCTGGCCGTGCGCGCCGCTTTTATCGCCCTGGGTAGCTGTATTCCCCTGCTGGTGTACTGGCTTGCCGTTCCGATTACGGGAAAATCCAGGGCTGCTCAGTCTGCCCTGCTTTCCCTGTGTATTCCCCTGGGCGGATTCATGGGCCTGCTGGCAGTTCCGGACGTACCGCTGGTGTTCTTCGGCCTGCTTGCCATTGGCCTGTTTGAGCGCGCGCTGAGAACCGATCGCCGTCTTTTCTGGTTATTAACGGGGCTTGCGGTGGCCGCCGGGCTGAGCACGCACTATCGTTTTTTACTCTATCCGGCCGCCGCCCTGGTGTTTCTGCTGGCTTTTCGGTCCGAGCACCGGCAATGGCGCAACCCACGGCTCTGGCTGGCCATGACCATCGCCGGGATAGGATTGCTGCCGGTGCTGTGGTTCAACCTTACCAACGAGCTCGCCAGTGCCAGCTTCTACCTCGTGGAGCGCCATCCGTGGACGTTCCAGCCAGCGGGCCTGTTGCATGGAATCAAACAGGCCGGCCTGGTTACTCCGCCCCTTTACCTGCTTTTCGGCTTTACGCTGTGGACTATGTACAAGCTGGCCCGCAACGGTCAGCGCAGTGCCGCACTGCTGTTAAGCTTCAGCCTGGTCAACCTGCTGGTCTACCTGGTACTGGCCCCGTGGACGGATTCGTCCAGCACTTCAGTGCACTGGCCGTTGTCCGGGTATTTCCCAATACTGGTCTATGCGCCCGCTACCCTGGAGCGTGCCTTCCACTGGACGCGAGACCGGTTCGGTGAATTCTGGGGCGGATTGGTGAAAACCGGCGTGCCCGCAATCGGCTATCTCGGCTCGATAGTGGCACTCGCCGCTATCGGCTCACAATCCTTTCAAACCCCGCTGCAGGCTGTTCTTGGCGCGGGTGCGCTGTCCAACAAGATGGCAGGGTGGCGTGAATTCACCAGTCACACTGCCATGCTGCTGGATGCGGAATCCGGTGACAGCAGACCGGTAGTTGTCGCTGACAATTATTACACTGCGGCTCAGCTGATGTTTGCCGGATTAGGTCCACGGATTTTCACCACGGATAACGACAAGGCAGTCAGGGATGGTCGTCGATTGCAGCTGGAACTCTGGGGAATGACCGAGCCGGGGCTGAAAGAGCAGGCAGGGGAATCCCTGCTTTTTATTACCGAGGATTCCACGTTGACCCTGCCGGAGACGGAGACAGCATTGGCGAGAATCTGCCGATTGGTTACCGGCCTTCAGTTCCAGGACCAGCTGGAACTGTTTGCAGGAGACAAGGCTTTCAGTTACTACCGTGCAGATCGCATCGTCAGTACCGCTGCTGAATCGGATCTCCACGGGAAATCCTGCCCGTTTCCTGCCCGGGGCTGGCTTGAACCACCATTGACGGAAGGTGCGACTCTCAGTGGCATCGTGCCCGTCCAGGGATGGGCCTACAAGGAAGACATCGGTATTGAGTCTGTCCGCCTGGTTATAGACTCGGCCAGAATTATTCCCGTCAACTATGGAATAAGCCGTCCGGACGTCGTCAGTGTCATGAACGTGACGAGTGATCCCAATGCGCCCAGGCTTGGCTTTTACGATGAACTGAACACCTTTGCACTGTCGGAAGGGACGCATGAAATAGCTGTCGAACTCACCGACAAAAGAGGCGTGGTTTCCGCCTTCGGCGAGAGAACCGTCTACATCGACAACTGATCCGACAGCGCATAGCTGTAGTTGATAATGGAATGATCAGAAAGGTATCGAGGCAGCTCATCGGGAATAGACCTGACTCTTTTGAACAGCAGGGCTGGATCTGCGTATTTTTTTAATGAAGGTAAGTATTCCAGCTGGCGCTTTTGTATGACGGAGTCGTCCGCGGAACAAATGAGTTCACCGTCTCCGGAAAGAAAAGCTCCACCGTTCGGTTGCATGTATTCAACTGTGCCGAAGGATTGGGGGAAAGCAGTGACAATATCGTAGCCGTTTACTACGCGATACAGCGGAAGAGGCTCCACCAGGCTGGCGAACTGTTGATCTCCCACTCGCGGACAGCCAAAGCTGTAACAGCAATTGACCGCAATCTCACGACGCTGAAGGTCGGCCAGTGCCAGGGTAGCCAGGGCACCACCGAGGCTGTGCCCGACCAGAAACAGGGGTGAGCCGCCTAACTCCAGCTTGCCGACCTGATGCGACAGGCTGGCATAGCACTTACCGAATCCGGCATGAATTCTGGCCGGCCCCGGAAACTCCTCCTGCAACGCCTGGATATTCATTTTCCAATCCAACATCTCGTTGGTCCCGCAAAAGACCAGAAAATTCACGGGACCCGCTACCTGCCGGTCGCTTTCCGCCGTCCCGAACAGCACGGCGCGAGTTGAAGTGGACTCATCGGACAACTCGGCAACGAGTTGCAAGCCCGTGGCTTGCAATAGCGCCTGATCCTGCAATGCAATATGACCTGCATTACTGAAGCTGGAATCCAGGCGATAGACGAACCGGCAGAGTTCGGCAAGCCACAGCGCATTGGCGATACTGAAGTGTCGGGCTTCCGGCGCCAGGTCGACGCCTGCACACAGGTTCAACTGTTCCCCATCCAACCCGGGATTGAACAGGGCATCAAAAGATTTATCGTATCGAGGCATTCTGCTCCTGCTTCCCATAGTCCCGGTGCCCACAGGTGCAACGACCCAGGACAACTGATATTCCCTGATTCACGGATACAACCGCTGCCATTCCTCCGGCTGCCGGCATGGTATCAGTTCGTTACCGCGCGTCACCAGACTGCCGGCGCCAGGTTTGTGCCGTGGCGGGATTTCGCCAAAAAGAGGCGGTCAGGACGGATAGGCGTGCCACGGGTCAGATGCCGTAGGGAATGTCAGAACCGTATACAGGCATTTCACAATTTTCCGGAAAAATGTCAGCATTTTTAACACTTCCTGGCTCATGCGCCTCTATCAGGTTGTTTTTACGTATATTTTTATCGGGTACGGATTTTGCTTAATTACTCCTGTGTACACGAGTAATTGCAGGGAGGGCAAGAACCAATGACACGAGAACGCAGCATCGATCTGTTTATCCTGTTCATGAATGTCATTGCCATCATGGTGCTGGTGGGAATACTCAGCGTCATGGTCACCTCGGCAGACGCCGGCCAGTCAGACAGTGCCTCACATCCGACACACCAGGCCGAGGACACCGGGTCTCAGGTGGTAGAATCGTTATCCACTTGATGGTAATCACGGCGACGTCATCACGATGAATGCTCGACGTAAACTACTTAAGACCGGGCTGTGCCTGGGCACAGCCACACTGGCAATGGGAACCAGCGTGTCCGGGGTATTGGCCCAGGCCAGCAATACCTCGTGGCACCGGGTCCGCACCCCGGTTCTGGATATTGCCTTCGAGCAGTTCGGGAATCCGGACGGCTTTCCGATAATCCTGTTACACGGGTTTCCCTACGATATCCGCTCCTTCGATGCCGTGGTACCTCCCCTTTCCGCCAGCGGATTCAGAGTGCTGGTCCCGTACCTGCGCGGTTTTGGTGCCACTCGATTCGTCGACGCCAACCGACCACGAATGGCGGAACAGGCTGCCCTGGCCAATGATCTCGTGGATTTCTGCAATGCCCTGGATCTGCCCGAGGTTGCCCTCGCCGGTTTCGACTGGGGAAACCGGGCAGCCTGCATTGCCGCCATCACCGAACCGCAGCTGGTTCGTTGCCTGGTTTCTATCGGCGGTTACTCGGTGCAGGATACTACTGCGGGCGGTGGACCGGCACCGGCGGCGCTGGAGGCCCGTCTCTGGTACCAGTGGTATTTCAACACGGAACGGGGGCGGCGCGGCCTGGAGAACAACCGGCATGACATTATCCGTTATTTATGGAACACATGGTCACCCACCTGGACCTACTCAGAATCTGACTACCGGAAATCCGCGGCCTCCTTCGATAACCCCGATTTCGTCGATGTGGTTATTCACTCTTATCGACACCGTCACGCCAATGCGCCCGGGGAACCACAATTCCTGGATCTGGAAAGGATGCTGGCGAGTCGACCGCCAGTGGAAGTCCCGACGATAGTCTTACGGCCTGCTGACAGCGGCTTCGGTCCGCCCTCTGCCGACGCCGACGGCGACCGGAGACGATTTACCCGGCTGGTAGATCGGAGGATCGTACCAGGTGCCGGCCACGACCTGCCGGTGCAACGCCCGGATGCCGTGGTTGATGCGCTTTTCCAGGTGTTGCCGTGATTCCCCACCCGCTGACCCGCTAACCACCCTTTGCAGCAGGCTGTTAATCAGAGGGCCCCTAAAGTAACGCCGGCTCTACGGTGTTTCGCTCCAGCCGCAACAAAGATTGCTTGGTGTCCAGTCCGCCGCCAAAGCCTACCAGTTTGCCACTGCTCCCTATCACCCGATGACAGGGAATAATGACGGGAATCGGATTACGACCATTGGCCGCGCCCACGGCCCGACTGGCTTTGGGTCGCCCGATCCGGCGGGCAAGCTCCCCATAGGTAATGGTAGCGCCATAGGGAATTCTGGTCAGCGCTGTCCACACCTGTTGCTGAAAATCAGTACCCCGGGGAGCCAGCGGTATGTCGAATACCCGTCTTTCCCCGGCGAAATACTCCAACAGCTGACGCTTGACTTCCCCAAACGGCTGGTCATCCTGAATCCAGTCCGGATCGTGTCGCCGCGCGGCTTTACCGTGAGGGAATCCCAACTCAACAAGGCAGTTGCCATCCCCTGCCAGCAGGAGGCTGCCGATGGGGGTTTCCAGGTAATCGTACAAGAGTGGCTGCATGATAGTCTCCAGTTCAGCCGTGCCAGGCCCGGGTTGATTGGTGCCTGTGTTCACTGCGATGCCCGGGCTGCCCTGTGCGGGGGCTCGGGTTCCGGTTGTTCTGCTGCTGTTGCCATTGGTAATGACGCCACAACTGCATGACGGCGTAGGCCCGCCAGGGACGCCAGCGCTGCGACAGAGTCAGCAAGGCCCGTGGCGACAGGATTCCGGCCTGGTGTGCCACCGACCGTCTCAAAATCAGATCCCCGGCTGGAAACGCGTCAGGGTCCCGCAGGGCACGCAACGCGACATATTGAGCGGTCCACTCGCCAATGCCCCTTATCTGACAGATCTGCCGTCGAAAATCAGCTGGATCCTGCCAGCTGTCCAGGCTCAGCGATCCGGCTGCCACCTTCCCTGCCAGGGATTTAATGGCTGTAATCCGCTGACCGGTGATACCCAGTCCTGACAGATCGGCATCGGCAAGCGCACCGGCATCGGGAAACACAAGGTACAGACTGTTGCCGTCACCTCGTTTCGCGCCTGGCAGAGTACTGCCGGTGCGTTCCACCAGGCGCCTCATCAGCGTAGCCGCTGACTTTACCGAAACCTGCTGCCCCACGATGGCTCGAACGGCAATCTCCAGTCCGTCCCAGCAACCCGGCACACGCAATCCAGGTCGTGCGGTAACCGGTCCGGACAGCAGTGGATCCGTCGCCAACAGGCTTTCAATGGAGGCACTGTCAGCGTCCAGGTCGAACTGCTGGCGGATACGGGCTACGATCTCCAGCAATCGGGTGGTGTCCGGGAATTGTACGTAAAGCTGAGCACCGGGCCCGTTGCGGGCGAATTTCAGCGAATAGCTTCCAGGCGTGCCGTGCAAACGGAAGGTCCGCCGATAGCAGTCCGGCCCTACCCATTCCACTCCCGGGATAGCCCGTTTCGCGAAAAATTCCAGCATGGCTGACCAATCGAAAGGCGGCCGGTATACGAGATTAAACCCGATACCGCCGGCCTGATCGGCGATGGGTTCCAGCCGCTGGCGCAGCTGCCTGGGTGTCCGCCCATAGGTTTTCTTGATCACGTCGTTAAAGCGTCTGACGCTGCCGAACCCGGCTGCGAAACAGACTTCGCTTATGGGCAGTGTCGTTTCGTCCAGCAGTTGCTTGGAAAAATGCAGCCGACGCGTCTGTAGAATCATCGATGGCGTGGTACCCAGATGTTTTCTGAACAGCCTGCACAGCTGCCTGGTACTGATATGCAATTCGGCGGCTACCGTGTCTATCCCGGGTCCCCCACCGCCATCAAGGGCCATCATTTGCAATGCACGTGACACGGTAAAGGATGACCCAAGCCAGGCAGGCGTGCCTGGCGCCGCCTCCGGTCGGCAGCGCAGGCAGGGTCGAAAGCCCGCTCCAGCGGCGGCCGCGGCAGTGGGGTAAATTTTCACGTTCTCACGCCTGGGAATCCGCACCGGGCAGATCGGCCGACAGTAAATTCCGGTGGTCAATACCCCGACGAAAAAGCGGCCGTCGAACCGTGGATCACGATTCTGTCGGGCCGCCTCCAGCACTTCCGCACTATCAATCACAACCTGGCTCCCCTGGCTTTCTCGGGAGTCTACAACACTCGCGGGAGTAATTCTGGCTGAATCCGGACCTCATCATTACTGCGCTACCGGGGTAATGACAGCCTGTGCGATGGCCACAGCCCGCGACTTTGTTGTATAGTGCAGTCCGTCAGAAGCACCCTGGGCTATCCACTGGCTCGTCCGGTCAGGAGGGGCCACCACACCTGAACTCTCCGGGCAGTAGATCCCGGCTATTAAACTATGAGCAGCAAAGACCCCCGCAAGTACTCACAGTTGGTTGTCGACGGCGTAGAACAGGCCCCCAGCCGCGCCATGCTACGTGCAGTCGGATTCAACGATGACGATTTCAACAAGCCACAGGTCGGGATTGCATCGACCTGGAGCATGGTTACCCCGTGCAATATGCACATTAACAAGCTGGCCGAAGACGTGAATCATGCCGTCGACAATGCGCAGGGTAAAGGAGTCATTTATAACACGATAACTATTTCCGATGGCATTTCGATGGGCACGGAAGGCATGAAGTATTCCCTGGTGTCCAGGGAGGTCATAGCAGATTCCATCGAAACAGTGTCAGGCTGCATGGGTCATGACGGCCTGATCACGATAGGCGGATGTGACAAAAACATGCCAGGCTGTGTCATGGGCATGGCCCGGCTTGATCGCCCGTCGATTTTTATTTACGGCGGTACGATTCAGCCCGGCAAAAATCACACCGATATCATTTCCGTCTTTGAAGCCGTTGGCGGTCACGCCAAGGGTACCGTGTCGGACATCGAACTGAAAGAAATCGAAGAAACAGCGATTCCGGGTCCCGGGTCCTGTGGCGGGATGTATACGGCGAACACCATGGCATCGGCCATCGAAGCACTGGGCATGAGCCTGCCCAACAGTTCCGCCCAGGATGCGATTTCCCGGGAAAAGGAAGACGATTGCCGACGTGCCGGCGAAGCGATCATGCACCTGATCCGCGAGGACATCAAGCCATCCGACATCATGACCCGGGCGGCATTCGAAAATGCGATCAAGGTCGTCATCGCCCTCGGCGGCTCGACCAATGCGGTTCTGCATCTGTTGGCCATGGCGCACACGATAGGTGTCGAGCTCAGCCTTGATGACTTCAGCCGGATCGGCAAGACCACGCCGGTGGTCGCCGACCTGAGACCAAGCGGCAAATACCTGATGTCGGAACTTATCAAGATAGGCGGCATTCAGCCCCTGATGAAAACCATGCTTGACCGCGGCATGCTCGACGGCAGTTGCCTTACAGTTACCGGCAAAACCCTTGCCGAGAACCTGGAAGACGTTTCGCCCTACCCAGAAGGCCAGGACATAATCTATTCGCTGGACCAGCCGATCAAAAAAGACAGCCACCTTGTCATATTGAAAGGTAATCTCGCTCCGGAGGGCGCTGTTGCTAAAATAACCGGCAAGGAAGGTCTCGAATTTACCGGAACAGCCCGGGTTTTTCATTCTGAAGAAGATAGCCTCAAGGGGATTCTTGACGGTACGGTCGTCGCCGGCGATGTCATTGTTATTCGCTATGAAGGACCGCGAGGGGCACCGGGAATGCGCGAAATGTTGAGTCCCACTTCTGCCATCATGGGCAAGGGCCTGGGGAAGGACGTAGCCCTGATCACCGACGGGCGCTTTTCCGGGGGTAGTCACGGATTCGTCGTCGGGCACGTTACGCCCGAAGCTATCGAGGGTGGCCCTATCGCTATCGTTCAGGATGGCGACCGCATTACCATTGATGCCGAAGCCAACGCCATAACCCTGCACCTCGAGGATGACGAAATCAACAGGCGCCTCGAGCAATGGCAACGTCCGACGCCACGCTATACCCGCGGTGTCCTGGCGAAATACGCAAAAACTGTGTGCTCTGCTTCAGAAGGTGCCGTCACCGACAAAGCCATCTGATTCTGTATCGGAAGATGACAGCCGGTTCTCAGGCTGTGGACTGAGCGACAGACGACTGTCGAATATCGACTGCAGGATGCGGGAAAAATAATAATAAGGCGGTAGATCAATGAACGCATTGACCAGCGGACTGACAGAACTCATATCCGGCAGCTTTCTTCAGGAAGGATCGCTCTACCTGCTGAGCACGGTTCCTGGTTTTCCACCGATAATCCAGACGGTCCACATCCTCGGCATAGCAGCGGTAATGGCGTCCATTGTTATCCTGGATCTTCGCATACTGGGATTGGCCGTTCCCAGCCAGTCAATCAGCGAGATGACCCGCCGGCTGATGCCCTGGCTGTGGTGGGCACTATTGTGTAATGCCCTCTCAGGATCGGTATTCGTATTCGCCCGACCAAACCGGTATTTCAGCAACCCGGTGTTCGGCTGGAAATTCAGTTTTCTTATACCGGCTGTACTGCTTACCGTGTTGTTTCATCTGTTGAGCCGGCAGGAAGCAGATTACTGGTCGGCCACCCGGCAGCGGGTATGGACCGGAAAAGCTATTGCACTTTTATCGCTGGGACTGTGGATCATGGTGGCGATGGCCGGGCGCTGGATCGCTTATTCCGAGTACCTCTACTTTCCCGCGGAAGAATTTCTGTGAGCAGGTCAATTGGGTGAATGTCGATGGAAGCGCTACTGCGAAACGATTTCTGGCTTCAACTTGAAAACATGCCAATAGCCTGGGAGATTGGCGGCACCTGGCTATTCCCGTTCCTGGAATCGATACACGTCATTACTGCTGCCATGGTTGTCGGCAGCATCCTCATGGTGGACCTGCGGCTGTTGGGCCTGGCAGCCAGGTCCTATCCGATAACAACCCTGTCCAGGGAACTGGTTCCGTGGACCTGGGGGGCCTTCGCCATAGCCAGTGTTACCGGCGTCGGCATGTTCATTACCCGGGCAGCGTCCCATGTGCTCAATCCGGCATTTCAATGGAAATTGTTTCTTCTTGTCCTCGCCGCCGTCAATATGGCGGTTTTTCACGTGAAAATTTACCGACATATAGATTCCTGGGACAATACTCCCAGACCTCCGACGAATGTGCGCCTGTTCGGTGCTTCGTCCCTGGTAATCTGGTGTGGCGTAATGCTTTCGGGACGCTGGGTCGGCCACATAATTTAATGAACCCTTGAGCATTTATGGCAATATCCTGGTGGTGTCTCTGTTCGAAAGTACGACGTGGGTCGAGAGTGAGGCCGGGGTCCGACGCTGAGGACGTCCAAGGCATGGATGCCGAGGCCGAGCGCACAAGGACGTGCGTCTGCGTTCCTCAGCGTCGGACCCCGGCCTCACCCACAACCGCCGTAAAAGTTTTCAAACTGAGACACCACCAATACCCTGGCTTTCTACCAAGTTTACGGTCAAAGCGCCCTATCGCCGGCATGCGTCGGCCTGTCAAGGCAATGAAGGCAGTGGGTTTGTGGGGAAGCCCTTAAGGACAAGGCCTGTCCCGCGCCGTGGCGTCATAATCGCGCCGGCCAACGTTGACAACCCCTGCCGACAATCGACATCTCGCCAGTTCACGTGACAGTCCTGCACAGAATACGGTTAAAATAGATCAGAAATTTCTCGAGCGAGGTTATTCCGATGGTTAGGCGAACTGCTGTCCGGCTGATTTTCCCGGCACTGCTGGTGACTGTTGCTCCATGTGTACCGGGGCAACCCGTTGCTGACCAGTCATCAACGGCCACTACTTCCGGGGGAGAATTTATTCGCTGGCGAGAGCATATCATTGACGATCCGGAAATTGCCGGGTTCTTCCTCAGCGGCAGTGACGGGCTGGTGATGGCTGATCTTGACCGTGACGGCTTTGAAGACATCGTTTCGGTACATGAATTCGATTCCAGCTATGATTCCGCTACTTACGACGACGGCATTCAGGTACCTGCAGACGGCCACGTGCGTATCGCCTTTGGTTCTGCTGATCCGGAACGTTGGTTCAATATCACGGTCGCGGAAGGACTGGACGCCCCGGCCCCGGAAGACGCGGCAATTGCCGACGTCAATGGTGATGGTTATCCGGATATCATGGTGGCGGCGGAGCTTTCTCACCTTATCTACCTTGAAAATCCAGGATCCAACGCGCGGAGCTCCTATTGGAATCGACTTATCCTGCCCATGACCGAAGGTCGAGGCTCCTACATTAGGGTCTTCATGGCAGACCTTGACGGCGATGGCACGCCGGAAGCAATTGCCCCCAATAAAGGTGCCCAGAGGCCCGGCCCGGAAGATTTCGCCGTGTCCAACCCTGTGTCCATCTTCAAGGTATCGGGCGATCCACTGGAGCCTGGCAACTGGAATGAAATCGTCCTGGGCTATTTCAGCGTCCCCCAGAATTCTGAACCCGTGGATCTTGACAGTGATGGCGACCAGGATATCGTCGTTGGCAGTCGAGGTGAAAACCGTCTTGTCTTTTTTGAGAACCTCGGATCCGATGCCCTGGAATTCCGTGAACATGCAATCGGTATAAATGGCACCTTCATGGCGGGATTTAATCTGGAATTCACGGATCTGAATGGCGATGGTCGACTGGATATCATCGGTGCCACGCCCCGTGGCCTGTCCTGGATCGAGCAGCCGGCCCGCCGCGGAGATGCCTGGAACGCGCATTTCATCGGCACTTTCGAACCGGACAGCATGACCGGAATGGAAACAGCGGATATCGATGGCGACGGGGATATCGACATCATTGCTGGAAGCTACAGCCGAGGGGACCGGGAGAACGACAGTAATATATCCATCGACTCTCCCCTGGGACGACTGGGCTGGTTTGAAAATCCGGACGACGCCTCGGGAGAATGGCGACGTCATGATATTTCGAGGCGGAAACGCGGCATGTTTGACAAATTTATTGCCCGGGACGCTGACGGAGACGGTGATGTCGATTTCTTCGGAACCCGAGGCAACAGTGCGCCTTTCGATGGCGTGTTCTGGCTGGAGCAGGTTCGCAGCCGCGTCGCTGCACCGGTATTTCTCCGCGCCAGGAACATCGACAGCGAAGAAGTCCCGCTGCCTGATGCTGGTCGTCCATAGCCGTGGCTCATACCGAAGAACACCGTTTATTATCTACGGATCCTCCGCGACTCGAACCGATAAAACCAGACCACAGGGATCGATTTCTGGCCGCGGTAGCCCGTAGCAGGGAGTTGCATCAACCCTGGGTTTTTCCGCCGGCGACTGCCCGGCAGTTCGATGAATACATTGAAAGATACCGACGTGACAACAACATCGGCCTGCTTGCTGTCGATGACCAGGAGCAGCTGATAGGCTGCATCAATCTAAACGAAATTGTTCGTGGTGCACTTCAGTCTGCCTACCTTGCTTACTATGCGTTTATTCCCTTTGCAGGAAACGGTGAAATGAAAAAGGCAATGGAGTCAGCCATCCGCTTTGCTTTCAAAGACATCGGACTACACAGGCTGGAAGCCAACATTCAGCCGGCCAACACCCGTTCCAAAAACCTGGCCCTGTCATTGGGATTTCGCCTTGAAGGATTCTCTCCGCATTACCTCAGGATAGCCAACAGTTGGAAGGATCACGAACGGTATGCCCTGACTATTGAGGACCTGCGACCTGGCTCAACAGGCTGACCCTGTAAGAAAATACCTTACCTGATGGAGCCGACCGTCCAGCCTGGTGGCAACAAAGTTGTCCGCCCAGGCTTACGATTCCGTGACTCCCGTCACATCCTGCGGCAACGTTTACAAGGCCGGAACAGCTGCCCTCCAGGCGACCGTCTCGCACAATATCCCGTTTGTGAACCAATTCACAGCCTTGGCGGCACTGGAGCACATATGATCTGTTCTACAGGATGGATACATGAATCGGGTGAATACCCTGATGGATCTAAATCGATCGATCTGCTGTAACGGGTGTTAAAGAATTCACTGTATCCACCGATGGAGTATTTAATACAGGGAACGAGAGGCTGAGGACGCAATGAACATAATACAGAAACTTGCAGAGCTGACTTCTAAAAAGCAGGACTACCAGAGCGTCGCTCGTGCCCTGGAACAGTTACGCAATTCCGGGAAACCGGTTACCGTGAAGTTTTCAGGCGATTCCCGCACCTACTCCAGCCGAATTACGGCCTTCAACCACGAGCACAAGGTATTCGTGCTCGACAACATTTTCCCCCCGGCTCCGGGCGAAGCCTTCAAGCCGGGTCGGACTGCCACCATAACTTCTACCGACAATCAGAAATCTATTTCGCTTGAAAGCGTCTGCCTGGAACCGCTGGTTAAAAACCAGGACATGGGATATGAAATGAAAGTCAGGAGTTCCCTGTCCGTCGTTGAATTCGGCCATGATTTCGATTTCGGGCTTCACCATGTATCTCATGGAAAGCGGGCGACATCGGTCAGAAAGGTCGTCGGTTTCTAGTTAACAATCCTCTGACTCGGACGGAAGACCGCTTATCGTCTGAATACTGATAGAACAAAACCCGCTGATGGCGGGTTTTGCTTTTTTGAGCATTGCTGCCTCACAGCTATAGATGCATCACGCCCTGCGGAAAAGTGGTTTCGATCGTAGCGATTCACATTGGACAACCAGTTCAGTACCGCTTAACTGACTTACCCGGATTCATGTCGACGCTGGACGGTCGACGTCCTGAATTCCAGGTTTTTGCTTGTGCACGGAATTCCGTCGAGGTTTGCGGGAAGGCAATGACACTGAAAAACCGATTTACCACCGGTAACCGGCCAGGAACCGGTAAACACTCATCGAGGCATGGCGCCATAAAGTTTCGCGGGACAAGCCGACCGGAGTGGATTCACCAAATTGATTCCACCAGTTGACTGTCCCGCACCGGCTTGTGGACCAGAACCTTCTACACTGATTTGATTGTCACCGTTGCAGCTAAATAAGCGCAATGCGGGCGCGATAATCAGATCAGTGTGAACGGGCCCTAGTTGTCTGGTCGCTGGTCATCTTCATCGGTTACACGACGCAGATGTCCATAAATCATCTCTTCCACGAACTCCACACACTTGAACTCAAGTAACTGCATGTTTTCGTCCAGCCGGCGGTAAAGTGGCATCCTGAGTGTCCAGGGCCTGGTGTAGACGTTAGGGTCTTCCAGGGTGGCTTCGTACATCAAGGTATTCGGACCGGTGTGCGTGTAGCGTTCGGTAACCCTGAGAAGGTCGGAGTGATGATTTCCTGCATGATCCAGCCAGGTGTCGGGCATCTGGTCAGTCACGTCAATCACCAGCGTGTCACCTTCAAAATGCCCGCGGGAGTGACCCATCCAGCTGAGCACCGGTGCTTCGAAATCCGGTCTGTTCATGTACACGATACGACTGGCGCTGGCGAATTCGTACGCCATGATAATGTGGTCGTTGGATTGGACTATCTGAAACGGAAACGGCAGGTAATTGGCCCTGGGAACGCCCGGCATATAGCATTTTACGTAAGGGTCAAGCGCCAGCCAGTCGGCCTTGTTTGCCTGCTGCCTGGCTCGTGCTTGCGGAGTATAGGGAATTTCACCACCGACAACGATGCCCAGGCCCGCGGGCACCGAGCCCCATGCGCCCAGTTCCGGTAACGGCGGGAAATCTGCTGCGTGCGGCTCGATATCCCAATGGGCGGAGCCCATTGCCTGCCATATGCCATTGAAATCCGGGTTCCCATCGGCGGTTCGCGGGGGGGAAAAATCCTCGGCCGCCAGTCCTGGCACAGCCAGGATCAATAATACAACAGCAAGCGGAGACAGTAGTGCGGTACACCAGGAATGACTTCTATTCATTTCAACCACCCTTTTTGGTTTTTTGTCGAGCCGGGGGCTCGATGTGGTTTGCTATCTTGAGTTACAGTTACCGGACTCTGTTTCAGGGTCCGGTTGCCCCAAGGCCTGATGATTCTAACACAGGTGAAACTGGCGTCCATGCGGCCTGCGAAGACAATCATGCCGCTGGGTCCAACGATTGAGTGCAAGTTGAACACCTTGGTATTTCACGGGACCCGACTGCAGGCTCGGATTCGGAACATGCAACCCTAAAGGAAAAAGCTATGAAATTAACACGTAGAGGTCTCTTACGGGCTGGATTGGTTACCGGTGTCACTGCGGCAACGTCAGGGCCCTCTCTGTTGGCACAGGAAAACACCTATAACATGGTGACTGTTCCCGCTTCCGGGCAACGGCTGCCTGCCGTGGGCATTGGTTGTCGGAATTATCGCGGCCCGGAAAACCCCCAACAGGCCACTGAATTTCGCGAAACCTTCGCCACTTTCCATCGCCTGGGTGGCAAGATCATCGATACGTCGCCAAATTACGGTAATTCCGAGGAGGTGATCGGCAATATCATGCGAGATCAGGGTATTCGCAACGACTTGTGGCTGGCCACCAAGGTGGATCGCGAGTCCCGAAGCGATGGCATACAGCGTATGGAAAGCTCATTCGACCGACTGGGCGGTGACTACTTTGACTTGATGCAGGTTCACAATTTGCGCGGCGTGCAGGAGCAACTGCCGACGCTGCAGGCATGGAAAGAACAGGGCCGTTTTCGTCATATCGGCATTACTACTTCCAATGACCGGCAATACCCGGAAATGGAACGACTCATGCGAGCCCATACACTGGATTTCATCCAGGTCGATTATTCGCTGGGCAATCGCGGAGCGGCGGATCGTCTCCTGCCACTGGCCCAGGATCGGGGCATCGCTGTCCTGGTTAATTTGCCGTTTGGCAGGGGTCGGCTGTTTAATGCAGTAGGTAACAGGGTTCTGCCGGACTGGGCGCAGGATATCGGTGCCACCAGCTGGGCACAGGTCTTCCTCAAGTATGTCTATTCTCATCCGGGGGCCATCATGCCCATTCCGGGAACCACCAAGCCACACCACGCTGAAGACAATCTTGCTGCAGCATCAGGTCCCATCCCAGATGCGCAGTTGCGCCGCGAGATGGAACGATTCCTCGATCCGCTACTGGGCTGGTGATGACTGCTGGTTCAAAAATGATTCGATTCGCCGGTGGCCATCGAGTCTGGCCATGATGGCAATGCTGGCCAGGCTTGAAGTTACCGGGTTCAGCATCTGGATCAGGGAAACCGGATGGGTATTTTTCGGCTCTCTTATCCTGCATTCCCTGGCCCTGGGCCTGGTTGTCGGCATTTGCCTGGTATTGAACCTGAAAATACTCGGGCCCGCCGCTCGTATACCGGACAAGCACCTGGCCGACTTCCTGCCCGTTGTCTGGCTGGGGCTGATTCTGGTCGTGCTGTCGGGTGGACTGTTGCTCATTGCCTATCCCGCCAAGGCCCTGACCAACCCGGTGTTTTTACTCAAGGGAACCGCCGTTTTACTGGCCCTGCTGATCACCCTGAAACTGACCACACGGAGAATCCTGCAACCATCGACAATACCGTCAGGCAGGATTGCCAGGACACTGGCCGGCGTAGCCCTGGTGCTGTGGTTTACCAGCATTGCCGCTGGCCGGTTCCTGGCCTACACGCACAGCATCCTGCTGGCGTCACGGTATTATTGAGCAGCCGGCATGGAACAGGCACTGTTGGGTTTCGCCCATGCAACTGGCATCTACGCTTTCATGCATTCGGCATGGGGCTGGCCGATAGTGGAATCCCTACACTTTACCGGACTGTGCCTGCTCATCGGTACCGTGGGTGTGTTTGACCTGCGCCTGCTTGGCCTGGCTCCCGGAGTGCCCATCGACGCCCTGCACCGCCTGGTACCACTGGGCATTGCTGGATTTATCATCAATGTCTGTTCTGGAATACTTTTTCTGGCATCGGCACCGGATCAGTATCTTTACAACCCCGCATTTCAGAGCAAACTGCTGGTCATCACCCTGGCCGGTATCAACATGCTGCTGTTCTATCGCATCGCAAGTCCCAGACTGGCAGCCACGGAAGCTCTCGGCGTCGTCAATCCAGCGGCCCGGATCATGGCCGGCCTGTCCCTGTCCTGCTGGGTCCTGGTCATTGTCTGTGGTCGTCTTATTACCTATTACCGCCCTCCCTATCACTGGTGCCTGTGGTGCTAGGGTCCGACCTGCAGTCCCGTAAATGCTGTTTCCTGGCTGAGCGAGCGACGCCGAAAGCTGGATAGTCCTATCCACACCCGACTCATGATCCCTGTTGCGGATTAATCCCGATACATTGCGCTTCCCTGGCTACAGGCGCTTTACACCACGCTGGACAGTGTCCACAACGGAGGTACTGCCCCAACGGAGGAAGTGAAAGTAAGCTTCTACCTCAATGACCATTGAGATTTGCGGCACCGCAACGCCCGCTGTGGAAAAACGGATCGGTAACCGGGAGTGATTAGTTGAACCGGGATTCTTCTCATAGTTGTATTAACGGTCTTAGTTGTATTAACGGTCTTACTGCTTTAGTCTCTGCGCATTTTCCGTAATCGCCACCTGCCAGATGATGAACTCGAGTACCCTCTGGACCCTGGGTCCACTGCAAATCAGGATAAACTGGCTGATACTTGCCTGCGTGCTTTTTACCCTGTTCGGATTTATCCGGCTGGGTATATGGCAGTTGGACCGAGCCGGTGAGAAAATTGCTGCCCAGGAAGCGGTCGAACAGGAACAACTGCAAAGTCCCCGATCACTGGCCGAGATTGACCCGCCCCGGTCACCGGAAGTGGCACTCGAGGAACTGCAAAACCTGCATGTCGCGCTACAGGGTGAATACCTGAACCAGCGGACGGTGCTGGTGCTGGCCCAGTTTTTCGACGGTCAGATCGGCTTTGAAGTCGTTACGCCTTTTCGCCAGGCCAATGGCGGGCAGCTGGTGCTGGTAAGCCGCGGCTGGACCAGCGGCATCCTTCCCCCCAATACCCCGCCACGACTGCAGCCCGTCGACGGCTTCCAGGAATTGACCGCGCAGATCCATGTGCCGGACCCGGATAAACCGATACTTCCCAGTCAGATTGACGCATCGGCCTGGCCGCTTCGCGTTCGCAGTATCGAACTTGACGTCCTGGAAAATCTCCTGGGTGAACAGCTTTTCCCCTATGTCCTGAGACTGACGGAAGATCAGCCCGGCATGCTGGTAAGGCATTGGCCGGAATCCAATGCCGATATCGATACTCACCTGTCTTACGCATTGCAATGGTTTACCTTTGCCGTGATGGTGGCCCTGGCTGCGCTGCTGGCCAGTAGTAATCTGCTGTCATTGTTACGCGATCCTGAGAAAAATAAACAAGTTAAAACAGATAGTTAGCAGAACTACTTCCGTACCCCGCGGGTTTCCTGCAGGTCGACTGCGAAGACAGGACAGCGGGCCGGTAATTTGCGACAAATTCTTTTTTGACAATCACGTTCCATGTTATCTTTTCCCGGATACTGCGGACCTGGACGGATGCCGGCAGTAGCACTGGTTCCGGTCGGTTTTTCCCCAATGCCGGCAGGAAACCGGGAGCGAAAATCACGCTCCATTGGCACAATAATCAACAACAATCAGCCGACGGGAATACCAGTGCGGGTAAAGACCGTGATGCTGGCAAGCATCCGTTCTGCAATATTATCGACAACGGAGACACACCTATCATGAGTATCCATAGCCTTTTGAAAATTACCAGTGGAGCAGCACTGGCTGTTGCTCTCGTGCCCGCAACAGGACTGGCACAGAGTACCGGTGAGGTCACTTTTCACAAGGACATAGAGCCAATCCTGCAGCGCAGCTGCCAGAGCTGTCACCGGGAGGGAGGCGTAGCACCAATGCCATTGGTATCCTACGAACAGGTGGCACCTTTCGCGGGCCTTATCGAATACAAGACCGGCCTGCGGGACCGGGCGGGAGCCATGCCACCCTGGTATGTTGAGAAGGACATTGGCATTCAGCAATTCAAGAACGATCCGTCACTGAGTGACGCGGAGATCGCAGCAATTTCGACCTGGGCCAGAACCGGAGCACCCCGGGGCAACGTCGAAGACGCGCCCGAGCCGCTGGTGTTTGACGACAGCGTCAAGTGGACGCTGGGCGAGCCGGACCTGGTAGTGCGTACCCAGGATTTTTTCATGGAAGCCGGCAGGCCCGACTGGTGGGGTGAACTCGAGAGGGTGGATCTCGGCCTCGAGGAGGACCGTTACGTCAAGTCGGTGGAAATCGTCGAGGTTAACGACGTACCAAGCGCCGGAACCGGTCGTGAAACCGTGGGTGGTCGCTACATCTTTCACCACATGATCTGGCGTACCGAGGTGCACGATGAAGACGGTAATCCCGTCCCGGGACAGACTGCCAGCTGGCCGGTTCACGAGGTGGGACGAAACCCGGACATTTTCGATCCCGAAAACGGCCGCCTGCTGCCGGCAGGCTCGGTTTTTGCCACTGATTCCGTGCACATGCACTCAAACGGCCGGGATACCACCGGTCACCTTGAAATCGGCTTCCGTTTCCATCCCGAGGGTTACGAGCCCAAGTTTGAAACGGCGCGCTTCGGCCTGGGCAACGGCGTCGATATCAGCATAGCCGGAAACGAGAAGGACCAGGAACTCCACGCCTACACAGTCCTTCAGGATCACACCAAGATCATTACTTTCGAACCCCATCTACATGCACCGGGAGAAAGGATGTGCCTGGAGGCGATCTGGGGGTATACCGTGGAGACCCTGTCCTGCGTCGGCTACGATCACAACTGGGTACGCGGCTATCCGTTCGCTGACAACTACCAGCCGCTTCTGCCAAAAGGCACGATACTGCACATAGTCGGCTACATGAACAATACCGAGAGCAATCCCAATGTCCCGGATCCCCGCAACTGGCAGGGCTCGGGCAACCGTTCCGTAACCAACATGTTCATCGACCTGGGTATTCGTGTGAAGTTGACTGAAGAGCAGTTCTTTGCCGAGATGGATGAACGCCGGGAGGTTCTTGACCTGGGACCCAACGATCACGTTATCGGCTGTCCGCTGTGCCTGGCGCCGCTGGTTGCACCGGTACCGGAAACGTCCGATACCAACGAGGACTTGAGTGACGACGTTGCGCTGAATTGACAGCGGGTTGCCGAAAAAACCATACGGATGCAAGGCTCATCATGAGATGGGCCTTGCTGGTATCAAGCAGTTTAACGATGAAACACACAGCTGCTTTGCAACTTATTGCAACGGCATTGGACTGAAAGCAGTCATAGCCACAATGCCATGCGATAATCACGGGCCCTGGTTCGTCGCTGAATGTTTACGCAGTTCAGCAGGAACTTTTACACAGAATTGAATACCAGAGAAGAGGCATACAAATGTTTCGTACTACAACCCCGCGGCAATCACCTGGCAAACTGGCGGTCTATCTGCTGAGTGCGCTGTTGACTCTCGGCCTGAGCACGGCGACCGCCCAACTGTCCTATCGCAAGGGCCAGCATGTGGAACCGGCCTACGAAGGCTGGCGTCAGAATGAAGACGGCACCTACAGCTTTATGTTTGGCTATTTCAATGAGAACTGGGAAGAGGAACTGGATATCCCCGTGGGCGAGAATAATTTCTTCACTCCCGGAGATGCTGATCGCGGCCAGCCAACCCATTTTCTGCCCAGAAGAAATCGATTTACCTTCGAGGTCGTGGTGCCGGCGGACTGGGGGGACCAGGAACTGGTCTGGGAAGTGACCTCGCCGAACGGTGTAACCCGCCGAGCCTATGCCACGCTTGCCACTGACTATGTCGTGGACAACGTGGTGATCGCGTCGGAAACCGGCTCCCTGGGTGCGGGCACCTCCAGCCCCGAGTCGCGGGCCAACCAGCCACCCCAGGCGGAACTGATCGGCGATGAAATTCGCCGGGTCCGGGTCGGCGAGCCAATGACCTTCAGCACCAGGGTTGTCGATGACGGCATTCCCGAAGCCGACGATCCCGTGGAAAGCCTTCGACGCGTACTGGCCTTTACCGGTGAAAGCGACGTTGATCCCGATTCCATTACACCGGAAATGGCGGCCCGAATGCGCATGATGCGTCCACCCACCAAGGTTACCGTGGACAAGGTCAATGGCCTGTACCTGTCCTGGAATGTCTATCGCGGCCCCCGGGACACAACGGAAGGCGTTCAGGAAGTCGTTCACTTCGATCCACCCCAGGTAAAGCCCTGGGAGGATACCCGAACATCCGCCAACTCGCCCTGGGGAGCACTGTGGACGCCTCCCCCCGTACCCGAAGACGGCATTTACGAGGTAACTGTCACCTTTGATGAACCCGGTACCTATATGCTGTGGGGACGAGCTGACGATGGCGGGTTGTACCACGACCAGTACATGACTGTTATCGTCGAACCCTGAAGCGACCCAACGGCTGTCCCTGACGGACAAGCGGACTGATACTGGAACTCACAAATCATGAACATTTCAGGTCAACCTACCAAGACAGGAGAACCGGCATGACTCCGGAATCGCGCAGCACACGGAGAACAATCGCCCTGCTCCTGTCGATGGGGGCAGTATTGTGGAGTTTTTCGGTATTCGGTCAATTATCCTACCGACAGGGCCAGCACGTTGAACCCGCTTATGAAGGCTGGCGTCAAAACGAGGACGGCACATATTCCTTTATTTTTGGCTATTTCAATGAAAACTGGGAAGAGGAAATTGATATACCCGCAGGTGAGAATAACCGGTTTTTTCCGGGCGAGTCGGATCGGGGCCAGCCTACACACTTTCTGCCACGGCGAAACCGGTTCACCTTCGAGGTGGTGGTGCCGGCCGACTGGGGTGACAGGGAAATGGTCTGGGAATTGACTTCACCCAACGGGACTACCCGGCGAGCCTATGCGACGCTGGCGACTGACTATATCATCGACAATGTAGTAATCGCATCCGAGACCGGTTCTCTTGGAGCGGGAACCTCGAGCCCGGAATCCAGGTCCAACACGCCTCCCCGACTCACGATCCTGGGTGACGATGTACGCACGGCACGTGTAGGCGAACCGGTTCAACTGCGTGCCCAGGTTCTCGATGACGGCATCCCCAAACCGCGTCCGTCAAGAATCAATTCAGCAGAAGATCTTACCCGGGCCATGCTCAGACCTCCCACCCAGATCACCGTGGGCAAGCGAAACGGCCTGTTCCTGTCATGGAATGTTTACCGTGGCCCGATATCCTCTGCCGGAGAGATCCAGGAGTCTGTGACGTTCGATCCACCCCAGGTGAAGCCCTGGGAGGATACCCGCACATCGGCAAACTCTCCCTGGGGAGCACTGTGGCAACCGCCGGCAATACCGGAGGATGGTATTTACCAGACTGAAGTGAGATTCGATCAACCGGGCACCTACGTACTGTGGGGGCGGGCCGATGACGGCGGACTGTATAACGACCGGTATATTACCGTGACAGTAACGCCATGAATCGCGGATAAGCCTAACGAGGTTGGCCCAGTATCGGCGCAAACGGGGGTTCGAATGCCGGCTCGGGATCGTCATTAAAGCGGATACCGCCGGGTTCCACTGGCCTCATCTGCTCTAAACCGGGCATCGACTGCTGCTTCAACTCCATCATCTCTCTTGCCATGACTACCGAGGGAGGTTCCGCGCCGGGACCAAAGGAAAAGTGAAAACTGCCTTTTACCAGTCTTTCCTGCTGGTCCAGTATTGCCCAGTTCACTGAATAATACGCCGCCTCCGCTAGCTCCGGTATCGGCCAGGTAAATCCGGTGGCAGTGGCCGGGTTATAGCGAAAGTCAATGTCCACCCATTCACTGCTGTCTGTATAGACCACCAGTTTGACCAGGTTCACCGCTTGTGGAAATGTCAACGCGACCTGTCCAGGGGCGGTCATCAGCACGGCATCATCCAACGGTCTCGTTTCTGCTATAATGCCTGCCGTTTCAGCACTGACACCGAATTGCGGTCCACCATGTCCCTGGTGCTGGGCATGGGCTGGTTCAATCCCTGAGGCAAGCATGGCGGCAAGGATGACGCCAGTGAGCGAAATTCCGGTTCCATGGGTATATTTCGACATGTTCAAACTCCGCGGTACTAGGGTTCATGGTTGTTCATGGACTGAAAAGGCGCGCCGGTCGAGAACCCGCTATCCGTAGCCTTAAGAAACCCCAATGAAGCGGGCAACCTGGGCCAAACCGCCATTTTAACGCCTCCGTGAGCTAACGAAAACAAACTTTCTTCATCAATTGGAATCTAAATGGTATGCCGGACACAGACCTGGCGCACATTCTGCGACTGCTGTTAGACAGCCCAGAGCATAAAACGAGTTTTTCAGAATCCTGGAGCCAGGGTCGTTCTGCGTTTGGCGGTTTGAGTACCGCCATCGCCGTATGCGGGGCCACCAAGCTGCTCACCGCGGCGCAGCCGATTCGATCGTTGATGGTTTCCTTTATTGCGCCAGTTCCCCCCGGAGAAGTGCGAGTGGCGCCACGCATCCAGCGCCAGGGGAAGAACGTGACCCAGCTGGCTGCAGACCTGTACGCTGGGGATGAACTTGTCCTGCAGGTGATGGCTGTGTTCGGCAGTTCCCGTCAAACTCTTGAGGTGACGACGGATCACCTGTTCCGACCGGAACCGCGGAACCCCGAATTGGGATTTCATCGCAATTCTGCTGCGCCGCGATTTTTAGACCATTTCGAAGGCGCGTGGACCGGCGGTGGAATACCATTTACGGGCACGCGGGATGAACGCCTGGGTCTCTGGGCCCGACACCGTGCCGACGTCTCGGCTTTTCCAGCGGAAAAAATCATCACCCTGGCCGATATACCCCCGCCGGTCATTCTCTCACACTACGGCGAGCCAAAAGTTCCCGCAAGCTCGCTCACCTGGTCACTGGAATTTGTCAGCGAGCCGGAAACTCTGCACGGCGACTGGTTCTACCTGGATTATCAACTGGAAAACGCGGCTGACGGATATACCCAACAGTCCGGCAAGTTGTTCACCGAAAAGGGTCAGCTTTGCGCCTTGTCCCGGCAATGCATGGTCTATTTCGATCATCGTATCACCACGACGGGTGCCGGAAGAGACTAGCGGAATTTGAAGCCCTGCTCTGCAAGAAAATCTTTCATGTGCGGCCTGGCCTTTTCTGCCAACAACACGGATACCTGCTCACTCCAGCTGATACCGTGACCACCACCGGTGCGGGTCCGGTAATACTCCCGGATTTCATCGTCGTAGGCCCTGATCGCTTCAGCATCGCCGTCTTCGTTGTAGGTTTCGTCTTTTACTATTACCGAGGCAGGCAGTCGTGGTTTCAATTCAGGATTCTGATCCGGATAACCGAGGCAAAGACCAAACACCGGGTAGACACCCCGGGGCAGCTTCAGCAGGTCACTGACCTGACGGGGATTGTTTCGAACTCCTCCTATGTAACAGATCCCCAGCCCCACGGACTCTGCCGCGGTTACCAGGCTCTGCGCCATAAGGGCCACATCGACAGTAGCGATAATGAAGTGTTCCGTGTAGTCACCTTCGAATGGTTTGCCGTATTCCCGGCAGTAATTTCCCGCTCTCTTGAGATCTGCGCAGCACACCAGGAATTCAGCCGCCGACTCAACGTAGGGCTGATTACCGGCAAGTTTTGCCAGCTCCGCACGGGACTCGGCATTGCGAACCCGAATCAGGGTACTCCCCTGCAGGAAGCTTGACGTCGCCGCGGCCTGCCCTGCCGCCACCAGCTGCTGGAACAGGTCTTCGTCAATTGGCTGTGTAGTGAATTTTCGAATACTGCGATGGGATTTCAGCAACTCGATTACGGCACTCATAATGTGAACTTCCCGGAAGGCTGATTACTTTGTATTGGAATTGTTTATTGAAGCAGATTATCGAGAAAGGCAGGCACAATGTCATTGGCCAGCCTGGTTTCGGCGTTAAAGAGGACGACCAGACCCAGATCGAATTCCGGCACCAGGGCCACCTCGGAACGATAGCCCCGTACCCCTCCGCCGTGATGCACTACTCTTACCCCACGATAATCCAGAACACGCCACCCCAGGGCATAATAGGCCTTCTCAAGTCCCTGCCAGCGATTAAAGTAGTTGCCTCGGGGTGTTTCTATAACCGGATTGTGTTGACGCTCCAATAAAGACGGCGGCAGAACTTCCGGGAATCCGCCTAGATTGGCACGAGCCCAGATAGCCATGTCCACGATACTGGCATTGATGCCGGCGGCCGGAGTCACGGTGTAATACGCCGGATTGTGAGTTGTCGTTCGCCAGTTGCCTCTCACCCGCCGGTGTGGGGCAGTGGCCTGCTGATTTCCCAGGAGGTTGTCCAGTCCGGTGGAGGCGCCGGTCATGCCCAGTGGTTCAAACAGCTCCCGCCGCAGGTATTCCTCATAGCTGGTCAACGTTGCCACTTCCACGAAATCCGCAATCAGGGAAAACACCACGTTCTGGTAGCCGTAACAGCGCCCTGGCGAACACACCGTTGGAATTTCGGGAAATTTCTTCAGGATCTCATCGTAGGCGACACCGGCATCCAGCATGTTCGAATAGGCATGGGGCATCAATCCGGTAGTGTGACTGACAATGTTTTTCAGGGTGATTGTCCGGGACACGCTGCCGGTGCCCAATTGCAACTGCGGCAGCGTATCCGCGAGGGGAAGGTCCCAGGCGCCCGGCTGATTGGCAAGGGCAAGGGAGGCAACGGTGCCGGCAAAGGTCTTCGATACCGATGCGATGCGGAACAGTGAATTCTCGTCAAGTGGCTGACGCTTGTCGCTGCTGCGCACACCCCAGGTCCGGATATCGATGAGCCGGTTCCTGCTGACCAGGGCAACGGCAGCTCCCGGCAGCTGATTCTCTATCGACTGCTGTTGCAGCCAGGATAGAAACGCAGTGAGGCGCTGCGGCGCCGTGGCTGCCTGCTGATCATTTTCCAGGTAAATCTCATAGGGTCTTTCCTGTCCGTTAAGCGGCAGGGCCAGGAAAGTCAGCAGGCACGTAAACAGGCAACGCCAGGAAAGTGTGATCAGCAGTCGGTCAATCAGGCTCGACGGCAACAACCGGGTAGTGGTTCGGAAAATCAACAGCCTCTACACCTGTGTGATCAGTGAATACAGCATTTTAGCGATGAATCGTCGGCGTGGATTCACGACTGCCGAATAATACACGCCAGGCCGGCACTAACAAAGCCTTTCGGCCACCCTTTAAACCAGGCCAGTTTCAGCCCTGGCCCGCCCTTCCCGATCTCGTTGGGTTTACGGACACCTCGTGGAAACGGCTGCGGCGGTCAACCACGAAAAAGGCCGACCCGGTCTATGACCTGGTCGGCCGACAGCCCGTTAAATTTAGGGCCCCTCAAGGTCCGGTCAGGACACCATAATGAGTAATTCCCGGTCTTCCCGCCTTACGGTCAATGCCAGTAAGGCGCCCGCCTGGTCCACCAGCCCGTCGAACTCTGCCAGATCCTGGACGGTTTTTCTGTTGACCTCGGTTATCCGATCTCCCGCTCGAAGACCTGCCTGCCACGCACGACTGCGGGGTACCACGTCAGTTATCAGCACGCCCCCATTTCCGTCATCCCGGGCGTCAGCGGACTGCAGGCTGGCCCCGGCGAGACTCGCGGGTGGCCTGGCCGACTCCCGTTGTGCCACAACCTGGCCGGCCTCGCCACCCAGGGAGGCGGCAACCTGAATTTCGGTCCCATTCCGTACAACAGTAAGATCGGCCTGCCCGCCAACGCTGATCAATCCAACCCGGTTGCGAAGGTCCCGACCTGATTCAACGGCCTGTCCATCGATGCCGACGATTATGTCATAGACCCGGATACCGGCTTTCTCGGCTGCACTATCCGGCAGCACGCCAGTTACCAGGGCGCCGCGGGAAACGGCCAGGTCCAGAGAGGCCGCAATCTCGGCAGTTACCGAACTGATCTGCACACCAAGCATGCCGCGATTGACCACGCCGTCGCGTTCCAGGTGACCGACCACGGCGGCAACCATGCCGGCAGGCACGGCAAATCCAATACCGTCACTACCACCACCGTTACCGCTGATAATTGCCGTGTTGATTCCCAGCAACCGACCCTCCATGTCCACCAGTGCACCACCGGAATTACCGACGTTTATGGCGGCATCGGTCTGAATGAAGTCCTCGTACTTTTCGCTATCAAGACCGGCACGTCCCAGGGCACTGATGATGCCCGAGGTTACCGTTTGACCGATACCGAAAGGATTGCCAATGGCAACGACGAAATCACCTACTTCTGCCCGGTCGCTGTCGGCAAACTCCAGGGCGACCAGGTTCTCTGCAGGAATCTGCAGCAGCGCGACATCCGTCGCCTCATCGGTGCCAAGCGATGTTGCCGCGTAGTTGCGACCATCTTTCAGCGTCACGGTAATACGATCCGCGGCTGCCACCACATGGTGATTGGTGACCACCAGTCCTTTCCCGGCATCGATAATCACGCCTGACCCGGCACCCTGACGCTGCCGTCCGGGCGGTGCCGCTGGAGGAACAGGTACAGTTTCATCGAAGTTGAAAAAGCGTCGCAGTTCATCGGGCAGCCTGTTATTGGTGAACGGTCGCTGCTGCGGATTTACCGAACTGGATACCCTGATACTGACCACTGCAGGGGTGACTTCCTGCAGCATGGGTGCCAGTGAGGTGATAACCGGGTGCCCGCTCCCGGTTTCATGGGCATTGACCGGCGGCAACTGGCTGGCGCCAGCCAGCAGAACGATGGCCACTGTGGTTCCTGATAAGACTCTCTTGAAATTCATAGTCCGCTCCTTTCTGGTTTCACTCTGGTTCAACAGCCGAGCCGACCCCGCACAGGGTCCAGGGCTCGTCGTTGACCCAAGCATGGCGCGTTACGGCCACGAGTTCGTGACCATTCCCGGAAGAAATTGTCCAGAAAAAGTGAAGGTCATCGGATTTCCGCCATTGCTGTGTTCAATTCCGGATTACTGTGATTTATTCCCAGGACTGTTGCAGGTGATCCGAAACGGCAGCCGGTCCAGGGTAATTGCAACCGCCACGGGCATGACACGCTCGAACGAGACGGATACCGTGCGCAAACCGAAGGTCCGGAATACGGAACTATCAGGGAAACAACTTCAGCTGGAACCGGTCTAAACTGGTGAGCGGTAGCTGATCAACAGGCACCCACAGCGGTGCCGCCCGAAATCACCTGCGCCACTATTGATGGCACGTAATAGTATTATTTATCATTTATTTTCAATGGATTGTAGAGAAAATGTCATACTCTACCTTAAAACCAGACGAGACCGGTATCACCGCAGGAGACAGCGACACAGCCCCGGCTGACGCGCTACGGGGTCCATATCAGGTGGGCACCTGGCAGGTGGAACCGGAATCAAACTCATTGTTTCCCGCGGGCGAAGCCACGCAACGGCGTCATATCGAACCCCGACTCATGCATCTGCTGTGTTACCTGGCTGCGAATCCCGGGCGGGTGCTGGGCAGGGATGAACTTATTGCGGAATTATGGCCCCGGGTGGTGGTCAACGACAATTCACTGACCCGGGCTGTCTGTGAACTGCGCAAGGTACTGGACAGCCAGGTCATTCGCGGTAAAGACTACCTGCAGACCATTCCAAAGCGGGGCTACCGACTCACTGCCCCGGTGCGGGCTGGAAGCCGGCAATCGCGGTGTAAAAACTCCGGGTATACACCCACCGGCGTAAGCCCACATCCCGATCCAACGGGTCAACTGATACGCAGCAACCATTTTCGGAAACTACGCCTGGCAGCAGTCTTCCTGCTGGTCTCGCTGGTTGGCGTAGTCTTCAACCACACCATGATTCGCGGTGATGCAAAACCAGCATCTATGGGCAACGAAAGCCTCGTTTTCGACCGGGTGACGGGCTCCACGGTGGATTTCAGTGGCGCCAGGATGAGCCCCAGTAGCCTTGGACAGGGTTGGGACTACCCGGTCAATGACAGTATTGCCGCGTCGTCCGTGATATCCCATGACGGTACCCTGGAGGCGTTTATTGGCTATGAGAAAGGACTGTCACGGATTTACCTGGCGCCGGTGGGAGCCAACGTCGAGCCCTATCCACTGTTCAGCAGTACCGATTATCTGTACCGCCTGCAGTGGTCACCGGTGGGCAATGCGCTCCTGTTCGCCAGGCAGCGGGGCGGTGTGCAGAACGCTTTTTTGGGCAATGACAGTTCCGCTGCCGACCTGGTGATGCTGGACCTGGATACCATGCATCTCAGGACGCTGATGGACAACAGCCCCGAGCCCGGTGATCCGGCCTCAGTCTGAACCGGCCTGGCATCGCTGACTCTGCATGGTCCGCAACCGGGAATATCAGCAGGCTGTTAGTGGGACTCCGGTCCTACCACCGTGGACAAAAACACCGTTGTAGCAAGCACCAGTAACCCGACTGCCATCTCCACGGTAATACTGCGGCGTAAATGTGTCCTGCCCCCGGGCTGCTCCAGATTAGGCACCAGCAACCAGCGATTCAACGCGGCAAGCGAAAGCAGTGCCGCCACCAGGGACATTTTCAATAGCAGGCTCAGCCCGTACACTGAGGTAGTCAGGGCTGCGGGCGATTCCAGTACCTGGAACAGCATTATCAATGCCGTGCCCAGCAGCACAGCAACCAGCACACTGGCCCGGCGACTGAATAGCCGCATCACTGATTGCAGCTGCACGGAGTCAAACATCCACACCGCTCTTGCCAGGGGCAGCAACGAGCCCAGCCAGAGAAAGGCGGCGATAACATGCAGCACCAGGGAAGTGCGTACCGGAAAGGCCAGCGGGGCGATGTGCCCGGTAGACTGGAAGGAAAGGAGCAGAAACAGCAGGGCCGCGCCATTCAGCCGATAGAACAGGCGAAACTGACCGCTTTCGGGAGGACTTGACCGTCGCCAGAGGTAGGCAAGGGTGGCGGCCTGGAGTGCTGCCAGGACAAGAAAAATCGCCATGCGGAACAGGCTGGCTTCGCCGACGTCCAGCCCCAGGTAGAACCGGATCAGGGGCCAGTCCAGCATACCGGCTATGCCACGGTCGTTGGCAGCGCCTACCTGCACCAGGAAATACCCGATGACCGCATGAAATCCTATCAATGCGCCGGCCAGGCTGTAGCTCAGGCTCCAGCGTAATCCTTTTCGACTGGCATCGGAAAGAATCCAGACAGAAAATGTTCCGCCAACCGCGGCGAGGACACCCAGGTACCAGAACAGTTTAGTGACCAGTCCGGCGACTGCCCAGAAATCTATTTCCGGCGCCATTGTCAATTGACGGAATGCAAGGTGAACGGGTGACTAGTGGGGATGGCCACCTTCGGCATGATGCCCGCCATGAGCCTGATCGGCCTCAGGATCCAGCGTAAATGCGATTTCGCCAGTCACTGTATGGCCATCGGCACCGATTACTGACCATTCGATCTGGTATTTACCCACTGGCAGGTTACTTACCGGCAGCGTGTACTCTGTCCTGGCTTCGGTTTCGGGTGAAAAGTCCAGGTCGATTTTCCGCTCATCGGCAGTGAGCAGATTGAGCCTGACCAAATTTACGGCCGCCGTGAAAACCAGATGTAAATGTTCCGGTGCCGCATTAAGCACCGCACCTTCACCCGGGAACGACTCTTTCAGTCCGGTATGGGCGTGGGCTGCTGATGTCAGGCCAAAAAGAGCCACCGCCAGGCAAGCGGCCGTTGCGAAGCGCTTCAGGATGTTGAAAAACTGCATAACTGTCCTCCAGGAGAATGTTTGACAGACGAACTTGATCTGCCCGTATTATGGCATTTGCGCCGGGTAATGGATACTTGGCCGGGAGTCACCCCGCTCATTGCTACAATCGCTCCAGGTGACCTGTCAGCACCGCAGACACCTCCATGCCGTGACTCTGCATGCCGCGAAATACGGGGCCTGAAAGCGTTCCGCGCAATTCACAGGTTCAGCAAAGACCAACTGGCGGCAGGACCGGTATCGGGAATCCGGTGTGCGACATATTGTCGCAGAACGCAGGAAAGGCCGCGGTTGTTTACCGTGATCACTTCCGGGCAGGGACAGCAAAGCCTGTGGTGGTGCCGGTGAAAAGTTGATTTCAGGAAACATTGCGCTTAGGTTAGGCATTGTCCTTTCACACATCCGGAACAACCCTCTTAATCCATGACCGCGACTCAGTCCGAAAAGTCGAACACCGTGCAACCCCAGGATGCATTTGCCGCCGATGAACTGCAACAGTTGCTGAGCCGAATCCGGGCCAGTGGCGTGTTGGGCAGGTCGCGGACATATTCTGTCCTGCTTGATTACCTCGTGGATTGTTCGGTACTGGGAAAATCACCCAAAGAGATCGAAATTGCCATGGAAGCCCTGGGCAAAAACCCGGATTTCGACGTCACCAGGGACTCTTCGGTACGGGTGTACGTACATCAATTACGCAAGAAACTGGACAAGTACTACCAGACCCATGAGCCGGACGCAGAATATCGCCTGGTAATCCCCAAAGGGCAGTATGCCGTTGCTGCTATTGCCGAACGCCCCGCGGTTCAACAGCGCGTGGCCATGGTTAAGGGCAGAAATCGACATATTGGCACCGGCCTGGTGCTGCTGGCCGTTCTGGTATTGCTGGCGGCCAACCTGCTGGTCACCCTTCTGCCAGCGGGCAACCAGGGTAACCAACCCGCCTCTTTGATCGGGGCATCCACTCTCTGGGGCAGCGTCATTGACGATGATCTGCCAATAATGCTGGTCCTGGGTGATTACTATATCTTTGGTGAACTCAATGCCCAGGGCAACATCGGCCGGATGGTGCGGGACTTCAGCATCAATTCCCAGGACGATCTGGAGGAGCGACATTTCAGCGACTGGGAGGCAACCCACAATTACCAGGACCTGGATCTCAGCTACATACCGGAAGGCAGCGCCTACGCCCTGGCGCGAATTATTCCCCTGTTGAGTGCCAGCGGTAAACGCTTTCACGTGGCCATGATGTCTGACCTGTCCACCGTGGATATCCGGGAGAACCATATCGTTTACATTGGTTACATCAGCGCGCTGGACAAGCTTTCCGACATCGTCTTTGCCGGTTCCAGCCTGCAGATCGGACGTAGTTACGATGAGTTACTCAACACCATGACCGACAGCTACTACACCAGTGACGCCGGCTTGCCAGAAGAAGGCCAGCAGTTTCGTGACTACGGTTTCTTTACGACCTTCCCCGCCAGCAGCGAAAACCAGATCCTGATTATCGGCGGAATGCGGGACGCCGGACTCATGTACACCGCCCAGGCACTCTCGGAGCAATCCAGTCTGCGGGAACTGGAGCGGCTTATAAAGCAGCGCGATGCAGACGGGAACATCAGCCTGGAAGCACTGTATGAGGTTTATGGCGTGGACCGTATGCATTTCAACGGCCAGCTGGTTTACAGTGATCGACCGGAGCCGGCATCCAAATGGCGACCGGATCACACCGGCAACCGGTACTGAAATACCGGCCATTTATCAGGTTCAGTCGGCCAGCGCGACGTACCAGAGGCAATCGCTTCGGGCAATCTCCAGATTAGAGGTGATCATAAACATTTTCTGATCGCGTCGTGGATACAGGCTGCCATCGACTTCCTGATAAAGATCTTTAAAGTGATTGTTTCTTTCCGCATCAAAGGCAGCCATACGTTCCATGGTTTCCGGCGCCACCCAGGCAAGCCTGGTATCCGTGGTTACCAGGCCGAAATTATGATGCTCGATATCACTGGTCAGGGTAATGTCGGATCCTGGAACATAGGATTCACCGCTGGTGATAGTAGTCGCCTGGTGCAGTTCCACGCGCATGGGATTGGAGTATACCTCGATGTCAAAATCTCTCTCCGCGGTCTCAAACAGCTGCTCCCTGGTAAAGTAACGTTCCAGCCCGTCCCGGGCGATACGGTCCGCTACCGCTTCAAACGACCCTCCACATTCGATAGTGACAACTGGAATCTGATTCGTATTGGTTTCCATTAACGCACCCAGGCGCAAATCTGTAACCACCAGTCGGTCGGTAAACAGGGACACCAGATCGTCGTGCTTTTCATCGTAACTTGTTGTTACGCCGAACGAAGGTCCCTGGCCGGAAGTGTTATGCATATCGATTACGGATTCGGGCTGCAGTTGATGAATTTCTTCCAGCAACTGTTGACACACCGGACCCTGATCATCGATTTCAAAGGGTGGCAGGAAACACCGGTTGTAATCCCTTTTGCCAGGCACCTGACGGTGACTGAACAAGGGCGCCAGCCGGGCGGCTTCCGTCGCGATCAGGTAACAGTACACGTCTACCGCTGGCCGGCAGCCATCACCAAGCAGCGAATGCAGTGCTTTCATTCCGGAAGGCTCGTTACCGTGAAGCAGGGTTACAACCACGCGGCAACGCGACGAATCCCTGCCCTTGAGCAGTATGCGGCTGGGACCTGGCAGAACGGCCAGAAAATCATCGATACCGCCACCCAGCCGGGATCGAATGGATTCGTCGAAATAATGGATCAGGGAGTTCTGCTGTTGTAACGTCATTGCGGGATTCTTTTCGGATAGGGTTGGTTGAAGTACTAGGGAACCTCTGATTAATTATGGTAGTGCTCTGCGGGAGTCTGTCGGGCGCTACTGCAAGGCGTCGTGCGCAGGGAATGGCCGTCGCCCTTGCCAAGCGCGACAACACCGCAGTGGCGCCCGACAGGCCCCGCCGGTCGGGGCTTCCAGGCGAGCCCACTGCCTTCGTTGTCTCGCTTTGACAGGCCGACGCATGCCGGCGGCAAGACGTCTCGTCAGTGAACTCGTCTGCAAGCCAGAGTATTTCCATAATTGATCAGAGGTTCCCTAGTCCCACTCAGCCACTGGTCGGTTTTCCAGGCTCAGCGCATAATATCGCTCGAGAAGTCGCTTACAGGCCGTGCGGCTGTCGTGCTTTCGCCGCAGGGCTTCATAGTTGTCGAGCTGCCATCTTGCGCCACTGACCTGTCGATCCAGCCGCTGTTCAATAATTCCCAGGTACTTGTCAATATCGGTTCGGGCCACACCAATGGAATTCAGGCCATCCTGGGCCACAGGCAGCAAACGCTGGAGAAGCTCTACCACCGATTCCTCCGAGAGCTGGGAGGCGTCCGGGTCAGGCCATAATATCTTACTGTCTATTCCATATTCCGCCGCACGGTAAAAATTATAGTTGGCATAGGAAAATGGCAGTGCCGAAATGAGTTTGTTGATTTGCGGTCGCAGCCCTTCCGCCAGGCCAATCGCCAGCGCAGCATTGGCCATCATATCGACTACACTGGGGCCGGAAGGAAAGGCCCGCAATTCAACCCGCAGATGCCCTCCGGCTGTATGGTCATAAATTGGCCTATTCCACAGCCAGACTGTACTTTGCTGCAGGCGCAACTCGGGCAGCCTGGGAATGCCGCCAGCTTCGACTATGCCAATGCTGTCTTCACTGTCATAAATTGGCAGCAACACCGGGTAAAGGTGCACTGTCTCGGCGAACAGCTCCAGAATTCCCTTTCTTACCCAGCCATTGCCGAAATTTACGCGGGGTAGCTGGTGCCAGGGTGCATTCATCAACAATTGATCTTTCCTGGTATCAATGGATTTTTTAAATAGTGGAATACGGGATTCGTGCCAGAGTCGCTGCCCGAATACAATCGGGGAGTTGCTGGCAACGGCCAGGACCAGAGGTGTGACCAGTTGCAGGGCATTGAACGTATCGGCGTACTGCAAAGGTTCTACCCGGTAATGTACCTGGAAAGAAGTATTGGCACCTTCCAGTGTAATGTCTTTGATTTCAAGATACAGTTCGTCCCGCCCCTTGATATTTATCTTGAAAAGCCCTCCCCGATCTTCCTTCAGCTTATTGGCAAGCGCATGATATCGGGGGACATCAGTCATTGTCTGATCATTGAAGTCGTCGGTACGAAGCGTAGGCAGGATGCCAATGGGCACGACACGGCCATTTGCCCGGGCAGCATGCTCCCTGACTTCCCGGAGCGCTCCCAGAAGTTCATTTTCACTACTGGAGAACGGTCCATCCCTGGTGGGAAAAGGCGTCAGGTTGTACTCAAGATTGAATCGGTTCAACTCCAGAGTAAGCTGTGGATTGTCCATTGCAGACTGGATCTCGGTGTTTTTACACAACGCGTTGCCGTCGTCATCAATGAGGTACATTTCCAGTTCAGCACCGAACGAACCGGGTCCCCGACCGAATTCGGGTTTCTCCAGTAACAACCTGAGCGCTTCCAGGTTGTCCCTGACACGATCGGAAAAAACCTGATAGTCGTTGCTGTCAAACTTAATTTTGTCTATGGCCTGGCCCATGATTCTTATCCGTATCTCTGTTACCCGCAGTGATAGTACTTACTTTTATCAATATAACGAAACAGCAATTCTTCCACACCATGGCGCAGCTCCTCCTGCTGAACCTGCAGTTGAACAACCTGCCCATCCTGTGATTCAAATTTCCTGGCAAACAGTGCCTCGTCGGGATAGAGAGACGCAACACGGGAATAGAAATTCTTAGGCATGCGAAACTGGCCGATACTGACAGAATGCAGATCGGCGGGATTCAGCTTACTGAATACCCCGGCGAAAAGCGTCTGGTAGTGTTCCCGAAACCGGTCGCTGTAGATCAGCGGTTCAAATCGCAGCGCGATTTGCCAGCCCTGTCGCTGCAATCGCGCCAGGGCGTCAAGCCGTTTGGCAATGGCAGGCACCCGCAGTTCCCATCGACGGTGGTCTGGCTCCGGGGTAAAACTCATGGCGATGACGCAGTTTTCAAGCGGTTCAAACTTCTGCAGCTTCCGCACCTGTGTGCTCTTGGTTCGCAGTTCCAGGGTCGTGTCAGTATGCCTGGAAAACCAGGGTAAAAAATAATCGATAAAACCACTGACCGGCTCCAGTGCCAGGCTGTCGCAATCGTAGCCGCTATAGAACACCGCCCCCGGCTTGTCACTGGCAGTTCTATTGATTTCGCTGGCGAAATCTTCGTAATTGGTGAACAACACGTAATTGGCAGATCGGTACATGCCCTGAAGAAAGCAATATCGACAGTCATAAACACAGTTCAACATGTGTGAAAAATAGAAACTCGGATTCGCGTTGAAGCCATAGTCTGCTGGCGAGGGCAGAACCAGGTTACCGTGTTTCTTCGCAAGGATCAGTGCCGGGTTCTGTTTTTGCAGGCGAAAATTTTGCGCGTTCCGATTAAACACCTCTCCATATCGCCCGATGTCAACGATGGGCGTATCGCTCAAGCGACGGAGAATGGCCTTGACCCGCGGGGTATCCCGAACTTCCTCCTCTATGTAAGCACAGGCAAACTTCATTGTGAGGGGGTAAGCCGATCGATGGCTGACAGCAGGTCCGCGCCATTCTGAATAGGAGAGTTCTCCACTGCACTGAGAATGTCCGTACCTCCCAGCGCTAGATACCTGCGATAAGCGGTTTCCAGCTGAGTACGTTGGCTGACTGTAAGCCTGGCGCGTTTTTCCAGGTCGCGGAATTCGTCAGGTAAGGTATAAGTTTCATTGTAGTTGCTGCAGGCTGCTAACAACGACTCGACCAGCAGACTGATTTCCGCCAGCCTCGCCTCAATCAGGGCGGCGACGCCCTGCGTCGTAACATCGCCCACGGGAGAATCCGGGTTGTCGGATACTATCTTGTAAGCCTGCACCAGCTCCGGCGTAATGAATCGGGTGGCTGCAGGGAAAAAGGCACTTCCCTCCATGTCGTAGGCACATGCGTCCCGGTACTCGGTCTCGGGACTGTCCACCGTAACCAGGTTCGATGTCTGACAGCCGGGATTGAATACCATTGACGGGTAGCTGACCTGACCGGTGGATTGATCGATTATCTTGTGGACGAGCACTCCTTCACCAGGACGGCGGTTGCCATGGCCGGCGATACCAACATTGAGCCAGGCTGCCGGGTTTCCGTCCTCCCGGCCCTGCTGTCCCGCCAGGTATCCACAGGCACAGGCGGTTGCCTGCTTACCAACACCACTCACCAGCAACGTAATCCCGTTCTTCCCCGTATAGATTCGCAGGCCGGCTGTTGATTGTTGATGGCCGAGCCTGAAATGTCGTACCAGTGGCCGCGCCTCGCAGCCCAGTGCCACGACGATATTGATCCGACCCGCAGGGCGGGATACTGGTTCTGGCTGTCCAGCATTCAGCTCAGGGACGCCTCGATCAATACTGTGCATGATCTGCCTCCCGGGCAACTTGTAAGGGATCGGGCTGGCTAACCCGGTAAGTTGCCGCCAGTTTCCGGAAGTAGTTTGCCCGTTCCGACTTGCCACGCTTCATTGCACCACTGGCCAGAATCTCACACTTCTGCAGCAGGATTCGGCGAGCAGCACTGTATTGAACCGAAGTCAGCACTCCCGATTTCAGCAGCTTTTCAAGGGCATGCACACGAAAACGGTCCATACCCCAGTGCTTCCTGGACAACTGATCAGGGTGTCCCCCGTATTTTCGTAACAACGGTTCGTCCAGGTACAGAACAGGCCGGGAAGCGCAGATTCGCAACCAAAGGTCATAGTCTTCGCAGGCGGGCAGCGTTTCATCGAAGCCACCGAGTCTTTCAAACAGTTGCCGACAAAGCACGACGGATGAAGGAGAAATAACGCACAATGGCAGGCACTTTTCGAAAATATGGCCGCCCTGCTTGGCGTGCTTGTTCATGGGATTGACCCGCTTACCATTCCTGATCCAGGTCTCATCGGTATGGCAGAGCCTGTAATGGGGCTCAGCGTGCAAAGCATGCCATTGTCGTTCCAGCTTATCAGGCAACCACTGATCGTCGGAATCCAGGAAGGCCAGCCAGCGACAGGTGCTTCTGGCAACTCCCGCGTTACGTGCATGGCTGACGCCCTTGTTGGCCAGGTACAGATAGTCGATCCCGGGATAACGATCCTTCATCAACTGGCGGGTGGTATCGGTGGAACCGTCATCTACGACAATAATTTCCGCAGGCATGAAGGTTTGCGCCAAGACCGAGTCCAGTGCCCTTGGCAGCAGGCTGGCTCGATTGAACGTCGGAATGACAACACTGATAGCGATGGATTTGTTCAACAGTATCGTTGAGGCCAGTCTAACACTTCATGCCCTCAGGCATTGTATTTGGCCAGCTCCTTTCGGGCGACAACCCGACGATGCACTTCATCAGGTCCGTCTGCGAGGCGCAAAGTACGCTGACTGGTCCATAGCGAGGCAAGAGGGAAATCCTGCGATACGCCTGCTGCACCATGAATCTGTATTGCTCGATCAATTACTCGTAGCGACATATTGGGAACGGCCACCTTGATTTGCGAAATCGCGTCACGGGCTGCCTTGTTGCCAATGGTATCCATTAGGTAAGCTGCTCTCAGCACGAGCAGGCGGCACATGTCTATTTCTATCCTGCTATCCGCGATGACGTCGTAATTTCCACCCAGCTCCGCCAGCGGTTTACCAAATGCCTCGCGACTCATGGCCCGCTTGCACATCAGTTCCAACGCCTTTTCAGCTGCGCCGATAGAACGCATACAGTGGTGAATTCTTCCCGGTCCCAGACGTCCCTGGGATATTTCGAACCCTCGACCACGGCCAAGAATGATGTTGGCTTCCGGCACCCGCACATTGTGAAACTTGATATGCATGTGTCCGTGGGGAGCATCATCCCGACCGAATACTTCCATGGGCCTGACCACTTCCACACCCTCGGTATCCATGGGCACCAGAATCTGGGACTGACGATTGTGCTTGGGCGCATCCGGATCGGTAACCACCATGACAATCATAATCTTGCAGCGCGCATCTCCAGCACCTGAAATATAGAATTTTTCACCGTTGATCACCCATTCATCACCATCAAGAACTGCCGAAGTACTGATGTTCGTCGCGTCTGATGAGGCCACGCCGGGTTCGGTCATGGCAAAGGCAGATCTTATCTCGCCGGCAAGCAGGGGCTTCAACCATCTTTCCTGCTGTGCTTCGGAACCGTAACGTTCCAGCACTTCCATGTTTCCGGTATCCGGCGCACTGCAGTTAAATGCCTCTGAAGCGAGCCTGCTGCGACCCATAATTTCAGCAAGATGTGCATACTCCAGGTTGGTTATGCCTGCGCCACCCTGGCTCTTGGGGAGGAAAAAGTTCCACATGCCCATCCTGCGGGCTTCAGCCTTCAAGCCGTTCAGAATTTCATCCTGTCTCGGCGTGTGGGACCAACGATCGCCCACGCTTACCTGTTCATGGTATTCGTGCTCTACCGGCTCTACCTTCCCGGTGACAAAAGTACGGATCTTCTCCCTGATTTCCGCCATTTCATCGGATAGTCCCAGGTTCATCATGCGCTTGCTACCTCAATATTGAATCGATTGGCTCAACTGGCGATTGTACCACCACCATCAACCACCAGTGTCTGACCCGTGGTGAAACTTCCCGCTGCCGAGGCGAGGTAGATGGCGGCGCCGGCAATCTCGTCCGGCTCGCCAATACGTCGCAGGGGATAGTGCCTGACAGTGGCAGCATAGGTATCCGGGTTTTCCCATAATGCCCGGGCAAAATCTGTCCTGATCAGACCCGGCGCAATACAGTTCACCCGAATGTTGCTGGGCCCCCACTCCACGGCAAGGTTGCGGGCAATTTGCATGTCCGCCGCCTTGGAAATAGCGTAGGCACCCAGTTTGTCTGTGCCTTTCAATCCGGCGATAGATGAAACGATGATAACGGACCCGTTGCCACGCTCGGCCATCCCGGGAATCACCAGTTGACAAAGCCGATGGACGCTACCGATATTGGCATGCATGACCTTGTCGAATGCCGCGTCGGGAATTTCCTGCTGGGGTCCATAGTGAGGATTCAATGCCGCGTTACAGACCAGTATGTCAATTGCGCCATACTGCTCAAGCGTGGAGTCGACCAGCCTGGCCAGTTGCTCCCTGTAATTGATATTGCAGGCAACTGCGATGGCCTCGCCACCTGAACGACGGATTTCCGCGGCCACCTCATCACAGGCATCCTGATTGCGACTGGAAATGACCACACGAGCCCCGTGCTCGGCCATTCGAGTTGCAATAGCCCTGCCGATCCCCTTGGTGGAACCGGTCACCAATGCGACCTTGCCGGTCAAATCAAACAATGCCATGTGTTCCCCCGATTTAATTTCAGGAATGTTAGTTTACGGTTGATACCAGCTCAGGGAGGAAACTATTCTGTCCAGGGCCTGGCGCCCTTGCTGATACTTGTTCCGCCGTCAACAGGAATAACTGTGCCGTTGGTGTAATTACCGGCTCTCGATGCCAGGTAAATGACAATACCCACTATTTCTGCAGGGTGCCCGATGCGGCCCAGCGGACAATCTGCCTCGATGTCTTTGCCGTATTCTGCCAATACGAAGTCAGTCATCTTTGACTCGAAAAATCCGGGTGCCACGGCATTCACCGTAATATGCCGATTAGCCAGATCGACAGCGAGAACCCTGGTTAAATGGTGCAAAGCCGCCTTGCTTGCTGAATAGGCAAAGGTCGGCACCCGTTGCACCACGGGAACCTGTAATCCGTCCATGGAACCGATATTTATAATCCTGGCCGGGTACTCGTCGTTACCGGCTTTTTCAAGCAAAGGAACAAGATCCCTGGTCAGGGAAAAAACTGCATTCAAGTTGGTATCGATCACCTTGGCGAATCCCCGGTCCGGGTAATCCGCCAGCTTCGCACCCCAATTGGTTCCGGCGTTGTTGATCAGCAGATCCAGCCCGTTGCCACCCGCCATGTCGCCGAGCTGCGAAACCAGCCGCTTACGCTGGTCGTCCCTGGTCAGATCAGCACAGATCGCCACGCAACTGCCAAACTGTTGCAGTTCAGCAACGGCACGATCACACTTTTCCGCACTTCGGGATGAAATCGTTACCTTGACACCATTCTGCAGTAATCCCTTGGCCATCATAAATCCCAGGCCGCTGGATCCACCAGTAACCAACGCGCTTTTACCTGCCAGCGAAAACAGGCGTTCCAGAGAAAATTCCAATTGATCGGTCACCTTGCAGATATCCCGGGGATTTCAGCGTGAAGTCTGAACACTATTCATCAGCAATTTTCACCAATTGTTTTCCGAAGTTTTTACCCTTCAGCATCCCCCTGAAAAGCTCGGGGGCATTCTCGATACCCTCGCCAATCGACTCTCGATACTTGATTTTACCTTCGGCGACCCAGGTACCTAACTGCCTCGTTGCCTGGACCCAGCGATCTGTCCATTCTGTAACCACGAAAAATCGATGCTCGGGCACCGATTCCAGCTTTTTGAGAATATCAAAAGGCGTTTCGGCTGATGTAATGTCCTCGTCGTTGTAATTGGAGATGTACCCACATATTGGGACCCTTGCCCCTTCATTAAGGAGAGGGGCAACGGCTCGCGTGACATCTCCACCTACATTTTCAAAGTAGATATCAATACCGTCCGGGCAGGCATCCTTCAGGCGAAGTTGCCAGCCGTCTGTTTTGTAGTCGATGCAATCATCGAACTTGAGATCTTCCCGGACATAACGGCACTTTTCCGGACCGCCGGCAATCCCCACGCTCCTCAGCCCCTTGATCCTGGCGATCTGTCCCACCACGGATCCCACGGCGCCGGAAGCCGCGGCAACAACAAGGGTCTCCCCGGAACGGGGTTTACCCACTTCCAGGAGGCCGAAGTAGGCAGTTCTGCCTGGCATGCCGACGACGCCAAGATGTGCGGACAGCGTACCGTTATTGAGGTCGACTCTCATCAGCCGCGGCGAATCGTCGTCGACAACCAGCATTGTCTGCCAGCCCTGGTGAACGGTGACATAGTCGCCAACGGCATATTTTCCAGAAGTGGATTGAATAACGACGCCGGCGGATTCTCCCGTCATGACATCGCCGATCTGTAGCGGATCGACATAGGACTTTACGTCATTCATCCGGCCACGCATGTACGGGTCCAGGGACAACCACAGGACCTTGACAAGGATCTGATTCTCGGACAATTCCGGAACATCGACCTGCTCGAAACTAAAACAGCTGTCATCCGGCTCACCGACCGGCCTCTTGGCCAGCAGCACACGCGTATTCTTCATGAGTCTCCCCCTGCTCCTGTTCGTCGACACGCAGTCTATCCCAGCTGACGAAGCTGCAGCAACCCGGCGCCAGTGCTCCGCTTCGCTCATCCCCGGATCACAGCCGGAAGATCTTTAACAGGCCGGTGGCAACTGCCGGTGCTGGCGGAAGGATTGGCAGGAGGTATGATGGGTGGTCTGGTTAACGGATTGGTGAAATGACAGGCGAACTCAGCCGAAACCAGGCTGACAGCTGGATTACTAAGACGATAATGGCACCGGCCCCTGGCTTAGGGAGAATAACACCGACTGCAGAGTCGGGTCGTCGGAAAATGCCCAGGACAGGCCCGCCTTTACCGGTCCCGCGGACGTCGCGATTCAAATTCATCAATGTTATTGAGATTCAGTTCAAAGTAGGGATTTTCGAAGTTATACACCCGGGATTCCCTGTCCATGATGAACCCTTCAATAACAACCAGCAGAATATAAACAAGCACGGTCGACAGCAGAAGTCGATGGCGACTACCCAACAGGTAATTCATAATTCTGTCCATGTTCAACTCCTGACAGCCTCAATCGGTAAAGCGACGCATGTTGACAGCTCCGGCTAACAGTACCGCACCCAGCGCGATGCCGATCAACATGTCGTAACTGAAAAGTCTTTGAAAAAAGTCGCCTATGCTGAAAACGAGATAGTTGTAAAAACCGGTGCGGCTTTCCACCCAATTGCCCAGGAACTGGGTGCCGAAAACAAAATCTTCAAGCAGGACAAGGAGGATAAAAGCGCCAAGGGCCCAAAGAAAAGGCAGGCTGCGGGCGTAGGCCGAAAACAACAGGATCCACCCCACCATCGGCAGTAACCACAGCGAGCCCAGCAGTGCGGTAAGATAAATCAACACGACGCTATAAATACCGGCGCCCAGCAAGGACCAGACACCTGACATTTCCACCTCGTACCCCGCTCCCAGAATCGAGGCGGCAATGACCGCGAACAGTATCAATATACCGCTGGCCAGCGCTGTAAACAGCGGCGCGACAACGCAAACCGTAACGACCTTGGCAAGCACGGTAGCCAGATTTGATACCGGCATGGACTGCCAGAAGAGCACACTGCTGTCCTTGCGGTCATGATAGAGGGCATTGACCAGGTAAACCACCGAACAGATGTAGAGCACTGCCACGAAAGGAATGGCTGCGACCATTAAGGCTGGCGACAGGTCAATCGGACTGACACCATCCAGGTAGGCACCCGCCTGTTGCAGTGCCTCAGCTTTCATCTCGGTCGGCACCTGCAGTAACGTCCAGAGCATTGCCACCAGGAGCAACCCGGTCAGGACTGCCGGTGAAGCAACAAACAGGCGGTTACTTTCCCACATTTCCCGGCGCAGCAGGATCAGGAATCGACCTAGCATGGCATCATTCATCGACATTTACCCTTTCATTCAATTTGTTCGATTTCATTTTGGCGACGAACAGGTCGGCTACGCTGGGAGTGTGCAGCTCACCGAAGTGTGCCAGCTCGTCAGCAGACCTGTTTTCGAAAAGGCAGGCTTTCTTGCCGAGTATATTCCTGGTATGAATCGGCCCCAGCGCCATGGCCGCATCAAGATCGCCCGTATTGACCAGTACCTCGACGAACTGGTCGGAAATATTCGACATTGCCATGTCCAGGACGATCTGCCCCCGTTCGATGAACATCAGGTGTGTCAGCAGTGTCTCGATTTCCTCCACCTGGTGAGTGCTGATGATGACCGTTCGGTTGCCGTCGTAATAGTCGTTCAACAGTCGGTCGTAGAATTCCTTGCGGTAGATGATGTCCAGCCCCAGAGTAGGTTCATCAAGAACCAGCAGCTCGACATCTATTGACATGACCAGCGCCAGGTGTAGCTGGGTAATCATCCCCTTCGACAGGTCCTTGATCTTGCTGCGACGTTTTATCTCGGTATTCGCCAGGAACGTGTCGGCCCTGGAACGATCAAACCTTGGATGGACGCTGTCGACAAAGTCCAATGCCCTGTCCACTTTCATCCATCGGGGCAGGATACCGACATCAGCGATAAAACAGACATCTTCCATGAGCTTGTGACGGGACTTGCGAGGGTCTCTGCCTGCCACATCGAGCTCACCATCGAAATCGCAAAGCCCCAGCAGGGCTTTCAGTGTCGTCGTCTTGCCCGCACCATTGGGTCCGATCAATCCGGTAATTGCCCCTGTCGGTATCGAAAAGTTCACCCTGTCCAGCGCTTTGAAATCACCATAGAACTTGGTGATATTTCTGGCATTGACAATTGTTTCCATCATCGTTTCTCGTTAATGGCTTGCAGAATCCGGGCCATCATCAGTTGTCGGGCTGCCAGGTAATTCATCAATCGCCAGGCCCAATCTTGAAATCCGGCGAAGGATCGCCGGCCACTCGACTTCAAGGAATTGCTGCTTTTCGAAATTGGTGAGCTTTGCTCTTGCACCGGTAACCACATACATGCCGCGCCCCCTTCGCTTCTCCACCAGCTCTTCTTCCACCATCAACTGAAAGGCCTTGGATACGGTTATTGGATTAATTCGCTGTTCACTGGAAATCTGCCGCACGGAGGGCAAAGGTTCCCCCTCCTGCAACGCACCATCGAGGATCAGCTCTACCAGACGATCCCGTAACTGGACGTAAATCGGTTGCTTGTCATTCCAGGAAATCTGCACAGCGTGTCTCTTTCATAGTGTTGTACTACACTATAACACCAATACATAAAGGCGCAAGAGAAAAATCACACTAAATTCGAAAAACGGGATCTTGCCAGACGCCTCAGTCTAACTTATTGTTTTTACTTTTATTTTCTTTTTTCCAGGACAACTTCCGCAGCCAGGAGCTGGTCTATTTCAGTGTCGCTGAAAGAGAACTGTTGCAGAATTTCCCTGCTGTGTTCTCCGAAATGGGGGGGTAGCGAGTCGACTCTGCCCGGCGTCCGCGACATCTTTATCGGTGTGCCAGTCATCCGATACCAGTCGTGTTCCACGCTCATCTGTCGATGCCGGGTATGCGGGTGATCAACGACCTGTGCGGTATTGTAGATCGGACCCGATGCCAGTCCGGCGTCAAGCAGACGGGGAAAAAGCGCGTTGCCGTCCAGTTCCTTGAGGGTCGATTCCAGTTCCGCTTTCAGCTCGTTGCGGTTATTCACCCGGTCGATATTGTTGATAAATCGCGAATCTTCAATAAGTTCGGCGCGTTGCAGCTCGGTGCACAACTTGGCAAACGAGCGGTTGTTTCCTGCACCGATAAAAATATCAACCGTGGCGGTGCTGAACGTATCGTAAGGACTTATGTTGGGGTGTGCATTACCGGTAGGGCCTGGAATCCTGCCGGACAGGTTGTAGTTGACAATATGTGGATGCATCAATGAAACAGCACAGTCATACAGGGTCATGTCCAGGTACTGTCCCTGACCCGATGATTCCCGTTCTGCCAGTGCCATGAGAATGGCTATGGCAGAGTACAGGCCGGTGCCCATGTCGACCATGGCAAGGCCCAACCTGGTGGGCTCACTGCCCTGCTCACCATTGACACTGAACCAGCCGGCCATGGCCTGAATTATCGCGTCGTAACCGGGAAAACCACCCAGCGGCCCGTCACTGCCAAATCCACTGATACGACAATGTATCAGGCCAGGAAATTTTTCTGCCAGAACCTGCTCGTAGCCCAGGCCCCACTTCTCCATAGTACCCGGTTTGAAATTTTCCACCAGGATATCCGCGCCATTCAGCATCCTGAGCAATACCTCGCGACCCGCGGCCGTGGTCAGGTCCAGTCCTATAGACCGCTTGTTGCGGTTTACTCCGATAAAATAGGCGGCGTCCCCCTCGTGGAAAGGAGGTCCCCAGTCCCTGGTCTCATCTCCTCGTGGCGGCTCTATTTTTATTACCTCTGCGCCGTGGTCCGCCAGCACCTGGGTGCAATAAGGACCACCCAGAACCCGTGACAGGTCAATTACCCGCTTACCAGCCAATGAACCATACTGTTTGATTGACACAGCTCTCTGTTTCCCCGGAAGTTATCGACTGCCTGATTGGCGCCGAAAGGCGGAGAAGCATAAATCAGCCGCGTACCTTGTTCAAGGTGGGCGGATTGCACCCGACTCCAGGCCGCCTCAATAATCAACAGATCAGCCTCACCCGCTTATTCAACGGCAGTCAGGACAGTTCCGTCATGACGTCCCGGGAGACCCCCTCCCGCCCCAGGATTTGACCGAGGCGTTTCAACCCCTCGATCTGTATCTGCCTGACGCGTTCCCTGGTCAGGCCGATTTCGGCCCCTACGTTTTCCAGGGTATCGACTTCAAACCCGTTTAAACCAAAACGCCTTGCCAGAACCTCCTGATGCCTCTCGGGTAATTCCTGCAGCCACTGCTGCAGGCGCGCCTGTACCTCTTCCTGCTGCACCGCGCCACCCGGTTCCCGCACCGAATCCGCATCCGTGTTTTCATAATCAAGCTGCAGCGAGTCGGCTGCGGATGGATCGTCCAGCAGCGTCAGTTTCTCGTCCAGGGACAGCAGATGCTTGACCGTCTGCAATGGCTTTTCAGCCTTTTCTGCAACATCTTCCAGCGACGGTTCCCTGGCACTTTTCTGCAGCAGTTGACGTCTGACCCTGAGACAGGCGTTGAGCTCCTTGACGACGTGAACAGGCAGGCGAACTGTGCGCACCTGATTCATTAAACCACGCTCGATATTCTGACGAATCCACCATGTTGCGTATGTGGAAAACCGGTAGCCACGTTCCGGGTCAAATTTTTCCACCGCCCTTATCAGTCCGAGGTTGCCCTCCTCGATAAGATCCAGCAGCGCCATACCGCGGTTCAAATAGCGCCGGGCGATCTTCACCACCAGCCGCAGATTGCTTTCGATCATCCGGTTTCGACTTTGCAGGTCGCCTGCCCGGGCCTGGCGCGCCAGGTGAACCTCCTCTTCAGCAGTCAGCAACGGTGCAGCACCGATATCCCGCAGGTAAAGCCGGGTTGGATCGGTACTGACTTCTTTTCCGTCCGATCCCGCTATTCGCGGAGACCGCCGGGTCCGGCTAAGGGGGCCTGGAGACGGTGGCTTGCAACGTCCAGAACTCTCGTGGTCCTGATTGCAAGAGAGTAGCGACCCAACATACGTTGAGCAGCAGGCTTGCATAGCCACGGGGCGATAGGATGACATTGTGGCGTCGGCGATTTCATCGGGCTGTTTTTTTAACATTGGCTGACCTTCCCTGGCTGCTGATGTCGGACAAATGGTGGACTGCCACGGATCCGGCTGGCGGATTCCAGGATTGATGAGAGGACGATCCGCTGCAATCCATGGGCTGGTGAAAATAAGTATAGAAGCTGACTTCAGCCACGCAATTCCTGCTGGACCTGGAACGCGGGAGTCAATCAGTTAGCAACCTGGACAAGTCAGGGTTTACTGCCCAGGGGCCCAAACAGCGTAGTGAGAAAAAATTCAGCAACCAGAATCGGACGATTGTCCAGTTTGAACAATGAACATCGCCCCCAACCATCAATCGACGGGGCGATATCGAGGGAATCACGCTGAAGCCCGGGGTGACTGAAAAGGAAGGCCCCCAGTGGCTTGGTCTGCAATGTTTTTACCTGGCCAAGCCGGCCGGACAGACTTTCCTGCGGTACCAGAGTATGAGCCAGAACCCATGGCGTGCTGCAGCCCTGCAAGACAACCTTCCTCGACCACATCCGCTGCCTGGCCAGGCGTGAACCCAACTTGCGGATAAGGTAGGGGGAATGCTGCTGACTCCAGGATTCCTCGACAACAACCACATTGAAATCGCCATGACTTTTCCGGACCAGAGCTTCGGTCAACGACCCGGAGTCCTGCAACCAGGGACGCCAGGCAGGCGGGGGACGCGGAAAGCAGCGTCGCAGGGCTTTCCAGTCAAGCGCAGGATCACTGATATCGGGAACAGGCAAATTCAACCCTGATGCAATCTGCAATCTGGAATGTGGTTAAGGAACCAATGACGTTGATACTGAAATGCCGGCCCGACTCGGACCGGCATTCCGCACAGGCATCCTCGCTTAGCGTGGCCTGTAGTTTTGCAGGGTCTTGATGATTACCGTGATCACGCGTCGATTGTCGGCACGGCCCGCCGCTGTATCGTTGGAAGCGATTGGCCTGGATTCACCGTAACCGATAGCAGTGATGCGGCTCCCCTGAATCCCATACCGGTCGATCATTACCTGCCTGACCGCATCGGCACGACGCTGGGACAGGTTCTGGTTGTACTGTTCAGTACCTACACTGTCGGTGTGGCCTTCCAGTTCCACGATAACATCCGGGTATTGCTCCATGAAATCGGCTACTTCCTCGATCTCGTCAAAGAACTGTGGGCGCACTTCCGCACGATCAAATTCAAAGTTGACCTGTAATTCCACCCGGGCTACTTCTTCCACGGGAATCGGACACCCCTGGGAGTCCACGGCGTAGTTTCGCGGCGTATCCGGGCAGGCGTCGCGACTGTCAGGTACGCCGTCGCCGTCTGCATCGGGTTCCGGCGCGGGTGTGGGCGTGCTTGCCGGTGCCCGGGTGACCGCGGGCGCCGGTGGTGAACGGTCGGGACCACCAAAGCGGAATACCAGCGCTGTTTCTATACCCACTTCATTGTCTTCCAGGTCCCTGCCCTGGAAGTGAAGATTTCGCACCGCCGTGCGCAAAGACAGGTTGTCGGTAAAATCGTAGCTGACACCGCCACCGTATTCCCAGAAAGACTCGTCTCCACCATACAGGTTGCCGTTTCCGAAACCGGTTAGCAGAAACGGTTCCAGCGGTCCGAAATTAAGGTTCAGGCCGTACAGCAGATCAAACTTCCACAGGTCAATGTCCTGATCACTGCCCGTGGCGTCGGTGGGATCCAGGTCCGCAGTGCTGAACTCTATACTCCAGTCGTCAGTAATGTCGTAACCCAGTCCGAGAAAATAGCCCTCGTCGTCGTCCAGATCCCACTGATTATCGAAATCCATCCATTGAATTCCAGGGGCTATATAGAACTGCCCTTCCGCGGCAGTAAGATTTATTGCTGGCATTGACATCAAAAACAGTGTGCTGACAGCACACAGCTTTCTAAAATTACTCTGCATTGAATTTCCACCAAGATTTAGTGTGAATGGTTTCCCTTGATTCCGCTGTTAGCGGTCTGCCGATTATACGATATTTGCAAATTCATAGCATTAAATGCAGTGAATCTGCCGCCGTTTTCAGCTAAAAGCTGCCATGGCGCGCTGGGGTTGTCGGCCACCTCCCGGCAGGCTTCAGCGAAAACCGACGAACAGAACAACAGGCCGTCAGTTTGCCAGTGTCTGTCATGGTTTTGTCACATTTGTGCAAGTAAAATAACATGTATATCAACAGGGTACGTTTTATCGAGCAATACGAAATGGCTGAAGCGAAAATTCTGATTGTCGAAGACGAACCGGCTATCGCGGACATGATTGCCATCACCCTGGACCTGGCGGGTTTCACCAGCATCGCGGCCGAATCGGCGCACCAGGCCCATATCGCCGTCGTGGATAACAAGCCGGACCTGATCCTGCTTGACTGGATGCTCCCCGGGGGCAGCGGTATCGAATTGGCCAGACGGCTGAAACGCGAGGAACTGACCGAAAATATCCCCATTATCATGCTTACCGCCAAGGCCAGCGAAGACAACAAGGTGCAGGGCCTCAATGCCGGTGTCGACGACTACGTAACCAAGCCATTTTCACCTCGGGAACTGGTTGCCCGGATCAAAGCTGTCCTGCGCCGCACCCAGGGTAAGCAGCAGGACAAGGTGCTGCGGGTATACGACCTGCAGCTTGATCCATCCAGCCACCGCATAACCATTGAAGACCAGCCCGTGGATATGGGCCCTACAGAGTTCCGCCTGCTCAAGTTTTTCATGACCCACCAGGAAAAAGTGTTCAGCCGTGACAGCATCCAGGACCAGGTCTGGGGTGGAAATGTCTACCTGGATGAACGCACCATCGATGTCCATATCCGACGCTTGCGCAAGGCGCTGAACTCGGCGGAAGACAGCAGTATCAACTATGCCAACCTGATCCAGACGGTCCGGGGCGCCGGCTACCGTTTCTCTGTAAAGCCGTCCTGAGCGGAAACTTACCGCACAATTGCCTGACACTCCCACCAGTCGTTTCATTTACCGCGGGTATTGGCTATAGTGCCGCAAAAATCGGCGAAAGCAGAAACCTTGACTCAAGACTGGCGACTGGAAATTAATCGCATTGCGTTGGTGCTACTGGCAGGGGGCCTTTGTGGTCTTCTGTTCGGTAATCTGTTCCTGTTCCTGTTTTTAGCCCTCGCACTGCTGCTGATTTACTTCCTGCTGCAGTTGCGTAAACTCGATGCGTGGTTGCAGGATCTGCAGTTGGACAGCCAGAGCGCGCCGCCGGAAAGCACGGGCTACTGGGGCGTTCTGACCGACAGGCTGTTTCAGCTGCACCGGGACGGCATAAAGGCCAAGACGGAACTTGAGCATATTCTCAGCCGTGCACAGAAATCGGTGGCGGCCCTGGATTTCGGCGTCATTCTCATTGACAGCAAGAGCCGCCTGGAGTGGTGGAACACCAAGGCGGAGACACTGCTGGGAGTCCGCTTTCCCCAGGATCGGGGCCAGAATGCCGGCAACCTGATCAGGGACCCCGGGTTCACCCGGTATTTTTCCCGGGCGTCCTACACTGAACCGCTGGTCATAACTTCTCCCAGGAACAGCAGCATCATGCTCGAATTCAGCATTACGCTGTTTGGTGAGAATGAGAAACTGATGATTGTCAGGGACATCACCCAGGTTTACCGCCTTGAAATGATGCGCAAGGACTTTGTTGGCAACGTTTCCCACGAATTGAGAACGCCGATTACGGTGATCAGCGGTTACCTGGAAAACCTGCTGGACAGTTACCCTGGGCTGGAACCGAAGTGGAGAAAAGCGCTGGAACAGATGCACCAGCAGTCCCAGAGGGTGGAGAACATTCTTCGTGACCTGCTGATACTTTCGCGTCTTGAAACCCGAGCCATTTCCCTGGACCAGACCCAGGTCAAACTTGGCGAATTGCTCAACGAGATCCGCAATGACACGGCCAATATTTTCGAAGAGAAAAACCACACCATCACGGTGGAATGCGACCCGGACATCACCCTGAAAGCGGACCGGGGCGAGCTCTACAGTGCCATCTCGAATCTTTCCATCAACGCCGCCAAATATACCCCGGCCGGTGGAACGATTGTGTTACGGGCACGCCACGTGGCCGGGGGTATAGACGTTTCTGTCAGCGACAACGGGATCGGCATCGCATCCCAGCATATCCCGCGGCTGACCGAGCGGTTCTATCGCGTGGATGTGAGTCGCTCCAGCAGTACTGGGGGAACAGGACTGGGCCTTGCCATTGTCAAGCATATCCTGGCCCGGCATGGCGCCAACCTGCACATCGACAGTGAATTGGACGTCGGCAGCACTTTTACCTGCCGGTTTCCGGGCTGATTGCCATCGGGCATGATGTTGGCGGGCGCCAGGCCTGGAGTCGGATCAGACGCAACGCGGCCAGAGACCTTGCAGTGGCGCCCGACAGACTTCCGCAGAGCTCTTCCATACTTATTCAAAGGTTCCCTAAGAGGTTCCCTAGAATGAAACGTCCCACTGGAAACGCACACGATTTTCCTTTTCGTCACGGCCCAGAATACCATCGTCCAGGGTCAACCGGGAAAAGTCCAGGGTAAGCTTGCTGTTGTGCCCGGCGAAAAACCAGTTTGCTCCCACGGTAAATTCTTCACGCTCATTTTCGAACGACCTGTTGCTGCCATTGGGTTCATCGACATACGCATAACGGGCTGCCAGTTCCAGCGGCGCAGGCACTTGCGGAAACAGGTAGTGGAAAAAATAACCGGCCTGGATGTAGCCGCCGGTCATTTCATTGCGCAGGCCGGAAACACGGTCACGTATTCTTTTGCGATGAAGTTCCTGCTGCGCCGAAAAGCCCCTGTATTTGAAGGCGAATTCCTGCACCACCTGGTTGATATCATACTGATCGGGCGCGGCATTGGCAGGCGAGTTAAAGCCGTCAAGGTTGCCACACCCCGAGGAAGACCAGCGAGTACAGCTGCCGGTATGGGTCGCACCTGCCAGGGCCAGGCTTCCGGCAGGCAGCTCGGTATACTCGACGTCGGTCTGTCTCCAGGGAAGATCCCGTCCCAGGAAATTCCACTGCAGACGTCCCATGTACATCATGTCGTCATTGGTATTGTTGACGCCTCTGCCCTCGCCATTGAATACACCGGCATAATAGCGCAGGTCTGCCGGCGTCTCCTCGAACAGGTGACCGCGCAGCTGGACACCCACCTGGCGGTCGATGGTAAATACACGGTTAACAATTGACCGTTCCACGAACTGCTGACGGCCGGAAGAATCGACGCGCTCACGGTTCAGATCGATTTTCCACTGTCCGATCCGAATGCCGCCCCAGTCCCACTTGGCCAGGTCTATTCGCCAGTCGATAACCCTGGCGCTGGCTGCTGCTTTGTCGTCGTCCGTATCCCGGGACGGCATCAGGTCAACCTCGAAATAATACTGAATCCACGGCTGGAAGCCATGGCCGCCGATTTTCATCCGTAATCGTCGTGCCTCGAAATTAGACTGATCAGGGTCTTCAAAATCGGATAATTTGCGCGGGTCAGAGCGATAGGGATTGGTGTAGCGCATCTGCGCCCGCCATTGCAGATCGGTCCGCCAGTTGCCATCCCGGGTCTCCAGCCGGAATCCACTGCCGGTTTGGCTTGCTCGCACCGGAAACGCCTGGTCCAGCTGCCGGGTAACTTCCACGGCGATGTCACTGTCCGCCTCCGCCGCATCTTCGACATCGGCGACTGATGGTGACAGGATATCATCGCTGCTCAGACTCTCCCTATCGATCAGGCTGTCGTATTGCTCCTGGGTTATCGCCCCGTTCTGGAGCAGTATATCCAGCAATTCACGATCGGCAGCGCTGGCACCTGCAGTGATTGCGCCAGTCAGAATTGCCAGCATGGTGATGTTTCTGATCTTGATCCGGGCCATAGGTTGATCCATGGGGGTCTCCAGGTCGCATTGTATTCAGTTGTTCAGATTCGATTGCCTCGTCGCAGACGCACTATATTGCAGCAATATGACAAATTGATGACATTGTTACCGCTTTGTCATCTTGCTGTAATACATTGCCGACCACGCATCCCAGGCAATGACGCAGTCCAGCGGAGGCCGATGCGCGCAGAGATTTTATCAGCCGTTCGGCGGAACAGTCACAAGGTAGGCAGAAGACGCGAGAGATAACAGAGGTAGATCCGACCGGGTTTCCGGTCGGAGTTCAATCAGGTCGTAGCCAGGAGCCGGCAGGAATTGACAGCGTGCCATTACTGGGCGGTGACAATCAATGTTCCGCCCTGGACGCAGTTCAGGGGATAACCATGACTGGTGCTGCGGGGCCGACGCGGTTCAGGGCCGGTGACTGCCGGCCAGTCCACCATGACGAACGTCCGTTCCCCTGACCACGTAGACAATATGTTCAGAGATATTCTTGGCGTGATCACCGACTCGCTCCAGGGCGCGCAGCGCCCAGACCAGGTTGAGGAACCGGTCAATCTTGTCGGGCTCTTTCTGCATCCAGTCAATCATCACCCTGATCGCGCTGCTGTACTGCTCGTCCACGTCCTCGTCTTCGTCGGTAACCGCCACCGCCGAGCCGGCATCATACCTGGCGAATGCATCCAGGGCATTGTGCACCATGTTTCTTACCAGCTCACCGATATGGCTGATCTCCCCGCTTCCTTTCGGCAATTCACCATCCTGGCTCAATCGGATCGCCATTTTGGCGATTTTCGTTGATTCGTCGCCGATACGCTCCAGATCACGTATCGTTTTAATGATTGCCAGGATCAGGCGCAAATCACTGGCAGCCGGCTGGCGACGGGCCAGGATTCTGCTGCACTGGGCGTCGATGGAGACTTCCAGGCCATCGATTTCGTTGTCCTCATCACGCACATGCTGAGCCAGTTCGCTATCGACGTTGATCAATGCATTGATGGAATCCTTCAATTGCTTTTCAACCTTTCCGCCCATTTCCAACATGCGGGTCTTCACGTCTTCCAGTTCGATATTGAACTGGCGGGATATGTGATGGCTGTGATTTTCCACTTCCTGGATCATAAAGTTAGCTCACCTGAACAGCGATAAGAGCTGATCGCCAGCTTTTGCCGTTACTATTTATAGACTATAGAGAGTAGAACGAAGTTCGACTACATATCTTGCAGCATACCGCAATCAACCGTAGCGTCCTGTTATGTAGTCCTCAGTTTGCTTATCGGCAGGATTGGTGAAAATGTTATCGGTTTTGTCGTATTCCACCATGTTACCAAGGTACATAAAGGCCGTAAAATCAGACACCCTGGCCGCCTGTTGCATGTTGTGGGTGACGATCACGATGGTGTAGTTGGTTTTCAACTGATTGATCAGTTCCTCGATCTTGAGTGTCGATATCGGGTCCAGCGCCGATGCCGGCTCGTCCAGCAGCAGTACTTCAGGCTCCACGGCGACCGTCCTGGCAATTACCAGCCTCTGTTGTTGACCACCGGAAAGTCCCAGGGCACTGTCGTGCAGCCGATCCTTGACCTCATCCCACAATGCCGCTGCCCGCAGGGATTTTTCCACCACCTCGTCAAGCACACGGCGTTTGTTCAGCCCCTGGATTCTCAATCCGTAGGCCACGTTTTCATAAATGGACTTGGGGAAGGGATTGGGTTTCTGGAACACCATTCCAACCCGACGCCGAAGATCTGCTACATCGACTGATTTCTGGTAGATGTCCATGCCATCAAGCTCGATAGTGCCATTGATAACACAGCCATCCACCAGGTCGTTCATGCGGTTGAAACAACGCAGCAGCGTGGATTTTCCACAGCCACTGGGACCGATGAACGCGGTAACCCGCTTGCGCGGAATCGACAGATTGATATCCTGCAGCGCCTGCTTGTCACTGTAAAAAAGATTCAGGTCCTTTACTGCCAGGCACTCTTCCACCGCCCCGTTGCTTCCGGCAGACCTTGCCTTCATCGCACCCGAGATATCGACGCTGGTTGTCTCTGCTTGCCCGTTCATTGTTTCCAACCTTTTAGTTCCTCTGATGTATCACTGTGCCGTTGACATCCAGCCACGAATGCGACGCTTTTCCGTGACCGCCGCTCCCGGAGAATCTACATATCCAGCGCCTTGTACTTCTCCCGCAAGCGATTGCGAATGGTCACCGCGCTGAAATTCAGTATCGCTATGACAATAACAAGCAGCAACGCGGTAGCGTAGACCAGCGGGCGCGCTGCTTCCACGTTTGGGCTCTGAAAACCCACGTCGTAGATATGAAAGCCCAGATGCATGAATTTCTGATCAAGATGCAGGTAAGGGTAATTACCGTCCAGCGGCAATGAAGGAGCCAGCTTGACCACCCCCACCAGCATCAGCGGTGCCACCTCCCCTGCCGCCCTGGCCACCGCCAGAATCAGCCCGGTCATCATCGCCGGACTGGCCATCGGCAATACCACGCGCCACAGGGTTTCGAACTTGGTGGCGCCAAGCGCCAGACTGCCCTCCCGCACACTGCGGGGTATTCGGGCCAGGCCTTCCTCCGTGGCTACAATGACCACCGGAACCGTGAGCAGGGCCAGCGTCAACGAAGCCCAAAGCAAGCCGGGCGTGCCGAACGTCGGCGCGGGCAGCGCTTCCGGATACATCACCCTGTCGATTTCCGCGCCGACAAAGTAAATGAAAAAGCCAAGGCCGAACACACCATATACGATGGACGGGACACCTGCCAGGTTGTTTACCGCTATCCTGATGGTCCGGGTGAGGAAACCCTGTCGGGCATATTCCCGCAGGTAGACCGCCGCCACGACGCCGAACGGTGTTACGAATACCGACATCAACAACACCATCATAACCGTACCGAAAATAGCCGGGTAAATCCCGCCCTCGGTATTCGCTTCCCGTGGTTCGTCGGAAAGAAACTCCCACAACTTGCTGAAATAAATACCCAGTTTGGCAAACAGGCCCATCTGATTGGGTCGATAAGCCCGGACAATATCGGCAATTTCGAATTCGGCCTGCTGCCCCTGGGAGGCCCGGAATACCACCGTATCCCGGTTGACGTCGTTGTACAGTTCCACCAGCCGACCCTGCAGGACTTCATATTCACGGTCCAGCTCGGCGCGCTGTTCCTCCAAGGCGGCCAGGGCCTGCGGCGTATCGTCACCCTCCAGTTCCAGGCGCCGCTCCTGCAAGCGAAGGCGTTCCATCTGGTAATTGACACTGCCTATTTCAACGCTTTCCAGGCTGACGACTTCTTCATGAATGGTCAGCGCCCGGGACAACCTGGTTTCAAATTCCTGCCACAACTGCTCCTCGCCGGCACCTTCTGCCCTGCTGGCAATGACGTTGCCGTTTTCCCTGATTTCCTCCAGGAACCCGTAAAAATTACCCCATTCGAAGCGTTCCAGAACGATGATTCCAGCCGGGTATTCAATATCAGTGAGAAAATCGTTCAGCAGCCAGCGAAAATCCGCCCCGGTAAGATCCCGGTTGCCGAGTTTCACCAGGGTTCGCTCATAACCGGTGCTGCGATCATCCACCGGGATACCCGATGCGATCACCTGGCTGGCCGGCACGGTTTCCCTTTCCACCATTTCACCAACGACTTCGATGGATTCGATTGACCCCGTGGATGAAGGCACAGAATAATCGGCCCGGATCACATCCGATGGCCAGAAATGCACCATTCCCCTGACAGCAAGCAGCATGAGCAGGCCGATCACCATGACGATACTGATCGCTACAGCTCCCGCGTTTATCCATATCCAGGGTGACCCGGATTCGATCCAGCGAAGTATTTTCTGCTTCATATGGTGCTGTACTTATTACGTAAACGCTGCCTGACAACTTCAGCGGCGGTATTGAAAATAAATGTAAAAAGAAAAAGAACCAGCGCCGTGAGGAACAGTATTCGATAATGAGTGCTGTCCACTTCCGACTCTGGTACTTCCACTGCAATATTCGCGGCGAGAGTGCGCATGCCCTCGAAAATGTTGATGTCCATGATGGGCGTATTCCCCGTAGCCATAAGCACTATCATGGTTTCACCAACTGCCCTTCCGAATCCGATCATGACGCCGGAAAAGATGCCGGGACTGGCGGTGGGCAATACCACCCGGTACATGGTCTGCCAGGGTGTCGCCCCAAGGGCCAGGGACCCATAACTCAGGTGGCGTGGAACCGTGAAGACAGCATCCTCGGCAATGGAGAAAATTGTCGGAATGACGGCAAACCCCATAGCCAGCCCGACAATCATGGCATTCCGCTGATCGTAGGTAATGCCCAGGTCGTTGGTGATCCACGACCGCATATCTCCGGCGAAAAACAGGTTTTCAATCGAGGAGGCAACACTGAAACTCAGGTAGGTGAGCACTATGACGACCGGAATCAATAACGCCGATTCCCAGCCATCCGGAACTCGATGACGAACACTGTCCGGCATTTGCGACCAGCCGAAACTGGCCAGCAGAATTCCCACCGGCAATACGAAGACAACGCTGAACACCCCCAGTAGATTGCTTTCGACAAACGGCGCCAGCCAGAGGCCTGCCAGGAAACCCAGGACCACCGTCGGCATTGCCGCCATCAACTCAATCAACGGCTTGACCTGCTGTCGCATCACCGGGACCATGAAATACCCGGTAAATATTGCACCACAGATCGCCAGGGGGATCGCCAGCAGCATGGCGTAGAATGCCGCTTTCAACGTACCGAATGCCAAGGGTACCAGGCTGTATTTCGGTTCAAAGTCATTGTTGGCCGCCGATGACTGCCAGATGTAGGCGGGCTCATCGTAGCTTTCGTACCATACCTTGCTCCACAGTGCCGACCAGGACACTTCAGGGTGCTCATTATGAACAGCCCAGACGCCTATCCGCCCCCCGTCAGTCTCAATCAGCAGCGTATCTCCACGGGGCGAAATCGCCAGCGCTTGCGGCGCGGACTGTAAAAGTGGCGCAAAAAACGCCTCGCGGTGTGCCGTAGTATTGTAAATCCCGACATTTCCCCGGGCATCGGCAACAACAAAGTTCTTTCTGCGCTGTTCCGGCGACAGAGCAACAACTGCACTGTCGCCTACCTGAAAAGTTCGCACCTGGACCAGAGATTCCTGCCCCTGCCCGTCCGGAACAAGCAGCCACTGTGATACCGTGCCCCCGTCGTCTGCCACCAGCAACGAGATATCTCCCAGTAGCAGGGCAATCTCCGTGGGTTCCCTGCCTTCCGGAACAATATCCAGCACCTGGCTTATGGTCGACGCCGAGCCACGCAACGCCGGTCGCAGATCAACCAGGCTGAGCCTGCCCCCGGAGGTAATGAAATACATCCAGCGTTGATCGCCATCAATGAACAGCTCATCGACGTCGCTTACCGCCACCGATACCGACAGTGATTCAACATCAAATTCAGGGGCGGCACCCCCCAGGTTGAATGATGAAAACAGGTTACGTTGCTGCGTAATCTGCAACAGGTTGATACTCCCCTGCCTGTTTACCGCCGCCAGAAGCACGACATCGGACCGCTGGCTGACGGTCAGCCGGTTGATGTCGGTCCCGGAGAACAGCTCGAACGGCTCCTGTCCGTAGGGGTAGTCCACGCTGGGGATAATCTGTCGAACACCATTGGCATCGAAACTTGCTTCAAACTGATACCGGGCGATGAGCGCGCTGCCGTTACTGAGCCCCAGGGCAATCAGCCCGCTTTCATCGGAGGCCAGGGCAAATGCGGAAATCCTCTCCGCCAGTGGCAGCGGCAGGGATTCAGTATCGATAACGGCACCCTGTTCGACATCGAAAAAAGTCACCAGGCCATCATCGGTGAGGCGCATTCCCACTTCAGACTGTTCATCGACGGCAAGGTGCAACAGGCGTGCATTACCGGTGGCCGCTACCGTGTAGCTCGCGGTCTGCTGCACATCCGCTTCCTGGAACAACGGAATCACTTCGTACAGCAGGTAGACGAAAATAAGCAGAATGGCGATAATGACACTGACACCGCCAGCGGCGATGGCGATGCGGGCAAACTGGTCATTGAAGTAACGCAAGCGACGACGAAAAGTCTGTCGTGCCAGCAGTCGCTCTATATCCGACTCACCGTGGTCTTGCTGCCGGTGGGAGGAAGCCGTTCTGTCCCCTGTCTCGTCTATAGCCATCCAATCAAACTCATCTCAATCATTTCTGCAATGAATTCTGCCCGGGGTTAACCCGCGCGGTGGACAATCCCGACCCGACTCAACTGGTTTTCATACCCATATAAAAGAATCAGCCCCACACGGAGCTGATTCTGCATGTCCGGATAGTATATCAGTGCGCCAGGTTCGGCTACATGCCGAGGCTGTTCAGTGTGGCCTCGACAACCTGTGCCGGTAGAGGAATATAGCCGTCTTTTATGACGACATTTTGACCAGTCCGGGAAAGAACCAGCTTGAGGAATTCTCTTTCCAGTGGAGGCAGGGGCTGGTTTGGTGCCTTGTTGACATAGACCCACAGGAAACGGGCAAGTGGGTAATTCCCAGCCACGGCGTTCGCCGGGGTCGCATCGAAGTACTCTCTGTTCTCGTTGCGGGCCAGCGGTACGGTCCGCACGCTTGACGTGCGGTAACCGATGCCGGAATACCCTACGGCATTGATCGACGTGCTTACCGACTGGACAACCGAGGCAGACCCCGGCTGCTCATTGACGTTATTCTTGAAGTCCCCCTCGCACAGTGCAGCTTCCTTGAAGTAACCGTAGGTACCGGATACCGAGTTTCTGCCGAACAGCTGAATGTCACGACGTTGCCACGGCCCGGTGAGGCCCAGTTGGCCCCAGTTGGTAACCGGGCTCGAATAGCCGCAGCGCAGGGTCGAGGAAAAGAGCGCATCGACCTGGGCCATGGTCAAGCCGCTCAGCGGGTTGTCCTTGTGCACGAATACCGCCAGCGCATCGATGGCAACAGGAACGGCAGTCGGACGGTAGCCGAAGCGACTCTCGAATGCTTCGATTTCGTTATCGCGCATCTCCCGGCTCATTGGCCCGAAATTGGAAGTCCGTTCCGCCAGTGCCGGCGGTGCCGTGGAGGACCCCGCCGCCTGAATCTGGATATTGACATTGGGGTAGACGCGGTTGAATTCCTCCGCCCACAGGGTCATGAGATTCGCCAGGGTGTCGGAGCCGACGCTGGATAGATTCCCGGAAACGCCACCGGAGCGCTGATATTCCGGAATGGCTGGGTCGACTTCCTGTGCCGGTGCCGTATGACACCAGGCGAGAGCGGTAAGGAAACTGGAAATCTTGAGGACTTTTATCGGACTCATGCAACTCTCCCGGGGTATTAGGACGACTCGGATCAGGACAGGGACGACTATACGGAGCCTATATTACAGAAATATGACAAAGCGATTACAGTCTATTTACGTCCTTCTTTGTCCCAGATTATCTGCTGACCCGCATCCGCATTTATTTTCGACACGGTGATCCGCTCCCAACTTTGAATATCCGATGTGCTATTCTGGGAGGCTGGAATGGCCCCGGCAGGTCCCGCCCAAAGGGGCTTCAAGGTGAGCCCACTGCCTTCGCCGCCTCTGATTAAATTTCCATTGTCAAAAACACGGTAGACAGTCCTGATGAGCACGAAACAGGTACAACAAGACAGCACAAGTTTAACTGATGCCATGAATGAAGAGCATGCAGAACCGGTGGACGATGGGCTTCAGGTTTCAGCCAGTCCGGATCTGAGCAGCAGCGAGTTCTATCACAACCGCGAGTTAAGCCACCTGCAATTCAATCTCCGCGTTCTGGAGGAATCCAAAAACCGGGACAACCCGTTGCTCGATCGCCTGATGTTCCTGCTGATTTTCAGCTCAAACCTGGACGAATTCTACGAAATACGGGTCTCCGGCCTGAAAAAACAACTGGAATCCGGACGGCAGAAACAGGGGCCGGATGGTAAATACCCGGATCAGATTCTCAAGCGGATTCATGCCATTTCGAGAACAGCGCTTGACGACCAGTACCGGGTACTCAACGAGGACCTGCTACCGTCATTACGTAATGAAGGGATTTTTATTCTGAACCGGGACGAATGGGATGATGACCTGAGAGCCTGGGCCGGGGATTACTTTCACAACGACGTGATGCCGGTAGTCAGTCCCCTGGGGCTGGATCCGGCCCATCCTTTTCCCAGGCTGGTCAACAAGAGTCTCAATTTTATCCTGTCCCTGGAGGGCAAGGACGCCTTTGGCCGCGACAGCGGCCTGGCCATTGTGCCAGCCCCCCGATCACTGCCACGCCTGATCAAGGTGCCGAAGGAAATTCGCCCTGACGGGGACAACTTCGTCTTTCTGTCATCCATAATTCACGAAAGTGTTGCCGAGTTGTTCCAGGGCATGGAAGTCACCGAATGTCATCAGTTTCGGGTGACCCGGAATTCCGACCTGGAAATGTCAAACGTGGAAACCGAGGATGTCGCCAGTGCCCTGCAGGGGGAACTGCACAGCCGGCGCTTCGGTGCGGCCACCAAGCTTGAGGTGGCCAGCGAGTGTCCGGAATTTCTGACGGATTTTCTGCTGGATCGCTTCAATCTCAGCAACGACGAGCTGTTTCGCCTCAACGGTCCGGTGAACCTGCAGCGGATGATGACCATCGGCGGGATGGTGGACCGGCCCGACCTGTGTTTCCCCAAGTTTTCCCCCGGCGTTCCGGACCTGCTTGAAGAAGACAACTGTATTTTCACCGCGGTATCCCAGGAGGATCAACTGCTGCTCCACCCGTTTCAGTCCTTCGTCCCGGTCATCGACTGGGTCAAGCAGGCGGCCAGGGACCCGGCCGTGTTGTCGATCAAGCAGACGCTGTATCGCACCAACGAATCTTCCGAACTGGTGGAAGCGCTGGCGGAGGCTGCACGCAATGGCAAGGAGGTCACTGTAGTTATCGAACTGCGCGCCCGGTTCGACGAAGAGGAGAATATTCAGTTCGCCAGCATTCTGCAGGAAGCTGGTGCCGTAGTGGTTTACGGCGTCCTGGGTTATAAAACACATGCCAAGATGCTGCTGATTGTTCGTCGGGAAAACGGCAGGCCGAAATATTATGCCCATCTGGGTACCGGTAATTACCACCGTAAAAACTCACAGATCTACACCGATTACAGCCTGCTGACCTGCGACAAGACCATCTGCGCGGATACTCACAAGGTTTTCCAGCAGATAACCGGCATGGGCAAGAAGATATCTCTGGACGTGCTGCTCCACGCCCCCTTCAAGCTCAAGAAATCCATTCTGAAAATGATTCGGGCTGAAAAACTGGCAGCCCAGGATGGCAAGTCGGCACGGATAATCGCCAAGGTCAATGGCCTGACCGAGCCCGATGTCATTCGCGAACTGTATGCAGCCTCCGCTGCCGGCGTTGCAATAGACCTGATAGTCAGGGGAGTCTGCTGTCTCCGACCCGGTGTCCCCGGCGTCAGCGAAAATATCCGGGTGAAATCCGTAGTCGGCCGGTTCCTCGAACATTCCCGGGTGTATTATTTCGAAAACAGCCCCTGCCAGGTGTATTGCGCCAGCGCCGACTGGATGGAGCGCAATCTTGTTAACCGTATTGAAGTCTGCTTCCCTATACAGAAAAAGAAACTGGCCAATCGCATTGTCCAGGAATTGGCTATGTATCTTGACGACGAAGTTCAGAGCTGGATGCTGCAGGCAGATGGGGAATATCAGAAACTGGCGCCATCAGGCCAGTCTCAAGTGGACGGGGTGCAGAACAGGTTATTGAAACAACTGGCGCAGAACTACGATCCTGCATAGCTGACATCGGGAAGAATCGACGGATCCAGCAGATGAGCCGAATCCCCCCGGCTGACGATGAATTCCAACATCCCCTCCCGCAGTGCTGTAGGGCTGAAGATGATCTGGTCACAGGACAGTGCCTGCATCAACCCCTCCATAATAGCGTAACCGGGAAGCAGCAGGTCTCGACGTTTTTCCTTGAGTCCGGGTAATGGCTCGCCGTAAAAAATCGAATTCAGCACACCCTTTCGCAACCCCGACAGGATTTCAAGACTGATCACTCCTACCGGTCCGCCATGTTCGTGGCACACTGACGCCAGCATTTTGGCGGTTCCCGAGGAGCCATGGGCTGCGCTCCAGTGGTAGTGATTGATGCCCGGTGCAACGGACTGAAATACGCTGCGTGACGCCTCGCTGGCCTCGACGAGACAATTCTCAAGCTCCTCCGGGCTGGCCTGCATCTGCGCTGTGAAAAAACGGTCACGCCAGGACACGCAGCCAACCGGAAGGGTTTGAGTAATGAGACGCTGATGACCGGACCCTACGATCAACTCGGTGCTGCCGCCACCGATGTCGATGATCAGATGGGTCCCTTCGGGGTCGGCCATGCCGGACAGGACTCCCGCATAAATCAGCACCGCTTCCTGGACGCCGCTGATAATGGAAATTTCCAGTCCGATGCTGGCTGCTGCCCTGATAAAATCCCCGGCATTGTCAGCTATTCGAAAGGTATTAGTGCCCAGGGCCCAGTAACGCCTGACGCCATGCTGTGCCATCAGGGCCTCAAAACCCCGGAGACAGTTCAATCCACGTTGAAACGCCTCGGGCGAGATAACGCCGGTTGCCGGCACGCCTTCACCGAGCTGCACCTTTTCACTGCAGCGTTCGATAATCAATATCTTGCCGTCAACCCATTCGCCAATCAGTAAATGGAAACTGTTGGAACCAAGGTCAATACATGCGTACATTAACCAAATCAACTCGCCAGTTCGTCAAGAGTCCTGTCCTCTGTCAACCAGCACTGGATGAAGGTTATCGTCGCGGGACAAGCCAGGGTTGTCGTGGATATTAGCAGCAAAGTCAGGCGGTGGCATGGAAACAGACGCTGAAAATCCCTGGATATCCATGCCGGAATCTCCGTTGCTACGAAAAAAGGCCGGCGTACTTATCCGGCCTTTTTAAGCTTCAAACCACCTTAATAAAATAGACTAAATCATTGATTGCTGGTAATTTTCCAGCCCTACCCTGTCAATCAGTTGGAGCTGTGTCTCCAGCCAGTCGATATGCTCTTCCTCACTGTCAAGGATGGAACTGAGCAAATCCCGGCTGACATAATCTCCGGCGGATTCACAATAGGCGATCCCTTCCTTGAGGTCCGGGCAGGCAATCATTTCAAGCTTGAGGTCACATTCAAGCATTTCCCGGGTGTTTTCCCCAATCAGCAATTTGCCGAGATTCTGAAGATTGGGCAGGCCTTCCAGGAACAGGATTCGCTCGATGAGTTGATCAGCGTGTTTCATTTCATCGATGGATTCCTCGTATTCCTTGTCACCGAGTTTGCCCAGCCCCCAGTCCTTGTACATCCTTGAATGGAGAAAGTATTGATTGATGGCAATCAATTCGTTACCCAGAGCCTTGTTGAGATGCTTTATTACCGTGCTGTCAGACTTCATACACTCCTCCTGTGCTCAATCCGTGCACTATCGCCATAAAGTTGCCACATGTCAAGGAGGATTGAAGGTAACTAATTGAATTTATTGATAATATAAATAATAAGCAATCCCATTATCATTCTTGGACGTCCGCGTCGATTTCGACTTACCGCAGGTAGAAGGTGACCCGGGAATGCTGGTTGAAAACCAGCCTGGGGTCGCTCGGTGCCGGGGGCAGGTCTTAGGGGCAGATAAGAGAAGCAGGCTTCACACCGGGGGTTTGAGAAGCAGAGTTGGCGACAGGCTTCAGGTGAAAGTCTGGGGAATCGTCAGGACGCGCTGACGAAAGCCGCGGGCTTGCTGAATTCGCTGATAATCGACCGCGCGTGCTGGCCGCACTTGCCGCATTCGCTGGCAACACCGAGCTTGGCTCGCACATCTGCCAGTTTGACGTCTCCGTCCCGGCAGACATCTCGAATCTGCTGATCAGTAATCTGGCGACAAATGCATACGTACATGGCAATCCCTCACAATAAGCGTATTCTAAATCTTAATGAGAATGATTGTCAACAACAATAATTGCCATGCCCGGGTTCAAATCGGCTTTGCGCCGCGACTGCGACAAAGTATATCTGAGCGGCTTAATCGGGGGCTTCCAAGGCAGGTAGACCGGGATCAGAAGGGTCTTAGAAATTCCATGGCGACCTTCCATTCCTCGTCGGGACCATAGCGCCATACCCGCAAGTAATTTGACCTGAAACCGGAGCTTTCTCCCTCGTTGGTGGTGGACATGGTGCCGTAGGTGAAACCCAGCTCTCCGGATTCCGCCAGGTATCCACCCATGTGTTCCAAGCGCAGTGGATTGGTTGTGGTGACGCGACTGTCAAGATATTTCCCGTAGGCCGCGCTACCCAGATCCTGACCCACACCCGGCGCCATACCTGGCAGGTAGACACGCAGGTTTTGCAGGCCGAAGCGGATCATTGCCCGCTGCCCGCCTCGAAAGTTAATCGACAAGCCCAGGGTGTTGTCCGCTTCTGCAAGGCTTTCCAGCGTATTGTTCGCGGTCAGCTCGGGAGGAGCGGTTTCCTGCATCACTGCCAGCGTGTCTTCATAGTCGGCCTGCACGTCCATGCTGAGGAATCCCGGTTCGGTAACAACCATGTCAGCCATCAGAGTCCACTGTCCATTCAATCGCTGCCATACATTCACCAGGTAACTGTAGGTCTGCTGGCCGTCTTCGTCATTCGCGTTCCGCTGGCTTCCGGTAAACATATTGGGGCCCACGGTGATGCCCAGGTCACCGGCACGGGAAACATCGATATAGTGATCACGCCAGTAGAGCTGGTCGAGGCTGTAAAGAGACTGGTTTCTTTCGTACAACGCCCTGGCATCCACGGGGCCATCCCGGAACAGAACCGAGTTTTCGCCAAGCACTTCGAGAAACGCCTCGGTTCTTCCCCGCTCTGTTGCCGCCCGGGAAAACTCGCGATCCACACTGGCGACTTCCTGCCAGTAGCGGAAATGATCGTCACGATCCTGGGATGACACGCTACCGGTCCACGACGACATCACTGCGGACAATGTCAGCATCAGGTGTATTCTAAAGCGTAATAAAATCGATTCAGACTGCATAACAGGCACCACCGTATTTTTCCCAAGTATGACCCAATAGCCAGTTAACAGACAAGGCGCCATGGCGCACCCGGGGTAGCGGTCGGACCTGCATGTCGACCACTCCTCCGCGCTGCCTTTTGTCCTCAAATCCTGATCCTGCTACCATACGGCGCCATCACGTAGACGTCCCGGGCGTCATGCAGAGCCGGCAGGAAGCTCCGGGTCCGTTATTCACCCCCGGTAAATGAAACCGATGCCACGACGCTCCAGGAAACGAACATGGTTGATAATTTGTGGGAACAACTGGTCCAGGAAGCAAAACTGGTAGTGCAACGAGAACCGCTGCTGGCCAGCTACGTGCATTCCTGCATATTGAATCATGACAGCCTGCAGTCTGCACTCAGCTTCATCCTGGCAAACAAGATAAGCGATGAAGTAATGCCTGCAATCACCGTTCGCGAACTGTTTGAGCGCGCCTTTAATCAGTCACCGCAACTTATCGAGAACGCTGCCAGCGATATTCGCGCGGTCTTCGAGCGGGATGCGGCAACCAGTTCGTTCCTGCCGGTTATCATCTATCTCAAGGGCTTCCAGTCTATCCAGGTTCATCGCCTGGCGCATTTCCTCTGGACCAATGACAGAAGAGACCTGGCTCTTTTTATCCAGAGCAGAAACTCTGCCGTTTTCACTGTGGATATTCACCCTGCCTGTATAATGGGCAAAGGCATCATGTTCGACCACGCAACCGGCATCGTGATTGGCGAAACATCCGTCATTGACGACGACGTTTCTATCATGCAGTCGGTAACCCTTGGTGGCACCGGCAACGAGCAGGGTGACAGGCATCCCAAGATTCGTACCGGAGTGCTGGTAGCAGCCGGGGCAAGAGTATTGGGTAATATCGTCGTGGGCGAAGGCGCCAAGATTGGCGCCGGCAGTGTCGTATTGAACGACGTGCCACCGCACACTACAGTCGTCGGAGTACCAGCCCGCGTCGTCGGCAAACCCTGTTCGGACTCCCCTTCCCAGACAATGGATCAGAATATCCTCAACGACGAGGAAAATTGAGGGACAGCGACTCCGGCATCCTGGTCAGAACCGGTCAGTTTCCGGCAAACTGTATCAGCACGCCGGCAGCGATGGCTGAGCCGATAACACCGGCCACGTTGGGGCCCATGGCATGCATCAGCAGAAAATTGTGTGGATTGGCCTGCAGTCCCACGCGATTGGCTACTCTCGCCGCCATTGGTACCGCAGATACACCCGAGGCTCCGATCAAAGGATTGATGCGGTTACCGGGAAACAGGTTCATCAACTTGGCCATCAGCACGCCACTGGCAGTACCGATACCAAAGGCAACGATGCCCAGCGCCAGAATGCCCAGGGTCGCAGCGACAAGAAACTGGTCGGCTACAAGTTTCGAGCCTACCGACAATCCCAGCAGTATGGTCACGATATTGATCAGGGCATGCTGAGCCGTGTCGGACAACCGCGCCACAACACCGCACTCCCGCATGAGGTTGCCAAAGGTGAACATCCCCAGTAACGGTGCTGCGCTGGGCACCAGCAGCGCAACCAGCAATAACAGCACGACTGGGAAAAATATTTTCTCCAGCTGAGCGACTTCCCGCAACTGGGTCATTTCGATCCGGCGCTCGTTTTCCGTAGTAAGCAGCTTCATTATCGGAGGCTGTATCAAAGGTACCAGCGCCATGTAGGAGTAGGCAGCCACGGCGATTGCACCAAGCAATTCCGGCGCCAGGATCCCGGATACATAGATAGCCGTGGGACCGTCGGCACCACCGATGATGCCAATGGCTGCCGCCTGGGCAACGGTAAAATCAAACACGCCCCAGTCAGTCAGTATCAGGGCCCCAAGCAACGTGGCGAATATACCAAACTGAGCTGCGGCGCCCAGGATCAGTGTCTTGGGGTTAGCCAGCAATGGTCCGAAATCGGTCATCGCGCCGACACCCATGAAAATCAACAGGGGAAAAATACCGGTCTCCAGCCCGAATTCCGAGAACTGATGAAGAATGCCTTCACCAACGGCGATGTCCACGCCAGGGATATTGGCCAGAATACCCCCAAATCCGATGGGAACCAGGAGCAGTGGTTCGAAGCCTTTTCTTATAGCCAGGTACAACAATACAAGCCCGACGACAATCATTACTGCCTGGGGGAGGACTATCTGGGAAAGACCCGTGGCATTCCAAAGATCAGCCAGCTGCATAATCGCCTGTCCTCAGTCTATTCTCAGTAACGTATCGCCAACCTTGACCGCATCACCTACTGCCGCGTTTACCTTGCTTACCCTGCCGCCGGCAGGTGCCCGGATTTCAGTTTCCATTTTCATTGCTTCCAGCACCAGCACGACGTCACCTTCGTCGACCTGATCGCCTTCAGTCACCTGGACATTGAATATCGTACCGGACAGCGGCGCAACGACGTCCCTGCCGGGGCCGGCCTGGGCGGTGCTGGTTTTTTCATTGGTACCGAGACCTGCTGGTGAATCCTCAGACCGGGCGGTTTCCAACTGATCCAGGTCGCCACCTGCGGAGACGCGCACCACATAGGCATTGCCGGACACTTCAACCGTGTACACGTTGGCAGAGTCTTCAGTGCCCTTGTGCCGGTCAGGCACCGGCGCCTCACCGGAATCAATTTCCGGCGCTGGTTCAAAGGCGTCCGGATTGTGCCGATTCTTGAGAAATTTCAGACCAACCTGGGGGAACAGGGTAAAAGTCAGGGTGTCGTCAATCGGATTGCTGAGCTCAATCTGTTGTTCTTCGGCAATTTTCGCCAGTTCCTGGCGTTGCTTGTCAAATTCCGGTGCCAACAGGTCTGCGGGACGGCAGGTAACAGGGTCGTCGCCGTCCAGAACGCGAGCCTGGAGATCACTGTTCACCGGTGCCGGCGTGGCGCCGTATTCCCCCTTGAGAACGCCTTCCGTTTCCCGGGTCACCGTCTTGTATCTATCCCCGGTAAGCACGTTGAGAACAGCCTGTGTGCCAACTATCTGTGACGTTGGCGTGACCAGCGGGATATAACCAAGATCCTTGCGAACCGCGGGGATTTCCTCCAGCACTTCGTCCAGTCGATGCGTGGCATTCTGCTCCCGGAGCTGGTTTTCCAGGTTCGTCAACATCCCCCCTGGAACCTGTGCCACCAGTATGCGCGAATCAACTCCCTTCAGCGCTCCTTCGAATTTCGCATACTTTCGCCGGACTTCCCGAAAATACGCGGAAATTTCCTCAAGCAGCTGGATATTCAGGCCTGTGTCCCGATCGGTGTCCTCCAGCATAGCCACCAGGGTCTCCGTCGCGGAATGCCCGTAGGTCATGCTCATGGAAGAGATCGCGGTATCCACGTTGTCGATCCCTGCTTCAATCGCCTTGATATAAGTGGCCGTCGACAGGCCGGTGGTGGCATGGCATTGCATATGGATAGGCAGACTGACGGCTTTTTTCAGTGCGGTTATCAGATCGAAAGCCACGTAGGGTTTCAACAGCCCGGCCATGTCCTTGATGCACAATGAATCGGCGCCCATCCCTTCTATTTGTCTTGCCATGGTCACCCAACTGTCGATGTCGTATACCGGGCTGACGGTATACGACATGGTGCCCTGAGCATGTTTCCCGGCCTTCCTTACCGCCTTGATCGCTGCTTCAAGATTGCGCATGTCGTTCATGGCATCGAATACCCGGAATACGTCGACACCGTTTACTGCCGCCCGTTCAACGAACTTTTCCACAACATCATCCGCGTAGTGCCGGTAACCCAGTATGTTCTGTCCACGAAACAGCATCTGTTGGGGCGTGTTGGGCATGGCCTCTTTCAACAGCCTGATGCGCTCCCAGGGATCCTCACCCAGGTAGCGTATACAGGCGTCGAAAGTCGCACCGCCCCATGATTCGATTGACCAGAAACCCACTTCATCAAGTTTCCCGGCGATAGGCAGCATGTCATCGATACGCAGGCGGGTGGCCAGCAGCGACTGGTGTGCGTCCCGCAGGACCAGTTCGGTAATTCCCAGGGGCTGCTTTCGTTCACTCATCCGGCATCCTCTCGCTCACGTCAAAGGTGTTGGTTTGAATCATGCTGCCTGCGGGATTCTGTCCGCTGGAATGCCCGGACGGCGGCTACAATAACGGCAACCAGTTCTCCTTGTTGCGCCGCTACCGTGGTGCTTTGCGCAGCCTGTCCATTGCTGCGTCTCTCGGCATTATGCCCGGCACTATCCAGTTTTAGCGCTATGCGGGACATGACCCGCGTGGCACCGATCAGAAGGACCAGAAACACGCAGACAGTGCCCATACCATAAAGGGTCAGCATCAGGCCGGTGCTGATGAGATTGTCATTCATGAAGGGAATCCGCTGGCAGTGAGGCGCAAGAATACACCAAGCCGTCCCGGGGAGCTAACTTACTGCAGATTCCGTGCTGATGGCTGAAATTGGGAGTCAATCCGGCCCGACTGGAAAGTACCGATACTCCAGAACGCCTTCGAAGAGCTGTGGTACACCCTTATCAAGCACGGGCCTGAAATTCAGGTAATGCAGACGCTCACTCAGTTCGCGCAAGGAAATCTCCTGATCCTGAAATCGATTTATCCATTGAATTCCGTCTGAGACGCTGGTCCGGGTGACGTAACTTCCCCGAATCCATCGGGATACTTCTTCCGTACCATCCAGCTTGATGGCAATTTGCGCCGAACGCATGGGTAGATACTGCCCCTCAAGCAATAAGGGCTCCTCGAGCGGTAATTGCACGTTGGGAAAAGTGGAGGACCACTCCACGAAAACCAATGGGACCTGGTCACCATCCAGGGTGCGCACTCTTTGAGAGTCCGTCGTCAGCGCTTCACGTGCCTGTCGAACGGTGGGAAAAAACTCCTTGATCGGCAGAATCTGGGGCCGGCTGAAAAGCGCCTGCAGATTCGTGCTTGACGCGCCCGCTTCCAGCAGATTTTCGTAGACCAGCTGGTAGGCCGTGTAAGGATCGCCTTCCCCGAAAAGTACCTGCCAGTCGACCTGGTACAGGTCAACCATGGCAATTGCCTCGAGATCAGGGGGTTCCATGCTGAAGTACACCTGCTGCATGCGCCTGAACATCTCCAGGCCAAGCTGGTAGTAAAGTCGCTGGACAACCTGGCGGGGGCGCATCCAACCAGCATCGGGAGCGACCTGCCTCAGATCGGCGGCGACTTCCCCGCCCTGCTTCAGGGCGATGTGTTGGAGAAAATTCTGCCTGGCGATTCGATAGTAAAGCTCGATCAGTCGTGTATCGGATTCACCCCAGAGCAGTTCTCCTACCTGTACCGCCACCCAGGAAATTCGTTCAGACGAGCGAAAATGGTAGGCCTGCATCGCCTCATTGTCACCTGCAACCCCCTCCAGGTGAAAATCACTGAGCTGCAGCAATTCGTAGACCAGCTCCGTATCCAGGCCGATGTGCTTGTTGGTATAGAGCCAAGCCAGGTGTTCGAGAATGGCATTGGCTTCCTGCCAGTTACCCTGCCGGACATTATTCCGGACTGTGAGAATCAGATAGGGGAATTGAGATTCGGTGAACAGTCCCTCGTTAATTCGCAGTATCTGGATCGCTCGATCCAGTACTTCGTCCGTTTCAGCAAACTGGTCGAGGGACAGGGCCGCGCTGATAAGCCCGTTCATGGGTTCCAGCAGTTGCATATCGTAGCGGCCCAGCTCACGTTCCAGCGACTGTAACTGCTGTCGAAACTGTTCCGCTTCGTCCATGGTACGTTGCCGGCCATCATCCTGACCGACAGCGGCAGGCAGCGTGACCGATGCCGTCAGAAAAAGCATTAAAGAGAGCAATTTTCGCATGGTGAGCGTTACTGGTATCCTGCGTGTTTTTACGCGCATACTTCCCGACCGGTTCTATCAGTTCACCCAGTTCACCGGCTGGTCGGCTCTGCCTGGAACTATCCCGGACCTGTGCTATTGTGCCCAATCCGCTACAACAGTCTCAACCCGACTGTCGCAAAACCTTACGAGTCCGGCCCGTCGTAGTTGGAAATCACCGGCATATCGACCTGATGACCGGTAATGGCGATAACCTGCAATCGCGGCACTTCCTGGCGCCATCGTCAGCGCAGTTCGCAAGCATGCCACCGGCCAACTTTACTCCGGGAAATGCCCTTATTCAAATCACGTACGCCGATACCACATGATACCGGAGCCTGTGGCTCGAGGCACTGGCCAGCTGGGGATCTCCGGCAAACTACCGATAAAAGTACCGGGCAGGTCAGAATTCGGTCCTTGCATTGCAGGCGACACCGGCAGCACGTCACTTAGCAAGCATCCGTAATCGATGCTACCATTTGCCGCCAGGTCATCAAGCTCCCGGCAGAATCTCAAGTAAAAGCGAAATTACCATGAAAATACTTATGATTTATCCGCAAATCGATGCACCCCTTGGTACCAACCATGGTATCGCGGCCCTGGCTGGAGTATTGCACGCCAGTGGCCATGAAATGGACCTGATGCACGTTTCGGAAAAATATCGGTCAGTACCGACCAGCGAAGAAATCGTGAATTATATTCGGGAGAGCAATCCCGGGCTGGTGGGATTCTCCGTGATGTCTCAGCAATACGACTGGGTAGTGGAGCAAAGCAGGGCTATTCGCGCAGCGATGCCTGAGCTGGTCCAGGTCATCGGGGGCGTTCATTGCACGATGGTTCCCGATGAAGTGCACAAGTCGAGGTTGTTTGACTACGTTTGCGTGGGAGAGGGAGATTGGGCGCTGCTGGAGCTCATGGATGCACTTGAGCGGGGTGACAGGCCCCACACCCTGTCCAACTTTCGTACCTGGATGGGGGACGTCCCGGTTGCCAACCCGGTTGCCCCGTTTCCCGACCTGGACAAGCTGCCCCCCCTGGACTACAACGTTTTTGACATGAAAGCCGTAATGCAGGAAACCCGCGGCTGGATGGGCATCCTCACGTCAAGGGGTTGTCCCTACAAATGCACTTATTGCTTCAATATCGAGATTGTCGATCAATATATCGAGGATGGCGCGGCCAAGAACGTCAAGGACTTCCTGCGCCATTTCCCTGTCGATGTCATGATGAATGATCTCAAAAAACTGTTGGATGAGAACCCGGAAATCAATACGTTCATCTTCGATGACGACCTGTTTACCCTGAACACCGACTACGTCGAGGAGTTCTGTGAAGCTTACAAGCGGCACCAGGTCGGCATACCATTTGTAGTCAACGGGCACGTCAACTGCTTTGAGGAAAGAGCCGCCAGGGCGCTGCAAGAGGCTGGCTGCATCATCGTCAAATTCGGGCTTGAAAGTGGTTCTCCGCGAGTCCGGCGGGAAATACTGAGGCGCTATATGAAGAACGAGCAGATAGAACGGTCCTTTGCCGCTGCTCATGCCTATGACTTGCACAGCTCTGCCTTCATCATGTTCGGACTGCCCTACGAATCAAGGGACGAAGTCATGGAAACGATCAGATTGTGTGCCAAGGTAAAGATGGGGCGATTTCGCTGGGCACTTTTCTTCCCTTTTAAGGGGACTGCGGGCTACGATATCGCCAAGCCGCTGATCGATGAGTCCAAAATCGCCGGCCAGGGAAATTATTTCGACGGTACTTGCCTGAATTTCGGCGACGAACATGATCTGTTCCTGGATAAACTGGGCAAACTGTGCAACTGGTATGTCAATGCCGAGACTGATTGGGAATGTGCTCCCATATACCGCAAGCTGGTCCGGCGGGTCGAGGCGATGGACAAGGACACGTGGCTGCGGGAGAGAGACGATCTGGTAGCCTATGACCGGGACCTGTCTGAGGAGCTGATGGCCCAGGACAAGATTCACTATACCATTCGCTACTCCAACGTGATGGGTGTGCGCTCCGATTACATCAAGAAGGAACGGGAGCAGATGGCCGCCGGCCAGCAAACCGAAGCGGTGGCGTACACGCTGGATCAGAGCTGACCTGCCGCTCCCCACCGGCTTAGTCGCAATGTCCACTCTTCCCCCTGCCGTGAACAACCTGGTGGTACGTTGTCCGAACTGGGTCGGGGACATCGTCATGGCAACACCCGCATTCGAGACCCTGCGTCGCGGCTACCCGGACGCAACGATTACGGCCTGTGTCCGACCCTACGCCAGGGGTATTCTACAGGACAGCCCATGGTTCGATAACATCATCGAAATCCGTGACAGAAGTCTTGCCGGCATGCGCCAGATTCATGCTGCACTTCGTCGATTGCAGCCCGACACCGGTATCCTGTTAACCAACACTACCCATTCGTATCTGACATTCAAAATCGCCGGGATTCCAAGTATTTACGGCTACCGGCGCAACCTGCGCCGACACTGGCTTACAGGCGGACCGGAACCCGTCATGGAAAACGGGGTTATCAAGCCTCTACCGATGCAGAACTATTACCTCGAGATCTGTCGATATCTCAATCTTGAATTACCCGCTGCTCCCAAGCCGAGACTTTACCTTTCCGAGGAACTGCAGGACCGGGGAAACCAGCTGATAAAGCGCTACGGTATTCTGCCGGAAGATACCGTTATCGGTATCAATCCCGGGGCCAGCTTTGGTTCTTCAAAGTGCTGGCCCACGGAATATTTCGCCAGGCTGACAGAATCACTGCAACAGGTATACCACTGCAAACTGCTGTTACTGGTTGGTCCCGGTGAAGAGGAAATTGCCACTGCTATCACCAGGGACAGCAGGGCCGACATAATCAATACCGCCCCGGACCGGGTGGATCTTGCCCTGCTGAAGCCTCTTATAAAGCGCTGCAAGCTTCTGGTAACCAACGACACGGGACCCCGACACTATGGTGTGGCCTTCGATGTACCCACGGTAGTTGTCATGGGCCCGACCAACGCTGTTTACACGAAAACCAACCTTGAGCAAACACGGGTGCTGCAGCGCGATCTTCCCTGCGTGCCATGCCACAAGAAGGTCTGCCCGCTGGGCCATCACGCCTGCATGCGGGAAATCCATCCCGGTCACGTGATGGCAATGGTCGGCGAATTGCTGGGAGACAGGCCATGAGGCCGTCTTACTACTGGGCAAAATGGGACCAATTGAAAGTGCAACCGGACGTTGGATCGCTGGAGTCACTGGCACATCGTATTGCATCCACCTTCGTGGACCGCTGTTTCTACAGCGATGAATACAACCCCGGCTACATCAGGCTGTTGTGCCACATGGCAACATTTTTCGAGGATGCAGATCTCAACCAGATAGCCTCCAACGCCATTTTCGGCCTGGTTATTGAGCGGCTATGCGATGACTTTGAAGAGTTGCAGACGGAAACCTACAATCGGCTGATTTGCCAGATCGTTGATTTTCTGCGAACACTGCCGGCGGGGAAGGAACTGGACCAGGAACTGGACAGCTTCAATCTGTCCACCGAGGATCAGTTGTACCAACGGATAGAGTCGATTCGCCTGAGTCCGGATGAGCGAATCCCCACGTCTATCAATCCCAGGAAAGTCATCGTCTTGTCCAGGGTAACTGTTGGCGCGGACGTCGCTATTACCAGCGTAATATGTCAGCGTGTTGCCAAACGCTTCCCCAATGCCAGCATCCACGTCATGGGCGGAGCTAAAATCCGACAGATCTTTACCAGTACATCCGGTGTCAAAGTGCACGAACTTCATTACGAACGCAGAGGAGGATTAGTCCAGCGATTCCTGGTGTGGATCAATCTGTTGCAGCAGGTGCGGCAGGAGATCGACGGCCTGGATGAAAATCAATTCCTGCTGCTGGATCCCGATTCACGGTTGACACAACTGGGTGTGTTGCCACTGGTATCGGCTTTCAATTACAGGTTTTTCAATAGTCGTGGTAAAGCCGGTTACCCCGTAAAAGCGTCTATCTCGGAACTGACCAATCTGTGGCTGGACAATATCCTGGGACATGGTGATTTTTGCTTTCCACGGGTCTGGCCCGAGACGCCCAGTATGAACCTGGCGCTTGGCTTGCGCACCAGGACTGATCCGCACAAGTCCTGCCATTTCATCACCTTGAATTTTGGTGTAGGTGGAAACTCCCGTAAGCGTGTCGAAGACAATTTTGAAACAGGCCTGGTATTGAAACTGCTGCAGGACCAAACCACGCGCGTGTTTCTTGATCTTGGATTCGGCAGTGACGAATATCAGCGCAGCCAGCAGATTATTGATGCGGCAAGGTCCGAAGGCTTCTTAGTGCAGGAAATCGCTTTCAAGGAACTGGAATCCGCCAACGCCGCAACCCGATTGTTCGGGGTTCACTGTTCTGTGGCTGAGATCAGCGCCCTGATCGCCGTCTGCGACGAATTTATCGGCTATGATTCCGCCTGCCAGCACATCGCCGCGGCGCAGGGAATCAGGACTTACACGGTCTTTGCGGGCACCAATAACGCCCGCTTCATCCGTCGCTGGCGGGCTTGCGGTCCTGGTCTCAGCGAGATTCTTTATGTCGATACGGTCTCCAGGGATCACCCGATAGACCAGGATGAGCTTGTTGAACGTCTAATGGATCTGCGGAATTCCTGAATCGCTGTTGTGAAGGGCACTGTAAAAAGTATCGAGCGATACAAACAGGCTGGACATTGATACCCGCATGCCTGTATGTCCGCTTACAACACTACTCGGCTGCCTGGCTGTATCCGGCCATACGTGACCTACCAAAACCTGATTCTATTACCAGCCGTAAGCCAATGCCAATAAAGAATAAGCGCTTTCTATCTGTGCCGCCCAGTAGACTACGAAAAAAACGACTATGGTAACTGAAGTAGCAATGGCCGCAGTTTCCAAGTCACCGGGCAATTTCTTAGTATTGTCCTGCTCTGTCATTTCCTTGCTCCATATTTACTGGCGGGCTTTACGACACTGCGAAAAATTCGTCGATCGCACTTGTGGTGACAATTTTGATCCCGCTTCTAGCTGCCGGCAAAACCAATCCAGCGGCCGGTCGCGGCGACCGTCACCCATACCATGATGGACGACACGGCTATCAGTTTTACCGTTAACGGACTGAGATTTTCCAGGCCCTGACGCAACAACGGTCGCTTGATAAAAAAGACAAACAGGATTCCTGTTGTCAGGGCCAGCATTTTGTACCAGAACACTGGAAGGAAATAGATCTTACCGGCAACTCCACACGCCATGAAAATCCCGGTAAAGAGAGCTACTGCCAATGCCCAGACAAAAACCTTGTGGGCCTTGTCCAGGATCTGCTGCGGAGGAACGTCTTTAAATCCCATGCCTAACAGGCGGGCATCCGCTACAAAGACAGAGCCACCCAGCAAGGCCATTGCCAGCAGATGAAAGGCCTCTACCAGCGCGAACGCAGCTCCCCAGGTTTTGCCGATGACTCCGAACCAGGTTGTTTCCATCCATAGAAAAAAATCATACAGACCCACCCAGACATGCCTTCTCAGGGTCACCAGGCAGTCGTCACCTGCGCACTCCTCTACCGGCCACACCGGCACCATGGAAAACAAGAGAGTTCCCAGGACAAGCAGAACTACGATGATCGTTCGACGATAGGATCCAATGGAAAATGTTGACGCGGCAATTGTAGACATTGCGTGCTCCTTGACGTGCAGCGGGCGATTTCTGCCCGGGCCGGTCTTTTCTTAGAAAATAGTCTGATCAGGGACACAGCCTGACAGTGTTTGCATAATCCCGGGCTGGGTGTATTCGCAGTCGAACCAGTCATAGGCTATGAGCCGTCCGCAAATCACAATCAACCCCCAGAATACCAGCGACAGCATCGCCCCAAGTCTCAGGCTTGCCGGTGCCCTGGCCTGTGCATCCCAGTCTCCGGCAGCGTTTACCATGTTTCGGTGAAACAGAAAGGCGTTAACCGCCGCTGCCACGAGAAGCACCATCTTGATTCTGAACCAGATACTCTGCGTATTGCGCACCGGTACTGCGTAGAATAAGGCAATACCCGTGATGAACATGACGGTGAATCCAATCAGCATGGGCAGGTTGAGGCGGCGGGCCAGGGTACTGGCTGGCAGGTTTGTGAAGGCAACCCCCACCATCCTGAGGTCGATTATAAAAAGCATGCCAAGGCAAAGCATCAGCGTCAGTACATGAGTCGACTCGACCCAGTTGTACATGTAGTAAGACTCATGCAACCGGGTGCTCCAATCGTGCGTGTCCAGCCATAAGGCAAAGTTATATAGCAGCTCATTCACCCTGGGTGATCTCCCCTGATAGTTTTTATAACTTACCTGGCCTGACTTGTCAGGTCCTGGTGATTATTCAAGTTATTCTATAAAAAGGTATGATTTTAATATATTTTTTATTTTGGTCTGCTGACTCTGACGAAAATGGCTGAGCGCGTAAACTGCCGCGCCGTCAGGATCAAGGTTCGACTGAGATCCGGTATCCACCAGGTGATACTTCTACAGCCTGTGGCGATGGCGCCTGCCCAGGCTTCCTCCGGAAGATACCGATAACTGCCGGCGGCACATTGAGACTGATCAAACTTGTTGTTGACGTTGCAGTTCTGTCCGGAAGCAGCAGTGCCGTTTTTTATACTTGGCGCTGTCATCCCTGCTGTTTTCCCCCGGCCCATTCATAGCCATTTCCCAACCATTTCCTTATTCTTTTCCTGCCTAAAAATTATTGCGCTTGCCAGACATCAGGTGGGAAGAATACCTCAGCAATCTCTGCAAATCCACACCGTTGCACCATGGGCAGAGGTGGCCTTGCCGCCTAGTCGCCGTTCAGTTTCCGCTTGCGATACTCGGAGGGTGTTACTCCCATTATCTCCCGAAAAGCGTTGTTGAATGGCGTGATCGATTGATAACCCACTGTCAACGCAATTGTGAGAACTGGCACACTGCGGTTTTCGGGATCAGCCAGTGCTTCACAGGCATCTTCGACGCGATACTGGTGAAGCATCGCGTTGAAATTACGATAACCAAGAGTCTTGTGAATAAAGGCCCGAAGTCGGTACTCCGGAAGATTAAGTTTCTTGGCAAGCCTGGCAATCGTTAATCCTGCCTCGCGGTATAACTTGACGTCACGAAACTGCTGGTTGAAAGTTTCTATGTCAAAATCTGCAGAGACTCCGTTGCGTTTCTCCTCGGTAAGCACCGCCACTTTTCTGATTACGTTGCCCAGGGAAACATAGTCAAATTGCATGGTAGCGATCAACATTGCGGTCACCAGCACGGCAATTGCCGAAACCAGCAACAATTGTGCCTGGGCATCGTTTATCGAACCGGAGGCCAGCAGAAAATTCTCCACGAGTACGACAAAGAAAATAAGCGCACCCTGCAATGAGATTATCATCCAGCGTAACGCCCGCCTGTCCTCTACAAGGTCCGCCCGCCACCCCTTGACCGTCCAGTAGATCGCGAATCCGACAAAAAGTAACTGCATGATATCCAGCACGGTGGCGAGCAGATTCAACGCGAAACTGAAACTGTTGTCTCCAACCAGCGATAGCGTGGCTTCCAGCACGATCTGAATCGCAAACAGGATTCCCAGCACCAGTGGAAACTGCCGTTGCTCCTGAAAAACCAGGAAGCTGTATATCATGAACAGTCCGGGAATGGCAGCAACGGCAGTGTTTACCAATAGTTGCCAGCGGGAAAGGTCCAGGCGAAATAGCGGATCGATATGAAGTGCCGACATGCCGTTAATGACATACAGCACGGCAAAGCCGGCCAACAACGCGAAGATCCTGGCACTTGCTGCGTGGGGTTCAGCCTTGAGGTATCCAATGGCCAGCAGGATCAGGGACATGATCGCGACCAACTGGACAGTAAATAGAAGGATTGGATCGGACAAGGTAGCTTCCTGTAGCGATACTGTAATACGATTTTGCGAGATCGGTTGCCAGAATAAAAATCTGCGCTCTGACAGTTCCGCTGAATTAGGAACTCCTCGTTACTGCGGGCCGAGCCATTGCTTCTTATTGTTGTCCCGGGTGAAAAAGTAAGATTCGAGCTTAGCCTGTTCGACAATCAATGCCAAGCACCCGCCACTGTCAATCTGATTTGCCACTGATCGCACCAGCTACGCGCCAGTAATGCCCGTTCTTCAGGCAGTAACGGTGCGTTGCCCGCCTGACTCCGGACGATCAGGAATCCCGGAGCTCCTGGCGTGCCGAAAGCCCATCCAGATCAGGAACTGAAAGCCGAACAGCAGTGAAGCGGCAAGCAGATGGGTCGGCTGAACAAGCGCCGGCATGCCGAGATGACCCAGGGTTGCTCCGGACAACACCGCCAGCAATGTGACGGTGATCATTGCCATTGCGAATCGCGTAAGACTGTGTTGCCAGCCGACAGACCGTACCAGGAGATAAAGCAGCCACATGTTCGAGAAAAGTACGATTGCAGAAAAGCTTCTGTGGACATAGAAAAACCAGGGCATGAACTCGATCCAGCTGGACCGCAACTCTTCTCCCTGGCTACGGCTGATCAGATCGGTCATCTCCCTGACCTGGGTACCCATACTGATCTGGACCAGGCCAAGAATGATAATGACGTACAACCACTTTTCGAATCGTGGGTCCAGTCCCGCTAAGGATTGTGACACCATGATGCCCCGTCGTGACTGCGCCAGGGCAAACAGCAGGGCCGCAACGATAGCCAGCGCCATCAGCATATGCACAGTTATCATGCCCGGCTGCAGGTTGGACGCCACTACGCGGGCCCCCAGCCATCCCTGAAACCCGACCATCAGAAAGGCAGCGACAGAAGCACGGAATATCCAGGGATCGTGCTTTCGGCAAGGCCAGGAAACCAGGGCAGTTATGAAAATCAGGAAGCCGATGGTGACACCGACCAGGCGGTTGGCGTATTCGGTCCAGGTCTTTACCACGTTGAAGCGAGTCTCCGCGTATCCCAACTCGGCATAGATCTCCTGGTAATTGTCCGGTAATTGAGACTCGCTGGTGGGTGGAATCCATTGGCCAAAACACGTGGGCCAATCAGGACAGCCCATACCGGCCCCGGAAGCCCTGACGCTTGCACCGACGAGGATCAGGAAGTAAACCGCCGCAATGGTAATCCAGGCAAAGCGGCGGTAGCGCCGCAAGGCAAGAGAGTCTGATTCAGTCATGTCACCTGTTACGTTTCTGCTATAGGGGCTGGATCTACTCTACCAGGGAGTCGAGGATTGCTTATTCCGCATTGTCGCGTTGAACAAGTTCCCCGGGGATCAATTTCGCAAGGCTTCCAGCAAACCGTATGACGCGTAGCCATCCTGTGGTGATCCGGCTTGTCGTTGGTAATCCCTGATGGCGTTGCGCGTCTGACCACCCAGGATTCCATCCACCGGGCCCGCGTCGAATCCTTTCTGGTTCAACAATTCCTGCAGCTCGAGAACGTCATTCCGGCTCAACGCCTGTTCATTGGCAGGCATATGCTGGATCGGTGCCCCACCGACGAACCGATCGGCCAGGTGGCCGACCGAGATTGCGTAAAAAGTAGAGCGATTCCAGACCAGGGTAGTACGGTAGTTGTTGTAAACAAGGAAAGCCGGGCCGTCGGCACCAGCCGGTATCACAATGGAACCTTCCATATCAACAGCTGGCAATGGCGCGCCGTTTACCTGGGTGACTCCCAGCGCACGCCACTCGTCCAGACGCTTTCTGATGCGCGTTCCGGATAGCGAATAATCAAAACTTTCCGGCAGTACCACTTCGCGACCCCAGCGTTCATCACCCTGCCAACCAGACTTCGACAGAAAGTTTGCGGCGGAATGAAACACATCGGGAAGACTGTTCCAGATGTCGATTCGACCGTCGTTGTCGCCATCAACTGCGTAGCTTGCGAAGGTGGAAGGCAGAAACTGCAACTGCCCCATCGCACCGGCCCAGGAACCTGTCATGCGTTCAGCGGGAATGTGTCCATCGTCTATTATACGTAGGGCCGTCAACAATTCCCGTCGAAAAAAATCTGCGCGTCGTGGATCGTAGGCAAGTGTAGCCAATGCCGAAACCACCGTAAAACCACCAGTTGCGGCTCCGTAGTTGCTCTCCAGCGCCCAGAACGAAACCAGGTAGTGGGGTTGTACGCCATAACGCTGTTGCACGCGACTCAACAGCGCGGCATGTTCCTCCAGCAAAGCCCTGCCCCTGGCGATTTGCAGTGGCGTAATCCGCAGATTGATATAGCGGGTGAATGTTTGCATGAACTCGGGCTGACTCCGGTCAAGATCCACGACCCGTTCAACAGGCTGCAGATCGTCCAGTGCCGCTGACAGCGTGCTCTCGCTGATGCCCATTTCCCGCGCTTCGGCACGGAGTTCAGCCAACCATTCCTGAAAGGATTGTTGTTGCGCACCAACGGAGACGGGGAGAATAGTGAAGGCAACTAAAGCGAAAAACAGGTGGAGGCGGGGCAACTTTTTCATGGCTGGGATCATATAGCAATTTCCCCCGGAATTGAACGAATTCAATCCAGGGAATCTGCTATTTGACTGTAAGGACCTTCTGAATAATTATGGTAATACTCTGGCTTTCCGGCGAGTTCACTGATGAGGCGCCTTGCCGCCGGCATGCGTCGGCCTGTCAAGGCGAGGCAACCCTGTTAAGCCAACAAGGGCAGTGGGCTCGCCTGCAAGCCCCTTGGGGCGGGGCCTGTCGGGCGCCACTGCGGTGTTGTCGCGCATGGCAAGGGCGCCGGCCATTCCCGGCGCACGACGCCTTACAGTGACGCCCGACAGACACCCGCAGAGCACTTCCATGATTATTCAGAGGGCCCCTAGTTCACAGGGTGGCAATTCCTGCCACGCTCTTGCCAACTGCAGCCGATGGCATAGAATGACGGGATGATCTCCAGGCTACTCCTGACATTTCTCCCGTTGACACTCGCCGTGATTCTGCTGTCGGGTGTAAATCCGAGTCTGCTGCCGACCGAGGCGGCATCCCGGGTACCTGTGCTGCCGGTCAACGTGGTCCGACGCTACGTCGAAGTGGAACAACAGGCCAATTTCCAGCAGCTTCTGAACGATTTCGGCAGGAACAAGGAACTACCAGCCGGTTACGAATTGCAGGCTCTGCTGGCCTTGAGTCACTATCCGGAACTGCAAGAAACCCGCATCAAGTTTGTCGTGGACGACGTGGATATTCCCCTTTCCTCCCGACCACACTGGGCAACCATGTTTCGTTCCGCGGCCAATCGTACTTACCTGATCGTGATAGATTCACAGCGGGATGGCAACCGCGAGGAATTATTGCTGAAGAATCAGCCGTTCAACGCACAAACCGGGATAATAGGCCATGAACTGGCTCATACCGTATACTACCTGGAAAGGTCTTTTTTCGGGATAGTATCCGACGCCCTGTGTCAGCTCAACAACTGTCGGGTCAGGTTCGAGCGGGACACCGATCAGCGAACCATCGACTACGGGTTGGGCTGGCAGCGCTACGACCATTCTCTGTTTCTTCGCACCAGCTTTGGCATGAATCCTGATACTCCCAGTTCCCCTTCCAGCGCCTACATGGGACCGAAGGAATTGATGGCTCGCATTGCAGCGCATCCGGCATACCAGGCCAGTCTGGCCCTTCGCTGAACGGCGAAAAATGCCCGCTTTTCAGGGCATTATTCAGAGTGAAGGCACCCCGGAGGCGCGCGGTCCGCAGCGTCACAAACCTCCAGCCAACCGCTCCGATCGGAGCCACTGCTCAACGAAGCGCGGCCGTTGGCATAAGCTGAAACTACGGGGCAGAAATGATTCGGTCCATAATCCGTCCACATTTTGTCCAGATTCCGCGTGGAAACCTTCCGGGTGCCTCCCTGATACGCTACGGAACGCCTGCGCAGCATGTCCCTTGCCAGCACTGCCGTCCTGAGAGCCTTCAGAGCAATACGAATGCCAGACCGATGCCATTCAGCTATCATACCCCCGCCTGAAAGCTGACGACGGGGAATACCATGCCAACATTGACTTTTCTGGGTGCAGCCAGGGAGGTGACAGGCTCCTGTCACCTGCTGGAATCCACCGAACCCCCGGTCCGCTTTCTACTGGATTGCGGCATGCACCAGGGTGGTGACGCCACCGATCGGATCAAGAGGGAGGATTTCCAGTTTGATCCGGCTTCCCTGGATGGGGTTATCCTTTCTCATGCCCATCTGGATCACAGTGGCCTGCTACCCAAACTGGCAAACCAGGGTTTCAAAGCTCCCATCTACTGCACCGAGGCCACCCGGGATCTGTTAGAAATTCTGTTGTGGGATGCCCATGGGCTGTACACCAAAGACCTGGAAAGGGACAACCTGAAACGTGCACGACGCGATGAACCACCAGAACCCCCGGCATACACCGAAAAGGATGTCGAGAAGGTAATCTCGCTTTGCCAGACGCAGCGTTATCGACAGCCCGTGAAGATCTCTGCGTCGTCAACCCTGGCTTTTCACGACGCCGGGCATATTCTTGGCTCCGCTATTGTCGAACTCGAGATTGTGGAAGCAGGCAATGCTCGCAGACTGGTATTTTCCGGGGACCTGGGTAAACGAAATTCGGTACTGATGAACGACCCGGCTGAACTGCATGAAGCAGACCTGGTGATGATGGAGAGCACTTACGGCAACCGAGACCACAAAAGTGAAGAGAATACGCTTGAGGAGTTTGCCCAGGTACTCAGAAATACCTGGGACCGGAACGGCAACGTCTTTATACCTTCGTTTGCCGTAGGACGAACGCAGGAACTGATTTTTTACCTGGGACAACTGCATCATCAGGGATTGCTGGACAACTGGCAGGTGTTCCTGGACAGCCCAATGGCGATAGAGGTTACCCGGGTTTACGATCGGTGGCTGAAGATCCTGGACAGTGATGATGTCAAACAGCTTAGCGACGTACACCGCTCGACTCTGGAGGAATTCCTGCCTACTTTGAATCTCTGCGTGACATCGGCAGAGTCCATGGAAATCAATAAAATCGCATCAGGTGCGCTGGTTATCGCCGGAAGTGGCATGTGCACCGGCGGTCGCATCAGGCATCATTTCAAACATCGCATCTGGCGTAGCGAAAACACGCTGGTGTTTGTCGGCTTCCAGGCCCAGGGAACGCTTGGCAGAATCCTGGTGGACGGGCACAAGAAAATCAGGATGTTTGGTGATGAGTTCGCGGTAAAGGCGACAATCGAAACTCTCGGCGGATTCTCCGCCCACGCCGGTCAACAGGGACTGATAAACTGGTTAACCCGGTTCAAGGATGCGGAGCACAGAATACTGGTGCATGGCGAAGAAAAGGGCATGAGCGCCCTTGCCAATAAATTGCGCCTGGAGCATGGTAGCACGTGCACAATGCCAGCCCAGGGTGAGCAATACACCTTTTAAGAATGCTTTCAACCGATCAAGTCAAGCGATGATAGGATTTCTGTATATGACCACAGCCTGTTTCAAGGTTTCCATCGAAAACCGCATTGCGCACATTCAATTGACGCGACCGGATAAGCGCAACAGTATGATCCCTGCCTTCTGGGATGAACTGCCCCTGATCATCGACGATCTGGACAGCAACGTTAAAGCCAGAGTAATAGTGATCAGTTCCACCGGTCCGCATTTTTCATCGGGGATGGACATTGGGAGTTTCGCAGATTCAGCCGAGCGGGAGGCAACTGCCGACGAGAAGTCCCGACGAGTAAAGGGTGAGGCTTTTTATCGCAATGTAGCGCGACTGCAGGAGTCCTTCTCCTGCCTTGAAAAATGCCGCTTGCCTGTCCTGGCGGCGATACAGGGAGGCTGTATTGGCGGTGCCGTGGACCTGATTACCGCTTGCGATATTCGCTATGCCACGGTCGACGCATTCTTCTCGATTTTCGAAGTCAACATCGGCATGACCGCCGATGTAGGCACTTTTCCACGGCTGGTCAAGCTGATCCCGGAAGGCATTGTCAGGGAATTGGCTTACACCGGCCGTCGCATGCCCGCGGCAGAGGCAAGAGACTTCGGCCTGGTCAACGCCGTGTTTGAGGATCAGTCCAGCCTCCTGCAGCACGTTATGCAGATTGCGACTGAAATCGCAGGCAAGGCACCGCTTGCTGTATACGGCTCAAAACACATGATCAACTACTCCCGCGATCACACCACGGCAGACAGTCTTGATTACGTCAGAATCTGGAACGCCAGCATGCTGCAGAGGTCTGAGATAGTCGAGGCGATTACCGCCAACAAGGAACAGCGGGATGGAGACTTTGCCGACCTGCCACCAATCATTAGAAAGGGCGGTGACTTCTGACTGGATGTCGGCTGCAGGCTTCAGCCCTCAGTCATGCACTTCCGAATCCTCGATAGAAACGTATCCAAGAAATCCCAGATTTATTTCGGTATCTGCAACAGGGCGAATGCCGTTACAATAAATCCTGACCTGGCACTGCAATGCGGGTGTAGCTCAGTTGGTAGAGTCCCAGCTTCCCAAGCTGGTTGTCGCGAGTTCGAACCTCGTCGCCCGCTCCAATTCTTTACGGTCCCTGCCGGTATCATAGGTTGCAGTTGGCAGCACTACCACGTTAATGATGAAGAGCCAATACCTGCTGGTGTTAATCGTGAATGGCAACTCACCATCCTTGCTGCAATAAAAAATTGAGCCGGCCGGTTATGAATGCTTCAACGGGCCTCCGCCGAGGAAAAACAACAGTCCGGCAAGACCGGCGACGGCAGCAACCAGGTAAGCGCCACCGTACATATTTCCACTGGCAGCATAAACTGCTCCCAGCACCGCCGGGCCGGTTGCCGTTCCCCAGGATGACATGAAATTGCTCATGGCAAAAATTCGCGGATACTCGCGGATTCCAAACGCCTCTGCCAGCAGAAGCGGTTGCAACATAAGCAGGTTCCCTACGGTAATGCCAAACATGACCAGGCCCAGACAAAGAGTGACCGGGTGATAGCCTCCTGACAGCAGGACCAGCGACAATCCCTGAAGAACCATCATACCGATGGCAAAACTTCTGATCGACAATTGTTCCACGATCCAGCCTCCCACCAGACGGCCAATGATACTGGCAACTGGCAGGATCGCGACCGCTAGTGCCGTCTGGGACTCACTGAGTAATTCTCTTGCCAGACCATATTGATGGGAGATTCCACCTACCTGGGCCATCATCAGGAAAATATAGGCCAGGCTTATACCCCAGAACAATCGTCCTTTACGTGCTTCTCGAAAAGAAATTCCATCAGGCAACCTGGGGGAACGAACAGGTGGATCAGCTACCTGAGGACTGTCCACCAGTCGCTGTACGGCTACGATGTCCTCATTGTCTTCGGCGATCTTCGGGTCACCATCGACCTGCAGGCCCATCGCTTCGGGACTGGGTCGCAACCAGAGAAGCGCCACCGGCACGACTCCCACCAGATACATGGCTCCCATGACAGGCGCAGCACCGCCGAGGCCGAGATTTTCGACCAGCAATGCACATACAGGCGTAATAACCACGCCACCCAGTGACAAGCCGGTGGAGGCCACTGACAGCGCCATTGCCCGCCTTCTGTGAAACCAACGCGTCACCAGTGTAGTAGCGGGGACCAGGTTTGAAGCAGAGAAGCCGATACCGAAGACGAGATACAGCAGGTAAAGTTGCCAGACTGAGGATATCAATGACAGCGAAGCCAGTGATGCAGCAGACACAACGGCTCCGAAGCAGATGCAGAATCGCGGATCGAAGTCATTGACGAACCTGGCAACCCAGAGACCCGCCACCCCCCCGCTCAGGAAAAACAGTGACACTGCCACGGAGGCCGTTTGCACCGTGAATTCAGGCTGCTGTGCCAGGGCGTTCAGAATAACCGCGTGATTGTAAAAACTCAGCCCCGTAGCGAAGGTCAACATGACGACCAGTGCAGCTACGAGTTTCCAGCCGTAATAAATGCCGGGGGAAGGTAATTTGGTCATGCCAGCATGGAATCCTGCAACAGGGTATACATGGTTTTCATGGGCATGCAGAGTATAGAGGGCGGCACAGCTTGTCCATGGAAATTGGCCGCTGCACACCGGGTTTATGTACCGGTTACGTACAGCAATCTGTAAACAGGCCCAGTATACTTGGAGGTTTACACTACTCGACTACGGAGAAATCCGATGACCGAAAACAGGCCACGGGTTGTAGAAACAAAGGTCCATGTTCGATACGCGGAGACTGACGCCATGGGTGTCGTCCATCACGCAGCCTACCTGGTTTATTTTGAGGAGGGCAGGAGCCACTTTATGCGAGCCCTGGGCGCCAACTATGCGGATATCGAGGCGAAGGGGTACCGATTACCTGTTACCGAAGCTCACCTTCGTTACACCGAAGGGATCGCCTATGGTGACGAAGTCATCATCAAGACCTGGCTGGCGCAATCAAGAAGCCGTCAACTGGAATTTGCCTACGAATTATTGTCCGCAAACTCCGGGAAGAAACTGGTGCGCGGCTACACACGACATGTCTGGACAGACACACGGGGGAAAGTTGCACGAACGCCTCAGGTCTGGCGCGAATTAGTGGCACGGCTATCCCTGCCTTGAATAATGGCCAGACATGGAGGCCTCTGGCAAATTCCCTCTAAGTAGGCAGAAACGCCTGTTAGGGAACCTCTGATTAATTATGGATCGGGGAAAGTTTCTTGCCGACCTCCGGACAATCCCGTTGCCATGATGATACACGGAATTTTCATGCATGGCTGAACTTCAGGTTGTCCTGTCCTGCGACTTCGTTTCTGAACAGGGCCCTGGCCGTCTTTTCAGTTGGCAATGGCCTACTCTCCCACTCTGAGATTGAGTTCAGCAGTAAACAGCATGGACTTGTCGTAATCCTGTGCCACCCACTTCAACAAGGTCTCCGGTTCCTGACTCAACCTCCCGCTTTGCCTTAGAGCGTCGTTGATATAAATTGCCACAGGTTGATCGAAATTGATTTCATCAGGGCTCAGTAACAATGTAAACGCCTCAACAGATGCAGTTGTAACATTGATAATATTGCCGTCGCGCACCACGCTCACCATTCCGGGTTGATCCTCGCTAGCGAGCTCATCGATTATCAGCCAGTGATTGCGATTGAACCGTTCGGTGCTGTCAGCCACCCACCGCAGACTGTCCGGCAAAGGATCCCGTCTATTTTCCAACTTGAAACTTTCTATAGCATCTGCCTCATCCGGTAACCAATCGGTATTGTGTCCGCCGCCTTCAATGGCTTTAAACACATGATTGATATTTGCCTGCCGTAATACTTCGATAAAGGATGCCAGTGATGACGCAGGATAGAGTGGATCCTCCTCTCCATTGACCATGTACAGAGGCTTGCCGGCGAGATTTTCAAAGTACAGTTGATAACTGGCCCGCCCTGCCGGATTTCGCAGAACTCCAGGATGGCCTATGAATGGCAGAAAAGCAGCCCAGTCAGTGTGCTGCTTGAATGCGAAAAAATAAGCCCCGGTGCCGCCATCTGAAATGCCCGTGAGAGTCACGCGATTGTCAGCCACGTTGTACCGTTTTTTGACCTCACGCAAAATTGCATGAAGATTTTCTGCCTGATTAGGAAACCACCAGAATGCTTCATCCCATGCTGCCGGAATGACCGTGATTCTGTCCTCGCTGCGCAGCGAATCGTATCCGCGGCGCCACCAGCTGCCCGGTTCTTCAGGGTAAGGTCTGCCAACCCCACCGTGTAGCATGAATTCCACCGGGTAACTGCGCGTTTCCTCGTAGGTTTCCGGTACCAGCAATACGTAGGGAAACCGGGTTCCATCCGGTGACTGACGCACAAGTTCCTGGTGACCTACCGGGACGTCACTTGAGTAATCCGGCCCGTTTTTGAACTGTCGATACAGGGAAGAGATTTCAATACTGTTTTCCAGCAGGCTGACTGCTGCAGTCTCCGCTTCCTCCGGACCACCCGTCCAGAACCTATTAAGCAGCTCCCTGACCGTGGCATTTTCCGCTGCCACGGTCAGATTTGACCAACCGATAATCGTGACAAGCGCTGCAACAAATCGTTTCATAGGGCTATTACCGCTTCTAATCAGTTTTCGCTGACAAAATGAAAATCAGCGGGACCGGATCGCCTGACCAGTATAACCACATCGCTATCTTCGGGAACATCCCAGGCATGATTTACACCGCCGGGTATAACAATGTAACTGCCAGCACTAAGCGAATGGCTTTCCGGTCCCAGCACCAGATTGACGCTGCCGGATAACACAGCTACGTATTCACTATAAGTATGCCAATGCAGGTCAAAGTGGGATCCCGCCGGGAACAAGGCATAGTAGGTAACGCCGCCGGATTCACTATCCACGCCAAGTGTCATGGTCCTTACACCGACGGGAAAGCCGTTGCCACCACCAGGCGGTGTCCACTTGGCCTCGTCGAGATGCACCACCAGCGGCACTTCCTGGGCGAAAGAGCGAGACAGTAAAGATATCATCACGGCAAGCACAGCAACTGCCGTGAACAGGAGCAGTGGCTTGATAACAGCGTTGTTCAGCATGGTTGCGCCTTTATTTTAGTTGTTTTTGAGTTGAAACTCAGTCGTCTTCCCTGGACTTAGGCAACCTCTGATTAAGTATTTCCATATTTAATCAGAGGTTCCTTGGATAATTGCGGTTGTTACAACTTACCTCGGGTAAACCCTTTTAATCCCGTAGCTGTGCCAGTATAACACTCAATACATTGCGGGTTCTGTGCGGGAGGTATACTGTCAGCGCGTCCCTCCGCTGGATTTCAGGTTGTCCGATGGTCATCCTGCGCTCGCAGAAACGGACCGTCGACACAAAGCCTTCGACCGTCCGGTGAGCCACAGGCACCACAGATACCAACTCCGCACTTTGTCAGGTAGTCAATAGCATTGTAAATTCGGCTTGCCGCACAGTACTTGCGTTGAACCGCCTCTGCAGCGTGTACCATTGGCGCCGGCCCGCAGTTATAAAATACCAGTTCGTCCAACTCTTCCCTTGACCGATCCTTTAAGTACGAGTCCAGCAGTTCCGTCACGACACCATGGTGCCCTCTGCTGCCGTCGTCGGTAGCGATATGCAGGCGGGACACAGCATCACACTCATCCACGAAATACAGCCGATCGCTGGATCGGGCTCCCATGAATATCTCGGCGTTGCCGAAATCGCGGGCCAGTTGATAAACCGCTGCCAGCCCCGTTCCTCCCGCTACTGCTACAATCCGGCTACCTGTGGGAGGGCTCACGGGTATGCCGTGGGGTCCCCTGACGTAGGCTTCTATTCCCGGCTGCAAATCCATCAAGGCCGATGTGAATTGACCCAGGTTGATGACAACCAGCCGGAAAGGATCATCTGTCAGCGCAGAGAACGGCTTTTCACCCAGACCCGGGATCCACAGAAATACGAATTCTCCTGCCTGTACGGAAACCTTGCGATCGAATGTCAGTATGGCTATGTCATCGGTTACCCTTTCGTTGCTTACCAGACCTACCGGATTGAACGCCATATCCACATCATAGCGGACCAACGCCTCGGCCCTGTCGGTACCCTGCATCAGGTCAGTTGCCAGAGTGCGGAAATAATCAGCTATTTCATCGGTTGTCATGCCAACCAGAGCAGATCCGATGCCGATAATGGATGCGCCGGCACGCTGAAAATCGCGTACATTCGTCGCGCTGCTGATCCCGCCGCAGGCGATTACGGGGCAGTCGACAGCATCCTTTATCGCTGTCACGCAATTCAGTGCCGTCGGCAACACCTCTTTGCCGGATACTCCGCCCTTACCATTGCTCAATACAGCATGTCCATGCATTTCAAATTGCTCCGGGCCCATGGTATTGATGGCACAGATGGCATCAGCACCACCGGCTCGGGCGGCACGGGCGATTTCCGCTATATTGGGAACATTCGGCGTCAGCTTCGGAATCACCGGAATATCCACAGCCGCTTTAACTGCAGCGACGATCTCACGGACAAGTTCCGGGTCCTGCCCCATGGCCATGCCATAACCCTTGGCGTGGGGGCAGGAAAGATTCAACTCCAAACCATCACCTGAAGGCGCAAGCTGCTTCGCCACCGAGACATACTCGGCGACGCTTCCACCAAATATGGAAATCAACAGAAACCTGTCGTCAGGTACGTCCAGATCGGCAAGCAGTTCAGCGGAACGCGCGGCGCCAGGATTGGTCAGGCCAACGGCGTTGACAAAACAACCGGGCTTGTATTGCGCCAGGATAGGCTCCCGATAACCGAGTCTGGGCTCGGGACCGATACTCTTGGTAGTGAGAACACCGACCTCCGGCATGGTATCCATGACACGCTGGATGATTGACGTCGAGCAGGTAACGATCCCTGAGGGGATGGTAAACGGGCCGGATAACGTCTTGCCTAAAAACTGTGTATTCAACAAAAACTGCTACTCGGAAATGCGACTCTGCTTCGATGTAAGAAGGTCAACGGATTGTCACACTATTCTACTATGAAGCGGCCACCAGATTGCAGTGTTTGCTAAAGATTGGCAGCGTCGAACGAACCCTCGCCGGAACACGGTCCGACGAGGGCATCCGTTGCTGACGGTAAGGAGATTACCGGTCTGCTTGTTACTCGCCGGCAAGCTCTGCGTAAACAGCAGTCAGGAAGCGTTCTGGATCTCCCCACCTTGCTTCATATGGCGCTGTCGGGCGGGCTGCGGCGACCTGCTCGTATGACATGCCCTGAGCTACCAGCGATTCAACGCGTGCCTTCACATCCAGAACCATGTCACGAAATTCCATCACGTCCTGCCGTGTGGACACCGCGCCGTGTCCCGGCACAATTTTCGTATCCGGCCCGGACATGCCGATCAGAATTGCCAGTGCGTCGATCGTGCCGTTCAGGGTACCGCCATTGTTACGATCGATGACCGGGAATGCCACGGTTCTGAATACATCGCCTGCATGGATTACATCCGCGTTGCGAAAATAAATGTAGCTGTCCCCGTCTGTATGGGAAGGCGGTGCGGGGATCGTGGTTACCTCGTCATCATTGAGGTGGATAGAGATACTCTCACTGTAAGTCAATACTGGCAGGGCCGCCTCCGGCATTTGCTCAGCCAGCCTCACCCTAACTTCATCCCTGGCCAGGATGAGCAGTCCCATATTACCGAGATTCTCGTTTCCGCCGGTATGATCACCGTGGACATGGGTATTGATTACGAATCGGATCGGGGCATCACTTAGTGCCCTGATGGCAGCCAGTATCCTGTCTGTCAGGGGGGCGAACTGATCGTCGATCATAATCACCCCGTCATCACCGATGGAAACGCCAATATTGCCACCTGCCCCTTCCAGGTAATAGTAATTACCTGAGACATGGTGGGGGACTACCTCGACTTCACTGAAATCCCGCTGAGCGAAACCCGATACCGGCAGGACCAGCGGAAACAGTAGTACGAGTATAGTGTGTTTTAAGTAATGGGTTGTGTTCATGTTTTAACTCCGGGAAGCGCTGGAAAGGCGGATTTTAAGCCATTTTAATTAAGGAACCTCTGATCAATCTGGAAGTACTCTGCGGAAATCTGTCAGGCACCACTACAAGGCGTCGTGCGCGGGGCATGGCCGAAACCCTTGCCGAGTGTGACAACACCGCCGCGGTGCCCGACAGGCGGCGCCGGTCGGGGCTTCCAGACGAGCCCTCTGCCTTCGCTGCCTCGCCTTGACCGGCCGACCCATGGCGGTGGCAATGCTCTTCGAAAGTGAACTTGTCTGAATGCCAGAGTATTTCCAAATTGATCAGTGGTTCCTTGACTGTACTTTATTGAAAAATAAGCATAAAGTTTACACGCACGTCAGTTGGTGGTTAAAGACCCCTGGTAAATTGTGACGATTCGTAGCTTTGCTAGACTCCAAGTTCAATGCCCATTATTCTACGGGCCTTGGAATTTTAGGGGTACTCCCCCATTCTGACAAGAAAGTGCCACTCTGCGAACAACTGTTTCAGGGATCATAAATTGGCACTTCAAATCACCAATTACTGGCGAATTACTGGAGAGAACAGCAATGACTCAGACTTTTAGAACAGTGATCAGTATTGCCCTTGGGCTGCTTGTAACTGTTTCGTTGAATACTCAGGCCCAGACACCGCCCAGGTATCTGACATTGTCCCCACCTGACGGCTTCCCGGTTATACCGGTGCTGGAAGGATGGGTTCGCAATGATGACGGTTCCAGGACCCTGATCTTTGGTTACATTAACCGTAACAACGTGGATGTGGATGTGCCCGTCGGCGAAAACAACTATATTGAACCCGCCGAGTTCAACGGAATGCAGCCGGAACATTTCGAGTCAGGTCGCGGCCCCCAGGTATTTTCGGTAGTGCTGCCTCCTGACCGGGCTGACGAGGATGTCTGGTGGTACATCCGGTCCGGCGAGAGCATGGAACTGCTGAAGGTACCGGGACGAGCCCGGGATGGCGCCTATGAACTGGACTTCGAGCGTCCTAGACCCCAGGGAGCGCTGCGGCCTACAGTAGGCGTAGGTGAAGACGGTGAGCAGGCCGGGGGCAACATGGCTGTCATTGCCAACTACCCCCGAACTGTGCGGGTTGGTGAGCGCGTGGAACTGGCCGTAAATGCCACGGACCCCTCCGAGCGGGATCCCACTGACCCTCGTTTTGAAGAGCCTCTGGATCTGGGCGTACATTGGGCCAAACACCAGGGCCCGGGCGACGTGACCTTCAGTTTGCATCCGGACAGCCCCGCCCCGGAAAACCCGTATAACGAAAGAGATCCGCGCTATGCCCGCTGGGAGGTCGATCCCAAGGAAGGTGTCATTGAAGACGGAGACGGCGTGGCCAAGGTATGGGCGAGTTTTTCTGCACCGGGCGAATACCTGATTCGTACCCTGGTCGAAAACTGGACTGCCCCGGATAGTTCCCAGGGCGACCAGTGCTGCTCAACCAACGTATTCCAGCGCGTTACTGTCCGATAAGCCGGATAAAACCGGAAGAAATGTCGACCAGTTGCCCTAACTGGTCGACATTTCGTTGAATTGCCGGGATTCAACACCAGATCTGGTATAAGAATGTCAGAAAAATGCCGATATATGGTTTACGTCGGCGTTGCAATTTGTTGCATTTTAGGCGTCCGTTTCGGACTCCGGAAGTGGACATTTCCAGCATGTGGATTTACTCTTTGCCTGTTGTCCACCCACTTTTAAACACGAGGAGACACATATGAAAATCTATGAGGTGCGTAAAGCCTGGGTAGGTGTCGCAGCAGTTGCGGCTCTGGGCTTCCAAGCACAAGCCTCGGCTCAGAATCACAGTGAATTGACGTACACTGGTGAAGTTGGCCGAATTATTAATGAAAACTGTGTGGTCTGCCACCGTGAAGGCGGGATCGGACCAATGCAATTTGAAACCTACGAGCAGGTTCGACCCTGGGCGCCGCTGATTTCCATGCGTGTAGCCAACCGGGAAATGCCTCCCTACGCGTACGATCAGCATATCGGCATACAGGACCTTCAGGGTGACTGGCGCCTGGAGCAGGACGAGATCGATAAAATCGTTACATGGGTTGAGCAAGGCGCGCCGTTAGGTGACGCTGACGTAGCCGTTCCCATGCCGGATCTTCCCGATCCTGCCCAGTGGACTTTTTCTGATCAGTTCGGTGAACCGGATCTGATTATTCCCTCTTCGCCCTACGATATTCCTGCTCAGGGTAATGATCTGTGGAGCAAAGAATACGTAGCCACCGGTCTGACTGAAGATCGCTGCATCAAGGCAGTACAGGTCAAGCCCCGGGGCGACGCGGCCGCGGTTGTACACCACGCCAACTCCTCGGTCTATGTGCCCGATGAAAGCGGTGAACTCCAGCGGCACGGTCAACTGACCGAATACGCCATGGGCAAGTGGGGTGAAATTCCCGGTGAAGGTGTTTGTCGACAGCTCCCGGCTAATTCCACCGTACTCTGGGACATCCACATGTTCCCCGGTGGTGTCGGCGCTACGGCTCCGGGCACGATGATTGAAGACAATGTCGTTGAAATCGGCGTGTGGTTCCATGAGCCGGGCTACGAAGAATCTGCCTATGATCAGGACCTGCGCCTGTACGGGATGCGTGAAGGCTATCAGAATGGCCACCTGCTCATTCCTCCTCACGGCACCGCCATGACTCAGGGATTCCATTCTTTCGACCACCCGGTACGAATCGACAGCTTCCAGCCCCATGGCCACCTGCGCATGCGAGCTGCGTCTCTGGAAATTTACTATCCGGAAACCGGCCGAACCGAAGCAGTGAGCCAGATATCAAACTGGAGCGCTACCTGGCATCACAGCCATCTGTACGAGCGCGAGGCAGCGCCCCTGCTTCCAGCCGGTGCGGTTCTGGTGATCAAGCAGTGGTATGACAATACGGCGGATAACCCCAATAATCCGGATCCGGACCAGTGGGTTTATGGTGGAAGCCGTACTGGCGATGAAATGTCTCATGCCTGGATTGCGGTCACCCATCTCGATGAAGAAGGCTATGAGCAGCTGCTCGCCGAGCGCATGCAGGCCAGCAACTAAACCAGAATTCTAGATTCTGGTATGTAAAAAGGCCGATTGGGTGACCAATCGGCCTTTTTTAATGGGCCTGTCACAGTTTATCACGCAATATACATGGACTTTGACACTGCCTGGGGTTAACGTGGGATACAGCTGTCGACCTGCAATCGATGGCACCCCGCAACGAGGAGATAACCAATCATGAAAAAAGTGCAATTCCCGCGAGGCAGTCGACTTTCCGGCGCCATTCTTGGAGTAGCGACCACCGTCGCTCTCGGCTTCCAGGCACCGGCCCTAGGTCAAGATCACAGTGAGTTGACCTATACCGGCGGAATCGGGCGCATAATCAATGACAACTGCGTAGTATGTCACCGTGAAGGTGGCGTTGGCCCCATGCAGTTTGAATCCTACGAGCAGGTTCGCCCCTGGGCTCCCCTGATTTCCATGCGTGTTGCCAATCGGGAAATGCCTCCGTATGCCTATGATCAGCATATCGGTATTCAGGATCTGCGCGGCGACTGGCGTCTGGCACAGGAAGAAATCGACGCAATCGTTTCCTGGGCATCCAACGGAGCTCCGTTGGGAGATGCCGATGTGGTTGTCGAATCCCCGGACCTGCCTGACCCCACGCAATGGACATTTGCCGCCGAATACGGCGAGCCGGATCTTATAATCCCGTCGTCCCCTTACGACATTCCTGCAAGCGGTAACGATCTGTGGAGCAAGGAGTTTGTTGCTACCGGACTTACCGAGGATCGCTGCATCAAAGCGGTACAGGTCAAACCCAGAGGCGACGCAGCCGCTGTCGTTCACCACGCAAATTCTGATGTTTACATCGAAGATGAAAATGGCGAACTGGAAAGCTATGGGCAACTGACCGAGTACGCCATGGGCAAATGGGGAGAGATTCCCGGTGAGGGTGTCTGCCGCATGTTACCGGCCAATTCCCATGTAATGTGGGATATCCACATGTTCCCCGGTGGTGTCGGCGCCACGGCTCCAGGCACAATGATCGAGGACAACGTGGTCGAGATCGGAGTCTGGTTTCATGAACCCGGCTATGAGGAAAATGCCTACGATCAGGATCTGCGCCTTTATGTCCTGCGAGAAGGTTACGAGAACGGTCACTTGTTGATTCCGCCCCATGGCACTGCCATGACACAGGGATTTCATTCCTTTGATCACCCGGTGCGAATTGACAGCTTCCAGCCTCACGGCCACCTGCGTATGCGAGCCGCTACCCTGGAAATTTACTACCCGGAAACCGGACGAACGGAACCGATCAGCCAGATTTCCAACTGGAGCGCGACCTGGCATCACAGCCACCTGTACGAGCGAGATGCAGCACCCCTGCTTCCGGCTGGTGCCGTGCTGGTGATCAAGCAGTGGTACGACAACACTGCCGACAACCCCAACAACCCAGACGCAGATCAGTGGGTTTACGGTGGCAGTCGTACCGGGGATGAAATGTCTCATGCCTGGATTGCGGTCACTCACCTGGACGAAGAAGGTTACGAGCAGCTTCTCGCCGAGCAGATGCAAGCCAGCAACTGATCAGATTTCTGTCGATACGATCCGACAGTTCGACTGAATAGTTGATATTAAAAGGCCGACTGGGCAACCAGTCGGCCTTTTTTAATGCTATCCAGAATTAGACTTTGGGCATCGGACGCGCTAAATTTGAATAGCCCCCTACGCACCATCCTGATAATAACCTCTCAAAGAGGAACAAAAATGAAAAATTATTCATTAATTTCAGCCGGTTATCAATTTTCGCACCGTTGCGCAGGCGCTGCAGCACTGACCGTAGTATTGTTTCATGGCCAGCTTTCAGCCCAGGAATTCACCTCGCCCACCTATACCGGAGAGGTTGGTCAAATCCTTAATGAGAACTGCGTGACATGTCACCGCGAAGGCGGTATCGGCCCCATGCAGTTCGAATCCTTTGAACAGATCCGACCATGGGCACCCCTGATCGCACTGCGGGTCGCCAACCGGGAAATGCCTCCCTATGCCTACGATCAGCATATTGGCATCCAGGATCTACAGGGAGACTGGCGCCTGGATCAGGACGAAATAGATACCATCGTATCGTGGGTGGAGGCTGGTGCACCGCTGGGTGACGCAGACGTTCCAGTTCCTCAGCCGGATTTACCGGAACCGGATGCCTGGACCTTCGCAGCGGAGTTCGGTGAACCTGACCTAGTCATACCATCGCTACCCTACGATATTCCCGCTCAAGGGAATGACCTCTGGAGCAATGAATATGTTGCGTCCGGACTAACCGAAGACCGCTGTATCAAAGCGGTACAGGTAAAGCCTCGGGGTGATGCAGCGGCAGTCGTGCATCACGCCAATTCCTCGGTTTGGTTACCCGATGAAAATGGTGAACTGCAACGCTATGGTCAATTGACCGAGTATGCCATGGGTAAGTGGGGGGAAATACCTGGCGATGGCGTATGTCGAACTATCCCAGCCAATTCTACAATTCAATGGTCCATCCACATGTTCCCAGGTGGCGTCGGAGCCACGGCGCCCGGTACTATGATCGAAGACAATGTCGTGGAAATTGGCCTGTGGTTTCACGAACCAGGATACGAAGTCGACGCATACAAACAGGATTTGCGCCTTTACGGCTTACGTGAAGGTTACCAGAACGGCCACTTGCTAATCCCGCCTCACGGCACGGCAATGACACAGGGATTTCATTCATTTGATCATCCGGTACGTATAGACAGCTTTCAGCCACATGGGCATCTACGGATGCGCGCTGCATCGCTGGAAATTTATTACCCGGAAACCGGCCGCACTGAGCAAATCAGCCAGATATCCAATTGGAGTGCCACCTGGCACCATAGTCATCTGTATGAGCGCGATGCAGCTCCGTTGTTACCTGCAGGTGCTGTTCTGGTGATTAAACAGTGGTATGACAACACTGCAGAAAATCCCAATAATCCAGATGCTGATCAGTGGGTGTATGGAGGCAGCCGGACTGGTGACGAGATGTCTCACGCCTGGATTGCCGTGACTCACTTGAACGAAGAGGGTTATGAAGAGCTATTGACGCAACGAATGATGGCCGACGCGGACTGAGCCTGACTCCGAACATAATGAGCCGATCACTGTAAGCTGATCGGCTCATTATGTCGCAATTGTCCTCGCATCGATTCTGAGACTGAATTCTCAACCGAGGACTAGGGAACCTGCTCTGCAATTCCGCATTACTGCAGTTCCGGCAATTCCGGATTTAAAGTCTCACCCTGAAGCCTCGAAAGTCACTAACGTGGACCTTAAACTGGTAATGCCCGAATGCGGTGATTTTCACTATCGGTTACATAGACTGTGACTGATTCAACGTAAACACCGTGGGGTCGATTGAGCCGACACTCCAATGGGTTTCCATCTGGTCCATCTCCCCGCTCGCCATTGCCAAGAACCGTCTCTATGATGCCGCTGTTCAGGTCCAGTCGGCGAATGGCATGGTTTTCTGTATCCACAATATAGAGGCTGTTATTGCCAGTAGAATAGGCAATCCCTTTGGGGCCATTAAAAGTCGCCTGCAATGCAGGTCCGCCATCTCCGCTGAAGCCCTGCTCACCAGTCCCGGCAATGCGTTGTAGACGATTGACGGTTTGATCCAGGCGGTATACGGCGTTACCCTCACGAAGCACAAGATAGGCATTACCAGCCGGGTCCGTATCAATTGACCGGGGTCCCATCAACGGGGTCGTTGACAGTAAACCGGTGTCCGGCGTGGGTAGCCGTTCACCGGTTCCCGAAAGCGTAGTAATGACCCCTGTCTGACTGTCAATGGATCTCACCCGACTGTTGCCGATATCACAGATAAGTAATGATCCATCCGCTGTAAATGCAATACTGTGGGGCTGTCTCAACATGGCACGGTCTGCCGGACCATTGTCCCCGGAGTAGCCTGGCTCCCCGGTACCGGCATAGGTTGAAACCAGCCCGGTATTCGCATCTATACGTCGAACCACATGAGCATCCCGCTCGACTACGAACAAATTGCCGCTACGATCAAATCGAATTTCATGCGGTGCCGAAAAACTGGCCTGCATCGCCAGGCCTTCATCACCCCGATAAGCTTTCTGCCCATCGCCGGCAACCGTGGTCAACCGACCAGAGGCCAGGTGAAGTCTCCTGGTTCGCCCTGTATCGACTTCGCAAAAATATAAGCTTCCATCCGGACCAATTACCACTCCATATGGATTGTTAATGGGCGTAGTCGTGGCAGGTAAACCTTCAGGACCCTCGGGTTCGAATCCGGCAACTCCTGTACCGGCTATAGTTCTCACCTGATTGGGAGACTGGGCAAATATTCCGACACGACTGGTACATACGACACCCAATCCACCTAGTGTTTGCAGAAAAGTTCTTCGAGTTGATCTCGTCATGACGTTACCACACTATTGAGATTCTATTTCTTATTTCCTGATATCGATCAATTGCCGTGCCACCGGAATCTCCGGCAATAGCCTGCATTTCTTGCCGGGTCGAGTCACTACTGATACCAGACGCAGTTCTATAAGTGAGGTACTCCGAGACTATTTCCGCAGACTATCCCGGAACAATGTCCTGATACTTGTCTGAACTAGGATTTCACTTTGGTCATTCTACCCCCGAATAGTTCTTCGATAAACACTATTGGACAAAGAGCAACCATTGAATCTCGTTCTCGTTGGTGACCTTTTAAACCTATTGGTAATCCCTTCCCCGATGATCAAACTATGAGCGGGTGGGACTTCAACGCAAAGATATTGGACAGGATCTGGCTGACGATACTGTCAGTCGGACCGGAATGGAAGTTCAGTTGGAATTTAAACCGCATTGGCCTATCCGGACCTGCCAGTTTTAACTTGCGACCATGAAATTCACTCACACCGGCGAAATTATTCAGCAATAAAGACATTGTAAAACACACCGATATTAACTCCCGGCATGACGGGTCAGGGATGAAGAGCTTCTGGTTAATTATGAAAGTGCTCTGCGGGATACTGTCGGGCGCCACTGCGAGGTGTCGTGCGTAGGGAATGGCCGTCGGCCTTGCCAGGCGCAACAACAACACAGTGGCGCCCGACAGTCCCCACCGATCGAGGCTTGCAGGTGAGCCCACTGCCCTCGTCGCCTCGTCGCCTCGTCAGTGAACTCGCCTGACAGCCAGAATATTTCCTTAATTAATCAGAGGTTTTTTAGGTCATACTATAAACCTATGAAAACTCATTTTCCTCGATAGTTTCATTTTGTCTGCGGGAATCGCCGTCATGGGCCGGCGGGGAATCAGATCCGCTATCGCTACACGTCAACTGGCTCTCCAATTGCTTGATATCCTTGTCTCGAAATCGATACATGCTCATATCCGGAATCTGGGTTTGACGTTTAAAATACTCACTTGCAGCTTCTAAATCTCCTTGAGAAGCATGTAAACGCACAAAATTGAGTGCAGTTTCCCATTCGCCAAACCTGGCACCAGTTCGTTGAGATATTTCCAGGGCTGAGGCCAGATCTGCTTTAGCCAGTTTCCAATCTCTATTTGCCATATGCAATTCTGCACGCGCATTCAATCCGGAAGGCAGGTATAGCCATTCATCCGCTTCCTGCAAAAGGTCAACTTGTTTGTTCAGATAAACACTGGCATTCAACTTGTCGTTGGCTGCCAGAAATGCCAGCCCTAATATCTGCATGTCACTTGCAAACAGTGATGTCGTATCAATCAGCACCTGCCATGAATTTCTGCTTCGCCATGAAAATGTTTTTAAGGACCGCTCCAGTGCTTCCTCGGTACGACCCGTATCAAGTAGAAATTTACAATAGTAAGAGCTGATAGTTGGAAAAGTAACTGGGATACCCGGATTATCCAGTGTCAATATCCGCTCTGATTTTTCAAAATACTCCAAAGCCCGATCGTCGTTTCCCGCAAGATGTTGTGCGTATGCTTTGAAACAGTCACTCATTGCCGAAACAACAATATTATTTGATTTTTGAACACATTCGTCTAATTCTTGCATTAGCTCAATTGCTTCGTTTAACCTTCCGATCACGATTAGCATTGAAATGTATGGTCCCGCTGCATTAATGGCAGCTATCCATTTTTTCTTGCTAAGAAACCAACTTATACTTTTTAGTCCCGGTTCAATAGCATCATCAATTTTTCCTAGAGACATCAAATTCGCAGCAGAACTTGATAATAAGTAAAATCTTGACTCTTCTCGCAATTCAGATACAGGTAATCCTGAGGCAGAATCATTAAAACTTCGAAGACATGCTTGATCTGTATGGTGATTTCCTTCCGTAAGCATAGTGTACCTTTTCTTAATTTTTTCAAAATAGAGGCTAAATGCTTCTTCATAACACTCAGCCTGCGTACCGTGGATAACTGCTCGAAACAGGGGCTCAAGCTCAGAGATGGAGTTAGCATGTTCGTTACTTTGTTCGACTAGAAAATTGAATATTAAATTGTGACCCAGTTTCCAAATGTAAGGGTAATTTTCTTTGAGAAATCCAGATAGGAAATCCCTTACCAGAGGATGACAATCCAACGTCAGAGTCGAGTCGCCGGCCTTCACATAAATAAGGTTCGCCTGCCTAAGGCGATCAATTGCATAGCTGTACTGCAGATTGTTTAAGATCGATAAATCTGCGGTGAGGCCTTCAATCCCGGCATTTCGTTGGGATATCTTCTGAATATCATCGACACTGACTTCTCTGTCAAACAGTCCAATCATGAATAGCAATGCACGTTCGGGAGTGTCCTGAAACCAGTTTAGATAGTTGCACATGAGATTGCGTGCGTGGACACCTTTTTCCTGTTCTTCAAGCAGCGAGCTGATCTTCCTGAATTCACCGATATGGCCACGGTGAACGACATTGAGATAACCACCAAGTAGGGATAAGCTCAGTGGATGCCCGGAATATTCATTTACGGCCTGAACATAATCGGCGTGGGCTCCCTGGACGCCCATGGCCTTGAGCATTTTTATACTGGATTTTTCCGAAAGTGGATCGAGCGATATTGATTTAACCCGCTGTCCTTCGAAAGAAACAAGATCCGCCACTGGAAGACGTGATGTAACTACGCAGAGTCCACTATTCTCGGTAGCCAATTCCTTTAACAATAATGAAACGGCAGGATTTTCCACTAACCCGTGTTTCGGTCCAGGTGGATACTGCATCGGCTCAAGGCCGTCAAGCACGAGGAGTGTTCTCTTCGAGCGAATGAGATTGGCCAGGCGCGTTGCTTTCTCCCATGGAGAACCCTCGGCAGGTGATTCATCACCGAACCAGGTTAACGCATGTTCGATGAAGTAGTCTCCCGACGACCGGACTTCAGACTTGGCTGCCTGCCAGTAGAAAGACCAGGCGTAGACCTGCCGCGCACCACAATACCCTTTCTGATCAAGTCGAGACAGCCAGGCATTCACCACCGAGCTCTTGCCCATGCCACCAAACGCAATCAACTGAACGATGTTGGTCTTTCGTTCATTCCATTCGCTGTCAAGTACCTTCAATTCCGCTTTGCGACCATAAATCTTCGCTGGCGTGTTGGGCATCAACGATACCGAGATTTTTTCCGGCTTTTTGACGTCCAGTCGGCTTTCAGCTTCAAGCTTTTCATAAACCTTCGCTTCAAAGGCATCGAATTCCAGCGAAAACCAGTGTTCGCTAATTCCGAATATCGCCGCGACATTTTCGACCTGGGACAATGGAATTGCGTCACCCTGGCTGGTTTCAGTTCCCCGGGCCCATTTACCCACTGCCTGTCTGGAGATCCCGAGAACTTCGGCAAGATCTGCATGAGACCTGATCGAGGGATTCAACCTCAGCGAATAAAGAAGAGTCAGTTTCTTGGCGAGTTGTGGATGTCTCCTCATTGGGTGATACCCTCCTTATTATCAGTGTCCGACACCCTGTTGACCCGGCACCATCTGCGTTGCAGCCACATGAGTCAATCGTTGTCGGACAATTCTTTATTATTGGTTTGTCGAGTATTTTGGCCCCGGAAAAGACTGTTTCAGGATACTTGTATCCATGAATAGGATCTACTGGCCAAGTTCTGTAATCTATAGCAATTTACGACCTGACAAACGAGAGTTTAATGGTTTCCAATTGGTTGTCACGTCTGCTAATCTGCGCCAGAATTTCGGTTTTTCAAAAAAGTGGACCTCACTGAAAAACTCCTCTGGTGCGACCTGTCGCGCAAAGTAGCCAATGGATCAATCATCAGAGGTTCCCTAAATCAATGAAAGTATCCACAAATCCATGGATTTGCAGGACGAATGAAGCCAGTCCTCAAACAGGTCGATCCAAGCCACTGTATAATGCACCGTGTATCGGGAAGAAAGATCTCTCAGCGTTGTCGCAGGTGAATCAGGTAACTGGACATTCACCCGAGCCGTTATTCCCAGATGCAGTTTCAATGTAACAACCCAAGAACCCGGAACCTATAAATGACTACATTCAAGCAGTTCTACCAAGCAGTTCACAATACGCTTTTAGTCTCAATGTTACTTCTATTCGGAACCAACACAGTGGCAGAGGAGAATTGGCCTGACGAACCACCCACCGAACCACCTGCCCATTGGGGGCCTGTGTCGGCAAACTTTGAAGAAATTCCATACCCTTTTCCAGTGCACTTCCTGCCGCTCAACAGATTCGGGCAAGACATGCTCATGGCGTATATGGATGTCCCACCTGCGGGCCCTGCTAACGGTCAAACCGTTTTCTGGCAGCATGGCATGAATTTTTATTCCGAAGCGTATACACCAACTATTGAAACACTTTCGGAGGCCGGATTTCGCGTCATCGCAGTTGATCGAATCGGGTATGGAAAGTCGTCGAAACCAGTTATACCTTACAATTTTAACTTTGTGGCCGCCAACATGAAGGCCCTGCTGGACGAACTTGACATAGACCAGGTAGCTATCGTTGGACACTCTATGGGCGGCATGGTGGTTAGCAGGTTTGCCATGCTGTATCCGGAAACAACAACCCACGTTGTTCTTGTGAACCAGATCGGATTGGAAGACCAACGTCAAAGCCGTCCATGGAACGATCCCTATGCCAGCCCGGTTGGTAACTCAAGTTACCGTTCCATCCTCGCTGGCCATCGTCGATATTTCCCCGACGAATGGCCGCCAGCACACCTGGAGTTCGTACGACGCCAGTACGGACAGACCCTGAGTGGCGAGTGGCCCCGTCTTGCCATGGTAAGGCGATTACAGGGAGCCATGCTTTACAATGACCCCGTAGTTTACGACTGGCAACATATCACGTCGAAGGCCCTGGTTTTGTCCGGCGAAGAAGACGGGTTAATCGAAGACTTTCCGCGACATGCACGTCATGTAGCCAACGAACTGCAGAATTCAGCGATTCTTCTTTATCCCGGAATAGGACACGCACCACAGATTGAAATTCCGGATCAATTTCATGCTGATCTGATGCGATTTCTGCTCTCGGACCCTAATGAGCCGGCCAGTGACTGGCAATAAACCTGTCTACATGAAAGTAAAAGCGAAGATCCGGCACCTCCTGACGCAATGTGCATTGCAAGTTTGACTGAGAGTGCCGGAAGTGTACTGATAAGTTAAAATTCAATCTCAAGGGTGTCGCTTGCCAGTGATTTCATTGATCTATTCTTTATCGGCCTTGATCCTGGCAAGCCTTTCTCGAACAAATTCCTCGAATTCCGGGCGCCAGTCAGGCCGATTGCAGTCAAGAAACTGACACACTCCCGCGCTGCTTAAAATTTCATCAATTATCCGTGCCATTCCCTCTGTACCTGCCGGGTCATGTGCTACTGACAATTGGCGAATATACGCCCCTTGAATCGATGAAAAAATATTCCGCACCAGCATCTCATATCTGATGCGTTCTGCACCTTGTAAGGCATCCAGGCCAGTATTGCCCCGGTGATAAAGCTCTGCCACCTCAGGATGCAGGATAAACAATTCGCGAATCCTGTTGCCGGATTCGGTATTGCGTTCAAAAGCGGACAAGCGGTTTGCTTCTATACTGCTGGAGATCTGCCTGGTGTTCTGCCTGATCTGCATGGCCAGGTAAAACAGGGAAATCAACACCCCTGTGCTGCCGATTGCTTCCGCAACAGCTCCAATTGCGTCCCAGTTCATTGATTAGTAGCCTCTGGGTTGGAACAGTATCTTTCCAGCGCACTGTTATTTCGCAATTTTACCTGGCTAGCCCCCATGGGACCGGCAGGCAGTACTCCCCATATCAAAACGCCTTGCCGCTATTGACAGGTTCCGGATATACAATCGGCAGTACTCGTGAGTACATTCCCGGTTGACCGACGCCAGCTACTCTGCCGGCGTCGGTCTGGGAAGGGAGCACCGGGCGAACTCCAGGGATTTCGTCGGTCAGCATCGACGCGGCTGAATGCCTTCCCTGGTGTCTCCTCGATCATTTTAAGGCTTTGAGTAACGGGTAAATGCGCCTCCGGCAACCGCTAAGGAATTCGGTCCTTCAGCGGCGTACACCGTACCGTCAGCGTCGACGGCTACGCCTTCGCCCGCCGTTCCCTGGTAAACTCGATCTTCACGCTCGAAAGGTTGAATCAGTCCAACAATTCGATCTTCGTCAAGGGGGCCAATGCGCACGCCATTTCGCCAGTTCACATGATTCGTAGGGCCGGATTCTGAATCTATGGCGTAGACCATGTCGTCGTCAGTGATAAACAGCCCACTGATTCTTCCATACATATATCGCGATTCAAGGTAGTTGCCATCCTGATCAAAAATTTCCAGGCGATGGTTGCCACGGTCTGCCACCCAAAGTCGTCCACGGGAATCAAACTCAAGCGCATGCGGTGTCCGAAACTCGCCATGACGAACCCCGATTCTGCCCCATTCCTTGATATAGGAACCGTCCGGTCCAAATTTTATGATTCGGGCAGTCTGGCCTGATTGCCGTCCTTCCTCCATTGCCTGATTGGATGTCATCCCCTGGCCACTGTGTCCATCAGCCACGTAGATGCTACCGTCCGGGCCTACGATCACATCGTTGGGCTGGTTGAAGTGACTCTGGTCATTTCCGGGCTGTCCCGCGGTCCCCAGGCTCATCAGCAGGTCACCGTCGGGGCTGAACTTGTGCACCTGGTGGCCCTTGGTACCCGCCGCATTATTGGCAAAATCGGTTACCCACACATTACCCTCATTATCCACGTGGATCCCATGGGGAGTCATCATCAGACCACCACCAAAATTGGCCATGACTTCACCCGTGTGACGGTTAAACTTGAAAATCGGGTCTACCGGATTGGTATCGCAGTTGATGGGAACCCCTCCCCCAAAACTGCCGGCCCCACATCGCTCGTAGGCCCAGATGTGACCGTCGGTCGGGTCTATATCGATACCTGCGGTTGATCCCCATTCCCTGCCCTCGGGTAACTCGCCCCAGTTTCGGGTGACTATCGGATTGGGATTCGGTAGTCCTTCCCCACTGATAAAATTTCCGGTGTTGGCTTGCTGCGCATTGGCGCTACACGCCAATATTGCTGTGAATGCCAAGGCACCCGCTGCTTTGGATAGGGGCTGTGCAATCATGGCCTTGCTCCTTCTAAATTGATTTTTATGGTTTTATTTACGTTGTATCCGGGCGGTTTTTCGAGCATTTCACAAGAGTATGAAGGTTTTTGAATAAAGTCTATAGCCTTTGAACAGTCCAGACCGCGGGGCACCCCGGCCCAGGAGACCGTTTTGAGAGAAAAATTAGGCTTTTCCGACTGGAACTTCGGGGTATTTTGTGATTTATTTGGGTTTGCAAAGTGTGGGCCTTGCCCATTGTCAAACCCTGCCTGCACACTGCAAATAATTTTAAAAAAGCTTGATAAAACAATCAGTAACGCGCAATCAAGGGAGATCTCTCACTATGTCATCTCATGACATTCAGCAAACCCGCTCACGCCCGAAAAAACTCAATGCACTGACAGCTGCAATTTCCATTGCTCTCGCTGCAGGTACTGCCAACGTTTCAGCACAACAATCCGGCGACCCGGAGGTGGAGGAAGTTGTAGTCACCGGCTCGTATATTCGCAGAACGGAAGGATTTGATGCCGCTTCACCGGTGACCACGTTTACCGCTGAAGATATCCAGGCTGAAGGGACCATTAATATGGCCCAGGTTGTTCAGAATCTGACCTTTAACAACGGGACTGGGGTTACCAACTCCATTCAGGGCTCAACCAACCAGATAGCCAACTTCAACCTGCGTGGTCTGGGTTCCAGGGCAACGCTCACCCTGTTGGACGGCAAGCGGGTGGTGGAAAGCAACGTCCAACAGCTGATTCCAACCATGGCCATCCAGCGAATGGACATCGTGACCGACGGTGCGGCCACTATCTACGGCACCGACGCGGTGGCCGGTGTAGTAAATATCGTACCCTATCAATCCTACGACGGATTCAAAGTAGAGTACTACGAGGAAGGTGATGACAGGGGTGACTACCGTAAAGTGGAAACCTCTTTCCTGGGTGGCACGAGTTTTGGCGCAGTTGACATCGTGGTCGCCGGTTCGTTCCAGGACGGCGGCAATCTCAAGTGGGATGAGCGCCCGGACTACGTAAGGGCCGGCCTGACTCACAACAGTGGTTCAAATCCGGGTAACTTCAATGTACCAACCCGTGATGCCAACGGCGACCTGACCGGGTCAACAGCTTTCAGACCTGATCCCAATTGCGGGCTGAATGAAAGCGACGATCAGGCGGCGTTCGGTAACTCTGCTTTTGGCACCAATGCCCTGGGTCGTTGCTGGTTGAGCTTTGGTGACACGCGGGACTTCATGGAAGAACTCGACACAACCAACCTCTACGGCAATCTCAACTGGGAATTCAATGACGACCTGTCGTTCAATGCCCAGGTCATGTGGAACCGCCAGGTTGTGCGGGGACGACAGAATCCAGGCAATCCCGGCTTTCGCGAGGACGAATTGCCGACAGTCCGCGGGGAATTACCCGGCAATACTTTCCGGGCAGTGACTGCCGATGGTACGCCACTTTACGCCCAGCCCCTCAGGGATTCCAGTGGCAATATCGTCACGGACGGATACGGGCAACCACTTCCGTTCCGTAACAGCAGTGGCCAGGTAGTGTTGGCCGACAACCGCTTCTCATCCATTGACAGTGATCCAATGGGCGGCGTTCCTTTCAATGAAGACGTCCGTCTGACCGCGTGGCTGCCCTTCGGCAAAGACGGCATCCCCAATACACTGCCGCAGAGAATGCAGATGGACGGCGGGTTGAACATGGAACTGGACGATAAGCGGACTTTTCGCGGCTCCTTCGGTGCAGACTTTAGCGTACCCGTGATTGAAGGCTGGGAAGGCACTGCCTTCTACACTTACAGCCGAACCGAGCAGAACGATATCGCCAACCAGGATTTCAGCTACAGTGCCGTGGAACAGGGGTTGAACTGTGACGTCATCAACGACGTGGATGCCTGTTTCAATCCCTTTGCGGCAGTTGACGACCGATTCAGGAACTCACAGCAGGTTGCCGACGCAGTCTTTACCCAGCATCGGGAGAAAAACAGGGATTTCCTGCAGACCTTCGACGTCATTCTCAACGGCGAACTGCCAATTGATTTCGAACTGCCTGGCGGCCCCATCGCCATGGCTGTCGGCTATCAGCGCCGGGAGGAAGAGGACGAGGACAATCCGCCCCTGGGCGACATCCTGAACGATCAGCTGATCGGCAACCAGGAACTGCCGCAGAGTGTATCCCGCTCCAGTGACTCCTATTTTGCTGAATTCAATTTCCCAATCCTGGAAACTCTGGCGCTGTCCGCCTCGGTACGGGATGAAAGCTTCAGTTCCGGGCAGGGCAAGGTGATCGACAAGTACGGTCTCACCTACACACCGACCAACTGGCTTAACCTGCGGGCCACCATGGGCGAGGCGTTTATTGTGCCAACACTCCCGCAGCTTAATGCACCTGAACAATGTGGACTGAGTAACTTCGACGACCCGTTCACCACCGCCCAGGGATTTATCACTTCCTGCAGCACCGGTAACCCGAATCTCTCTTCGGAGACTTCGGACAGCGTTTCCGTTGGCTTTGACCTTTCACTGTTTGACGACCTGGTATGGTCTCTGACCTGGTCAGAGACGGATTTCAAGGACCGGATCGTCAGTACGACCACCCAGGATATCGCCCGCAGCGACTTCCGAAACTTCCAGGCCGTTACCGGTTTTACCCCAACGGAAGCTCAACCCGAACCGACAGCGGACCAGCTCCGTGCCTGGCTGGCAAGTGGTCAGGCCGACCCACGAATTATTCGTAATGAAACCCTCGAACCTGTGCGACTGCTGCAATCGGATAGTAATGCATCAAGCATGCTGGTCAGGGCTTACGATACTTCACTCAGCTATGGCTTCTCAATGGACGACATCGGCCTAAACGGCTGGGGTGATATCAACCTGTTGTTGCAAGCCACGTACACTGATACTTACTCCTTCCAACTTGCCGAAGACGCGCCGGAGCGGGAAGCGGTAGGTAACCAGAACAATGACTTCGGGGCAGTACCACCCATTCCGGAGATTCGCGCCAATCTGCGCGTAAACTGGACCTTGGGCCAACACAGCGTTAGCGCAACAACCCGTTACGTCGATGAACTGGTGTTCGATGCCAACGAGTTCAGCTTCCAGCGTTTCTTCCCGGGAAGCGAATGGCAATCAACCGATGTCATTCGTGACTGGACCCAGATGGATATGTTCTACTCGTACCGGGACTTCGAAGCGCTCGGTGGCGTGTTGAACTTCACCCTCGGTGCCCGCAACGTCTTTGATCGCATGCCCCAGAAAACCGGCATGATCGCTGGAGTCGTGGCCTCTCTACAGGATCCATTGGGTCGAGTGATCTATGCGAGAGTGAACTACAACTTCTGATCAGCGTCTGCAAGCAGCAGCTGTAAACTTAAAAAGGATACCGGGATCATCCGGTATCCTTTTTTTGTTGCATCTTCCAGTGATGGACGTTGCCTCCGATAAACACTGTTGTGCTGTGATCCGAGTGGCCTATCAAAGAAATTAAAAGTCGTTTCTGGCGACGGCATCCAGTGATACACGCAGAATTTCCTGCCCGCATATTGTAAGATTATTATAGCTTTCTTGCTGTCCGTCCGCGGTTGGCCCAAGGACGATCTGAATAAAATCTTTTCCGGGGAACCTCTGATTCAAATCGGCAGGACTGTATAGACTTGGCAGTCATCTGCGCTCACAGGCTGGAGCGTATCGAAATGACAGATCAGAGCTAATCCCCGATTCCCTGAAAATACCTGGGAATACAGCGCAGTAGTTGCTCCTGAAGCGTTGCAGAATGATCGGCGTAATAAAAAAAACCCTCTGCAGCCATTCGGTCCATGGGCAAGGAAAATGTCCTTGCCGTATCAACTGCCTTGACGAGCGCAAGATACTTGGCCTGAGTCAATTGGCTGGCATACATTTTCACCACGTCGTACTTGCGTTCAGCAACTTCCGTTACATCCAGAAGGAGGTTTATTGGAGCCAGCGTGCTTATCTCATAGGAGTAACAGTTAAATTCGATCTCGTCTACCCTGTTCGCACTTTGCCATGCAAGTTCGGCGGTTACACGATGATCCGGGTGATATTCCATGGGCGTGGGAAAGAAAATACTTGCAGGCCTGATCTGTCTTAGTAATTCTGTGGTTTTGTTCAGCAGGCCCTCGGTCAGTGCGAGCTCTCTATCCGGCTCGGCAAAGAAATGCGTGCTATGCACGCCCAGAACTGACGAAGCATCTTTGGCCTCCTTGACCCGCCGCCTGATCAGTTCTTCGCGATCACCATCTCCTCCCTGGGCGCCATCTGTCACGAATACGACATGAGTTTCTATAGCGCTTTTTTCAGCCAATAGCAATGAACCGCCCATTCCAAATGTTTCGTCATCAGGGTGGGGGGCGAATACGAGCCAGGGCCCTGGTGGAAGCTCGGAAGTGAAGTATGGAAGTAAACTGCTTTCTTCAAGAATCATAGCATTTCCTTGCGAATGCCAATGGACTTAGGGCACCTCTAACTAATTATAGAAGTGCTCTGTGGTAGTCTGTCATGAGCCATCGCAGTGGTCCCCGACAGGTGCTGCCTGAAGGGGCTTCCAGACGGCGAACCCACTGCCTGCATTGCCTCGCCTTGACAGGCCGACGGATGGCAACGGTAAGGCGCCTCGTCAGTGAACTCGCCTGATAGCCAAGATATTTCCATATTTAATCAGAGGATCCATAGATAAGGCGCTACTAGAGAAAATCGCTGTCGCCACACATAAAGAACCACTTGTCCCGAACATCTTCGGCACGCAACCCAGGACTGTATACACCCAGCGGCAACCTGAGCGGCTCATCGTCTGTAAGTGGAGCTGTGCTTTCTACTAATGGGTAATCAATATCAGTAAGCCAGCCATAAAGTTTTCCGGCTCCGACGGAGAAAGCACGGTGTCGAGCGAAGTTCACCAGCTTACCGAATTGTTCTGCCCGGGCAACAATATCGACCAGCAATAGATCTTTTTCTGTTTTTCTGGTTACCAACAGACCCAACAGCCTCGAACTGTCTGGGTTGAATACAAGGTCAAATTTGTAATCAAGCGTAGGGTTCTCGTGGAACCTTTGCTTGATATAATTAAAGTCTCTGACACCAATCGCCCGATTGGAAAATTCATCGGCCATCTGCAGCCATAGTTTATCAATCAGTTGTTGGTGTCGCGAATCTGAAAAATCAAGTTTTTCCGCTCGGCAATTGGATCCTGGCTCAGGCCTCCATTTCAACTGAAGCATGGTACCAACCTCAGCATACAGATCTAATCGTTCCGCCAGTCGCATAGCGCGTTCATTGGGAAATCCGTAAGTAAGAAGGTAAGGCAGGCCTTCACCTACCCACTTTCCAAGAAAGGCAGTGACCGACAAATAGAAAGGCCCTTTCCTCGTCAATACCCCGCGCCTCCCCGGTTCTACCATCGAATCACCACATTGAATGGCCACAAGGGGGTGCCCGTCAAATATCACTCTGCGCTCGGTGCCGCCAAAAAAGGCGACAACATCTTGATCCTCCAGTACTACCACTCCATGGCCTCTGCCCTTTCCGTACTTCCAATGCCAATGAGCCGGAGACAGTTCTTTGCCGAATACTTTTCTGAAGAGAGCCCGAATTCCGTCTAAATGTCGGGACTGAACTGATACAACTTTCCAGGTTTCTGCATTTGAGGTTGTCATTGCATCGCTATTTGTTGAAAGCACAGGTCGATTTTCTGAATCATTGAGTTATACGAGCCACAAGGATATTCAATTGACGAGCAGTAACAGTCAATACTCCGCGGGCGAGAAAGCGCCGTTGAAAAAAGGGGTAAAAGGTAGTCGTTGAGGTCGATTTTGTCCAGTAGCAACAGGCGTAAATCCGATCTACTACGATCCGAGCTCTGATAAGACTTTTAAATAACCTACAAAAGGAGTAATTTGCTAATACGTGCACTTGATAATAAGGAGGGTTTATGAAAAATCCCATTCTACTGCTTTGCCGGGCATTACAATGCACGGGCCCCGACAGATCAATCCCCACAAAGAAGATTCAGACATTGTCCTGTCTACGTCCATTTACTAAAGTCGTCCTGGTATTAGCCATCATTTCCGGGGATTTGGTCTTGGCCCAATCAACGGATTTCCCCCGAACTGAATATGGCCATCCGGATTTTCAGGGTACCTATACATTCAGAACCATAACGCCACTTGAGCGCCCACCTGAGCTGGCCGATCGCGCTGTTTTAACACCTGAAGAGGCCGAAGAATGGGAGGCATACGAAAACCGTCGACAGAATAGAGATCTTATAATAGATTCCGTCGGTGGCGCTGGATACCCACCTGGCGTGATTTCATACAACGAATTCTGGTACGAACGCGGCAGCGATACGGTGGCCGACCGGCGAACATCATTGATTTATGATCCGCCAAACGGCCGACTGCCGCCCATGAACAGTGCCGGACGTGAAAGAAACGCCATTATCACCGAGATGCGCCGAGCCAGTGCTGGCCCGGAAGCCAGGACACTCAATGACCGTTGTATCGTCAATGCACGGACAGGCCCACCGATGGTTTCCGGTTCATACAATAATAATATGCAATTGGTACAGACTAAAGATCACGTTGTGATCCTTAGCGAGATGATCCATGCGGCCCGTATCATCCCGTTTGCAGACGAACACTCTATAAGGCAACCCCAGTGGGAGGGCGATTCAATCGCTCGTTGGGAAGGCGATACACTGGTAATCGATACCAGGGGCGGTTTTTATTACTGGTATGGCTGGCGCAATACGTCCCCTTCGCTTCATGTCGAGGAACGTTTTACACGGATAGATGAAAATACTTTGGACTACGACTTTACCGTTGAAGACCCGCAAACCTGGGATCGCAGCTGGTCTGCAAGGCTCCCCATGCGCGCAATTACTGATCCCATTTATGAATATGCCTGCCACGAAGGTAACCACGGACTGACGGGGATTCTGGCAGGATGGCGCCGCTACGATGTTGAGGGCTTGAATGACGATGGCACACCCGCTTCTGCACTGGGCGATGAAGATGATAATTGATTGGCTGAATTCAATAACGCGCAGCCAGAGCTCTGTGCAGAACATTCATCCCAAGCCCCTTTTATGTCGATTGCAGCGTGCGCAATTTCGCATCCAAACAAGAAGGGCCAACCCAAACGGGTGAGTCCTTTCTGTTTAAGGGTGAGGCTTTTGCGCCCCCGCAAAAGCCGAATCACAATGTCGCGCTGCTTAGCAGGACGCACATTACGGCATCCTCTCACTCAATGGCTGTAGCACATAAACATTCGGTACATCTCCACACCGGGTCGACAACCATTCCCCGTTATTAATCGAAGCCCGGGATGCCTGAAAGCCGCGCAGCGGCGCAGACGTCGAGCAACGCGAGACGCCCGCAGGGTGAGGCTTTTGCGCCCCCGCAAAAGCCGAATCACAATGTCGCGCTGCTTGGCAGCGCGCACATTACGGCATCCTCTCACTCAATGGCTGTAGCACATAAACATTCGGTACATCGTAAGCGGCCGGCGAACCCACCTTGTTATTCCGGTTGCCAGTTGTGTGGCAACAGGTCATTAATGCGACTGGCCTTCTGAGTCGGTAGCCTGGCCAGCACATCTCTGAGATAGGCATAGGGATCAAGCCCATTCATGCGAGCTGACTGTATCAGACTCATCACAGCAGCCGCGCGCTGACCGCTGCGCAGCGATCCGGCGAACAGCCAGTTGGAACGACCTAACGCCCATGGGCGGATCTGATTCTCGACCCAGTTGTTGTCGATAGGCACCGCGCCATCTTCCAGGTAGCGAGTCAACGCGCGCCAGCGCTTCAGACTGTAATCGATAGCTCTGGCTATGGCCGAACCCTCCGGCACCTTTTGCCGCTGCGCCAGCAGCAAGGTATGGAAGGTATCCAGAAGTGGCCCAGCTCGTTGCTGCCTTAATCGATACCGTTGCTCGTCATCCAGATCCTTAGCTTGGCGTTCTATGTCGTAAAGCTGACCGATGGTCTCCAGCGCACTGGCCGCCAGGGTGCTCTTGTTGGCAGCGTGCAGCTCAAAGAACTTGCGCCGGGCATGGGCCATACAACCGATCTCGGTGATACCCTGACCGAAGCCGGCTTTGTAGCCGCTGTAGTCGTCACAGACCAGTTTGCCCTGCCAGTCGCCCAGGAAGGCCCGGGCATGTTCCCCGGCACGGCTGGGCGCAAAGTCATAGACCACTGCCCGGGTCTGGGCATTGTGCGTTGTGCAGTAGGCCCAGATATAGGCGCGGTGGGTTTTCTTCTTGCCCGGCGACAGCATCGGCACCGGCGTCTCGTCTGCATGAACCACTGGGTGGCTCAGGATGGTCTCGCGTAAGGCATCAGCCAGGGGCTGCAACGCCACACCGCAGCGGCCTACCCATTCGGCCAGCGTGGAACGGGGAATGGCCAGCCCGGCTCGCTCAAAGATCTTTTCCTGACGGTACAGCGGCAGGTGATCGGCGTACTTGGCCACCAGCACCTGAGCCAGCAGGCCGGTAGTGGGCAGCCCTTTGTCGATTACGTGCGCAGGTACCGGGGCCTGAACCAGCGTTTCGCAGTCTTTACACACCCATTTGCCACGGACGTGCCGCTCAACGGTAAACTCGCCGGGGGTATAGTCCAGCTTCTCACTGACGTCCTCGCCAATCCGCTGGAGCTGACAGCCACACTGGCACCGGGTGTTGTCCGGCTCGTGCTCGATTAGCCGGCGTGGCAACTCCGGTGGCAGAGCCACACGTTTGGGTTGCTGTTTCGGTTCAGGCTGCGTGGGATGGATCTTCGCCGCTTCCAGTTCCGCCTCGATGCCACCCAGGTCGGCATCGACAATGTCTTCAAGTAGAGTGCGTTGCAGAACGTTCAGTTTTTCACTGTGCTTGCCAAAGCGGTGGCGTTTGAGCAACGCCATCTCGTGAGTCAGTTTTGCATTGAGTGTTTCGAGAAAGTGATTACGCTGGCTGAGGCGATCGTAGTGTTCGGTACGATGTTGCAGTATCTCCTGCTGCTGTTTCAGCGCATTCTCTTGCTCGGCGAGGCGTGATAGCAACGAGGCGGCAAGGGCTCGTAATTGGTCGGGTTCTACCCCGTTTCCACGGACGGTTATAAAACGTCTGAAAACTCCTGATCACTCTTCGCAATTCTTCGTCGCATCCGAGGATTGTGGAAGCGTTCAATGTAATTAAATAAGTCGGCTTTGGCCATATCCAATGTGCGGTATTTTTGGTGGTTCACCCGATCTCGCTTTAGCAACCCAAAGAACCCCTCGCAAGCCGCGTTGTCGCCACAGTGACCAACAGCACTCATTGAACAGATCAATGTGTTGCTCTTTAGAAATTTCTGATAGTCGCTGCTACGAAACTGACCGCCGCGATCGGAATGCAGTATGACGGACCATCCGCCTTGGCGCTGCCAGATAGCCATCTCTACAGCCCGAATTACCATCTGACGATCCTGGCGGTGATGCATCGACCAGCCGACTACCAGCTTGCTGAACAAGTCAAGGACAACACATAAAAACAGCTTGCCCTCGTTAGTCAGAATCTCGGTAATATCGGTTACCCACTTGGTCTCCGGCTCCAGTGCGGTGAAATCACGCTCAAGCAGGTTTTCAACACCAGGAGGCGGCAGGCCCGGCTTACCTCGCTGCCCCCTATTTTTCTTGCGGGGCCAGCCCTGCAGGCCATCAGCCGCCATCAGGCGGGCTACACGATTCTTGCTGGCCGTTTCACCCTCTTCTGTGAGGTCCTCGTGCATGCGTGGCGCTCCTATCGCACCTTGGCTGTCGGCATGAATCTCACGAATTCGGCCTAACAATCGATCGTTCTCAACCTGCCTGGCACTGATAGGGCGACTCTCCCAGTCGTAATAGCCACTTGCCGACACCTTAAGGCAACGACACATCATACGAACCGGGAATTCTGCGCGACAACGTTGAATCGCCTGGTACCTCAGGTCGACTCCTTTGCAAAGAACGTTGCCGCTTCGCGTAAAAAATCCCGCTCCTTCTTCACCCGGGCCAACTCTCGTTTGAGCCGAGCCATTTCCTCATCCCTGGGCTTGCCGGAACCACCGAAGGCCTGCTGCCCCTGAGCATCGGCTTCCCGTTTCCAGCGCGCCAGCAAGGTAGAACCAATACCCAATTCTCGGGCTACCTGAGCGCAACTGACTCCCGGCTGGCGGGCCTGTTCCACTGCACCTTGCTTAAACTCGGGACTGTACTTTCTTCGCTTGGACATAAACACTCCTTTTACCTATTATGAGGCTTTTTTGAAGTGTCCGTAAAATCGGGGTAGAACCCGTCTGCATCAAGCTGGCTGACGTCAGGCTGTGACATAGGCACAGTATGCCACTAATGCTCTGTCGGCGCGACCTCATCGTGCGGCCAGTTGGTCTACAAAGCGCGGATAACACCTGCTTCACCCAGGCTCTGCCAGGGCAGCCCCTGAACCAGCGCCTGAAGCTTTTCTTCATCAACAACATGGTGCTTGCCACGCCAGGGCTCAGCCCAGTGGAACTTGCCGCGGTTGAGGCGTCTGGCACACAGCCACAGTCCCAATCCATCGTGCACCAGAATCTTTATCCGGTTGGCACGCTTGTTGGTAAAAGCATAAGCACAGTGTGGTCTGGCGCTACCGAACACCTGAACCACCCTGGCCAGGGCTTTGTCCGGCCCGGCACGCATATCCAGCGGTTCGGTGGCCAGCCAAATCTCGTCAACTCGGATCACTGCAGCAGTTCACGTAGCAGTGCCAGACAACGATCCGACTGAGAGACTGGCCAGCTCACTTTGATCGATTGTTGACGGAAGGGAATCTCCAGGTGGACACGCTCGTCCGCTCCATTACTTGGACTGGGCCGTGGTGCTTGCGCAGTGTTGACCGGTAGTGCTACAAAAGCTGGCGTGACTGCTGGTAACGTATTCGTCCTGGCCTGACGAATCCACTTGTGGACCAGGTTGGCATTAAGGTCGTGTTCCCTGGCGATTCTCGCAACAGACGCACCGGGTTCTTTGCAAGCCGCTACAATCTTGTGTTTGAAATCCGGGGAAAACCTTCGACGCCTAACAGGTGTAGCGAATACGCTTAGCTCATTCATGATAGTGTCCACTTAAAAATAGGTGGACACTATCGGCTGATCAAACTGAGCTAGCAAGGTGGGTTCGCCGGCCGCTTACGGTACATCTCCACACCGGGTCGACAACCATTCCCCGTTATTAATCGAAGCCCGGGATGCCTGAAAGCCGCGCAGCGGCGCAGACGTCGAGCAACGCGAGACGCCCCCAGGGTGAGGCTTTTGCGCCCCCGCAAAAGCCGAATCACAATGTCGCGCTGCTTGGCAGCGCGCACATTACGGCATCCAAACAAAAAGGGCCCACCCTTACGGGTGAGCCCTTTCTGTTTGGATGCCTGACAATGTCCTACTCTCACATGGGGAGACCCCACACTACCATCGGCGCTGAGCACTTTCACTTCTGAGTTCGGGATGGGATCAGGTGGTTCACACTCGCTATGTTCGTCAGGCAATTCGGTTGGATAAAGGGGTCAGAGTAAAATTTGCGCCTCGGGCCCGCGGTGGCTCTGTGCGGTCAGAACAAATTTTACTCTGACCCCTTGTATCCGTGTTCTGACAATTCAATGAATGAAGTTCGGGTCTGTTTGTTTGCTTTTTTGCTTTTTGCTTTTCTGCTGTCTGTATGCTGCCTGTCCTGTCAGTTCTCTGGAAACTTTGTATCCACACCGGCTCGCGCCGCTGTTTTTACCTCTACTTCCACTTCTACTGCTTTCACTCTTGTTTCCAGAGTCGTTATACAAGTCAGACCTGTCTTCAAAGTCTAACGATTGCTTGCCTTCTATAACCATCGGTTGCTGACTCCTACCTTCCTGTCAGCCTGGCTCTGTCCCGAAGAACAAAACCGAAAACCTGCGATTATATGGTCAAGCCTCACGTGCAATTAGTACTGGTTAGCTCAACGCCTCACGGCGCTTACACACCCAGCCTATCAACGTCCTCGTCTCGAACGGCACTTTAGTGGACTTACGTCCAAGGGAGATCTCGTCTCGAAGGAGGCTTCCCGCTTAGATGCTTTCAGCGGTTATCCTGTCCGAACATAGCTACCGGGCAGTGCCACTGGCGTGACAACCCGAACACCAGAGGTTCGTTCACTCCGGTCCTCTCGTACTAGGAGCAACTCTTCTCAAATCTCCAACGCCCACGGCAGATAGGGACCGAACTGTCTCACGACGTTCTAAACCCAGCTCGCGTACCACTTTAAATGGCGAACAGCCATACCCTTGGGACCGGCTTCAGCCCCAGGATGTGATGAGCCGACATCGAGGTGCCAAACACCGCCGTCGATGTGAACTCTTGGGCGGTATCAGCCTGTTATCCCCGGAGTACCTTTTATCCGTTGAGCGATGGCCCTTCCATTCAGAACCACCGGATCACTATGACCTGCTTTCGCACCTGCTCGACTTGTCAGTCTCGCAGTCAAGCACCCTTGTGCCATTACACTAAACGAGCGATTTCCGACCGCTCTTAGGGTACCTTCGTGCTCCTCCGTTACTCTTTGGGAGGAGACCGCCCCAGTCAAACTACCCACCACACACTGTCCCCGATCCCGTTTCAGGACCTGGGTTAGAACCTCAACATTACCAGGGTGGTATTTCAAGGGCGACTCCACAACAGCTGGCGCTGCCGCTTCAAAGTCTCCCACCTATCCTACACAAATAAGGTCAAAGTCCAGTGTGAAGCTATAGTAAAGGTTCACGGGGTCTTTCCGTCTAGCCGCGGGTACACTGCATCTTAACAGCGATTTCAATTTCACTGAGTCTTGGGTGGAGACAGCGTGGCCATCATTACGCCATTCGTGCAGGTCGGAACTTACCCGACAAGGAATTTCGCTACCTTAGGACCGTTATAGTTACGGCCGCCGTTTACCGGGGCTTCAATCAAGAGCTTCGCCTAAGCTAACCCCATCAATTAACCTTCCGGCACCGGGCAGGCGTCACACCCTATACGTCCACTTACGTGTTTGCAGAGTGCTATGTTTTTAGTAAACAGTTGCAGCCACCTGGTCACTGCGACTCCCCAAGGCTTACCGAGTAAATCGTTCACCCTAGGGAGCGTACCTTCTCCCGAAGTTACGGTACCATTTTGCCTAGTTCCTTCACCCAAGTTCTCTCAAGCGCCTTGGTATTCTCTACCTGATCACCTGTGTCGGTTTACAGTACGGTCACTCTTTACCTGATGCTTAGAAGTTTTTCCTGGAAGCAGGGCATCGACTACTTCTCCCAAGGGTCGCCCCAAGGAATCGTCATCACGCCTCAGAATTGATCTCCCGGATTTACCTAAGAGACCTCCTTACACGCTTGAACACGGACAACCATCGCCGTGCCAGCCTAGCCTTCTCCGTCACTCCATCGCAGTAAAGAGCGGTATCGGAATTTTAACCGATTTCCCATCGACTACGGATTTCTCCCTCGCCTTAGGGGCCGACTCACCCTGCCCCGATTAACGTTGGGCAGGAAACCTTGATCTTCCGGCGGGGAGGTTTTTCACCCCCCTTGTCGTTACTCATGTCAGCATTCGCACTTCTGATATGTCCACCACACTTCTCAATGCAGCTTCAACCACTTACAGAACGCTCCTCTACCGTACAGAGGACAGATGACAGAAGACTGAGGACAGATGGAAGGTGACTACCTTTACTTCCAGTTCTTATGTAAGCCAGAAAGCATTCTGACTAAATTGCTATAAGAATCGTTCCAGGATCGGAACTGAAAGGAGTTGATGTAGTTCAGGTCTCGGCAATACATAAGCCAAACCCGCATTTCATCGCAAGAACCAATGGCCATTGCAATGTAGCGTTTGAATTCAGCTTTGGAAATACTTTGTTTGCCAAATCCTTCTGCCAGGTTTGCGCATATACCTTTGCTGGCTCTACGCATCTGGTCTGCAAGGCCATGAAATTGTTCGTGTTTTGGCATCTTCAAACTTGCCTCATGTATTTCTAATGAAACAGTATAACCAAGCTTAAAGACTTCCAACTCCGTAACATCTTTCAATACCTGACCCTCCGTGGTCACTTTCCATCTGTCCTCTGTCTTCTGTAATCTGTCCTCTGCACCCGCAGCTTCGGTTATCAGTTTAGCCCCGGTATATCTTCCGCGCAGGCCGACTCGACTAGTGAGCTATTACGCTTTCTTTAAAGGGTGGCTGCTTCTAAGCCAACCTCCTAGCTGTCTAAGCCTTCCCACATCGTTTCCCACTTAACTGATATTTGGGACCTTAGCTGGCGGTCTGGGTTGTTGCCCTCTCGACGACGGACGTTAGCACCCGCCGTCTGTCTCCCGTGATAAAACTTACTGGTATTCAGAGTTTGCATCGGTTTGGTAAGTCGGGATGACCCCCTAGCCGACACAGTGCTTTACCCCCAGTAGTCAAACACGAGGCACTACCTAAATAGTTTTCGAGGAGAACCAGCTATCTCCGGGCTTGATTAGCCTTTCACTCCGAGCCACAGCTCATCCCCCCATTTTTCAACATAGGTGGGTTCGGTCCTCCAGTGCCTGTTACGGCACCTTCAACCTGGCCATGGCTAGATCGCCCGGTTTCGGGTCTATTACCAGCAACTAAAGCGCCCTATTAAGACTCGGTTTCCCTACGGCTCCCCTAAACGGTTAACCTCGCTACTGACAATAACTCGCTGACCCATTATACAAAAGGTACGCGGTCACTCCGTCATTCAATAACTCTGTTATTGAATGACTCCGTTCAGAGGACAGTTGACGGAGGACAGAAGACAGATAAAACCACTGCCCACTGAGTTTCCGGCGCCTTAATCCTCTTACTTCAGAA